>NZ_CP043732.1:0-2400000 GCF_014084045.1 Microbacterium esteraromaticum
ATTTGGCATTTGACAAGTGCACGCTGTTGAGTTCTCAAGGATCGGACGCACCCACACACCCACCCCATCAGGGCAAGAAGCGCAGGGCAACTTTACAATCTTATATCTTCCCAGCCCGACTGTCAAACCGACACGCCGAGAGAACCAGGACCAGATCCGCGCCCCGTCTCCGAGGCAACTTCTCCAGCCTAACCCATCCGACGAACTTGTCAAATCGACAACCCCGACAGGGATGACCACACTCCCCGGGCCAAAGACCCGCACCAGAACCGAAGCTCACAATGCTGAAGGTGGATGATTCGCTACTTGGAGGGGAGCCAGGCCCTTCAGGCCTTCCGCTCAACCGCTTGGGGCGAACAGGTAATAACTTACGCCGAACCACACACCCCGGCAAATCCCCACCACACCCCGGGCGTGTCGCACCGCAGGCACCGCGGGTTTCCGCGGCTCCGCAGGCGTAGTGTCGGCTCATGCGACAGACGGCGTCCCGGCACCTCGTGCCCCTGCCATCGCGACTGGCGACAGGGGATCTCGCGTGGCGGAGCGTGAGCGCCGCGGGGTCCGCACTCTCCCCCACCGGGGCGTCGTGGCCCGACCCGGATCAGATCGCCGCGGCCTACCGAAGCGATCGGCACCTGCTCATCGACGGCGAGGCGCCCGAGGTGTGGTCGCCGCTGTCGAGGTTCTGGCGCACGGGCGATGGCTGGGTGCGGACGCACGGCAACTATCCGCATCATGCGTCGGCGCTGCGGATCGGGCTCCGGCTCGCGAACGATGCATCGCCCGACGAGATCGGCGAACGGCTCGCGGCGATGACTGCGGCGGCGGCGACCGAGGCCGTCGTCGGGGCCGGCGGGCTGTGCGTCCCGGTTCGCCGGGAGAACCCTCCCCATGACCAGGCCCTTCGGCGGCATCCGCTCGTCGAGACGCGTCGCCTCGCTGATTCCCCCGTCCGCGCCCTCCCGTCGGACTCCACCGCAGCTCCCCTGTCCGGACTGCGTGTGCTCGATCTCACCCGGGTGATCGCCGGGCCCGTCGCCACTCGCACCCTCGCGTTGGCGGGGGCGGACGTGCTGCGCATCGACCCGCCTCACCTGCCCGAACCTGGTTGGCAGCACCTCGACACGGGGCACGGCAAGCGGTCGGCACTGCTCGACATCGCGGCCGAGCGAGGCTCGTTCGAGCGACTGCTCGCGGATGCCGACGCGATCGTGCTCGGATACAGGCCCTCCGCGCTCGCGCGCCTCGGCCTCTCCCCCATCGAGCTGGCTACCAGGCATCCGCACCTCGTCATCGGCCAGCTGAGCGCCTGGCCAGGCTCCGCCTCGCCACGCGGATTCGACAGTCTCGTGCAGGCGGAGTCGGGGATCGCATGGCTCGAGTCCCCCGACGGGACCACGCCGGGCGCCCTCCCGGCGCAGGCGCTGGACCATTCCGCCGGCTATCTGCTCGCCGCGGGGATCGCCTCGGCCCTCCGTTACCGCGCCGAAGCCGGCGGCGGCCGACTGGTGCGCACGTCGCTGCGACGCGTCGCCGCCGAGCTTCTCGGGATGCCGCGGCGCACCGCCGCCGCCGACTGCGACCCGCCGCGCGCCCGGACCCAGGACTTCTCAGTCGCCGGGCTGCGCGTGACGACCGTGGCACCAGCAGTGCGGTGGCCGGGTTCGCCTGAGCACTTCCGTCCGCCCCGCCCTTGGGGCGGCGATCCCGCCGAATGGTGGTGATCCGGCTCGACGGCGACCGCACTGGGGCTCGCCTCCGGGTGACCGTCAGGTCTTCGCCGTAAGCTTCCGCCGTCGCGCTGCCGCGACGACGATCCCCACCGACAGCGCGATCGTGGCCGCGCCCCACAGTCCGCATGCCGGGGGCAGGACCCGATACGCCAGATGCTGGGCGGTGAACGCGGCGTCCAGCGGGCCGAGCACGGCCAGTCCGACGAGCCACGCTGTGACGAGCACGAGCGGCAGACTCACCAGCCACGTCCAGCGGACCCACGCGGGCAGCAGCCGCGGTCGGGCGATCGACGCTCGAGCGGCCAGCCAGCGCAGCGCGAAGATCCCGATGAGCAGCAGGCCCACGACGCTCGATCCGTGCTGCAGCCATTTGTAACCGGCCAGCGGACCCCACATCTCCTGCAGCGCAGGAATCGCCGCGACGCCCCAGCGTCCCTCGTGGGTGAACATGTCCCAGCCGATGTGCGACAGCACGCCGAGCACGAGCGAGATCATCAGCAGGAGGCGCCCATAGCGCTCGCGCGGCGCCACCACTTCCATCAGGGCATCGGCACCCGTGCGACGCCAGTCGTCGGGGAGCCGGTCGGCGATGGCATCCGGCGCCAGCTCGACCGCTGCCGGACGCAGCACCGCCCGCCACACGAGCAGCAGCGCGAGCGCCACGAGTGCCGTCCAGACGACGTTCGGCCAGTCGTGCGTGAATCCGTACGAGATACCCGCGCCGCGCAGGAAAAGCGGCAGGTCGGGTGTCATCGCGCCGATCGCGATCGCCGCCGGAACCAGCGGTGATCGCGCGAACGGCAGCGCGATCACCGCGTGGCTCGGTGTGAACGGCATGCTCAGCCGATGAAGACGCCCGCGAGGGTCTTCTTGCCCCGACGCAGGACCGAGACGCCGCCAGGCAGAGTGCCCCGCACGGTGCTCTCGTCGTCAGCCACCTTCTCGCCGTCGAGCGAGACCCCGCCCTGTGCGATGGCGCGTCGGGCCTCGGAGGCACTGGTGACCAGGCCGGTCGCCACGAGCGCCTCGACCACCGACGCTCCCGCGGGCATGGTGGCATTGGGCAGCTCGTCCAGTGCGCTGCGCAGCGTGGCCGCGTCGAGCTCGTTCAGGTCGCCCTGGCCGAACAGCGCGTCGGACGCCGCGATCACCGCGGCAGTGGCCTCGGCGCCGTGCACCGTGGCGCACACCTCGAGCGCGAGTCGCTTCTGCGCGGCGCGACGGAACGGCTCGCTCTCGACGAGCGCCGCGTACTCCTCGATCTCAGCGCGGGTCAGGAACGTGAAGACCTTGAGCCGCTCGATCACGTCGGCATCGGCGGTGCTGAGCCAGAACTGGTACATCCGGTAGGGGCTGCACATCTCGGGGTCGAGCCAGACCGCGTTGCCCTCGCTCTTGCCGAACTTGGTGCCGTCGCTGTTGGTGATCAAAGGGGTTCCGATGGCGTGCGCCGAGACCCCCTCGACGCGGTGGATGAGATCCGTGCCGCTGGTGAGGTTGCCCCACTGGTCGCTGCCGCCGGTCTGCAGCACGCAGTCGTACGAGCGGTACAGCTCGAGGAAGTCCATGCCCTGGAGGATCTGGTAGCTGAACTCGGTGTAGCTGATACCGGCGTCGGAGTTGAGGCGGGCGGCGACGGCGTCCTTCTTCAGCATGGTTCCGACGCGGTAGTGCTTGCCGATCTCCCGCAGGAAGTCGATGGCACTCATCGGTGCCGTCCAGTCGAGGTTGTTCACCATGCGAGCGGCGTTCTCGCCCTCGAAGCTGAGGAACCGCTCGACCTGCGCGCGCAGGCGCCGCACCCATTCCTCGACGGTCTCCCGCGTGTTCAGGGTGCGCTCGGCTGTAGGGCGCGGATCGCCGATCAGGCCGGTCGAGCCGCCCACGAGGCCGAGCGGCTTGTGCCCGGCGAGCTGGATCCGCCGCAGCGTCAGCAGCTGCACCAGGTTGCCCAGATGCAGGCTCGGCGCGGTCGGGTCGAATCCGCAGTAATACGTGATCGGGTCCCCGGCGAGAAGGGCGCGCAGCGCCTCCTGATCGGTGGACACGTGGACGAGGCCGCGCCAGAGCAGCTCGTCCCACACGTTCTCGAACGTGGGGTCGAGCGCCACGGGGGCGGTCGTCAGAGCGGAATCAGACACGCGTTCCAGGCTATCAGCGGCGATCCGCTCAGCTGTGCACACCCCACCACAGCAGGAACGCGGCCCCCAGGGCGACGACCCAGCTGACCAGGCTGCCCACGAGGAAGTATTCGGCCCGTGCTCCGGTCTCGCCGTCCTTGGAGATCTCGGGGAAGCGGACGATCCCCTTCGCGGCGAGCATGGCCGCCAGCAGCGAATACGCCCCGGCGAGAGTGAGTGCGATGACGAGCAGCCGTTCGAGCGGTCCGATCAGCCGACCGCCCTGGAAACCGGTCGCGGCCTGCTGGGGCTGGCGCAGCTGCCCGCCGCGGAAGCGCCCGGCGGCTTCCACCGGGCGCCAGGTGCCCTCTCGGTCCAGGGCGGCCCGCACGATGAGGTTGCCGGATTCCGCGGCGACGAGCAGCACGCCGACGCAGAGAACCGCGGCGTCGAAGGTCACCTCGCCCTCGGGCGAGCGCAGGTGCCAGACAGAGCCGATGACACCGGGAGCCGCCCGATCCGGCATGAGCGCTGTGGTCGCTCCCGCCAGCACCGCGAGCACGACCGCCGGCCAGAACGAGGCGGGGCCGATGGCATCCAGCGGCATCGATCGCACCCAGACGGCACCGACGACGATCGCGATGACCGCCGGCACCACCGCGTCGCTGAGTATGCCGATCGCCACGAGCGCGGCGGCGAGAACGACGAGGAGGGCTATGCGCACAGCCCTGCGTGCGGCGAAGCGCCGGACCAGGTCGGCTGCGCCGACCGCGGTGAGGCAGAGACCTGCGAGGATCATGCGCGCTCCCCCGTCAGCAGGGCGAGTCCGTCGAGCAGGGCGGAGGCGCCGGAGCTGCGCAGTGCCTTCGACACCGCCGGCTGAGTGATCCCCTCCTGCTCGGCGAGTGCGCTCTGCGAGAGTCCGCCGATGCGGCCGTATGCGAGGCGTCGCTCGCGTTCGGTCATCCGCACCACGATCGCGTCGCGCGCCAGCAGATAGGCGTTGCCCGTCGACACCTGCGCATCCATGACCTCATCCTGCCCCCTGGCGGCGACAATCCAGCTGCGCGCGCTCGGCACAGCACGCTCCTGTCGGGCGTGGACGGTCTCGATGGCTTCGCGAGCGGCCCACCAGCCGGGGCCGTCGGACAGCTCGCGGTGCGCTGACTCGATCGCACGGATCTCGCCTATGCCGATCCCGTACCGGAACTCGACGCCCTGCGGCAGGGCGAGCTGCAGCAGCAGCACCCCGGCCATGGCGTCGTGGAGGCTGCCGTAGACGCCCTGCTGCTCGTCTCCGACCGTCGGCCGCAGCGGCTGGATGGCGAGAGAATGCTCGCGCTCGACGCGCGCGATGGTCTCATCGAACTCGCGCTGAGCCCCGGCCCGATCACGGAGCTGTCGAGAGCCGACGATGTCGGCGATCACTGCGACGACCATGACATGACCGTATCATGAATATCGCTCAGATATTCTAAATTAGGTTATATATTCAGAATATAACCTGCTCGAGCGCTGCGCATGTCCTCAACCGCGGCTGATGCAGCTCAGAGGCCGAGTGCGTGGGCCGCAGCCTGTGCGCGAGCCACGAGCTCGGCACGCTGCTCCGCCACGCGCTCAGGCGCCGTTCCTCCCGCACCGGAGCGAGACGCCACCGATCCTTCGATCGACAGCACCTCCCGCACCTCTGAGGTCAGGTGATCGGACACCGACAGCAGCAGCTCGTCATCGGCGTCTTCGAGACCGATCCCGCGATCCTCGCAGGCGCGCACCAGTGCGCCCGAGATCTCGTGCGCATCGCGGAACGGCACGCGGCGCTTGACAAGCCACTCGGCGACATCGGTCGCGAGCGAGAAGCCCTGCGGAGCGAGCTCGGCCATCCGTTCGGTGTCGAAGCGCAGCGTCGCGACCATGCCGGCGAAGGCGGGCAGCACCACCTCGAGGGTCTGCACCGAGTCGAAGACGGGCTCCTTGTCCTCCTGCAGATCGCGGTTGTACGCCAGAGGCAGCCCCTTGAGCGTCGCGAGCAGTCCCGAGAGGTTGCCGATCAGACGGCCAGACTTGCCGCGCGCGAGCTCGGCGATGTCGGGGTTCTTCTTCTGCGGCATGATGCTCGACCCCGTCGAGTACGCGTCGTCGAGCGTGACGAAGGCGAACTCGCGGGTGTTCCAGAGGATGATCTCCTCGCTCAGACGCGACAGGTCGATCCCCGTCATCGCAGCGATGAAGGCGAACTCCGCGACGACGTCCCTGGCGGAGGTGCCGTCGAGCGAGTTCTCGGCCGGGCGGTCGAGACCCAGCTCGCGGGCGACGAGCGCCGGGTCGAGCCCCAGCGTCGATCCCGCCAGCGCTCCCCCGCCGTACGGCGATACGCCTGCACGGCGCCGCCAGTCGACGAGCCGCTCCAGCTCGCGCACCAGCGGCCAGGCGTGCGCCTGGAGGTGGTGGGCGAGCAGCACAGGCTGTGCGTGCTGAAGGTGAGTGCGCCCCGGCAGGATCGCGGCGGGGTTCGCCTCGGCCTGCGCGACCAGGGCGTCGATCACGCGCAGCAGGTCCTTCGCGATCACGCGGGCGTGGTCGATCAGGTACATGCGCACGAGCGTGGCGATCTGATCGTTGCGGCTGCGGCCCGCACGCAGGCGACCGCCGACCTCGGCCCCCACCTCGGCGATGAGCGCCTTCTCGAGAGCGCCGTGCACGTCCTCATCGCCCGGATCGGGCAGCAGAGTGCCGGCGGCATAGCGTGCGGCCAGGGCGTCGAGCCCCTCGTGCATGATGCGGGCCTCGTCCGCCTCCAGGTATCCGGCCGCCTCCAGCGCGGTCGCGTGCGCGTGCGATCCCGCGATGTCGTAGGGCGCCAGGATCCAGTCGAAGTGCGTCGATCGGCTCAGCTCGGCGAGCTCCGGCGAGGGTCCGCCGGCGAAGCGGGCACCCCAGAGCGCACCCTCGTTCGTGCCGTGCCCCGTCGCGCTCACGATGCCGCCTCCTGCTTGCCGAGCAGCCAGACCAGCAGGGCCTTCTGCGCGTGCAGGCGGTTCTCGGCCTCGTCCCACACGACGCTCTGCGGGCCGTCGATCACCTCGGAGTCCACCTCGTAGCCGCGATCGGCGGGAAGGCAGTGGATGAAGATGGCATCGGGCGCGGCCAGCGACATGATCGCGGTGGTGACCTTGTAGCCGCCGAGATCGCGCAGCCGCTCGATCTTCTCCTCCTCCTTGCCCATCGAGACCCAGGTGTCGGTCACGATCACGTCCGCGCCCTCCGCGGCCTCGCGCGGGTCGGCGACCAGGGTGAGAGACCCGCCGGTCTGCGCCGCTCGCGCCTCGGCGGCCGCGACGACGTCGGCGCGCGGCGCGTACGCGTCCGGCGAGGCGATGCGCACGTGCATGCCCGCGGTGACCCCTGCGAGAGCGTATGAGTGCGCCATGTTGCTGCGTCCGTCACCGAAGAACGTCAGGGTGAGCCCGTTCAGCTCGCCCTTGTGCTCGCGGATCGTGAGCAGATCTGCCAGCAGCTGGCAGGGGTGGAAGTCGTCGGAGAGGGCGTTGACGACGGGCACCCTGGTTCCGCGCGCCATCTCCTCGAGACCGGACTGGGCGTAGGTGCGCCAGACGATGGCCGCCACCTGGCGCTCGAGCACGCGCGCGGTGTCGGACGGCGTCTCCTTGCCGCCGAGCTGGCTGTTCGCGGTGGAGATGATCAACGGCGATCCGCCGAGGTCGGCGATGCCCACCGCGAACGAGACGCGGGTACGGGTCGACGACTTGTCGAAGATCACGGCGACGGTCTGCGGGCCCGCGAGGGCTCGGTTCGCCCAGCGATCCTTCTTCAACTCGAGCGCCAGCTCGAGGATCTCGTTCTGCTCGGCAGGGGTGAGGTCGTCGTCGCGCAGCAGGTGGCGGGTCACTTCGGCTCCTTGGATGTGTCGGGAAGGTTCTCGGCGACGGCAGCGAGCGCCGCGCCGAAGCGCGTGACGAACTCGTCGACCTCCTCGTCGCCGATCGTGTATGCGGGGGCGATGCGGATGACATCGGACGTCGGCGCGTTGACGATCAGGCCGCGCTCGTGCGCGGCCGCGCGGACCTCGGCGGCGACCGGCGCGGTCAGCCGTATGCCGATGAGCAGCCCCGCGCCGGAGGTGCCGACGACCAGGGGAAGCGACAGCACGGCATCGCGCAGCTGCGCTCCGCGCGCGGTGACGTTGTCGAGCAGGCTCTCGCTCTCGATGTGCCCGAGCACCGCGTTCGCCACGGCGCTCGCGAGCGGGTTGCCGCCGAAGGTCGAGTTGTGGGTGCCGGGGTAGAACAGCTCGCTCGCGGCACCGAAGGTGATGAGCGCGCCGAGCGGGAAGCCCGCCCCGATGCTCTTGGCCACCGTCACGGCATCCGGGATCACGCCCTCGCGCTGGAAGGCGAACCACTCCCCCGTGCGCCCCGATCCGGTCTGCACCTCGTCGAGGATCAGCAGAGCCCCGTGTTCGGTGGCGAGCTCCCGCGCACGGGCGAGGAACCCCGCCGGCAGCTCGACCACACCCGCCTCGCCCTGGATGGGCTCGACGATCATCGCCGCCACTGCGCCGGCAGCGAACGCCGCTTCGAGGCTCTCGATCGAGCGCTCGACGGTGACGACACCGGGGATGGAAGGCTGGAAGGGTTCGCGGTACGCGGGCTTGGGCGTGAGCGAGAGCGTGCCCATGGTGCGCCCGTGGAAGGCCCCCTCGACGACGAGGATCGTGGTGCGCGCACGTCCCTCCGCCTCGGCGAAGCGCGCGCCGTGCAGACGCGACAGCTTGATGGCGGTCTCGTTCGCCTCGGCGCCGGAGTTCGCAAGGTAGACCCGTCCCTGCTCGCCGGTGCCGGCCAGGCGCTTGAGTCGAGCCGCTATCTCGAGCTGCGCGGGAGAGGCGAAGTAGTTCGAGACGTGTGAGAGAGTCGCGGCCTGCCGCGACACCGCCTCGACGAAGACCGGGTGGGCATGGCCGAGACAGTTCACCGCGATGCCCCCGAGGAAGTCGAGGTAGCGGTTCTCATCGGCATCCCACACCCACGAGCCCTCGCCACGGGTGAGCAGCGCGAGGCGCCCGCCCAGACTCATCAGATCGCGTGCTGCGTCATCGCTCCAACTAGGCATCCTTGACCACCTCCGTGCCGATCCCCTTGCTCGTGAACAGCTCGACCAGCACCGAGTGCGGCACGCGCCCGTCGATGATCGCCGCGGCGTCGACGCCTCCCTCGACGGCATCGAGGCAGGCGCGCATCTTCGGGATCATGCCCGACTCGAGCTGCGGGAGCATGGCCGTGAGGTCGCGCGACGTGAGGTGCGAGACCAGTGAGTCGCGATTGGGCCAGTCGGCGTAGAGGCCGGGCACGTCAGTCAGGATCACCAGCTTTCGGGCGTTCAGCGCGACCGCGAGGGCGGATGCTGCGGCGTCGGCGTTCACGTTGAGCGACTGGCCCGGGTGATCGAGGTCGGGCGCGATCGACGAGACGACGGGGATCCGCCCCGCGGCGAGGTGATCGAGCACGGGGGTCGGATCGACCTGCACGACATCGCCGACGCGACCGAGATCGACCTCTTCGCCGTCGATCATCACCCCGCGGCGGCGACCGCCGAACAGGCCGGCGTCCTCACCGCTGAGCCCGGTGGCGATCGGGCCGTGCGAGTTGATCTTGGCGACGAGCTGGGGGTTCACCTGCCCGGTGAGCACCATGCGCACGACGGAGATCGCCTCGGTGTTGGTGACCCGGTAGCCGCCCTTGAACTCACTCGGGATGGCGAGCCTGTCGAGCATGTTCGAGATCTGCGGGCCGCCGCCGTGCACGACCACGGGCTGCACGCCCACATACCGCAGGTACGCGATGTCCTGTGCGAATGCCTCCTGCAGCTCGTCCGAGACCATCGCGTTGCCGCCGTACTTGACGACGACGATCTGATCGCGGAACTTCTTCAACCAGGGCAGGGATTCGATGAGGGTGGCGGCCTTGACGGCGGCCTCCTCGGGGGCGGTGTCCTGGAGATCTGTCATGAGGCGTAGGCGCTGTTCTCGTGCACGTAGTCGTGGGTCAGGTCGTTGGTGAGGATCGCGGCCGTGGCGTCGCCGACCTTCAGGTCGATCTCGATGTGCGTGTCGCGAGGCGTCAGGTCGACCTCCTCGCGGGGTCGGTCTGGTCCGCCCGCGGTGCACACCCGCACGCCGTTCATCGACACGTCGACGTCGTACGGGTCGAACTGGGCCGAGGTCGTGCCGATCGCGGCGAGCACGCGGCCCCAGTTCGGGTCGTTGCCGAAGATCGCGGCCTTGAACAGGTTGTTGCGTGCGACCGAGCGACCGACCTCGACCGCCTCGGCCTCGGAGACGGCGTTCTTCACCTCGATCGCGATGCTGTGGCTGGCGCCTTCGGCGTCGGCCTGCAGCTGCACCGCGAGGTCGCGGCACAGCTCGGTGAGGGCGTCGGCGAAGTCGTCGAGGTCGGGACGGACGCCACTCGCCGCGTTCGCGAGCAGGGTGACCTGGTCGTTGGTCGACATGCATCCGTCGGAGTCGAGGCGATCGAAGCTGACGCCGGTCGCCTTGCGCAGCGCCGCATCGGCCTCGGATGCCTCGAGATCGGCGTCGGTGGTGATCACGACGAGCATCGTGGCGAGCCCTGGCGCGAGCATGCCCGCGCCCTTCGCCATGCCTCCGATCGTCCAGCCGTCGCGGCTGATGACGGCGGTCTTGGGCACGGTGTCTGTGGTCATGATCGCAGCGGCCGCATCGTCACCGCCGTCCGGGCTGAGCGATGCGATGCCGCGCTCGACGCCGTCGAGCACCTTGGCGCGGAAGGCCTCGTCACCGGTGCCGATCAGGCCGGTCGAGCACACCAGCACGTCTCCAGCGCTGACATCCAGCAGCTCACCGGCCTTCTCCGCCGTGAGGTGGGTGGTCTGGAAGCCGAAGGCGCCGGTGAAGCAGTTGGCGCCCCCCGAGTTCAGCACGACCGCCTCGACCACCCGGTCTGCGATCACCTGCTGCGACCAGATGATCGGGTTCGCCTTGGCGCGATTGGTGGTGAAGACGGCGGCGCCGACCTTGCGGGGGCCGCGGTTGACGACGACGGCGACATCCGGCTTGCCGGTGCTCTTCAGACCGGCGGCGACTCCAGCCGCGTCGAATCCCTGGGGTGCGGTGACGCTCACGGCGCGACTCCGTTCACGGTGAGGGCACGGCCTTCGGGCAGGCCGAGCGCGATGTTCATGGACTGCACTGCGGCGCCCGCGGTGCCTTTGACGAGGTTGTCGACGGCTGTGACCACGGTCACGCGGTTCGCCGCCCGGTCGATGGCGAGCCCCATCAGAGCGGTGTTCGCTCCGAGCACGTCGGCCGTGCGAGGGAAGTGCCCTTCCGGCAGCAGCTGCACGAAGACCTCGTCTCCGTACACGCTCTGCCATGCGTCGCGGATCTCGGCGTCGGTGGCTCCCGCGACGATCGGCGCCGTGGAGGTGGCGAGGATGCCACGGGCCATCGGGACGATCACCGGGGTGAATGAGATGCGGATGCCATCCGCTGCCGTCGATGAGGTCGCGGCGAGCGCCTGACGGATCTCGGGGATGTGCCGGTGCGTGCCGCCGACGGCATACGGATTGGCGGTGCCGAGGATCTCGCTGCCCAGCAGGTTCGTCTTCAGGCTCTTCCCTGCGCCCGAGGGGCCGACGGCGAGGACGCTGACGATGTCGGAGGGGTCGATCACGCCGGCGGCGACACCCGGTGCGAGGCTCAGGCTCACGGTGGAGGCGTTGCAGCCGGGGGCGGCGATCCGGGTGGCGCCGCGAAGAGCATCGCGCTGCTTGCCCCCGGCGGTGAGCAGCTCGGGCACCCCGTAGGTCCAGGGCTCGTGGAACGCTCCCCCGTAGAACGCATCCCACGCGTCCTGCGATGTCAGCCGGTGGTCGGCGCCCGCGTCGATCACGAGCGGGGCATCGCCAAGGGCATCGGTGTACTGCCCCGACTGGCCGTGCGGCAGGGCGAGGAAGACGATGTCATGACCGGAGAGGATCTCAGGGGTCGTGTCCTGCAGCGTCAGATGTGCGAGCGAGCGCAGGTGCGGCTGGTGCTCGACGAGCGGCTGTCCGGCATTGGAATGCGCGGTGACGGTGCGGATCTCGATGTCGGTATGGGCGGCGAGAAGCCGCAGGATCTCGCCTCCCGCATAGCCTGATGCGCCGGAGACGGCGACGGAGTACGTCATGCTTCTACCTTAACGGTCGGTGCTCGATCGGCCCCGGAGAATGACACGGGGCGAGAGTGGTGGACGGGGCCGGGGCGGCGACGCCGGCACCGTGCCCGTCAGTGCGCGAGCGAGTGCGGGGTCGCCTAGAGTCGGCGGCCGCCGCGGCGTCGGCGCGCAGGAGCAGCGCTCAGGAGAGTCTGAGCGGAGTGGTGTGCGACCGAGGCCATTCCGCGACAGTAGCGCCGAGGGCGGGACGATCGCAAATCCGCGATGTCTCCCGCCCCCGGCGCCTCGGGTCAGCGCAGGTCGAAGAACGCCCGCTCGTGCTCGGATGCTGCGACGAATGCCCGCTGCATCCGCCGTCTCACCCGCTCATCGGCGGCGGCCGCTGCCGCCGTGACGAAGCCGATCGCACGCTCGTTCGCCTCGGCGAAGCCCGGGTCGGCGTACGTCACGAGCCACGATGCATAGGGATGCTGCGGATCGAGGGCGCGCGCGCCGAAGTCACCCGCATGCAGGCGCGCGCCCAGGTCGGCGTACAGCCAGAAGCAGGGCAGCACCGCGGCGATGAGCACCGCGTACTCGCCGGAGAAGGCCGCGGCGCGCAGGTGATCGAGGTATGCGGTGGTGACGGCACTGGGCTCGACGTCGAAGGTCTCGGCCGCGATGCCCGTCTCGGGCGTCAGCCAGGAGGCGTGCAGCTCGAGCTCGCCGACGATGCAGCCCTGCGCGGATTGCGCCCAGAAGGCCTGCTCCTCCGGCGTGGGCGCGAGACGTGCCGCCTCCGCCAGCACCCGCGCGTACTCGCGCAGGTACAGCGCATCCTGCGCGAGGTAGCACAGGAACCGCTCACTGTCGAGGGAGCCGTCCGCCAGTGCGCGGATGAACGGCAGCTCGTCGATCGCGTGCCGGATGCCCGCGATGCCGCTCCACCACTCCTCGCGCACCTCCTCAGGGCGCGGTCGGGTGCTCAGCCCGCCGCGCTGCCACAGCCCCGCGAAGTGGTTCACCGGTCCGTTCCCTCGCCCCACGTCAAGCGAATCGGCGGCCCTCAGCGATTCCCGCAGCCACGCACGCGCATCGCGCACGGCATCCGGCCAGTCCTTCCCGGCGGCGCGCAGCGTGGCCAGCGCCGACGACAGCGAGCAGCCGGTGCCATGCGTGCTGCCGGTCTCGATGCGGACGCCGTCGAAGGCGGCGATGACGCCGTCTGCGCCCACGAGGGCGTCCGGCGCCGACGGGCCGCCCAGATGCCCTCCTTTGACGAGCACGAGAGCGCCGGTCTCGGCAGACACCCGCTGCGCGGCGTGCAGGGCGTCGTCCCAGCCGTCGAGCGCTCGCCCCGCCAGCACAGCGAGCTCACCGAGGTTCGGGGTGATGACGTCGGCGAGACCCGCGAGCTCGCGCAGCGCGGACTCGGCCCGCGCATCGAGCAGGCGGTCGCCGCTGGTGGCGACCATCACCGGGTCGAGCACGACCGTCGCCGGGCGGTGCACGGCGAGCCATGCGGAGACGGTCCGGACGACCTCGGCGTCCGCGAGCATCCCGATCTTCACGGCGTCGATCCGGATGTCGTCCGACAGCGCGTCCAGCTGGGCCCGCAGGAACTCCGCCGGTGGCACGTGCACGGCGCGCACTCCCATGGTGTTCTGCGCGGTCAGAGCGCTGATCGCCGCCATGCCGTATCCGCCGTGCGCGGCGATCGATTTGAGATCCGCCTGGATCCCGGCACCTCCGGAGGGATCGCTGCCTGCGATGCTCAGCACCCGGGGTGCGGTGCGTCCCGTCCACCGTCGCCTGATCTCCTGCGCGGCGCGCCTGGCATCGACGGCCGAGCAGATGGCGGAGACCACCGCCACGCCTGCGGCTCCGGCCTCCCTCAGCGGTGCCACATCGTCGATGCCGATGCCGCCGATCGCCACGGCGGGCACGGGGCTCTCGGCGGCGAGCGCGCGGAACCCGTCGACTCCCAGCGCCGGAGGATGATCCGGCTTGGTAGTCGTCGGGCGGATCACCCCGACGCCGACGTAGTCGACCGTGCCCGCCGGCAGGGTGCGGACGGTCTCGAGGTGCTCTGCGGTGTTCGCGGTGAGCCCGATCAGCGCGTCTGGGCCGAGCAGGCGTCTGGCCTCGGCCACGTGGAGGTCGGATTGGCCGACGTGCACGCCATCGACGCGCGCCCCGCGCAGCCTGGCCTCGAGCACGGCGTCGACGCGGTCGTCGACGACGAGCAGGGCTCGGCCGGCTATCACCTCGCTGAGGGCGACGAGCTGCTCGACGATCGAGGCGTCTGAAGCCCCCTTGTCGCGCAGCTGGACGACGGTGACACCGCCGGCCACCGCGTCGCGAACCGTCTCGACGACGCCTCGATCCCCGCACAGGGCCGAATCGGTGACCAGGTAGGTCGACAGATCGCGGCTCACAGCGCACCCGCCTCGATGCGGCCGGCGCCCTCGTCGACGCGCGCTTCGGCGTGGATGTCGGCGGGCTCGAGACCGGCGAGCGCGTCGAGCAGGGCGACGGCGAAGCTGCCAGGGCCGTCTGCGACGCGGGCGGCGTGCTCGGCGGCGATCGTGTACACCAGCGACGCGGAGGCGACGGCGTCCAGCGCATCCGCCGCCGTCGCACGCGCTGCGCCGAGGAAGGCGGCCATGACCGCGCCGAGAGCGCAGCCTCCGCCGGTGACGCGGGTGAGCAGTGCGTCGCCGTTCGCGATGCGGATGACGCGCGTGCCATCGGTGAGCAGGTCGACGGGGCCCGAGACCGCGACGACGCTGCCCCACCGCGCGGCGAGCGAGCGGGCTGCGTCGTCGGCCGCGTCCGGCGCGTCGACGGCATCCACCCCTCGACCGCCCGCACCGCTTCCCGCCAGGGCGAGGATCTCACTGGCATTGCCGCGCACCGCCGTCGGCCGCAGGGAGGCGAGCTCGGCGGCGAGCGCGGTGCGCACGGGCAGCGCGCCGATGGCGACAGGGTCGAGCACCCAGGGGGTGCCTGCGGCGTTCGCCCCGGCGACGGCCTCGAGGCTCGCCGCGCGCTGTTCGGGGGTCGGCGTGCCGAGGTTGACCAGCAGACCGGAGGCGACACCGGCGAAGAGCCCGGCTTCGCCGACGATGTCGACCATCGCGGGAGATGCGCCGACGGCGAGCAGGGTGTTCGCGGTGAATCCGGTGACCACCGAGTTGGTGATGCAGTGCGTGAGCGGCGGCGCCTCCCTCACGCGGGTCAGGAGGCCGGCGGCGACGGCCGGGACTCGGGTGGACGGACGCAGAGGATCGCTCATGGGCGACATCCCTTCGCTAGTACGAACTAGATCAGGTTCGACGGGTGTGATCTCAGCCGCTGATGCGGCACCCCGTGTCACTGCACGAGAGTCTAGCGAGGCGGTCGGCCTGGCCGATGAGGATGACGCCCGATGTCAGGTCGACATCAGCTGGTCGATGAGCGCTCTCTCGTCCTCGCGGCGCAGCCCCGCCCTGCGCTCTCGATCGAGACCGCGGGCGCGCTCGTCGTCGAGCACGGCGCGCACAGTCGCGTCGAGGGGCTGGAATGCTCCGCCGGCGGCACGGTACGCGGAGTTGTCGCGACGCATGAATCCGCGCATGTCCGCGGGCAGCCACAGCGGCAGGGACCTGTCCCCCGCCCAGTACTGCACGTCGTGCGCCTCGAGCCACTCATCCCCGGCCTCGAGCAGTTCGCCGGTGTGCCCGGCCTCCGCGCGGATGCGGCTGAGCAGTTCGGCGAGCGGACGCGCGTCACCGATCGCGTTCACGATCCCGTGGCGCAGCTCGCCGGCGAGGAATGCGGCGAGGTCGTCGACGTCGATCACCTGAGCGGAGCGTCCGGACAGCTCCGGCACCAGCACGGGCTCGATGCCCGCCCGCGCGAACGCGGCCGCCCAGTACCCGAAGCGGTCGCTCGGATCTCCCGCGCCGACGATGAGACCGGGGCGGACGATGAACGCCCTCTGCGTCAGCGTCGACACGGCCTCCTCAGCTGCGACCTTCTGTGAACCGTATTCGTACTCGTCCCCCGGCTGTGCAGGGGGGTGCAGTGCGCCCGACTCGTCGAGTCCCTCGGCGAGGTCGTCCGCGTACACAGACATCGATGACACATACGTCCAGTGCTCTGTGCGGTCGCCGAGCGCCTCGACGGCGGCGGCGACGTGCTCGGCGCGGGACGAGATGTCGACGATCTCATCCCAGCGGTGCTCCGCCAGCCGGTCGTAGACGCCGGGCGCGTCGCGGTCGCCGCGCAGGAGCAGGGTGCCGTCCGGCGCCGGTCGGTCGCCCCTGGCGAGACACGTCACCTCCGCACCGGCATCCCGCCATCGCCGGGCGATCCGCCCTGAGAGCCATCCTGTTCCGCCGAGCACGAGCACCTGAGTCATGTCGCCATGACACCACCCGCGCACATCTGCGGGAAGGGATTCCGCTCAGAGCACACGACCGTCGACGTGGCCCGTCACCAGGGCATCGGTCTCTCGGGGCCGCGACGCGAGTCATCAGGCATATGCGGCAGCTGCTCCCCGCCTGAGCGGATGCACAGCCAGCGAAGCTCTTCCGGGCTGTCAGGCAGCGCGCGCCAGGTGCGCCAGACGCCCTGGCCGACGCGGACGACGGTGCCCTCGGCGACGTCGACCACCTCGTCGTCGAGGCCCATCTGGCCCCGCCCGCCGAGGAAGACGTACAGCTCCTCGACCTTCTCGTGCACGTGCCAGTACCCGGCCTCCTCGCCTGGCACGAGCGCGTTCGCCGTCATGCCGATGTACTGCATCGTCAGCTCGTGGTCGACCACCCGCCTGCCATCGCGCGAGCGCGTCTCGTCGAAGCCGCCATGGAAGGCGCGCCAATCCCGCTGGGCGCCGATCTCGATCACCTGATAGTCGCTCATGTCTTCCTCTCGTCGGGGGCGCCCGTCTCGGCACGCTCCACGCCACGGCTCCAGCCCGCCGCGGTGCGGCGGTAGATCAGCCTGATGTGATCCCGGTCGGCTCTGCCCTGCCAGAACTCGATGCGATCGGGCACGACGCGCCACAGTCTCCAGTCGTCCGGTGCGACGCGCGCTCGCGCTGCCGGCGACCTGGCTGCGAGGTCGGCCGCGCTCTCGTCGGCGCTCCCCTCGACGACCCGGCCGCGCACGCGAACGGCCCGCATCAGCGGCTGCCACCAGAAGGCGAGCGCTGCAACGGGCCTGGCGGCCAACTGTGCGCCCTTCGTTGAGGCGCGGTGCCCCGCGAAGGCCCATCCCCGCTCGTCGATGTCCTTCAGGATGAGCGTGCGGGCGTCGGGCATCCCCGCGGCGTCGACCGTCGCCAGCGTCATCGCGAGCGGTTCGGCGACGCCCCGCTCGAGCGCCTCGTCCAGCCACGACAGGAAGAGCACGACGGGATCGTGCGGCGTGTCCAGCGGATCGAACGCAGGGGCGACCCCGGTCAGGCTCGGCACACTCCTCAGACGTGCGGCGGTGGTCATGCCCCGAGCCTACGCAACCGCGCCGCCGCAGACGCGAGCCGCCCTGCTGCGCCTGTCGGCTCAGCAGGGCGGCTCGATGCGCGATCAGTCGCGGATGCCGGCGCCGAAGCGCTCCGCCGCCACGGCGACGCCGGCGAGCTTCGCCTCGGTCGCCTCTGCTGCGGTGAGGGTGCGGTCGGATGCCCGGAAGCGCAGGGCGAAGGTGAGGCTCTTCTGCCCATCGCCCAGCCCCTCGCCGCGGTAGTCATCGACGAGGCGAACCGACTCGAGCAGCTCGCCGGCGCCGTCGACCAGTGCTGCGCGCACGTCGGATGCGGGCACCCCGGCGCCGACGACGAGCGACACGTCCTGCGTCGCCGCCGGGAACGTCGAGAGCGACTCGGCGACCACCCGCCCGCCGGCGAGGGTCAGCACGCGGTCGAGATCGAGCTCGAGCACGTACGCGCGACCAGGCAGATCGGCATCGGCCGACACCTGCGGGTGCAGCTCGCCGACGTAGCCGACCTCTTCGCCCGCAACGCTCAGCGCTCCCGCGCGTCCCGGGTGCAGCGCCGCTCGCTGCGTCTGGGAGACGTCGATATCGACACCGGCCGCGACCGAGATCACGCGCACCGCGTCGAGCGCGTCGGACAGCTCGACGTGCTCGGCGGCGCGACCGGGCTGGCGCGCGGTGATGCTGCCGGTGAGCAGAGCCGAGACGAGGCGCGGCTGCGGCGGGATCGACGATCTCAGCTCGGCGAGCGTCTCGTCCGAGGGACGCTCGCCCAGCGGAGGCACGACATCGGTTCCGTAGACGACGCCCTCCTCCGGCGCGAACACCGAGCCCACCTCGAACAGCGCGAGGTCGACGAGGCCGCGCGAGATGTTGCGGTGGGCGGTCTGCAGCAGTCCGGGCACGAGCGATCGGCGCAGGAAGGGCGCCTGGCCGTCGAGCGCGTTGGCCAGGCGGATGCTGGGCAGGTGCGCGCCGCGTGCCGAGGCGTGGAGGTCGTTCTGCTCCTGGGATGTGAACGGGAACGACGGCGTCTCGACGAAGCCGGCCGCGGCGAGGGCATCCGCCACCCGCTTCCGCCCCAGCTGCAGGGCTGTGTAGCCGCGACCGGATGGCGGAGTGGGCAGGACCGAGGGGATGCGGTCGAGCCCGTGGATTCGGGCGACCTCCTCCACGAGCGTCCACTTGTCGGTGAGGTCGCGACGCCAGCTCGGCGGGATGACGAACCAGCCGCCGTCGGATTCCGCCACCTCGGCGCCGATCATCTCGAGCGCGCTCACGATCTCGTCGTCGCTGTAGTCGACGCCGATGACGCCCTGGGTGAAGCCATGCGGCACGTCGATGCCCGCGATCTCGACCTCAGCGAACAGCGCGCCGCCCTCGTCGGTCAGCGTGCCGCCGGCGAGCTCGACCATGAGGTCGGCGACGCGGCGCGCGGCGACGAACGGGATCAGCGGGTCGACGCCGCGCTCGAACCGCTTGGACGCCTCGCTGGGGAGCTTGTGCCTGCGGGCGGTGCGCGCGATGGTGACCGGATCGAAGGTCGCCGCCTCGATGAGCACGTTGCGGGTCTCGTCGCTCATCTCGGTCGTGCCGCCGCCCATGACGCCGGCGAGGCCGATCGGGCCCGACCCGTCGGTGATCAGCAGATCCTCGACGTGCAGAACTCGCTCCTGCCCGTCGAGGGTGGTCATCCGCTCGCCGGTGCGCGCGCGGCGCACGAGGATGCCGCCCTGCAGCCGGTCGAGGTCGTACCCGTGGATCGGGTTGCCGAGCTCGAGCATCACGTAGTTGGTGATGTCGATGAGCACGCCGAGCGAGCGCATCCCGGCGAGGCTCAGCCGAGCGATCATCCACGGCGGGGTGGGGCGGGACGGATCCACGTCGCGCACGACGCGCGCGACGAACTCGGTGGCGCCGACCGCACCGCGGATCGGCGCCTGATCGTCGACGTCGATCTCGAATCCGGATCCGGGCTGCAGCTCTGAGAAGTCGCGATCCGCGGGGTCGCGGAAGTCCGCACCCGTGGCGTGCGAGTACTCCCGCGCCAGTCCGCGCAGCGAGAACGCGTAGCCGCGGTCGGGCGTCACGTTCACGTCGACGGCGAAGTCGTCGAGGTGCAGCAGGGCGATGGCATCCGCGCCGATCTCGGGATCCAGCCCGAGAGTCGAGAGCACGATGATGCCGTCGTGCTCGTCGCCGAGACCCAGCTCGCGCGCCGAGGCGATCATGCCGTCGGAGACGTGGCCGTAGGTCTTGCGGGCCGAGATCGGGAACGGCCCGGGAAGCACGGCACCAGGCAGGCTCACCACGACCTTGTCGCCGACGACGAAGTTGTGTGCACCGCAGACGATCCCGCGCACGCCGCCGTGCTCGGGCCCGACGTCGACCTGGCACCAGTTGATCGTCTTGCCGTTCTTCTGCGGCTCGGGCTCGATCGACAGCACCTGCCCCACCACGACGGGACCGGCGATCTCGAAGCGGTGGATGTCCTCCTCCTCGAAACCGACCGACACGAAGGACGCCAGGACGTCCTCAGCGGTGGCATCCGGTGCCACATCGACGTACTCGCGCAGCCAGGAGATCGGAACGCGCATCACACCACCATCCCGAACTGCTCGCTGAAGCGCACATCGCCCTCTGCCATGTCGCGCATGTCCTTCACATCGCTGCGGAACATCAGGGCGCGCTCGACGCCGATGCCGAATGCGAACCCGCTGTAAACCTCGGGGTCGATCCCCGCCGCGCGAAGCACGTTGGGGTTGACCATGCCGCAGCCGCCCCACTCGATCCAGCGAGCGCCGCCCTCGAAGGTCGGGTGCCACAGGTCGAACTCTGCCGAGGGCTCGGTGAACGGGAAATAGTTGGTGCGCAGGCGCGTCTTCGCCTCGGCGCCGAACAGCTGCTTCGCCAGGTGGTCGAGCGTGCCCTTGAGGTGCGCCATCGTGATGCCCTTGTCGACGACGAGTCCCTCGACCTGCGTGAACACGGGCAGGTGCGTCGCGTCGAACTCGTCTGTGCGGTACACCCGACCCGGGCACAGCACGTAGATCGGCACCTCGCGGTCGAGCATGGAGCGCACCTGCACGGGGCTGGTGTGCGTGCGCATCACGAGGTGGCGCGAGGTCGGGTCGACGTAGAACGTGTCCTGCTCCTGGCGGGCGGGGTGGTCCTCGTCGAAGTTGAGCGCGTCGAAGTTGAACCACTCGTGCTCGAGCTCCGGTCCCTCCGCGATCTCCCAGCCCATGCCGACGAAGATGTCGCTGATCTGCTCCTGCATGAGCGGCAGCGGGTGGCGGGCGCCGACCCGCGAGCGCGACGCGACCGCGGTGATGTCGACCCGCTCCGACTCGAGCCTGGCCGCGGTCTCGGCCTCGGCGAGCTCCGCCTCCTTGGCGGCGAGGGCCTGGGTGACACGGCCCCTCCCCTGCCCGACGAGCTTGCCGAACGCCGCCTTGTGCTCGGGCGCGACCTGACGCATCGAGGCGTTCAGCACGGCCAGCGGCGATCCTTCGGCGACGTGCGCGGCGCGGGCCGCCTTCAGCTCTGCCGTGTCGGCTGCGGCGCCGATCGCGGCGAGCGCGGCGTCGACGGCCGACTCCACCGCCTCGGGTGTGATCTGGGGTGTTTCGGGCGAGTCTGACACGAGAGAAGAGTCTACCGGCGCCCTGGGTGCCGCCCTGCCCGCCGGTAGGATCGCCCCGACGGCGACCGACACGTGCGACGGGACGAGATGATGACGCTGAACGACCTTCCCACCACCCAGGCCATCACCCTGGTTTCGGCACCGGCACCTTATGTGCTGGCGATCGACATCGGATCCGGCTCCACCCGCTGCAGCCTGTACGACGCGTACGCCCGCCCCATCAAGAAGCGCATCGCGAAGGCCGACCACCTGTTCGTGGAGGCATCGGACGGCACCGCCGAGATCGACGCCGACGCGATCGTGGCCGAGGTGGCCGATGTCATCGGCGAGGTGGTCGACGGGATCGAGCCAGGACTGATCCGCGCGGTGGTGATGGACACCTTCGCCTCATCGCTGGTGTGCGTCGACGCCGACGGCGACGCCCTCACCCCCTGCTACACGTACGCCGACTCCCGCTCGGCGAGGCATCTCGCCGAGCTGCGCACCCGGCTCGACGAGGCCGAGGTGCATCAGCGCATCGGCGCCCGTCTGCACACCAGCTATCACCCGCCGCGCCTGCTGTGGCTGCAGGAGGAGCTTCCCGATGTCTTCGCCAGGACGGCGAAGTTCCTCTCCCTCGGCGAGTACGTGTACGCGAAGCTCGCCGGCATCGAGGGCGCCGCGACCTCCACGATGGCGTGGGCCGGCATCCTGAACCGGCACACGTGCGAGCTCGATGACGACCTGCTCGCCGCGGTCGGCGTCGACCGGTCCCGGTTCGCGCCCATCGTCGATCCCGACGAGCCCATCACCGAGGTGTCGGCGGAGGTCGCGCGACGATGGCCGGCACTCGAGGGTGCAGCGTGGTTCCCCGCGGTCCCCGACGGCTACGCCTCGAACGTCGGCGTGGGGGCATCAGCTGCCGACACCGCCGCCATGTCGGCCGCGACCTCGGGAGCGATCAGGGTGATCGTCGACGGCACCCCTGACGTGCTGCCGTCCGGCCTGTGGGCGTACCGGATCTCACGCACCCAGTCGATCGTCGGTGGGGCGCTCAACGACGTGGGCCGCGTGACGCTGTGGCTGCAGGCGACGCTCGCTCCGCTCTCGTACGACGAGATCGACGAGCTGCTGCGAGCGGCCCCCACCGAGGGCACGCCGCTCATGCTGCCCTTCCTCACCGGTGAACGGGCGACGGGGTGGGCGGGCGGCGCGCGCGCCGTGCTCACCGGGGTGTCGTCCGCGTCCGGGCCGAGGGAGCTCTGGCGAGGCGCCGTCGAGGGCATCGCCGTGTCGTACCAGCGCGTGTTCGAGCAGCTGCGCGAGGTGAGTCCCGACATCGAGCGAGTGGTCGCGTCCGGCGGCGTCACAGGCGCGTTCCCCTCGCTCATGCAGGTGGTCGCCCAGGCGCTCGGGTTCCCCGTGCAGGTGGTGAAGGTGAAGCGGGTCACGATGCGCGGCGCCGCAGCCATCGCCCTCTCGGTGCTGCAGCCAGGGCATCCGCTCGCCACCATCCCGCAGACCGCTCTGACCGAACCGGATGCCGGACAGCGGGTGTACTACGACGACCTGCGCCGCCGCTTCGACGCGGCGTACGACGCCGTCATAGCGGGCTGAGACGACAGGAAGGCGCCCCCGGCGGGGGCGCCTTCCTGTTCGATGTTCGACTCAGATGTTGGTGGGCGGGACCCCGGAACCGGGGTCGAACTTGCCGGCGCCGCGCTGCATGGCGATGACCTCGGTCACGGTGGACTCACCGTGGATGCGGGGGTCGCCACCGGCATCCGGTGTGTAGCCCTTCAGCTTCGGGGAGCGACGCGTGCGCACCTCGACCCACTTCGCGATGCCAGCCAGGATCAGGCACATCACGATGTAGATGCCGCCGATGACGAACGCGGACTGCAGGATCGGGCGGCCCTGCTGCGAGCTGAGCAGCTTCGCGTAGTAGAGCAGCTCGGGGTAGGTGATGATGAAGCCGAGGGCGGTGTCCTTGAGGGTGACCACCAGCTGCGCGACGATCACCGGAAGCATCGCGCGCACGGCCTGCGGCAGAAGGATGAGGCGCATCACGCCACTCTTGCGCAGACCGATCGCGTAGCCGGCCTCCTTCTGCCCCTTGGGCAGCGATTCGATTCCGGCGCGAAGTGCCTCGGCCAGCACCGAGCCGTTGTAGACCATGAGGCCGATGACCACCGCCCAGTACGGGTCCATGTCGATGCCGATGACCGGGAGGCCGTAGTACAGCAGCATCATGAACACGAGCACGGGCACGGCGCGGAACAGCTCGATGATCACGCCGACCGGGATGCGCACCCAGGCGTGGTCGGAGAGGCGGCCGATGGCGAGCACGAAGCCGAGGATCAGGCTGAGCACCGCGGCGAGGGCGAAGGCGCCGAGGGTCTTGCCCAGCGCACCGAAGATGCCCATCCACACGTTCGTGAATGTGAAGATGTACCACTTCTGCGGCTCGAACTGACCGGTCGCGTACATCCGGTAGACGACGAAGCCGATCGCGCCGAGGACGACGAGGATGGTGACGACGGCGAGGATCCGGTTGCGGGCGATCGCCCGGGGGCCGGGGACGTCGTAGAGCACTGAGGTCATCGTGCGATCCTCCACTTGTTCTCGAGGTGGCGCTGAACCGCGCTCATCGCGAGCACGAGGACGACGAACACGATGGCGACCCAGAGCAGCACTTCCATCGGGTTGCCGGGTCGGCCGGGGGCGTCGTTGATGGTGGCGCGGAGTGCGGCGAGCTCGGCGATCGAGAAGCCGGCGGCGACCGTCGTGTTCTTGAGGAGCGCGATGAACACGCTCATCATGGGCGGGACGACCGAGCGGAAGGCCTGGGGCAGCACGACGAGCGTCATCACCTGACCGAATGGCAGACCGATGGCCCTGGCCGCCTCGGCCTGACCGACCGGCACGGTGTTGATGCCGGCTCGGAGCACCTCGGCCACGTACGTGGCCGTGTAGATGCCGATCGCGAGGATGCCGAGCACGGTGTTCGACAGGTCGGGCAACCCGAGCTGCGGGTAGCCGAAGACGAAGAAGAAGAAGACGAGCGTGAGCGGGGTGTTGCGGACGATGTTCACGTACGCGGTGCCCACGCCCCTGGCGATCGGCACCGGCGAGACGCGCATGGCGCCCACGATGATGCCGAGCACGAGGGCGATCAGTCCGCCGATGAGGAACACCAGCAGGGTGTTGCCGATCGCCTCGCCCCACAGGTCGAGGTTTCCGAAGATGACGTCCACGCCGTCTTCCCTTCTCAGGATGTGCTCGGGGCGGCCCGTTCAGAGCCGCCCCGAGAGGTGATCAGTACGCGTCGACCTCGGGCTGCTCGACCTCGATGCCCGACTGACCGAGGTTCTTGTCGAAGATCCCCTGCCAGATGTCGTTGTTCTCGGTGAACAGGTCGTTGATGTGCGCGCGCAGGACGTCGTCGCCCTTGGTCAGACCCACGCCGTAGCGCTCCTCGGTGAAGAGGCCTCCGGTGACCTTGACCTCGTCCGGGTACTGCGCCGCGTAGCCGATCAGGATGGCCTGGTCGGTGGTGACCGCGTCGACCTTGTTGTCGATCAGGTCCTGCACGCAGGCGGAGTACAGGTCGTACTCCTGGGTCTTGATGTCGGGGAAGTTGGCCTTGATGTTCTGGATCGGCGTGGAGCCGGTCGCCGAGCACACGGTCTTGCCGTTGAAGTCCTCGAGCTTGTCTGCTTCCGGGTCGTCCTTGCGGATCAGAAGGCCCTGGCCGGTGATGAAGTACGGACCGGCGAAGTCGATCTGCTCCTTGCGCTTGTCGTTGATCGAGTACGTGCCGACGTAGTAGTCGATGTCGCCGTTCACGATCGCCTGCTCGCGGTTCGCCGAGGCGATCGGCTTGAACTCGATCTTGTCCTCGTCGTAGCCGAGCGATGCTGCGATCCAGCGGGCGATGTCGATGTCGAAGCCGGTGCGCTCACCGGTCGTCGCGTCGAGGTAACCGAGGTTGGGCTGGTCCTCCTTGACGCCGATGGTGACCTTGCCGGCCTCCTGGATGTGCTCGAAGGTGGGGCTGCCGTCGAGCGTGACGTCCTTCGCCACCTCGAACAGCGGCTTGTCGCCACCGTCGCCGGCGTCGCCGCCACCGCCCGGGTTGCTCGGGCTGCCGCTGTTGCAGCCGGTGAGGGCGAGCAGGGCCGCCGTCGCGATTCCGATGCCTGCGAGAGCTCGTGTGCGTCGCATGTGCGTCTCCTTCTGTGCTGTGTGGTGCGTATCGGTGCGGGAATTCAGTGGGTGAGGAGCTTCGAGAGGAAGTCCTTGGCGCGCGTGCTCTTCGGGTTCGTGAAGAACTCCTCCGGGGCGGCCTCCTCGACGATCTGGCCGTCGGCCATGAACACGACGCGGTTGGCCGCCTTGCGGGCGAAGCCCATCTCGTGGGTCACGACGATCATCGTCATCCCCTCCTTGGCGAGCTCGACCATCACATCGAGGACCTCGTTGATCATCTCGGGGTCGAGCGCGCTGGTCGGCTCGTCGAAGAGCATGACCTTGGGATGCATCGCCAGGGCGCGGGCGATCGCGACGCGCTGCTGCTGTCCGCCGGAGAGCTGCGCGGGCAGCTTCGACGCCTGCTGCGCGACCCCGACGCGCTCGAGAAGCGCCATGGCCTCCTTCTCGGCCTCCGCCTTGGGCCTGCCGAGCACCTTGATCGGTCCGAGCGTCACGTTCTCGAGGATCGTCAGGTGCGCGAAGAGGTTGAACGACTGGAAGACCATGCCGACCTCGGCACGCAGCTTCGCGAGCCCCTTGCCCTCTGCGGGCAGGGTCTTGCCATCGATCCGGATCTCGCCGCTCGTGATCGTCTCGAGTCGGTTGATCGTGCGGCAGAGAGTCGACTTGCCCGAGCCGGACGGACCGATGACGACGACCACCTCACCCTTGTCGACCCTGAGGTCGACGTCTTTGAGTGCGTGGAACTCGCCATAGTGCTTCTGGACGTTCTCGACCACGACCAGCGGTTCGGCTGCGCTCATGCTGTCTCCTTCGGGACGAGGGCTCCGATGGAGGTGCGACGCGCCGTTCGGGCGCAACACGACGGGATCCCCATCGAATCCACTGACGGTCTCAGGATATTCAGCCGGGGGCGACGGGGCCAGCCTCTTGAGTGTTTCTTGAGCGTGCGTCGTTCAGCGGTGCGCGTCGCGGTAATACTCGATCGCGCCCGGATGCAGCGGGATCGGGTCGGTGAAGATCGCGAGCCGGCGGTCGAGGAGGGCGGCGGCCGGGACGTCCTCGGCGATCTCCACGCGCGAGGCGAAGAGCACGCCGAGCACATCGCTGACGAGCGGATCGGGCATCTGCGCTGAGCCGACGAGGTAGTTCGGCACTGTCATCGCGCTCGTCGGCTCATCGCTTCCGTACGCCCCCACCGGGAACTCGGCCGGCCGGTACACACCAGGATGGGCGAGGCCTGCACGCTCGACGGCGTCAGCGTCGATCGAGAGCAGACGGATCTGCCTCTCCGCCGCGAGGCGCTCGATACCCGGCGTGGGCAGGCCGCCCACCCAGAAGAACGCGTCGATCCGAGAGTCCTCGAGCGCGGCGATGGAGGCGTCCAGCCCCAGCTGGCGGTCATCGACCTCCGACGTGGCGATGCCGGATGCCGCGAGCACGCGATTGGCGACGACGCTCACCCCCGAGCCGCGCGCGCCGAGCGAGACGGGGCGCCCCGCGAGGTCTGAGATGTCCTGGACGGCGGAGTCTGCGCGAACGACCACGTGCACGTACTCGTCGTAGAGTCGCGCGACGGCGCGGATCGGCAGCGGGTCGCCGAACTCCCCTGTTCCCGACACGGCGTCGGCGACGACGTCGCTCTGCGCGAAGCCGAGCTCGGCCTCGCCCGCGCCGATGCGACGGAGATTGTCGACCGAGCCGTTCGTCTCAAGGAAGCGGGCATCGGCATCGAGGTCGGTCGAGAGCGCCTCGACCAGGCGCTGCCCGTAGTCGTAGTAGACACCGGTCACGCTGCCGCCTGCCAGCCGGATGGGTCGCTGCGCCCATGACGGCTGCGACGGCGTGCATCCTGTCATGAGGACGAGGCTCGCGAGCACGCACGCCGCCAGTGCGCGCCGGAGGAGCGTCATGGTCGCTCCCCCGCCCCCGGCAGGGCGAAGGACACCTGCAGCCCACCGCCCTGCGCCCTGTCGACGCCCACGCGACCTCCCACCGAACGCAGCAGGTCGGTGGCGATGGCCAGGCCGAGCCCCGAGCCCGGGCTGTTCTGATCGCGAGCGCTGCGCCAGAAGCGATCGGTGGCCTGCTCCAGCTCATCGGGTTCGAGGCCGGGGCCGTGGTCGCGCACGGCGATCCGGCACCCCTCATCCGTGATGCCGACCGACACGTCGATCCGCCCGCCGCGCGGCGAGAACTTCACGGCATTGTCGATCACGGCGTCGAGCGCGCTCTCGACGATGGCCTCATCGGTGCGACTGTGCACCCCCGTGCCTCCGGTCACGCGGAAGACGACTCCTCGCCGCGAGGCCACGTCCTGCCACGCGTCCGCCCGTCGCCGTACGAGGGCCGACAGGTCGACGTCGACGAAGGCCGACTGCTGCACCCCTCGACGCGCGAAGCCGAGCAGGGTGTCGAGGATCCTCGTCATCCGCTGCCCCTCCTCGCGGATCTTCTCCACGTCAGCCGCGCCGGTGTCGCCCAGATCGGCCGCGAGCACCTCGACGCGCAGAAGCAGGGCGTTCAGCGGATTGCGCAGCTCGTGCGAGGCGTTCAGGGCGAACTCCTGCTGGCGTGCGACCACGCGCTCGATCTCGTCCGCCATTCGGTTGAACATGAGGATCATCCGGTGAAGCTCCTCCGGACCGGTCTCATCGGCGATGCGCGCGTCCATGTCTCCGCGCTCGATCGCCTCCATCGCTCGATCCAGACGGCGCAGCGGCCGCAGCACCCACCCGGCCAGGCGCGACACGATGAAGAGGCCGGCGGCGATCACCGCGACGACGACCGCTGCGGTGAGCAGCCACAGCCGGGCGATCTCGGCACGAGGCACATCGACGCTCGCCGACATCACCACCGCGCCGATCACATCTCCGCCGTCGTACACGGGCTCGACGAGCGACAGGTCGCCGAACTGCCATGGCATGACGTCCTGCGGCAGCTCGCCCCGCCTGCCCGACAGTGCGAGCGCGATCCTCGCCGCCACCTCGTCGGCCTCGAGAACCGGCCTCTCGTCGCGTGGCGCCCAGGGACGCCCGGCCCGGTCGACGATGACGATGCTCGTGCCGTACAGCGTGCGGTAGCGCTCGGCCTCACCGTCGAAGACCTCGCTGCTGCCCGAGAGCAGGGCCTGACGAGCGCTGGTCACGAAGTAGCTCAGATCTCCCAGCTGCTCGGCGTAGAACTCCTGCTGCACACCGCGTGCGGCGCTCCATGCGAACGCGCCGCCGAGCACCGTCACGACGAGCACGAGAGGCAGGAGGAAGACGATGAGCAGACGCCGGCGCACCCGTCATCCCTCCAGCCGGTAGCCGACTCCGCGAACCGTCTCGATGAGCGACGAGCGGCCGATCTTGCGGCGGATGGAGGCGACGTGCACCTCGAGTGAGCGGGCGAAGCTCTGCCAGTCGGTGTTCCACACCTCCCGGATGATGCGCTCTCGCGGCACGGGGACACCTGGGTACCTGGCGAGCACCGCGATGATGTCGAACTCCTTGCGCGTCAGCTCGATCGGCTGCTCGCTGACCAGCACCCGGCGCGCGACGAGGTCGATGCGCACATCGTGGATCGCGATGAGCGACCGGTCGGCAGGGGCCGCGTGGGAGTCCAGCGGATGAAGGCGTCGGGTGACGGCCTCGATCCTGGCCAGGAGCTCACGCACGTCGTACGGCTTCACGATGTAGTCGTCCGCGCCGGCGCGCAGGCCGCGGATGCGCTCATGCACGTCGGTGCGCGCCGTGGCGATGATCACCGGCACGCCGCTCTGCGCCCGGATGCGACGGCACAGATCCACGCCGTCGACGTCGGGGAGCCCGAGGTCGAGCAGCACCACCTCGGTATCCGAGCCGAGAAGCCCGAGCGCCTGCGCACCGTCCTCGGCTCGGACCGTGACATAGCCCGATCGGCTGAGGAACGCCTCGAGCGCCTCGGCGACGCGGTCGTCGTCCTCGACGATCAGGATGCGCATCCGTCTCCGATCAGTCGGCCGCGCGCTGGGCGAAGGCCGACTCGTACAGGCACACGCTCGCTGCGGTGGCGAGGTTGAGCGACTCCGCGCGCCCGAAGATCGGCAGGCGAAGGGCACGGTCGGCCTGCGAGAGCGCGTCGTCCTCGAGCCCGCGCGCCTCGTTGCCGAACAGCCAGGCGGTCGGCTGGGCGAGAGCTCCCTCGGCACGGGCCGCGAGCAGGTCGTCTCCCTTGACATCGGCGGCGACCACGTTCATCCCGGCGGAGTGCGCGCGGCGGATCACGTCGTCCAGGTCTCCCCCGACCGAGACCGGCAGGTGGAAGAGCGAGCCGGTCGTCGAGCGCACCACCTTCGGGTTGTACGGATCGACGGTGCGGCCGGTGAGCACCACGGCGTCCGCTCCCGCCGCGTCCGCCGCACGGATGATGGTGCCGAGGTTGCCGGGGTCGCGCACCTCCTCGCAGATCGCGATGAGCTTCGGTGAGGCGGCGAAGATGTCGCGCACCGAGGTGGGGGTCTGCCTGGTCACGGCGACGAGTCCCTGCGGCGTGACCGTGTCGGCCATCGCGGCGAGCACTGCTTCGGTGACGTATTCGACCTCGAGGTCGTGGTCGGCGGCCAGCGCGCGGACGTCGGCGTGCTTCTCCCAGGCGGTGGGAGTGGCGAACAGCTCGACGATGGCCTCGGGCAGGTAGTGCAGGGCCTCGCGCACCGACTGCGGGCCCTCGAGCAGGAAGAGTCCGGTCTCGACCCTCGCGCTGCGCTTGGTCAGCTTGGCGACGGCACGGACGCGGGGCGATCGGGGGTTCTCGAGCACGGCCCCAGTCTATCGGGGCGGGAAATGCGGAAGCGGGCGCCTCCCCGAGGGGAGGCGCCCGCATCGACCACGAGGATCAGGCAGCGGCCTTCGGCGCGTTGACGTCCGAGGGCAGAGCGTTCTTCGCGACCTCGACGAGGGCGGTGAACGCACCCGCGTCGGTCACGGCCAGGTCGGCGAGCATGCGACGGTCGACCTGCACACCCGCGAGGCCGAGGCCCTGGATGAAGCGGTTGTACGTGATCCCGTTCTGGCGGGCAGCGGCGTTGATGCGCTGGATCCACAGACGACGGAAGTCGCCCTTGCGCTTGCGACGGTCACGGTACGCGTAGACGAGCGAGTGGGTGACCTGCTCCTTCGCCTTGCGGTACAGGCGCGAACGCTGGCCGCGGTAACCGGACGCGCGCTCGAGGATGACGCGACGCTTCTTCTGCGCGTTGACTGCGCGCTTGACTCTTGCCATTTTCGTGTATTCCTATTCGTACGTTCCGGGCGCTCAGCGACCGAGAAGCTTCTTCGCGACCTTGGCGTCGGCCTTCGAGAGGACCTGGTCCTGGTTCAGACGACGGGTACGGCGGCTCGACTTGAGCTCGAGGTTGTGGCGCATGCCGGCCTGCTGCTTCTTCAGCTTTCCGCTGCCGGTGATCTTGAAGCGCTTCTTCGCACCCGAGTGGGTCTTCTGCTTCGGCATCTTCTCTTCCTTCGTGTGGCGCCCTGGCGGGCGACGGTGGGTACCCGCTCGCGAGCGGGAGCTGGGGGGCGGCTTACGCCGCGGTCTCGTCGGTCGGGGCGGGGGCGGAGCCGTTCTTCGCCTCACGCGCGGCCTGCTTGTTCGCCGTGCGGACGGCGTTCTGCTCGGCCTTCGCCTCTGACTTGTTCTTCAGCGGAGCGACGACCATGACCATGTTGCGTCCGTCGATCGTGGGGTTCGACTCGACGGTGCCGAACTCCGCGACGTCCTCGGCGAACTTGCGCAGCAGACGCACGCCCTGCTCGGGACGCGACTGCTCGCGACCACGGAACAGGATCATCGCCTTGACCTTGTCGCCCGCCTTGAGGAAGCCCTCGGCGCGCTTGAGCTTGGTCGTGTAGTCGTGCGCCTCGATCTTCAGGCGGAAGCGGACCTCCTTGAGGATGGTGTTCGCCTGGTTGCGGCGTGCTTCCTTGGCCTTCTGCGCGGCCTCGTACTTGAACTTGCCGTAGTCCATGATCTTGACCACGGGCGGCTTGGAATTGGGGGCCACCTCGACGAGATCGAGGTCCGCCTCCTGGGCAAGACGCAGTGCTGCCTCGATGCGGACAACACCGATCTGCTCACCCGCGGGACCGACGAGGCGGACCTCGGGGACGCGGATGCGCTCATTGGTACGGGGATCGCTGATGCGGAGCTCCTAAGACGTGATTTCCGGGCCACCGGGATGCGGGTCGCATCTCGGGCGAAATCGGAGTTCTCCCCACCCGCCGGCGCAGTCAGACACACCGGCTTGTGACACCCTTTCCACCGGAGACCGGCGGGGTGCTGAACCCGGTAGCCTTGAACGGCAAGCGCGGGTGGGATCAGAATCCTCTTTCGTATCGGAGCATGACACTCCGAAGCCCGCAGAAGTCTACCAGAAAGCATCCCGAAGTGACGATTCCTGCTGAGCACCACGATGACCGCCACCAGAGCTGGGAGCAGCAGGAGCAGGCCGCGACAGCCGCGACCCGTGACATCGCGGACGTCCCAGCGGTCGAGGTGATCACCACGACCGCGGTGCACCTGATGAGCGCCGCGGCCGTGAAGGTCGGCCTCGCCGACCACCCGGAGGAGCAGACCGACCTCGACGAGGCCCGCAAGCTCATCAACGCCCTGGCCGGCCTGATCACCGCCGGCGCACCCGAGATCAGCGACATGCACGCCCGCTCGCTGCGCGACGGGCTTCGCTCGCTTCAGCTGGCCTTCCGCGAGGCATCGGCGATCCCCGACCCGATCGGCAAGGGCCCCGGCGAGAAGTGGACCGGCCCGGTCAACTGACCAGGCGCTGCAGCATCACGGTGTCGGCGGTCGACGGGCCGCCGCACCTGGCGGTGGAGTGGGTCCACTCGACGTTGTGCTCGGTCTCCTGGATGAGGGCTCCGTCGGCGCCGAAGACGCGGATGCTCGCGTGCTCCACAGGTTCGCGTGCCAGGAAGGCGAATCCCCAGACGCCGTCCTGGGAGCTGACCCCGATCTGCGTGTCGACGCTCTCCTCCTCGCCGAAGCCCGGAGAGCAGATCGCGCCGTCGCACAGCTGAACCCATGCAGCTTCCGGGATCGCCGACGCGTCGACCTGCAGCGCCGCGATGTATCCGATCGCAGGACACGCATCGACGAACGACGGGGCACACGCCGTGGCGATCGATCCCGCGAGCACGATGCCGAGGACGGCTGGCAGTCTGCGCATGCCCCGACCATAGCCGGTCTCGTGCGTCTGCCGTCGGGATGCGCGCAGCGCATGTACGCGGGTCAGCCGACCGAGCGCGTCAGCTTCACGGTCAGCGAGTCGACCAGCACGGCCATGCGGTCGTCGGCCGCCCAGCGCTGCGCCAGCCGCGCCAGCACGGCATCCAGCGTCTCGCGCTCGAGGCCGTCGACGAGCTCGAGCGTCACGATCAGCTCGGGGCCGTGCATCCTGGCATCCGGATCGCCCGGGGCGACCGACACGTCGATCACGGCTAGCTCGTGCGCGATGCTCTCGCGCAGAGCGGTGAAGACCTCGGGCGAGAGGCAGCTCGGCTCCCAGTGCTGAGACTGTGCGATCGCCCAGACGGCGGGGCGGCGGATGACGAACTCGGTCTCGGATGCCGGATCGAGCGCGATCAGATCGGTCTGCTCGCTCGATGCCGACAGGGCGACGCGGATCGCCTCGACGGGTATCGGCCGTGCCGTCGCGTCCCACCGCCGCATGGTGTCGACGGATGAGAACACGGGCTGCACACGACGCCCGTCGGGCGCAGCGACTGTGACGATCGACAGCTCCTGGGTCTTGTCGACCTTCAGGCCGGTGGGCCCGACGCCTTCATCGCCCTTCTCGGCGACGAGCGGCACCAGCACGCGGGCGGGACGGAACGCGTCGACGACCTCCTGCTGCGAGCCCTCACCCGCACGGAAGCGCAGCAAGGCAGCCAGCAGCGCCGGATCGGCCGAGCCGTCGTCGGCGGCGTGCGGGTTCGACTCGAAGCTGCGACCCTCCCAGGGCACACCGGCGGAGTCGCCGGAATTGCCGTGCCCGTGCTCGCAGGAGTCGTCAGTCGCCTGCGACATCCAGCGCCTCTGCCAGCGTGAACTGCCCGGCGTAGAGGGCCTTGCCGACGATGGCGCCCTCGACCCCCAGCGGCACGAGCTCGCGCAGCGCCGCGATGTCGTCGAGCGACGCGACACCGCCGGAGGCGATCACGGGCTTCGGAGTGCGCGAGGTGATCTCGCGCAGCAGGTCGAGGTTGGGCCCGCGCAGGGTGCCGTCCTTGGTGACGTCGGTGACGACGTAGCGGCTGCAGCCGGCCTCCTCGAGGCGCTCCAGCACGTCCCAGATGTCGCCGCCCTCCTTGGTCCAGCCGCGGGCGGCGAGGGTGGTGCCCCGCACGTCGAGTCCGACGGCGATCGCCTCGCCGTATCGGCTGATCACATCGGCCGACCACTCGGGGTTCTCGAGCGCGGCGGTGCCGAGGTTGATGCGCGTCGCCCCCGCCTCCAGGGCGGCGTCCAGGCTGGCGTCGTCGCGGATGCCGCCGGAGAGCTCGATGTTCACCCCGCGGTACTGCTTGATGACCTTGCGCAGGATCGAGGTGTTGGTGCCGCGCCCGAAGGCTGCGTCGAGATCGACCAGGTGGATCCACTCGGCGCCGGCATCGACGAACTCGCCTGCCGCGTCGACAGGGTCGCCGTAGCTCGTCTCGGTGCCGGCCTCGCCCTGCGTCAGGCGCACCGCCTTGCCGCCGGCCACATCGACCGCGGGCAGGAGGATCAGCGAGGGGGACTGTGCGAAGTCGTTCATGTCGTCCTTCGGAGGGGGATGATGGGGCCCGATCGGGCACGAGAGTCGAGAGTAGTCCCGCTGAGCGCCGTCATCAAACCCTGTGTCGGGCAGGTCGATGACGCGGCGCGCGGCTCAGAGCGATTCGACCCAGTTGCGCAGCAGTCGGATGCCCGCATCACCCGACTTCTCCGGGTGGAACTGGGTGGCCGACAACGGGCCGTTCTCCACCGCGGCGAGGAACCGCTCGCCGTGGGTGGCCCAGGTCACGGCCGGCTGCGGGAACGGCGGGATCACGTCGAGATCCCAGGTCTTGGCCGCGAACGAGTGCACGAAGTAGAAGCGCTCCTGCTCGATGCCGCGGAACAGCACGCTGCCCTCACCTGCCTCGACGGTGTTCCAGCCCATGTGGGGCAGCACGGGGGCGTCGAGCTCGGTCACCGTGCCTGGCCACTCCCCCAGTCCATCGGCGGACTGTCCTCGTTCGACGCCGCGTTCGAACATCACCTGCATGCCCACGCAGATGCCCAGCACGGGTCGCCCGCCGGCGAGACGGCGGTCGACGATCTCGTCGCCGCCATGCGCGACGAGAGCGTCTCGCACGGCCGCGAAAGCGCCGACGCCGGGCACCAGCAGCCCGTCTGCCTCGAGCGCGCGCCCGCGATCGCGGGTGAGCTCGACCTCTGCGCCGGCCGCCGCCAGCGCCTTGACGGCCGAGTGGACATTGCCGGATTCGTAGTCGAAGACGACGACGCGCCGCGCGGTCACAGCGCCCCCTTGGTCGACGGGATGCCGTCGACGAGCGGATCGATGGCCTTGGCCTGCCGGAACGCGCGCGCGAACGCCTTGAACTCGGCCTCGGCGATGTGGTGCGGGTCGCGCCCGCCGACCACCCGCACGTGCACGGTCAGCCCGGCGTTGAATGTGATGGCCTCGAACACGTGACGCACGAGCGATCCGGTGAAGTGCCCCCGATGAGGTGGAACTCGAAGCCATCGGGCTCGCCCTCGTGCACGAGGAACGGACGACCCGAGATGTCGACGACCGCCTGCGCGAGGGCCTCGTCGAGCGGCACGAGCGCGTCGCCGTACCGCGAGATCCCGGCCTTGTCGCCGAGCGCATCGCGGATGGCCCGCCCGAGCACGATCGAGATGTCCTCGACGGTGTGGTGCGCGTCGATGTGCGTGTCGCCCGTGGCGCGAACGGTGAGGTCGGTGAGCGAGTGCTTGGCGAACGCCGTCAGCATGTGGTCGAAGAACGGCACGGACGTGTCGATCTCGCTGCGACCCGTGCCGTCGAGATTCACCTCGACCTCGACGGTCGACTCGGAGGTGCTGCGGGTTCGGCGTGCGGTGCGGTCTGTCATGACGGCGATCCAATCGACGCGAGGGCTTCCAGGAATGCGGTGGTCTCGGCCTCTGTGCCGGCCGTCACCCGGAGGTGATGGGCGATGCCGACGTCGCGGACGAGCACACCCCGGTCGTACAGCTTCTGCCACACGTCCCTCGGGTCATCCACTCCCCCGAAGAGCACGAAGTTCGACCAGGATTCGTGCGGCGTGTATCCGAGCGCCTCGAGCGTGGCCGAGATGCGCTCGCGCTGCTCGACGATCTCATCGACCATGCGCAGCATGGTCGACGAGTTGCGCAGCGCGGCCACCGCGGCGGCCTGCGTGAGCGCACTGAGGTGGTACGGCAGGCGCACGAGGCGCAGCGCGTCGATGAACGCGGGGTCGGCGGCGAGATAGCCGACACGGGCACCCGCGAAGGCGAAGGCCTTGCTCATGGTGCGCGAGACCGCGAGGCGAGGGCGGCCGTCGAGCAGGCTCAGCGCGGAGGGGGCGTCGTGGGGGGCGAACTCCTGGTACGCCTCGTCGACGATGACGACGCCGCGCGCCGCCTCGTAGACGGCGTCGATCACGTCGAGCGCCAGCGGCGTGCCGGTCGGGTTGTTGGGCGAGCAGAGCAGCACGACGTCCGGGTCGGCGGCCAGCACCTGGCGCGCGGCATCGTCCGGATCGATCGTGTAGTCGTCGTTGCGCGCCCCGGCTATCCAGCGCGCGCCGGTGCCCTGCGTGATGAGCGGGTACATCGAGTACGTCGGCGCGAATCCGAACGCACTGCGACCAGGACCGGCGAATGCCTGCATGATGTGCTGCAGCACCTCGTTCGAGCCGTTTCCCGCCCAGATCTGCTCGGCGCGGAGATCGTGGCCGAGATACTCGGCGAAACCTTCTCGAAGGGCCGTGAACTCGCGATCCGGATAGCGGTTGACGTCGCGAAGGGCCAGGGCGATGTCGTCGAGGATGTCGCTGGCGACCTCATCGGGAACGGGATGGGTGTTCTCGTTGACGTTCAGAGCGACCGGCAGCGGCGCCTGCGGCGCGCCGTAGGGTGTGAGCCCGCGCAGATCGTCGCGGAGGGGCAGCTCATCAAGGGATGTCACATGCTCCATCGTAGGACGCGCACCGATGCCGCCGCCGCGGATGACGAACCGACATCACTCGGAGTACGCGGTCGGGATCGCGATGGACGCGCCGACCTGGATCATGCCGGAGCTGAGGTTGTTGAGCCGCCTGATGTCGTCGATGACCTCGCGCGGGTCGACTCCGGGAGCGGCCTCGGCGGCGATCGACCACAGGGTGTCGCCCGGCAGCACCGTCACGGTCTCGAACGCGACCGGCTCGGCGCTCTCGCCGGATGCGATCGCCGTACCGCCCGCGAGGAGCGAGACGGCGATGCCCGCGACGACGGGGGCTGCGGCGAGAGCGGCGAGGACACGACGACCACGCGCCGTGATCCGCAGTCGCGTCGTGACAGAACGCCCGCCGGCAGCGGCCGCGACCGGGATGGTCAGCGGGGCCTGGATGCTGATGGTGCTCATGTGATGCTCCTCTTCACTCTCCCCGCCCTTCGGGCGGAAGTGGTGCAGCTTTCGCATCCGGCATCCGGCCGGGGACGCCGGATGCGAAGCTACGTTCCGAATCTATCTTCGATATCGAACATCTGTCAAGGATTCTTCGAATACACGCTCTCGTCTTCGCCGACACGCTCGAACAGATCTTCCGATTTCCGAGAGAACTCGGATACGGTTTCGATGAAGTCAGCCCACCACGGGCCACCGACATTCGAATCGGATCCTCGCGATGACGCGGATCCGCAACGCATGAGGGCATGAAGGAGCACCGATGAGCGACACCCCCGAGACCGCAGCCGAGGCTCCTCGCACGCGACGACGCAAGAGCCTCAGCCCCAAGCAGATGGCGATCCTCGAGGTCATCCAGACCTCTATCGCCCGCCACGGCTACCCGCCGAGCATGCGCGAGATCGGCGACGCGGTGGGGCTGAAGTCGCTCTCCAGCGTCACCCACCAGCTCGGCCAGCTCGAGCTCAGCGGCTACCTGCGCCGCGACCCGGGCAAGACCCGCGCCATGGAGGTGCTCATCGACCTGCCCGGCACGAGCGCCGAGAACCCCGCCGACAGCTCCCCCGCCGTGGGGGATGCGGCACTGGTGCCCCTCGTCGGCCAGATCGCCGCCGGCATCCCGATCACCGCCGATCAGCAGGTGGAGGAGATCTTCCCCCTGCCCCGGCAGCTGGTGGGCAAGGGCGACCTGTTCATGCTCAAGGTGAACGGGGAGTCGATGATCGATGCGGCCATCTGCGACGGCGACTGGGTGGTCGTGCGCACGCAGAACGACGCCGAGAACGGCGAGATCGTCGCCGCGATGATCGACGGCGAGGCCACGGTCAAGACGTTCCGTCGTCGCGACGGACACACCTGGCTGCTGCCGCGCAACTCCGCCTTCGAGCCCATCCTCGGCGACGAGGCCGTCGTGCTCGGCAAGGTCGTCGCGGTGCTTCGCGCGGTCTGAGCCCGCAGCGCACCCCCGACGCTACCCGCGCGAGCGCCGGACGGAGAGCGCGACTCCCTCGGCGATCCGGTACGGATTTCCCGCGACCAGCGCGCCGATCGCGCGCCGCAGGCGCGAGAACTCCGCCCGCACGGTCACCTGATGCGCGGCGTCGCCGAACAGGCGGATGCTGAGCTCCGCCGCATTCATGCCGGCGCGACCGCGCTCGGCGAGGGCCACCAGCAGCTCGGCGTGTCGCGGCGAGAGAGCGCTGCGCCACGCCGACGCCGGGCCGCGCACCTCGAGCAGAGCCTGCGCGCCGCTCACGTCGATCACAGCCTCGAGAGCGGCGCGCTGCTCGCTCGGCCGGATGAGCCACCCGTCCGCCAGGCGCTCCGGCATGCAGATCCCGAGACCGGGCACGGCCACCGCCCGATCGGCCTGCGGCGCCTCGATGCGATCGCGCGGTGCCAGTCCCTGCTGCGTGGCGACCCAGCCGGCGTCGTCGACGACCAGCAGCGGTCCGCCGACGCCGGCGAGAAGCGGATGCACAGTGCGGCGCAGCCGCTCCAGCCGGTCGCCGTGCCTGCGCTGCAGTCTCGCCTGCGCGAGCTGCACCGAGGCCCCGACCAGCGCACGGATGGCCGGGTGCAGCGTGAGCGCCGGGCCGCTCACGTCGACTATGCCGAGCAGAGTGCCGTCCATCGGATCGTGTACGGGCGACGCGGTGCAGTACCACGGCACCTGCGCGTTCTCGAAGTGCTCGGCCGAGAACAGCTGCACGGGCGATGCCTCGGCGAGAGCCGTCCCGATGGCGTTCGTGCCGACGGCATCCTCCGTCCACACCGCCCCCTCGACGAACCCGAGCCGGTCGGCCTGCATCTTCACCCCCGGCGCTCCGCTGCGCCACAGCACGACGCCGTCCGCATCCGTGACGACGACCAGATACGAGGCCGCATCCGCAGCCGCGAGAAGCGGCATCCTCAGTTCGTCGAGCACGGTCGACAGCGGCGAGCGGCGACGGCGCTCCTCGACCTGAGACCAGGCCAGCGGGTCGCGACGTGAGCGCCCCTCGGGGTCGACGCCGAGGTTCATCGTCCGGGCCCACGAGCGCGCCACGACCGGCCGCGGATGCTCCGGAGGCCGCGCCCCCGACAGCACGGCGTCGTGCACGCGCACGAGGCTGCGGGCGAGGTCGGCGAGATCCGGCGTCGTTGCCATGCGCAGAGGCTAGGCGACCCTCCGTTGCAACATCGTGCAACGCTTCCCCGACTGCGCGCGGAGGCGTGTGCTGGGGGCATGATCCAGACCGAAGAGCGGCCGGCGACGACGCCCGCCGCCACCACCGATCCCTCCGTCGCCCCTGCTCCGGCCCCCGACCCAGCCACAGCCTGGTTGGCCGCGTTCGAGGACGCGCTCACGGCGCGCGACGTCGCGCGGGCGTCCGGCCTGTTCGCCGCCACGAGCTTCTGGCGCGATCTCATCGCCTTCTCATGGAACATCACGACCGTCGAGAACCCGTCGGGAGTCGCCGACCTGCTCAGCGCGACCCTCGACGGCACCGGCCCGCACGCCTTCCGGCTGACCGAGCCGGCCGACACTGCTGATGGTGTCACCACCGCCTGGTTCGAGTTCGAGACGGCCGTCGGACGCGGACGCGGACTCGTCCGCGTCGTCGACGAAGCCGGCCCGAAGGCCTGGACGCTGCTCACCACGATGTACGAGCTGAAGGGACACGAGGAGCCTCTGCGCGAGCGACGGCCCAAAGGTGCGGAGCACGGTGCCGACCGCGAGCGCGTGACCTGGCTCGAGAAGCGCCACGCAGAGGAGGCGTCGCTCGGCGTCGACACCCAGCCCTACACGCTCGTGATCGGCGGCGGCCAGGGCGGGATCGCGCTCGGCGCGCGCCTGCGTCAGCTGGGCGTGCCCTCCCTGGTGGTCGACAGGCACCCGCGCCCAGGCGATCAGTGGCGCAGCCGGTACAAGTCGCTCTGCCTGCACGACCCGGTCTGGTACGACCACCTGCCCTACATCAAGTTCCCCGAGAACTGGCCCGTCTTCGCTCCGAAGGACAAGGTGGGCGACTGGCTCGAGTCGTACGTCAAGGTGATGGAGGTGCCGTACTGGTCGAGCACCACGGTCACCAGCGCCGCATTCGACGAGGGGTCGGGCACGTGGCGCGTCGATCTGATCCGAGAAGGGCAGGAGATGACGCTGCACCCCACGCAGCTCGTCTTCGCCACCGGCATGTCGGGCAAGGCGAACGTGCCGACGTTCCCCGGACAGGATGTCTTCCGCGGTGAGCAGCAGCACTCCTCCCAGCATCCGGGACCCGACGCCTGCGCGGGCAGGCGGGTGGTGGTGATCGGCAGCAACAACTCCGCCTTCGACATCTGCGGCGCTCTGTGGGAGCACGGGGCCGACGTCACGATGGTGCAGCGCTCGTCGACGCACATCGTCAAGAGCGACACCTTGATGGACATCGGCCTCGGCGACCTGTACTCGGAGCGCGCCCTCGCCGCGGGGGTGACCACTGAGAAGGCCGACCTCATCTTCGCCTCGCTGCCGTACCGGATCATGCACGAGTTCCAGATCCCGCTGTACGAGCGCATGAAGGAGCGCGACAGCGACTTCTACGACCGGCTCACCGCCGCCGGCTTCGATCTCGACTGGGGCGACGACGGGTCAGGCCTGTTCCTCAAGTACCTGCGCCGCGGCTCCGGCTACTACATCGACGTCGGCGCGGCCGAGCTCGTGGCCGACGGCGAGGTGAAGCTCGCCAAGGGCGATGTCGACCATCTCACCGAGGACGCGGTGGTGCTGAAGGACGGCACGGTGCTGCCGGCGGACCTCGTCGTCTACGCGACCGGCTATGGCTCGATGAACGGCTGGGTGGCCGATCTGATCAGTCCCGAGGTGGCCGACGCGGTCGGCAAGTGCTGGGGGCTGGGCTCGGACACCACCAAGGACCCCGGCCCGTGGGAGGGCGAGCAGCGCAACATGTGGAAGCCGACCAGGCAGCCGAACCTCTGGTTCCACGGCGGCAATCTGCACCAGTCGCGGCACTACTCGCTGTACCTCGCTCTGCAGCTCAAGGCGCGGCACGCGGGCATCCCGACGCCCGTGTACGCCCTCGCCGACGTGCATCACACCCGCTGAGCATCACCGGGATGACCGAAGTGCTCCCCGACCGCTGAGCGGACGGGGAGCCCTCCGGCATCCCGGATCAGATCGGATCAGGCCGGGACGACGACGTCCTCGCGGACACGACGCGTGGCCTCGACGATGTTGCGCAGCGACTGCACCGTCTCCTCGTAGGCACGGGTCTTCAGTCCGCAGTCCGGGTTCACCCACAGCTGACTCAGGGGCAACTCGTCGACGGCGCGGCGCAGCAGCGACTCGATCTCCTCCACGCTGGGCACGCGCGGCGAGTGGATGTCGTAGACGCCGGGGCCGACACCGTGGTCGAACCCGAAGCGGGCGATGTCTGCGACGACCTCCATGCGGCTGCGAGCCGCCTCGATCGAGGTCACATCGGCATCCAGGGCGCGGATCGCATCGATCACCACACCGAACTCCGAATAGCAGAGATGCGTGTGGATCTGAGTGCCGGCGGCGGCGCCGCCGGTGGCGAGACGGAAGGAGCGCACAGACCAGTCGAGGTAATCGGCCTGGTCGGCCGCCTTCAGCGGAAGCAGCTCGCGCAGCGCAGGCTCATCGACCTGGATGATCGCGATACCCGCGGCCTCGAGGTCGGTGATCTCGTCGCGCAGCGCGAGCGCGACCTGGTTGGCCGTCTCGCCGAGCGGCTGGTCGTCGCGCACGAACGACCAGGCGAGGATCGTGACCGGGCCGGTGAGCATGCCCTTGACCGGCTTGACGCTCAGCGACTGGGCGTACGCCGCCCACGACACCGTGATCTGCGCCGGGCGCGACACGTCTCCCCAGAGGATCGACGGGCGCGTGGCGCGCGAGCCGTAGGACTGCACCCATCCGTGCTGGGTCACGGCGAAGCCGTCGAGGTGCTCGGCGAAGTACTGCACCATGTCGTTGCGCTCGGGCTCCCCGTGCACGAGCACGTCGAGGCCGAGGTCCTCCTGAAGGGCGACGACCTGGTCGATCTCGCGACGCAGGAAGTCGTCGTAGTCGTCCTCAGGAAGTTCGCCGCGCAGGAACCGGGCACGGGCTCGACGGATGTCTCCGGTCTGCGGGAAGGAGCCGATGGTGGTCAGCGGCAGGGCGGGCAGTTTCAGCGCCTGCTGCGCGCTCTCACGCTCCTCGTACGGAACGCGCGAGAACTCCGCCTCGGCGAACGCGTGCTCGCGCACGGCTCCATCGCGCACACCAGGGGCCTCGCGGCGGTCGGCGAGGGCGGCGGATGCCGCATCGAGGGCCTCGGCGATGGCATCGCGGCCCTCGGCCAGTCCCTGCGCGAGGGTGACCACCTGGCCGACCTTCTGATCGGCGAAGGCGAGCCACGAGACCAGGCGGGGGTCGAGTGCGGTCTCGTCGTCGACGTCGTGCGGCACGTGCAGCAACGAGGTGGAGGTGGATGCCGAGACGGCACCCGCGCCGAGCGCGCGGAGCGCCTCGAGCTTCGTGAAGGCGGCGTCGAGGTCGCCCCGCCAGATGTTGTGGCCGTCGATCACGCCGCCGACGAGCGTCTTGCCCCCGAGCGCCGGGAGTGCGGCGGGCACGTCGCCGCGGGCGAGGTCGATGCCGATCGCCTCGATGGGAGCTGCGGCGAGCACCTCGAGCGTCGAGCCGAGCGCGGCGTACGGGGCTGCGACGAAGATCTGCGGACGCTCGCTCGCACCGCCCAGCACCGCCAGGGCGCGGGCGGAGGCAGCGGCGAGCGCGGCGGTGTCGGCGGGAAGCGACTCGCTGACCAGCGCGGGCTCGTCGAGCTGCACCCACTGGGCGCCCGCGGCCCTCAGCTTCGCGAGCAGCGCGGCGTACACAGGCAGCACGTCGTCGAGTCGGCTGAGCGGGTCAAAGCCCTCGGGTGCGTCGTCCGACGCCTTCGCGAGAGCGAGCAGGGTGACGGGGCCCACGATCACCGGACGGGTGATGTATCCGGCCGACGCCGCTTCGGCGACCTGTGCGACGAGATGCTCGCTGGCGAGCGAGAACGTCGTCTCGGGGCCGATCTCGGGAACGAGGTAGTGGTAGTTCGAGTCGAACCACTTGGTCATCTCGAGCGGCGCTCGCTCACCCTCGCCGCGGGCGACGGTGAAGTAGGCGCCGAGCCCGATCGTCCCGTCTTCGTCGCGCAGGTCGTCGAAGCGGGCGGGGATCGCGCCGACGGTGACGGCGGCGTCGAGCACCTGGTCGTAGAACGAGAACGACTCGGGGATCGACGAGTCATCGCGTCCCAGGCCCAGTCCTGCCAGACGTGCGCGCGTCGTCGCCCGCAGCTCGGCGGCGGTGCGCTCCAGCTCGGCCTGGTCGGAGCGGCCGGCCCAGAAGGACTCGACCGCCTTCTTCAGCTCGCGACGGCGGCCGATGCGCGGGTAGCCGAGGATCGTCCCTGCGGGGAAAGCGGTCATGAGGTTCCTTTCGATGCTGCGGAGAGCTGGCGCTCGGGGATGATCCCGGCGGATTGGAGGACATCGAGCACGGTCTCGTGCTGGTTGAACGCATACAGGTGCACTCCGGGTGCACCGCCGTCGACGACCGCGCGGATGAGATCGGATGCCCATCGGATGCCGATCTGGCGGCGTCCCTCGGTGGTCGGTTCGATCTCCAGATCGATGGCGAGCTCGCCGGGAAGGTCCTCGCCGGTCAGCTCGAGCACGCGGGTGAGCCTCGCGGGCGAGGTGATAGGCATGATGCCGGGCAGGATGGGGATCGTCACACCGGCCCGCCGAGCGCGCTCGACGAATGCGAGGTAGTGGTCGGCGTGGAAGAAAAGCTGGGTGATGGCGACGGTGGCGCCGGCCGCCTGCTTCGCGAGCAGGGCGTCGACGTGCTGGCTGCTGTAGGCCGAGCGGGGGTGTCCGTTCGGGAAGGCGGCGACGGCGATGTTCACCTTGCGGCGCGGAGCGACGCGCACGGCACCGGGGTTGCCGCGCACCGGCGACTCCTCGTACGGAGCGCGCTCGGCCTGCACGCGATCGATCAGCTGCACGAGCTGCGCCGAGCTCTCGAGGTCGCCGAGGAACACATCGTCCTCGTCCTGCCCCGCCGGCGGGTCGCCGCGCAGTGCCAGGAAGCTGAGCACGCCGGCATCGAGGAACTCCCGGATCAGTCGCGCAGCCCCGGCATAGGTGTTGCCCACACACGTGAGGTGGGCGAGCGGTTCGGTGTCGGTGTGGGCGCGGATGTAGCGCAGCACCTCGAGCGAGCGTCCTCCCGTGGATCCGCCGGCGCCGTAGGTCACCGAGATGAATTCGGGTCCGACCTCGGCGAGACGGTCGATGGTGTCGTGCAGCGCGCGGGCGCTCTCCGCCGTGCGAGGCGGGTACAGCTCGAAGGAGAAGGGGGTGGTGCTCACGGCGTTCTCCTTCGTTGCTCGGGGGCGAGGGTGTCCTCAGACGGTAGGACAGCCGCTCGGCGCGGCGCACACTGTGTGACGCCGTGTGTCGACCGTCGCTCTGGCTAGGCTCGGAGCATGACCGCACCGCACGGCTCGTGGCCCTCCCCGTTCACCGCGCAGATGATCGCGCAGGCATCTCCCCGCATCGACGGGGCGCGCTTCGTCGGCGATGAGATCTGGTGGGGTGAGTCGGTTCCCGCCGAGGGCGGCAGGGTGACGGTGCGCAGCTCGAGCGGCGCGGAGGTGCTTCCCCTGCCGTGGAATGCGCGCTCGCGAGTCCACGAGTACGGCGGAGGCGCATGGACCGCCGGCGACGACGGCACGCTGTATTTCGTCAACGGCGCTGATCAGCGGGTGCACCGGATGCCGCGCGGGGGCGTCCCCGAGCCGCTGACTGAGGCGGGACCGGCGTTCGGCGGGCTCAGGCTGCAGCGCGGTCGCCTGCTCGCCGTGCGCGAGGACCTGCGACCCGAACAGCATCTGCGGGCGATCGTCGAGATCCCCCTCGACGGCTCGGCCGCTGACGACGAGTCCGCGGTGCGGACGCTCGTCTCGACGAGCGGGTTCGTCGCGCATCCCGCGCTCTCCCCCGACGGCGAGCGTCTCGCCTGGGTGCAGTGGAGCACCGTCCGGATGCCCTGGGAGCAGGCCCTTCTGCACGTCGCCCCTGTGGGCGGCGACGAGATCGAGTCCACGCGCACGCACGCCGCCCTTCAGCCTGAGTGGGTGAGCGACGACGAGCTGCTCCACCTCGACGATCCCTCGGGTCGCTGGAACCTGCGGCGGCTGCGTCTCGGCGAGACCTCGACCGGTTTCGCCGCTGCCGATGCCGACACCGGTGGCCCGCTCTGGGTGCTCGGCACCCGCTGGTATCAGCCCCTCGACGACGGCCGGGTCGTCGCCGTGCGCACGAACGGCGCTGACCAGATCGTGCAGATCTCGCCCGACGGCGAGAGCGTCGAGCTGCTCACCCTGCCGATCACGGCCGAGGCGAGCGTCGACGACGCCCGGGGCTCGAAGGTGCTCATCTCGGGCGCCGGGCGCACGGTCGGCGCGGGGCTGTGGTGCGTCGATCTCGATGACGGAACCATCACGACCGTGACGGGCGGCGCTGAGGCAGACGCCCGCTGGGTGCCACGCGCCAGGCCCGTGACCTTCGACGGCCCGCACGGGCCCGTGCACGCCTTCGACTACCCGCCCACGAACCCCGATGCGACTGCTCCGGATGGCGAGCTGCCGCCGTACATCGTCATGGTGCACGGCGGACCCACCGCACACGTGTCGGGTGCGGCATCCACCGCCTACGCCTACTGGACCAGCCGCGGCGTCGGCGTGCTCGATGTGAACTACGGCGGCTCGACGGGCTACGGACGCGCGTATCGCGAGCGACTCGACGGCCAGTGGGGCATCGTCGACGTCGACGACGTCATCGCCGCGGCCCGCGGCATGGCCGACGCCGGGCTCGCCGACCCTGCCCGCATCGCCATCCGCGGCGGCTCAGCCGGCGGATGGACGGTGCTCTGCGCTCTCGTCCGCGGCGGTGCCTTCAGCGCCGGCATCTCGCGGTACGGAGTCGCCGATCTTCGGATGCTGGCGGCTGAGACGCACGACTTCGAGGCGCACTACCTCGAGGGCCTGGTCGGGCCGCTGCCCGAGGCCGAGCGCGTGTACATCGAGAGGTCCCCGCTGTCGCACGCCGACCGGATCGATGTGCCGGTGCTGCTTCAGCAGGGGTCGGAGGACAGGGTCGTGCCGCCGTCGCAGTCGGAGGCCATCAGGGATGCGCTGGAGGCCCGAGGGGTGCCCCACGAGTACCTGCTGTTCGAGGGTGAGGGGCACGGGTTCCGCGCGGCCTCGTCGATCATCGCGTCGCTCGAGGCGGAACTGCGCTTCCTCGGCCGGACGTTCGGCTTCCCGGTCGCCCCGTAAGGGCTACTCCCCCACGCGATTGCGCAGCCGCATGGCGCGCTCGGCCTCGCGGGTGTCCTGGCGCTCGCGCAGGGTCTGGCGCTTGTCGTACTCCTTCTTGCCCTTCGCGAGGGCGATCTCGACCTTGGCGCGTCCGTCCGAGAAGTACAGCTTCAGCGGGATGAGCGTGTAGCCGCCGGCCGAGACGGCATGCTCGAGCTTGCGGATCTCCTCCTTGTGCAGCAGCAGCTTGCGGATGCGCTTGGCCGAGTGGTTGGTCCAGTGGCCCTGGGAGTACTCCGGGATGTGCACGGCGTCGAGGTACGCCTCGCCGCCCTTGACGTAGGCGTAGCCGTCGCTCAGGTTCGCTCGACCCTGGCGCAGCGACTTGACCTCGGTGCCGGTGAGCACGAGGCCTGCCTCGTACGACTTCTCGAGGTTGTAGTCGTGACGCGCGCGACGGTTGGTCGCGACGACCTTCTCCCCGCGTTCCCTGGGCATGTTCTTCTCCTGACGACAGACAGCCCCTCAGCCTACAGGCTCAGGTGCGCAGCCAGCGCCGGATCGCGAACCCGGCCGACAGGGCCGCCAGCACGATGCCGATGCCGATCAGCACAGGCACGACGAACGCGGCATCCTGCATGTCGACCAGAGGACGCATGAAGGGCACCCGTTCGGCCAGGTAGCCTTCGACGCCGAACTTGACGCCGGCGAGGACGGCGGCGCTGGCGAACACCGAGCCGAGGAACGCCGCGAAGACGCCCTCCAGCACGAACGGCGTCTGGATCGACCGGTTCGACGCGCCCACCAGGCGCATGATGCCGATCTCCTTCCGTCGCGCATACGCCGACAGCCGGATCGTCGTGGCGATGAGCAGCACGGCGGCGATGAGCATGAGCGCTGCGACGCCGACGGCGATGTAGGTCGCGACGGTGAGGGCGGAGAACAGCGGATCGAGCAGGCGGCGCTGATCCTGCACCTCGTCGACACCCGGCAGCCCTGAGAACGCCTCGGTGAGCACCCGGGACTGCTGCGGGTCCTTCATGGTCACGCGGAACGCCACGCCCATGTTCTCGACGCCGAACGCGTTCGCCTGCTCCTCGCCGAACCGCTCCACCCAGTTCTGGTAGGTGGTCTCCTTGTCGTCGAAGGCGACCTCGCTGATCAGGGGGCTGAGCGCAGGGCCGGCCAGGTCGTCCTCGACCTTCGTGATCTGGTCCTCCGTCGCCTCGTCCGCGGTGCAGTTCTCCGATGTCGACAGCGGCGAGCACATGTAGATGGTCACCTCGGCCTTCTCGCCCCAGTAGCCGCGCATCGTCTGGATCTGCGTCTGCATGAGGATGGCCGCGCCCACGAACGTCAGCGAGACGAAGGTGACCAGCACCACCGAGATGACCATGGAGATGTTGCGACGAAGGCCGATGAGGGCCTCGCCGACGATGAGTCCGAAGTTCATGAGGTCGGACCCACTTCCTCGTCGTCGTCACCCGAGAGGCCGAGACGGTCGGCCATGCCGAGCTCGGCGACCTCCACCTCCGGGATCACGATCGGGTTGGTCCGGGGACCGACCGTCGTCGCCGGCTCCTCGGGCGGCGTCGGCGCAGCGGGTGCGCCCTGGACGGGCTGAGCGGGCGGCCGCTGGGCATCCGGATCCGAGGGTGGCGCCACAGCGGGCGGCTGCTCGGCCGGCGGCGTCTCGATCACGCCCGTGATGCTCTCGCGCTGCACCTCCTGGACGGCGGTGAGCGCGGCGGCCGCGGCGGCGCCAGGCACGGCCTCCGGCGTGAGTCGGGGGATGCTCGAGGTGTCGCCGTACCCGCCGCCTGCCTCGTCGCGCACCATCTCGCCGCCCTTGAGCTCGATCACGCGCCGCTGCATCTGATCGACGAAGGCCGCCTCGTGCGTAGCCATCACGACCGTCGTGCCACCGGCGTTGATGCGGGTGAGCAGCTGCATGATGCCGACCGAGGTCGCAGGGTCGAGGTTTCCCGTGGGCTCGTCGGCGAGCAGCACCTTGGGACGGTTGACGATGGCGCGTGCGATCGCGACGCGCTGCTGCTCGCCTCCGGAGAGCTCGTGAGGCATCCGCTTGGCCTTGCCGTCGAGACCGACGAGCGCGAGCGCCTCCGGGACGGCCTGCTGGATGAACCCGCGCGACGATCCGATCACCTGCAGCGAGAACGCCACATTCTGCGCGACGGTCTTCGACGGGAGCAGACGGAAGTCCTGGAAGACCGAGCCGATGTGGCGGCGGAAGTACGGGACCTTGCGATTGGCGAGCGAGCGCAGATCGCGGCCGAGCACGGCGACCCGGCCGGTGGTGGGGACATCCTCGCGGAGGATGAGCCGCAGACAGGTCGACTTGCCCGAGCCGGAGGCCCCCACGAGGAAGACGAACTCGCCTGCCTCGACGTTGAAGTCGACTTCGGACAGTGCGGGGCGGGTGGTGCCGCGGTAGCGTTTGGTGACGTTCTCGAACCGGATCATGGCCCCTCGAGCCTATGCGCGGCTCCGTCCGCGATGCCGAGCGACACTCCCCCGTGGCTTTCCCGTCGAGAGCGACTGATATACACGTAGAGGCGCGGATGCGCCACGAGGGGTTGTCGCAGGCGTGCAGCCGGCGACGCAGACAGGAGGAGGGCGCCATGAGCGTTCCCGCAGGATGGTACGACGACGGATCCGGACGCCAGCGCTGGTGGGACGGCGAGCAGTGGACCGAGCACTACGCTCCCGAGACGCCTGACGCCCCGGAGGAGGGCGGCACGGTGCTCGCGGGCTCCGACGCGAACGCCGATGCGGCAGCGGATGCCCACGTCGCGCCCGCCTCCTACGAACCGCCCGTTGCCCCGGGTGCGCAGGACGCCGAGGACGCGCAGCCCACCCTCGCCTACCCGCCCGTGACACCGGAGGGGTATCCGCAGAGCGCCTACGGTCAGACGTCGAACGAGCAGGTTCCTGGCGGCCAGGTGCCATACGGTCAGGCTCCATACGGGCAGGCTCCATACGGGCAGGCACCGTACGGCCAGGCGCCCTACGGTCTGAGCGGTCAGGGCCAGCAGGGCTACCCGGGCGCAGCGGGATACGACCAGCAGAACCCGTACGCGGCCTCGGCGCAGTACGGCGGCGACGCCGGGTACGGCGCATACGCGGCACCCGCACCGGGTCCGCGCAAGACGCCCGTGCTGGGCTACATCGGGCTCGGTCTCGCCGTCGTGGGCGGCATCATCGCGTGCATCCCGAACTTCGTCACGTTCGGCATCGGCTCGTTCCTGCTGTTCGCCGCGTTCGTCGTGTCGATCATCGCGCTGTTCATCAAGAACACGGCGAAGTGGCCTGGCATCGTCGGGCTCATCCTGTCGGTCGTGATGGGCATCGTCGCGACCATCGTGCTGAGCGTGAGCTTCTTCGTCAGCTACGCCAACGACCCGTGGGACTCGTCGTACGACGGGTACTCGTCCGAAGAGCCGTGGGCCGAGGAGTCCGTCGAGCCGAGCGCGCCCGGCGATGCGAGCGGGGAGCGCCCGACCCCCGAGGAGCTCGCGACGGGTCTCGCCGAGATCGCAGGCACCTCCGAGGCCGGCGGCTACACCGACGACCTGCTCCTGTGCCTCGGCGAGGAGTTCTACGCCTCCGAGATGAGCGACGAGGCGCTGCAGACGGTCGCCGACGGCACCAGCGACTTCACGGATCCGGCGGATGCCCTCGAGTTCGCCTCGACGTTCGCCGACGCAGCGGGCGTCTGCGCCGGATGACCTCCGCGTGAGATGCAGAACGGGCCCGGGAGCATCGCTCCCGGGCCCGTTCTCATGTCGAGGTGAGGATCAGTCCTCTTCCTTGCGCTTGCGCCAGCGGATGCCCGCCGAGATGAAGTCGTCGAGGTCGCCGTCGAAGACACTCGCCGGGTTCCCCGACTCATGGCCGGTGCGCAGGTCCTTGACGAGCTGCTGGCCGTAGAGGAAGTACGAGCGCATCTGGTCGCCCCAGCTGGCCGTGATGTTGCCTGCGAGTTCTTTCTTCTTCGCAGCCTCCTCCTCCTTCTGCAGCAGCAGGAGGCGGGTCTGCAGGACGCGCATGGCGGCGGCGCGGTTCTGGATCTGCGACTTCTCGTTCTGCATCGACACGACGATGCCCGTGGGCAGGTGGGTGATGCGCACGGCCGAGTCGGTCGTGTTCACCGACTGGCCACCGGGGCCCGACGAACGGAACACGTCGACGCGGATGTCGTTCTCGGGGATCTCGACCTCGGTCGCCTCCTCCATCAGCGGGATGACCTCGACGGCGGCGAACGAGGTCTGTCGCTTGTCGGCCGAGCCGAACGGGCTGATGCGAGCCAGGCGGTGCGTGCCTGCCTCGACCGAGAGCGTCCCGAAGGCGTAAGGCGCGGTGACCTCGAACGTGGTCGACTTGATGCCCGCACCCTCCGCGTACGAGGTGTCGAGCACCTTCACGGGGTAGCCGTGCTGCTCGGCCCAGCGCAGGTACATGCGCATGAGCATCTCGGCGAAGTCGGTGGCGTCGTCTCCTCCAGCCCCGGAGCGGATCGTGATGATCGCGTTGCGCTCGTCGTACTCGCCGTCGAGCAGCGTCTGCACCTCGAGCTGGTTGATGGTCTGCGTGAGCGACTCGAGCTCGGCGCGCGCTTCGGCTGCGGAGTCGTCGTCCTGCATCTCGTTGGCGAGCTCGACGAGCACGTCGAGGTCATCGAGTCGGCGCTCGACCTCGGTGACGCGCTTGAGGTCGGCCTGCTTGTGGCTGAGAGCGCTGGTGACCTTCTGCGCCTTCTCGGGGTCGTCCCAGAGGTCGGGGGCGCCCGCTTCCTCGCTGAGTCGCGCGATGTCCTCGCGCAGGGAATCGACGTCGACGACCTCGCGGATGTCGCCGAAGGTGTGTCGCAGGGCCTGTATGTCGGCGGAGAGATCGAGTTCGAACATGGCAGTCCACCTTATCGCGCCGTGGCCCCGGTTCCCTGACCCCCGCATGCCCTGGTTCCGTGGCCCCGGCATGCCCTGGTTCCGTGGCCCCGGTATGTCCGTCCGCCGTCATGGCGCCGGCGGGCTAGCGTGAGCGTTGTGAGCGACAGTGCGGCGAAGGTCCTGAGGCGGTTCGGACCCATGGTCTACGCGCCGACGGTTCTCTTCTCGCTCGGCGAGGGTGCCGTCATCCCGCTCATCCCCGTCGTCGCGACCCGTCTCGGTGCCGATGTCTCGGTCGCCGCACTGGTGGCCTCGGCGATCGTGATCGGGCAGCTGTGCGGCAATCTCCCGGCAGGTGCGCTGGTGGCCAGGATCGGCGAGCGCTTCACGATGGTCGTCGCCGGCGGGCTGTCGATCGTCGCCGGCGTCGGGATGCTGCTCGCGGAGCACCTCGCCCTGTTCGCGCTCTCGGTGTTCGTGCTCGGCTTCTGCGCCGCTGCGTTCGGGCTCGCCAGGCATGCGTTCATGACCACGAGGGTCCCGCCGCGGTTCCGCGCGAGGGCCCTTTCTCTGCTCGGCGGCAGCTTCCGCTTCGGCGTGTTCGTCGGACCGTTCGTCGCGGCGGCGCTCATCCAGCTCACCGGATCGGAGCAGTCGACGATCTGGGCCCTGATCGTGTGCTGCGCGGCTATCGTGCCGCTGGTGCTTTTCGGCCCCGACCCCGAGAAGAGCAGCCCGGTGCTGCTGAAGCCCACCGGTGCCGCGGTCGCCGAGGACTCGGGCGAGGTGGTCACAGGATCCATCCCCACCCGCGATCGCTACGGGGTGCTCGAGACGATCCGGTACTACCGGGGCGTGCTCATGCGCCTGGGGATCGCTGCGGCCGCCCTGTCGGCGGTGCGCTCGGCCCGCCAGGTGATCGTTCCGCTGTGGGGTGTCTCGCTCGGGCTCGACGCCAGCACGATCGCGATCGTCGTCGGGGTCTCCGGCGCGATCGACTTCGCCCTTTTCTACGCGAGCGGACAGGTGATGGACCGCTTCGGCCGCATCTGGGCCGCGCTGCCGGCGATGCTGCTCATGGCCGCGGGCCTGATCGCGCTCTCGCTCACACACGATCTCGATCACGCGTCGATGTGGTTCGCGCTCATGGCCGCCGTGCTGGGGCTCGGCAACGGCCTCTCCAGTGGCATCCTGCTCACCTACGGCGCCGATCTCGCCCCTGAGACGGATCCGGCGACCTTCCTCGGCGCGTGGCGGACGCTGACGGATGCCGGGGGCGCGGCGGCTCCGGTGCTCGTGGCGTCGATCGTCGCGCTCGCCTCGCTGCCCCTCGCCACGGGGGTGATGGGCGCGGTGGCGCTGCTGGGCGCCGCCGGCTTCGCCGTATGGACGCCGCGTTTCCTGCCGCGCCACGACACCTGAGCGACGCGGCCGCTCAGCGCAGCGCCGTGCGGCTCGTCGCCGTCGCCTCGAGCGGCACCCCGGCGGGCACGAACGGCGAGAAGAGCGGCGGATGCCAGTCCGCGGCGACCGTGACGCTGGCGGAGACACCGTCGGGCGTGGTGGCCGACACCAGTGTGGCCTGCGCGTCGACGGCTTCCACCACGGCCGAGGCCTGATCGCGCACGCCGTCGTCGGTGAGCTCGGCACGGACGCCGTCACCCTCGGCCCGCAGCGTGAAGCCGTCTGATCCGGCGAGCGCCGCCGCGTCGGCGAGCGAGTCGAGGCGCTTCTGCGCGATGTACAGGTCGGTGGCGCACACGCAGACGAAGATCACGACGACCGCGAGCAGGAGATAGCCGAGGATCAGCGGCAGCACGCTGCCCTCATCGTCGCCGAGCGCCTCTCGGATCCGTTCGCCCACGCTCATCGGTCACCCCACAGCCTGGAGATCTTCTGCGCGGCCTGCGCCTCGACGGGGATGGCCGCCAACTCGTCCAGCCCGAAGATCGGCGGCATCAGCGGCAGGGCGACCTCCGTGCGCACCGTGACGATCACGGTCGCGCCCGCCGTCGGGCACTCATCCGCCCTCGGACGGCAGGTGATGGCGACGTCCACGGCGTCCGCATCCATGTTGTATTCGCGGATCACGCCGGCGAGCACGGCGTCTCCTCGTTCGGCGGCGGTGCGGGCATCCGGTGCCTGCCCGATCACCCTGGCGGTGTGACGGGCGGCGGCCTCTGCTCCGAGGGTCTGCTCCTGCACCGCGCCCAGCAGCAGCACCAGGTACACCAGCGGCACCAGCAGCAGGACGCCCGCGACGATGAACTCGAGAGCGGCGGAACCGGTCTCGTCGTCGAGGAGCGACCTACTCCTCTCCGAACGACTCGACGGGCGCACGTGCCTCCACCTCCAATCCGTAGGGCACACCGAGCAGCCCGAGCACGGGAAGCGTGGTGCGCACCCGCACGACCACGCTCGAGTGCCCCAGACTCGAGTCCTGCCCGATCCCGACGTCGCCGGCGTAGTCCGCGCCCACTGCCCGGGTGATCACGGCCTCGGTGCGCGCTGCGCCCTCGTCGAGCGTCGTGTCGGCGAGGGCGGCGTAGTGGGCTCCTTCGACCGCGGCGTCGTGCACGACGTTGCGCACGTACATCGCGAGGGCGATCTGCAGCACGGCCAGCGTGAGCGCTGTCAGGAGCGCCCCGACGAGCACGAACTCGACAGGGCTCGAGCCTCGCTCGTCGTCGAGCAGCGACCGACCGCGCATGGCGAGCACCGATCAGATGCCGGATACGCGTGAGATCGCCTGCTCGAACAGGTCGACGAGAGCGGGCCCGGCGACGGCCCAGATCACGACGACCAGCGCAGCGGTCATCAATGTGACCAGCACCCATCCGGGAACATCGCCCCGCTCGTCGGCGACGAGGTCGCGGCCTGTGGTCATCCATCTCTTGAGCGTCTTCATCTCTTTTCCCTCCGGATAGCGGTCGTGTCAGCCGAGGCCGAGTCGCAGGATGAACAGCCCCGGGTACACGGCGAAGAGCACCGAGAGCGGCAGGATCAGGAACACGAGAGGCAGGAGCATGAGGATCTCCTTCTGGCCCGCCTGTTCGATGAGCACCCGCTTCGCCTCATCGCGAGCGTCTGCGGCCTGGGAGTGCAGCACCGCGGCGAGCGGCGCGCCGTGCTCCAGCGCCGCGATGATCTGGTCGATGGCCCGGGACAGGCCGGGCAGCCGCAGCCGCGTGGCGGTCTCGCCGAGGGCATCGGCGAGCGGCGACCCGGTGTGCACGGCGAGCACGGCCTGCCGCAGCTCCTGGGTGAGCTCGCCCGTGCCGATCGCCGACACGCGCCGCAGAGCATCCAGCAGAGACTCCCCCGCAGAGAGGCAGAGCGCGAGGAACTCGAGCGAGGTGGGCAGCTCGTCGGCGAGGCGTGCACGGCGCGAACGCGCCCGGGCCGTGAGCTGCATGTCGTACGCGATGGCGGCGCCGGCCGCGAGGATGGCCGGCAGCAGGGCCGCGGGCGGAGTCATCCGGCCGGACACGGCGATGATCACCACGACGATCGCGCCCGCGAGCAGGCCGCCGACTCCCCATGCGAGCTGCCGGCCGCGGAAGGCCGCGGGGGTCTGGGCGAGGCCGGCCTGGGCAAGGCGCAGCCGCAGGGCGTCGCCGCCGCCGAGCATCCGGTCGAGCAGCTCGCGCAGCCGTTCCCACAGACGCCTGCCGTGCACCGGCATGACTCCGACGACGGGAAGGACGCCTGCGGGCAGCGCCTCGTCCGCGACGACGTCGCGCACGTAGGGAGCGATGCGTCGTTCGAGCGATGGAGCACCCCACCTGGGCAGTGCGGAGAGCACGCCCAGCAGTCCGAGCGCGAGCGTCCCGCCCAGCAGCACCGCGATCGCGACGTCCGTCAGCGCGCTCATCCGAACCACCGCTCAGGCTCCGGCAGTCTGCCGATCCGCAGCATGATGCGGAACGCGATCACCGAGACGACCGCACCGGCCAGGATGACGACCACCCCCTCGGGGCTGCCGTACGCGTCGCGCCCCTCCGGGCGCATCGCCAGCAGGCCGAGGATCACCCACGGCGCACCGGCCCCGAGAACCGCCGCGCCGCGGATCCACGACTGGCGCGCCTCCACCTCGCCGCGCAGCGCGGCATCGGCACGCACGGAGGACGACAGCGCACGCAGCACGCCGGTGAGCTCCGTGCCGCCCACCTGACGTGCCATGCGCAGAGTCTCGACGATGCGATCGGCGATCGGGTCTGCGAGGGTCGCCTTGAGCCGGTCGAGGCTCGATTCGAAGCGTCCGGTCTGCTGGAGGTCACGGGCGAACACGGCGAATGCCGGGCGCACGGCGGGCGGCGCGGAACCGGCGAGGCTCGCCGTGGCATCCGGAAGCGACAGCCCCACCCTGATCGCCGCCACGAGCAGATCGCAGACGTCCGGCCACATCTGCCGGCGCGCCTTGCGCAGCCGCAGGCGGCGACCGCGCAGGAACATCACCGGGGCGGCGGCACCGGCCAGCGCCGCGAGCAGCGCCAGAACCGGGATGCCGGTGAGCAGCCACGCGAGTGCGGCCACCGTCACGGCGATCCCGACCATGCACGCGACGACCGCGCGCACCGGCGTGCGGGCGTGCCCCGCCTCGTCGAGGAGCCGGCGCAGCCGGGTGCTGCGCACCACACGACGCGGCGTCTCTCGCGGGGGCCAGAGCCATGGCGATGCGCAGAGCAGAATGCCGGTGCCGAGCATCGCTCCGATGAGCAGCGTCATGCCTCCTCCCCCGCTCGGTAGACCGCGGTGCTGAGGATGCGGCCGTCGACGACCTCTCCGGTCGGGGCGATCACCTCGGCGACGCGCCGCGATCCGTCCGGCTCACGCCGGCAGTGCACGACGAACGAGATCGATGACGCCAGCGCGGGGGCGATGAACGCGCGGTCGATGTTGCGCCCGGCGAGCAGGGGAAGCAGGGCGAGCTTCTCGAGGGCCTCGGCCGCCGAATTGGAATGCACGGTTCCCGCCCCCGGCACGCCGGTGTTCAGCGCGAGCACCAGGTCGAGCGCCTCCGCGTCGCGCACCTCGCCGACGACGAGGCGGTCCGGCCGCATGCGCAGCGCCTCCTTCACGAGCCGCCGCAGCGTGATCTCGCCCGTGCCCTCGAGACTCGCCTGTCGTCCCTGCAGGGCCACGACATCCGGCCCGTCGACGGCGAGCTCGAAGGTCTCCTCGACGGTGATGATCCGCTGCTCGGCCGCGCACTCCGCGAGCAGGGCGCCGAGCAGTGTGGTCTTTCCCGCGTGCGTCGCACCCGAGACGATGATGCTGCGCCCCTCGTCCAGCGCGTCGAGCAGCAGATCGGCGACATGCCTCGGCACCGATCCCTGCGCGACCAGGGCGTCGAGCGAGCGATGCCGCTTCAGGAACTTGCGGATGTTCACCGCCCATGACCCGCGAACGACGTCGGCGATCGCCACATGCAGACGGGATCCGTCGGGAAGCGAGGCATCGACGAACGGCTGGCTGACGTCCACCCTCCGCCCGGTGGTCTGCAGCATCCGCTCGACCAGGTCGCGGATGAGGGCATCCGTCAGTTGCAGATCGACGCGATGCGATGCCCCACCCTTCGCCACGAAGACGCTGTCCGGTCCGTTCAGCCAGATCTCCTCGACGTCCGGATCGTCGAGGAGCGGCTGCAGGGCGCCGAAGCCCGAGACCGACGCCAGCACGTCGCGCACGAGAGCGGCCTCGTCATCGATCATCGCCTCACCGCGCTGCAGAGCGAGATCGTTGTGCCGCCGCACCTCGAGCTGAGCGATGCGCCGCGCCTCGTCGGGCCGGGCCCCCGGATCGGTGTTCTCGAGGCGCAGGCGCCGGCGCACGCTCTCTGCGACGGCGACGGCGGGATGGCTCACGCGGGCATCCTGACAGAGATCCGAAGACGGGCACGGAAGTTATCCACAGCCGGTCCTCGCACAAGGCGCTGGGCAGATCTACGGAAAACCCGACCGACCCGATCGCTAGACTCAAGAGCGCGCGGAAGTGGTGGAATTGGTAGACACGCAGGATTTAGGTTCCTGTGCCCCAGGGCGTGTGGGTTCAAGTCCCATCTTCCGCACAGCATCCCCCATGCACACCGCCGCAATCGAACGACGGGAACTCTCTTGCTTCACACCATGCTCCAGGCACCGACGGCGCTGATCCCATGGCTCGACCCGGCGAACATCATCGAGGGCGCCGGCTCCTGGGCCCTGGCGGTGGTCTGCTTCATCGTCTTCGCCGAGACCGGCCTGCTGGTCGGCTTCCTGCTGCCGGGCGACACCCTGCTGATCATCTCGGGTCTGCTCACCCACACGAATGACATCTTCGGCGTGAACATCTGGGTGGTCTCGCTGCTCATCGCCCTCGCGGCATTCGTCGGCGGCGAGGTCGGCTACCTGATCGGGCACAAGGGCGGTCCCGCCGTGTTCGAGCGCAAGGAGTCGGGTCTGTTCAGCGTGAAGAACGTCGAGCGCACCAATGCGTTCTTCGAGCGCTTCGGCGGGCTGACGATCATCCTCGCCCGCTTCGTGCCGATCGTGCGCACCTTCGCTCCCGTCGCGGCCGGCGTGGGTCACATGCCGTGGAAGCGATACTCGCTCTACAACCTCATCGGCGCGCTGCTGTGGGGCTTCGGGCTGACCATGGTCGGCTACCTCATCGCCTACATCCCCTGGATCCGAGACCTGGTCGTCGACTACATCGACCTGATCCTGCTCATCGCCGTCGGGGGCACCGCGATCGTGACCCTCTGGCACTACCTCGCCGAGCGGTACAAGGCGAAGAAGGCCGCCGCGCGAGGCGACGACGTCGTGACCGACCACGCCGAGGCGAAGGCCCTGCAGCTCGACCCCGAGGTCTTCGACCGCGCACCCGACCTCGACGGAGACGGCAAGCACTGACGGCCCGGCCGCGCTCTGAGCCGCAAGCGGTTCAGACGCAAGGGTCAGGCCGCCCGGGGTCGGGCCGCGCGAGTCGACTCGCCTGGATCAGCCTGCCTTCTTCTTCGCGGTCGTCTTCTTCCGCTTGGGCGCGGAGTCCTTCTCGTCCCCGTCGTCGGCGTCCGTCTCCGACGCCTTGCCGCCGCCCTTGCGTGCAGCCTTGGTGCGCTCGACGCTCGCGCGCAGGGCCTCCATCAGATCGATGACCTCGCCGCCCTTCTCCGCCTTGCCCTCGTCTCCGAAGGTCTCGGCCACGTCGAAGCCCTCGCCTGCCTCGATCTTCGCGTCGATCAGAGTGCGCAGCTCCTTCTGGTACTCGTCGACGAACTCCTCGGGGTCGAAGTCGCTCGAATAGCTCTCGACCAGCGCGGCCGACATCTCGAGCTCCTTCTTGCTGATCCTCACGTCCTCGTCCAGCGCGGGGAACGCCGCCTCGCGCACCTCGTCCGACCACAGAAGGGTCTGCAGCACGAGCACGTCGCCGCGCACACGCAGTGCAGCGAGCCGCGTCTTCTGCCGCAGCGTGAACCGCACCACCGCCGTGCGATCGGTCTGCTCGAGCGTCTTCCGCAGCAGCACGTACGCCTTCGGCGATTTCGAATCGGGCTCGAGGTAGTACGGCTTGTCGAGGGTGAGCAGGTCGATCTGCTCTGTCGGCACGAACTCCACCACATCGATCTCACGGCTCTTCTCGGCCGGGAGCGAGGCGAGGTCGTCCTTCGTGAGCACGACGGTCTGTCCGTCGTCGACATAGGCGCGGTCGATGTCGGAGTACGCGATGACCTTGCCGCACACCTCGCAGGTGCGCTGATAGCGGATCCGACCGCCGTCCTCGTCGTGCACCTGGTGCAGCGGCACGTCGTGGTCCTCGACGGCCGAGTACACCTTCACCGGGACGTTCACGAGTCCGAACGTCAGGGCGCCCTTCCAGATGCTTCTCATGCCCCTAGTGAACACCAGGCGCACCGCCTGCGGCGAGGGGCTTGCGGATGCCGGATAACCTGGCCACATGGCATCCGGCGAGCAGGTCGTGCAGATCGACGGCCGCCGCCTGCGCATCACCAACCTCGACAAGGTCGTGTATCCCGAGACCGGGACGACCAAGGGCGAGGTCATCGCGTACTACTCGCAGATCGCTCCGCTCATGCTGCCCCACATGCGCGGGCGGCCCGTGACCCGCAAGAGATGGGTCGACGGGGTCGGAACCGCGCAGGCCCCGGCCGAGAGCTTCTTCACCAAGCAGCTGGAAAGAGGCGCCCCTGACTGGATCAGGCGGATGCCCATCGAGCACTCCGACGGCCCGAAGGAATACCCGCTCGCCGACGACGTCGCGTCGCTGGTGTGGTTCGCGCAGATCGCCGCGCTCGAACTGCACGTGCCGCAGTGGCGGTTCACGCACTCCGGAGGACGCGGTCGGCCGGATCGCATGGTGCTCGACCTCGACCCCGGCCCCGGTGTCGGCCTCGCCCAGTGCGCAGAGGTCGCGCGGATCGCGCGGGGCATCCTCAGCGGCATGGGGCTGGAGCCGATGCCCGTCACCAGCGGCAGCAAGGGCATCCATCTCTACGCCCGGCTGCCGACGACCGACGACGGCACCGGCCTGCAGTCGAGCGACGAGGTCTCCGCCGTCGCGAAGGAGCTGGCGCGGCTGATCGAGGCCGACCACCCCGATCTCGCCACGCACGTCATGGCGAAGTCCGAGCGCGGCGGCAGGGTGTTCATCGACTGGAGCCAGAACAGCGCATCGAAGACGACCATCGCGCCGTACTCCCTGCGCGGCCGCTCGCGACCCTGGGTCGCCGCACCGCGCACGTGGGAGGAGCTGGACGATCCCGACCTCCGGCACCTCGAGTTCCACGATGTTCTCGAGAGGATGGAGGCCGGGCTCGACCCCCTCGCGTCGCTCGCGCCGGCCAGCACGGCGCTCACCTCGTACCTCGCGAAGCGCGATGCCGCCAAGACTCCCGAGCCCATGCCGCGGACGGCATATGCAGGCTCAGGCGGCGCACCGCGCTTCGTGATCCAAGAGCACCATGCGAGCAGGCTGCACTACGACCTGCGCATCGAGCGCGACGGCGTGCTGATCAGCTGGGCCGTGCCGAAGGGCGTGCCCGAGACGGCGGAGCGCAACCACCTCGCCGTGATGACCGAGCCGCACCCCATGGAGTACCTGACCTTCGAGGGCGAGATCCCGAGAGGCGAGTACGGCGCGGGCTCCATGACCGTGTGGGACACGGGAACCGTGGCGCTCGAGAAATGGCGGGACGACGAGGTGATCGGTACATTCACCGGCCAGTCAGGAGGGCGACTCGGGTCGGCCCGCCTCGCGCTCATCCGCACGAGCGGAGAGGGCGAGAAGTCGCAGTGGCTGCTGCACCGCATGATCCCCAAGCCCCATCGCGCGCCTTCCGCGGATGCACGACCTGAACGACGTCAGGTCCTCGACGCCTCGCCTGCGTCGTTCATCGCGCCGATGCTCTCCGAGTCGGGCACCCCGGGACTCGCGCGTGCATTCGGTGAGCCATGGGCCGAGATCAAATGGGACGGCATCCGTGCGATCGGCACCTGGGAGGCGATCGACGGCGCCGATGGTCGCTTCACCCTTCGTGCGAGAAGCGGCACCGACATCACCGCCCGATACCCCGAGCTGACCGCAGACGGCGCCCCGCACCTGCCTGCGTCCGAGGCGGTGGTCGACGGCGAGATCGTGGCCTTCGACGACGACGGACGGCCCAGCTTCGCACGACTGCAGAACCGCATGCATCTGACCAGGGGCCGCGAGATCGAACGCGAGGTGGTGCGCACCCCGATCGTCTACATGCTCTTCGACCTGCTGCGCCTCGACGGCCACGACCTCACCGACATGCCTCTGCGTCAGCGGCGCGAGCTTCTCGAGCAGCTGGCAGTCGGCCTCGGCGCCCCGGTGCAGGTGCCGCCGGTGTTCGACGACCTGGAGGCCGCGCTCGACGCGAGCCGCGAGTTCGGCCTCGAGGGCGTGGTCGCGAAGGACCCCGACTCCAGGTACCGCCCCGGTCGCCGTTCGGGATCGTGGCTGAAGCTCAAGCAGACGCACGCTCAGGAGGTCGTGATCGTCGGGATCAGGCCCGGCCAGGGCAGCCGCCGCAGCGGCATCGGATCGCTGCTGCTCGCCGTCCCGTCCGGCGACGGAGAGCTGCGCTACGTCGGTCGGGTGGGCACCGGGTTCACCGATCGGATGCTGCGCGAGCTGGCTGCGCAGCTCGAGCCGCTCAGAGTGCTGAAGCCGGCACTCGAGGTCCCTTCCCCCGATGCGTCGGATGCCCTGTGGGTGCGTCCCGAGCTTGTCGGCGAGGTCGAGTTCGCGAACTGGTCGCCCGGCGGCATCCTGCGGCATTCCCGCTGGCGCGGGCTGCGCCCCGACAAGTCCCCCGACGAGGTGCGCGTCGAGAGCTGACGACGCGGGCCGAGTTCGGCTCAGGCGTGCGCCGCCTCGCAGTCGTCGTGGTCGGCGGGCTCGAGCTGGAAGGTCGAGTGCTCGACGTCGAAGTGGTGCGCAAGGCATCCCTGCAGCTCCTGAAGCAGCTGCGACGAGCCGCCGGCCGCCAGCACCGCCGGGTCGACGGCGACGTGCGCGGTGAAAACGGGAGCGCCACGGGTCAGCTGCCAGACGTGCACGTCGTGCACGTCGACGACCCCGTCGTACTCCTTCAGGTGCTCTCTGATCTGCGCGGCGGACATGCCCTTCGGGGCGGATTCCGCGAGCACCGAGAAGACCTCGCGCAGCAGCGATACCGCGCGCGGCAGGATGAGCACGGCGATCAGCAGCGAGGCGATCGCATCGGCAGGCATCCACCCCGTGGTGACGATGACGACCGCCGCGACGATGACCATCGCGGAACCGATCAGATCGCCCATCACCTCGAGGTAGGCGCCTCGCACGTTGATGCTGGTCTTCTGCGCGCGGCTGAGCACCCACATCGCGATCGCGTTGGCGATCATGCCGATGACCGCGACCGTGAGCATGAGAGGACCCGCCACCTCGATCTCGCCCGGATCGATGAGCCGCTGGATGCCCTGCACCGCGACCACGACCATCAGCACGATGAGGATGATCGCGTTGATCAGGGCCCCGAACACCTCTGCGCGCTGGTAGCCGAAGGTGCGCCGGTCGTCTGCGGGGCGCGCTGCCACCGCAGTGGCGATCAGGGCGATGACGAGAGCAGACGAGTCGGTGAACATGTGCGCGGCATCGGCGAGCAGCGCCAGTGATCCCGAGAGGATCGCGCCGATCACCTGCACCACCATGACGGTGGCCGTGAGGGTCAGCGAGATCGCCAGCAGGCGCCGGTGGCCGGCGTCGCGGATCCCTCCTGGGGCGGGTGCGTGGTCGTGCATGACTCCAGGCTAGGCCGGGTCATCACGGCCGAGGGCCCTTTTCGCCTACTCGGGAACGGTAACGCTTCTCAATTGCGCGAGGCCCGGCGCTACAGAGCCGCGAGCAGCGGAATCAGCGCCTGGAAGGCCCGAGCGCGATGCGACATGGACTGCTTCTCGGCGTCGGTGAACTCGCCCACCGAGCGCTCCGACGTCGGGTCCTGCCCGTCGGGGATGAAGATGGGGTCGTATCCGAACCCGCCGGCGCCGGATGCCCGATGCGCCAGACGCCCCGGCCAGATGCCCTCGACGGTGCGCTCGGTGCCGTCGGCGGCGACCAGCGCGATGGTCGAGTGGAACTGCGCTGTGCGATGCGGGTCGGCGACGTCGCGGAGCTGGTCGAGCAGCAGCTCGAGGTTGGCCGTGGCGTCCTTCTTCTGCCCAGCCCAGTACGCCGAGAACACACCCGGAGATCCGCCGAGCACGTCGACGCAGATGCCCGAGTCGTCGGCGAGCGCCGGCATGCCCGTGTGCGCGAACGCGGCGCGCGCCTTGATCAGCGCGTTCTGCGCGAAGGTCACGCCGTCCTCGACCGGCTCGGGCCCGTCGTATCCGATGACCTCGAGGTCTGGCCGAGTGGCCGCGACGATCTGCTGGAACTCCGCGACCTTATGCGGGTTGTGCGTGGCGAGGACGACGCGCATCACTCGGCCGCCAGTGCCGCGAGCTGGTGCTCCTTCAGCGACGCGCAGCCGGCGACACCGAGTTCGAGCAGGGCATCCAGCTCCCGCTTGTCGAAGGGCGCGCCCTCGGCGGTGCCCTGCACCTCGACGAACAGCCCGCGCCCGGTCACGACGACGTTCATGTCGGTCTCTGCGCGCACGTCCTCGACGTACGCGAGGTCGAGCATCGGCTCGCCGTCGATGATGCCCACCGACACGGCGGCGACGGTGTCGAGCAGAGGCTTCGAGTTCTTGCCGATGAACTTCTTCTCACGCCCCCACTCGATGGCGTCCGCGAGGGCGACGTATGCGCCGGTGATGGCGGCGGTGCGGGTGCCGCCGTCGGCCTGCAGCACGTCGCAGTCGATGACGATGGTGTTCTCGCCGAGCGCCTTGGTGTCGACCACCGCGCGCAGCGCGCGGCCGATGAGGCGCGAGATCTCGTGGGTGCGGCCGCCGATCTTCCCCTTGACGCTCTCACGGTCGTTGCGCGAGTTGGTGGCGCGCGGAAGCATCGCGTACTCGGCGGTGACCCACCCCTTGCCCTTGCCCATCAGCCAGCGCGGCACTCCGTTGGTGAACGACGCGGTGCACAGCACCTTGGTGCCGCCGAAGCTGATCAGCGCCGAGCCCTCGGCGTGCGCGGACCAGCCGCGTTCGATCGTGATCTCGCGGAGCTGGTCGGTGCTGCGGCCGTCGGCGCGGACGATGTCTGACATGGGGTCCTCTCGGATGCGGTTGGGCTGGGGCGCAGCCGGATTCAGGGCTGCAGGTACGGCAGGTCGATCACGCCCGTCTGCACGAGCTGCACGTCTCGCACCTCGTGACCCATCAGGCGGTTGGCGAGTGCGGTGAAGTCCTCTGCGGAGGCGCCGGTCGCCTCGTACACGTAGCTGCCGACCGCGCCATGCGAGGCGAGCTGGTCGTGCTTGACGAGCTGACGGTAGACGTCGGCCGCGGTCTCGTCGTCGCTCGAGACGAGCGAGACGCCCTGCCCCATCACGTAGCTGATCGCGCCGCGCAGGAAGGGGTAGTGGGTGCACCCGAGAACGAGGGTGTCGACCTCGGCCTCGCGCAGCGGCGCGAGGTATTCCTCGGCCACGGCCAGCACCTCCGGCGTGCCCGTTATGCCGGCCTCGACGAACTCCACGAAACGCGGGCACGCCGCGGTGAACACCCGCAGGCGCTCGTTCACCTCGAGCATGTCCTGATAGGCGCGTGATCCGATGGTGCCGACCGTGCCGATCACACCCACGCGCCCGTTGCGCGTCGTCGAGACCGCGCGGCGCACAGCCGGCCCGATCACCTCGACGACGGGGACGTCGTACCGTTCGCGTGCGTCGCGCAGCACGGCGGCGGATGCCGTGTTGCAGGCGATCACGAGCATCTTGACGCCCTGGTCGACGAGCGTGTCGAGCACCTCGATGCTGTACCGTCTGACGTCGGCGATCGGCTTCGGCCCGTACGGCGAGTGCGCGGTGTCGCCGACGTACACCAGCGACTCCTGCGGCAGCTGCGCCCGGATCGCGCGCGCCACGGTGAGTCCGCCCACACCGGAGTCGAAGATGCCGATGGGCGCGTCGTTCATGATGCCCAAGCCTACTCGGCAGTGCGGTCGCCTCGGGTCACGGCGAGCGCCCGGCGCAGATTACCCCCTGAGCTCTCGAGCGCGGCGCGGGCGGTGGCGACGTCTACCCCTGTCTCGACGAGGACGATCGCGAGCTTGACCGACCCCTCTGCGGCGGCGAGCGCCTCGGTCGCCTGATCGGGCGTGCAGCCGGTCGCGTGCATGACGGTGCGCTCGGCGCGCGCCCGCAGCTTCTCATTGGTCGACTGCACGTCGACCAATGAGGTTGCCGTACACCTTGCCCGACTGCACCATCGCGACGGTCGAGATCGCGTTGAGCACGAGCTTCTGTGCGGTGCCTGCCTTGAGCCGGGTGGATCCTGCGACGACCTCGGGCCCGACGACGACCTCGATCGCGACATCGACGCCGTGCGAGATCTCGGAGTCGCGATTGCACGCGAGGCTCACGGTGAAGGCGCCCCGATCGCGTGCGGTGCGCAGCGCGCCGGCGACGTAGGGAGTGCGACCGGATGCCGAGATGCCGATGATCGCGTCATCCGGTCCGAGCTCGCTCGCAGCGACCGCGCCCGCCTCCGGGTCGTCCTCCGCGTTCTCGACGGCGTTGCGCAGCGCGTGCTCGCCCCCGGCGAGCACGCCGACCACGAGCGAGGGGTCGGTGCCGAAGGTGGGCGGGATCTCACTGGCATCCAGCACGCCCATCCGACCCGCTGTACCGGCTCCGATGTACACGAGCCGGCCGCCGCGGTGCAGCCGGGCGACGATCCCGTCGATCGCACGCGCGATGCTCTCGCGCTCCGCCGCGACGGCCTGCGCGGCGACGATCCCCTGCTCGGTCATGAGCGCGACCTGGTCGAGGGTGCTCAGCAGATCGAGGTCGGCGAACGCCGGGTCGACTCGCTCCGTCGACAGGGTCTCAAGGGTGGAGCGCAGCTCTTCGCGGTCTGACATGTCGGTTCTTCCTTCGGCGTGACGGCGGGATGGTCGAGGGTGCTCAGTTTCGCAGCAGTGCGCGCCGAGCGGCCCGGGCGGCGAGCAGGCTCGCGGCCGGTGACGAGACGACCGCTCCGGCGGCATCGGCGGGAAGCCCGACGTTCACCGCGACGATGGCGGGGGCGGTGGCGCGGATGTCATCGAGCGCCGCCCGCTGCGGGGAACCAGGGTCGACGCGGTCGACGAGCACGATGCTCTGCCCGTCGGCGGCGCGCCGTGCGGCCGCGTCCACCCCGACGCCGGATGCCGCGTCGAGACGGATGATCTCGCCGCCGGCGGCCAGAGCGAGCGCGACATGCGACGCCGCGCTGTCGACGGCGAGGCTCGACGCGCGTCGCAGATCGATCACGGTGGTCGGCTCGTCGGCGAACGCCGGGAGGTCTCCCTGCACCCGTACCGCCCTGTCGGCGATGGCCTCCGCGTCGAAGGGCGCATCCGTGCCCGCAGAGCGCCGGCGCACGGCACCCGCCATGCGAGCGACGCGGCGGGCTGCGTCCTCCACCCGCTCCAGGGCGAGCTCACCGCTGCGGATGGCAGCCACGATCGCGTCGCGTGCGACCAGGTAGTCGCGCTCGTCCTGATCCGGCAGCATCGCCGCACCCGGGTTCGTGGGGTTGCCGATGCACAGCAGGTCGGCTCCTGCGGCGAGGGCGCGCACAGCGCCTCCGCCGATGCCGAACAGCTCTCGGACCGCTGCCATGTCGAGAGCGTCGGTGACGATCACGCCGTCGAAGCCGTCGGCGCGCAGACGGCTCAGCACGTCGGGATTCAGCGTGGCCGGCAGGTCGCCCCAGTGCGGCGCGCAGATGTGCGCGGTCATGATCGAGAGTACGCCGGCACGGATGGCCGCGGTGAACGGCGGCAGGTGCTGCTCCTCGATCTCGTCCTGTGTGAGGGTGAGCGCGGGGAGGTCGTGGTGCGAGTCCGTGTGCGTGTCGCCGTGGCCGGGATAATGCTTGGCGCAGGCCGCGACACCCGCGCGCTGGATGCCGCGCACCGCCGCGGCCGTGTGACGCGAGACGAGGTCGGTGCTGTCACCGAAGGCGCGCACGCCGATCACCGGGTTGCGCGGGTCGGTGTTCACATCCGCCACGGGGCCGATCACCACGTCGGCGCCGATGCGGTCGACACGGCGGCCGATCTCGTACCCGGTCGCCTCGGTGGCATCCACATCGTCCACGACGCCCAGCTGCGCAGCGCCGGGAACCGTCGATCCCGTGCCGGTCTCGAGCCGGGTGACGCTGCCGCCCTCCTCGTCGATGCCGATCATCGCGAGCGGCGCGCGCCGGTGGATCTCCGCGCTCAGCGCCGCCGTGTCGCCGTCGAGGTTCTGCGCGAAGTAGACGACCCCTGCCAGCCCGTCGTCGAGAGCGGAGCCGAGCCACGACGGCACCTCGGATCCGAGGAAGCCGGGCCACAGCACGCCGTTCACGAGTCGGGTCAGCTCATCGCCCTGGGGCATGCGGGAATCCTCCATGATCGGGTCGGTGCGGGGTTCGGCTCCGCTGATCAGTATCCCGGATACGGCGCCTGGATACACTGGCCGGATGAGCTCCGCGTTCCTCACCGACCGCTACGAACTGACGATGCTCGCCGCGTCGCTGCGCGACGGCACCGCCGCCAGGCCGAGCGTGTTCGAGCTGTTCTCACGACGCCTCTCCGGCGGTCGACGGTTCGGCGTCGTCGCCGGCACCGGGCGCCTGCTGACGCTGCTGCGCGACTTCCGCTTCGGCGAAGACGAGCTGCGGTATCTGCGCGACCACGAGGTGGTGGATGCCGCGGCCGTGGCGTATCTCGAGAACTACCGCTTCACGGGAACGATCCGCGGCTACCGCGAGGGCGAGCTGTACTTCCCTGGCTCCCCCATCCTCACCGTCGAGGGCACCTTCGCCGACGCCGTCGTGCTCGAGACCCTCGCGCTGAGCGTGATGAACCACGACTCCGCCGTGGCAACCGCCGCCTCCAGGATGAGCATCGCAGCGGGTGAGCGCCCTCTCGCCGAGATGGGGTCGCGTCGTGCCGCCGAGCAGTCGGCGGTGTCCGCCGCACGCGCCGCATACATCGCGGGGTTCGGGTCGACGAGCAACCTCGAGGCAGGTCGGCAGTGGGGCATTCCCACGATGGGCACCGCCGCGCACTCGTGGACCCTGCTGCATGACAGCGAGGAGGACGCGTTCCGCTCGCAGATCGAGAGCCTGGGCACGGGGACGACGCTTCTCGTCGACACCTACGACATCGAGAAGGGTGTCGAGACCGCGATCCGCGTGGCGGGCACCGGCCTGGGCGGCGTGCGTCTCGACTCGGGCGACCTGCCGCTGGTGGCAGCCGCGGTGCGTCAGCAGCTGGACGAGCTGGGCGCCACCGAGACGAAGATCACCGTGACCAGTGACCTCGACGAGTACGCGATCGCCGCGCTGGCGGCCTCCCCCGTCGACTTCTACGGGGTCGGCACCTCGGTGGTCACGGGATCGGGCTACCCGACCGCGAGCATGGTCTACAAGCTCGTCGCCAGGCAGGATGCGGCCGGCGGCTGGGTCGCCGTGGCGAAGGCCTCCACCGACAAGGGGTCGAAGGGCGGGCGCAAGGCGGCCTTCCGCACCCTTGAAAGCGGCGTCGCAGTAGCCGAGACGGTGTCTGTGGCCGACGGCTTCGAGCAGGTAGACACTCCCGCCGAGCATCCGGATGCCCGCGCACTGCAGGTCGTGCTCGTCGACGGAGGGGAGATCGACGCCTCGTTCGAGGGCGCCGCAGGCACGGCATCCGCTCGCGAGCACCACCTGCGCGTGCGCGAGGAGCTGCCGGTGCGCGCACTGGCACTCAGCAAGTCGGATCCTGCGATCCCCACGCTCTTCGTCGACGCGCTCTAGCGGCCGTTCCTGAGCGCCCTTCGTCGCCTCAGGCGACCATGCTCTCGTAGATCTCCTTGCAGGTCGGGCAGATCGGGAACTTCTCCGGGTCGCGACCCGGGGTCCACTTCTTGCCGCAGAGGGCGCGCACCGGCTTGCCGGTGATCGCCGACTCGAGGATCTTGTCCTTCTTCACGTAATGAGAGAAGCGCTCGTGGTCGCCGGGCTCGAGATGCTCCTCGCGGAGGAGTTCTTCGAGCTCGCGATCAAGTGTTGCCACGCCACCCTGATCGGGGCTGTCCAGCGGAGTACTCATGCCGAGATTCTAGCCGCCGCCCCGCCTGTGCGGACCGGTTCCTCGTCGAGCGCACCCGATCAGGTGGTCTCGACGAACTCCATCAGTCGCTCGCCGCTGCGCTCGAACATGGCTGCGCCGATGGCGGCGCCGCCGACCAGCACGAGGACCCCGGTGATCACGCCCAGCCAGAACGTCGTCGGCGCATGCTGGTCTCCCTCTATGAGCGTCATCGAGAAGAGCCAGATGGTCGGCGCACTCGCGACCAGTGCGCCGACGAAGGTGAGCGCGGCGCCGTAAGAGCCGTGCGCCGACGAGCGCTGAGGCTGCTGGAACGGGCTGTCACCGGGTCGCGATACGGCGTACGGGGCGAGGACCGATGCGATGCTCGACATGCCGAGCCCGGAGAGCAGCAGAGCGGTCGTGACGCCGATCAGCGGCAGCATCAGATGCCAGTCCGCGATGACCGCGAGGGTCACCGAGATGCCGATCGCGAGCACGGGCAGCGCGACGATCAGCACGGGAACGAGCCTGCCGAATCGGTCGGGCAGTCCGCGGACGCCGCTGGCGATGTGCATCCACAGCGCGGTGGAGTCGTACGCCACGTCGTTGTGCGGCAGCCAGCCGAAGAACAGCGCCATGAGGGGGACGGGCACGAGGGCCGCGATCCACAGCGGGACTCCGGCGACGAGCAGCGGCAGAACGGTCAGCACGCCGGCGATGGGCACGACGAGCATGTTGACGATGTAGCGCCGGTCGCGCAGCCAGTACACGAGGCTGCGCGCCGCGATCGCGCCGAACGCGTTCGCGGGCAGCGAGCCGAACCAGCCGAGACCCGAGCGCTCACGCGTCGCGTAGGGGCGCTCGGACGCGGTGAGCAGCCGTCTGACGAGGATGTTCCAGAGCAGCAGCATCCCGCCGATCGTGGCGACCGCGACCACCCCGCTTGCCCAGGCCGCCCTCGTCTCGCCCGCCGCGACGTGGAAGAGGAACGCCTGCGGTGCTGCGAGCGGAGAGAACCCGACGATGCTCGTCGCGGTCTGCACGGCCGGTGGGACCTGGCCGTCCCAGCGCAGCGAGGCGAAGTAGGCGGCAACGGGGAAGGCGATCACGATGACCGGCAGCGCGAAGAGCACGGTGAGCTCACGCGAACGGCGCTCGGGCAGCAGGATCGCGCTGATCGCCATTCCTATGCGGGCGGCGAGTGCGATGGAGAGGACACCGATCACGCCGAAGAGCACGGCGGTCGGCCAGGGCACTCCGGCCCGAGCGACGACGACCACCACGCACGACATCACGGCGATCAGCGCGAGGCTGGGCACGCTGATCAGCGATGCCACCGCGAGGATCCACCCGAGCCGGCGTTCGTCGATGCCGAACGGCCAGAAGCGACGGGGATCGAGCTGATCCGGCGTGCCTGTCAGCATCGGGCCGATGAAGAACGCCAGCATCAGCGCGGCGGCGCCGAGCACGATCACCGTCTCGGCGGTCGGCAGCGGCGCCTCGCCCAGGCCGAGCACCGCGACGCAGACGGCCACGGTCGCGGCGGCGGATGCCAGCAGCGCGACCCCGGCGCGGATCGCGTGCTCTCCGCGCAGCGCGCCGACCAGCAGGGCAACCCTCAGTCGGAGAACGTGTGCAGCCACTCGAGGCCCTCCACTTCGCCGCCGGTGCCGGAGAGCTCGATGAACCGCTCGGTGAGGGTCTGACCTGCCCGGACCTCGTCGATGGTTCCCTCGGCGAGCACCTCGCCGCCCACGATCACGGCGACGCGCGAGCAGACCCGCTCGACGAGATCCATGCCGTGGCTGGACAGGATGACGGTGCCGCCGTGCGACACGTACGACCGGAGGATGTCGAGGATGACGCCGGACGAGACCGGATCAACGGCCTCGAAGGGCTCATCGAGCACGAGGACTCTCGGCGAGTGGATCAGCGCGCCCGCCAGCATGACCTTCTTCGTCATGCCGGCCGAGTAGTCGGACACCACCCGGCTGAGCGCCTCGCTGAGGTCGAAAGCGCGAGCGAGGTCTGCGGTGCGCTTCTCGATGACCGCGCGGTCGAGCCCCCGCAACTGACCGTAGTAGAGCAGCAGCTGGCGCCCGGTCAGCCGGTCGAAGGTGCGCAGTCTGTCGGGCAGCACCCCCATCACTCGCTTGGCGGCGAGCGGGTTCTCTCGCTGATCGATGCCGCTGATGTGCACGGTGCCGGCGTCAGGGCGCAGCAGGCCGGCGATGATCGACAGTGTCGTGGTCTTGCCCGCGCCGTTCGGCCCGACGAGACCGTAGAACGAGCCGGCTGGAACGGTGAGGTCGACGTCGTCGACGGCGTTCGTGTCTCCGAAGCGCTTCACCAGCCCGCGGATGCGGATCGCGTCGCGTCCGGCCGGCGCGCTCTCGTCCGTGGCCTGCTGATCGCTCGTCGCCGCCGGGTCGGGAAGATCGAGGGCGGGCGCTGCGGCGATCTCGTCGGCGGTCTGCGGGAGCTCGGCTGCGTCGGCGGTTGCGTCCGGTGGGGTCGTCGCGGCTTCCTCGACGCCGGCCTTCGCCTCGGTGGCCGCGTCGTCGACGATCGCCGCCGATGCGGCGGTACTGCTGCGCGGAGGCCGAGCCTCGGCGAGTTCGGCACTGTTCGAGGCGGCGACCGATCGGCGCGCCGGCTCGGAGTCGAGCGCAACGATCGCATCTGTGGTGATCGCCGGCGTCAGCGCAGTGACGTCGGCGGCGGTGTCATGCGCAGCCTCGGTCGACGCGGATGCCTGTGTCGTCTCGTTCGGCGTCGGCTGTGCTCCCTCACTGCGGGCAGCGGCGTCGGTCTTCGACGCGTCGCTCTTCGAGGCTGCGGCCTTCGAGTCCGTCTTGGAGCCCGTCGTCTTCGACGCAACGGTCTTCGCCCTGGCCGTCGTCTTCGCGGCCGTCGTCTTGGCCGCCGTCGTCTTGGCCGCCGTCGTCTTCGCGGCCGTCGTCTTCGCGGCGGTCGTCTTCGACGCCGTCGTCTTCGCGGCCGTCGTCTTCGACGCGGTGGTCTTGGCGGACGTGCTCTTGGCCTTCGATGCCGTGGACGTGGAGGCTGTGGACTCCGCGGCCGCGGTCGACTTCGCAGCGGTCGACGTGGCAGCCGTGGTCTTCGCAGCCGCCGTCTTGGCCGTGCCCTTCGCCGCAGCGGTCCTCGCCGTGGACGCGCGCTTCTTCACCGGCTTCGCAGCCTCCGCCGCCTCCGCCGCCGTCGCACCGGACTCCGGAGACTTCCTCGCCTCCGCCGCCGCCTTCTTCGCAGCCGCAGCCGCAGCGGCTGCCGCCTCCGCCTTCTTCGCCGTCTCCGTGCGCTTCGCGGCCGCCGTCTTCGCAGCAGTGCTGCGCGCCGCAGTGGCGCGGTTCGCCGTCTTCGCGGCGGCCGACGTGCTGGCGGCCTTCTTCACCGCGGCCGTTCGCCCGGCATCCGCCTGGGCCGCCTGCTTCGCCGCAGCGGTCTTCGCGGCCGCGGTCGACGCCGCCGCCTTCTTCACTGCCGCGGTCCGCGTCGCCGTCGCCGCGGCCCCCGACTTCCGCGGCGTGCGAGTGGGCTCCTTCCGCTCGGCAGGCGCCTCAGAGGCATCCGCGATCGAGTTCTGCGTGTCGTCGATTCGGGCGTCCTCTTGATCTCGCGGAGCAGTCACTCCTCTACGGTACCAACCGCCGCTGACAGCACCTCGGGCACCCGGAACGGGCGAATGCAAGCCCCTTGTGGCACGCTGGGAGAAACGTGTGGAATCGGTCACGAAAGGGCAACGGGTGCACCTCCGCCGGGGGTCTCCCAGCCGCGATCGGTACCATTGCGGAGGCACGAAGAGGTGTCCCGTCGGTGAACCGACAGTGAACACAGTTCTTTCTTAGGAGATTCCGTGACTCTTCAGACCGTCATCCTCGCAGCCGGCATGGGCTCGCGTCTGGGCCGCGCCCTGCCGAAGCCCCTCACCGAGCTCAGCGACGGCCGCACGATCATGGGCCAGCAGCACGACAACATCCGTGCGGCCTTCGGCAAGGCCGCCCGCATCACCACCGTCGTGGGCTATCGCGCCGAGACCATCATCGAGGCCTTCCCCGCCGCCAATTACGTGCACAACGAGCGCTACGACGTGACCAACACGTCCAAGAGCCTGCTGCGCGCTCTCGGCGCCACCGGCAAGGGCGGCGTGCTCTGGATGAACGGCGACGTCGTCTTCGACCCGCGCATCCTCGGCCGCGCCATCGAGTTCATCGACCGCGACCAGTCGTTCGTCACGGTCAACACCTCCAAGGTGAGTGACGAAGAGGTCAAGTACACCGTCACCGCCGAGGGCTACATCAACGAGCTGTCGAAGACGGTGAAGGGCGGTCTCGGCGAAGCCGTCGGGATCAACTACATCTCGTCGCGCGACAAGAAGGCGTTCATGCGCCAGCTGCAGCGGGTCGACGACCAGGACTACTTCGAGCGCGGCCTCGAGCTGGCGATCGCCGAGGACGGCCTGCTGCTCGAGCCGATGGACGTCTCCGACCTGTATGCGGTCGAGGTCGACTTCGCAGAGGACCTGGAGCGCGCGAACCTCTTCGTCTGAGCCGCGCGGCTCCGCCCGAAAGCCCCGCCCTGTCAAGGGGAGCGGGGCTTTCGGCATTCTCGCGGAACTCGTGCATAGGATCGGCGCATGCGTGAGAAGGTCCACAAGATCCACTCCCTCTCGGACGACTCCCCGTGGGACAAGCCCGTCCCGCCCGTCGGATCGACGGAGCATCCCTTCAGCGTGCGCAGTCTCGATCGGGTGATGGCCGTGCAGCGGCCGCTGGTCGTGGCGCACATCCGCAGCATCCGTCGTCGGCATCCCGATGCGACACCGGAGCGGATCGTGCAGATCCTCGAGGCGCGCTACCTCGCGGCGGTCACGGCGGGCGGGGCCGCGGTGGGAGCGACAGCGGTCGTGCCCGGCATCGGCACCGGTGTCACGCTGGCGCTGTCGGGCGTCGAGACCATCGGCTTCATGGAGTCGACCGCGCTGTTCGCCCAGTCTGTGGCCGAGGTGCACGGAATCGCCATCGAGAATCCTGAGCGGGCTCGCGCGCTGGTGATGACCCTCATGCTCGGCAAGGAGGGCGTCGATCTGGTCTCCCAGCTCGCGCGACAGGCGGCGGGCAAGGGCGGCACCCGCTCGTCGTACTGGGGAGAGATGGTCACCAAGTCGCTGCCGAGGGCGGCGATGGGACCGATCGTCGATCGGCTCAAGTCCGAGTTCATCCGGCAGTTCGCAGGGCGCGGAGGCGCCTCGTTCCTCGGCAAGGCGCTGCCGTTCGGGGTCGGCGCCGTCGTCGGCGGAGCCGGAAACCACCTCCTGGGGCGACGCGTGCTGACCACGTCGCGGAGGGCGTTCGGCGCGGCACCCGCGGCTCTGCCCGAGAACCTCGAGCCGACGCCGGGCAGCGAGAGGCTGGAGGCGCGGATGCTGAAGGGCGCGCGCTTCATCGGATCGAGACTGCGTCGCACACCCAGGGAAGTCGAGTCCGCCTCGACCGGCTCATCCTCGACTCCTCCGTCCTCCACAGACGAGGAGTGAACCGGAGTTATGCACAGATCGGGAGCCTCCCTCGCCGATCGCGCCAGAAGGTCTGAGCCCGTTCCTACGGTGGCGGCATGCCGCATCCCCTCGACCCCGCCCAGCCTGCTCCCCCAGTCGCCTACTGCGTGCCGTGGGTGATCATCCGGCGAGACCGTGCTCACCCCGTCATGCTCAACGCCGGCCGCGAGCCGGTCGATTTCGTGCGGGTCTTCCGTGACGACGTCGACCGTCGGCAGGTGATCGATCTGTGGGGGCAGGTGCTGCCGGGCGAGACGGTCGAGCTGTGTCTATGCGCCTCAGATCCTGATGAAGCGGTCGTGTCGATCGCGTGGTTCCGTCAGCGCGACGGGCTCGAGTACCTGTGGCGGTTCGTGGTGTGACGCCGGTGGAAGTCCACCTCACCCTGCTGGAGCAGCCCTCTCCCTCCCGCCCGCGCAGCTCGCGGCGGAAGTCAGCCTCGGTGTCGCGTCCGTGGCCGCGTCCCTCTTTGTCGCCACGTTCGCGTCGCGGGACGCCCACTGCAGATCCCAAAGGAACCACGATTCCGTTGTGGCAGGCATCCAACAGCAGAGCCGACCCCGACGCTAGTGTGGAATCCGTGACCGACAAGCCAGACCTCTCGACCACGGCCGCCAGGATCGCGGACCTCCGCAACCGCTTCAACGATGCGGTGGTCGAGCCCGAGAAGATCGCCAAGCAGAAGCAGCACGCCAAGGGCAAGATGACCGCCCGCGAGCGCATCGAGCTGCTGGTCGACACCGGCAGCTTCGTCGAGTTCGACGAGTACGTGCGCCACCGCACCACGGCCTTCGGCATGGACCGCAACCGCCCCTATGGCGACTCCGTCGTCACGGGAGTCGCGACCATCCACGGTCGTACGATCGCGGTGTACTCGCAGGACTTCACCACCTTCGGCGGCTCGCTCGGCGAGGTCGCGGGCGACAAGATCATCAAGATCATGCAGTTCGCGCTGCAGAACGGGATGCCCATCATCGGCATCCTCGACTCGGGTGGAGCCCGGATCCAGGAGGGCGTGCTCGCCCTCAGCAAGTACGGTGAGATCTTCCGCCACAACACCCGCTCGTCCGGCGTCATCCCTCAGATCTCGATCATCATGGGCCCCGCGGCCGGCGGTGCGGTCTACGGCCCCGCACTGACGGACTTCGTGATCATGGTCGACAAGACCAGCCAGATGTTCGTCACCGGACCCGACGTCATCAAGACCGTCACCGGCGAGGACGTCGGCATGGAGGAGCTCGGCGGCGCACTCACGCACAACACCCGCTCCGGCGTCGCGCACTACCTCGCCGAGGATGAGGACGACGCGCTCGACTACGCGCGCACCCTGCTCAGCTACCTGCCCGACAACAACATGGCCGAGATCCCCGCCTACGACTCGCTCTTCGAGTGGGAGACGACGGATGCCGATCAGGTGCTGAACAAGATCATCCCCGACTCCCCCAACCAGCCCTACGACATCCACACGGTCATCCAGCACGTCGTCGACGGGGGCGAGTTCCTCGAGGTGCAGCCGCTGTTCGCGCCGAACATCGTGATCGGCTTCGGTCGCGTGGAGGGGCGCTCGGTCGGCATCATCGCCAATCAGCCCTCGCAGATGGCCGGCACCCTCAATATCGAGGCCGGCGAGAAGGCCAGCCGATTCGTGCGCTTCTGCGACTCCTTCTCGATCCCCATCGTCACCCTGGTCGACGTTCCCGGCTACCTGCCGGGAACCGACCAGGAGTGGACGGGTGTCATCCGCCGCGGCGCCAAGCTGATCTACGCCTACGCCGAGGCGACCGTGCCGATGGTGACGGTGATCCTGCGCAAGGCATACGGCGGCGCCTACATCGTGATGGGCTCCAAGCAGCTCGGCGCCGACGTCAACCTCGCGTGGCCGACCGCCGAGATCGCCGTGATGGGCGGCCAGGGCGCCGTCAACATCCTCTACCGCGGGGAGATCAAGAAGGCTGAGGAGGCCGGCGAAGACGTCGCCGCCGTGCGCAGCCGCCTCGCCGCCGAGTACACCTACGGAGTCACGAGCCCGTTCCTCGCCGCCGAGCGCGGCGAGATCGACGGCATCATCGAGCCGTCCGGCACCCGCGTCGCCATCGCGAAGGCGCTGCGCGCCCTTCGCGGCAAGCGTGCCGAGCTGCCCCCCAAGAAGCACGGGAACATCCCGCTGTGAGCGAGGCCGACGAGACGCCGCGCATGGAGATCGTGCGCGGCAACCCCACCGAAGAAGAGCTCGCCGCGCTCATGGCCGTCGTGGCCGAGGCGTACTCGCACGAGTCCGCCGAGGCCGTCGCCGAGGTGCCGCGCGTCTCGGCCTGGCAGCTCACGAGACGCGGCATACGTCGTCCGCTGCGTCGCGACATCCCCTGGGGTCGCTACTCCGGCTGATCGGACGCGGCGAATCCTGGCCGAGCGGATGCCGGTGCTTCGGCGACCGGAGAAGCTTGTCCCCGAAATACCTACAGACAGAGGGGTTGCGGGGCGCGACACTGATAAAGACGCTTCGCGTTAGGCGGCTGCTCTGCTCCCAGGGTAGGCAGACGCAGTACCGCCCACCAGCGGACAGTTTTCGGGTAGCTGTTCCGCACATGGCGAGGGGCAGGCCACATGCCGCCCCTCGCCTTTCTCATGTCCCGTGAACGCCGCGCGATCAGTCCGCGACGCGGCGGATCTCGTGCCAGAGCTCGACCGCGTCGTCATCGGCCGCTCCTCCCGCCGTCCGGCCCACGACCGTGACGGCGTTCGTCTCGTCGCGACCGGCGCGGATGATCAGACGATTGGAGTGCGCGCGCGCCAGCACGCCTGCGAGCTCGGCGCGGATCTCCTCGATGCGCGCCTCGTCGATGCCGTCCAGACCGCCCTCGTCGAAGACTGTCACGGTCGCTCCCGCACGACGAGCCTCGGTGATCGCCTCGCGCACCGCCTCGCTCATCAGGCTGCCGCCGCGCAGCTCATCGCGCAGCGTCCCCTCGGCCAGGCGCGCCTGCAGCCGCTCTTCCTCCGACAGCTCGCCACGCGCAGCCACGGTGCGGCTGAGCACGGGCCCGGCCACGGCGAGCGCACGCTGGGCGCGCACCCGGCGTTCGCGCTGGCGTACGAGCTGCGTCGCGTGCCATGCGGACACGGCGCGCTGGATGTCGGCGAGCCGTTCGGTGTCGCGCACGGCACGATCCCAGAACAGCACAAGCAGCTGCGCGACCAGCACCCAGGTGATCGAGCCGACCAGGCCGAGCGTGAACGCCTCTCCGATGCCCATGAACGCCGAGGTGGCGACGATCAGGATGATCAGCATCGCCCAGCCGAAGAGCGGCCGCCTGCGCACGATGCACACGACGGCGAGCAGGCCGGTGGCTCCGATGTACCAGGTCGCGAACGGAGCGCCGCGCAGGGACGGCTCAAGAGCCAGGCTCACCAGGGTCGGCACGAGCGCGCTGCTGACCAGGGCGAGCACCGCGGGGCCCATGGGCATCCGCACCTGCTGCGGCGCTCCCACCACCGCTGTCAGAGTCGCGGCGAGATACAGCGCGATGGCCGCGACGATGAGCAGGGGCGCCTCGGGCTGCACCGTCCACCCGATCGCGCGCGCGGCGAAGTACAGCGCGAACCCGAGGGCGAGCGACGTGGTGATGCTTCGCACCGAGCGTCTCATGACGGCTCCCACGAGAGGACGACGGTCGTGCCCTCCGCATCGGAGTCGATCCGCGACTTCCCGGCGACAGCGGCCATCCTGGCGATGATCGACGCGCGTATGCCCAGGCGGTCCTCGCCGATGGCATCCGGATCGAATCCGGGTCCGGCGTCGAGCACCGTCACGCTCAGCCGGTCGGACGCAGCCGAGTCGGCGATGATGTGCAGCCCCCGCCCGCCCGCGTGCGCGAGCGCGTTGCCGATCGCCTGCCTCGCGGCCAGCACGATGGCGCGGGCCACCTTGCCTGGCACCTCTGCCGTCGCCTCTCCGCGCTCCTCCACGACCGCGTCGACGCCCTGCTCCGAAAGGGTGCGTCTCAGCTCGGCGACGATCTGCGTCTTCGCCACCGGAGCATCGCTGCCCTCCTGCGCGATGGACGCCTCGGTGTTGGCCAGGCGGGTGAGCGCCTCGCGCGCCATCGCCACCGCGAGCGTGCGCTCCCGCTCGCTGCCTGCCCGCTCCGCCGCGATCAGCGCGGCGAGCACGCTGTCGTGCATGAGCGCCGACATCGCGACGCGCTCCTCCTCCGCGGCCGATGCGGCTGCCGCCGACGCGTAGCCCTCCACGGCCTGAGAGCGCGCTTCGTCGACGCCGGCGGCGACCTGGCGGAACATCCACGCCAGCGAGATGATCACCGCGCCGAGGATGATCGTGAACGACACGTCGAAGCCGGTGCTGATCCACCAGCTCTGCTCGAAGTCGCCCTGCACGAGTCGCACCCAGCCGTACAGGATCGGCAGTGCGAGCGCCCAGGCGAGCTGCACCCGGGTGCTGAAGGCGAGCATCGCGGCGACGACGCCGATGTTCACCAGGAAGAAGATCCACGGCTGGCTCGACGGCTCTCGGACGCTGCGGTCGACGACCACCGGCCACAGCGCCAGGGCGATCGCGTAGGCGATCGTGAACGTGCCGGCCGCCGGCTTGATCCCCTTGCCGATCACGCACGCCACGATCATCCACAGCAGCGGGGCGAAGACCAGCACCATGATCCCGACATGCGCGATGTCGGGGCGGGTGAGCCTGGTCACCGCTCCGAGCAGCGCCTGGGCTCCCAGCGCCGCTGAGCCGATTGCGGCGACGGTGGAGAGGATGCGCTCCATGCGCTGTCCGGTGAAGCGCTCGAGCCCGATGCCCACCTCGCCCTGCGAGGGGATGCTGCTCCAGGCCTCTTTGAGGCTGCGCTCGTCAGCCGCCACTCGGAACACCGTCCGCGGCGACGATCCCGTCCTCCATCGCGCGGCGCAGCAGATCGACCTTGGTGGGCGCGGGGCGCCCGACCTCGACGTACTTGACCCTGATCCGCGTGATGTTCTCCTTGGCCGTCGAGTACGCGACCCCGAGTCTCTCGGCGACGGCCTTCAACGGCAGTCCGGCCGCGTACAGCCGCAGCACCTCGCGCTCGCGGGTCGAGAGCTGCGCGTCAGCGAACTCCCTGTCGCCGTCGACCGCACTGGCCCATTCGACGTTGTTCAGCGCCTCGCCGCGGGCGACGGTGCGGATGGCGTCGAGCACGTCGTCGAGGGCGGAGGACTTGCTGACGACTCCGGCGGCGCCTGCGGCGAGCGCCTCGCGCACCGAGGCAGGTCGATCGGCGACGCTGTGGATCACGACGCTCGCGCCGTCGGCGACGAGCGTCGCGACGTTCTCGGTCACGGTCGTGCCGTCTCCGAGAGTGAGATCGAGCACGACCACGTCGACCGGCGGCTCGGCCGAGCTCGCCCGCCAGGTGAGGTACTCCTTGACGGTCCCGCCCGAGAAGACGACGCGCTGCTCACCGTCGCGCAGGCACGCGGCCTCCAGGCCGAGACGTACAGACTCGTGGTCGTCGATGAGGGCGACGGTGCTCATCCCGCCAGCCTACCGAGTGCGACCGTGTCGTCCGATATACCGGTCGACGGCTCAACGGCTGAGCAGCGCGATCGCCTCGAAATGGTGCGAGTGCGGGAAGAGATCGAATGCTCTGAGCGATTCGACGTCCCAACCAAGCTCGCGGAACGTGCCGAGGTCGCGGGCGAGCGCCACGGGGTCGCAGGCCACATAGACGACGGCTTCGGGATCGAGCGCGTGGATCGAGCGGACGACGCCGTGTCCCGCTCCCGCGCGCGGCGGATCGAGCACGACGGCGCCGGCGCGCGTGCCGTCGGGGACGCCCTCCAGGAACCGGTCGACGCGGGCGGTGACCGCATGCGCGTCGACATCGGCGAGGTTCGCGGCGGCGTGCTCGGTCGCACGTCGGTCGGACTCGACGGTCACGATGTCGGTCGCGCCGCGTTCTGCGAGCGTCGACGCGAACAGGCCGACACCGCCGTAGAGGTCGAAGTGCGTGGCATCCGGATCGACCCGGCCCGCGAGCGCCTCGCCCACGGCGTCGTGCAAGGTCTCGGCGGCACGCGGATGCACCTGCCAGAACCCCGCGGCGTCGAGCTGGAACCGGCGAGCGCCGACCTGCTCGAACACCACCTCGGAACGCCCGCGACGGGCTCCGTCGGGGCGCGGAAGCGCGCGAACACGGCCATCGCCGGACTCGACCAGATCGACACGCCCCGGCTTCTGCGCACGAAGCCCGAACGCGGCGGCCTCGACGGCAGGGCGCGCGAGAGGAAGCGTGGCGACATCGATCACACGGTGGCTGCGTGCCGCGTACGGCCCGACCCGGCCGTCGGCGTCGACGTGCAGCGAGACGCGGGTGCGCCAGCCGGTGCCGTCGCCCTGGTCGACCGGCGCGACCTCGGGCGCGGCGAGTCCGGATCCGGCGAACTTGTCGAGCGCCTCCTGCAGCACCTGGCGCTTGAGGACGCGCTGGTGGTCGAGCTCGATGTGCCCGAGGTCGGCTCCGCCCACGCGGTCGGCCGGCGTCCGGGCGATGTCGGCCTCGGCCCACACGTGATCGCGGCGGTGCGGAGACGCCTCGAGCACCTCGAGCGTCTCGGCCCGCCAGAAGCGCTTGCCGTCGTCACCCGCGGTGACCTCGGCGCGCACGCGCTCGCCGGGAACGGCGTCAGGCACGAACACCACGCGACCCTCGTGACGGGCGATGAAGGTGCCGCCGTGCGCGATGCCGGTGATGTCGAGGTCTAGTGTGCGCGCAGTGGAGGTCATCCCTCCAGGATCCCACACGCACCTCCACCCTCACGGGCTAGCGTGGTTGCATGCGCGTGTGCCTGGCATCCACCTCCCCCGCCCGCCTGATGCTGCTTCGACAGGCCGGCATCGAGCCGCTCATCCTCTCCCCCGCGGTCGATGAGGACGCGGTGGCCGACGCCGCGACAGCCGAGCGAGGTGCGCCGCTCGCGCCGGACGCGCTGGTGCTGCTGCTCGCCCGCGCGAAGGCCGCCGAGGTCGCACACCGCATCCTCGACGCGCATCCCGATTTCGACGGCATCGTCATCGGCGGCGACTCGATGTTCGAGATCGACGGGAAGGTGCACGGCAAGCCCTACACGCCCGAGGCCGCACGCGAGCGCTGGCAGCGGATGCGCGGCGCCACCGGCATCCTGCATTCCGGGCATTCCGTCTTCCGCGTCGCACCCGGCGCCGATCCGGTCGAGGCGACCGCGGTCGCCGAGGCGGCTGTCACCTTCGCCGACGACGTCACGGATGCCGAGCTCGATGCCTACATCGGCAGCGGCGAACCGCTGCACGTGGCCGGTGCCTTCACCGTCGACAGCCTCGGCGGCCCGTTCATCACGCGCGTGGAGGGCGATCCGTCGACGGTGGTCGGGATGTCGCTGTCGACCCTGCGCCGGCTGGCGGGGGAACTCGGCGTCGTCTGGACCGATTTGTGGTCGCAGTCCTAACGGATTCGCCCATTTCTTGTGGAGAGTCGTCAAAAAGATCCGCGTCGACCTCGCTAGGCTGAAGCCCATGCCTGATATCGCCAAGGTGCTCATCGCGAACCGCGGCGAGATCGCCGTACGCATCATCCGCGCCGCCCGGGACTCCGGGATCTCCTCTGTCGCCGTGTACGCCGACCAGGATCGCGATGCGATGCACTCGCGTCTCGCCGACGAGGCCTACAGCCTCGACGGGTCGACCAGCGCAGCCACCTACCTGCAGATCGACAAGATCCTCTCGGTCGCCCGGCGCGCCGGGGCGGACGCCGTGCACCCCGGCTACGGCTTCCTCGCCGAGAACGCCGACTTCGCCCGTGCCGTCATCGGCGCGGGAATGACGTGGATCGGGCCATCGCCCGAGGCCATCGAGGCGCTCGGCGACAAGGTCACCGCGCGTCACGTCGCCGAGAAGGTCGGCGCACCGCTGGCTCCGGGCACGCCCGGTCCTGTCGACGGAGCCGATGAGGTCATCGCCTTCGCGAAGGAGCACGGCCTGCCGATCGCCATCAAGGCGGCATACGGCGGCGGCGGTCGCGGCCTGAAGGTCGCCCGCGAGCTCGACGAGGTCGCGGAGCTCTTCGAGTCGGCCACCCGCGAGGCCGTCGCGGCCTTCGGTCGCGGCGAGTGCTTCGTCGAGAAGTACCTCGACAAGCCCCGACACGTCGAGACCCAGTGCCTCGCCGACGCTCAGGGAAACGTCGTCGTCATCTCGACCCGCGACTGCTCGCTGCAGCGTCGCCACCAGAAGCTCGTCGAGGAGGCGCCGGCGCCGTTCCTCACCGACGAGCAGAACGAGCTGCTGTACTCGGCTTCGAAGGCCATCCTCAAAGAGGTCGGCTACGTCGGCGCCGGTACCTGCGAGTTCCTCATCGGCGCCGACGGCACCGTGTCGTTCCTCGAGGTGAACACGCGCCTGCAGGTCGAGCACCCGGTCTCAGAAGAGGTCACCGGCATCGACCTGGTGCGCGAGCAGTTCCGCATCGCCGCAGGCGGCACCATCGACTACGACGACCCTGCACCGCAGGGGCACTCGATCGAGTTCCGCATCAACGGCGAGGACCCCGGCCGCGGATTCCTCCCCCAGCCCGGTCCGATCAACGTCTTCAAGACGTTCGGCGGCCCGGGCATCCGCCTCGACTCCGGCGTGACCGCAGGCGACGCCGTCTCCGGCGCATTCGACTCGCTGCTCGCGAAGATCATCGTGACGGGCAAGGATCGCGCCGAGGCGCTCGAGCGCTCGCGCCGCGCCCTCGACGAGTTCGAGGTCGCGGGGATGCCGACGGTGCTCCCGTTCCATCGCAAGGTGGTCAACGACCCGGCGTTCGTCGCCGCCGACGGCCGCTTCGGCGTGTACACCCGCTGGATCGAGACCGAGTTCGTCAACGACATCCCCGCCTGGGACGGCGAGCTCGAAGACCCTGCGGCCGCGCCCGGCCGCCACACCGTCGTCGTCGAGGTGGCCGGCAAGCGTCTCGAGGTGAGCCTGCCCGACCGCGTGGTCGCACCCGTCGCCGGCACGGCCGGCCGGCCGGCGGCCGTGCCGCCGTCGCGCCGCAGCCACACCGCCACGGCCAACGCCGGAGCATCGGGCGACGCCGTCAAGTCGCCCATGCAGGCGACCGTCGTCAAGCTCGCCGTCGAAGAGGGCCAGCAGGTCGTCAAGGGCGACCTCGTGGTCGTGCTCGAGGCGATGAAGATGGAGCAGCCGCTGCAGGCGCACAAGGACGGCGTGGTCGGGAACATCGACGCCACGCCCGGTGCGACCGTGTCGGCAGGGCACCAGCTGCTCACCATCAGCTGACCGGACCCGAACGAAGAAGGCGCGCCCCGATCGGGGCGCGCCTTCTTCGTTCCTGTCGAGGAGGGTCAGACGATGCTGACCGCGTGCATCGCCCGGCTGGCGTCGGTGATGCTCGTGGTGAGCGACGGGTAGGCGGCGAAGACGCGCGCGACCTGGTCGACGGTGAGCCGCCTCTCGACGGCGATCGCGAGCGGGTAGATCAGCTCGGAGGCCTTCGGCGCGACGATGACGCCGCCGATCACGGTGCCCGAGCCGCGACGGGCGATGATCTTCACGAAGCCGTCCTTGATGCCGAGCATCTTCGCGCGCGGGTTCGCCGCCAGCGGCAGCTTGTACGCGATGCCGTCGGCCTCTCCGTTCGCGATGTCCTGCTCGGAGTAGCCGACCGTGGCGATCTCGGGGGCCGTGAAGATGTTCGCGGTGATCTTGCGCTGCTCGAGCGGGATCACGATGTCGCCGAGGGCATGGAAGACGGCCGTGCGGCCCTGCATCGACGCCACGGACGCGAGCGGGAAGAAGTTCGTGCAGTCCCCCACCGCGTACACGTTGGGCACCGAGGTGCGCGCCACGCGGTTCACGCGCACGTGACCCGACTCGGTGAGCTCGATTCCCGCCTCCTCCAGGCCGATGCCTGCCGTGTTCGGGATCGAGCCGACGGCCATCAGGCAGTGGCTGCCCTCGACCGTGCGTCCGTCGGCGAGGGTGACCAGCACACCGTCCTCGGTGCGCTGCACGCTCTCGGCGCGCGCCTTGGAGAGCACCTGCATGCCGCCGCGGGTGAAGACCTTCTCGAGCACCTTGGCGGCGTCCTCGTCCTCACCAGGCAGCACCTGGTCGCGGCTCGAGACGAGCGTGACCTCGGCGCCGAGGTTCATGTACGCCGAGGCGAACTCTGCTCCCGTCACGCCGGAGCCGACGACGATGAGGTGCTCGGGCAGAGCCTTCATGTCGTACAGCTGCGTCCAGGTCAGGATCCGCTCGCCGTCCGGCTTCGCCGTCGGCAGCTCGCGCGGCGAGGCGCCGACCGACACCACGACGGTGTCGGCCTCGACTCGATCGAAGTCCGTGCCGCCGGGACCGGTGGCCACGACGATCGCGTTGGGCCCCTCGAGCCGGCCGTGCCCGGACAGGATGCGCACGCCCGCCTCGAGCAGGGTGGTCCGCATGTCCTCGGACTGCTGCCCCGCGAGTGCGAGGAGCCGCTTGTTGACGGCGGCGAGATTGATCGCGATCTCGGGCTTGAGCGGCTTGTCGTTCGCTCCGCGCGCGTAGAACTGCACGCCGAGGTCGGTCGCACCGGCGATGGCGACCGCTGCATCCGCGGTGGCGATGAGGCTCTTCGAGGGGACGACGTCGGTGAGCACGGCCGAGCCACCCACTCCGACGCGCTCGACGAGCGTCACATCCGCTCCCAGCTGGGCGGCGGCGAGCGCCGCCTCGTACCCGCCGGGGCCGCCGCCGAGGACGGCGACGCTCTGCCTGTTCGCGAAGGAAGTCTGAGACATGAACTCCATTCTTCCGCAATCCTGGCACCCGCCCCGCCACCTTCCTAGAGTGGAGTCATGCGTGACACCACCCTGAACCCCCTGGATGACCCGACGGCCGACCCGTTCGCCGTCGCTGCCGACGCGGCCGCCGACATCGCCCGTCTGACCGGGGTCGACCACCACGACATCGCCCTGACCCTCGGCTCCGGCTGGGGGAAGGCCGCCGAGCTGATCGGCGAGACCGTCGCGACCATCCCGGCCACCGAGGTGACCGGCTTCTCCAAGCCCGCTCTCGAAGGCCACGTCGGCACGCTGCGCAGCATCCGCACCCCCGGTGGCAGGAACGTGCTCGTCATCGGCGCCCGCACCCACTACTACGAAGACCACGGCGTCCGCCGCGTCGTGCACTCGGTGCGCACAGCGGCTGCGACGGGGGCGAAGACCATGGTCCTCACCAACGGCGCCGGCGGCATCCGCGAGACGTGGAAGCCAGGACAGCCCGTCCTGATCAGCGATCACATCAACCTCACCGCCGACTCCCCGCTCGAGGGCGCGACGTTCATCGATCTCACCGACCTGTATTCGGCCCGCCTGCGCGACATCGCCCGCAGCATCGACCCCACGCTCGACGAGGGCGTGTACACCCAGTTCCGCGGGCCCCACTACGAGACCCCGGCCGAGGTGCAGATGGCGAAGGCCATCGGCGGCCACATCGTGGGCATGTCGACCGCGCTCGAGGCGATCGCGGCCCGCCAGGCCGGGATGGAGATCCTCGGCTTCTCGCTCATCACCAACCTGGCCGCCGGCATCCAGAAGACTCCGCTCAGCCATGAGGAGGTCATCGAGGCCGGCCGCGAAGCCGAGCCGATCATCTCGGCGCTGCTTGCCCGCGTGATCGAGGCGCTGTGAGCGAGCGGCTCTCCCAGGCGCGCGCCTGGCTGCGACAGGATCCGGACGCCGAGACCCGCGACGAGCTCGCCGGCATCATCACCCGCGCCGCGAGCGGCGACCGCGCCGCCGTCGCCGATCTCGAGGATCGCTTCAGCACGCGGCTCGCATTCGGCACCGCGGGGCTCCGCGGCGAACTCGGTGCAGGCAGCAACCGGATGAACCGGGTGCTCGTCGCACAGGCCGCCGCCGGCTTCGCCGGCTATCTGCTGCAGCGTCGTGGTGACCGCCCGACGGTCGTGATCGGATATGACGGCCGACGCAACTCCCGTCGCTTCGCCCTCGACTCGGCCGAGATCCTCGCAGGTGCGGGGCTGCGTGCCGTCCTGCTGCCGCGCCTGCTGCCGACGCCCGTGCTCGCGTTCGCCGTGCGGCATCTGCAGGCGGACGCCGGGATCATGGTGACTGCGAGCCACAACCCTCCGAACGACAACGGGTACAAGGTGTACCTCGGCGGCGAGGACGGCGGATCGCAGATCGTCGCTCCGGCGGATGCCGAGATCGCCGCGCACATCCAGAGCGTCGCCGACGCGGGCGACGTGGGCCTGCTGCCCCGATCGGATGCGTATGAGCTGGCCGGAGAGGACGTCGTCGAGGCGTACATCGCGGAGACCGCCGCGGTGGCGCCCGCGCCTTTCGGCGTGCAGGAGATGCGCTGGGTGTACACCGCGATGCACGGCGTGGGCTGGGAGACGTTCTCGCGGGTGCTGAAGGCCGCGGGCTACCCCGCGCCGCGGATCGTCGACGCACAGCGCGACCCCGACCCGACGTTCCGCACGGTGTCGTTCCCGAACCCGGAGGAGCCGGGGGCGATGGATCTCGCGCTGGCGAGGGCGAAGGAGGCGGATGCGGAGTTCGTCATCGCGAACGATCCCGATGCCGACCGGCTCGCGGTCGCGATCCCGGATGCGGGAGCCGAAGGCGGCTGGCGTCGCCTGACCGGCAACGAGGTCGGGCTGCTGCTCGGCTGGCGCGCGGCGCGCGCCGCGCAGGGAGCCGCAGGGGCATCCCTCGCGTGCTCGCTGGTCTCCTCCCCCGGCCTCGGGGCGGTCGCCGAGCGCTACGGGCTCGACTTCCACGAGACGCTCACCGGCTTCAAGTGGATCTCGCGCGCGCCCGGTATGGTGTTCGGCTTCGAGGAGGCGCTCGGGTACCTGGTCAATCCGGGCACCGTGCGCGACAAGGACGGCATCTCAGCGGCGATCGCCCTGCTCGGCCTCGCCGCGGAGGCGCGTGTGCGCGAGAGCAGCATCGCAGGGCTGCTCGAGGAGCTGGGCGCGGAGATCGGCCACTTCGCGAGCGGCCAGGTGTCGGTGCGGGTCGAGGACCTGGCCCTGATCGCCGGCACGATGGCGTCGCTGCGCGCGCAGCCGCCGGCGTCGTTCGGAGAACGCGTCGTCGTCGCATCCGAGGATCTCGCCGCGGGCGCCTCCGGCGTACCGGCGGGCGACGTGCTGCGCTATCGTCTCGCCGACGGCTCGCGTGTCATCGTGCGCCCCAGCGGCACCGAGCCCAAGCTCAAGGTGTACATCGACGCACGCGGCGACAGCAAGGACGACGCTGCCGCGGCGGTCAGCGCGCTCGAGATCGCTGTGCGGGATCTGCTGGCAGAGCGACGCTGAGTGCTGGCGCTCACAGCGGCGGCGACGATCGTCGCAGCCGTGATCCAGCGCGTGACCGGGCTCGCCTTCGTGCTCGTGCTGATCGGTCCGATCGTGCTCGCGTACGGCCCGGTGGAGGGCGTGACGATCGCCGTGTTCCTCGCGGTGATCGCCTCGGTCTTCGCGGTACCAGGCGCATGGCGGGATGTGGACTGGCCCCGCACGCTGTGGCTGCTCGGGGCCGGCCTCGCCGCCGCTCCGCTCGGTGCGCTCACGTCGGCGGTGCTCCCTGAGACGGCGCTGCTGTTCCTCATCGGCGCCATGGGCGTGGTCGCGCTCAGCGCGCAGCGTCTCGGCGCCGTGGCACGCCGCCTGCGCGGTCGCCCCGGTGCGATCGGCGCCGGCGCGCTGGCCGGGTTCATGCACGCGTCGAGCGGTCTGTCCGGTCCGGCGCTGGCGTCATTCGCCCTGGGCGATGACTGGCCGCAACGGCGCTTTGCGGCGAGCGCGCAGGTTGTCTTCCTCGGCTACGGCCTGGTATCCGTCGCGCTGCGCGGCCTGCCGGAGGCCCCGCCTGTCGAGCTGGCAGTTCTCGGCGTGTGCACCGCAGGGGGCATCCTGCTCGGCGCCGTCGCGGCGCGGCGCGTGCCGACTGCGCTGGCGCGACGGGTGATGCTGCTGTGCGCCTGGGCCGGCACGCTCGTGATGCTCTGGCGTGCGACTGCGTCTCTTCTCTCCTGAGCCGGGGTCCCGCGGGAGCGCTCCCGAGCCGCTACGATCGAGATGGCCAGGGGGGACCGACCAGATCGTGCACAGAGCCGTGCGGGAGTGTGATGAAGAGATACGCCGTCATCGGCGCAGGTCCCTCGGGACTCGCAGCCGCGCGCGCCCTTCAGCAGAGGGGCATCCGGATCGATGGGTACGAGGCGTCGTCAGGCGTCGGCGGACTATGGGACATCGACAATCCGCGCAGCACGATGTACGAGTCCGCGCATCTCATCTCGTCGCGCACGACGACCGAGTTCAGCGAGTTCCCGATGCGCTCGGAGGTCGACTATCCCGGCCACCGCGTGCTGAAGCGGTACTTCGACGCCTACGCCGACGAGTTCGCGCTGCGCGAGCTGTTCCGCTTCGACACAAGGGTCACCGGGCTCCACCCGCACCACGATGGCGGCTGGATGCTGCACGCCGAGGGCCAGGACGCCCGCCGCTACGACGGGGTGATCCTCGCCAACGGCACGCTCGCCGAGCCCAACGTCCCCGCCTTCGCCGGCAGCTTCTCCGGCGAGATCATGCACACCAGCGCGTACAAGCGCGCGCAGCAGCTCACCGGTAGGCGAGTGCTCATCATCGGCGCGGGCAACTCGGGGTGCGACATCGCCGTCGACGCGGTGCACCATGCCGCCTCCGTCGACATGAGCGTGCGGCGCGGGTACTACTTCGTGCCGCGCTATCTTCTCGGCCGTCCCAGCGACACGCTCAACCAGGGGCGACCCCTTCCGGCGCGCATCAAGCAGTTCGTCGACACCAGGGTGCTCAGAGCATTCACCGGCGACCCGGTGCGGTTCGGCTTCCCGAAGCCGGACTACCGCATCTACGAGTCCCATCCGATCGTGAACACTCTGATCCTCAACCATCTCGGTCAGGGCGATCTGCGCATCCGCGCCGACGTCGACCGCTTCGACGGGCGCACCGTCCATTTCCGCGACGGTTCCTCCGGCGATTACGACCTCGTCCTGCTCGCCACCGGCTACACGCTCGACTACCCGTTCGTCGACCGCGAGCATCTGCACTGGCGGAAGGCATCACCCAACCTGTTCCTCAACGTCTTCCCTCCGTCCTTCAACGGGCTGTACGTGATGGGCATGATCGAGGCATCCGGGATCGGCTGGCAGGGCAGGTTCGAACAGGCCCGGCTGCTGGCCGCGTACCTCGCGGCCGACGAGCAGACGGCATCGGCGTTCCGCGCCCGCGTGACGGGCCGGCCCTGGCCCGACACCACCGGGGGCTATCGCTATCTGGGCCTTGATCGGATGTCGTACTACGTCAACAAGGACGCCTATCGCACGGCGCTGCGCGCTGAGCTTCGCACTCTGGAGGGCTGATGGACTTCGACGACCTCGTGCTGAACTTCACCCCTGGCACGCTGCTCATCCTCAACGTGGTGCTCGGACTGATCATGTTCGGCATCGCCCTCGACACGAAGCCCGCCGACTTCCGCGTCGTGCTGCGGCATCCGAAACCGTTCGTCATCGCGATCCTCGCCCAGCTGCTCGTCCTGCCCGCGGTCACGTTCGGCCTCACGCTCGTGCTGCCGGTGACCGCGTCGATGGCGCTCGGCATGATCGTCGTGGCCTGCTGCCCGCCCGGCAACATCTCTCAGGTGCTCACCCACCGTGCCGGTGGCAACGTCGCCCTGTCGGTGTCGATGACCGCCGTGGGCAACCTGCTCTACATCTTCGCCATGCCGCTCAGCATCGCGTTCTGGGGTTCACTGCATCCCACCGGCCGCGACCTGCTGCGCACCGTCGCTCTGAACCCCTGGCAGATGCTGCTCGAGATCGTTCTCATCGTCGGTCTGCCCTTCGCCGCCGGCCTGCTGATGCGCGCCTGGCTTCCCGTCTTCGCCGAGCGGGTCCAGCCGTTCGTGCGGTGGTTCAGTCTTCTCGCGCTGGTCGGATTCATCGTCGGGGCGCTGGCCGGGAACTGGGCCGTGTTCCTCAGCGTGATCGGCACCGTGCTCGTCGTCGTCGCGGTGCACGACGCTGTCGCCCTCGGCATCGGCTACGGGACGGCATACCTCGGTGGCCTCGGAACCAGGGAGCGCAAGGCGATGACCTTCGAGGTCGGGATCCGCAATGCCGGGCTGGGGCTCGGCCTGATCTTCGCGTTCTTCGGCGGGCTCGGCGGCATGGCCGTCGTGGCCGGCTGGTGGGGTGTCTGGGACATCATCGCCGGCCTGGTCGTGGCCACCCTGTGGGCACGGCATTCGCGGCGGCGCACCGGATCGGCGCACGACGCGGCGTCTCGGCACCCGTCGCCGGATGCCGCTGAGGGTGCCGCATCGTGAGCCGCGTGCTGGTGACCGGCGGATCCGGGTTCCTCGGCTCGCACGTCACGGCTCTGCTCGTGGCGCATCCCGACATCGAGCTGGTCGTCAGCGGGGATCTTCGCGACTCCTCGATCGCCGGTGTGCTCTCCGCGCGATTCGACGTGACGGATGCCGATTCCCTCGCGCCGGTGCTGATCGAGCACCGCATCGACACCGTGGTACATCTCGCGGCGATCGTGAACCCGGGGCGCGACGTCGATCTCGAGTACCGCGTCGACGTCGAGGGCACCCGTCATGTGCTCGACGCGTGTCTGGCCACCGGAGTTCGGCGGCTCGTGGTCTCCAGCTCCGGCGCGGCATACGGCTATCACGCCGACAGCCCCGAGTGGCTGGACGAGAGCGACCCCGTCCGTGGCAACGACGAGTTCCCCTACTCCCGGCACAAGAGGCTGGTCGAGGAGATGCTCGCTGAGGCTCGCGCAGAGCATCCCGAGCTGGAGCAGGTCGTGTTCCGCATCGGGACCATCCTCGGCCCGACGGTGCGCAATCAGATCACGGCCCTGTGGGATGGCCGGCGACTGCTGCGCATCGCGGGATCAGCCTCCCCTTTCGTGTTCGTCTGGGTAGACGACGTCGCCGCGGCGATGGTGCGCGCGGCGACCGACGGTCCGTCCGGGATCTTCAACGTCGCCGGCGTCGGCCGGATGACGGTACCGGAGATCGCGCAGCGGCTGGGCAAGCCGACGCTGACCGTGCCCGCGTGGGCTCTCGCCGCCGCGCTGCGGGCGGGTCGGATGCTGAGGCTCACCGAGCACGGCCCCGAGAAGGTGCGCTTCCTGCGCCACCGCCCCGTTCTCGACAGCACGCGGCTCATCGAGGAGTTCGGGTACACCCCGCGCTTCAGCACGCGGGAGGCGTTCGAGGAGTATCTGCGAACGCATCCCGACGTCCCGCGCCGATAGTCTCGGACCATGCCCGTCACGCGCGCAAAGCGCATCATCCGCAGGAGCCTGTGGGCACTCGTCGCGCTCGTGGTGCTGGTCGTCGCCGCGACCCTCATCTGGACCCAGGTCGGCGTGATGACCGCTGAGCGAGGTCCCCTGGCCGAGGCGCAGGAGAACCCCGCGCTCACGATCGAGCAGGCGCCGGAGGGGATCGTCCTGACCCCCGCCGACGGCCGCTCCGAGGTGGGCCTGGTCTTCATCCCCGGCGCGAAGGTGCAGCCGGAGGGGTACATCGCCACCCTGCAGGATCTCGCCGCCGAACACGGCGTCACGGTGGTGATCACGCGGCCCTGGCTGAATCTGGCGTTCTTCGACCCCCGCGGACTGGACGCCTTCACCTCGGCGGCCCCCGAGATCGAGTCGTGGATCGTCGGAGGGCACTCGCTGGGCGGGGTGCGCGCGTGCCAGCTGGCACCGGATGCCCGTGCGCTGGCTCTGTTCGCCTCCTACTGCGCGAACGATCTGTCCGGTTCGGGTATGCCCGTCCTAAGTCTGTCGGGAAGCGAGGACGGACTCTCGACGCCCGAGAAGATCGCCGACGCCAGGCATCTGCTTCCCGCGGACGCGGATCTGGTCGAGATCGACGGCGCATCGCATGCGTCCTTCGGGGCGTACGGCCCCCAGGCCGGCGACGGGACGCCATCGATCTCCGGCGATGACGCACGAGCCCGGATCACGGAGCTCGTCGGTGCGCTCGCGGTGAGGCTGCGCTGACCTCAGTCGTCGAGCAGCGGATGCAGGTGCCTGGAGCCCAGCGCGGCGGATGCCGAGCGGGCTCCGGCTTCGAGCGCCACCGGCAGCGCCGCGCCCGAGAGGTGCGCGTCGAGCACGCCGGCCAGGAACGCGTCGCCCGCGCCGTTCGTGTCCACGACGTCGACGGGCACGGCCTCGACCCGGTGCACGGCTCCTGAGGCGTCCACCGCCACGGCGCCGTCGGCGCCGAGCGTGCACACCGCGAGCGACGCCCCGGCCGCCACGCGCGAGCGCAGGAAGGCCACCGGGTCGTCGAGCCGATCCGCGTTGCAGAACACCGCGTCGGCGGCGGCGAGGAACGGACGGTGGAACTCCGCCTCGCCGTCGTAGTCGTGCACATCGACCCAGATCGGGCGTCCGGTTCCCCGTGCGAGCGGCAGCAGGCGCAGCGGCTCGGCGGCGAGGTCGAGGACGAGGACGTCGGATGCCCTCATCCTGGCCTCGACCGCGGCATCGGAAGCGCCGTCGGTCGGCGGCGGCGATGCCAGGTACAGCGACACGCGCCCGCCCGCCCGTGTCATCAGATTCAGGTGCCGCTCAGTGACAGGACCATCGACCCACAGGGTGGGCACCCCGGCATCCGCCAGCATCGTCCGCACACGCATGCCCGCGTCATCCGTCGCGCCCGCCGAGTACAGCAGCACGTCGCGCCCCAGCGCCGTGAGGCTCAGCGCCTTGCCCGCACTGGTGCCGCCGAGGGTCTCCCAGGAATCCTCGGCGAACTGCATATGCGGCACCGGCTCGGGAAGCCGATCGAGCACGACCAGCGTGTTCCACGACGCGGGGCCGGCGATGAAGACCGAGCTCATCGGCAGCTCAGCGCTCGAAGCCCTCGGCGATCATCTCGACGAGCTCCTCGCGCTCCTCGACCGGCAGGAACGCCGCCGAGGCGGCGTTGAACTGGAACGCCTCGAGGTCGTCGAGGTCATAGCCGAAGGCGTCGACCAGCAGGGAGAGCTCGCGGGTCAGCGAGGTGCCGCTCATGGTGCGGTTGTCGACGTTCACGGTCACCGAGAAGCCGAGCTGGTAGAGCAGGTCGAACGGGTGGTCGGCGAGCTCGTCGCCCCATTGCGCGACCGCGCCGGTCTGCAGGTTCGACGACGGCGACAGCTCGAGGGGGATCTCGCGGTCGCGCACCCAGCGTGCCAGGTCGCCGAACTGCACCTGCACCTCGTCGCCCTCGCGCTCGATCACCTGCAGGTCCTCGGCGATGCGCACGCCGTGACCGAGACGCAGTGCGCGTCCGTCGATGAGCGCCGAGCGGATCGAGGCGAGGCCTGCCGCCTCGCCGGCGTGCACGGTCACAGGCAGGAACTCGCCGGCGAGATAGTCGAAGGCGGCCCGGTGCTGAGAGGCGGGGAAGCCGTCCTCGGGACCGGCGATGTCGAAGCCGACCACGCCTGCCTCGCGGTGACGGACGGCCAGCTCGGCGATCTCCCGAACCCCGTCGTTCTGACGCATCGCCGAGAGGATCTGACCGACCCGGATGCTGCGACCGGCGGCATCCGCCTCGTCCTCGCCCTCCTCGATGCCTCGCTGCACGGCGCGCACCGCGTCGTCGAGGCTGAGGCCGCCGGCGAGATGCTGCTCCGGCGCCCAGCGCATCTCGCCGTAGATCACGCCGTCGGCGGCGAGATCGGCGACGAACTCGCGCGCGATCCGCGTGAGCGCCCGCTCGGACTGCATGACGGAGGTGACCAGCTCGAAGGTCTTCAGGTACTCCACGAGGGAGCCCGCGTCGCTCTGCTGCGCGAACCAGCGGCCGAGCGCCTTGGGGTCCTTCGCCGGGGCGGCGATGCCCGAGGCGTCGGCCAGCTCGAGGATGGTCGCAGGACGCACGCCGCCGTCGAGGTGGTCGTGCAGCGAGATCTTCGGCAGAGCGCGCAGTTCGTCGGTCTTCATGTGGTCCTCCGGGTTCAGGCGGTGATGCGCTCGTGCACGATCGGCTTGCGCGACGCGACCCCTGAGCCCGCCGCCTGAGCCGAAACAGCGTCGGAGAGGCGGGGTGAGGCGTCGGCGTCGATCTCGTAGGCGCCGTCCAGCGCCTCGAGTGCGCGGGCGAAGCGGCCCTCGTCGTCGGCCGACAGGGTGAACAGCGGCTGCCCCGCGACGACCTTCTCGCCCGGCTTGACGGCGAGGTCGATGCCGGCGGCGAAGATCACCGGGTCCTCCGCGCGTGCGCGTCCTGCCCCCAGACGCCAGGCGGCGATGCCGAACGGCAGCGCATCCATGCGGGTCACCACGCCGTCGCGGTCGGCCGTGACGACATGCGTCTCCCGTGCCGTCGGCAGCGGGGCGTCCGGATCGCCGTCCTGCGCGCGGATCATCGCCTTCCAGCTGTCCATCGCCCGGCCGTCGTCGAGGGCCGCCTCGACGTCGGCGTCGGGCTGCCCTGCCAGGGCGAGCATCTCGCGCGCAAGGGCGAGGGTCAGCTCGCGCACATCGGAGGGACCGCCGCCGGCGAGGATCTCGACGGACTCGCGAACCTCGTTCGCGTTGCCGATCGCGAGCCCGAGCGGCACGTTCATGTCGGTCAGCAGCGCCGTGGTCGCCACACCGGAGTCTGTGCCGAGCTCGACCATCGTGCGCGCCAGCTCGCGGGCGCGGTCGATGTCCTGCATGAAGGCGCCGTTGCCGAACTTGACGTCCAGCACGAGGGCATCGGTTCCCTCGGCGATCTTCTTCGACATGATGCTCGAGGCGATCAGCGGGATCGCCTCGACGGTGCCCGTCACATCGCGCAGCGCGTACAGCTTCTTGTCGGCGGGGGCGAGGCCGGAACCCGCGGCGCAGATCACGGCGCCGACGTCGCTCTGCATCTGCGCGAACATCTCGTCGTTGCTGAGCGCTGCCCGCCATCCGGGGATCGACTCGAGCTTGTCGAGCGTGCCGCCGGTGTGACCGAGGCCGCGGCCGCTGAGCTGCGGCACGGCGACGCCGAACACGGCCACCAGCGGCGCCAGCGGCAGTGTGATCTTGTCTCCCACACCGCCCGTGGAGTGCTTGTCGACCGTCTTCTTGCCCAGGGCGGCGAAGCTCATCCGCTCCCCCGACGCGATCATCGCGTCGGTCAGCACGCGGATCTCGTCGCGCTGCATGCCCTGCTGGAACACTGCCATCGCGAACGAGGCCATCTGCGCGTCCGAGACGTAGCCGCGCGTGTACGCGTCGACCATCCAGCGCAGCGCCTTCTCGGGCACCGTACCGCCGTCTCGCTTGGCCCGAATGACGTCGATCGCGTCGAAGGCCTCGACGCCTCCCTGTGCCTGGCCGCTCATCGGGCCTCCTCCAGATCGCGAGGCCCGAATGCGTCGGGCAGCACCTCGTCGATGGTGCGGATGCCCGAGACGGTCTCCAGCAGCATCTCGGTGCTGGAGTGCTCGAACAGCAGCTGACGGCAGCGACCGCACGGCATGATCGTCTGCCCGTCGTTGTTGACGCACACGAACGCGACCAGACGGCCGCCGCCCGACATGTGCAGGTCGCCGACGAGGGCGCACTCGGCGCAGAGACCGACGCCGTACGAGGCGTTCTCGACGTTGCATCCCGCGACGATGCGCCCGTCGTCGACGAGGGCGGCGGCGCCGACCCGGTACCGCGAATAGGGCGCGTAGGCCTTCTGCATCGCCTCGGTGGCGACCTGTCTGAGCTCGTCCCAATCGATGTCGGTCACGTGTTCTCCTATGACTTGATGTACGGCTCGCCGTCGGCCGCAGGCGGCCGGGAGCGTCCGACCAGACCGGCGACGGCGAAGATCGTCACGACGTACGGCAGCATGAGCATGAACTGGCTGGGCACCGGAGAGCCGATGACGCTGAGCACGCCCTGCAGGTTGGTGGCGAAGCCGAACAGCAGCGCGGCGAGGGTCGCGCGGATCGGGTCCCACTTTCCGAAGATCACCGCGGCGAGGGCGATGAAGCCCGCACCGGCCGTCATCTCCTGGTTGAACCGCGGGACGGAGACGAGCGTGTAGAACGCACCGCCCAGGCCCGCGACGGCGCCGCCGAGGAGCACCGCGCGATAGCGGGTCGCCGCGACCTTGATGCCCACCGTGTCCGCCGCCTGCGGGTGCTCGCCGACTGCGCGCAGCCGCAGGCCCCAGCGGGTGCGGTACAGGCCGAACCAGACCAGCGCGACGACCGCGTACATGAGGTACACGATGAACGACTGCTGGAACAGGATCGGGCCGATCAGCGGGATCTCGCTGAGCACGGGGATCGGCACCACCGAGAAGGTGTCCGGGCTGTTCATGGTCTCGGTGTTGGGGGCCAGCACCTGACGGAACAGGAAGGTCGTGATGCCGATCACCAGCACGTTCAGCACCACGCCGACGATCACCTGGTCGACGTAGTAGGTGATGGTGAAGACGCCGAGCACGAGCGCGACGAGCACGCCCGCGAGCATGGCGGCGACGAGACCCGCCCACGGTGTGCCCGCGAGCGATCCGGCGATCGCTGCGGTGAAGGCCCCCGCGAGCATCTGCGCCTCGATCGCGATGTTCACCACGCCCGCCCGCTCGCCGATGACGCCGCCGAGGGCGCCGAAGATCAGCGGGGTGGCGAGCGCGAGCGCACCCGCGAGCAGACCGATCATCGGCAGCGTCGCGCCGGCGCCGGCCCACGCGAGGAAGCCGATGAGCAGCACGGCGACGTACACGACGATCAGCCAGAGCGGCAGGCGACGGTGCGCGAGCACCGTCATCGCCGCGTAGCCGGTGCACAGCGCCAGCAGCAGCACGGCGACCCACGCGGTGGCCGTCGCAGGCAGCAGCACGTCCGGAACGGCGATCGCCGCGTTCTGCTCGGCGAGCCGGAAGGTGGTCATGCCTGGGCGCGGCACGAGCAGCGGAAGCAGCGCGAAGAGCACGGTGAAGAGGCCGAAGATGACCGGCGCCTTCCACGAGACGACGGCGACGACGCGCGGCTGGTCGATGTCGCTCTGCGGCGCATCGTTCACGTGCGTGGTGAGGCTCATGCCGACACCTTCTTTCCCTCGGTCTCGCTCTTTCCCTCGGTCTCGCTGCGGCGGGCCTTCGCGACCCGCTTGGCCTTGCGGCTGGGACGGCCGGGCTGAGGCAGGCCGAAGATCGCGCGCACCAGTGGCGGCGCGGCGATGAAGAGCACGATCAGCGACTGCACGACGAGGATGATCTCGACCGGGATGCCCTGCGAGGACTGCATGGTGAAGCCGCCGGTCTTGAACGCGCCGAACAGCAGACCGGCGAACAGGATCCCGATCGGCGAGGAGCGCCCGAGCAGAGCGACCGTGATGGCGTCGAAGCCGATGCCCGCGTCGATGCCGCCGCTGAAGCCGCGCACCTCGGTGCCGAGCACCTGGCTGACGCCGGCGATGCCGACCAGCGCCCCGGCGATGAGCATCACGACGAAGTACATGCGTCCGACGTCGATGCCGGCGACCTTCGCCGCCGAGGGGTTCTCACCCACCGCGCGGAAGCGGAACCCGAGCGACGAGCGCTCCAGCAGCCACCAGGTGAACGCGACGGCGACCAGCGCGAGCAGGAAGCCGGCGTGCAGCTTGTATGTCGGGCCGAGCAGCTGCGGCAGCACGGCCGTCTCTGCCATCGGCGCCGTCTTCGGGTTGCTCGAGCCAGGCGCCTGCAGCAGACCCTGCGTTGCGAGCATCCATGCCAGCAGGTAGAAGGCGATGTGGTTGAGCATGATCGTCGTGATCACCTCGTGCGCACCGGTGCGGGCCTTGAGCAGGCCCGCGATCCCCGCCCAGATCGCCGCGGCGACGAGTCCGGCGACGATCGCGGCGACGAGGTGCAGGCCCATCGGCAGGTCCATCGCGGTGGCGACGTAGCCCGCGGCGGCCGCGGCCATCAGCATCTGACCCTGACCGCCGATGTTGAACAGTCCCGCGCGGAACGCGAGGCCCACTCCGAGGCCGGCCGCGATCAGCGGGGTCGCGAACTTCAGCGTCTCGGTGAGGGGGCGGATGCCCTTCTCGAACGTGTCGGCGTTGAAGTTGTAGATCGCACCGCGGAACAGCGCGGCATACGCGCCGGTCACGGCCTCCCAGATCGCCGCGAAGGTGTCGGCGGGCTGGGCGAAGAAGTAGCCGGAGGCCGTCTGCACCTCCTCGTTGGTGGCGGCGATCATGATCGAGCCGACGAGCACCGCGAGCAGCACGGCCAGCAGCGAGATGATGCCGTTGCCCGTGACGATCGCCTGCAGCGTCGTCTGCCAGCGCGACGGTGCGATCTTGGTCTCGGGCTCGGCGAGGGGTGCCGACGGCTGGGGGGCCGGCGTCTGGGTCGCGCTCACTTCGTCTCCCTCCGGTCGCTCAGTGCATCGCATGCGCTCTCTCCGTTCGTGGAGGTGATCGGGCTCGCCGATGTCGCAGCGGCCGTCTCGGACATGCCCGCCATCATCAGACCGAGCTTCTCGCGCGACGTGTCGCCCGGCACGATACCCATGATGCGCCCTCGGTACATGACGAGGATGCGGTCGGCGAGGGCTGCGACCTCGTCGAGCTCCGTGGAGATGACGATCACGGGGACGCCTGCGTCGCGCGTCTCGATGACTCGCTTGTGGATGAACTCGATGGATCCGACGTCGACGCCTCGAGTGGGCTGCGCCGCGACGAAGAGCGCGAGGTCTCGGCTCAGCTCGCGCGCGAGCACGACCTTCTGCTGGTTTCCGCCGGAGAGTCGTCCGGCGGCCTGATGCGGGCCCTGGGTGCGGATGTCGAACTCGGAGATCCTGTCCTGCGCGAAGTCGTTCAGATCCGAGCGCTGCACGGTTCCCGCCTTCACGAACGGAGCGCCGTGGGAGCGGTCGAGCATGAGGTTCTCGGCGATCGAGAACTCCTTGACCAGCCCGTCGACGCTGCGGTCCTCCGGCACGAAGCCGACGCCGGCATCCAGGATCTGGCGCACCGTCCGCCCGACCAGCTCCTGGCCGTCGAGTCGGATGCTGCCGCGCACGTTGTCCTGCAGGCCGATGATCGCCTCGGTCAGCTCGGTCTGCCCGTTGCCCTGCACACCGGCGATCGCGAGCACCTCGCCGCCGTGCACCTCGAACGAGGCTCCGTCCACGACGACGGTCCCGGCCGGGTCGGTGACGGTCAGATCGGTGACCGTCAGTCCGTTGCCGCGCACCGCCGGCTCGCCCTTGTGCACGGTCAGCTCGACCGCGCGGCCGACCATGAGCGATGCGAGCTCCTCGTTCGACGCGGTCGGCGACGCCTCGCCGACCACCTTGCCGAGACGGATGACGGTGATGCGGTCGGCGACCTCGCGCACCTCACGGAGCTTGTGGGTGATGAAGACGATGGAGGTGCCCTGATCCTTGAGCTGGCGCATGGTCGCCATGAGCTCGTCGGTCTCCTGCGGGGTGAGCACGGCGGTCGGCTCGTCGAACACGAGCACGCGCGCCTCGCGCGAGAGCGCCTTGATGATCTCGACGCGCTGCTGCACGCCGACCGGCAGCTCCTCGACGACCGCGTCGGGGTCGACGTCGAAGCCGAATCGATCTGAGATCTCGCGCACCCTCGCGCGAGCGGCGTTCAGGTCGAGCCTGCCACCGAAAGTGGTCTGCTCGTGGCCGAGCATGACGTTCTCGGCGACGGTGAAGACGGGGATGAGCATGAAGTGCTGGTGCACCATGCCGATGCCTGCCGCCATCGCATCGCCGGGGCCGGCGAAGTGCTGGACGACGTCGTCCAGCAGGATGTCGCCCTCGTCGGCCTGGTACAGGCCGTAGAGCACGTTCATCAGCGTCGACTTGCCGGCGCCGTTCTCACCCAGGAGGCAGTGGATCTCACCCGCCTCGACGGTGAGATCGATGTGGTCGTTGGCTGTCAGCGCGCCGAACCTCTTCGTGATGCCGCGCAGTTCAAGCTTCATGTGTTGATCCTATTCAGGCAGAAACGGGGAGGCCGGCATCCGCCGACCTCCCCGATTCGGGAGCGTTACTTGCTCAGGTACGAGGTGACCTCGACCTTGCCGTCGATGATGTCCTGCTGGAGCTGCGTGACCTCGTCCTGCAGCGCCGCGTCCACCTTGTCGGCGAAGTTGTGCAGCTCGGCGATGCCGACGCCCTTGTTCTCGAGCGTGCCGACGTACGCCTCTGCGTCGAACTCGTCCTCGCCGCTCGAGAGCACTGCCTCGTAGGTCGAGAGGTCCATGGCCTTGAGCACCGAGGTGAGCACCACGTCTGCGGTCGACGGGTCGGTGACGAACAGGTCGGCGTCAGCGCCGATCAGCGCGATGTCCTTGCCGGACTCCTTGATCGCCTGCTGTGCCGACTGGTAGATCGGTCCGCCGACGGGGAGGATGACGTCGACGCCCTGGTTGAGGATGTTGACCGCGACCTGCTTGGCGTCGGGGTTGGCCTCGAAGCCGCCGGTGAACGAGCCGGTCTTGCCGTCCCAGCCGACGACCTGGACGTCCGTGCCCTTGACCTCGTTGTAGTGGTCGACGCCCTGCTTGAAGCCGTCCATGAAGATCGTCACGGTCGGGAACTCCATGCCGCCGAAGGTGCCGACCTTGCCGGTCTTCGAGTAGCCGGCCGAGAGGTAGCCCGCGAGGAACGCGGCCTCAGCCGTGTTGTACAGCAGCGGCTTGACGTTCTCCGCGTCCTTCTCGCCGTTGAAGTCGTTGTCAGCCGCGTCGTCGACGAGGATGAAGTCGACGTCGGGGTTCGCGGTCGCGGCCTCGACGGTCGCGGCCGACAGCGCGAAGCCGACGGCGACGATCGCGTTGCATCCCTCGTCGACGAGGTTCGTGACGTTGGGGCCGTACTCGGTCTCTGCGTTCGACTGCACAGCCTTGAGCTCGACACCGAGCTCCTCCGCCGCCTTCTCCGAGCCCTCGAACGAGAGCTGGTTGAAGGACTTGTCGTCGAAGCCGCCCATGTCCGAGACGATGCAGGGCAGGAAGTCGGACGCGGCGGGCTTGTCGCCGTCGCCCGCCGGCTTCTCAGCAGGAGCCTGGCCACAGGCGGCGAGACTCAGGACGACGCCGGCGGCGACCGTGACGCCGAGCAGCTTCTTGGTGATGGAGATGGACACTCATGCCTCCCGGGTGATCTCCGCGGACATCGCGGATCGATCGAGGTTACCCAGTGTTACGGGATTCGTGCACGCCCGCCCCGGTTGTGCTGGCGAAAGGTTACAAATCCGCAATGATGACCGCCGAGCGGTCTTGGCCATGCCCGACAGGGCGCGTTCAGAGCACGTCGCCGCGACCGGTCAGCTTGAGCGACTCGACGACGCCCTTGACTCGCTGAGCGTGCTCGACAGTGGTCACCAGCAGCGCGTCGTCGGTGTCGACGACGACGATGTCCTGCACTCCGACCAGGCTGATCACGCGCGAGGTCTGCGACACCAGGATGCCGCTCGCCGCATCCGAGAGCACCCGCGCACGCGGACCGAGCACGGCGAGGTCGTTCTTGCGCCCGTTGGTGATGAGCTTGGTGAGCGAGGCGAAGTCGCCGACGTCGTCCCAGTCGAAGTGCCCGGGCACGACCGCGAGCCTGCCGCGCTCTGCCGCCGGCTCCGCGACCGCGTAGTCGATCGCGATCTTCTTCAGCCTGGGCCAGAGGCGATCGACGGCAGGCCCTCGGCGGTCGCGGTCGTCCCACGCCTCGGCGAGCTCCATGAGGCCGGCGTGCAGTTCGGGCTCGTTCTCGCGCAGTTCGTCGAGCAGCACGCTCGCCTTCGCGATGAACATGCCCGCGTTCCACAGGTGCGCGCGGTCGGCCACGTACGCCTTGGCGGTCTCGAGATCGGGCTTCTCCACGAAGCGCTCGACGAGAGCGGCCTCCCTGGCGCCGTCGACGACGAGCTCGGCGCCCTTCTCGATGTAGCCGAAGCCGATCGCGGGCTCGGTCGGGGTGATGCCGATGGTGCAGATGTAGCCTTCCCGCGCGACCTCGACCGCGTCGCGCACAGCGAACTCGAACACCCGCGTGCCCCGGATCACATGGTCGGCGCTGAAGGAGCCGATGATCACGTCGGGGTCGCGCCGATGCAGGATCGCGGCGGCGAGGCCGATGGCCGCCGCCGACTCCCGCGGCTCGGACTCGAGGAAGACATTCGCATCCGGGATGCCTGGCAACTGCGCCTCGACGGCCGCACGATGCGCGCGGCCCGTGACGACGGCGATGCGGTCCTCCCCCGCGAGCGGCACGAGGCGGTCCCATGTGTCGCGAAGCAGCGAGTGCCCCGAGCCGGTGAGGTCGTGCAGGAACTTCGGGGCATCGGCCCGGGAGAGCGGCCACAGCCTGCTGCCGATCCCGCCGGCCGGGATCACCGCGTAGAAGTCGTCGATTCGCGCCATGCCCCAAACCTACCGGGAGCGGCTAAGGGTCCCCTTCGTCGCACTCAGCCAGCTGACAGGAATAGGATGAATGAGGTCGGGCGTGCCCGGATGCATGCACGACGTCTCATCGATCAGGGAGGACGACGTGTCCACGAGCACACGCTTGACACCGTCGATTTCGGAGACCACGTCGAGGTCTCCGCGCGGCACACTGTATCGAGGCCGCGAAGGCATGTGGTCGTGGGTGCTGCACCGCATCACCGGCGTCGCGATCTTCTTCTTCCTCCTCGTGCACGTCCTCGACACCTCGCTCATCCGCGTCTCGCCCGAGGCGTACGACGCGGTGATCGGCACGTACAAGAACCCGATCATGGCGTTCGGCGAGGTGGTGCTGGTCGCCGGCATCGCGTTCCACGCCTTCAACGGCCTGCGGATCATCGTCGTCGACCTGTGGTCGAAGGGTGCGAAGTACCAGCGCCAGCTGTTCTGGATCGTGCTGGGTCTCTGGGCCGTGGTGATGCTCGGCTTCGTTCCCCGCCACCTGTCGCTCGCGTTCGCCGGATTCGGAGGGGGTCACTGATGACCACGCAGACCGCTGCTCCCGCAGCCCGTCGCCAGCGCGGAGTCAACCTCGAGAAGTGGGGCTGGCTGTTCATGCGCGGCTCCGGCGTGCTGCTCGTCGTGCTGATCTTCGGCCACCTGTTCGTCAACCTGATGGTCGACGAGGGCATCCACCAGCTCGACTTCGCGTTCATCGCCGGCAAGTTCGCCACGCCCTTCTGGCAGTGGTGGGACGTGCTGATGCTCTGGCTCGCGCTGATCCACGGCGCGAACGGCATGCGCACCATCGTCAACGACTACGTCACCAACGAGAAGGCCCGCAAGGCGCTCGTCTGGGCGCTGGGCCTGGCGGCGGCGCTCCTCATCATCCTGGGCACCCTCGTGGTGTTCACGTTCGACCCCTGCGCGGGCGTCCTCGAGGACGGCTCGATGTGGGAGACCTGCCAGGCACTGGGCAAGTAAGCGAAGAAGGCAGATCATTGACTACGCAGACCTCTGACTCCGTCGTGCGCGACGGGGTGCACTACCACCAGTTCGACATCGTCATCGTCGGCGCCGGCGGCGCGGGCATGCGCGCGGCCATCGAGGCCGGCCCCGGCGCCAGGACCGCCGTGATCACCAAGCTGTACCCCACGCGCTCGCACACCGGCGCCGCGCAGGGCGGCATGGCGGCTGCCCTCGCGAACGTCGAGGACGACAACTGGGAGTGGCACACCTACGACACGGTCAAGGGCGGCGACTACCTCGTCGACCAGGACGCTGCGGAGATCCTCGCCAAGGAGGCCATCGACGCTGTCATCGACCTCGAGAACATGGGCCTGCCGTTCAACCGCACCCCGGACGGCAAGATCGACCAGCGCCGCTTCGGCGGTCACACCGCCGAGCACGGCAAGACCCCTGTGCGCCGCGCCTGCTACGCCGCCGACCGCACCGGTCACATGATCCTGCAGACGCTGTTCCAGAACTGCGTCAAGCTCGGCATCAACTTCTTCAACGAGTTCTATGTGCTCGACCTGATCACCGTGAAGGACGCCGCCGGCGCCACGCAGGTGGCCGGCGTGGTCGCATACGACCTCGCCACGGGCGACCTGCACGTCTTCCAGTCCAAGGCCGTGATCTTCGCGACCGGCGGCTTCGGCAAGATCTTCAAGACCACGTCGAACGCGCACACCCTCACCGGTGACGGCGTCGGCATCATCTGGCGCAAGGGCCTGCCGCTGGAGGACCTGGAGTTCTTCCAGTTCCACCCGACGGGCCTCGCCGGCCTCGGCATCCTGCTCACCGAGGGCGCCCGAGGCGAGGGCGCGATCCTCCGCAACGCGTCGGGTGAGCGCTTCATGGAGCGCTACGCCCCCACGATCAAGGACCTCGCCCCTCGTGACATCGTCGCCAGGAGCATGGTGCAGGAGGTGCTCGACGGACGCGGCGCCGGCCCCCACAAGGATTACGTGCTGCTCGACTGCACCCACCTGGGCGCCGAGGTGCTCGAGACCAAGCTGCCCGACATCACGGAGTTCGCCCGCACCTACCTGGGCGTCGACCCGGTCGTCGAGCCCGTACCCGTGATGCCCACCGCGCACTACGCGATGGGCGGCATCCCGACCAACAACGACGCCGAGGTGCTCTCCGACAACTCGACCGTCGTGCCCGGTCTGTACGCCGCCGGCGAGTGCGCATGCGTGTCGGTGCACGGCTCGAACCGCCTCGGCACCAACTCGCTGCTCGACATCAACGTGTTCGGCAAGCGCGCCGGCCGCAACGCCGTCGAGTACGTCAAGACCGCCGAGTTCGTGCCGCTGCCCGAGAACCCTGCCGGTTTCGTCAAGGACATGGTCGAGGGCCTGCGCAACAACCAGGGCACCGAGCGCATCGCGGTGCTGCGCAAGAAGCTGCAGGACGAGATGGACAAGGGCGCCCAGGTGTTCCGCACCGAGGAGTCGCTGACCCACGTGCTGGGCGTCATCGAAGAACTGCGCGAGCGCTACAGGAACATCCACGTCGACGACAAGGGCAAGCGGTTCAACACCGACCTGCTCGAGGCCGTCGAGCTGGGCTTCCTGCTCGACATCGCCGAGGTCGTCGTCTACGCCGCCCGCAACCGCAAGGAGAGCCGTGGCGGCCACATGCGCGACGACTTCCCGAAGCGCGATGACGAGAACTACATGAAGCACACGATGGCCTACCTCGTCGGCGATGCGCACTCGTCCGACGCCGCCGATCACATCAAGCTGGACTGGAAGCCCGTGGTCGTCACGAACTACCAGCCCATGGAGAGGAAGTACTGATCATGACCGATGTCGTAGAGGCACCCGCCGACGCCGCGAACGACTCGGGAGTGCAGTCCTTCCTGGTCACCTTCAACATCCGCCGCTTCGACCCCGAGGTCGACGAGGAGCCCCGCTGGGTCGACTACGACGTCGAGCTGTACGCGACCGACCGCGTGCTCGACGCGCTGCACAAGATCAAGTGGGAGGTCGACGGCTCGCTGTCGTTCCGCCGCTCGTGCGCGCACGGCATCTGCGGGTCGGATGCCATGCGCATCAACGGCCGCAACCGCCTGGCCTGCAAGACGCTGATCAAGGACCTCGACATCTCGAAGCCGATCTACGTCGAGGCGATCAAGGGCCTGCCGCTCGAGAAGGACCTCATCGTCGACATGGAGCCGTTCTTCGCCTCCTATCGCGAGGTGCAGCCGTTCCTCATCGCGAACTCGACCCCTGACAAGGGCAAGGAGCGCGTGCAGTCGATCACCGACCGCGCGATCTTCGACGACACCACCAAGTGCATCCTGTGCGCCGCGTGCACCTCGTCGTGCCCGATCTTCTGGACCGACGGACAGTACTTCGGTCCGGCGGCGATCGTGAACGCGCACCGCTTCATCTTCGACTCGCGCGACGACGCGGGAGATGTGCGACTCGACATCCTGAACGACAAGGAGGGCGTGTGGCGCTGCCGCACCACCTTCAACTGCACCGAAGCGTGCCCCCGCGGCATCGAGGTCACCAAGGCGATCGCCGAGGTCAAGAAGGCCGTCCTGCGCGGCGGCGCCCGCTGAGCGCAGCCAGCACCGTGCGCGCCCGACTGACTCGTTCAGCCGGGCGCGCCGCTGTTTGGGGGCGCCGGGCAGCCGGGATGTTCCCGGTGCGCGTATGGCGGCACTTCCTGCGCCGCAACGGCTTCCTGCTCTCGGCCGGCATGGCGTATCAGGCCCTGTTCGCCCTGTTCGCGCTGCTGTACGTCGCATTCGCGGGAGCAGGCGTCTGGGTGGGAGGCAGCGATGTCGCGGTCGACGCGATGATCCGGGCCGTGAACAGCTACATCCCCGGTCTCATCGGTCCTGACGGCATCCTCACCCCAGAGGCTGTGCGCGACGTCGCAGGCTCCGCGGCCGGAACGTTCACACTCACCGGCGCCATCGCCGTTGCGGTCGTGCTGTGGACCGCGGTGGGCGCGGTGACCTTCACCCGCCGCGCGGTGCGGGGCATCTTCGCCCTGCCCTTCGACTCGCGCAGCTACGTGCTGCTCAAGCTGCGCGATGCGGCCGCGGCCGCGGTCTTCGGAATCAGCCTGCTGCTGGGCGCGGCGATCAGCGTCGGCGGCGTCTGGGCGCTGCGGGCTCTGTTCGAGATGCTCGGCCGTGACGTGCCGAGTGCGACCCTCACCACCCTGGTGTCGGCGTCGTCGGTGCTCGTGATCGTCGTGATCGACGTGACGGCGATCGCCGCGCTCGTGCGGTTCCTGACCGGAACGACGATCCGCTGGCGTCGCATCGCCCCCGGCTCGGTCATCGGAGGTGTCGCGGTCGCCGTGCTTCAGCTCGGCGCAGGACTGCTGCTCGCACATACGCCCGGAAACCCGCTGCTCGCGACGTTCGCGGTGATGGTGGGTCTTCTGCTGTGGTGCCGGCTGATAGCCGCCGTGATCCTGCTGGCGGCGTCGTGGATCGCGCTGAGTGCAGACGATCGCGACGAGCCGCTGCTGGATCGGGATGCCCTCCCCCGACCCCTCCACGATCGACCTGCACTGCCGCGACGGGATGTCCGGACCCGTCGTTAGGCTGGTCGACATGCCCCATCTGCGTATCGCCTCTGTCAACGTCAACGGGATCCGCGCGGCCGTGCGCAACGGCATGCACGCCTGGCTCGAGTCGGCGGACGTCGACATCCTGACGCTGCAGGAGGTGCGCGCCGACGACGAGCACCTGAGCGCAGCCTTCCCCGACTGGCAGATCGTGCACGACAAAGCGACCGCGAAGGGTCGTGCCGGCGTCGCCGTTCTCAGCCGCACCCCTGCTCTCGCCTCCCGCACCGCACTGGGCGCCGATGACTTCGACTCCGCCGGCCGCTGGATCGAGGCGGACTTCGAGATCGGCGCTCTGCCGCTGACCGTGGTCAGCGCTTACGTGCACACCGGCGAGGCCGACACCCCCAAGCAGGAGGAGAAGTGGAAGTTCCTCGACGCGATGGGCGCGCGCATGGCGCAGCTCGGCAGCGGCGACGCGCACGCGCTGATCACCGGCGACCTCAACGTCGGTCACCGCCCGTTCGACATCATGAACTGGAAGGGCAACGTGAAGAAGTCGGGCTTCCTGGCGCGTGAGCGCGCCTACTTCGACCGCTTCCTGGGCGCCGCCGGGGAGGTCGTCACCGGTCAGGAGGGCATCGGCCGCGGCATGGTCGGTCAGCTGAGCGACACCCGCGCCTACGCCTCCGAAGGAGGGGGCGCAGGTCTCGGCTGGGTCGACGTGGGCCGCGCCCATCACGGCGAGGTGCCGGGTCCGTACACGTGGTGGTCGATGCGCGGCAAGGCGTTCGACAACGACAGCGGGTGGCGCATCGACTACCATCTGGCGACGGCACCGCTGGCCGCGAGGGCGACCGGCTACACCGTCGCCCGCGCGGCGACCTATGCCGAGCGGTGGAGCGATCACGCCCCCGTGATCGTCGACTACACCTACTGACCCCCTCGGCCACGAGTGGGCCATCCGGCACCCGTAGGATTGACCCGTGACGAAACCACGCCTCTACTCAGGAATGCAGCCCTCCGCCGACTCCCTCCAGGCCGGCAACTACATCGGAGCGCTCCTGCAGTGGCGTGAGATGCAGAGCTCGTACGACGCGTTCTTCTCCGTGGTGGATCTGCACGCCATCACGGTGCCGCAGAACCCCGAAGAGCTGCGCGAGAAGACCCGGCGCACCGCCGCCCAGTACATCGCCGCCGGAATCGAGCCGTCGAAGTCGACCCTGTACGTGCAGTCGCACGTGCGCGCACACGCCGAGCTCGCCTGGATCCTCAGCACCATCACCGGATTCGGCGAGGCGGGGCGCATGACCCAGTTCAAGGACAAGTCGCAGCGCTTCGGACAGGATTCCACCTCGGTCGGCCTGTTCACCTACCCCGTGCTGATGGCCGCCGACATCCTGCTCTACCAGAGCGAGCTGGTGCCGGTCGGCGACGACCAGAAGCAGCACGTCGAGCTCACCCGCGACCTCGCCGAGCGGTTCAACGGCCGGTTCGGGGAGACGTTCACCGTGCCGACCCCTGTCATCCAGAAGGACACTGCTCGCATCTACGACCTGCAGAACCCCACGTCGAAGATGTCGAAGTCGGCCGAGAGCGACGCCGGCGTGCTGTGGCTCCTCGACGACCCGGCCACGTCCGCGAAGAAGATCATGCGCGCCGTGACCGACAACGAGGGCTCGGTGCGCTTCGACCGCGAGGGCAAGCCCGGTGTGTCGAACCTGCTCACGATCTACGCCGCCCTCACCGGCCGGCAGGTCGGCTCGATCGAGGACGAGTACGCGGGGCGCGGATACGGCGACTTCAAGAAGGACCTTGCCGAGGTGGTCGTCAGCGAGTTCGGGCCCGTGCGCGAGCGTGCGAACGCGCTGCTCGATGACCCCGCCGAGCTCGACAGGCTGCTCGCCGTGAACGCGGCGAAGGCCGACGAGGTCGCGGATGCGACCCTCGCCGACGTGTACGAGCGCGTCGGTCTGCTGCGCCGCGTCTGAGGAGCGAGATGTCAGAGCCGTTCGTCCCGCCGCCGGTTCCGCCGGCTGCTCCGTTGCCGCAGGCGCCGCCGCCTGGTGCCTACCGTGTTCCCGTAGGCGGGTATCAGGCGCCGATCGGCGGCTACTCCGCGCCTGCGGCGACGGCCCCCTCACGGGCGACGGGTGCACTGGCGCTCGTCGCCTCGCTGATCGCGGCTGTCGTCGCGCCGATCGTCGCCGGAGCGCTCGCCCTGCGGATCGGGATGCTCGTGTCGGTGAACGACCTGGTGAGCGTGGCGGGCGACTTCGTGGTCGCCGCCCTCTCCCCCGCTCGCGCCGAGACGCTGTGGGCTGAGATCATGTTCTGGCTGGGCACCGCGCTCGGGCTCTTCGCCGTCGTCGGCGGGATCATCGCGGTCGCGCGCCGGCGCGGGCGTGGCATGGGCATCGCGGCGATCGTGATCGCCGCGATTGGGCCGGTGCTCTTCTTCCTCGCCGTGACGCTCATGTTCGGCATCGGCAACGGGATCGCCTTCGGCCCGATGGTCTGAGGCTCAGCGCGAGTGGTGGCGCTGCTGCGCGGCCAGCAACCCGTCGTCGACCAGCTGCTCCACGGCATCCGCCGCGTCGGAGATGAAGATGGGCAGTGTCTTCAGCTCGACCGAACCGAACGGCGCGAGCACCCAGTCGGCGGGATCCTGGCGTCCGGGCGGGCGGCCGATGCCCGCTCGCACGCGGAGGAAGTCGGGGGTGGTGAGCGTGCGCGCGATGTCGCGCACGCCGTTGTGCCCGCCGTGCCCTCCGCCGATCTTCATGCGGATGCTGTCGAACGGGATGTCGAGCTCGTCGTGCACGACGATCACGTTCCCGGGCTCGACCGAGTAGAACCGCGCGAGGGCCGCGACCGGAGTGCCCGAGGTGTTCATGTACGAGTTGGGCTTCGCCAGCACCATGCGGTCTCCGCCCGGGCGCAGACGGGTCTCGACCACCCGCGCGCCGGCCTTGTGCTCGCGGAAGCGCTCGCCGCGTCGGTCGGCCAGCTCGTCGACGACCATCTGCCCGATGTTGTGACGGGTCGCCGCGTAGCGCGGGCCGGGGTTGCCGAGGCCGACGATCAGCCAGGTCGTGGTCATGCGTGTCCTCTCGAGCGGATATGACGGAGGGGACGCGATCAGCTCGCGCCCCCTCCGTCCGGATCGTCAGCGGATCACTCCGCGGCGGCCTCCTCGGCGGGGGCCTCGGCGGGAGCCTCAGCGGACTCCTCGTCCTCAACCGGGGCGGCCGGGACGGAGATGGCGACCACGAGGGTCTCGGGGTCGGCGACGAGCGTGACGCCCTTGGGCAGCTTCACGTCGGCGGCGGTGATGTGCGCGCCCTCCTCGAGGCCCTCGACCGAGACCTCGACGTTCTCGGGGATGTGGGTGGCCTCCGCCTCGACCGCGAGGGTGGTCGCGTCGAGGTTGGCGATGGTGCCTGCGAACGACTCACCGGTCACGACGACCGGGAGGTCGATCGAGACCTTCTCGCCCTTCTTCACGACCAGCAGGTCGATGTGCTCGATGATCTGGTGCACCGGGTCCTTCTGCACGTCCTTGACCAGGGCGAGCTGCGAGGTGCCGTCGATGTCGAGGTCGAGCAGAGCGTTCGCGCGGCGGATGATGAGCGACACCTGGTGCCCGGGCAGCGCGACGTGCACCGGGTCGGTGCCGTGGCCGTAGATCACCGCGGGGATCTTGCCGGCTGCGCGCAGACGGCGGGCGAAGCCCTTGCCGAAGCTGCTGCGGATCTCGGCGACGACCTTGTTCTCGTCAGACATGTTGTTCTCCTTCAGGCACGCGGGACGGGGCCGCGCGATGGTCATGGTCTCGGAAACCTCGGAAGCGGACACGAGGATGCGAGACGCTGCGCGGCTGGATCATCCAGCCGACCACCGTGCTCACGTCACCGCGTCGATAACGGATGCGCGCACGAACGCGCTCCCTCGCCGAGGAACTCCTCCATCCTACCCGAAAGGCCGATAGGCTGTGGGCATGCTCGATGCCGCCTTCCTCTCGCACGTCCTGCTCTGGGTCATCGGCGCGATCGCCGTCTGCGGCGTCGTGTCGTCGTTCGCCGCGATGTTCTCGCTGGGACGCTCGGGCTACCGCAAGGACTGACCGCTCCTCGCACCGGGCGCCGCTTAGGCGAGCGATGCCACCAGGTACACCACCAGCACGATCGCGAACGCGAGCAGCGACTGGATGGTCTGCTGAACGGTCCATGTCTTGAGAGTGGTCTTCACGTCCATTCCCATCAGGCGACCCACCAGCCAGAAACCCGAGTCGTTGACGTGGCTCGCGATCACGGAACCTGCTGCGGTCGCGAGAGTGATCGCGACGACCTCGAGCGGATTGAAGCCTCCCCCCAGCACCGCGGGGGCGACGAGTCCGGCAGCCGTGACGAGCGCGACCGTCGCCGAGCCCTGCGCGATGCGCAGCACCGCGGCGATGACGTAGGCCGCCACGATCACCGGCAGCCCCATGCCGCTCAGAGTGTCGGACAGCGCGTCGCCGATGCCGGACGAGCGCAGCACCCCGCCGAACATGCCGCCGGCGCCGGTGATCAGCACGACGGAGCAGATCGGGCCGAGCGAGGAGTCGATGATCTTCTCGAGCGCGCTGCCTTCTTCACCGCGCCGCCAGCCGAGCACGAGCAGCGCCACCAGCACGGTGATGGTCAGCGCGACCGGCGACTGGCCGATGAAGATGAGCACCTGCGCCCAGAGCTCGGTGGCGTCGATCACTCCCGCGCTGCCGAGAGTGCTCAGACCGGTGTTCAGGAAGATCAGGGCCATAGGCAGGAGCAGCAGCATGATGATCGTCGAGACCTTGGGCGGGTCGGCGGGCTGATCCGGGTCCTCGCCGCCGAACAGCGACGGAACGGGCAGGATCCAGTGACTGCCCACGAACCTGCCCCAGAGGTAGCCCGAGAGGTACCAGACCGGGAGGGCGACGAGCAGACCCACCAGCAGCACCAGGCCGATGTTGGCCTCGTAGGCGGCCGACGCGGTGACCGGGCCCGGGTGCGGCGGCACGAAGACGTGCATCACCGAGAACGCCGCCGCGGCGGGGAAGCCGAAGAGCAGCACGTTCGTGCCTGACACGCGTCGTGCGATCGCGAAGATGATCGGCAGCATCATGATGAGTCCAGCGTCGAAGAACATCGGGAAGCCCAGGATCAGCGAGGCCACGCCGAGCGCGAGCGGCGCGCGCTTCTCGCCGAACACCTGCACGAATCTGTCTGCGAGCGCATGCGCCCCGCCGGAATGCTCGATGAGCCTGCCCAGCATGGCGCCGAGTCCCACCAGCAGCGCCACGCTGGCCAGTGTGCTGCCGAAGCCCCCGAGCGAGACGGTGATCACCTGCTCGAGCGGGATGCCGGCGACGATCGCCGTCAGCAGCGACACGATCACGAGGGTGAGGAAGGCGTGCAGCTTGAAGCCGATGATCAGGATGAGGATCAGGGCGATCGCGCCGCCCGCGATGAGCAGCAGCGGTCCGGCGGTGAGGGTCTGTGTCCAGTCTTCCATGTGGCATCTCCATCGACGCGCCGCCTGTCACGGTCTGTGGCCGGTCGGTGGCCACACGCTAACAGACGGCTCTCGGGTTCGGGCGCCTCGTCGGCGCGATTCGGTCAGGTCTGCGCAGCGGACCCGATGATGTCGGGAACGGGGTCAGGTCGGAGTGGGAACGGCGAGTCGATCGGCGGGCCTCGTCCGGGCGTAGCCGTCGAGGTAGCGTTCGCGCTGCACGTCGAGAATCGCCGTGCGCTGCGGGTCGGGAACGAGCATCCTGGGCGCCGACGCGCGCAGGGCGGGATGATCGGCGTCCTCGCCGGCGTGCTCCAGCGCCAGTCGCGCCGCGCCGACCAGGCTCGTGTGCTGCAGATCCGACACCTCCAGCGGCATGCCGAACACATCAGCGGCGAGCTGCGACCAGTAGCCGGAAGAGAGCACCCCGCCCGAGATCACGATCCGCTTCGGCTGCCCGTTCAGGGAGACGAGCTCGGTGAAGCAGTGATGCAGCGAGTACACGATGCCGTGCAGCACCGCCTGGTACAGGTCGATGGCGGAATGGTGCGGCTCGACCTCGAGGAACCCGCCGCGACGGCGGTCGTCCCAGCCGGGGCTGCGCTCGCCGAACAGGAACGGCAGGAACAGCGGCAGGTCGGAGCGGGCCGGGTCGAGCAGGGCCTCGAGCGCGGCGTAGTCCACGTCGGGGAAGAGTCGCCGCCTCGCCCAGTCGACGCAGTTGCCGCAGCCGCTGGTCGCCGCGCCGCTGAGCCAGCCGGCGGGTGAGCGGTACGTCCACGTGCCGGTATCCGCGGCGAAGGACGGCAGCGCCGCCGTCATCCGCAGCGCCCCGCTCGTGCCCATCGAGAAGGTCATGTCGCCGATGCCGGATGCCCGGTCGCCGATCTGATTGAGCCCGCCGTCGGGGCCGGGCACGAGCACGGGCGTACCTGCCCGCTGCCCGAGGAGGGCGGCCGCTTCGGGCTGCAGGGGCGCCCAGGCGCTGCTCGGCTTCAGCTCGGGAAGCAGGACGGCGCCGATGCCGAGGCGCTGTCGCACCTCGGCATCCCACTCCCCCGTCTCGACCGAGATCAGCCCGGTGCCCGATGCCGTCGACAGGCTCGTCCATGTGCGCCCGGTGAGACGGGCGAAGACGAGTCCGCCCTGGTCGAGCATGAGCAGCCCCCGGAGGTCGACGCCGTCTCGCACCAGCTGGGCGAGCTTGAACGCGGGATAGCTGGCGTTGACCAGGCATCCGGTGCGCCGCCGGAACCACTCGACGAACTCCGGATCCGATCGCCAGCGGGATGCCACCTCGTGCGCGCCGGTGTGCGGCCATTCGTACACCGGCGTCACGGCGTGCAGGTCCGGCGTGCGCAGCGTCATGCCGTGCCACGTGCTCGACAGCGCGATGACGTCGACCGGGCGACCTGCGGCCGTCTCGCGTCCGAGCGCGAGCAGCTCGGCGGTGATCACGTCACCGTCGCGCGCAGGGCTCTCGTCACTGAAGCGACGGGTGCGCACCTCGACGACTCCGGTGCCCGAGTCGAGGATCAGGCACTTCGCCGAGGTCGTGCTCGCCTCGAGGACGAGGACGACGTTCCCCGCGCCCGGCATCAGCCGTCAGTTCCGAACGAGAGCAGCACCTTGCACGAGCGCGAGGCGTCCGCTGCGGTCTCGAACGCGTCGACGGCCTGCTCGGTGCGGTGGGAGGGAAGCACATGGCTGATCACGCCGGTCACGTCGATGAGTCCGGACGCCAGCGCGTCGATGACCTCGGCGAACTCGTCTCCGAACCGGAACGAACCATGCAGGGTGAGCTCCCGCGTGATCGCCGTCGCGATCGGAGCCGGCACCTGACCGGCAGCCTGCAGCCCCAGCAGCACGACGTCGCCACCGCGCACGGCCGCCCCGACCGCGGCCGCCAGTCCCGGCACCGTGCCGCTGGACTCGATGACGATGTCGGCGTGCAGCTGCTCGATGGCCTCCGAGTCCCGTGCGTCGAGGGCGTGGGCGCCGCGAGCAGCGGCGATCTCTCGCGGCATCGCGTGCAGATCGGTGACGGTGACCCGCTCGGCGCCGAGGCCCTGCGCCACTGCGGCGGCGAGCTGGCCGATCGGGCCCGCGCCGATCACAGCGATGCTGCGCCCGGCGACCGGCCCGGCACGGTGGACGGCGTGCCAGGCGACCGCGGCCGGTTCCGCCAGCGCGGCTGTGCGCAGGTCGAGGGTCTCCGGCAGGGCGAACAGCATGCGCGTGGGCAGCGCCACCCTCGACGCGAACGCTCCCTGCGTGTGCGGCAGATGGAGGGCGGATCCGAGGTAGCTGGATGCAGGAGCAAGGTTGGGACGCTCCGCCGGCCATGGCGTCCTTCCGTCGCCGTGCGGGGTGAGCGGATGCACGGCGACCGGGGTCCCGGCTGCGGGCCCGCTGCCGTCGGCCGCTACGACCGAGACGATCCCGGACACCTCGTGGCCGAGCACCATCGGCTCACGCAGCACCGACGCACCGGCCGCGCCGTGTCTCCAGTAGTGCAGGTCTGAACCGCACACCCCGCCGTAGGCGATGTCGACGATCGCCTGATCGGCGGTCGGCGAGGGTGCACCGAGATCCTCGACGCGCAGGTCCCCTGCCGCGTATGCGATCACACCCGGGTTCGACATGGTGCGCTCCTCTCTGCCTCGCGCACGTGGCGCTGATCCTGTTCAGATGAAGGGGGTCGTCAGGACGACTCGACCGACGGCGACGCTCGCCGTCCGGCCGGGAACGACAGGAGCCTGCGAATGCGGCGCGCCTGTCATCACGACGTCCCCGGCGTCCAGCGGCGTCCAGCCGGCGACGTAGGCGAGACAGTCGCGGATCGAGACCGGCAGCTCGCGTGCATCGGTCGTCGCGACCGTCTCTGCGTCGACCGCGACGACGAGCGGGATCGAATCGAGTCCGGCCTCCGTGTCGATCCACGGCCCGAGAGGCGTATACCCCGCCCCGGACTTCGACTCGAAGTTGCGCGGGTCCATCACGACCCGCTCCGGGCTCGACAGGTCGTTCACCGCCGTGACGCCCAGCACGTACTCGTGTGCATTGGCGGCGGTGAGTCCTTCGGTCGGCCGACCGATCACCACCGCGATCTCTCCCTCGGCGACGACGGCACCGGCATCACTGCGCAGACTCACCGTCTCGCCGGAGGCGACCACGGTGCGCGGGCTCTTCAGCCACGCCTGCACCGGAGACGGATGCGCGGGTCCGTTCTGTGCGATGCCGACGAGCACGACCGGCTCACAGGGTGCGAGAAGACGTCCCTCGACGCGCTCGTCGATGATCACCGGCTCGCGCCCTTCGGCGAAGGCCGCGAACGGGTCCTCGATGGGGCGCATCCCGTCCTCGTGCGCGCACACCCACCGCACGGCGTCACCGGTCTGTGCTCGGCCGACGAGCATCAGACCACCGCCGTCATGCCGCCGTCGACGAACAGGGTCTGTCCGTTGACGAAGTCGCTCGCGGGAGCGGAGAGGAAGACGAGTGCGCCGACGAGATCCTGCACGTCGCCCCAGCGACCGGCCGGTGTGCGAGATCGCACCCAGCCGGAGAACTGCTCGTCTTCGACCAGCGGCCGCGTGAGAGCGGTGGCGAAGTAGCCCGGTGCGATCGCGTTCGCCTGGATGCCGTGAGGGGCGAGATCGGCGCACAGCCCTTTGGTGAGCATGACGATGGCGCCCTTCGTGGCCGAGTACGCCGCTATGGACGGGCGGGCGAGCTGCGACTGCACGCTTCCGATCGAGATGATCTTCCCCGACCCGCGCTCGATCATGCCGCGTGCGACTCGGCGCGAGAGCCGGAAGGCTCCGGAGAGGTTCGTGGCGACGAGGGCATCCCAGTCCTCGTCCGAGAAATCGGCGATCGGCGCGCGCCGCTGCACCCCGGCGTTGTTGACCAGGATGTCGGGCGTGCCGACCAGCCGCTCGACCTCGTCCACGCCCGCGTCGACGGCTGCTGAGTCAGTGAGGTCGAAGGCGACGCTGCAGGTCTCGGCTCCCGTGCTGCCGGAGATCTCCTCCGCCGCGTGGGCGGCCTTCGCCGCATCGCGGCCGTGCACGACCACCCGGGCGCCGGCTGCCGCCAATCCCTCGGCGAGCGCGCGCCCGATGCCCTGACCAGACCCGCTGACGAGGGCCGTGCGACCGATGAGGTCGAAGGCCGCGATGCCTCGGGCGGTCATCGTCCGACCGCCGCGATCGACACCGTGGTGGCGTAGACGTCATCGCCGGCTTCGGCCCGCGACACCTTGATCGCGTCGTCGACGCGGGTGAGGTCGCGCCGCAGCGTCTCGGGCGCGAGGAACGTCGACGCGGTGGTGATCAGTGCCAGCACGGCCATGTAGGTGGCCAGCAGGATCCAGTTCGCGTCGCTCACGGCGATGAGGTACGCCCCCAGCACACCGGCGAGGCCACCGGCCAGCACGGCCGAGATCTCACGGGCCATCGCCACGCCCAGGTAGCGGTGGCGGTTGCCGAACAGCTCCGGGAGCATCGCGCACTGCGGGCCGAGCATGGTGCACACGGCGACGCCGATGCCGATCGCGATGACGCCGACGGCCAGCGCGTGGTTGCCGAGCGAGAGCATCCACCAGGCCGGGAAGGTGTAGATCAGCATGAACACCGCGCCGAATCGGTACACGGTGCGGCGCCCGAGACGATCGGACAGGTGGCCGGCGAGAGGCACCGAGAAGACGCCGATGAGCGAGCCGATGGTGACTCCCCAGGTGAGCAGGCTCTTGTCGGCTGCACCGTCGAGGATCGCCACGAAGAACGCGAGGCCGAGCGTCTGGAACATGTAGGAGCCGCCGTTCTCGGCCATGCGCAGGCCGATGCCCACGATGACGCCGGGCAGACCGTGCGTGAAGATGTCGCGGACGGGCCGCTCGGCGATCTGCTCGTGCTTCTCGAGTTCGATGAAGGTCGGCGTCTCGCGCAGTCGCATCCGGATGAACAGTGCGAGCAGGATGAGCGCGAAGGATGCCAGGAAGGGCACGCGCCAGCCCCAGCTCATCAGCGCGTCGGTGGGCAGAAGGCTGATGAAGCTGAAGACGAGGGCGGCGAGCAGCGTGCCGGCCTGGATGCCGATGAAGGGCAGGGCGGCGAAGAATCCGCGACGGCGCACGGGAGCGTACTCTGCCATCAGCACGGTCGCCCCCGCCTGCTCTGCACCGGCGCCGAAGCCCTGCAGCAGGCGCATGAGCACGAGCAGGATCGGCGCCCACAGCCCGATCGCCTCGTAGGTCGGAAGCAGGCCGATCGCCGTGGAGGCGCCGCCCATGAGCAGGATGGTGGCGACGAGCACCCATTTGCGCCCGAGTCTGTCGCCGAGCACCCCGAAGAAGAGACCGCCGAACGGGCGGGCGAGGAAGCCGACGCCGAACGTCGCGAATGCGGCGACGGTGGCCATCGCGGGATCGTCCTGCGGGAAGAACAGCACGTTGAAGATGAGGGCGGTGGAAAGCCCGTAGAGCGCGAAGTCGAAGTACTCGAGGGCGCTGCCGATGCTCGAGGCGAGCGTCGCGCGGCGCAGGTTCGCGGCGTACTCCGGGTCCTCAGTCGCCGCAGGTCGGGTCGTGCGGGGGTCGGTCATGGCCATCTCCTTCGATCGGCTCGCTTCAACGTCATGGAGACGATACCAGCCCAGTGAACCTTGTTCAACCCTTTGGACCCGATTGATGCGCACTCAGCCGCGAACCGGTGGTTCCGGTCGCGAAGCGTCGGTCGCGAATGTCCCGTCAGCGGCGCGCAGCGGCACTGAACGGATTGGTCAGCTCACGCGCCGCGACGCGCAGCGCCTCGCCGACGCGCTCGATGCGCTCGAAGTCGGCCTCGGGCGCGCGGATCGCCACACCGAGCGCGAGCGCCGGGTCGGAGGGAGCCCACGGCTCGAGAGGCACGGCCACGCCGACGATCCCCCGGAAGGACTCCTCGGCGTCGAGCGCCCAGCCCCGACGGCGTGCCGCAGCAAGGGCATCCAGCAGATCGGCCATACTCGTCGCGCTGCGTTCGGTCAGCCGCGGGAACACGGTGTCGGCGCCGAGCAGGGCCACCACCTCGTCATCAGACATCGACATGAGCAGGGCGCGTCCCGTCGCGGAGAGCGCCGCCGGCAGCCGCGAGCCCAGCGGCGTGCCCAGCCGGAGCGAGCGCGAGCCCTCGTGCCTGGCCAGGTAGAGCGACTCCGCTCCGTCGAGCAGCGCCACCTGCACCAGCTCGCCCGACAGCACCTCCGACGCCTCGCAGACGCTGTAGAACTCGCGCACCTGATTGAACTGCGCGGCGAACGCTCCGCCCAGCTCGGCGGTGCGCAGCCCCAGCCGATAGCCCGCAGACGTGCGCTGGATCATCCCTCCGGCCTCCAGAGCGAGGCACAGGTTCGCCGTCGACGACTTGGCCAGCCCCAGCTCGCCGGCGAGCTCGGTGAGGGTGCGCGGCTCGGCCTTGGCGAGCAGCCCGAGCAGCCTGATGCTCCTCGTCACCGCCGGTGCCGGATCCCTGCCCTCTCTGGCATCGTCTTCTCGTGCCACGCTTCGCCTCCCGGTGATGCCGGCCTCGCGCCGGATGTCAGTAGAACTCGACAGTATCGACCGTGGCTCGCAGCGGTCGACCATCCAGCAGGCGTGCCGCGTTCTCTGCGAATCGCCGGGCGATTCGCTCCTCCTCCTTCGAGCTCAGAGCCGCCGTGTGCGGACTGACGAGGACACGCGGGTGATCCCACAGCGGCGACTCATGCGGCAGCGGCTCGACTTCGAAGACGTCCATGGCCGCGAAGGAGACCCGGCCGTCGTCGAGCGCCTCGAGCAGTGCGGACTCGTCGACGGCGGTGCCGCGGCCGACGCTCGCGATGATGGTGCCGGGGCGCAGAGCGGCGAGGACCTCGGCGCCGACGAGGTGGTGGGTCTGTGCCGTGCCGGGAAGCGCCACGACCACGGCATCCGCCTGGGAGGCGGCCTCGGCGAGCTGCTCCAGTGGGATCAGCCGATCGACGCCGTCGACGGGCATCCCGCTTCGCGTCGTTCCCCACACGGTCGCGCCGAGCGCCTGGAAGCGCCTCGCGCACTCGGCTCCGATGCCGCCGAGCCCCACGACCAGCACGGTCATCTCGTCGACCTGTCTCATCTCCCAGCGGTCGGGCCAGCTCCGACCGGACTGATCCGCGCGGAGCCGGGGCAGGTCCTTCGCGCCGGCGAGGACTCCGAACACGGCGAACTCGGCGAGGGTTCCCGCGTGCACGCCCGCGCTCGTGGTGAATGCGATCCGGTCGAGCGCGGCCCGGTCGAGTCCCGCCGCCTTGATCTGGCTTCCGCCCCCGGCGGCGGTCGTCATGACCCAGCGCAGCCGTGGATTCGACGCGACGGTGCGCGCGAGGGCGGCCGGGTCGACGTCGGGGATGCCGAACAGCACGTCCGCCGAGTCGACCATCGCGTCGAAGGCCGCCTGCTGCTCCGGCGTTCGCGCGTGGTCGGGGTCGCCGGACCAGTCGGCCGGCCCGCGCATCGGACGGGTCAGGGCGTGATCGCGGACCATCTCGACCCGCGGCTCGAGCTGCTCGATGAGGCGGCACAGCGATTCGCTGAGCGGCACGGCGGCCACCGCACGCAGCCGGGTCTGGGTCTCGGTCATGTCTCCTCCTCGGACGGAACGCCGACACCACCCTATCTTCAATCCATTCAAATGAACAGTGTCCATTCTGTTGGACTTTGGTACCCTGGGCCCATGACAGCATCCTCCGCCACCGTCGGCGTGATCGGCCTGGGCTCGATGGGACGCCCGATGGCAGAGAGACTGCTCGCCGCGCGTGGCGAGCTCATCATCCACGCGCGCCGCCCCCAGCCAGAGCTCGTGGCGGCAGGTGCCACCTGGTGCGCGACGCCGAAGGACCTCGCTGCTCGATCGGACGTGCTGCTCAGCGTGCTGCCGGATCTGCCCGAGCTCGAGCAGCTGCTCGAAGGGCCGGACGGGCTTCTCGCCGACGACGGGGAGCTGCTCATCATGGTCGCATCGACGTCGTCTGCGCCGGCCGTGCGGGCGCTCGCGGACCGGCTGCGCGAGAGGACCGCGGGGCGGGTGCGGATGCTCGACTGTCCCGTCTCCGGCGGGGAGGACGGCGCTCGCGCCGGCACCCTGTCGATCATGCTCGGCGGGACGGACGCTGACGCAGCCCTGGCCGCAGAAGTGCTCGCACCGTGCGGCAATCCCGTGCACCTCGGCCCCCTCGGCGCCGGCGAGGTCGCGAAAGCCTGCAATCAGCTCGTGGTGTCGGCGACGATCCTCGCACTGGGCGAGGCGACCGTGCTCGCCGATCGCTCCGGGATCGATCTCGACAGGATGTGGTCGCTGCTCGCGGGCGGTTACGCCGGCTCCCGGCTGCTCGACACCCGCCGGGACAAGCTGATCACCGGCGACGACTCCCCCAGCGGCATGGCGAAGTACATGGTCAAGGACCTGCGCTTCGCCGCCGACATCGCGGCCGCGACCGGTACCGAGACGACTCTGCTGCCGGCCCTGAGCGCCGCGTTCGACGAGATCGTCGAACGGGGTCTCGGTGACCGCGACATCTCGGTCACCCGGCGGCTCGTCGCCGAGCGGGGCCGCGCACCCGCTGCGGACGACACGAACGAATCCTGACCCTCTCGCACCGATACCCTGAGATCACGCCCTTCACCATCGAGGAGATCCCCGTGCCCACAGCCTCAGCCAACATCGGAGTCGTCGGACTCGCCGTCATGGGTTCGAACCTGGCCCGTAACCTCGCCAGCCGCGAAGGCAACACGGTGGCGGTGCTGAACCGCTCGCGGGCGAAGACCGATGAGCTTGTCGCCCTGCACCCCGAGGCGGGCTTCGTGCCGACCTTCTCGTACGAGGAGTTCGCGGCGTCCCTGCAGAAGCCGCGCACCGCGATCATCATGGTGAAGGCCGGGCTCGGCACCGATGCGGTGATCGACGAGCTCGTGCGCGTGTTCGAGCCGGGCGACATCATCGTCGACGGCGGCAACGCCTACTTCCCCGACACGATCCGCCGTGAGCAGGCCGTGCGCGAGACGGGCATCAACTTCGTCGGCGCCGGGATCTCGGGCGGAGAGGAGGGCGCGCTGCTCGGACCGAGCATCATGCCCGGCGGCTCCGACGAGTCCTGGGTCACGCTCGGTCCCATCCTCACGTCGATCGCCGCGGTCGCCGAGGGCGAGCCCTGCGTCACGCATGTGGGCCACGGCGGCGCGGGTCACTTCGTGAAGATGGTGCACAACGGCATCGAGTACGCCGACATGCAGCTCATCGCCGAGGCCTACGACCTCATCCGCCGCGGCACGGGCAAGACCCCCGCCGAGATCGCCGAGGTCTTCGCCGAGTGGAACACCGGCGAGCTCGAGTCGTACCTCATCGAGATCACCGCCGAGGTGCTGCGCCAGATCGACGCCGAGACGGGCAAGCCGCTCGTCGACGTGATCGTCGACCAGGCAGGAGCCAAGGGCACCGGCGCGTGGACCGTGCAGACCGCGCTCGCCCTGGGCGTGCCGGTCTCGGGCATCGCCGAGGCGACCTTCGCCCGCTCGCTGTCCTCGCATCCCGAGCAGCGCGCCGTCGCCGCCCACCTGCCCGGCCCGGAGGGCGAGTTCGCCGTCGACGACGCCGACGCCTTCATCGAGGACGTGCGGCTCGCACTGTACGCGTCGAAGATCGTCGCGTACTCGCAGGGCTTCGACGAGATCCGCGCCGGCGCCGTCGAGTACGGCTGGACGATCGACCTCGGCGCCGTGTCGAAGATCTGGCGAGCCGGATGCATCATCCGTGCCCAGTTCCTCAACCGCATCGCCGAGGCATACGCCGGTGAGCCCGACCTGCCCGCACTCCTCACCGCCCCCTACTTCGCCGAGGCGCTCGCACGCGGGCAGGCAGCATGGCGACGCGTCGTCGTCGCCGCAGCGCAGGCAGGCATCCCCGCCCCGGCGTTCTCATCGTCACTGTCGTACTACGACGGCATCCGCGCCGAGCGCCTCCCCGCCGCCCTCGTGCAGGGCCAGCGCGACTTCTTCGGCGCGCACACCTACCGCCGCATCGACAAGGACGGCACCTTCCACACCCTCTGGTCCGGCGACCGCACCGAGATCCCCGCAGTCGACACCCACTGAAACCAGGGCGAGGCTCGGGTCGGCGCGCACGCGCCGCCCCGAGCCTCGCTGCATGCCCAGGGGCATCCACAGTGACTCCATAGGATCTCCTATGAGTTCTCGATGAGACGAGGAGCACAATGGGACCCATGAGCACCGAGCACCCAGACCTCCGCCGCCCTGACGGAACACCCCTGCGCATCCTCGCGGTCGACGACGAGCCCATGCTCACCGACCTGCTCGCCATGGCGCTGCGCATGGAGGGCTGGGAGGTGCGCACGGCCGCATCGGGGCTGGAGGCCCTGCAGGTCGCGCGCGACTTCGAACCCGACGCGCTCGTCCTCGACGTGATGATGCCCGACCTCGACGGCATGAGCGTGCTGCGCCGCCTGCGCGAGTCGGGAAACCTCGTTCCCGTCGTGTTCCTCACCGCGAAGGACGCCGTGGCCGACCGCATCGCCGGGCTCACAGCCGGCGGCGACGACTACGTGACGAAGCCCTTCAGCCTCGAAGAGGTCATCGCGCGGCTTCGGGCGGTGATCCGCCGCTCCGGGCAGGGCCAGGCGGACGATGAGCAGTCGATCCTGCGCGTCGCCGACCTCTCGCTCAACGAGGACAGCCATGAGGTGGTGCGCGGAGACGACGAGATCGAGCTCACCGCGACCGAGTTCGAGCTGCTGCGCTTCCTGATGCGCAATGAGCGCCGGGTGCTGTCGAAGGCACAGATCCTCGACCGGGTGTGGAGCTATGACTTCGGCGGCAAGTCGTCGGTGGTCGAGCTGTACATCTCGTACCTGCGCAAGAAGATCGACGCGGGCCGCACTCCCCTGCTGCACACCGTGCGAGGTGTTGGCTACATGATCAAGTCGCCGCAGTAGACATGCTCCCCCACCCGCTGAGCCTTCAGGCGCGGCTGATGGCCGCGGTGATCGGGTTCGTCTCCCTCATCCTGGTGATCGTCGCGATCATCACCAGCGCGACCCTCGGCAAGACGCTCGAGGATCGCCTGCAGGAGCAGCTCGACGCCACCTCGAAGGTCACGACGGCTCTGGTCACCGACCGCGCCCGGGTGGCTGCGCTGCGCGGCGAAGCGCTCACCGCCGAGATGGCGATCCAGGGCGGCATCGTCTCAGACGGCAGCCTGCTGATGGCCGTCCTTCCGCCCGACTCCCCCGCCTCAGGGGTCGTCGCGACGCAGAACTCGAGACGAGGCCTCTCCGCGGCGGATCTGCTCGAGCTCACCTCGGGCCTGCAGGGCTCCAGATCGGCGACGGTCAGCCTCTCCGATTTCGGCTCGTACCGGGTGACTGCCGACCGCACCGAGAACGACGTGGTCGTGATCACCGGCCTTCCTCGCGCCGAGGTGCAGCGAACCATGACCTCGCTGTTCACCGTGATCGCGCTCGCGACTCTCGGCGGGCTGATCCTTCTCGCGCTCACCACGGCGCTGACGATCAGCATGGGCCTGCGTCCGCTGCGCGCTGTCGCGGCGACCGCATCACGCGTCGCCGGGCAGCCCCTCGACCGCGGCGAGGTGAGCATCACCGAGCGCGTGCCGGATTACGAGGCCGATCCGCGCACCGAGGTCGGCCGTGTGGGCGTGGCGCTGAACACCCTGCTCGACCACGTCGACTCCTCGCTCGCCGCCCGGCAGCGCAACGAGGAGCGCATGCGGCGTTTCGTGGCGGATGCCAGTCATGAGCTGCGCACACCGCTCGCGTCCATCCGCGGATACTCCGAGCTGTCGCTGCGTGCCCTGAAGCAGTCGCAGGACGCCCCGACCGTCGAGAACACCACGTCGGCGCTGGAGCGCATCCAGGCGCAGTCGCTGCGGATGACGCGGCTCGTCGAGGACCTGCTGCTGCTCGCGCGGCTCGATGAGGGGGCGGAGCTGGTTCATGGCGAGGTCGACCTGTCGCAGCTGGCTGTCGAGGCCCTCGCCGACGCGCAGCCGACGGCGCCGGGCCATCACTGGAAGCTGGAGACTCCCGGCGAACCTGTCACGGTCGTCGGAGACATGGGGCGTCTGCACCAGGTGGTGGGCAACCTTCTCGCCAACGCCCGCACCCATACCCCGGAGGGGACGACCATCACCCTGGCCCTGGCCGCCACGCCTTCCGGGGCCGAGCTGCGCGTGCACGACGACGGCCCCGGCATCGACCCCGCGGTGCGCGAGGAGCTGTTCGCCCGCTTCGCCCGCGGCGATGTGTCGCGCGCGCGGCAGACGGGCGGCACCGGGCTCGGCCTCGCGATAGCGAAGGCGATCGTCGAGGGTCACGGCGGCACCATCGCCGTCGAGAGCGCGCCCGGAGACACGACGTTCACCGTGCGCCTGCCCTCCGGCCTGCGCTCGTCGCCATCTCCGCGGCCGGAGCCGCCGGTTCAGTAGCCTGCGAACGCGTCGGTGGTGACGCCTCGCGCCTTCTGCAGAGCAGGGGCCAGGTCGGCGATGAGCCGCGGCGGGCCCGAGATGTACGCATGGCGGGTCGCGAGGTCGGGCACCGCCTGCTGCAGGCCCTCGGCGTCGAGGCGGATCCCCTCCGCCCACGTCCAGTGCGCAGGCAGGTCGGCCGGCTCGTCACGGGTGAACACGATCGTGCGCGCGCCCGTCGCCGCGAGCTCGTCGCGGAACGCCAGCTCGGCCGCCTCCGATGCGACGTAGACGAGCACGACATCGCGCTCGGCGCCGGTGGCCTGCAGCTGACGCAGCTGCGACACGAACGGCGTCACCCCGATCCCGGCCGCGACCATCAGCACGGGCGCCTGGCCGCGCGGCAGCACGAAGTCGCCCCAGGTGCCGGTGACGGCGAGCACGGCGCCGGGCTCGGCCGCCTTCAGCGCACGCTTGTAGCTGGACGGATGCTTCTGATCGCCGTCCTTGTAGGCGATGCGCAGAGTGGGCAGATCGGCGGGCGCGGAGACGATGCTGAACTCGCGCCGCGTGCCGCGGGCATCCGGATTGCGGTGCGGTACCTCCAGCTCGACGTACTGCCCGGCGATGAATCGCACCCGCCCCTTCGCCCGGAAGGTGAGCTCCTGCGCAGTGGGCGTGATGAATTCCCGCTTCGTGAGCACCAGCCGCACCGATCCCCGCAGCGCGAAGGCGAAGGCGAGCAGGTTTCCGATCAGCAGGGCACGCTCCTGACCGAGCGTGAACAGCGAGCCGATCGCGATCGGCCAGCCCGCGAGCACCCCGACGAGGGCCGCCACGCTGAACTGCTGCCAGCGCCGGGGCGGCAGCGTGAGGGGCTCGGAGAGCATGAAAGCGCCCAGGAAGAGATACGGGCTCTGCGCGACCGCCGCCACCAGCGCATCACCGGCGCTGAACGGGATGCCGAAGGACTGCGCCTGAACGGCCTGGCGCACCACCGACACCGTGACGACGACGATCAGGAACACGAGCACCAGCCGCACCTTCTCGGTGCGCCACAGCACGAGCAGCCCGAACAGCGCGACGAACAGCGACAGCCACGGGGTGCCGACCCACCAGGCCGAGAACGTGCCGAGCCCGAGGACGGTCACGACGGCAGCACCGAAGGCGGCGGGGTTGAGGATGTGACGCCCGCGCCACGCGATGAGGTACTTCGACAGGCTGGCAAGCACACCGGCGAGCGCCGCGCCGCCCAGCCCTGCAGGGGTGAGCGCGGGCTGCAGCACGAAGAGCAGGATGAGTGCGGTGACCAGCGACGACTCGATGCGCCACGGCAGGTGCAGGGCACGCTGCGCCACAGCGTCGACAGCGGAGATGGCGACAGCCAGCACCGCGAAAGATGCCAGGATCTCACCGGCCGAGGGCCCCACGAGCCCTGCGAGCGAGAGTCCGAGGGCTATCACCGCCAGCGCCGCGAGGGCGAACAGCGCGAGCCGGTACATCGAGATGGCGCCGAGCACGGCGAGCACACGCTGCCGCATCGCCAGGAACGCAGTGATCACTGTTCTACTCTTCCGTATTCTCAGCGGCCTGGCGCCGCAGGCGACTCTGCGGCGCCTCTTTCCCGATCCCGACTGCGGAGCTCGACGAGGCGGACACGGTGAACAGCTCACCGGGGAAGCCCTCAGAGCGCTCGACGCGCCCGTCGGTCGACATCCGCACCCATTCCACGCCCCACCGGTCGGCCAGTGCGGCACCGCCGTCGAAGAACAGCCCCGTGGCGGCTGCGTCTGCGTGCATGGCGTCATCCGCGAGCGCCCATGTGGCCGCCCAGGTGCGCACGGGCAGGCCGGTGCGACCGTCGAGCACATGATGCAGCCCGTCGCCCCAGGATCGACGCGTGATCCCCGAGGCGCAGAGTGCCGCATCCGCGACCTCCACCACACCGATCGCCGAGGTCGGATCGTACGGATGCTCGAGCGCGACCCGAGCCGCACCGCCCCGCACCCGCAGGTCGCCGCTGCCGTCGACGGTCACCCGCCCGGGAAGGTGGGCGAGGGCGTCGCAGATGAGATCGACCAGCCGGCCCTTGCCGACCGCGCCCACGTCGATGACCGCGGGGGCGCTGAGCCCGATCGCATCGGCGTCCAGGCTCAGCAGGCGCTGCCAGTCGCCAGGAGCGGGACGTGGCGAGCCGGGCTGCAGCGTCAGCGACGCGTCGTATCCGAGCGACTCGAGCCCCGTGCCGATCAGCGGGTTCACCGCGCCGTCGGTCGCGTCGGCCAGCTCGCGGTACGCGCCGAGCATCGCATGGGCGTCGGCCGCGGCATCCCGATCCAGCGTCGCCGTCTCGCCGCCGGAGCGCAGCGACGAGACGATCGAGTCGTCTCTGAAGCGGGACCAGGTCTCATCGAACGCGGCGACGATGCTCGAGATCCGCGTGCGATCGCCCTCACCGAGCGGTGCGGAGGTCTCGACCTCCCAGCGCGTGCCGATGGCGTCGAACCGCCACGCGTGCATGCCTTCTCACTCGGCCGCGGCGGCGGCCTGCTCCTTGATCTCGGCGAGCGCCTGGTCGAAGCCGCCGCTGGTGAGCGACGACCCTGCGACGCGGTCGACGTCGAGATCGTCGAGCTTCCTGCCGACGACCTCGTCCGCGATGCCCGCGATGAACTGCCCCTGGTAGTTCTTCGACTCGGGGGCGATCGGATCGCCGACCACCTCGACATCGGTGACCGCGTCGTCGGCGACCGTGAGGGTGACCTCGATCGTCTCGACCGTCTCAGGGGTCTGATACGAGCCCTCGGCGGTGTAGGTGCCGTCGGCGTACGGAGCGGTGGCACCGCTCGACGAGCCGTTCGACGTCTCGCCGGTCTCGGCGTCGGCCGCGCCGGAGCATCCGGCGAGCACGAGGGCGCCGGCGATGCCGAGCAGGGCGGTTCCGGTGCGGACTGCGGGATGCGCGTTCATGCGTCCAGCTTCGGGCATCCGGCTATGAGGAATCCGGATGCCCGCTATGCCTCCGGGGTGAGCTCAGGCGTCCCCGCCGAACATGCTCGTGACCGAGCCGTCCTCGAAGACCTGCCTGATCGCGGTGGCGAGCAGCGGTGCGATCGGGAGGATGGTGAGCCCCTCCCAGCGGCGCGACTCGGTCAGCGGGATCGTGTCCGTGATGACGACCTGGTCGATCGAGGAGTCCTGCAGGCGGTCGGATGCCGGGTCGCTGAAGACCGCGTGCGTCGCCGCGACGATCACCTTGCGGGCTCCGTTCGCCTTGAGCGCCTGGGCGGCCTTGACGATGGTTCCGCCGGTGTCGATCATGTCGTCGACGAGCAGGCAGGTGCGTCCATCGACGGTTCCGACGATCTCGTGCACCGAGACCTGGTTGGCGACCTTCGGGTCGCGGCGCTTGTGGATGATGGCGAGAGGCGCGCCGAGGCTGTCGGACCACGTGTCGGCGACACGCACCCGGCCCATGTCGGGCGAGACGATGGTGAGGGTCTCGCGGTCGTCCGGCGTGAGGGTGCCCTCGAAGTGCTCGAGCAGCACCGGCTTGGCGAACAGGTGGTCGACCGGGCCGTCGAAGAAGCCCTGGATCTGCGCGGCGTGCAGGTCGACGCTCATGACGCGATCCGCTCCGGCGACCTTGAGCATGTCCGCGACCAGACGGGCCGAGATCGGCTCACGGCCGCGGCCCTTCTTGTCCTGTCGGGAATAGGGATAGTACGGCGCGACGACGGTGATCCGCTTGGCCGATGCGCGCTTGGCGGCGTCGAGCATGATGAGCGTCTCCATGAGCCACTCGTTCACCGGCTCGCCGAACGACTGCACGATGAACAGATCGCAGCCGCGGATCGACACCTCGAAACGGGCGTAGATCTCGCCGGAGGCGAAGGTGCGGTGCTCGACCGGAGCGACCTCCTGCCCCAGCGCCGCGGCGACGGCTGCAGTGAGCTCGGGATGCGAGCGTCCGCCCGCGACGACCAGCCGCTTCTTCGTCTTCGCGATCAGTCCGGGTGCGACGCCGTTCTCACGGTCGAGTGCAGCCGTCTTCTTCTTGCGCCCCATGCCAGCCGCCTATTCTGCTGATCGTTCCCGGGCGGCAGCATCCGCTGCCCCCGTGCCTGCTCGGTTCTTCTCGACCCACCCGTCGATGTTCCTCTGGGGGCGACGCTCATGGCCAGGGCGCCCGCGGGAACGTCCTTGCGGACGACGGCGCCGGCACCGGTCTTCGCACCGGCTCCCAGCCTAACGGGCGCGACCAGCACCGTGTGCGAGCCGGTGTGCACCTCGTCGCCGACCACCGTGCGGTGCTTGTTCACATCGTCGTAGTTCGCCGTGATCGTGCTCGCACCGAGGTTCACGCCGCGACCGATCGTGGCGTCGCCCACATACGAGAGGTGCGGCACCTTGCTGCCTTCGCCGATCTCGGCGTTCTTGGTCTCGACGTACGCGCCGATCTTGCCGCCCGCGCCGAGCACCGTGCCAGGGCGCAGGAACGAGAACGGGCCGACGGTGGCGTTCGCGCCGATCACCGCGAGGTTGGCGTCGGTGCGCCTGACCACCGCGTCCTCGCCGACCTCGCAGTCGACCAGCGTGGTGTCGGGGCCGACGGTCGCGCCGGCCGCGATGGTCGTGGCACGCAGGATCTGGGTGTTCGGCAGGATCGTCACGTCGGAGGCGAGCGTCGCATCGTCGTCGATCCATGTCGTCTCGGGGTCGACGATCGTGACCCCCTCACGCTGCCAGTGCCGCACGATGCGCTGGTTGAGCAGGCGGCCGACGAGCGCGAGCTGCGCACGGTCGTTGACGCCGTAGGTGACCGTGACGTCGGAGACGACGGATGCGGCGACGCGGTCTCCGTCGCGACGAAGCAGCCCGGGCACATCGGTGAGGTACATCTCGCCCTGGGCGTTGTCGACGCCGATCTCGGGCAGATAGCGGCGCAGCGTCTCGGCGCGGAACACGTACATGCCCGCATTGATCTCGCTGACCGCGGCCTCGTCGTCGGTGGCGTCCTTCTGCTCGACGATGCGGTCGACGCCGCCGTCTGCATCGCGGATCACGCGGCCGTATCCGGCGGGGTCGTCGACGACCGCCGTCATGAGCGTCGCGGGCGCGCCGGACGCGCGGTGCTCGTCGAGGAACGACGACAAGGTCGCGGCGTCGGCGAGCGGGCAGTCGCCCGAGAGCACCAGCACGTCGCCGTCGAAGTCGGCGGGCAGGGCGTCGATCGCGACCTGGACCGCGCGGCCGGTGCCGGGCACGTCATCCTGGTCGACGAAGACGGCGTCGGGGTAGTCGGCGGCGAGCGCTGAGACGACCTGGTCGCGCTCATGCCGCACGACGACCTCGATGTGCGCTGCGCCGAGCGAGCGCGCGGTGGAGAGCACATGGCCGACCAGCGGCCGCCCTGCGATCTCGTGGAGCACCTTGGGCCGCCTGGACTTCATGCGCGTGCCCTGACCTGCGGCGAGCACGATGATGGCGAGAGTGTTCTGCGTCATGCTCCGCCGCCAGGATTCGAACCTGAACCTCACAGCTCCAAAGGCTGTCGTGCTGCCGTTACACCACGGCGGACCGCGCCGCCCGTCTGGGCACCGCCCGTCAAGTCTGCCACGTTCACCCGTGCGCTCTGAGCGTGCGCCCGCCTGTACCCTGTTCGTCACCTGCCGGAAACACGCCCCTGCGATCATGACCGCATGAGCATCGTCATCGAACGCGTCGAATCCGCGACCCCCGCCCTGGCGGCGTTCGTCGCCGCGCACCACGCCGAGATGGAGGGCACCGCCCCGCCGGAGAGCCGGCACGCGCTGTCGTTCGACCGGCTGCTCATGCCTGGCATCCGGCTGTTCGCCGGCTACGACGACGGGCGACCGGTCGCCACCGGCGCTCTGGCCGCGGTGGACGAAGGGCACGAGGAGCTCAAGTCGATGCGCACGGCTCCTACCTCCCGCGGGCGAGGCGTCGGCCGCGCCATGCTCGCGTTCCTCATCGACGACGCCGCCGGCCGCGGCATCGAGCGGCTCTCGCTCGAGACGGGGAGCGACGCGTTCTTCGACGCCGCACGCGCCCTGTACGCGAGCGCCGGGTTCGTGGAGTGCGACGCCTTCGGCGGCTATCGGCCCGACCCGCACAGCGCGTTCCTGACCCTCGCCCCTGTGACGGCGGCGGCGATCGGCCGCGACCCGCAGGCACGATAATGGAGGGATGAGCGAGGCGGATGAGGTCGACCGGATCGTCGGCGCCTGGAACACCCAGCGCCCCGATCTGGACTTCTCGCCGCTCGAGGTGCTCTCGCGCATGGACCGCCTCTCCCGTCACCTCGACCGAGCGCGACGAGACGTGTTCCGCCGCAGCGACATCGAGCCGTGGGAGTGGGACGTGCTCTCGGCTCTGCGCCGCGCGGGGGCGCCGTTCCAGCTCTCCCCCAAGCAGCTTCTGCAGCAGACGCTGGTCTCGAGCGGAACCATGACGAACCGCATCGACCGGCTCGTCGGCCGGCGCTTCGTCCGACGCGAGGCCGACCCGCTCGACGGGCGCAGCGTGCTGGTCACCCTCACCGACGACGGGCGGGTGCGGGTGGATGCCGCCATCACCCGTCTCGTCGATGCCGAGGCCGTGCTGCTTCAGGCCCTCCCCCGCGCCGACCGGGAGCGGCTCGCAGGGCTGCTGCGCAAACTGAGCCTGAGCTTCGACTCGTGACGGGCCTGACCATGGGACGCGGTCGCTGATGGCGATGGCCTCCCCGCTGCCGGTGCGAGACGGCGTCGGCGCCACGCGGCTGCACCTGCCGATGACCGGCCCCTGGCCGACGATCGGCGCGTACATGGCGGAGCGCTTCTTCCACCTCGAGCCCGAGAGGCTGCTGTCGCGCTTCGATCGCGGCGAGATCGTCGCTCGCGACGGCACTCTGCTCACGCGCTCGACGCCGCTGGGTGCCCACGAGTTCGTCTGGTACTACCGCGAGCCGCCGGTGGAGCGGGGGATCCCGTTCGAGATCGAGGTGCTGCATCAGGACCGCGACCTCGTCGTGGTGGACAAGCCTCACTTCCTGCCGACCACACCGGGCGGGAAGTACCTGCAGAACTCCTCGCTGGTGCGACTGCGCAACCTGCTCGGCATCCCCGAGCTCACCCCGATCCACCGCCTCGACAGGGCGACCGCAGGGCTGTTGATGTTCTCGACCCGGCCCCAGACGCGCGGGGCGTATCAGCTGCTGTTCGAGCGCCGGCAGGTCGAGAAGGTCTATGAGGCGGTCTCCGCGCTGCCCGACGGCTGGGATCCCGCATCGCCCGCCCTCGCAGGCGTCCCGTTCCCGATCGTCCACCGCAACCACATCGAGAAGCTGCGCGCGCACGTATGCGTGAAGGTCGACGACACCCGTGAGCCGAACTCCGAGACGCTCATCGAGCTGCTCGGCTCAGACGACCGGGTCGTGCACACGCTGCTGCGCCCGCACTCCGGCCGCATGCACCAGCTGCGCGTGCATCTGGCCTCGCTCGGCGCGGGCATCCTGAACGACGGCTTCTACCCCGACCTGCTGCCCGAGGCGCCGGACGACTTCACCAAGCCGCTGCAGCTGCTCGCCCGCGAGCTGCGCTTCGCCGATCCGCTGAGCGGGGAGCCCCGCGAGTTCGTCACCCGACGGACTCTGCAGGAGGCCCCGCGCGGCTGAGCCCGCCCTGCTGCACTCGAGCCGCCCGGCTGGGCTCAGCGCCGCATGACGACGCGCGCCAGCTTGGTGCCGAGCAGCTGCACCAGGTGCACGAACAGCACGATCAGGATGATCGCGGCCCACATGACCACCGGCGAGAACTGCCGGAAGCCGTAGATCTGGGCGAACGCCCCGAGACCGCCGCCGCCGATCAGTCCGGCCATCGCCGTCATGTCGATGAGAGCCACCACCACGAACGTGTAGCCGAGGATCAGCGGGCCGAGGGACTCGGGGATGACCACGGTGAACAGGATCCGCCAGGGTCCCGCGCCCATCGCACGCGCGGCCTCGATGATGCCCGGCGGCACCGAGACGAGGTGCTGCTCGACGATGCGGGCGATCGCGAAGGATGCCGCCAGGCCGATACCGAAGGCCCCTGCGTTGATCCCGATGCCGATCCCGAGGATCGAGCGCGACAGCGGCTGCGAGATCGCGGCGATGAAGATGACGAAGGGGATGGGCCTGAAGAAGTTGACCATCAGCTCGAGCACGCCGTTCACGGCGCGGTTCTGCAGCAGTCCGCCGCGCCGTGTGGTGTACAGACCGACGCCGATGAGCGTGCCGAGGATGCCTGCCATGATCAGCGCGAACGCCGTCATGTACAGCGTCTCGACCGCTGCCTTCCAGAACTCGGGCGCCAGTTCGATGAGACGATCCATCAGCGCACCTCCTCGTTCTCGAGCTCGGTCACGTCGGCGTGCCGACGGATGGTCTGAAGGGCGGCGTCGAGATCGGCCTCCGCTCCCCTGATCGCCAGGGTGAGGTGCCCGAACGCCCGGCCGCGGATGTCGTTGATGCCGCCGTACACGAGCTCGAAGTCGAGCCCGGCCCTGGCGAGGTCGAGGAAGACCTGCGCCTGTGATGAGTCGCCGTCGCGGAACGAGAAGGTCACCAATCGGCCATCGTGCCGCTCGCGCAGCACGGCGCGCTCGGCAGGAGACGGGATGCCCTTGATCACCGTGCCGACGAATCGCTGCGACGCCGGGTTCTGCGGGCGCGAGAACACCTCGAACACGTCGCCCTGCTCGATCACCCGGCCGCCCTCCATGACGGCGACCTTGGTGGCGATGGTCTGGATGACGTCCATCTCGTGCGTGATGACGACGATCGTCACGCCCTGCTCGCGGTTGACCCGGCCCAGCAGCTCGAGCACCTCGTGGGTGGTCTGCGGGTCGAGCGCGCTGGTCGCCTCGTCTGCGAGCAGGATCGCCGGGCGCGTGGCCAGGGCGCGCGCGATGCCGACGCGCTGCTTCTGACCGCCCGAGAGCTGCTCGGGATAGGCGCGCGCCTTGTCGGAGAGACCGACGAAGCGCAGCAGCTCGCTCACTCGCTCGTCGATGTCGGCCTTCGACCAGCCGGCGAGCTTCAAGGGGTACGCGACGTTCGCCCTGACCGTTCTCGACGAGAAGAGATTGAACTGCTGGAAGATCATGCCGATCCCGCCGCGCACGGCGCGCAGCTCGCGTTCGCGAAGGGTGGTGATGTCGACGCCGTCGACGACGATGCGGCCGTCGGTGGCCGGCTCGAGGGCGTTGATCAGCCTCACGAGCGTCGACTTGCCCGCGCCCGAGTAGCCGATGATGCCGAAGACGTCACCCTGCTCGATGTCGAGGGTGACGTCGTCGACCGCGGTCACCTCGGCGCTGTCGCGTCCGCGGCCGGGGTAGGTCTTGGTGACGCCCTGAAGGCTCACGATGGCCATGGTGTGCTCCGGGATAGGGGTGGTGGATGCGTCCGGCGCCTGTGACACGGGAATCGGGCGGCGCACGACGGCGCCGCCCGATTCTTCCGCGTTGAGCGCCTTTCAGCCTGATCAGCCGGCGGTGTCCTCGAGGACCTTCTTCAGCGACTCCTGCAGGTCGGCCGCCGGGGTGGTCAGGGGCACCCCGGTGCCGCCGGATGCCTCGAGCAGGCCCTTCTGCACGTCCTCGTCGGTCTGGAAGATCTCGACGAGCTTCTGGTACGTCTCGTTCTCGACGTCGTCGGCACGGGCGGCGAAGATGTTGACGTACGGCAGCGCGTTCGGGTCGGACGGGTCATCCTGGGCGATGGCGTCCTCGAAGGTGAGACCGGCGTCCTGCACGAAGTCGTTGTTGATGATGGCCGCGTCGACGTCGGGCAGCGAGGTCGGGATGACCGCCGCCTCGAGAGCGGTGACCTTCACCTTCGACTTCTCGGTGTCGATGTCGGCGATGTCGCTGACGATCGTGCCGCCGCTCTTGAGCTCGATGAGGCCGGCCGACTGCAGCACGAGCAGGGCGCGGGCCTGGTTCGAGGCGTCGTCCGGTACGACGACGGTGCCGCCCTCCGGGATGTCCTGCACGTCGTCGTGCTTCGTGGAGTACAGACCGAGTGGGTAGATCGCCGTCGCGCCGATCGGCTGCAGGTCGCCGTCGTTGGCGGCGTTGTACTGCGCCAGGTACACGATGTGCTGGAACTGGTTGAGGTCGAGCTCGCCCGCCGCGAGCGCGGGGTTGGGCTGCTCGTACGAGCCGAAGTCGATGATCTCGACATCGATGCCCTCGGCTTCGGCGGCCTTCTCGAACGCCGCCCACTGCGGGTCGCCCTTTCCGACCACGCCGATCTTGACGACGTCGTCGGCGGCACCGTCCGATCCGGGAGCGCCTGCCTCGGAGGAGGCGCAGCCGGCGAGGCCTGTGACGAGTGCGACCGCTGCTGCGGCGGCGGCGAGGGTGGTGAAGCGGCGGGACATTTTCGGGTTCTTCCTCTCGTGGGGGACTCCGAAAACGTACGCGGCGCCTGGGGTGCGCTCAGAATCGGTTCGTCACACAGCGTCACGCTGGGCGGTGGCCGTCATCGCGTCGAAGAAGTCGGCGACGATGCGGCGGTGCGCGGGGCTCAGGGCGGCGATCACGTCGAAGCGCCGCGCGTGCTCGCGCCCGACCGTGGCGCGCGCGGCATCACGGGTCTCCTCGGTCACCTCGATCACGAGGCTGCGGCGGTCGTCGGGGTGAGGCCGCCGCACGATGTGTCCGCCCCGCTCGAGTCGATCGAGCATCTTGGTCGTGGAGGCTGTGGAGATCCCGAGGTGGCCGGCCAGGGCGCTCGGAGTGACGGCGTACCTCTGGTGCTGCGCGGCGATCAGCATCCGCAGCGCCCTCATGTCGGTGGCGCCGAGCTTCATGTACCGCTGCGATGCCTCGCTGGTGCGCCGCTCGGCCTCGCGCCACGCCCGCATCGCGTCGAGCACCTCGAGCACGCCCTCGAGCTCGCCGGGCGCGAGGTCGGCGGTGCGCACGATCTGCTGCTCCGGGTCGTTCAGGCGCGGGTCATGCATCACCACGTGCGGCGAGGACACCGGATCTCCCTTCCCCATGCGGTTGATTTTACGACCATTCTGGATATTTACCCAGTTGAAAGCTAGCCTGTCTAGCGAAACACACAGGAGGACGAAGTGACCCACTCCCCCGAGCGCGTGATCCTTCTCGACGACGACGGGAACCCCTGCGGCGTCGCACGGAAGGACGACGTGCACCACGAGTCGACCCCGCTGCACCTCGCCTTCTCATGCCATGTGCACGACGACGAGGGTCGGCTGCTGCTGACCAGGAGGGCGCTGAGCAAGCGCGCCTGGCCCGGCACCTGGACCAACGCCTTCTGCGGGCATCCCGGGCCGTTCGAGGCGATACCGGATGCCGTGCATCGCCGCGCCCACGACGAGCTCGGACTCGAGATCGCCGACCTGCAGCTCGAACTCGCAGACTTCCGCTACCGCGCGACAGACGCCTCCGGCGTCGTCGAGAACGAGATCTGCCCCGTCTACACCGCCCGCGCCGTCGGTGAGCCCGTGCTGAACCCCGTCGAGGCGATGGACGCGCGCTGGGTGACTCCCGTCGACCTCGCCGCGGCCCTGACCGCCGCGCCCTGGGCGTTCAGCCCCTGGCTCGTGCTGCAGGCGCAGCAGCTGTCGGCCACAGCGGGGGCGATTCTCGCCACCGCCTGGCGGAGTGTCGCATGAGACTCGAGACGGCCGTCGATCCACGGCTGGACGAGATCATCGACGGGTTCTTCACAGACCGGATAGCACGGGCCGACCGCATGGGCGGCAGGTACGGCGAGCTCTGGCGCCGAGCGGCCGATGCCACGCAGGGCGGCAAGCGCCTGCGTCCGCGCCTGCTGCTCCTGTCGCACGAGCGGCTCGGCGGGGTGGAGGACGACTCGGCGCTGCACGCCGCCGCGGCCTTCGAGGTGCTGCACACCGCTCTGCTCATGCACGACGACGTGCTCGACCACGACCTCGTGCGGAGGGGACAGCCCAATCTCGCCGGCCGCTTCGCGGCAGCGGCCCTCGACGACGGGCTCGACCCCCACACCGCCACCGCGTGGGGCGAGGCCTCGGCCCTGCTCGCCGGCGATCTGCTCATCAGCGGCGCGCACGTGCTCGTCGCCCGCGTCATGCATCCCGCTGCGGCCGCCCTGCACCGGGCGATCGACGACGCCCTCATGCTGACCGCCGCCGGCGAGCACGCCGACGTCGGCTACGCGAAGGGTGTCATGCACGCCTCGCACGACGACATCCTGCAGATGATCGAGCAGAAGACGGCCGCGTACTCGTTCGCGGCTCCCCTGCGGGTCGGCGCCCTGCTGGCGGGAGCGACCGACCAGGTCGTGCAGGCGCTCGACGGGATCGGCTCGCGCCTGGGGCTGCTGTACCAGCTGCGCGACGACGCGCTGGGCGTCTTCGGCGTCGAGAGCAGCACGGGCAAGAGCGTCATCGGCGATCTGCGCGAGGGCAAGCGAACGATGCTCGTCGCCTTCGCCGAGGGCACCGCGGAATGGGAGGCCGTCCGTGCGCTCTTCGGCCAGGCGCCCCTCGATGCGGCCGACGCCGACAGGCTGCGCGCGGCGCTGCTGGCGTGCGGCGCGGTCGATCGGATGCAGCGGGTCATCGACGAGGTGCTTCGCGATGTGCTGCACGCCATCGCCGTCGCTCCGCTGCCCACCGGGCTTCGCGCCGAGCTGGCGCACATAGCCGAGAGATGCGCCGAGAGGCAGTCATGACGGCACCCACTGCCCTGGACCTGTACACGCGCACGGCGCACGCCGCCGCAGCACATGTCATCGGCCGCTACTCGACCTCGTTCGGGTACGCGAGCCGTCTCCTCCCCCGCGAGGTCCGCGGCGGGATAGCCGATGTGTACGCGCTCGTGCGGGTAGCCGACGAGATCGTCGACGGTCCGGCTGACGAGGCCGGTCTCGACCGGAGTCAGGTGGTCGGGATCCTCGACGATCTCGAGAGCGACACCCTGACGGCGCTCCGAAGCGGATTCAGCGCGAACCTCGTCGTGCACGCCTTCGCGGCCACCGCACGACGCACGGGCATCGGCGACGAGCTCGTGCGGCCGTTCTTCGAGTCGATGCGGATGGATGCCACCCCTCACCCCCGCTTCGACAGAGAGCAGTACCACCTCTACATCCACGGCTCGGCGGAGGTGGTCGGGTCGATGTGCCTGCGTGTGTTCGCCCTCGAGCATCCGGGGATGGTGATCGACGACGAGCTCGAAGAGGGCGCCCGCCGCCTGGGCGCCGCTTTCCAGAAGGTCAACTTCCTGCGCGATCTCGCCGATGACTCCGGGCGCCTCGGCCGCTCGTACATCCCTGGGCTCGACCCGCGCACGTTCACCGATCGCGAGAAGCAGGCCGTCGTCGACGAGATCGCCGGGGACCTCGCCGTCGCGCGCGCGGCCATCGAACGGCTGCCCCGCGGCTCTCGCCGGGCGACGACGGCGGCGGCGGCGCTCTTCGGCCGGCTGAACGAGCAGCTGCGCGAGACGCCGGCCTCACGCCTGCGCACGACGCGCGTGTCGGTGCCGCTGGGACGCAAACTCGGCATCCTGCTCGGGGTCGCGACCGGAAGGACGGCCGCATGACGCGCGCCGTCGTCATCGGCGGAGGCATCTCGGGTCTCGCGACCGCCGCCCTGCTCGCCCGCGAGGGCGCGCAGGTGACGCTCGTCGAGGCGCGGAGCGAGCTCGGCGGCCGTGCCGGCAGCTGGGAGGCCGAGGGCTTCCGCTTCGACACCGGCCCGTCGTGGTACCTGATGCCAGAGGTGTTCGATCACTTCTTCCGGCTGCTGGGCACGTCGTCTGCCGAGCAGCTCGACCTCGTTCGTCTCGACCCGGCGTACCGGGTGTACTTCGAGGGCGACGAGCATCCCTTCGATCTGCCGGCCGAGGGGGCGCGGGATGCCCTGGTCGCACTCGACCCCGACGCCTCCCAGCACCTGGACCGGTACCTCGAGTCGGCGGCCGACACGTACGATCTCGCCACCTCGACGTTCCTGTACAGCACCTACGAGTCGCTGCGGCCGCTGCTCACCGCGCGCACCCTGCGGGGGCTCCCGACGCTGGCCCGGCTGCTCGCCGAGCCGCTCGACCGTCGCATCCGGCGGCACAGTCAGGACCTGCGGGTGCAGCAGGTTCTCGGCTATCCGGCGGTGTTCCTGGGAACCTCGCCCGCCAACGCCCCGGGCATGTACCACCTGATGAGCCATCTCGATGTCGGACAGGGCGTGCTGTATCCCCGCGGCGGCTTCGCCGCCGTGATCGCCGCGATCGCCGGGCTGGCGGCTGCAGAGGGCGTCGAGATCCGCACCGGATGCCCTGCCCGCCGCATCACCGTCGACGGCGGCGCCGCCACGGGCGTGGAGGTCGAGCTCGCCGACGGCACACGTGAGCACCTGCCTGCCGACGTCGTGGTCTCGAGCGCCGATCTGCACGTCACCGAGCAGCAGCTGCTCGAACCCGAGCATCGCACCAGGTCCGATCGCTGGTGGCAGGGGCGCGACCCCGGTCCTGGCGCCGTGCTCGCGCTGCTCGGGGTGCGCGGCGAGCTGCCCGAGCTCGCCCACCACACGCTGCTGTTCACGAAGGCGTGGGAGGAGGGCTTCGACGCGATCTACGGCAGAGGTCGAGGCGGGGACGGCACGCGCATCCCCGACCCCGCATCGCTGTACGTGTGCCGCCCGAGCGCGACCGACGACGTGGCGCCCGAGGGGCACGAGAACCTGTTCGTGCTCATCCCGGTGCCCGCCGACACGTCCATCGGGGCGGGCGGAGTCGACGGCACGGGAGATGATCGGGTCGAGCGCGCGGCGGACGCCGCGATCGACCAGATCGCCGGCTGGTGCGGCATCCCGGACCTCCGCGAGCGGATCGTCGTGCGCCGCACGATCGGCCCGGCCGACTTCGAGCGCGAGTTCGGCGCGTGGCGCGGCGGGGCGCTGGGACCCGCCCACACGCTGCGGCAGAGTGCGCTCCTGCGCGGCGCGAATGTGTCGTCGAAGGTCGACGGCCTGCTCTACGCCGGCGCGACCACGATCCCGGGGATCGGTCTGCCGATGTGCCTGATCAGCGCCGAGCTCGTCGTCAAGAGACTGCGCGGCGACGTCTCGGCAGGTCCGCTGGCGGAGCCGCTGGCGGAGCCGCTGTGAGCGCGGCATACCTGATCGCCCTGCTCGTGTCGCTCGCCGGCGTCGTGCTGCTCGACGTGCGTCATCGGCTGTTCATCGGCCGCGACCCTCGATCAGCGGGCGTCGTGCTGATCATCGGCACGGCGTTCTTCCTGCTCTGGGATCTCGCCGGCATCGGACTCGGGATCTTCTTCCGCGACGACGGGGAGTTCGCCACCGGCATCCTGCTCGCCCCCGAGCTGCCGCTCGAGGAGCCGATCTTCCTGCTGTTCCTGTGCGAGCTTACGATGGTGCTCGTGTGCGGCGCCGAGAGGGCCCTCGCCGCGCGGAGCCGGAAGGGCGACGCATGAGCTACGTGCTGCTGTGCGCGGCGTTCCTCGCCGCCGCGCTCGTGCTCGCGCTGGTCGTCCGGCGACGCGACCGGATGCCATCGACCACTGCGCTCGCGGTGGCTGCCGGCGTGCTCGTGCTGCTCACCGCGGTGTTCGACAATGTGATGATCGCCGTAGGACTGTTCGACTACTCGAGTGCGCACATATCGGGCATCCGGATCGGCGCGGCTCCGATCGAGGACTTCGCGTACCCGCTCGCCGCGGTGATCCTGCTTCCCGCGCTCTGGTCGCGACTGCGGAGGAAGGGAGCGGATGATGATCGGTGACCTCCTCGCTGCCTCCCGCCCGCTGAGCTGGATCAACACCGCCTACCCCTTCGCCGCCGCCTATCTGCTCGTCGCGGGCGGCATCGATGCGCGCTGGGTGATCGGCACGCTGTTCTTCCTCGTGCCGTACAACCTCGCCATGTACGGGATCAACGACGTGTTCGACTATGCGTCGGATCTCGCGAACCCCCGCAAGGGCGGCGTCGAGGGGGCGCTGCTCGACCCACGCCGGCACAGGACGGTGCTCCTGGCCGCCGTGCTGAGCTGCGCGCCGTTCGTGATCGTGCTCGTCGTGCTCGGCTCACCCCTGTCATGGCTCGTGCTCGCGATCAGCCTGTTCGCCGTGATCGCCTATTCGGCGCCGCCGTTCCGGTTCAAGGAGATCCCCGTGCTCGACTCGGTCACCTCGAGCATCCACTTCGTCAGCCCCGCCGTGTTCGGCTTCGCACTCGCCGGTGGAGCCGTCACGCCCGGCCTCGTCGCACTGCTGAGCGCGTTCTTCCTGTGGGGCATCGCCAGTCACGCGTTCGGCGCCGTTCAGGACGTGGTGCCCGACCGTGAGGGCGGCATCTCGTCGATCGCGACGGCGCTGGGGGCCGCGCGCACCGTGAGAGTCGCTCTGGCGTGCTGGGCTGCGGCCGGCGTGCTGATGCTGCTCACCGGCTGGCCGGGGGCGCTCGGCGCCCTGCTCGCACTGCCCTACCTGTGGGCGGCGGCACCGTACCGCTCGGTGCCGGACGCCGACTCGGGCACGGCCAATCGCGGCTGGCGGCACTTCCTCTGGATCAACTACGCGTGCGGCTTCGTCGTCACGATGCTGCTGATCGTGTACGCGCTCGGCTGAGCGCGCACGATGCGGATCGTCAGTCGAGCTGTTCTGTCAGCTCGAACCAGCGCAGCTCGAGCTCGTCGACCTCGTCCTGCTGAGCCTGGATCTGCTGCATCCGCTCGCCGAGGCCGGTGTAGTCGGATTGGTCGTGGTCGGCGAGCGCGTGCCGTGCCCGGTCGATCTGGTCGTTCAGCTTCTGCATCCGCCGCTCGAGCGCGGCGAGCTCCTTCTCGGCCGCGCGCCGCGCCGCGCCTTCCAGGCCGGATGCCCTCGCGGGCGTCGCCGCGGCCGACGACGACTGCGGTTCATCCTGGTCCCGCTTCTCGAGGTCGCGCAGCCGCAGATACTCGTCGATGCCGCCCGGGAGGTGCCGCAGGTGCCCGCGCAGCACGGCGTACTGCTGGTCGGTCACCCGCTCGAGGAAGTACCGATCGTGGCTGACGACGAGCAGTGTGCCCGGCCACGAGTCGAGGAGATCCTCGATCGCCGCGAGCATGTCGGTGTCCATGTCGTTGGTGGGCTCATCGAGGATCAGGACGTTCGGCTGGTCGAGCAGCACGAGCAGCAGCTGCAGCCGGCGCTGCTGCCCTCCCGAGAGGTCCTTGACCGGCGTCGAGAGCTGCGCCGAGGTGAAGCCGAGGCGCTCGAGCAGCTGGCCGGGCGTGAGCTCCGCCGCCTTCGAGCCGGAGCCGAAGGTGTATGAGGTGCGCAGACCGCTGATCACGGTGCGAACCGGATCGTTCCAGTGCTGCTCGAGCTCGTCGATCCGCTGAGTGAGGGTTCGCACCTGCACGGTCTTGCCGCGCTTGACGCGTCCGCTGGTCGGCTCGACGCTGCCGGCGACCAGGCCCAGGAGGGTGGACTTGCCTGCTCCGTTCACGCCGAGGATCCCGGTGCGCTCTCCCGGCGCGATGCGCCACTCGACATCCTTCAGAACGGTCTTCTCGCCGTATGTCACGCCGGCATCCAGCAGATCGACGACGTCTTTCCCCAGGCGCGACACGGCGAGCGACTGCAGCGAGACCGAATCGCGGATCGGGGGAACATCGGCGATGAGCGCATTCGCCGCGTCGATGCGGAACTTCGGCTTGCTCGTGCGCGCGGGTGCTCCGCGACGCAGCCAGGCGAGCTCCTTGCGGGCGAGGTTCTGCCTCTTCGCCTCGGATGCCGCGGCCATCCGGTCGCGCTCGACGCGCTGCAGGATGTACGCCGCGTAGCCGCCCTCGAAGGGCTCGACGATGCGGTCGTGCACCTCCCACGTGGCAGTGCAGATCTCGTCGAGGAACCAGCGGTCGTGCGTGACGACGAGCAGCGCGCCGGCGGTCTTCGCCCAGCGCCCCTTGAGGTGCGCGGCGAGCCACGTGATCGCCTCGACGTCGAGGTGGTTGGTGGGTTCGTCCAGCGCGATGATGTCCCAGTCGCCGACGAGGAGCCTTGCCAGCGAGACACGGCGGCGCTGCCCGCCGCTGAGGGACGCCACCGAGGCATCCCAGTCGAGATCGGAGACGAGGCCGGCGATGACATCGCGGACCTTCGCGTCTCCCGCCCACTCGTGCTCGGGGTGTCACCCACCACGGCACTGCCCACGGTGAGGCCGTCGTCGAGCGTGTCCGCCTGATCGAGCACGCCGATCGTCGTGCCCCCGCGGACGGTCACGCGCCCCGCGTCCGGCTCCCGCCGGCCAGCCAGCATGCCGAGCAGGCTCGACTTGCCGTCGCCGTTGCGTCCGACGATGCCGATGCGGTCGCCCTCCTCGATGCCGAGGGTGACGGAGTCGAAGACGACGCGGGTGGGGAACTCGAGGTGGAGCCCTTCGGCCCGAGAAGATGTGCCATGTCGTATCAAGGCTAGACCGCGGAGACCGGCCTGCGCGCAGGCCGGTCTCCGCGGGAGGGTCTCAGTCCTCCTGCGGGTCGACGCCGAAGTGCTCGGCGAGCGTCGTGATCACCTCGTCGGCGCCCTGGATGGACACCGACGCGAGGAACGTCGCGTCGTCGACCTCGAGCTTCTCGCCGGCGAGGCGGTCCCACAGCGGGTTCGACTGGAACTGCTCGCGCTGCGCGCGGGACGCATCTCCTTCGGCGCCCTCCGGCGCCCACGTGCTGACGAGGATCAGGCCCGAGTCGACGTCGAGGATGTTCTCGGGCGAGATGTCGACGAAGATCGACTCGGTGGTGTCGGGAGCGGACTCCGGTCGGGGCAGGCCCATGTCGGTGAGGATCTCGCCGATGAACGAGTCGCTCGAGTACAGCCGCGCGGTGTCGCCGCCGCTGAAGCGGATCAGGGTGACCGACAGGTCGGGGTTCTCGGCGAGGATCGCCTCGCCCACAGCGGCGGCGCGCTCCTCGTAGGCGGCGACGGCCTTCTCGGCCTTCTCCTTCTTGCCCAGCGCCTCGCCGAGCAGCACGACGTTCTCCTTCCAGGTCGGGCCGGTGCTCTCACTGAACACGGTGGGCGCGATCTGCGACAGCTGCGGATAGAGCGCCTCCTGGCGCACCTTGGCCGAGATGATCAGGTCGGGCTTGAGCGCGGCGATCGCCTCGAGGTCGGGCTCGGCGATGCTGCCGACGCTGACCGAGTCCGCAGTGGCCTCGGTGACGTCGCCGAGGTAGTCGGCGAACGGCTGCTCCGCGTCCTGCCTGTAGTCGACGTAGCCGACGAGCTCCGCGTCGAGCAGCAGAGCCGCATCGGAGTAGCTCGGGTCGAGCGCGACCACGCGCTTCGGCTGCTCGGGGATCACCGTCTCCCCCATGGCGTGGGTGATCGTGACGGGGAAGTCGGCGCTCTGGGCGGAGGTCTCGGGCGACTGCGCAGGTTCGGCGGATGCCGCGCAGGCGCTGAGCGAGGCGGCGAGGGCGAGAGCGCCGGCGACGGCGGATGCGCGCCGCAGGCGTGCGGAGGCGGACGGGGTCATGAAAGGACTCCTCTGAGGGGATGAAGGGAGACGCTCGACGGGACGAGCGCGATCAGTTTATAGGTTAGGCTTACCTTCGTGACAACACGGACACCGTGGCGCGTGATGCTGCTCGGCGCTGCGGCCCTCGTCGCCGCGATGCTGCTCAGCCTCGCCGTCGGCAGCCGGGTCACCTCCCCCTCCGAACTGTTCGGCGCCCTGTTCGCGCCGACCGGCAGCGACGCCGACGTGACGATCCTCGGCCTGCGGCTGCCCCGCACCATCCTCGGCGTCGTGGTGGGCGCCTGCCTCGGCGTCGCAGGCACGCTCGCCCAGGGCCACACCCGCAATCCGGTCGCGGACCCGGGGCTGCTCGGCGTCTACCAGGGCGCGGCGCTTGCGATCGTCCTCACCACCGCGCTCGGCCTGAACCCGTCCGGCCTCGCCGAGGCGCTGTTCGCGTTCGCCGGCGCGCTCGCCGCCACCGTCCTGGTGTTCGCGCTCGCGCGCACCGCCGGCGGACGCTCCGGCACCATGGCGTTCGTGCTCTCCGGCGTCGCGATCTCCGCCCTGGCGTCCGCGCTCGTCACCGCCATCTCGCTGCTGGACCTGCGATCGCTGGACGACCTGCGCTTCTGGCAGGTCGGATCGCTCTCGATGCGCACGGGCGCGCTCGGCGTCGTGTGGCCGTTCATCGCCATCGGCCTCCTGCTGGCCGTGCTCAACGCCCGCTCGCTCAACGCCCTCGCCCTGGGCGACGACACCGCAGCCGCCCTCGGCCAGGCGCCGTGGAAGGCGAGGACCGTGGGCATCGCCGCCATCGCGCTGCTCGCCGGAGCCGCCGTCGTGCTCGCGGGCCCGATCGCCTTCGCCGGTCTCGTGGTGCCGCACCTGGCTCGGATGCTGGTCGGGCCCGACTACCGCTGGCAGATCGCCGCCGGCGCCCTGCTCGGCGGCTCGGTGCTGCTCGTCGCCGACGTCATCGGACGCGTCGTCGCGCGGCCGGGAGAGCTGTCGGTCACGGTCGTCCTCGCCGTGGTCGGCGCGCCGCTGTTCGTGGCGATCGCGCGCTCCCGACGGACGGCGACGCTGTGAGCAGGGACGCCACGACGATCCGCGCCACGACGGGCAGCGCGACCACCGGATCCTCCGATGCCGCCGCGGGGACCGACGGCATCGGAGCTGCGGGCACCATGGAGCGGGCCCCCCGCTCGCGGGCGCTCACGGTGCTGCGCGCCGGCGTGTTCTCTGCCCTGGTCCGACCCCGCGCGATCGCCGTGGCAGGCGGGCTGACCCTGCTCGTCCTGCTGGCCGCCGCCGTGCACCTCGCCCTGGGAAGCACTCTCATCCCGCTGGGCGACGTCCTCGCCGCAGTGTTCGGCGCCGGCGACGGCGGAACGGTGCTGATCGTCCAGGGCATCCGCCTGCCACGGGTCGCGGCCGCCCTGGCTGCGGGGCTCGCCCTCGGCATGTCGGGTGCCATCACCCAGACCATCGCCCGCAACCCGCTGGCCAGCCCGGACGTGCTCGGCGTGACCTCCGGCGCCGCGCTCGGCGCGGTCGCTGTGCTCGTGCTCTCCGGCGGTGTCTCTGGCGGCGCGGCCGGCATGGCCGCCACGGTCGCGATGCCGCTCGCGGCGCTCGGCTGCGGCCTGGTGGCGGCGACGATCACGTGCGCGCTCGGCTGGCGCGGCGGCATCGACGTGCAGCGCACGGTTCTCGCCGGCATCGGCGTGTCCTGGCTCGCGACGAGCCTGACCACCTGGCTGCTCACCCTGGGCGACGTGACCAACGCAGCCATCGCGACCACCTGGATGAGCGGCTCGCTGAACGGTCGGGAGTGGAGCGCGATCGCGCCGAGCGTGACCGGCATCGTCGTGCTGCTTGTGTGCGGTGCGCTGCTCTCGCAGGGACTGCGCCTGGCCGCGATGGACGAGCTCACCGCGACCGGACTGGGTGTGCGGCTCGGCGCCGTGCGACTCATCGCGCTCGCCGTCGCCGTGCTGCTCGCCTCGCTCGCCGCGCTCGTCGCGGGTCCGCTGTCGTTCATTGCGCTCGCCGCCCCGCAGATCGCCCGCCTCGCCGCGCGCACCCCGACGCCCTCGCCCTGGACGAGCGCATGCGTCGGAGCCCTGCTGCTGATCGTCGCCGACATCATCACCTCGCGGCTCTTCCCGATCCCCCTGCCGGCGGGGGTCGGCACCGCACTGGTCGGCGTCCCCTACCTGATCTGGCTCATCATCAGCACCCGACGGAGGACCGCGGCATGACCGGCATCCGGCTCGAGGCCGTCGGCCTCACCCTCGCATACGACGGCCGCACCGTCGTCGACAGCCTCGATCTGCAGATCCCCGCCGGCGGCATCACGGCCGTGATCGGCCCGAACGGCTGCGGGAAGTCCACTCTGCTGCGCGGGCTCGCCCGCCTGCTCCCCGCACGGTCGGGACAGGTGCTGCTCGACGGCATCCCGCTGCACGAGCTGGGCCGGCGCGACATCGCCCGCCGGGTGTCGATGCTGCCGCAGGCTCCGGTCGCGCCGGGCGGACTGACCGTGCTCGAGCTGGTGGCCCGCGGCCGGCATCCGCACCAGCGCTGGTACGACCGGTTCTCGCCCGAGGACGAGCGCATCGTCCGTGCGGCGATCGCCGCGACGGGCCTGGCGGGCTCGGAGGACAGGCTGGTGGACGAGCTGTCGGGCGGCCAGCGCCAGCGGGCATGGATCTCGATGACCCTCGCCCAGCAGACAGGCACGATGCTGCTGGACGAGCCGACCACCTACCTCGACGTGGCGCACCAGCTCGAGGTCCTGGAGCTCGTGCGCGCGCTGAACGTCGAGCACGGCAACACCGTGGTGATGGTGCTGCACGACATCTCCCTCGCCGCGCGCTACTCGGACCGCGTCGTCGCGATGCGGGACGGCCGGGTCGTGCACGCCGGCGCCCCGGCCGATGTGATCACCCCTGACGTCCTGCGCGAGGTGTTCGGCATCCGCGCGGCACTGGTCGACGACCCCGACGGAGGCACTGCTCACGTCCTTCCGCTCGGACTGCCCTAGCCGCTCTCGCTCCCCTGCGCCGCCGGCGCCGCCGGCGCCGCGGTCGATCCCGGTGTCCGTCGCAGCGACACCAGCTCGTATGCCGCCGGCGCGCCGATGGTGCCGCCCTCGGCGCACGACGTCCTGCGGGGATCGAGCGCGACGCGCCGCACCCGCACGACCGACTCCCCAGGACCGCCCGCCACGACGCGGACATCGGCCTCCGGCCGAGCCGGCGAGGTCAGCGCGTCGGTCGTGAGCGGAACGGCCCGCACCGCGCCGACCCGCGGCTCGTCCAGCTCCGCCCGCACGAAGTACGCGGCCGCCTGCTCTTCCGCGGGCATCCCGCACTCGCCGCGCCAGCGATCCAGCACCAGCTCCCCGGCCCGCACAGCGGCAGCCATGCGCGGCGCGTCATCGGACGTGAGCCCACCGTGGTAGTTCCCGCCAGGCAGAGTGACGACGTTCGCGGCGAAGCGGTCGCCGCCGATGTGCGTGGTCTCCCACACCTGTCCAGGCAGCGCCGCATCCAGCCTCACCGCGACCGGACGCCCGAGACGCGCGCAGCACACGTCGCGGCGGCCGTGCGTGCACACCAGCACGACGGGCTCGGCCGCGGCCACGGCCTCGCCGAATCCCGGAGGGGTCCCCGCGGCGAGCGCATCGAGGTCGAGCGCCGCCAGCTCGGCGAGGTCGGCCATCTCGCGCCGCTCCGCCCACCCGCGCTCGCCGCCGCGGCCGGCCACGACGACCGTGCGAAGGGTGCGTCGGCGCTCGCGCACGCGACGGATGAGCTGCACGCGCACTCCGCGTGCCTCGGCCGATTCCAGCACGCGCCGCGTCGCCTCATCGAGGTCGTCCGGAAATCCGCGCACCGGCCACGGGCCCGCATGCTCGAGCAGCATCCACGTCGAGATCGTCACCGGCGCAGTGGCCTGGACCGCTTCGTTCATCGCCGAGCGGATCGAGGCGCACCATTGTGCACGCTCGTCGGCCGGACTCCGCATCAGATCAGCCTATGGCAGCCGTGCCGGGCAGGATGACCTGCGGTGCTCAGCGGATGCGGCCGCGGCGGCGCACGACGCTCTGCAGGGTGTCGCGCACCGGGGCGCCGAGCACGAGGCCGAGGGATGCCCCGGATGCCAGGGCGAGACCGACCGCGCCCGCCTGCAGCAGATCGGCGAAGCCCAGGATGAGGCCGATCGGGTCGTCCTCCGCCTCGACGATCCCCAGCAGACCGCGGTAGACGACGGACCCCGGCACCATCGGGACGATCGCGGCAGTGGTGACCGCGATCGATGGCACGTGCAGACGATGCGCGACGAGGGTGCCGACGAAGCTCGCGATCAGGGCGCCGGCGGCACTGGCGATCGGCACGCCGAACCCGCCGGCCGCCGCAGCGCTGAACCCGCCCCAGGCGATCGCGCCGAGCACGGCCGAGACGAGTATGGTGCGCGAGGTCGCACCGTTCCACACCGCGACGGTGACCGCGATCAGCACGACGCCCGCCACCTGCATCGCCCCGGGCCCGAGCGCCGGAGGTTCGGTGGACAGCGAGAACCCGACGCCCATGCGCTGCGCGAGCGCCACCCCGCCGACGATGCCGATGACGACGCCGAGCGTGAGCAGCGCCAGGTCGAGGATGCGCCCGCCTGCCGTGAGCGCAAAGCCGTCGATCGCGTCCTGCGCGGCTCCCACCACCGACATCCCGGCGAGCATGAGCACGATCCCCGCCGCGACGATCACCGGGATGCTCGCCTCTTCGAACAGCGGCACCCCCTGGGTGCGCAGTGCGTTGGTCGCGGCGGCGAACGCCGTGACGACGAGGGCGCCTGCCGCCTGCGAGAAGAAGAAGGGCACATGCATCCTGGCCATCCATCGCTGCGTGAGCGCGGCACCGCACGCGGCGAGGAAGGCGATCAGCGCGGTCACCCACGAGGCGCCGTACAGCAGGCACACCCCGACGGCGAGCAGCCCCTGCGCGAGCACGATGACCGTCGGCCGGTACCGGAAGGGCATGCGCCTGATGGCATGGAAGCGCACGCGAGCCTCCGGCAGCGGGAGGCCTGCCTCGATGTCGACCACGAGCGCCTGCAGCCGCTGCAGCTTCGCGTGGTCGGGCACGGGAGCCCGCACCACCCGGATCGCCGTGAACGGCGGGTCGGATTCGCCGCCCTGGTACGAGACCGCGATGGAGTTGAAGGTGATGTCGACGTGCACCGGACGGATGCCGAGCGCCGCGGCCACGCGGGTGGCGGAGAGCACCACCTCGTTCGCCGCCGCGCCGACTGCGATGAGCGCCTCGGCGATGCGCATCGCGAGCTCGATCACGCGACGGGCGTACAGCTCGTCGACAGACAGGATCGCCTGGGTCTCCGGCCTCGACGCGGCGTCGACGCGGATCGCCTCGACCAGCCGCATCCGCCAGTTCTTCTGCGCAGCCATCACTCCATCCTCACAGAGACATGGCCGCCGCGCGCGAACGGGCCGCACGGGATCATCCCGTACGGCCCGCCGCGGCGCAGAGCGCGATTACTGGTACGACTTGACGATCTCGAGCAGGCTCGGGACGTTGGCGTACGCCTCCTCGGCGTTCTCCTTGGTGACGATCACCGGGTCGAGCAGATACGCGGGGACGACCTTCACGCCGTTGTCGTACTGCTCGGTGTCGTTGACCTCGGCGTCATCGCCCTTCTGCAGCTGGCCGACCATCTTGATGGCCTGCTCCACGAGCAGAGTGGTGTCCTTGTTGATCGTGGAGTACTGCACGCCGTCCATGATCGACTTGACCGACTCGACCTCGGAGTCCTGCCCGGTCACGACCGGCACGGGCTTGCCCGCCTGCTGCACCGACGTGATGACCGCACGGGCCAGGGTGTCGTTGGGCGAGAGCACGCCGTCGAGCGCCGCCGAGCTGTAGGTCGAGGTGAGGATGGAGTCCATCCGACGCTGTGCGTTCTCGGCCTTCCACCCGTCGGTCGCCGTCTGTGCGATCTCGGTCTGGCCCGAGAGCACCTTCAGCGTGCCGTCGTCGATCTTCGGCTGCAGCACATCCATCGCGCCGTTGAAGAAGACGGCGGAGTTCGCGTCGTCCGGCGAGCCCGAGAAGAGCTCGATGTTGTACGGCGCCTCGTGACCCGCGTTCGCCGCCAGGCCGTCGAGCAGGGCCTGGCCCTGCAGCTGGCCGACCTTGAAGTTGTCGAAGGCGACGTAGTAGTCGACCGCCTCGGTGTTCTCGATCAGGCGGTCGTAGGCGATCACGTAGGCGCCGGCGTCCTTGGCGGCCTGCACCTGCGTGGTGAGCTGCTTGCCGTCCTTCGCACCGATGATGATGACCTTCGCGCCGCCGGTGACCATCGCCTGGATCTGGTTCTGCTGCTCGGCGACCGTGTTCGACGCGGGTGCGTACTGCACATCGGCCTTGAATCCGGCCTTCTCGAGGCCGTCGGTGAACAGCTTGCCCGCCAGCACCCAGTTCTCGCTGGTCTTGTCGGGCAGGGCGACGCCGATCGTGGCGTCTGCCGGGAAGCCGGCGGCCTCGGCGGAGTCGCCGCCGTCGGCGGGGGTGCCGCCGCGCTCGGACGAGCAGCCGGTGAGCATGAATGCGCCGGCGGCGACGATCGCTGTCGCCGTCAGGATGATCTTCTTCATGTGATCTCTTTCTCTGGTGTTCTGCGGTGAGGGTGTGAGTTACTTCTTGCCGGAGTCGGGTGTCGTGGCGAGCGCGGGGAACGGCTCCGGTTCGCGGCGCGCGAACCGACGGGTGAGGAAGCCGATGACCGACGGGCGGCCCTGCTGCTTGTTCCACACGTCGATGCCGACCGCGACGAGCAGCACGAGGCCCTTGATCATGGCGACCACGTCGGCTCCGAAGCCGAGCAGCGCGAGCCCGTTGTTGAGGAACGCCATCACGAATCCGCCGATGATCGAGCCGATGACGGTTCCGATGCCGCCAGACACCGCCGCGCCGCCGATGAAGACCGAGGCGATGGCGTCGAGCTCCCAGCCGTTGCCGTCCTGCGGACCGGATGCCGTGGCGCGTGCCACATAGAGCATTCCGGCGAGCGAGGCGAGCACCGACATGTTCATGATCACGAAGAAGTCGACCCAGCGGTCCTTGACGCCCGAGAGGCGTGCGGCCTGACGGTTGCCGCCGACCGCGTAGATGTGCCGGCCGAACACCGTGTTGTTCGTGATGAAGCTGTACACGATCACGAGGACGAGGAGGATGACCCCCGACACAGGGAAGCTGGTGCCCTCGCGCCCCGTGGCGAACTGCCATCCGGCCAGCAGGATGATCACCGAGAGCAGGGCGACCTTTGTCGCGCTGACCCAGCCGGGCGCCATCTCCGAGCCCATCCGCTGCTGGGCCCGGCGGGTCCAGATCTCGTGGAAGACGATCCATGCGACGCCGATGACGGCCAGGATCATGGTCGGCACGTTGAACGGCAGCGGCACCGCGACCTCGGGCAGGTATCCGGCGCCGATGTAGGTGAACTCCTTCGGCACCGGCACCGTCGTCGACTGGCCGATCCACTGGTTCGCGCCGCGGAAGAAGAGCATGCCGGCGAGAGTCACGATGAACGCTGGCACGCCGACGTAGGCGACCCACACGCCGTGCCAGGCGCCCACGAGCACCCCGACCCCGAGGCCGAGCAGGATCCCGCCCCACCACGGCACGTTCCACTCCGCCATCGCCTTGGCGACGATGATGCCGGTGAACGCGGCGACCGAGCCGACCGACAGGTCGATGTGGCCCATGATGATTACCATCACCATGCCGATCGCCAGGATCAGGATGTACGAGTACTGGTTGACGACGTTGATCAGGTTGCCCGGCGAGAGGGTGAGGCCCTGGCCCTTGGCGATGAAGGTCCAGATCTGGAAGAAGATCAGGATGACGATGAGGCTGCCGAGGATGCCGAACTGCCGCAGCGCCGAGCGGCCGCCGCCGCCGAACATCTTCCTGATGTCGCCGAGGTGGAAGCCGCGTCGCTCAGTGGTCGTTTCGCTCATGCCTGTGCTCTCTGGGTAGCGGAGGTCATGCTTCGCATGAGCGCCTCCGGGGTGGCCTGGTCGGAGGGGATGCAGTCGGTGACGCGTCCCTCGAAGACGGTGTAGATGCGGTCGGAGATGCCGAGCAGCTCGGGGAGCTCGCTGGAGATGACGATGACTCCCTTCCCCTGCGCCGCGAGCTCGTTGATGATCGAGTAGATCTCGTACTTCGCCCCGACATCGATGCCTCTGGTGGGCTCGTCGAGGATCAGCAGGTCGGGGTCGGTGAACATCCACTTGGCGAGGACGACCTTCTGCTGGTTGCCGCCCGACAGCTTGCCGACCCCCTCCTCGACCGAGGGCGTCTTGATGCGCAGCGCCTTGCGGTACCGCTCGGCGGTGGCGAACTCCTGGCGCTCGTCGACGACGCCGCGAGTCGCGATCTTCGACAGCTTCGCCGCCACGATCGAGCGCTTGATGGTGTCGAGCAGGTTGAGGCCGAGAACTTTGCGGTCCTCGCTGACGTAGGCGAGCCCGTGCTTGATCGCCGATGCCACATCGGGGAGTGCGACCTCACGACCGTCCTTGATGAGCGTTCCCGACTGGAAGAGCCCGTATGAGCGGCCGAAGATGCTCATCGCGAATTCGGTGCGACCTGCGCCCATGAGGCCGGCGATGCCCACCACCTCACCACGGCGCACCTCGATGCTGGACCCCTTCACGACCATGCGCTCGGAGACGGTGGGGTGCTGCACCCACCAGTCCCTGACCTCGAAGAACACCTCCCCGATCTCGGGTGTGCGGTCGGGGTAGCGGCTCTCGAGCGAGCGGCCGACCATGCCCTGGATGATGCGGTCCTCATTGATCTCACCGCGCGAGACGTCGAGCGTCTCGATGGTGCGGCCGTCGCGGATGATCGTGATCTCGTCGGCGATCTGCTCGATCTCGTTGAGCTTGTGACTGATGATGATCGACGTGATGCCCTTGGCCTTGAGGCCGAGGATCAGGTCGAGCAGGTGCTGCGAGTCGTTCTCGTTGAGCGCAGCCGTCGGCTCGTCGAGGATCAGCAGCTTGACGTCCTTGTTGAGCGCCTTGGCGATCTCGATGAGCTGCTGCTTTCCGACGCCGAGGTGCTTGATCGCCACGTCCGGGTCCTCGTTCAGGCCGACCCGCGCGAGCAGCTCGACTGCGCGCTGCTTCTGCGCCTGCCAGTCGATCGCACCGAACCGGCGGATCTCGTTGCCGAGGAAGATGTTCTCGGTGATGGACAGCTCGGGGATGAGCGCGAGCTCCTGGTGGATGATCACGATGCCGGCGCTCTCGCTGGCCGCGATGTCCTTGAAGCGCTGCTCTTCGCCGTACAGCACGATGTCGCCGTCGTAGGTGCCGAACGGGTACACCCCGGAGAGGACCTTCATCAGCGTGGACTTGCCCGCGCCGTTCTCGCCGCAGATGGCGTGCACCTCGGCGGTGCGCACGGTGATCGAGACGTCGGAGAGCGCTTTGACGCCAGGGAACTCCTTCGTGATGCGCCGCATCTCAAGGATCGGGCCTGCGACGCTCGGCAGCGTTGTCGTTATGCTCACGGATCTTCCTCGACACGAGTGGCGGTGACACAATGTGACCGTTCACATTGGCTAACTCATGATGCGCCGCGATCGACGGGCTGTCAAGTGCCCTTCGGTGATTCGCGATCTCAGCGTGATGAAGCGGACTCGCGCACCCGCAGCTCGGGCTCGAGCGCACCGAAGACCGGCAGCGTCTCACCGCGGATCTCGGCGAGCAGCATCGCCACCGCGCGACGCCCCACCTCGTGGAAGTCCTGGTGCACGGTCGTCAGCGTGGGCCAGACATGCGCCGCGACGGGCACGTCGTCGAAGCCGGCGACGCTGACGTCCTCCGGCACCCGCACCCCTGAGTCCCTGAAGCCGTGCATGAGCCCGATCGCCATGAGGTCGTTCGCCGCGAACACGGCCGTGAAGTCCACCCGTCGCGACAGCTCGCGACCGGCGAAGTAGCCGAAGTCCGCCGTCCAGTCCCCCCGTATCGGCGGGAAGGTCGGGAGATCGGCATCCCTCAGCGCCTCCAGATAGCCGCGCATCCGTGACTCCGCCTCGATCCAGTCCTGAGGGCCGGCGAGATGCAGGATCTCGGAATGCCCCAGCGAGATCATGTGCTCGGTGACCATCCGCGCCCCGTGCACCTGGTCGGCCGCGAGCGTCACGCCATCCGAACCCGAGGCGGTCTGCAGGCTGACGAACGGCACGGACGCCGCCATGCCCCGAAGCACGTTGAACACCCTGACCTGCGGCGCCAGCACGACGATTCCGTCGACGTGCTCGCGGCCGAGCTGACGCACGGCGGTCCCGATCGCCTCGGGAGTCGTGTCGGTGAGGTTCAGGGTCGAGACCGAGTACCCCTCGGCCCGCGCCGCCTCCTCGATGGCGGCGATCGCCGAGGTCGGTCCGAACTCGCCGACCGTCGCCGACAGGATGCCGAGGGTGTTCGACCTGCTGGTGACGAGCGCCCTCGCCGCGAGATTCGGCCGGTAGTCGAGCACGGATATGGCATCGAGCACCTTCGCCTTCGTCTCGGGCCTGATGCTCGGATGGTCGTTCAGCACGCGCGACACGGTCTGATGCGACACCCCGGCGAGCCGCGCGACGTCGCGGATGCTCGGTGTCCTGGCACGCTCGGAGGCAGCGTTCATGGCATGCCTCCTCGCATGTGTACGGTCACATCGTCTGCCCCATCATGACATGCAGGGTCCTGCGGCGCATCAGAAGATGACGCGAGCGCCCGGCACGGGGCCATGCACGTGCAGCGCGTGGCGCCCGGTGTCGCGGAGCTGATCCTGCACCGAGCGGGCTTGCTCGGGCCCGTCGCAGAGCAGAGCGATGGTCGGGCCCGATCCCGAGACGAGACCGCCCAGGGCTCCGAAACGGATGCCGTCCACGAGGGTGGCGGCGAGATCGGGGCGGTCGACGACCGCGGCCGCCTCGAGATCGTTCAGCAGTGCAGGCGCGAGATCCCGTGCCTCACCGGCCCGCAGCGCCTGCAGCACGGGCAGCGGCACGTCGAGCGACATCGGCGGATCGTCGGCGACGGCGCCCTCCTGCGCGCGCAGCAGATCGAGCTGCCCGTACACCTCGGGCGTCGAGAGTCCCTGCTCGCTGAGGACGAGCACCCAGTCGAATCGTCCACGAGCGAGAGCGGGCGTGAGCTCGTCGCCGCGCCCCGCGCCGACCGCGGTGCCGCCGTGCAGCGCGAAGGGCACATCGGCACCGAGTCGCGCGGCGAGCTCGTGCAGTCGATGCTGCCCGAGCTCGGTCCCCCACAGCGCATCGCAGGCGACCAGCGCTGCGGCGGCGTCTGCCGAGCCTCCGCCCATGCCGCCGGCCACCGGCACGCCCTTGCGGATGCGCAGGTGCACCCCCGCATCCACCCCCGCCGCCTGTGCGAGCAGCTTGGCCGCCCGCATCGCCAGATTGCGATCGTCGAGAGGCACGCCTGTGACGTCGACGTCCCCCTCGACCTCGAGGCTGAACCCGTCGGCGAGGGTCGCGTAGACGTCCTCGTACAGCGACACCGCCTGGAAGACCGTGGCGAGCGAGTGATAGCCGTCATCGTGCCTTGGTCCGACCCCCAGATAGACGTTGATCTTGCCCGGGGCCCGCACGTGCACGGAGCGCGGCGTCATCACAGCTCCGACGAGACGGACCAGAGATTGACGTCGATGCCGTGCGCGAGTGCGTCGATGGCCGTGAGCTCGTCATCGTCGAATTCCGGCCCATCCACCGCGGCGATGTTCTCGTCGATCTGCTCGGGGCGCGAGGCGCCGATGAGCGCCGATACGACGACCGGGTCGCGCAGGGTCCACTGCAGCGCCATCTGCGCAAGCGTCTGGCCGCGGTCGGCCGCGATGTCGTTGAGGCCGCGCAGCACCGCGAGGCCCTCCTCGGAGAGCGGCCGATCGGGCAGCGACCCGCGCTTCTGCGCGCGCTGCGCGGTGCCGTCGCCGAGATACTTGCCCGTCAGCAGCCCCTGCGCGAGCGGCGTGAAGGCGATAGCGCCCATACCGGCCGATCGGAGGGTGTCGGTCAGGCCGTCCTCGATCCAGCGGTTGAGGACGGAGTACGAGGGCTGGTGGATCACCAGAGGCGTGCCGAGGTCGCGTGCCACCGCGAGCGCGGCCTCGGTGCGCTCAGCGCTGTATGACGAGATGCCGACGTAGAGTGCCTTGCCCTGCCGCACGAGCGTGTCGAGCGCGCCGACCGTCTCCTCCACCGGCGTCACGGGATCGACCCGGTGCGAGTAGAAGATGTCGACGTAGTCGAGGCCCATCCGGGTGAGTGACTGCTCGGCGCTGGCGAGGATGTACTTGCGGCTGCCCAGGTCGCCGTATGGGCCCGGCCACATGTCCCAGCCGGCCTTCGACGAGATGACCAGCTCGTCGCGGTACGGTGCGAGGTCCTCTGACAGGATGCGGCCGAAGTTCTTCTCGGCTGAGCCGTAGGGCGGACCGTAGTTGTTCGCGAGGTCGAAGTGCGTGATTCCGCTGTCGAAGGCATGCCACAGCAGGGCGCGCTGCGAGTCGAGCGGGATGTTGTCGCCGAAGTTCCACCACAGACCGAGCGAGATCGGCGGAAGATAGAGCCCGCTCGTGCCGACCTGACGGTACGGGAAGCGCTGGTAGCGATCCGGTGCCGCGACATACGGCCGGTGGATCTCGGGGACATCGGGGCGGAAGCGCGGTTCGGTCACGCTGTCAGGCTATCGGCCCCGGCGCCGGATCGTGCTGGACGAGCGCGATGCGGTGGTAGTCGTCGACCGTGAGATCCTCGCCGCGCGCCGTGGGGGCGACACCGGCGGCCTCGAGCACCTCGGATGCCGCTGCCGACCCTCCGTACAGTCCGGAGAGCGCCTGACGGAGCATCTTGCGGCGCTGATTGAATGCGGCGTCCACGATCTCGAAGGTGCGCCGACGCTCGTCGTCGTCGCCGCGAGGCGTCTCGTCGCGCTCGAAGCCGACCAGCAGACTGTCGACGTTCGGCACGGGCCAGAACACCTGACGCGACACGGTGCCGCACAGACGCCACGGTCCGTACCAGGCCGCCTTCACACTGGGGGCGCCGTAGATCTTCGAGCCCGGCTTCGCGGCGAGGCGCTCGGCGACCTCTGCCTGCACCATCACCACGCCGCGCTGCAGATGTGCGAACGTCTCGAGGAAATGCAGCAGCACCGGCACCGAGACGTTGTACGGCAGATTGGCGACGAGCACCGTGGGCCGGCCAGGCAGCTCGGTGACGCGCATGGCATCGGCATCCACCACCGTCAGCATGCCGTCGGCCACGCCGCGCTCCCGCGCCGTCTGCGGCAGCCGCTCGGCGAGGCGATGGTCGATCTCGACCGCGGTGACCGACGCTCCGGCCTCGAGGATCGCGAGGGTCAGCGAACCGAGGCCAGGTCCGATCTCGACGACCCGCTCCCCCGGCTGCACGGCCGCCGCGTGCACGATCTTGCGCACCGTGTTCGCGTCGACGACGAAGTTCTGGCCCAGCTTCTTCGTGGGTGTGACGTCGAGCTCGGCGGCAAGACGGCGGATCTCGGTGGCGCCGAGCAGGGAGACGGTCATGCCCCCATTCTCGCGCATCCCGCCGCGCCCCTAAGATCGAGCGGGTGACCGCACTCGGAGAGCTCATCGCACCGCGCCGCCTCGGCCGCGATTTCCGCTGGCTGATGTCGGCCGCGTGGACGAGCAACATCGGCGACGGCATCGCTCTCGCCGCCTCGCCTCTGCTGATCGCCTCGATGACGTCGTCTCCCGTGCTCGTCGCCTCTGGCGCGATGCTGCAGTTCCTGCCGTGGCTGCTGTTCGGTCTGCACGCGGGGGCGATCGCTGACCGCGTGGAGAGGAGGATGCTCGTGATGCTCGCCCACGGCATCCGGGCCCTCGTCGTCGCCGCGCTCGTCGTCTTCCTCGTGACGGGCATGGCGAACATCGCGATCGTGCTCATCGTGTCGTTCCTCTACGGAACGGCCGAGGTGTTCGCCGACACGAGCACGAGCACGCTGCTGCCGATGATGGTGAAGCCCGCCGATCTCGGCGTCGGCAACGCCCGCCTGCAGGCCGGGTTCCTCGTCGCCAATCAGCTGGCGGGTCCGCCGCTGGGTGCCTTCCTGTTCGCGCTCGGGTCGTTCTGGCCTTTCCTCGCGCAGGTGCTCGCGGTGACTCTGGGACTCATCCTCGTGTCGCGGATCGCCAGGCAGCCGGTGCCGCCGAGGTCGGGCGCGTCAGAGGCCGCCGAGAAGCGTCCCGTGCACACCGAGATCGGCGAGGGCCTTCGCTGGGCGTGGCACAACAAGCCGGTGCGCACCCTGATCGTGATCATCCTCGCGTTCAACGTCACCTGGGCCGCACCGTGGGGGATCCTGGTGCTCTACGCGACGGAGCACCTCGGGATGGGACCGGTGGGGTTCGGAGCCCTGACCACGGCATCGGCGATCGGGGGCCTCGCCGGCACCATGAGCTTCGGGTGGCTCGAACGGCATGTGTCGTTCGCGACCATCATGAAGGTGTGCCTCACGCTGGAGGTGCTCATGCACCTCGCGTTCGCACTCACCACCGACGGTGTCGTGGCGCTGGTGATCATGTTCGGCTTCGGGGCGTACGCGTTCGTGTGGGGCACCATCTCGACCACCGTGCGTCAGCGTCTCGTGCCCCACGACCTGCAGGGCCGGGTGGGCTCGGTGAACATGGTCGGCGTGTTCGGCGGCATGGTGCTCGGCCAGGCGCTCGGCGGGCTCATCGCGCAGGCATGGGGGCTGACGGCGCCGTGGTGGTTCGCGTTCGCCGGATCCGCGCTCACCCTGCTGCTGATGTGGCGGCAGATCTCGCACATCGCCGCTGCGAAGCCGGCCCTCGACGAGGGCGCCGAGCAGGCTGAGTAGGCCCGTCACCGACGCGCGAGACGGGCATCCAGCCCGCTCCGCACCGCCGGCCACTCGTGAGGAAGGATCGAGTACACAGCGGTGTCGCGCAGCGACCCGTCGGGCATGAAGCGGTGATTGCGCAGGATGCCGTCGAGCTTGGCCCCGAGCCGCTCGATCGCGGCGCGGGACTGCCTGTTGTGGAAGTGGGTCATGAGCGACACGGCGATCGCATCGCAGGCGTCGAAGGCGTGCGCCAGCATCAGTCGCTTCATGGCGGGGTTCACCTCGCTGCGCTGCGCGGTCGTGCCGATCCAGGTGTAGCCGATCTCGACGCGGCGGTTCGGCTGATCGATGCTGCAGAACGTCGTCATGCCCACGACCTCTCCGCTCTGCAGCCGGCGCACGGCGAAGGGGTTCATGACACCGGCATCGCGCAACGCGAGACGCCGGTCGATCTCGGCGGGCACCGCGTCTGCATCCGGAACCGACGTGTACCAGGCGTAGTCGAGCGTCCTCGCAGCGCGGCTCAGGTCGTCCGCGTGCTCGTGGCCGAGCGGCTCAAGCCGCACGAACTCGTCTGCCAGGGTGATCTCGTCGAGGAAGCGCACCTGTTCAGGCTACGGGACGCGGGCCGCACGCCCCGCCCCCGATGAGCTACGACGCCCCTGCTCATTTGCGTAACTGAGCAGGGGCGCGGTAGCCGGACAGGGGCGGGAACGCACAGATCGCGCGACCGCACACGGGGTCAGGCGAACGAGCCGTACACCGCGAGCGTGTTGGCTGCGAGCCGGGCGCACAGCTCGTCGACGTCGACGTCGAGCTCGGCGGCCATGAAGCGCACCGTGATCGGCACGAGGTAGGGGGCGTTCGGGCGACCGCGCAGGGGCACGGGCGTGAGGAAGGGGGCGTCGGTCTCGACCAGGATGCGATCGAGCGGCGTGACGGCGAGCGCATCGCGCAGGTTCTGCGCGTTCTTGAAGGTGACGTTGCCTGCGAACGAGAGCCAGTATCCGGCATCCGCCGCGATCCGAGCCATCTGATCGTCGCCCGAGAAGCAGTGGAACACGGTCTTCTCGGGGGCGCCGACGCGCCGGAGCGTCTCGAGCACGTCGTCGTGGGCGTCGCGGTCGTGGATCTGCATGGCGATGCCGTGCTTCTTCGCCAGCGCGATGTGCGCCTCGAACGACTCGTGCTGCGCAGGCCGTCCCGTCTCGTCGGTGCGGAAGTAGTCGAGGCCGGTCTCGCCTATCGCGCGGGTGCGCGGATGCGCCGCCAGCTCGTCGATCACCGTGATCGCCTCGCCGAGGCGCCCTTGGGCGGCATACGTGGGCGCGTCGTTGGGGTGGATCGCGACGGCGGCGAGCACCCGAGGGTCGGATGCCGCGGCCTCGACCGCCCAGCGGGACGACTCGATGTCACCCGACGCCTGCACCACTCCGGCGATGCCGACCTCCGCCGCGCGGTCGAGCTGCTCCTTCAGCGACAGGGGCTCCACACCGTCGGTGATCTCCAGGTGCGCGTGGTTGTCGTAGACCGCGACGCTCAGCGGCTCGGGAGCCGCCGGGTAACGCAGGTCCTTGCGTCCCTTCGCGTCTCGGCGCTGCACGTAGGTGTCTGCCATATGTCGTGTTACGCCGTCTGCTCCACGCGCGGGAACAGCGGAGCGAGGGTCGAGACAGTCGTGCCGGGCTTCAGCGCACCCCAGGTGCCGGCGTCGCGGATCGGCTGCGCAGTGAGCTCGCCGAGCGAGGCCTCGACGCCCAGGGCGTCCCACAGCTTCGCGGTCGACTGCGGCATGACCGGCGAGAGCAGCACGGCCAGGGCGCGCAAGCCCTCAGCGCAGGTGTACAGCACGGTGCCGAGGCGCTCACGCTGCTCCTCGTCGCGAGCCAGAGCCCACGGCTCGTTCTCGGTGATGTAGAGATTGAGGTCGTCGACGATCGTCCAGATCGCGTCGATCGCCTCGTCGATGCGGAAGTGCTCGATGGCCGCGTCGGCTGCGGCGGTGGCATCCGCCACCTTCTTCTGCACCACGAGATCGCGTTCGGTGTACTCGGCCGGCGCGGGCACGACTCCGTCGAAGTACTTCTGGATCATCGCGATCGTGCGCGAGGCCAGGTTACCGAAGCCGTTCGCGAGCTCGGCCTGGTACCGGGCCGAGAGGTCCTCCCACGAGAACGAGCCGTCCTGGCCGAACGCGATCGCGGAGAGGAAGTAGAAGCGGTAGGCGTCCGAGCCGAAGACGTCGGTGATCTCGGTCGGCGCGATGCCGGTGAGCTTCGACTTCGACATCTTCTCGCCGCCGACCAGCAGCCAGCCGTGCGCGAAGACGCCCTTGGGCACGTCGAGGCCTGCGGCCATCAGCAGCGCCGGCCAGATCACGGCGTGGAAGCGCAGGATGTCCTTGCCGACCACGTGGTACGCCGGCCAGCGTCGGTCGAAGGTCGCGTCGTCCTCGCCGTAGCCGACGGCGGTGGCGTAGTTGAGCAGCGCGTCCACCCACACGTAGATGACGTGCGACTCGTCCCACGGCAGCGGGATGCCCCAGTCGAACGTCGACCGTGAGATCGACAGGTCCTTCAGACCCTGGCTGACGAAGGAGACGACCTCGTTGCGCGCCGAATCAGGGCGCACGAAGTCGGGCTCGGTCCTGTACAGCTCGAGCAGGCGGTCCTGGAACTCGCTCAGCTTGAAGAAGTAGTTCTTCTCCTGCAGCAGCTCGAGCGGCTTCGAGTGGATCGCACAGACCTTCAGCCCTTCGAAGGGCCCGGTGCCGTCGACGATCTCGGATTCGGGCTTGAACTCCTCGCAGCCCACGCAGTACAGCGCCTCGTACTCGCCCGCGTAGATGTAGCCGGCGTCGTACAGCTTCTGGAAGAACACCTGAACGTTCTTCTCGTGCCGCTCCTGCGTGGTGCGGATGAAGTCGTCGTTGGCGACGTCGAGCGTCTTCAGCAGCGGGAACCAGCTCTCGCCCACCAGCTTGTCGACCCACTCCTGCGGGGTGACGTTGTTCGCCGCGGCGGCGCGCAGCATCTTCTGGCCGTGCTCGTCGGTTCCGGTGAGCATCCAGGTGTCGTCACCTGCCTGGCGGTGCCAGCGCGACAGGGTGTCGACGGCCACCGTCGTGTACCCGTGACCGATGTGCGGCACGTCGGACGGGTAGTAGATGGGCGTGGTGATGTAGAAGGACTCGCCTGCGGGCATGGGATCGATTCTAGGCGGGAACGGCGGGGCGTTCCGATTCGTGACCTGGCTTGCGGCCCTCGTTGCGGACCGGACGGGATGATGGTGCGGAGTGAGTGTGCGAGTCAGGTACGGACGGCGGTCAGAGAGGCATGCGGACGGGTGCTGGGCTCGTCGGGAGTGCGACCGCGACGCTCGACGGCGGTGAGGGTGAGGCCCGCGTCCACGAGGAGGGGTGCCAGGGCATCCGGAGTCCAGAAGTAGGCGGTCGTGACGGCGTGGTCGAACGGCTCGCCAGGGGTGCCGTCGAAGAAGCCGATCAGGATGCTGCCACCGGGAGCGACCACGCGGGCGAACTCCGCGAGGATCCCGGGGAGCTGCTCCGGCGGCGTGTGGATCAGCGAGTACCAGGCCAGGATCCCGCCGAGCGACGCGTCCGCCAGCGGGAGCGCGGCGAACGAGCCGTGGTGGAACTCGAGATCCGGATGCTTCTCGCGGGCGTGCCCGATGAACTGCTCCGAGAGGTCGACGCCCAGCACGTCGCGACCGCCGTCATGCAGGAACCGCGTCCACAGACCGGGCCCGCATCCGGCATCCAGCAGTCGTCCCGGTGTCGCATCGCGCCAGGCCGCGATGAGCGCACGATCACGGGCATCCGTCTGGGCGATGTCGCCGAGCAGCGCGACGTACTCTGCGGCCCGCGCGTCGTACGCGGCGCCGATCGCCTCGGTCACGCGCCGGCTGCGCCGGCTGCCGGCGAGGACATCAGGTGACGACGCGGCGACGTGGTGCCGTCGCGGTGTGGTGCGATCGGCGGGGGACGCGTCGATCAGCTGCGGATGATCGAAGTCGGAGTTGTCCACGACGAAGTCGGCCCGTTCCCAGGGTCTCGCGGCAGCGAAGTAGAGCCGTTGGCCGCCGACGTACCGTCGCATCGACGGATGCTCGGGATCGGGATGACTGCCGTCGCGGATCGCCATCCGCGACGCGGTGACCGCGAAGGGCACGTGCAGGTGGATCGAGGCGTCCCAGTGGGAAGCGAGCTCATCGCGAAGCAGGAACATGCCCTCCACCAGGACCAGTGCGGCCGGATCGGCGTGCAGCGTGTCGCCGACGATCGGCTCATCCGCGCGGGCGTCGTACGCGACCGGCCGGTAATGGCCGTCACCGCCGCGCTGGAGCGGCTCCAGCACATCTCGCCGGAGCGCCGGGTAGTCGTAGGTGTCTTCCCAGAAGCCGAGCTCGGAGTGCCGACCGCGGGCGTGACGGATCCGCGAGGGGTTGAGGAAGTCGTCGGCGTGGATGATGATCACGGGCCGATCGACGATGTGCGCAGCGAGGTTCGCCGCGAAGCGCGTCTTGCCGCTGCCGTCGACACCGTCGATCGCGACGAGCCGGCCCGTCGCTGCGGCCTCGGTCACCGCTGTCGCGAGGTCGGGCCAGAACGTCACGCGGTCCTCGCCGCGAGCGCGGCCTGGTACAGATCCCGGGAGCGCAGACCGGTCGCCGCAGCGACCTCGGCGCACGCGTCCTTGAGTCGGGTTCCGGATGCCACGAGGGCCTGCACCTGGGCGAGCGCGTCGTCAGCGGAGACGGAGGCAGGGGCGGCGCCCTCGACGACGACGACGATCTCACCCTTCACGCCGTTCTCGGCCCATGCGACGAGCTCGGATGCCGTGCCGCGGCGCACCTCCTCGTACAGCTTGGTCAGCTCGCGGCACACGGCGATCCGGCGGTCCGCGCCGAACACGGCGCCCATGTCGGCGAGGGAGGATGCGAGTCTCGACGGCGACTCGAAGAACACCATCGTGCGCGGCTCCGATGCGAGCGCGGACAGCACCGACCTGCGCTCCCCCGGCTTGCGCGGCAGGAAGCCCTCGAATGCGAACCGGTCGGTGGGGAGCCCTGAGATCGCGAGCGCCATGAGCACCGCACTCGGCCCGGGGATCGCGGTGACGGTCACGCCGCGCTCGACCGCCGCGGCGACGACGCCGTACCCGGGGTCGCTCACCGCAGGCATCCCGGCGTCGCTCACGAGCACGACGTCATGCTGCTCGGCGAGCTCGGCGAGCTCGGCTGCCCTGTGCTTCTCGTTGTGGTCGTGCAGCGCGATCAGGCGCGGACGATTCTCGATCTTCAGCGCCTGCAGCAGTCGCTGGGTGGTGCGGGTGTCCTCTGCGGCGACGAGCTCGGCGTTCTCGAGCACCTCGACGAGTCTCCGCGACGCGTCAGCCAGGTTGCCGATCGGAGTCGCCGCGAGGATGATCATCCGACCAGCTTATGCGGGCACCGTCACCCCGATCCGAAGCGGATTGCCTAGGCTGATCTGGTGACCCTGCCCGCGCCCCCGATGCCGCCGCGCGCCACGACGCGATGGGAGAGGCTGGCCGCATGGGGCGTCGCAGACGCCGCCCGCTCACGTGTTCTGGCGTGGCTGGCACCGCTGTTCGTCACGATGCTGGCGGCCGCGCTGCGGCTCACGAACCTCGCGCATCCGCACGAGATCATGTTCGACGAGACCTACTACGTCAAGGACGCATGGTCGCTGTGGAACCTCGGCTACGAGGGGAAGTGGGGCGAGGGCGCCGATGCCGAGCTTCCGCGGGGCGACGACTCGGCCATGCAGACGGCCGGATCGTACGTGGTGCACCCGCCGCTCGGGAAGTGGATCATCGGCATCGGCATGGCGCTCATGGGTCCCGGCTCCAGCGCGGGCTGGCGACTGACCACCGCGATCCTCGGGTCGCTGAGCGTGCTCGTGCTCTATCTCGTCGCCCTGCACCTGACCCGCTCACGGGTGTTCGCGACGATCGCGGGCGGCCTGCTCGCGATCGACGGGCTGGGCATCGTGATGAGCCGCATCGCCCTGCTCGACGGCGTGCTCACCTTCTTCGTCCTGCTCGGCTTCCTGTTCGTGCTGCTCGATCGCGATCGCTCGCTGCCGCTGCTCGACGAGCGGATCACCGCTCTGCGTCGATCGGATGCCGACGACGCGCCCGTTCAGCTGATCGGCCCGGTGCTGTGGTCGCGGCCCTGGCTCGTCGCAGCCGGAGCGGCGCTCGGAGCCGCATCGGCGGTGAAGTGGTCTGGACTGTACGCGCTCGCGGTGTTCGGACTGTACGCCGTGGTCACGGACGCCCTGGCGCGGCGCCGTGCGGGCGTCCCGCTCTGGCCGACGGATGCAGTGCTGCGACAGGGGCCGGTGTCATTCGTCCTGATGGTGGGTCCGGCCATGCTCGCGTACCTCCTGTCGTGGACGGGCTGGCTGATCACGGCCGGTGGATACGGTCGCGGAGTCGATGCCCATCCGCTGGTGGCGCTGTGGAAGTACCACGAGTCGATGTACGGATTCCACATCGGTCTGTCCAGCGCCCACGCGTACGCGAGCCCTGCCTGGCAGTGGCCGCTGCTGCTGCGGCCGACGGCGATGTGGGTCGGCTCCGATCCGACGGGCTGCGGCATCGATCACTGCATCGCGGTGATCTCGTCTGTTCCGAACCCGCTGATCTGGTACGGCGGAGTGGCCGCTGCGGTCTATCTTCTGTACCGGTTCGTGCGGGGGCTCATCGAGCGCCGTCCGCTCGGTCCGACCTACACGGTCGCGCTCGTGGGTCTCATCGCGACCTATGTTCCCTGGCTGCTCGTTCCGAATCGCACGATCTTCCAGTTCTACACGGTGGTCATGGTGCCGTTCCTCATCCTCGCCCTGGCGGTGGCGCTGAGAGAACTCGCGGGCCGCCGCAGCGATCCGCTGCACCGCCGCACGGCCGGGCAGCGCACGGTCGCGGTGTACCTCGTCGTCGTCGTGCTGGTCTCGGCGTTCTTCTACCCGGTGTGGACGGGCATGAGCGTGCCGTACCCGTTCTGGCTCATCCACAACTGGCTGCCTGGCTGGATCTGAGCATGCCCTCACCGCACGGGTTCGAATACGACGTCCGAGGCGACGACGTCGTGATCATGCATCACGGAGTCCGCGCGGCGACCCTCCGCGGAGCGAAGGCGGCGGAATTCCTGTCTCGCGTCGAGACCCAGGATCCGCAGCTGCTGATGGCGCGCCTCACCGGAGACTACCGCCGCGGCAACGAGCGCGCCGCACGCCGGCATCCGCGCAACGCGGGCTGACTCAGGCCACCGACTCCGGCGCCGGGTGATCTGCTCGATGGGCCTCGTCGAAGGTCGGGCGCTTGCCCATCAGCTTGCCGATGAGCAGCACGACGCCCACGACGATGAGGCCGATGAGCATGCCCGCGACGGCCGACACGGCCGTGTTCCCGAGCCACACGACGAAGCCGCCGAGAGAGGCGAGCAGCTCGTCCACTCCATGCAGGAGGTCGGCCGGCGCATGCCAGCCGACCTCGCCGAGGTTCACCACGACGAGATGGCCGCCGACCCACAGCATCGCGACCGTGCCGACGACGCTGATGACACGGAACACGGCTGGCATCGACCGCACGATCCTGGTGCCCGTGTGCCGCACGTTGCGCACCGGGTTCTTGGCCATCCGCAGCCCGATGTCATCGAGCTTGACGAGCAGAGCCACCGCCCCGTACACGACTCCCGTCATGAGCAGCGCGATGACCGCGAGCACGCCGAGCGTCTCCCAGATGCCCAGGTCCGGGTCGAGGCTCGCGAGCGAGATCAGCATGATCTCGGTGGACAGGATCAGGTCGGTGCGGATCGCGCCCCAGATCAGGCGCTTCTCGTCCCGCGCGCCTTCGTCGGCATGCCCGTGGCCGAACCCGAACCACTCCAGCACCTTCTCGGCGCCCTCGAAGCAGAGATACGTCCCGCCGATGATCAGCAGGTAGGGCAGCACCCACGGCGCGAACGCGGTCAGCAGCAGCGCGATGGGGATGATGATGAGGAACTTGTTCGCGATCGATCCGAGCGCGATCTTGCCCACCACCGGCAGTTCGCGCGCGGGCGTGAGCCCCTGCACGTACTGCGGGGTGACGGCCGCATCGTCGATGACGACACCGGCCGCCTTGGCCGACGCCTTCATGGCGGCGCTCAGGATGTCATCGACGACCGCCAGCAGACCAACCGACATGCGTATTCCCTCCCCGGCGCGCCCGGTGTGCGCGCTCAGGCCTGCAAGACTACTGGGCCGACGAGTCGTCGAGGTGCTTGATCACGCCGTGGCGCGAACGCGCCCTGGTGAGACGGGCGAGTCCCAGCAGCGCGGCCGTGAGCGCCAGCGTCAGCAGCAGCTGGGTGCGCGCCGCCGGGTCGGTCATCGCAAGGGCGACGATCACGCCGAGCAGCACGAGGGCCGCCCACGACAGCCAGGGGAAGCCCCACATGCGCATCGGAAGCGCGTCCCCTTCGCGATCGGCACGACGGCGCAGGATGATCTGCGAGATCACCGTCGCGGTCCAGATGACGAGCACGGTCGATCCGACGATGTTCAGCAGCAGTCCGAGCACCGTCTCGGGGAACGCCCAGTTCAGCGCGACCGTGACGAAGCCGAAGGCGACCGATGCCAGGACGGCGACGTAGGGCACGCCCTTGTCGCTGGTGCGCGCGGCCGCCTGGGGTGCGAGCCCCCGCTCGCCGAGCGAGTATGCCATGCGCGATGCGCCGTAGATGTTCGCGTTCATGGCCGACAGCAGGGCGATGATGACGATCAGCGACATGACGAGATCGACGCCAGGGATGCGGAGGGTGGCGAGCACAGCAGAGAACGGCCCCTCGAGCACCGCGGGCGAGTTCCACGGCAGCACCGTCACGATCACGAAGATCGACCCCAGGTAGAAGACGAGGATGCGGACCATGACCTCGCGCACGATGCGCTTGATGTTGTGTGCCGGGTCGTCGGACTCGGCGGCGGCGATCGCGACGACCTCGGTGCCGCCGAACGCGAAGACGACGACGAGCAGGGCCGCGGCGACGCCGGCGATGCCGTGCGGGGCGAACCCGTCGTGCGCGACGAGGTTGCCGATGCCGGTCGCGGGAACACCCGGGATGACGCCGAGGATCGCGCAGGCGCCGACGACCAGGAACGCGATGATCGCGAACACCTTGATGGCGGCGAACCAGAACTCGAAGCGTCCATAGTTGCGCACGCCGAACAGGTTCACCGCGGTCAGCGCGGCGACGAAGATCAGCACCCACAGCCATGCCGGGATGCCTGGCACCCACCCCTCGATGATCCCCGCGGCTCCGGTGGCCTCGGCGGCGATCACGACGACGAGCTGGATCCAGTACAGCCATCCGACCGCGCTGCCGGCGCTGCGACCCATCGCGCGCTGCGCGAACGAGCTGAACGCGCCGGAACTGGGTCGGGCGGCGACCATCTCGGCGAGCATCGCCATCACGAGGATGACCACGGTGCCTGCGATGAGGTACGAGATCAGCACGGCGGGTCCGGCGATGCCGATGGCCTGGCCGGAGCCGACGAACAGACCCGCGCCGATCGCGCCGCCGAGACCCATCATCGAGATCTGCCGACGGGTGAGCCCCGGGTGCAGACCCTTCGTGGTCGTCGTCGTCAGTGGCACCTCAGCCATGGCGGACCTCCTCGTCCGGTCGGGGATGCGCCGCATGCGCGCCATCCGAAGCGCAACACTAGATCGCGGACCCGCTCACATGCAAAGTGCCGCGCGAACAGCACGCACCGTGCGCGCTGAGGCAGGACTGCACCCGATCCCGGTGATCAGAATGCACAATCCGGAGCGTCAGCGGGCGGATGTCAGCTCGTCGGGGCTGCGGGTGGGCAGCCGGCAGGCCAGATCTCGGCAGTCGTAGGCCACACCGTCGAGTTCGTCCTTGCCCTCGAAGAGAGAGAACCCGGCATCCGCGAAGGCCCGAGCCTGGGAGGGAGTGACGATCGCGACCACATCGGCCTCGACGGCGCGTGCCGCTTCTGCGAGCGCACCACCGTGGGAGGCGACGACGACGACCTGACGCGAAGGGCCGGCAAGCGCCGAGCACAGCCGCAGCAGCGCGCCGTAGGCGAGCGGGTGCTGCAGCGCGCGTTCCGTCAAGGGGGCGCAGAGCGACACGGCCCGCTCTCGATGCTCGTCACCCGCGCCGAGCAGCCAGGCGGTGAGATGCGCGGACGCCAGCGACGCCGGGCCCGACGGAAGGTCGCCGTCGCCGTCGTCTCCCGCCGAGGCGAGACCCTGCGCCGCCATCACCGGGTCGTCGACGATCGGCTCGGCGAGCACAGCGAGCGCGCGTGTCGCCCATGACGCCTCGCCGGTCGCCAGAGCGAGCGCGAACAGCCCGTCGGCGAGCAGGCCGATGTCGGCGGCGGTCGCGACGGCCGCCGCCGCTGCGCCGTCCAGCGAGGAGCGCACGAGCGCCCCCGTCGCCGACCGGTTGACGCGCAGCACGTGCTCGGCCGCGCCCTCGGCGGCCGCCAGCCAGTCCCGCTCTCCCAGCCGCGCCCCCGCGCGGGCGAGAGCGCCGATCGCGAGGCCGTTCCATCCGGTGAGCACCTTCCCGTCGACCGCGGGAGGGTCGAGGGAAGCCCGCGCAGCGGCATCCGCCCGGTAGTAGCCGCCTTCGCTTCGCTCCCCGTCGATCCACGACTCGGAGTCCTGCGCGGCGGCGAATGCGCCGCCCGCACGGCGCAGGACGCCGAGCAGGAACCCGGCGATGTCGCGCGCGATGTCGTCGCGTCCGGCGGCGAGCGCGACATCCATCAACTGGGCGTTGTCGATCAGCATCCGCTCGTAGTGCGGCACCGTCCAGTCGGCCTGGGTCGCGTACCGGAAGAACCCGCCGTCGACGCCGTCCCGCAGTTCGGAAGCGGCCATCGCATCGAGGGCGCGCCGAGCGACAGCAGCGCCCTCCGCAAGCGGATGCTGCAGGAACCGCAATGTGGTCGCCATCGGGAACTTCGGCGCCCCGCCGAACCCGCCGTGACGGTGATCTTCGCGCTGCAGGATGGCCGCCGCGGCCGCGCGTATCGCGTCGGCGTCCGGCAGCCCTCCGGTTCCGGCGCCCGCCGCCTGTCGCAGCGCGTCGGCGACGGCACCAGCCGACTCGTCGACCTCGGTGCGCCGGTCGGTCCACGCCTCGGTCACGGCCGTGAGCACGTCGCGGAATGACGGCGATCCTCCCCGTGCCTGAGGAGGGAAGTAGGTGCCGGCGTAGAAGGTGCGCCCGGAGGGGGTGGCGAAGACCGTCAGCGGCCAGCCGAGGCTGCGGGTGAACGCGGAGGCTGCGGCCATGAAGGCCGCATCGACGTCAGGATGCTCTTCGCGGTCGATCTTCACCGCCACGAAGCCGGCGTTGATCTGCGCGGCGGTGACCGCGTCGTCGAACGATTCGCGCGCCATGACGTGGCACCAGTGACACGTCGAGTACCCGATCGAGATGAGCAGCGGCACATCGCGGCGCCGCGCCTCGGCGAACGCGGCCTCACCCCACGGGTACCAGTCGACGGGGTTGTCGGCGTGCGCCCGCAGGTACGGGCTGAGCGTGTCGGCGAGCCGGTTCGTCATGGCTCCACGCTACGCCGGGGCTGGGTGCCGTTGGTCGTTGACCCGAGGCAGATCGAAGATCGCACAGTCGGCTGTTGCGCCGCCTGCGGTGCGCTCTTAGAATCGGACCATCGCCGGTTCGTCTAGCCGGCTTTGAGAGCCTGGATCTGGGTTCGACGCACGCGGCAATTCTGCCGCCCCCGCTGTCATCCACCATCCGGAGTCCTCATGCGCGTTCGCCGCTCTCTCTTCTCTGCCTCTCTCGTCGTCCTTGCCGCCGCCGTCGCCGGATGCGCTTCGACGCCGGCCACTCCCGCGTCAGCAGACGCTGACGACGCTCGGAGCGGCTATCCCCTGACGCTCGACAACTGCGGTTTCGACCTCTCCGTCGCCGGGCCCCCGCAGCGCATCGTCGCCATCAAGTCCTCGACCATCGAACTCCTGCTCTCCCTCGGCGTCGGCGATCGCATCGTCGCACAGGCGTTCTCGGATGGTCCGCTGCCTGACGCCCTCCGCGATGATGCGAAGGGCATCGAGACCCTGTCCGAGAAGGTTCCCTCGCAGGAGGCGACGCTCGCGCTCGAACCCGACATGGTGTTCGCCGGATGGGAATCCAACCTCACTGCCGAGGGAGCGGGCGACCGAGCCGCGCTGGCCGAACTGGGAGTCGCCTCATACGTGTCACCGGCAGCGTGCACCGGAGACGGCTACGCGCCTGCACCGCTCACCTTCGACAGTGTCTTCGACTCGATCAGCGAGGCCGGTCGGATCTTCGACGCCGAGGAGGCCGCCGCCGATCTCGTCGAGGAGCAGCGCGATCAGCTCGCCGCCCTCACGCCTGACGATCGCTCATTGACGGCGGTGTGGTACTCCTCGGGCCGCGACACACCCTTCGTCGGGGCAGGCACAGGCGCACCCCAGATGATCATGTCGGCAGCAGGGCTCAAGAACATCTTCGGCGATGTCGGGGACAGCTGGACGTCGGCGTCCTGGGAGGCGGTGGCGGCCCAAGACCCGGATGTCATCGTGCTGGTGGATTCCGCGTGGAACACGGCGGAATCCAAGATCGAGCTGCTGCGGAGCAACCCGCTCACGCAGCAGCTGACTGCGGTGCGCGATGCTCGATTCCTCGTCGTGGACTTCCCTGCCACGGAAGCCGGCGTGCGCAACGTGTCGGCCGTCGCGTCGCTCATCGACCAGCTCGCCTCGTCATGACGGTCGCCACGGCGAAGCGACCGGTCTGGGGCGCGCAGGACGTCGCACGGGCGCCACTGACGGGCGCCCTTCTCCTCGCCGGCATCACGCTGTCCGTTGTGGCGGCCAGCACCATAGGGACAGCGGACATCGCCCCGCAGGACGTGGTGCGCAGCATCCTCACCCGCCTCGGAATCGGGTACAGCGCTCTGACTCCGCTTCAGGAAGGCATCATCTGGCAGCTGCGACTCCCCCGTATCGTGACCGCTGCTGTCGTCGGAGCCGGTCTGGCCGTATGCGGAGTGGTGATGCAGGCGCTCACCAGGAACCCCCTGGCCGATCCGTACCTGCTCGGGCTGTCATCCGGTGCCTCTGTCGGAGCTGTTGCGGTGCTCGTGCTCGGCATCGGCGTCCACGTACCGGCGGCCGCCTTCGTCGGCGCCCTCGCAGCGCTCGGGGCGACCTTGGCGCTTGCTCGACTCGGCGGGAGACTGTCCCCGTCGACGACTGTGCTGGCGGGGCTCGCGGTATCGGCCGTCGGAAGCGCCCTCACCAGTCTGTTCATCCTCCTCCATGCGACCGGCGACAGCTACCGCGAGATACTCAACTGGCTGCTGGGGTCGCTCGCGGGCTCGTCATGGAGCTCTGTCGGAATAGCGACGATCGCGCTCGTCATCGCGGGAGCGCCGCTGCTCGCGAGTGGGCGCGTGCTCGATGCCTTCGCACTCGGCGACTCCGGCGCGGCGGCGCTCGGCATACCCGTCGCGAGGGTTCGCACGGCCCTTCTCGTGGTCACGGCCGTGCTCACCGGTGCCCTGGTATCGGTGAGCGGGTCGATCGGGTTCGTCGGCCTCATCCTGCCCCATGCAGTGCGGCTGGTCGTGGGCGGGATGCACCGGAGGCTGCTGCCTCTGTCAGCCCTCGCCGGCGCGCTCTTCCTGATGTGGGCCGACACCCTTGCGAGGACGGTGCTCGATCCGCGGGAGATTCCGGTGGGAATCGTCACCGCGCTCATCGGCGGCCCCGTCTTCGCATATCTGCTCGCCCGGAGGCGGTCCGCATGAGCACTCCCCCGGTCGACGTCCACGAGGCGCCGAGGAGGTCGACGGCCGGGACCGGCCTGACCGTGCGCGGAGCGCGCGCCCGGCGCGACGGCGCAGACGTGCTGGACGACGCAGATCTGCACGCGCCTTCCGGGCGGATCACCGCGCTCATCGGCCCCAACGGCGCGGGAAAGAGCACGCTCCTGCATGCGATGGCGGGCACGATTCCCGCCACCTTCGTCGAACTCACCCATGAGGCGGCCGACCTTCTCGGCATGCCACGTCGATCTCGGGCACGGACGGTCGCCTTCGTCGAGCAGGAGCCGGCCACGCCCGACAGCATCCGCGTGCATGACCTCGTCACCCTCGGGCGGCTGCCGCATGACGGCATGTGGGCTGGTGCGGATCACATGCATGCGGCGGTACGACGCGGGTTGCACCTCGCGGAGGCGAAGGAGCTGGCCGGGCGCGCGTATGAGTCGCTGTCCGGAGGTGAGAAGCAACGGGCCCAGCTGGCGCGCGCGCTCGCTCAGGAGCCCCGGCTGCTGTTGCTGGATGAGCCGACGAACCATCTCGATATCCGCGCACAGCTCAGCACTCTCGCTCTCCTGCGGCGCCTCGCGAGCGAGGGGGTCACCGTGGTCGCGGCGCTGCACGACCTCAGCCTCGCCGCCGCGCATGCCGACCATGTGGTGGTGATGGCCGGAGGTCGTGTCGTCTGCGAAGGAACGCCTCAGGACGTGCTGACCCCCTCGCTCCTGCACGAGGTCTGGGGCGTGCACGCCGATGTGCTGGTGAACCCGACGACCGGCCAGGTGGTGCTTGCGACGTCCCTGGCGGGTGCGGCCGCCCCGCGCTGAGTCATCTCGTGTGCGGCGCCGTTCAGAGATCGATCCAGGCCCACTCCTCCGTCCACGGCACGCGGGACATCGCGACGGCAGGCCCCGATTCCTGCACGACGAACGTGTCGGAGAAGTTCACGCTGAAACCGGCGGCGGGATCGTACAGCCCCGGCTCGACGGAGAAGCACATCCCGGGCTCCAGCACCGTGTCGTCACCGAGCGCGAGCCACGGCGGCTGATGGCGTTCCGGTCCCTGCCCATGCGCAGGGCGATGATAGATCAGCTCCGCCATGCCCTCTGCGATCTGGAAGCGGTGGATGCGCTCAGCGACCTCACCACATGCGACTCCGGCGCGGAGCTCTTCCTGTTGCAGCAGGCAGGAGTCCCGCACGACCTGCCACACCCGCTCCATGTGCGGCGTGCGCTCCTGGAAGAGATAGGGCCGGTAGCACTCACCGCCATACCCACCGACCTGCAGCACTCCGGACACCTGCAGGACGGTGTCAGCGGTGATCGCCGCGAAGCGGAACTGGTTGGGATGGGGATACCCCGTCACCGCTCCGGCGCGCACCCAGGCGAGGTCGATCACCACGCCGACGCCGCGATGGGGTCGGCCGTCGAGCTCAAGATCCGGGACGATCCGCTTGGTGGCGAAATCGATCATCGACATCCGCAGGTCGAAGTCCGTCATCGGGCCCTCTTCGAGCAATCGCTGCCGCGCGTAGGCATGCACCTCGTCGAAGTAGGTGTAGGTGCGCTTGATGAGCGCCAGTTCCTCCGGTGTCTTGTGCATGCGCATCTCCGTGCACACAGAAGACACGTCGTGGAGGGGCCCGCCCAGTATCCGTGCGGCCGCCATGGCACGCTCGCCGGCGGGCATGCGGTCGATTCCGACCACGTGCCCCGCGACGCGCCCCGAATCCCTCATCCCACCGAGCGCCATCTCCCACAGATCCACCGCGGGACCCCTCGACGCATGGCCGAGATGCGGGAACTGCCCCGCCACGTGCGGATAATCGAAGTACTCCAGTCCGTCGCCGAACCACCACTCGTGCACCAGATCACGGTCGAGCGTCGGATAGAACCAGTAGGGCGCCTCTTGGCCGGCGCTGAGGAGCGCGTAAAGGGGTCGTTCGGTCGTCGCCGCCCAGAGCCCCGTGAAGTACACGATGTTCCACGGATCGGTCAGCAGCACCGAGTTGATCCCGCGCTCAGCGAGCGTCTCGAGCAGGTCCGCAGCCCGCTGCTCATTCCATGCCCTGGGCAACCTGGTGAACTCCGCAGGCTGATACGAGGATTCGGGCGTCAGCAGCCGGATGGACTCGGCGAGGTTCACAGCGCGTCTACCCCCAGATGCTCGGTGAAGTAACGGGCTTTCGCCATGCCCAGATAGATGCCGTGCTCGCCGGTGAAGTGATGAGGCTGCTCGTTGACGGGGAGGAAATCGAACGGCTTGCCTGCCCGAACGAGCGCCTCGGTGAATTGCAGTGATGCGGAGAACGGCACGTTGACATCGGATGTCCCGTGCACGATGAGCAATCGGCCGCGCAGTCGATCCACCATCGCGTGCAGGTCGAGGCGGTCATAGCCGTCGAGGTTTCCCTCGAGCGGCCCCATCACGCATTCGATGGGGCCGGGACCGTTGCCTTCGCGCATCTCGTAGACGCCGTTCACCGCGACGCCGACATGGTAGACATCCGGCGCCTCGAGCAGCGCCCGCGCCGTGTAGTACCCGCCGTAGGATCTGCCGTACACGCCGACGCGGGAGAGATCGAGGTACGGTCGCGTGGCGGCGAGACCCCGCAGCGCGGCGACATGGTCGGGGATCACGGTGTCCGCGAAGTTCCGGTACGCCCAGTCGTGGAACGGCTTCGAGCGCTCGGGGGTACCTCGTCCATCGACCATGACGACGGCGAATCCGAGCTGCGCGAGGGCATGAGATTGCACGGCGTTGGCATCGTCGAGCTCCGTCGGGACGAAGGCACTGTTCGGCCCGGCGTAGATGGACTCGATGACCGGATAGCTCCTCCCGGGGTCGAAGTCCGCCGGCAGGTAGAGGTGGCCGTGCAGCATGGTCTCGCCGTCGTCCGCGAGCACCGTGAACTCCTCCGGCGCAGTCCACGCGCTCAGCGCTCCTTCATCGCCCGCGGCGAGTCTGGCCACCGTCGTGCCGTCCGCACGACGCAGATCCGATGCGGGGACGCGCGTCATGCTGGCGTGCGTGTCCACGAACACGGAGGCATCCGGTGAGAAGTGGGCGCGATGCGTCCCCGGCTCGGTGGTGAGCTGCTCGAAGCCACCGGATCCATCCAGGCGCGCACGGCACACATGCGTGTCGTACGGGCGCTCGCGATCCGAGTGGGCCTCGAAGTACACCCAGCCGCCGGGCTCATCGACGGCGGCGAGCCTGGTCACCGCGAAGTCACCCGAGGTGAGCTGGCCGATGGGAGCCCCCTCCATGTCGTGAAGGTGCAGATGGGCCCATTCGCCGCGTTCCGCGAGCCAGATGTGACCGGTTCCGCTGGGAAGCAGAGTGCACGACATCCCCTTCTCCCAGTACGAGACCCAGGTGCTCACCTCCTGCTCGAACACCGTACGCGTCGCGCCCGTCTCGGGGTCGACCGCCATCAGGGTGAACGGCTTCTTGTATCGATTCGTCTTGATGAAATACGCCTCGCGACCATCCGGACTCCAGCCGAGCGGTCGCAGGTCCTGCTCGGGTTCAGGACCGCTGTCGACGGTGACGACTCGACGACTGATGCGGTGGACGATGTGCAGAGTCGTCGACTCCACGGAACCGCCGACCCGCCCGGCGGGGAAGAACTCCACCTCCTCGTTGGGCTTCAGCCAGTGGACCACCGGGAATCGCTCCATCTCGCGGGTGTCCACCCGCCTGGCGAGCAGGCGGAGACCGTCCGGCGACCACCGGGCATCCTTCACCTCCCATCGGTGATCAGGAGCACCGTCGTCGGTGAGCGGGCTCAGGCGGTCATCGATCGCCCACCGCAGCGCCAGGTCGTCTCCGACCTCTGTGGCGAAGTACCGTCCCCCCGGCTCGGGGGCCTCGAACACCGGAGGACGCCCGATCTTGAAGGCAGAACGCAGACGTCGTCCGAGCGGCACGTCGCTGGGCGGCATCGTCCTCATCGGCTGTCGTTCGCCGGTCGCGCAGTCGACGACCTGCAGGGCGCCGTCCGCATGGAATGCGACCCGTCCGCGGCTCCAGACCGGTGCGATCCGCCCGCCGGTCACCGTGCCGGCGAACTCGAGCAGGCTGCGGTAGCGCTCTTGGCGAGTGGTCATCTTTACTCCTCTGCTCTGGCACTTCGACGTGCCGTCTGACTATGCCGCCGGCTCAGAACCCGGCGGACTTCCCTTCCCGGCGCGACCCCGAGGCGCCGTTGAGGCGCCCGTCCGGGCCACGCCAGCACATCTCGAACGACCCCATGTGCCAATCGGACAGGCCGAGTGGACGCACCCGAACTCCCATGGCAGCCAGGCCGGCGACGAACTCCGGCGAGACCCGGCTCTCCATCGCCATCGTGTAGTGATCGTCCAAGGGCATCGTGAGCGGGCGCGCCTCGGCCTCATCCGGATCGAGCCCGAAGTCGAGGATCCCCGACAGGACCTGCGGCATGGTGGCCTCGACCTTCCCGGGCGTGCCGAGGGCGAGCCACGGCTCTCCTCCCCTCAACACCATCGTGTTCCCCATCACGGTGCGCACGTCACCGCCGCCGGTGTACCAGCCGCTGATGTTCTGAATGGGGTCGAGGCTGGTGTCGGTGAGCGATCCGGTCATGGGAACGCCGCCGACCACCTCACCGGGGATGCCGCTTCCCGAGAGGGTGGTCATGGCCTGCACCCAGTCACCCTGCGCGTCGACGATGCTGATCTCGCAGCTGTCCGTGCCCGGCGTCGTCGCCAGCTCCATGTGGCGCGGGTGTCGGGAAGTGAGCTCCAGATGGGCGGTGAGGTCGACACGCGGGCGTGATCGCTCGATGATGCGGGCGACGTGTGCGTGATACTCCGGGTCGGCGATCGCCTCGCTGGGATCCTCGAAGCAGCGCGGATCATTGAGATGGCCGAGATCGACGCGAACGCGACGCAGCGCATGCCCCAGGTAGTAGCAGGCCATCGGGTCCTCACTGTAGTGGCCGAGCTCCTGGACCCCGAGCTGCTCGAGCACACCGAGCACGAAGGCGAGTGAGACGGCCTGGATCTGGGGCGCGGCCAGAGAGGCGACCTCGTGACCGCGGTGACGGAAGATCCGCGCGGGCGACCAGCGCGGTGCGTTCGCGTTCAGGTCCTCGAGCCTCACCGCCCACCCCATGGCATTGCCGCGACGGACGAACGCTCGTGCCCATCCGCCGCTGAGGAAGTGATCGGGGCCCTCGTCTGCGAGCGCCGACAGGGTCGCCGCAAGCTCCGGCTGACGCCACGTCTCTCCCACCTGCGGAAGGCGCCCATCGGGCGTGAAGTGCGACCGCCCCGATGGCGAGTGCTGGAAGTAGGCCAAGGTCGTGGCCATGACGTAGTGTTCGAACGATGTGACGCGGTGCCCTTCCTCCGCCAGCATCGCTGCGGGCGCGACCAACCGCGCCCACGGAAGCGTCGCCCCCTGTTCCCAGCATGTCTTCATGGCAGGCATGAACCCGGGGACGACCGCGTTCGCGCCGGGAGGATGGGCCGAGTATGTGCCGGCCACCACGGGAAGCGGGCGGAACGGGGCCAGTCCTGGCACCAGGCGTCCCGGGCTGTTGAGCTGGCGCACCTTCCCGGAACGCCGCTCATAGTGGAGCACCGTCACGGTGCCCGCATGGTTGGTGAGCTCCTGCGACACCGTGGCCTGCACCATACAGGCGCCGATCAGGGCGTCGATGGCGTTGCCACCCTCCCGGAGGATGTCCAGCGCGGCATCGGTGACCAGCGGATGCTGGGTCGACACCATCGCGGAGTCGCCGTAGGCGACGGCCTTGCGGCCCACCGTTCCGGGAGGGTGGTACATGACGCTCTCTTCGCTCAGATCCGGGTCAGGACTTCGGAGGACCGAGCTTGCTCCAGTCGAGGATCACGACCTCGCCCGGGTGCAGGAACCCGTCGAGCCCGCTCAGATCGGCCCGGATGGCGTCCGTGTACTTCACCTGGACCAGCGTCGCCGTCGGCATGTCGTCGGCGATCATGCGCTGCGCCTTCGTGTAGAACGGAGTGCGCTCGGACTGCTCATTGGCCGCGGCCGCGTCACGGAACACCGCGTCGAGTTCCTCGTTGCAGTACCCGGTCGCATTGCCGAAGACGGCATTCTGGTTGTTGTCACAGGTGTAGCGACGGTAGAGGCCGATTGCCGGGTCCGCACCAGACGAGATGTTGATCGTGTAGGTGTCGAAGTTGTGCTCGGCGAACACCTCCTTGCGGAACACCTCCGCGTCGTCGGCGATCACCTTCACATCGATGCCGATCGCCTTCCAGTTGTCTGCGATGACTTCCGCGACCTTGTCGCCGCCGGGCTCAGCCGTCTCGTAGCGATGGGTCAGGGAGAAGCGGATGCCATCGGCACCGCGCGGGTACCCGGCGGCATCGAGAGCGGCTTCCGCCGCTTCGGGATCGTAGGGCAGCTCCTTCTCGTAGTCGACTTCGCCGGAGTTCGCCCAGTGCCCGTCGGGAAGCGGTGCCCGGCCCGGGGGGAAGTACCCTCCATAGACGCTCTTCGAGATGAACTCGCGGTTGATCGCCTGGAACAGCGCCTTGCGCACCTCCGGTTTGGCGAGGATCTCGTTGCGTGTGTTGAACGGGAACATCTTCATCGATGTCGACGCGCGCCCCACGTCCAAGCGGATGTTGTCGTCGTCCTCGAGCTGGAGAATCGATTCATACGTCACGTCATAGGAGTTGATGTACTGAATGTCCCCCTTCTTCAGCGCAAGGGCTCGGGCAGACGGTTCGCCCATGACCGTGAACACCACGTTCTCGTACCCGGGCTTGTCGCCCCAGTAGTCCTCGTTGCGCACCAGGGTGATCCGGTTGTTCTCCCACGACTTGAACTTGAACGGCCCCGTTCCGATGGGTGCCCTGTTGGCAGGGTTCTCGAGCAGGTCGGTGCCTTCGTAGATGTGCTTCGGGATGACCGTGAACGACATCGAGTTCAGCATCGCGAGGAAGGCACCGGCCGGAGAATTGAGCACGACGTCCACCGTGTGCTCGTCGACCTCCTTGGCCTCCTTGATCATGTCTTTGAGGGCTGCCGTCTGTGCGTTCACGCCGAGGCCCTCGGTGAGGCTGAACACCACGTCTGCAGCGGTGAAGGGCTCGCCGTCGTGCCACTTCACACCCTTGCGCAGGTGGAAGCGGTGAGTCACCTCGTCAAGCAGCTCCCACGACTCGGCGAGTTGCGGCTCGAGTTCGCGGTCGCGGTTCACTGTGACGAGTGACTCCTCCATCGCCAGTCCGACGAGCCCGACCTGCACGTCGCCGAGGAACAGTCGCATGAGGTGAGGCGGCTCTGCACTCATCCCCACCACGAACGTGCTGTCGCTCGCGCTGCCGCGGTTTCCCGAGCCGCTCGGCGAGCAGCCTGTCACCGCCAAGGCCGCGATCATCGCGGCGGCGCCGGCGAGAAGCAGCCTCTGCCTCAGCCGTCCTATCCGTTTCATGTCGTTGTCACCTTTCTCTCCTTGTCATTCCTGCTGCACGGGCGCAGCCGTCCTCCAGGTCTCCTTCGATCCGGTGACGGATGTCCGTGATCATCCTTCTTCGTGCTCCGGCTCGGAATTCTCGTCGACGAACCACGCCGGCGGCTCCAGCTTCGGAGTGGACTTGAGAAGGGTCTGCGTGTACTCGTTCTGCGGGCTCAGGAAGATGTCGCCGACACTGCCCGCCTCGACGATGTCGCCGCGGAACATGACGACGGCACGGTCTGCCAGTGCTCGAACGACCGAGAGGTCGTGCGTGATGAACAGGATCCCCATGCGCCGCGTGTGCTGCAGAGTCCGGATCAGTTCGATGATCTGCACCCGCACTGAGACGTCGAGCGCCGAGGTCGGTTCATCGGCGACGAGGTACTCAGGCTCGTAGAGCAGGGCGCGGGCGATCGCCACGCGCTGCTGCTGTCCGCCGCTGAGCTCGTGCGGATACCGTCGCAGGTAATCCGAGGCCGGCGAGATGCCGACTTCCTCCAGCGCCTCTGCTGCCCTCCTCTGCGACGCAGCCCGGCCGACGCCTGCCTGGCGAGCGGCGTAGCCGAGGATCGACCCGACGGTCCTCTTCGGGTTGAGGGACGCGGCCGGGCTCTGGAACACCATCTGGACGGTGCGACCGAAACCAGGGCGCAGCCTCCGACGACCCGACCGCGTGACACCGCCGATCCTGACCTCCCCGGAGTCCGGGCGCTGCAAGCCCACCATGACGCGCCCCAGCGTGCTCTTGCCGCTGCCGCTTTCGCCGACCAGTCCGACGATCTCGCCGCGTCCGATGCTGAGCGAGATGCCGTTCGCTGCGACGACACGGTTCCGTCCGCCACGCCCGGTCTTGAACTCCACTCGGACCTCATGCAGGTCGAGCCGGCTGGCCTCCGCTGCATCCTGCCGTGCCTCGTTCGTCGTCATCGCTCTCCCTCCGCGGCGATCGGCGCGTCGTAGATGGCTCGCATGGCGCGCATGAGCGACCGCGTGTAGTCGTGCTGCGGTCGCCACAGGATGTCCTCGGTAGCGCCGTTCTCGACGAGATCGCCCTGGTACATCACGTACATCCGGCTGCAGACCTGCCCGATCGCGGCGAGATCGTGAGAGACGAGCAGCACAGCGACGTCCTCTTCGTGTGCGAGCCGCTTGAGCAGGCGAAGCACCTGGTCCTGGATCGTGACGTCGAGCGCCGTCGTCGGCTCGTCGGCGATGATGAGGCCCGGGTTCTTCGCCAGCGCGCATGCGATGATCACACGCTGCTTCATTCCGCCGCTGAGCTGGTGGGGGTACAGCCGGCTGAAGTCGCTCGTACCCGGCAACCCGACGGACTCCAGCAGCTCGAAGACGCTGCGGGTCCCGTCAACGATGGCCTCCGCTATCTGCTCGCCGACGCGCATCGTGGGGTTCAGATGCGCGTTCGGATCCTGGAAGACGTACGAGAGGTCGGTGCGCAGCGCCTGTCGGCGCGCGCCGGTGTCCGCACCGACCAGTTCCCTCGACATGAGCTTCACGCTGCCGCTCACCTCAGGGCGAAGCCCGGGTGCGAGCAGTCCTGCAACAGCCCGTGTGAGCATCGTCTTACCGGATCCGGACTCGCCGACCAGGCCGACCACCTCACCGCGCCGCAGCATCAACGACGCATCGCGCACGGTCTGCACGCGTCCGGCGCCGAAGGGGTTGATGCTGACATCCAGGGAGTCCACCGAGAGCACGACCTCGTGATGTTCGGCTGCCGCGTTCACAGCGCTCTCCTTCCCGCGCTACCACGATTTCCTGCGGCGTCGCCGATCACGTTGAAGCACAGCACCATGATCGCGATGCATATGCCGGCGGGGATGCTGAACCACCACGCGTCCGCCAGGTACGGCTGCGCACGACGCAGCACGGCACCCCAGCTGGCCGTCGTCGGATCGCCGAGGCCGAGGAAGCTCAGTCCGGCTTCCAGGAGCATTCCGCGCCCCACGTCGAGCGCGGCCTGCACAGCTGCCGCCGGGATGACCAGGGGGAAGATCTCGAGAAGGATGATCCGCCACGACGGCGTTGCAGAGATGCGGGCGGCGTCGACGAACTCCGATGATCGCAGGGCGAGGAACTGCCCCCGCACGATCCTCGCGGACTGCGGCCAGATCGCGAGGATCACAGCCACCGCCGTGAGGGTGGAGTCCCTGCCGATCACGGCGACAATCACCAGGGCGATGAGCATCGCCGGCATGATCTGGAACACCTCGGCGATGCGCATCAGGATGTTGTCCACGGCGCCGCCGACGTACCCCGCTATCCCGCCCACGAGCAGACCGACCACAAGGGACCCCAGCCCGGCGGCGATGCCGATGAAGAGCGAGACCCGAGCTCCGTAGACGATCTGCGAGAAGAGATCTTTGCCCACGTCGTCCGTGCCCAACCAGTGCGATGCCGATGGAGGCTCGAGGATGTCGTTCGAGATCGCGAACGGATCGATGGGGGCGATGACGGGTGCGAGCAGCGCAGCGAGCGCGAAGAGCCCGACAGTGATGATGGCGCCGATGGTGAGCGCGTTCGGCCTGTTCCTGCGCACCTTGCGGGCTGCTCTCTGAACCACGATGGCCTCGGTCATAGCGACGTCGCCTCCCTGACTTTCGGATCGATTACGCCGTAGACGATGTCGGTGATGACGTTGACGACGAGCGTCACGACGGCCACGACCACGACGACTCCGAGCACCACCGCGGTGTCACGACGAGTGACCGAGTCGTACAGCAGCGTGCCCATTCCCGGCCAGCCGAACACCTTCTCGACCAGGACGGAGCCGCCGATCATGGTGCCGAAGGTGTACCCGAAGACCGTCACGACGGGAAGCAGCGAGTTGCGCACGACGTGCCGGCGAACGATGCGGGAGCGCGTCATGCCCTTCGAGACCGCGGTCAGCACGAAGCCGGAGTTCAGCACGCCTCCCGCGCTTGCGCGCGTCATCCGGATCATCAGGGCGGTCTCCGGCACAGCCATCGCCGCTGCGGGCAGCAGAAGATGCGAAAGCACATCCAGCGCCTGCTCGAATGGAGTGCCCTGGAACCCGATGGTCGTCATGCCCTGTGTGGGCAGCCAGCCGAGGCTGATGGCGAAGACCATCACCCCGAGCAGAGCCAGCCAGAAGGTCGGAATGCTGAAGGCGACGAGCGCGAGGACGTTGATCGCCGTGTCGACGAAGCGCTTGCGCGTGGTCGCGGCCCACAGGCCGAGCGGCAGGCCGATGGTCAGAGAGAGGATGCTCGCCGCGACGACGAGGATCACCGTGGCGCCGAGGTGGTCGACCACCAGCGGCAGCACCGCTTCGCGGTTCGCGAAGGAGAAGCCGAGATCGCCGCGTGCGACGCTCCAGAGGTAGTTCAGGTACTGCACGATGAACGGCTTGTCGATTCCCAGCTCAGCGCGACGTTGCGCCAGGTACTCCTCGGATGCCGGGTAGTCGCCGATGGTCGCCGTGACGATGTCGCCGGGTGCGAGCGATACCAGGATGAACGTGAGCGTCACGACCCCCCAGAGCAGAGGGACGACGTACAGGATGCGGCGGAGGATCGCCAAGAGCATTTTCCGTCACCCCTTCGTTGGTGGTTCGGACGGAGTGGTTACCTCGGACAGGTCGGACTCCTTTCGGCCGCACCCGATCGGGACGGACACGTCGGATTCGCATCAGATCTGATCGGGTGAATTGGTCTGTGACATGTAGCATGTAGCATGTAGTAGGTCGAGTCAATACCCTCGAGAAGAATGAGGGACTCGAGGTGCAGAGACGTCTATGCTCGGCGTCTCACCCGCCTCGGGAGATACTGGCGGTCACAAACCTGCTGCTGTGGGGCCGAGCGTCCTGAGCAGTCAGAGCCCACAAGGAGATCGGGGACACCATGTCACAGACGAATTCGCTCGGCGACGCGGCGGAGAGCGGCGCGGGGCTGCATGCCATCGGCCAGCGACCGTCCCGCACGCAAGAGGTCTTCGAGGCTCTGCAGCTCGCCATCGCCCGACGCGACCTGGCGCCGGGAAGCCTTCATTCCGCAGCGGAGCTCGCGGAGACCTTTGGTGTGTCCAGGACGCCGGTTCGAGAAGCGCTGATCGACCTCGCCTCACGGGGGATCATCCGATTCGAGCGGAACCGGGGAGTTCGAATCCTGCGCTCGACGGCCGACGACCTGCGCGAGATCTTCGAGTTGCGCCATCTCCTCGAGGTGCATGCCGCTCGAGTGGCGGCGACCTCGATGAGCGAAGGAGACATCGCTCGGCTGCGCGCCGCTTTCGAGGCGCTCGAGAAGGCCGGCGATGAGAAGGACGACCGCAGCTACTGGGCAGCAGACCGCACCTTCCACCACATGATCCTGCATGCGGCGGGCAACGAGCGCCTGACGAACATCATCGGCATTCTCCGTGAGTCGATCCTGGTCCCCGGAGCGACCAGCGCCGGCAGAACCCGCTCGCTCACGCAGATCACCGATGAGCACCGAGTGATCCTCAGCGGCATCGCATCAGGCGACCCGGATCAGGCCGCTGAGGCCATGCGCGTGCATCTGCAGAACACCGCCGAGAATCTCATCTCGCAGGAAGAGGACGCCGAGCGCTGACGCCGGCCGAGCAGGAGGTAGCATGCCCGAATACGTGGAACTGACCGATTCCGCCGCGGTCGCAGACGACGCCGCGATGCGCACAGTGACAGCGCTGCGGGACGCGATCGCGGAGCGAGGGAGCGCGACGTGGGTGCTGGCCGGCGGCTCCTCCCCCGCCGCCGCGTACCGGATCATCGCCGCCGAGCATTCGGACGCGCTCGACTGGGCGCGCGTGAGTGTTCTCATGGGCGACGAGCGAGTCGTCCCTCACGACCATGCCGATTCGAACTGGGGCCAGTTGAGCCCGCTCCTCACGGCGAGCCCTCGCGTCGGGGCGATCCACGGGATCGCTCCCGATACGTCACTCGATCCGCAGTCGTCCGCGACCGAGTACGGCCGACGCATCGAGGCGCAGCTCCAGCCGCTGCGATTCGACGTCGTCTGGCTCGGGGTGGGTGAAGACGGCCATACCCTGTCACTGTTCCCCGGGCAGGAACCCGTCTGGAACTCGCCCTCACTGGTCACCGCCGTGACCGACTCCCCGAAGCCGCCAGCCGAGCGCATCACGCTGACCCTCGCAGCGCTCGACCATGCGCAAATGGTCCTCGTCTTCGCCACCGGCGCGGGCAAGCGCGATGCACTGAGTCGCGCTCGAGCGGGAGAAGACCTGCCGATCGCGGTCGCCTCGGCACGCGCCGAGGCCGCCGGCGCGCGCGTCGCCTGGCTGTACGACGATGATGCCCGTGACCGCCGGCGCTGAGATCACCATCGGCTTCGCGCCGATGCTCCAGCAGTTCCGTCCGGACGACGCGATCCGTCACTCCGTGGAAGCGGCTGAGTCGGGGTTCGGAGGGATCGTCCTGAGCGACCACTTCCAGCCGTGGCTGCCGCAGCAGGGCAACGCGTCGTACATGTGGAGCGTGATGGGAGCCCTCGGGCAGCAGGTCTCGGTTCCCCTGCTGGGCGTGACGACCCCCGGTTACCGCAGTCACCCTGCCGTGACCGCCCAAGCAGCCGCGACGATCGCCGTGCTGTACCCCGGACGCTTTCAGCTTGGACTCGGATCGGGCCAGTCGCTGAACGAGCACATCGTCGGAGAGTACTGGCCGCCAGCGAACGAACGAGTCGAGCGACTGTTCGAGTCGGTCGAGCTCGTGCGAAAGCTGCTCGGCTCCACCAGACGAGATGTCAGACACGACGGCGAGCACTTCCGTCTCGAGCCGGCGCGACTCTGGACACTGCCGGACGAGCCGCCTCCCGTCGTCGTGGCGACGTCTGGCCCGGTGGCCGCGCGAAGGGCCGGCCGCGTCGCCGATGGCATCATCACGGTGCAGAGTCCGCCCGACCGGCTGCAGTTGATGCTGGACCGTTTCGAGACCGGGGTCGCGGAGTCGGCGACCTCGGGCCCGAAGCGGCGGATGATCCAGCTCCACGTCTCCTGGGCCCACACCCGCGACCTCGCCCTCGAGCATGCGAGGGAGGAGTGGGCCCACGGCGGTCTGCGCTTCCCGACCGCGGACATCCGCTCTCCCTACGATTTCGCCATGATGACCAAGCATGTGGAGGACGCGGATCTCGCCGACCGCATGCTGATCTCATCCGAGCCCGAAGAGCATCGCGAGCACATCCAGCGCTACGTGGATCTCGGGTTCGATCATGTGTACGTCCACAACGTAGGCCGCAACCAATCGGAGTTCATCCAGATGTACGCCACCCATGTGCTTCCCGAGATCGGCCGTCGCCGATGATCACCGTCTGGCCGCTGCAGGGCATCCCGGAAGTCCGAGCGGGAGACGACCTGGTCGAGCTGGTACTGGCGGCAGCCGGCGGCTCCCTGCAGGATGGCGACATCCTCGTCGTCACCTCGAAGATCGTCTCGAAGGCAGAGGGACGCATCGTTGCGGCGGTGGATCGCGAGGACGCCATCACATCCGAGACGGTGCGCGTCGTGGCGACCAGGCCCCGCGCTGACGGGACGAGCACGCGCATCGTGGAGAACCGGCTCGGCATCGTCGGAGCCGCCGCCGGCGTGGATGCCAGCAACGTCGCCGAGGGGACGATCCTGCTTCTCCCGATCGACCCCGATGCGTCGGCGCGATCGTTGGCAGAGGGCATCCGCCGTCACGGCCCCACGGTCGGTGTCCTTCTCAGCGACACCCTCGGCCGACCGTGGCGGGACGGACAGACCGACATCGCCATCGGCGCCGCTGGGGTCCGCGTCTTCGACGACATAAGGGGAACGACCGACACAGCGGGAAAGCAGCTGGTCGTCACCCTCCCCTGCCTGGCTGATGAACTCTGCGCAGCCGCAGATCTCGTCAAGGGGAAGACCAGCGGCTGCCCGGTGGCCGTCGTCCGCGGGCGCCCCGATGTCGTCGGCCCGCTGGATCTGCCCGGCGCACGCAGCATCGTGCGCTCGTCCGACGACGACCTGTTCCGCCTCGGGTCCGCCGAAGCCGAGGCTGAAGGATACGCGCGGGGGTTCGCCGCGGGTCGAGCGGCCGCAGGGTCCTGATACCGGCAGATGCAGACCGCGGAACGGATGAGGGACCGGAGCGAAGCCGCCGCCGGTCCCTCGTCCTTCCCGTCGGGGTGTCAGAGATGGGCGTGCGCCTGAATCGGACCCTCGTCGAACCTCGACACCCGGAAGTCGGCTATGTCGATCGACGGTGCTCGATCCGTGGCCAGCTCCGCGGCGACCTTGGCGACGCCGGGACCGATGCCGAACCCGTGGCTGCTGAGGCCCGTAGCGAGGATCAGCCCCTCGATCCGGGGAACAGCGGAAATCACGGGCAGCGCATCGGGTGTGACGTCGACGGTGCCGCCCCACATCCGCGCGATACGCGACCCGCGCCATTCCGGCACCAACGACATGAGGTTCCGGTGCGCCATCTCGATCTTCCGGCGGTTGGCCGGTGGATCATCCATCCGTCGCCAGTCGAACAGCGCCGCGCCCCGTGTCGCCCCGGTGAGGCGTCTTCCGAGATCCTGGAACGCCACCTCGTTGAGGTGAAGCTGGATCATCTTCCGGTTCCTGAAGAAGTTCGGCAGGAACAGACGGAGGTCACCAAGCGTGTCGATCGCGAGATCGTAGTCGCTCCAGGCGGCGCTGCCGAAGATCACCGAGCCGTCGGATGTCTGGCTGAACCCCACGGACGGGACGTGCACGGCCAGGTCGGTGACATGGGCCACCGGATTGGTCCTGGCAGCAGTAGCGCGGATCCAGCGGACGGGTATCTTCACGCCGAGGGGCCGCGTCAGCCTTCCCGACCACGCACCGGCCGCAACGATGACGCGCGCCGCGTGCCGAGGTCCGGCTGTCGTGTCGACACCGGTCACTCGACCTGCCGAGACACGGATGCCCGTCACCGTCACACCGGTCTCGATCGTGACGCCTCTTCGGGCCGCCGCAGCCGCGATCTCTCGAGTTGCGACGCCCGGATCGGCGTGGCCGTCGGTCGGCGTCATCAATCCGCCTGCCCACTCGCCGGTCAGCGAAGGCAGGAGCGAGCGCACGTCCTCGGGGCTCAGCAGCTCGGTTCCGAACGCCTGGTCTGCGCGGGTCTCGCGCATCCACCCCCGATACTTGTCGAGGTTCTCCTGGTCCGGCGAGAGGTAGACCAGGCCGGACTTCACGACAGTCGAGGACGCGCCGATGTCATCGCGGATGTCGTCCCAGATCTTCGATGACATCGCCGCGAGGGGCATCTCAGAGATGTCACACCCCTGACGGCGGATGAACCCCCAGTTCCTGCTCGACTGCAGGTCCGATACGGGACCCTTGTCGATCAGACGCACTGAATGGCCTTCGGCCGCCAGATCATAGGCGGCGGTGACCCCGACGATCCCCGCGCCGACGATGATCACGTCGGCGCCGGACTGCGACCCGTTCATGGACGCCTCCTTCCCGGAATGTGCTTCTGCGGAGAGGTCAAGACGACTTCGCCGCCGCGAGCGCCGCGATGATCGGGGGCATGAAGGATGGGAGATCGTCCGGGATCCGGGAGGTGATGATGTTGCCGTCCACCACCACCGCCTCGTCGACGAACGTCCCGCCGGCGCCCTCGATGTCATCGCGGATGGAGAAGTAGCAGGCGATGTTGCGACCACGCACGAGGCGGGCTGAGGTGAGGGCCCAGGCGCCGTGGCAGATCGCTCCGACGGGCTTGCCCGCTTCCCCGATCTCTCGGATGAAATCGATCATCGGAGGCTTGCGGCGCATGTAGTCCGGCGAGAACCCGCCCGGGACGATCACTCCGTCGAACTGATCGGCGGTGACATCGTCGATCGAGACATCCGCCTTGACAGGCATGCCGAGCTTGCCCTTGAAGGTCTCCTGCCGTCCGCTGCCGACGATGGTGACCTCTGCGCCCTCCTCGATCAGGCGGTAGTACGGATACCACAGCTCCGAATCCTCGTAGAGGTCCTCCGCGAGAATGGCCACGCGGACTCCGCTGAGTGTGTTGCTCATGATTCGTTCCTTTCTGTATGTCCTCCTGAGTCGGCCCGTGCGAGCAGGCCTGCTTCCCAGGGCGGCGGGTGTGGGCTGTTGACGACGTCGCGCGGCTTTCGACCGTTCATGACGTCGACCACTGCGTCAGTGGCGTGCGCGACCATGTCGACGATCGCCTCACGGGAGAGACCGCCGATGTGCGGGGTGAGAACGGTCGATCTCGTCAGTCCGAGCAGTGGGCTGTGCACGGGAGGTTCCTCGCTGAAGACGTCGAGTCCTGCACCCGTGATGCGCCCCTCGCGCAAGGCCTCCGAGAGCACCGCCTCGTCGACGACCCCGCCGCGTGAGGTGTTGATGAGGATCGCTCCCGGCCGCATCCGAGCGATCTCATCCCGCCCGATGCATCCGCGGGTCTCCGGTGTGAGCGGCAGATGAAGCGAGAGGATGTCTGCCCCGCTGATCACCTCGTCGAAGTCAGCAGCCCTGACGGCGGGCGGGGGCACGGCGTACGGGTCGTACCCGATGATCTGCACTCCGAATCCCGCAAGCCGCTCGGCCACCAGGCGTGCGATGCGACCGAGGCCGAGAAGGCCGACCGTCTTGCCGTGCAGGTCGCTGCCGAGCCAGGGTTCCGTACGGCGCCACTCCTCGTGTCGCACGGAGGCGTCCATCGCCGGGATCTTGCGCAGCACTGCCAGCATGAGCCCGATCGTATGGTCGGCCACGGCCTCTTCATTCGTGCCGCGCGCTATCGCCACGGCGACACCGTGCTCCTCGGCCGCCTTCAGATCTATCGAATCGCTGCCCACGCCGACACGGCTGATCACGCGCATCTCCGGAACCGCTTCGAAGAACTCCCGCGGAAACGGATCTGTGCTCACGATGGCCGCCTCACAGCCCCGGGCCAGGCGGATCACCTCGTCGACGGAGCGGTCGCGCAGCCTCGGCGCGCGGCGCAGCTCCAATCCGACCTCCTGCAGACGCCGTACTTCCGGAGAGTCCTCCCCGGGGAAGTCCACCCACGTGACGAGGACGGTTCGGGGGGCCGCTGACTCGGAAGAAGCGCTCATGACCACGCCCCGATCTGCGAGGGCGACGTGTGCACCTGGATCACGGCAGGACGTCCGGCCGCAAGAGCGCTGCGCAGCGCAGGAAGGAACTCCTCGTTGGTGCGCACACGATGCGCCGCTGCCCCCATGCCCTCGGCGACGGCGATGAGATCCATGCTCGCCTGGTCGACGCCGATCTCACGCCCGGGAAAGACCCGGGTCTGATGTGCCCGGATGGTGCCGTACGTGGCGTTGTCGAACACGAGGAACACAAGGCGATCGAGGCCGAGACGCACGGCCGTGTGCACCTCGCTCATCGTCATGGCGAAGCCGCCATCGCCGGCTACGGCGAGGACGCGCCGTGCAGGGTCGGCGAACTTCGCACCGATCGCAGACGGAACGGCATAGCCCATCGACCCCGACGTCGTGCCGAGGAAGGTCTTCGGCCTCTCCCAGCGGTAGTAGCGGTTGAGGTAGCTGGCGAAGGCGCCCGCATCGGAGGTGATCACCGCGTCGCCAGACAGCTCCTTCCGCAGCTCAGCGATGGCACGCGGAATGTCGAAGTCATCGCCGGTGGCCGATTCCGGCTCAGTGGATGCGACATACGCGAGATGCGCACGACGAGCGGACTGCCTCCGCCCGTCGAGCACCTCGGATGCCAACGGCGCATCGCGGAGAGCTGCGAGCAGTCGAGCCACCGTGTCTCCCGCATCTCCCACGATGGGCAGATCCGGGTTCCGCACCGGCGACATCGACTCGGCGCTCAGGTCGATCTGCACGAACCGCTGCCCTGCTCCTGGCACGGTGTACCCGAGGCTGGAGAAGTCTCCCATCCTGGTGCCGATGCCGATGACGAGGTCCGCACGTCTCAGTGGCGCCAGAAGCTCCTCCGGCAGCCATGGCAGGTTGCCCGCGAACTGGGCGTGCCCATTCGGGAAGGCATCGAATCGGCGCCATCCGCAGTACACCACGGCGCCGCTCGCCTCCGCGAGGGCGATGAGGTCTTCGCGCATACGTTCATCGCCGCAGCCTCCCCCGATCACGAACGCCGGCGCGTCCGCCGAACGAAGCAGGTCCACAGCCTCGGCCACGTCCGAGTCGGATGCGGCCGGTCGCGGCACGCGCTGTCGAGCGACCTCCACGGTCTCCGTGGTGTCGTAGCCGACATCCTCTGGAAGGCTCACCACGACCGGGCCCGGTCTGCCGGCGCGGGCGAGGTAGAACGCTCGCTGGATCTGCTCCGCTGCGCGGTCGCCCTCTGTGATCTTCACGGCACCCTTGCCGATGAGATCTCCGAGAGCGAGGAGATCCATCTCCTGGAAGCTCTCTCTGCCCTCGTCCTCCTTGGGCACCTGGCCGACCAACAGCACGAGGGGTGTCGAGTCCTGTCGTGCGGCGTGAAGGGCGATCGCCGCATGGGTGACGCCGGGCCCTCTCGTCACCATGAAGACGCCGGGCAGTCCTCGAGTTCGGGCCCACGCGTCCGCCATGAATCCCGCACCCTCCTCATGGTGGGTGGTGACGAGGGTGATCCCCGGCACGTCGTTGAACGCATCGAGCACGGGCAGGTAACTCTCCCCCGGCACGCAGAAGACATGGTCCACGCCTTCTGCGCGGATCGCCTCCACGATGATCCGGCCTACGGTCATACTCATGGGAACTGGGGTTCCTCTCTGTCTGTCTGCGTCATTGCAGTGTGGTCACGAGGTCCGGCGGATCCTCAGGTGTCAAGGGGCGCGTAGCCCATTTCGAGGTCCACGATGTTGCGCAGGGGCTCGCCCTCCGTCCATCGACGGAGGTTCTCCACGAAGAGGTCGACCATCGCGTCCTCCCAGCCCTGGAAGTCCGAGGAGATGTGCGGCGTCAGGATGACGTTCGGCATGTCCCAGAGTTCATGCTCGGGCGCGAGGGGTTCCTTCGGCACGACGTCGAGTGCCGCACCGCGTATGAGTCCGGAGCGAAGCGCATCGAGCAGAGCGTCCTCTCGGATGACAGGTCCCCTGCCCACGTTCACGAGCACAGCATCGGTCGGCATGGCGGCGAACTCGGCGCTGCCGAACATGCCCGCCGTCTGCTCGGTCAGCGGCGTCGCGAGCATGACATAGTCCGCAGTCGCGAGCACCTCATGCAGGTCGTCCTGGACGACGACCCGATCGAAGTGCTCCACAGGTGCGACTCGGGCGCGTCGTCCGACTCCGGTGACGGACATCCCGAGCGCGTGCGCTCTGCGAGCCAGCTGGCGGCTGACCTCACCCATGCCGACGATCACGAGACGTGCTCCGGAGAGCATCCTCGTCTCGACCGGTCGCCAGACGCGGGCCGTCTTGTCCGCGCCGAAGCGAGGCAGCTCCTTGGCGAAGGCGAGCATGAAAGACAGCGCGAACTCCGCCATCGACTCCGCGGTCACCCCACGCGAGTTGGTGAAGCGGATGCCCCGGTCGCGCACCTCGTCGGAGAGCGAGGCGTCGACGCCGACGGCCGCCACATGCACCCAGCGCAGTGCGGAGAGTCTCCGCGCTGCATCGGGCACGACCGTGGAGCGGAAGTTCCACACGAACACCGCTTCGGCATCCTCCCACTCCGCGGTGATCTCGCTCGCGTCGGTGACGAAGCCCAGTTCCGCGAGCCCGTCCACCTTGTCCCTCAGGCCCGGCGGCTCCGCCCCGGAGGGGCGGAGCGCAACCAGGATCTTCGGGCGTCGAGCGTCGCTCACTTCGCCGCGGCGAGCGGGACGACTTCCTTGGCGAAGCGCGTCATGTGCTCGATGCCGAATTTCGAGTCCTCCCACCCGTGCAGGTAGAAGTCCAGGACGAGGTGGTCCACTCCCGCGTCCAGGTTCTCGCGGAGACGCTTGGCAGCCTGCTCCGCGGAGCCGATCATCAACCGCTCCTCGGGGCGGTTGAGCGTCGGGTCGTCGATGCGGGTCAGCGCCTCATCGAAGGTGATTCCGTTGATGCGCGCGAGCAGGCGCGGAAGCGCCCAATCCTTCATCCAGGCCTCATCGTCGCTGATCATGCCGTAGTTCACGGCTGCCAGCTCAAGGGGGGTCGTGCGGCCGAACTCCTCGTCCTTGGCGCGCAGAGTCGGCAGCAGCTCGTTCTTGATCTCGTCGGGAGTCGGGAAGAGCGGGTAGAACGCATCCGCCCACTTGGCGGTCCGGTTGAGGGACTTCTCCCCGCCACCGACCCACATCGGCAGCCGCTGCTGCACGGGCTTCGGAGTGATCTCAAGCCCGGTGGAGTCCCAGATCCGACCGGCTTCCGTGATGTCCTCGCCGTTCCACAGCTGACGGAAGGTCGACATCGCCTCGTCCATCCGGCGGCCGCGCTCGGTGGTCTTGACCATGCCGACCGAGAAGTCCTCGTCCCACCAGCCCAGCACGGGAACAGCCACGGCGCGCCCGTTCGAGGCGTTGTCGAGCGTCGAGAAGTACTGCGCCCAGACGAAGGGATGCAGCGTCGGCGCGACGAACTCGAACGCGACCTTGATGCGCTTCGTCTCGCGCGCGATGATGGGCATCAGCACCAGGGGATCGAACAGGTATCGGGTGCCGAAGGCCGCGAAGCTCGCCGTCTTGGGCATGGTGAAGTGCCACGGCACGTGGATGGCTTCGAATCCCAGCTCCTCCGCCTTCTGCGCGAACTCCACCATGGAGTCGATGGTCGGGCCGTCGGCGCCCCACGGGAAGAGGTACACCCTCAGCTTCTTGAGGATCTCCTCGACGCTGTCATCTGCCATTTCTCGTCCTTTCTCGTTCTCTGTCCCGCCTCGCCTCGTGCGCTGCGGGCTCGTCTCTCAGCGCCTGCCGCCATGGCAGGCGGCTCGGTCAGTCGTCGGGCAGGTTGAGGTGCTTGTGGAAGGTGGTCCCGTGCGTGCCCCACATCTTGGGGCTGTGCTCCACCAGCAGGACCTGGACGTTCTCCAGGCGCGCGCCATTGGCGACCATGACATCTGTGATGCCGGCGATGATCGCCTCCCGCTGGTCCTGACTCCGACTTGCGATATCAACGCGTACGAATGCCACTGATCGTGCCTCTCTTCCTTGAGCCTCACGGTCCGAACCGCCTGATTCGAACCAGCCACCTCATTCGGTGACATCTAACATGTTACATGCAAGTCCTGTGGAAGGGAAGGTTCCATGCGTCCGAAGTAGTCACTTCTCCGCGCCGCCGACCAGCAGCTCGGCCAGGGTCCTCCCCTGCACATCGGCCAGCTGCTCGGCCTGAGTCCGGCAGGAGAAACCGTCTGCGAGGAACACGCTCTCGGTGCCCCCCGCGCGCAGCGCAGGCAGCAGCGCGAGCTCCGCCACAGCCACGGAGGTCTCATAATGCCCCTGCTCCATCCCGAAGTTGCCCGCCATTCCGCAGCATCCCTCGAGCTCCTGCACCTCGGCTCCACTGCGCGCGAGCAGGCGGCGATCCGCCTCGAACCCGATCACCGCGTGGTGATGGCAGTGCGGCTGCACGATGAGGGTGAGATCGCTCAGATCGGGCGGGGACCAGCCCGGAGTCCGCTCGAGCAGCTCCGCCAGCGTCACGGTCGCAGCCGCCACGCTGCGCGCACGCGAGTCCTCGGGCAGCAGCTCACCCAGATCGCTGCGCAGTACGGCCGTGCATGACGGCTCGACACCTACGATCGGCACGCCGTCAAGCGCGTATGGGGCGAGCCCGTCCACGAGCTGACGCAATCGCCGCCGCGCGCCGTCGAGCTGGCCCGTGCTGATCCACGTCAGACCGCAGCACAGCTCTCCCCGGGGCACGATGACCGTGTAACCCGCGTCGTGGAGCACGCGGCGCATCGCTACGACGGACGCGGGCCGGAAGGCCGCGCTGAACGAATCGCCCCAGAGGACCACTCGCCGCTCGTCGCCCGGCTGCGCCCCGGCGTCGCCCGGCTGCGCCCCGGTGTCGCGCAGGGCGCGCCGCGCGGCGCGGGACGCGAAAGCAGGAACGCCGCGGCGAGGGTCGATCCCGCCCGCGCGAAGAAGGGCTCGTCGCAGCGGGGCCACCTTCATCACGGCGTTCACGACACCCGGTGCGATACCCGCCAGCCGCGCCCAGCGTGGCAGCCAGCCGAGCAGGTAGTGCGCGCGCGGGCGCACGCGGCCACGGTAGCTGCGGTGCAGAACCTCGGACTTGTACTGGGCCATGTCGACACCGGCCGGGCATTCGCTCGAACAGGCCTTGCAGCTCAGACAGAGGTCGAGCGCCCCATGCACCTCGGCGGCCCGCCACCCGTCTTCGATCAACGAGCCGTTGGCCATCTCCTGCAGTGTGCGGGCTCGGCCACGGGTGACGTCGTTCTCGTCTCCGCTCACCCGGAACGACGGGCACATGAACCCGCCGTCCACAGCGCGGCACTTGCCCACGCCCACGCAGCGATGCACCGCCTGGGTGAAGTCGCCACCGTCGTCCGCGAACGCGAAACCTCCCGAGCTCAGGAGGGGAAGTGCCGCGGGCCGGCGCAGATCGGCGTCGAGTGGGGCCGGCTCCACGATGATGCCGGGGTTGAGCACGTCATCGGGATCGAGGAGCGCCTTGAACCGGCCGAGCAGCTCGAGTGCCTCGGCCGAGTACATCTTGGACAGCAGCTCGCCTCGCGCCCGTCCATCCCCGTGCTCGCCGGACAGCGACCCTCCGTGCGAGATCACGAGGTCCGCGGCATCGAGCATGAACCGGCGCATCGCATCCGCGTCGGATGCCAGCGGCAGATCCAGGCGCACATGCACGCAGCCGTCCCCGAAGTGTCCGTATGGCAGACCTTCCACATCATGCCGGGCCATGAGCGCCTCGAAATCGCGCAGATAGGCTCCGAGGCGCGCGGGCGGCACCGCGGCGTCCTCCCACCCGGGCCATGCTTGGGCACCTGACGGCGTGCGGCCGGCGAGGCCTGCGCCGTCCTCGCGAATCCGCCAGAGCCTCGCCGACTCGGCGCCGGCAGGCAGGAGTCGTGAGGAGATCGCACCGGCATCCGCGACGAGGGCGCGTGCGGTGGCCAGCGAGTCCTCCTGCGTTGCTCCGCCGACCTCGATGAGCAGCCAGCCGCCCCCTGCCGGCAGCTCCGGCACGGAGCCGGAGCCGCGATGGCGACGGATCACATCGACCAGCCGCGCGTCGAGTCCCTCGATCGCGAGCGGGCGATGCGCGAGCAGCGCCGGGACGGCATCCGCGGCCGCCGCCATATCGGGGTACCCGACAACGACGAGCGCAGGAGCGGCGGCGATGGGCACCAGCCGGATCCTCGCTCCCAGCGTCACGGCGACAGTGCCCTCGGTGCCGACCAGCGCTCGTGCCAATGACGATCCGCGCTCCGGCAGGAGGTGCTCCAGGGAGTATCCGCTGACCTGTCGCCCGAAGCGTCCGAACTCCGTCCTCAGCGTGCCCAGGTTCTCCCTCACCAGCCGCGCGAGTCCGGGCACCGGGGCCAGATCGTCTGCGGCGATGTACCGGCTTCCGCGGCCGTCCACGACATCGAGCTCGACCACGTTGTCAGCGGCGCGCCCGTAGGCCAGCGCGTGCGCCCCGCACGCGTTGTTGCCAAGCACCCCGCCGATCGTCGCGCGGGTGTGCGTGGACGGATCTGGACCGAAGCGCAGACCGTGGACGCGGGCTTCGTCGTTGATGCGCGACAGCACGGCTCCCGGCTCGACGAGTGCGGTGGCACCATCGGCGTCTATCTCCCGCACCCTGTTCAGATGCACCGAGGTATCGACGACGATGCCCGGACCGATCGCGTTGCCGGCCACAGACGTGCCCGCACCGCGCATCGTGAGAGGAACGCGTCGCCGACGCGCGAGATCGACGACGGCCAGCAGGTCATCGACATCGCGCGGCGCGACGACCACCTGCGGGGGAACACGGTAGTTGGACGCATCCGAGGAGTACTGGGCCCTTCTGGCAGCGGACGCCCAGACCTCACCTGCGACGGCCGCCGTCAGCTCATGGGCGAGATCAGCGGCTTCTGCGGCGGGGGTCATGGCCTGACGTACGCGGTCTTGAGCTGCGTGAAGAACTCCCTGGCATGGGTGCCCTGCTCCTTCGGTCCGTGACTGGAGCGCTTCCTGCCCCCGAAAGGCACGTGGGGGTCGACTCCAGCCGTGGGAAGGTTCACCATGACCATCCCGGTGTCGGAGCGGCGCTGGAAGTCGGCGGCGCGTGCGAGCGAGGTGGTGCAGATGCCGGCGACCAGGCCGTACGGCGTGTCGTTGGCGAGCTCGACCGCGTGGTCGTAGTCCTCAGCGCGCAGCACTCCGGCGACGGGTCCGAACACCTCCTCCCGGTTCAGGGGGGCGGAGGCAGACAGGCCCTCTACGACGGCCGGCCGCAGGAAGTGGCCCGCCGTGCTCCCCTCCACGAGATCCCCTCCGTGGACGATCGCGTCCGCGTGGGCCCTGGCGCCGTCGATGTACCCGAGATCGATGCGCAGCTGGCCGGCATCCACCACCGGACCGATCTCCGTGTCCGGATCGAGCGCGTGGCCGACGCGCAGCCGGAGAGCCCGCTCACGGAAAGCGGTGACGAATCGCTCGTAGACCGCGTCCATCACGATGATCCTGCTGGACGCCGTGCACCGTTGCCCCGTCGCGAAGAACGCGCCGTCTATGGCGCAGGCGACCGCGATGTCGAGGTCGGCGTCGTCCGAGACGATCAAGGCGTTCTTGCCCCCGAGTTCGAGCTGCACGGGGCGCAGCGCCGTGGCGCCGGCCTGCGCGATCCCGACACCGACGCTCTCCGATCCGGTGAAGGTGACGGCGTCGATGCCCTCGTGCCGGGCGAGCGCGTCGCCGATCAGAGCGCCCGATCCTGTGACGAGGTTGAACACGCCAGGAGGACATCCCTCCTCCTCGATGATGCGCGCGAGCGCGGCGGCGCTCGCTGGCACCAGGGCCGCCGGCTTGAGCACGACGGTGTTCCCGTATGCGAGGGCGGGTGCGCATTTCCACGCCGGGATCGCGATCGGGAAGTTCCATGGGGTGATCACGCCCACCACTCCCAGCGGTTCGCGATGGACGGTGACCGTCACCCCCGGACGCACCGAATCCTGGTGGTCTCCGGTGAGCCGCAGCGCCTCCCCGGCGAAGAACCGGAAGATGTGCGCCGCGCGGGTCACCTCGCCCCGAGCTTCATTCCGCGTCTTGCCCTCCTCGCGCGCGAGGAGCTCGGCGAGGGCGTCAGCATCGGACAGGATGCGGGCGGCGACGCGCTCGAGCAGATCGGCACGCACCGCGGGCGACGTGCGGGACCAGCGCGGGAAGGCTTCGCGTGCGGCTTCCACCGCGAGATCGAGCTCGCCGATGCCGGCGATGGCGAACCTGCCGATGACGTCCGATCGATCCGATGGGCTGATGTTCTCGCGGTGCTCGGCGGCACTCCTCCATTCACCGCCGATGAGGGTGCCGAATTCAGGCGCGCTCGTGTCGGTCACCGCTGACCTCCTCCCGGTCGCACCCCGCACGCCCGGCCTTCGGGGGGTTCCTTCTCATGCCTCATCCGGCTTCTCGATCGCCGTGTACACCTTGCGTACGGGCTGCTCGACATACCAGGTGCCGATGTATCCGCTGTGCACATGGAGCACCGCGCCGGGCTCGATGATCGTGGTCGTTCCGTCGGAGTGCTCGATGCGACCAGCTCCGCTCACGAAGTGCATGAACTCGGAGATCCCCTTCTTCTCCGATCGGAACACTCCTGGCGTGCACTCCCAGATGCCGATCTCGGTGTCACCGTCACGGTGCAGCACACGCTTGGTGGCCTGCGGGTCGCCCTCCAGGATGATGGGCGGCGCTGCCGACGGGGCCAGGTCCTCGCCAACGACATCCGTCAGGGTGTAGAAGGTGGTCATCATCGCTCCTCTTCTTTCACGACCGCGTCGACACTCGATTTCACGGCCTTTTACGTGTAACATGTAGCATGCTACTTGAGAAAGGACTCAATGCAAATGGGCAGCACGACACTACGACTCGGCTACAAGGCCTCCGCCGAGCAGTTCGGTCCCCGCGACCTGGTCGACTTCACCGTTCTCGCCGAGGAGATCGGGCTCGACTCCGCCATGGTCAGCGACCACTTCCAGCCGTGGCGATACAACGGCGGGCACGCCCCGTTCTCGCTGGCCTGGCTCGCCGCAGCCGGCGAGCGCACGGAGCGCATCACCCTCGGCACGAGCGTGCTCACGCCGACGTTCCGATACAACCCGGCCGTCATGGCTCAGGCCTTCGCCACATTCGGCTGCCTCTTCCCCGGTCGCGTCATCCTCGGCGTGGGCACCGGCGAGGCGCTGAACGAGATCGCCACCGGATACGTAGGCGAGTGGCCCGAGTTCAAAGAGCGGTTCGGCCGTCTGCGCGAGTCGATCGACCTCATGCGCAAGCTCTGGACCGGTGAGCGCGTGGATCACGATGGCACCTACTACCGCACCGTCGGCGCCTCGATCTACGACGTGCCCGACACGCCGATCCCCGTGTACATCGCCGCGGGCGGTCCTTTCGTCGCTCGCTACGCGGGTCGGCACGGCGACGGTTTCATCTGCACATCCGGGAAGGGCATGGATCTGTACACGGAGAAGCTCATGCCGGCAGTCGAAGAGGGACGCGCCCAGTCGAGTGACCCGGAACGCACGGTGGACAGGCTGATCGAGATCAAGCTGTCGTATGACCGGGATCCCGAGACCGCCCGGGAGAACACCCGCTTCTGGGCCCCGCTGTCACTCACGCCCGAGCAGAAGCACAGCATCGACGACCCCATCGAGATGGAGAAGGCCGCCGATGCGCTGCCCCTTGAGCAGGTCACGAAACGGTGGATCGTCGCCTCGACACCCGAGCAGGTCGTCGAGCAGGTGGCACCGTACGTGGAGGCAGGATTCAACCACCTCGTGTTCCACGGCCCCGGCCATGACCAGACTCGCTTTCTGCACCAGTTCCGCGACGACCTCCTGACGCCGCTGCGCGAACTCGGCGACCGCGCCTGAGAAGTCCTCGGGGAGGCTCTGCCGGCGACCACTGCTCGGCAGAGCCTCCTGCATGTCCGCCCGGCGACGGCATCGGCCGCTCTACCCAGCCGACGCCGCCGCCCGTGCGATGCGCGCGGTGAGGCGCTCGAGCGGGCCACGTCCCTCAGCCATCGACCAGAGTGTCGTGAGCGCGAGCAGCACCACGGAACTGCACAGCCAGATCAGGTTGTCGCTGATGTGACCAGCCGGCGACGCGATGACGACATACGACACGACGTGCGCGGTGTATGCGGTGAGCGGCATGGACCCCAGCGCGGCGAACGGCAGCAGTACGGCACGCAGCGATTCCGAGGCGAGCACGCAGGCGGCGATGACCATCACCGCGACGCCGCCTGCGGCGAGGATGTCGGCCGTCCCGCCGCTGTGCGGGTCGACGGCGAGCAGTGCGCGCAGCACCGCGCCGCCCGGTTCCATCTCGCGGAAGCGGTCGGGGTAGCTGTCCCAGCCGGCGCTCGTGAACCCCGTTGCGGAGTCGCGCGGGTCGAACGCGTCTTCCGAGCGCACGCCGACGCTGCGCCCCACTGCACCGAGCGCGTGCCCTGCGATCACCGACGCGGCGCCGGCGCCGAGCATCCATCCGGCCGTGCGGATCGACCCGATACCGAGGCGTCCGAGCGCCATCCCGGCGAGCGCGTAGACGAGCCACACCGTGAGCGGATAGCCGCCGTACAGCGCGAAGGCCACGCCCTGCCCGCTCGGGCCCAGTCCGAGCGCGGTCACCAGCGCGAGAACGGCGGGTCCTCCCAGCGCGAGAGCCCCGGCGACGACCAGCAGCGTGCGCGCCCGCCACCGCAGCGCGGGAATGAGAGCGATGTACAGCACGCCGTACAGGGTGAGGATGATCGCGATCGGAGTGTGCAGCAGCTCGAGCAGCAGCCCGATCACGAAGATCGTCGCGCCGCGCCCCACCAGCCCGAGCCGCAGCGCCGGCAGCCGCTCGGGCGGCGGCCCGGCCTGCGCACCGGTCATGAGCGCCACCGACACCCCGGCCAGCACCGCGAACAGCACAGACGGATGCCCGTGCACGAGGCTGCTCCACGTCGAGGGATCGCTCGGATCGAGCCGATCGCCGACCTCGCCGAGGTGCGCTCCGATCATGCCGAGGATGGCGAGCGCCCGCGCCACATCCAGGCCCATGATCCGTGGGGCGCGGCCGAACCCGCGGAACCAGTCGCCCGCCGTCGCGTGCACCATGGGGCGATCATGCCAGACCTGGCCGATCCGGTGACCGTATCGGCATACGATGGAGGGCTATGTCTTCGCCCGTGATCTCCTACCCGCCGGAGCTGCCGGTCAGCGCGGCGCGCGACGAGATCGCCGCTGCGATCCGTGACAACCAGGTCGTGATCGTCGCCGGTGCCACCGGCTCGGGCAAGACCACGCAGCTGCCGAAGATCTGCCTCGAGCTGGGCCGAGAGCGCATCGCGCACACGCAGCCGCGCCGCCTCGCCGCGCGCACCATCGCCGAGCGCGTGGCAGAAGAGCTGCACGTCGCCCTCGGCGACCTGGTCGGGTACAAGGTGCGCTTCACCGACCAGGTGTCTGACGCCACGCGCATCGCGCTGATGACCGACGGCATCCTGCTGAACGAGATCCATCGCGACCGGCACCTGACGCGCTACGACACGATCATCATCGACGAGGCGCATGAGCGCTCACTCAACGTCGACTTCCTGCTCGGCTATCTGCGGCGGATCCTGCCGGAGCGTCCCGATCTGAAGGTCATCATCACCTCGGCGACCATCGATCCCGAGAGCTTCGCGGCGCACTTCGCGGACGCGAGCGGCGAGCCCGCGCCGATCATCGAGGTGTCGGGTCGCACCTACCCTGTCGAGATCAGGTACCGACCCCTCATCGACGAGGCGTCCGCAACTCAGGAAGAACCGGCCGCAGCACCGGCGAATGCGTCGCGGGGGCACGGCTCAGCCCGGGACGTCCTGCGTTCTGACCGCGCCAAGGCCGACCCCGAAGACGAGGTGACCGCGATCGTGGGGGCCCTGCGCGAGCTCGACCGCGAGGCGCCGGGCGACGTGCTCGTGTTCCTTCCCGGTGAGGCGGAGATCCGCGACGCGGCCGACGCCGTGCGCGGTGCGTACCGCTCGGCGATCGCGCCGGTGGAGGTGCTTCCGCTGTACGGCCGTCTCTCCGCGGCCGAGCAGCACCGCGTGTTCGAGCCGTCGAAGGTCGCCGGTGTCCGCCGCCGTGTCGTGCTCGCGACCAACGTCGCCGAGACCAGCCTCACCGTGCCCGGCATCAAGTATGTGGTCGACACCGGCACGGCCCGCATCTCGCGCTACAGCGCCCGTTCGAAGGTGCAGCGGCTGCCCATCGAGGCCGTGTCGCAGGCATCCGCCAACCAGCGCTCGGGACGCGCCGGACGCACCAGCGACGGCATCGCGATCCGGCTGTACAGCGAAGACGACTTCGACAGGCGGCCCGAGTTCACCGAGCCCGAGATCCTGCGCACGTCGCTCGCATCTGTCGTGCTGCAGATGCTCTCGCTCGGCTTCGGCGAGATCACCGAGTTCCCCTTCCTCACTCCCCTGACTCGCGCGGAGTGAAGGCCGCACTCGATCTGCTCACCGAGATCGGCGCCGTCGACGTCGCGCGCGGCGCGCAGCCCCGGCTCACCAGGATCGGCCGCGACATCGCCCGCATGCCCATGGATCCGCGGTTCGCACGGATGCTGGTCGCCGCTGCTGCGCGCGGCGGCGGCGTGCTGGCCGATGTCATGGCGATCGTCGCGGGTCTATCGATCCAAGATGTCCGCGAGCGCCCCAGCGCCGACGCCCCGCAGTCGGTCCGTGATGAAGCCGACCGGATGCACGCGCGCTTCGTCGACCCGACCAGCGACTTCCTCACCCTGCTGAACCTGTGGAACCATCTGCGCGAGCAGCAGAAGGAGCTCGGCTCCAGCGCTTTCCGCCGCATGTGCCGCAGCGAGCACCTCAATTACGTGCGCGTGCGCGAGTGGTTCGACGTGCACCGTCAGCTGCGCACGCTCGTGAAGGCGCCGAAGGACGCGGCACGGGACGGCGGCGCATCGGATCCGGATGCCGTCCACCGGGCGGTCCTCTCCGGACTGCTGTCGCAGATCGGCATCCTCGACGAACGCACGACGGCCGGCAGCGCCAACAAGGCGAAGGGCGAGAAAGGCCGCCGCATAGCCGAATACCGTGGCGCCCGCGGCATCCGGTTCTCGATCTTCCCCGGCTCCGGCCTGCGCAAGAAGTCCCCGCAGGCCGTGATGGCGGCCGAGATCGTCGAGACGTCTCGCACGTTCGCCCGCACGGTCGCCGCGATCGACCCCGCCTGGGCCGAGTCGATCGCAGGCGATCTGGCGAAGCGGCAGGTCACCGAGCCGCACTGGTCGAAGGATGCCGGCGCCGCGGTCGCGTACGAGAAGGTGACCCTGTTCGGCGTCGAGATCATCCCGAAGCGCCGGGTGCAGTTCGCCCGCATCGACCGCGCAGGCGCCCGCGAGCTGTTCCTGCGGCACGCCCTCGTCGAAGGCGAGTGGGATCCGTCGAGAATCGACAAGCGGGTCGGCGCGTTCTGGCGCGCGAACGCCGAGCTGCGGCGCCGTCTGGAGAAGCTCGAGGAGCGCGAGCGTCGCCGCGACATCCTCGCCGGCGACGAGTCCGTGTATGCGTTCTACGACGAGCGCATCCCGCGTGACGTGTTCGACGTGCGCTCCTTCGAGAAGTGGTGGCGAGACGCGCTGCAGACCACGCCGAAGCTGCTCGTGATGCGCGAGAGCGACCTCGTCGACGACGACAGTCGCTCGGACCAGGGCGAGTTCCCGACCCGCTGGCAGCAGGACGATCAGGTGCTGGGACTCGCGTACCGGTTCGAGCCGGGAGCCGAGGACGACGGCGTGAGCGTCGTGGTGCCGCTGGCGCTGCTGCAGCAGATCCGCGACACCGGTTTCGACTGGCAGGTGCCTGGGCTGCGCGCAGAGCTGATCACCGCCCTGCTGCGAGCGCTGCCCAAGGCGATCCGCCGCCACGTCGTGCCCGCCGCCGACTGGGCCGAGAAGTTCGGCGAGCAGCTGGCCGCCGAGGGCCCCGAGCACCGCTCCGGAGTACCGGAGCGGTCGCTCAAGGAGGCGCTGGCGCGGCTGATCCAACCGCTCGCCAACCAGCCGGTCTCGGCCGCCGACTTCGACGACGCCAGGGTGCCCGGCCATCTGCGTGTCAACTTCCGCGCGGTCGACGAGCGAGGCAGGATCGCCGGGTCCGACCGCGACCTCCCCGCGCTTCAGCAGCGGCTGTCAGACCGATCGCGGCAGAGCGTGACCCGCTCGCTGGCACGGCCGGATCCGGCGCGCACGCCACTGCCGCGCCGGAAAGCGGAACGTGTCGCCGACGCGTCCGGCCGAGAGGCCATCGAGCGCGACGACCTCACCGACTGGACATTCGGCGACCTTCCCGAGCTGCTCGACACGAAGGTCGCCGGCGGCACGGTGCGCGGCTACCCGGCGATCGTCGACCGCGGCTCGTCCGTCTCCGTGCGGGTCGAGGCGACCGCGGATGCCGCCGCCCTGGCCACCCGCGACGGCGTCCTGCGCCTCGTGCTCTTGAACGTGCCCTCGCCTGCGTCGTACGTGCAGAGCCACCTGACCGCGCCCGAGAAGCTCGCGCTCGCCGCGTCGCCCTATCCGAACGCGGCGACCCTCATCGAGGACGCCAGGACAGCGGTCGTGCGCGCGCTCATCGACGAGCGCGTCCCCAGTGGCATCATCCGCACCGAGGCGGAGTACCGGCGAGTACGCGACGAGGTGAACGCCGAGCTCGTCGACCGGCTCTTCTCATGCGTGTCACTGGTCGCGAGGATCCTCACGAAGAGCCGCGACGTCGAGCGCGGCATCAAGTCGCAGAACTCGCTCGCCCTGCTCGGACCGCTGAACGACATCCGCTCTCAGCTGAGCGCGCTGATCCGCCCCGGCTTCATCTCGGCGACAGGGATGGAGCGGCTCGCTCACCTGCCCCGCTACCTCGACGGGATGCTCGAGCGGCTGAAGACCCTCTCGAACGAACCAGGCAGGGACCGTACGCGGATGACCGAGTACGAGCGCGTCGCGAAATCGTTCGAGGACGCCGGCGGAACCATCCCGCTCGCCGCAGACGCTCCCGCGCACCTGCAGGAGGTGCGCTGGCTGCTCGAGGAGTACCGGATCAGCGTCTTCGCCCAGCGCCTCGGCACCGCGCAGCCGGTGTCGCCGCAGCGCATAGCGAAGGCGCTCGGCCGGTCGTGACGCGCAGCACGCGCTGACAGCCCGGGGTAGCGTTGGCCGCATGGCTCGCGCAATCGTCTACACCGAGATCGGCACCCCTGACGTCCTCCACCTCATCGAGATACCCGAGCCCGCCGCGGGGCCGGGCGAGGTCGTCGTCCACATCGAGTCCGCAGGCGTGAACCCGCTGGATGCCAAGCTGCGTCGCGGGGCGCGACCTTCGCCGCCCATCGTCGAGCCTCGCCGTGTCGGGTTCGACGGCGCCGGCGTCGTGGCCGGCATCGGCGAGGGAGTGACCGGATTCGCGATCGGCGATCGAGTCGTGATCGACAACGTGCTGGGCACGTACGCGACCGCGCTCGCGGTGCCCGTGTCCAAGGTCTTCCGCCTCTCCGACGGCGTCACGACAGCCGAGGGAGCAGCCCTCGGCATCCCGATCGGCACCGCCTATCAGTGCCTGCGCTCGCTGGGCGTCTCCAAGGGCGACACCCTGCTCGTGCACGCCGGTTCGGGTGCGGTCGGCCAGGCCGCCGTCCAGTTCGCCGTGCTCTGGGGCGCAAAGGTCATCGCCACCGGCAGCCCGGAGCGCTTCGATCAGCTGCGCTCGCTCGGCGCCGAACCGGTCGCGTACGGCGAAGGGCTCACCGAGAGGGTGCGCGACCTCACCCCCGAGGGGGTCACGGTCGCCCTCGACTGCGCCGGGACAGACGAGGCGATCCGCACCTCGCTCGCTCTCGTCGAGGACAGCGCGCGGATCGCGACGATCGTCCGCGGCCCTGATGCCGCGGACTTCGGCATCAGGGCGTTCTCAGGTGGCAGCCCGGTCCCGCTCACCGAGCAGGAGCAGGCCTGGCGCCAGGAGGCGATCCCGCTGACGATCAACCTCATCGAGGCGGGCGACTTCCAGGTCGAGCTGGGCCCTGAGCTCCCCCTCGCCGACGCGGCGACGGCGCACGAGCTGATCGAGCGGCACGCGGCGAACGGCAAGATCATCCTCGTGCCCTGAGACGCACGGCGACGCACGCCGCAACAGTTCGACACACGACGGGCGTCGGCGCGGCGCGCGGAGCATCATGAGCACATGACTTCCCCGTGTGCCGCGCCGACGCCGGCTTTCGCGACCGCGCAGGTGCAGGCCGGCTATCAGCCGACCGGGGTGATCAGCGCAGTCCCGCCGATCCACCAGACCGCCGCATACGAATTCGCATCGCTCGCCGAGGCGGCCGACCTGTTCGCGCTTCGGCGCCCCGGCATCATCTACGGGCGCAACGCCAACCCCACCCAGCAGATCCTCGAGGAGCGGGTCGCGCTGCTCGAGGGCGGTGTCAGCGCGGTGGCCGTCGCCTCGGGCCAGGCCGCCGTGGCGGTGACGATCCTCGCGCTCGTGCATCGCGGCGGACACATCGTGGCCGCCGACCAGCTCTACGGCGGCACCATCGATCTGCTGCAGGAGACCCTCGACGACTTCGGCATCTCGGTCACCTTCGTCGACCAGGACGACATCGACGCCTGGCGGGAGGCGATCACACCGCGCACCCGGCTGCTGTTCGCCGAGTCGGTGGCGAACCCCATCGCCCAGGTCCTCGACATCCGCGCGGTCGCCGATGTCGCTCACACGGCCGGCGTGCCGCTCGTCATCGACAACACCGTCGGCACCCCCCACCTCGTTCGCCCCGGCGAGCACGGCGCGGACTTCGTCGTGCATTCGGCCACCAAGTTCCTCTCGGGACACGGCAGCTCGCTGGGCGGGGTCGTGGTGGATCAGGGCAGCTTCGACTTCGGAGCGGAGCCGGCGCGATGGCCGCAGTTCGCCGGCCCCTACACCCGGTTCGGCGACCTCGTGCTGTGGGAGCGGTTCGGGCAGGGGCACGCGTTCGCGGCCCTCGTGAAGTCGAAGTACGTGCACGACCTCGGGCCGTCGCTCTCTCCGTTCAACGCCTGGCAGATCCTGCAGGGCATCGAGACGCTCGACCTCCGTGTCTCCCGTCAGTCGACGACGGCCCGGCTGATCGCCGAGCACCTGGCGCAGCATCCGGCCGTCGCCCGGGTGCACCACCCCGCGCTGGACGACAATCCGTGGCACGCGCTCGCGGCGCGGTACCTGCCGAACGGCGCCCCCTCGGTCTTCTCGTTCGACCTCGTCGGCGAGGAGGACGAGGGCGCGTTCGCGAGAGTCGCGAGCGTGGTCGACGAACTGCGGGTGTTCCGTCTCGTCGCCAACATCGGCGACGCGCGCAGCATGGTCGCCCACCCGGCGTCCATGACCCACTCGCACCTGACTCCGGCGCAGCGCGCAGCCGCAGGGATCTCGCTGAACACGGTGCGGGTCTCGGCCGGCCTCGAGGACCCGGCCGACCTGATCGCCGATCTGGACCGCGTGCTCGCGCCGCTGCTCGCCGACGCCCTCATCGGCGCACGCTGACTTCAGACCGATGGGGTCGAGCACCCCGATACGCTGATTCCATGACCGGACTCCGATGGGGCATCCTCGCCACCGGCGGCATCGCGACCGCCTTCGCATCCGACCTGCGCACCGCAGGGCTCGACCTCGTCGCGGTGGGATCGCGCACCCAGGAATCGGCCGACGCCTTCGCCGCCAGGTTCGAGATCCCCCGGGCGCACGGCTCGTACATCGACCTGGCCGAAGACCCCGAGGTCGACATCATCTACGTCGCCACCCCGCACCCGATGCACCATGAGGACGCCAGACTCGCTCTGCAGAACGGCAAGCACGTTCTCGTCGAGAAGGCCTTCACTCTCAACCGCGCCGAGGCCGAGGACCTGCGCCGGCTCGCCGCCGAGAGGGGGCTGCTCGCCATGGAGGCCATGTGGACCCGCTATCTGCCGCACATGGCGCGCATCCGCGAGATCATCGCCGCGGGCAGCCTCGGCGAGATCCGCTCGGTGTCGGCGGACCATACCCAGAGCCTGCCCACCGACCCCGCCCACCGGCTGAACGACCTCGCCCTCGGCGGCGGCGCCCTGCTCGATCTGGGCATCTACCCGATCTCGTTCGTCTGGGACGTGCTGGGCGAGCCGGTCGGCATCACCGCGTCGGGTCGTCTGGTCGACACGGGCGCGGATGCCGAGGTCGCGACGATCATGACCCACGCCGGAGGCGCGATCTCGACCACCCTGTCGTCATCGCGCACCGCAGGACCGAACACGGCCGTCGTGCTCGGCACCGAGGCGCGGATCGAGATCGACCGCGTCTGGTACTCCCCCACCTCGTTCCGCGTGGTGGCACCAGACGGCACGATCATCGAGCGGTACGAGTCGAGCGTCGAGGGACGCGGCATGCAGTTCCAGGCTCTCGCCGCCGAGGCCGCCATCGCATCCGGCGACACCGCCGGATCGCAGCTGGCCCTTCCGACCGCGGAGTCGGTCGCGATCATGGGAACCCTCGACGAGGTGCGCCGCCAGATCGGCGTCGTCTACCCGAGCGAGAGCTGACATGGCCGAGACCCCGGGCCGCGTGGCCGTCTATCTCGACTTCGACAACATCGTCATCTCCTGGTACGACCGCGTGCACGGTCGCAACGCATACGGCAAGGACCGACAGCGCATCGCGGAGAACCCGAACGACGCAGAGGTCGTCGAACGCCTCAGGCAGGCGACGATCGAAGTCGGCGCGATCATCGATTACGCGTCGTCCTTCGGCACCCTCGTGCTCACCCGCGCCTATGCCGACTGGTCGTCACCGGTGAACGCCGAGTACCGGTCGCAGCTGGTCGCGAGAGCCGTCGACCTCGTGCAGCTGTTCCCCGCCGCGGCCTACGCCAAGAACGGGGCGGACATCCGCCTCGCGGTGGATGCCGTCGAAGACATGTTCCGCCTGCCGGATCTGACCCATGTCGTCATCGTCGCGGGCGACAGCGACTACGTGCCGCTCGCGCAGCGGTGCAAGCGGCTCGGCCGCTACGTGATCGGGGTGGGCGTGGCCGGTTCGACGGCGAAGTCGCTCGCCGCCGCATGCGACGAATTCGAGTCGTACGACTCGCTGCCCGGCGTCGTCCGCCCGGTCGCCGACGCCCCGGCCGCGGACTCCGCGAAGGAGAAGCCCGAGCCCAAGAGCGCAGCGAGAACACGCCGCACGCGTACCGCGGCGCCCAAGCAGGACGACCAGACTGAGGCGACCTCGCTGCTCGTGCGGGCGCTGCGTCTCGGGCATGACAAGGCAGACGCCGACGAGTGGCTGCACGCCTCAGCGGTGAAGACGCAGATGCGGCGCATGGACCCCTCGTTCAGCGAGAAGGCGCTGGGGTATCGCTCGTTCAACGACTTCCTGCGGTCTCGCGACGACGTCGCGGAGCTCGAAGAGAGCGGGCACGAGCGGCTGGTGCGCCTGCAGGAGCGGTGACCCTGTCGTCTCGCCGAGCGGGTTGCTAGGCTGACGGGCACGTCTGGGGGACGAAGCCGGGGACGCATCTCGAAGAGGAGACGTCATGCTGAGAAGACCTGCCCATCGCGTCGCAGCCGCAGCCGCCGCCGTCGCGCTGACCGCCGCACTGACGCCGACGGCCGCATCAGCGGCATCGCAGAGCACCGGAAGCCCCGGCTCGCCTCCCGGCACCGAGCGTCTCGCCGAGCGGTACGTGGAGAGCGCGCTCGAGTCGATGACGCTCGAAGAGAAGATCGGGCAGCTCTTCATCCTGTTCGCATATGGCCCCGCCGTCGACTCGGCCGACGCGCGCAACACGGGGCTGTACGGCGAGGCCAGCGCGGCCGAGATCGTCGACGAGTACGAGCCGGGCGGGTTCATCCTGTTCTCGGCGCGCGACAATGTGACGGATCCCGAGCAGGTCGCCAGGCTCTCGAACGGGCTGCAGGAGGCGGCGATGGATGCCGGCGCCGGCATCCCGATGCTGATCAGCACCGATCAGGAGCAGGGCCTCGTCACCCGCATCGGCTCGCCGGCGACGCTCTTCCCCGGCAACATGGCACTGGGCGCGGGTCGCAGTGCGAAGGACACCAGGCGGGCTGCCGCGATCACGGGGCAGGAGCTGCTCGCCATGGGCATCCACCAGAACAACGCCCCGGACGCCGACGTCAACGTGAATCCGGACAACCCCGTGATCGGTGTGCGCAGCTTCTCGTCCGACCCCGATCTCGTCTCGCTGCTCACCGCCGCCGCGGTGCGCGGCTACCAGGACGACGCCGGCATCGTCGCCACCGCCAAGCACTTTCCCGGGCACGGCGACACCGCCACCGATTCGCACACCGGGCTCCCGGTGATCACCCACACCCTCGAGGAGTGGCAGCAGATCGACGCGCCGCCGTTCGAGGCCGCGATCGCCGCGGGCGTCGACTCGATCATGACCGCGCACATCGTGGTGCCCTCGCTCGACGACAGCGGCGACCCCGCCACGCTCTCGAAGAAGATCGTCACGGGCCAGCTGCGCGAGGCGCTCGGGTTCGATGGCGTCATCGTCACCGACGGACTCGAGATGGCGGCGGTGCGCCAGAAGTACGGCGATGGCGAGGTGGCCGTGCGCGCCATCGAGGCCGGCGTCGACCAGCTGCTGCTGCCCGCTGATCCGCCCGCGGCGTACGACGCCATCGAGGCGGCTCTCGACTCCGGTCGACTCACCGAGGAGCGCATCGACGAGTCGGTCGCCCGCATCCTGAAGATGAAGTACGACCAGGGCGTCATCAAGCGACCGACCGTAGAGGTCGACAAGGTCATGAACGTCGTCGGACGCCAGGGAAGCCTGCGAGCCGCAGAGAAGATCACCGATCGCACCACCACCCTCGTGCGCAACGAGGGCGATGCGCTGCCCGTGTCGGTCGACGGCAAGACCGTGCTGGTCACCGGCTACGGCGAGGTGACCGGTCGCGCACTCGCCGCTGAGCTGACGGCACGCGGAGCCACCGTCACCACGCTGCCCACCGGAACCGCCCCCTCGGCGGGGCTGATCACGCAGGCCGCAGAGGCCGCGGCTCAGCACGATGTGACTGTCGTGCTCACAAACGGAGTCACCGCGACCAGCACGCAGAAGCAGCTCGTCGCCGCTCTCGACGCCACCGACAGCCATCTCGTCGTCGCGGGGGTGCGCAACCCCTACGACATCAACCAGCTGCCCGGCGTCGACAACTTCATCGCCACATATTCATACGCGGCTCCGGCGCTCGCGTCGCTCGCGAAGGTGATCACCGGCGAGATCGAGCCGCAGGGTGCGCTGCCTGTCGACATCTACGCCGGCGACGGCTCCGGTGAGGTCCTCTACCCGTTCGGCCACGGACTGGGCCGGTGACCGGCATGGGCATCAGCAGACGAGGAGTGTTCCGCGCCGCCGGCCTCGCCGCGGCGAGCGCCGCGGGCGTGGTCGCCACCGGAGGGTCGGCGTTCGCCGCCGGCAAGCCGGACCAGCCGGGGAAGCCGAAGGGTCCCGGTAAGGGCCGCCCCGTGCGAACCGGCGCCGACGTCGCTGCGGCCGACGGGTGGCGGGTCTTCGCCGGGCGTCGCGTCGGGGTCATCACCAACCCCACCGGCGTGCTCGAGGACTTCACGAGCATCGTCGACGACATGGTGGCGCACGATGTGGACCTGCGCGCGGTGTTCGGGCCTGAGCACGGATTCCGCGGCACCGCTCAGGCGGGTGAGGCCGAGGAGACCTCGATCGATCCGCGCACAGGCGTGACGGTCTACGACGCCTACGGCGCATCGGTCGCGACGTTCGCCGACTTCTTCGTCCAGTCCGGGGTCGACACCGTCGTGTTCGACATCCGCGACGTCGGTGTGCGCTTCTACACCTACATCTGGACGATGTGGACGGCCATGCAGGCTGCAGCGCAGAGCGGAGATCTGCGCTTCGTCGTGCTCGACCGCCCGAATCCGCTCGGCGGCAGGGCGCGCGGGCCGGTGCTGCAGCCGGGCTTCACGTCGGGCGTGGGGCTGCTCGAGATCGCGCAGCAGCACGGCATGACCGTCGGAGAGCTTGCTCGATACTTCAATGCGACCTTCATGGAGCGTGCGGGCCAGACGCCGCTGAGCGACCTGCAGGTGGTCGAGGTCGAGGGCTGGCGGCGTCAGATGGTCGGGCCCGATCAGGCCGACCGCTGGATCCCCCCGTCACCCAACATGCCCACGCCGCAGACCGCGGTGCTCTACCCCGGCACCGGCATGGTCGAGGCCACCGACTGGTCGGAAGGACGAGGAACGACCCGTCCCTTCGAACTGATCGGTGCTCCGTACCTCGATCACCGCTGGGCTGCGGCGCTGAACGAGCGGGGCCTCGCCGGTGTCGAGTTCCGCGAGGCGTACTTCACCCCGACCTTCTCGAAGAACGCCGGCACGGTGTGCGCGGGTGTGCAGGTGCACATCATGGACGCCGAGAAGGTCGATGCCATCGCGGTGGGCACCCACATGCTCGTCGAGGCGCGCCGCCTCTACCCCGAGTTCTCGTGGCGGGGCGACGGCGGAAGATGGATCGGTCTGCTGACCGGATCGGGGCGGTTCCAGCAGCAGCTCGAGGCCGGGGCAACGGCTGATGAGATCATCGCGGCATGGCAGCCGGAGCTCGCCCGGTTCAGGGAGGACACCCGACCGCACCTGCTCTACCCTGGGCCGCGCGAGTAGTCTCGAAGCATGGATCACGTGCCCCAGTCGCCCTACCTGCGGGCGCTGGGCGAGCAGCGGCCGGCCCTCCACCCGGCACTGAGCACGTACTTCTCGCCGGTGCCTCGCGGACGCGTCGGCATCGGCGAGGGCGTGTTCGAGCGGGTCGGCACACCTCGCCGCTGGCTGTGGCCGATCCTCCGGCTGCTGCAGGACGGCGGGGCGGTGCTCGCCGGATGGCACGAGCAGGTTCCGTTCACCATCCGCAATCGCACGATCGCCGGCCGTGCGGTCAGCGTGCGCACGCTGCACCTTCCCGATGGCGACTGGGTGATGAAGGACACGGTGACCGCAGGGCCGGGTGGCCGCGTGATCGATCAGATCGGAGAGCCGACGACCCTCGCGGTGTCGTTCGACGTCGCCGTCGACGAGCACGCCCTCACCCTGCGCAGCCGGGCGATGGGCGTACGGCTCGCGGGAGTGCGCGTGCGTCTGCCGCGTCTGCTCGCGCCCGTCGTGCGGCTGCGGGAGAGCGCCGAGAAGCAGGCGGGTCTGCAGCGCGTCGAGCTCACGGTCGACGCCCCGCTGATCGGCCGGATCTACGAGTACGCGGGCACGTTCACGTTCCGAGTCGAGCAGGAGCGGGTGTGACGCGGGTCGTCATCGGCGGCTCCACCGGTTTCATCGGCAGGCACCTGCTGCAGAAGTACCGCACGGAGGGACGCGAGGTGGTGACGATCTCGCGTTCGGGCGCCGATCTGACCTGGCACGACCAGTCGGGCATCGATGCGGCGGTCGACGGGGCGGCACTGGTCGTGGGACTCGCGGGCAAGAGCGTCAACTGCCGCTACACGCCCGCGAATCGGGCGGAGATCTTCCGCTCCCGGCTCGACACCACCGCAGCGCTCAGCACGGCGATCCGCCGCGCGAGCGCGCCGCCGCCGCTGTGGGTGAACTCCTCGACCGCGACGATCTACCGTCATGCCGAGGACCGCCCGATGACCGAGTCGACGGGCGAGCTCGGCACCGGGTTCTCGGTGGATGTCGCGAGGGCGTGGGAGCAGACGCTGATGGCGGATGCCCTGCCTGCGACGCGCCGCGTGGCGCTGCGCACCGCGATCGTGCTCGGCGACGCCGGCGTGCTCGGCCCCCTGCGGCGCCTGGCGCGGTTCGGTCTCGGCGGTACCCAGCTCGACGGATGGTGGCCGGTGCCCGCCTCCCGCATCGCGGCGGGCACAGCACACCTGCCCGGCGCGCGCGGCGGTCGGCAGCGGTTCAGCTGGATCCACGTCGACGATGTGCTCGGCATCATCGACTTCCTCGAGGGGCATCCGGCACTCGACGGACCGGTCAACGCCTCCGCCCCGAATCCGGTCGACAACCGCTCGTTCATGGCCGCGGTCCGGCGGGCCGTCGGCGCCCGCATCGGCCCGCCGATGCCGCGATGGATGCTCGAGATCGGCGCCATGGGCATCCGGACCGAGACGGAGCTGATCCTGAAGAGCCGGTGGGTGCTGCCGGAGAAGCTGCTCGCGGCGGGGTACCGGTTCCGGCATCCGGATCTCGATAAGGCGCTGCGCGCATCCCTCGCGAGCTGACCTCAATCCGAGACGACTGCACGGCGCTGCTGACGCAGCGCGGGCAGGTAGCCGACCGCACCGAGCATGCTGAACGCGCCGGCCGCGACGATCGCGACGGTGGTGCTCGTCGTCTCGGCGAGCGGCATGAGCACGAGCAGCCCCAGGCTGTATGCGCCTCCCGCGATCATCGAGTTGATCGAGAGCGCCATGGCCCTCGTCTCCGCTGCGCTCTGCCTGTGCAGCAGGGCGTTGTGCAAGGGCCCCGCGCCGCCGTGCGTGAGATAGGCGAGCCCGTACCCGACGAGCAGTCCGACCGGCCCTGCCGCGATCCCCATGACCACCACGACCGCACCGTTGAGGATCCGCATCGCGATGGCGGCCCCTGCAGGGCCGAGCCACCGGCGCACGAGCACGACCGATGACGACCCGATCGCGAAAAGGCCCCAGGCGACTGCCGACGCCGGGCCGAAGACCGCGGCGGCGGCGCTCTCCGACCCGAGCTGCTCTGTGAGGCGGATCGGAGCGAGCGACTCGAATGCGATCATCGCGATGCTCCAGAACACCTCGACGAGCACCAGGCCTCGAAGCACGCCCGATCCCCGCAGCAGCCGCAGCCCGCCTCGCATCGCGAGTGGCGTCTCGCGCACTGCGAAGGCCAGCGATGCGCGTTCGCGATGCGGCTCGCGCACGAGCGCTGCCACCAGCACACCGAAAACGGCGTAGACCGCGGTCGAGACCGTGAACGGCAGCACCAGCGCCGACTGCCCAGGCAGAGGATGCCAGGCGACGAGCGCACCGCCGAGCGCAGCTCCAGCGGCGATGGTGATTCCCAGCGCGGCCGCCGCGCGCCCGAGGGGCGCGTCGAGCTCGGCATCCGGGTCGTCGGCGAGCGCGGCGTCGACGAACCACGCCTCGAGCGGACCCGAGTCGACAGCACGGAAGACCCCCTGCAGCACGAGGGCGATGGCGAAGACGGCGAACGACTCGGCGATCAGGAACACCCAGGTCGACGCCACGGCGAGCATCGCGCCGGCGAGCAGCAGCGGGCGCCGACCGATCGCGTCGGCCAGCCCTCCTGTGGGCAGCTCTAGCCCGAGCACGACGAAGCCCTGCAGCGACATCAGCACGCCGATCTCGGCGAGGTTGAGTCCTCTCTCGAGGGGCAGCAGCACGGTCATCCCGAAGGTGATGCCTGCGGGCAGCCATCGTACGGCCGTGAGCAGCAGGTACCGTCGCTCAGCCTGCTTTCGCGTCAGAGTGCTCACGATCGGGTGCCGCTCTCGTCCGATAGGCCGCCGCTCTCAGTCGGGTCCGCGACTGCCGCACCCGCGCCGGTCGAGAACTCGAGGGGTGAGGCGTGCGTGGTGACGTGCACCCTGATGGCGTCGGGCGCACCGGCGCCCGCTGCGCGATAGCGCTCGAGCAGCGCGCCCATCTCGGCCTGGAGGGCTGCCGCCTGCTGCGGGGTCACCTCGACGACCGTGTCGCTGAGTCCGAGACCGTCGCGCCATGCCGCGGGCCAGTCGGGAGCGGCGGCCTCCCAGCGCTCGGCGCGCTCGATGAAGTCGCGCAGGTAGGCGCGCTGAAGCCACCCCACGGCCGCAGCCGCATCGGGTCGGTCGTCGAAGTCCGACGGCGCCCAGGAGTGGAAGTCGCTCGTAGCCCGCCACTCTCTGCGTCGCCCGACACCCTCCCCCGTGTCGGCCACCAGTCCGACGGCGGCCAACTGACGAAGGTGGTAGCTCGTCGCGCCGGAATTCGTGTGGAGCAGCCTGGCGAGGTCTGTCGCCGTGGCGGGGCCGCCCATGCGCAACAGGCCGGGGATGCGCGCCCGCAGCGGGTGCGCGAGAACACGGATCTGCCGTTCGTCGAGGCGGATGCCGCGTTCGTCCTGTTCGGTCACGCTCTCAGAATGACACCGCCCTGTGCTATGCACAAGTTATTTGCATAGATTCTTTGCATAGCGATCATGCAGAGACGCCCTGGCGTCGGGGCGCCGGCTCAGTCGTCGGCCACGCTGTCGCCGCGCTCCTTCTTGCGCTTCTCGATCTCCTGCCGCAGCCGCCACTCCTCGATCTCCCGATCGAGGTCGGCGATCTGCTGCTCGGTGGTGCGCTGATCGGCGGGCGGCGCGGCAGCGACAGGGGGCGCCGCCGCGTCGCGGCGCGCGGGACGGCCGAGACGGATGCCGCCCTCGGGGTATTCGCGCCCCAGCGCGAACCACAGCACGCTCCCCAGGAACGGCAGCAGGACGACCAGCAGCAGCCACACGAACTTCGGCATGAACCGCACCTGGCTGTCGTCGCGGCGGATGATGTCGACGAGGGCGAACACCATCAGCGCGATGACGATCAGGGTGAACAGGAACGGCATGATCTCAGAGTAGACGACCCGTGCGGGGCCGGCTCCGTCACTCCGCGCCGGTGGCGACGGGGCGCCCAGGTGTGTTCGACCAGGCGCTCCACGACCCCGGGTACACCGTCACGTCGCGGCCGACCAGCGTGCCGGCGAGGGCGAGCTGCGCGGCGGTGATGCCCGACCCGCAGTACGCGGCGATCGCCGTGCCCTCCTCCGCCCCGACGGCGTCGAAGGCCGCCGCGATGTCGGCTGCAGAGCGGAACCGTCCGTCCTCGGTGAGCACTCGGGCGATGGGCAGGTTCTTCGCGCCGGGGATGTGCCCCGCGATCGGATCGTACGGCTCGGTCTCTCCGCGATAGCGCTCCGCCGCCCTTGCGTCGAGCAGCACACCGGCATCCGGCCACGTGCCGGCCGAGCGCGTGTCGATGATGCCGCTGTCGCCCGGCGAGCCGAGCACCACATCGCCTTCCGGCACCGTCGTCTCGCCGGTCTCGACCTCGCCGCCCGCGGCGAGCCAGGCGCGCCATCCGCCGTCGAGCACCCGCACGTCGAGACCGGCGCGGCGCAGCGCCCACCAGGCGCGAGACGCGGGAAGCATCCGGTCGTCGTCGTAGACCACGACCGGCACGTCTCGGCGCACTCCCCATCGGCGCGCGGCCGCGGCGAGCGCCGCGTCGTCGGGTAGCGGGTGCCGGCCCTCGTGCGGCTCACCGTGGCGACTGAGGTCGCGTGTGACGTCGAGGAAGACGGCACCGGGGATGTGACCGGCGAGGTACTGCTCGCGCCCGTCGGTGCGGCCGAGCGACCAGCGGGCGTCGAGGACGAGCGTCTCGGCGAGGCCGGCGCGCAGCTCGTCGGCGGAGATCAGCGGGTGCATAGGCCCTCCTCTATGGGCTCGGATCCGTTCGGGACCCCGACCGGACTCGGACCGGTCCCGGACCGGCCTCCTGGTTCATCAGGGGACGATGTGCCCGCCTGTGCGGAACAGCTCGTACCACTCGGATCGGGTCAGCTCGACGTCGGCGCCCGCCGCCGCGTCGATCACGCGCTGCGGGGTGGTCGTTCCGAGCACAACCTGCATCCGCGCCGGGTGGCGGGTGATCCACGCCGTGGCGATCGCCGTCGGCGTCACGCGGTACTTCGTCGCGAGCCGGTCGATGACCGCATTCAGCTCGGAGTGCTTCGGGTTTCCCAGGAAGACCCCGTCGAAGAATCCCGCTTGGAAGGGCGACCACGCCTGAACGGTGATCGCGTTGATGCGGCAGTACTCGACGATGCCGCCGCCGTCGCGGACGACGCTCTGCTCCTCCCCTGCCATGTTCATCGCCATCCCCTGGGCGATGACCGGAGAGTGGGTGATCGACAGCTGCAGCTGGTTCGCGACGAGGGGCTGCGTGACCGCCGTCCGCAGCAGATCGATCTGCCGCGGCGTGTGGTTCGACACACCGAACGCGCGCACCTTCCCCGCGGCCTCGAGTTCGTCGAAGGCCCTGGCGACCTCGTCGGGCTCGACCAGGGCATCAGGGCGGTGCAGCAGCAGCACGTCGATGTAGTCGGTGCGCAGAGCCGCCAGCGACCCATCCACCTGGGTCATGATGTGCTCGTACGAGAAGTCGAACATCTGCTGCGACGGAACGATGCCGCACTTGGTCTGCAGCACGATCTCCTCCCGCTCCGCCGCGCTGAGCTGCAGGGCCGAGGCGAAGCGATCCTCGCAGACGTGCATGGCGCCGCCGTAGATGTCGGCGTGATCGAAGAAGTCGATCCCCGCCGAGCGGGCGGTGTCGTACAGCTCGCGGACCTCTGCATCCGTCTTGTCGGGGATGCGCATCATTCCGGCGATCACCGCGGGCGCGTTGCGGGTTCCGAACGGCACTGTCTTCATCGTTCCTCCTGGTCCGCAGACCACGCTACCGTCCTGTGCCGACGATGACATCGACGGCACGACGGCAGGGCTCCGGCGCTAACGTTGCTTGCATGAGCGCACCGATCGATCCCACGTCCACATCCGCCTGGGCTGAGCTGTCGGCCATAAGCGACTCGTTCTCACCCGACCTGCGTGCATGGTTCGACGAGGATCCGACTCGCGTCGAGCGCCTGTCGCTGCCCCTCGCCGATCTGCACGTCGACCTGTCGAAGAACCTGGTCACCGATGAGATCGTCGCTTCCCTCGTGCGCCTGGCCGAGCAGACCGGCGTCGCCGAGCGCTACGAGGCGATGCTCGACGGCGCGCACATCAACACGACAGAGGATCGCGCCGTGCTGCACACCGCGCTGCGCCGCCCTGAGGGCGCGACGCCTGCGCTCGTCGTCGACGGCCAGGACGTGGATGCCGATGTGCAGGCTGTGCTGACGTCGCTGTCGGCGTTCGCCGACCGGGTGCGCTCAGGCGACTGGCGCGGCGTGACCGGCAAGAAGGTCACCCACGTCGTGAACATCGGCATCGGCGGATCGGATCTCGGACCGGTGATGGTCTACGAGGCGCTGAAGCCGTACGCCGACGCCGGGATCGAGGCGCGCTTCGTGTCGAACATCGACCCGACCGACATCGCGCAGAAGACCACGGACCTCGACCCCGAGACGACGCTGTTCATCGTCGCTTCGAAGACCTTCACCACTCTCGAGACCCTGACCAATGCGCGCCTCGCACGCGACTGGCTGTGGGCCGGTCTCTCGGCATCCGGTGCGATGGAAGACGACGACGCGAGCCGCAAGGGTGCCGTCGCGCACCATTTCGTCGCGGTATCGACCGCCCTCGACAAGGTCGAGGCCTTCGGCATCGATCCGAAGAACGCGTTCGGCTTCTGGGACTGGGTCGGGGGTCGCTACTCGGTCGACTCGGCGATCGGGCTGTCGCTCGCGATCGTCTTCCGGCCGGCTGCATTCCGTGAGCTGCTCGCAGGCTTCCACGCCGTCGACGAGCACGTGCGCACCACACCGCTCGCGCAGAACGTGCCCGTGCTCATGGGGCTCCTCAACGTCTGGTATGTGAACTTCCTCGGGGCGCAGTCGCACGCCGTGCTGCCGTACGCCCAGCAGCTCAGCCGGTTCGCCGCTTACCTGCAGCAGCTGACCATGGAGTCCAACGGCAAGTCGGTGCGCTGGGACGGCTCGCCCGTCACGACCGACACCGGCGAGGTGTTCTGGGGCGAGCCCGGCACCAACGGCCAGCACGCCTTCTATCAGCTGATCCACCAGGGCACGCGTCTCATCCCCGCAGACTTCATCGCCTTCGTGAATCCGGCGTACCCGCTCGCCGACGACGGCCGCGACGTGCACGGCCTGTTCCTGGCGAACTTCCTCGCGCAGACCAAGGCGCTCGCGTTCGGCAAGACGGCAGAGGAGGTCGAGGCCGAGGGCACCACCGGAGCGCTGGTCGCCGCACGCACGTTCCCCGGGAACCGCCCGACGACGTCGATCTTCGCACCGTCGCTGACCCCGGGCGTACTCGGCCAGCTCATCGCCCTGTACGAGCACATCACGTTCACGCAGGGCGTGATCTGGGGCATCAACTCCTTCGACCAGTGGGGTGTCGAGCTGGGCAAGCAGCTCGCCCTGCAGATCGCCCCGGCGATCGAGGGAGATACGGATGCCCTGGCCGCGCAGGACCCCTCGACCAAGGCCCTGCTCGCGTACTACCAGGCGAACCGGAAGCGCTGAGCCGGGCGGTCGAACTCCCGCTTCCTCCGGCGAGAAGCGCTCAGCGGGTAGCGCATCGCCCCGGCATCCGAAAGGCCCTGCACGGCATCCGGCGTCAGCGCGTACCGTGCCCGGCATGGATGACACGCTCAGCGCCCTTCTGATCAACTGCACCCTCAAGCCGTCGCCGGCCGGATCGAGCACCCATGTGCTGGGAGAGCAGGTGCTGAACGCCCTTGCCGAGCACGGGGTGGCGGCCGACCGCATCCGAGCGGTCGACCACGACATCCGCCCCGGCGTGCAGACCGACATGGGGCATGGCGATGAGTGGCCCGACCTGCGCGCACGAGTGCTCGCAGCCGACATCCTCGTGTTCGCGACGCCGACATGGCTCGGTCAGCACTCCAGCGTCGCCCAGAGGGTGCTCGAGCGGCTGGATGCCGAGCTCAGCGAGACCGACGATGCGGGTCGGCCGATCCTCTTCGACAAGGTCGCGCTGGCCGTCGTCGTCGGCAACGAGGACGGCGCCCATCACATCGCGGCGATCGTGTTCCAGTCGCTGAACGACGTGGGCTTCACGATCCCCGCACAGGGGTCGATCTACTGGAACGGCGAGGCGATGCAGAAGACCGACTACAAGGATCTTCCCGAGACGCCCGAGAAGGTCGCGCAGTCCATCACGACCGCAGCGGCCAACGCCGCTCACCTTGCCCGGATGCTGAAAGGCACCGGATACCCGCAGGTCTGAGACGCGTGCGTCAGGCCCGGCGGAGCTGCATGGCTGCGGGGCAGTCGAACGGATCGCGCGCGGCGAGCCCGACGCGATTGAGGTACTCGATCACGATCGCGTACGAGCGCAGCAGGTTCGTCTCGGTGTACGGCACACCGTTCGCCGTGCAGTAGTCCCGGACGATGGCGCGGGCCTTCGACAGGTGCGGACGCGGCATGTTCGGGAACAGGTGGTGCTCCACCTGGTAGTTCAGCCCGCCCATCAGCGCGGTGGCCCACCAGCCGCCGGAGATGTTGCGCGAGGTGCGCACCTGCTTCGAGAAGAAGTCGAGCTTTGCATCCGGGTGGATGATCGGCATGCCCTTGTGGTTCGGCGCGAACGACGCCCCCATGTACACGCCGAAGACCGCCAGCATGACGCCGGCGAAGGCGAACGCCATGCCGAGAGGCAGCAGCAGGAAGACGGGCACGAACACGATGGCAGAGCGCAGGGCGATGATGCCGAGCTCGGTCCAGCGGCCCTTGACCGCGCGCTGCGACACGAGGTGCTTGAGACTCAGGTAGTGCAGGTTGAGTCCCTCGAGTGTGAGCAGAGGGAAGAACAGCCACCCCTGCCTGCGGGTGATGATGCGGATGAAGCCGCGTGAGCGCGCCGCGTCCTCATCGAGGAAGGAGATCGTGTCGACCTCGATGTCGGGGTCCTTGCCCACGCGGTTCGGGTTGCCGTGGTGCTTGGTGTGCTTCGAATCCCACCAGGCGTAGCTCATGCCGACGATGCCGGCGAGGACGCGCGCGAGTCGGAAGTTCGCCGGTCCGCCGTCGAGGATCTGCCGATGGGCCGCCTCGTGCGCCAGGAAGGCGACCTGGGTGAAGATGATGCCGAGAGCCGCCGCGATCAGCAGCTGCAGCCAGCTGTCGCCGAGCAGGATGAACCCGGCGACGCAGCCCGCGAATGCGACGGCTATGCCGGCCGCCACGATGATGTAGAACCACGAAGCGCGTCGCAGCAGGCCCGTTTCGCGCACGACCTGCGACACCTGCTTGTAGGCATGCGCCATCGGAGGGAACTCCGCCGTACCGGAGTATGTCTGGCGAATCGGTCCGAGGGTGGCCGCGCCGGGGTCGACGTCGATGTCGAGGGGGGTGGAAGTGATGATCTTCTCCTGCCGATCGGATGCCCTTGAGCTGTGGAAGCCAAGGGCGGATGCCGATCGCTGGTGCCCACGCTACGCGGGTCGGTATGCGGCGCGAGGCATGTGTCGAGCCCTCGCGGATGTCGGTGGCCCCGAGTAGCGTGACCGCGGGGGCGCGCCCGCTCCCGTATCTCGAGGAAGGCGCAGGAACATGGACTGGAAGATCGAGCTCATCTTCGTGCCGGTGACCGATGTCGACCGAGCCAAGGACTTCTACGTGAAGGTCGGGTTCAACGCCGATCACGATCAGCAGGTGAACGACGAGCTGCGCTTCGTGCAGATGACCCCGCCGGGATCGGCGTGCTCGATCGCGTTCGGCACCGGCCTGGGAATCGATCTGCAGCCTGGGCAGCAGAACACGATCCAGGTCGTGGTGCCCGATGCGGATGAGGCGCTCGCTCACCTGCGGTCGGTCGGTGTCGACGCCAGCGGTGTCGACGATCTCGCATGGGGGCGCTTCGTCACCTTCGACGACCCCGACGGCAACACCTGGACTCTGCAGCAGCTGCCCGATTACGGCGCACAGGGCTGATGCGGCCGGGGGCGGATGCGTCCAGCATCCGCCCCCTCCTGTGATCCGCGATCACGCGACGGTTGCGGGCTCATCGAGCAGGGAGGCCCGAAAGTTCGTGCCGACGCGAGGGCCCTGAGCGAAGTAGTGACGGAAGCTGTAGTACAGCGGCTCCCATTTCTCAGTGTCGACACGATCAGGCCCCTGACTTCTCAGGATGCTCTCGTGCGCGTGGACACGACGGACTTCAGCTTCGACTGCGACCGCGCTGCCGCCGTCGATCTCGATGAGCTGCGCGACGCGCGCCTCGATCTGCACGGGGCACTCGCCGATTCGAGGCGGAAGGACGTCCTGTGAGCCGACGGGTGTGAAGCCGCCCAGGCTCCACTTGTCGGGCTCATGACGGTAGCTGGCCTTCTTGTCTTCGGGTACCGGGGTGCGGCCGGTGGTCGGTGCGATCGCCTCGACAGCGGGCGCCAGATCGGCGGACGGGAGGTTGATGACCAGTTCGCCGACGCGCTGCAGGTTCGCGCACGCCTGACCTTCCGAGCCCAGTCCGAGCATGTAGCGGTCGCCCAACGACCATGCTGAGGAGATCGGGCTGATGTTCGACGACCCGTCAGGATTGATCGTCGTGATCAATGCGACAGGAGTCCCGAAGTACAGCACCGGCAGATCGACGTCCCTGGTTCTTTGCATCCTTCCATTCTCGGCCAGCGAGATGGCCCGGTGCGTCTTCCCGATGCGCGGGCATCTCGTTTATCACCCCTGACGCTTTGGTGTCGGGGAGCGCTTTCGGCCAAGATGATCGAATGCCCGACACCAACAGTCACGTCACCCTCAGACCTGCTCATGGGGCACGCGAATACCCCCGACTGGTCGAGATCTGGCGGAGTGCCGTTCGAGCCACGCATGACTTCCTCGACGAAGCCGACTTCGCCCGAATCGAAGGCAATCTGGCGTCCTTGTATTTCCCCGCAGTCGAACTCATAGTCGCCCAGCGGGAGGGTGCTGCCGTCGGCTTCGCCGGCGTCGCAGACGGGAACCTTGAGATGCTCTTCGTCTCTGACGAAGCCCGGGGAATGGGCATCGGCTCACGTCTGCTCGCTGAGGCGGTCAAGAGCCACGGCGTGACCAAGGTCGACGTGAATGAGCAGAATCTGAACGGTCTCGGGTTCTATCTGAGCCGTGGTTTCGTACAGATCGGGCGAAGCGAGCTCGACGGCGACGGCCGACCCTACCCGATTCTCCACCTCGCTCTCGCCTGAGCGCAGCGCGCACGCTGCTGCTTCGCACGAGGTGTGGGAAATGTGTGGGCAGACACACGAAACGCCCCCGGCTCCCGCTCGTGACGAGCGGCCGCCGGGGGCGTTATCGATCTCAGGATTTAACCCGCTGACCAGCGGTTATCAGAAGTCCCAGTCGTCGTCCTCGGTGGCCTCGGCCTTGCCGATCACGTACGACGAGCCGGACCCCGAGAAGAAGTCGTGGTTCTCGTCGGCGTTCGGCGACAGGGCCGAGAGGATCGCGGGGTTCACGTTGGTGACCGTGGAGGGGAACATCGGCTCGTAGCCGAGGTTCATCAGCGCCTTGTTGGCGTTGTAGTGCAGGAACTTCTTGACGTCCTCGGTCAGGCCGACGCCGTCGTAGAGGTCCTGCGTGTACTGCACCTCGTTCTCGTAGAGCTCGAACAGCAGGTTGAAGGTGTAGTCCTTCAACTCCTGGCGGCGCTCCTCGGTCTCGTTCTCGAGGCCCTTCTGGAACTTGTAGCCGATGTAGTACCCGTGCACGGCCTCGTCGCGGATGATGAGGCGGATGAGGTCGGCCGTGTTCGTCAGCTTCGCCTTCGACGACCAGTAGATCGGCAGGTAGAAGCCCGAGTAGAACAGGAACGACTCCAGCAGCGTCGAGGCGACCTTGCGCTTGAGCGGGTCGTCGCCACGGTAGTAGTCGACGATGATCTGCGCCTTCTTCTGCAGATTCTGGTTCTCGACCGACCAGCGGAACGCCTCGTCGATCTCCTTCGTCGAGCACAGGGTGGAGAAGATCGACGAATAGCTCTTGGCGTGCACCGACTCCATGAACGCGATGTTGGTGTACACCGCCTCCTCGTGCGGGGTGATCGCATCGGGGATGAGCGACACGGCGCCTACGGTGCCCTGGATCGTGTCGAGCAGGGTGAGACCGGTGAACACGCGCATCGTGAGCAGCTGCTCGTCGGCGGTGAGCGTGTTCCACGACTGCACGTCGTTGGACAGCGGCACCTTCTCGGGCAACCAGAAGTTGTTCACGAGGCGGTTCCAGACCTCGAGATCCTTCTCGTCCTCGATGCGGTTCCAGTTGATCGCCTGCACGTGGTCGATCAGCGTGAGCTTCGGTGAGGGAGTCAATTCATCGTTCCTGTTCTAAAATCCCTGATCAGAAGGCAATCACAGCATGCAGCTGACGCACTCGGTCATGTCGGTGCCCTCGAGGGCGAGCTGACGCAGACGGATGTAGTAGATCGTCTTGATGCCCTTGCGCCATGCGTAGATCTGCGCCTTGTTGATGTCGCGGGTGGTTGCGGTGTCCTTGAAGAACAGCGTCAGCGACAGTCCCTGGTCGACGTGCTGCGTGGCCGCGGCGTACGTGTCGATGACCTTCTCGTAGCCGATCTCGTACGCGTCCTGGTAGTACTCCAGGTTGTCGTTCGTCATGAACGGCGCCGGGTAGTACACGCGGCCGAGCTTGCCCTCCTTGCGGATCTCGACCTTCGACGCGATCGGGTGGATCGATGACGTCGAGTTGTTGATGTACGAGATCGATCCGGTGGGCGGCACCGCCTGCAGGTTCTGGTTGAAGATGCCGTGCTTCTGGATGCTGTCGCGCAGCTCGATCCAGTCCTGCTGCGCAGGGATGAACTTGCCGGCGAAGAGCTCCTTGACCTTGTCGGTCGCGGGCACCCAGGCCTGGTCGATGTACTTGTCGAAGAACTCACCCGACGCGTACGTCGAGTCCTCGAAGCCGTCGAAGGTCTCGCCGCGCTCGATGGCGAGCGTGTTCGACGCCTTCAGCGCGTGGAACAGCACGGTGTAGAAGTAGATGTTCGTGAAGTCGATGCCCTCTTCGGAGCCGTAGAAGACGCGCTCGCGGGCCAGGTAGCCGTGCAGGTTCATCTGGCCGAGGCCGATGGCGTGCGAGCGGTCGTTGCCGTCTTCGATCGAGCGCACCGAGGTGATGTGGCTCTGGGTGCTGACGGCGGTCAGCGCGCGGATCGCGGTCTCGACGGTCTTGCCCAGGTCATCGGCATCCATCGCCAGGGCGATGTTCATCGAGCCGAGGTTGCACGAGATGTCCTTGCCGATCTGGTCGTACGACAGGTCGTCGTTGTACGAGGTCGGGGTGTTCACCTGCAGGATCTCGCTGCACAGGTTCGACATGTTGATGCGGCCCTTGATCGGGTTCGCCTTGTTCACCGTGTCCTCGAACATGATGTACGGGTAGCCCGACTCGAACTGGATCTCGGCGAGGGTCTGGAAGAACTCGCGCGCGTTGATCTTCGTCTTCTTGATGCGCGAGTCGTCGACCATCTCGTGGTACTTCTCGGTCACCGAGATGTCGCCGAAGGGCACGCCGTAGACGCGCTCGACGTCGTACGGCGAGAACAGGTACATGTCCTCGCCCTTCTTGGCGAGCTCGAAGGTGATGTCGGGGACGACGACGCCCAGCGAGAGGGTCTTGATGCGGATCTTCTCGTCGGCGTTCTCGCGCTTGGTGTCGAGGAAGCGCATGATGTCGGGGTGGTGCGCGTTGAGGTACACGGCACCTGCGCCCTGACGCGCGCCCAGCTGGTTGGCGTAGCTGAAGCTGTCTTCGAGCAGCTTCATCACGGGGATGATGCCCGACGACTGGTTCTCGATCTGCTTGATCGGCGCTCCGGACTCGCGGATGTTCGAGAGCAGCAGGGCGACGCCGCCGCCGCGCTTCGACAGCTGCAGCGACGAGTTGATGCCGCGGGCGATCGACTCCATGTTGTCTTCGATGCGCAGCAGGAAGCAGCTGACGAGCTCGCCGCGCTGCGCCTTGCCCGCGTTGAGGAAGGTCGGGGTGGCCGGCTGGAAGCGGCCCGAGATGATCTCCTCGACGAGGTCGATCGCGACCTGCTCATCGCCCTCGGCGAGCGCGAGCGCGGTCATGACGACGCGGTCCTCGAAGCGCTCGAGGTAGCGCTTGCCGTCGAAGGTCTTCAGCGTGTAGCTGGTGTAGTACTTGAACGCGCCGAGGAAGGTCTCGAAGCGGAACTTCTTCGAGTACGCGAGGTCGTTGAGCTTCTGCACGAAGTCGAACGAGTACTGCTCGATGACGGCGCCCTCGTAGTACTCCTTCTCGACGAGGTAGTCCAGGCGCTCCTTGAGCGAGTGGAAGAACACCGTGTTCTGGTTGACGTGCTGCAGGAAGTACTCGCGTGCGGCCCGCTTGTCGGCGTCGAACTGGATCTTGCCGTTCGCGTCGTACAGGTTGAGCATCGCGTTGAGGGCGTGATAGTCGAGCCCCTCGTACGCGGGGTTCACCTTGAACTCGACTGCGTCTGTCACTGTCGCTTCCACCATCGTTCCAATCCGTCGCTCACGCGATCGACGTCGTCCTGTGTGCCGAATACTTCGAACCGATACAAGTGCGGCACCTTGCACTTACGGCTGATGATCTCGCCGGCGAGGCAGAACGCCTCGCCGAAGTTGGTGTTGCCTGCGGAGATGACCCCGCGGATGTGGCGCCGGTTGTGCTCATCGTTGAGGAACCGGATGACCTGCTTGGGGACTGCGCCCTTCTCCTCGCCGCGCCCCTGCCCGCCCCCGTAGGTAGGGGTGACGAGGACGAACGGCTCGTCGATGACGAGCGGCTCCTCGCTGCGGTGCAGGGGGATGCGGCGGGCCGGCAGTCCGAGCTTCTCGATGAATCGCGCGGTGTTGCCCGACACGCTCGAGAAGTAGACCAGGAGCGGCACCGCGGTCGCGACAGCGCTCATGGTCGGCGCCTCAGGCGAGACGGGCTGCGAGCTCGTCGATCTTGTCGGGACGGAAGCCCGACCAGTGGTCCTCGTCGGTGACGACGACGGGCGCCTGCATGTAGCCGAGCGCCTTGACCTGCTCGAGCGCCGAGGCGTCTTCCGACAGGTCGTGGATCTCGTACTCGATGCCCTTGGCGTCGAGGGCGCGGTAGGTCGCGTTGCACTGCACGCAGGAAGGCTTGGTGTAGACCGTGATCGACATGGTGATGTCTGATTCCCCTCTAATCCAGGTGGTTTTCCGGCAGACCCCCCGCCGGGACTTCAATACTACATATGGGGACGGACATTGGAAGCGACCACAAGGGGTAGTAGTTACATCCGTGTAGTTTTCCACTGCCTTCCCCAGATACAACACAGCTTGTCCACGCTTTCTTCCACAGGTCGGACGGCTCCGAGAAGCCGCTCGGACCGCGGATTCACGCGGGTCTCGCCACCCCCTCCCCGATCCATCCACAGGCAGGACGGTACGCCCGGCCACCGACATCCGATTTCCTGTGGAGAGACGCCTTCGGCGTGTCGCGGCGTGTCGCCCGTCCGGCGCATCGCGTCCGTCCCCGCGCGCCGGATAGCCTCTTCTGATGGCGGGATATCGGGACCTTCTTCGCACCCCAGGAGTGGCGCGGATGATCGCCGCGCAGTTGGTGGCGCGCTTCCCCAACGGGATGACCAGTCTGGCGATCCTGCTGCACGTCGAGCAGCAGACCGGATCGTACGGCGCCGCGGGCATCGTGCTCGCCGCGGCCTCGGTGGGCCAGGCCGTCGCGGGGCCCGTCACGAGCCGCTGGATGGGCGCGTGGGGAATGCGCCGCGTGCTCACCCTCACGCTGATGGTGTGCGTGCTCGCGGTGCTCTGTCTCGCGCTGCTGCCACTCTCCCTGCCCGGGTACATGGTCTTCGCCCTGCTCGCCGGCCTGTCGACCCCGCCCGTGCAGGCGGCCGTGCGCACCATCTATCCCAAGCTCGTCAACGCCGGCCAGCTCACGCCTCTCTTCTCACTCGACGCGTCACTGCAGGAGATCATCTGGATCGTCGCCCCTGTCGTCATCACCGTGGTCTCCACTCAGGTCGGGACGGTGCAGGGCCTGCTCCTCGTCGCCGCCATCCTCGTGATGGGCGGAGCCTGGTTCATCCTCTCCCCCGAGGTCGGTCGCGTGCGCATCCCTCGCAGCCGCCGCGCGTTCGGACGCGTGGTGCTCAAGCCGCCGGTGATGCTCGCGACCGTCATCGGCTTCCTGCTCATCGGCGCATGCGCGGCGGTCGAGGTCGGCGTCGTCGCGACCTTCGGCCATGGCGGCCTCGAGGCCGGTCTCGTGCTCGCGGTCTTCTCGGTCGGCAGCCTGGTGGGCGGACTCGCGTTCGGTCACATTCCGATCGGGCCCTGGGCGATGGCCCGGCGCCTGCTCATCGTGACCATCGGGCTCGGCCTGACGATGGTCTCGCTGGACATCTTCTGGCTCGGCGGAACTCTCGTGCTCGCGGGCGTCGGCATCGCTCCGGCGCTGGCCGTGCTCTTCGCGATCACGACGGCGAGCGTGAAGTTCAGCGAGACCGCCGAGGCGTTCGGCTGGGCGGGCACAGGGCAGCTGATCGGCGCGGCTGCCGGCTCCGCGGTCGCCGGCATCCTCATCGATCAGTCCGGTCCCCGCGGCGCGTACCTCGCGGCCGCCCTGTTCGCGCTCGTGGGTCTCGCGGTCTCCATAGTGTTCGTCCGCGCATTCCCCGATCTGCGTCACCGCGATCCCGCACCGTATCCCGACACCGAGCCGATCCAGACGGCCCGGCTCTAGGCTGGTGGCGTGCCAGCACCCCTCACTCTTCCTCGTCTGGTGTGGGGCGACGGCCCGCGCCGCGCCCTGCTCGTCCACGGCCTGGGGTCGTCCGCCGCGCTGATGTGGCGGGTCGGCACCGCCCTCGCGGATGCCGGATGGAAGGCCACCGCCGTCGACCTGCGAGGCCACGGCGACGCGCCCCGTGCGCTCGATTACACCGTCGCCGCATATGGCGCCGACGTCGCAGCCGCGCGCCCGGAGGGCGGCGGGGAGTGGGATGCCGTGATCGGCCATTCCCTGGGCGGCGCATCGACCGTGGTCGCGGCGACCACGGCATCCGGATGGGCGCGGCGACTCGTGCTGATCGACCCTGCCATCCACGTCGCCGGGCGCGACGAGGGGATCATCCGACGCAGCCAGAAGCGCGCGTTCGCGTCCCCCGACGTGGAGTCCGTGCGTGCGGAGCACCCCGACTGGCATCCGCAGGACGTGGAGCTGAAGGTGGACGCCGTGCTGCGGGCCAGCCGCTGGGCCGTCGAGCAGACCAGCGCGCAGAACGATCCGTGGGACGTGCGTGCGCAAGCTGCGCTCCTCGGCATCCCGACCCACATCGTCGGAGCCGACCCCGGCGTATACAGCCTGTTCACCGGCGAGCTCGCCGAGTCTGTGCTCGAGAACCCGCACATCACGATGTCGATCGTGCCGGACGCCGGGCACTCACCCCATCGCGATCGCCCCGACGAGACGATCCGTCAGATCCTGGAGGCCCTGTCATGAGCGCATTCGATCCCCGCCATCACCTCCCCGACGACCTCCTCGAGCGGATCCGCGAGCGCGCGGCCGTGCACGATCGTGAGAACACGTTCCCTCAGCGAGACCTCGACGAGCTGCGCGACGCGGGCTACCTGAAGATCCTCGTGCCGCGCGAACGCGGCGGTGCCGGTCTCGGCCTCGCCGAAGCGGCGATCCTGCAGCAGCGCCTGGCATCCGCGGCGCCGGCGACGGCGCTGGCGATCAACATGCATCTGGTGTGGACGGGAGTCGCCAAGGTCTTCTCCGACCGAGGCGTGACCGGGCTCGAGTTCGTGCAGGACGGCGCGGCAGCGGGCGAGGTGTTCGCCTTCGGGATCAGCGAGGGCGGCAACGATCTCGTGCTGTTCGGCAGCGACACATCGGCGGTCCCCCAGTCCGACGGCGGGTACGCCTTCACCGGCACGAAGATCTTCACCTCTCTTGCGCCGGTCTGGACGAAGCTCGGCCTGCACGGCCTCGACACGACGAGCCCGGATGCACCGAAGCTGGTGTTCGCGTTCGTGGAACGCACCGATGCGGTGACCACGAGCGACGACTGGGACACCCTCGGCATGCGCGGCACGCAGAGCCGCACCACCCGCCTGAACGGCTCGGTCGCAGCGGCCGAGCACGTGGTGCGCCGGATCGATCCCGGCCCGAATCCGGACCCCATCGTGTTCGGCATCTTCAGCGTCTTCGAGATCCTGCTCGCGTCCGTCTACACGGGCATCGCACGCCGCGGCCTCGATCTCGCCGTCGACGCCGCGAAGGGGCGCCGTTCGAAGAAGACCGGCGTGGCCTACAGCCAGGACCCCGACATCCGGTGGCGGATCGCCGAGATGGCCCTCGCGTACGATGCCCTGCCGCCGCAGATCGCGGCGCTCGCGCACGACGTCGATGAGCTCGCCGATCACGGGCCGCGATGGTTCACGCTGCTGTCGGGCCTGAAGCATCGAGCGGTCGTGATGGCGAAGCAGGTCGTCGACGAGGCGATGCTCGTCGCCGGTGGCGGATCGTACTTCTCGTCGAATGAGCTCTCGCGACTGTACCGCGACGTCCTGGCCGGCATGTTCCACCCGTCCGACCCCGAGTCGGCCCACTCGACGGCCGCATCGGCATGGCTGGGACCGCTCGAGAGCTGAATCCGCAGGCGAACAGGCGCTCGGACTTCGAATTCTGTTGTCATCGTGTGCTTTCAGTGTCAATATCGACACATGAACACGGAACTGCAGCGGAAAGCGAAGGATCATCTCTGGATGCACTTCACTCGTCAGTCGACGGTGGCGTCATCCGATGTGCCGGTGATCGTCAAAGGCGAGGGTCACCACATCTGGGACTCGGCCGGCAAGAAGTACATCGACGGGCTCGCGGGCCTCTTCGTCGTCAACGCCGGCCACGGTCGGCGCCGCCTCGCCGAAGCGGCCGCGAAGCAGGCCCAGGAGCTCGCATTCTTCCCGTTGTGGTCGTATGCGCATCCCGCAGCCATCGAGCTGGCCGACCGGCTCGCCGCCGAAGCCCCCGGCGACCTCGACCGCGTGTTCTTCTCCACCAGTGGCAGCGAGGCCGTGGAGACGGCGTTCAAGCTCGCCAAGCAGTACTGGCGGCTTCGGGGCCGGCCGGGCAAGCACAAGGTGCTCTCCCGAGCGATCGCCTACCACGGCACCACCCAGGGCGCGCTGGCGATCACCGGCATCCCGGCGATGAAGGAGATGTTCGAGCCGGTGACGCCAGGCGGGTTCCGGGTGCCCAACACGAACATCTACCGCGCCGACGAGATGGGCGCCCCGTCCGAGCCCGACGCCTTCGCACGATGGGCGGCGGATCGCATCGAGGAGATGATCCTGTTCGAGGGGCCTGACACGGTCGCCGCGGTCTTCCTCGAGCCCGTGCAGAACTCGGGCGGATGCTTCCCGCCCCCTCCCGGATACTTCCAGCGCGTGCGCGAGATCTGCGACCGCCACGACGTGCTGCTCGTGTCGGATGAGGTCATCTGCGCATTCGGCCGTCTCGGCCACACCTTCGCCTGCGACGCGTTCGACTACGTCCCCGACATGATCACCTGCGCGAAGGGCATGACGAGCGGCTACTCCCCCATCGGAGCCACGATCATCTCGAGCCGGATCTATGAGCCGTTCGCCCAGGGCGACACCTTCTTCCCGCACGGGTACACCTTCGGCGGGCATCCGGTCTCGGCTGCGGTCGCGATGGCGAACCTCGACATCTTCGATGAAGAGGGCCTCAACGCACGCGTCCGCGAGAACTCGCCGCTGTTCCGCGCCGAGCTCGAGACTCTGCTCGACCTGCCGATCGTCGGCGACGTGCGCGGCGACGGCTACTTCTTCGGCATCGAGCTGGTCAAGGACAAGGCGAGCAAGCAGACGTTCGACGCCGAGGAGTCCGAGCGCCTGCTGCGCGGCTTCCTCTCGAAGGCCCTGTTCGACGCGGGTCTGTACTGCCGAGCCGACGACCGCGGCGACCCCGTGATCCAGCTCGCCCCGCCGCTGACGATCGGGCCGGCGGAGTTCCGCGAGATCGGCGACATCCTCCGAGGCGTGCTCGGCGAGGCATCCCGCATCATCTGACGCCGACACCCCCAGATATCGCCGAGACCCCCAGGTATGTACGTCCATACCTGGGGGTCTCGGCGCTAAGGCGGGGTCTCGGCGACAGCAGCGACTCAGGCGGTGAAGACCTGCTCGCCCTCGACCCAGGTGCCGAGCACACGGGTGTTCCCGATCTCGGCGGCGGGCGCGTCGAACGGGTCTCGGTCGAGCAGCGCCAGGTCCGCCAGCATCCCGACCCGGATCACGCCGGTCTCGGACAGGCTGTTCACCCGCGCCGAACCCGCGGTGTACGCCTGCAGTGCGGTGCCGAGGTCGATGGCCTGCTCAGGAAGGAACGGCGGGTAGTCGCCCTCCCACTCCGAAGGAGCCGACCGGCGGTTGACCGCCGTGTGGATCGCGGCCATGGGGTCGGGAGTCGACACCGACCAGTCGCTGCCCGCGGCGAGCGCGGCACCGGAGCGCAGCAGATCGCCGAACGGGTACTGCCAGCTGGAGCGCTGATCACCGAGGAACGGCAGTGTCAGGTCGACCATCTGCGGCTCGAGCGTGGCCCACAGCATCTGCATGTTGGCCGTCACTCCGAGCCGGCGGAACCGAGGCACGTCGTCGGGATGCACCACCTGGATGTGCGAGATGTGGTGCGGATTGCCGAGCGGACCGTTGCGACGCAGCGCGGTCTCGACGGCATCGAGGCACTCGCGCACCGCCCTGTCTCCGATGGCATGGAAATGCAGGGTGAACCCCAGCGCATCCAGTCGCGCCGCCGCCTCGTTCAGCACCTCGGGATCGACGAACGAGATGCCGGCGTTCTCGGTGGGATGCCCGTGCCCGTCGCAGTACGGCTCGAGCATGGACGCCGTGAAGTTCTCGGCGACGCCGTCCTGCATGATCTTGATGCTCGTCGCGGCGAAGCGGCGTCCGCCCGAGGCGCTCTCGCGCAGCGCGACGAGGTCGTCGATCTGCTCGAGTCCGCGTGTGCGGTCCCACCACAGCGAGCCCACCACACGGCCGGTCAGCTCGCCGGCACGATCCGCCGCGATGTACACCGGCAGCGGATCGCCCGCATCGCTGTACTGCGTGCCGACGATGGCGTCCTGCCAGGCGGTGATCCCGAACGAGTGCAGATGCCGCTGCCCCACGGCCAGCGCCTCGCGCAGTCGCTCGGGCGGCTCGGCGGGCAACAGTCTGTTGACCAGCCCCATCGCGCCCTCGTGCAGCGTGCCGGTGGGTTCGCCTGCGGCGTCGCGCTCGATCCGTCCGTCGCTGGGATCCGGGGTGTCGCGTGTGATCCCGGCGAGGGCGAGCGCACGCGAATTCACCCACGCACCATGCCCGTCGCGGTTGGGCAGGAAGGCGGGCCGGTCGGGGACCACGCGGTCGAGAGCTGCGGCCGTCGGCGTGCCGCCGGGGAAGGCCGACATCTGCCAGCCGCCGCCCAGCACCCATCCGTCGTCCGGATGCCCGGCTGCATACTCCGCGATGCGCTGCAGATACGCATCCTGGGTCGACAGGTCGGCGAGGTCGCAGCGCAGCATGTCGAGTCCGCCCCACAGCGGGTGCACATGGGCGTCCTGGAAGCCGGGCAGCAGCATCCGCCCCTCCAGGTCGACCACCTCGGTGCCTGGCCCGATCAGCGCGACCGCGTCGCGGTCGAGTGCGACGATCCGCCCGCCGCTGACCGCGACCGCGTCAGCGCGAGACCGCGACGCGTCCGATACGAACACGCGGCCGCCGTAGGCGCCGCCGGTGAACACGAGGTCGGCGTGGGTCATGTCATCCTCCTGCCATCGTCCTGGCGATCTCGGTCGTGGAGTCGCCCGCGCGCTTGAGCACATACGCGACGAGCGCGAGAGAGACGAGCGTCAGCAGCAGCATCACGGTCGACACCGCTGCGATCTCGGGCCGCAGCCCGCTGCGCAACGAGCTGAGCACGTACACCGGCCAGGGCGTCGTGCCCGAGACCTGCACGAACGCCGAGACGACCGTGTTGTCGAGGCTGAGCGTGAACGAGAGCAGGAACCCCGCCAGCACTGCCGGCATCGCCAGCGGCAGGGTCACCCTGAGGAAGGTGCGCACCGGCGGTGCGTACAGGTCGGCCGAGGCCTCCTCCAGGCGCGCGTCGAGACCGACCAGTCGCGCCCGCACGATGTACGAGACGATCGCGATCGAGAACAGCGAGTGACCGACCACGAGGCGCACGGTGCCGTCGTTGAACATCGAAAGGCCGAGGTCCTGACCGAGGAAGACGAGCCAGGGCAGCAGCGCGACGGCGTCGACGATCTCGGGCGTCACCGAGACCAGCAGAAGCAGTCCGAGGAACCACCACACCCACTTGCCTGGGCGCCGTGCCATGGCTATCCCCGCGAGCGTGCCGAGCACGGCGGCGAAGAGAGCCGCGATCAGACCGGTGCGCAGCGACACCATGACCGCATCGCGGATCACCGGCTTCTCCACCAGCGCGGCGAACGGCGCGAAGCTGAAGCCGTCCCACGCCACCAGCAGGCGGCCCGAGTTGAACGAGGCGATGATGATGACGACGATCGGAAGGAACAGGAACGCGTAGACCGCCATCGACCAGATGCCCAGCAGGCGATCGCCCACGGCGGTGCCGCGACGGCGAGTGCGGATGTCACTCATGATGCCTCCCCGAGGACGAGCCGGCTGCGGTTTCTGAAGGGCAGGGAGATCAGCCAGAGGATCCCTGCGGCGACCCCGATCGTCAGCATGATCACGATGATCAGCAGCACGGCCATCGCCGAGCCCAGCGCCCAGTTCTGCGCGGTGCCGAACTGGCTCGCCACGAGCTGGCCGATCATGTTGCCCTGCGCCCCGCCGAGGACGGTCGCGGTGATGTAGTCGCCCATCAGCGGGATGAACACCAGAAGCACACCGGCGATGATGCCGGGCCGCGCGAGCGGGACGGTCACCTGCAGGAAGGTGCGCACGCCGTTCGCGCCGAGGTCCTTGCTGGCCTCGCGCAGCGGCGTGCCGACGCGGTCGAACGCGACGTACAGCGGAAGGATCATCAGCGGCAGGTAGTTGTACACCACGCCGATCAGCACGGCCGTGCGGGTGTAGAGCACCTCGATCGGTCCGTCGATCGCTCCCATCCCCTGCAGCAGCGATGAGAGCCATCCCTCGGGCGAGAGGATCACCTGCCAGCCGAGCGTTCGCACCAGGAAGTTCGTCCAGAACGGCACCATCACGAGCGCGATGAGCAGCCCGCGACGCGAGGGTGGCGCCTTCACTGCCATCCAGTACGCGACCGGCCCGCCGATCAGCAGGCACAGGACGGTGCCGATGATGCCGACCCAGAGCGTGTTCTGGAAGGTCGCGAAGAACGTCGGCGACATCGCCTCGGCATAGCGGTCGAACGAGAGCACGTCGTTGGCGTGCGTTCCGAAGATGCCGGGCTTGTAGCCGAAGCTGAACCACACGACCATCCCGATGGGCGCGATGAAGAACAGCGCCAGCCACACCCACGCGGGCACAGCCAGCCCGAAGCGAGGACTACGCACCGGCAGCGGCCTTGGTCTTGTTCCAGATCTCGACGACGCGCGCCTGAGCCTCGGTCACCTTGCCCTCGTGCATCGTCTTCACCTGAGCCTCGTCGAAGAACACCATGTCGAGCATCTCGAGACCCGCCTCCTCTGCGGCGGCCTTGATGCCCGCAGCTCCCGTGTCGTAGCCGATGTAGTCGACCTGCGCGAGCTGGTTCTCGGGCGTGAGGATGTAGTTCAGGAAGGCATGCGCGGCCTCGGGATGCGGCGCCCCTTCGACCAGCGCCCAGTTGTCCATCCACAGCTCGGTGTCCGGCGCGCCGAGCACCCACTGCCAGCGGTCGGGGTCGGGCGACTCCTGGATGCCGATGCGGGCGTCGCCGTTCCACGACTGCATGAGCACGTGCGAGGCCTGCGGGATCGCCGCGCCGCCGGGGTACGAGTCGAATGCCGAGATGTGCGGTGCCAGCTCTTCCACGAGGAACTTCTCGCACGCGTCGAGATCGGCGGGATCGGTGGTGTTCCAGTCGATGCCGTTGGCCCAGTAGTAGATGCCGCCGAGGGGCGCCGGGTCATCGAGCACCGAGGTCTTGCCCGACGCCTCGTTCTTCGCCGCGTCGATGAAGTCGCTCCACGTCTTCAGCTCACGCGTGATGACGGTCTTGTCGTACACGAACCCGGTGGTGCCCCAGGCCTTGCAGATGGAGTACTCGTTCTTCGGATCCCACGCGCGACCGAGGAAGGCGGGATCCATGTGCTCGATGTTCGGGATGAGGTCCAGGTTGAGCTTCGCGAGCAGACCGTTCTCGATCATCTGCGGGATGAACACTCCGGTCGGCACGACGAGGTCGTAGCCGCTGGTGCCCTTGGCGGCGACGAGCTTGGCGATCATCTCCTCGTTGGAGTTGAAGGTGTCCATGACGACCTTCGCACCCTCGTCGTTCGTGAACGCCTCGATCACCTCGGGGGCGTCGTACTCCCCCAGCTGTAGATCGAGAGCTTGTCCTCCACGGCGCCGCCGGTGGCTCGGGGGGCGGGCTTCCCCGAGCCACCGGGCGAGCAGGCGGTGAGAACCCCGGCGGCACCCAGCGCGGCCACGACGCCGATGAACCCGCGGCGGGTGAGCTGATGGCGGACGACCGGCGCGATACTGCTGTCGGCGAGGATGCGGATGCTGTTGTCGTTCATGGGAGCACTCCTTCGTGCGATGCGGGTATTCGGGATCTGGTGGATGGATACCGGTCAGACGGCGGCGCGGTCGGGCAGGGCGATCACGTGCGTGGCCGCCGTCGGCGCGCCCTCGGCCGCGAAGAGGCGCACGTCGCCGGGCGACCAGGTGCACCGCACCCGCTGGTCGACGGCGACGGGCGGCGCCGTCGGGGCCGGAGTGCGCACCAGCAGCGTCTGCTCGCCGTCGATGCCCACGACCACCTGCAGCGTCTCGCCGAGGTATGAGACGCCGAGCACTCGGCCGTCGATGCCGAACCCGTCTGCATCCGCCGTCTCGATGCGGATGAACTCGGGCCGGACGGCCGCGACAGCGGCATCCCCCACCGCGACCCGCTGGGCTCCCCACGTGCCGTGGATCAGTCCCACACTCGTGTCGACGGCGTCGCCCTGAGCAGTGCCGCTGAGGAAGTTCTGCTGGCCGATGAACGAGGCGACATACGCCGAGGCCGGCGCGGCGTAGATCCGATCGGGCGCGTCGAGCTGCTCGATGCGCCCGGCCCGCATCACGGCGATCCGGTCGCTCATCGACAGCGCCTCGCCCTGATCATGGGTGACGAACACGAAGGTCGTGCCGAGCCGGGACTGCAGGAGCTTCAGCTCGACCTGCATCTCCTCGCGCAGCTGGCGGTCTAGGGCTGCGAGCGGCTCGTCCAGCAGCAGGACGCTCGGTCGGTTGATCAGCGCGCGCGACAGGGCGATGCGCTGCTGCTGTCCGCCCGAGAGCATGGTCGGCTTTCGATCGGCGAAGCGGCGCAGCTGCACCATGTCGAGTGCGGCGATGACGCGCTCGCGCTGCTCGGCCTTCGGCACGCGACGCTGCTGCAGACCGTAGGCGACGTTCTCGGCGACGGTCATGTGCGGGAACAGCGCGTACGCCTGGAAGACCGTGTTCACCTCCCGGCGGTGCGGGGGCAGGCCGAGCACGCTGCGGCCCGAGATGCGGATGTCGCCGCTGTCGGGATGCTCGAAGCCGGCGATCATGCGCAGGGTCGTGGTCTTGCCGCACCCCGACGGGCCGAGCAGCGAGAGGAACTCGCCAGGCTGGATCGACAGCGACAGATCGTCGACCGCTGTCGCGTCACCGTAGTGCTTGGTGACGCCGACGATGTCGACGCCTCCGGTGCCGGGCTCTGCCGTCGTGACGGCGGCCGCGGATGCGGGCTGTGCCATGGAACCTCCACGTTGAGTTCTGACTGACGCCAGTCAAGCACAGTCGGACGTGGAGGTACAGCGAAAATCGCAGAATGTGATGAAGTCGGCGACGATATCCGTCGTCAACTGATCATGTTCCTGCGGATATGGTCTACTTGCGGTCGAAGTCGAAGGCCTTCAGCAGCTCTCCGACCGCCGTCTCGCGCTCATCGCCGCCCTCCTCGAACATGTGCGTCACATGCGTGCGCAGGTGATTCTCGAGCAGCAGCCGGTTGAGCGACTCGAGCGAGCGCTGCACGGCACGCGACTGCGTGATGATGTCCATGCAGTACTCCTCGTTCTCGATCATGCGCGCGATGCCGCGCAGCTGACCCTCGAGGATGCTGGTGCGGTGCAGAGCGCGCTTCTTGATGTCGTCGATCACCCTTCGAGCCTAGTCACCGTGAAAGGATGTCGGCATGTCGCGAACACCGATGGCGCTGCTCTCGCCCGCCGATCAGGAGCGACTGCGCAGTCTGCGCCGGATGAAGGCCGTCGCCCTCGGCGCCCTGCTGTTCATGGCCGTGCTCTTCGTGGTCTCGTTCTGGCTCGAATCCAGGCATCCGTGGCTCGGATACGTCCGCGCCGCCGCCGAGGGCGGCATGGTCGGCGCTCTCGCCGACTGGTTCGCGGTGACCGCCCTGTTCCGCCGGCCGCTGGGGCTCCCCATCCCCCACACCGCGATCATCCCGAACCGCAAGGACGAGATCGGGCGCACGCTCGGCGAGTTCGTCGAGACGAACTTCCTCGCGGCCGATGTCGTGCGCGACAAGCTGTCGCGCACGGCGCTCTCGCAGAGGCTCGGTGAGTGGCTGCGGGTGCCGGCGCACGCCGAGCGGGTCACCGCCGAGGCATCGACCGCCGCCACAGCCGTGCTGCATGCGCTCAGCGACGACGACGTGCAGGGTCTCATCGCCGATCTCGCTCGCGAGCACCTGATCGAACCCGACTGGGCGCCCACGGCCGGCGGCTGGCTGCAGCGGATCGTGGAGGCCGACGCGCACCGCAGCGCCGTCGATCTCGCCGTCGACAGCATCGGGTCGTGGCTCGACAGCAACGCCGCCGCCTTCCAGGGGCTCATCTCGCGCCGCCTGCCGAGCTGGGTTCCGCGGCTCGCGCACCGCTTCGTCGACGAGACCGCCTATGCCGAGGCGGTCAAGTTCGTCCGCGCCGTGCAGGCCGATCCCCGGCATCCTGCCCGCCTCGCCATAGACGGCTACCTGGCCCGTCTCGCCGACGGGCTGCAGCACGATCCCGCGATGCGTTCGCGGCTCGAGGGCGCGAAGACCAGCCTGTTCGACAGCCCGCGCGTCGGCGAACTCGCCGCACAGCTCTGGAACACGGCGAAGTCCGGCCTGCTCACCGCACTCGCCGACCCCCGCAGCGGGCTGAGGGTGCGCGCTTCGCAGGCCGTGGCGGAGATCGGTGACCGTCTCGCGACCGAGCCGGCGCTTCAGGCCCGCGTCGACGGGTGGGTCACCGACGCCGCGGTCTTCCTCGTCGACCGGTACCGGCACGACATCGCGTCGATCATCACCGACACGGTCGAGAAATGGGATCCCGCCGAGACGACCGAGAAGATCGAGCTCATGGTCGGCCGGGACCTGCAGTACATCCGCCTGAACGGCACCGTGGTCGGGGCCCTCGCCGGCCTCGCGATCTACGCCGTCGCCCACGCCCTGATCCCCGGCGTCTGACCCGCCTCTCCTGTTACGGCTCGCCTCAGGACTGCAGCGCGTCGGCGATCGGCTGATCACCGGCGTTGAAGCGGACCGTGCGGCCGATAGTCGAGTCGGCACGCAGGGTCTCGGCGATGACCTGCGCGACGTCGGCCCGCGACACCTCACCCGATTCGGACGCGGCGACATCGATGCGCCCCGTCGCCTCACCGAGAGTGAGGCGACTCGGGCCGAGCACGGTCCAGTCGAGGCCAGATGCCCGCAGTCGCTCGTCCGCAGCGGCCTTCGCCTCGGCATAGGCGTGGAACGGGTTGTCAGCCGGGATGCCGTGGTCCGGCGATGCACCGAAGTACGACACCATCACGTAACGGCGCACACCGGCGTCGGCTGCCGCGTCCATCGAGCGCACCGCCGCATCGAGGTCGACGGCGCGGGTGCGCGCCGGATCGCCGCCGCCGGCACCTGCCGACCACACGACGGCGTCGTGCCCAGAGATCAGCGCGGCGGTCGCCGCCCGATCCCGGTGCTCGACGTCGAACACGACCGGCTGCGCACCGGCCGCACGCACGTCCTCGGCGTGGTCCGGGTTGCGGATCACCGCGGTGACGTCGTCGCCCCGGGCGGAAAGAAGAGGAGCCAGCAGCAGAGCCACCTTGCCGTGGCCGCCGAAGATCACGATTCGAGCCATGCCTCCACGCTACGCCCGTCTCGTGGCGTCTCGCAGCGTGCGCCGGTCAGCGCGAGGCGAGACCTGCGAGCAGCTCGAGCACGCAGAGCGCGGCGAGACGCACGGTGCGGGCGTCATCCGCATCCGCCGTGGCATCCACCTCGGCGATGTCGGCGCTGACCACCTTCTCATCCGCCGCGATTGCGCGCACCAGCGCGCGCAGCTCCCACGCGGCGAGACCGCCGGGGACGCTCGCCGGGCAGCCGGGTGCGATCGAGCGGTCGACGACGTCGACGTCGATGTCGAGATGGATGCTCGTTCCAGTCCCGGCGATGCGCAGAGCCTCGGCCACCACCGCCCGGATGCCCTTCTCGCGCACCTCGTCGAGGGTGATCACCCGGATGCCCCATTCGGCGGCGCGCTGGGCATAGGCGGCGGAGTTCGCGAAGTCGGCGATGCCGATCTGCACGATGCGGCTCGGGTCGATGCGCTGACCGTCGGGGGCGTCCTGCACGAGGCGGCGGACCGGCGATCCGTTCGACACGCCGTCACGCAGGTCGAAGTGCGCGTCCAGCGTGATCAGTCCATCAGCGCCCGCCCCGCGGGCGACAGGGTAGGTGAGCGAGTTGTCGCCGCCGAGGGCGATGATGAGACGCGTCCGCTCCGACAGCTCGCGCACGCGCTCGACTGCCCGCTCGACGCCCTCGTCCCCGTCCGGGTCATGGACGTCGCCCGCGTCGACGATGCGAAGGGCCTCGTTCAGATCGACGACCGGCGGACCCATCAGCGTCGCGCTGTAGCGCGGCAGCGCGTCGCGGATCGCCGCTGGTGTCGCGTGCGCACCGGTCTGCGACAGCGACGTGCGCCAGGTCGGGATGCCGACGATCACCGCATCCGCCCCCTCGCCCGCCGCGGGTGCCGGCCAGGATCCGGCGCGCGGCCAGAGCTCGTCGTGTGAGAGTGCCATGTCGTCCTCCTGAATCGTCGCACCGCCTCAGCGGATCGCGACGCCGTCCTTCCAGACCTTCTTCACCAGCGGGACACCGGGGCGGTAGGCCAGGTGCACCCGGGTCGGCGCGTCGAGCAGCACGAGATCGGCCCGTTTGCCCGGCGCGACCATGCCGATGTCGGTGCGCTGCAGCGCCGCCGCTCCCCCGGCCGTCGCGGCCCATACCGCCTCTGCCGGTGTCATCCCCATGTCGCGCACGGCGACCGCGATGCAGAACGGCATGGAGGATGTGAAGCTCGAGCCGGGGTTCGTGTCGCAGGCGATGGCCACGCTCACGCCGGCGTCGATGAGGCGACGCGCGTCGGGATAGGGCTGACGGGTCGAGAACTCGACCCCTGGCAGCAGGGTCAGCACCGTGTCGGATGCGGCGAGCGCGGCCACGTCGTCATCCGTCAGGTAGGTGCCGTGGTCGACCGAGGCCGCGCCGAGTTCGATCGCCAGCCGCACGCCATCGCCGGGACCGAGCTGGCTGGCGTGCACGCGGGGCTTCAGTCCGCGCGAGATGCCGGCCTCGAGCACACGTCGCGACTGCGGCACGCTGAAGGCACCGGTCTCGCAGAACACGTCGATCCACTTGGCGTGCGGGGCGCAGACATCCAGCATCTCGCCGATCACGAGATCGACGTAGTCGTCGCCGCGGTCGGCGTACTCGGCCGGAACGACGTGCGCTCCGAGGAAGGTCACCTCTTCGGTCACCTCGGCGGCGAGCCGCACCAGGCGCGCTTCGGTCACGACGTCGAGGCCGTAGCCGCTCTTGATCTCGACCGTCGTGGTGCCCTGCGCGAGCATCTCGTCGAGGAAGCCGCGCACGCGGGTGCGCAGCTCGTCGTCGCTCGCGCCGCGGGTGGCGGCGACGGTGGAGCGGATGCCGCCTGCGGCGTACTTCTGCCCTGCCATGCGCGCCTCGAACTCGGCGGCGCGGTCGCCGCCGAACACGATGTGGCTGTGGCTGTCCACGAACCCGGGGATGACGGCGCGGCCGCCGGCATCCACGACCTCGTCGGCATCAGGGGCCTGCGTAGCCGCACCGACCCAGGAGATCAGCCCGTCCTCGATGAGCACGGCCGCGTCGCGGAGCGTGCCGAACCGGTCCGCCGGGGAGCCGACGTTGGTCGTCAGCTCCCCGATGTTCGTGATGAGGGTGCTGCTCACAGCATCGGCACCTTGAGTCCGCGCTCGCGAGCGATGTCGCGAGCGTGCTCGTAACCGGCGTCGACGTGACGCATGACGCCGGTGCCAGGGTCGTTCGTCAGCACGCGCTCGAGCTTCTGCGCCGCGAGTTCCGACCCGTCGGCGACGGTCACCTGACCCGCGTGGATCGAACGGCCGATGCCGACGCCGCCGCCGTGGTGCAGCGACACCCAGCTCGCACCCGACGCGGTGTTCAGCAGGGCGTTGAGCAGCGGCCAGTCGGCGATCGCGTCGGAGCCGTCCTTCATGGCCTCGGTCTCGCGGTAGGGCGATGCGACAGAGCCCGAGTCGAGGTGGTCGCGGCCGATGACGATCGGTGCCGAGAGCTCGCCAGAGGCGACCATCTCGTTGAACCTGAGCCCGGCGAGGTGTCGCTCCTTGTAGCCGAGCCAGCAGATGCGCGCGGGCAGACCCTCGAAGTGCACCTTCTCACCGGCCTTCTCGAGCCAGCGGTGCAGCGCCTCGTCTTCGGGGAAGAGCTCGGCGATCGCGCGATCGGTCTTGTAGATGTCCTCCGGGTCGCCCGAGAGCGCGGCCCAGCGGAAGGGGCCGCGGCCCTCTTCGAACTGCGGACGGATGTACGCGGGGACGAAGCCGGGGAACTCGAAGGCGCGGTCGAAGCCGCCCAGCTGGGCCTCGGCGCGGATCGAGTTGCCATAGTCGAAGACGGCGGCGCCTGCGTCCTGGAACGCGACCATGGCGGCGACGTGCGCGGCCATCGCCTCGCGCGAGCGGCGGGTGAACTCCTCGGGGTCGCGCTCGGCCTCTGCCCGCCACTCTCCGACCGAGATGCCGATGGGCAGGTAGGCGAGCGGGTCATGGGCGCTGGTCTGGTCGGTGACGACGTCGATCTCGATCTCGCCGGCCTGCTGGCGGCGGAACAGCTCGGGGAACACTTCGGCGGCGTTGCCCACGATGCCGACGGAGAGCGCCTCGCCCGCATTCCTGGCTGCGATCGCCCTGGCCACCGCCTCGTCGAGGTCGGTGTAGTAGACGTCGAGGTAGCCGTGGTCGACGCGGCGCGCGAGCCGGGTCTCGTCCACGTCGACGATGAGGCAGGCCCCCTCGTTCAGGGTGACCGCGAGGGGCTGCGCACCGCCCATTCCGCCGGCGCCGCCGGTGAGCGAGAGGGTGCCCTTGAGCGACCCCCTGCCCAGCGAGCGGGCGACGGCCGCGAAGGTCTCGTAGGTGCCCTGAAGGATGCCCTGCGAGCCGATGTAGATCCACGAGCCTGCGGTCATCTGGCCGTACATCATCAGGCCTTCGGCCTCGAGCCTGCGGAACTCGGGCCAGGTCGCCCAGTCGCCGACGAGGTTGGAGTTCGCGATGAGCACGCGCGGCGCCCACTCGTGGGTGCGGAAGACGCCCACGGGCTTCCCGGACTGCACGAGCAGCGTCTCATCGGGCTCGAGCTCGTCGAGCGTGCGCACGATCGCGTCGTACGCCTCCCAGCTGCGCGCCGCGCGGCCGGTTCCCCCGTAGACGACGAGGTCCTCGGGGTGCTCGGCGACCTCGGGGTCGAGGTTGTTCATCAGCATCCGCTTGGCGGCCTCAGCGCCCCAGCTCTTCGCGGTGCGCTCGTTCCCGCGCGCGGCGCGGACGGTTCGGGTGGAGGGGTCAGACATTCACGTGCTCCTTCGCAGTGCGGAGGACGGCGCCGGAGCGGACGAGCTCGGTCACGGCCTCCATGTCGGGTGAGAGGAAGTGGTCGGGGCCGGGGCCTGCAGCCACGGTGCGGACGAGGTCGCGGACGGCGCCGGTGGAGGGTCCCGCCTCGAGGGGCGCCCGCAGGTCGAGTGCGCGGGCACCGGTGAGGATCTCGATGGCGAGCACGCGAGTGAGGCCGTCGATGGCACGGCGCAGCTTGCGCGCGCCCGACCAGCCCATCGAGACATGGTCCTCCTGCATGGCCGACGAGGGGATCGAATCCACCGAGGAGGGCACGGCCAGTCGCTTCAGCTCGGACACGATGCCCGCTGCGGCATACTGCGCGATCATCAGGCCCGAGTCGACGCCCACCTCGTGGGCGAGGAACGGCGGCAGCCCGTGGCTGCGGGCAGGATCCAGGGCGCGGTCCGTGCGCCGCTCGGAGACGGAAGCAAGGTCGGCGACCGAGATCGCGAGGAAGTCGAGCACGGCGGCGACGGGCGCGCCGTGGAAGTTCCCGTTCGACTCGATCCGGCCGTCGCCGGTCACGACCGGATTGTCGACGACGGATGCCAGCTCACGCTCGGCGATGGTCGCCGCGTGCGCCATGGTGTCGCGCGCGGCGCCGTGCACCTGCGGCGAGCAGCGCAGCGAGTACGCGTCCTGCACGCGGCCGTCCTCCGGTCCCTTGTGGCTGTGCACCATGGGCGAATCGCCGAGGAACGCACGCAGGTTCGCCGCTGAGATCCCCTGGCCGACCTGCGGTCGCAGCGCCATCAGGTCGGCGGCGAACACGGCGTCGGTGCCGAGCTGCGACTCGATGGACATAGCGGCCGCGAGGTCGGCGGTCGAGACGAGGCTCTCCAGATCGTGCAGGGCGAGCAGCAGCATCCCGAGCATCCCATCGGTGCCGTTGATGAGGGCCAGGCCCTCCTTCTCGACGAGCACGAGCGGATCGATGCCCGCCGCGGCGAGCGCCTCGGCAGCGACGACGAGCTCGCCGTCGGCGTCTCGGACGTCGCCCTCGCCCATCGACGCCAGAGCGACGTGCGCCAGGGGTGCGAGGTCGCCCGAGCAGCCGAGCGATCCGTACTCGCGGACGACCGGGGTGATACGCGCGTTGAGCATCGCGGCATAGGTGTCCACGACGACGGGGCGCACACCCGTGTGGCCGGAGGCGAGGGTCTGCAGGCGCAGCAGCTGCAGTGCCCGCACCACCTCGGTCTCGACCTCGGCGCCGGTGCCGGCGGCGTGCGAGCGGATCAGGCTGAGCTGCAGCTGACGGCGACGATCCGGAGCGATGAAGGTGGTGGCCAGGGCGCCGAATCCGGTCGAGACGCCGTAGTGCGGGTTCGGATCGGCAGCCATGCCGTCGATGACCGCGCGGGCCGCCAAGACGCGATCGCGAGCCGCTGCGGCGATCTCGACGGGGGCGAAGTGGCGCGCGACGGCGACGACGTCTGCGGGCGAGAGCGGGCTGTCGCCGACGATCACGGGGGAAGTTTCAGGCATGACTCGATTCCACACCTTCCGCTGTCATCGCGGGAGCCCGAGTGACAGACTGTGTCTGTGATCCCAGACATTCCGGACGCCCGCGTCGGCCGCCCCCAGGTGCCGGCGGCCGACCAGACGCTGCGCATCCTGCGCCACCTCGCCCGGCGCCCTGCGCCGATCGCCGCGACCGCGCTGGCCCGCGACCTCGGGATCCCCGATCGACGGTGTATCACCTGCTCTCGACACTCGAGGATCACGGCTTCGTGGTGCACCTGCCTCAGGAACGACGCTGGGGCCTCGGCACCAGTGCGTTCGAGCTGGCCGGCGGCTACGCAAGGCAGGAGCCGCTCGCACGGCTCGGTCGACCGATCCTCGCGGCACTCGCCGATCGGATCGGGGAGAGTGCTCACCTCGCGGTGATGAGCGGACGAGACGTGCTGTACATCGTCGAGGAGCGCGCGGCGCGCCGCCCCGCGCTGGTGACGGATGTCGGGGTCCGTCTGCCTGCCCACCTGACCGCGACGGGGCGGGCGATGCTCGCCGCTCTTCCCCGCGCGCAGGTGCGAGCGCTCTACCCAGACGCCGCCGCGTTCACCGACCGCACGGGCCGGGGACCTGCGCGCCCGTCCGAGCTGCGCGATGTGCTGCGAGATGTGCGCCAGGCCGGCGTCGCGGGCGAGGACGGCGAGGTGACGCCGGGATTCCGATCGGTCGCCGCGGCCGTGCACGATCATGCCGGGTGGCCGGTGGCGGCCGTGGCGGTGACCTGGGAGGGCGAGCGGGAGACGCAGCCTGATGCAGTCGTGCGCGAGGCGGCGCATACGCTGCAGAGTCGCCTAGGCTACGACAGGCGCTGACTCCGCCTCACACGTTCATACATCGCATGCGTCCACGGGCACGCCTTAACGCAAAAGAGCCACCCAACGATGGGTGGCTCTTTCACAGAAGAAGTCCGGCGGTGTCCTACTCTCCCACAGGGTCCCCCCTGCAGTACCATCGGCGCTGTGAGGCTTAGCTTCCGGGTTCGGAATGTGACCGGGCGTTTCCCTCACGCTATGGCCGCCGTAACACTATTGACGTTTCGGCAACATCACTCGCGTGGAGTGTGTTGTTTGGTTCCGACCGTACGTCGAGAACCACAAAGTGGACGCGAACCTTCTCGCAGAAGGGTGGTGTTATCAAGTCATCGGCTTATTAGTACCAGTCAGCTGCACACGTTGCCGTGCTTCCACATCTGGCCTATCAACCCAGTCGTCTGGCTGGGAGCCTCTCACCCCGAGGGGTATGGAAGTCTCATCTTGAGGCCGGCTTCCCGCTTAGATGCTTTCAGCGGTTATCCATCCCGAACGTAGCTAACCAGCGGTGCTCCTGGCGGAACAACTGGCACACCAGAGGTTCGTCCAACCCGGTCCTCTCGTACTAGGGTCAGATCCTCTCAAACTTCCTACGCGCGCAGCGGATAGGGACCGAACTGTCTCACGACGTTCTAAACCCAGCTCGCGTACCGCTTTAATGGGCGAACAGCCCAACCCTTGGGACCTACTCCAGCCCCAGGATGCGACGAGCCGACATCGAGGTGCCAAACCATGCCGTCGATATGGACTCTTGGGCAAGATCAGCCTGTTATCCCCGAGGTACCTTTTATCCGTTGAGCGACAGCGCTTCCACAAGCCACTGCCGGATCACTAGTCCCGACTTTCGTCCCTGCTCGACCTGTCAGTCTCACAGTCAAGCTCCCTTGTGCACTTACACTCGCCACCTGATTGCCAACCAGGTTGAGGGAACCTTTGGGCGCCTCCGTTACTTTTTGGGAGGCAACCGCCCCAGTTAAACTACCCACCAGGCACTGTCCCTGAACCGGATCACGGTTCGAAGTTAGATATCCAATATGACCAGAGTGGTATTTCAACAATGACTCCACCGTAACTGGCGTCACGGTTTCACAGTCTCCCACCTATCCTACACAAGCCACACCGAACACCAATACCAAGCTGTAGTAAAGGTCACGGGGTCTTTCCGTCCTGCTGCGCGTAACGAGCATCTTTACTCGTAGTGCAATTTCGCCGAGTTCGCGGTTGAGACAGTTGGGAAGTCGTTACGCCATTCGTGCAGGTCGGAACTTACCCGACAAGGAATTTCGCTACCTTAGGATGGTTATAGTTACCACCGCCGTTTACTGGGGCTTAAATTCTCAGCTTCGCCTTGCGGCTAACCGGTCCTCTTAACCTTCCAGCACCGGGCAGGCGTCAGTCCGTATACATCGACTTGCGTCTTCGCACGGACCTGTGTTTTTAGTAAACAGTCGCTACCCACTAGTCTCTGCGGCCACCACGCCCTTTCGGAGTAAATCCTAATAAGCGGGTGGCCCCCCTTCTCCCGAAGTTACGGGGGCATTTTGCCGAGTTCCTTAACCACGATTCTCTCGATCTCCTTGGTATTCTCTACCTGACCACCTGAGTCGGTTTGGGGTACGGGCGGCTTGAACCTCGCGTCGATGCTTTTCTCGGCAGCATAGGATCACCCACTTTTTATCCGCATCGTGTCTCAGCCTGTATGAGTCACGGATTTGCCTATGACTCGGCCTACGCACTTGCACCAGGACAACCATCGCCTGGCTTGGGCTACCTTCCTGCGTCACACCTGTTAATACGCTAGCCGCACCAGCATAGGGTCGTGTGCTCCACCAGCCGGTGAACCCCGAAGGGTTCGATGACTGGCTTTGGACACTTAGCATTACTGGATTGACTGGGGCGGTTCTTCGCCGGTACGGGAATATCAACCCGTTGTCCATCGACTACGCCTGTCGGCCTCGCCTTAGGTCCCGACTTACCCAGGGAAGATTAGCTTGACCCTGGAACCCTTGGTCTTCCGGAGGACGTGTTTCTCACACGTCTTTCGCTACTCATGCCTGCATTCTCACTCGTGTGGCGTCCACGGCTGGTTTCCACCGCCGCTTCACTCGCCACACGACGCTCTCCTACCCATCAACACGGCTGGACCACGAAGGCCTACCAAAAATGTCAATGCCACAACTTCGGTGGCGTGCTTGAGCCCCGTTACATTGTCGGCGCGGAATCACTTGACCAGTGAGCTATTACGCACTCTTTCAAGGGTGGCTGCTTCTAAGCCAACCTCCTGGTTGTCTAAGCAACTCCACATCCTTTTCCACTTAGCACGCGCTTTGGGACCTTAGATGGTGGTCTGGGTTGTTTCCCTCTCGACTATGAAGCTTATCCCCCACAGTCTCACTGCTGCGCTCTCACTTACCGGCATTCGGAGTTTGGCTGACGTCAGTAACCTGGTGAGGCCCATCGGCCATCCAGTAGCTCTACCTCCGGCAAGAAACACGCAACGCTGCACCTAAATGCATTTCGGAGAGAACCAGCTATCACGAAGTTTGATTGGCCTTTCACCCCTATCCACAGCTCATCCCCTCAGTTTTCAACCTAAGTGGGTTCGGCCCTCCACGACGTCTTACCGTCGCTTCAGCCTGGCCATGGATAGATCACTTCGCTTCGGGTCTAGGACATGCGACTGAATCGCCCTATTCAGACTCGCTTTCGCTACGGCTACCCCACACGGGTTAACCTCGCCACATATCGCTAACTCGCAGGCTCATTCTTCAAAAGGCACGCTGTCACCCCTACTAAGGAGGCTCCAACGGTTTGTAAGCAAACGGTTTCAGGTACTATTTCACTCCCCTCCCGGGGTACTTTTCACCTTTCCCTCACGGTACTTGTCCGCTATCGGTCATCTGGGAGTATTTAGGCTTATCAGGTGGTCCTGACAGATTCACACGGGATTTCTCGGGCCCCGTGCTACTTGGGATACTCTTCACGCTGCGCACAACATTTCGACTACGGGGCTGGCACCCACTATGGCCCGCCTTTCAAGACGGTTCGTCTATATCGTCACATCACGTCGAACACTCGGCAGAATGTTCAGAAAAGTCCCGCAACCCCGGGCATGCAACGCCTGCCGGCTATCACACACACCCGGTTTAGCCTCATCCGCTTTCGCTCGCCACTACTCACGGAATCACTGTTGTTTTCTCTTCCTGTGGGTACTGAGATGTTTCACTTCCCCACGTTCCCTCTACCCGCCCTATATATTCAGGCGGGAGTCACCAGGTCGCACAAACGCCTGGCGGGGTTTCCCCATTCGGACATCCTCGGATCAAAACTCGCTTATCAGTTCCCCGAGGCTTATCGCAGATTGCTACGTCCTTCTTCGGCTCCAGATGCCAAGGCATCCACCGTTTGCTCTTAAAGACTTGAAATCACATGAGATGGACCAGATCCAGGAAAAGATCTGATCCGGTTTTCTTTAAGATGCTCGCGTCCACTGTGTAGTTCTCAAAGTACGGGCGGTCCCCCACCCCCACCACCCGAAGGCAACAGAAGTAAGGGCCGAGAGGTTCAGAACGACCAGAACGAATCCAGCCGGCCCGGTCCCTCAGGACCCAACAGCGTGCAGCCGCCTGCTTGCATCCCCCACCGTTCCAGATCCGAAGACCGTACTAACTGGAGTCAGCTGCGCTGACGGCATGTCAAATGTTCCACCCATGAGCTCCCAGCGAAGAACGTGTGCCTTCGATCTGGGTTCTGGAAGTCCGAAGACTTCAGATGCTCCTTAGAAAGGAGGTGATCCAGCCGCACCTTCCGGTACGGCTACCTTGTTACGACTTAGTCCTAATTACCGATCCCACCTTCGACAGCTCCCTCCCACAAGGGGTTAGGCCACCGGCTTCAGGTGTTACCGACTTTCATGACTTGACGGGCGGTGTGTACAAGACCCGGGAACGTATTCACCGCAGCGTTGCTGATCTGCGATTACTAGCGACTCCGACTTCATGAGGTCGAGTTGCAGACCTCAATCCGAACTGGGACCGGCTTTTTGGGATTCGCTCCACCTTACGGTATCGCAGCCCATTGTACCGGCCATTGTAGCATGCGTGAAGCCCAAGACATAAGGGGCATGATGATTTGACGTCATCCCCACCTTCCTCCGAGTTGACCCCGGCAGTATCCCATGAGTTCCCACCATTACGTGCTGGCAACATAGAACGAGGGTTGCGCTCGTTGCGGGACTTAACCCAACATCTCACGACACGAGCTGACGACAACCATGCACCACCTGTTCACGAGTGTCCAAAGAGTTGACCATTTCTGGCCCGTTCTCGTGTATGTCAAGCCTTGGTAAGGTTCTTCGCGTTGCATCGAATTAATCCGCATGCTCCGCCGCTTGTGCGGGTCCCCGTCAATTCCTTTGAGTTTTAGCCTTGCGGCCGTACTCCCCAGGCGGGGAACTTAATGCGTTAGCTGCGTCACGGAATCCGTGGAAAGGACCCCACAACTAGTTCCCAACGTTTACGGGGTGGACTACCAGGGTATCTAAGCCTGTTTGCTCCCCACCCTTTCGCTCCTCAGCGTCAGTTACGGCCCAGAGATCTGCCTTCGCCATCGGTGTTCCTCCTGATATCTGCGCATTCCACCGCTACACCAGGAATTCCAATCTCCCCTACCGCACTCTAGTCTGCCCGTACCCACTGCAAGCCCGAGGTTGAGCCTCGGGATTTCACAGCAGACGCGACAGACCGCCTACGAGCTCTTTACGCCCAATAATTCCGGATAACGCTTGCACCCTACGTATTACCGCGGCTGCTGGCACGTAGTTAGCCGGTGCTTTTTCTGCAGGTACCGTCACTTTCGCTTCTTCCCTGCTAAAAGAGGTTTACAACCCGAAGGCCGTCATCCCTCACGCGGCGTTGCTGCATCAGGCTTCCGCCCATTGTGCAATATTCCCCACTGCTGCCTCCCGTAGGAGTCTGGGCCGTGTCTCAGTCCCAGTGTGGCCGGTCACCCTCTCAGGCCGGCTACCCGTCGACGCCTTGGTGAGCCATTACCTCACCAACAAGCTGATAGGCCGCGAGCCCATCCCCAACCGAAAAATCTTTCCACCCGCACACCATGCGGTGACGGGACATATCCAGTATTAGACGCCGTTTCCAGCGCTTATCCCAGAGTCAGGGGCAGGTTGCTCACGTGTTACTCACCCGTTCGCCACTAATCCACCCAGCAAGCTGGGCTTCATCGTTCGACTTGCATGTGTTAAGCACGCCGCCAGCGTTCATCCTGAGCCAGGATCAAACTCTCCGTAAAAAACAGATGCATACCCACCACCGGGAAAACGGCAATGAGCAGCGAGTTCAATCATGACCAAAAGAGACGAACATCATTGCTGACATTCATATACATTGATCCAAAGGAATTCTCAACCAACCCCCACAAGGGTTGGACGAGGATAATTTGGCATTTGACAAGTGCACGCTGTTGAGTTCTCAAGGATCGGACGCACCCACACACCCACCCCATCAGGGCAAGAAGCGCAGGGCAACTTCACAATCTTATCCATCCCAGCCCGACTGTCAAACCGACACGCCGAGAGAACCAGGACCAGATCCGCGCCCCGTCTCCGAGGCAACTTCTCCAGCCTAACCCATCCGACGAACTTGTCAAATCGACAACCCCGACAGGGATGACCACACTCCCCGGGCCAAAGACCCACACCAGAACCGAAGCTCACAATGCTGAAGGTGGATGATTCGCTACTTGGAGGGGAGCCAGGCCCTTCAGGCCTTCCGCTCAACCGCTTGGGGCGAACAAGTAATAACTTACGCCGAACCACACACCCCAGCAAATCCCCACCACACCCCGGGCGTGTCGCACGTGCTCACCGGGTGCGAAGACTCGATCGCTCCCGGCTGACGAGGGGTACACCCGCAGCCGCGATCGCGCAGGTGATGGCGACCGCGATCGTCGGTGCGACCAGCAGCTGGGCCACGTGAGTGAGCAGCACACCGAGTGGCAGTGTCCCCACGCCCAGGCTGAGCAGTCCCATCGCAGTGAGTCGGTCGTCCGGCTCGACGCTCAGGAGCGCGAGCACCGGCTGCTGAACGGTGAAGCCCGCCTGTCCGAGACCGGCGATGACGAGGATGGCGAATGACCCGGGTCCTGCATCCACCAGCACGAAGACCGCGAATGCGACCAGCGCGAGAATCGAGCTGATCAGGTAGATCCGTCGTGGCTCGAGCGACGGCAGGAGCGCAAGCAGTATCGCGCCCAGCAGCCCGCCGAGCCCGACCATCGAGGCCAGCCACCCGCTTACGACGGGATCCATTCCGCGCTCGTGCGCGATGAACGGCACCACGGGCACGGCGGCGAAGAACCCCATGTTCATCAGAACGGTCACGGCCAGCACCTGCTGCAGCGATCTGTTGCCACGCAGGATGCGGAGGTCGTCACCGAGGCGCTGAGGTGGTGCCGCGGGATCGACATCCGCTGCCCGGCGGCGCAGCACGAGCAGCGCGACCGCCGCAGATGCGAGCACCCCGGCCGTCAGGATCAGGCTCGACCCCACACCGGTGAGGGCGATCACAGCGCCGCCTGCGAGCGGCCCGATCAACGCGCCGACCGCCGATGAGATCGCCTCGATCGCCATGTATCGCTGACTGCTGCGACGCCCGATCATCGTCTGGAGCAGTGGCAGCCGCAACGCGATGTTGATGAGATTTCCGCTGCCGAGCACTGTCATGAACATCAGGACCAGCCAGGTGGTCGGGTCGCCGACGGCGGCCACGACTCCCAGCACAGCGATGATGCCGGCCGCTGCCGCGCACCCGCGCAACGCCGACGTCACCGCCGACTGCCCCCGGGTGAAGCCGGGGATGCGCCGGTATCCGTTGCCGAACAGCATGGGAAGGAAGTACAGCGCACCAGCCAGCTCGACCAGGATCAGCGGAGCGCCCTCGGCGCTCAGCGCGAAGGCTCCGACGAACAGCCCGATGCCTCTGACGAAGTTCAGCGCGACGCCCGCGTACAGCATCCATCCGTAGTCCAGGGGCACGGCTGGCGTCCCGCTGCTGCGCATCGATCCCTCTCCCCTCTCTTCGCCGAGCCACGACCGCCCGGGGCGCCGGCAGAACGCCCACGACCCCGGGACGGACAGGCCATCAACCGACGACGAACTCGCTGGAGTTGTCGATCCACCACTGCGCGATCTCGGAGCGCGGCGCGATCCACACGTCGCCGAGACTCTGCGCGTACTCGATGAACATCCGAAGCGCCGAGGCACGCGATGCCTGGCCGATCCAATGCGCGTGAACACCTAGCGTCATCATCTTCGGGTGCGTGTCGCCCTCCCTGCGCAGGTAGTCCAGGCCGTGCTTGAGCGTCTTGACGTAGTCTTCGGGCTCCGAGTACCCCTGCCCGATCACGAAGCGGTGATCGTTGTAGACGCCGCTGTATGGAATCACGAGGTGCTTCCTGTCGGCGACATCGACGAAGTACGGCACATCGTCGTTCACCGCATCCGAGTCGTAGATGAAGCCGCCTTCTTCGACGACCAGCTCACGCGTGTTCGTCGAGGCGGTGCGCGACTGCCAGCCGACCGGACGCGACCCGCAGGTGTCCTCGATGATCTTCACCGCGGCGTGGATGCGCTCGCGCTCCTCCTGGCGAGAGAGCAGGTGGCCGTACTCCCAGCGCCAGCCGTGGCAGCCGGGCTCGTGCCCGGCCTCCTTGATGTAGGCGCCGACCTCGGGGTTGCGGGCGAAGGCGACCGCGCAGCCCGAGATGGTCGCCTTGACGTCGTACTCGTCGAACAGGCGCTGGATGCGCCAGAATCCGGCGCGGCTGCCGTACTCCGAGACGGACTCCGACGGCAGGTCGCGGAAGCGCGACTCGATGCCGTAGGGGAACTCGAAGATGCGGTCGTTCTGCCGGTCGCCAGATGGCCAGGACGCCTCGGCTCCGGTCTCGAAGTTCACGACGATCGTGACGGCGACCTTGGCCCCGTTGGGCCAACGCGCCTGAATGCCGGTGCGTCCGTATCCGTAGAGGTCGCGCCGGGGGCCGGGGCCGGGCTCGTCCTCGAATCCGCTCAGACGGTCGTTGGAGATGGTCATGCTTTTCCTTCCTCGTGCGTGGTGGTGTCGTTCGCGGGCTCGAGGTAGAGCCCGAAGATGCCGGCAGCCCGTCCCGCGACCTCGCGGGCGACGAAGACGGGGACGCCGAGCTCGCGGTGCACGAGACGACCGTCATCGGCGCCGAAGCCGAAGCAGTCCAGCACGACCGCGCCGGCGCCGGCCCCCACCATCCGCGTGGTCTCGGCGATGAGCTGCATGGTGCGCACCTCGCGGGCCGCGTACGGCGGCACCGCGACGACGTCGACCTCGAAGCCGTCCTCGTTCCACTTGCGTCGGGCGAAGGGCACCTGTCCGTTGTTCGGGGTCACGACGGCGAGCGGCACGTCGGTGCCGAGCGTGGCCTGCACCATGTGCGGGATGAGCCGTCCGGCGGCGAGCAGCGGCACCGGGCAGTCGAATCGGCCGAGGTCGCCTGCGCAGAGCACCGCGACCGCCGCTGCGCCTTCGGCGACGAGCGCATCGATCGAGCGCTGCAGGTACGGACGGATCCGGTCGCGGGAGACGTCGATTCCGCCTTCCCGGGCGACCGGGATGTGGATCGGGTACTCGCCGTCCGGTGAGTGCAGCGAGATCGCCTCCTCGTCGCTGACGCCGTCGAGCGCACCGGTCATGCGGTACGGCGTGCGGCCGAGGTGCGGGGCGAACGTCTTCTCGAAATCGGGTCGCGGCGTGCGGCCCAGGGTCGCCAGGCCGATGAAGCCGCCGGCCACCGGTGTGTCTGTCATGGTCTTCTCCTGTCGATCGCTCACAGCATCACGTCGCCGCTGTTGGGGCCGAGCGTCTGCCCGACGTAGAGGTTGCCTCCCGGCTCGCTCGCCAGCAGAAGCACGCTCGGCGCCACCTCAGCCGGCGCCCCGGTGCGGCCCAGCGGCAGCGCCTTCGCGGTCTCGGAGAGGGTCTCCGCGCTGAGCGTCGCCGAGAATCCCGTGTCGATCGGGCCCGGGGCGACGGCGTTGACCAGGATGCCCTCACCGGCGACCTCGCGGGCGAGCGCCTTCGTGAAGCCGATGACGCCCGCCTTCGCGGCGGCGTAGTGGGTGAGGCGCTCGCGTCCGCGCTGCCCGACCTGGCTCGCGATGTTGATGATGCGGCCTCCCCCGGCCGAGCGCAGGTACGGCAGCACCTCACGGCATCCCAGGAAGACGCCGCCGAGGTTGATCTCGACCACCCTGGTCCACTCCGCCAGCGACATCTCGTCGATGGGCGACTCGGTGATCATGCCGGCGGAGTTCACCAGCACATCGATCCCGCCGAGCCGATCGGCGGCTTCGCGGAACGCGTCGACGACCGAGCGCTCGTCGGAGATGTCGATCGCGACGGCGAAGGCCGTCCTCGACTCCCGCCGAAGCCGGTCCGCGAGCGCCTGTGCGGCGGCGAGGTCGTGGTCGGCGACGACCACCGCCCCTCCCTCGGCGGAGAGGAGCTCGACGATCGCCTCGCCGATGGCACCGGCACCGCCGATGACGACAACGCGCCTGCCTGCGATTCGACCGTCGTGTTTCGTGCTGTTCATGCTGTTCGCTTCCTGATCGTTCACTTCGTCGCCGCGCTCGGCTCCGGCACGAGGCCGGCGATGCGGATGATCGCCTCGGGCAGCCGCATCGGCTGCCCGATGAGGCTGCCCGCCGCATCGCCGAGCAGGCGGAATCCGCGGGGATACCAGACCTCCTCGCCGCCGAAGGTCTCTGTCTCCCCGCCCAGCTGCGCGGCGATCGTCTCGGCGATCTGGCGATGCGTGGGCAGCTCGGTCACCGCGTCGTACGTGGGCTGGAGGTGCTCGACGGTGGCCAGCGCGGCGAGCAGCTGCGCGCAGTCCCGCACCCACACGATCGGCTCGCGCTGATTCTCGTTGCAGCGGATCGGCTCGCCGTGCACCGCCTGACGCACCATCTCGTGCAGCGGGTTGAACGTCTCGCGTCCCTCGCCGTACGTCGAGCCGATGCGGACCGAGCTGATCTGCATCGGAGTGGTTGCCCGGTAGAAGTCGGCGAGCATCTCGCCGAACTTCTTGGTGAGTCCGTAGACCGAGTCGGCGAGCGGCTCCCCGACGCCCTCGGTGGCGTATGCCGCCACCGAGGCGCCGTAGATCAGCCGTGCGACGCCGCTGTCGGCAGCCGCGCGGATGACGTTGAGCGTGCCGACGCAGTTGATGTCGACGACCGCTCCGGGGTCGTCGGTCAGCAGCATCGGTCCGGAGACCCCGGCGAGATGGAACACGACGTCCGGAGCCGCGTGCGCGATCACGCTCCTCACCAGCTCGGCATCCCGGATGTCGACTCGGGCGTCGTCGTGCTCCAGGCCGACGACCTCCCAGCCGAGCTCCTCGAGCCGATGCTGCAGCGCGGTGCCGATGAACCCTCGGCGGCCCGTGACCAGTGCCTTCATGTGCCGGTCTCCTCCGGGTCAGTCGCGCGCCAGCGCAGGATCGGCCTCGCCCTGGGCATCCGGTGCGGGAACGATGATCACGCGTCCGCGGGAGATCACCAGGTGCAGCACCAGCCCGAGTCCTGCGCCGATGAACCATCCGTAGTTCGTCAGTGCTCCGAAGGCGGGGACGACGGCGATGGTGAGCGCGATCGCGCTGGCGGGAATGAACGCCCACAGCGTCTTCAGGCTCACGCCGCGGTTGTAGTAGTAGATCGATTCGGGCGTCGGCATGAACATGTGCCGCAGCGCGAAGGACTGCCGGCGCACGAGATAGAAGTCCGCGATCATGATGCCGAACAGCGGCCCGATCATGGCGCCGAGGCTGCCGAGGAAGTATCCGACGACGATCGGGTTGTTGAAGTAGTTCCACGGGGTGACGACGACCGCGATGAGCGCCGTGAAGAAGCCGGCCCGCCGGAAGCTGATTCGTCGCGGCGCGATGTTCGAGATGTCGAATGCCGCCGACACGAAGTTCGAGATGATGTTGACGCCGATCGTGGCGAGCGTGAAGCCGCCGGCGAAGATGTAGAACAGCAGGTCATTGCTGACGTGCGTCATCAGGATGCCTGGATCCTTGATCGCCTCCTGGTCGATGCCCGTCAGCACCTGCGCCGCGGCGCCGGTGGTGAGCACCGAGGTGACGGCGAACAGGGTCCAGTTCAGCGGCGCGCCGATCAGTGTGCCGATCTTGACGCTGCGCTCGTCCTTCGAGAAGCGCGCGAAGTCGGCGTAGTTGAGCATCACGGGGGCGAGCTGCGAGACGACCTGCGCGGCCACGAGGGCGATGAGCCCGATCTTCGCGGCCAGGTCGAACGACGCGCCGCCCACGCCGGTGAACCAGTCGAACGACCAGCCGGCCTCGTTGAGGAAGTACACCATGGCGCCGAGCATCATCACCCAGATGATCGGGCCCGCCCACCCCTGCACGTGGCGTACGGCCTCCATGCCCTTCTGCACGACGTAGAGCTGGATGAGGGAGAGCAGCAGGAAGCAGATCCAGCCGCCGACGGCGAGGTTGAGGATGACCGGGGCACCAGGCGCGCTGAGATCGCCGAAGGCGGGCCACAGTCGCGTCACGATCGCGTTGAGCGCGATCGAGGCGAGGTAGGTCTGCACGCCGTACCAGGCGATCGCGACGATCCCGCGGATGACGGCGGCGACGTTCGCGCCCCAGATGCCCCAGGTGATGCGACTGATCACCGGGAACGGGCTTCCGGTCTTCTGACCGATCAGTCCCGACAGCACGCAGCCGATGCTGAGCAGCACGCAGCCGATGAAGATCGCGACGGTCATGTCGAAGGCGCTGATGCCGAGGGTGAGGAAGATGCCGGCGGCCCACGTGTAGCTCGCCGCGTTGTGGGCGACGTTCATCCACAACGACATCAGGTGGTAGACGTTCCATGTACGGCGACTGCGGGGCACCGGGGCGAGGTCCTCGTTGTAGAGGCGACCCGCGGGGTCGGTCTCGACCAGGCCGGTGAGCGACTCGCCGTTCCAGCGGTCTTCGGTGCGGACTTCTTCGTCCATCGTTGCTTTCCTGTTCCTGAGGGGTGCCGTGGGGTTGCCCGGGGGCATGACGACGCGGCTGTGCGGGGAATGCGCCGGCGCGGGGTCAGCGCCGGTGGGGTGGTGCGGCGATCACCGTGTCCGGGCGCCGTCACATCGGTCACGCAGATTTCCACAATTCGAAATCTTTGTTTCGTTCTGCTGTCTTCCTCGATTGTCGGCCAGTCAGGGGGCGCTGTCAAGGCGATTCAGCATTTTTGTAATACAAGATCTCTGCAGACTGGGCTCGAATCTTGATCTACAAGGCCATTTTGTTAGACAAACACGATGCATCCGTGCCCATGGATAATGAAGGGGTGACCTCCCGCGAATCTCCTTCCGCCGCTCCCGGCATCCCGCTCGAGGTCGCCGACGGCGGAACCGTTCCGCATGGTGGTCGCCGCGACTGGATCTACGAACGGATCCGACGCGGGGTCATGACCGGCGAGTACCCCGCCGGCATGCGGCTGAACGAGATCCGCCTGGCGCAGTCCTTCAACGTCTCGCGGGTGCCGCTGCGCGAGGCCTTCCACACCCTCGAGCGCGACGGCTTCATCGACCAGGAGCCCCGGCGCAGTGCGGTCGTCACCGCGTGGACCCCGCAGCGGGTCGATGAGCTCTTCGACGTGCGCCTCGGCCTCGAGATCGAGGCGACCGCCGTGGCCACGCGGCACCGGTCGCCCGAGGCCGTAGAGGCGCTGCGCGACGTCGTCGCCGCCGAGCACCTCGCCAGCACGGAGGGACGCATGCTGGACCTCGCCGAGACCAGCGCACGGTTCCACACCGAGATCGTCGCGATCACCGGCAATCAACTGATGTCGCGTTTGATGGCCCAGATCGCCCAGCGCATGACATGGCTCTTTTACATGACATCGGCCCGCGGGCCTGAGCAGGCGTGCGTCGAGCACCTCGAGATCGTCGAAGCGATCGCTTCGGGCAACGAGGCACTGGCCCGGTCGATCGCCCATGCGCACATCGAGAAGGGGCGTCAGCCTTCGCTGAACGTCCTCTCACTCGGCTCCCCTGCCGATCAGCGCGAATGACATCGGAAACGAGAGAAGCCACCGGGATTCCGGTGGCTTCTTCTGTGGACCTAAGGGGATTCGAACCCCTGACCTCCTCGATGCGAACGAGGCGCGCTACCAACTGCGCCATAGGCCCGTGAACAGGATTCAGGTTATCACGTGCTCAGCCGGCTGCTCGCCGTGCCAGCAGCTGACGCACGTGAGCCTCGATCTCCGCGTCGTCGACGACTCCCATCGAGGCATACGGCGACGCTTCGGCGGCAGCGGGTGCGACGGGCAGCGCGGTCGGCGCCGGCGGTGCCAGCTCCTCCGCCCGACGACGCAGCTCTGCCCGCCGTGCGGCGCGCTCGCGCTCGGCTCGGGCATCGATCTCAGCCTGAGCGGCCTGAGCTCGCGATCCCGTGACCGTCACCAGCTGCTGCGGCAGCGGGCGAGGAGTCCAGACAGCCGGACCCTGATCGTGAAGCGGCGGGGAGACGCGCTCGGCGACGGGCTCCGCGACGGGACCAACCGCGCGTCGCCCACGGCGACGCGAAACCTCGGCCATGCGCACCAGAACGGCGATGCCGAGCGCAGCGAGCACGAGGCCGGCGGCGGCCAGCATCCATCCGCCTGTGACGATGGCCTGCCAGGCGCCGAACCCGAGCATGCCGAGAGCGAGCACGAGCACAGCAGTGGCCGTCAGTCGCACTCGACGGCGTGCCCGCGCCTGACGCAGCACCGGGTCACGACGGGTCGCGGCGAGCTCTTCGCGCAGACGCTCGAGCTGCGCGCTCTCCTTCTCGGCCTGCACCCGCTTGGCCAGCCTCTGCTGCGCCAGCGCGGTGCGCGCCGTGAGCTCGAGGCGCACCTCGTCGGGGGTCTCACTCGTCTCGGCAAGCACGCGGAGGGCCTGATTGAGTCGCACGGCGTTGCGCTCGGCGGCGTAGTACTGATGGCGTCCTCGCCAGCTGGGCACGAAGTAGAGCACCCAGAGCAGCACGGCGACGACGACGATCACGCCCCCACTCAGCACCGGCCCATCCATGCAGTCCACGGTAGCGCGACCGCCCGGTCAGTCCCGCTCATTCCCCCGCGTGTGTCGCCCGCTCGACCAGGTCAGCTCTGCATCGCGTCGTGCGGCGGAATGGCGGCCGCCTCCTGCGGGGCCGATCCGCTCACCCAGCGGGCGAGCACCCCGCGCGGCACCTCGTCCTGCGTGAGCGCGAACGCGTAGTGGTCGCGCCAGTCGCCGTCGATGTGGATGTAGCGGCGGCGCAGCCCTTCGTACCGGAAGCCCAGCTTCTGCACCACGCGCAGGCTGGCGTGGTTCTCGGGGCGGATGCAGATCTCCATCCGGTGCAGACCGAACTGATCGAACGCGGCGTCGGTCGCCATCGCGACGGCGGTCGGCGTGATGCCACGGCCCGCGAACCGCTCGCTCACCCAGTACCCGATCGTCGCCGACGCCAGTGATCCGCGGGCGATGCCCCATACGTTCAGCTGTCCTGCCACCTCGCCGTCGTACTCCATCACGAACGGATAGCCGGCGCCATCCCGATGCTGCTGCAGCAGGCGCCTGATCCCGGCGCGCATGTCGAAGCCCGCGGTGCCGCCAGGGATCGTGGCCTCCCAGGGCTGCAGCCACGCGCGGTTGTCGAGCAGCTCGCGCTGCAGCACCCGCGCATCGCGGGGCTTCACCAGGCGCAGACCGACCGGGCCGTAGCGCATCACCGGCAGGACGTCAGTCGGCATCGCATCCCCCGTGGCTCAGAGACCGGCGGCGAACTGCTTGAGCCACGGACGCAGCTCCCCGCCGAGGTCATCGCGGTCGGCGGCGAGCTGAACGATCGCCTTGATGTAATCCGCGCGATCGCCGGTGTCGTAGCGACGTCCGCCGAACACCACCCCGACCACGCCTGGACCGTCCGGATCGGCCGCGAGCTCCTGCAGCGCATCCGTCAGCTGGATCTCGTCGCCCTTCCCCGGCTCAGTGCGCTCGAGGATGTCGAAGACGGCAGGCGGCAGCACGTAGCGTCCGATCACCGCGAGGTTCGAGGGGGCGTCCTCGGGCGCGGGCTTCTCGACCAGGGCATCCACCCTCACGACGCCCTCGACGTCGGTCGACGTGGCATCGGCCGCGCCGTACATGTGGATCTGCGCCGGGTCGACCTCCATGAGCGCGACGACCGCCGCGCCCGTGCGCTCGTGCGTCGCGATCATCTCCGTGAGCAGCGCATCGCGCTCGTCGATCAGGTCGTCACCCAGGAGCACGGCGAAGGAGCTGTCGCCGACGTGCGTCCTGGCCCGAAGAACCGCATGGCCGAGTCCCTTCGGCTCACCTTGACGGACGAAATGGATGTCGGCGAGATCGCTCGACGCGATCACCCGCTCGAGCCGCCCGTGATCGCCCTTCTCCTGCAGGCGCACCTCGAGCTCTGGCACCGAGTCGAAGTGATCGGAGATCGCGTTCTTGTTGCGGCCGATGATGACGAGGATGTCGTGGATGCCGGCGGCGACCGCCTCCTCCACCACGTACTGGATGGCCGGCTTGTCGACGACGGGCAGCATCTCCTTCGGCAGCGCCTTCGTCGCAGGCAGGAACCGCGTTCCGAGGCCTGCGGCGGGGATGACCGCCTTCATCGTGCTCATGCGGTTCAGCTTAGCCGCGGGTCACGCTCGCGACTCGGCGGGTTGCAGGACGCGCCGCCGTATGATCGGGGCATGCGGAGCGAAGCAGAACAGCAGAAGCGCGCGCTGCGCGCCGACCTGCGCGAACGTCGCCAGATCCTCTCCGAGGCCCAGCGCGACGAGGCATCCGCGGGAATCGCCGCCCAGCTCGACGCCCTGGTCGCCGCCCACGACGCCCGATCGGTATCGTGCTTCCTCTCCACCACCACCGAGCCGGGCACGATGCTCTTCGTGCAGGCGGCGGTGCGCAGGGGCATCCGGGTGCTGCTGCCGATCACCCGCGCCGACGGCCTACTGGACTGGGCCGTCGCCGACGACTCCGGCGCCGTCGCCGAGGGCCTGTTCGGTCTTCTCGAGCCGACCGGCGAGGTGCTCGGGCCGATCGCCGTGAACGACGTCGACCTGATGATCGTCCCCGCCGCTGCGGTCGACAGGGACGGCACCCGCCTCGGCTGGGGACGCGGGTACTTCGACAAGACTCTCGGATCGATGGAGCGCCGCCCGCCCGTGTACGCGGTGATCTATGATTCCGAGGTACTCGATTCGCTGCCGCGCGAAGTGCACGACCAGCCGGTCGATGGCATCGTCACCCCGACGCAGACCATCGCCCTGTCGCCCGCGCGGAACTGACAGGAGCATCCATGCCCACCTACGCCTATGCGTGCACGGCCTGCGACCACCGCTTCGACGCTGTGCAGTCCTTCACCGAGGAGTCCCTCACTCTCTGCCCCGAATGCGGCGGCGCGCTGCGCAAGCAGTACGGGTCGGTCGGGGTCACTTTCAACGGCTCGGGCTTCTATCGCACGGACTCGCGCGGAAATACTGGCATCTCGGACGCGCCTTCGGCATCATCTAAGGCGGAACCTTCGACGGGAACCAACCCGGCGCCCGCGAAGGCCCCGGCCTCGACCTGAGGTCGCGCACCTCCAGGGGGAGTCCATGTTCCAGGGATTCAAGGAATTCATCACCAAGGGCAACGTCATCGACCTGGCCGTCGCCGTGGTCATCGGCGGCGCGTTCACGGCGATCGTCAACGCGGTCGTCTCGAGCATCATCAACCCGCTGGTCTCGCTCTTCTTCAAGGCAGACGCGACCGGCAAGTTCGGCCCTCAGCTGCAGAGCATCTACGGCGAGGCGGTCACCTTCCCGCTCGGCGACCTGATCTCGGCGATCATCAGCTTCCTCGCCGTCGCGCTGGTCGTGTACTTCGTCTTCGTCGTCCCGATGAACAAGTACAAGGAGCGCCAGGCGGCCAAGAACCCCGCCGTCGAGGAGGAGACCCTGCCGACCGAGCAGGAGCTGCTCATCGAGATCCGCGATCTGATGCGCCGCGACGCCGACGCACGCTGACCCGACTCGCTCGTCACCGACGCCCTGCCCCTCCGGGGGCGGGGCGTTGTCGTGTCGGGCAGACGGCTCAGTAGTGCGGCGGCACCTCGCGCAGCATCCGCTCGTCGTTCGGTCCGCGTTCCGCAGGCGGCGGGGCCGAGGGGTCCTCCCTCGCGTGCGGTTCCGACGTCGTGCCCTCGACGGGCGTGAGCTTCGCCCGCCGAGCGCCCGCGACGCGAACGATCCGCTGTCGCTCGTCAGTCATCGAGATCGAGCGGCTGCGTGTCGTTCTCGGCGCGCACCGCATCCTCGTCGATGCCCAGCACGGACCCGATGCGCCGCGCGACCGTGGCCGGGTCGCTGTAGAGGTCGAACGCGTGCACGCGCACGTAGTGCCAGCCGAGCCTGCGCAGCACCTGCGGGCGCAGTCGAACGCTCTCACGCAGCGACTCCCCACTGGTCTCGGGGTCGGATTCGATCACGACCGCCCGGCCGTCATGCTGCGCGACGAGCGGCAGCAGTCCGCGGTAGTCGACGTCGACCGAGGCGCCGAGGCGACGCAGCTCCCTGGCCAGCGCGAGGGTGAGCGGGTCGGCGAGGTCCTCGAGACGCGCGTCTCGACCGCGCGCCGCGAGCCCGCCGAGGATCGACATGAGCGTGGATGCCCCGTGCTCGAGACGCCCCTCGTCGAATGCCGACGGGCGGATGCACGAGACGATGACCATCGAGCGGCGGGCCCTCGTCATGCCGACGGTGAGCAGCCGCTCGCCGTCCTGCTGCGACAGATCGCCGAAGTCGCTGAGCACGCGGCCGTGCTTGGTGAGTCCGAAGCCGAGCGAGAAGATGACCCGGTCTCGGCTCTCGGCGACCGATTCCTCCAGCGTGAGCACGGCGAAGGGCTCGGCGGTGTCACGGCCCACGAAGTCCGCCACGTCCGAGCGCCCTGCGAAGGCGGATGCCACGGCCGCGCGCACCCGCTCGGCGTGCCGCCTGCTCGCGGTGATCACCATGAGCGATTCGCTGGGGCGGTGGATCGCGTGCTCGACCGCCAGGGTCACGACCCGGGCCACTTCGGCATCCGGGCTCTCGACCGCTCCCGACTCGGGGTCTGGCGTGCCCACTCCCCCCTCGACGTAGTCGACGGTGAGACTGCCCCGGCCGAGGTACGAGCCGGCCCAAGGGAGCGAGACGATCTCGCCTCCGTAGAAGGCGTCGTTGATGAGCTCGGCGAGATCCTCGCCGCCCGCACGGTAGCTGCGGGTGAGGGTCATCACGGGGAAGAGCTCGGCGAGGCGCTCGAAGATCGAGACGTCGTCGAACTCGACCTCCGGCTCCCAGTCGGGGTCGCTGACCGTCGCCACGGTGAACGGCGTGGGACGCTGCGTGACGGGGTCGCCGAAGGCGACGATCTGACGCGCGCGGCGGATCGCCGGCGCCGTCTCGGCGAGGTTCACGGCGGCGGCATCCACCAGCAGCACCGCATCGAACTCGACCGAGTCGGGGATCAGCGGCACCTCGTACGGCGATGCGATCCAGACGGGCGCGAGCACGCGGGTGAGGTCGGGCGCGGCGGCGACGATCTCGGCCGTCGTCGCATCGCCGCTCTTCAGGGCTCTGCGCAGGTGCGCCGCCTGCTCGGGCTCGTCGACGATGGCGATCCGCCACTGACTGGCGAGGTTCCAGGCGAGCAGCGGGCCGGCCATCGCGGTGTGCGCCTCGTCGACGAGCCTGAAGTCGCGCTCGAGACGGTCGACGACGGCGGTGTTCGCGCCCAGCAGCGACCGATCGTCCTGCAGGGCGCGCTCGAGCAGGGACTGCCACCACGCGAACTCGAGCTCGGCGGACACGCGCTCCTCTGGCACGTGCCGCACCGAGAGGTCGGAGAGCAGCGGACGCAGGCCGAGGCCGGCCAGCGCGTCGCGGATCTGGGTGCGCTCGACGAGGTTGTCGAACACGGCTGAGCGCGCGGCGAGTCCGGACAGGGTGCGCACGAGGCGTGCGACCGGCAGCGAGCTGAGCGGCTCGCGTCGGCCGAGTGCGTGATCGAGGTCTGACAGTTCCGCCGAGACCCGCTGCCAGGCGACATGGACGTCGGAGAGGCCGAGCGGCACCTGCGGCGCGACGCCGGCCTCGACGTAGCGCTGCCACTGGGTGCGCTGCTGCTGGATGCGCAGCAGCGCCTCGTGCATCTCCGAGACGTGCGCCCCTGGGCGCACATACTCGCGAGCGAGCTTCTTGAGTCGGCGACGGTTGGCCGACGACATACCCGGCGCATCGCGGCGCGAGCCGTGCGCCTGGATCAGTTCGCCGAGGGGGCGCTCGAAGACCGTCGGGCTGAAGCGGTCGAGCGAATCCCGGATGCCCTGCAGCAGCCGCACGTACTCGCCCAGCTCGTCGATCGTGCCGAACGGGCGCATGCTCGTCTGCGCGATGAGCTCGTACCCCCGCTCGAGCAGCGATGGCACGGCCGAGCCATGCAGGCGCCCGGCCAGCTCATGCGCCTTCTGCGCGGCCTCGGCGCTGTCGAAGCTGACGCCGTACCAGGGCGAATCATCCGGCCCGAAGCGGAACTCGCCCAGCTGCGCCGCGCGCGTGAGCGATCGGGCGGCGTCGCGGCGATCGCCTGCGAGCTTCTCGAGGGTCTCCATCGACAGCCGGGCGCCGGTCGACGGCGGCACGGGCAGCGACGCGAGTCGCGTGAGCTCCCTTGTGGCGTCGAGGACGGATGCCCCGGTGCGGCCCACCGGCTCGGCGAGGGCTCTGCGGTAGTCGCGCAGGACGGTGCGCAGGCGCACCAGCGCCTCATCCAGCTCCGCGGCCTTGGGCTGCGTCGCCTTCTCGCTGCGGGTGATCGCGGCGATCAGATCGCGGCGAGCGCGGCTCGGCGAGACGGCGAGCCCGTCGAGGCCGACGCCGGCGAGCCGGTGCCTGACCCCGTCGAGAGTCGAGCGTCGCGCCGAGACGACCAGGACTCGTCGTCCCGAGCGGACGAACGCGCCCAGGGCGTTGATCACCGTCTGCGTGCCGCCGGTTCCGGGGAGCGTCGAGACGACGAGGGAATGGCCGGCCGCGATGCGGGCGAGCACCTCCTCCTGCTCGGAGTCCGCGTCGAGCAGGAGACTCTCCGATGCCGGAGCCCGATCGTCCGGCCCTGCGGTGGCGGGGAGCTCTCGAGGCGCGGTGACCTGCTCGCGGTCGCCGACGTGACCGCCGAGCGCGTTCAGCACCGGATGGTCGAGATCGACCATGTCGCGCACCATGGCGTCGGCGACGTCGGCGAACGTCGAGACGACCAGACGGGGATGCACGGCGAAGGTGTCGATGGAGTGGGTGAGAGCACGCAGCTGGTCGATCACCGGCTGCGGCTTGAAGATGCCGCCGTCGTACGCGAGGGATGCCAGGCCCGCGGGATCGAGCTCGAGCCCGAAGTGCTCGCGTGCGACGCGCACGAGCTCGGGGTTGACCTCGAAGCGGCCGTGCAGCTTCAGCTCGAAGTCGGTGTGGTGCCGACGGATCGCCAGTGGGCGCAGCAGCACCGGCGCGGCGAAGTGCGCGCCGCCGATGCGCCAGCGCGCTATGCCGACCGCGAGCCGCACGGCCTCGATGCCGCGCACGGTGCGCAGCTCGGTGTTGCGCGCGGTGATCCGCTCCGCGGCCATGCGAGCCGTGCGCAGCCCCACCTCGTCGCGGAACAGGTTGGACAGCAGCGTGGAGCGGCCGGTGATGAACTGCGGCAGGCTGCCGGGGTGCGCCTTCGAGATGTCGATGACGGACTCTGGAGCATCGGCGAATCCGGTCAGCGGAGACGCGCCGCCGAGATCGGCGGCCTGTGCGCGCAGGCTGGTGCGTCGCTCCTCCGCAGCGTGAGCGATGCCGACGCCGGTCGAGGAGTCGCTCAGATCACCGAGAGTCACTGCGGCCTGCTGGTCCGCGCTCTCCGCGTTCTTCGCCTCTCGTCGCCACACACCGCAAGCCTAGGCGCGACACGCGCGACCAGCGGTATTCCGGGCCGTTTCGCTGCGATTCTGCCAGTGGTCCCGTCGATGCACTCCCCTGCACAGAGGGCGGGACGCGCGAGTTGTCCACGTCGGCCGTGATATCGGCGTCTCGCCCTCGCTCTGCAGAGCAGGATGGGGGCATGAGTTATCGCTACGACTTCGCGCCGACGCCGTTCGGCGATGCCCTCGCGGTCTTCTCGGATGACGGCATCGTGAGCTTCGATCTGTCGGAGTCGGCCGACCCCGGTGTTCCGTGGCTGCTCGAGAGCGTCAGCCGGCGCCTCGGCGCTGTGCCGGAGGCGACACCGGGAGCGGCGGACGAGCTGACGGAGGCTCTCGATTCGTACTTCGACGGCGAGCCGGTGCGGTTCGACGAGCACTTCGCATTCGACTGGCGCCTCGTCGACGGGTTCAGCCGGTCGGCGCTGCAGACGGTCTGCACCATCCCGTGGGGCGAGACGATGAGCTACGGTGAGGTCGCGGTGCTCGCGGGTAGTCCCGGCGCCGCGCGAGCGGTGGGAAGCGCATGCCGGCAGACGCCGCTGTCTGTGATCGTGCCTGTGCACCGCGTCATCCGCTCCGACGGCGCGCCCGGTCACTATGGCGCGTATCCGGAGCGCAAGCGCTATCTGCTCGATCTCGAGCGCGAGGCCTCGGCGGCGCGCTCGTGAACGAAGCGGAGCCCGGCGTGTAGGCCGCCGGGCTCCGCTCCTGCCGTGCTGGGGACACGGCACTCGGGTATCTCTGGGGAGAGATCTAGTGGTCCACCGCCTTCTCCGCACCATAGCCGGTCAGCGAGCGGACTTCCATCTCTGCTGCGAGAGCCCTCGACTCCGCCGACCTCGCTGTGACCGTTCCGATCCAGCCGAGCAGGAAGCCCAGCGGGATCGAGATGATGCCCGGGTTGTTCAGCGGGAAGATGGCGATGTCGATGCCCGGGATCATCGCCTTCTCGTTGCCCGAGAACACCGGCGAGATCACGATCAGACCGATGGCCGCGATCAGTCCGCCGTACATGCTCCACACGGCTCCGCGCGTGTTGAAGCGCTTCCAGAAGAGCGAGTAGAGGATGGTCGGAAGGTTCGCCGACGCCGCGATCGCGAAGGCGAGGGCCACCAGGAAGGCGATGTTCTGCCCCTGCGCGCCGATTCCGCCGACGATGGCCAGCACGCCGATCACGATCACCGTGCGACGGGCGACCTTCACCTCGCCGTTCGGGTCGGATGCACCCGTCCCGTCCTTGCCTCGCTTGATGACATTGGAGTAGATGTCGTGCGCGAACGACGCGGCCGCGGTGATCGTGAGCCCTGCCACCACGGCGAGGATCGTCGCGAACGCCACCGCCGAGATGAAGCCCATCAGCAGCGGACCGCCCAGAGCCTGGGCGAGAAGCGGCGCCGCGGAGTTCACCCCTCCGGGTGCGGCTGCGATGCGCTCCGGGCCCACCAGGGCACCCGCACCGTAGCCGAGCACGAGCGTGAGCAGGTAGAACCCGCCGATGAGCCAGATCGCCCAGACCACGGAGCGACGGGCCTCTTTGGCCGTCGGCACGGTGTAGAACCGCATCAGAACGTGCGGCAGTCCTGCGGTGCCGAGCACGAGAGCCATGCCGAGCGAGAGGAAGTCGAGCGGATTGGCACCGTACTGCAGTCCGGGTCCGAGGATCTTGTCACCCGAAGGCGACTCCGCCACGGCTGCCTCGAGCAGCGTGTTCAGGCTGAACCCGTGCTGCGCGAGAACCCAGATCGTCATCGCGAGAGCACCCGCGATCAGCAGCACCGCCTTCACGATCTGCACCCAGGTGGTGCCCTTCATGCCGCCGATGAGCACGTAGACGATCATCAGCACGCCGACGATCGCGATCACGAGCGACTGGCCGATCCTGTCGTCGATGCCGAGCAGCAGCGAGACCAGGCCGCCCGCTCCCGACATCTGCGCGAGCAGGTAGAAGAAGCACACCGCGAGGGTGGTCAGCGCCGCAGCCATGCGCACAGGACGCTGCTTCAGGCGGAAGGCGAGCACGTCGGCCATGGTGAACTTGCCGGTGTTGCGCATCAGCTCGGCGACGAGCAGCAGTGCGACGAGCCAGGCCACGAGGAATCCGATCGAGTAGAGGAACCCGTCGTAGCCGTTCAGGGCGATCGCGCCGCAGATCCCGAGGAACGAGGCGGCAGAGAGGTAGTCGCCCGCGATGGCGAAGCCGTTCTGGGTGCCGCTGAACGAGCGCCCTGCGGCGTAGTAGTCGGCCGCTGTCTTGTTGTTGCGGCTGGCACGGATGACGATGAACAGCGTCACGGCGACGAAGGCGCCGAAGATCGCGATGTTCAGCACCGGGTCGTTCTTGACCGCTTCTGCAGCCAGCGGAATCGTCGTCATGACCGGGCCTCCGTCTTCTCGAGCTCTTCTCGGATCTCGGTCGCAATGGGGTCGAGCCTGCGATTGGCGAATGACACATAAGCCATCGTGATGACGAACGTCGTCACGAATTGGCCCAGTCCCATCAGCAGCCCTATGGTGATGTCGCCCCAGACCCGCTGACTCATGAAGTCGGTTGCGAACGCGGCGAGCAGCACATAAACGAAATACCAGATGAGGAAGAGCGCGGCCATCGGGAAGACGAATGACCGCTGCATTCGCTTCAGTCCCTGAAATCTCTCCGATTCCTCGACAGCGATGTAGTCGATTCCCTGAGCGGAATCGCCCGTCGTCGGTTGTGCCATGGGGCCTCCTTGCCACATGTCCATCGTCAGCGTGACGGGGTATCACGCGGTGGTATCGTCGACGCTACGAAACGGGCGGGTGCTGTCGTCACCCCGAAAGTTGGTACCAGTGGACGCGGACAAGCGCATCGGCACGGCCGAGGACCTCGTCGCCGACGGCGTCCGCGAACTGGCTCACCGCACGCGCTTCCCGGTGGCATTCGGCGGACTCATCGAAGACGGGGTCGTGCGGGTGACGAGCATCGTCGGCAACCGCACGCACAGCCTGGACGGCTTGAACGTGCGTCCCGAGCGCGGGCTCGGGGGCCGCGCGATGATCGAGCTGCGACCGCGGATGACCAGCGACTACCGCACGTCGCAGCACATCACCCACGACTACGACGTGTTCGTGCTCGGCGAGGGCCTGCGCACTCTGCTCGCGCTGCCGATAGTCGTGGAAGGACGTCCTCGCGGCGTGCTCTACGCCGGCGCGTGGGAGGAGACCCCGATCGGCGGCGTGACGACCGCGCCGGCGATGAGCGTGGCCCAGAGCGTCGCGAACGAGCTGCACATCCGCGACGAGGTCGAGCGCCGTATGCGATCGATGAGAGCGGAGCCTGCGCTGGAGGGCTCGCACCTCGAAGATCTCAGGGAGAGCTTCGCCGAGCTGCGCAGCATCGCCGCCTCGGTCGCCGACGAGAAGCTGCGAGAGCGCATCGCCGCCGTCGAACGACGCCTCGTCGGCGCCGCCGCCCCTGAGCCGTCTGCCGTGACGGGAGCGATCAGCACGGTGCGACTCTCGCCGCGCGAGACGGACGTCCTCGCGTGCGCCGCCCTCGGTGCGACGAATGCGGAGGTCGCCGCGCAGCTCGGATTGAAAGAAGGCACGGTCAAGGCCTATCTCGGCGCGGCGATGTCGAAACTCGACGCCTCCACGCGCCATGCTGCCGTGGCGCGGGCCCGCCGCGCCGGCCTTCTTCCCTGACCGACCGCGAAAATCAATTCGGCGGACATTTCCGGCTGGAATGCGGCCCGTGGATTGCACGGATCAATGCGGGTCGAATAATGTCATCTGCATGGCTCGAAGAATTGTGCATCAACTGGTCGACGACATCGACGGAACGCTGCTCGACGCAGGCGAAGGAGAGACCGTCCATTTCGCATTGAACGGGGTCGCCTATGAGATCGATCTGACGAATTCCCACGCAGAGGAGCTGCGCGATGCGCTCGCTCCGTACATCGAGGCGGGCCGACGTGCGGCGGGCTCCTCCTCTTCCCGCCCGTCGGCGCCCCGCCGCCGTGCCGCTCGCAGCTCGGAGACAGTCGAGATCCGCGAATGGGCGAAGAAGCAGGGCCTGAAGGTCTCGGAGCGGGGGCGGATCGCCGCCGACGTGGTCGAGGCCTATCGCGCCGCGCACTGACATCCGGATGCCGGTGGCCGAGGTTCCGATGGACCTCGGCCACCGGCATGTCGCGGCACGTCGCCCCGGTAGACTTGTGGTGCGCCTTCGTAGCTCAGCTGGATAGAGCAGCCCTCTCCTAAAGGGCAGGTCGCAGGTTCGAATCCTGTCGAGGGCACGATCGTTGAAGGGGCCGCCCGGAGGGTGGCCCCTTCAACGATCTACACCTCTCGTCAGTCGGGCCCCATCGGGCAGGAGGCTCCGCGCGCCGCCCCTCTCCTCCACCCGAACGCACTCGCCCGACTGCGGCGCGCGGAGGGCCCGATGGGGATGCGAGGGCACGCTCCCCCACTGCGGCTCGAGGGCACGCTCCCCCCTATTGCGGCTCGAGCGCACGAGCGCGAAATGCGCTGCGCGGCTAGGCCGCCAGAGCCAAATAGCGCTCCCACACCGGATCTCCGCGCTCTGCACCGCGCACAACCCATGTGCCGCCGTGCGGCGCACGCGGCACCCGACGCAGCTCCCATCCCATCTCCTGCGGCGTGCGGTCGCTCTTCGCGTTGTTGCAGCGCAGACAGCAGGCGACCAGATTCTCCCAGCTGTCCGCTCCCCCGCGAGAGCGCGGCATGATGTGGTCGATGGTGGAGGCCGCCTTGCCGCAGTAGCCGCAGCGATGGTCATCGCGGCGCAGCACTCCGCGCCGAGTCACCGGCTGACGACGCGCGGTCGGCACGCGCACGTAGCGGGTGAGCAGGATCACGACCGGCCGGTCGTAGCGTCTGCGTCCGGCGATGACTGGATCATCCTCCACGCGCTCGATCACGCTGGCCTTCTCATTCATCACGAGAACCATGGCTCTCTTGAACGAGATCACCGTCAGGGGCTCGTATCCGGCGTTCAGGACCAGTGTGCGCATCGTCGTTATCCTCTCGATCCGCCGGGATGGCTTCCCGGCACTCTCGACTCACACGTCGCCGTCGGAGCGGGAGAGGACGCGGATACGAAGAAAGGCGCTGTCTACAGACAGCGCCTTTCGCGCTCGGTCAGACCGAGATGGATCTGCGGGCATTGCCGAAGGACCAGACGACCGAGCGCATCCATGGTGCGGATGCCCGGTATCGGCTCCATCGGCTTCCTCCCGTCCGTTCGACGACGCGTTCAGGGTAACCCATCCGCATGAACAGCGGACGTATCGCGCCTGAACGGCCCGAAGACGTGTCGGTCAGCCGGCGTTGGCGCGCAGCCAGCCGATCGGCTCGACCAGTGATCCGTTGACCTTGACCTCGAAGTGCAGGTGCGCCCCGTAGGAGCGACCCGTGTTGCCCACCTTGCCGATGAACTGGCCGGGCTCGACCGTCTGGCCGGCCTGCACGGCGCGGGTGCCGTTGGTCATGTGCGCGTAGAGCGTCGACACGCGCTTGCCGCCCACGACCGAGTCGATGACGACGGCCACGCCGTATCCGAAGTAGCTCTCGGACGAGACGCGCACCACGCCGCCCGTGGCGGCGAAGATCGGAGTGCCTGCGGGCGCGACCATGTCGGCACCGTTGTGGCTGCCGCTGAGCGTGCGGCTGACGTAGTAGGAGCCCTGGGGCAGCGGGTAGCGGACGGCACCGGACCCTGCGGCGACGAGGCGGAGGTCGGCGTCGCTGAGTCGGCCACCCCCCTGAGTGCTGGAGGCGACGCGGGCCGCGGCAGCGGCTGCTGCGGCGCGCTCCTTGGCGGCCTCCTCGGCCTTCTTCTTCGCGATCTCATCGGGGGTCGTGGCCGAATAGGTGCCGCGCTCGAGCGGAGCACTGGTGGCCTCCGATGCCACGACGAGCGACTGCGCGTCGTCGAACGCCATCTGCTGCAGAGTGGTGGCCTCGGCCGGAGCAGGCTTCGAGGAGGCCAGTGCCGGAAGCGCGACACCCGCGACGAGGGCGCAGACTGCGCCGAGGATCGCGACGGTGCGCATGGGCTTGACGCTTGAGCGGGCTGCGCGAGGTGCTCGACCTCGAGTGGGCTTCGGGTTGCCAGCGGACTCGGTCGGGGCGATTTCTTCGGCCAAAAGGGATTCCTCCTGCGCCTCCGCGCTTCGGGCAGCGCAGGCTCGTCAGCAATGTCGTTTCTCGGGCACGTATGTCACACGGCACGTTGTGCGAACTATTCGCGAAGACGACGAGCCAGGGAGGCGATCTTCGCGATTCCGTCATCGGCGGGCTTCTTCTCCGACGACCTCACCGAGGTTACCGGAAGATAACGATTCTGTCACCCTCCGAACCTGGCAATCATCTCGACGGGCATCGAAATGCGATCTGATCAGGCGTTCTCTCCGACCAGGAAGATGTGCGACGCCAGTTCGACCGGCAGCTCCAGCCCTTCGTCGCTGCCATCCATCTGGATCAGCACATAGCCCTCGCTGTAGCGGTAGTCACCGCTCGCGCCGGGGACGACGCCCGCCTCGCGCAGCTGCTCGAGCAGCTCAGGGCTGACCTGCGCCGGCTCCGCGAGACGGCGCACGGTGCCCGTGATGGGACCGTCGGCGGCATCCAGCTTCTTGACGAGACCGACGACACCGGTCTCGAATGCCGGGGTCTCGATGTCGCCGAGCTGATCGAGGCCGGGGATGGGGTTGCCGTAAGGCGACTCGGTCGGATGACCGAGAAGCTCCACGAGGCGGCGCTCGACCTGCTCGCTCATCACGTGCTCCCAGCGGCACGCCTCTTCGTGGACATACGCCCAGTCGAGGCCGATCACGTCGGAGAGCAGCCGCTCGGCGAGGCGGTGCTTGCGCATCACGTCGACCGCCTTGCGGCGGCCGTCGTCGGTGAGCTCGAGACGGCGATCCTCGGAGACGACGACGAGGCCGTCGCGCTCCATGCGGCCGACGGTCTGCGACACGGTGGGACCGGAATGGCCCAGCCGCTCGGAGATGCGCGCACGGAGCGGGACGATGTTCTCCTCCTCGAGCTCGAGGATGGTGCGCAGGTACATCTCAGTGGTGTCGATCAGATCGGTCATTCAGCCCCTCCGGAGTTCTTAGGCAAGCCTACCTTCTCACCCCGACATCGGGCCCGTCACAGGGAAGGGCAGGGGTGCCCCCGCCTTTACAATCGAGCCATGTCGATCGAGATCCCCCGCGAACTGCTGCCCGCCGACGGACGCTTCGGCTGCGGCCCCTCGAAAGTGCGCCCCGCCCAGGTGCAGGCACTCGCCGCGGCGGGAGTCGGCCTGCTGGGCACGTCACACCGCCAGGCGCCCGTGAAGAATCTCGTCGGGAGCGTTCGCGAGCGCCTCGCCGCGCTGTTCCGGCTGCCGGACGGCTACGAGATCATCCTCGGCAACGGCGGATCGACCGCGTTCTGGGATGCAGCCGCGTTCGGCCTCATCGAGCAGCGCAGCCAGAACCTCGTGTTCGGAGAGTTCGGCGGCAAGTTCGCCAAGGCTGCGGCGGCTCCGTGGCTCGATGCCCCCGACGTGCGCACCGCCGAGGCCGGAACGCTGACCACCCCGGAGGTCGTCGACGGCGTCGACGTGTTCGCCTGGCCGCACAACGAGACCTCGACCGGCGTCGCGGCCGCGGTGCAGCGCGTCGCCGCCGACGGCGCGCTCACGGTGATCGATGCGACCAGCGCCGCAGGCGGCATCGACTTCGACGTCGCACAGGCCGACGTCTACTACTTCGCGCCGCAGAAGAACCTCGGCTCCGACGGCGGTCTGTGGTTCGCGGCCGTCTCTCCGGCCGCGATCGACCGCATCGAGCGGATCGCCGCATCCGGGCGGTACATCCCCGAGTTCCTCAGCCTGAAGAACGCGGTCGACAACTCGCGGCTCAACCAGACCCTGAACACCCCCGCGCTGGCCACCCTGCACCTGCTCGACAGCCAGCTGGAGTGGATCCTCGCCGGCGGCGGTCTCAGCTGGGCGGCCGCGCGCACGGCGGAGTCGTCCGGCCTGCTCTACGACTGGGCCGCCGCGTCGACCGTCGCGACCCCGTTCGTCAGCGACCCGGCGCACCGCTCCCCCGTGGTCGCGACCCTCGACTTCGACGACAGCGTCGACGCGGCCGCCGTCGCGAAGACCCTCCGCGCGAACGGGATCGTCGACACCGAGCCCTATCGCAAGCTCGGCCGCAACCAGCTGCGCATCGCGACGTTCGTGTCGATCGAGCCCGACGACGTCCGTCAGCTGATCCGATCGATCGAGTACGTGCTCTCGCAGCAGGGCTGACGCCACGACCTGACCGCAGCATCGAGGCCCCTCCTTGATTCAGGAGGGGCCTCGATCGTCAGCGCGGACGGGCGGCGGATGCCGGATGCCGGATGCCGGATGCCGGATGCCGGATGCCGGATGCCGGATGCCGGATGTTACTCGTCGTCGTCCTCGTCGGAATCGTCGTCGTCGGATTCGTCGTCGTCGGACTCGTCGTCGTCGGACTCGTCGTCGTTGGACTCATCTTCCTCGTCGTCATCCCCGGACTCGTCGAGCTCGTCGATGTCGACGCCGTCGAGGTCGCCGGCGTGCAGTCGCGGCGACAGATCGTCGTCATCCTGCTCGTCGTCCTCGTCGGACTCGTCGTCATCGGACTCGTCGTCGTCATCGGACTCGTCGTCGTCATCGGACTCGTCTTCGTCATCAGACTCGTCGTCGTCATCCTCGCCGGAATCGTCCTGGTCCGAGTCGTCTTCAGCGGCGTCCGTCTCGGCCTGCGCCGCGAGCTCGGCCTGGTGCGCACGGTACTCGGCGAGGCGCTCGGCCCACGGCACCCAGTCGGGAGCGAGCAGCGCGCCGTCGCCCGGCATCAGCTCGACCTCGAGAACCGTCGGCTCCGAGTCCTCGACCTGCGCGACGGTCACGGTCCAGAACCAGCCCGGGTAGCCGGGCAGGCGGTTCTCGAAGCGCAGCGACACGGCGCCGCTCTCCTCGACCGTGTGACCGGCCGCCGGTCCCACGGTCGAGGCCGGAGTGATCTCGTGCAGCGCGGCGAGCGCGAGATCACGAGTGGATGCGGCGAGGTCGTCAGGCGTCGAGGTCATCAGCGACCTTGCGGAGGACGGCGGCGACGGTGCGGCTCCTGGTCGCCGAAGGATAGCGGCCGCGCCGGAGGTCGCCGCCCATCTCATCGAGCATCCTCACCAGATCCTCGACGATCACGGCCATGTCGTCGGCGGGCTTGCGCGCGGCCTTCGCCAGACTGGGCGGCGCGTCGAGCACGCGCACCGACAGCGCCTGCGGGCCCCGACGGCCGTCGGCGAGACCGAACTCGACGCGGGCGTTCTTCTTCACGGAGACGCCTGCAGGAAGGGCAGAGGCGTGCAGGAAGACGTCCTGGCCGTCATCCGATGCGATGAAGCCGAACCCCTTCTCGTCGTCGTAGAACCTGACCTTGCCGGTGGGCATGGGAGAACCTCACTGAAACACGAAATGGAGACGTCGCGCGGCGGCGCGACCCCTTCAGCCTACCCGTCCGCCCGCACCGACAGGGGATACGCTGAGAGCGATGAGCATGCATGACGACCGCAGCGCGCCGAAGACCGGGCGACTCGAGCGATTCCTGGCCTTCACCGCGCTGGGTCTCGCCGCGGCGTCCGTGATCTGCTTCTTCTCGATCATCATCGGCACCGCCGTCGGCATGGACCAGTCCGCGTTCGGGCATGGCGTCTGGCCGTTCGTCGCGGGACTGCCGCTGTTCGGCCTGCCGATCGCGTTCCTGATGATCATCTCCCTGCTGGTGCTCAGCTGGGCGCGCAAGGGACGCGCGGGCTCCGGGTCCTGACGATGAGCACGCACGCCCGTCCGCTGGCTGCCCGGCTCGCCTCGGCGAGCGACGCGCAGCTGGAGCGGGTGCTGCGCGAGCGGGCGGTGCGACCGGATGCCGGGTGGGTCGACTTCTTCGACGCCGCAGAGGCGCTTCTCGAGCCGGCCTCCATCGAACGCGCCCTTGCCCGTCTCACACTCGCCGAGGCGCGTGCCCTCCGCTCGGCAGGGCCGGACGATGCGGTCGATCTCGGCGATGCGGGTCTGGGCCTGCTCGACGAGGACGACCGGGTCCTCCCCCCGGTGCGCGCGGTCGTCGAGACGCTCGCCGAGATCCCGGATGCCGAGGAGTCGCGTCCCACTCGGGCATCCGCCGCCGATTCCGCCCGCGCCGCCGAACGGGCCTTCGCGACGATCGCCGGCGTGGCCGAGCTTCTGCTCGCCGCGCGCACCGCACCCCTCGGGCTGGTCGCGACCGGCGCGCTGAGCGCGACGGAGAAGCGGCGACTGCTCGACGACGGCGACCTCGACGCATTGCGCGATCTGGCCGAAATGGCAGGTCTCACCAGGCGCGTCGACCGGGAGCTGAGGCCGACCGCGGACGCCGAGTCATGGCTGGACGCCTCCTTCACCGGACGATGGACGCTCGTGGCCGGCCGCTTCCGCGATGCCCTGCCTTCCGGCATCCGGGGTTCGGCGGCGATCGACTGGCCTCGCGCTCACCCCTGGGACGCGAGCTGGCCGGCGCGAGCCGCGCACCTGCGCGGCCTCGCCCTGCGGCTCGGACTTCTGGCCGACGACGGATCGGAGAGCGCATGGGCGGTTCCCGAGTGGGGCGGCCCGCTGCACACCGACGAGCCGTTCGACAGCTCGGCGCTGCAGGCGCTTCTGCCTTCGGAGGTCGACCGGCTCTTCCTGCAGAACGACCTCACCGCCATCGCCCCGGGCCCGCTGCGACCGTCGCTCGACAACAGGCTGCGGACGATGACCGAGCATGACCCCGCCCAGGCCTCGTCGTACCGCTTCACCGCCGAATCGGTGTCGCGCGCGCTCGTCGAGGGCGACAGCGCCGAGGGCATCCTGGCTTTCCTGCGGGAGATCTCGCTGACCGGGGTTCCGCAGCCTCTCGAGTACCTGGTCGCCCAGACGGCGTCGAGGCACGGTCTCGTGCGCGTGCGGCCGGATGCCGACGGCGGCACCGTCGTGACGAGCACCGACGCCCACCTGCTGGAGGCGATGGAGATCGACCGCAACCTGCGCCCCCTCGGACTCATCCGCGAGGGGGACCGGCTGATCTCGCGCGTCGGAGCCGAGGCGGTGGCGTGGGCGCTCGCGGATGCCAGATACCCGGCAACCCTCGTCGACCGCGACGGCCGCAGCGTGGCCGCTGGTCGAGCGCGGATCGCCGGTCCCGCCGCCGCGACCGACGGCGGACACGCCGCTCTGATCGCGAGGCTGCGCTCGCACCAGGGTCCCGACGCCGACGCCGCCTGGCTGGACCGCGAGCTGGAAGCCGCGGTGCGGGCGAAGGCCGTGGTGCTCGTCGAGGTCGCCATGCCGGACGGCTCGCGACGCGAGCTCACTCTCGAGGCTGCGGGTCTCGGGGGCGGACGACTGCGCGGGCGCGACCGCGCAGCCGACGTGGAACGGACGCTCCCGGTACGCAGCATCGTGTCGGTGCGGGTGCTGCAGAGCTGATGCGCCGAGCGGCCGGTAGACTGGTCTGCTATGTCTGATGGCCCCCTGATCGTCCAGAGCGACCGCACCGTGCTGCTCGAGGTCGCGCACGCCGACGCCGAGTCCGCCCGGCACGAGCTGGCGATCTTCGCCGAGCTGGAGCGGGCCCCCGAGCACATCCACACCTACCGCATCACGCGTCTCGGGCTGTGGAACGCACGAGCCGCCGGCCACACCGCAGAAGACATGCTCGAGACCCTCGACCGCTGGTCGCGCTTCCCCGTCCCGCCGTCTGTGGCGGTCGATCTGCGCGAGACGGTGAACCGCTACGGACGGCTCGTGATCGAACGCGACGACGAGGGCGCGCTGGTGCTGCGCTCGACGGACCCCGCCGTGCTCGCCCAGGTGGCGAACAACAAGCGCATCCAGCCGCTGCTCATCGGGCACCCCTCGCCCGACAGCTACGTCGTCGACGCGTGGGCGCGCGGGCAGATCAAGCAGGAGCTGCTGAAGATCGGCTGGCCGGCCGAGGATCTGGCCGGCTACACGCCGGGCACGCCGCACGAGATTGATCTCGACGAGGACGGCTGGAGCATGCGGCCGTACCAGCGGCAGGCGGTCGAGGCGTTCGCGAAGGATGGCTCCGGCGTCGTGGTGCTGCCGTGCGGCGCGGGCAAGACGATCGTCGGCGCCGGCGCGATGGCCGCCACCGGCACGACCACCCTCATCCTGGTGACCAACACGGTCTCGGCGCGCCAGTGGCGCGACGAGCTGCTCAAGCGCACCTCGCTGACCCCCGAGGAGATCGGCGAGTACTCCGGTCAGGCCAAGGAGGTCAAGCCGGTCACGATCGCGACGTACCAGATCCTCACCGCGAAGCGGAAGGGCCAGTACGCCCACCTCTCGCTGCTCGACGAGATGGACTGGGGCCTCATCGTCTACGACGAGGTGCATCTGCTGCCTGCTCCGGTGTTCAAGCTGACCGCCGATCTGCAGGCCCGCCGCCGCATCGGCCTCACCGCGACTCTCGTGCGCGAAGACGGCCGAGAGGGTGACGTGTTCAGCCTGATCGGCCCGAAGCGCTTCGATGCGCCCTGGAAGCAGATCGAGGCGCAGGGCTTCATCTCTCCGGCCGCCTGCTATGAGGTGCGGGTGGACCTGCCGCCGAGCGACCGCCTCGAATACGCCGCGGCCACAGACGACGAGCGCTACCGGCTCGCGGCATCCGCACCTGCGAAGATCACAGCGGTGCGTGAGCTGATCGCGAAGCACCCCGGCGAGCGCATCCTCGTCATCGGTCAGTACCTCGACCAGCTGGAGAGCCTGTCACAGGCGCTGAACGCGCCGCAGATCACGGGCGCGACCCCCATAGACGAGCGCGAGGAGCTGTACCGACAGTTCCGTGAGGGCGAGATCTCGCTGCTCGTCGTGTCGAAGGTCGCCAACTTCTCGATCGACCTCCCCGAGGCCTCGGTCGCCATCCAGGTGTCCGGCTCCTTCGGCTCGCGCCAGGAGGAGGCGCAGCGTCTGGGTCGCCTTCTGCGACCCAAGCAGTCGAATCACACGGCCAGCTTCTACACCCTCATCGCCCGCGACACCGTCGACCAGGACTACGCGCAGAACCGGCAGCGGTTCCTCGCCGAGCAGGGGTACAGCTACACGGTCATGGATGCGGTCGACCTGGCCGCCTGAGTCCGCTCACCGCTCTTCGCCCGGCTTCAGTCCGCACCGCCAGCACGGTGCGGCGAGGTCGTCGAGCAGCGCCCCGCACTCGGGCACACCTGGGAGAGCCAGCAGGCACTGTCACCGTGCTCCTCGTCGTCACCCATGGCAGCGAGGCTACTCGCCCTCAGGGGCTCTCTCACCACGCGTGAACCAGTCGAGGCACAGCTCGGCGACGGCTTCCGGAGCATCGTCGACGACGAAATGCGCGGCGCCGTCGACGAAGGCGAGCTCGAAGCGGTCGGCGTACCGCTCATGTCCTCGGCAGATGCGACGCACCGTCGGCTCGGCGAAGGGAGCATCCTGGCGCCCGAAGACCGCGAGCGTCGGCGGGTGCAGCCGGCGCCTCTTGTAGTGGCCCGTCGCCAGGCGCATCACCTCGGGAATGATCATGCCGCGGTACAGCTCCCGGACGGCGGCATCGAATCCCGATCGCTTCTGCACCCGCAGATAGCCGTCCACGACATCGGCGGTCATGGGCTTCGCCGCGTAATCGGGGCCGAACAGCCAGGCGAGCGAGTCGCCCGCACGATGCCTCAGCAGCGGCGGCATGTGCGTGAACGCAGGAAGCAGCTTGGGGCTGAAGGTCATGAACCCCGGCGGCACGGCGAACTGCACGGCTGTGCGGACGCGTTCCGGATGCCCGTATGCCAGCTGACCGGCGACGACCGCACCGAGGTCATGGCTGACGACGTGTGCTTTCACGACGCCCAGCGCATCGAGAACCGCGATGAGATCCGCGACCATCGTCGTGCGGCGGATGGACGGGTCGTCGGCCTCCGTCCAGCCCGAGCCACGCAGGTCGGGGCAGATCACGCGGTGACCTCGGGCGGCGAGCCTCGGCGCGACATGCCGCCACTCCCACCAGCTCTGCGGGAAGCCGTGCAGCATGACCACGGGCTCCCCCTCGCCGATGACGGCGACATGGCTGCTCAGGCCGAGGGTTCTGACGACGATGTGGTCGAAGCCGGATGCGTGGGGAAGCGAAGGCGACCACTCGCGGTGGCGGGAGCCCGTCGACGGTGCCGGTGCGTCCATGATGAGCCTCCCCGTCGCTCGAAGGGTCGACATCGGCCCCTGCGCACACTCTACTACTTTCATAGTAGTTTGTCACTATGAAAGTAGTGACAAATAGGCTCGATCTGTGAGCAACACTCGGATTCGCGCCCTCGAGGCCGCCGTGACCCTGATCGGCACGGAGGGCATCCGCGCCCTCACCCACGGCAGGATCGACGCGGCGGCGTCCCTCCCCGCCGGCTCGACATCCAATCACTTCCGCACCCGCGCTGCACTGCTTGCAGGAGTGATCCAGTGGATAGCAGAGGCGGAGCGCGCCGAGGGCGGCTTCCCGGTGGTGGTCGACACCGCCGAGGACCTCATCGCGATGCTGCAGCGCGCGCTCGAGCTGGAATCGGGGCCGGGCGCGACGCGCACCCGCGCACGGTACGCGCTGTTCCTCGAGGCTCTCGACCACGACGCCGCCGCACCCCTTCGGCAGCAGCGGCGCATCTTCGAGGAGTGGACGCGCGATGCGCTCGTCCGGATCGGAGGACCGGATGCCGCTGCGGGCACGCGCATGCTCATGGCTGCCTGCGACGGCCTCCTACTGCACCGCGTCACGGTCGACCCTGACGCCCCGACGGACGACGCGATTCGACGTGCGGTGACCGCTGCGCTCGGCGCCTGAGCGCCGCACCACCGAAGGCAATCAGCCGATGCAAGGGCGGAGTCACCATAATGGGGGCATGACTGATGCGCGCATCCTGGTCGTCGACGACGAGCCGAACATCCGCGACCTGCTCTCCCGGGGTCTCAGCTTCGCCGGGTTCAAGGTGAGGACCGTCGCGAACGGCGCCGCCACCATCTCGGCCGTCCTCGAAGAGGAGCCAGACCTCATCATCCTCGACGTCATGCTCCCCGACATGAACGGGTTCAGCGTGACCAAGCGCCTGCGCGGCGCCGGCTTCACGGCCCCCATCCTCTTCCTCACCGCCAAGGACGACACGCAGGACAAGATCGAGGGCCTGAACGCCGGCGGCGACGACTACGTCACCAAGCCGTTCGCACTCGACGAGATCGTCGCACGTGCTCAGGCGATCCTGCGCCGCACGATGCAGACCGACGAGGAGTCGCTGATCCGCGCCGGCGAGCTGTCGATGGATCAGGACACCCACGACGTGTTCGTGGGCAAGGTCCCGATCGAGCTCAGCCCGACCGAGTTCAAGCTGCTCAAGTACCTCATGCTCAACCCCAACCGCGTGCTCTCGAAGGCTCAGATCCTCGACCACGTGTGGGAGTACGACTTCAACGGCGACGCCGGCATCGTCGAGAGCTACATCTCGTACCTGCGCCGCAAGATCGACCCGCACACCGACGAGTCCGTGATCCAGACCAAGCGCGGCTTCGGCTACATGCTGAAGGTCGGCAAGTCCGCGTAGCGGACCCCGGTCCGAGGCGGTCATGGCAGGCGAGCCCGACTCCGTCACCCGGTGGTGGCGGCGCATCAGCCTGCGCGCGAAGGTCACCGGCGTCACCGTCGCCGTGCTCGCTCTGGGGCTGATGATCGCAGGCATCGGCACCGTGCCGATCCTGCGGGGGGCGATGATCAACAACATCGACGCACAGCTGCCTGCGCTGGCGACGACCGGGCAGGCCGAGCGGTTCTTCGACGTCTCCGCGGAGGGCGGCCGGCTCGTGTTCGACCCGGCCGAGATCGCGCCGCGGCCGACCGAGTTCATGGTCGCCTTCTACACGGCCGACGGCGAGTTCGTCGCGGAGGCCGGCGGACAGGCGTCCGCTCCTCGACCCGACTTCCCCGAGACCTTCACCCTGCAGGACACCATCAGTCAGGGCGATCAGGTGATCACGCTGCGCGGCGAGGACGGCGAGACGTACAGCTCTGTCGCCTCCGCGCAGTCGGCGCAGGACCCCCAGGGGCTCACCTACGTTCAGATCGTCGCCCTGCCCCTCGATGAGGCCGATCGGATCGTCGCCACCTACGTCGCCGTGTACACGACGGTGGCCCTGGTCACGATCCTGCTGGCTGCGCTGCTCACGCGCGGCCTGGTGACGCTGACCTTCCGAAGGCTCGGGCACGTGGAGTCGACCGCGATGGCCATCGCGGCCGGCGACTTCAGCCAGCGACTGACCGACCTCGAGCCGACCACCGAGGTGGGCAGGCTGAACTCGGCGATCAACACGATGCTCGATCGTGTCGACCGCTCGCTCGCACAGCGCGACCGCACAGTGCAGAACATGCGGCGCTTCATCGGCGACGCCAGCCACGAGCTGCGCACCCCGCTGGTGAGCGTGCGCGGTTACGCCGAGCTGTACCGCATGGGCGCGATCACGGGCGAAGAGGACACCGCCAGGGCCATGGAGCGCATCGAGAAGGAGGCGATCCGCATGGGGGTGCTCGTCGAAGACCTTCTCGCTCTGGCACGTCTCGACGAGGAGCGCTCCCGCGAGCTGCAGATCGAGCCGCTCGACCTCCGGCCCATCGCGCGCGACGCCGCGCTCGACCTGCGCGTCGCGGCACCGGGACGCACGATCTCGGTCGTCGACACCACGGCGGACGACTCGGGAGAGGTGCGCCTGCACGGCCGCCCCCACACGGCGCCGCCGCCGCTGCCGACGCGGCCAATCCCCTCGCGACCCGCCAGTGCTCTCGCCCGGCTGCGGCGCCGTCCCCGCTCGACTCCGCCGGTGCCCGCGATCGACTTCACCGAGGCGACGGATGCCCCTGTGCGCACTCCCCCGATCGTGCTCGGCGAAGACAACAAGGTGCGCCAGGTCGTCACCAACCTGCTCGGCAACGCGCGCAGGTTCTCACCCGCGGACAGCCCGATCGAGATCGTCGTGGGTGCCGACCGCCGCAAGGGAGTGGGCACCATATCGATCGTCGACCACGGCGAGGGGATCCCCCCGCAGATCCGCGAGCAGATCTTCGAACGCTTCTGGCGTGCCGACACGTCGCGCGCGAGGGAGACGGGCGGCTCGGGACTGGGTCTCGCCATCGTCGCCTCGATCGTCGAATCGCTGCACGGCACCGTCGCCGTCGATGAGACGCCAGGCGGCGGCGCGACCTTCACCGTCTCACTGCCCCTCGCCCCTGCCCAGGCGACCCCGGCGCATCTGCTGGAGGAGACCCAGCCGATCGATCGCCTCGAGCTCTGAGGCGCTGATCTCTTCTGCACAGCGGCTCCGCCGGGCGGGTTGTGCACGGATGCCGGGAACCGGCGTCTCCTCGCGATCCCGCCCCTCGTAGGGTCGGAACTCCATCGAGAGGAGATCCCATGTCCGTCTTCACCGTCGACACAGACGCGGTCCAGGCCGCCAACGGCGCCGCCTACGCCACCATGGAGCGACTGCAGGGAGAGTCGTCCGCGCTGATGGCTCAGCTGAACCAGCTGCAGTCGTCGTGGACGGGGGCTGCAGCCGCGGCCTTCCAGCAGTGCAGCGAGCAGTGGCGCGGAGCGCAGCTGCACGTCGAGCAGGTGCTCGGATCGATCAGCGCCGCACTCGGTTCCGCGGCCGCGCAGTACGCGGACGCCGATCAGTACTCGGCCAGCCTGTTCCGCTGACGCCCGACAGCGCTCGTGCCGCGCAGGAGCGCAACCCGGTCGTTGAGCGAGAGCGGCGGAGCCGATCGAGCCGACACGCGCAGAACGCCCCCTGCCTTTCGGGCAGGGGGCGTTCGAGCAGTGCTTCAGATCGTCTGGATCAGAAGTCCATGCCGCCCGACGGGTCAGCCGGCATGGCCGGTGCCTTCTCGGGCTTGTCGGCGACGACGGCCTCGGTGGTCAGGAACAGACCGGCGATCGACGCGGCGTTCTGCAGCGCCGAGCGGGTGACCTTGGCCGGGTCGATGATGCCCTGCGCGAACATGTCGCCGTACTCGCCGGTGGCGGCGTTGAGGCCCTGGCCCGCGGGGAGCTCGGCGACCTTGTGCGACACCACGCCGGGCTCGAGGCCGGCGTTGATGGCGATCTGCTTCAGCGGAGCCTCGATGGCGACGCGCACGATGTTCGCACCGGTCGCCTCGTCGCCCTCGAGGGCGAGCGTGTCGAGCACCTTGGCCGACTGCAGCAGCGCGACGCCACCACCGGGGACGATGCCCTCTTCGACAGCAGCCTTCGCGTTGCGGACGGCGTCCTCGATGCGGTGCTTGCGCTCCTTGAGCTCGACCTCGGTGGCTGCTCCGGCCTTGATGACGGCGACGCCACCGGCCAGCTTCGCAAGGCGCTCCTGCAGCTTCTCGCGGTCGTAGTCGCTGTCGGTGTTCTCGATCTCGCGACGGATCTGCGTGACGCGGCCCTCGATGGCGGACTGCTCGCCCGCGCCCTCGACGATCGTGGTCTCGTCCTTGGTGACGATGACCTTGCGCGCACGACCGAGCAGGTCGAGCGTGGTGTTCTCGAGCTTGAGGCCGACCTCTTCGGTGATGACCTGGCCGCCGGTCAGGATCGCGATGTCCTGCAGCTGAGCCTTGCGGCGGTCGCCGAAGCCGGGAGCCTTGACGGCGACCGACTTGAAGATGCCGCGGATCTTGTTGAGCACGAGCGTCGCGAGAGCCTCGCCCTCGACGTCCTCGGCGATGATGACGAGCTCCTTGCCGTCCTGGATCACCTTGTCGACGACCGGCAGCAGGTCTTTGATGTTGCCGATCTTCTGGTTGGCGATGAGGATGTACGGGTCCTCGAAGACAGCCTCCTGGCGCTCCGGGTCCGTGACGAAGTACGGGTTCAGGTAGCCCTTGTCGAAGCGCATGCCCTCGGTGAGCTCGAGCTCGGTGCCGAAGGTCTGGGACTCCTCGACGGTGACGACGCCCTCCTTGCCGACCTTGTCGATGGCCTCGGCGATGAGCTCGCCGATGGCGGGGTCAGCGGCCGAGATCGATGCGGTGGCGGCGATCTGCTCCTTGGACTCGATCTCCTTGGCGCTGTTCAGCAGGTCCTCGGTGATGGCCGCGACGGCCTTCTCGATGCCGCGCTTGAGCGAGATGGGGTCAGCGCCGGCTGCGACGTTGCGCAGACCCTCGCGGACGAGTGCCTGAGCGAGGACGGTCGCGGTGGTGGTTCCGTCACCGGCGACGTCGTCGGTCTTCTTGGCGACCTCCTTGACGAGCTCCGCACCGATCTTCTCGTACGGGTCGTCGAGCTCGATCTCCTTGGCGATCGACACACCGTCGTTCGTGATCGTGGGGCGCCCCACTTCTTCTCGAGCACGACGTTGCGACCACGCGGGCCGAGGGTCACCTTGACGGCGTCGGCCAGGATGTTCAGGCCGCGCTCGAGGCCGCGACGGGCCTCCTCATCGAAAGCGATGATCTTTGCCATGAGTCTTTCGTCCCTCCCGGACGTAGGCGATGGGGTGTTAGCACTCCGACTGTTCGAGTGCTAAACCCAGTCTGGCACTCGACCCATGAGAGTGCAAGCCGCGGGGGCGGGAGCTCGGCGTCGCGCGTCAGGGAGCCGGGGTCTCGGAATCGGTCGGCTCGCCGTCGACGCGGTCGAGCCCGATCACCACGGTCAGCTGCGGTTCGTCGGTGTCGTTCAGCGCGGCGTAGAAGTCGCTCTTCTGCACCTCGGCGCCGCCGAGCAGGTCGGCCAGGCCCAGCGCGGCTCCCTCGTCCTCATCGGCGACGTAGAACACCGTGGTCTTGGAGAACTCCTGCGACGCTCCGTCGCTGCCGAAGACATCCTCCGTCGACCATCCCTCGTCGAGCAGCTTCTCGCGAACCTCGGCGACCAGACCCTCCTCGGGCGTGGCGTTGAGGATCAGCACGCGGTACGACGGATCCACCTCGGCGACGACACCGGGCGCTGTCTGCACCGGAGCCGGCTCATCCCCGCCGAACAGCGAGATGCGGTCCATCATCACCAGCGACACGAAGATTCCGCAGACGATGAGCACGAGGGCGACAGCAGCCGACCACAGCAGCACGACGAGTCCGTTCATACCCGGCTGCTCGGCGCGGTGCGCGCCGACGCGTCCGGTCGCACGGGGGACGTCGTCGAATCGATCGCGGGGGGACTTCTGCACCCCTCGATGCTATCGGGCGCCTCCCGTGAGTCCGCATCGAACGGCGGCGGGCGAATGCCGGCGCTGTGCGTCGTCAGCCGACGAAGCCGCGCATGCGAGCGGTGCGCTGCACAGCCCGAGCGTCGCGGAGGCGACGGAGCCTGCGCACCAGCAGGGGGTCGAACTCCAGCGCGGCCTCGGTCTCGATGAGCCGGCCGAGCAGCTGGTAGTAGCGTGCCGGGCTCATGCCCAGCTGCGCCCGGATGGTCTCCTCCTTCATGCCGCCGTGACGCGGCCAGGCCGCCTCCAGCGTGAGGATCGCGCGATCGCGATCGGAGAGTTCACCGAGCATGTGCTCAGGCTACGCGGCATCCTCGCCGTTCCCCGCGCGCCACTCCCACCAGCGGCCCAGCGGATCGGCATCCGCCACCACCCGTCCGTCGAGGGCGACCGCGAAGCCGCGGAATCCGGCCGGATCGATCGCCGGTCGCCACCCGTCGTGCAGCCCGGGCGAGTCAATCGTGATCCAGTGCGCATCGACGGCGCGGATGCGCTCGATGAGCTCCAGCCGCCGCGGGCGCGGCAGATAGACGAGCATCCCCGGGGTGGTGATGACCAGCTTCGCGCCGGCGGGGGCGCAGGCCACCACGGCCTCGAGCTGCTCTGCCGCGTCGCCGGCGCGCAGCACGGGCGGGTCGGCGGCGACGATCGCCATGGCCCCGGCGATCCGCTCGCTGCGCTCGCGCTCCCCCGGCCAGATGAGCGACTCCAGCCAGGCGCGATCCGACGGCGAGCGCACATCGAGGGGATCGAGGTCGACGCCTGCTCGCCAGATCACCTCCGGAACGCGCAGCGGGGGCAGCTCGCCCGTGACCACGCTGCCGAGCAGCACAGGAGACGGCCCGTCCGACGGGTCGATCCGCTCACGCGGGACGCCGTCGGCGCCGTCGATGCGGAACGAGAACCGGTCCGGGTAGAGACACAGCCCCGCGGCGGCGCCCAGCTCGAGCAGGGCGATCGGCCCGTCGATCATGCTCAGCGCAGGCAGCAGCGCCGCCAGCCGGAGCGGCTCGTTGATCTGCACGCCGCGGCGCCCGCACTCGGCAACCAGTTCGTCGGCGTGCTCGAGCACGAACTCCCGCCACTGCGCATACCCGCCGACCGGCGCGCCCAGAAGCCGTGAGACCGCGAACACCAGCGGCGGCTGGCGGTTCTGCGGCGAGAGCCGGGCGAGGAGCGCCTGCACCGCGGCATCCCCGGCCACGCCCGCAGCCCACGCGGCGTACACGTCGCTGCGGCCAGGAGCCTCGTCACGGGCGAAGCGGTCGTAGCGCTCGGCGACGGCATCGATCATCCCGCCATTGTCCCAGCGCCCCCTCTTCGCCGCGGAAGAGAGAGAATAGAGGCATGGGTTACAGCGTGAACAAGACGGATGCCGAATGGCGGGCAGAGCTCGGCGACGAGCAGTACGCGGTGCTGCGCGAAGCCGCCACCGAGCGCCCCTGGACGGGTGAGCTGCTCGATGAGGAGCGCGCCGGCCTCTACACCTGCGGTGCGTGCGGGGCGGAGCTGTTCCGCAGCGGCACGAAGTTCGACTCGGGCTGCGGCTGGCCGAGCTTCTACGAATCGGTGCGCCCCGAGGCCGTGCAGCTCATCGAGGACCGCTCGCTCGGCATGGTGCGCACGGAGGTGCGCTGCGCCGCGTGCGGGTCGCACCTCGGGCACGTCTTCCCCGACGGCTTCGGCACCCCGACCGGCGACCGCTACTGCATGAACTCACTGGCTCTGTCGTTCACACCAGAGCAGCCGTGAGCGCACTCGACGCCGTCCGGCGCCGCACGTCCTGGTCGCGCGTCACCGACGACGCCCCGACCCGCGAGCAGCTGCTGCCGCTCGTCGAGGCGGCAGGACGCGTCGCCGACCACTCGTCGCTGCGCCCCTGGCGCCTGATCGAGCTGCGCGGCGACGACCGGCTGACGCTGGGCGCGGCACTGGCGAAGGCGGGCGGAGACGACAAGCCCTCGAGCAAGCCGCTGCGCGCCTCGCTGCTGATCGCGATCGTGGCCTCGTACCGCAAGAGCGACAAGGTGCCTCGGTGGGAGCAGGAGGCGGTCGCATCCGGCGTCGCACACACCCTCAGCCTGCTGCTCGACGAGGCCGGCTGGGGCGTCATCTGGCGCACCGGCGGCCTCACCCGGTCGAAGGCCGTGGCCAAGGCGCACGGCCTGAAGAAGAACGAGGAGCTGCTCGGCTGGCTCTACGTCGGCGGCAAGCCCGAGGGCAGAAGCGCGGGGCGCCGCAAGCCGGTTGATGCCGAGACCCTGCTCACACCTATGCCCGCGGCATCCGGCGGGGCCGACAGGCTCCTGCAGAAGGAGCGGAAGAAGTCGGCGAAGAAGAAGTCGGCGAAGGACAAGCGCCGCAAGAGCTGAGTCAGCGCCGCCGCGGCAGCGCCACGACGACGGAGGCCGAGGCGACGACGATCATCGCGGCGAGCTGCCACAGCGCGGGGCCCCGATCCACCGGCCAGACGACGTCGATCACCACGGAGGCGACGAGCTGGCCGAGCACGCTGCCGAGTCCGAGCAGCAGCACACCGGTATGCGGCACGAGCCAGGCACCGAGCAGGATGTATGCGAAGCCGAGCAGACCGCCCAGGTAGAGCCACGGCTCGGCGGGGAGGGCTTCGGGCATCCCTCGGGCGAGGACGCTGAGCGCCGCGCCGACCGCAAGCACGACGGTGCCGGCGATGAAGCTCATCAGCGTGGCGGTGAGCGGCGACGCGACCCTGGCCGCGAGGCGCCCGTTCGCCGCAGCCTGCCACGCGATCCCCGCACCGGCCGCGAACGGGAGCAGCAGCAGCCACAGCGGCGCGGCCGCCAGCACGTCCCCTCCCAGCGAGACGCCGACCGCGGCGAGCGCGAGAGCACCGCCGATCACGCGCCCCGGCGTCACCGCGACGACGCCGGACGGCCCCACGCCGATGCGGTCGAGCAGCAGACCGTGCAGCGTCTGGCCCGCGACCACGCCGACGGTGAACAGCGAGACGCCGAGCACCCCTGCGACGAGGCCCTGCGTGGTCACCGTGAGTGCGCCGCACGTGCCGCCGAGCAGCATCCAGAACGGGATGCTGCGACTCCGGATGCCCGAGACCAGCCGCCCCAGACCTGCGCGCCCCGACGGCATCGCGAGGATGACGGCGGCGAGGATGACGAGTCCGACGCCGAAGGAGATGAGCCCCGCGACGATGGCGTCGTCGATGCGGATCCCGAGGACGCCGTTGATGCGGGCCTGCACGGCGGTCATCGCCCCGATCGAGACAGCGCCACCCAGCGCGATCCAGGTCGGCAGCGGGCGAGGACGGGTCACTCGCTCGAGGCTACCGGTCGACGGCCCTTCCCGGTGTCGGTGCCCGCGACTAGCCTGACGGCATGTGCGCGAGCTACGGACTGGACCCCCGTTTCACCGATGCCGAACTGCTGGCCGAGGCCGATGACGCCGTGCTCGAAGGGCTGCGCTCCTGGGCCGAGCAGAACGCCGGCGAGACGCTGCGCCCGACGGGGAAGAACCTGCGAAACCTCAATCCGCTGGTGACGACCTCCGACGGCCGAGCAGCTCTCCAGGCTGCCTGGTGGGGCTATCTCGTCGATGGACAGCCCGCCAGATTCCCCTCGATCAACACCCGCTCCGAGCGACTGCAAGACAGACCGGGCGGACTGCGCACCCGCGCCCTCGTACCTGCGACGGGCTGGTACGAGATGCAGAAGCCGGACCGCGTCTGGCATGAGTTCGGCCTGGGGCGGGGAGTCCTGTTCGGCATGGCCGCTGTCACCCAGCGCGGCCGGACACCGGACGGCGACTGGATCACCTGCTACTCGATCGTGATGCGCCCCGCTCCCCCGCAGCTGGCGCACATCCACGACCGGATCCCTCTGCTCATCCCCACGTCGTTCGCCGGCGACTGGCTCGGCGGCGACCCCACCCGCGAGCTCATCGACGAGGCGCTGCTCGCCGCCGGCGACCTCGATGAGCGAGTGGCGGCCACGCCGCAAGACGACGACAAGGGTGGGCAGACCCTGTTCTGAGGTCCCCCCCCGGATTCTGCAGGAGCCGAACCTCGGAAAACGATTGCTCCGCGCCCCGGGTCACTGCCACACTGACCTCATCCCCAGTCAACGACGACACAGGAGCACGCGATGAACGAAACACGCCCCTCATTCACCCTCACTCGCCGCCAGATGCTCGCCGCCATGCCGCTCGCCGCAGCACTGCCCCTCCTCGCGGGTCAGCCGGCGTTCGCCGCAGGCAGCTTCCCCGAACCGGGCGGTCAGGTGCCGCGCGCGGCGCTGCTGACCTACGCCGACGTGCAGAAGGCACTCGCCGGCATCGAGCGCACCTCGAAGGGCGCCGTCACGGTGAAGACGCTCTCGAGCCTCGGCTTCGGCCGCAGCGAGGCCGGCCGGGAGCTGTACGTCGCCACTGTCGGCACCGGTCCGACGAAGGTGTGGCTGCAGGGCCGCATCCACGGCAACGAGCCCTACGGCCCCGACGTGCTGCTCGATGTGCTGCGCAACGCCGGGTCCAGCGGATCCCCGATGTGGAAGGCGGTCCGCGAGAAGCTGACCCTGCACGTCATCCCGATGTACAACCCCGACGGCTCCGAGCTCTACATCCGTCACACCGTGCTCGAGGACGGCAGGCGCATCGACCTCAACCGCGACTGGTCGCCGACCGGCTTCGCGGCGAAGGAGTCGCTGGCCTGGTACTCCTACTGGGCGAGCGTGAAGCCTGACGTCGGTCTCGACATCCACCACCAGGGTCTGAAGTACGACGACTCCGACGAGCCCATCACCATGTCTCTCGGCATCTCGCTCGCGCCGAGCGGCCCCACCCTTCCCGGAGTACGAGGCGGCGAGTACGACGTGAAGACGCGCCAGCTGCAGGGGCACGTGTACACCGCGCTGCAGCGGTACGGCTACGTGAACGCCGACCGCTACAGCGTGGGCAGCGCCAGCAGCGGGTACCGCGAGATCGACATCAAGGGCGGCGTCTCGTCTGCCGTCATGCTCGGACTGAACTACAACGGCCTGAACCCGACCGGACACAGCCACCCGATGGTCTTCTTCGAGACCTACGGCGGGTCGATCGGCCAGAAGAGCCGCGGCAAGGCGATCAAGCAGAACGTCGTCGGCGTGGAGGCGCTGCTCGGCGGTCTCGCCGATGGCAGCATCTGGAGCACCGATCCGATGATCTGGCACAGCATCCCGCACTACGACTACATCGGCTACCAGATCGACACCGGGCTCGTCGACGGCTGGCCGACGCAGCCGCCCGTCATGCCCTGACGCCCTCCCCCGCACACGACGAGGCCCGTGCCCCCGCTGATCGGGGGCACGGGCCTCGTCCACTGAGCCGACTACGGGACTCGAACCCGTAACCCCCGTATTACAAGTACGGTGCGCTACCAATTGCGCCAAGTCGGCGGACCGTCACCAGCATACCGACGGTACGCGGCTGTGCCTGACCGGCCGGGTCAGGGCGCTGTGGTGGCGCTCGGCGTCGGAACGGGCGTCGGCGTCGGCTTCGTCGAGCCGAAGTACTCGTCGCTGGCGATCGTCAGCACGAACTGCGAGAACTCCGCGGGGTCGTCGAGCGCACCGACGTAGGACTTGCCGCCCACGAGGATCAGCGCCTCGTTGTTGAGCTTCAGTCCGTCGGTGCCAGGCAACGGTCCCTCGAGCGCCCTTGCGGTCGCGTCCTTCGCCCATGAGACGAAGTCCTGGCCCTCGATGCACGCGCGCACCTTCTTGGCGTCCGACACTCCGACGGCGACAGCCAGGTCGGCCAGCTGGGCGTCACTGCGGCCGTCGCTGTCGGCCTCGGGCTGATCGGTGAGCAGCTCGTGGTTGTAGTCGTAGAAGCTGTCGGGCGCGTAGGTCGCCACGCAGGCGGCTGCCGCTGCGGCGCGCAGCGAGTACTTCGTGCCGTTCGAGCTCGCGGTGAGCAGCGCGACCGGGTGGTAGGTGACGGTGACAGCACCCTCGGAGATCCAGCCCGCGAGCTGGCGTGCGTTCGCGCGCTCGAACTCCGCGGCGCCCGCCGAGAGGTAGTCGACGTAGATGTGGATCTCGGTGGCCTTCGCATCGGCCGTAGCCGACGGCGAGGGCGAGGGAGTCGCGGCTTCGCCTGCCTCGGTGGCGCTCTCGGTCGGGGCGGGCGACGGCGCGCCCCCGGATGGCGTCGCAGCGATCTGGCTGACGGTGACGCCGTCGCCTGGCATCCCGCTGGGGGTCAGCTGCGGCTTCGAGATCGACGAGCTGACCGCATACGCGACGGCGGCTCCGATCGAGCCGACGGCGACGATCGCGACGAGGCCGATGATGAGGCGTCGCATCAGTCGTGCCCGCGACTGCTGCGCGTGCACCAGCTGTGCCTTCTCGCGCACCGCCTCGCGGGAGTTGCGAGCGGCGGGGACGTTCGGCGTTTCGTCGCTCGACATCGTTCCTCTTGAAGATCGGGTGGGATTGTGAAGATTCGGGTGGGGGACCCCTCGGCCGCGTGTGCTGCGGCGCCGGATTCGATGTTAACGAGGCAGTCTGAGAAATACCCAGACGCGCCCGGGCGTGCCATACTGATCCCGACCCGATGGCGGGTCACGGCGGGCAGCGTCCGCCGCTTCCATCACGAAGGATCGTCCGGCACGTACCTGCCGGTGAAGGAGAAACCATGGCCACCGTTACGTTCGACGACGCCACCCGCCTGTACCCCGGCGGCACCCGTCCGGCAGTCGACAAGCTGAACATCGAGATCGCCGACGGCGAGTTCCTCGTTCTGGTCGGTCCGTCCGGCTGCGGAAAGTCCACCTCGCTGCGTATGCTCGCCGGCCTCGAAGAGGTCAACGGCGGCCGCATCCTCATCGGCGACCGCGATGTCACCGATGTGCCGCCGAAGGACCGCGACATCGCGATGGTCTTCCAGAACTACGCGCTGTACCCGCACATGACGGTCGCCGAGAACATGGGCTTCGCCCTCAAGATCGCCGGCGTCGGCAAGGAGGAGCGCGCCAGCCGCGTCCTCGAGGCCGCCAAGCTCCTCGACCTCGAGGAGTACCTGAACCGCAAGCCGAAGGCCCTCTCGGGCGGTCAGCGTCAGCGTGTCGCCATGGGCCGCGCGATCGTGCGCCAGCCGCAGGTGTTCCTCATGGACGAGCCGCTGTCGAACCTCGACGCGAAGCTTCGCGTGCAGACGCGCACCCAGATCGCCTCGCTGCAGCGTCGCCTCGGCGTCACCACCGTGTACGTCACGCACGACCAGACCGAGGCGCTCACCATGGGCGACCGTATCGCCGTGCTCAAGGACGGTCTGCTGCAGCAGGTCGGCACCCCGCGCGACCTGTACGAGAAGCCGAACAACGTCTTCGTCGCCGGCTTCATCGGCTCGCCCGCGATGAACCTCTTCACGGCCGACCTCGCCGAAGGCGGCGTGCAGTTCGGCACCGAGGTCGTCCCGCTCGACCGCGACACCGTCGGCCGTGCCACGGGCAGCCAGGTCACCGTCGGCGTGCGCCCCGAGGACATCACCGTCGGCCCCGCCGACGGCAAGGGCCTCTCGGTCGTCGTCGACCTCGTCGAGGAGCTCGGCGCCGACGGCTACCTCTACGGTCACACCGAGATCAACGGCAAGCGCACCGACATCGTGGCGCGCGTCGACGGCCGCAACCACCCGAACGCGGGCGAGACGGTCACCCTGGCGGCCAACCCCGGCCACGTGCACGCCTTCGACCTCGAGTCGGGCGAGCGCCTCAACGACAAGCCGGTCGTCTCGGCCTGACGAATCAGCACACGCGGCGCGGGCGGACCTTCTGGGTCTCCCGCGCCGCGGTGTTTCCGGAGGAATCATGCAGGACTCCCTGCGCATCACGGCCAGCTCGGTCGACCCGGGGCTGCTCGGCCTGCCCTGGTCGACCCCGCTCGGCAAGTGGCCGTCCGAGCACATCGTGTCGCTGCCGAAGGGCCTTTCCCGTCATCTCGTGCGCTTCGCGGACCTGTCGGGTCGGGTGGTCGCGGTCAAGGAGACGACCGCCGACATGGCGCAGCGCGAGTACGACATGCTCGGCAACCTCGGCCGGCTCGACGTGCCGTGCGTGAGCAGGGTGGCCGTGATCGCGGGGCGGACGGATGCCGAAGGCAAGGCACTGCCCGCGGCGCTGGTGACCTCGCATCTGCGCTTCTCGATGCCCTACCGGGCCCTGTTCACCCAGGTGCTGCGTCCGGACACGGCGACCCGCCTGGTCGATGCGCTCGCGCTGCTGCTCGTCCGGCTGCACAACGTCGGGTTCTACTGGGGCGACGTGTCGCTGTCGAACACGCTGTTCCGGCGCGACGCAGGAGCGTTCGCGGCGTACCTGGTCGACGCCGAGACCGGGGAGCTGCACGAGGAGGGGCTGACCGACGGCCAGCGGGCGTACGATCTCGACCTGGCGCGCACCAACATCGCGGGCGAGATCATGGATCTCGCGGCGGGCGGGCGGCTGGAGCGCGGCGTGGACGCGCTGGAGATCGCCGATGGCATCGTCTCGTCGTACCGCTCGCTGTGGGCCGCTCTCACCGACGAGGAGTCGTTCTCGACCGGTGAGACGTGGCGGATCACCGAGCGCGTCGAGAAGCTCAACGCGCTCGGCTTCGACATCGACGAGATGTCGATGGTCACGACGGCCGACGGCACCGTCGTGCGCATACAGCCGAAGGTGGTGGATGCCGGTCACCACCAGCGCCGGCTGATCCGCCTCACCGGTCTCGACGTCGAGGAGAACCAGGCGCGTCGGCTGCTCAACGACCTCGACGAGTTCCGGGTGCGCTCGACCAAGGCCTGGGCCGACGAGGAGATGTACGCGCACGAATGGCTGACCCGGGTCTTCGAGCCCGTCGTGCGCGCGATCCCCTACGACCTGCGGGCCAAGCTCGAGCCCGCGGAGGTGTACCACCAGGTGCTGGAGCACCGCTGGTATCTGTCGCAGGCCGAGTCTCGATCGGTGCCGATCGCAGAGGTGCTCACGAGCTACATCAACGACGTGCTGCGGCACCGCCGCGACGAGGCGACCATCATGGGTCCGCCCACCGAGACGATGAGCGTCCCCGTGATCACCGGCTCCGTCGAGGTCTCCGACGACACGGCTGCCGTCGACTGGCGCGACCTGGTCTGAGCACGGTCAGCGGCGCCCGCGCACGCGGTGCACGAGCATCTGCACCGGGACACGGGCGAGGTGCAGCCACCCGTCGCCTCGACGCCGCAGCCCTCAGCAGACCACCGCCGACCCGTCGGACCTCGGGTCGCTGGCCGCCGTCATGCCGCCGAGACCGTCGAGCTCGATGAGATTCGCATGGCCGACGACGTCGCTCAGATCGGGGATGCGCTTCACCGCGAGGCCGGTTCGGTCGAACTCTGCGACCAGCGCGGCATCGACGCCGTTCTCGACGGTGACCGTGTCGGGCGTGTCGCTCGGCGTCTGCCGCCCGACCAGCCACCGCGGACGAGTCACCGCCGCGGCGGGATCGGATCCGGTCAGCACGGCCTCCAGCAGCTGCGCGTGGATCTGCGGCTGTCCCTGCCCGCCCATCGTCGCCGACACCCAGCGCAGCTCTCCGCCGCGCTCGATGAGAACAGGCATCAGCGTATGACCCGGTCGCTTACCCGGCGCGAAGGCGTTCGCGGCCTCCGGATCGAGCGAGAACGAGGCACCGCGGTTCTGGAACAGCACGCCCGTGTGCGGATCGAGCACGACCGCGCCGAACTGGAAGTACACCGACTGGATGAGAGACACGGCGTATCCGTCGGCGCTGGCGACCGCGATGCCGACGGTGTCGCCCATCGGGCGGCCGCGGTACGGTGCGTCGACGCCGTCGGGGACGCCCACGTCGAGCAGCTGCTCGCCGCTCAGGCCCCCGCGCATCGGGTCGGCGAGGAACTGGTCGCGCACCGCGTTGGTGCGCCGGAAGGCCTCGGCGAGCAGCACGGGATCGATGGCGCCCGATGCGTCGCTCGCCGCCGTCCAGGACTCTCGCACCGCTCGGAGAAGGGCGAAGCCCTGCGTGTTGGGGTTGCTGCTGAGCAGACGCAGATCGCCGACGTCGACCGACAGCGCCGGTCCGACCTCCGGCCGGTACTCGCTCAGATCGCGCGGCGAGAGCAGCGAGCCCACCTGGCGCAGAGTGGCCAGCCAGCGCTCTCCGACGGCTCCGGTGTAGAACTCGTCAGGGCCGCGCTCGGCCAGCCGCTCCAGGGTGCGGGCGAGCGCCGGCTGCCGGAAGGTCTCGCCGACGCCGAGCGGGCGGTCATCCGCGAAGAACACCTCCCGGCATCCCGGATCCGCTCTGAGTCCGGCGTCGAGGGCGAGGATGCCCTTGGCGACCGAGCTGGGCATCGGCACGCCGTCGCGGGCGAGCGCAGCGGCCGGTTCGACCACCTCGCGCCAGGTCTTGGCTCCTCCGAGTGCGAGCAGCCGCTCCAGGCCGCGCACCGCGCCTGGCACCGTGATCGTGTCGACGCCGTACATCGGCAGCGCATCGCCGTGGCGCTCGCGCATCAGATCGACGGTGGCGCCCTGCGGCGCGGGGCCCGTGGCGTTCACCTCGATGACGCTGCCGTCCGGCGCGTGCACCAGGGCGACCAGGTCACTGCCCAGCGCCACATTGTTCGGGTAGGTGACGCAGAGCGCGAGTGCGGCGGCCACAGCGGCGTCGATCGCGTTTCCCCCTTCGCGCAGAATGCGCTCGCCCACCTGGGTGGCGGTGTGGTGGGGTGTCGAGATGGCGCCGAATGACGCTGTGCGATGGTTCATTCTTCCCCCTGCATGGGCGGCTGCGCGCGCCTGCGACGCAGCTGATCGGCCTCTGCGCGTCGTGCGCGCAGATCGGTTGCGAGGATCGCGACCTGCAGCCGCAGGCACGTCTCCTCATCGTCGAGGCTGATGCCGAGCTGACGCTCGACGCGGTCCAGCTGCTCGTACAGCCATTGCCGTGAGACGAACGAGCGCTTGGCCGCCAGGGACTTGTTGCGACCTGCGAAGAGGAACGACCGAAGCGCGTCGACGAGCTCGCCGTCGCGTCCTCCCGCACCGCGCAGAGCCGCGAGGGTGTCGTCGCCGAACCGCTTCAGCCGAGGGTCGGACCCCAGCGAGAGGAGCAGCCCGTCGAGACCGAGGTCGGCACGGTGCACGGCCCGCGCCTCGACGCCCAGCAGCGCTGCGATCTCCGCGGTCTCCCGCGCTTCGCGGAGGATGTCCCCCGCAGCCGGCGCACCCGGCCATGGCGAGGCGAGCCCCACCACCAGGTGCGCGAGTCCGATGCCGGACACCCCGCGCTCGATCTGCTCGGCTTCGACGCCGTCCGTGCGGCACACGAGCGCCACCAGCGCGTCGTGACCGAGCTGGGCGAGCATGATCGGCAGCGAGAGGCGCACGCAGACCGTGCGCAGTCCCGCTGCGAATCCGTGCAGCAGGTCGTGCTGCTCCCGGGCGCTCAGCGCATCCGGGTCGTGGATCCTCGCCCCGAGCGCGATCAGCGTGCCTGAGCCGACGGGGAAGCCGATCGCCTCGGCCGTCTCGGAAGCCTCGTCGGCGGCGCGACCACCGGCGATGAGCCCCTCGAGCAGCTCTCGCTGGGTCTTGGCGCCGAGGGCGCCCCGATCGCGAGCGACGAGCCGCCCGAGCGCCACGGTGGTCGCGGCGCGTTCGATGAGCATGACGAGCGTCGATCGCACCGAGCTCAACGGGTCCTGGTCGAGGCCACGTGGCAGGCTCGTGTCGGCCGCCGACATGATGATGAGCCGTCCCCAGTCGTCGCCCTTGATCCCGACGGTGGAGGTGAGCCACCCGGTGCGCGGATCGTAATCCGTGCGCCGTACGGCCCGGTGACGCTCGGTGTGCTCCGCCCATTCCGTGATCACGTCGCCACGGGGCCTTGGCCCCTCGGCGACCTCGAGAAGCTCATGGCGCAGGTCTTCGAGCACGACGGGCCTGCCCGCGACGCGCGCGACCTCGTGCAGCAGGTCGGCCGCGGCGCTGCCGTCCATCACCATCGTGCGCATCATCTCGTGGATCTGCACGGACTGCTGCAGCTGCTCGACCTGGGCGTCGACGAGCCGGGCATGCACATCCTCCGTGATCGTGACGAATGCGGTGTGCCGGCGCAGCACGACGAGCGGGATCGAGTGCTCATCCGAGGCATCCATCATCGCGGCCGGCAGACTGCGGTCGAAGTGCGGGCCGAGCCCCACGATGATCGCGGCGACGTCCACGCTCGCGAGCGCGGCGATGTAGCCGCGCAGTCCCGCATCGTCCTCGGGGAGCGCGATGCCGGTGGTGAGGATCATCTCCTGTCCGCGCAGATGACCGGCGATGTCGGCCAGCTCGCTCACGTGCACCCAGCGCACGGGACGCGTGAGCCCCGTCGCGCCCGCGACGACAACGGGGTCCGCGGCGGCGAGCGACTCGAACTGGAGCACCTGCGCGACGCTCGGCAGCTGCATCCGACTCGCCTTGCCCGGGTTCACCGCTCGGTCACCATTTCCGCACCAGCGTCCACAGCAGCTCTGCTCCCAGTTCGATATCGGCCAATGACACGTACTCGTCGGCGGTGTGCGCCTGGTCCGTGGCTCCGGGACCGAGCACCGTGCACGAGTCGCTGCCGGTGAGCGCGGCGATCATCGACGCGTCGGTGTAGGCCTCATGCCCGTCTGCGCCGCCGATCTCCGGCTCTGCGCCAGTGTGCTCGACATAGGCCTCGACGAGGTCCCTGATGATCTTCGCATCATCGGAGGCGCCGACGGGCGGACGACGCGCGCCCAGCAGCTCGATGGCGTACTCGGCGCCGGGGTGCTCGCGCATCACGGCGTCGGCGACGCGCTGCACGATGCCGACGGCGTCTTCGGGGACCATCGGCGGCACGATGCGCAGATCGAACTCGGCTGTGGCACTTCCTGGCACGACATTCGTCGAGACGCCGCCGTGGAACGTGCCGCACGTGAATCGTGCACGACCGAGGATCCCGTCCTCGAACGGCAGCGCCGAGAAGGTCGTCTTGGCCCGCGTCATGATCTCGGCCAGAACGTGGTTCGCGTCGATGCCGAGGTGGGCTCGGCCCGCATGCGCCATCTTCCCGGTCACGGTGATCGTCAGCCAGCGAAGACCCATCTGGCGCTGACGAAGACGCATGCCCGTGGGCTCCGGGGCCAGCACCTGGTCGGTGGGCCGGATCAGTCCATCGCGCACGAGCTGGTGCGCTCCCAGCATCCCGGGCGCCTCCTCATCGACGGTGGCCACCAGCACGACGTCCCCGCGAGGCTGTTCCCCGGTTCGCACGAGCGCATCGAGCAGACCGATGCCCAGCGCGAGACCGGCCTTCATGTCGCACGCGCCCCGTCCGTAGATGCGTCCGTCATCGATCACCCCGCCCAGCGGCGGATAGGTCCACCCCTCTCCGATCGGGACGGTGTCCATGTGGCCGAGGATCACGAGCCGGGGAGCATCCGGATCGCTCCCCGCGACCTGGGTGAGGATGTTGTCCCTTCCGGGCTCGACCTCGTGGCGCTGCACGGCGAGGCCGACCCGTTCCAGTCGCGAGACCACCCAGTCCGCGCACTCGGCCTCGAGGGGGCCGGGATTCTGGCTGTCGATGCTGATGAGGGTGCGGGTGTCTTCGACCACCGAGTCGACGTCGATCATGTCTCTTCTTTCATGCCAGAGCCGCTCCTTCGCGGAGCCGCGGTTCGGGGTTGGGCTGCGCGGGGCTAGTTCGGTGCGCCGTCGACGACGAGCGACTGCCCGCTGATGCCGCTGGATCGGCGGGAGGCGAGGAAGGCGACGGCCTCGGCGACCTCGTCCACCGTGATCAGTCGACGGAAGGCCGAGTCTCCGGCGAACCGGTCGAGCATCGCTTCTGCGGAGGTCCCCTCCCTCTCGGCGACCGCCGCCGCGAGATCGCGCAGCAGCGGTGAGTCGACGTTCCCGGGACAGACGGTGTTCGCCCGAGCCCCGCGCGCTGCGATCTCAGCCGCGAACGACTGCACGAAGCCGATCAGCCCGAACTTCGTCGAGCAGTACACCGCTCCGCCCGCCTCGCCCGTCAAGCCGGCGACGGATGCCAGGAAGACATACGCGTCCGGTGAGCACGACTCCTCGCAGGCCGCGGCGATGTGGAAGGCGCCCTGCAGATTGACGCGCTGCATCCGCTCGTACATCGACCAGTCGGTCTCCGCCACCGGTCCCGTGTAGTTGATCCCCACGGCCGACACCACGGCCGTTATGTCGGTGCAGGCCGCGGCGACGGCCCGGACGCTCTCGAGATCGCCGACGTCGCAGGACGCGAACGTGTGTCCCTCCCCCGGCAGGTCCGAGATCAGGTGGCCTCGGTCTCCCAGATCGGCGACGACCAGCTCATCGCCGTCGGCGGCCAGCCGACGACAGATCGCCAGTCCGATCGATCCCGTGCCGCCGAAGACGAGGACGCGCCGCGCGCTCATCGTCCCGCCCCTGACTCGCGGACGGCGCGCGCGATGCTGGCAGCGCTCGGAAGCACGGCCTGCTCGAGCGTCTTCGACGCCGGAACGGGCACATTGGCCAGGCCATGCCTGCTGACGCTGTCGAGTCCATCCAGACCAAGCCGCTCGATCGCGCCGGTGATCAGCTCGCCGCTCAGCCCGAACCCGAGATAGTCCTCGTCGACGACGAGCAGACGCCTCGTCTTGCGCAGCGATGCAGTGATGCCGTCCCAATCCAGCGGCACGACGCTGCGCAGATCGAGCACTTCGACGTCGATGCCATCGAGGGCGAGCGCCTCCGCGGCGTCGAGCGCGTCGCCTACGCTTGCGCTCAGCGTGGCGATCGTGACATCGCGGCCCTCTCGCACCACGTGCGCTCGGTCGAGCGGAACCGTGTACCGCTCGCGCGGAACGTCGGTGCCGTGCGAGAAGCTCGAGGCCTTCTTGAGGAGGAGGCCCTTGTGCTCGATGAACACCACGGGGTCGGGCGACTGGACAGCGGCCGCCATCATGCCCTTGCTGTCGTGCGGGCTCGACGGAGCGACCACGCGGAGGCCGGGCAGATGGGCGTACAGCCCCCACAGCGTCTGGGAATGCTGAGCGGCCGATCCGATCGCGCCGCCCGCGGTCTTGATAACGATGGGCATCGGCGTCGCACCACCCGACATGTACGGGTTCTTGGCTATGGCATTGAAAACCTGCTCGAGGCAGACGCCGATGAAGTCGGCGAACATGATCTCCACCACCGGCCGGTAGCCCTCCATGGCCAGGCCGACGGCCATGCCCGTGAAGGCCATCTCGGAGATGGGGGTGTCGAGCACCCGCTCGGCCCCGAAGGCCTTCTGCAGTCCACGGGTGCTGCCGAAGACCCCGCCTTGCCTGCCGACGTCCTCGCCGATGACGAGCACGTGCTCGTCGGCCTCCATCTCGAGCCGGAGGCCCTCGGCCACCGCCTGCGAGACGTTGATGTTCTGTCTGATCGCGTCCATGCTCACACTCCGGCCGGAAGATCGAGTCCTGATGCAAAGACGTGCCGCCTGGCCGTCTCCGGATCGGGGAAGGGATCGGCGAGCACGCGCTGTACCAGGCCGCCGATCTCGGCGCGCACCTCCTCATCGATGCGGGCGAGTTCGGGCTCGTCGGCCGCGCCGCTCTCCAGCAGCTCGGCGCGCGCCATCGCAAGCGGGTCGCGCTGCTCTCGACGGCTCTCCTTGTCGCCCTGGTCGCGGTACAGATCGAGGTCGCCCTCGTAGTGGCCGCGGAACCGGTAGCAGGTGGCCTCGACGATGACGGGCCCTCCCCCGGCGCGGGCCGAGTCGACCGCGTCGATGAACGCTTCGCGCACCCGCTCGTAGTCGAGCCCGTCGACACGGACGCCGCGTGCGCCGAAGGCGGCGGCCCGCTCGGCGATCGTTGCGGTAGCGCTCGCCTGGCTGAACGGCACGGATATCGCCCATTCGTTGTTCTCGACGACGACCACCAGCGGCAGCTTCATCGCCCCGGCCATGTTCATGCTCTCCGCGAACCCTCCCGTGTTCACCGACCCGTCGCCGACGACCGCGACGGCGACCGCGTCATCGCCCCGCAGCCTCGCCGCGTATGCGTGCCCGAGCGCGACCGGGAGCGAACCGCCCACTATGCCGGTCGTCGAGAACCGGCGTGCCGGGTCGAACAGGTGCATGTGCCCGCCGAAACCACCGCAGAGCCCGGTGGCGCGCTCGAAGATCTCGGCGAGCATCGGGTGCAGCGGAACGCCTTTGGCGATGGCATGCAGGTGGTTGCGGTGCGTGCTGACCATGGCGTCGCTGTCACGCAGCACCCCGGCGAGCGCGGCGCCGATCGCCTCCTGGCCGATCGCGAGGTGCACTTCGCCGTGGATGTGCCGCTCGGCCACTCCGCGGGCGCAGGCCTCCTCGAACTCGCGCATCAACCTCATCAGGCGATACGTCTCCGTCGACGTGCAGGGCATCATTCTCCTCCCTCTGGGGTCCGCTCGTGCGGTTGCTCGATCTCGATCACGGTTCCCCCGCCGGTGCGGAAGTAGGCGGCAGGGCCCTCGTCGAACTCGACGATCTCCCCGAGCATCCGGCCGCCTTCGTCACGGATCAGCTCGGCGGCGGCCGCGATGTCGTCGACGAGATAGGCGGTGTGGGCCACGCCGACGTGCACCGGCGCCGCCGGATCGGCGTCGTCAGGCACGGCATGCGCGCGGATGAGCTCGATACGGGTTCGCGTGCGCGGGTTGTACAGCTGCGCGAGATCGCACGAGACGCCGGGGATGCCGACCATGCGCGCGAACTGGTCGGCCATCCCGCGCACGCTGAAGCCGAGCTCGTAGCCGAGGGTGCGCCGGTAGAAGTCGATGTCGCCATCGAAGTCGGCCGTCACGATGCCGGTGTGGTGCTGCGCCCGGATGCCGAGCAGCCCGCCGTGCGGGTGCAGCCGAGGCGATACGGATTCGGTCGTCATAGTTCGGTCTCCTCCTGCGGAAGCCCGCCGATCGGCAGCGAGATGCCGAACACGGATCCGGCCGTCGGCTGCTGCCGTGCCTCTTCGACGCCGAGGTCGACGGTGCCGGTGGTGATGTAGAGCGTCTGCAGCCCAGCACCGCCGAAGGCGCAGCTGGTCACGTTGCGTGCGGGAACGAGGATCTCCTGACTCCAGGTGCCGTCGAGCTCGATCCGCCGCAGCCGACCGCCCGCCCACATCGCGACCCAGATGCCACCGCCGGCGTCGACGGCGATCCCGTCGGGCGTCCCCAGGTCGGGGTCCACCTCGATGAGCACCCGGTCTCCCGACACGTCCTGCGTCTCGGGGTCGTAGTCGAGGACGGTGACCGCCCGACGAACGCTGTCGACGAGGTAGAGCGATCGGCCATCCGGAGAGAAGGCCATGCCGTTGGGCATCCCGAGCCCGGCACGCACCTCGGTCGGCGCGGATTCGCCGGCTCGCAGCCGGAAGAGGGAGCCACCGGCGGCGAGGTCGTGCCGCATGCTGCCGAACCAGAGCTCGCCCCCGGGGCCGACGGCACCGTCCGAGAGCCGCAGCCCCGTCTCCCGCTGGAGCACGCTGATGCGCCCCAGCTCATGGAAGTCCGCGTCGAGGACGGCCACGTCGAGGTCATGAAGGGCCACGTAGCCGCCGCGGCGCCGCGGAAGCACGGCGCTGACCGGAGAGCCGAAGACCTTCATCGTCCGCGTACGGCCATCCTGGCTGCGCATCACCTTGCCGTCGGGGATGTCGACCCACAGCAGCCCGGCTCCGTGCCACACCGGCCCTTCACCCAGCAGCGCACCGGCCTCGAAGACCGGCCTCGCCTCCAAACGGATCATCTCGCCTCCGAACTCAGCTCGAGCACCCGGCGAAGCGGCTCCGCCAGCGCTCGGATCCGGGCCTGTCGCCCGGACGCGTCGGCCCCCACGGCCAGATCGAGGTGCTCGCGCATCCGCTCGACCTCTCTTGTGTCGTTCTCCCCCGCCGGGAGATGCGTCTCGCCGGCGATGACCGTGCGAGTGAGCGCCGCGTCCACCACCTGATCGAGGATCTGCTGGGCACCCCCTTCGCACTCGGCATCGACCACGATGAAATCGGCGTCGGCTCCAGGTGCGATGGCACCACCGCGGCTGCCGATGGCTGCCGCGCCTCCCCTGGTCGCCATGCGCATGGCATCGGCGGCGGCGATCGGGTCGCCGGCCTCTGCGCTCGTGCGCACGGCCTCGCGGATCTCGGCGAAGAGATCGGGGCGGTCGGCGACCTGGCTGTCCATTCCCAGCGCGGAGCGGACGCCGCGCCTGAGCCATTCGCCGACCGGCGCCGAGCCGACGCCGAGCCGGCGATTCGATCCGGGACAGTGCACCAGGCTCGCACCTGCCGAGGCGACCACGTCGATCTCCTCCGGCATCAGATGCACGCCGTGCGCGTACGAGGCGAACGGACCGACCAGGCCGAAGCGCCGGAGCCGCGCGAGCGGATCCTCCTCGCCTCCCAGCCAGGTGCGCTGCGCCGCGCTCTCGAGCAGGTGCGTGTGAACGCGCAGGTCTCCCCTGTGCGCGGCGAGCACGCTCAGGCCCTCCTCCGAGCACCACTGCGGCGCCACCGGGCCGATGGCGAGCCGCACCCGCGACTGCGCCTCGCCGACGAGCACACGGGCTGCGCGGATCAGCTCCGGCCAGTCCGCCACGGCCATGCCGCGCTCGGGGAGCGGGATGCCGGCCTGGTCATCGCCGTCGGTCACCGGAAGGTACTCCGCCTGGTCGGTGAAGCCGAGCACGACCACGGCACGCAGCCCGGTGCGTCCGAGGGCGCGGAGTGCGGCGTCGAGCTCGTCGAGGCGGGCATCCGCGTCTCCCCAGCTGTGCAGCACGATCTGCGCGGCAGTCGCCCCCGCTTGGAGCAGCTCCGCCGCAGCGACGGTCGCGTCGTCCAGCGCGGGCAGCGGTGTGAGCGCCGAGAGCGCGTAGGCCCACTGCTCGAACGACATCCCCGGGAGGGAGGCCTGAGCGACGGCCGGCGTGCTGCGAAGGTGCGTGTGCGCGTCCACGAGCCCCGGCATCGTCGTCCCCGGCAGGTGCTCGATGTCGCCGGCGCCGACCGCGCGGGCCAGCTCCGAGCCGGCGATCACATCGAGGATGATGCCGTCCTCCACCAGCAGGCCGCGGTCGGATTCCACCTGGGCGTCTGCGTCGCGGAGCAGCCGCTCGCACCGGTATCCGCGGATCATGTCGTCCTCGCCCAGGTGATCGCGGTGCGCTCGAGCACCGCCACGATCGAGAACAGCGCGGCCGCGAGGATCGCAGAGAGCACGACGGCCGACCACATGGTCTGCATCTGCAGCGCGAGCCACGAGGTGATGACCAGGTGGCCGAGGCCGCCGCCGACGATCCATTCGGCGGTCATCACACCCAGCACGGCGTTCGGCGCAGCGATGCGCAGCGCGCTGAAGAACGACGGAAGGGAAGCCGGGATGCGCACTCGCGCATAGGACTGAAGACGCGACGCGTTCAGCACCTTCATCAGCTCCATCGACTCCGCAGATACCGAGTTCAAGCCCTGCAGCGAGTTGATCAGCGTCGGGAAGAAGACGATCAGGGCGGCCACGACGACGGTCGCCGCGGGGCCGCGGCCGAACGCGAGCGTGATGAACGGAGCGAGCGCGACGACCGGGATGGATCGCAGGACGAGCGCTCCAGGGAAGATGATGCTCGATACCGTCCGCGATGACGAGATGAGCAGGGCGCCGACGTATCCGACGATGTTTCCCGCCACGAAACCGGCTGCGGTCGACAGCGCGGTCTGAGCCAGAGCGCTCAGTGCAGTGCCCCAGTCGGCCTGCAGGGCGATGTCGGACGGCGCAGGCAGGATGAACGACGGGATGCGGAAGATCCAGACCGCCAGCTGCCAGACGACCACCGCGGCGGCGAGGACGCCGAGCGAGATCAGTGCGCTCGTGGGTGTGACCAGACGACGGCGGGGGCGCCTCGGCAGCGCAAGGACACGGGTGAGCGTCATACCTCGGCCCTCCGCTTCGCGCTCTCGTGCCAGGGCGTGGCGAACCGCGCGATCACACCGAACAGCACGACGAGCAGACCGTTGACCGCGGTGGCGATGACGAGGATCGCCCACAGGTCGGCCATCTTGTACCCGAACATCGCGTGCATCATGGCGAGCCCCAGGCCCGATTCCGCACCGATCCACTCCGCGATGATCGCGGCGATGAAGGCCGCGGGGGCGGCGATCTTGAGCGATGCGAGGAAGTCCGGCACGACCGCGGGTGCGCGCAGCCGGAGCAGGGTGGAGAAGTAGGAGAGGTTGAGCACCCGGCCCAGCTCCAGCACGCGCGGGTCCTGCGTGCGCAGCGCGCCGGTGAGGTTCACGAGCACGGGGAAATACGCCCCCAGCATCGCGATCGAGATCTTGCTCCAGATGCCGAGCCCGAGAGCCGCGACCAGCGCCGGTGCCAGCGCGATCAGCGGCACCGAGTACACGATGAGTGCGAGCCGGTAGACGCCTTCGCCTGCCACGCGAAAGCGGTCGACGATGATCGTCAGCAGCACGGCGACGACGATCGCGAGGGCCAGACCGGCCGCCGTCTCGCCGAGTGTCGTGGCGGTGTTGATCATCAGCGGAGTGCGCCTGTCCCAGATCGTCTGCAGTATCTCGGTCGGCGCTATCAGGGGCGATGCCGGGTCTTCGACGCCGCTGCCCACGATCTGCCACGCGACGATGAGAGCCGCGTAGAAGAGCACAGGCGCTCCCACGCGCGTCCACCTAGTCATCGACACCCCGGTAGGCGTCTGTCAGCAGGGCGGTGAGCCGGTCCTCGTACGCCAGGAACTCCGGCGACCTGGTCAGCTCCTGCGTGCGCGGACGAGGCAGCCCGATGCGCTCGTCGGCGATGATGCGACCCGGGTTCCTGGCCATGACGAGCACGCGGTCCGACATGAAGACGGCCTCGCTGACGTTGTGCGTGACGAGGATCGCCGTGGTGCCGGACTCCAGCCAGATCCTCTGCAGCTCTTCGTTCATCTGCCGGCGCCGCAGCTCGTCGAGTCCGTTGAACGGCTCGTCGAGGAACAGGATGCGAGGTGAGAGGACGAGCGCGCGGGCGATCGCGACGCGCCGCGCCATGCCGCCCGAGATCTGCGATGGCATCCGACGCTCGAACCCCTCGAGCCCCACCAGTCTGAGCATCTCCGTGGCCCGCTCCGTGCGCTCGCGCTTGGAGACCCCGGCGAGATCCAGAGGCAGAGCGGTGTTCGACAGGCAGTCGAGCCACGGCAGCAGCACCGGATCCTGGAAGACGAAGCCGAAGTCGCCGTTCTGACGCGCCTGGCTCGGAGTGCGACCGAACAGGCTGAGCGTTCCTCGCGACGGCTGCAGGATGTCGGAGATGGTTCGCAGCAGCGTCGATTTGCCGCATCCCGATGGACCGAGAAGGGTGGTGAATCCTCCGACGGGGATGTCGAAGGTGACGCCCTCGAGAGCGGCGAACACCCCCTCCTTCGTGTCGAAGTCGAGCCCGACTCCTTCGAGGCGGATGCCGTCGGCCACGGCGCCGGCGCTCATCGGATGCCCAGGATGCGAGCGAGGTTCAGTCCCTCGACCGCCGCGCGGTCATCCTGGTCAGGGACCGCACGCGCGATCTTGGCGCGTTCGAGATCGAAGTGGTTGCCCGGCCAGTCGGTCCCCATCACCAGCTTCTCGGCGCCCAGACGGCGATACGCCATCTGCACCTCGATGAGCTGGGTCCCGGAGGTCTCCAGGTACACGTTATCGTTGCGCTCGGCGACGATCATCGCCTCGGTCACGTTCCAGACCGTGCCCATGTGGGCGATGAGCACCGGAACCTCGGGGAACCCCTTCGCGATCTCCTCGATCGACAACGGCGCGCAGAACGGGTCGTCCAGGGCGTTGACCAGGATCGTGAGCCCGTTGTCGGCTGCGGCACGGAAGATCGGGTCGAGCAGACCGTGGTCTGCGAAGTGATACCCATGCATCGTGGGATGCAGCTTGAGACCCTTCAGGCCGAGGCGCGCCACCGTGGTGACCGTCTCCACGGCGTCGAGCTTTCGGGGATCCGCCTGTCCGAAGCCGATGATCCGCCCCTGCGATCTCTCCACGGTCTCGGCGATGAAGTCGTTGTCGATCATCTGACCGAGCGAGCATCCGACCGCCATGTCGACGCCTGCCTGATCCATGTGCTGGATCATGGTCTCTGGCGTGTAGGACTCCGCAGTGAGGTAGTCGGAGGTGCCTCCGGCCTTCCAGGTGTTGTTGTAGGCGTCGATGATCACGGTTGCTCCTTGTCGGGCTGCGGGTCTGGCGGATGCGGAGGCGGCGCCCGCATCCGGTGGTCGGCAGCGGGGCTCTGCGCCTGCTACTCGAGCAGGCTGGTCTTGTCGCCGTACACGTCGTCGAGCACGGAGGTGTCGACGACCGTCTTCGCGTCGATGGTCGACGTCAGCGTCCCGGCGTCGACGAGGGCGTCGATGATCGCCTGCATCTTCTCGACGTCGACACGCAGCACTCCGGTCGGCGACTCGATCAGATCGCGCTGGATCCTGGCGGTCTCCTTCTCGGTGTCGGAGTCGAGCCCACCGGCCGGGTTGATCTTGTTCACGACCAGGTCGGCGACGTCGTCGGGGTTCGCGTTCATGTACTCGAACCCCTTCACGCTGGCCCGCATGAAATCGACGATCTCTTCGCGATGCCTGTTGAGGTTGTCCTTGGTGGTCACGATCACGTTGCCGTAGCTCGGCACACCGAGATCCTCGAGAAGCAGCGTGTGCGTCTTCACTCCCTGCAGCTCGAGAGACGCGCCCTGGGAGGTGGCGTAGCCCGCGTAGCCGCTCACCTGCTTCGTCGTCAGCTGCGACGGGTCGGTGCCTGCCGAGACGAACTCGACCTCGTCCTCGGCGATGCCGGCCGCGGACGTCAACGCCTTGAACTGCGCGAGGGAGGCGTCGGAGACCGCGATGGTGCGACCACGGAAGTCGTCGATCGACTCGATCGGGTCGTCGGCGAGGCTGATGATCGAGAACGGCGAGGTCTGGAACACCGTGCCGATGACGACGAGGGGCTGTCCATCCTCGATGGCGACGAGCGCGTTGGTGTTGTCCTCGTCGCCGACGAGCGCCTTGCCCGTGACGACCTGCTGCCAGGAGAGGATGTTGGAGCCACCGGCCGTGAACTCCGCGTCGATGCCCTCCTCTTCGTAGAAGCCCTGCTCGTCTGCGGCGAAGAAGCCTCCGAACTGGGTGAGCTTGAGCCAGCCGAGCTGGTAGTCGACTCTCTGCAGGTCTCCGTCACCGTCGGCGGGCGCGCCGTTCGCGCACGCGCTCAGGCCCAGTGCGAGCGCCATCGCCACCGCACCCGCCTGCAGGCTCTTCGCCAGGAAACCGTTTCTCCGTTGAACCGTCATGGCCGTTCCTTAATGGGTAGGGACTCCGTTGTGCCGATGAGCGCTCGGGAGCAGAAGTCTCGGCGCTGCGACTGGATTCAGGATTCCGCGGAACGGGGCTCGGGCTCAATTCCCAAGCTGTCATCGATCGACCGAGGCGGGTGACAGTGTGTCAGCGCCCCGGGCGCACATGAAAGATCGGGCGGCGGATGTCTCCGCCGCCCGATCTCCTTCAGCCTGTCAGAGGAGCGTGCTCTCCCTGCGACGTGTCGTCACCAGCACGATGCCGGCGATCAGGGCGAGTGCGCCGAGGGCGGTCAGCCCGATCGGCAGCGCCCCGCCGGTGACTGCGAGCTCTCCGCCGTCATCGCCAGGGCCGGCGGGAGCAGCGGGCTGCTCCTCGACCACGACGGTCTGCGCGGCGTCCTCGATGTCGGCGTGCACGGCCACCGGCTCTCCCTCGGCCGCCGCACCTTCATAGAGGTACTCGAACGCCACCAGCGTCTCACCGGCGAAACCGGTCGGAACCGTGAACGTCACCTCCACCGTGCCGTTCGCCTCCGACGGCGTGAACGTCGTCGAACCGGTGACCCCCGTCGCCGATCCGTCCGACTTGAGCATCAGCTCCCCCGCCACCGTGTACTCGGCACCCGGCGTCAGGTTCTCGTACGCGATCGTGTCGACCAGCGTGCCGCCATCCCACGCCAGAACCCGGTCCTGGTCCGCGTCATCGACCAACGAGGTGCCGATCGAGGGAACGGGAGCAGCGGGCTGCTCCTCGACCACGACGGTCTGCGCGGCGTCCTCGATGTCGGCGTGCACGGCCACCGGCTCTCCCTCGGCCGCCGCACCTTCATAGAGGTACTCGAACGCCACCAGCGTCTCACCGGCGAAACCGGTCGGAACCGTGAACGTCACCTCCACCGTGCCGTTCGCCTCCGACGGCGTGAACGTCGTCGAACCGGTGACCCCCGTCGCCGATCCGTCCGACTTGAGCATCAGCTCCCCCGCCACCGTGTACTCGGCACCCGGCGTCAGGTTCTCGTACGCGATCGTGTCGACCAGCGTGCCGCCATCCCACGCCAGAACCCGGTCCTGGTCCGCGTCATCGACGAGCGAGGTGCCGATCGACGGGACGGGAGCAGCGGGCTGCTCCTCGACCACGACGGTCTGCGCGGCGTCCTCGATGTCGGCGTGCACAGCCACCGGCTCTCCCTCGGCCGCCGCACCTTCGTAGAGGTACTCGAACGCCACCAGCGTCTCACCGGCGAAACCGGTAGGAACCGTGAACGTCACCTCCACCGTGCCGTTCGCCTCCGACGGCGTGAACGTCGTCGAACCGGTGACCCCCGTCGCCGATCCGTCCGACTTGAGCATCAGCTCCCCCGCCACCGTGTACTGGACACCCGGCGTCAGGTTCTCGTACGCGATCGTGTCGACCAGCGTGCCGCCATCCCACGCCAGAACACGGTCCTGGTCCGCGTCATCGACCAACGAGGTGCCGATCGACGGGACGGGAGCAGCGCTCCAGGCGGCTTCGGCCTCGGCGGAGGTGGTGGCTCCCGCTGCGGCGACGAGGACGAGGGACTGCGCGTGCGACTCCGGCGTCGCCGTGCCGCCGGTCGTGGTCGGGGTGGTGATCACGAAGCCCGTGCCCGAGGCGCCGTCGACCGTGGCCGTGATCGTCGCCGCGCCTGCTGCGGCGACACCGGTGAGGTCGAGGTAGAGCTCCTGGCCGTCGACCACCGCATCGACGTCGACCGGGTCACCGCTCGCGTCGGTGATGGGGTAGGCCGGATCGGACACGACGCTGGCCGTCGGCTGATTGGTCGACACGGTGAACGGCCCATACAGGGTTCCGGCTTCTCCCGCCGCCGCCGGAGCGGAGACGGAGACCTCGATTGGCGCCGACGCGGGCGGAGCGGTCGCCGTGTCGGCATTCGCGCCGTTGACGAGGTACCAGTAGGCGGCGCTCGCGTTCGGCGACACCCACCCGGACCAGTCCGCGTCGAAGCCGAGGTCGGTGTACCGCCAGATCGCGTACTGCGCCGCCTGAGTCGCCTCTTCGAGGGTCAGATCCGCCAGTCCGGCCGCGGCCGCCATGTCCGCCAGGCTGACGGCCGGGTACGAGTGCGCGAGCACCCAGAAGACCTTGGCCTGCACAGCAGGGCTGGTGAAGTGGTTCGAGCCGAGGTAGCTCGAGTAGTCGCCCACGACGCCCGGCGTGTTGGTGCGGGCCCTGATCGGCTGCTCGATGCAGTACGCGCCGAAGCTGGCAGCGCCAGGGCTGTTCGGGTCTGACGGCGCCTCGAGGTAGACGGAGTGGTAGCCTCCGCCGGAGTAGCCGACCTTCGAGCCGACCCACACCGAGTCGCCGACCGCGATCTCATCAGCGGCCGCCGCCGTGGCGAACGTCGTCGGGATCACCGCCGCGACGGCGAGCAGCAGCGCCGCGGCACCGCGACCCCACCGGCCGGACACCTGCTTCTTCGTATCTCTCACTCAGACCCTCCACGGGACGCGGCCGCACGGAGCACCATTCGGCCAGGGACCAACGCACACGGAGTATTCGGACATCCTCCGCCCAGTAACTCTGGGACCGCTACCGCGGCGAGAGCAACGCAGGTAGCGCGCGTGGCCCCCTTAAGGAGGTCAAATGCGAGGCGCCGCGTCCCGTTTCACCCGAACCGGTACGACTGGGGCGACGAGCTCGCACGTCGCGAGCCTGGTGCGGGTATCAGTACCCGACGGTGAACCGGCCGCGGCGGTGCTTCGGCGCCTCGATCTCGTCGACGACGGCGATGGCGAAGTCGGCGCCCGAGATGGTCGAGTTTCCGTCGGCGTCGCGCACGATCACGTCGCCGCCGTCGCGGTACCGACCGGTGCGCTCGCCCTCGGCCCACGGGCCGAAGACCTCGGCGGGGTGGATGAAGAACCAGTCGAGGCGCTCATCGCTCTGCTGCAGCAGCTCGAGCGAGTCGATGCCGACCTGCGCCTCGTGCTTGTACTCCTCGGGGAAGCCCTGGTCGAACAGGCGTGGCCCGCCCGGTGCGACCAGGCTGCCTCCGGCGCCGCCGACGACGCCCAGGCGGGCTCCCGTGCCGCTGAGCCTCTCGCTCAGGTCGCGCAGCGCACCGATGACCTCGTTCTCCATGTCGCCGCGGGGCGCGAGCGCCGAGACGACGGCATCCGCTCCGTCGAAGGCATCGCCGAGGCCGTCCAGATCGAGCACCGAGCCCTGCACGTACCGAACGCCGTCGACTGGGGCGTCCGGGTCCCGACGGGAGACCACCGTCACGTCGTGACCTCGGCTCACCGCCTCGCGAGCGATGTGCGATCCGGCGTAGCCGGTTCCTCCGATGACGACGATGCGAGACATCCGTGTGTTCCTTCCGATGCGCGAGCAGTACGCCCGGTACAAGTCGCGCGGGTGCGCGGCTTATTCCGCAGCGGCACGGACGGTCGCGACCTGGTACAGCGCGACGGATGCTGCGATGCCGGCGTTCAGCGATTCGGTGGCCGACGAGATCGGGATCGACACGATCTGATCGCACGTCTCGGTGACCAGCCGCGAGAGACCCTTGCCCTCCGAGCCGACCACAATCACGACGGGACGGTCGGCGAGTTCGAGCGCCGGCAGCGCCACATCTCCCCCGCCGTCGAGACCGAGCACGAACACGCCCTGCTTCTTGAACTCCTTGAGCAGCGTGGTCAGGTTCGCGGCGAGCGCGACGGGAAGGCGCGCGGCGGCTCCTGCGCTCGTCTTCCAGGCGGCCGAGTTGACGCTCGCCGACCGGCGCTGCGGCAGGATGATGCCGTGTCCGCCGAAGGCGGCGGTCGATCGGATTATGGCGCCGAGGTTGCGCGGATCGGTGATCCCGTCGAGGGCCACGAACAGCGGGGTCTGCCCGCGATCGATCACCTGCTCGAGAAGATCCTGCGGGTGCGCGTACTCGTACGGCGGCACCTTCAGCGCGACGCCCTGGTGCACACCGTCGAAGCCCGCCATGCGATCGAGCTCCTGGCGGGTGACCTCGAGGACGGGGATCTCCCGGTGCCGGGCGATCGCGAGCATCTCCTTCACGCGGTCGTCCATCTCGACGCGCTGCGCGATGTAGAACGTCGTCGCCGGGATCTTCGTGCGCAGGGCCTCGAGCACCGAGTTGCGACCGGTGACGGTCTCGGTGTCGTCGGTCGCCTTGCTGCGCGCCTGACGGTTCATGTCGCGGCCCTGCGGCTTCTGCCCGACCCGGCCCTTGCCTCCGGCCGCGGCATAGCGCTCCTGGGCCGCCTTGCGCTTGCCGGCGACGTGCCAGCTGCGGTCCTCGGCCTTGGGGGTCGGGCCGCGGCCCTCGAGCGCCTTGCGGCCCAGTCCACCGGTGCCCTTGCTGGCACCCTTCTTCTTGCTGTTGCCCGCTCCGGGGCGGCCAGGCTTAGCCATCGATACTCCAATGCGTTCCGTCCGGAGTGTCCTCCAGAGTGATTCCCGCCGCGCTGATCGCATCGCGGATGCGATCGGCTGCGGCCCAGTCCTTGTCAGCGCGCGCCTGCGCTCGCTGGGTGATCATCGTCTGCACGAGCGCGTCGAGGGCGGATGCCGTCCCGTCTGCGGCCGACGACGCGGCCGGCCCTGCGATGCCGAGCACGTCCGTCATCGACTCCACGGCCGACAGCGCGGCCGCGACGCCGTCGAGATCGCCCTGATCGACCTTCGCATTGCCGACGCGCACCGTCTCGTGCAGCACAGCGAGCGCCTGAGGCACGCCGAGGTCGTCATCCATGGCCGCAGCGAAGTCCTGCGGCACCCGACGCGCGACTGCGAGGGCATCGTCTCCTGCCCACACGGGCCCGCGCTGTCCGGCGCCCGCAAGCGCGCGCATCGCACGCGAGCGGAACGCGTCGACGCGCCCGAGCGCCGACTCCGCCTCCGCGAGGGTCGATGCCGTGATGTCGAGGCTCGAGCGGTAGTGGGCCGCGGCGAGCGCATAGCGCGCCACCATCGGGTCGACGCCCTGGAGGAAGTCCTTCGCGAGGGTGAAGTTGCCCAGCGACTTCGACATCTTCTGCCCGCCGACAGTCACGAGACCGTTGTGCACCCAGTAGCGTGCGAATCCGTCGCCGGCCGCGGTCGACTGCGCAAGCTCGTTCTCATGATGCGGGAAGCGCAGATCGAGCCCTCCCCCGTGGATGTCGAACTCGGCGCCGAGATAGCGCTTCGACATCGCCGAGCACTCGATGTGCCATCCGGGGCGTCCTCGCCCCCAGGGCGAGTCCCACACGGCATCCCGCTGCTCGTCGACCTTCGCGCCCTTCCAGAGCGCGAAGTCCTGCGAATTGCGCTTGCCGCGCGGGTCGGCGTCGGCCGCCGCCTCCATGGCATCCACCGACTGCCGAGTGAGCGAGCCGTACTCCGGCCAGGAGCGCACGTCGAAGTAGACGTCTCCCGAGGCGTCGGGAGCGACGTACGCGTGTCCGCGCTCGATGAGCGTGGCGATCAGCTCGTGCATCTGCGGGATGAAGCCCGTCGCCCGGGGCTCGTACGTCGGTGCGAGGATGCCCACTGCGGCATACGCCTGCGAGAACTCCTGCTCCATGCGGTAGGCGAGGGCCCACCAGGGCTCGGTGTCGGTCGCGTTGGCCAGCACCTTGTCGTCGATGTCGGTGACGTTGCGCACGAAGGTGACGCGCCCGAACCGGTACTCGAGCCACCGCCGCAGCAGATCGAAGCTCAGCGCAGCGCGGACGTGTCCGATGTGAGGACCGGACTGCACGGTGGGTCCGCACACGTACATCGTCACGTTCGAGGGGTCGAGCGGAACGAAGTCGCGCAGCTGCTGCGCGCGGGTGTCGTACAGGCGGATCGTCACCGCACAAGACTACCGGGGCGGCGCAGCGCCCGCCTGGGCGTCGCCCCGTCGCTCAGACCTGGAGCACCAGCGCCACCGCGGTCACCGCGATTCCCTCGCCGCGGCCGGGGAAGCCGAGCCCGTCGGTGGTCGTCGCCGAGACTGTGACGGGGGCGCCGCCGAGCGCGGACGAGAGGGCCTGCTCGGCCTCCGCGCGGCGGGCGCTGAACCGCGGGCGGTTCCCCTGGAACTGCACCGACACGTTGCCGATCGCGAATCCCGCTTCTGCGAGCAGCTCGGCGGTGCGGCCGAGGAAGACGTCTGCGTGCGCGCCGGCGTACTCGGGATGCGCCGTGCCGAAATGCTCGCCGATGTCACCGAGTCCCGCCGCGCCCAGCAGCGCGTCGACGATGGCGTGGGCGACGGCGTCGCCGTCCGAGTGACCGGACAGGGGCTGCTCGCCCGGCCACTCCAGACCGGCGAGCCACAGAGTGCCTTCGCCGCCGAAGGCGTGCACATCCGTTCCCACGCCTATGCGCGGCAGCGCGGGCCGGTCGGCGAGCAGCATCCGTGCCCGCTCGAGGTCGGCCAGGGTGGTGATCTTGAAGGCGCGCTCCGATCCGGCGATGCGGCGGACGACCCCGCCCGCGGCGGCGAAGAGCGCCGCGTCGTCGGTGTGCTCCTCTCCGGATGCCAGGGCCGCGACGTACGCACCCTGAAGCGCGGTCCGGGGGAAGCCCTGCGGAGTCTGGGCGGCGGCGAGCACGGAGCGATCGACGGGCCCTGTGACCAGGTCGCCGTCGACGCGCTTGAGCGTGTCGACGACCGGAAGGGCGGGGATGACGCCTGCATCTCCGGTCACGGCCGAGGCGACCGCGGCGATCTGCGCCGGAGGCGTGAGCGCCCGCGCCGCATCGTGCACGAGCACGATGCGCACGTCGTCACCCAGGGCATCCAGCCCGGCCGCAACCGACTGCTGACGGGTGGCACCGCCGACGACGACCGTTCCCGGATCGCGGTCGGCCGGTGCTGCGGCTCGAAGCTCGGCCTCGGCCTCCTGCTCGAGACCGGCCGGGACGACCGCGATCACCTGCATCGCCCCCGCCGCGTGCACTCCTTCGAGGGCGTGGCGCAGCAGGGTGCGACCGGCCAGCTCGACGAACGCCTTGGGAGCAGCGGCTCCCAGACGCGTGCCGGAGCCGGCGGCGACGATGATGACGGCGGAGCGCTCGGGGACTTCAGTCACGCTGACACGGTATCGTGCGCGCGCACGCCCCGAAGAGGGCGCGGACGCGAAGAGGGCGGATGCCCATGGCATCCGCCCTCTTCGAATTCCGGTCGTATGACGCGCTCGTCAGGAGGCGAGGACCTCGTCGAGCAGCGCGCCCGCCTTGTCCTCGTCGATCTTCTCGGCCAGAGCGAGCTCCGACACGAGGATCTGGCGGGCCTTGGCGAGCATCCGCTTCTCACCCGCGGAGAGTCCGCGGTCCTGATCGCGGCGCCACAGGTCGCGCACGACCTCGCTCACCTTGATCACGTCACCCGAGGCGAGCTTCTCCAGGTTCGCCTTGTAGCGGCGCGACCAGTTGGTGGGCTCCTCGGTGAACGGGGCGCGCAGCACCTCGAAGACGTTCTCAAGACCCTCCTTGCCGATCACGTCGCGAACGCCGACCAGGTCGACATTCTCCGCAGGAACCTCGATGATGAGATCGCCCTGCGTGACGTTGAGCTTCAGGTACTTCTTGGTCTCCCCCTTGATCACGCGGTCCTTGACCTCGATGATCGTCGCGGCTCCGTGGTGCGGATAGACGACGGTTTCGCCAACCTCAAAAAGCATAAAAACGTGTCCTTTCGGCAATCTCCAGGATACCACAGCAGTTATGCAGTAAGGTTCGCCGCCGGTCTCCCTGCGGCCTCGTCGTCGTCGTTCCCGGCCCCCTACCCACTAGACTGAACCAGGACACCCGTCGCACCTCAGGAGGATCCGTGAACTCGCGCTCTGCTGCGTCCATCGCTCCGCGTCTCGTCGCCGCCATCGCCCTGGGCTCGGCGCTCGCACTCGGCACGACCGGATGCACCTTCATCACGCACCAGGCGACGACGAACCCCTACCCTGCTTCCGACGGCGTCCCCATCGACGAGACCGGCGGAGACGTCATCGCGCGCAACGTCTTCATCGTCACCACCGAGGACGGCGAGATCGGCAGCCTGGTCGGCGCCTTCATCAACGAGGGCGACAAGACCACGACGGTCGACATCGACGTCGCCGACGAACAGCTCACCCTGCGCGTCCCCAGCGCGGAGCGCGTGAGCCTCGGCGCCGAAGAGATGCCGCTGCGCATCGAGAACCTCGGCGTCAAGCCCGGTGCCACCGTGGAGGTGCTCGTCATCTCCGGCGACGGCGAGGCCGTGCCCGCCCAGGTGCCCGTTCTCGACGGCTCGCTCCCCCAGTACGCCGACCTCGTGCCGGCCGCGGAGCCGCTCGACGCCGCATCCTGACGTCTGCGGCACCAGCCGCTGCAGCGAAGAGGCCGGCTCCCCCCACGGGAGCCGGCCTCTTCGCATCCCGGGATGATCAGCCCTCGAAGCGGTAGCCGAGCCCACGAACGGTGACGAGCATCACCGGGTCGCCCGGGTTCTGCTCGATGCGCGAGCGGATGCGCTTGATGTGCACGTCGAGCGTCTTCGTGTCTCCGAAGTAGTCGCTGCCCCACACGCGGTCGATCAGCTGACCGCGGGTGAGAACCCGCCCGGCGTTGCGCATGAGCACCTCGAGCAGCTCGAACTCCTTCAGAGGCATGTTGATCTCGGTGCCGTCGACGGCGACCGTGTGCCTGTCGATGTCGAGGACGACCCGGCCGCCCTCCAGGACGCGCTCGTCGACTTCGGCCTCCGCCTGCACGACCCGGCGCAGCACAGCGCGCATGCGCGCCAGCAGCTCTCGCGACGAGTACGGCTTGGTGATGTAGTCGTCGGCGCCGAGCTCGAGCCCCACCACGATGTCGACCTCGGAGTCCTTCGCGGTCAGCATGATGATCGGCACGCTCGAGGTCTGCCGCACCTGACGGCACACCTCGGTCCCGGCCATGCCGGGCAGCATGAGGTCGAGCAGGATGATGTCGGCCCCGCGCTCGCGGAACGCTGTGAGCGCACCGGGGCCGTCCTCGCAGATCTCGACCTCATAGCCCTCGCGTCGCAGAAGGTAGGCGAGCGGGTCGGCCAGATCTGGCTCATCCTCGACGAGCAGGATGCGGGTCATGCGAACTCTCCGTTTCGAGCGTCGCGCGCGCGGGTATCCGCGTTCGTGCGCTTCTTCTTGGTCTTCTTCTTGGTCTTCTTCGCGCCGACGCTCTCCGGAGCCTCTGCACGCGGCAGGCGGATGGTGAACGTCGAGCCTCGGCCGGGGCGCGACCACACGCGCACCTCGCCGCCGTGGCGCTGCGTCGCGTGCTTCACGATCGACAGGCCCAGTCCCGTCCCGCCGGTGCGGCGTGAGCGCGCCTCGTCGGCACGGTAGAACCGTTCGAAGATGCGCTCGCGATCGGCATCCGAGATCCCGATGCCCTGATCGGTCACCGCGATCTCGACGACGTCACCATCCGCCTTCACCCCGACGCCCACGCGCGAGCCGCTCGGCGAGTAGACGATCGCGTTCGCGATGAGGTTGCCGACCGCCTCGATGAGCACCTGGGCATCGCCGCGCACCCAGACACCCCGCTCTCCGCCGCGGCTGAGCTCGACCCCGGCCGAATCGGCCTGCACCGAGTGCGCCTCGATGGACGCCGCGACCACCTCGTCGATCGCGACCGGCTCGACCTGGGAGAGGCTCTCGGCGGCCTGCAGTCGCGACAGGCTGAGGATGCGCCCGGTGAGCTGCCCCAGACGGGATGCCTCGGCCGAGATCCGGGCGGCGAAGATGCGCACCTGCTCGGCGTCATCGGCGGCCGACTCGATCGCCTCGGCGAGCAGGCTGACCGACGCCACGGGGGTCTTCAGCTCGTGACTCGTGTTGGAGACGAAGTCGGTGCGCATCTGATCGAGGCGCTCCCGCTCTGTGACATCGCGGATGATCAGCAGCGTCAGCTGCGGGCCGACCGAGCTCGCACGCGCAGAGACGAGGCGCGGGTCGAGCGACGCGCCTCCCGTGAGCCGCATCGTCTCGGTCGCGCTGGCGCCGCTGCTGCGCACCCCCCTGACGAGCCGTCGCAGATCGCCGTTCTCGAGAACAGCTCCCTCGCGGATGCCGAAGCGGGCCGCCGCATTCGAGGTGGCCACCACGAGGCCCGATGCGTCGAGCACGCAGGCGGCATCGTCCATGCTGGCCAGCACGTCGCCGATGCCCGCGGGGATCGCCGTCGACGTCTCCTGCAGCGCGATCGCACGCACCCGATACGCCCAGCCGACGAGCAGCACGGCACCGGCTCCGATCAGCGCGCCGACGGCGAGGGCGAACAGCGCCAGCTGAGCGGAATCCATGCCTCCAGAGTAAAGGTCTGCGCATCGGTCACCAGACGTACACCGCGCCGTCATGCGGCAGAGAGGCTAGTATTCACGTTCCCGGCACCGTTTGTTAACCTTCGCCCCGGACAATCGATCCGGCCGCGTGAGCGCGTGCTCCTCGGCATGCGTGCCGAACCCCCGACGAAAGGTTGCGCCGACATGCGCGAAGTCTTCCACCAGTCCCTCGAAGAGCTGCAGTCGCGCCTCGCCGAGATCGCAGACCTGGTCACGGTCGCGATCCAGAAGGCGACCACGGCGTTCGCCGAGAGCGACGTCGCCCTGGCCGAGGAGGTCATCGCCGACGACGCCAAGATCGACGAGCTCGCCGTCGCGCTCGATGAGCAGGCCATCGAGATCCTCGCCCGCCAGCAGCCCGTCGCCCGCGACCTGCGCATCGTGATCACCGCCCTGCGCGTGAGCGCGTCGCTCGAGCGGATGGGCGACATGGCCGAGCACATCGCACAGCTCGCGCGCCTCCGCTTCCCCGAGCGCGCCGTGCCGAAGGGCCTGAAGGGCACCTTCCGCCGCATGGGCGAGCTCGACGTGGAGATCGCCGGCACCCTCGCCGAGCTGCTGCGCACGCAGGACCTGCGCTTCGCCGATGAGATCCGCAACGCGGACGACGACGTCGACGAGCTGCACGCCAGCGTGTTCGAGAAGGTGCTCAGCGACAACTGGAAGGGCGAGGCGACGGCCACCGTCGACGCCACGCTCGCCAGCCGCTACCACGAGCGCTTCGCCGACCACGCCGTCGCCGTCGCGAAGAAGGTCGTCTACCTCGCCACCGGAGACTGGGCCGTCGCCGAGGACGACATCGCCCTGGCTGCCGAGGCGCAGTTCCCGGCCACCCCGGAGACGCCCGCACCCTGATCGCACCGTCGGCCGCTTCTTGTCGCCGACACCCCCTGATATCGCCGAGACCCCGTGCTGCAGACGTCTGCAGCACGGGGTCTCGGTGGTGAGGCGGGGTGTCGGCGCTACTTCTTGCCCTGCGCGGCGACGGCGGCGGCGCCGGCGGCAGCGGCCTCGGGGTCGAGGTAGCGGCTCGGGCCGGTGGGCACGTTGTCGTCGTCGAGCTCGTACACCAGCGGGATGCCCGTCGGGATGTTCAGCTCTGCGATGTCGTCGTCGCTGATGCCGTCGAGGTGCTTGACCAGGCCCCGCAGCGAGTTGCCGTGCGCCGTCACGAGCACCGTCTTGCCCGCCTCGAGGTCGGGGATGATCGCGTCGTTCCAGTACGGGAGGAGCCGGTCGATGACCAGCTTCAACGACTCGGTGCGCGGGACATCGCCGTCGATACCCGCGTAGCGCGGGTCGTTCACCTGGCTGAACTCGCTGTCGTCGGCCAGCAGGGGCGGGGGCACATCGAACGAGCGGCGCCACAGCTGGAACTGCTCGGGCCCGAACTCCTCGAGCGTCTGCGCCTTGTCCTTGCCCTGCAGAGCGCCGTAGTGGCGCTCGTTGAGGCGCCACGAGCGGGTCACCGGGATCCACAGCCGGTCGGCCGCATCAAGGGCGATGTTCGCGGTCTGGATCGCGCGGCTCAGCAGCGAGGTGTGCAGCACATCGGGCAGCAGCCCCGACTCCGCCAGCAGCTCGCCGCCGCGACGGGCCTCGGCCCTGCCCTGCTCGGTGAGGCGGACGTCCACCCATCCGGTGAAGAGGTTGAGCTGGTTCCATTCGCTCTGGCCATGGCGGAGCAGGATCAGGGTGCGCGTCATGGGTCTGAGTTTATCGAACCTGCTCATCGGGGCGGGCTGCGTGACCTTCCCCTCGCTCGCAGAGCGGGTGCCCCTCCCGCTTCGCGGGTCCCTCCCCGATGCTCGCTCGGGGAAGGTCACTCCGCCCTCTCATGAGCAGTGGGACACGCACCTGTTGATGGAGGATAGGGAGATGAACGCACCTGTGGGGAATCCGACGCGCGGGACGACGGGGACCAATCGGCTGCGGCGGAATGACAGGTGGATCGCGGCGTCGGACGCCTTCCGAAGGGCTGCGGACCCGCTGGTCGTCGACCTGGGATACGGGGCCAGCGGCGTCACGGCGTTCGAGCTCGCGACTCGGCTGCGCCGCGTGAGGCCCGATGCCGAGGTGCTCGGGCTCGAGCTCGATCCCGAGCGCGTCGCGACGGCGCGCCGCCAGCTCGACGACGTGCGCGCAGGACGCACCCCCTTCGCCGCCGACCTGCCCGTGTCGTTCGCGCGAGGGGGCTTCGAGGTGCCCGTTCCCGGCGGTCGGAGGCCGGCGGTCATCCGGGCCATGAACGTCCTGCGGCAGTACGACGAGGGCGACGTCGCCGATGCCTGGCGACGGGTCGCCTCCCGGCTCACGCCGGGCGGGATGCTGTTCGAGGGCACGTGCGACGAGATCGGCCGCATCGCGAGCTGGGTCGACGTGGAATCCGACGGCCGCCCCGTGTCGTTCACGATCTCGCTCCGGCTGACTGAGCTCGAGCATCCGGGTATCGTCGCCGAGCGCCTGCCCAAGGCGCTCATCCATCGCAACGTTTCCGGTGAGCGCATCCACGACCTGCTCACCGCGCTCGACCGCGAGTGGGACCGCGCCGCTCCCCTGTCGGCCTTCGGTCCGGTGCAGCGGTGGCTCGCCGCGGTCTCGGCGCTCAAGGCGCAGGGCATCCCCGTGCAGGGCACGAAGCAGCGCTGGCGCCTCGGCGAGGTCACCGTCCCCTGGACGGCCGTCGCGCCGGCATCCTGACCTGGCTCGCGGAAGGGTCAGCGCGCGTGGCGGGGGTCTTCGCCTGCGGGCCGACGAGACAGACGGGTCAGCCGCGGTATCTCAGCGGTCGCGCCCGCATCGGCGGGGACGATCACCTGCTGGGCCGCTGCGATAAGGGTCTCCCCCGCGCGCACGACCAGCTCGCCCACGGGCGCCCGGCGCGACAGCATGGCGAGGGCGATCGGGCCGTCCTCGTAGTGCATCGCGACCGACGTGATGCGACCGACCTCGGCATCGCCTGCCAGCACGGCATCGCCAGGCGATGGCATCACGACGTCGCTGCCGTCGAGCAGCAGAGCCGCGAGACGGCGAGGCGGATGCCCGAGATTGTGCACCTTCGCGACCGTCTCCTGCCCGCGGTAGCAGCCCTTGTTCAGGTGCACGGCGCTGCGGATCCAGTCGGACTCGTGCGGGATGCTGCGGTCGTCGACCTCGCGCGCCCAGCGCGGCCGCCACGCGGCCACGCGCAGCGCCTCGGCGGCGAGCGCGCCGGCGAACGGACCGGTGAGCGCTCCGGCGTCGTCTGCGACGGCGACGCTCCAGCCGTAGTCCGCGGCCGGATGCTCTTCACTGACGGCGTACTGGTGCCCGCCGGGCTGCACGTGGGCCCAGGGATCGCGCCAGATCAGCGGCACGCCGTGCGGGGACGATGGCGCGATCCGCGCCTCCGCTGCGCCGCCGGCGAAGAAGCCGACCAGCGCCGCCTCAGGGCGCACCGTCACGGTGACGCGCGAACGGAAGATCATGCGCTGCAGCCAGCCGGCCAGCTTCTCGGCATCGCCGTCGTCGGCGATCAGCCAGACCGACGAGCCGTCCTCGAAGACTCCGGCGGCATGCTCCACCCGCCCCTGCGGGTCGAGCACGAGCAGCTCTGTGCTGTCTCCCGCGCGCAGCCGCGCGACCGACTGCGAGGTGATCGAGTCGAGCCAGCTGAGCCGGTCGTCGCCCGCGACCTCGATGAGCACGCGGTCGGTGAGCGGCGCGATCGCGTCTCCGGATGCCAGGCGGCGCTGCTCGACGAGGGGGTTGCCGAAATGGGCGATCAGCTCGCCTTCGCGCACTGCGCCCGCGATGGCATCGAACGTCGCCATGTCAGACCTTGGCCAGACGCGCTGACGCGTGCGACTTCAGCTTCTCGCCCAGTGCCGTGATGTCCCACGCCCAGAGCAGGTGGCCGTCGACCAGTCCGTACATGCGGGTGGCAGCAGAGTACGGCCTGGTTCCTGCCGGGCGCACGACGGCATCCGTCGCGATGTCGATGCGCGGGCCGGCGATGCGACCCAGATAGAGCTCGAGGGTGCCGTCGGAGTGCGTGACCGAGACCTGGAGCGGGAAGCCCTCGTCGGTGCGCAGGGCCTCGACGTCGTCGACCGTGCGCGGAGCCTCCTCGGCCGTCGGGGGCAGCAGGGCGGGGCCGGGGTCCGCATCGGTGAGCGGACGCGAGAGTCGCCAGAACCCCGTCTCGGCGAGCAGGTCGACCGGCTCGTCGGTGCCGTCGGCGCCGCGGAAGGATGCCGAGGCAGCGTAGTTCAGGAACGGGCCGCCGTCATGGCTGAAGCTCACGCGGTGCGTGAATTCCCCCTGGTGGCGCTGTTCACCCGCGGTGTACTCGATGACCCCGGTGCCCTCCCAGACACCGAGCAGCCATGACAGCGGTGCGAGGTCGGCGGGAAGATCGGTGGGCAGCTCGATCACGACGGCGTCGGATCAGCGCTGGCCGCGGAAGAGGTTGACGAGCACGACGCCGGAGACGAAGGCGATCGCGAGGCTCGCAAGCCCCAGCAGGCCGAGGAAGAAGAATTCGAGCGCGACGAGGTCCATGCCGTCCACTCTACCCCTCGGCAGGCGGGCGGGTCAGAGGGCGGAGGCGAGGGCGGCGATGCCGAATGCCCCCGAGACGAGTCCCATGATCACGAGGGCGCCGACGACGCTGCCTGCCATGCGAACGATGAACCCCTGCGCACGGCCGTATGCGAGCTGGATGGCGAACGCCACGAGCACGATGCCTCCGAAGGCGATGAGCAGCCAGCCGACCCTGAGTTCCTCGGGCAGGACGATGCCGAGCGTGACCGCGACCACCAGCGAGGCGATCCAGACCGCGACGACGCCGTGGAAGGCGTTGCGCGGGGCGAGGGCCGGTTCAGACATGGTGACATCGTAACGGCCGCGCCTTCGGGCATCCGTCATCCCGTCATCGAGCGGGGGCGCGCCAGTAGCATTGACCCGTGGTCCTCGTGCTGGCACTCACCTCCGCTCCCGAAGGGGATCCGGCACTGCCCGCGCTCGAACTGCTGCCCCACAGCATCCGGCGCCACCCGCTCGATGCCACCCGCCTCCTCGAGCTGCCCGAGAGCGACGCCGTGCTGATCGACGCCCGCGGCGATCTCGCCGCGGCGCGCGCCGCCTGCCGGCTGCTGCGCACGGCGGGCACCGAGGCGCCTGTGCTGCTGGTGGTCACCGAGGGCGGCATGAGCGCGATCGCCTCTGACTGGGGTTTCGACGACGTGCTGCTGTGCACCGCGGGGCCCGCCGAGATCGACGCCAGGCTGCGGCTGGCGCTGGCGCGGACGGATGCTGCGGCTCCGGCGCATGTGCAGGCATCCGGCATCACCATCGACGAGCAGTCCTACTCGGCGCGGCTGCACGGTCGTCCGCTCGATCTCACGTACAAGGAGTTCCAGCTGCTGCACTTCCTGGCCACGCACCCGTCGCGGGTGTTCACCCGCGAGCAGCTGCTCAGCGACGTGTGGGGGTACGACTACTTCGGCGGCACGCGAACGGTCGACGTGCATGTGCGGCGGCTGCGCGCCAAGCTCGGAGACGCCGAGCAGGTCATCGGCACCGTGCGCAACGTCGGCTACCGGTTCAATCTGCACGACGAGCCCCCGACATCGTCGGACTGAGTTCACAGATCCGTCACCGACGGGTGCAAAGATGTACCCCATGATGGAACCCGCCCTTGTCGACGCCGGCCTCGGGGATGCCGAAGACGACGACTTCGATGCGCACGAGACCCCGGACGCGGTGCTCCCCGACCACCGCTACCACGACCGTGAGCTGAGCTGGCTGGCGTTCAACCAGCGCGTGCTCGAGCTCGCAGAGGACTCGTCGCTTCCCGAGCTGGAGCGGGCGAACTTCCTCGCGATCTTCGCGAGCAACCTCGACGAGTTCTTCATGGTCAGGGTCGCCGGCCTCAAGCGACGCATCCTGACCGGCCTCGCCGTGCCGACCAACGTGGGGCGGGCACCCAGCGACGTGCTCGCCGACATCTCGCGTGACGCGCACACCCTGCAGCTTCGTCACGCGGCGGCGTGGACCGACCTCGTGAAGCCGGCCCTCGCAGACGCCGGCATCGAGATCACCGAGTGGGACGACCTCACCGAAGCGGAGCGCGACGCCCTCGGCGAGTACTTCCAGGCGCAGGTCTTCCCCGTGCTCATGCCGCTCGCCGTCGATCCGGCGCACCCGTTCCCGTACATCTCCGGCCTGTCGCTGAATCTCGCCATCCGCATCCGCAACGCCAGGACCGGCCGTCAGGACTTCGCACGCCTCAAGGTGCCGACCATGCTGCCTCGCTTCGTCGAGGTGCCCGGCTCCAGCGCGATCACCCGGTTCATCCGCCTCGAGGAGCTCATCGCCAACCATCTCGGCGACCTCTTCCCCGGGATGGAGGTGCTCGACCATCACGCCTTCCGACTCACCCGCAACGAGGACGTCGAGATCGAGGAGGACGAGAGCGAGAACCTCATCCAGGCGCTCGAGGCCGAGCTGCTGCGTCGCCGCTTCGGCCCGCCCATCCGCCTCGAGATCACCGACGACATGGACGAGGTGACGCTCGAGCTGCTCATCAGGGAGCTCGACATCACCGACCAGGAGGTGTACCGGCTGCCGGGGCCGCTAGACCTGCGGGGCCTGTTCGACCTGGGCCGGCTCGACAGACCAGACCTGCGCTACCCGCCGCATCTGCCCACCACCGCGGTGGCGTTCCAGCCGGGCGACAGCAACGAGCGCGCCGACATCTTCCAGTCGATCCGCAAGGCCGATGTGCTCGTGCACCACCCGTACGAATCGTTCGCGACGAGTGTGCAGGCGTTCCTCGAGCAGGCGGCCCGCGACCCGCACGTCCTCGCCATCAAGCAGACGCTGTACCGCACCTCGGGCGACAGCCCGATCGTTCAGGCGCTCATCGACGCGGCCGAGGCCGGCAAGCAGGTGCTCGCGCTCGTCGAGGTCAAGGCGCGCTTCGACGAGGCGAACAACATCGTCTGGGCGCGCAAGCTCGAGAAGGCAGGCGTCCATGTCGTGTACGGCCTGGTGGGTCTCAAGACGCACTGCAAGCTCGCGCTGATCATCCGCGAGGAGGAGGGCGTGCTGCGCCACTACTCGCACATCGGCACGGGCAATTACAACCCGAAGACCAGCCGCATCTACGAGGACTTCGGCCTGTTCACCGCAGACCCGCAGGTCGGCAAGGACCTCACTCGGCTGTTCAACGAGCTGAGCGGCTACGCGATCGAGAAGAAGTTCAAGCACCTGCTCGTGGCTCCTCGCCACCTGCGCAAGGGGCTGCTCAGGCACATCGACGCCGAGACGCGCAACGCCGAGGCAGGCAAGCCGGCGCGCATCCGCATCAAGGTCAACTCGATGGTCGACGAGGAGATCATCGACGGTCTCTACCGTGCCAGCATGGCCGGCGTGAAGGTCGACGTCTGGGTGCGAGGCATCTGCAGCCTGCGCGTGGACCTGCCAGGGGTGAGCGACAACATCACCGTGCGCAGCATCCTCGGCCGTTACCTCGAGCATTCGCGGCTGTTCATGTTCGACAACGACGGAGCGCCGATCGTCTACATCGGCAGCGCCGACATGATGCACCGCAACCTCGACCGTCGCGTCGAGGCGCTGGTGCGGCTGAGCGATCCAGCGCACCTGCAGGAGCTGCACGCGCTGTTCGATCTGGCGATGGACCCGCACACCAACTCGTGGCATCTGGCCGAGGGCGGTGAATGGAAGCGCGTCGCCGAGGTCGACGGAGCACCCCTGGTCGACCTGCAGGATCTCACCATGGCGAGCGTGCAGGGTCGTCGGCGTCGCAGCAAGCGCACGATCCGATGAGCGACTCGGCGGTCTACGCGGCGGGCGCCGTCGTCTGGCGTCTGGTCGACGACAAGCTGAGGGTGCTGCTGATCCATCGCACGAAATACCGCGACGTGACGCTGCCGAAGGGCAAGGTCGATCCCGGCGAGATGCTCGCCGAGACCGCCGTCCGCGAGGTGCGGGAGGAGACCGGCATCAAGGTGTCGCTGGGCGTGCCGGTCGGCGTGAGCAGGTACTGGATGCGCCCCAAGCGCCAGAAGGTCGTGCACTACTGGGCGGCCGAGGCGACGGACGCCGCCATCCGCGCCTCGTCGTTCGTGCCGAACGGCGAGATCTCGGGCGTCGAGTGGGTGAGCCTGAAGAAGGCGCGCAAGCATCTGAGCTATCCCGTCGACGTCGAGATCCTCGACAACTTCATCCGTCTGGTCGACGACGGCGTGCTGCGCACCTTCCCGGTGATCGCGCTGCGGCATGCGAAGGCCGTCGCCCGATCGGACTGGAACGAGGCGGATGCCGCCCGACCCCTCACCGACAAGGGACTGCTGCAGGCCAAAGCGATCACAGGGCCCCTGCGGGCGTTCGGGGTGCGACGCATCGTCACCAGCGACGCCGTGCGGTGCCTGCAGACCGTCGCTCCCCTGGAGCGCAAGCTCGGCCGGATGGCGCGCGTGACCCCGAAGCTCAGCCAGGACGCGTGGGAGGCGGATGAAGCCGACGTGCGCTCGGTGATCGGCCGACGTGTGCGCTCTCGCAAGGCCACCGTGCTCTGCAGTCACGGACCTGTGCTGCCCGGCATCCTGTCGGAGCTCGCCCTCGCCACCGGAACCGTCCACGGCTCGTACGTCGACAGCGCCAGCGCGCTGAACGTCGCCGCGTTCTCGGTGGTGCACCTCTCGGCGACGAATCCCGGCTCCGGGATCATCTCGATCGAGACCCACGAACCCAAGATCTGACCCGCTGCGGGCGGGAGCACGCTCCGACTGTCCGCACCTCGTTCACCTCCCGTTCACCTGTCGGGGAGAGTCTCGTTAACCGGCCCTCCTAGCGTCACTGTGTGCCCCGCACCGGGCCGTACACATTCCCCGATCGAACGGATCCACAGTGAAGATCACCCGCATCGCTCGTATCAGCGCCGTCGGCGCTGTCGCCGCCCTCGCGCTTGCCGGCTGCGCCGCGAACGAAGCCCCCGCCTCCGAGAACTCCGACGCCCCTGCGGCCTCGAACCTCGAGGGCACGCTGAAGGCGACCGGCGCCTCCTCGCAGGGCGCCGCACAGGAGGCATGGGTCGCCGCCTTCCAGACCGCCAACACGGGCGTCACCATCAACTACGAGCCCACCGGCTCCGGCACGGGCCGCGAGAACTTCATCGCCGGCGCGAGCGACTTCATCGGCTCGGACCGCGCGTTCAAGCTCGACGAGTTCGCCGACGGCTTCAAGACCTGCTCGTCGGAGGGCATCGTCGAGGTGCCGCTGTACATCTCGCCCGTCGCCGTCGCCTTCAACCTCGAGGGCGTCGACGAGCTGAACCTCGACGCCAAGACGATCGCAGGCATCTTCGCCGGCACCATCACCAACTGGAACGACGCGGCCATCGCCTCGCAGAACGAGGGCGTCGAGCTGCCCGACCTGGCGATCTCGCCCGTTCACCGCTCGGACGACTCCGGCACCACCGAGACCTTCACCGCGTACCTCAACGCGACCGCGCCCGACGTGTGGACCAACGAGGCCGACGGCGTGTGGCCGATCCAGGGCGGCGAGGCCGCACAGGGCACCTCGGGTGTCGTCCAGGCGATCAAGGCCGGCAACGGAGCGATCGGCTACGCCGACGCGTCGCAGACCAAGGGCCTCGGCCAGGTCAAGGTCGGCGTCGAGGGCGAGTACGTCGCGTACTCGGCCGAGGCCGCCGCTGCGCTCGTCGAGGCATCGCCGCTGGAGGAGGGCCGCGGTGCGGCCGACCTCGTCTTCGACGTCGACCCGGCAGCCGCTCCCGCCGGTTCGTACCCGATCGCCCTGGTCAGCTACCTCGTGGCGTGCGAGCAGTACGAGGACGAGAACAAGGCCGAGCTCGTGAAGTCGTACCTCGAGTACATCGCGAGCGAGGAGGGCCAGCAGGCTGCCGCAGACAACGCAGGCAGCGCGCCGATCTCGGACGGCCTGCGCGAGAAGGTCCTCGCCGCCATCGACACGATCAAGGTCGGCTGACCCATCACGATCAGCTGACTCCGGTGCCCCCGCGTCCGATCCGGCGCGGGGGCACCGGAGGGTCAGCCCACAGACGCACTTCGACCCGAACGGAGACCATGAGCACGACGACCAGGCAGGCGCCGCCTGCCCCGATCAGAGCCAAGCAGCGCCTCGGCGACCGGGTGTTCTCAGGCAGCGCCCTCGGCGCGGGGATCATCATCCTCGTCGTGCTCGCGGCCGTGGCCGCCTTCCTCGTGATGCAGAGTGTCCCCGCGTTCGCGCCGGACACCAGCGACAACCACATCCTCGAGGGGCGCTCCTTCTGGGAGTACGTCGGGCCGCTCGCCTTCGGAACCGTGTGGGCATCGTTCATCGCGCTGCTCATGGCCACGCCGATCTCGATCGGCATCGCCCTCTTCATCTCGCACTATGCGCCCCGCCGACTCGCCGGCGTGCTCGGCTACATCATCGATCTGCTCGCCGCCGTGCCGTCGGTGGTCTTCGGTCTCTGGGGCGGCCTGGTGCTCGCCCCGATGCTGCAGCCGATCTACGCCTGGCTCAACGAGAACGCCAACTGGGTGCCCTTCTTCGGCGGCCAGGTCTCGTCGACCGGCAAGACGATCATGACCGCCGCCGTGGTGCTCGCGGTCATGGTGATCCCGATCATGACCGCCATCTGCCGCGAGGTCTTCCTGCAGACCCCGAAGCTGCATGAGGAGGCGGCCCTCGCTCTCGGTGCGACGCGCTGGGAGATGGTGCGCATGGCCGTGCTGCCCTTCGCCCGCGGAGGAATGGTCTCGGCGGTCATGCTGGCCCTCGGCCGTGCGCTCGGCGAGACCATGGCCGTGACCATGGTCCTCTCCCCCGCGGCCGTCTACAGCTTCCTGGTACTCACCGCCACCAACCCGACCCCGATCCCCGCGAACATCGCGCTCGCCTTCCCCGAGGCGCACGACACGGGTGTGAACACCCTCATCGCCACGGGTCTGGTCCTGTTCGTCGTGACCTTCGCGGTCAATGCGCTGGCCCGCTGGATCGTGGCCCGCCGCGCCGAGTTCTCTGGAGCGAACTGACATGACCACGCTCACCGCCGCACCCGCCTCCACCTCGCTCACCGCCGGCCGACTGGCTCCGTGGGCGCCGTGGGCCCTGCTCGGGGCATCCCTCGCCATCTCGTTCACCGTCTTCGCACTCGGCGCCATCGGCAGCGACCCGGCCGACTTCAACATCGCCGGGGCCGTCATCGTCGGCGTGCTGATCTACATGGTGCTCATCACGGTCGTCTCGTCGATCGCCGAGAGCCGCCGCAAGGCAGTCGACCGCCTCATGACTGCGCTCGTCACCGCCGCGTTCGTCGTCGCGCTGCTGCCGCTGATCTCGCTTCTGTGGACGGTCGTGCTCAACGGCATCGGCCGCTTCGACGCCGAGTTCTTCAGCTACTCGATGCGCAACGTCGTGGGCGAGGGCGGCGGCATCGTGCACGCCATCTGGGGCACGGTGCTCGTCACACTCACCGCGACCCTGATCGCGGTTCCGGTGGGTCTGATGACGTCGATCTACCTCGTCGAGTACGGCCGCGGCCGCATCGCGAAGGGCATCACCTTCCTCGTCGACGTCATGACGGGCATCCCGTCGATCGTCGCCGGTCTGTTCATCTACTCGGTCTTCGCGCTGCTCGTGCGGCCGGGCATCTCGATGGGTCTGATGGGCGCGCTGGCACTGGCCGTGCTCATGGTCCCCGTGGTCGTGCGAGGCAGCGAGGAGCTGCTGCGCATCGTGCCCAACGAGCTGCGTGAGGCGTCGTACGCGCTCGGCGTGCCGAAGTGGCTGACCATCATCAAGATCGTGCTGCCGACCTCGATCGCCGGTATCACGACCTCTGTGATGCTCGCCATCTCGCGCGTCATCGGCGAGACCGCACCGCTGCTGCTCACGGCCGGCTTCACCGCCAGCCTCAACACGAACCTCGTGAACAGCCAGATGATGACCCTGCCGGTGTTCGTCTACAACTCGTACATGAACCAGGGGACCGCGGCCGATGCCTCGGTCGCCCGCGCCTGGGCCGGCGCGCTCACCCTGATCCTGATCGTCATGCTGCTGAACCTGCTCGCGCGTCTGATCGCGAAGCTGTTCGCCCCGAAGACCGCCGGCCGCTGAGTCGCACCCGAACCCGAAGGAACCCGACATGTCCAAGAGCATCGAAGTCAACGACCTCAACGTCTACTACGGCGACTTCCTCGCCGTAGAGGGCGTCTCCCTCGAGATCCAGCCGCGCAGCGTGACCGCGTTCATCGGCCCGTCGGGCTGCGGCAAGTCCACGTTCCTGCGCACCCTGAACCGCATGCACGAGGTCATCCCCGGCGCACGCGTCGAGGGCGAGGTGCTGCTCGACGGCAAGGACCTCTACGGCGCCGGAGTCGACCCGGTGCTGGTGCGCCGTCAGGTCGGCATGGTCTTCCAGCGCCCCAACCCGTTCCCGACGATGTCGATCAAGGAGAACGTGCTCGCCGGGGTCAAGCTCAACAACGGCAAGATGGCCAAGAGCGATCAGGACGCCCTCGTAGAGAAGTCGCTGATGGGCGCGAACCTGTGGAACGAGGTCAAGGACCGCCTCGACAAGCCGGGCTCTGGTCTCTCGGGCGGTCAGCAGCAGCGTCTGTGCATCGCGCGCGCGATCGCAGTGTCACCCGAGGTGCTGCTGATGGACGAGCCCTGCTCGGCGCTCGACCCGATCTCGACGTTCGCGATCGAGGAGCTCATCCAGGATCTCAAGAACGAGTACACGATCGTCATCGTGACGCACAACATGCAGCAGGCGAGCCGCGTGTCCGACAAGACCGCGTTCTTCAACATCGCCGGAACCGGCAAGCCGGGCAAGCTCATCGAGTTCGACGACACGGCCACGATCTTCACCACCCCTTCGGTGCAGGCCACCGAGGACTACGTCTCGGGTCGCTTCGGGTGAGCGTCGCCCGCTGACCCGATCTGGTCCGTCGGAGATCTCGGACCATCCGTTCTCGAACCGGCGTGTCCCTCAGGGACACGCCGGTTCTCGCATGTCCGGTCTGATGCGCCCGACGCGGCCCGTGTCTCTGCACAGGCCGGCTCGGCAGCCAGGTTGTGCACAGCCGCCGGGTTCGGGCCGATCGCGCGCACGGTGGGTCGGGCATCCTCGACGGATGCTTGCACGCAGCGCGCTGAACACTCGAGGGCCCGTGGCCCGCAGCGCCGACCTGAGAGCCCTCGGCGTGCGCGAGCGGGAGCTCACCCGCGCGGTGCGTGCCGGTGAGGTGATCCGCCTGCGACAGGGGGTCTACGCGCTGCCCGACGTTCCGACGACGTTCCGTCACGCCACCGCGCACGGCGGGGTCCCGGGGTGCGCCGACGCTGCGCGGATGCACGGGCTCTGGGTGCTCGACGGCTCCGCCGATCATGTCTGGATGGGCGATGCCGGCGCGCCGCACGGGCCGTGCACGATGCTGACGATGGCCGGGGAGCCTCCGACGTGTCGCATGCATTGGGACGAGGGCGTCGCGTTGATCGGCGAGCTGCCCCCTGTGCACAACGTGCTTCTGCAGATGTCGCAGTGCGGGAGCGAAGAGGCCTTCTTCGCCGCGTACGAGTCAGCGCTCCGGCTCGCGAAGATCTCGCCTGCCGGCATCGCGTGGCTGTGGCGGCATCTGCCCGTGCGCATGCGATGGCTGCTCGACATCGCCCGATCGGATGCTGACAGCGGGCTCGAATCGCTCGTGCGGCTGCGGCTGCACCGCCTCGGGATCTCGGTGCGCACGCAGATCAGCATCCGGGGCGTCGGCGAAGTCGACATCCTGATCGGAGATCGCCTGCTGATCGAATGCGACGGCCGAGAGAACCACGAACGCGAGCAGCAGAGGCACAAGGACCTGCTGCGGGATGCGGCGGCCGCAGCCCTCGGGTACGAGACGCTGCGGTTCGACTACGCCCTGATCGTGCACGACTGGCCCCGGGTCGAGGCGGCCATCGTCGCCAAGATCGAGGCCGGTGCTCACCTGCGGACGCCACACCCGGGCATCCGGCGTCGGAGTCGACAGACCACTCGCTCCGGCCGCGGCGTGGCGGCGCGCGACGCGCCGTAGCCGGCGCGCATGGTCCGAGATCTCCGACGGGCGGGTCAGCGCGGGGAGAGCAGGAAGGCGTTCAGCTCGGCGGTCAGCTCGGGGTCGGATGCCAGGGGCGCGCCGTCGACGGCGCTGATCGGGGCTGCGAGACGGATGCTCGAGACGAGCCAGGCCGCATCGGCCCTGGTCAGATCGGTCGCGGTCAGCGTCTCGTAACGAGTGGCGAGGCCACGCGACTCCAGGTGCTCGAACACGCTGAGCTGGGTGGTGCCGTGCAGGATGCCGCCAGCGGGCGCGGGCGTGAGGAACTCGTCGCCGACACGGATGATCAGCGAGGCGGTCGGCGCTTCGAGCACGTACCCGTCGCGCGTGACGAAGATCGCGTCGTCGGCGCCTCGGCGGTGGGCCTCCCGCAGCGCGGCCATGTTCACCGCGTACGACAGCGTCTTCGCACCGAGCAGCAGCCAGGGCGCCCGCTCCCCCGCGCCGAGGTCGTAGCCGCGATCGAGGGTGACGACCTTGACGCCGTCGCGTCGAACGGCGCTGAAGTCGGGAGCCGCGGCGACGGTCGCCCATGCCGTGGGGGCCGGCCCGTGCTCGACGCCACGGCTGAGGATGAGCTTGATGACCGCCTCCCCCGCCGGGGCATGCGCGGCGACCGCTGTCACGGCCTGGCGCCACTGCTCGAGATTGGGGGCGGGCAGATCGCAGAGGCGGGCGGAATGCGCGAGCCGCTGCACGTGCGCCTCGACCTCGTTGGCGTGCCCATCGATGGCGCCGATCGACTCGAACACCCCGTCGCCGCGCTGCGTGCTGAGCTCGCCGACGCTCAGCGCGGGGGCGGCGACGTCCATCGCGGTGAAGGTGTCGCCGAAGTCGGCGCGGTCGTCCGCGACGTCGGCGGGGGCGATCATGAGAGCGAAGCGCTGGGCCATGTGCACAGCTTAGGGCGGCGGGAATACCGTCACGGATGACGCGTTACACTTGATCGGCCGGGCCGCATAACCCCGGGCTCCAATATTCGCCGCTGCGAGCGGCCTTCCGCCGAGAGGCGTTCTTGCGGTCCGGCTTTTCCATGCCCTCTCGGCGCCCGGCATCCGGCTCCCCGCGTCGGAAACACCAGACCACCCGCACCACACACGGCGCGCCCACCCACGCCACACCGACCCGCGGCCGAACCGTCCGAGAACTCCGACACGGCCCGGCATCCGGCGCCCCCGCGTCGGAAACGCCAGACGGTCCGCACCACACACGGCGCGTCCGCCGACGCCACGCCGCACGCCGACCGAACCGTCCGAGAACTCCGACGGCGCCCGGCATCCGGCTCCCCGCGTCGGAAACACCAGACCATCCGCACCACACACGGCGCGTCCGCCGACACCACGCCGACCCGTGGCCGAACGGTCCGAGAACTCCGACACGGCCCACACACAGGGCGCTCGCGTCCCCGTGCCAAACCAGTACGTCAGGTGAGCATGCCTCGGCGCCACGAGGCCGCGGACGCAGCCAGATCCTCGGCGTAGGTCGACAGCCGCAGCGCTCGGCGGGTGAGGTCGCTGGCCCGCTCCGGCTCGGTCTGCTCGTAGTCGTCTGCGGTGTGCGTGGCTCCGGATGCCTGCACCCGGCAGTACGCCGCGGCGCGCTCGAGCGCCACAGAGAAATCGCCCCTGAAGACTCCGCGCAGGATCGCGTCGACGAGGTCGACCAGCTCGCCCGGATCGGCCGGGGCCGGAGCTCCGGCGATCGCGGCGTCGGCGGTGTGCAGCTCGACGCGCCCGCGTTCGTAGAGCAGGGCGGTGAGCGGAGCATCGGAGCGGATCGCGATCTGCAGCAGGTACAGCCTCCACAGAGCTCCTGGCAGCGAGCGGGCAGGCGCGTGCGACCAGAGCTCGGCGATCTCGTCGATCCCATGCTCGGAGGCGAATGCGAGAAGCCGCTCCGTGACGACCCCCGATTCGTCGCTGCGCGCGCGCTCGAGCAGGGCGGATGCCGTGGCGTGGGCGACCCGCGACTGCTCCGCGGGATCAGCCTCGCCGACGATGTTGTCGAACGCGGTGGGCGGCCTGCGGACGGGGCGATGGAACTGCTCGGGCATCCGTCAAGGGTACGCCCGCGCAGCGGGGTTCAGGCCGTGGGGATGACGATGATCGGATCGCTCGTCGGCGAACCGGTGGGCGAGCCGCCGGCCTGCTCGATCGTGACGGCGATGACATCACCCGCCTGCATGGGCACCTCGAGCAGCGCGGTCGCCTTCCCGTCGTCCGCCCTGAAGACTCCGGCCGCGATCGGCTCATCTCCGCGCACGAACCACAGCTCGTAGCTCCTGTCGGCGTCGAGATCGTCGAGTCCGGATGCCACGAGCACGGCCTTGCCCACCTCACCCGACCAGTGCGCGGTCGCGGTGGCGCCCGAGTCCAGCTGCACCTTCGCCTGCTCGGCGTCGGGTGCCGAGCGGATCTCGTCGAGCGCGACCACGGATGCCGGGCGCTGCAGCTGCGACACGATGGTCGTCGTCGCGATCCCGGCGCCGACGATCAGCGCGAGGCCTGCGGCGAGCGCGAACACCCTCCGCCGCCACGGCGAGCGCACGGGCTGGGGCTCGTCGGCGGTCTGGGCTGCGGCAGCCGGCCGGGTGTCGTCTTCGGTTGCGGTATCCGCGGCGGCCTCTCCCTGCTCCGGGGGCGGCGAGGTGCTCTGGGGCAACGCCCCGATCTGCTGCAGGAGATCGGCTCGAAGCGCAGGCGGCGGGGCGACAGGAGTCAGGCCGTCGGCGAGCAGCGCGACGGTGTCGTGGTCGTCGTCGGCGATCGCCTGCCATTCGGGGTGCTCCATGAGGGCGGCCGTGAAGCGCCGCTCATCGGCATCCGACAGCGCGCCGAGAGCGTGTGCGGCCGCAAGCTCCGCGAATTCCCGCTCGTTCATGCCGACACCCCCATCTCCCCGCGCAATCGCGTCAGTCCGTCCCGCATTCTTGTCTTGATCGTCCCCAGCGGCACCCCTGTGAGTGCTGAGATCTCGCTCTGGCTGTAACCGCCGTAGTAGGCCAGGATGAGCGCTTCCTGCTGTGCCTCGGGAAGTGCGGCGAGCGCCGTGACGACCCGCTCCCCTTCCATCCTCGACTCGACGGCCTCCTGCACGACATCCCGTTCGCCGCCGAGGTCGCGAGCGCCCGCCCGCAAGTCGCGGTCGGTGCTCGACTGCGACGAGCGCACCCGGTCGACGGCCCGCCGGTGTGCGATCGTGAAGACCCAGGAGCGTCCCTGCCCTCTGTTCGGAGCGAACCGCGAAGCGGATTGCCAGATCTCGAGGAAGACCTCCTGCAGCACCTCCTCGCTCTGCGAGCGGTTCACGACCACTTTGAGGATCAGTGCGAAGACGCGCGACGAGAGCAGGTCGTACAGCTCGGCGAAGGCGCGCTGGTCGCCGTCGGCGACGCGGAGGAGGAGGTCGGCGGCGAGATCGCCTGACGACCCGTCCTCGAGCACCTCGACGCCATCGATCACCATCTCGACAAGCATGCCCCATCACTCCTCTCCCGGATGCACGCCACCCCGTCACCCGAAGGTGAACGAGTACACCTTCACGCCCGGGCTCACGGCGAGCGTCAGCGTGCCCTTCGACGGCGCGCCCTCGACGACCTCGTACGAGCGGGGTGTCCCGTCCACCTCGATCGTGCGCCTCGTCCCTTCGGCGTCCTGCACCGTCACCCGGCCGGCGCCTGCCAGCACCATCCGCACCTCAGCGGCCCGATACGAGAGGCGGATGCCACCGGCATCCTCGCCCGCGGGCGTCGCGTACTGGGTCTCGACCTGCCAGTCGCCGTCGAGGGCGAAGCTGTCGTCGGGCTGTTGGTCAGGAAGCCCGTAGTCGCTGCGTCCCGCTCGGTACGGCCCGTCGCCGCCATAGTTCACATCCTTGGCGGAGCCCAGGAACGTCTCGCGGGTCGTCGAGCCGACCTCGGGCGTGGAGTCGGCGACCTCGGTGGGTGCCGGCAGCGCCGCATCCGGATCGGCGTCGACCAGCAGGTCGCGGATCATCTTCTCGGTCGCGGCGTAGTTGCCCTCTCCGAACGAGATGTGCCGCACGACGCCGTCGGCGTCGATCAGGTAGTGCGCCGGCCAGTAGCGGTTGCGGTAGGCGGTCCAGGTCGAGAGGCTGTTGTCGAGCGCGACCGGGTACTCGATCCCGAAATCGCGTGCGCCGGCGCGGACGTTGTCGGCGTCCTTCTCGAAGGCGTATTCGGGCGAGTGGATGCCGATGACCTGCAATCCCGAGTCGCGGTACGCCTCGTCCCAGGCGACAACGTGCGGGATGGAACGCTGGCAGTTGATGCACGAGTAGGCCCAGAAGTCGATCAGCACGACCCGTCCGCGCAGGTCGTCGATGTCGATGCCCTCGCCGTCGGGAGTGTTCAGCCACTGCTCGATGCCGCGGATCGCCGGGGCCTGTCCGCACTCCTCGAGTACGGTGGCGGCGTTCGTGCAGTTCGAGAGCTCGCGGTTCTCGTCGGTGACGAGTCCGCCGAGGTCGAGGGCGTCGCCCTGCTTCTCGGCAAGGTCCTGCTGCAGGCCCGCGGTGTAGTCGGGCAGCAGTCGCTGCAGCTGCTGAGGAACGTTGAAGACCAGACCGACGGCCAGGGCGATCATCGCGACGCCTGCGGCGATGCGAAGCCCCCGCTCACGGGCGCGGAAGGCCCGGATCCGCTGGACGAGGCCGCGTCCGGCGAGCGCGAACGCGAGCAGGGGCGCAGCGACTCCGACGGCGAACGACACGGTGAGCAGCACGGTGTCGAGCCCGATCCGGCCGGTGCTGCCTGCGACGATGATCGCGGCGAGCACGGGACCGGCGCACGGGACGAAGACCGCGCCGAGCGCGAGCCCGACGCCGAACCCCGAGCCCCGGTTCTGCACCTCTTTGCGGGGCAGCCATTGGAACGGCTTCTCGAGCAGCTGCTCGAGCCGGGGAACGATCAGAGCGATGCCGAGCAGGATGAGCACGGCGATGCCGGCCCAGCGGATCACGTCCTGCGGCAGGTTCAGCAGCCCGAGCACGAGGGAGCCGACCAGTGTCACCAGGCTGAAGCTCAGCATGAGCCCGAGGATCACCAGATACGGCCGGCCGCGTGCTGCCGGAAGGGCCTCCCCGTCGAACCGAGCGGACTGCGCGCCGCCGGTGAGGAAGATGACCGGCAGCACCGGCAGGATGCACGGCGAGATGCCGGTGATGAGGCCGCCGAGCAGCCCGATGATGATGAGGTCCATGACCCGCCTTCCGTCACGGGTTCTTCGGGTCTGGGAATCGGATCGGATTGGTTCCCATCCGATCCTCGAAGGGTTCCGAACAACCGTCGACGCCGCGGGAGGTCCGCGGCTCGGAACCCCGGAGGTTGAAATGCTCAGCACCAAGAAGAAGATCACCGCCGCTCTCTCGCTCGGGTTCGCCGGCGTGCTCGTCCTGTCCGGCTGTTCGATGGGAGGCCAGTCCGACATGGAGTCGTCGGAGCCGAAGCCGGCTGAGACGTCGGAGATGTCGGAGGCGCCGGAGACGATGGACCCGGCCGCGAATCTCGTCGGTCCCGGCTGCGAGGCGTACGCCGAGCAGGTGCCCGACGGCGAAGGCTCGATCCAGGGCATGTCGCAGGATCCGGTCGCCGTGGCGGCCTCGAACAACCCGCTGCTGAAGACCCTGGTCGCCGCGGTCAGCGGTCAACTGAACCCCGACGTGAACCTCGTCGACACGCTCAACGGCGACGAGTTCACCGTGTTCGCGCCCGTCGACGACGCGTTCGCCAAGATCGACGCGGCGACGATCGAGGGGCTGAAGACCGACGCCGACACCCTGACGTCGATCCTGACCTACCACGTCGTACCCGGCCAGATTGAGCCTTCCGACATCGAGGGCATGCACAAGACCGTGCAGGGCGCCGAGGTCGAGGTCACCGGATCGGGCGACGAGTGGATGGTGAACGACGCGAACGTCATCTGCGGTGGCGTGCAGACCGCGAACGCGACGGTCTACCTCATCGACTCGGTGCTGATGCCGCCGGCTCAGTGACCCGGGATGGAGCGGCTCGGGCTGAGTGACCCGAGCTGTCGCGCAGGGGGACGCGGGCAACCGCGCCTGGGGCACGCGCGGGAGGACGGTGGGGACCGGACTCCGAACGGAAGCGCCCGTCGAAGAGAGTCGACGGGCGCTTCTTCGTGCCGGGGACACCGCGCGGTCCGGAACAGGATCCGACGGCATCTAGACTTGACGCACGGGCCTCTAGCTCAGTTGGCAGAGCATCGGACTTTTAATCCGCGGGTCGTGGGTTCGAGCCCCACGGGGCCCACCACCGTCTCGGTCAACCAGTCTTCCGTGCCCGACGGGCGATCACCAGCTGGATGATCCACTCGATCACGAGGTAGGCCCAGCCGACGAGCCAGAGCACGCCGAAGACCAACGCGAACGTCATCGACAGGTCTTTCGCGTCCGGTGAGTCGGTCATGCCGAACAGCACGGTCATCGCCGACTCCGAGCGCCCGTCGTCGCCGCCGTCGATGAGGAAGAAGCCGACCCCGAGGATTCCGATCGAGGTCACCCAGGCCGCGGTGATCGTGCGCCATGCGCCCCTCGCACGTCGCAGCACTCCGTCCTTGCGCAGCAGGCCAGTCGCAGCGACCACGATCTGCACGATGTACCCGGGCAGCAGCATCCAGCCGTACCAGATCGCGATCACGAGCATCCACCCCGGATACACGAACTTCGCAGCCAGTCCGAGAAGCGGGAAGAGGATGAGGGCGAGGCCGGCGAGCGTCGCGGCAGACCCCGGCTTGCGCGCGTTCATCTGCAGATTGTCGCATGAGACGAGCAGGGCGCAACGGATGCCGTGTGGGAGGATTCCAGAGGCACGCAGACCCCCGTCGCACGACTTCCTGGAGGACCGATGACCGCGATCGATGACGCCCTGAGCCAGCTCGACGGGTGGCCGGTCGACAACGCGTCCGCCGTGGTCATCGCCGCTGACGGCTCGGTGGCGGGGTCACGGGGCGATCTCGATCGCGTCTATCGCCTCGCGTCCGTCACGAAGCCCCTCACGGCGTACGCGACCCTGGTCGCCGTCGAGGAGGGCGTCTTCGATCTCGACGATCCGGCAGGGCCCGATGGGTCGACGGTGCGGCACCTGCTCGCCCACACCTCCGGGCTCGACTTCTCAGAAGACACGGTGCGTGCCAAGCCAGGAACCCGCCGCATCTACTCCAACCGCGGTTTCGACGTCCTCGCCCAGACGCTCGAGGCGAGGGCCGAGATCCCCTTCGCCACCTATATCCACGAGGCCGTCTTCGCGCCCCTCGGCATGACCTCGTCGCGACTGACGGGATCGGCCGGGGCCGGGGCCGAGTCGACGGCGGCCGATCTCGCCCGATTCGCCGCCGAACTGCAGCGGCCGACGCTTCTCGCTCCGCAGACCCTGTCGCTCGCGACCGCTGTGGCGTTCCCCGGCCTCGCCGGGGTGCTGCCCGGCTACGGTGTGCAGCGGCCGAACGACTGGGGGCTGGGATTCGAGCTGCGAGACGGCAAGTCGCCGCACTGGACGTCGACCTCGAACTCCCCCGTTACCTTCGGTCATTTCGGGCAGAGCGGTACCTTCCTGTGGGTCGACCCGCAGGCGCAGGCCGCCTGCGTGGCCCTCGCCGATCGCGACTTCGGTCAGTGGGCCGTCGAAGCGTGGCCGCCGCTGTCGGATGCCGTGCTCGCCGCGCTCCGCGGCTGAGCGGGACTCACAGCGCGCCTGATGACGAGGAGGCGCCCGCACGCGCGCGATGCCGGCGCACGGCATCCCGATTCGCGCAGCGCACCGAGCAGTACCGCTGTCGTCCGTTGCGAGTCACGTCGACGACCACCCGCCGGCACGGCGAAGCCTCGCAGCGCCTCAGCCGGTGCATCCCGCGCCCCGCGAGATGCAGCGCGGTGCCGACGCTGATCACCGCCTCGAGCACGGCGGGGAGGGTCTGCACCGCGTCGCGGTAGTGCAGGTGCCACCCCTCGCCGTCGTGGTCGGTCAGCTGCGGATAGGCCGCCGCAGCGGCCATCTGCGCGTTCAGGATCGCCGCACGATGGGCGTGCGTCTCGGCGTCGACGACCTCGAGCCAGGCATCGATCACAGCGCGCATGCGCGCGTGGTCGTCGGGGCGCTCGTCGAAGGCCATGGTCATGCCGAAATCCCTCGTGCGCTGCTCGATCCCGTCGCGGTCGGCGGGCCAGTCGTCGGCGAGCGAGGCCGCCATCAGCACCGCGTACTCGCCGTAAGGGTTGAGATGCATAAGAGCATTACATCATCGTGGAGGCATGACCGCATCCCACACCCTCCCGCTGCCGATCATCGCACCCGTGCACGAGCACGGATGGGTCACCGAATCCGCCCATCGCACCTCGGAGGGCGAGGTCGCGTACGTGCGCTGCATCGACTGCGGCGCCCGACGAGTGGATCTGCGCGCACCGCAGGGTCTTGCCCCGACCGCGCAGAGCCGCGCGATCAGCGCGGCACGTCGATGACCCGTTCCACGCCGGTGCCGACAGCAGGCACCGCACCTCCGGAAAGCGCCGCGACCTCGGCCTGAAGACCCCCGATCGTCTCGGCGGGCGCCCATACCTCGAACTGCGCGGCATCGGCGTACGAGGTCTCACCGAGCACGGCGGAGTTGCGGCCCACCCAGTCGCGCAGCAGGTTGTCGAATCGGCCGGCATCGGCATGGGGCGCGGCGACCTGCACCTGCTGCAGCACCCGGCGATCGACCAGGGTGGCGAGGTCGAGCGACTCGGACACCGCCGACGAGTACGCTCGCACCAGCCCTCCCGCACCGAGCTTGATCCCGCCGAACCAGCGGGTGACCACGGCGACGACATCGGTCAGCTCGCGCCGGCGCAGCACCTCGAGCATCGGCACGCCCGCGGTGCCCGACGGCTCGCCGTCGTCGGACGACCGTGCCCGATCGCCGAGCAGGCCGGTCACCTGCGCACTGCAGTTGTGCCGGGCATCCCAGTGCCGCTTCTTCGCCGCGGCGATCACGGCATCGGCATCCTCGGTGGATGCGACCGGCGCGACCACCGTCAGGAACCGCGACTTGCGGATCACCAGCTCGTGCTCGACCGCGGCGGCGATCGTCGCGGGCAGCAGACCAGACGGCACGGACATGCGTCCAGCGTATTCACCCGCGCTCTGTATCACGCACCTCGCGGCCTGGCCATCCCCTGCCGCCATGCACCGACCGCTCGCAGAGTGGTATGACCCATCCCCAGCGAAAGGACGCATCATGACGAGCATCTCCGACACGAAGGTCGCCTTCCTCGCGATGAACGGCTTCGAAGACAGCGAGCTGACCGAACCCTGGCGGGCGGTGAGCGACGCCGGCGGCGAAGTCACCATGGTGTCGCCGGACTCGGGCGAGATCACCGGCAAGAACGGTCACGCGCAGCCCGTCGACCTCGCCTCCGACGCCGCATCGGCCGACGACTTCGACGCCCTGGTCCTCCCCGGCGGGGTGGTGAACGCCGACCACCTGCGCATGGACCGCGCGTCGATCGACTTCGTGCGCGCGTTCTTCGAGCAGCACAAGCCCGTCGGCGTCATCTGCCACGGAGCCTGGATCCTCATCGAGGCGGGGGTCGTCGACGGGCGCACGCTCACCAGCTATCCCAGCCTCACGACCGATCTGCGCAACGCCGGCGCGAACTGGGTCGATGAGGAGGTCGTGGTCGACTCCGGCCTGGTCTCGAGCCGCACGCCGGACGACCTGCCCGCGTTCTGCGCGAAGGTCGTCGAAGAGATCGCCGAGGGCGCGCACCGCGGTCAGCACGCCTGACCCGTAACCCCCGCGCTTCAGTTGCGCTTCAGGATCCAGCAGCCAGACTGTGAACATGCGGATCCTGCTCGTCGACGATGAAGTGCGCCTCGCCGACGGCATCCGGCGCGGACTCGAAGCCGAGGGCATGGTCGTGGACATGGCCCACGACGGTGTCACCGGCCTCGATCGCGCCCGCGATCACGACTACGACGCGATCGTGCTCGATGTGATGATGCCTGGCATGAGCGGGTACCGGGTGTGCCAGGCGCTCCGCGCCGAGGGCGACTGGACACCCGTCCTGTTCCTCACCGCGAAGGACGGCGAGTGGGACGAGGTCGAGGGGCTGGACACCGGCGGCGACGACTGGCTCACGAAGCCGTTCTCGTACCCCGTGCTGGTCGCGCGGCTGCGCGCTCTCGTGCGGCGCGGCGTCAGAGAGCGCCCCGCCGTGCTCGAGGCGGGCGACCTGCGGCTCGATCCGGCAGCTCGTCGCGTCTTCCGCGGCGACGCCGAGATCTCGCTCACCGCCCGCGAGCTCGCCGTGCTCGACTTCCTGCTGCGACGACGCGACGAGGTGGTGACCAAGGCCGAGATCATCGCCAACGTGTGGGGTGCGGACTTCGACGGCGACGCGAACATCGTGGAGGTGTACATCGGCCATCTGCGGGCGAAGGTCGACCGGCCGTTCGGCCGCGAGAGCATCCAGACCGTCCGCGGCGCCGGCTACCGCCTGGTCGGGAGGGATGCGTGAGCATGGCCTCCCCGCTTCGCTCCATCCGCTCCCGTCTGACCATCGGCGCGCTCCTGATCGTCGCCGTCGCACTGATCGCCGGTGCCTTCGCCGCCGTGCAGGTGCTGCGCGTATCGCTGACCGACAGCGTCGCCGCCACTGTGCAGCAGGATCTCGACACGATCTCGGCGCAGCTCGATCGCGGTCCGGGCGGGGTGGATGCCATCGACGACGACGTCCTTGTGCGGCTGCAGGGCGCCGGCGACGACGACGAGCCCGATGACGACGATGACGATGATGACCGTCCGGGCCCCGGCCAGGGTCCCGCCCAGGGTCCCGACCAGGCGAACGACGACGACGCGCGCGGCCTCCCTGCGCTTCACGAGGGCCGGGTGCAGCGCATCGAGGTCGACGGAGAGCCCTATCTGGCCGCGACCGAAGACACCGACCGCGGCATGCTGACCGTCGCACGGCCGCTGGCCGGCGTCGATGAGGCGGTATCGGCCTCGTCGGCGCTGCTGGCCGTCGCGGTTCCGCTCGTGCTTGGCCTCGTCGGCCTGGTCATGTGGGTCGTGGCCACGCGTGCCCTCGCCCCGGTCGAGCGGCTTCGCCGTCAGGTGGACGCCATCGATGCGGCTGGTCTCGACCGACGGGTGGATGCGGCCCGCGACGACGAGCTGGGGGCGCTGGCGCACACGATGAACCGCATGCTGGACCGTCTCGAGCAATCGCAGACCACCCAGCGCCGATTCGTCAGCGACGCCTCGCACGAGCTGCGCTCGCCCCTCGCGACGATCCGTCAGCACGCGGAGCTGGCTGCGGCGCATCCCGAGGCCAGCTCGCTTCCCGCCCTGAGCCGCGTCGTTCTCGACGAGGGGGCGCGCATGCAGGAGCTCGTGGAAGGGCTGCTGCTGCTGGCCCGGCTCGACGAAGGTCGTGGCGCGGTGAAGGCTCCGACCGATGTCGACGACATCGCCCTCGCCGAAGTGCAGCGCCTTCGGGGCATGGGCGTCACGGTGGACGGGCGGGGGATCGGCCCCGGCCGCGTCGACGGCAGCGCGACGCTGCTCGCCCGTGCCGTGCGCAACCTCGCCGACAACGCCGCCAGGCACGCACAGGATCAGGTGGCCATCCGCGTCTTCGAACGGGGCGACAGGGTGCTGCTGCAGGTCGAGGACGACGGCGACGGCATCCCTGCCGATCAGCGCGAGCACGTCTTCGACCGCTTCGTCCGCCTCGACGAGGCGCGGGCGAGGGATGCCGGAGGAAGCGGGCTCGGCCTTGCCATCGTGCGCGAGATCGCGCTGGCTCACGGCGGCACGATCACGGCCTCCGACGGCACGTCCGGGGGTGCACTGATGACCCTCTCACTCCCCCGGTCGGCGCAAGTCTGAAGACGCCTTCAGGTGGCTTCAGCGGAGCTTCACCGCCTGACGAGCAGAGTGGAGACATGGACAACGACGAGAAGACCCCCGCCCCCTCCGACGACCGCGATCGCACGGACGCGGCGCAGGCCGACAACGCAGGAGCAGACACTCCGACCGAGCGTCTCGACGGGGCATCCGCGCCGGCTGCCCCCGCTGCGGCGTCCGAATCAGTCACTGCCTCCGCCGACGCCGATGGCCTGAGGCGTCGTCGCACCCGCGGAATCCTGATCGGTGCCGGTGCCGCCGTCGCGCTGCTCGCCGTCGGCGGCGGTGCGTTCGCGATCGGCAGCGCTGTGGCCGACGATGACGACGATGACCGTCCCGGCGTGCATGCCCCGGCCGCACCCGGCGACGCCGCGCGGAACGGTCAGCCCGCACCAGGAGACGACCGCCGAGGGGACGACCGCCGCGACGACGACCGCGACGACGACGGCGCCCGTGACGACGGCCCCGGGGCGCCCGCTGCTGCCGACGCCGCGGCGCTGCGCACGGCTGCCGAGGCTGCGATCGCGCACGCCTCGGCCGAGGGCATCACCTCGATCGAGGTCGAGCGAGGCGGCTACGACATCGACGCCCGTCTCGCCGACGGCACGGAGGTCGAGCTGTACGTGACCACCGAGGGAGCGGTGCGCGAGCGCGACGATGACGATGAGAGCGACGACGATGACGATCCGCTGATCGACCTGGCGCAGCTGGGCGACATCCTCGCCGCTGCGCAGTCGGCCGCCGCCGATGCGGGCGCGACCGAGACCGTCTTCCACGCGCTGTCCACGAGCAGCTCGGGGGCCGTCTACGACGTCGAGCTGCGAACGGGCGGCCGTGAGGATGCCGAGGTCGAGCTCGACGCCGACCTCGGCGTGGTCCGCGTCGACATCGACGACTGACCTGGATACGCGTGAGCGGGTCGGGCATGAGCCCGGCCCGCTCACGCGTGTGCCGACGTCAGGACGACGTCAGGACGGGGCAGTCAGCTGCACGAGCTTGCGGACGGTGTTGCGGTTGCGGCCGGTGCTCGCCGTGCCGAGGGCTCGATCCAGGACGGGACGGGTGAGCTTGGTCGACGCGACGCCGCCCTGGCCGAAGTCGATCCACAGCTCGCGGCCGATGAGGGCGATGCGCTCCCCCGGCAGCATCCGGGCGGTGAGCTGGTCGACGGCTCCCGGTGACGCGTCGCCCTCGAGGAACATCGCATGCACCATCTTGTCGAGCGAAGCGTCGTCGAACGGGTCGTCGCGCTCCGCCCGCACCAGTTCTGTATGCGTACGGGCGATCACCGGGGTGTCCACGCCGAACTCGTCGGCGATGAGCGCACGCACCTCAGCGCACGCGGCCTCGCGGTCGACGGGCGCGTCGCAGATGACGTTTCCGCTGGCGATGTACGTCGACACGTTCTGCAGCGCGCTGCGCTCGGTCAGCAGCGTCCGCAGCTCGGCCATCGGCACGCGGTTCGCCCCCGAGACGTTGACCGCCCGCAGCAGCAGTGCGCAGCGGTCGCTCATGCGCGGCCAGTGACCAGTTCGGCGCCTGCGTGCGCGAGTTCGGCGAGTGCCGCCTCGCTCGGCTCGGGGGCGACGCCCGCGATGAGATCGGTGAGCACCCGCACCCGGATGCCGTGCGCGATGGCGTCGAGGGCTGAGGCCCGCACGCAGTGGTCGGTCGCGATGCCCACGACGTCGGCCTCGGTCACGCCGTGCGCGGCGAGGATCTCGGCCGTGCGCGCGCCCGCCTCTGTGACGCCTTCGAACATCGAGTACGCCGGGATGCCCTGCCCCTTGCGCACATGGTGGGTGATCGCCGCTGTGTCGAGCAGAGGGTCGTAGTCGGCTCCGTCCGTGCCGGCCACGCAGTGCACCGGCCACGTGTCGACGTAGTCGGGATGGTCGGAGATGTGCCCGCCGTTGTCGCTGTCGGGGTCGTGCCAGTCGCGCGATGCGACGACGACCTCGTAATCGGACGCCCGCTCGGCGAGCAGCGCCGAGACGGCAGACGCGACCGCGTCCCCGCCTGCGACCGCGAGCGCACCGCCCTCGGTGAAGTCGTTCTGCACATCGACGATGAGAAGAGCCCTGGTCATGCTCCGAGCGTACGCGCCGTGTGGGTGGAGGTGGTGTGCCTCCACCGCCCGTCGCGGTGACGCATTTGACTTGGCCGGGCCTGTTGCTACCGTGAGGAGAGCGGGCCGGACAGCTCGCACCGCTGCCGCCCCCATTCAGGCGCGCCACCCGCACGACGGCCAGAGGTCGCTATGCGGGCATGCCACGACGAACCGCCTGCGTCGTGAGCAGCGGCTGTTCTCTCCGGCTCGCACGAAAGGCTCAGCCCTTCGTCGCATGCGTGCGTCACCTCGTCGGCGGGAGGGACATCTGCGCGCGTGCTCACCGAGAGAAAGAACCACATGCCGGCCAGCGCCCGCAAGACTCCCCCGCTCCCTGTCCGCTTCTCCTCAGCCCCGCTCAAGGCCACGCTCCCCTCCCGTTAGCGCTCTCTCGACCCGTCCTCCGGCACTGCCGCCGGTCCATCGACAAGAGAGTGAAACGTGGAAAATCTGCAAACCCTCGCCGGGCCCGTCGTGGTCCTGCTCATGCTGCTGTTCTTCGGCGGCAGCCTGTACATGTCGCTGCGCATCCGCAAGCGCACCGAGAACGCCGATGGCTACATGACCGGTGGCGGACGCATCGGATTCGGCATCTCGGCCGCATCCATGACGGCCACCTGGATCTGGGCGTCGTCGATGTACGCCTCGGCCACCTCGGGGTACACCTACGGGATCTCGGGCCCCATCCACTACGGGCTGTGGGGCGCGCTGATGATCCTGCTCATCTATCCGTTCGGCAGACGCATCCGCCAGGTCGCGCCGAAGGCCCACACGATCGCCGAGGTGATGTTCGCGCGACACGGGCGCTCGAGTCAGCTCATGCTCGCAGGCTCCAATGTGCTCGGCAGCGTCATCAGCCTGACCTCGAACCTCATCGCCGGTGGCGCGCTCGTCTCGATGCTCTCGCCGTTCACCTTCGGCCAGGGAATCCTGGCGATCGGGGCCGGCGTGCTGCTGTACACACTGTGGTCGGGCTTCCGAGCCTCGGTGCTGACCGACTTCGCGCAGGTGTGCGCGATGCTGGGCGCGGTCATCGTCATCATCCCCGTGATCTTCTTCGCTGCGGGTGGTCCGAGCCTCTTCGAGACCGGTGCCGCGAACGTGACGCCGCAGCAGGCCGACTTCTTCTCGTCGGACGCGTTCTTCAACCAAGGGGCGCCGTACATCGCCGCCGTGCTGGCGTACGCGATCGGCAACCAGACGATCGCTCAGCGTCTGTTCGCCGTGCGTGAGGATCTGATCAAGAAGACGTTCGTGACGGCGACCTTCGGATACGGCGCCACGATCATCGGCGTCGGGATGCTGGGTGTCATCGCACTCTACGCGGGGATCACCCCGGTCGGCGGCGACGTGAACAACCTGATCCCGCAGATGGCCGCGACCTATCTGTCGCCGCTGCTGCTGTGCGTCTTCTTCGTGATGATCATCGGCTCGCTCTCGTCGACGGCCGATGCCGACCTCACGGCACTGTCGTCGATCGTGATGGCAGACATCTACGGTCAGAACATCGCAGGCAAGAGGAAGGCGAACCCTCGCACCATGGTGCTCATCGGCCGGATCACCATGATCGTCGCGATGGTCGCCGGCCTCTTCTTCGCGGGCAGCCAGTTCAACATCCTCGACCTGCTGGTCTTCGTGGGAGCTCTGTGGGGTGCGCTCGTCTTCCCCGTGATCGCGAGCTTCTACTGGAAGCGGGTGACCAACCTCGCCTTCTCGGTGTCTGTGGTCGTCGCCCTCGCCGCGTTCCTGCCGGTGCGGTTCGAGTGGATCGAGCTGGACGGGCCGATCGGCATCGCGTCCGATGTGCTGGCGACCCTGGGCATCGGCGTGGTGCTGGGGCTGATGGCGTTCGGCTTCTTCGGGACCCGTGTCGCGCTGATCGTCGGAACCGTCGCGACGCTGGCGTCCGCACCGTTCGCGATCGGCTTCCTGCACACCTATCCGGTGCTGTCGGGTTCGCTGATCGCCTATGCCGTATCGACCATCGTCTGCGTCGCCCTGACCCTGCCCAGCAAGAAGGAGGACTTCGATTTCGACGTCATCCGGCAGCGCACCGGGGACTTCGATCCGGTGTCGGATCCCGCGTTCGATCCCGATGCAGAGCTCGTCGAGCTGGCCGATGCCGACGTCGACGGGCCGAGCGGACGCTGAGAAGGAGGAGAAGCATGGACCTGTCGACCATCGCGCTGACCGCGTATGTCCTGGTGTGGCCCGTGATCGTGGCGGGAACGCTCACGGTCATCGTGCGCGCCTTCGTCGCAGAAGCGAGGAAGGCCAAGGCGGAGGGCCGATCGATCATCTGATCGTCGCACCCTGACACGATGAAGGGCCCGGGATGAATCATCCCGGGCCCTGACTGAGCCACCTGTCAGGATCGAACTGACGGCCTTCCCATTACGAGTGGGATGCTCTACCACTGAGCTAAGGTGGCGTGCGCAGCGGACTGCGGCACAAGCAATGATCCTACTACGACGATCGAGCGTGCGCGAAACCGACGGGGTCACGGCGAGCGGTCACTCGCATCGCAGCCCGTCCTGCGGCACCGTACCGCTGATGAGGAAGTCCTCGACGGCCGCATCGACGCAGCTGCTGCCCTTGTTGTAACCGGTGTGCCCTTCGCCGACGCGGGTGACGAGCACTCCGTTCTCCAGCTGCTCGGCGAGCGATTCGGACCACGCATAGGGGGTCGCGGGGTCGTTGGTCGTGCCGACGACGACGATGGGGCCCGAACCGGACGCGGTGATCGGCTCACGCACCCCGACGGGCTCGTACGGCCACACCTCGCAGGGGTCGGGACCCTGCCAGTACGGCGCGAACGTGGGCGCGAGCTTCTCGATCCTGGCCATCGCGGCCTCCTCGGCAGCGGGGTCGTCCTCCACGGGATAGTCCATGCAGTTGTATGCCCGGAAGGCCTCCGAGGAGTTGTCGGCGTAGCCGCCGTCCGGCTCGCGTCCGTTGTAGCTGTCGGCCAGCGCGAACAGCCCGGACGGGTCGCCCTGCAGAAGTGCGGTCAGTCCCTGCGAGAGGAACGACCAGCTCTGCTCGCTGTACATCGCGGTGATCACGCCGGTGATCATCGTGTCGACCGTGAGCATGCGTCCGTCGCCGTTCTCTATCGGAGTGCGGGCGACGGTGGCGAGCAGCGCCTGGAAGTCGGCGGTGGCCTCGTCGACCGAGCCGTTGAACGGACAGTCGGCGCCCGCGACGCAATCGGAGAGGTAGGCGCGCAGCGCCGACTCGAAGCCGATGGCCTGAGTGGTTCCCACATCGAGCCCGGGAACGGCCGGGTCGATCGCTCCGTCGAGCACCAGCCGCTGTGCGCGCTCGGGGAAAAGCTTCGCGTAGGTGGCGCCGAGGAACGTGCCGTACGAATAGCCCAGGTAGTTGAGCGTCTTGTCGCCGAGCACCGCCCGGATCAGATCCATGTCGTGCGCCGAGTTCACGGTCGTGATGTGCGGCAGCAGTCCGTCGCTGTTCTCGTCGCAGGCGTCGGCGTACTCCTGATTGCGCGCGGTGATCTCGTCCTCCCACTCCGGAGTGCCGCGGGGCGCGTCGAGCACACCGTAGTTGTACTCGTCCAGCTGCTCGGCGCCGAGGCATGAGACGGCGCTCGATCGGCCGACTCCGCGGGGATCGAAGCCGATCACGTCGAAGCGCTCGATCAGGTCGGGGCCGACAGCGTACTCGAGGCTCTCGGCGACGAAGTCGTAACCGCTCGAGCCTGGTCCGCCGGGGTTGATCAGCAGCGAGCCCTGGAACTCACCTGTCGCCTGGTGCCGAACGATCTCGAGCGTCAGGTCGCCCGAGGTGAGGTCGTCCCAGTCGCGCGGGGCGGTGATCTCGGCGCAGTCGAAACGGGTGCCGCATGCCTCCCAGGTGATCCTCTGCGAGTAGTACGGCAGCAGCTCGTCCGACACCCCAGATGTGTCCGGGTCGCGGGTGATCGAGCTGGGTGCGTCGGGGATCTGCGAGTAGAGGCAGCCTGAGAGTGCGACGGATGCCACGACGAGGCCCGCCAAGACGGTCACCGCCCGGCGCAGGGATCGGAGGTTCACGGGGTCCTTCCGCTGGAGACGGTCACAAGAAGGCTCTCGACGGCGAGCAGAGGAGCGACATTGCGCTCCAGGGATTCACGGGTCTCGGCAACCGCATCCAGCACGACGATCGTGCGCTCGACCGGCCACGCTTCGGCGATCCGGTCGAGCTCATCGCGAAGCTCCCGATTGATCAGCTCGTCGCCGCGGCCGAACTGCAGCATGACGACGTCACGGTACAGCGACTGCAAGTCGGTGAGCACCCGGTCGATGCCGTCGCGCAGGCTGCGGGTCGCTCGTTTGCGCTGGTCGTCTTCGAGGGCGCTGATCTGCGTGCGCAGAGCCGGCGGCACGGCCTGCCCCTCGGCGATCCCGACGGTACGAAGCAGGGCCGAGCGCTCGGCGGCATCGCGCTCGGCGGTCAGCGACTTCGCGTCGTCGGTCGCCGCCTGGATGATCCGCCCCGCCACCTCGACGGCCGTGCTGACGCCGCGCACCCCGAGTACCGCGCGCAGCGTCTCGTCGCGCCTGCGGCGTGCGTCGTCGTCGGTCGCCAGCCGCTGCGCCATGCCGATGTGACGCTGCGCATGGCGCGCCGCCTGCTCGGCGACAGCCGAGTCGACACCCGTGCGAGCGGCGATCAGCCTGGCGACGTCGTCGACATCGGGCTCGCGCAGGCGCAGGGCGCGGACGCGCGAGCGGATCGTGGGCAGCAGGTCGGCTTCGCTCGGTGCACAGAGCACCCAGACGGTCTTCTCGGGCGGCTCCTCGAGAGCCTTGAGCAGCACGTTCGAGGTGCGCTCGACCATCCGATCGGCGTCTTCGACGACGATCACCCGGTAGCGGCCAGCGGACGGAGCGAAGTACGAGCGCTCGACCAGTGCGCGGGCTTCGGCGATCGTGATGATCACCTTGTCTGTGCGCAGCGCCGTGACATCCGGATGCGTGCGGGCGAGCACCTGCCGCATCGTGGACTCGTCGTCAGGGCTGTCCGCGATCAGGGCGGCTGCGAACGCGTAGGCGAGAGTCGACCGGCCCGATCCGGGAGGGCCGGTGATCAGCCAGGCATGCGAGAGCGACGCAGGGTCGGCCGCAGCCTGGCGCAGGGTGTCGACCGCGACGTCCTGCCCCCAGACGTCCGTCCACGGGAACGGAGCGGTCGCGAGGGCTGTCATGCTCTCCAGCCTAACCGCGGGGCCGACATCGGCAGGCGTCGCCGACGGCTCAGACGAGCACCGACATCCGCGCCCTGATGAGCACCGCGATGTCGTCGGGGTCCAGTGACGCGTCGACGACCAGGAACCGCTGCGGCTCTGCCGCCGCGAGGGCGAGATAGGCCGCACGCACGCGGGCGTGGAACTCCTCCTTCTCTGCCTCGAGACGGTCGTACGGCTTGTCGTCGGCGTCCAGTCGTCGTCGCGCGGTGGACGGGTCGAGGTCGAGCAGCACCGTGAGGTCGGGCAGTGCGCCCTCCGTGGCCCACAGCGACAGGTCGCGCACCTCCGTGGCGTCGAGCACGCGACCGGCGCCCTGGTAGGCGACCGACGAGTCGAGGTAGCGGTCCTGGATGACGACCTCCCCGCGCGCCAGAGCCGGGCGCACGACCGTGGCCACGTGGTGCGCCCGATCTGCCGCGTAGAGCAGCGCCTCCGCGCGCGGCGCGATGTCGCCGCGGTGATGCAGGACGATGTCGCGGATCAGCGTGCCGACCTCGGATCCGCCCGGCTCGCGCGTGTGCAGCACGGTTCGGCCGCGCTGCTGCATCCACTCGGCCAGCAGGCCGGCCTGCGTGGTCTTGCCGGAGCCGTCACCGCCCTCGAGGGTGATCCACAGTCCGGATCGCTCCGAGGTCACGAGCCTGCCTTCGCGCGAGCGGCGTCGGCCTTCGCGATCGCGTTCGCCTTGCGTGTGGCCGCGGCCTTCTTCGCCGCCTCTGAGCGCGCGGCGGCCTTGTCGGCGTCGGTCTTGGCCGTCGCCTTCTTGGCGGTCGCCTTCTTGGCGGTCGCCTTCTTGGCCGTTGCCTTCTTCGCACCGCGCTTGGGGGCCGGGCCCTTGGCACGCTTGTCTGCGAGCATCTGCGCGGCGATCTCGAAGGTGATGTCGTCGGGTGTCTGGCCGCGCGGGATCGTCACGTTGGTCTCGCCGTCGGTGACATACGCTCCGAACCGGCCGTCGCGGATGCGGATCGGCTTGCCGCTGACGGGGTCGGCGTCGAACTCCTTGAGGGCGCTGGATGCCTTGCGCGCACCGTACTTCGGCTGCGCGTACAGCTCGAGCGCCTGCTCGAGGGTCACGTCGAAGATCTGCGATTCGCTCTCGAGCGAGCGCGAGTCGGCTCCCTTCTTCAGGTACGGGCCGAAGCGGCCGTTCTGCGCCGTGATCTCCTCGCCGGTGGCCGGGTCGGCGCCGACCACTCGCGGCAGGCTGAGCAGCTGCAGTGCGGTGCCGAGGTCGATGGTGTCGACCGACATCGAGCGGAACAGCGACGCGGTGCGCGGCTTTGGCGCCGCCTCCTTCTTCGCGCCTCGCTTCGGCTTGGGCTTCTCGACGACCTCGCCGGTGGCCTCGTCCACGGCGTCGTCGTCGGAGACGGGATCGTTCTCCTGCACGTACGGCCCGAAGCGTCCGTCCTTGACGACGATGATCTTGCCGTTCTCGGGGTTCTCTCCCAGGACGCGGTCGCCCGCGACGGGCGCGTCGATCAGCTCGCGCGCCTTGTCGGCGGTGAGCTCGTCTGGCGCGAGGTCCTCGGGAACGTTCACGATGCGCGGCTTCGCCTCGGGGTTGGCCGGATCGATGATCTCGAGATAGGGGCCGTACTTGCCGAAGCGCAGGGTGGCGTCGTCGGTGATGCGCGTCGAGTTCAGGGCGCGCGCGTCGATCTCGCCCAGATTGTCGACGACCTGGCGCAGGCCGACCTGCTTCTCGGAGCCGTAGTAGAACGACTTCAGCCACTCGACGCGGTTCTGCTCGCCTCGGGCGATCGCATCGAGGTCGTCCTCGAGGGCGGCTGTGAAGTCGTAGTCGATGAGATCGGCGAAATGCTGCTCGAGCAGCCGCACGACGCTGAAGGCCAGCCAGGTCGGCACGAGCGCCTGCCCGCGCTTGGTCGCGTAGCCGCGGTCGATGACGGTTCCGATGATGCTGGCGAACGTCGACGGGCGGCCGATGCCGTGCTCTTCGAGCGCCTTCACGAGCGATGCCTCGGTGTAGCGAGGCTTCGGAGTGGTGCGGTGCCCCTTCGCGACGGACTCGCCGACCGCCAGCTCGTCGCCGACGGCGACGGCGGGCAGCGACTGATCCGCCGAGCTGTCCTGCGCGTTGCGCTTCTCGTCGCGCCCTTCCTCGTACGCCTCGAGGAAGCCCTTGAAGGTGTAGACGGTTCCGGATGCCGTGAACTCGACCCGCTTGGCGCCTGCGATCGTCTCGAGGGTGACCGTGGTGGTCTCGTACTTGGCATCCGACATCTGGCTGGCGACGGTGCGCTTCCAGATCAGGTCGTAGAGGCGCTGCTCTTCGCGATCGAGGCCGGAGGCGACGGACGCCGGAGTGCGGAACGTCTCGCCAGAGGGGCGGATCGCCTCGTGCGCCTCCTGCGCGTTCTTGCTCTTCGACTTGTACACGCGCGGCTTCAGCGGCACGGCCGAGTCGCCGTAGAGGGCGACGGCCTGGCTGCGGGCAGCCTGGATCGCCTGCGTGCTCAGCGCGACCGAGTCGGTGCGCATATAGGTGATGTACCCCTTCTCGTAGAGCCGCTGGGCGACGCTCATCGCCTGCTTGGCGCTCATCGAGAGCTTGCGACCGGCCTCCTGCTGCAGCGTGGAGGTCGTGAATGGGGCGTAGGGGCTGCGAGTGCCTGGCTTCGCCTCGACCTTGGTGACGGTGGCGGAGCCTGCGGCGTCGACCGCGCTGGCGAGCGCCTCTGCGTCGGACTCGGAGAGCACGACGACGGCCTTCTTGAGCTTTCCGGTGTCGTCGAAGTCGGTTCCGCGCGCGAGCTGTCCGCCGTCGACGCGCACGAGGCGCACCCCGAACGCGGAGCCGGACGACGACGCCTGCGCCTCGACGTCCCAGTACTCGGCCGAGACGAACGCCATGCGCTCGCGCTCGCGCTCGACGACCATGCGCGTCGCCGCCGACTGCACGCGGCCGGCCGACAGCCCGGATTTCACCTTGTACCAGAGCACGGGCGAGACGTCCCAGCCGTAGAGGCGGTCGAGGATGCGGCGGGTCTCCTGCGCATCGACGAGCGCGAGATCGAGCTCGCGGGTGTTGCCGACCGCGGCCTGGATGGCGTCCTTGGTGATCTCATGGAAGACCATCCGCTTGACGGGCACCTTGGGCTTGAGTGTCTCGAGCAGGTGCCATGCGATGGCTTCGCCCTCGCGGTCCTCATCTGTTGCGAGCAGGACCTCGTCGGCGCTCTTGAGCGCGCGGCGGAGCTCAGCGACCGTCTTCGTCTTCCGATCGGACACCACGTAGTAGGGGTCGAAGTCGTTCTCGACGTCGATGGAGTACTTGCCGTACGCCTTCTTGTCGTCGGCGGGGATGTCCTTCTTATCGGCGAGGTCGCGGATGTGACCGACCGAGCTGAGCACCTGGTACCCGTCGCCGAGATATCCCTGGATCGACCGCATCTTCGTCGGGGACTCGACGATGACGAGCTTCTTGCCTTCTGCCAAGGGGCGTCCTTTCTTCGAAGCACACCATACACACCGCGATCCCGGCGTGCGCCGAGAGATCCTCCGACGAATCATCAGCGAAGACGCGTGGGCGGTGCGAGGGGCGTCGCGCGTCTAGGTGTTCGGGGGTCCCGCTCGGGCACGGGCGACGGCGACCAGTCCAGAGTACGCGGATCTGACCTCGACCGTCGCCGTGAGGCCGTCGACGGTGCATGAGACGAGCGCGGATCCGGATGCCGCGGCGACCCGGGCGGCGAGTTCGCAGGCGCCCTCTCCGCTGGATACGGCGCCGGATGTGACGTCGGCTGCGGCGAGTGCTGCGGCGTCGGCCGCTCCGGCGGCGCGCTGAGCGGTGACGGCGGCTCCTCCCACGGCCGCCAGCCCGAGCGAGAGGCCGGCGGCGACGGCCACCACGCCCGCGGCGAGCGCGGTTCCGCTCATCCGCCCCTCCCGTTTCCGATCGCAAGCGCCGCCGCCATCACAGCCCTCCGGCCAGCGCGCAGCTCGATGCGCTGAGCGGCACCGTGATCAGCCGACCGATGCGCATGTCGAGCGAGGCCGTCACGCACACCAGGTCTCCTTCTGTCCGGGATGCCGATGATGCCCCGCGCACGGCATCCGCGACCGAGCCCGCGGCCCTGGCCGCGCTCTCGCCCCTGCCCAGAAGACGGGCTGCGTCCGCCGCGGCATCCTGCAGCGAGACCTGCGTCGCCGCCGCAGCGAGCGCGCCGATGCCGAATGCGACCGCGACGAGCGCGGCCGGCAGCGCGACCGCCAGCTCGGCGGCGACCGAACCGCGGTCGTCGCCGAGCAGGCGTCCCGTCCGGGACCTCCTCCCGAGAGTCGGAGCATCAGGCCACCGTCAGCGCCCGTCGAACGAGGTCGGTGAGGATGCCCCTCACCTCATCGGAGCGCATGATCACGACCAGAAGCCCCGCGAAGGCGACAGCCGCCATGGTCGTGATCGCGTACTCGGCGGTGGCGGCCCCGGTCTCGTCGGTGAAGAGCTCGGCGGCGCGGCGTCTCGTGAGCTCGGGCAGGGGCCCGGTTGCGGTATCGGTCATGATGATGTTCCTTTTCTTTCTCGGTGGGGACGACGGTCGCCCCCGACGTTCAGATGGGCAGCGGAGTGGTTCAGATGGGCAGCGGAGTGGTTGCCAGCACGCTGAGCATGAGCGGCGCGACGCCGAGCAGGAGGAAGGCGGGCAGCGTGCAGACACCGAGGGGCAGCAGCAGCGTCGACGACAGCCGGGCAGCTCGCACCCGCCCCTGCACCCGTGACTCGTGGCGCTGCTGCGCCGCCGACGCCCGCAGCAGCTCGCCGGCGGGAACACCGGCCGAGCGCGAGAGCTCGAGCACGGCGTCGGTGCTGCTGCGAGCATCCGGCAGGGCCGCAGGGCTGTGCTCGACGAGGCGCAGCGCACGAGGGATCCCCACCCCTCCGGCAAGGGCCACGGCCACCAGCTCGGCATGCATTCCGGGCGTTGCGGCGTCTGGCTGTGCTGCTCGCACCATGCGCGCGGTCCACCAGCGTGCGAGCAGCACGAGACCGACGCCCAGCACGACGCAGACGATCCCGATCGGATTTCCCGTCAGTACTCCGACGATGTCGAAACCGAGCGCGAAGCCGAGCAGCAGACCGGCCAACGGCAGCCACAGCAGCAGCCGGGCCGTGCCGGTCGGCTCGGCCAGCGCGATGCGCACGTCATCGGCTGCGGACGCGGCATCCTGCAGGGATTCGGCCAGCGTTCGCAGCACCTCGGCCAGCGGCGCCCCGACGGTCGTCGCGATCTCCCACGCCGCCGCGACATCCGACCATGCGCCGCCCTCGGCTTCGATCGCGCCGGTCGGCTCCGACCCGCCGTCCATCCGCGCCACGATCCTGACCGCTGCCGGGTCTCCGGTGTCGGCGAGGTGGCGCCACGCGGTGAGGGGCCTCGCCCCGGCCTGCAGCAGCACCGCGAGGGTGCGCACCGCCGCTGCCGCCCGCTGCGGATCCGGAGGATCGATCGACCGTCTCCGAAGGCTCACCACGGCAGCACCTCCTCCATCGCTAGCCGGTCGCCTGCGAGCACGAACCGGCCCGCACGCGCGATGCGGCGTCTGCCGTCCCTGCCCCGCTCCAGATGGAGCACGATCGTGAAGGCGCTGACCACCTGGCGGGCCAGGGCCGTGGCATCCATTCCGGCGAGCGCGCCGAGCGCCTCCATCCGCGCCGGCACGTCGGCGATGCCGCTGGCGTGCAGCGTGCCCGCGCCGCCGTCGTGCCCCGTGTTCAGGGCGGTCAGCAGCTCGCGCACCTCTTCTCCCCTGCACTCGCCGACCACCAGTCGATCGGGCCGCATCCGCAGCGATTCCCGCACGAGCATCGCGAGCGTGATGCTTCCGGCTCCCTCGAGGTTCGCCTGGCGAGCCTCGAGGGAGACATGGTGCGGATGGCGCGGGCGCAGCTCCGCGACGTCTTCGATGGTCACGATCCGCTCGTGATCGCCGACCTCCGAGAGCAGCGCAGAGAGCAGGGTGGTCTTGCCCGTTCCGGTGCCACCTGTGATCAGTACGTTCGCCCGTTCGCGCACCAGACGCTCGAGCCACGCTTGCTGGGCTTCGTCGAACGTTCCCGTCGCGGCGAGTGCCGCGAGGTCGGCGCCGAGCACGCGCGGCACCCGGACCGACAGCGCGGTGCCGGTCACCGAGACGGGCGCGAGGACCGCGTGCACCCGGATGCCCGAGTCGAGCCGCACGTCGACGCAGGGCGACTGGTCGTCAAGGTGGCGTCCGCCGGCGGCGACCAGGGCGACGGCGAGGTCGCGCACCTCGCGCTCGGACGCCCGCCAGCCGGCGATGCGCTCTGCGCCGTCGCCGCGATCGACGAAGAGCCCGTCGGCGCCGTTGACGAAGATGTCGGTGACCATGCGGTCGCGCACGTGCTCGGCGAGCGCGCCGAAGGCGACGTCGACGTCCGCGAAGGCCGGATCGCCGACTTCGGGCGCATCGCCGTGGCGCGGCCGGAAGACGAAGGGTTCGGACATGCGACGACGCTAAGCGGGCCGTGCGACCTGTTCGGGCCCGATTCCCAGGGGGTGTGCACAACCCGGTGAACACCCGTTCTGTGCAGTCCGAGACGCGCTGAGCAGCGCCAGACGGACAGGCGGCACCTCACGGGGGGAATGAGGTGCCGCCTGCGCGCAGCCCGGAGCGGGGGTATCGGGCGCGCTGAAGCCGTGTTCGAATTCGGCTGAGGTCAGTGTATGCATCGCCGAGCGTCCCCGGCAAACCACCGCACTACCGACTTTCGACAGTAGGCTTCGATTTCCGGCGGGGCTAGATTCACCGTGTCACGGTCGTGCCCCGACACGATCACCAGACCGCGCAAAGGAGCGAGTGCATGAGCAGCCAGATCGACCACCTCCTCGACGAGGCCCGCAGGTTCCCGCCGTCAGAGGAGTTCGTCGCCCAGTCGATCGACGATCCGGCCCTGTACGAGCGGGCGGCGGCTGACCGGGAGACCTTCTGGGCAGACCAGGCCCGCGAGAGCGTGCACTGGCACAAGCCGTTCACCAAGGTGCTCGACTGGTCGAACCCTCCGTTCGCGAAGTGGTTCGACGACGGCGAGCTCAACGTCGCGTACAACTGCCTCGACCGTCATGTCGAAGCCGGCCACGGCGACCGCGTCGCCATCCTCTGGGAGGGCGAGCCGGGCGACGAGCGCCGCATCACCTACGCCGAGCTGACCGAGGAGGTCAAGCGCACCGCGAACGTGCTGCAGGACCTCGGCGTCGGCCACGGCGACCGCGTCGCCATCTATCTGCCGATGATTCCCGAAGCCGTCGTGTCGATGCTCGCCGTCGCACGACTCGGCGCCATCCACTCCGTCGTGTTCGGCGGCTTCAGCGCCGACAGCCTGCGCTCGCGCATCGACGACGCCGGCGCCAAGCTCGTGATCACCGCCGACGGCGGATACCGCAAGGGCAAGGTCTCGGCACTCAAGCCCGCCGTCGACCAGGCGCTGAGCGACCGCAACGGCGAGGGCGAGCAGCAGACCGTCGAGCACGTCCTCGTCGTCAAGCGCGGCGGCAACGAGGTCGACTGGGTCGACGAGCGCGACATCTGGTGGCACGACGTGGTCCCGCAGGCGTCGGCCGAGCACGAGGCTCAGGCGTTCCCCGCCGAGAATCCGCTGTTCATCCTGTACACCTCGGGAACCACGGGCAAGCCGAAGGGCATCCTGCACACCTCGGGCGGCTATCTCGTGCAGGCCTCGTACACGCACAGGTACGTCTTCGACCTGCATCCGGAGACCGACGTTTTCTGGTGCACCGCAGACATCGGATGGGTCACCGGGCACAGCTATGTCACCTACGGACCGCTGGCCAACGGCGCCACCCAGGTGCTCTTCGAGGGCACGCCTGACTCGCCTCACCCGGGCCGCTGGTGGGAGATCATCGAGAAGTACGGCGTGACCATCTTCTACACCGCTCCGACCGCGATCCGCTCGTTCATGAAGCTCGGGCGCCAGATCCCGCAGAAGTTCGACCTGTCGAGCCTGCGCCTGCTCGGATCGGTGGGCGAGCCCATCAACCCGGAGGCGTGGATGTGGTACCGCGAGGTGATCGGCGCCGAGAAGGCCCCGATCGTCGACACGTGGTGGCAGACCGAGACCGGCGCGATCATGGTGTCGGCTCTTCCCGGGATCACCGCCACCAAGCCCGGCTCCGCGCAGGTGCCCATCCCCGGAATCTCGATCGACGTCACCGATGACGACGGCAACGTGGTGGGCAACGGCAATGGCGGCCTGCTCGTGATCACCGAGCCGTGGCCGTCGATGCTGCGCGGCATCTGGGGCGACCCCGAGCGGTTCAAGGAGACCTACTGGGAGAAGTTCCAGGACAAGGGCTACTACTTCGCCGGCGACGGCGCCCGCCTCGACGAGGACGGCGACCTGTGGCTGCTCGGCCGCGTCGACGACGTGATGAACGTGTCGGGGCACCGCCTGTCGACGACCGAGATCGAGTCGTCGCTGGTCGCGCACGAGGCGACGGCCGAGGCGGCAGTGGTCGGCGCGTCTGATGAGACGACCGGTCAGGCCGTGGTGGCGTTCGTCATCATCAAGCAGAGCTACCTCGACGAGCACTCCCCCGAGGGTCTGGTCGCCCAGCTGCGCTCGTGGGTCGGCGAGCAGATCGGTCCGATCGCGCGTCCTCGCGACGTGTACATCGTGAACGAGCTGCCGAAGACCCGCTCGGGCAAGATCATGCGGCGCCTGCTGCGCGACGTCGCCGAGGGCCGTGAGGTCGGAGACACCACGACGCTCGCCGACACGATGGTGATGAGCACTATCACGAGCCAGGTCAAGTAGTCCGGCGTCTGCGCCGATACCCCCAGTAATCGCCGAGACCCCTGGCTGCGGACGTTCGCAGCCAGGGGTCTCGGTGACAACTAGGGGTGTCGGCGATTACTGGGCCCGCCCCGTGCCGTGGATCAGGCGAGGATGAAGGTCACCTCGACCTCGACGGGGGTGTCGAGCGGCAGGCTCGCGACGCCGACGGCCGCACGAGCGTGCTTGCCTGCATCGCCGAAGATCTCGCCGAGCACCTCGCTTGCGCCGTTGACGACGACCGGCTGGCCGGTGAAGGCGGGGTCGGATGCCACGAACCCGCCCACGCGGAGCACGCCGGCGATCCGATCGACGCCTCCCGCTGCCTCGGCGGCTGCGGCAAGCGCGTTCAGCGCGCAGGTGCGGGCATAGGCCTGGGCATCCGACGCCTCGACCTCAGCGCCGACCTTGCCCGTGGCAGGCAGAGCACCATCGACGAAGGGCAGCTGGCCCGAGGTGTAGACGAGACCGCCGTGCACGACGGCGGGGACGTAGGCCGCGACAGGCGCGGCGACGGCGGGCAGCTCGATGCCGAGCTCCTCGAGACGGGCGGCGATGCTCACTGTGCTCCTCCTTCGAACTGACGGGATGCCTCTGCGGCGGCCGCGAGACCGGCGTTGGCCGTCGCGTCCTGGCTGACGGGGCGCTTCAGGTAGGCGACGAGGCCGCCCTCCGGACCCTGGATGACCTGCACGAGCTCCCAGCCCTGCTTGCCCCAGTTGTTGAGGATCGCCGCCGTGTTGTGGATCAGCAGCGGCGTGGTCAGATACTCCCACGTGGTCATGGCACTCCTGTGCGTCGGCGACGAGCGGCACCGGATGCCGTGCGTCGAGGCTCTTATTCAGGGAACTCCCTTAACATCAGCGTATGCCTCAAACGAAACGCACGCTGAAGGGTGTGCTCGGCGGTCTGCTCGGCCTGGTCGGCCTGAGCGCGGTCGCCGGCGTCCTCGTCACCGCCTCGGTCACCCCCGCCATCGCGGTGGCCGGAGTAACGGGATCCCAGGCGCTGACGATCTTCGACAACCTGCCCAACAGCCTCACCCCCGGCGCCCCCATGGAGCCGACGGTGTTCTACGGTCAGGGCACCGACGGTCAGCCGGTCGAGCTCGCCAAGTTCTTCGAGCAGAACCGCGTGCCGGTGAAGTTCGAGCAGGTCTCGCCGCTGCTCTACGACGCGATCCTGTCGAGTGAGGACAAGAGCTTCTACGAGCACGGCGGCGTGAACCTCGGCGCGACGATGAAGGCCGTGTTCGACAATGTGCGCGGCACGTCGTCGCGCGGTGCGTCGACCATCAGCCAGCAGTTCGTGAAGAACGTGCTCATCCAGGAGTGCGAGTGGGACGTCTCGCCGAGCGACGAGAAGTACCGCGAGAAGCTCGAGGCGTGCTGGTCCGATGCGACCAACGCCAAGGGCGCCGACGGCATCGAGCGCAAGCTGCAGGAGATGCGCTACGCGATCCAGATCGAGAAGGACTACTCGAAGAACGACATCCTGCTCGGCTATCTGAACGTCGCGAACTTCGGCGGTCAGACCTACGGCATCGAGGCCGCGTCGAACTACTACTTCGGAACGAGCGCGCAGAACCTCACCCTCGAGCAGGCCGCGACCCTCGCGGGCGTCGTGCAGAACCCGAACCGGTACCGCATCGACCAGGCGACGGGCACCAACTCCCTTGAAGACGGCTTCGCGGCCACCAAGGTGCGTCGCAACTACGTGCTCGACCGCATGCTCACCGACGGCAAGATCACCGAGGAGCAGCACAAGGCGGCGACCGAGGCCCCGATCGTCCCGAGCATCCACCCGTCGACGCAGGGCTGCGCCGCCGCCGGCAAGCAGGCGTACTTCTGCCAGTACGCCAAGTCGTTCATCGAGAACGACAAGGCTTTCGGCGAGACGCGCGCCGAGCGCCTCGCGCTTCTCAAGCGCGGCGGCCTGAAGGTCTACACCTCGCTCGACATGCGCATCCAGGAGCCGGGCAACGAGGCGATGTCGGTGAACGCGCCGGTCTACCTCGACGGCAAGAACTTCGGTGCGAGCGGCGTGACGATCGAGGCGGCGACCGGTCGCGTGCTGGCGATCATCCAGAACACCACGTTCAACGAGACCGCGAACGCCGACAAGGCGAAGGGTGAGATCGGACAGGTCTACGCCGCCGACCTCGAGCACGGCGGAACGATCGGCATGGGACCTGGTTCGGCCTACAAGGTCTTCACGCTGCTCAAGTGGCTCGAAGACGGACATTCGGTGAACGAGACGCTCGACGGCCGCTGGCGACTGTTCGACAAGTTCACCTCCTGCGGCAAGACGTACAAGAACACGTCGAAGACCAAGAACTTCGGCGGCAACCAGGGTTACGTCGGCACTCCGATGAGGTTCACTGCCGCATCGCTGAACACCGGGTACTACGCGATGGCGCAGAAGCTCGACCTGTGCGAGATCAACAAGCTCGCCGAGCGCATGGGCGTGCACCGCGGAGACATGAAGCCGGTCACCGAGGAGAACGGCCCGTTCTCGACCGTTCTGGGTTCGAAGAACATCGCCCCCATCCAGATGGCGAGCGTCTACGGCACCATCGCCAACAAGGGCGTGTACTGCACCCCGCGGGCCATCGACAGGGTGGTCGGAGCCGACGGCAAGGAGCTCAAGCTGCCCGAGTCGACGTGCACCCAGGTCATCACCCCCGAGGTGGCAGCCACCGCCGCGCACGCGCTCAAGGGCGTGATGAGCGCTACGGGCAGCCAGGCGCGGACGAACGACGGTGTGCCGGTGATCGGCAAGACCGGCACGAACGAGGACTTCGGCACCGCGATGGCCACGTCGAGCACGAAGGCGGCGACGTTCATCTTCGCCGGCTGGGTCGACGGCCCGAAGTTCGATCTCGCCCGCACCTTCGGCACGAACCAGCGGCTGAACACCGTGCGCTTCCCGCTGTCGCGCGCTCTGCAGGGCGCAGCGAACGACGTTCTCGGCGGCGAGCAGTTCCCCGCACCGGATCGCGACCTCACCCGCAACGTCGTCAGGGATCTTCCGAACGTCGTCGGCAAGTCGGTCGACGAGGCCACGAGGATCCTCGATGAGGCCGGCTTCACCGCGCAGGTCGGCGAGGCCGTCGACAGCGAGATCGGTCAGGGCCTCGTCGCCGAGCAGAGTCCAAGCGCCGGTCGCGTGCCCGGCGGCACGACCGTGATCCTGCGCCCCAGCACCGGGAAGAAGCCCACTGCTCAGCAACCCGCTGCCGGAACGGTGCCGAATGTCACCGGGGCCAAATACAACCAGGCGAGAGCCGCACTCGAGGGGCTCGGGTTCGGCGTATCCGAAGACGGGTGCAACAACGGATCGACGGTGACCGGGCAGGATCCTGCAGCCAACACGGCAGCGCCTCCCGGCACCGAGGTGACGCTCCGCTGCGGAGACGACGGTTGACCGGTCGCAAGGCCGCGCACTCGGCCCTCATCGCGCTCGGCGCGGTGGGGGCCGTCGGCGCTGGCGCGGCGGTCTGGGGCGTGGGCATCGAACGGCAGCTGTTCACCGTGCGCAGGGCCACCGCGGTCGCGCTCGCACCCGGATCGAAGCCGCTGCGTGTGCTGCACATCTCCGACGCCCACATGGCGCCGTGGCAGCACCGCAAGCAGCGGTGGCTCGCGTCGCTGGCCGCGCTCGAGCCCGATCTGGTGGTGAACACCGGTGACAATCTGGGCCACAGAGACGGTCTCGTCGGCATCCGCCGCGCTCTGACTCCTTTCGAGGGGATCCCCGGCGTGTTCGTGCACGGCTCCAATGACGTGCAGGCGCCCGCTCCCCGCAATCCGCTGAAGTACTTCGGCGGGCCGTCGAAGTCGGTCCGCGTGCAGGATCCGCTCGACACCGCGGCGATGGATGCCTTCTTCACCGACGAGCTCGGCTGGCACAGCCTCAACAATGCGGCGGCGCGAATCGACGTCGCGGGCAGCAGCATCGACTTCATCGGCGTCGATGACCCCCACCGCCGATGGGACGACTTCGATGCGCTTCCCGCCGCGCTCGCCTCGCTCGGTGCCTCCCCCACAGGCTCGTCGCGGATCGCCGTCGCCCACGCGCCGTACCGGCGGGTGCTCGACGAGTTCATCGATCTGGGTGCGGATGCCCTTTTCGCCGGCCACACGCACGGCGGCCAGGTCTGCCTGCCCGGATTCGGAGCGCTGGTAGCGAACTGCGACATCCCGTTGAAGCAGGCGAAGGGCCTCAGCACGTGGTCGCACGGCGGCCGCACCGTTCCGCTGAACGTCAGTGCCGGCTGCGGACATTCGATCTACGCGCCGGTGCGCTTCGCATGCCGTCCGGAGGCGACGCTGCTGACCCTCACCGCACGCGCCTGACTCGCCCGGACCGCGTCGCTCGATTCGTCGTTGCGCTCCCGTGCATGTAGACTTGAACGGTTGCGATCACGGGGTGTGGCGCAGCTTGGTAGCGCGCTTCGTTCGGGACGAAGAGGCCGCAGGTTCAAATCCTGTCACCCCGACAGCATGCGAATGAGGGGCAGATCCACCGGAGGTGGATCTGCCCCTCATTCGCATGCCCGAGGTGTTACAGCGGGCCCCGCGGCGCAGGAGGCTCCGCACGCCGCCCGCCCTCTCCACCGCCAGCCGATCTCGTATCGAGCGGCGTGTGGAGGGCGCCGTGGGGATGCACCCCGTGGCGACATCCGCGAGAAGGCGAGGCGCGCCAGCGCCGAGCCGCCCCAGCCACCCAGGTCCGCAATGCCGCGAAGCTGCGAGCACTTCGGCAATGCCGCGAAGCGGCGAGCCCCCAGCCCCCCCCCCCACATCCGCAATGCCGCAAAGCGGCGAGCCCGCCCGCAATGCCGCAATGCCGCGCAGTGTCCCGCCCCACAGCCGCCCCTCAGCCCCCACGTCTACCCTCATCCCGAGGACGCCCATGACCACATCCCCCATCCCCGCCCCCGCTCTCACCGCGCCTCGGGCCCGGTGCTGGCGACCGCCGCGGTACTCGGCGTGCCCTACGTCGTCGGCCTGCTGTTTCTCACCCTCACCCCGCGCGGGTTCCAGAACCGCATGCCGCAGGTGCTCGATCTCGTGCTGGGCTTCGCGCACCACACCCTCGGCTGGCATTGGCTGGGCTTCACGAAGCTGGAGCTGATAGCCAACGTGCTCGTGTTCCTCCCGATCGGCATCCTCGCCTTCCTGCTGCTGCGAACGCGACTGATCGCCCTGGCCCTGCTCATCGGCCCGATGCTGTCATTGGGCGTGGAGCTTGCGCAGGCCGCGCTGCTGCCGCATCGTGTCGCGTCGCTCGTCGATGTGGCGGCCAACTCGCTCGGCGCCACGACGGGAGTCATGGTGGCCTGGGCTGCCTCCTCTCTGATCCGCCTTCTCAGGGGGAAGCAATAGGCTAGGGGGCATCATGACGCACCCCCGCCTGGTCGCATTCGACCTCGACGACACCCTCGCGCCCTCGAAGGGCGAGATCGACATCCGCATCGCCGACCTGCTGCGCGAGCTGCTGCGTCGCGTCGACGTGGCGATCATCTCGGGGGGCAACGAGCAGCAGTTCCGCACGCAGGTCATCGCGCGCCTCGTCGACCTGCATCCGGCCGAGCAGTCCCGCCTGCACCTGCTGCCCACCTGCGGGACGCGCTACCTGCGTCACGACGGCGAAGGCTACGCGGTGGTGTATGCGCACGACCTGAGCGACGAGGAGAAGTCCGCCGCCCTCACCGCGCTTCGCGAGGAGGCCGAGCGGCTCGGCCTCTGGGAGTCCGAGCCCTGGGGAGACATCCTCGAGGATCGCGGCTCTCAGATCACGTTCTCGGCGCTCGGTCAGCGTGCGCCCCGCGAGGCCAAGCACGAGTGGGATCCCACCGGCGAACGGCGCGCCGCCCTTCGCGACGCGGTGGCGCCCCGCGTTCCGGGTCTTGAAGTGCGGTCGGGTGGTTCCACGTCGATCGACATCACGCGCGGCGGCATCGACAAGGCCTACGGCATGCAGCGGCTCGCCGAGCTCACCGGAATCGGCCTCGGCGAGATGCTCTTCTACGGCGACCGACTCGACGAGGGCGGCAACGACTACCCCGTTCGCGCGATCGGCGTCCCGTCCGTCGCGGTCGAGGACTGGCAGGACACCGCCGACAAGCTGGATGCCCTGATCGCGACCCTTCCCGATCCCGTCGCCCGCTGAGACCGGGCCCGCGGCGCCCGGCACGCGCCGAGCGGGCTCGGCCCGCCGGGCCTGCCGACACGGACAGCGCCGGCGGGGCCGCCTTCGGCGGTCGATCAACGCGGGATCGGTTCGAGCCGCCTAAGCTGCGTCACGTGCGCCGGGGTGAGCTCGGCGAGGGTCGAGACGCCGAGCAGGCGCATCGTGCGCTCGATCTCACTGCGCAGGATCGCGATGGTGCGGTCGACACCCTGGCGTCCGCCGGCCATCAGGCCATACAGGTAGGCGCGGCCGATGAGCGTGAAGTCGGCACCCAGTGCGACCGAGGCGACGATGTCGGCACCGTTCATGATGCCCGTGTCGATCATCACGATGAAGTCGTCGCCGACGGCCTTGCGCACCTCGGGCAGCAGGCGGAACGGAATCGGCGCGCGGTCCAGCTGACGCCCGCCGTGGTTCGACAGCACGATGCCGTCAACGCCCGCGTCGCGCAGGCGCAGCGAGTCCTCGACGGTCTGCACGCCCTTGATGACGATCTTGCCTGGCCACAGGTCGCGGATCACGGCGAGGTCGTCGTAGCTGATGGTCGGGTCCATCGCGGCATCCAGCAGCTCCCCGACGGTGCCACCGGTGCTGCTGAGCGAGGCGAATTCGAGCTTCGGGGTGGTGAGGAAGTCGTACCACCACCACGGGCGCGGGATGGCGTTGATGATCGTGCCGAGCGTCAGCTGCGGCGGGATGCTGAAGCCGTTGCGCTTGTCGCGCAGGCGCGCACCCGCCACCGGAGTGTCGACGGTGAAGTGCAGCGTGTCGAAGCCTGCGGCTGCCGCGCGACGGGTCAGCTCGTACGAGATCTCGCGGTCGCGCATGACGTACAGCTGGAACCAGTTGCGGCCGTCGGGATTGGCATCCCGAACCCCCTCGATCGATGTCGTGCCGAGCGTCGACAGGGTGAACGGGATGCCCGCGGCGCCCGCGGCGCCGGCGCCGGCCACTTCGCCCTCGGTCTGCATCAGGCGGGTGAAGCCCGTCGGGGCGATGCCGAACGGGAGCGCCGACGACCCGCCGAGGATCTCGACGCTCGTGTCGACGTCGGGGGCGGGCTTGAGGATGCCGGGGTGGAACTCGACGTCCTGGAAGGCCTGCCGCGCGCGCGCCAGCGAGAGCTCACCCTCGGCTGCGCCGTCGGTGTAGTCGAACGCCGCCTTCGGGGTGCGGCGCTTGGCGATCAGGCGCAGGTCGTCGATGGTGAGCGCGGCGTCGAGACGGCGCTTTCGGCCGTTCAGCTCGGGCTTCTTGAACGTCATCAGCTCGAGCAGCTCGACGGGGTTGGGCAGCTGGCGGGTGACCATCAGCCGGTCCTCTCTGTCAGGCGCCGCCGGGCACGAGCCCGGCGGCGGTGTAATAGCCGGTGATGTGGGAGACCACAAGCGCCTGCGCCTTCGCCCCGTCACCCTGCTCGATCGCGGCGACGATGGCGCGGTGCTCGGCGCGAAGGCGGGACGCCATGGCATCCCACCGCGCGATCCGCCCGGCGCCCTCGACGACGTACGACTCGATGGCGGTGCGAAGGCCGGCCATCGTCGCGGTGATCACGGTGTTGCCCGCAGCTTCGGCCAGGGCGTAGTGCAACGACGCGTCGAGGGCGAGGAACTCGCTGGGGGTGAGCGCATCGTCGTCCATCGCGTCGAGCACGGAGCGCGCGGCGGCGAGGTCTCGCCGCGGGTCGGCGCCGAGTGCGGCGACGACGGCGCCCTCCAGTACGAGGCGCGTCTGCACGACGTCGGCCAGCGGGAAGCCCTGAGCGGCGACCTGCAGGCGCAGCAGCGCGGCCATGCCCCTGACGGCGCGGCGATGACGATCGCGCCGGCCTGGGGGCCCGAGCCGGTGGCGGTGCGGATGAGACCCATGACCTCGAGGACGCGAAGGGCCTCACGGACGCTGGAGCGACCGACGCCGAGATCGGCTGACAGCTCGCGCTCCGACGGGAGCCTGTCGCCGGGACCGAGGGCACCGCTGAGCAGGTCGCTCTCGATTCGCTCGAGCACCGTGCGCCAGGCGCGGCCTGTCGCGTGAATGTCGGCCATGCGTCCTCCTGTGGTCAGACCACACAGTACCGCCTGTGGTCAGACCACGCAAGCGAGACGCGTCAGTCCAGCACGCCGCCCGACTCGTCGAGGTAGCAGTTTCCGCACAGCGACTCGTAGGTGACCTCGGCGCCGTCGATCGCGACCTGATCGCCGGCGAAGACGAAGCGGCCGTCGAGGAGGCGTCCGTTGAAGACGGCCTTGCGCCCGCAGCGGCAGATCGTCTTGAGCTCTTCGAGCGAGTGGGCGATCGCGAGCAGGCGCGCGGACCCGGGGAACGCGTGGGTGCGGAAGTCGTTGCGGATGCCGTAGGCCATCACCGGGATGTCGTCGAGCACCGCGATGCGGAACAGGTCGTCGATCTGCTCCGTCGTCAGGAACTGCGCCTCGTCGATCAGCAGGCAGGCGACGTCGTGCGGCTCGGCCGAGTGCAGCCCCTCCTCGATCACCCGGGCGCGCTCGCGCGCGAACAGCGCCCGGCCGTCGTCGCACGGTCCGATCAGGAAGTCGACCTCGCGGGTGACGCCGAGCCTGCTCTCGATCTGAGAGGCGCCCTTCGTGTCGATCTCAGGCTTCGCCAGCAGCACCCGCTGCCCGCGCTCCTCGTAGTTGTACGCGGCTTGAAGCAGGGCGGTCGACTTGCCCGAGTTCATCGCGCCGTAGCGGAAGTACAGCTTCGCCACGGTCGCGCGATCAGGCCGTGAGGGACAGGACGGATGCCGTGGCGCTCATGGACCTCTGGGCAGCGCCCGCGTCGTCGTTGAGCCGGTGCCCCATCGTGGGGATGAGGTCTGTGAGCTTCGGCTCCCACCCTGCGTACTGCTCGGGGAAGCAGCGCTTGAGAAGCCCGAGCATGATCGGCACCGCCGTCGACGCGCCGGGGGACGCGCCGAGCAGGCCGGCGATCGTTCCGTCCTCGGCTGCGACGACCTCGGTGCCGAACTGCAGGATGCCGCCCTTCTCGGGGTCCTTCTTCATGACCTGGGCGCGCTGGCCGGCCTGGATCAGCGTCCAGTCCTCGTCCTTCGCGGTGGGCACGAACGTGCGCAGGTTCTCCACCTTCTTGCGATGGCTCTTCACCAGCTCGCTGACCAGATAGGTGATCAGGTCGGGGTTGGCGAATGCGACGCGCAGCATCGGCCACAGGTTGTGCGCGCGCACCTGGGTGACGATGTCGAGCAGCGAGCCGTGCTTGAGGAACTTCGGGCTGAAGGTCGCGAACGGACCGAACATCAGCGAGGTCTCGCCGTCGACCACCCGGGTGTCGAGGTGCGGCACCGACATCGGCGGCGCGCCGACAGCGGCCTGCGAGTACACCTTGGCCTGGTGCTGGCCGACGACCTCGGGGTTCGTGGTCTTCAGGAACTGCCCGCCGATCGGGAAGACTCCGTAGCCCTTGATCTCGGGGATGCCGCTGTTCTGCAGCAGCTTGAGCGCCCAGCCGCCTGCGCCGACGAAGACGAAGCGCGCCTTGACCTGGCCGGGGGTGCGACCGATGACGTGACGGTACTTGACCAGCCAGCTGCCATCGCTCTGGCGCTTGAGGCTGCGCACCTCGTGATCGGTGCGCACCTGCACGCCCGATGCGGCGAGGTGGTCGAAGAGCTGGTGCGTGAGAGCGCCGAAGTCGACGTCGGTGCCCGATGGCACCCTGGTCGCCGCGAACGGCTCGCCCTTGCGCCGCTTCTGCATGAGCAGCGGCGCCCACTTGTTGATGACGCGGGAGTCCTCGCTGTACTCGATGCCGTCGAACAGCGGCTGGCCCTTGAGCACCTCGTAGCGCGCCTTGAGGAAGGCGACGTCCTTCTCGCCGCGGACGAAGGTCATGTGCGGGACCGAGTTGATGAACGTCGACGGCCCGTCGAGGATGCCGCGCTCGACCAGCGTCGACCAGAACTCGCGGCTCTGCTGGAACTGCTCATTGATCGAGATGGCCTTGGCCGGGTCGAGCGAGCCGTCCTTGCCCTGAGGCATGTAGTTCAGCTCGCAGAGCGCCGCGTGCCCGGTGCCGGCGTTGTTCCAGGGGTTCGAGCTCTCTTCGGCGACGTCACCGAGTCGCTCGTAGGCGACGATCTTCCAGTCCGGCTGCAGCTCGTGCAGCAGGGTACCCAGCGTGGCGGACATGATGCCCCCACCGATCAGAACGACATCGACGGTTTCGGTCACCAGACCAGTCTAGTCGTCCGCAACGATGCGGATTTCCGCCTGACGGAGCCGCCGCGCGGGCCGCTCGGACCCGCGCGGCCCGGTCTCAGACGGCGGCCGGGGCGAGGCGCCTGGTCAGCTCCTCGGCGATCTGCACGGCGTTGAGCGCGGCGCCCTTGCGCAGGTTGTCGTTGCTGATGAACAGCACGAGTCCCCTGCCCTCGGGCGCGGACTGGTCGGCGCGGATGCGCCCCACGAAGCTCGGGTCCTTGCCCGCCGCCTGCAGTGGCGTCGGCACCTCGTCGAGCACGACGCCGGGGGCGGATGCCAGCACCTCGCGCGCACGGTCGGGCGTGATCTCGTTCGCGAACTCGGCGTGGATCGACAGCGAGTGGCCGGTGAAGACCGGCACTCGCACGCACGTGCCGGCGACGCGCAGGTCGGGCAGGCCGAGGATCTTGCGGCTCTCGTTGCGGAGCTTCTTCTCCTCGTCCGTCTCGTTGTCTCCGTCGTCGACGATGACTCCGGCGAGCGGGATGACGTCGAAGGCGATCGGCGCCACGTACTTCTCAGGCTGGGGAAGTCGACCGCCGAGCCGTCGTGCACGAGACGCAGCGTGTCGCCCTGGGCGAGCACACCCTCGACCTGGCCCAGCAGCTCCTGCGCGCCGGCCAGGCCCGAGCCCGAGACGGCCTGGTAGGTGCTGACGATGAGGCGCTCGAGGCCGGCCGCCGCGTGCAGCGCCTTCAGCGCGGGCATGGCCGCCATGGTGGTGCAGTTCGGGTTGGCGATGATGCCCTTCGGACGCTCGTCCATGGCATCCGGATTCACTTCACTGACCACGAGCGGGACCTCGGGGTCCATGCGCCAGGCGCTCGAGTTGTCGATGACGACCGCACCGGCCGCCGCGAACTTCGGTGCGTACGCGCGGCTGGCCGTGGCACCGGCCGAGAACAGCGCGATGTCGATGCCGGAGGCATCCGCCGTGTCGACGTCCTCGACGATGACGTCGACGCCGCCGAACTCGATGGCGGTTCCTGCCGAGCGGGCCGAGGCGAACAGACGCAGCTCGCGCACCGGGAAGGAGCGCTCGGCGAGGATGTCGCGCATCACGGTGCCGACCTGGCCGGTCGCGCCGACGATGGCGATCGAGAATCCGGAATCGGAGATACGGGTCATGGGGGGTCCTTGGCGTGGAGACGATTCGCCAGGCTCAGCCCCGGGGTGTCGACGCTGCGCCTGGCGCCGATGTCAGGGTTGCGGTGAGTCTACCCGCTCGCGCCGGGACTGAGGCGCGTCGTTTCAGCCTGCGGAGCCGACCCGAAGGCCGGTGGGCTGACGCGGCGGGCACGAGCGTCGGCGAGAAAGACGGATGTCGGTCGGAACGGCGCGTTCGCGCCGACATCCGTCCCATCCGCCGTCATCTGTCGGGGCATCCGGATGCGGAGGCGTCGGATGCCCGCAGATGCGGGGCGTCGGATGCCCGCAGATGCGGGGGCGTCAGGATGCCTGGTCGCGGGGCCGCCTCAGCGGCCGGTGCCGGCGTGGACCACGGCCTCGATCTCGCTGTCGAGACCGTACGCGCTGTGCACCGTGCGCGCGGCCTCGGCGAGGTCGTCACCGCGCAGCACGACCGAGATGCGGATCTCCGAGGTCGAGATCATCTCGATGTTGATGCCTCCGGCGCTGAGCGCCTCGAAGAGGATCGCCGACACCCCCGAGTGGGTGCGCATGCCTGCGCCGACGACCGAGAGCTTGCCGATCTGGTCGTCGTGCAGCAGGTTCTCGAAGCCGACCTCGCCCTGCTCGGCGGCGAGCGCCTTGAGGGTAGCCGAGGCGTCGGCCTTGGGCAGGGTGAACGAGATATCGGTGCGGCCGGTGGATGCCGCGGAGACGTTCTGCACGATCATGTCGACGTTGGCGCCCGCCTTCGAGACGATCTTGAAGATCTCGGCGGCCTTGCCTGGCACGTCGGGCACGCCCGCGACGGTGATCTTGGCCTGGCTGAGGTCGGTGGCGACTCCGGCGACGATCGGTTCTTCCATGGCTTCTCCCTCGATGGCGCGCGGGTTCTTCATGCCCTCGCCCAGAACATAGGTGCCCTCGGACGACGAGAAGGTCGAGCGGGCGTGGATGAGCACGCCGTGACGGCGGGCGTACTCGACAGCGCGGATGTAGAGCACCTTGGCGCCGTTGGCGGCGAGCTCGAGCATCTCCTCGCTGGATACGTGGTCGAGCTTGCGGGCGCGCGGGATGACGCGCGGGTCGGCGGTGAAGATGCCGTCGACGTCGCTGTAGATCTCGCAGACATCGGCGTTCAGGGCGGCGGCGAGCGCGACGGCCGTCGTGTCTGAGCCGCCGCGGCCGAGCGTCGTGATGTCACGGGTGTCGCGGTTGAAGCCCTGGAAGCCGGCGACGATGACGATCGCGCCCTCGTCGAGCGCCTCGCGCACGCGCACGGGGGTGACGTCGACGATGCGCGCCGAGCCGTGCTGCGAGTCGGTGATCATGCCGGCCTGACTGCCGGTGAACGAACGGGCCTCGAACCCCATCGAGTGGATGGCCATGGCCAGCAGCGCCATCGAGATCCGCTCGCCGCTCGAGAGCAGCATGTCGAGCTCGCGCGGTGCGGGGATGGGGGCCACTTCGTTCGCCAGATCCAGCAGTTCGTCGGTGGTGTCGCCCATCGCGCTCACCGCGACGACGACATCGTGCCCGGCACGACGGGTGTCGACGATGCGCTTGGCGACGCGCTTGATGCTCTCTGCGTCGGCGACGGACGAACCGCCGTACTTCTGCACGATCAGGGCCACGATCACTCCCGGGGACGATGGGCGGATCCGCCCATGCACATTCTACGGATCACGCCCATGCCGCCCTCAGCATGTGACGAGGCCCGCGGCGACGTTCGCCCTCAGGTCAGATCAGCCCCCGGCGCCGCGCCTCCGCGGCCGCCGCGCTGCGCCCGCCGACCCCGAGCTTCTCCAGCAGGTGCACGACGTGCGTCTTGACGGTGGCCTCCGCGATGAACAGCCGCTCGGCGATCTCGCGGTTGCCTGCTCCCTCATCGATGCAGCGGAGCACCTCGAGCTCACGCGCGGTGAGTGCGACGCGCGGAGCCCGCAGGGCGGTGATCAGCCGTTCGTCGTCGGGGCCGAACACGAGCGCGCCGGCCGCGGCATCCGTGATCGCCTTCGCGATGACCTCGGTGGCGACGTCTTTGAGGAGATATCCGGCGGCGCCCGCTTCGAGTGCGCGCACGATCTGCGCGTCGTGGTCGAAGGTGGTCAGGATGATCACTGCGGGCGGATGCGGTGCGGCCCGCAGGGCCGCGGTGGTCGCCACGCCGTCGATCCCCTCCCCCAGGCGCAGGTCGCAGAGCACGACGTCCGGTCGCAGGGCGGATGCCAGGGCGACGGCCTCCTCGCCGCTGCCCGCCTCTCCGATCACCTCGAAGCCGCGCCGCTCCACGACGCTGCGCAGTCCGGCGCGCACGATCGGGTGATCGTCGACGATGAGAAGCCGGATGCTCATGAGCGGACCTCGGCTCGGATCGTGGTGCCCTCGCCCGGAACGCTGTCGATGCGCAGCTCGCCGCCCAGCTCGCGCAGCCGGGAGCGCATGGCGACCAGGCCGTACGACTGCGTGCGCCCCTCGAGCGCGGTCGTGTCGAACCCGCGCCCGTCGTCGGAGATCTGCAGCGCGGTGCGGCCGCCTGCGGCCGACAGGGTGACGCGCACCGCCTCCGCACCGGAGTGCTGCCGCACGTTCGCCAGCGCCGACTGCGCGATCCTCAGCAGCGTCACCTCGACGGGGGTCGGCAGCGCGGGAGGCGCGTCGGCGGAGTCGAGCGCGACGCTGATCCCGGTGTCTTCTGCCAGCGCGTCGAGCAGGCGCTGCAAAGCCCCGGTGAGGGCGGTGCCCTGCAGCTCGGCCGGAGCGAGTGCCGCGACGATGCGGCGCAGCTCGGTGAGCGAGTGCTGTGCGAGCTGATCGATCTGCGGCATCCGTGCGGCGTCGCCGCCTCTGGCGAGCAGCGACACCGAGCTGAGCTCCTGCGCGATCGTGTCGTGCAGGTCGCGGGCGAGCCTGGTGCGCTCGCGGGCGGCACCCGCCTCGCGCTGGGTGCGTCCCAGCTCGTCCTGCAGTTCGGCCATCTCGCGCTGCGCACGCAGCAGCGAGGCGATCAGCTCGTCACGCTCGACGGCGTCGCGCAGCAGCGCGTCGTACCCGAGCGACACGGCGAGCGCGAAGCCGCCGCCGAGCAGCGGGCCGGCCAGGTGCGCGAATGTCATCTCGACGCTGTGCACGGCCGGTGCGGCTATCGCCGCCGCGAGTACGACGGCGGCGAACAGAGCGGAGCCCACCACAGGGAGGACGTGCCCGGCGAGCAGCAGGAGCGGGAACGACAGCCAGACGAACTCGGGCGAGAGTGCGAGCATCCCGAGCCAGACAGCGCCGAGAACGATGAGCCACCAGTGCGCCGCTCTGCCGCGCGCCATCGAGGCTCCCGCCCCGTACCAGGCGAGGAAGAGGCCAGCCGCGACCATGGCAGGAAGCAGGTCGGTGCCGTCGACCACCGCCCGCAGGGCCGTGACGACGGCCAGCGAGACGGTGATCAGATGCAGGGCGAAGCGTGCGGCACGCAGCATCCGTCGGCGATCGGGACTCACCCTCCGATTCTCGCCGCTGCGCGCCTGGAGCGCAGCCGCAGAACATCGATCCTTCGATGGATCCGCAGCGCTCATGCGGCGTCGAGGCTGGAAGACATGACAGAGACCGCCACGGCATCCGGCACCGAATCCGCCTCCCTCTCCCTCACTCTCGAGCGCGCCGGGCAGCGCTCCGCCCTGCGCATGCTGCTCGCCGCCGTCACCGGCTACACACTGATCGGACTGGCCGCGGGGCTGTTCTACCGCGAGTTCACAAAGCTGAACGGCTTCGAGGAGGGCATGCACGGTCAGCTGGGCCTGGCGCACACCCACATCCTCACCCTCGGGGTGATCGTGCTGCTCGTCGTGATGGCGCTGGAGAAGTCGTTCACGCTGTCTGTCGGTCGTCTGTTCCGCTGGTTCTTCTGGATCTACAACGCGGGCGTCGTGGTGACCGCCGTCGGTCTCGTCTGGCACGGGATGCTTCAGGTGATCGGCCATGAGTCGTCGAAGATGATCGCGGGGATCGCCGGCACGGGACACATGCTGCTCGGTGCGGGCTTCGTTCTTCTGCTCCTGATGCTGCGCAAGGCTGTCAGCCGCTGACCGCTCGCGCTGCCGGATGGCGGATCAGAGCTGAGACGGCTGCGGTGGCTGCGGCTCCCGAGGCCGAAGCCTGCCCCCGGTGGCGGCGAACCAGCATCCGATCAGCACGATCGGGAACCCGATCAGCAGCCCCGGCGTCAGCGGCTCGGCGAGCACGATGGTGCCGAGCACGATCGCGACGATCGGGTTGATGTAGGTGAACAGCGGCGCACGCACCGGCCCGACCTCGCGGATCAGGGCGAAGAAGGCGACGAATGCGAGCGCTGTGCAGACGACGCCGAGCAGCACCAGCGACACGGTCGAACGGATCGTCGGCACCTCGTGCTGGGTGAGAAGGCCGGCAGGCAGGTAGCCGATGCCGATGGCGAACAGCGCGAGCGTGATGGTGCCGAGCGAGGGCACGTCTCTGAGCTTGAGCGCGATGATGAACGGCGCGATCGCGTACATCACGGCGGTGAGCAGGATCTCGCCGATCGCGAAGGCGCTGCCTGGCCCGTGCGGGAAGAGCCCGGGCCCGGCGACGACGACAGCGACGCCGGCGAAGCCGAGCAGCAGGCCGCCGAGACGGATGGGGGCGAGAGCGGAGCGGTCACCGCGCAACAGCGCGATGAGCACGGCGAACAGTGGCACCGTCGAGACGAGCAGCCCGGTGAGTCCGGAGGGCAGCTGGGTCTCGGCGTGGCTCAGAAGCAGGAAGGGGCCTGCCATCTCGATGAGCCCGAACGCGAGCACCCACGGCCAGTGCTTCCAGGCCGCGGCGAGTGCCCCGCTGCGCAGGGCGAACGGCAACAGGATCAGACCGCCGAGCAGGGTGCGTCCGGCGACGACCGCGGGCGGCGAGAACGAGTGCACCGCCTCTTTGATGAACAGGTAGGTGATGCCCCACACGAACGCCATCACGGCGAACAGGATCCATCCCTTGCGGGTGGATCCGGGGTGGTGCGCGTTCACAGGCGGCGACGGCCCTCGAAGGCGCGCCCCAGCGTCACCTCGTCGGCGTACTCGAGGTCGCCGCCGACGGGCAGGCCCGACGCCAGGCGCGACACGGTGATGGCCATGCTGGTCAGCAGTCTGCTCAGATAGCTGGCTGTCGCCTCTCCCTCGAGATTCGGGTTGGTGGCGAGGATGACCTCCTGCACCGTGCCGTCGGCGAGTCGGGTCATCAGCTGCGTGATGCGCAGGTCGTCCGGCCCGACGCCGGCGATCGGGCTGATCGCGCCGCCGAGCACGTGGTAGAGCCCGCGGAACTCGCGGGTGCGCTCGATCGCGGCGACATCCTTGGCGTCTTCCACGACGCAGATCAGCTCGGGGTTGCGACGCGGGTCGCGGCAGATGGCGCAGCGGTCCTGCTCGGACACGTTGCCGCACACCTCGCAGAAGCGGACGCGCGCGCGTACCTCGGTCAGCAGTTCCGAGAGCCGTGCGACGTCGAACGACGGCGTCTGCAGGATGTGGAACGCGATGCGCTGCGCGGACTTGGGGCCGATGCCTGGCAGCCGGCCGAACTCGTCGATCAGCTCCTGGACGATTCCGTCGTACATCAGTTGAACCTCGAGGGGGGCTGGTAGGGCTCTTCGCGGATGAACTTCGCGCCGAGCACCTGACGGATGACCGCTTCACCGCGACGCTCCACGCCGTCGGAGGCCATGGGGCGACTGGGTGGTGCAGGAGGCACCTCGCGGAGAGAGGGTCGCGCCGGTGCCTGCTGCGTCGCCGCGGGGGCAGGTGCGGGCACCCGCGAGGGTGCGGGCGTCGGTGCGGACGTCGCCGCGCTCGGGGCGGATCGAGGCTCGTCGTATTCGGGGTCGTACGGCGGCTCGTCGTCGTAGGGCGGATAGTCGTCGGGCGCCGGGGGCGCATCGATGTCGCCGTCATGCGGCGGGAGCGGAGCCGAGCCCGCGGCTTCGACGTCGGCCGGCTCTTCGTCGACGGGGAACTGCGGCTGCGGTGCAGCGATCACCGCGCCGGTCTCGACCGGAGCGGTCGCGACCGCGGTCGACGGTGCGGACGACGGAATGGGCGCCACGGCCCAGTCGGTGACAGCGGCCGACGCCGACCGCGTGGCGTTCGACGACGTTCCGGATGCCGGGGCGCCGGCGTTCGGACGCGGCTGCGCCGCGGCGGCGCCACCGAGGTCCTGCGGTCCGCTCATCGGGTTCGCCCAGCCTGCTGCCGGGGCGTCGTCGCCCTTCGCGGGTCGCGTCGGCGCTGCACCTGGTCCCGACCCCGTCGGAGCGGGCCCGCTGGGCGCGGCGGCGCCGCCTCCCCCGCCTGGCGGCAGCGGAGCGGGCCGGTACTTCACGGTCACCCCGAGTTCCTGCTCGATCGCCGTGCGCAGGTGATCGGAGGTGCCCTTGCCGGGGGTGGTGCCCTTGAACTTCGGCACATCGCTCGGGCTGGAGAACCCGAGAGTGAGAACCTCGCTTGCGGCGTCGAAGGCGAGAGGCTGGATGCCCGTGACGATCAGCCACGACGCACGACTGATCGTCTCCAAGCGCGTGAGCACCGCGGGCCACGCTGCGGCGATCCGCTCGAAGGTGACGGGCGCGGACGTACCGACGGGATCGGCAGCCGGGGCGGGCGCGGCGGGCGAGTCTGCGGACCGTTCGGCGGATCGCGCGTTCTGCGCGACGGGATCGGGGATCGCGGCACCGGACTGCGTGGCCGAAGGCACTGCGCCCTGCCCGCTCGACGTCTGGGGCGTCGATGAGGTGAGGTTCTCGACGATGACGGGCGAGACCGGCACGGTCTGCGCGGGAGCCGCGGACTCGGACGCGGCGGCCGACGCCGGCGCCGGGGCGGGTCGCTGACCAGGCGCGGCCTGACCAGGCGCGGCCTGGGCGGGCGCGGCCTGACCAGGAGCGGTCTGGGCGGGCGCGTTCTGGGTCGCGGCACCAATGGCATCCCGCGATGCCCCGGCGAGCACCCGCGCGACCATCAGCTCCAGATGCAGCCGCGGCGAGGTCGCGCCGCTCATGTCGTCGAGCGCCTGGCTGACCAGGTCGGCGGTGCGCGAGAGGCGGACAGACCCGAAGGCGGCGGCCTGCGCCTGCATGCGCTCCATCTCGTCGGCGGGGATGCCGCGCAGAACCGCCGACGCGCCATCGCCGACCGCGTCGATGACGATCAGATCACGCAGCCGCTCGAGGAGGTCGTCGACGAAGCGGCGAGGGTCCTGGCCGGTCTGCACCACGCGGTCGACCGCGGGGAAAGCCGTCGCCGCATCGCCCGCGGCGAGCGCGTCGACGATCTCGTCGAGCAGCGCCGCGTGCGTGTAGCCGAGCAGCGCGACCGCGCGCTCATAGGTCACATTGCCCTGATCGGAGCCGGCGATGAGCTGGTCGAGCAGCGAGAGGGTGTCGCGCGGCGACCCTCCGCCTGCGCGCACCACGAGCGTCAGCACACCCGGCTCGACCTGCACTCCCTCTTCGGCGCAGAGCTTCTCGACGTACTCGAGCATCGCAGCCGGCGGAACGAGCCGGAACGGGTAGTGGTGAGTGCGCGAGCGGATGGTGCCGAGCACCTTCTCGGGCTCAGTGGTCGCGAAGATGAACTTCACGTGCGCGGGCGGCTCTTCGACGAGCTTCAGCAGGGCGTTGAAGCCCTGCGGGGTGACCATGTGCGCCTCGTCGAGGATGAAGATCTTGAACCGGTCGCGGCTGGGTGCGAACGTCGCGCGCTCGCGCAGGTCACGGGCATCGTCGACACCGTTGTGGCTGGCCGCGTCGATCTCGACCACGTCGAGCGATCCGCCGCCCGCGCGCGACAGCTCGACGCAGCTGGGGCAGACACCGCAGGGCGTGTCGGTCGGGCCCTCTGCACAGTTCAGGCACCGCGCCAGGATGCGGGCGGAGGTGGTCTTTCCGCAGCCGCGGGGACCCGAGAACAGATAGGCGTGGCCGACGCGGTCGCCGCGCAGCGCGGTCATGAGCGGATCGGTCACCTGGGACTGCCCGATCATCTCGCCGAAGGTCTCGGGCCGGTAGCGGCGGTACAGGGCTGTCGTCACCAGTCCAGCCTACGGCGTGCCGCCGACACTTCGACCGGCTCTGCTGTCGGTCTCCGCCGACACCCCCACTTATCGCCGACACCCCCAGGTAGAGACGTTCATACCTGGGGGTGTCGGCAGCAAGCAGGGGTGTCGACGCAGGAGAAGGGTCAGTCCTCGAACGCCTCGATGACGGGGATCGTCGTGGTGGTCACGGGCACCGAGGCCGACAGGCGCGTGCCGTCGTCGCGACGGGCATCCGCGATCCCGCGCAGGGTGGGACGGCCAGGACGCACAGGCCCCTGACCGGCGAGCAGCACGAGCGCCGGCTCCCCCGTCGACGCACGGTGCGCGGCACCGCGCACCGTGAAGTCGACGGCGTCGCCCTCGCGGACCTCCAGACGCAGCTGGTTGCGCGTGATCGTCACCTGAAGCTGCGAACCGCGCCACTGCAGCGGGTACGACAGCTCGGGCCAGTCGGCGGGCAGACGCGGATCGAAGCTCAGCTCGCCGTCGTGGTCGCGCATGCCGCCGAAACCGCTGACCAGCGCAGTCCAGATGCCACCGGTGGATGCCACGTGCACGCCGTCAGCGGCGTTGTGGTGCAGATCCCCCAGGTCGACGAACAGCGCCTGCTCGAAGTACTTCCTGGCGAGATCCTGGTACCCCACCTCCGCCGCCATGATCGACTGCACCACCGCGGAGAGCGTCGAGTCTCCCGTGGTCAGCGGGTCGTAGTAGTCGAAGTCGGCCAGCTTCTCCTCTTGGGTGAAGTGATTGCCCTGCAGGAACAGGGCCAGCACGACATCCGCCTGCTTCAGCACCTGGAACCGGTAGATCACCAGCGGGTGGTAGTGCAGCAGCAGCGGGCGCATCTCGGGCGGCGTGCCCTCGAGATCCCACACCTCGCGTTCGAGGAAGAACGCGTCCTGCGGATGGATGCCCAGCGCCTCGCTGTACGGGATGTGGATCGCCTCGGCCGCTCGGGCCCAGGCATCCCGCTCGCCCTCATCCAGACCCGTGCGGTCGACGAGAGCGGCGTACGCGGCCGGATCGCTCTCGGCCATCTCTCCGACGATGCGCGCCGCGAAGCGCAGGTTGTACCGCGCCATGACGTTGGTGAAGAGGTTGTCGTTGACGACGGTGGTGTACTCGTCGGGCCCGGTCACGCCGTGGATGTGGAACGTCGAGTCGCCGTTGGATCCCCGCCAGAACCCGAGCGTCGCCCACAGCCGTGCGGTCTCGACCGCGATGTCGGCGCCCTCCCGGCGCAGGAAGTCCTCATCGCCCGTCGCCCGCACGTACTTGCCGAGGGCGAAGCTGACGTCGGCGTTGATGTGGTACTGGGCGGTGCCTGCGGCGTAGTAGGCCGAGGCCTCCTCGCCGTTGATCGTGCGCCACGGGAACAGCGCTCCGGCCTCGTTCAGCTGAGCCGCACGCCGGCGCGCGGCAGGCAGCATCATCACGCGGGCGCGCAGCGCGTTCTTGGCCCACTGCGGCGAGGTGTACGTGAGGAACGGCAGCACGTAGATCTCGGTGTCCCAGAAGTAGTGACCGCTGTATCCCGATCCGGTCAGGCCCTTCGCAGCGACGCCGTGGCCGTCTGCCCGCGATGCCGCCTGCGCGAGCTGGAACAGGCACCAGCGGGTCGCCTGCTGCAGGTCGTCGTGGCCGGCGATGCGCACATCTGAGCGCTCCCAGAACGCGGCGAGCCACTCGCGCTGCGCGGCGAAGAGGGCATCCACCCCCTCCACCCCCACTCGGTCGAGCGAGCGGCGGCAGCGGTCGACCAGCTCGCGCGGGGGCACGCCGCGCGAGGTGTGGTAGCTGACGACCTTGCCGACGCGGATGGGCACGCCCGCCTTCGCCTGCACGCGGAACACGTTCTTCGCGATGTCGGGCTCGACGAGAGTGCGGGCGCTGTAGTCGTTCTCGGTCTCGATCATGTGATCGGCGACGACCGCGACGGTCATCCCCGAGTCCGAGACGCGGTACGACAGCGCCGAACGCAGTCCGTCCTGCCAGTACTCCACCGGCTGCAGCACGCGCTCGGTGATCTTCTCGGCCTTGCGCGGGTCGAAGCCCGCCTTGCCTGCGGCCTTGGCGGCCATCGGGTCGCCGGCGTAGATGCCCGCGCCGTCCTGACGGTTCAGCATCTGGCAGCTGATCGTGACCGGGGCGTCGGCGTTCTCGACAGTCAGCTCGAGGCGCAGCACCGCGAGGTGGCGCTCCTCGAAGCTCACGATGCGCTCATCGCGCATGCGCACGCGCTTGCCGGACGGGGTCACCCACACGACGTTGCGTTCGAGCACGCCTGTGCGCATGTCGAGAGAGCGCGAGTACTCGTGCACCTCCATCTCGTCGAACGAGAGCGGCTCGTCGTCGATGTACACCCGCATCACCTTGGCGTCAGGTGCGTTGACGATCGTCTGACCGACCTCGGCGAAGCCGTACGCCTGCTCGGCATGGCGGATCGGCCAGGTCTCGTGCAGTCCGTTGATGAACGTTCCGTGCTCGTGGGCGCCGCGGCCCTCGATGTGGTTGCCGCGCAGGCCGAGATAGCCGTTGCCGACGGTGAAGAGGGTCTCGGAGACCCCCTCCTCGTCGTACCTGGTCTCGATCAGGCGCCAGGGGTCGACGGGGTAGCGGTCGCGATCGATCATGCTGTCTCCGAAAGCGGTTGAGGGGTCAGCTCTGCACGTCGCCGAGCAGACGGGCAAGGTCATCGACGATACCGGTCGCGCCGGCCTCGCGCAGAGCATCAGGTCCGGCACCGCGGTCGACGCCGATCACGGAGCGGTATCCGGCGGCGGCCGCCGAGGCGACCCCCGACACGGCGTCTTCGACGGCAACGGCCTCTGCCGGGTCCACGCCCAGCATCCGCGCACCCTCCAGGAACATGTCGGGAGCAGGCTTCGAGGCGAGGTGGTCGCGTTCGGCGACGAGTCCGTCGACGACGGCGCGGAAGAAGTCCCGGATGCCCGCGCTGCCGAGCACCTCCTCGGCGTTCTTCGAGCTCGAGACGACTCCCATCGGCACCCTGGCGTCGCGCAGGCTCTCGAGCAGGGCCAGCGAACCGGGGTACGCCGCGATCCCCTCGCTGCGCAGCACCGAGATGAAGGCGTCGTTCTTGCGGTTGCCGACGCCGCAGACCGTCTCGGCCTCGGGCGGGTCGGTGACCTCTCCCCAGGGGATCTCGACGTTGCGGCTGCGCAGCAGGCTCGCCACGCCGTCGTAGCGCTTCTTGCCGTCGACGTAGGCGAAGTAGTCGGCGTCGGTGTACGCGGGCTGGATGCCCCAGCGGGCGAACACCTCGTCGAACACCTTCTGCCAGGCGCGCATGTGCACCTCGGCGGTGGGGGTCAGCACCCCGTCGAGGTCGAAGAGCACGCCGGGTGCGCGATGCAGGTCGGGGAGTGCGTCTGACATGGAACCTCCTTGATCGGACGTGCGCATCAAGCCTAGTGAAGACGGCGCCCTCTCAGAGGGGGTTGACCGCTCTGTCAGATCAGCCCGAGAACGCGCCGTGCGGCGATCAGAGGCGAGTCGGCGCCGGGCGCCGAGTGCTGCGGGATGCCAGGGAACGCCGTGGTCGACGCGGAGCGGATTCCGCCTTCGTCCCCGACCTGCGCGACGGCGATCGGCCGGCTCTCGTCGAGTGAGGGCCCGTGCCGGGTGAACTGGTCGAGGACCACCCGCATCACGGCATCCGGTCCGTCGACCGCGACCGCCTCGCCGGCGGTCGCCGAGAGCACTGTCGGCGCCGGTTCGCCCGGCTCGGCGAAGAAGTGCACGGTGTGGCTTGCCTCGGCATCCGCCGACCCGATGCGATCCACGCGCCCATCGGCGAGGATGCGTCGACGATCGACGTCGACGAGGGCGTACTCGAGGGCCGACGCGGAGGCGTCGAGCACGAGGACGATGCGTGCGCTCACGGTCTCAGGGTACCGGCGCGGTGTCTGCAGGGCACGGCCCTGAGAGGGCGTCGACGACCGCAGCGGCGTCGTCGGCGAAGCGGGCGTAGTGCTCGCGGTCGGAGTTGATCTGCACCCGGTTGATGGCGTGCGAGGGCTCGAGGCTCGGCCAGTCGGCCACGCGTCGCAGCCGCGTGTAGAACATCGACGACGCGGTGGCGGGGTCCATCCGCTCGGCGACGCTGCCCCACCAGTCCTGCTGCTGGAACAGTCCGATGCTCGTCGTGCGGCTGCCGTCGGGGTTCGTGACGCCCGAGGTCTCCCAGTCGCCGTGGTCGATGTTTCGCAGCGAGCTCTCGCCCATCGCCGCCATCACTCCGACGATCTGCCCATCGCGGGCGAATCCGAGCTCGCGGGCGGTGCGCACGATCGTCGCGGCGTTCTCGAGCTGCTCGCCGCGCCATCCCTCCACTCCGAAGGCGGGGTAGTCCTCGGGCTGATCGAGACAGTAGCCCTCGGGCCGCGGCGTGGTGACGAGGGTGATGACGGCGAGCAGTCCGGATGCCAGCACGGCGACACCGAGGGTCATCGCGGCGACCCTGAGTCCGCTTCGACGGGCGCGACGGCGCGTTCTTCGCGCGGGGTACCTGCGGCGAGCGCTCACGGTCGCACGGACTGGCGGCCGCCGCGCGGCGGGCGCCGAGCCGCCAGCGCGGCGATGCCTCCGCCGATCGCGCCGAACAGGTGCGCCTGCCACGAGACACCGGCGGCGGCGCCGAAGATGCCGGTGAGCACGGTCGTGCCGTACAGCACGATGACGATGAGGGCGATCGCCGCGTACGCGATGCGGTGAGACACCCTGCCCGGCGCGAAGACGCGCAGCACCGTGTAGCCGAAGTACCCGAACACGAGAACCGATGCGCCGACGGTGAGCGTGCCCGGGGCGTTCAGGAACCAGGTGCCCGCTCCCCCGACGACGGCGATGATGCCGGTGACCGCCCAGAAGCGCCTCGCCCCCTCGACGGCGACCAGGCAGCCGAGCACCAGCAGCGGCAGGGAGTTGCTGATCAGGTGAGCCCAGCTCGCGTGCAGCAGGGGTCCGAGCACGAGCCCCGGGAGGCTGGCGAGATCCCACGAGCGAAGCCCCCAGCCCGTGAACGATCCGGGCAGCAGCGCATCGAGCACCTGGATGGCCCACATCAGGGCGAGCAGCATCACCGGCGCGAGAAAGCGGCTGGCAGACGAGGTGCGAGTGGCGGGAGCGGTCACACGTCGATCCTCGCAGGGCATCCGGTGAGAGAGCCGAGGATCCGGACACGTCCTGCAGGCTGCCTCCCGCAGAGCGGCGGCCGGCGGGCAAAAGAAAAGACCCTCCGCGCACCCGACAGAGCCCGGTTACCCTTGCTACGTTTCCGTCCTGGGGGAATTGGCCTGGATGCCGTCACGCGGAGAGCCGTCGATCAGTCTACCCGACCCACGGAGAGCGGGACGACCGGGCCCGCGGGTCAGCGCGACGGCTCATCGATGTCGGCGACCACGTGATATCGGGCATCACCCGAAATCCGGGTGTTCCGTGGTGTCGCCCATCTCGCGAGCCAACTCGAAGTACCGTTCACTCTCGACATAGTCCGCATCCCGATAGAACAGCGCACCGAGGTTGTATGCCGCGTGCGCATCTCCGCTCTGGACCCCCTCGGCGTACGCATCCACCGCGGCGTCTGTGTCACCCAGAATGTCATCCAGCAGGTTTCCCAGTCTTAGCGCCGCTCCGTATACGCCTGCCCTCATCAGTGCTTCAAGCACAACTCGAGCCTCAGCGTACTTTCCACCCTCCGTGAGGACGGCCGCATACTCCATGCCGAACTCCTCGTACACCCAGCGCGAAGGAACCCCTCGACGCGCTCATCGCCAACTCCCGTTCGGCGGAGCGACTGCCCCAGCAGACCCTCAACCCGCGCCGGATCGCGGTCGGACTCAACGAGGGCCCGCGACAGGACGACCACGGCTTTCGCATGCATTCCCATCCAGTTCAGCCCATCGCCGAGTGGCAGCAATGCGTCTGAGCACCCGAGGTCAACTGCCGTCTGCATCACATCGATGGCCCACAGTTCTTGCCCTTCCTCGTCCCACAGCAGAGTTCCAAGCTCATACGCTGCGTGACCCACGGTCTCGGCACGCTGGATACTCGAGATTGCGGTCAGGCCAGCCTCTTGCTCAGCGAACATCCCCGTCACGCGCGAGATCGCCTCGGAACTGTGGTCACGCACACCTGTCACAAGCCTCAGCACGCCCTGGTCCACTTGATCACCTCGATTCTGGGGCACATCACCCTGGCGCGATGATAAGTCTGCCTGTACGCAACGCCCGCCCGCCCAGGATTGCCGCGAAATCGCTCCGAGGGGCCGTGTGCTGGGGTTCGGCCTCATGTTCGGCTTCTGTCTACCGCCGTATCCTCGGGCATCCTGATGCTTGTTCGGGGCGACCCCCTTCTTGTTCTCACCATGACCCTTGCGGTCCGCGTTTCGAGCGCGTTCCTTCTTCCTGTGTGCCATTTTCATGAATCCCCGGGCGGCAGCAATCACACCTGCAGTAAGCGCCACCGGAAGCTATCGCGATTGCGCTAACCGCCACTGCCGCGCCGGCCCAGAAGATTGGACTGCCCAATACGCCAAGGATGAGGAGTGCCAAGGGGGACTGCTTCTCCTGAAACGTCGTGGTTCCTGATGGGGTCGAGGGCCAGACGTAGTCGTTGTCGACGCCGCCTTCGACGCGCCCAGTTCGGTCGAGCTGCGCGGCGGAGCCGTCCTCAAGGTACTGCGCATGTCCGAATCCGGGACGGGCGTCTGAATGAAGCGGAGCAGCGGACCGCCTCATGACTTGCATCATCACCCATCCTCAGCACGCGATCCAGCCGCTACGCGCGACTCATGAGTTCGAACAGGCCAGCAGAACGACCTGCGTGAGCCCTGTTCCCCAATCGCCCGAAGCCCAGATGCTGTCGTGACCTACCACGCAACGAGCCATCCGACGCGCATCCCGGACGACCGCTGCACGAGAGCCCCGGCGGCTCCTCCAACTGTGATACGCATCGGCGATCGATGCTCGGATCGCCGCATCTGGCGAGAACTCGTCCATCGCGAAGTCGGCGGTGCGGGCGCTCTGCTTCAGAAGTCGCACGACCTCACCATCAGAAGCAGCGCCCCTGGACATCGCTCCGAACGCAGCACGAACGTCGGCTCCAACAAGAAGAGGATCGATCATGGCGCGCACGACTTCTCGATTTTCCGCGGTTAAGATCTGTCTCGTTCGATCGCGTCGGTCAGATAAGAAATGCCCGCGTGCTCGGTCGACTCGGAATCAGGGAGCTCGGGCTTATTGACTGCCTATCGATCGATGATCCGGCGGAACTTGTTGATGCGGGCATTCGGCATGTTACCGTCGTCGGCAAACTGGAAGAGGTGCTACGCCCAGTTTCCCAGTCCTCGCGCCGGCGGACGCAGTGGACCTTCCTCAAACGGATATAGGGATAGCTGAAGCACACGCGGCCCGAATGTAGCGATGAAGCGGCCGCCTGGAACGTGGACAAGGCGAGAATGTGAAGGTCTCCGGCTTCCTCGTTCAGTTGTCTGGCGAGTAAGTTCATATCATGCTGCCAGAGCCAGAGCGCCGTAGGTCGCTATTTGAACGCGCCCGCCGGCTAGCTGGGTCTTCGTTCTTCATCGGTGTCCTGCCGCTAGTTCTGCTCGTGACCAATGTCTCCGAGGTGCCACTTTGGGCGAGCGCCGCGTCGGCAGTCTCGGTGTTGGTATGTACGTGGCTCTGGATTCGACTGCCGTCTACGGGCATCCGAATCGAGGACACTGACATCATCGTGACCTCGTGGTGGGCCCGGCGACGATATGCCTGTGACGACATCTCTCGATTCCGCGCTGAATCGTACGCAGGGGCCTTCTTCATACTCGGCTGGACGGTGTACGGCGGGAAGTTGGAGAGTGGTCTGATCCATGCGGACATGCGTGACGGCCGGACTGTCAAACTGCATGGCACGGTATGCAATCGACGTACTGCGAGACGCCTCGCGGAATCGCTGAATCGATGGCTTGGCGTTGAGGCGGGTTCGGGAACGGGGCCCCGCAGATCTCGTCGACAACCACGATGACCGTGCGCCCGGGCTCGGACAGACGCATCGTACCCTGACGTCACAGCGCAGGCAGGTCTTCTCGCTTGCGGGTTCGATCCGGGTCTAGGCTACGCCTGTGCGCCGGGGACGCGCACTGGATGGAGGGGATTCCAGTATGGCGTTTCGTCGTAACCACTACGCCTGTGCGTGAGACTTCTGACCTGGCAGCGCTCCGAAAGATCGGTCGCGTTCCTCGATTCCTTGCCGCAGCGCACTCGGTGTTCGTCGCCTTCTTATGCACCATCTCGGCGGACGCCTGGCTGTGGTGGTTCATGGTGATACCGCTTGGCGCCCTGGTTCTGAGTTTTCGGGTCAGGTCCTGGGTGGCGGATGGGACGATTCACATTAGGTCGTACTTGCGAACTCACCACTTCCTCATCGCTGATCTGGATCTTGTGGTGGATGCCGAATACAACGGGTGGTGGACCTTGGGTCAGCCGGCGGACCTCATCGGCATCGCGCAGATCGATTTCTGCGGTGACCCCAGTAGCGTTACAGAAGTCATTCCTGCCACCATGTGCACAGTCTGGACGGCACGTCGAATCGTCGCAGAACTGAACGAACTCATCGAAACTGAGAATGCGACAGCAACCTGAAGCAGGCCCCCTGGCCACCGCTCCCAGACGATCGTGGAGACTCCGACCTACACCGGGGGCGCCACGATGACCCGGCATCAAGTCCGGCCGCATCGTACGCAAGGGACACATCGCCGAGACGGGTCGTGTTACCCGCGACGTCATAGACGATATCCGCAGGGGCGAGCCCGTCCGTGACGCTGTCCGCACCAGCGACCGGGTTCGTGACGGCGCTGGAGAGCCGGGCGGTTAGCCGGTCATAGTCCGGAAATCGCCACACAAGAGGCCTCTTGATGCCGGCCAATTCTCACCGATGATCAGTTCCGCCTGGTCGACTGTGAACTTCTACCACCTGGCCTTCAACATTGATAACGAGATACAGTCGGCGAAAGAACCTCGTAGCCCGAATTTCAGCACCATGCTCCAGATATGCATTAGCCACGGAGATCAATCGACGAATCTCAGACTCTTCCTCGTCCAGCGTAAGATCCTCTTGAATCCACGAGGCACTGTATGCATCGTCGATTATGAGAGAGTACTGCGTATAATCCGCTCGCAGTACTTCCGCCTTTCGTCCGACCCCAACGCTATCCCGCAGGCACACCCCGGTCGCGCTATCCTCGAGAAGCGGACTCCAGATCAGACCTTCCTGCTCATCCAGGATTTTCGCCATGAGTTCTTGCATCTCATCATCAGTCCTTCTCAGCTCTTCCATTGACCGTACTTTCAAATCGTTACACCAGTCCTATTGTCGGTTATTCCGCCTTTACGAAGCTCGAAGTGCCCGTGCCAACGCTGCCAACTCCGTCGCGGCTCACCAAACTTGAGCCAGTACTTTCTCTGGGCACCAAGCGAAAGCCGGAAATTGCCGTCGGGACTTTTTCCAATTCGGACAAAGTTGTTCTTCTTGATGACACTCTTTGTGGACAGTATAGCTTTCTTGATGCCACCCGAAGCCTTGTGTGACATAGCACGAGTCGATTTGGCGATCGTCGCGATCTTTCGCGCGACGTTGGTAGAACGCGCGGCGGTTGCAATGAGCCTCGTGCCTACCACCACACCCTTGATTGCTAGCCCCGCCGCAGTCCCGATCCCCGGAATGAATATCGCCGCCGTGGCCACCATGTCAAGGGCGAAAAGCCAGTCGAACTCGCCGCTCAAGTCTGCGGATCCGATGGGGTCGGTGGGCCAGACGTAGTCGTTGTCGACGCCGCCTTCGACAGGGTCGACCTGCAGGAATCGGCCGAGGGCGGGGACGTAGAGTCTCGCGCCCATCTCGATCATGAGGACGCTGGATTCGGCTTCGGTGGTCTTCAGCGCTGCCTGGTGCCACCCTGTCGCACCGTTCACCTGACCGGTGCGGTTGGCGGTCGGTGTGCCGATCGCGAAGGTGGTCATGTCGAGAGGCTGGCCGAACGGGTCGTACAGCTGCACGCCACCGTGACCGGTGCCGTTGCCGGTGACGAGGGTGTGCCCTTGCAGGTTCGGGTACTGAATCGGCCTGACTTTCGTTCCGTTCTTCAAGTAAGGATGGAACACGATGAATCAGAAGTACTCGCCCGAGATGCGTGAGCGCGCGCTGCGGATGCTCGATGAGGCCAAGCCGGATCATCCCAACCTCATGACCGCCGTCCGTCACGTCGCGGGCCTGCTCGGGATGAGCGCGGAGACGTTGCGGGTGTGGCATCGCCGCCGCGAGGTCGATGCTGGTCAGCGGCCCGGGGTGCCCAGCGACGTTGCCGAAGAGAACGCGCGGCTGCGTCGCGAGGTCGCCGAGTTGCGGCGCGCCAACGAGATCCTCAGGGCGGCGAGTGTGTTTTTCGCCAAGGAACTCGACCGCCCCACGACGAGATGATCCGCTTCATCGACAAGCATCGGGATCAATTCGGGGTCGAGGCCATCTGCCGTGTGCTGCGCGCGACAGTTCGTGGGTTCATCACCTCTCGCGGATATCGTGCCGCGAAACGACGCCTACCGTCGGCCAGACGCCTCCGGGACGAGTTGCTCGTCCCGGAAGTCGCCAGGCTGCACACGGAGAACTACGGCGTCTACGGGCGCCGGAAGATGCATGCGCTGATGCGCCGCCAAGGATGGGACATCGGCCGCGACCAGACCGAACGGCTCATGCGCCGGGCCGGGGTCCGTGGTGTGAGGAAGTCGAAGCGGGTGTTCACGACGCGCTCCGACAAGACGGCGGCGCTGCCGGCCGATCTCGTGAACAGGCGCTTCACCGCGCCGGCACCTCGCCGTCTCTGGGTCTGCGATGTGACCTACGTGGCGACGTGGTCCGGGTTCGCGTATGTCGCGTTCGTCACTGACGTCTACTCCCGCCGCATCGTCGGCTGGAACGTCGCCGCCACGTTGCGGTCCGAGATCTTGCCGATGCAGACGCTGGACATGGCCGCGTGGGGCGCCGGCGGCGATCTCACCGGGCTGATCCATCACGCGGACCACGGGTCGAACTACACCGCGATGGTCTACACCGAGCGGATCGTCGAGCTCGGCGCCGTTCCGTCGACGGGAACGGTGGGCGATTCGTTCGATAACGCGATGGCGGAGGCGGTGAACAACCTCTATAAGACCGAGCTGATCCGCCAGCGCGGCCCGTGGCGGACCGTCGAGCAGGTCGAACTCGCGACTCTCGAGTGGGTGTGGTGGTGGAACAACCAGCGGCTCCACGGCGAGCTCGACATGCGCACCCCGATCGAGGTCGAACAGGCGTATTACGCTGACCTGGAATCAGCCAATCCGGCACCTGCCGAACAAGGCTCCCGATAGGAACGAAAGTCAGGCCGATTCAGTTGAGCTGATCGACTACTCGGGGTTCGGGGCGTCGGCATCGGCTGGATTCCGTTCGTCGACTCCGTACACATGATCGAGGTGCAACTGAAGACCGGGTGAACCCTCTGGCTCGCCTCCACGTTCGGAGGCGAACGCCGTCCTCAGGCTCGTACGCCGCATGCGACTGCCACTCGGCCTCGATCCGCGCTGAATCCAGACTCTCTCGTAGCGCCTATCGCCCCATCCACCCGGGTTACGATCATCAGACGCACCGTCGCGCCGAGGGGACCCGCATGCAAGAGAACGCACCGTCGCTCACCGCCGAGCAGTTCGCTCAGCACACGTCTCGCATCGCCGCGTCGGTGTCGTCTGTCATCGACGGCAAGCCCGAGGCGGTGCGAAGCGCCCTGGTCTGCCTGCTCGCCGAGGGACATCTGCTCATCGAAGACGTGCCAGGCGTCGGCAAGACGATGCTCGCGCGCGCGCTGGCCGCAAGCGTCGATGCCACGGTGCGGCGCATCCAGTTCACCCCCGACCTCCTGCCGGGCGACGTCACCGGCGTGGCGGTGTACGACCCCGTCGAGCGCGAGTTCGAGTTCAAACGCGGCGCGATCTTCGCGCACATCGTCATCGCAGACGAGATCAACCGCGCCTCGCCGAAGACCCAGTCGGCGCTGCTCGAGGCCATGGAGGAGCACCAGGTCACGGTCGACGGCTCGAGCCATCACCTGCCCCAGCCGTTCCTCGTCGTCGCGACGCAGAACCCGCTCGAGATGGAGGGCACCTACCCGCTGCCCGAGGCCCAGCGCGACCGCTTCATGATGCGCATCTCGATGGGGTATCCGGATGCCGCGGCCGAGACCCTCATGCTGCGCCAGCGCGATGTCGCCAACCCGCTCTCGGCCATCGCCCCGGTCACCGACGCCGCGACCGTACGCGCGCTGATCTCGTGGGCCCGGCGCGTGCACGTCGCCGAATCGCTCGAGGAGTACGCCGTCGCCCTCGCGCAGGCCACCCGGCAGGACCCGAGCCTGCACCTCGGAGCAAGCCCCCGCGCCACCCTGCAGCTCGTCCGTGCCGCGAAGGTCGTGGCGGCGCTCGACGGCCGCGACTACGTCGTGCCAGACGACCTCGCCGATCTGGTGATCCCCGTCTTCGCGCACCGGCTGCTGGCCGCTCGCGGCGTGCACCGCGCGGGTGCGCAGCCGGTCGAGGCCGCTCTTCGCCAGATCGTGTCGCGGGTTCCCGTGCCGTTCGCCGCGCGCGTCTGAGCGCCATGCGCACGCGACCGCTGACAGCCAGAGGAGCCGCCTGCCTGGTGCTCGGCGGCCTGCTGTGCGTGGCCGCCAACGTTCTCGCCGCCCGCCCCCTTCTGTACATCGGCGTGCTGCTCCTGCTGCTGCCGCTCATCTCGCTGCTGGTCGTCAGGGCGCCACGGCGCCGCGGGGAGGTGTGGCGGCAGATCTCCACCGACCTGCTCGCAGTCGGAGAGACGTCGAAGGTCACCGTGCGCTTCGAGCTGTACGCGCCCGGCGTCCCGCGGGGTCGCTGGCGCGACACCCTGCCCGACGCTGTGCGAGGCGACGCCGTCGGCGAGTACCCGGGCGAGACCAGGCTGCTGCACTACGACCTCGAGGGAGTGCGCAGGGGCACCGCGACTCTCGGCCCTCTGCTGCTGCGCACGGTCGACCCGTTCGGCCTGGCGCAGCGTGTGCAGGCCTTCGGCGAGACCCGCATGATCACCGTCGTGCCGCAGGTCTTCGCCCTCTCGCCCCTTCCGACCAGGGTGGGGGCTGCCGGCGGTGCGGCGCAGACCCGGTCGACGCGCATCGGGCAGGGCGCTGACAACCTCATCCCCCGCGCATATCTGTCTGGCGACTCACGCCGGCGCATCCACTGGCGCGCGACCGCGCACCGAGGCTCGCTGATGGTCAGGCAGGAGGAGGAAGAGGCCAGCCCCGACGCGGTCGTGGTGCTCGACCGTGCGGCGTCGCGCTGGGCCCGCCCCGGCGACACCCCCGATCCGGCCTTCGAGGCGGCCGTGTCGCTGTGCGCCTCGGCCGCGCTTCGCTTCGTGCAGGACGGCTACAGCGTCGACGTGTTCGACAGCTCGGGCGCCCTGCTCGGCGCTCTGCGCGGGCATGAAGACGACCGCGACGGGCTGATGGTGGCATTGGCCACGGTGATCCCGCGCGGCGAGCCGCGCGACCTGCGCGCCATCGTCGGCGGCACGCCTCCCGGCCCGCTCGTCGTGATCACCGGGGCGATCCAGGCCGACGATGCCGTGCGGCTGAGCACGGCGGGCGCCGCGGCGCCGATGCTGATCGCGGCGGGAGCGAGCCGCGATGCGCTGGCCGTCGCCGCCGAGCACGGCTGGAACGTGGCGAGGCTCGACACCGCAGCCGACCCGGCGGAGGTGTGGGAGTCGGCGATTCCCCAGGCGAAGGCGCCCCGTGGCTGAGGCGCGCGGCACCGTTCCCCGCCCCGGCATCGCGGGGCCGGGAGTGCTCGCCGCGGTCGCCGCACTCGTGGCGATGTGGCCGTACACCGGGGTGATCCAGCCCGGCGCGTGGACGTTCGTGGTCGTGGCCGTCATCGCCACGACGGCGGTTACGGGCATGGCGGGGCGGCGGATGCTCCGGCGGATGCGCGAGGGCATCCGGTCTCTGCTCACCCTGCTGCTCCAGCTGGGCGTGCTCAGCCTCGTCCTGACCAATCTGCTGGCGAGCGAGACGGCCGAGTTCGGCTTCGTGCCGACTGCGGCGAGCCTCGAGCTGACGGGTCTGCGCCTGCAGCGTGCCGTCGACGAGATCTCGAACGGCGTCGCGCCGATCGAGGCGACGGTGTCGATGACCTCGGCCATGGGCCTGGCCTTCACGCTGGTCGCGCTTCTCGTCGATCATCTGCTCTCGCAGCGCCTGGTGGTGCTCACTGTGCTGTTCACGTCTGTGGTCGGGGCGGTGCCGATGCTGATCACCTTCGGCTCGGTGAACCTCGTGTGGTTCGTGCTGCAGGCCGTGATGATCCTCGTCGTGCTCCGGTTCGGCGCCAGGCACGACCGCGACGCGATCCGCCACTCCCCCTTCGTCGCCGCCGGCCTCATCGGCGCCGCCGCGATCGCGGCCACCGTCGTCGTCGCCCCCACGCTGCCCCTGACGACTCCCGTCGGCGGGACCGGGCAGCTGACGACCGTCAGCGCCGATCTGCGGCTCGGCGACGACCTGCGTCGTCCGAACGAGACGGAGGCGCTGACCCTCGTCACCTCGGCATCCGCTCCGCCCTACCTGCGCCTCGCGACCCTCTCCCGCTTCGACGGCGAGATCTGGCGTCCCGATCGCTCCGACCGCAACCCCGTCGAGGACGGCTTCGGCGCCCGCCCCTGGGGCGACCCCATCGAGACGATCGAACACGAGGTCTCGATCAGGGTGGTGGGCATGTCCAGCTCACGGCTGCCGGTGCCCTATGCCGCCGAGCAGATCAGCGGGCTGCCACGGGGCTGGCAGGCCATGCCGCTGAACCGCACGGTCATCAGCTCGACGAACGATGCCGCCGGGGCCGACTACACCGTGCAGACCGCAACCCCCGCGCCCAGCCTCGAGCAGATCCGCGCCACATCGGCAGGCGGAGCCGAGTTCGTCGCAGCGCCCGCTGAAGACCTTCCCGAGGTGATCGGCGACCTTGCGCGCGAAGTCACCGCCGGGGCAGAGAGCGACTACGATCGGCTGCTCGCTCTGCAGGACTGGTTCCGGTCGGAGTTCTCGTACTCGCTCGACGCCCCCGTCGAGGAGGGCTTCGACGGCACCGGCGCCGACGCGGTGGCGACGTTCCTCGAGGTGCGCAGCGGATACTGCATCCACTTCGCGGGGGCCTTCGCGCTGATGGCGCAGTCTCTCGACATGCCGGTGCGCATCGTCGTCGGCTACCTGCCTGGCACCTCGACCGATCAGACACGCGGTGAAGACCGCGTCTACACGGTCACGAGCGACAAGCTGCACTCCTGGCCCGAGGTGTACTTCCAGGGCATCGGCTGGGTGCCCTTCGAGCCGACCGCGACGCTCGGCACGCCCACCGACTTCGTCTCCGAGGCGGGCGCGGGCGGCGACGACGGCCCGGATGCTCCGTCCGCTTCTCCCACGCCCACCTCGGCGCCCTCCGCATCAGCGACCGGCGGTCCCGACCGCAGCGCAGAAGACCCTGGTGCCGGAGTCGGCGGTGCGCTGCCCAGGCTCAACCCGACGCCTGTGGTGCTGGTCACCGCCGGCATCCTGCTCGTGCTGCTGATGCCCGGGCTGGGCCGCGCGCTGCGACGGATGCTGCGGATCGGCCGGTCGAGGCGCGGCGACGCGATCGCGGCGTGGCGTGAGGTGGCCGACACGATGGTCGACCTGCGCCTCCCGCTGCACACATCAGACACCGCACGAACGCGAGCCCAGATGCTCGCCACGACTCGTGGGGCCGATCCCGAGGCGCTGCGCCTGCTGGTCGACGCGGTCGAGCGGCGAAGCTATGCCGAGCTCCCGCCAGAAGAGGTCGACCTCGGCGCGTCGCTGCGCCGGGTCATCGGCGATCTCGAAGCGAGCGTCAGCGGGCGCCGGCGCATGCTGGCCTGGCTGCTGCCGGCATCGCTGCTGCGACGGTGACGCCCGTTCAGCCCAGCGCGCTCCCGGCGTGATCCGCACACGGCACCGCATCGCAGTCGTCGCAGACGACGAACTGCCGACGGCACGACGCGTCAGGGCAGTTCGCGGTGCGGCTGGTGGCGGCCCCGCATCCCGCACACGTGCCGATCACCGCGGTGTGGTCGCTGAAATCGACGGATCCTCGCTTGTCGAAGACGTAGAGAGAGCCTTCCCACAGACCGTCGTCACCGTACTTCTCGCCGTAGCGGACGATGCCCCCGTCGAGCTGGTACACCTCGCCGAATCCCCGCGACACCATCAGGCTCGACAGCACCTCGCAGCGGATGCCGCCGGTGCAGTAGGTGACCACGGGCTTGCCCTTGAGATCGTCGTAGACGCCTTCGTCGAGCAGGCGGACGAAGTCGCGGGTGGTGTCCGTATCGGGCACGACGGCACCGCGGAACCGGCCGATCTCTGCCTCGAGCGCGTTTCGCCCGTCGAAGAACACCACATCCTCTCCGCGCTCGGCGACGAGGGCGTGCAGCTGCTCTGGGTCGAGCCTGGTGCCTCCGCCGACGACTCCGTGCTCGTCGACCTCGAGCTCGTCGGGCGCCCCGAACGACACGATCTCGTCGCGCACCTTCACGCTCAGCTTCGGGAAGTCGGCACTGTACCCGTCGGCGTCGATGGCCGTGCCCTCGCTCCACTTGACGTCGGCGTTCTTGAATGCGGGATAGTCGCGGAACCGGCGCAGCCACTTCTTCACGGCGGGCAGGTCACCGCCGAGAGTGCCGTTGATCCCGTGCGCGGAGATGATGATCCGCCCGCGCAGCTTGAGCGCTTCGCCCAGGTCGCGCTGCCACAGCCGCACCGCCTCCGGATCCGCGAGCGGGGCGAAGGCGTAGAACAGCACGATCTTGGGGGTGGGCACCAGGAGATTCTAGGCCGTGGGCAGCTGGGCGATCAGCGGGTTCTGATCGTGCGGATCGACCACGATGCCGGTGATCTCGTCGAGCCCGACCACCGGGAAGCGCGAGGCGGCGCCGATCTTCTCGGCGCTGCCGAGCACGTAGGTGTCAGCGCTGCGCGCCGCGAGCGCGCGTTTGGTGACGGCGTCGTCGAGCTCACCGGTGGTGAGCCCGTGGTCGGGATGGATGCCCGTGACGCCGAGGAAGAAGGCATCCGCCGCGATCCGGGCGATGGCCTCGTGGGCCAGTCCACCGCCGGCGACCGCGGAGTGGCGGCTCAGTTCGCCGCCGATCATCACGACTCGGGCCTTCGTCGAATCCAGCGCCGCGACCGCCACCGCCGGACTGGGCGTGATGAGAGTGATGTCGTCAGGCAGCATCGCCGCCATCGCGAGCGCCGTCGTGCCGGCGTCGAGGATGACGGTCATCCCGGGGCGGATCAGCGCGGCGGCCGCCTGTGCGACGCGGTGCTTGCTGTCGACAGCGACGCCGAGGCGGCGCTGCACGGGCGCATCGGCGAGCGGCACGGGCAGGGCTCCGCCGTAGACGCGGATGCACAGCCCCGCCTCTGCGAGCTCTCGCAGGTCGCGGCGGATCGAGTCTTCGGAGATGCCGAGTTCAGCGGCGACCGACTTCGCCACGACCCGGCCTTCGGCCGCGAGCAGAGCCAGCAGGTGCTCGCGTCGTTGGGCACTCAGCATGGTCTACCCTTTCCCGTTCTTCTCCATTGTTGCACGTTTCTGCATGTTTCACGCTACGCTGTCCCCCATGGACAGACCACTTCTCATTCTCATCGCAGGCCCCTACCGCTCGGGAACCGGGGGCGACCCCGACGCGATCGCCGCCAACCTCGAGCGGCTTGAGCAGGCCGCCGCTCCGATCCATCGCCGAGGCCACGTGCCGATGATCGGCGAATGGGTCGCACTCCCGGTGCTTCGCGGACTCTCTCCGGAGGAGGCCGCCGAGACGGATGTCATGTACCAGACCGCCGATCGGCTGCTGATGCACTGCGACGCGGTGCTCCGCCTGCCGGGAGAGTCCGCCGGCGCCGACAACGACGTGCGACTCGCACGCGAGCGCGGGCTGCCCGTCTACCACTCGGTCGACGAGATCCCCTCGGCTGAGCGTGCCGAGGAGCGTACCGAGGCACCGTCGCCGATCGGATAGGATGGACAGGTTGTTTCCTGGTGACGTGTCCGAGCGGCCGAAGGAGCACGCTTGGAAAGCGTGTGTTGTGCAAGCAACCGCGGGTTCGAATCCCGCCGTCACCGCCAGAAGCCCTGAGGCCCGCACGAAGTGTGGGCCTCAGGGCTTCTTCCGATGACGGTTGGCACTTCGCCACCCCAGGGCCCTACGACGCCCGAGGCTCCACGCGGCGCCCTTCCACCCAACCCGAACCCGCCCGCACACTCGCGCCGCGTGGAGTGGCGTCGAGGGATCGAATCCCGCCGTCACCCGCCCCACGGGGATCCCGCCGGGCGATCAGTCGAACCGGATGCCGTACATGGTCGTCTCGGGGCCGGATCCGAGCCGGTGCATGCCGAGACGCTCGTAGAACGCGCCTGCTCCGGTGTTCGTCGGATTCATGCCGAGGTGAAGGCCGGGCACACCGCGGCGCGTGAGCTCGGCGAAGAGCGTGTCGATCAGTCGCCGGCCGAGGCCCTGCCCCTGCGTCTCGGGCAGCAGGTCGATGTGCAGGTGCGCCGGATACTGCGCCGCGTGCTTCTCGCTGCCCGGTGCGCGACGGCTCGCGTAGCCGATGATGCCGTCCTGCCTGGTCGGCTCGGCGGCGCCCGAGAGGGGGTACAGGCCCTGCTTCGATGGCCACCACTCCTCACGGAACCACTGCTCGAAGGCATCCGTGTCGTCCGTCGCGACGACGTAGCCGATCGTGCGGCCGTCATCCGACTCCACCACCCACGCGAGATCGGGATGCCGCACCGCATACGGCGCGGCGAAGACGTCGCCCCACAGACGGTCGTCGGTGAAGATGCCGGTGGCGTCGCCGCCGGCATCCGCCGTCTTCACGCAGATCTCGTACAGCGCGTCGCGGTCGGCGTCACGATAGGGGCGGATCTGCGTCACGGTGGCTCCTCGATGCCGGTTCTGCGGTCGTCGTCCAGCCTAGTGACGCCCAGGTCAGGACGAAGGCGCCGACGATCAGCGCAGCCGACGCGCCGACCAGCGCACCGCCGAGGGTGTCGGTGATCCAGTGCACGGCGAGGATGGTGCGCGACAGCGCCATCGCCACCACCCACACGACCCCGGCGACAGCCATCCACACACGGGGGAAGACCAGCCAGAGCACCATCGCGATGGTCGCCGCATTCGACGTATGCCCTGAGGGGAATGATCCGAAGTCCGAGGTCACGAGCATGTCGTCTGGCCGCGCCCTGGCGAAGATCTCCTTCAGCAGCTGCGTGAGCCCTGCACTGACGCCGAACGCCATCGCCGCGAACACGGCGGCCCGCCATCGCCGCAGCAGCACGAGCAGCAGCACGACGAGCAGAGGCACCAGGACGATCGCCACCCAGCCTCCGCCGATCCAGTTCAGCAGGTAGGCGGCCGACAGCATCCAGTCCTGACGGACCTGCGACATGAGGTCGTTCCAGAAGACGTCGAGCCCGCTCGTCGCACCGCGTGGCAAGAGCACCACGAGCACGCCGAGAAGCGCGGCGAAGGTGAGCATCGCGCTGCCGGCGAAGAGGAGGGTGCGGCGTCTCATCGTCTCATCGTGCCCCGAGCGAGGCCCGCACGCGGCGGGCCTCGCCGAGGATCACCCCTTCGTCGCGCCCGCGAGCAGTCCGCGGACGAAGAAGCGCTGCAGAGCGAAGAACACGATCAGCGGGACGATGATCGAGATGAAGGTACCCGCCGACTGCAGGAACCAGCGGTTGCCCCAGGTGCCGGACAGCGAGTTCAGCGCCTGGGTGATCGGAAGCGCGCCCGGCGAGGCGAAGATCGTCGCGACCAGCAGGTCGTTCCACACCCAGAGGAACTGGAAGATGGCGAACGAGGCGATCGCCGGCATCGCCAGCGGAAGGATGATGCGGAAGAACACCTGCCCGTGCCCTGCGCCGTCGACGCGGGCGGCCTCGACGATGTCGCCCGGGATCTCCGCGATGAAGTTGTGCAGCATGAACGTCGCCAGGGGAAGAGCGAAGATCGCGTGCGCGATCCACACCCGGGCGAAGCTGAACTCGACGTCGTTGAGCGTGAGGCCCGGGAAGATCATCACGCCGTTGATCGTGAGCCCCTCCGAGAACAGGCTCAGCAGCGGCACCAGGGCCATCTGCAGCGGCACGATCTGCAGCGCGAACACGAACACGAACAGCATGTTGCGGCCCTTGAAGTCGATCCACGCGAACGCGTACGCGGCGAGCGCGGCGATGACGATCGGGAAGACCGTGGCAGGGATCGTGATCGCGAGGGAGTTCACGAACGCCGTCGCCAGGGTCGTCGACGTGCCGCCGGCGTTGAGCGCCTCGACGTAGTTCGAGAACGTGAACTCGGGGTTGGTGAAGGCCGTCCACCACCCCGTCGACTGCGTGTCGGCGCCTGGGCGGAACGAGGTGACGAACAGACCGAACGTGGGGATCGTCCAGAACACCGCGATGATGGCCGCGGCGATCGTGGCGCCCTTCGAGGTGAGCTTCTTGTGGGCGATGGCCTCGTTGCGTCGGGTGTCGCGTGCGACCTGGCGCTTGGTGCGCGTGTCGCGGACGATGGCTTCAGTGGCGCTCATCAGCGGATCTCCCTCTGCTTCGACAGTGAACGGGCGTTGTAGATGATCAGGGGCAGCACGAAGAGGAACAGCACCACGGCGAGCGCCGAGGAGTGCCCGTAGCTCTGGAAGCGCTGCTGCTGGTTGACCATCTCGAAGCCGAGAACGGTGGTGTCGTCGCGGCCGCCTGTCATCACCGCGACGATGTCGTAGACCTTCAGCGAGGCGATCGTGATCGTCGTCAGCACGACGATCAGCGACGACCGGATGCCTGGCACCGTGACGTTCCAGAATCGCTGCCACGCGTTCGTGCCGTCGAGCTCGGCGGCCTCCAGCTGCTCGGTGGGAACGGCCTTGATCGCGGCCGAGAGGATCACCATCGCGAAACCGGTCTGCGTCCAGATGAAGACGACCAGCAGCATGAGGGTATTGATCAGGGGCTTGACCGCGAGCCAGCTCACCGGGTCGCCGCCGAACATCGTCACGATGGCGTTGAGCAGACCGATCTGCTCGCCCTGCCGGTAGTCGTACATGAACTTCCAGATGATGCCGGCGCCGACGAACGAGATCGCGACGGGCATGAACACCAGCACCTTCAGGATCTTCTCGCCGCGAGCGCGGTCGATGAACACGGCGTAGGCGAGGCCGAAGGCGACCGAGATCGTGGGGGCGAGCAGGGCCCAGATCAGGGTGTTGATCACCGACCAGGTGCCGACCGGGTTGGTGAACACCCAGACGTAGTTCTCGAATCCGACGAACTCGTCACCCGTCTTGTCGAAGAACGACTTGATGAACGTCGAGATCGCCGGGTAGATCAGGCCGAGCAGCAGCATGATCGCCGCCGGAGCCATGAAGAGGATGAGCTGGAACAGGTACCCGGCGCCCTGCCGCGAGCGGTAGTCGGCGAAGAAGAGCAGCGCACCCGAGAGCAGCGCGATCGCGACGACGTAGAGCACGGCGTTCGCGTACGGGCGCAGCAGCATCAGCGCCAGCACGGGAATGACGAGGCATGCGACGAGTCGCATGATGAAGTAGCCCCTGCCCGGACGCGGGGCGTACTCGATCAGCACGAGCACGATGCCGACGACGAGCCCGAACACGAGCAGCACGACGGGGATCTGCACCAGCGGGTGCAGTGCGCCCATCCACAGGAAGAAGTTGTTCAGCGACACCGGACCCAGCGCGATGCGCGCAGGGTCTTCGACCGGTGCCGAGATGATGAGCAGGAACAGCATCGCGGCGACGGCGAGGAAGCCGACGGTGACCACGATCTGCGTGATCCGGCGCCCCTTGGCATCCACTCCGTGCGTCGTCTTCGGCAGTTCCGCCGTGTCCTTTTCGTCGACTGTCAGCAGTGACATGAAATCCCCTTCTGAGTACGGATGCGGGGTCGGGCATCTCTGCCCGACCCCGCTTTCACCAGCGGATTGCGCTCAGACTAGCGCTGCCGGCTAGTTCTCGTAACCTGCCTGGATGTCGCTCAGGACCTGGTCGGTCGCCTTGCCGTCGACCCAGTCGACCATGCCCTTCCAGAACGAGCCGGAGCCCACCGTGGACGGCATCAGGTCGGACGCGTCGAAGCGGAAGACGGTCGAGTCGTCCTGCAGGATGCCCATGGCCTCCTGGAGGAACTCGCTGCTCGCCAGGCTCGCGTCGGCGTTCTTGTTGGCAGAGATCACGCCGCCCAGCTCGACGCGCGCGTCGGCGAACTCGGGGGATGCCATGAACTCGAGCACCTCGACGGTGGCCGCGTCGTCGTTGAAGGCTGCGACGAACTCGCCGCCACCCTCGACCTGCAGCTCGCCCTCGGTGATGCCGGGGGTGATGAAGGCGTACACGTCGCCCTCGGGGCCGACCTCGGGCGTCTCGCCTGCGGCGTTCTTCACGTCGAGGAAGTTGGCCGAGAGGAACGATGCCTGGTGGGTCAGCGCGCAGCTGCCGTCGGCGACCTTGGCGGCGACGTCGGCGAACGCGGTCGAGTTGATGCTCTTCACGTCGCCGAAGCCGGCGTTCACGTAGTCGGGGTTGAGGATGATCGAGCCGACTGCGTCGAACGCCTCCTTGATCTCGGGGTCGGTGAACTTCACGTCGCCGGCCACCCAGTCGTCGTAGACGTCAGGACCTGCCTGGCGCAGCACGAGGTCCTCGATCCAGTCGGTTCCGGGCCAGCCCGACGCGTCGCCCGACGCGAAGCCTGCGCACCAGGGCGCCTGGCCCGACTTCTCCTTGATGGTGTCGGTGAGAGCGATCATCTCGTCCCACGTCTTGGGAACCTCGACGCCCCACTCCTTGAACTTGGCGGGCGAGTACCAGACGTAGCCCTTCAGATTCGCGAGCATCGGCGCGGCGTAGAACGTGTCGTCGAACGTGCCGTAGGCCTTCCAGTCCTCCGACCAGTTCTCGTCGACGGCCTTCGAGACGCTCTCCGGTGCCTCGACGACCTTCCCGGTCTCGACGAGCGTCTTGAGCAGACCCGGCTGCGGCACGACGGCGATGTCGGGGGCGTCGCCACCGGTCACCTTGGTGACGATGTTGCCCTCGAAGCTCTTGTCGCCGGTGTACTCGACCTTGATGCCGGTCTCCTTCTCGAAGGCGGCGAAGCTCTCGTTGAGGTCGTCTGCCTCCGTGCCGGTGATGCCACCGGAGATGCGCACGGTCGCGCCCTTCACATCGCCATCACCACCTCCCTCTCCGGGGGTGGCCTCCGCGCAACCGGTCAGGGCGATTGCTGTCGCTCCGACCAGGGCGAGGGGAGCAAGCAGGCGGTATCGCTGTGACAGAGCCATGTGTTTTCTCCTCTTCCAGGGTGTTCCGGACCTCTTTCGGCGGAGAATTCCGCAACGTTGAGGAACCGATTCCAGGACAACCTACTTGCCCCGGGCGCCCCGGCACAATGCCACGCGGAGACAATCACACAACCGTTGTGCAGCCGTGACCCCGCGTGTGGGAGCGCTCCCACAGCCTAACCTGTGGAACCGGTTCCCTTCCACGCTCGATCTCGATACGCTGACCAGGCCCACCCCCGGAGGAACCCCATGAGCACGATCGCCGACGTCGCCGCACGAGCCGGCGTCTCCAAGGCCACGGCGAGCCGTGCGCTCAGCGGCGGCGGATACGTGTCGAACGAGACCAGGGAGAGAGTGCGCGCGGCCGCTCGCGAACTGCACTACGTCGCCCACTCCTCCGCCACGAGCCTCGCCACCGGCCGATCGCTTTCGGTGGGCGTGATCATTCCGGCACTCGATCGCTGGTTCTTCGCCGAGCTGCTCGCGGGCATCCAGCAGGGCCTGCTCGATGCCGGGCAGGATCTCGTCCTCTATGGCACCCAGGAGGGGTCGGACGAGCGGGCGCGGCTCTTCTCGGACGTGCTGCCCCGCCGACGCCTGGACGGGATCATCGCTGTCGGCATCCAGCCCAGCACCCATGAGCTGGAGACGCTCATGCAGGTCGGGTCGCCGCTCGTGAGCATCGGCGCCTACCGCGAGGACAACAGCGCCGTGTCGATCGACGACGAGGCGGCGGCTCGCATCGCGACCGAGCATCTGATCGACCTCGGGCACCGCGACATCGCCTTCCTCGGCGGGCGCGAGGATGCCGCGACGCATGCATACGGCGACGAGCAGCGCCTGCGCGGCTACCGCGCCGCGATGACGACGGCATCGCTGCACGCCGAGATCCGTCATGCGGTCGGGGAGTCGACGACGCCAGGCGGCTACGAGGCCGGCGTGCGGATGCTCGGCGACAGGCAGAACAGGCCGACAGCTTTCGTCGCCGTCTGCGACGAGGCCGCGATCGGCGGCATCATCGCCGCCAGACGGCTCGGCCTGTCTGTGCCGGCCGAGCTCAGCGTCGTCGGGATCGACGATCATGCACACGCCGAGATGTTCGCGCTGACGACCGTGCGCCAGCAGCCGAGGATGCAGGGGCTGGCCGCGGTCGAGCTGCTGCGCCGGCGGATGGATGCCCCTGACGCACCTGCTGAGCATCAGGCGCTGGCATCGGAGCTGGTCGTGCGCGCGTCGACCGCGGTGCCGCGCGCATAGCGCCCTGAATCGAGACCGGCCCCGTGAACGGCAGAAGGCCCCCGGTCGGAACCGGGGGCCTTCTGTAGGCGGTGACGCGTGATTACTTGAGGGTGACCGTGGCGCCGGCGGCCTCCAGGGCCTCCTTCGCCTTGTCTGCGGTCTCCTTGTTGGCGCCCTCGAGGACGGCCTTCGGAGCACCGTCGACGACGGCCTTGGCCTCGCCGAGGCCCAGCGAGGTGAGCTCGCGGACGGTCTTGATGACCTGGATCTTCTTGTCGCCGGCAGCCTCGAGGATGACGTCGAACGAGTCCTTCTCCTCCTCGGCAGCGGCCTCGCCAGCGCCACCGGCAGCGCCGGCAACGGCGACGGGGGCGGCAGCGGTGACGTCGAACTTCTCCTCGAACGCCTTCACGAACTCGCTGAGCTCGACAAGGGTGAGACCAGCAAACTGCTCCAGCAGCTCCTCAGTGGTGAGCTTCGCCATGATGTTTTCTCCTAATGAATGGGGTTTGTGTGAGGAAATCGCCGGACGCTCACGCGGCCTCTGCGGTCTCCAGCTTTTCGCGAAGCGCGTCGATGGTGGCCGCAGCCTTGCCCATCGTCGCCTTCATCATGCCCGCTGCCTTCGCCAGCAGAACCTCACGGCTCTCGAGCGAGGCGTACTTGTTGACCTCGTCGGCGTCGAGGGTCTTGCCCTCGAAGACGCCGCCCTTGATCACGAGAAGCGGGTTGGCCTTGGCGAAGTCACGAAGAGCCTTGGCAGTGGCGACGAAGTCACCGTGCACGAACGCCACAGCCGACGGGCCCTTGAAGCCGTCGTCAAGCGTCGTGATCCCCGCGTTGTTCGCGGCGATCTTGGTCAGCGTGTTCTTCACCACGGCGTACTCCGCGTCCTGACGGATAGCCGTGCGCAGCTCCTTGAGCTGGGCAACCGTCAGACCGCGGTACTCGGTCAGCAGGACGGCGTTCGAGTTCTCGAAAGACTTCGTGAGCTCGGCAACCGTTGCATCCTTCTGCGCCATGGTCACTCCTTACGTGTACGGACGCCACGCGGATGCGGGACGTCGACCTCGACCACCCACCACATGAGAGAAGCTCCGGCGCAAGCGCACGGAGCTTCAAAAGAATTCGCACACCTGCGCGGGCCCCTGCTGAGCAGTGCTTCGATCGCCTCGCGCTTGCGCGCACGACGATGACCGGCGGTCTTCGGTTACCGATACTCTACGGCATCCCGCTCCCCCACCCAAATCCCCGCCCTGTGCACCACCGGCGTCGACTCCGTCCTTGCCCCTGTTGAGCTACCTCGCCCCCGTTGGTTCACGTAAGTGAGCAGGGGCGGGGTAGCTGAACGGGGGCGAGGACGACAAGCGATCACCCGGGTGGGCGGATGCCGAACGATGCCAGCTTCGCGCCGAGAGCCGACGCGCTCGTAATGTCCTCCGAGCCCCAGCGGACGATGCGCCATCCGGTGACGCCCCGGATGTCGTCTTCACGCCGCTTCTCGGCGATGACGACCTCGTCGGCGCTTCTTCGCCCTCGAATGCTGTCGTCGAGGTACTTGCCCTGACCGTCGAACTCTCCGAAACACCGTGACCGTCGAAACCCGAAATCGAGCCAGTAGTTCTGTCCGGCCGAGCCCACGACGTGCACCTGGAGCGCAGGGGCGCTGAAGCCGAGGCTCAGCAGATGCAGCCGACTCACGCTCTCGCCCGGCAACTGCGCACGTCCGTCCGCGACGCTCAGGATCTCCCTCGCACCCCTGATACCGGGACGGCGGGGACGCTCGGCACGCGCCAACATCTGCTCCTTCCAGTCCCGGGTGATGTCTGCGTCCTGTACCTGCCCTGACACCGCGACGCTTCGCAGAGCGGCGTCCGCGGCCGACAGCGCAACGGTCGCCGCGCTCGTGCACGCGAGATCGAGCACCGTGCGCTCGAGCGAGGTGCAGCGGATTCCGTCGCGTTCGACGATGTCAACGGCGTCGATCGGCACACGATGCCACATCACTCCGGCGGCCGTCCTTCCGTGACGCGCGGTCATGATCGCCGCATGCACGCGCTTCGGCGCGAGCCTGTACAGAGGCAGGCCATGCAGCACCGCAGCCGAAGCACCCCAGAAGACCGGCCCGGGCGCCGCGGAGTTGAGCTGGGTCGCCACCACCTCCACGAGGTGGCGGCCTTCATTCCACAGGGATGCCCATGCGTCACCCTCCACGTATCGGTTGTTGCGCACTCGGCGGAGCACGCCGTCGGTCACCAGGTGCTCGATCTCGCGCTCGGAATGGCCGCGAGAGCGGAGCTCCGCTCGAGTGGTGATGAGAGCGCGAGCTCCTGCGATGTCGATGCTCTTCGGCATCCACCGATCCTGGTCGCTCGCCGCATCCGCCCTCGGTCTGCCCACAGCCGTACCGCGATCTGGCACCGAATCCGCGATTGTGGAGGACGACTGAACGCAAGCCACTCGCTCCCGCCCCCGCTGACCTACTTCGCCCCCGTTCGCTTACGCAGCTGAGCAGGGGCGGGGTAGCCGAACCGGGGCGAAGACGAAGGGGGGTGCCCCGGGGTGCCGGGGCGCGGCGTGTGAGCGGGGGACGCGCGGGGGCGGGAGTTAGGCTTCTGAGGTGACTCCCGAACTCCACGCTCGCATCCTCGCGGACTCCCGCGATCGGGTCGCCTGGCTTCGGGCACGGGCACGCGGGATCACGGCGACCGACGTCGCTGGGCTGTCCGGCGAGGCCTCGATCGCACGCGCGGCGGATGCCAAGCTCGGAGCCGGTCCGCGGTTCGGCGGCAACGCCTACACCGATCACGGTCGCCGTCGCGAGCCGGAGATCGCAGCCTGGGTCGCTGCGACGCACGGCATCCTGCCGTCGTCAGCGCTGTTCCACGCCGAGGTCGAGAAGCGCCACCTTGCTACTCCCGACGGGATCTGCGTCGACGGCGAGGGCCGCGTGCTGCTCGCCGAGATCAAGACCACCAACAAGTCGTGGCGCACGATTCCGCGCACGTACCTGCGGCAGGTGTGGTGGCAGCAGCACGTGCTCGGCGCCGAGCGCACGCTGTTCGTCTGGGAAGAGCATGACGACTTCAATCCCATCCACGACGAGCCCCGCTCGGTGTGGATCGACCGCGACGAGAAGGAGATCGACCAGCTGGTCGGTCTCGCGACCCGCCTGATCGACGAGCTCTACCGCCGGACCACGGGTCAGACGCCTCCCTCGCGCGCGCCTCTCGCGCCGAGCCGCCGCAACGCGCTGCGTGAACGCGACATGTTCCGCGCCCTCGCACTCTCGGAGTGACCAGGAGCCCGGCACCGACCGAGCACCCCAGGGCGAGCACCCGTCACACCGGGGCGAGCACCCGCGCCGCCTCTGCCGCGACCTCGGCCGCGATCTCGTCGAGCAGCCGTGAACGCAGGTTCCACTGCTGCCAGTGCAGACCCACGCGCAGCGTCGGCCCGCCGAGGGGCACGAGCACACCCGCATCCTGCAGCACGGGCACCATCCCCCAGCCGAGCCCGAGCTCGACGGCGCGTGCGTAGTCATGCGAGGCGGGCACGTAGTGACGAGGCACCCCTTCGGGGCTGACGCCGTTCGCGCGCAGCCACTCATGCTGCAGCGTGTCGCGGCGATCGAAGTCGACGAAGGGTGCAAGGGCGAGCGCATCGGGGGTGACGCCGCGGCCGAACCAGCGGTCGGCGAAGCCACGCTCGGCCATCGCACGGTATTCCAGCACGCCGAGCGGGGAGGACGAGCATCCGGCCACCGGCGTCTCCTCACTCGTCACCGCCGCCATCACCGTGCCCGACTCGAGCAGCCGGGCGGTGAAGTTCTGGTCGTCGCGGTGCAGGTCGAAGTCGATCGCCCGCTCAGCCGACATCCGCGCCAGCGGCTGCAGGAACCAGGTCGCCATCGAGTCGGCGTTGACCGCAAGCGGGATGCTGATGCGCGCCCCCTCTTCATCCAGCCCGAGGCTGCCCAGCGCGTCGTGTTCGAGCAGGGCGATCTGTCGGGCCAGCCTGACGACCGCCTCGCCCGCCGCGGTGAGACGCACCGGCTTGGTGCGCACGACGAGCACTCGACCCAGCTGCTGCTCGAGCAGCTTGAGGCGCTGACTCACCGCAGACGGGGTGATCCGCAGGCGCCGGGAACCCGCCTCGAGGGTGCCCTCGTCGGCGACGGCCGCCACGGTGGCGGCGAGCTCAGGATCGATCCGCATCATAAGCAATGCTAATGGTTCAGAAGAGATCATCGCTGGTGCTCATCATCACGACGGACATAGCGTGATCTGCATGCTCACCCTTCTCGCCGGTCTCGGCCTCGGCCTCTCGCTCATCGTCGCCATCGGAGCTCAGAACGTGTTCGTGCTCCGCCAGGGCATCAGACGCGAGCACGTGCTCTGGGTCGTCATCATCTGCGCCGTCTCGGACGCGCTGCTGATCGTCGCCGGCGTGGCAGGGCTCGGTTACCTGGTATCGGCCGCCCCCTGGCTCGTCACCGTGGCTCGCTGGGCCGGTGCCGCCTTCCTGTTCGTCTACGCCGTGATGGCCGCGCGCCGCGCCTGGCGGGGCGGCGAGGCACTCAGCGTCGAGACGACGGATGCCTCTGACGCGACGTCATCGACCGGAGCGGGCACCGCGACGCTCACCCGAGCCGGCACGCGACTCGCGCCCGTGATCCTGACGACGCTCGCGCTCACCTGGCTCAACCCGCACGTGTATCTCGACACCGTGCTCATGCTGGGCTCGATCGCCGCCACTCACGGCGAGAACCGCTGGCTGTTCGCCGCGGGAGCCATCGTCGCGAGCATCGTATGGTTCACCGCGCTCGGATTCGGTGCCCGCTACGTGGGCCGCTGGCTGCGCACCGAGCGTTCGTGGCGTGTGCTCGACGCCGTCATCGCGCTGGTCATGCTCACCCTCGCCGTGTCGCTCGTGCTGCCAGTGATGGCCGGCTGACCGGCTCCGCCGCGCGGCTGGCCGGCCGACCCGGCTCCGCCGCGGAGAGACCGCCCCGCGCCGCCGGCGGGACGCAGAAGGCCCCCGCCGGCGAACCGGCGGGGGCCTTGATGCAGTCGGTCAGTCTCAGATGGCGTTGACGTCCAGCGGGATGCCGGGGCCGAACGTGGTCGACACGGCGCCCTTCTGGATGTAGCGGCCCTTCGAGCTCGACGGCTTGAGGCGGACGATCTCTTCGAGAGCGGCGCCGATGTTCTCGTTCAGCTGCTCAGCGGTGAACGAGGCCTTGCCGACGATGAAGTGCACGTTGGCGTGCTTGTCGACGCGGAACTCGATCTTTCCGCCCTTGATCTCCTCGACGGCCTTGGCCGGGTTGGGGGTCACGGTGCCGGTCTTGGGGTTGGGCATGAGGCCACGGGGGCCGAGCACCTTGCCCAGACGACCGACCTGGCCCATGAGCTCGGGGGTCGAGACGGCTGCGTCGAAGTCGGTCCAGCCGCCGGCGACCTTCTCGATGAGCTCGGCGCCGCCGACCTCGTCTGCGCCTGCGGCGATGGCGGCCTCAGCGGCGGCACCGTTCGCGAACACGATGACGCGAGCGGTCTTGCCCGTGCCGTGCGGCAGCATGACGGTGCCGCGCACCATCTGGTCAGCCTTGCGGGGGTCGACCGAGAGCTTGAGCGCGACCTCGACGGTCGAGTCGAACTTCGCCGAACCGGTCTCCTTCGCGAGGGCGACGGCCTCGGTCGGGGTGTAGAAGCGGTCTGCCTCGATCTTGGCGAGGGCAGCCTGGTATGCCTTGGACTTGGTAGCCATTGTTATCTCCCTCAGCCCTCGACCGTGATGCCCATCGAGCGCGCGGTGCCCTCGATGATCTTCGATGCGGCGTCGATGTCGTTCGCGTTCAGGTCAGCCTGCTTGGTCTCGGCGATCTGACGGACCTGGTCCTTGGTGATCTTGCCGACCTTGACGGTGTGCGGGGTGGCCGAGGCCTTCGCGACACCGGCGGCCTTCTTGATCAGCTCGGCTGCCGGCGGGGTCTTCAGGATGAACGTGAAGCTGCGGTCCTCGTAGACGGTGATCTCCACGGGGATGACGTTGCCGCGCTGCGACTCGGTCGCGGCGTTGTACGCCTTGCAGAACTCCATGATGTTGACGCCGTGCTGACCGAGCGCGGGGCCGATCGGCGGCGCCGGGTTGGCTGCACCGGCGTTGATCTGAAGCTTGATCAGGCCGGTCACCTTCTTCTTAGGTGCCATTCTCTTTCCTTTCATCGAGCGGATGCCCAGGGCATCCCTCTCCCGCCTCCCCGGCATCTCCGGGGCGCGGTGGTGTCTGCGCTCGCGCGCAAACCACAACAGTCTACCGCATGCAGAACGCCCCGCCGGACGGAGCCGGCGGGGCGCTGTGCTGACGCTGAGCGTCAGATCATCTTGGTGACCTGCTCGAACGACAGCTCGACCGGGGTCTCGCGCTCGAAGAGCGAGACGAGCACGGTGAGCTTGCCGCTGGCGGCGTTGATCTCGCTGATCGTTCCGGGCAGCCCCGCGAACGAGCCCTCCTTGATCGTGATGGTCTCGCCGACCTCGAAGTCGACCTCGGCGGCCATGGGGCGCGCCACGGCGACCCCGCCCTTGGCGGCGATGGACTTCGCGGTCGGGACGTCCTTCACCTCGACGAGCGACTTGAGCATGTTGAACGCCTCTTCGAAGCGCAGCGGCGTCGGGTTGTGGGCGTTGCCGACGAAGCCGGTGACACCGGGAGTGTGGCGAACGACCGACCAGGTGTCCTCGTTGAGCTCCATGCGCACCAGCACGTAGCCGGGGATGCGCACGCGGTTGACCATCTTGCGCTGGCCGTTCTTGATCTCGACGACGTCCTCCATCGGGACCTCGATCTGGTAGATGTCGTCCTCGACCTCGAGCGTCGACTTGCGCTGCTCGATGTTGGCCTTCACCTTGCGCTCGAAGCCGGCGTAGGAGTGGATGACGTACCACTTGCCCGGCAGCATGCGCAGGTCTGCGCGGAACGCCTCGTACGGGTCCTCCTCGGCGGCGGACTCGTCGTCGGCGGAGTCGCCGACCTCGGGGCCGTCGTACGGGGCGACCTCGTCGGCCGCGGCCGCCTCGGCCTCGGCGGACTCCTCCGCCACAGCGTCGTTGAGGACCTCGGCGGCTGCTTCCGTCTCAGCCGCTTCGTCCAGGTTCAGAGCGTCGTTCACGATCGCGTCCGCCTCCGGGTCTTCGATTTCGATGTCATCGGTGTCGTCGTAGTCCACGCCGATCTCGCCGTCGCCCTCGATGTGCAGGGCGTTGTGCTCGGCGGCCGTGGAGGACTGCTCCTGCTCGGCGAGCACGTTGCCCTCCTGGGCCTCGTCCTCTTCGCTGGACTGCTCTGCAGCGGTCGCCCAGTCGGCGTCGTCGGAATACTTGTCAGACACTTTGCTTCTTTCCAATAGCTGCGACTGCCCGGCGTACGGGCGGTCGAAGTGGGTGCATCAGCTCAGCGGGACTCCGAACACGTAGTGCGCCCCGGTTCCGAAGAGCCAGTCGAGTCCGTAGACCAGACCCATGACGATCAGCACGAAGACGAACACCACGGTGGTGAACTTGGCGAGTTCCTTGCGGGTCGGCGTGACGACCTTGCGCAGTTCGCCGATCACCTGGCGGAAGAACAGGGCGATGCGTCCGAAGAAGCCGAGCTTGCTGTCGCGCAGGGCGTAGGTGCCCGAGGCGGCGATCTCGCCGCGAACGTCGTCCTGGTCCATGCACGTACCTTTCGTGAGTCAGCATGCGCTGACGCGCAGGGCGGACAGGAATCGAACCTGCAACCTGCGGTTTTGGAGACCGCTGCTCTGCCAATTGAGCTACCGCCCTAGAGACCGGGTGGCCTCTGGGTCCGCCTCCCCGCCGCGGCCCTGAGGCACGGTGAAGGATGCAGACAACTGCCCCTCAAGTGTACGGCATCCGGAACCGTCGGCCGAACCGGGGCCGACGCCCGCGTGAGTCGCGCCGGTTCGGGCAGACTGGTAGTGCCGGTCGCGACCGGCTCAGGTTCGGTGTCGAGAGGGGCGCAGTGGGCGCGGATGCACAGCAGTTCCAGGTCGATCTTCGTGGAGTCGTCGATCTGCTGAGCAGGCACATCTACTCCGGCCCGCGGGTGTACCTGCGGGAGCTGCTGCAGAACGCCAGGGATGCCATCGCCGCCCGCTCCGAGGTCGACGGCGGGGGCACCGGCATCCGGATCACCCCTCTCGCCGACGACGGGGGCGAGTTCGTCCTGCGCGACGACGGGGTCGGCCTCACCGCCGCCGAGGTCGCCGACCTGCTCGCGACCGTCGGCAGAAGCTCGAAGCGCGACATCTTCGACATGCCGCGCAGCGACTACCTGGGGCAGTTCGGCATCGGACTGCTCAGCTGCTTCATGGTGTCGGACCGCATCGTCATCCGCTCGCGCAGTGCGCGAGGCGGTGCGGCGGTGGAATGGACCGGCAGCTCCGACGGCACCTTCCGGGTGGTCGAGCTCGCCGACGACCTGCCCGTCGGCACGAGCGTGCATCTGACTCCTCGGTTCGAGCACGCCGACCTGCTGCGGCCCGCCGCTGTCAGGCAGCTCGCCCAGGACTTCGGCGAGTTCCTGCCGGTGCGTGTCACGGTCGGGATGCCCGGCGGCGACGTCGACATCACCCGCCCCGCGCCGTTCCTCGGCGAAGGAGACGCGGATGCCGCTCTCGCGTATGGACGCGACCTCATCGGCGCGACCCCGATGGACGTGATCGAGATCTCCGAACCGGCGACCGGCACCCGGGGTCTCGCGTACGTGCTGCCGTTCGCGCCACCGCCGAACCTGCGGCAGGCGACGCGCACGTACCTCGGCCGGATGCTGCTCTCCGAGCGCTCGGCGGAGGTGCTGCCCGACTGGGCGTTCTTCGTGCGTGCCGTCGTCGACTCCACCGGCCTCTCCCCCACTGCCAGCCGTGAATCGCTCGTCGAGGACGCCGCCCTCGAGCACGTGCGCGACCAGCTCGGAGCCGGCATCCGTCGCTGGGTGCTCGAACTGGGGCTCACCGCCCCGCACCTGCTCACGCAGTTCGTCGCGGTGCACGAGCTGGGGCTGAAGTCGCTCGTGCGCCATGACGACGAGCTCGCCCGGTTCATCACCCGATGGCTGACCGTCGAGACGACGCACGGCAGCATCCGCGTCGGCGATCTGGTCGAGCGCCACAAGCACATCCGCTACGCGCGCACCGTCGACGAGTTCCGTCAGGTGGCGGGCATCGTGCCGGCATCCGAGGTGCTCGTCAACGGCGGCTACCTGTACGACGCCGATCTGATCGCCGGCCTCCCCGCGCTGTTCCCCGACGTCACCGTCGAGCAGATCGACGTCACCGGCGAGCTCGACAGGCTCGACCCGCCCCCGCTCGACGACCGCGAGGCGGCGATCGCGCTCGAGGCGCGGGCGGGCGCCGTGCTCGCGGCATCCGGATGCGGTGTGATCGTCCGCTCCATCGACCGCGCCGACCTCACCGGGCTGTACGTCGCCGACCCGCGCGTGCTGCGCGCCATCGACCGTGGACGCACCAAGGGCATCACCGGCGGGCTCTGGGGCGGCGTGCTCTCGAGAGTGGACGACACCGTCGGCGGTGCAGGCGACGACGACCTGCGAGCGCGGCTGTGCCTGAACTGGTCGAACCGGGTCGTGCGCACCCTCGCGGGAGTCGACGACGACGCCGTGTTCTCCCGCACCGTGCAGCTGCTGTACATCCAGGCGCTGCTGGCCGGCCATCACCCGCTCGGCGACGCCGATCGGGCGATGATGACCACGGCGCTGACCGACCTCGTCGCCCTGTCGGCCGGCGTGCGCGACGACTTCCCCTTCGACGGCCTCGACCTGCCCGATTCCCTCACCGAGGAGCTTTGATGACAGACCCGACGACGCGATTCCAGCAGCTGCTCGACGAGATCGACAGCACTCCCTGGGGCCCTCACGAGCAGAATCTGACCGCCGAGGCGGTCGCGCTCGCTCAGGAGCTCGGCGACGAGCAGTTCGAGTACCAGGCGCGCATGCGCCAGACGGCCTCGGCGAACATGGGCGGGCTCACCGACATCATGCTGAACTCGTTCGCGTGGTGCCTCGCGCACCACGACGCCGACCCGCAGCGCTTCCCTCTCGACATCGAGAACGGCGCAGCCGACCTGATGTGGCAGTTCAAGTGGATGGCCGCCACGCTGCGCGCCTCCCCCGCGTTCTCGAGCGAGCAGATCGCCGCCGTGCTCGACGACATGGAGGCGCACTACCGCCGCGCGGGCATCGGGCTGAGCGGCGTGCTGACCGCCCGCTTCGAAGACGCATGGGCATCGGGCCGCATCGACGAGGCCGAGCGGCTGCGCGGGCAGCTCGAGACGACTCCGCGCGACGACTACAGCCATTGCGACGCCTGCGGCCGAAGCCAGAACGCAGGGTTCTTCGCCGCCACCGACCGTGACGAGCAGGCCATCCGGCTGGTCGAGGAGATGATCGAGGGCGGCTTCTCCTGCGGCGAGGAGCCCGAGCACGCCCTCTCGCGCGTGCTGCTGCCGTACCTGCGCACGGGCCGTCTCGACGACGCCAGGTCGGCGCACCTGCGCAGCTACCGGCTGGCGAAGGACAATCCTGACAACCTCGGCATCATCGCCAACAACATCGTGTTCGCCGCGGTGACGGGCAACGAGGCGCGGGCACTGTCACTGGTCGAGCGCCACCTGCCGTGGCTGGCGCACGACCCGCTGAACGTCGACGGGCACTTCGCGATCCTCTCGGCGATCGCCTTCGCGCTCGACCGCGTGACCGCAGCCGGCCACGGCGACGCCACCGTGCGCGGCGCCGACGCCCCTGCGCTCGAGCCGTTCTTCGGCCCCCGCGAGGGCTCGTGGACGGCATCCGGTCTCGCCGCCGCCGCCGGCACCGCCGCCGACCGCATCGGCGCCGAGTTCGACGCACGCGACGGATCGACCTGGCATGCGCAGCGCCGCATCCGGATGCGGGCGCTGGCCGAGCAGAGCTGGGACGTGCCGATCCGCTCGGACGCGTTCGCCGTCGCGACGACCGCCCCAGAGCCCCCGGATGCCGAGGGCTGGTACGACCGAGCGGTCGCGCTGGCCAGCTACGGATCCGAGCTCGACGCCCTCGCTGCCGCCGCTCGCGCCGGAGAGCCCGCCGATGCCGAGAAGCGCGCACGGCTGCTCAGCCTGCGCATCGGCGCGTACGCGTCTCTGGAGGACTGGGCCAGCGCAGACGCGCTGCTGCCCGTGCGGGGCGAGGCGCTGCGGGAAGCGGGGCTCACCGAGCAGGCCGACCTGGAGGCCCGCCGGGGGCTCGCCCTGTACGGGCGCGGTGAGTCGGGAGATCAGGAAGGGCTCGAGCAGGAGTGGGCTGACGCCGCCCGGCTGCCGGCATGGACGCGCGGCGACATCGCCATCACCCTCGCCGCGTGGCGGCTGCGTTCTGACGACCCCGCCGGAGCCTCGGAGCTCACCGAGCAGGCGGCCGCATGCTTCGCCGAGGCCGGCGACGCGCGGCTCGTGGCGGCGAGCATCATGATGCGAGCGATGGCGCACGTCGCACTGGGTGAGGTCGACCAGGCTCTCGAGCTGATGCAGTCGCTGCTGGCCGATGACGATCTCAACCCGGGGCAGCGCGCGCGTCTGCTCGGAGTGCGAGCGCGGCTGCACGGCGGGATGGGGAATCTCGAGGACGGTGCGGCGGATGCTGACGCCGCCGTCGGCATCCTGACCCTGCTCGGCGCCGGCGGCGCGCTGGCCGAGGCTCAGATGCTCGCCGGCGCGCTGTGGGACGACGCCGGACACGCCGACAAGGCCGTGCCGCGCTACCGCGCAGGGGTTCAGCTGATGCGGGAACGCGACGCCGATGTCAGCGGCGCCGAGTTCCGGCTCGGACGCGCGATGCTGGCGGCAGGCCATGCGGCCGAGGCCGCCGAGCTGCTCGGCGACGTGCTGCAGCGCGAAGAGCAGAACGGCGCATCTGCTGCATCGCGTGCCCTGACGGCGGGCGTGCTGGCACGCGCACTCGCCGCCTCGGAGGAGTACGGCCACGCGTTGAGCGCCTACGGATACGCGGCGGAGCTGCATGAGGAGGCCGAGGAGCCTGCAGAGCAGGCGCTGGTGCTCACCGAGCAGGCGAAGATCCTCGCGCGGTTCGGCGAGCACTCCGACGCCCGCGACCTGCTCGAGCAGGCAGCCGACCTGGTGCGCCCCACCGAGGCGGTCGGCGCGATCGTCGACGTGCTGCACAACCTGGGCCAGGCGTACGGCGGCGCCCGCGACGAGCGTGCCTTCGCGCTCTTCGACGAGGTCGCCGCTCTCGCCGCCGAGCACGACGCCCCCTGGCTGCTCGCCGATGTGACCGACTCGCGCGGGCGCGCTCTGATCGAGTTCGACCGGCTCGACGACGCGATCGCGGCGCTGCTGACCGCGGCCGACGGCTTCGCCGAGGTCGGCGACGCCACCTCGGCAGGCGGCTCCGAGCTGTTCGCCGCCCGCGCGCTGGCGAGCGCCGATCGCCTCGACGACGCCGTGCCGCTGTATCGCAGCGTGCTCGATCGCGCAGCCGAGATCCCGCCGCTGCATCAGGTGGCGGCCCTCGAGCTCGGCGACGTGCTCGAGAAGCTCGGCCGCACCGGCGACGCCGCCGAGGTGCGCGCCCTGCTGGACTGAGTCAGGGGCATCCGGGCATCCGAGCGTTCGGGCGTTGGGGCGTTCGGGCGTTCGGGCGTTCGATTCACCCAGCGCAGGAGAACACGCGAGAACAGGCCGGATTCCCCCGGAATCTCCTGTCCTCGCGTGTTCTCCTGTCCTCGGCGAAGGTGAGTCGAAAGTCCGAAGAAGGCGATACAACGCAGAACAGGCCCGGTTCCGAGGAACCGGGCCTGTTCTCGTGAGACCGATCAGGCCTTGCGGATCAGCTTCTTGTTGACGAACTCGTCGGCGGCCAGCAGACCCAGCTCGCGCGAGGTGCCGCTGCGCTTCACGCCGCCGAACGGCAGCTCGGGGCTGTCGGCGAGCGCGATGTTCACGTAGACCATGCCCGCCTCGATGCGGTTCGCGACGCGCTCCGCCTGCTCGGGGTCGGTCGTGAACACGTACGAACCCAGACCGAAGGACGTGTCGTTCGCAAGCTCGACGGCGGCATCCTCGTCGGCGACGCGGTACACGACCGCAGCGGGGCCGAAGAGCTCCTCGCGGTACACGTCCATCTCGGGGGTCACGTCGGCGAGCACGGTCGGTGCGAAGAACGCGCCCTCACGGGTGCCTCCGGTCAGCACGGTCGCACCCTGCGCGACGGCCGTGTCGACTTGCTCCTGCAGGCGTTCGGCTGCGGCCAGCGACGACAGCGGGCCGAGCACGGTGTCCTCCTGCGTCGGGTCCTCGGCCGATACGGCGGCGAGAGCGGCCGTGAACTTCGAGGTGAACTCCTCGTACAGGCCGTCGACGACGACGAAGCGCTTGGCGCCGTTGCACGACTGTCCGTTGTTGTCGAGGCGCGCGTCGACGGCGAGCTGCACGACCGAGTCGAGGTCGTCGGCCGAGAGCACGATGAACGGGTCGGAGCCGCCCAGCTCGAGAGCGACCTTCTTGAGGTTGCGTCCGGCCACCTCGGCGACGGCGGCACCGGCGCGCTCGGAGCCGGTGACCGAGACGCCGTGCACGCGCGGGTCGGCGATGATGGTCGCCGCCTGCTCGTTGGTGGCGTACACGTTGACGTACGCGCCCTCGGGCAGGCCGGCGTCGCGGTAGATGGCCTCGATCGCGGCTGCCGACTCGGGGCACTGCGGTGCGTGCTTGAGGATGATCGTGTTGCCGATCGCGAGGTTCGGGGCGGCGAAGCGTGCGACCTGGTACGCCGGGAAGTTCCACGGCATGATGCCCAGCAGCGCTCCGAGCGGCGCACGGCGCACCACGGCCGTGCCCTCGCCCAGGATCTGCAGCGGCTGGTCGGCCGTGATCGCCTCGATGTTGTCGGCGTAGTACTCGATGATGTCGGCGGCGAACTCGACCTCTCCGACGGCGGCGGCGATCGGCTTGCCCATCTCGCGCACGATGATCGCACCGAGCTCGTCCTTGCGCTCGCGGTGCAGCTCGGCGATGCGGCGGATGACGGCGGCGCGGTCGGCCGGGGCGGTGGCTCCCCAGCTCTTCGCGGCCGAGGCCGCGGCCGCGATGGCCTGCTCGATCTGCTCGTCCGTGGCGGTGTCGTAGCTGGCGACGGTCTCGCCGGTGGCCGGATTGACGACGGCGTAGTCGGTCATTTCGGTTCCTCTCGTAAAGGGCGGATCAGCTGTTCGGGATCAGGGTGTACTTGGTCGACAGGTACTCGTGGATGCCCTCGGCGCCACCCTCACGGCCGACGCCGGACTGCTTCACACCGCCGAAGGGAGCGGCGGCGTTGGAGACGACGCCCACGTTCAGACCCATCATGCCCGTCTCGAGCGCGTCGATCATGCGGTGGCCGCGGGCGAGGTCCTCGGTGAACACGTACGAGACCAGGCCGTACTCGGTGTCGTTCGCGAGGCGCACGGCCTCTTCCTCGTCGGCGAAGGTCGCGATGGCGAGGACCGGTCCGAAGATCTCCTCGCGCAGGATGGCGCTGCCGGCGACGACGTCGGTCAGCACGGTGGGCTCGTAGAACGTGCCCGTGCCCTCGAGGGCCTTGCCGCCGGCGAGCACGCGCGCGCCGCGGTCGACGGCGTCGCCGACGAGCTCCTGCGCCTTGGCGACCGCATCCTCGTCGATCAGCGGGCCGATGGCCACGCCGTCCTCGGTGCCGCGGCCGATCTTCATCGCCTGCACGCGCTCGGCGACGCGACGGGCGAACTCGTCGGCGACGTCCTGGTGCACGATGAAGCGGTTGGCCGCGGTGCAGGCCTGGCCGATGTTGCGGAACTTCGCCGCCATCGCGCCATCGACGGCCTTGTCGAGGTCGGCGTCCTCGAAGACGACGAACGGAGCGTTGCCGCCCAGCTCCATCGACACGCGGAGGATGCCGTCCGCCGCCTGCGCGATGAGCTTGCGGCCCACCTCCGTGGAGCCGGTGAACGACAGCTTGCGCAGACGAGGGTCGGCGATGATCGGGCCCGACAGCGCTCCAGAGCGCGAGGTCTGCACGACGTTGACCACACCGGCGGGAAGGCCTGCCTCCTCGAGCAGCTTCGTGAAGAAGATGGTGGTCAGCGGGGTCAGTGCCGGCGGCTTGATCACCACGGTGCAGCCGGCGGCGAGCGCGGGCGCGATCTTGCGGGTCGCCATGGCGAACGGGAAGTTCCACGGGGTGACGAAGAACGACGGGCCGACGGGGCGCTGAGACACGACCATCTGACCGGTGCCCTCAGGGTTGCTGCCGTAGCGGCCGCTGATCCGAACGGCCTCCTCGCTGAACCAGCGGAGGAACTCGCCGCCGTAGACGACCTCGCCACGGGCCTCGGCCAGCGGCTTGCCCATCTCGAGGGTCATCAGCAGCGCGAGGTCCTCCTTGTGCTCCTGCACGAGGTCGAACGCGCGACGCAGGATGTCGCTGCGGGTGCGCGGGGCGGTGGCCGCCCAGGCATCCTGCGCGGCGACCGCCGCGTCGAGGGCGCGGATCCCGTCGGCCGGCGTCGCGTCGGCGATCGACGCGATCACCGCGTTGGTGGCGGGGTCGCGCACGTCGAAGGTGCGTCCCTCTTCGGCATCCGTCCACTGACCGCCGATGAAGAGGCCGCCGGGGACGCGGGAGAGGAGTTCCTGCTCGTTCGATGCGAGTGTCATGGTCGTCTCGATTCTGTGGGGGAGTCAGCGGCGGCGGAGGCTGGGCGGGGCGTCCATACCCAGGGTCTCGCCTCGGAAGAAGGCGGGACGCCGGAACGCCTGCCAGATCATGATCGCCACACCGGCGAGGATGATGGTCACGCCGAGGATGAACACCAGCCCGATCCCGCCGATGTTCGACCCGCTGCCGTAGGCGGGGTCCATCGAGTCGATCAGCGTGGTGACGAACAGCACCGCGAGGATGCCTCCGCCGGCCAGCGGGAAGAGGAAGGTGAAGAAGAAGCTGCGCGCGGAGTCGAACCACTGGCGGCGGAAGTACCACACGCACGCGAAGGCGGTGAGCCCGTAGTAGAAGCAGATCATCATGCCGAGCGACAGGATCGTGTCGGTGAGCACGTTCTCGCTGAGCAGTCGCATCACGGCGTAGAACACCGATGCGACGACAGCCGAGACGATCGTGGCGTACCCGGGGGTGAAGAACCGCGGGCTGACCCGTGCGAACTTCTGCGGCAGCGCACCGTAGTGGCCCATGGCGAGCAGCGTGCGGGCAGGTCCCACCGCCGTCGACTGCAGCGACGCGGCCGAGCTCGAGAGCACGGCGAGCGACACGAGGAAGGCGAGCGGGCCGAGCACGGGGTCGGACAGCGCGAAGAACACGTTCGCCGAGATGTCCTCGTTCGCCAGTCCCAGCGCACCTGTGCCGACGCCGGCGAACATGATGAGCCCGATCGAGAGCAGCAGGTACAGGCTGACGACGATCACGACGGTGAGCATGGCCGCCCGGCCCGGGGTCTTCTCGGGGTTCTTCGTCTCCTCGTTCATCGTGAGGACGACGTCCCACCCCCAGAAGATGAAGATCGACAGCGAGAGTCCGGCCGCGAAGGCGCTAAAGGTGGGGACCTCGAACGGGTTGAACCACGACCACGAGAAGGCGGTCGGCTCGGGGGCCTCGCCGTCGACCGCCTTGATGATGGCCATCACCGCGAACACGACGAGGACGACGAGCTGGAAGCCCACCAGGATGTACTGGAACTTCTGCGTCGTCTGCATGTCGCGGTACGACACGAGCGTCGCGCCGAGCATGAACAGCAGGCAGACGACCACGTTGATGATCGGGTTGAACGCGAGGTCGGCGATCGCCGCGTTCCCTGAGACCTGCGCGATGAGCAGGAACAGGAACTCCACCGCGATGCCGGCGAGGTTCGAGAGCACGATCACGGTGGCCGCGATCAGGCCCCACCCGGTCATCCAGCCGATCCACGGGCCGAAGGCCCGCACACCCCAGGTGAACGAGGTGCCCGAGTCTGGCATGGCTCGGTTGAGCTCGCGGTAGCCGAACGCGGTGAGGAGCATCGGGATGAAGCCCACCAGGATGATCGCGGGCACCTGAGTGCCCACCTCGGCCACCGTCGGCCCGAGGGATGCGGTGAGGGTGTAGGCAGGGGCGATCGTCGAGATGCCGATCACGACGGCGCCGAGCACGCCGACGGCGCCCGCGCTCAGGCCCTTCTGAGAGATTCCGGTCGTCACTCCGGAGTCGGGCATCATCGCCCGATCAGTGCTGGACATCAATGTTCTCCTGCTTCAGCGCGGGTGCGCGGGACGACGATCATGGGGACGGGAAGCTCGTGCAGCATCTTCGCCGCTGTCGAGCCGAGGAAGAGGCGCCGGGGCTGTGCGAGGCGGCTCGAGCCGACCAGCACGACCTCGCCCGGGTGCCAGCGCAGGTGCGCCACGGCGTCTTCGACGCTGTCTCCGGCGGCGCGCTCGACCTCCGCCGCCAGGCCCTCGGGAAGGGTGGCGCGCACCTGGGTGAGAACGTCTTCGCCGTGCGAGTTCTGCACCAGTTCGATCGCACCGGTGTCGAGACCTGCGGGCACGTCGAACGGCACGAGCGACACGAGCCGCAGAGTGCTCTGCGCCGAGGTCGTCAGCCGCACGGCGGCGTCGAGCAGCGCGTCGGCGCCGGCGCGGGTGCCGACCGCCGCCGTCACGCGCGAGATCGGCATGTCGGCGTCGGCATTGCGGCGCGATCCTGCCGGGGCGAGCGCGACGGGGATGGGCGACGAGTGCACCAGCTCCGATGCGACCGAGCCGAGCCGGTGGCGCCCGAGCGTGGAGCCGTTGGCTGCTCCCACGACGATCAGGCGCGCATCGAACTCCTCGCCTGCCGCGATGATCCCCTCGGCGAACGACTCGTTGAAGCGCACGTGGCCGATGCTGCGGACATCGGCGGGCACCTCGGCAATGGCGGCGCGCAGCCACTCCTCGGCCTGCGCCCGGACGTAGTCCTCGTAGGCCCGCTCCGGAGCCACGATCGGGCTGCGGGTACCCTCGGGCGGCAGCACGATGACCAGATCGAGGTGCGCGTCGACGCTGCGCGCCAGGCGCGCGCCGAGCGCGAGGGCGTCGGCCCCGGCATCCGTCGCCGTGTATGCGACGACGATCGACCCGGTCATGCGCCGGCGACCTCGGCGCCGGTCCTCTCGACGATCTGCGCGGCGGCGAGTCGACCCATGCGGATCGCGCCGTCGACGTGCTGGTAGCCGGCGCCCGCCATGTCGCTGCAGGCGAAGTGGATCGGTCCGACAGCGGCGCGCAGGTCGGCGCCGTAGCGGTGCAGGCCGCCCATGTCGAAGCTCGCCGCGTAGGCACCTCGGGTCCACTCCTCGGTTCCCCAGTCGCTCTCGTAGTACACGACCGGGTTCTTCGCCTCGGGGCCGTAGTAGTGCGACAGCGACTCGAGGATGCGCTCCTTGCGCTCATCGGCGCTCAGGGCGAACAGGTCGTCGGCGTTCTGGTCGCTGACGAAGCCGACCAGGGTGCCGCGCTCGTCGCCGTGGTTGGTGTTGTCGTACGCCTCGTGCGAGAGCTCGTACGGGCTGAACGCCGTGCCGCTCAGGCCCTGCTCGCGCCAGAACGGGCGGTCGTACACCGCGTGGACCTTGATGACGAAGCCCATCGAGAGGTGCTGGTGCAGCTGGTGCTGACGACGCGGCAGGGGCGGCACGAAGGAGATGCGGTCGTACAGCACGGGGGCGTGCGCGAGGATCGCGTGCTTCGCGCGGACGGTGACGCCGTCGGCGTGTGCGACCACGCCCTCGTCCGACCACTCCAGCGTGCGCACCGGCTGGCCGAGCATCACATCGTCGCCGAGACGCTCTGCGAGCAGCAGGGGCACCTGCTGCAGACCGCCGACGACCCGCTTGTCGAGGATGAAGTCGGCGTCGACGAGGTTCGAGTACGAGCCGGCCGATGCGGCCATCAGCAGCGACTGCAGCAGCGAGAACGCGTGGGTCGGCTTGGTGAGCATCGCCGATCCCGTGGCGAAGGCCAGGTTGCGCACCGCCTCGTCGTCGTCGGTCTGCTGACGCAGCCACGCGTCCCAGGTGACCGAGTCCCACTCGGCCGCGTTCGGGTGCTCCCAGGGGCGGTCGGGGTCGATCTCGGCGACCATCGCGTCGAGCCGCTCGGTGAGCTCGGCGATCACCGCCTCGGTCTCGGTGGACACGGGGAACATCTCACCCGTGAAGCGGTGCAGCTGCCCGTCCGGGCCCACGTAGACGCTGTCGCCCTCGCGGTAGCGGCTGTAGGTCTCGAGCCCGAGCTCGTCGAGCGTCTCGATCAGGGCATCCTGATCCGGCGAGACCCACTGGCCGCCGATCTCGAGCATCGCGCCGTCGATGACGTCGGTCCACAGCCGGCCGCCGACGCGGTCGCGCGCCTCCAGCACGACGACCGACAGGCCGGCCTTGCGCAGCTCGTTCGCTGCGGTGGTGCCGGCGGCTCCGGCTCCGACGATGACGACGTCGCGACTGATCTCTCGCTGTGCCATTGGTGATCTCCTTTGATGCGGAATGTTCGAGTCGGGTGTGCCGGCCGCGCTCCCTGATCCCCCGACCGGGATCGCGGCCGGCCGTCTCAGGCGCGCTCGAGCGCGGCAGCGAGGACGTCGATGCCCTCGTTCAGCAGGTCGTCGCCGATCGACAGCGGCGGCAGGAAGCGGATGACGTTGCCGAAGGTGCCGCAGGTGAGGATGATGACCCCTTCGGCCACGCAGGCCTTGGCGACGGCTGCGGTGAGAGCGGCATCGGGAGCACCGGTCTCGGCGTCGACGAACTCGACGGCGATCATCGCGCCGTGGCCGCGGATGTCGCCGAGACGGGGGTCGTTCGCGCGGATCGCATCCAGTCGCTCGGTGAGCAGCGCGCCGATCTGCTGGGCGCGCTCGACGAGACCGTCGTTCTCGAAGGCGTCGATCGCGGCGAGCGCGGCTGCGCACGCGATCGGGTTGCCGCCGTAGGTGCCGCCGAGGCCGCCCGCGTGCGCGGAGTCCATGATCTCGGCGCGGCCGGTGACGCCGGCGAGCGGCAGGCCCGCGGCGATGCCCTTGGCGGTGGTGATCAGGTCGGGCTCGATGCCGAAGATCTCGCTGGCGAACATCGCGCCGGTGCGGGCGAAGCCCGTCTGCACCTCGTCGGCGATGAAGACCACGCCGTTGTCACGGCACCAGGCCACGACCGCGTCGAGGAAGCCGTCGGCGGGCACGATGAACCCGCCCTCGCCCTGGATGGGCTCGATGATCACGGCGGCCAGGCTGTCGGCGCCGATCTGCTTCTCGATGAGGGTGATCGCGCGCTTCGCCGCCTCGGCACCGGTGAGGCCGTCGCGGTAGGGGTATGAGCCGGGAACGCGGTACACCTCGGGTGCGAAGGGACCGAAACCGGCCTTGTAGGGCATCGACTTGGCGGTCAGCGCCATGGTGAGGTTGGTGCGACCGTGGTAGCCGTGGTCGAAGGCGACGACCGCCTGACGGCCGGTGTGCTTGCGGGCGATCTTGATCGCGTTCTCGACGGCCTCTGCGCCCGAGTTGAACAGCGCGGTCTTCTTGGCGAAGTCGCCGGGGGTCAGGCGGTTGAGCGCCTCGGCCACGTCGACGTACGACTCGTACGGCGACACCATGAAGCAGGTGTGGGTGAACTGCGCTGCCTGTGCGGCCACGGCGGCGGCGACCTTGGGGTGCGCGTTGCCGACGCTGGTCACGGCGATGCCTGAGCCGAGGTCGATGAGCGAGTTGCCGTCGGCGTCGACGACGACGCCACCGCCGGCGGCGACGACGGAGACGGGCATGGAGTGCGCGACGCCGGCGGCGACCGCGTCGGCCTTGCGGGCGAGGATCGCCGCGGACTTCGGCCCGGGGAGTTCTGTGACGACACGACGGACCTGCTCGAGGGTGGGTCCGCCTGCGGGAATCGTGGAGGTCTCGTCGATGAGGGTCATGAGGCGAGGCTACGACCGCGGGAAGACGGATGCATTCGCCGAGTCGTACACTTGAGAGAGAACTTTCGCCTTGCTGTACAGCCGAGTTGAGGAGACTCCGTGGAGACCGCCGCCGCTCCGACGCTGCGCACCCTGCTCGGGCACGCCGAGCTGCGCCTGAGCCTCGTCTCGCCCGAGGAGTCGCTCGCCGATGGCGCGCTGGATCTTCCCGTGCGCTGGGTGCACAGCTCCGACCTCGTAGACCCGACGCCGTTCCTCGCCGACGACCTCGTGCTGCTGACGACGGGCAGCCAGTTCGCCGACCGCGACGCACCGGGCGCCGACGCGTACGTGGAGCGCCTTGTGCGCCGCGGCGTTCTCGCACTCGGTTTCGGGTCGGGCGTGCACCGGGTGGGTCCGTCCGACGAGCTCGTGACGGCGTGCGCCGGCGCGGGGCTCGCACTGTTCGAGGTGCCCTACGACATCCCCTTCCTCGCGATCGCCCGCGCGCACGCCGAGTCGATGGCCGCCCACGCCTACGCCCGGCGCACCTGGGCGCTCGAGGTGCAGCGCGCGCTGGCCGTGGCGGCCCTGCGCCCTCGGGGCCTGGAGGCGACCCTGACCGAACTGGCCCGGCGCCTCGGCTGCTGGGTCGGACTGTTCGACTCGAGCGGCGCGACAGCGCAGCAGCATCCGGCGGCGCTCGACGGCGGTGCGGACGCCGTCTCGGATGCCGTGGCCGATCTGCTCGCAAGGGGGACGACCGCCAGTCGATCGCTCGACGAGGGCGATCGCACGGTCACCCTGTTCACCTTCGGCCGCACCGGCCAGCTGAAGGGCGTCATCGGAGTCGACCTCAGCCCCATCGACGCCGAGGCCCGTGCCGTCATCACCACGGCCATCGCGATGGCGGGTCTCGCACTCGAGCAGAGCGAGCAGCTCGCCCGTGGCCGGCGACGCATGCACACTCAGCTGCTCGCCTCCCTGCGGGCCGATGACCCCTCCCTCGCCAGGCGAACGCTCGGCGCCATGCCGCCCGCGCCGATGCTCGTCGCGACGGCGGACGCCGCGCCGGTCGACGCCGTGGTGGGCTGGTTCGAGCGGCAGCGGGCCGTCGGCGGCACGGTCACGTTCGTGGCCGAGGACGCCGACGGGCTGACGATCTGCATCGGCGCATCGTCGCGAGGTCTGCTCGACCAGGTGTCGGCGCGGTTCGACATCCGGATCGGCGTCTCGGAACCGGCCGAGTACACGGGGTTCTCGCACGCTCATGCGCAGGCGATGACCGCCCTGCAACGCTCCGGCCGCGAGGGCGTGATCGAGTACCACGACGTGCAGCCGGGCGGTGTGCTCGACGCCCTGGTCTCGAGCGAGACCCGCACGCTCGCCCGGACCCGCCTCGCCACGCTGCGCGCGCACGACGCGACCAGCGGCACCGAGCTCGAGCGCACCCTGCGCGCATGGCTCGAGCACGACACGCATGCCGAGCAGACGGCAGCGGTCCTCGGCATCCACCGCCACACCCTGCGCACCCGCATCGCGCAGGCGGCGAACCTGCTCGGCACCGATCTCACCTCGTTCCCGGCGCGCGCCGAGCTCTGGGCGACGCTGCGCGCCGCGGAGTGACGACCGGCCCCGCTCGCGCTGACCCGGCGCCGATGCCGTCAGCGCTCGGGCGCCTCGGCCGCGGAACGCCTGCGGGCGATCAGCACCCGCACGCAGCCCCAGGCCATCCCAGCGATGCCGAGCACGATCAGCACCACGCCGATGAGCCACACCGCCTCGTCCCACCGCGCGTAGCCGTACGACAGCGCCTCGACGAACCGGCCGAGGTACTCGGGGAACTCGCCGATGCTCCTGCCCTCGCCGAACCCCCACAGCCCGATGCCGAGCACCGTCGCCCCGAGCCCGACGAACACGAAGGCGGTCGCAGCATCCCGCCGCCCGGGCTCGACCTTCTCGAGGTGCGAACCATCGGCGGCGATGCTCGGAGCACGCAGCGAGAGCACGGGCATCACGATGATGAGGATCACCGCGAGCGGCGCGCACATGCCGACCACGTAGCCGGCGCCGGGCACGAGCGCGAGCTGTGCGCCGAGGCCCTCGCTCCACCAGTAGTGGAACCCGTCGTTGGCCGCGGTGGCATCCGCGATCGTCTGCCGCACACCGGGAAAGGCAAGGGCGACCGCCTGCACGATCCCGACCGGGACGGCGACGAACAGCGGAGCGACGAAGCACGCGGTCATCAGCCGGAGCAGCACGGTGCCGACCTGCGACAGCGGCTTCCATGCCATCTCGAGCATGCACCAGCCCGCGTACACGGCGGGAGCCGCGATCGACAGCGTGCCCCACGGGCGGTCGCCAGCGGCATCCGCCAGCGTGTCGAACACGCCCCACACGCCGCCGGCGACCGCGACGAGCAGCACGACGAGGTTCGCGCCGCGCCGCATCGCCCGCAGATCGGCGCGGAGAGGGTGCGGATCGTCGATCGGATCCTTCTCGGTCGAGTCGCTGCTCACGCTCATGCATCCCCCCTGACGTGCCGCCGTCAGACTATCGGGGCGCCTGCGCGTCTCCGGCTCAGCGCGGCGCGTGCGCCTCGAGGAACTCGTACACGTCGGTCGTGTCGACGCCGGGGAACGATCCGGTCGGCAGGGTGGCGAGCAGGGTGCGAGGGGTGCGCACGTTCGGCCACGACTGATCGCGCCACCGCTGCTCGAGCTCGGCAGGGGCGCGGCGGCAGCACGTCTCGACCGAGTGCTTCGAGACGGCGCGGTTCGGGGTGTCGCGCCCGACGAACCACTTCGTGTCATCGAATCGCACCCCGACGCTCACCGAGTGCAGCCCTTCGCTCGACGGCTCGACGCGCGCGGTGCACCAGTAGGTGCCGTTGCCGGTGTCGGTGTACTGGTAGTACGGGTTGAAGCGGTCGTCGACGTCGAACACCTCACGGCTCGTCCAGCGGCGGCAGCACATCTGCCCCTCGATCGACCCGAGCCGGTCGGTGGGGAAGTTCACGTCGTCGTTCTCGTACGCCTTCGTGATGGTGCCCGACTCATGAACCTTGAGGAAATGCACCGGGATGCCCAGGTGCCGAGTCGCCAGATTCGTGAAGCGGTGAGCGGCGGTCTCATACGAGACGGAGTACGCGTCGCGGAGGTCTTCGATCGAGATCGCACGGCGCTGCTTGGCATCCTGCAGCACCGGCACGACATGCGATTCGGGCACGAGCAGAGCGCCGGTGAGGTAGTTCGTCTCGACCCGCTGGCGCAGGAACTCGGCGTAGCTGCGCGGTTCGGAGTGGCCGAGGATGCGGCTCGACAGCGCCTGCAGGACGGCGGTGCGCGCATCGCCCTTGGCGGGGATGCTGCTCGACAGGTAGAGCCGGCCGTGCGCGAGGTCTGCGACGCTGCGGGTCGACTGCGGCAGGTCCGGCGCGTAGTGCAGCGTGAAGCCGAGATGGGCCGCGATCTCAGACGCGGTGCGCTGGGTGAGCGGCCCGCCAGGGTGGCCGACCGCATCGAGGATCTCGCGGGCCTGCGCCTCGAGGTCGGCGAAGTAGTTGTCCTGCGTGCGCATCAGATGGCGCAGCTCGAGGTTGGCGCGACGCGCCTCCTCCGGCGTCGCGGCGCGCTCGTCGCGCAGCCGCTCGATCTCGCCGTGCAGGGCGAGCATCGCGTCGATGGCGTCGTCTGAGAGCGACTTGCCGATGCGGAACGACGGGATGCCCAGGGCGCGGAACGTCTGGCCCTTCATCGCGCGCTCGAGCGCGATCTCCTTCGTGGCGCGCTCGTCGAGCGGCTCGCCCTCGAGCAGGCCGTCGAGGGTGGTGCCGAGCACCTTCGCGATCGTCTGCAGCAGGGTGAGCTTGGGCTCTCGTTTGCCGGTCTCGAACATCGACACCTGGCTGGGCGCCCGGTCTATGCGAGCAGCCAGCTCTTCGAGCGTCATGCCCTGCGCGGTGCGCAGCTGGCGGATGCGCCGGCCGATGGTCAGCGCGTCGGAATCGGATTCCTCGAGCAGGGTCATGCGGTGCAGTCTGTCACAGAAACAGAAATTCGATCAAACTTCTCTCCACATTTGGTCGGGCGAGGTGGGTTTCTTCACCCACAGTGGATCTCAACCCACCCGGCCACCGAGGCCGACCGGACATCTCACGGAGGAGACAGATCATGAGCATTCCCACTGCGACCGCACCGACTCGCACCGTCGACGCAGCCGTCTCCGCCGGACTCGGCCCGACGCTGCACATCACCGCGCCGCAGCTCGACCGCCACGACGAGATCCTCACCACCGAGGCCATCGCGTTCCTCACCGAGCTGCACCACCGCTTCAGCGGACGACGCCACGATCGCCTCGCCGACCGCATGCGTCGCCGTTTCGAGATCGGCAACGGCCACGACCCGCGCTTCCGCGATGACACCGCTCACATCCGCGACGACGCGGACTGGCGCGTCGCCGGAGCCGGCCCCGGCCTCGAGGACCGCCGTGTCGAGATCACCGGTCCCACCGATCCGAAGATGACGATCAACGCCCTGAACTCGGGCGCCAAGGTGTGGCTCGCCGACCTCGAGGATGCGACCAGCCCGACCTGGCGCAACGTCATCGGCGGCCAGCTCTCACTGCGCGACGCGATCCGCGGCGAGCTCACGCACACCTCATCCGAGGGCAGGGAGTACCGGATCACCGCCCAGCAGACGCCCACCATCGTCATGCGCCCGAGGGGCTGGCACCTGAGCGAGAAGCACATCGAGTTCACAGACCGCACGGGTCGCCGGCTCGCGGCATCCGGATCGCTGATCGACTTCGGCCTCTACTTCTTCCACAACGCGCAGGCTCTCATCGACGCCGGGCGCGGTCCGTACTTCTACCTCGCCAAGCTCGAATCCAGCGAAGAGGCCAGGCTGTGGAACGACGTCTTCTCGTTCAGCGAGGAGTACATCGGCATCCCGCACGGCACCATCCGCGCGACGGTGCTGATCGAGACCCTGCCCGCCGCCTTCGAGATGGACGAGATCCTCTACGAGCTGCGCGATCACTGCGCCGGCCTCAACGCCGGACGCTGGGACTACATCTTCTCGATCATCAAGAACTATCGCGGACGCGGCGCACGGTTCGTGCTGCCGGACCGCAGCGAGGTCACCATGACCGTGCCGTTCATGCGGGCGTACACCGAGCTGCTGGTGAAGACCTGCCACAAGCGCGGAGCGCACGCGATCGGCGGCATGAGCGCGTTCATCCCCGACCGCAGCGACGCAGAGAAGACCGAGCGCGCCCTCTCGAAGGTGGCGGCCGACAAGCGACGCGAAGCCGGCGACGGATTCGACGGCACCTGGGTGGCGCACCCCGATCTGATCCCCGCGGCCCAGGCCGAGTTCGACGCGGTGCTCGGCGAGCGCCCGCACCAGCTCGACCGCCGGCGAGACGACGTCGAGGTGACGGCGTCGCAGCTGCTCGACCTGCGCATCGGCCGCCCGGTGACCGATGCCGGCGTGCACGAGAACGTGTCGGTGGCCATCCGCTACCTCGAGGCCTGGCTGCGAGGACAGGGCGCCGTCGCCATCGACGGCCTGATGGAAGACGCCGCCACCGCCGAGATCAGCCGCTCGCAGGTGTGGCAGTGGATCCACCAGGACCGCCGCACCGAAGAGGGCACGGCGATCACCGTCGAGCACGTCGAGGGCCTGATCCGGCAGGTGCTGGCCGAAGCCCCTCGGCACGAGGGCGACCGGTTCGACGATGCCGCGGCGGTCTTCCGCGAGGTCACGCTGCGGCCCGAGTTCCCGGCGTTCCTCACCCTGCCGGCGTACTCCCGCTACCTGACCGACTGACCGACTCCCCCACCCGACCATCCCCGACCGACGAAGGACACGCCATGACCCGTTACCAGGACGACATCGCCGCCATCCAGCAGCTCAAGGACGCACAGGGCGCCGGCTGGAGCGCGATCGACCCCGAGTCGGCAGCGCGCATGCGCGCGCAGAACCGATTCCGCACCGGCCTCGAGATCGCGCAGTACACCGCCGACATCATGCGACGCGACATGCAGGAGTATGACGCCGACTCGTCGGTCTACACCCAGTCGCTCGGCGTCTGGCACGGCTTCATCGGCCAGCAGAAGATGATCTCGATCAAGAAGCACCTGAAGTCGACGAACAAGCGCTACCTGTACCTCTCGGGCTGGATGGTCGCGGCACTGCGCTCGGAGTTCGGCCCGCTGCCCGACCAGTCGATGCACGAGAAGACCGCTGTCCCCGCGCTGATCGAGGAGCTCTACACCTTCCTCCGGCAGGCGGATGCCCGTGAGCTCGACCTCCTGTTCACGCAGCTCGACGAGGCCAGGGCGGCGGGGGACGAGACGGCGGTCGAGTTCGTCCAGTCCCAGATCGACGGCTTCGAGACCCACGTCGTGCCGATCATCGCCGACATCGACGCCGGCTTCGGAAACCCCGAGGCGACGTACCTCCTGGCCAAGAAGATGATCGAGGCCGGCGCGTGCGCCATCCAGATCGAGAACCAGGTGTCTGACGAGAAGCAGTGCGGCCACCAGGACGGCAAGGTCACCGTGCCGCACGAGGACTTCCTCGCGAAGATCAACGCGGTGCGCTACGCCTTCCTCGAGCTCGGCATCGACAACGGCATCATCGTCGCGCGCACCGACTCGCTCGGCGCCGGCCTCACGCAGAAGATCGCCGTCTCGCACCAGCCCGGCGATCTGGGCGACCAGTACAACTCGTTCCTCGACGTCGAGGAGATCGCCGCAGACGACCTCGGCGACGGCGATGTGGTGATCAAGCGCGACGGAAGGCTGCTGCGCCCGAAGCGCCTGGCGAGCAACCTGTACCAGTTCCGCACCGGCACCGGCGTCGACCGCGTCGTTCTCGACTGCATCACCTCGCTGCAGCATGGTGCCGACCTGCTCTGGATCGAGACCGAGAAGCCGCACGTCGAGCAGATCGCCGGCATGGTCGACCGCATCCGCGAGGTCATCCCCGACGCGAAGCTGGTCTACAACAACAGCCCCTCGTTCAACTGGACGCTGAACTTCAGGCAGCAGGCGTACGACGCGATGCTCGAGCGCGGTGACGACGTGTCGGCATACGAGCGCGACAGGCTCATGAGCGTGGACTACGACGGCACAGAACTCGCCGAACTGGCCGACGAGAAGATCCGCACCTTCCAGCGCGACGGCTCCGCCCGCGCGGGCATCTTCCACCACCTCATCACCCTGCCGACGTACCACACGGCAGCGCTGTCGACCGATGACCTGGCGAAGGGCTATTTCGGCGACGAGGGCATGCTGGCGTACGTCAGGGGCGTGCAGCGTCGCGAGATCCGCGGCGGCATCGCCACCGTCAAGCACCAGAACATGGCCGGCTCCGACCTGGGCGACAACCACAAGGAGTACTTCGCAGGCGAAGCGGCTCTCAAGGCCGGCGGCCAGCACAACACGATGAACCAGTTCAGCTGATCCGACGCTCAGCCGGCGGGAGGGGTCGGGTGCCGCCGGGCATCCGGCCCCTCCCGCGTCGCCATGCGACCGATCATCCCGAGAACTGATAGGAGTGAGTCATGACATCCACCGCTGACCTCTACGACGTGCACGGCGACGACCTGCAGTCCCTGCCGCTGCAGCTTCGCTCGTTCGGCGGCCGGGCCTCGTTCGAGGGGCCGATCCGCACGGTGCGCTGCTTTCAGGACAACGCGCTGCTGAAGTCGCTGCTCTCCTCCCCCGGCGACGGCGCGGTGCTGGTCGTCGACGGCGACGGCTCGTACGGCACCGCGCTCATGGGCGACATGATCGCCCAGCTCGCCGTCGACAACGGGTGGGCCGGCGTCGTCATCCACGGCTGCGTGCGCGACAGCGTCGCGATCGGCACCATGCCGCTGGGCGTGAAGGCGCTGGGCACCAACCCGCGCAAGAGCGGCAAGCAGGGCACCGGAGAGGCCGACGTGACGGTCGAGTTCGGTGGAGTGACCTTCCGTCCAGGGGCGCGCCTGTACGCCGACGACGACGGAGTGCTCGTCGAGCGCTGACCTCGCCCGCGCTCAGCGGGTCGCAGGGGCGACTCGGGTCACAGGAACGACGCGGCGACGGCGTTGCGGTGATAGTCGAAGACGACGCTGGTGCGCGTGGATGCCACGCTGCTCTGCGCCGACAGATGCTCGAGCACGAACTCGCGCAGCTGCGTCGAGTCGGCGACCGCGACATGCAGCAGGAAGTCGTCGTCGCCGCCCAGGAAGAACACCTGGATGACCTGAGGCAGCGCGCGCACACGCTTCTCGAACTCGACGATGCTCTCGCGACGGGCGCTGGGCCGCAGGCTCACGCCGATGACCGCCTGGAGCCCGGCACCCAGCATCCGCTCGTCCACACTCGCGTGGAATCCGGTGATCACCCCTCGGTCGACCAGTGAGCGCAGACGCGCATGCGCCGTCGAGGGAGCGACGCCCAGGCGCGCGGCGAGCTCGGCGTTCGTCATGCGGCCGTCGGCCATCAGCAGGCGCACGAGCGTGGTGTCCAGCGCATCCAGCGGCGCGGACTGGATGCTGTTCGGCGCGGAGGCCCCCGAGACCGGACTCATGCGAACGATCATTCCAGATCGGCACCCAGAACCGAATGTTCTTCGAAGTCCTACCTGGAATCCGCTCGTTCCTGCGATCCTTTTCTACGCGCTTCCGGCCGCACCCGCCGAAGAACGCGTGCCCCGTGCCTGCCCCCGTCTTGGAGGATCGATGAAGATCGGCGTCCCGACCGAAGTCAAGAACAACGAGAACCGGGTCGCTCTGACCCCCGCCGGCGCCGACCGCCTCGTGCACGAGGGCCACCGCGTGCTCGTGCAGTCCGGAGCCGGTCTCGGCTCGCGCATCAGCGACGACGACTACCGCGCCGCGGGAGCCGAGATCGTGACATCCGCCGACGAGGCCTGGGGCGAAGCCGACCTGCTGCTGAAGGTCAAGGAGCCGATCGACCAGGAGTACGGCCACCTGCGCTCCGACCTCACCCTCTTCACCTACCTGCACCTCGCCGCCGACCGCGCCCTCACCACCGCGCTCGTCGACGCCGGCACCACCGCCGTCGCCTACGAGACGGTGCAGCTGCCCGACCGCACCCTGCCCCTGCTCGTGCCGATGAGCGAGATCGCCGGCCGCCTCTCGGTGACCGTCGGGTCGTACTCGCTGATGCGCTCGAACGGCGGCCGCGGCACGCTGCTCGGCGGCATCGCAGGCACCCCGCGCGCCAAGACCGTCGTGATCGGCGGCGGCGTCGCCGGCGAGCACGCCGCGGCCAACGCCCTCGGCCTCGGCTCGAAGGTGACCGTGTTCGACATCTCGCTGCCGCGCCTGCGCGAACTCGAGCACCGCTACGGCGGCGCCCTCGAGACCCGCGCATCCAACCGCTACGACATCGCCGAGGAGCTGGCGACCGCCGACCTCGTCATCGGCTCGGTGCTGATCCCGGGAGCAGCGGCACCCAAGCTCGTCACCGACGAGATGGTCGCGGGCATGAAGCCAGGTGCGGTGCTCGTCGACATTGCGATCGACCAGGGCGGATGCTTCGAGGGCTCGCGCCCGACCACTCACGACGACCCGACCTTCGCCGTGCACGACTCGATCTACTACTGCGTCGCGAACATGCCGGGGGCTGTGCCCGAGACGGCCACGCGCGCGCTCACCAACGCCACCCTCCCCTACGTGTCGGCGATCGCCGGCAAGGGCTGGGATGCCGCAGCTGCCGACGACGCCGCGCTGGCGAAGGGCCTGAACGTGCAGGGCGGACGCATCACGCTTCCCGCGGTCGCCGAGGCTCACGGGCTGGCCGGCTGACGGCATCCGCTCGACGGATGATCGTGCGTCCCGGCGATAGCCTGGGCGCATGATCATCCGCAACGTCCGCCCATGGGGCGGAGCCGCCAGTGACGTCGAGGTCGCGGAGGCTCGCATCAGCCGGATCCGCCCGCACGACGCCGCTGCCGCGCTCGCGCCCGGAGACGTCGACGGGCGCGGAAGGCTGCTGCTGCCCTCGTTCAGCGACGTGCACGTGCACCTGGACTCGAGCCGGATCGGCCTGCCCTTCCGCCCGCACACCGGCGCCCCCGGCGTGTGGGGCATGATGATGAACGACCGCCGCAACTGGCGCGACACCGACGTGCCGCACGCCGAGATCGTCGCGAACACGCTCGAGAAGATGATCGTGCACGGCACGACGCGAGTGCGCAGCTATGCGCAGGTCGACGTCGACTGCCGGCTCGAGAAGTTCGAGTCCGTCCTGGCCGCGAAGGAGCGCTTCGCCGACCGGGTCGACCTGCAGATCATGACCTTCCCCCAGGCCGGCATCCTGCGCGAGGAGGGCACGGTCGAGTATCTCGAGGAGTCGCTGCGGCTCGGCGCCGACGTGATGGGCGGCATCGACCCGTGCCAGCTCGACCGCGACCCGGTGAAGCACCTCGACATCGTGTTCGCGCTGGCCGAGAAGTACCAGGTCGAGGTCGACATCCACCTGCATGAGCCGGCGGCGCTGGGTGTGTTCAGCACCGAGCTGGTGATCGAGCGCACCCGGGCGCTCGGCATGCAGGGCAAGGTCACCATGTCGCATGCGTACGATCTCGGCGGCGTCGATGCGGCGACCACCCGTCGCCTGATCGACGAGTTCGCCGAGCTCGATATCGCCATGGCATCCGTCGCGCCCGCTGCACCCCACCAGCTGCCGCTCGCCGACCTCGTCGCGGCAGGGGTGCGCTTCGGACTCGGAGAAGACGGCCAGCGCGACTACTGGAGCCCGTACGGCAACGGCGACATGCTCGACCGCACGTGGCAGCTCGCGTTCACCAACGGCTACCGACGCGACGAGCTGATCGAGATGAGCCTCGCGGTGGCGACGGTGGGCGGCGCATCGATCATGGACCACGCGGTGCCGCGCCTGGCCGGCATCGCCGATCGGCCCGGCACCGCGATCGGCGACCGCGCCGACCTGCTGATCGTCGACGGCGAGACGCCCACCAGCGCCGTGATGGATCGCGGCGGCGACCGCACGGTTCTGCATGACGGCGTCGTCGTCGCGGATGCCCTGCAGCTGACACCCGCGAGCTGACCGGCGCCCGGTACGGGTCGGCGCCCGGTACGGGTCGACGCCCGTCCCTCTCGCCCGCGTCGCGAGAAGATTCCTGGTTCCTGCGCGGCGCGGAGTTTCCGCGGTTCTCGGGGGTGTCCCGAGCCGGTTCCTCCCCGCCGGCGGCGAGTACGATCGGAGTCGTGACCGAACGCGCTCCTCTCTCCCGCAAACCCTCTGTCTCCAAGAAGCTCAGCGCCATCGCCGAGTCCGCCACCCTGAAGGTGGACGCCAAGGCCAAGGCACTGAAGGCCGAGGGCAAACCCGTCATCTCGTATGCCGCAGGCGAGCCCGACTTCGCGACTCCGCAGTTCATCGTCGATGCCGCCGCCGAGGCGCTCGCGAACCCGGCGAACTACCGCTACACGCCCGCCGCAGGCCTTCCCGAGCTGCGTGAGGCGATCGCCGCGAAGACGCTGCGCGATTCGGGCCTGGAGGTCTCGCCCAGCCAGGTCATCGTCACCAACGGCGGCAAGCAGTCGGTGTACCAGGCCTTCCAGGCCGTGGTGAACCCCGGCGACGAGGTGCTGCTGCCCGCGCCGTACTGGACCACCTACCCCGAGGCGATCCAGCTGGCCGACGGCGTGCCCGTCGAGGTCTTCGCCGGTGCCGACCAGGAGTACAAGGTCACCGTCGCGCAGCTGGAGGCAGCCCGCACCGAGCGCACCACCGTGCTCGTGTTCGTCTCGCCCTCGAACCCGACCGGCTCGGTCTACACGGCCGATGAGACCAGGGCGATCGCCGAATGGGCCCTCGAGCACGGCATCTGGGTGATCAGCGACGAGATCTACCAGAACCTCACGTACGAGGGAGTCAAAGCGACCTCGATCGTCGAGGCGCTGCCCGCGATCGCGAACCAGACCATCCTGGTCAACGGCGTCGCGAAGACCTATGCCATGACCGGCTGGCGCGTCGGCTGGATGGTCGGCCCCGCCGACGCCATCAAGGTCGCCGCGAATCTGCAGTCGCACCTGTCGAGCAACGTCAACAACGTCGCGCAGCGCGGTGCCATCGCGGCGCTGAACGGCCCGCAGGACGAGGCCGAGCAGATGCGCGAGGCGTTCGACCGTCGTCGCCGCCTGATCGTCGACGAGCTGTCGAAGATCGACGGGATGGTCGTCCCGACTCCGAAGGGCGCGTTCTACGTGTACCCCGACGTGCAGGGTCTGCTGAACCGCACCTGGACCCGACGCGACGGCAGCACCGTCACGCCGACTACGTCGCTCGAACTCGCCGACTTCATCCTCGACGAGGCCGAGGTCGCGGTCGTCCCCGGTGAGGCCTTCGGCCCCTCCGGCTACCTGCGGCTGTCGTACGCGCTGGGAGACGACCAGCTGCTCGAGGGCGTGCAGCGCCTGCAGCGCCTGTTCTCGGCCTGACATTCGCTCGCCGACACCCCTACTTACCGCCGACACCCCCAGGTATGCACGTGCATACCTGGGGGTGTCGGCACGAGATGGGGGTGTCGGCGAGGGGTGACGGGTGTCAGCCTTCGTGCCCGATCAGCCAGGGCACGCCGAAGCGGTCGACGAGCGTGCCGTCGTGATCGCCCCACGGGCGCTTCTGCAGCGGATCGATGACATGGCCGCCCTCGGCGAGCGCCTCGAACCACGCCGCGAGCGTCGCGGGATCGGTGGTGCCGAGCAGCGAGAAGAACATGCCGCTCATCTCGACGGTGCTCTCACCTGCGGCGGCATCGGCACCGGCGAGCTCGACGGGGCCGTCGACGAGCATCCCGTGCGCGATGGCCTCACCCGGCCCGTCGGTGCGGCCCGCCTGCTCATAGGTGAACAGACGCGGCTGGCCGCCGAAGGTCGCCGCGTAGAACGACAGTGCCTCGGCGGCGGTGCCGGGAAACAGGAGGTACGGGATCAGTCCGCTCATCCTGCGAGTGTATGCCGCCCGCCGCGATCGTCCTAGAGGTCGACGCCGACGAGCACCGGCTCGGGCTGAAGCAGCAGACCGAACTCGGAGTGCACGCGGCTCTGGATGAACCGTGCGAGCTCGCTGAGCTCGGCGGCGGTCGCGCCGCCTCGGTTGGTCAGCGCGAGCGCATGCTTCGTGGAGACCCCGGCACGCGACTGCGGCAGGCGGAAGCCCTTGCGGATGCCCGAGTTCTCGATCAGCCATGCGGCGCTGACCTTCACCATTCCGACCGGCTTCTCCTCGCGAGGCGCGAGCCCGTAGTACGAGTCGAGGGGAATCACGGTGACCGAGTCGAGGTCGGGTTCGACGGGCCAGCGAGGGCACTCGGGCGGAAGGCTGCGGGCCACCGGCTCGGGAACGATCGCGTTCTGGAAGAACGAGCCCGCGCTCCAGGTGTCGGGGTCGTCGGCATCGAGCAGCATGCCCTTCGCTGCGCGCGTCTCGAGGATCCGCGAACGCACCCACGCGAGGGGAACCGCCTCGTAGTCCTCGAGACCGAGCGCCCTGCGCAGCTGCTCACCGCGCACCACTCGTCCCGCATCGCCGGTCACGGCGAGATCGAGGGTCACCGAGAGGATGACGGCACGGCGCCCCTGCGCCTCGCCGTAGTGGTGCTTGAGCACCGAGGTGCGGAATCCGAGACCGAGCTCGGCCGCGGGCAGCACGACCGGGGCATCGTCGTGCTCGTCGATCAGCTCGACCTCGACCAGCGTCTCCTGGATCTCCTGTCCGTAGGCGCCGACGTTCTGCACGGGGGCGGCACCCACTGTGCCGGGGATGCCGCTCATGGCCTCGATGCCGGCGTAGCCGCGCTCGACGGCGTACGCCACGAGGGCATCCCAGTTATGACCCGCCTGCACGCGCAGTCGGACGCGACCCTCGTGAGGCGACGGCAGCTCTTCGATGCCCTCGGTCAGCACCCTGATGACCGTGCCCTCGAAGGGGCCGTCGCCGACGAACAGGTTCGATCCGCCACCGAGCACGAACCAGTCGTCGCCCGTCGACCAGACGTCCTGCAGGGCGGCGAGCAGCTCGTCACGGGTGGATGCCTCGAGCATGCGCAGCGGGGCTGCGCCGGTGCGCAGCGTGGTGAGCTCGCGCAGGGCGATGGGGGTGGTCTCGGTCACGCCGGCGGACGCCATGTCAGAGCGCGACCCGCAGCTGAGCCTTCACGAGCACGGTCGCCTCTGCCGCCTTGACGGTGAGATCGATGCGCGCGGCGGTCTCGTCGACAGCGCCGACCTTCGCCACGACGTGCACGTCGGCACCGGTCTCGGCGTCAACGATGACGGGCTTCGTGAAGCGCACGCCGTAGTCGACGACCCTGGTGTCTGCCGGAAGGGCGGAGAGCACGACCGACGAGGCGATGCCCATCGTGAGCATGCCGTGCGCGAGCACGCCGGGAAGGCCGACGGCGGCCGCGACGTCGTCGCGGTAGTGGATCGGGTTGAAGTCGCCCGATGCCCCGGCGTAGCGCACGAGCGATTCGCGGGTCAGGTGCAGGGTGCGCTCGGCGATGACGTCGCCGACGGTGAACTCGGCCATCACGCGGCCTCCCCTTCGCTGTCGGAGCCGACAAGCAGAACGCTGACGGCTGTGACCACGTGGTCGCCGGCGGCGTCGGCGATGGTCGCCTCGCTCGTGATCATCGCGTTGCCGCCGAGCGAGCGGATGCCGGTCACCGCGAGCTGCGCGGTCAGCTCGTCGCCTGCGACGATCGGCCGGCTGTACTGGAAGCGCTGCTCGGCGTGGATCGTGCGCGCCAGGACGATGCCGGAGTCGGGCTCGGAGAGCAGCTGCTGCAGCGTGAGGTCCTGGATCACCATCGGGAAGGTCGGCGGAGCCACGAGGTCGGTGTAGCCGGCGGCGCGCGCCGCCTCGACGTCGAGATGCTGCGGTGCGTCGGCGAACACGGCGCGGGCGAACTCGCGCACCTTCTCTCGTCCGACCAGGTACGGGGCCGTCGGCGGGAACTCCCTGCCGACCAGTTCACTGTTCACGGGCACCCCTCGATCCTAGCCGCGGCCGCTGCGCGGGCCGCCCAGCGCGCAACCGGAACACCCCTTGACCACGAGAACGCCATCTGCTTGCATGTGATTGATTCTGTTCCCCATGCGCAGAATCAATCACAGAGGAGACGATGAAGTTGAACTCACCCACCTGCCGTCGGCGCTTCACCGCGCTGGGCCTGGCCGTCGCATTGGGGGTGACCGGCTTCGGGATGACCTCGGTCGGTGCCGCCGCCGCGGCGATCGCTCCCCAGACCGCTGCCGCGTCGACCTTCACCCCGATCATCCCCGACCCCGCATCCCCCGAGGTGCCCGTCGACACCGCGGGCACCACCGTCGGCGCCATCACCGCGGTCACGAAGGACGGAGGGGCGGTCACGCTCTCCGCCGAGCACGGCGCCATGCGCGTGACGTTCCTCGAGAACGGCACGTTCCGCCTGGAAGCCGACCCCAGCGGCTCCTTCACCGACCCCGCGAACACCCCGCAGGGCGACCCCACCCGAACCGCCGACATCGTCGTCGGCGCCGGCACGTTCGACGGTGCCGACATCACCGTCACAGAGGGCGAGACGATCCGCATCTCCTCCGCGGCCGTCACCGTCGAGGTCGACCGGGCCACCGGCGCGGTCTCCGCCATGCGCGCCGACGGCTCGTCGATCTTCACCGAATCCGCGCCGATCACCTTCGGCGCCAAGACCGCCACTCAGCACCTCAGCGATGTCGAGGGCGAGCAGATCCTCGGCGGAGGCATGCAGAACGGCCGATCCATCCACACCGAATCCGTGATCAACGTCGCCCGCAGCTACGACTGGGATGACGACGGATACCCCAACGCCGTGCCGTACTACATGTCGTCCGAGGGCTACGGCGTGCTGCGGAACACCTTCGCCCGGGGCACCTACGACTTCACGAACAACACGACCACGCACGAGGAGCGCCGGTTCGACGCCTACTACTTCGTCGGCGACTACAGCCAGTCGCTCGAGTCGTACACGCAGCTCACCGGGCGTCCGATGATGCCGCCGGTGTACGCGCTCGAATACGGCGACGCCGACTGCTACAACCGCTCGAGCCCGACCTACTCCGGCACGAAGACGCCGTCGAAGCTGCGCACGCCCCAGTCGCTCGAGGTCGCGAAGGACTTCGTCGAGCACGACATGCCGGCCGGCTGGATGCTGGTGAACGACGGCTATGGCTGCGAGTACCAGGAGCTGCCGGAGACCGTGCAGGCCATCGAAGACGAGACCGCACTGAAGACCGGTCTGTGGACGCAGCGCTCGCTGACGAACCAGGAGTACGAGGTGGGCGAGGCGGGCATCCGGCTGCGCAAGCTCGACGTCGCCTGGGTCGGCTCGGGCTACCGCATGGCGCTGACCGGATGCGAGGCCGCGCACAGCGGCATCGAGCAGTACTCCGACGCCCGCGGCACCTCGCTCATGGTCGAGGGCTGGGCCGGCTCCCAGCGATGCGGGATGCAGTGGACCGGCGACCACAACGGCAACCTCGACGCGGTGCGCTGGCAGGTCTCGGCGCTCACCGGAGCCGGCAACTCGGGCCTCCCGTTCACGACCGGAGACGTCGACGGCATCTTCGGCGGCTCGGCCGAGAGCTACGTGCGTGACCTGCAGTGGAAGGCGTTCGCCCCCGCGCTCTACTCGATGAGCGGCTGGGCGTCGGTCGACAAGCGCCCGTGGCTGTACGGTGACGAGGCGACGGCGATCAACCGCAGCTATCTGCAGCTGCGCCAGCAGCTCATGCCGTACATCTACACGCTCGCCGCGGAATCGCACCGGAGCGGCCTGCCGATGATGCGCTCGCTCGCCCTCGAGTACCCCGACGACCCGGGCTCCTACAGCGCCGAGGCCAACAACGAGTTCCTCCTGGGCAGCGACTACCTCGTCGCCCCGGTGTTCACCAAGAGCAACGTGCGCAACGGCATCTACCTGCCGAAGGGCGCGCAGTGGGTCGACTACTGGACGGGCACGGTGCACGAAGGCGGACAGGTGCTCAACGGGCATCCTGCTCCGCTCGACAAGCTGCCGATCTTCGTTCGCGCCGGCGCCGTGGTGCCGCAGGGCGTCGTCGCCCGCAACGCGTCACTCGTAGAAGAAGACTCCCCCATCACCCTCTCGCTCTTCCCGCAGGGCACGAGCACGTTCTCGCTGTACGAGGACGACGAGGTCACCCGGGCGTACAAGGACGGCGAGTCGAGCACCCAGAAGTTCACCGTCGCCGCTCCCGAGGCGGGTAAGAAGGGCACCGTCACCATCGGGATCGGCACGCGCTCGGGCGCCTACGACGGCATGGCCGACGCGCGCCCGTACCTGATCGAGGCGCACACCGGATCGGCACCGAAGAACGTCTCGGTCGACGGCAAGGGACTGAAGCAGGCGGCATCGCTCGACGCACTGTCGGCGCAGGCCACCGGCTGGTTCTTCGACGCCTCCGACGCGGGCGGGGTCATCCACGTGAAGACCGGGCCCCTGGCATCCGGCAGCAGCGCCGAGGTCGTGCTCTCCGCGACCAGTGCGGTCGGCGGCCGCGACGCCGACCTGACCGCGGCATCGGTCTCGGTCGACCTGGAGGACCGCGTCTTCCAGGGCGACAGCACGAGCGTCACCGCCACCTTCCGCAACACGGGCACCAAGAAGAAGGAGGACGTGACCCTCACCCCGGCCCTGCCCGAGGGCTGGAGCGTCACATCGGCGAACGGCGACCGCGCGGCAGTGGTCGAACCGGGCGCATCGTTTACCGCCACCTTCGAGGTGAAGGTAACCGAGGCGGCGAAAGCCGACCTGCAGACGGTCACGGTCGTCGCCGCGTACACCGCTCAGAAGACCGCGCAGCAGGTGAGCGGAGCGAACCAGATCTACGTCGCATACGGATCGCTCGCCGGCGCCTACAACGCCGACGCGATCACCACGATCGAGACGGCTGAGGCCGGGGACTTCGACGGCGGCGGGGCCAGCTTCTCGGCCGAGTCCCTCGAGCGCGCCGGAGTCACGCCAGGGTCGACCGTGACCGTCGGCACAGGCGACGCCGCGATCGAGTACACCTGGCCGGCACCGTCGGGCGCCGCCGATTCGGTCTCTCCTGCAGGGCAGACGATCGCCCTCGCGGGCAAGGGCACGCACCTCGCGATCCTCGCCTCGGCGGCGTCCGGCGGCGGGGTGAACCCGGCCATCGAGCTGCACTACGCCGACGGCACGGTGTCGAAGCAGAACGTCTTCTTCCCGAACTGGCTGCCCCAGGCATCCGGCCTCGGTGGAGCGAGCGTCGCGATCGCGTCGATGGGCCGCAACAGCGCGACCAACCCGGCCGTCTACGAGTACCCGACGTACACGTACCAGGTGTACTCGAACCTCGTTCGGCTGAACCCGTCGAAGGAGCTGGCGTACGTGGTGCTTCCCACCGAGAGCCGGCTGAAGATGTTCGACTGGAAGGTGGTCGACCAGCCGCTGCCGCCTGCTCCGGCCGGATCGGCCTACGCATCCGACCTGCAGTGGATCAGCGCGACCAACGGCTGGGGCGTCATCGGCAAGGACGTCGCCAACAAGGACTCGGCGTCGTCGCCCGATCTGCCTCTGGCGATCAACTACGTCGACCCGGCCACGGGTGAGAACCCGACCTATGAGAAGGGGCTCGGCGTGCACGCCCTGTCGAAGATCACCTACTACGTCGGCGGCGAGTGCAGCGCCTTCACCGCCGATGTCGGCCTCGAGGCGGGCTTCTCGGGCAATGTGATCTTCAAGGTCGACGTCGACGGCGAAGGCGCGTACCAGTCGCGTACGTTCACGCCGGGGTTCGCGCCCGAGAGCGTGAACGTCGATCTGAAGGGCGGCCAGTACGTCGACCTCATCGTCGAGGCGCCAGGCAGCATCAACGGAGCCCACGGCATCTGGGGCGACGCGAGGTTCAGCTGCGACTGATCCGGATGCCCTGAGTCCGGCCACGAGCATGGTGCCCCTCGGAGAGATCCGAGGGGCACCATCGCGTCTGCACCGGCGAGCGCGGGCTCGCTCGCGGCAGCGCTCAGGCGCCGCGCGCCGCCATGGCGGAGCCGAGCAGCATCATCCGCATGCTGCGCTCGGCCGCATCTCGCAGCAGCTCCTCCCCCTGCTCGACGGCCTGCTCGAGGTCCATCGGCACGGTGAGGATCGAGGTGATCGCGCCGATGCCGATGTCATGCACGGCCGGCGCCCCGTGCCCGAGGGAACCGGCGATGCCGAGCACGGGGACCCCGGCGATCCGGGCGCGCATCGCGACCTCGGCCGGGACCTTGCCGCGCGGCGTCTGGAAATCGATCGCCCCCTCGGCCGTGATCACCAGATCCGCAGCGGCGAGCAGGTCGTCGATCGACTCGGGCAGGATGCCGCTGTCGAGCAGCACCTCGAACCGAGGTGCGAGCCGCGCGCCGAGCACAGCGGCGAGCCCGGCGCCGAGACCTCCGGAGGCACCGGTCCCACCGCCGGTGCGCACATCCATCGCAGGGCCGTGCGGCGTCTGCGTCTCGAGCAGAGCAGCCCAGTGGTCGAGCGCCTCGGCGAGCTGCTCGACCTGCTGAGGGTCGGCCCCCTTCTGCGGCCCGAAGACACGGGCGACGCCGCGCGGGCCACAGAGCACATTGTGGATGTTGCAGGCGAGCACGATCTCGACCTCGGAGGCCCGGGGGTGTACGCCATCGAGATCGAGTGCGCGCGCATCGCCGAGTCGCGCACCGCCGGGCGCGACCTGCGCCCCGTGGCGGTCGAGGATGCGGACGCCCAGGGCCGCCAGCGCGCCGGCCCCGCCGTCGCTCGTGCCCGAGTCCCCGCAGCCGACGACGATGCGGGTCGCTCCGTCGTCGAGCGCCGCCGCGATCAGCTGGCCGACGCCGTAGGTGGTGGTCGCCCCGGGGTCTCGGCGATCCCGCGGCACGAGACGCAGCCCCGCGGCGGAGGCCATCTCGACGACCGCCGTGCCGGAGGCCGCCCCGCCCAGGCGTGCCCAGTGGGCCCGCACGAGCTCGCCGACCGGGCCGGTGACAGTCATCGGCACCAGCTCGCCGCCGGTCGCCGCGGCGAGCGCGGCCGCGGTGCCCTCGCCGCCGTCGGGGACCGGGTACTCGTCGACGTGCACACCGGGGATCACCCGGCGCAGCCCGGAGGCGATGGCGTGGGCGACCGCCTCGGCGCTGAGGCTCTCTTTGAACCCGCTGGGGGCGACGAGGATTCGCTGGGGGATGCGGATGGACATGCTGTCTCCTTCTTCCCGTGCCCGATCCGGGCACGACGATCACCGCTGTGCGCGACGCGCCTGCGGTTCGGTTGACGGTGGTTGGCGGGTGAGGTGGCGGTGTCAGCGCAGCATGGGCATTCTCATCGCAGGCCATACCGCGAACGAGAAGAGCGCGACCAGTGCCACCATCACCGGGGCGAGCACGGTCGAGAGTCGCCGCAGGTCTGCGGCGGTGAAGCCGCCGTGCACGACCTCGGGGTCGGCGAACATCGCCACCGGCTTCGCCGAGCTCGGCAGCGTATGACAGAACCCGGCCGCGGCGGTGGACGCGAACGCCGCCGCCATCGGCTCGACGCCGACGGCCGGCGCGATCGCGATCACGACGGGGATGAGCGCGGCCGAGCGCGCCGAGCGCGAGGGGATGAGCAGGTGCGCGGCGGTCGATGACACGATGACGACGAGCACGAACCCGATCGCCCCGCCATGGCCGAGCCCGCTCAACGGGGCGAGCGCGGCGCCGCCGAGCCATTCGGCGGCGCCGCTGCCGGTGAGGGCGGATGCCAGCGCCAGCGTCGCCGCGAGGAAGAGCAGCAGCCCCCACGGCACTGTCTTCACCGCGGCGGGCAGCGTCGTGCATCCGATGCCGGGGGTGACCACCGCGACCGCGCCGAGCAGGGCGACGAGTGCGGGTGGGAGCTGATGGACGGACGTCGTGCTCCACAGCAGCACGACCGAGATCAGCACGAGTCCGGCCCGACGCTCGGCGGGCCGCAGCGGACCGCTGATCCGGCCGCCCGTGTCGCGGAACGCCGCAGCGTCGACCCGCAGCGGCACCGTGCGCTCCGCACGGTCGGCGAAGCGAAGCAGGATGATCTCGCATGCGACGTGCGACGAGACGACGGCGAGGGGCAGGCCGAGCCACAGCCAGCCGACGAACCCGAATCCCGGTTCTCCCGCCGCCCGCAGCAGCTGATCGGTGATGACGTGCGCGCCGGCGCCGAGCAGCGATGCCACGGCGCTCAGCAGCACCACCGTCGGCACCAGCAGCGCGTAAGCGCGCAGGAGGCGTGCCCTTCCCGGGAGCGCCGTCTGCACCGCGGTGAACACGGGCACGGCGAGCGCGGCACGACCCGACGTGGCGGGGATCGCGAAGGCGGTGAGCGTGAGAGCCACGGTGGTGAGGTGGAAGAGGCTGCGCGGACCGCGCGCATGTTGCAGCATCATCGCCGCCCCGCGCAGCGCGAGCCCCGACGCCGAGACTCCGGCGGCGATGACGAAGGCGCCGACGAGCAGCCAGATCGTCTCGTCTCCCAGCGAGGCGAAGAACTGCGATGCGGGCAGGACGCCGAGCAGGATGAGGGCTATCGAGGCGAACAGGGCGACGAGGGTGTCGTCGAGCCGCGTCGCCGACCATGCCCACACCGCCACGAGGAACACTCCGATGGTGAGTGCGACAGCCGGAGTCGGCGCCCCGCCGGCTCCTTCGACCGGCTGCACGGCCGAGTGGATGAGCAGCGCGGCCGCGGCGGTCAGGACCGCCGTGAGGCCGATCAGCCTCCAGGGGACGCGCCGGGACTCGGGGCCGGCTGCGTGGGGAACCGGATGCCGCCGCGGCGCCTCCGTGGCGAATCGCACCCGTTCGCGTGCGGCGGGAGGAGTGGTCTGCACGCTCATCGGAACCGGTACCCCGCTCCGCGCACGGTCTCGATGCGCTCGGCGCCGATCTTGCCGCGAAGCGCCCGCACGTAGACGTCGACGACGTTCGACGCCGGATCGAAGTCCATCCCCCAGACGTGCCCGATCAGCTGATCGCGGGAGAGCACCTGACCACGATTCTCCAGCAGCACCTCGAGCAGCGAGAACTCGCGCGAGGTGAGCTCGCGCACCTCCCCCGCCACGGTCACCGTGCGTGCGCGGATGTCGACGCGCACGTCGTCGTGCACGAGCATCGGACCGCTCGGCCTGCCTTCGCCGTCGCCGATGCGCAGCCGCACCCTGGCGAGCACCTCGGCGAACTGGAACGGCTTCGTGACGTAGTCGTTCGCGCCGCCCTCCAATCCGCGAACCGTGTCGATCACGGAGTCCCTCGCCGTGAGGATGATCACCGGGGTGGCGACCCCCTCGCCTCGCAGCCTGGCGAGCACGTCGAACCCGTCGATCCCGCCGAGCCCGATGTCGAGCAGGACGAGATCGAACATCCCGCTGCGGGCCATCAGCAGGGCGGTGTGCCCGTCGGCGGCGTCAGCGGTGTCGTACCCGGCGGCCCGCAGGCCGCGCCGCACGAATGATGTGATGTGCGGGTCGTCTTCGGCGATGAGGATGCGGCGCATCTCACGACCTCCTCTCTGCTGCGGGGTGGACGGGGGCGGGGATGTCGATCCCGAAGGTGGCGCCTTCGCCGGGAACGCTGTCGAGCCACGCCGATCCGTCGTGGCCGTCGGCGATGGCGCGCACGATCGCCAGCCCGAGCCCCGATCCGGCTCTGCGTCCCGCGGTGTCGGCCGGCGCCGCACCCCGCACGAACCGCTCGAAGATGCGCTCGGCGTCGGCGGCCGCGACGCCTGGCCCCGTGTCCTGAACCCAGAGCCGCAGTCTGCGGGCATCCCCCTCGCCGATGAAGGTCGAGCCGATGCGGATCCTGTCGCCGTCCTCCGTGACCTGCACGGCGTTGGCCGCGAGCTGCAGCACCGCCTGCGTCACGCGCTGCGGGTCGAGCTCAGCACTCCCCTCGGCCACCTCCATCAGCTGCCAGCGACGGTCGCCGAGTGCCTGCGCCTTGGCCTCGATGTCGAGGGTGAGCGTGGCGATGTCGCAGCCGGAGCGGCGCACGAAGTCGGGCTGCTGGGCACGGGCGAGCACGAGCAGGTCCGTCACGATGCGGCTCATCCGGTCGAGCTCTCCGCGCACGAGGCGCAGCGTCTCGGCCCGCTCCACCGGGTCCTCGCTGAGCAGTTCGAGATGGCCGCGGACGATGGTGATCGGAGTGCGCAGCTCGTGCCCGGCGTCGTCGACGAAGCGCTGCTGCGTCGCATGGACCTCTTGCAGGCGATCGAGCATCTGGTTGAAGGTCGCCGCGACCGCGGCCACATCGTCTGTGCCGTCGACCGGGACTCGTGCGGTGAGGTCGTGCTCCCCGATGTCGCGGGCGACCCGGTACACCTCCCGCACCGGGGCGAGGATCTGGCCGGCCACGAGCCAGGCGACACCGGACGACAGCACGATGCCGATGAGCGCGACCCACGCGATGGCGGCGAAGCTCTCGTCGATCCGGTCACGGGCGTCCTGCGTGTACTGCACGACGACGACCGATCCGCGCTCTCCGGCGGCCTCGAAGTCGACCCGTCCCCAGCGCATCGGCCCGGTCTCGGGACTGTTCTGCGCGCCCGAGACCTCGTCGGATGCGAGAAGACGATCGAGCATCGACCGGCCCCCTGGCAGCGCCTCGACGCTGTCGGTTCTGGACGCCTCGACGAGACCGTTCGCCACGCCGACGATGCGTCCGTCGACGGCGACGGCGATCGCCTCGTCCTCGTGCACGGACTGCCTGTCGAGGTATTCGGTGAGCAGATCGTCGGCCGAGGTGAGCTCGGCCGCAGCGATGTCCTCGGCGAACCGGGCGAACTCCGCGGCCTCCTGCTCGATCTCGCCGTTGGCGGCCTGCTCGACTCCGGCGAGGAGGATGCTGCGCCCGATCAGTCCGACGGCGAGCAGGGTCACTGCGGTGCTGAGGATGATCCAGAGCGTGATCCGCCAGCGCGCCGGCAGGGTGCGGGCGCGCAGGGTGCGCAGCGGCTGCGGGGCCGGCTCAGGCGCGCGGTCCGCCGCGACGGGTCGCGATCCGGCGGCTTGCGCGCGTGCGACTTCGTCGAGGTCGAGGGGAAGCGTCGTGGCGTCAGTCATCGTCGCCCTCGTCATCAGCATCGTCGTCATCGTCGTCGCCGGCGGGAGGTGCGGGCGGGGCGGGTGCGGGAGCCGGCGCGGGAGGTGGCGGCGCGGGGATGCTGGATGGCTCGGGGGCGGGCTCGGGAACCGGCTCGGGAGCCGGCTCTGGAACCGGTGCGGGGGTGGACAGCTTCACCGTGAGCGGCTTCTCGGGCAGTCGCGGCGAGGGCGGCATCTGAGCCAGCGCGACGCTGCCGACGGCGAAGAGCACCGGTACGGCGATGAGCGCGCCCGGGATCAGGATGCGACGTGCGGTGGTCATACGACCATCGTGGCGGGTGTTGATGATGACGAGATGAGATGGGGATGAAGACTTCTTCATCCCCCTCTCACGATGCCGCGTCAGCGTCCGCGGGAGCGCAGCGCCTTCAGTGACATCTGCACGGCGATGACGACGAGGTATGCGGCGAACAGGATGTTGCCCGTCAGCGGGTCGATCAGAGTCGCCAGCCACGCGCCGAGCGCCGTGGTGGTGCACGCGGCCACGCCGATGAAGGCGGCGGCGACCAGGTCGACGTTGCGGTGACGCAGATTGCCGATCGTGCCCGACACGGCGGTGGGGATCATCATCAGCAGCGATGTGCCCTTGGCGACGAGGTCGCTGGTGCCGAACGCGAGCATGAGCACGGGGACGATGACCACTCCCCCTCCGACGCCGATGAGGCCTGCCACGACGCCGGTGACGACGCCGACGCCGACCAGGGCGATGCCCGTGAGCCAGCTGAGCTCGAACTCGGCCCCGCGCGAGGGGATGACGAGGAAGAGGCTGACGATCACGACGAGCAGGAAGGCGACGAAGCCCCAGCGCAGCGCCGTCTGGGAGACCTTCGGCAGCAGTCGCGAGCCGATCTGCGCGCCCACCACGGCGCCTGCTGCGAGGATCAGGGCGGGAATCCATGCCACCGCGCCCGACATGGCGTACGAGATCACGCCGACGCTCGCGGTCGGCACGATGGCGGCGAGCGAGGTGCCGGCGGAGATGCGCTGATCGAACGCGAGCAGCAGCACCAGCAGGGGCACGATCACCGTGCCGCCGCCGACGCCGAACAGTCCCGAGAGCAGCCCGGCCGTGAGCCCGATGACGATGAAGAAGACGTAGGCGCGAGGCCCCCGGGTGATGGCCTGCTGCTCTGCGTTCACACGATTCAGACTATCCCCGGGGGCTCACCTCTCTTTGCGCCCGCTGTGCGTCAGACCTCCCGGTCGGCCGAGATCGGCACCGCGATCGACTCGGTCAGCGCCTGCTCGTAGCGGTGCTGGCGGCGACGCAGCCAGAGTCCGCCTGCCACGAGCAGTGCCAGCACGATGTAGGCCGTCGCGGCGAACGGCTGCAGCACGAGCGTCGACAGGTCTCCCTGACTCAGCTGCAGCGCCTTGCGGAGCTGCTCCTCTCCCATCGGCCCCAGGATCATGCCGACGACGAGCGGTGCCACCGGGTACCCGAAGCGCCGCATGAAGTAGCCCAGCACGCCGATGATCACGAGGATCAGGATGTCGACCACGGCGAAGTTGAGCGCGTAGGCGCCGAAGGCGGCGAACAGCAGGATGCCTGCGTACAGATAGGGCCTCGGGATCTGCAGCAGCTTCACCCACATGCCCACGAGCGGCAGGTTGAGCACGATGAGGATGACGTTGCCCAGGTAGAGACTGGCGACCAGCGCCCACACGAGCGCCGGCTGGTTCTGGAACAGCTGCGGCCCCGGCTGGAGGCCGTATGCCTGGAACGCGACGAGGATGATGGCCGCGGTCGCCGTCGTCGGGAGGCCGAGCGTCAGCAGCGGCACGAGAACGCCGGCCGCAGCCGCGTTGTTCGCCGACTCGGGGCCTGCGACCCCCTCGATGGCGCCGCGGCCGAACTCCTGCTTGTGCCTGGACAGCTTGCGCTCGGTCGCGTACGAGAGGAAGGTCGCGACATCGGCGCCTCCCGCGGGGATCGTGCCGATCGGGAAGCCGATCGCCGTGCCGCGCAGCCATGGCTTCCACGAGCGCTTCCAGTCGTCCCTGGTCATCCAGCTGCGCCATCCACGGGTGACTGGGATCACATCGATCCCGCCGTGCCGCAGGCGTGCGGCGATGTACAGGGTCTCGCCCACCGCGAACAGTCCGACCGCGACGAGCACGATGTCGATGCCGTCCGACAGCGGAAGCAGCCCCAGCGTGTAGCGCTGCTGCGCGGTGAGGGTGTCGGTGCCGACGAGGCCGAGGAACAGGCCGACGCCGAGAGACGTCATTCCTCGCGGCACCGAGCTGCCGATCAGGGCGCCGACGGTGACGAACGCGATGACGATGAGCGCGACGTAGTCGGCCGGGCCGAGGTTCACCGCGAACTCCGCCAGCACGGGCGCAAGCAGCGTGAGGCCGACCGTCGCGATGGTGCCGGCGACGAACGAGCCGATCGCCGCTGTCGCGAGTGCTGCGGCTCCTCGGCCGAGCTTGGCCATCTTGTTGCCCTCGATGGCTGTCACGATGGACGCCGATTCACCCGGCGTGTTCAGCAGGATGCTCGTCGTCGATCCGCCGTACATGCCGCCGTAGTAGATGCCGGCGAAGGTGATCAGCGCCGCCGTCGGATCGAGCGTGTACGTCAGCGGCAGCAGCAGCGCCACCGTCATCGCCGGGCCGATCCCCGGCAGCACCCCGACCGCGGTGCCGATCAGCACGCCGACGAACGCGAAGACCAGGTACTGGGGCTGCAGCGCTGTCGCGAAGCCCTCGAGCAGAAGAGTCCAGCTGTCCATCAGAAGATCCCTCCCAGCCATCCGAGCGCGGGGCCCCACGGCAGCGACAGCCCCATGAGCCCGCCGAACACGATCTGCACGGCCAGCGCGACGGCCAGGCCGATGACGAAGGCGAGCCACCAGCGCTTCGCGCCCAGCGACCACGCGACCACTCCGAACAGCAGAGCCGCTGCCGGGGCCCAGCCGATGACATCGACGAGCAGCAGGTGCGCGACGACCGCTCCCACGATCTTGGCGAGGGTGAGCCAGTCGGTCCTGGCGTCGGGGTCGATGTCCTCCCCCTCCTCCAGTGCTGCGCGGTTTCCGCGCAGCACCGAGACGAGCACGGCCGCGGCCGAGCCGAGCAGGACGATCGAGACGAAGATCGGGAAGATCGTCGGCCCGACCTTGACGCCCACCGGGACGTGGATCGTGAAGGCGCCCACGAGCGCGAACACGCCGAGTGCGAGCATGAGCAGGGCGAAGACGAGCTCACCGAGGGGAACCCGCTGGGCGAGCCGAGTCTCCTCGGCCCGCCCGCTCGCCCGAGGATCGGGGCATTCATGTCAGATCAGTCCGATGTTCTTCAGGGTTCCGGTCACGTCGGAGATGTTCTCCTCGAGGAACGCGTCGAACTCGTCTCCGACGAGGAACGCGTCGGCCCAGCCCTTGCTCTCGAGCTCCGCCGTCCAGCCGTCCGAGTCGTGCATCTCGGTGACGATGCGCTCGAGCTCGTCGCGATCGGCACCGGAGATGCCGCCGGGGGCGACCACGCCGCGCCAGTTGGTCAGCACGACGTCGTAACCGGCGTCGGTGATCGTCGGCACATCGGCGAGGGATTCGACCGGCTCCTCCGAGGAGACGGCCAAGGCGCGCATCGAGCCGTCCTCGATGTACTGCAGGAACTCTCCCACGCCCGAGATACCTGCGGAGACCTTGTCGCCGACCAGCAGCGAGACCGCCTCGCCGCCACCCGAGTTGGGCGTGTAGTTCAGCTTCGACGGGATGTCAGCTCCCTCGACGCCGGCAGCCTCGAGCAGCAGGCCGGCGAGGATGTGGTCGGCGCCACCCGCCGAGCCGCCGGTGACGGTGACCTCCTGCCCCTTGTCGACGATGTCCTCGACCAGGTCCTCCAGCGTGTCGTACTCCGAGTCCTCCGGCACGACGACGACGAGCGGCTCCTCGGTGAGGCGCGCGATAGGAGTGGTGTCCTCGAGCCGCACAGCGGATGAGTTGGTCTCGATCGCGCCGACCATCACCAGGCCCATGACCATGAGCGTCGCCGGGTCCTTCTGATTGGCGAGCTGCGCGAGACCGACCGTGCCGCCGGCGCCGTCGACGTTGGTGACGGCTGCCGAGCCGAGGATGTCGTCGTCGGTGAGAACCTTCGACATCGCGCGGCCGGTCTGGTCCCATCCACCGCCGGGTCCGGCGGGGACGATGACGGAGACGTCGGTGAAGACCGAGGCCTCGCCCTCTCCGTCGGAAGCCGGCGAGGGCGTCGCGTTCTGCGACGAGCATCCGGCGAGTGCGAGTGCCACCGTCGCCGCGACGGCGACGAGGGCGGTGCGTGATTTCTTCATGCGCTCCTCCTTGAGCGGTGTGGGGATGCTGGCAACCGTAGGCACTGCCGGTGCGGCGGATCTGCTTCCGATATCATTGGTCGCGCTTTCGAAAGTATTGGTCTCGGATGCCTCGCATCCGGCGTTCCCTCCGCTCGCGCACGCGGGGAGAATGGCTGTGTGGCCTCGAAGATGACGCACGCGTCGCAGACGACGCACGGCGGGATGCCGCTGCGTGTGCAGCTGATCTTGCTGCAGGCGCTGATCGTCGCCGTCGTGACCCTCATCGCCGGCGCCACCGCCGGGGTGATCCAGGCGGTCACGGTGCGCGACGCCTACGAGGACCGGATGCTGGCGGTGGCGCAGTCGATCGCCTCGATGCCCGCCATCCGCTCAGCGTTCCACGACCCCGACCCCGCGGCGACGATCCAGCCGCTCGCCGAGACCGTACGCAAGGCGTCGGACCTCACGTACATCGTGGTGGCGAACGCCGACGGCATCCGCTACTCGCATCCGAACCCCGAGCGCATCGGCCAGAGGGTCTCGACCGACGCCTCCGTCCCGCTCTCCGGCGAGATCTACATGGGGACGCAGACCGGCACGCTCGGTCCGTCCTGGCGGGTCAAGGTGCCCGTCTTCGAGGGCTCCGAGGTGATCGGCACCGTGTCGGTCGGCATCCTCGAGTCCCAGGGCACCGGCGAGTTCGCGACGAACCTCGGCTGGATCATCGGCGCGATGCTGATCGCGGTCGTGCTGGGCGTGTTCGGATCGGCGTGGGTGACGGCTGTCATCCGACGTCGCATCCATCTGCTCGAGCCGCACGAGATCACGGCGCTGGTGCGCAATCAGGAGACCACTCTGCACGGCCTCAGCGAGGGTGTGATCACGGTCGACGCGTCGGGCACCATCACGCTCGCGAACGATGCGGCTGCACGGCTGCTGGGGGCTGACGCCGCCGACCTGACCGGCGCGAGAGTGGCCGATGTGCTCGACGACGAGCTGCTCGCCGTGCTGCGCGACGGCGAGGACGCCGGTCGTCCTGTGATCGTCGGCAGCCATGTGCTCGTCGCGCGAGGCACCGGTGCACGCGTCGACGGGGAGGCGGTGGATGCCACTCTGCTGCTGCGCGATCACACCGAGCTGCACGACGTGGTGCGCCGGGTCGAAGCGGCCGACGCCATCATCGCGTTCCGCCGCCGTGCAGGCCTGCCCAAGGGGCTCAGCGCCGAGACGCTCGGCCGCGTCGCCGTCGCACTGGGCGAGAACCCCGAGTCGTCGGCCGCCGAGCTCGGCGACGTGCTCGGGATGTCGAGGGTGAGCGCGCGGCGCTATCTCGAGCACCTCGCGAGCACGGGGCGAGCGGTGCGCTCACTCGACTACTCCACCAAGGGACGGCCGGGTACCCGCTACCGAACTATTGAGACCGTGTCTCAGGGCATGCGAGACTGACTCCCACGACCCGCCTGCTCTGATCGAAGGAGATCACATGCTTCGCAGCCCTCTGCCCGACGTCGAGATCCCTGCCGTCTCGATCTACGAGTACCTGTTCTCCGACCTCGACGATGCGGCCCTCGACTCGGTCGCGATCGTCGACGGCATGACAGGCGCCGAGACCACCTACCGTCAGCTCGTAGGCCAGATCGGACTGTTCGCCGGTGCCCTCGCAGCACGCGGGATCGGCATCGGCGATCGGGTGGGCGTGCTCTGCCCGAATGTGCCGGCGTTCGCGACGGTGTTCCACGGCATCCTTCGCGCCGGAGCCACCGCCACGACCATCAACTCCCTCTACACCGCCGAAGAGATCGCCAGTCAGCTCGAGGACGCCGACGCCTCGTGGCTGGTGACCGTCTCTCCCCTGCTCGCCGGCGCCAAGGCCGCCGCCGCGCAGCGCGGCATCGCCGACGACCACGTCATCGTGCTCGACGGCGCCGACGGGCACCCGAGCCTGCGCGACCTGCTCTCCGAGGGGCACGAGGCGCCCGACGTGAGCGTCGACCCGGCCACCCACCTCGCCGTGCTTCCGTACTCCTCCGGCACGACAGGTCGCCCCAAGGGCGTGATGCTCACGCACCGCAACCTCATCGCCAACGTCGCGCAGTGCACCGGCCTGCTCAGCGTCGACTCCGACGACCGCGTGCTCGCCGTGCTGCCGTTCTTCCACATCTACGGCATGACCGTGCTGCTCAACTTCGCGCTGCGCAAGCGCGCATCGCTGGTCACCATGCCGAAGTTCGACCTGCTCGAATTCCTGCGCATCATCGCCGAGCACCGCACGACCTGGGTGTTCATCGCCCCGCCGATCGCCGTGGCGCTGGCGAAGCATCCGATCATCGACCAGTACGACCTGTCTGCAGTGCGCGTCATCTTCTCAGGTGCTGCTCCCCTGGACGGCGAGCTCGCCGCCGCCGTCGCGCAGCGCCTGGGCTGCGAGGTCGTTCAGGGCTACGGGATGACCGAGACGAGCCCTGCGGTCAACCTCATCCCCGCCGAGTGGACGCACGTCGACAAGTCGTCGATCGGCCCGCTCGTTCCCAGCACCGAGGCCCGCCTCGTCGACCCCCAGACCGGTCAGGACGTCGAGCTGTCGCAGAGCGGCGAGAGCGCGCCAGGCGAGCTCTGGGTGCGGGGTCCGCAGGTGATGGTCGGGTACCTCAACCGCCCGGATGCCACGGCCGAGATGCTCGACGATGACGGCTGGCTGCACACCGGCGACATCGCCACGGTCACACCCGACGGCATCTTCCGCATCGTCGACCGCCTGAAGGAGCTCATCAAGTACAAGGGCTACCAGGTCGCGCCGGCCGTGCTCGAGGCGGTGCTGCTCGGGCATCCGGGAATCGCCGACGCCGCCGTGATCGGCGCGAAGGACGAGGACGGACAGGAGGTGCCCAAGGCGTTCGTGGTGGTGCAGCAGGGAGTCGAGCTCAGCGCCGACGACGTGATGTCCTTCGTCGCCGAGCGCGTCGCACCGCACGAGAAGGTGCGGCAGGTGGAGTTCATCGAGGGCATCCCGAAGTCGGCGTCGGGCAAGATCCTGCGCAAGGATCTGCGGGCGGCCTCATAGCGGCCGAGCTGCGCGAAGGCGCGACCCGGTCGTTGAGCGAGTTCGGCGGAGCCGATCGAGTCGAACGCGCGAGACGCGAAGAAGCCCGTCACCCCGGAAGGGTGACGGGCTTCTTCGTCAGTGCGCGTCGGCGCTGAGGCTTACTTGCCTGCCTCGACGAAGCCTGCGGCCTCTGCGGCCTCAGCGGTGCGGAACCACACCTCTGCGACGGTCGCGTCGTACCACTGGCCGTCGGGACGGTGGTACTTCATCGAGTCCTTGTTGCCCTTGATGTCGAAGCCCTCGGGAGCCGAGCCATCCTCCAGCGGAGCGGCCGAGTCCTCGCCGAAGCCGCCGTCGACGAGAGCGGCGGGAGCGGCGGTCTCCTCGACCGGAGCCTCCTCCACCTTCTCGGCCTTGGGCGCCTCAGCCTTGGCTGCGGGCTTGGCGGACTTCTTCTTGGGGGTGACGGGCTCGAGGACGAGCTCGATCACGGCCATGGGCGCGTTGTCGCCCTTGCGGTTGCCGACCTTCGTGATGCGGGTGTAGCCGCCCTGACGGTCGGCGACCAGCGGTGCGATCTCGTTGAACAGCACGTGCGCGGCGTCCTTGTTGGAACGCAGCACGGTGAGCGCACGACGACGGGCGTGCAGGTCGCCGCGCTTGCCGAGCGTGATCAGGCGCTCGGCGAGCGGACGCAGGCGCTTCGCCTTGGTCTCGGTCGTCTTGATCGACTTGTGGGTGAACAGCGCTGCCGCGAGGTTCGCGAGAAGAAGGCGCTCGTGTGCGGGGCCGCCTCCGAGGCGGGGACCCTTGGTGGGCTTGGGCATAATCGTCTAGCTCCTGGTCAGAAAGATGTCGGGATTCAGAAGGACTCGTCTTCGCCTGCGCTGTAGAAGTGGGCGCCGTCGAAACCGGGCACCGAATCCTTCAGCGACAGACCGAGCGAGACGAGCTTGTCGCGCACCTCGTCGACCGACTTCTGTCCGAAATTGCGGATGTTCATCAGCTGCGTCTCGGAAAGGGCGACCAGCTCCGAGACGGTGTTGATGCCCTCGCGCTTGAGGCAGTTGTACGAGCGCACCGACAGATCGAGGTCCTCGATCGGCATGGAGAGCTCGCTGGAGAGCACAGCCTCGACCGGCGCAGGGCCGATCTCGATGCCCTCGGCCTCGACGTTCAGCTCGCGGGCGAGGCCGAACAGCTCGGTGAGGGTCTTGGCTGCGGAGGCGACGGCGTCGCGCGGGAGGATCGACGACTTGGTCTCGACGTCCAGCACGAGCTTGTCGAAGTCGGTGCGCTCACCAGCACGGGTGGCGTCGACGCGGTAGCTGACCTTGAGCACCGGCGAGTAGATCGAGTCGACCGGGATCTGGCCGGCCTCTGCGTACTCGTTGCGGTTCTGGGCTGCCGAGACGTAGCCGCGGCCGCGCTCGATGGTCAGCTCGAGCTCGAAGCGAGCGGTGTCGTTGAGCGTCGCGATGACCAGGTCGGGGTTGTGCACCTCGACTCCCGCCGGAGCGGAGATGTCGGCTGCGGTGACCTCGCCGGAGCCCGTCTTGCGCAGGTACGCGGTGATGGGCTCGTCGCGCTCGCTGGAGACGACCAGCTGCTTGATGTTGAGGATGATCTCGGTGACGTCCTCCTTCACACCGGGGATCGTGCTGAACTCGTGCAGCACGCCGTCGATGCGAATGGTGGTGACCGATGCGCCGGGGATCGACGAGAGCAGGCTGCGACGCAGCGCGTTGCCGATCGTGTATCCGAAACCGGGCTCCAGCGGCTCGATGACGAACCGGCTGCGGTTCTCGGAGATCTTCTCCTCGGTGAGAGTGGGACGCTGTGCGATGAGCACTATGTGTTCCTTTCGATCACATGCCCGCTATATGACATGTGTGGGGTGAGGTCTGAAGTTGTGGAAAATCTGGGGGCGAGTCTGCCCCTCCTGGGCCCGCAGGGGCTCAGGAAGGGCAGACGGCCGGATCAGACGCGGCGGCGCTTCGGCGGGCGGCAGCCGTTGTGCGCCTGAGGCGTGACGTCCTGGATGGACCCCACCTCGAGGCCGGCGGCCTGCAGCGAGCGGATCGCGGTCTCGCGGCCCGAACCGGGGCCCTTCACGAAGACGTCGACCTTCTTGACGCCGTGCTCTGCGGCCTGGCGTGCAGCGGACTCCGCTGCCATGCCGGCGGCGTACGGCGTCGACTTGCGCGAGCCCTTGAAACCAACGCCACCCGACGAGGCCCAGCTGATGACAGCGCCGGACGGGTCGGTGATCGAGACGATGGTGTTGTTGAACGTCGACTTGATGTGGGCCTGGCCCAGCGCGATGTTCTTCTTCTCCTTGCGGCGCGGCTTGCGCGCGGCGGCCTTGGGTGCAGCCATGAAAGTGTTCTCCTATTCCCTGGCCGCTTAGCGGGCCTTCTTCTTGCCGGCGACGGTGCGCTTCGGGCCCTTGCGGGTACGCGCGTTGGTCTTGGTGCGCTGACCGCGGACCGGAAGGCCACGACGGTGACGAAGGCCCTCGTAGGAGCCGATCTCGACCTTGCGGCGGATGTCGGCGGCGACCTCGCGGCGCAGGTCACCCTCCACCTTGTAGTTGCCTTCGATGTGGTCGCGGAGTGCGACGAGCTGCTCGTCGCTGAGGTCCTTGACGCGGATCGACTCGTCGATCTCGGTCGCCTTGAGGATCTCGACGGAGCGGGTACGGCCGATGCCGTAGATGTAGGTGAGGGCGATCACCACGCGCTTGTCGCGCGGGATGTCAACGCCGGCAAGACGTGCCATGCGGTTCTCCTGGAGTGTTGTGGAGGTGTGGAGCAGCATCCGGTCCCGGGCCTCCGCCCCGAGGTGTCCCCCGCTCGCGCGGGTTCCGATGCTGCCTTGTTTGATCTCACCCGGTCGAAGAGCGAAGAGCGAAGCGACGAGTCGAAACGCCTCGCATACGACGGTGAGTGTTCAGTTGTGGTTCTCGCGGGGTGTGACCCTGCTCAGCCCTGGCGCTGCTTGTGACGCGGGTTCGACTTGCAGATGACCATGACGCGGCCGTGACGACGGATCACGCGGCAGTGGTCGCAGATGGGCTTGACGCTGGGGTTGACCTTCATGATGTTTCCTGTTCGCTGTCTTCACCGGGCAGGCGAGATCGCCTGGGGTGTTACTTCTCGACCGATCAGCGGTAGCGGTAGACGATGCGGCCGCGGGTCAGGTCGTAGGGCGAGAGCTCCACGACCACGCGGTCCTCGGGGATGATGCGGATGTAGTTCTGCCGCATCTTGCCGGAAATCGTTGCAAGAACCTTGTGTCCGTTGCTGAGCTCAACGCGGAACATCGCGTTGGGCAGAGCCTCGGACACGACGCCCTCGATCTCGATGACACCGTCTTTCTTAGCCATAGCCTCGCTGACGCTTCTGCAGACCGGTCGATCTGCGGTGGATGGGTGATGAGTGTGATGCCGCCCGTTCGGACACGCCAGAACAAGGCGCAAGGCACCAAAGATCTATGATAGACCCTCGGTGCCCGCGCGGCAAATGGAGCTCAGCCGATCAGGTCGGTGAACTTCTGGAAGTCTGCGTTGTTGCTCATGTCGAGCCGCTTGCCGTTGATCTCGACGGTCGGGGTGCCCTTGATCTCGTGCTGCTGCGCCTGGGCAGTGCCCCACTTCTTGTAGGTACCGTCTTCGATGCACGACGCGGCAGCTTCAGCACCCGCACCCTTGGCGATCTCCGAGATCTGGTCGTCCGTGAGTCCAGCGGTGCCCTCATCAGGCTGGTTCTGGAACATCGCGTTCATGAAGTCGATGGCCTTCTCGGGAGCCTCCTCGGCCACGCAGAACATCGCGCCTGCTGCGCGCGATGAGTAGGCGGAACCCTGCGAACGGAAGTCCAGGATCTCGATCGGGTGGTACTCGAGAGTGATCTTGCCGTCGGCAGCCGCCTTCTGCATGGCCTCGCCGTACTGCTGCTCGAACTGGTTGCAGATGGGGCACATGAAGTCGATGTAGACGGCAAGCGTGTCTTCGCCCTCGCCGAAGCTGATCGCGCCGGTCTCGGAGTTGATGATCTCGCCCTTGGGCGCCGGACCCGCGTCGGTGGCCTGGTTGTTCAGCCAGACGACGACCGCGCCGAGCGCGACGAGCACGACGACGACGGCGATGGAGATTCCGATGGCGAACCAGTTGGGCTTGCTCTGGGCGTGGGCCATGACAGTCCGATCTTCAGCACTAAATTGTCGCAACCATTCTGCCCCGCGCACGCTATGCCTGCCATGTGAACCCCGCCGCCCGGCATCCGCCCCCTCTCTCTCCTCACCCTCACCGAGGCCGTCACACCCCCAGCCCGTGAGACTTCCGTTCCCGCACGAGGCCGAGCTCCCGAGTCTCGGTCTCGTGCCGGAACCCGCGTCTCGCGGTCTCTGCACAGCTCACGGACGTGCACGACTTGTGCACAGCGGCCGGGTCGCGGTCCGCGGTCGGGTCTCGGCTCGGGTCAGGATGAGCGGATGCTGCTCACCGACCGCGCCGTGCTGGCGCCGCCCGCTCCCCTGATCACCCGCGAGGAGGCGCGGATGCTCGGCGTGCCGATCAGCGCGACGAGCCATCTGATCGTGCGTCGAGGCCTGTACGTGCCGCGTCAGGCGTACCTGAGCCTGAGGCCGTGGGAGCAGTACGCCCTGCGGGTCCACGGCTACATCCGTCGCCATCCTGATGCAGTGCTGTGCCTCGAGTCAGCCGCCGTTCTGCATGGTCTGCCGCTGTTCCGGCATCCTCGTGACATCCATGTGCTCGACCCGGACGCCGAGCGGTCGCAGCGGATCGGCGACGTGTGCATCCACACCAGCGCGGATGCCCGCGACATCATCCGCATCGCAGGGATGCGCGTCACCGGGCTGCTCGACACCGTCGTCGATCTTGCGCGCGCGGTCGCGCCTGCGCGTGCGCTGGCGATCGCCGACAGCGCCCTGTCGCCTGTGCAGGACGGCGGTGTCCGGCTCGCCGACCTGCGGGCGAAAGCCGAGGAGCAGCAGAACCGACGCGGCCGCGCGCGTCTGCGCTGGGTCTGTGCGCGGGCCGACGGACGCGCCGAGTCGCCGGCGGAGAGCGTGAGCCGCGCTGTCATCGAGTGGAGCGGGTTCGAGCATCCGGAGCTGCAGCGCGAGTTCGGGTACGAAGGGCGTCGCGACCGCGCCGACTTTCACTTCCCGTCGAACGGCACCATCGGCGAGGCCGACGGCTGGGGCAAGTACGAGCTGAACGCCCCGGAAAGGGCGGCCGTGCACCTTCGCGACGAGAAGCGGCGTGAGGACCGGCTGCGCAGGAACGGGCATCCGGTCGCCCGCTGGGATCTCGCAGACGCCTGGCGCGTCGCACCTCTCGTCACCGCACTGCGCGGCGCGGGCCTGACACCGCAGCATCCACCCCAGCCCGCGATGCTCGCGACCCTCGCACAGAGCCCGCGTGATCGCCCCACTGCGCGCGAGACGTACGTTCCCGCACGAGACCGACGTCGGCGAGCACTGTCTCGTGCCGGAACGTAAGTCTCGCCGAGGTGCGCGGTGCGCAGCGTGCGGCGCGCGGGTTACGGGAGGGGGACGGGCGTCACGCCGAAGGGGGCCAGGCCGGCGGCGCCGCCGTCGGGCGCGGTGAGCACCCAGATGCCGCCCTCGTGGCGGGCGACGCTGTGCTCCCAGTGCGAGCCGTCGGACCCGTCGGTGGTCGACACCGTCCAGTCGTCGTCCTCGATGAAGGTCGCCTCTCCCCCGGCGGTGACCATCGGCTCGATGGCGAGCACGAGGCCAGGCCGGATCTCGGCACCGGGGTCTGGCGTGCGGTAGTTGAAGACGCTCGGCGCCTCGTGCATCTTGCGTCCGATGCCGTGGCCGACGTACTCGCGCAGGATGCCGTAGGTCTCGCCCGAGACCTCGGACGGACCCTGCGCCTCGATGTACTCCTGGATGGCGGTTCCGAGGTCGCCGATGTGCGAGGCGGATGCCATCGCGGCGATGCCGGCCCACATCGAGCCCTCGGTCACCCGGGAGAGCTCCTCGCGCCGAGCCACCAGCTCAGGGCGCGAGTCGTCCGGAACCACGAAGGTGACCGCGCTGTCGCCGTTCCAGCCCTTGAACTGCGCTCCGCAGTCGATCGAGACGATGTCGCCGGGCTCGAGAACCCGCTCACCCGGGATACCGTGCACGACCTGCTCGTTCACCGAGATGCAGGTCGTGTGGCGGTAGCCGCGCACGAGCTGGAAGTTCGACTCGGCGCCGCGAGCGACGATCGTGCGCTCGGCCACGGCATCCAGCTCCGCCGTCGTGACTCCGGGGCGCACCAGCGGGCGCACCGCCTCGAGAGCCGCGGCGGTGATCAGCCCCGGCTCGAGCATCGAACGGAGCTGAGCCGGGGTCTTGTAGATCGACTTGCGGAACATCGAGGGGTCAGACCAGCTGCCCGATGCCGCGTGCGGCCAGGGCGGACGAGATGCGCTCGGTGATCTCGTCGAGCGAGCCGACGCCGTCGATGCGGTCGACGATGCCTCGCTCGTCGTACACCGAGATGATCGGAGCGGTCTCGTGCTCGTAGATGTCGAGGCGGTGCGCGATCGCCTCGTCGGTGTCGTCGGAGCGGCCCTGCTCCACTGCGCGCAGGCTGAGGCGGGCGATGCTCTCCTCGCGCGGCACGTCGAGCAGGATGACGGCGTCGAGCGATGCGTCGTGCTCGCCGAGGAAGGCGTCGAGGTGGTGCACCTGCGTGGTGTTGCGCGGGTATCCGTCGAGCAGGAACCCGACCTGCGCGTCGTCCTGGGAGAGACGGTCGCGCACGATCTCGCTCGTCAGCTCGTCGGGCACGAGGTCGCCGGCGTCGAGGATCGCGGTGACCTTCTGGCCGAGCTCGGTGCCCTCCTTGATGTTGGCGCGGAACATGTCGCCGGTGGAGACGACGGGGATGTTCAGCGCCTCGGCGATGCGGATGCCCTGGGTGCCCTTGCCCGAGCCCTGCGGGCCGACGATCAGAAGACGTGCGGAAGCGGTCATCGGAGAAGCCCTTCGTAGTGGCGCTGCTGCAGCTGCGCGTCGATCTGCTTCACCGTCTCGAGGCCGACACCCACGATGATCAGGATCGAGGCGCCGCCGAACGGGAAGTTCTGGTTGGCCTGCACCGTCGCCAGCGCGACCAGCGGGATCAGCGCGACGAAGCCCAGGTACAGCGAACCGGGGAACGTGATCCGGGTGATCACGTAATCCAGGTACTCGGCCGTCGGACGCCCGGCGCGGATGCCGGGGATGAACCCGCCGTACTTCTTCATGTTGTCGGCGACCTCGACGGGGTTGAACGTGATCGCGACGTAGAAGTACGTGAAGCCGATGATCAGCAGGAAGTACACCAGCATGTACAGCGGCTGGTCGCCCGTGGCGAGGTTCGCGAGGATCCATGCCACCCACGCGGGCGGCTCGCTGGCGTCGGCGGGAGTGTTGAACTGCGCCAGGAGCATCGGGAGGTACAGCAGCGACGAGGCGAAGATGATCGGGATCACGCCCGCCATGTTGACCTTGATCGGGATGTACGTGTTGGTTCCGCCATAGGTGCGGCGACCGACCATGCGCTTGGCATACTGCACGGGGACCCGGCGCTGCGACTGCTCGACGTAGACGATGAGCGACATCACCACGATGCCGATGAGCATCACCAGCAGGAAGACCTCGAAGCCCTTGGCCTCCCAGATCGCCCACATCGAAGCGGGGAAGGTCGCGGCGATCGACGTGAAGATCAGCAGCGACATGCCGTTGCCGATGCCTCGCTCGGTGACGAGCTCCGCCATCCACATGATCAGGCCGGTGCCCGCGGTCATCGCGATGATGATGAGCGCCTGTGCCCACCACACGTCGTTCGTCAGCAGGCTGTTGCACGCGGCGATGTCGGTCTGGCCGAACAGCTGACCGCTGCGCGCGACCGTCACCACTGTCGCGGACTGCAGCAGTGCGAGTGCGATCGTGAGGTAGCGCGTGTACTGGGTGAGCTTGCTCTGCCCAGCCTGGCCCTCCTTGTGGAGGGTCTCGAAGTGCGGGATGACGACGCGCAGGAGCTGCGTGATGATCGTCGCGGTGATGTACGGCATCACACCGAGCGCGAAGATGGACAGCTGCAGCAGCGCACCGCCGGAGAAGAGGTTGAGCATGCCGAGCAGTCCGTCGGTGCCGGCGTTGGCAGCGAGGCACTGCTCGACGTTCGGGAAGTTCACGAACGGAGCCGGCACGTTCGAGCCCAGACGGTACAGAGCGATGATGCCGATGGTGAAAAGGATCTTCTGCCGCAGGTCAGGCGTGCGGAAGATTCGCGCGATGGCGCTAAACAAGGGCGTTCCTCCTGAAGGGATTGCCGAACGTGGAAGGACGGCCGAAAGTCCAGGGTAACGCACAGGAGGGGTCGGAGAATCTCCGACCCCTCCCAGCGTTCACAGCGGCTGGCTCAGTTGACCGAACCGCCGGCAGCGACGATCTTCTGCTCGGCGCTGCCCGAGACCTTGTCGACCGACACGGTCAGCTTGACCGAGATGTCGCCGTCACCGAGGACCTTGACCTTCTCGTTCTTGCGCACGGCACCCTTGGCGACCAGGTCGCTGACGGTGACCTCTCCACCCTTGGGGTAGAGCTCCGCGAGCTTGGCCAGGTTCACGACCTGGTACTCGACGCGGAACGGGTTCTTGAACCCGCGCAGCTTCGGGGTGCGCATGTGCAGCGGCATCTGCCCACCCTCGAAGCCGGCGCGCACGGTGTTGCGCGCCTTTGTGCCCTTGGTTCCACGACCGGCCGTCTTGCCCTTCGAGCCCTCACCGCGACCGACACGGGTCTTCGCGGTGTGAGCGCCGGGGACGGGACGCAGGTGGTGCACCTTCAGGACGGACGGGCGGGCTGCAGGAGCCTCGGCGTCCTTCTTGGCCGGAGCCTTCTTCTCGGCGGCCTTGGCCGGAGCGGCCTTCGCAGCAGCCGGCTTCTTGGCAGCGGTCTTCTTCGGGGCCTTCTCGGCCTCGACGGCTTCGTTCTTCTCAGCCATTAGTCGATCTCCTCAACCTTGACGAGGTGCGCGACGGCGCGGACGTAGCCGCGGGTCTGAGCGTCGTCGGGACGGACGACCGAGTCGCCGATCCGCTTGAGACCGAGCGAACGCAGCGTGTCACGCTGGTTCTGCTTCTCGCTCACCTTGGACTTGATCTGCGTGACCTTGAGGCGCTCAGCCATCAGGCACCTACCTTCTGCGCGGCGGCGGCAGCAGCGGCCTTCGCCTCGTTGCGGATGATGATCTCCGGCACGACGGCGTCGTAGTCGAGACCACGACGAGCGGCGACGGCGCGCGGCTCCTCGAGCCCCTGCAGGGCCTCGACCGTGGCGTGCACGATGTTGATCGTGTTCGACGAGCCGAGCGACTTCGACAGGACGTCGTGGATGCCGGCGCACTCGAGCACGGCGCGCACCGGACCACCGGCGATGACACCGGTACCGGCAGCGGCCGGGCGGAGCAGCACGACGCCTGCGGCGGCCTCACCCTGCACGGGGTGCGGGATGGTCGAGCCGACGCGGGGGACGCGGAAGAAGTTGCGCTTGGCCTCTTCGACACCCTTCGAGATCGCCAGGGGCACCTCGCGGGCCTTGCCGTAGCCGACACCGACCAGACCGTTGCCGTCGCCGACGACCACGAGAGCGGTGAAGCTGAAGCGACGACCACCCTTCACGACCTTCGACACGCGGTTGATGGTGACCACGCGCTCCAGGAACTGGTTGTCGCCACGGTCGCGCGAGTTGCGGTCGCGGCTCTGGCCGCGGTCGCGGCCGCCACGGCGGCCATCGCGCTGCTCGCGCTGCGGCTCAGCCTGAGCCTCGGCAGGAGCGGTTTCGGTCACTTCGTTCTCCTTGATGTCACTCACAGTGCCAGCCCCCCTTCACGGGCGCCATCGGCGATGGCTGCGACACGACCTGCGTAGCGGTTGCCGCCACGGTCGAACACTGCCTCGGAAACGCCGGCGGCCTTCGCGCGCTCGGCGACGAGCTCGCCGACCTTGCGGGCCTTGGCGGTCTTGTCACCGTCGAAGGAGCGCAGTTCGGTCTCGAGCGTGGAAGCGGATGCCACCGTGTGGCCCTTGGCGTCGTCGACGAGCTGCACGAACACGTGGCGCGCGGAGCGGTTGACGACGAGACGCGGACGGGCGTCGGTGCCGACGATCTTCTTGCGAAGACGTGCGTGGCGACGCGCGCGGGCGGCGGACTTGGACTTGACAGCCATGGTTACTTACCAGCCTTTCCGGCCTTGCGACGCACGACCTCGCCGGCGTAGCGCACACCCTTGCCCTTGTACGGCTCGGGCTTGCGGATCTTGCGGATGTTGGCAGCGGCCTCGCCGACAGCCTGCTTGTCGATGCCACTCACGGTCACCTTGTTGGTGCCCTCGACCGTCAGGGTGATGCCTGCGGGCGGGTCGACCAGGACCGGGTGCGAGAAGCCGAGCGCGAACTCGATCGAGCTGCCCTTCTGCTGCACGCGGTAACCGGTGCCGACGACCTCGAGGCCCTTGGTGTAGCCCTGGGTGACGCCGATGATGTTGTTGTTGATGAGGGTGCGGGTCAGACCGTGCAGCGAGCGCGACTCGCGCTCGTCGTCCGGGCGGGTGACGAGAACCTGGTTCTCCTCGACCGTGACCTCGATGGGGCTGGCCAGGGTGAGCGACAGCTCGCCCTTGGGGCCCTTGACTGCGACCTCACGGCCGTCGACCGAGACGGTCACGCCCGCGGGGATGTCGATGGGAAGTCGTCCGATACGCGACATGTCAGATCACCACACGTAGGCGAGAACTTCTCCGCCCACGCCCTTCTGCTCAGCCTGACGGTCGGTGAGGAGACCGGAGGAGGTGGACAGGATGGCAACGCCGAGGCCACCGAGGACCTTGGGCAGCTCGGTCGACTTCGCGTAGACGCGGAGACCGGGCTTCGACACGCGCTTGATGCCGGCGATGGAGCGCTCGCGGTTGGGACCGTACTTGAGCGAGAGGGTGAGGTTGCTGCCGACGCGGGCGTCGGTGACCTCGAAGCCGGCGATGTAGCCCTCCTGCTGGAGGATCTCGGCGATGTTCGTCTTGAGCTTGCTCGACGGCATGGTCACGGAGTCGTGGTGCGCCGAGTTCGCGTTGCGCAGACGGGTCAGCATGTCTGCGACCGGGTCTGTCATCGTCATAATTGGTTTCCTTCGATCATGAGGTTCCGGCTGCCGTTACACGACAGACGGCCTTCGATGAGAATCGCGTCCGAGCGGACGCACAATCTTCAATTGTACGGGATGCGGGGAGGGATGCTGTGCAGCATCCCTCCCCACTCCCCGCTTGCGCAGGTTCGACTTACGCCGGGGCGTCAGCGGCCTTGAACGGGAAGCCGAGCGCACGCAGGAGCGCGCGACCCTCTTCGTCCGTCTTGGCCGTGGTGACCACGGTGATGTCGAAGCCGCGGACGCGGTCGATCTTGTCCTGGTCGATCTCGTGGAACACGCTCTGCTCCTGGAGACCGAAGGTGTAGTTGCCGTTGCCGTCGAACTGGTCGGCCGACAGGCCGCGGAAGTCGCGGATGCGCGGCAGCGACAGGTTGACGAGGCGGTCGACGAACTCCCACGCACGGTCACCGCGGAGGGTGACGTGGGCACCGATGGCCTGGCCCTCGCGCAGCTTGAACTGCGCGATGGACTTGCGGGCCTTGGTGACGACCGGCTTCTGACCGGTGATCTTGGTGAGGTCGTCGATGGCGCCCTCGATCACCTTGGAGTCACGAGCCGCCTCACCGACACCGGTGTTGACGACGACCTTGACCAGGCCGGGGATCTGCATGACGTTCGCGTAGCCGAACTCCTCCTGCAGAGCCTTCTTGATCTCGGTGTTGTACTTCTGCTTCAGGCGAGGCTGGGTCTTGCCAGTCTCAGCAGCAGTTGCCGTTGCCATCAGAGGTCCTTACCTGACTTCTTCGCGTAGCGCACGCGGACCGTGCGCTTCACGCCGTCCTTGACCTGCTCCTCGACGCGGTGGCCGACGCGGGTCGGCTTCTTGCTCGAGGGGTCGACGAGAGCGACGTTGGAGATGTGGATCGGGGCCTCGACGGTCTCGATGCCACCGGTCTTGGTGCCGCGCTGGGTCTGGCCGACACGGGTGTGGCGGGTGACGTAGTTGACGCCCTCCACGACGACGCGGTTCTGCTCGACGAGGACCTCGAGGACCTTGCCCTGCTTGCCGCGGTCGCCGCCCTTGTCCTGCTTGCGGCCGCTGATGACCTGAACCAGGTCACCCTTCTTGATTTTCGCCATGATCAGATGACCTCCGGGGCGAGCGAGACGATCTTCATGAACTTCTTGTCGCGAAGCTCACGGCCGACCGGTCCGAAGATGCGGGTGCCGCGGGGCTCCCCGTCGTTCTTCAGGATGACGGCGGCGTTCTCGTCGAACTTGATGTACGAGCCGTCTGCACGACGGGTCGACTTGACGGTGCGGACGATGACGGCCTTGACCACGTCGCCCTTCTTGACGTTGCCACCGGGGATCGCGTCCTTGACGGTCGCGACGATGGTGTCGCCCAGGCCGGCGTAACGGCGGCTCGAGCCACCGAGGACGCGGATCGTGAGCAGCTCCTTGGCGCCGGTGTTGTCGGCGACCTTGACGCGGGACTCGGTCTGGATCACTTTGCCTTCTCCAGGATCTCCACCAGACGCCAGCGCTTGGTGGCGCTCAGCGGGCGGGTCTCGTTGATGAGAACGAGGTCGCCGATGCCGGCGGTGTTGTTCTCGTCGTGCGCCTTGACCTTCGAGGTCACGCGGATGACCTTGCCGTAAAGCGGGTGCTTCACGCGGTCCTCGACCTCGACGACGATGGTCTTGTCCATCTTGTCGCTGACGACGTAGCCGCGGCGGGCCTTGCGGTAACCGCGGGCGCCTGCGTCGCGGACGTCGTGCTCGCCGTGCTCGACGGCGGCAGCAGCCTTCTTCTCAGCCATTACTCGGCCTCCTCCTTCGGCGCCTCAGCCTCATCGGCCTTCTTCGCCTTCGCCTTGGACGCCTTCTTGGCCGGAGCCTCGACCGGAGCGGGCGTCGCACGGATGCCCAGCTCGCGCTCGCGGATCACGGTGTAAAGGCGCGCGATGTCGCGCTTGACGGCGCGGATGCGGCCGTGGCTCTCCAGCTGACCGGTGGCCGACTGGAAACGGAGGTTGAACAGCTCCTCCTTGGCCTTGCGCAGCTCCTCGACGAGGCGCTGGTCTTCGAACGTGTCGAGCTCGGTCGATGCGAGCTCCTTGGTGCCGATCGCCATTACGCGTCGCCCTCCTCGCGCTTGATGATGCGTGCCTTGAGCGGCAGCTTGTGAATGGCCCGGGTGAGCGCCTCGCGTGCGAGCTGCTCGTTCACGCCCGCGACCTCGAAGAGGACACGGCCCGGCTTGACGTTGGCGACCCACCACTCGGGCGAGCCCTTACCCGAACCCATGCGGGTCTCAGCGGGCTTCTTGGTGAGCGGACGGTCGGGGTAGATGTTGATCCACACCTTTCCACCGCGCTTGATGTGACGGGTCATCGCGATACGAGCCGACTCGATCTGACGGTTGGTCACGTAGGCGGGGGTCAGCGCCTGGATGCCGAACTCGCCGAACGACACCTTGGTGCCGCCGGTGGCCTGGCCCGAACGCTTCGGGTGGTGCTGCTTGCGGTACTTGACCTTGCGAGGGATAAGCATCAGGCAGACGCTCCTTCTGCGACGGGAGCCTCGTTGCGACGGTCACCGCGGTCGCCACGGGGGCCACGACGGTCGCCACGCTCGCGCGAAGGCTTCTGGTTGGCCTGCTCGCGAGCAAGCTCCTTGTTGGTGAGGTCGCCCTTGTAGATCCAGACCTTCACGCCGATGCGGCCGAAGGTGGTCTTGGCCTCGTAGAAGCCGTAGTCGATGTTCGCGCGCAGCGTGTGCAGCGGCACACGACCCTCGCGGTAGAACTCCGAGCGGCTCATCTCCGCGCCGCCGAGGCGGCCGGAGACCTGGATGCGGATGCCCTTGGCGCCGGCGCGCTGAGCGCCCTGCAGGCCCTTGCGCATCGCACGACGGAACGCCACGCGAGCGGAGAGCTGCTCGGCGATGCCCTGGGCGACGAGCTGAGCATCGGCCTCGGGGTTCTTGACCTCGAGGATGTTCAGCTGAATCTGCTTGCCGGTGAGCTTCTCGAGGTCGCCGCGGATGCGCTCGGCCTCGGCGCCGCGGCGGCCGATGACGATGCCGGGACGTGCGGTGTGGATGTCCACACGCACGCGGTCGCGGGTGCGCTCGATCTCGATGTTCGAGACGCCGGCGCGGTCGAGCTGCGTCTGCAGCAGACGACGGATCTTGATGTCCTCGGCGACGTAGTCGGCGTAACGCTGGCCCGGCTTCGTCGAGTCCGAGAACCAACGCGACACGTGGTCCGTGGTGATGCCGAGGCGGAAGCCGTACGGGTTGACCTTCTGGCCCATTACTTGCTCGCCTTCTTCGTCTTGGCCGCCGGTGCGGCCGCCTCAGCGACCTCCGGGGTGGCCAGCACGACCGTGATGTGGCTCGTGCGCTTCTTGATCTGCGATGCACGACCCTGAGCACGGGGGCGGAAACGCTTGAGCGTCGTGCCCTCGTCGACGTACGCGTTCTTCACGTACAGGTCCTGCTCGTCCAGGAACTCGCCGTCACGGTCGGCCTTGACCGACGCGTTGGCGATGGCAGAGTGCACGAGCTTGTAGATCGGCTCGCTGGCACCCTGCGGTGCGAACTTCAGAATGGCCAGTGCTTCCTGCGCCTGCTTGCCCTTGATGAGCGCGACGACACGACGAGCCTTCTGAGGGGTCACGCGGATGTGCTTGACGCGTGCGATGGATTCCACCATTGTTCTCCTCCTCTGTTTCTGTCCAGAGCGTCACCGCGTCAGCGGCGACGGCCCTTCTTGTCGTCCTTCTCGTGGCCGCGGAAGGTGCGGGTGGGCGCGAACTCGCCCAGCTTGTGGCCGACCATGGTCTCGGTCACGAACACGGGGATGTGCTTGCGACCGTCGTGCACGGCGATGGTGTGTCCCAGCATTGCGGGGATGATCATCGAGCGACGCGACCAGGTCTTGATGACGTTCTTCGTACCGGACTCGTTCTGTCCGACCACCTTGCGAAGCAGGTGCTCGTCGACGAAGGGGCCCTTCTTGAGACTGCGTGGCATCTTCCTCTACTCCTACTTGCGCTTCTTGCCAGCGTTGCGGCGGCGGACGATGTACTTGTCACTTTCCTTGTTGGCGTGACGGGTACGACCCTCAGCCTGACCCCACGGGGAAACGGGGTGACGACCACCGGAGGTCTTGCCCTCACCACCACCGTGCGGGTGGTCGACCGGGTTCATGGCGACACCGCGGACGGTCGGGCGGACGCCCTTCCAGCGCTTGCGGCCTGCCTTGCCCCAGTTGATGTTCGACTGCTCGGCGTTGCCGACCTCGCCGATGGTCGCGCGGCAGCGCGCATCGACGTTGCGGATCTCGCCCGAGGGCAGACGCAGCTGTGCGTAGGGGCCGTCCTTGGCGACCAGGCGCACCGAGGCGCCGGCCGAACGGGCCATCTTCGCTCCGCCGCCGGGACGCAGCTCGATCGCGTGGATCACGGTACCGGTGGGGATGTTCTTCAGCGGCAGGTTGTTGCCGGGCTTGATGTCAGCGCCGGCACCCGACTCGACCACGTCGCCCTGCTTCAGTTTGTTCGGGGCGAGGATGTAGCGCTTCTCGCCGTCGAAGTAGTGCAGCAGCGCGATGCGCGCGGTGCGGTTGGGGTCGTACTCGATGTGAGCGACCTTGGCGTTGATGCCGTCCTTGTCATTGCGACGGAAGTCGATGACGCGGTACTGGCGCTTGTGGCCACCACCGATGTGACGGGTCGTGATGCGGCCCTGGTTGTTGCGACCACCGGTCTTCGAGAGCGGGCGCAGCAGCGACTTCTCAGGCGTCGATCGGGTGATCTCAGCGAAGTCTGCCACCGACGAACCGCGGCGGCCCGGGGTCGTGGGCTTGTACTTGCGAATAGCCATTATGTGTCCTTATCCCCCGGTCAGCCGACTGCCGTGAAGATGTCGATGGAACCCGACTTCAGAGCCACGATCGCGCGCTTGGTGTCCTTGCGCTTGCCCGTGCCGAAGCGGGTGCGGCGGGCCTTGCCGACGCGGTTGATCGTGTTGACCGAAGCCACCTTGACGCCGAAGATCTTCTCGATGGCGAGCTTGATCTCGGTCTTCGAGGCGCGCGGGTCGACGAGGAAGGTGTACTTGCCCTCATCGATCAGGCCGTAGCTCTTCTCGGACACGACCGGTCCGAGGATGATGTCGCGCGGGTCCTTGTTCAGGGCCGTGGCGAGAACGTTCTGCTCGGTCATGCCGAGACCTCCTCTGCGGTCGCACCCGTCTTCGAGGCGATGAAGCCCTCGAGTGCAGCCTTGGTGAAGACGATGTCGTCGGAGACGACGACGTCGTAGGCGTTCAGCTGGTCGAAGCTGATCAGGTGAACGTTCGCGAGGTTGCGGACGCTCTTGGTGGTCAGCTCGTCGGAGCGCTCGATGACGACCAGCACGTTCTTCGACGGAGCGACGGAGGCCAGGAGGCCGGCCGCAGCCTTGGTCGAGGGGGTGCTGTCGGCGACGAAGGCCTCGACTGCGTGCAGACGCTCGCCGCGCAGACGGTCGCTCAGCGCGCCACGGAGGGCGGCGGCGATCATCTTCTTGGGGGTGCGCTGCGAGTAGTCGCGCGGCTGCGGGCCGTGGACCGTGCCACCGCCGCGGTGCTGCGGCATGCGGATCGAGCCCTGACGGGCGTTGCCCGTGCCCTTCTGCTTGAAGGGCTTGCTGCCGGAGCCGGACACGTCGCCGCGAGTCTTCGTGGCGTGGGTGCCCTGACGCGCGGCTGCGAGCTGCGCGACGACGACCTGGTGGATCAGCGGGACGTTGGTCTCGACGTCGAAGATCGAGGCGGGCAGCTCGACAGAGCCGGCCTTCTTGCCGTCGACCGAGAGGACGTCGATTGCCAGAGTGGAGTCAGCCATGAGATCAGGCACCCTTCACTGCGTTGCGGACGTACACGATACGACCACGAGCACCGGGGACGGCGCCCTTGACGAGCATGAGTCCCTTCTCGGCGTCGATGGCGTGCACCGTGAGGTTGAGGACGGTCACGCGCTCGCCACCCATGCGGCCGGCCATGCGCATGCCCTTGAACACGCGGCTCGGGGTCGACGATGCGCCGATGGAGCCGGGCTTGCGGTGGTTGCGGTGCGCACCGTGGGAGGCCGAGACGCCGGCGAAGTTGTGGCGCTTCATGACACCGGCGGTGCCCTTGCCCTTGCTGGTGCCGACGACGTCGACCAGCTGGCCTGCCTCGAACACGCCGTCGAGCGTGAGCTCCTGGCCGAGCGAGTAGTCAGCGGCGTCCGCGGTGCGGATCTCGGTGACGTGGCGACGCGGCGTGACGCCGGCAGCCTCGAAGTGAGCGGTCAGCGGCTTGTTCACCTTGCGGGGGTCGATCTGGCCGTAGGCGATCTGAACGGCGTTGTAGCCGTCCTTCTCGGGGGTGCGAACCTGGGTGACCACGTTCGGAGCCAGCTCGATGACGGTCACGGGGATGAGCTTCCCGTTCTCGTTCCAGACCTGGGTCATGCCGAGCTTCGTGCCGAGCATGCCCTTGGAAATCTTTGCGTTGATGTCAACCATGGCGGACCTCAGAGCTTGATCTCGATGTTGACATCGGCGGGCAGGTCGAGACGCATCAGCGAGTCGACTGCCTTGGGCGTCGGGTCGACGATGTCGATCAGACGCTTGTGGGTGCGCATCTCGAAGTGCTCGCGGCTGTCCTTGTACTTGTGGGGCGACCGGATGACGCACACGACGTTCTTCTCGGTCGGAAGCGGCACGGGGCCGACGACGGTCGCGCCCGCACGGGTCACGGTGTCGACGATCTTTCGTGCCGACGTGTCGATGACCTCGTGGTCATACGACTTCAGGCGAATGCGGATCTTCTGTCCCGCCATTGTCTGCTCTCTCTCTATAGGCGTCGTACCATCCGGAGCCGGGTGACCCTGGGGCATTGGACGCACGATGGCGCTGTTCGCGCCTTCGGCACTTGCGCACCGCTGTTCTCTTTTCACCATGAAGACGCCAGCATCGTATGCTCGCGTCTTCGAGTGGGGCTTGTTCTGCTGCCCGCGGCCTAGAACCCTGCAGCGCCCTTCGGGAGGGCCCGCCGTCTATGCACATTCGTGACAGTGATTCCGCGCATCATGATGAGCGCAGAAATGTGGAACCTGACTATTCTGCCACGCCGATCCTGGCACTGCAAACCCGGGCGTGTCGCGCATGATTCCAGGCATCCGGACCGGCATCCGTACCGGCATCCGGACCGGGCTGCTCCCCCTCCAGGAACGCGGAAGGGTGCTGCGCCCGAAGGCGCAGCACCCTTCTGCTGATGCGGGATGCGTCCCGCGGACGATCACTCGTTGCCGACGGCTCCGTCGACGTTGTTGCGGATGTCGTCGATCTGATCGGCGGCGCCCGGCGCGATCTTCTTGGCGAAGTCGGCGATGCCGTCGAGGACCTTGTCGCTGACGTCCTCGGCCTGCTCGCTCTTGACCGCCTCGGCGATCTTCTCCTTGTTCTGCTCGAACACGTCCTTGCCCTGGTTGACGAGATCGTCGATGCCCATGGGTCTCCTCCCCTGTGGTGGTGTGGGCGCGGCGTCCCCGCGCCCACTCCTTTCTACGCGATCAGGGCGACCCGTGTCGAGAGTCGCCCCGATACACGGAGAGAGGGGCCGGACCCGAAGGTCCGACCCCTCTCTCGAGAAGCAGGTGCTTACGCGATGACCTTGGTCACCGTGCCGGCGCCGACGGTGCGGCCACCCTCACGGATCGCGAAGCCGAGGCCCTCTTCCATGGCGATGGGCTGGATGAGGTCCACCTTCATGTCGGTGGTGTCACCGGGCATGACCATCTCGGTGCCCTCGGGCAGCGTGATGACGCCGGTCACGTCGGTGGTGCGGAAGTAGAACTGCGGGCGGTAGTTCGTGTAGAAGGGGTTGTGGCGGCCACCCTCGTCCTTCGACAGGATGTACGCGGTGCCCTCGAACTCCGTGTGCGGGGTGATCGAGCCCGGCTTCACGACGACCTGGCCGCGCTCGACGTCCTCGCGCTTGGTGCCGCGGAGCAGCAGACCGCAGTTCTCGCCGGCCCATGCCTCGTCGAGCTGCTTGTGGAACATCTCGATACCGGTGACCGTGGTCTTCTGGGTCGGGCGGATGCCGACGATCTCGACCTCGGAGTTGATGGCGAGGGTTCCACGCTCGGCGCGGCCGGTGACGACCGTTCCACGACCGGTGATCGTGAAGACGTCCTCGATCGGCATGAGGAACGGCTTGTCGCGGTCACGCTCGGGGTCGGGGATGCTGTCGTCGGCAGCCTGCATGAGCTCGACGATCGACTCGACCCACTTCTCGTCGCCCTCGAGCGCCTTCAGCGCCGAGACCTTGATGACGGGAGCGTCGTCGCCGGGGAAGCCCTGCGCCGAGAGCAGCTCGCGGACCTCGAGCTCGACGAGCTCCAGGATCTCCTCGTCGTCGACCATGTCGCTCTTGTTGAGGGCGACCATCAGGTACGGCACGCCGACCTGCTTGGCGAGCAGGACGTGCTCACGGGTCTGAGCCATCGGGCCGTCGGTGGCGGCGACCACGAGGATCGCGCCATCCATCTGAGCGGCACCGGTGATCATGTTCTTGACGTAGTCGGCGTGGCCGGGGGCGTCGACGTGCGCGTAGTGGCGCTTCGGGGTCTCGTACTCGATGTGCGAGATGTTGATGGTGATACCGCGCTGACGCTCCTCGGGAGCCGAGTCGATCGAGGCGAAGTCACGCTGGACGTTGGTGTCCGACGGGTACTTGTCGGCGAGCACCTTCGAGATCGCGGCAGACAGGGTGGTCTTGCCGTGGTCGACGTGACCGATCGTTCCGATGTTGACGTGCGGCTTGGTCCGCTCGAACTTGGCCTTGGCCACTGGGTCCTCCTCAGGACGTTCGTGTAGAGATCGCCGGGCACTGGATTGTGACCGGCTCCCTACGGATTTCGGTTTCTCAGTTTAGTAGAGAGTGAATGTGAAGTTGTGGGGTGCGGGGATGCCGTGCACGGCACGGCATCCCCAGGAAGGGCTTACTCGCCCTTGGCCTTCTGGACGATCTCGTCGGCCACGGCACGCGGAACCTCAGAGTAGCTGTCGAACTCCATCGAGTACACAGCACGGCCCGAGGTCTTCGAGCGCAGGTCGCCGATGTAGCCGAACATCTCGGACAGCGGCACCGAAGCGCGCACCACCTTGACGCCCTGCGCGTCCTCCATCGACTGGATCTGTCCGCGACGCGAGTTCAGGTCGCCGATGACGTCGCCCATGTACTCCTCGGGAGTACGGACCTCGACGGCCATCAGCGGCTCGAGCAGCACGGGGTTGGCGCGACGAGCGGCCTCCTTGAAGCCCATGGAGCCCGCGATCTTGAACGCCATCTCCGAGGAGTCGACATCGTGCGACGCGCCGTCCACGAGGGTGGCCTTGACGCCCACCATCGGGTAGCCGGCGAGCACGCCGACGTTCATCGCGTCCTGGAAGCCTGCGTCCACCGAGGGGATGTACTCGCGCGGGATGCGTCCACCGGTGACGGCGTTGACGAACTCGTACGTCTTGTCGCCCTCGACCTCGAGCGGCTCGATGTTGAACTGGATCTTCGCGAACTGACCCGAACCACCGGTCTGCTTCTTGTGCGTGTAGTCGTGCTTCTCGACGGCCTTGCGGATCGTCTCGCGGTACGCGACCTGCGGCTTTCCGACGTTGGCCTCGACGCGGAACTCGCGCTTCATGCGGTCCACGAGGATGTCGAGGTGCAGCTCGCCCATGCCCTTGATGGTCGTCTGACCGGTCTCGGGGTTGAGCTCGGTGCGGAAGGTCGGGTCCTCTTCGGCGAGCTTCTGGATCGCGAGACCCAGCTTCTCCTGGTCGGCCTTCGTCTTCGGCTCGATGGCGACCTCGATCACCGGCTCCGGGAAGGTCATCGACTCGAGCACGACGGGAGCGGCCGGGTCGGCGAGGGTGTCACCGGTGGTGGTGTCCTTCAGGCCGATGACGGCGTAGATGTTGCCGGCCGTCAGCTTCTCGACCGGGTTCTCCTTGTTGGCGTGCATCTGGAAGATCTTTCCGATGCGCTCCTTCTTGCCCTTGGTCGAGTTGATGACCTGGGCGCCGGACTCGAGCTCGCCCGAGTAGACGCGGACGTAGGTCAGACGACCGAAGAAGGGGTGCACGGCGACCTTGAACGCCAGCGCCGCGAAGGGGTCCTTCGCGTCGGGGTGACGCTCGATGATCTTCTCCTCGTCCTTCGGGTCGTGCGCCTCGATGGCGGGCACGTCCAGCGGGGACGGAAGGAAGTCGATGACGGCGTCGAGCATGGGCTGCACGCCGCGGTTCTTGAACGCCGAGCCGCAGAGCACGGGGTAGATCTCGCTGGCGACGACCATCTTGCGGATGGCGCCCTTGATCTCGGCGACGGTGAGCTCCTCGCCGCCGAAGAACTTCTCGAGCAGGGCGTCGTCGGTCTCGGCGACGGTCTCGAGCAGCTGCTGACGGTACTCCTCGGCCTTCTCCTGAAGGTCGGCGGGGATGTCCTGCACCTCGTACGACGCGCCCATGGTCACGTCACCCTTGGCGTCGCCCGGCCAGACCAGCGCGCGCATCTCGATGAGGTCGATGACGCCGACGAAGTCGTTCTCGGCGCCGATCGGCAGCTGCAGCACGAGCGGCTTGGCACCGAGGCGGTTCACGATGGTGTCGACGGTGTAGTAGAAGTCGGCGCCCAGCTTGTCCATCTTGTTGACGAAGCAGATGCGGGGCACGTTGTACTTGTCGGCCTGACGCCACACGGTCTCGGACTGGGGCTCGACGCCCTCCTTGCCGTCGAAGACGGCGACCGCGCCGTCGAGGACGCGCAGCGAGCGCTCGACCTCGACCGTGAAGTCGACGTGACCGGGGGTGTCGATGATGTTGATCTGGTTCTTGTTCCAGAAGCAGGTCACGGCGGCCGACGTGATCGTGATGCCGCGCTCCTTCTCCTGCTCCATCCAGTCCGTCGTCGACGCGCCGTCGTGGGTCTCGCCGAGCTTGTGGTTGACACCCGTGTAGAACAGGATGCGCTCGGTGGTGGTGGTCTTGCCGGCATCGATGTGGGCCATGATGCCGATGTTGCGGACCTTGCTCAGGTCGGTGAGCACTTCTTGTGCCACGGGGGTTCCTCCGGGATGGTTCAGGAACGAACAGAGAGTGGGAGCGGATGCCGATCGCTCGGCATCCGCTCAGCCCTTTACCAGCGGTAGTGGGCGAAGGCGCGGTTCGACTCGGCCATCTTGTGGGTGTCCTCGCGGCGCTTGACCGCGGCACCCAGACCGTTCGATGCGTCGAGGATCTCGTTCTGCAGACGCTCGGTCATCGTCTTCTCACGACGGCCCTTCGCGTAGCTGACCAGCCAGCGCAGCGCGAGGGTGTTCGCGCGGTGCGGCTTGACCTCGACGGGAACCTGGTAGGTCGAGCCGCCGACGCGGCGGCTGCGGACCTCGAGGGTCGGGCGCACGTTGTCGAGCGCCTTCTTGAGGGTGGCGACGGCGTCCTGGCCGTTCTTCGCCTCGACACCGCGGAGGGCGCCGTAGACGATGGACTCGGCGAGCGACTTCTTGCCGTCGACGAGGATCTTGTTCACCAGCGAGGTGACGATCGGGGCGCCGTAGACCGGGTCGTTGACGACGGGGCGCTTGGGTGCGGGTCCCTTACGAGGCATCTGACTCAGCCCTTCTTCGCGCCGTAGCGGGAACGAGCCTGCTTACGGTTCTTCACTGCCTGGGTGTCGAGCGCACCACGGACGATCTTGTAGCGGACACCGGGGAGGTCCTTCACACGACCACCGCGGACGAGCACGAGCGAGTGCTCCTGCAGGTTGTGGCCCTCGCCGGGGATGTAGGCGGTCACCTCGGTGCCGTTGCGGAGCTTCACACGAGCGACCTTGCGCATCGCCGAGTTCGGCTTCTTCGGGGTGGTGGTGTACACACGGGTGCACACGCCGGCCTGCTGCGGGTTCGCCTTAAGGGCGGGCGCCTTGGTCTTCGAGACCTTGGGCGAGCGTCCCTTGCGAACCAACTGCTGAATAGTTGGCACGTTCTCTCCTCATAGTGCTGCACGGTGACAGCGTGATGGGTTTCACATCATGACCCACCGGCTCGACAGAGGAGTCGAGCTTTTGGTGTGATGGGTATGCCGTGGGGGCGAACCGACGGTGCCGGCGCCCTGCGTGCGCGCACAGTCGTGCACACACCCGATCAAGTGTAAGGGCGGCGGGCCGTGGCGGTCAAATGAGCAGGACGGATGCTGTGCTACGGGGTGTCCGGGTCGAACGGGGAGTCCAGAGCCTCGCTCAGCTCCGCGAGCATCGCCTCGATCTGCGGCTCGACGTACTGCGAGATCGCGGACTGCACGGCGAGCCTGTGGCGCAGCAGCAGACCGCATATCTCGCGCCCGATCATGTTCGCGTACTCGTCGGCGAGCGCGACCTCCTGTCGCAGCGCCGTCTTCGCGTCGTCGGACAGCGGCGGCAGGGGCGGCAGCTCGGCCGCGGCCTCGTCTGCCATTCCCGCGACGGTGAACAGGAAGGGCGCTCCCGGCACCGGATCGGGGTCGAGCGGCATCCCCTCGTACTCGGGATCGAGCCCCTCCCCCGGCCGGTACGCGCGCGACCGGTTCCTGGCGGCCTGGTGGTCGAGCTCAGCCTGCAGCATCGGCAGGTTCCGCGCGGTGTACTCCGCGACCGCCTGGTCGACGATCGCCTTGATGCGGGTCGAGAGCCCGTGCTGCACGCCGTGCGGCACGTTGCCGCCGATGCCGGCCGCCGAGAGGACCGGCGAGCCGAGGCAGCGCCGGCACGGAGCGACGCGGCCCCGGTGGGTGGCCGGAGCCCAGCGCGGCACCCAGCGCAGCCAGGCCTCTACGGCCTGGCTCACCTGGGATTCCAGCGACCTCTCCACGAATACAGAGTAGAGCGGTCGGGTCGCCGAGCGGCGCTTCATCCCGACGGCGGCGCGTCCGTCACTCGGAGTCGTCGCGCTCCCATGGCCACCGCGGGGTGCCGGAACGTGCGTGGCGGAGTCCGACCGCGATCCACCCGGCGATCAGGGCGGCGACCACGACGACGACGCTGGATCCGCGCACGACGATCTGCGATGCCGCCGCGGCCGCGTGCGCGATGCCCGAGCCCCCGACGAGCGCAGAGAGCCAGACGGCGGCGAGGTGGGCGAGGGCGGTGCCCACCGCAATCAGCACGACCGCGCCGAACGACGGACGCCGCCTTCTCAGCAGCGGCGCGATCATCAGGGCGAAGGCCCCGATGGCGACGGCCATGCCGACGATCCCCGGCCACAGGGTCAGGCCCTCGACGGAGATGATCGCGATATCGGCGAAGAACGACAGCATCCCCAGCCCGAGGATTCCGAGAGCACCGAAGCAGACGGTGCCGACCACGCCGGCGAGAAGCGCGGAGACCCCCACCGGCGCGGGGCCGTGGGGGTCTCCTGTGGTCATGACGTCACCCTACGCTCATCGCAGGGCGGCGGGACCCGCTTCCAGCGTGCGCTCGTACTCCGCCTGCGCCTCGGCGTTGAGCCTCTTCTTCTTGGCGCCGCTGCGCGCGACCCACGCGCCGAACCAGATGGTGAGCTCGCGGGCGAAGATGAACGATGCGATGGCGAGCGGTGCGAGCAGCTGCTCGTTCACCAGTTCGACCGAGTCGGCCGCGTTGATCCGCCAGAACGGCGCCTGGAACAGCTGACCGAGGATGTAGCCGCCGTACGTGGCGATCGCCACCAGCAGGCCGAGGGTGACCCACTTGCCCCAGCGAGCGCGGTTGATGAACGCGCCGAGCAGCCAGAACGAGAGGAAGAACACGGCCACCGGAACCCAGAACGACCAGGTGGTCAGCGGGGCGAGCGCCGCCGTGCCGACGTTCTCGCCCGTGACCTCGCCGCGCAGTGCTCCGAAGCCCAGGATCGCGCCGAGGTAGAGGATGGCGAAGGCGACGGACGCCACGAGGCCGATCGCGCCGGCAGCACCGCGGTTGCCCAGCTCTCGCGGCGGCTCAGGCGCCTGCACGAAGATCGGCTGCGGAGCCGGATGCGGTGCGATGGGCTCGGCCGGAACCACCTGCGTCGCGGCGCTGGAGGCCGCGGCTGCGTATGCGGTGTCCGCGACCGTGGGGTGGTGGTGCTCGCGGTCGGTGTCGATGACCCTGGTCGCGTCGGCGTCGTCGGTGTCGGACGCCGTGCGGGTCTCGTCGACGGCGCCGGCTGCATGGTCCCCCGCGACGGCGTCGCGGTGCGAGTCCACCCGATCGGCGTCGACCGCGGCGGCATCAGGCTCGGCGAGGCCGACGTCCTCGCGATCCGCGTCGGTTCGGGACGTATCGGCGGGCGACGCGACATCGCTCGCCTCGACGGGCTCGGAGGCGCCGAAGGTGCCGGGATAGTCGCGCTCAGCAGCCTCGAACGCCTCCATGTCGGGGTCGGAGGGGTTCGCCTCGGCATCCGGACCCGAAACGTCGCCGCGGGCAGCGGCAGCAGCGTCGAGACCCTCGTTGGCACGGCCGACGACGTCGTCCACGTCGTGGTGCTTCTCGTTCTTGGGAACCTCGGGGTCGCTCATGTGATCGCCTCTCCTGATAGATGCACACCGAGGCTAGCGCCGCGCGCGATCCGCGCCGCGCAGGCGTGCCGATGTGTCCGGGATATCGGCGTCAGGACGCGGGCAGCGTCACCGGGGAACCGTGCCGTCGAGGAGGTGGCCGACCATGAAGAGCAGCCCTGGTCCTGCCGGGAGGGAGATCCAGAGGAGGGCTCCGACGACGGCGGCGCACAGCAGTCCGACGATCCAGCTGATCGCCAGGTTGCGCCCTCCCACCCGTGCCGCCATGTGCACACGGTACGCCTCGGAGCGACCGGAGCCCGGTATCCGGCCATCGTGTCTTCCGCTGTCTTGTGTCGCATGCTAGCTTGTCACGCATGACAGTGGACGTCGGGGCGCAGATGCGCAAGGGGGTGGTCGAGTACTGCGTGCTCGGGCTGCTCTCCCGCGAGCCCATGTACGGCTGGCGGCTCGCCGAGTCGCTCACCGACGCCGGGCTGATCGCGAGCATCGGCACCCTGTACCCGCTGCTCGCCCGCCTGCGCGAGAACGGATGGGTGTCGACCTTCGACCAGCCGTCCGAATCGGGCCCTGTGCGCCGCTACTACCGTCTGACCGAGACGGGCATCGCCCAGCTCGCACTGTTCCGCGAGCAGTGGGCGCCCTTCGCCCTCACCGTCTCGTCGCTCGTGAGAGAGGACCGACCATCATGACGATCGCAGCCGACTACCTCGCCCGCCTCGATGCGGCGCTGAGCGAGGTGCCGCACGGGATCGCCTCCGAGATCCGCGACGGCATCGCGGAAGAGCTCTCGGGCCTCGACGCGGACGCCGCTGTCAGACGGATCGCCCAGCTCGGCGATCCCGCCGACATCGCCCGCGAGGCGATGGATGCGTCGGCGCACAGCCCCGCTGCACCGCCCGTGGCCGCACCGTCCGTCGGCCCGCCCGCCCCGCGTCCGCCGCTCACACGCTCGAGGGGGTACGCGATCGCCGCGGCGATAGTGCTGGGAGTGGGCGGGTTCGTCGTGCCGTTCGCCGGATGGTTCGCCGGGGTCGCGATGGTGCTCACCTGCGGACTGTGGCGAACGGCCGAGAAGCTCATCGCCGTGCTGCTGCCCTTCGCCACGATCGCTCTGATCGCGGTGATATCGGCATTGGCATCCTGGCTCGGCGGTCCGCCCGATCAGGTGGACGTCGCGAACCCTCTCATGGCGGGCCTCAACGGATGGCACTCGATCGTGCTGCTCAGCTTCATCCTGTTCCCGGTGTGCGGGCTGTGGCTGCTCTGGCGACTGCGCGGACGCTCCGCCGGGTGAGCCGCCACAGCCCAGCGGAGTCAGGGCGCGACCACCCCTGGCAGCGACCATGCGGCGAAGGCCGGGCCGTCGGCGGCGAGCGCGACGGCTCCGTCCGATGCCACGGCCAGCGTCGCATCGCCGTGGAGCAGATCGGCCTCGGTCGCACCGGACAGGGCTGACGGGGCGAGCGCGACATCCGCTCCCCGCGAGTGGCCAGGACGAGCACACTCTCCTCGGCGCTCTCGCGCACGAACACGACCGTCTCGTCGTCGACATGCAGCCACCGCATGCCGCCGGTGCCGAGCACCGGATGCGCTCGTCGCAATCCGACCAGCGACCGGTACACGGCCAGGGCGGACGCCGGCGCCGACTCGTGCTGCCGCGACCACGGCATCGGCGTGCGGCTGACCTCGCCGTCGGCGCCGGTGAGCCCGAACTCGTCGCCGGCGTACACGACGGGCAGGCCCGGCAGCGTCATCGACAGACCAACGGCCAGCGGCACCGTTCCCGGCGCCGCGTTCGTGGCGAAACGACCCGTGTCGTGGGTGTCGAGCGGCTGCATGTTCGCAAGCCGCACGCGCCACGGCACTCCGGCGGTGAACCGGGTCACCGCCGCGGCGAATTCCGCGGCCGTGTACGACGGGATGCCGCCGATCGGCTGCCCGAAGAACCAGGGCTCCGTGCGCTGCTCTCCCTCGGCCGTGAGATACGGCTCGCCGGTCGGCTCGCTCAGCCATGCCCACAGCGGCCGCGTGAACGACGGGTAGGTCATGGCGCCGTGCCAGCCGTCGCCCTGGAGGTCGCTGGCGGCGTCGTTGGTGGATTCTCCGAGGAGGACGGCATCCGGGTTGATGCGCAGCATCGTCTCGCGGAACAGCTGGCGTACCTCTGCGTTCAGGTCGACGTCGCCGAGTCGGCCGGTCATGTTCGCCACGTCGATGCGCCATCCGTCGATCGAGTAGGGCGGCTTCAGCCACTTCGCGACGACCGAGTCCTCAGCGGTGACGAACCGCTCGCGCAGCGCCTCCGACGCCCAATTGAACTTCGGCAGCGTCGGCACCCCCAGCCAGGACTCGTATGTCGTGTTGCCCTCGTCGGTGAAGTAGTAGAAGGTCTCGGTCGCGGCACCCGGGTTGCCGAGCGCACGCTGGAACCACTCGTGGCGGTCGCCCGAATGGTTGCTGGTCAGGTCGCCGATGACCCGGATGCCGCGGGCGTGGCATTCCTCGATGAGACGGATGTACGCCTCGTCGCCGCCGAGCAGCGGGTCGATCGAGTCGAAGCTCGCGGCGTCGTAGCGGTGGTTGGACGCCGCCGGGAAGACGGGGGTCAGGTACAGCAGGTCGACGCCGAGCGAGACGAGGTGATCGAGATGCTCGACGATGCCAGGAAGGTCGCCGCCGTAGAACTGCTGCGACCGCCCCGGCATGACCGGGTCGACCGGATCATCCCACGAGGCGGCGATGGCCCACTCGGGTGTCGGGTGCTCATCCGCCTGGGGCGAGCGCGCGAACCGGTCGGGGAACACCTGGTACATCACCGATCCGCTCAGCCACGCCGGAGGGGCGGGGTGGGCGACGAGAGCGAAGTCCTCGGCGTCCAGCACCTCGAGCGTGTGGACCCCCGTCTGGTTCAGCCACTCGACCCGCCCGCTCTCGTGCACCAGCACGAAGCGGTAGCCGTGGCGCCTGTTGCCCACGGTCACGGGCGCCTCCCACCAGTCCCACCCGTCGGCGGTGCCGATGCGCACGGCGTCGGTCCACGCCGGCTCGTGGTCGGGGTTCGATCGAGTGCGGACAGCGGCCAGGGGGCCGTAGCCGACGGGAACACGCAGCCTCACGTGCACGGTCTCCCCCAGTTCGGGGCATCGTTGGACACGTACAGGGGCGAGCCGTCGTGGTGTGGGAGCAGAGCGGACATGGTGGGCCTTTCATGGATGACGACGGTGCTACCCGTCTGAAGCGACGTGGTTGCACAGCCGTGGCCATGACAGAGCCCTTGAGTTGTCTGTTCTCGAGCGATTCTCGCACGGGCGCCTGGCCCGCGGACGTCGCTACTTCACGCTGCCGGCGGTGAGCCCGCCGACGATGTACTTCTGCAGTGCGAGGAACAGCGCCACCGGCAGGATCGCGGCGAGCACCGCGCCGGCGGCGAACACGCTCCAGTTCTTCGAGAACTCGTCCGCGACGAACCGGTACAGCCCGACCGCGAGGGTCTGCTTGTCGGGGTCGATGAGGATGACGCTCGCGAGGACGAACTCGCTCGAGGTGCCGATGAAGCTGAGCAGGCCGACGACGGCGAGGATGGGGGCGACCAGCCGCAGGATGATCGTGAAGAAGATCCGGGCGTGACCGGCCCCGTCGATCTTCGCCGCTTCGTCGATCGAGGCCGGAACGGTGTTGAAGAAGCCGTACATGAGATAGGTGTTCGCGCCCAGCGCGCCACCGAGGTACACCATGATCAGGCCGATCTGGGTGTTCAGGCCGATCGCCGGGAAGATGTCGCTGATCGTCACCATGATCAGGAAGATGGCGACCATCGCGAGCATCTGCGGGAACATCTGCACGACGAGCAGCGATGTGAGCGTGAAGCGCCGCCCCCTGAAGCGCATGCGCGAGAAGCTGTAGGCGGCCAGCGCCCCGAGCAGCACCGTGAACACCGACGTCGTGAGACCGATGACGAGGGTGTTGAGGAACCACGCGCCGTACGGCTGCGAGGGGTTCTGGAACAGTTCGGCGTAGCTGCCGAAGTCCCAGCTGCTGAACAGCGAGTTGGCGGTCAGCAGCGTGCCGCCCGGGTTCAACGATGCGCTGAAGACGTACAGGAGCGGGAACAGCGCGAACACGGTCGCGACGATTCCGACGAGGTGCCGCCAGCCCGTCTCACGGAAGTACTTGCGGAAGGGGCGGCGCGGCTCCTGGCCCTCGCCGCGCACTCCGGCCTGAGCGGTGGTCGCGCGCGTGGCCGGCGCGGTGGTCTGCGAGGTGCTCATGTCAGTTCAGGTCCTCCAGTGCCTTGGTGCGTCGGAATGCGAGGACCGAGATGGTCGCGACGAGGATGAAGATGATGATCGAGAAGGCGCTCGCCAGGCCGTAGTCGGATGTCGAGCCGACGAACGCCACCTTGTACACCATCGTGATGAGGATGTCGGTGGCACCCACGTTGACTCCTGCTGTGATGTCGCGAGGACCGCCGCCGGTGAGCATGTAGATCAGGCTGAAGTTGTTGAAGTTGAACGCGAACGACGAGATCAGCAGCGGCGCGACCGCGACGAGCAGCAGAGGCAGCTTGATCGACCGGAACACCTGCCACGCGCTCGCGCCGTCGACGCGCGCCGCCTCCTGCACGTCTTCGGGGATGGACTGCAGCGCCCCGGTGCAGATGAGGAACATGTACGGGAAGCCGAGCCACAGGTTGACCATGATGATGCTGAACTTCGCCAGCCATTCGTTGGTCAGCCAGGGGATGTCGGCGCCGCCGAACAGCGCGACGTTGAGGAAGCCGAACTCCTGGTTCATCATGCCGGCCCACACGAGCGCCGAGAGGAAGCCGGGGAACGCGTAGGGCAGGATCATCAGCACGCGGTAGTACTTCTTGGACTTCATCCGGGGATCGTTGAACACGATCGCCAGGAACAGCCCGAGCGCGAAGCAGGTGAGAACGGAGAGGATCGCGAAGACGAAGGTCCATACCAGCACCTGGAGGAACGGGCCGCGTATCGACTCCTCGGTGAAGGCGCGCGTGAAGTTGTCGAACCCGACATTGATCTGCCAGCCGGGTGTGAGCTCGGTGCCGTCGTCGGCGGTGAACGATCCGGTTCCGACATCCCTGTATACGACCCCGGACCGCGTGTCGGTCATGGTGCCGGCGGCCTCGTCGTAGACGAGCGTGGAGGTGTAGACGTAGGCGGTCGAGCCGTCCGGAGTGCGCAGCGCGCCGTCGTTGGGGTCATCGCTCAGCGGCACGGTCAGGTCGGCGATCTGCTCCTGCTTCGCGACGATGTCGCCGAACTTCAGTGTCGTGTAGCCGGCGAGGCCGACGGCCTTGCCGCCGTCGGTCTCGGCGTCCGAGACCTCCTCGAGCGGGCGGTCCTGCCCGCCGATCAGCACGTCGCCGTCGGGGTCGGTGACGAGGAACGAGAGCTCGCCGAGCTGATCGACGATGGTGAGGTCATAGGCGGGCGAGTCCGGCACGCGCTCCTGAGCCGAGAGCATGAGCGCGTTGACGGCGCTCGCCTTTCCGGCATTGTGCCCCGTGCCGTAGTTGGTGAAGGCCACGTACCCCGTGTACAGCGCCGCGAAGACCTGGAAGACGAAGAGGAAGATCAGACCGGGCATCAGGTACTTGCCCGGCAGTCGCCCTCGGCCCATGTAGACCCAGACGGCCAGCACCGCGACCGCGATCACGATGATCGCCGGCACCCACTGGTCGGTGCGGACGAGCACGATGGCGGCGAACACGGCCAGCGCGAGGATCAGCCCGAGCAGCACGATCTTCATCAGCACGAGGGCCCAGCCTCCGCCTGCCGCCTCGGCGATGCGGGCGGCGCGCCGCTCGCGCGGCGTCGGCGGCGAGACCGTCTCGTGCACGGGGTCCTGGGTGGTCGTCATGGCTCTCCACGTCGAGAATCGCGGGTGGCAGGGACGGGGACGGCGTCCGCTGCGGGATGCCGTCCCCGTCGACTGCTCACTTGGTGATGGCGCCCTGGATGTCGGCGGTCATCTTCTCCCACAGCGCGGCCGGGTCGCCGCCCTTGCCGTTGATCAGGGCCGTCTCGGTGACGCCCCAGAACTGCCACACCGCTCCCATCTCGGAGATGCTGGGCATCGGAACCGCGTTCGCGCCGACCTCACCGAAGCCCGCGGTGATCGGGTCGTTCTCGACGGCGGCGTCGAAAGCCGCGGTGAGCGCCGGGGCGCGGCCGCCGACCTCGTAGAGAGCGGTCTGGACCTTCTCGGAGCCGACGTAGTTGAGCAGGAACTCGTTCGCCGCGAGCTTGTTCTTGCTCTCCGCGCTGAGGAAGAAGCCCTGCACGCCTGCGAACGGCTGGGCGTCCTGGCCACCGGCCGAAGGGATCGGATCGATCGCGATGTTCAGGCCCTTCTCGGTGGCGGCCGGAGCGTTCCACGGACCGGTCAGGAAGAACGGCGCCTTCCCGGCGAGGAAGTTCTCCTTGGCCAGGTCGCCGGTGATGTTGGTGTTCAGCACGCCGGCCGCGCCCTGCTCGCCGAGCCAGGCGGCGAAGGCCTTGCCGCCGTCGTTGCCGATCTGCAGGTCTTCGGCGTCGTAGCTGCCGTCGTCGTTCTGCCCGAACACGGGAGCGCCGAACGAGGTCTGGAACGGGTAGAGGTGGTACGGGTCGGCCTGCTCGGGATCGAGACCGACCAGGAAGGCGTACTCGGTGCCCGCCGCCTTGCCCTTGGCGACCATGTCGTCGAAATCGGTCGGCGCCTCGGCGACGAGGTCGGTGTTGCGCATGAGCCCGATGTTCTCGATCGCGTACGGCACGCCGTACAGCTGACCGTCGTAGCTGAACGCGTCGAGCGCGATCTGCTGGAACTCGTCCGAGCGGTCGCCGAGCTCGACAGGGGCGACGACACCGTTGGTGACGAGGACTCCGAGCCAGTCGTGGGCTCCGACGACGACGTCCGGACCCTTCCCCGTGGGTGCCTGCTGCACGAACTGGTCTCGGATCTCGCCGAACTCCTTCTGGACGAGCTTGACCTTCACGCCGGTGTCGTCGGTGAACTCGCCGGCGGCGTCCTTCATGACGTCTGCGCGGTCGGCGTCGACCCAGACGGTGATCTGGCCCGAGAAATCGGCGTTGTCGCCGGAGTCGCCATCACCGGACGGGGACGATGCGCAGCCGCTCAGGGCGATTGCGGACGTGGCGGCGATGGCGCCGAACGCGAGGATGCTCCTCTTGGTCACCTTCATTGGTGCGTGCCTCTCTGGATGCGGGTGGCCTGCGGATACTGCAAGCGCTTACAGTATGCACGGCAGGGGCAGCTCAATGCAATGGTCAGCCGCACTGATATCAAGCTGTAACCCCTCCTCCAGCAGCATTCACGCGTGGAAGCGCTTTCAGAATCACGTCGTATTGCACGTCGGCGACGCTCAGTCAAGGCAGAAGACGACCATCGGTGGCGCGCATAGCGTGAACAGGGTCACGGCGCCCGAGCCGTGCAGGATTCCGGAGCTGCGATGGACACGATCGACGACGAGATCACCGCTCCCCTGCTCGACGGGCGCTATCGCCTGGACGGCTGCGTCGGCCGCGGCGCGACGTCCATGGTCTACCGCGCGCACGACACCCTGCTGCGCCGCACCGTCGCCATCAAGCTGTTGCGCGCAGACGACGAGACGCCCCTGGAGTCTGCGCGTATCCACAGCGAGACGGCGCTGCTGGCATCCGTCTCCCACCCGTCGCTCGTGGCGCTGTACGACGCCAGCCTCGACCTGCCTCACCCGCGGTACCTCGTGATGGAGTTCGTCGACGGGCCGACCCTCGCCGCCCATCTCACGCACGGGCCGCTCAGCCGGCGCGAGGCAGCGGCGATCGGCCGCGACCTCGCCGACGCCCTTCGCGTCGTCCACGAGCGCGGCATCGTGCACCGCGACGTGAAGCCGTCGAACGTGCTGCTCGCGCGGGCCGGCGCAGATGCGGGCTGGAATGCGAAGCTCACCGACTTCGGCATCGCCTTCCACCCCGACGAGGCTCGCCGCACATCGCCGGGGATCGCGATCGGCACGGCGGCGTACATGGCTCCCGAGCAGGTGAAGGCGGATCCCATCACGTCGGCCGCCGACATCTACTCGCTCGGCCTCGTGCTGCTCGAATCGCTCACCGGCGAGCCCGCCTTCCCGCGCACCCGCGATGTGCAGACAGCGCTCGCGCGGCTGGTCAGCGAGCCGAGCATCCCCGATGAGCTCGGCGCCGAGTGGGTGCGGCTGCTGCGTCGAATGACCAGCACCGACCCGCAGCTGCGGCCGATCGCAGCCGAGGTCGTCGCGGAGGTCGGTGCACTGCCGACGCACGCCCGCGATGACACCACAGGGGTGACCAAGCCCCTCCCCGCCGTGCGGATCGCGACTCCGGTCGCCCCGCAGATCCCGGCTGCGACCACCCCTCATGTGGAGAGGCGACGATCGGGGCGGCGTAGAGCGGTCGGCGTCTTCGCGGCCACGGCGGCGGCCGTCACCGTGCTCGCCGGAGCATGGATGGCGCAGCCGGCGGGCAACTCACCCGCGCCGAGCGAGAGTCCGGCGGTCGTCGCCGAGACGCCGGAAGAACCGGATGCCGTGCCGACGGCCCCCACGGCGGGCGTCGAGCAGCCCGCCGATCACGAGGCGCAGACGACTGGCCCGTCGGGGCAGGACCAGCCGGAGACGGCGAAGAACGAGAACGCCGGACCCGGCGGCAGCTCCGGGAAGTCGTCGGAGAAGGCATCCGACCGAAGCGGGGGCTCACAGGGCAAGGGGAAGGGCAAGAGCGGCAAGTGACGGACGCCCTCGCCGTTCATCCAGGACGCTCTATGGTGGTAGTCATGGCTGACTCTTCGTTCGACATCGTCTCCAAGGTTGACCACCAGGAGGCCGACAACGCACTCAACCAGGCGCGCAAGGAGATCGAGCAGCGCTACGACTTCAAGGGCACCGGCGCATCGATCTCGTGGAGCGGCGAGCAGATCCTCATCGTCGCCAACTCCGAGGAGCGCGTGAACGCGGTGCTCGACGTCTTCCAGTCGAAGCTGATCAAGCGCGGCATCTCGCTGAAGAGCCTCGAGTCGGGCGATCCGGTCGCCAGCGGCAAGGAGTACCGCCTGACCTCCAGCCTGAAGGACGGCATCTCGAGCGAGAACGCGAAGAAGATCGGCAAGATCATCCGCGACGAGGGCCCGAAGGGCGTGAAGAGCCAGATCCAGGGCGACGAGCTGCGCGTGCAGTCCAAGAGCCGCGACGACCTTCAGGCCGTGATCGCGCTGCTCAAGAGCAGCGACCTCGACATCGATCTGCAGTTCATCAACTACCGCTGACCGTCATCGGCGGCCGCCCACCGCGGGCGGCCGCCGTTCACTCGGCGAGCGCGGCGATCAGGGCATCCACCACCATCTGACGGCCGACCCGACCGATCTCGGAGGCGAGGCCGCCGAGAGTAGACGGGTCCCAGTCGAGGCCGAGTGCGGCGTTCGCCGCATCGAGCACGGGGATCAGATGTTCGGTCGAGCCGAGCGCGATCACTCCGCTCAGCAGGCGGGCGCCGCGCACCGCGCGCTGCGAGGTGCCGATCAGCTTGACGGCTCCCCGCGCGTTGATGCTGTACTCGCCGGGGCAGTACTCCCCCGCGACGGCACCGACGCGTGCGTCGACTCCCAGTGCGGCGAGCTCGGCGGCCAAGCGCGCTGACGTCGAGGCGAACAGCGGCTGCGGATCGATGCCCTCCTCTTCGCGCACCACCAGGTCGAACACGAGGCAGCTCTCGTCGTAGGCCGCGGCGCGACCGCCGGTCGGTCTGATCGCGGGGGCGAAACCGAACCGGAGGGCGGACTCCGACGCGGCGGCGAATCCCGACTGCCTGCTCTCCCATCGGCTCATGGCGAGCGTGGGCAGGGGCGTGTGGATGCGCAGCACGCGCTCATCGGCGCGTTCGCGCGAGCCGATCGCGCGCAGCAGGACCGCGCTGTGCTCGAACGTCTCCTCGGCGGCGAGAGGGGCGGTCGGGAGGTCGATGACGGTCACGAATGAGACGATATCGGCCGATCGATCCCTATCCGCCGCTCGAAACAAAGGATGACGCGGGTAGAATCCTGGTGTTACGGGCTGTATGGGGCAGCCGGGGGGCGCCGTGAGGCGTATGGGGAGTGACACATGATCGACGTCGAACGACCAGCGCGAGCGGAGATCGCGACGAAGAAGCAGCTCTTGGCAGAAGGGCTGTTCCATCTGATCGGCGAGCGCATCGTCAGCGGCGATCTCGCGCCAGGAGCGCGCATCCGCGACAGCGAGCTGGCCGCCGAGCTCTCGGTCTCGCGCACGCCTGTGCGCGAGGCGCTGCAGCGGCTCGAGCGCATCGGCCTCGTCACGATGTACCCCAGCCGGTACACCGAGGTGTCGTCGATCACGCCCGAGCAGATCGAGAACGCGCACGTCTTCGCCGGCCTGCAGGCGGGGATCATCACCCGTCTGGCGTGCACACGTCTGACCCCCGACGAGGTGCAGACCGTCTGCGGTCTGATCCGGGCCGTGTCCGCCGACCTGACCGACGCCGCCGCGACCTCGCGAGCGCGGCGCGCGGTGGTGGCATACCTGGCGGCGCGCTCGGGAAACGCACTGCAGCAGTCGCTGGTCGACGAGGCGAGCCTGGCTCTCGCGCGCGCTCTGAAGGCGCACGAGGTGCCGGCCGACCGGCATGCGTCCGTCACTGCCGCCTGCGCCGAGCTCGAGGACGCATTGCATCGCGGCGACGCGGATGCCGCCGAGCAGGCCTGCCGGCGGATGTACTACGTCATCTGAGCTGCACCGCGTGCGCCCAGCCTCGCACCCAGCGATCGAGTCGGGCGTATGCCTCGTCCCGCGCCTCCCGTCGTGAGAGGAAGACGTCGTGCAGCGCGCCGTCGATGCGCTCGACGGTCACCGAGCTGCCCAGCTTGAGCGCAGCCCTGGCGATGTCGTCGACGACGAGCACGCTGTCGGCCCTGGTGAGCTCATCCGACCAGCGCGTGGGCACGGCGGTCCTGGCCGAGAGCAGCACGCACACCGGCGCCAGGATCTGCAGGCCGGCCGCCACCGCCGCGTGCCCTTCGAAGATCGCGTGAAGCCACGCGGCATGCACCGTCATCGTCTGCTCCGGGCGCCACGACAGGTCGATCTCCATCGGATCGTCGGGGTCGGCGACCTCGTTCTGCGCCCTCGTGTAGTAGCCGAGGTCGACCTGCGGTGCGACGTCCTTGGGCCAGAGGCGGGCCTGAAGGCCCACCATCGGCGCGATCGCCGCTCGCGCCGCGCCCAGCTGGAACTCCAGCCACGGCGCGTTGAGGATGACCGCGTCGACCTGCCGCGGATGCCTGGACGCCCACAGACTCAGGATGAGCCCGCCGGTGGAGTGGCCGAGCAGCACGAGGCGGCGTCCGGCGGCATCGCCCCGCGCCTGCAGAGCCGCCTCGATATCGGCGTCGTACTCCGCGAGATCCGTCACGAACCCCGGGGTCTGCCCCGGCCTCAGGCTGCGTCCGTACTTGCGCAGATCGAGCGCGAAGAACCGGGCACCTCGGTCGGTCCAGAAGCGGGCGAGGCGCTTCTGGAAGAAGTAGTCCGACCAGCCGTGCACGTACAGCACGTCGACATCGGTCAGCGGGCGGCGATCGCCGCCCATCCGCCACCACGGCACAGGCTCCGGCAGAGAGCGGACCACGGTCGCGACGACCTCTCCCTCGGCATCCTCACCCAGAGGCAGGGTCAGCTGCGCGAATCCCTCGCCGAGGATGTCGGGAACCCACTCGCCCATTCCTCGCTCCCTCCTCGCTCAGGAATCGCCGAACACGGGCGTCGCCGTCACTCCCCGCGTGAGACGCGCACCATCTCATCGCGCGGCACGAGCTTGACGCGCGCGCGCTCCTGCGGGGCACCGAGCTCGATCTCGTGCGCGTCGAGGCGGTGCCAGCCCTCGAGGTCGGTCCACGCGACGCCGCGTTCGGCGAGCAGCGCCGGGATCGCGTCGTCGGAGGGATCCTCGGGCTGCCACCACGAGCCCTGGTCGTTGATCAGATGGCGCACGGTCTCCATGGCATCCGACTTCGTATGGCCGATCAGGCCCACCGGGCCGCGCTTGATCCAGCCTGTGGCGTAGATGCCGGGCACACGCTGGTTCGACTTCGTCTCGAGCACCTGGCCCTCGCGGTTGGGGATGACGCCGTGCTTCTTGTCGAAGGGCACACCGGGCAGCGGCGAGCCGAAGTAGCCGATCGCACGGTACAGGCTCTGCATCGGCACCTCGCGCAGCTCGCCGGTACCGACGGCACCGCCGGCGCCGTCGGACTTCGTGCGCTCGTAGACGAGGGCGGCGACGCGGCCGTTGTCGTCCTTCCTGACCTCGACGGGGCGCGCCCAGAAGTGCAGGTGCAGGCGACGGGATGCCGATCCTCCGGCGTTGTTCACCGAGTCGAGCTTGCGCCATGACTGCATGACGCGGTCCATCACCATGACCTGCTTGTTGCTCGACACGGCCTGCTGCGACGCCTCGTCGTAGTCGAAGTCCTCGTCGTAGACGACCATGTCGACGTCGCGCAGCTCGCCGAGCTCGCGCAGCTCGAGCGGAGTGAACTTCACCTGCGCCGGGCCCCGGCGGCCGAAGACGTGCACGTCGGTGATGCGACTCGCCTTGAGTCCCTGGTAGACGTTCTCGGGAACCTCGGTGACGAGCAGGTCGTCGGCGTGCTTGGCGAGCATGCGCGCCACGTCGAGGGCGACGTTGCCGTTGCCGATGACGCCGACCGACTCGGCGTCCAGGCTCCACTCGCGCGGCACATCGGGATGCCCGTCGAACCAGCTCACGTACTCGGCGGCGCCGAACGAGTGGTCTGCGTCGATGCCGGGGATATCAAGAGCGGAGTCGCGCACCGCACCTGTGGCGAAGATCACGGCGTTGTAGTGCCGCTTGAGGTCTTCCAGGGTGATGTCGGTGCCGAAGCGCACGTTGCCGAACAGACGGATGTCGCCGCGGTCGAGCACGTCGCGCAGCGCCGTGATGATGCCCTTGATGCGAGGGTGATCGGGGGCGACGCCGTAGCGGACGAGACCGTAGGGCGCGGGCAGCTGCTCGAACAGGTCGATGGAGACATCGAACTTGCGCTCGGCCTTGAGCAGGAGGTCGGCGGCGTAGATGCCTGCCGGTCCCGCCCCGACGATGGCCAGCTTGAGCTTCGTCATGGGGTTCCTTCCGTCAGCTGCTGCGATCAGCGAGAGTCTCCGCGAACCGGGTCAGCGCGTCGCGCACCGTGCCCTTGGGCAGCGGTTCGAGCGCCGCGATGGCGTCGGCGGTCCAGGTGCGGGCAAGAGTCATGGTCTGCGCCGTGGCGTCGTTGTCGCGCAGCTCGGCCAGAGGGCCGTCGAGCACGGCAGGGTCGGCGCCCTCTGCGATGCGCGCGACACCGTCGTCGATGCGGCGCGCGAGGTCGACGTCGGCAGGTGCGGTGCTCGTCTTCAGCAGCAGCGACGGCATCGTCGGCACGCCCGCGCGCAGATCGGTGCCAGGCACCTTGCCGGTCTCCTCCGCATCGGCCGACAGATCGATCACGTCGTCGAGCAGCTGGAAGGCGACGCCGACCTTCTCGCCGTACACCCGCAGCGGCTCTTCGAGCTCGGCCGGGGCGCCGGAGAAGATCGCGCCGCCCTGGGTCGCCGCGGCGATCAGGGAGCCGGTCTTGTCTGCCAGCACCTGGATGTAGAACTCGATCGGGTCGTCGCCCGGCTGCGCGCCGACGGTCTCGTGCAGCTGACCGAGAACGAGACGCTCGAAGGTGTCGGCCTGCAGGCGGATCGCGCGATCTCCGTAGCGCGACATGATCTGGCTGGCGCGCGAGAACAGGATGTCGCCTGTGAGAATCGCCACGTTGTTGCCCCACACCGCGTGCGCCGCGGGAACGCCGCGGCGGGTGTCGGCGCCGTCCATCACGTCGTCGTGGTAGAGCGAGCCGAGGTGGGTGAGCTCGAGCGCCTTCGCGATGTCGATCACGGCCTCGGTGGTGCCTTCGCCGAGCTGGGCGGTCAGGAGGGTGAGCACGGGTCGGATGCGCTTGCCGCCGGCCTCGTAGAGATAGCGCGCCGCGGCATCCGCGATCGAATCGGCGACCTTGACCTCTTCGGCGATCCCGGCTTCGACCAGGTCGAGACCGGCCTCGATGCGGGACGCGACGCGTCGCGCCGCAGGGCCGAGGAAGATGCGGTCGCTGAAGCCGAGTCGGCTCGCCAGTCGCGTGCCCGGGGTCGCGGGGCTCGAAGTCACGTACTCAACCCTACCTTCGCGACGGCGCAGGACGGCACGGCGGGGCGCAGCGCCGGTTCAGGCGAGCGCGTCGACCAGCGGACGGAACTTCACGCGCGTCTCGAGCAGCTCTGACTCGGGTTCGCTGCCGGCGACGATGCCCGCCCCGGCGTACGCGGTGACGCGCCGTGCGCCGGATGCCCCGTCCGGGGCCTCGCCGAACTGCGCGCAGCGCAGCGCGATGGCCCATTCGCCGTCTCCGGCCGCGTCGATCCAGCCGACGGGGCCCGCGTAGCGCCCGCGGTCGAACGGCTCGATGCGCCGGATCGCCTCGACAGCGGCATCCGTCGGCGTGCCCGCCACTGCGGCGGTGGGATGCATCGCCCCGACGAGGTCGAGCGACGAGGCGCCATCGCTGAGCCTGCCCTCGACGTCCGTCGCGAGGTGGAAGAGGTTGGGCAGCTCGAGCACGAACGGGTCGGCGTCGGCGTCCAGCGCGCCGGTGTGCGGCTCGAGGGCGGCGAGCACGCTCTGCACGGCGTAGCGGTGCTCGGCGAGGTCCTTAGCGCTGGATGCGAGAGCTGCGGACGCGATGTGATCCTCGGCCGGGTCGGCGCCGCGTGCCGCGGTGCCGGCGAGCACCCGCGCGGTGACCGTCCGCTCGTGCGCGGTGACCAGGGTCTCGGGGCTCGCACCGATGAGGCCGTCGACCGCGAAGGCCCACGTGTCGGGATAGCCCGTCGAGAGCGCGCGCACGAGGCGTCGCAGATCGGCGTCGCCTGGCACGGTGCCGGTGAGGTCGCGCGCGAGCACGACCTTGCTGTAGGCCCCGGAGTCGATCTCGTCGAGAGCGCGTCGCACGGCATCCTGATATCCCTGCGGCGTCTGGGCGCCGGGACCGACGCGACCCGCCCAGTGCGGACCATGGGGTGCGGGCTCGGGCAGCGGCGCGAAGTCGGCGTCGTCGGCCATCCGGATGCGGGTGATCCAGCTGCGGCCGTCGCGCAGGCCGATGACGGTCTGCGGCACGAGCAGCACGCTGTCTGCGGACGAGTCCTCGTCGAAGGCGAGAGCTCCGAAGCCGACCAGCCCGCTGCCGGCGAGGCGCACCTCGTCGTCGATCTCGGCCTGCGCGACGATCTCACGCCACGCGTCGGCGATCACCGCGCTGCGCACCCGGCCCGAGCCGGCGGCCACGCGGAGGACGGCGGCGGTCCCGTCGCCTGCGGCCACGATCCCCTCGCCGCGGCGCAGCCAGGCGAGAGGGCTGACGGCGGAGGTGTGTGCCAGCAGATCCTCGACGGGTGGGATCTCGCGGGTCTGCGCGACCAGGCGGATGCTGCTCACCCCTCCAGCCTATCGGCCCGGCGGGCGGGCGGCGGCGGCGGCGCCGCGCCACGGTCGGGCGTCAGCGGTCGAGGCCCAGCGCGATGAGACGGTCCAGCCACGGATCGGCGGTGGCGTCGTCGAACGGGGCGCCCTGCGCGCGCACCCGCTCCTCGAGCTCGAGGGCGCGGGCCTCGAGATGGGTCATCACGTCGGCCGGATAGCCGTAGCGGACGCTGTGCTCCGCCCACTCGTCGCGGTCGTCGACATAGGTGCCGAGCTCGTTGAGTCGGCGCACGACGTCGAGGTCCATGTCGATCGCGGTCGAGAGCAGCGGGTCGTCGCTCCAGCGCACGTCCCATGCCAGGTCGATGTAGATGCGCAGGCCGCGCGGGTGCCCGCGGTGCACGGTGAGCGCGAAGTCGTCGTGGTCTCGTGGCACGAGCGTGACGTTCGGCGACTCCGCGACGAAGTCGGCCCCCGGCCGGTGACTGCGCCAGCCGATCGGCTGCCCGACCCAGTCGCCCCACTGGTCGGCGCCCAGGTAGATCACGTCGCTCACCCAGTGCGGCGAGTCGTCCCACTTGCGCCACTTCATGACCATCGGGGTGCCGGGCTCGGGGCGCTTCGCATTCACCCGGCGAGTCTATGCCCGCGGTAGCCGCACACCCGTCGGCGCAGAACTCGCATGTCGGCGGCGTCGGGGCATCCGGACCGACATCCGTACATCCGACCGGCATCCGTACATCCGACCGACATCCGCACATCTCGCCGCGCCTAGGATCGAAGCATGGAGCCGAACCGCGCCGATCTCGGCAAGAACCCCTCGCGAGTCAGCGGCATGTTCGACCAGGTCGCGAAGGGGTACGACCGCACGAACACCGTGATGACCCTCGGCAACGACGCGCTGTGGCGCGCGGCGACGACCCGGGCGGTCGCGCCGAAGCGCGGCGAGCGGATCCTCGACCTGGCCGCGGGAACGGCATCCTCGTCCGCCTCGCTCGCCGCGAGCGGGGCGCAGGTGGTCGCCGCGGACTTCTCCCCCGGGATGCTGGCCGAGGGACGCCGCAGGCACGGTCACCTGCACAACATCACCTTCGTCGAAGCGGATGCCACGGATCTGCCGTTCGCGGACGAGGAGTTCGACGCCGTCACCATGTCGTACGGGCTGCGCAACGTGCAGGATCCGAAGAAGGCGCTCCGCGAGCTGCTGCGTGTCACCAAGCCGGGGGGACGCATGGTGATCAACGAGTTCTCCACACCGCCAGGGCGCTTCTTCCGGGGGTTCTACAGCTTCTACAACGCCCAGGTGCTGCCGCGTGTCGCCCGCCTCGCCGGCACGAACGGCGACGCCTACGACTACCTCAACGAGTCGATCCGGGACTGGCCGGACCAGCACACCCTGTCGGCGTGGATCCGCGAGGCCGGCTGGACCGACGTCGAATACCGCAACCTCTCGTTCGGCATCGTCGCGCTGCACCGCGCGCGCAGGCCCAGGGCCTGACGGCCTCTGCTTCTCGCCGACACCCCCACGTACTGCCGACACCCCCAGGCATCGCCGACACCCCCACGTACTGCCGACACCCCCAGGTGCGGCCACCCGCACCTGGGGGTGTCGGCAAGAGGCAGGGGTGTCGGCGAGCGGATGACGGGATCGCTCAGCTGGCCGCGAGGCGCTTCTTCTCGACCTCGACATCGAAGTCGGCCGCAGGCCACTGCGGGTCGATGTCCTCGAGCGCGTCGATGAGCAGCTCCTGCACGGCCAGGCGCGCGTACCACTTGCGGTTCGCCGGCACCACGTACCACGGCGCCTCCGGCGTCGAGGTGCGCTCGAACACCGTCTGGTACGCCGCCATGTAGTCGTCCCAGTGCATCCTCTCGTCGACGTCGCCGGGGTTGTACTTCCAGTGCTTGTCAGGCCTGTCCAGCCGTTCGGCCAGCCGCTCCCTCTGCTCGTCGCGCGAGATGTGCAGCATGACCTTGACGATGCGGGTCCCGGATGCCGCGATGCGGCGCTCGAAGTCGTTGATCGCCCCGTACCGGCGCTCGATCTCGGCCTCATCGGCGAGGCCGCGCACACGGCCGATCAGCACGTCCTCGTAGTGCGAGCGGTCGAACACGCCGATCATGCCCTGCCGAGGCAGACGCCGCTCGACGCGCCAGAGGAAGTCGTGCGCGAGCTCCTCCTCGGTCGGCGCCTTGAACGCGGCGAAGTCGACGCCCTGAGGGTCGACGCCGCCCACCACGTGCCGCACGATGCCGCCCTTGCCCGCCGTGTCCATCGCCTGCAGCACGAGCAGCACGGCGTCATGGCCGTCGCCCATGCGGCTGGCCGCGAACAGCCGCTCCTGCAGCTCGTCCAGCCGCTGCTCGCGGGCGCCGAGCAGCGCTGTCCCGGTGGCCTTGCCGCCGTCGAAGCCCGGATGCGAGTCCGCATCGACGTCGGCGAGCGAGAACCCCTCGTCGACCCTGAGCAGCTCTGCCGGTTCGGTCGTCCACGCGTGCGTCGCCATGCAGACATCATGCCCTTCCTCCGACGGAAGGTGGGAGCGCGTGTCGGATCGCCTTCGAGCCGCAGTGTCGGTGGCCTCCCCCACAATCGGATCCATGGACACCACCGTTCTCGTCATCGTCGTCGCGGTGATCGCCGCCGCCCTCGCCGGAGTGCTCGGATTCCTGCTCGGCGCGCAGCGCGGCCGTTCGGCCGATGCCGCCCAGCAGGCGGAGGCGACGGCGGCGCTGCTGCGCGTCGCCGCGCTCGAGAGGGATGCCGAGGCACTGCGCGCCGAGACCTCCTCTCGGGTGCACGAAGAGCGCGCGCTCGCCGATCGTCGCGTCGCCGAGGCGCGGCAGCTGGGCGAGGCCGCCGTGGCCGATGTCCGCCGCGAGGCGCAGGAGCGGCTCGAGCACGAGCGCACCGAGCACGTGCGCAGGCTGGCCGAGGTCCGCGACGAGGCGGACGCGGATGTGCTGGCCGAGCGCAGGCGCGCGACCGAGCGGCTGGAAGAGCTGAAAGCCGATCAGAAGCGCCTCGCCGACGAGTTCGACGCGCTGAGTCGCAGGGCTCTCGAGGCCAACACGAAGGCGTTCCTGCAGCAGGCCGAGGAGCGACTCAAGCGCAGTCAGAGCGAGGGAGCGGCCGAGCTGCAGAAGCGGCAGGACGCCGTGCAGCAGCTCATCGATCCGATCCAGAAGACCCTCGACACGGTGAAGTCCGAGATGACGACGGCCGAGAAGTCGCGGTTGGAGGCGCATGCGGCGCTCGCGGAGCAGCTGCAGATCATGCGTCAGTCGTCCGAGACCCTCGGATCCGAGACGCGCAATCTGGTCAATGCGCTGCGCGCCCCGCAGGTGCGTGGGCGATGGGGCGAGCTGCAGCTGCGACGCGTGGTCGAGGCGTCGGGCATGGTCAACCACGTCGACTTCGACGAGCAGCTGCATCATGCGACCGATGACGGCGCGCTGCGCCCCGACCTCGTGGTGCACCTCGCGGGCGACAAGCGCGTGGTCGTCGACTCGAAGGTCGCGTTCAGCGGCTACCTCGAGGCGATGGAGGCGACCGACGACGCGGTGCGCACCCAGCGGCTGCAGGCCCACGCCCGTCACCTGCGCAAGCACATCGACGACCTCGGCGCCAAGGAGTACTGGGACGTCGTGGCCGGGTCGCCGGAGTTCGTGGTGATGTTCGTGCCCGCCGAGCCGTTCCTCGCGGCGGCCCTCGACCAGGATGCGACGCTGTACGAGTACGCGTTCGAGCGGAACGTGGTGATCGCCACGCCGTCCACCCTCATTGCTCTGCTGCGCACGGTCGGGCACGCATGGCGGCAGGATCAGCTGGCGCAGGAGGCGCAGCAGATCTTCACGGTGGGCAAAGAGCTGCACAAGCGCCTCGGAACGCTGGGCCAGCACCTCGCCAGGCTCGGGCGCAGCCTCAACTCCACGGTGGACGCGTACAACCGGTTCGCGGGGTCGCTCGACCGCAATGTCGTGACGCAGGCGAGGCGCTTCAGCGCCCTGCAGGGGCTCGACGATGTGCTCACCGAGACCCAGCCGGTGGAGGCGCAGGCCGTGGCCCCGCAGAAGAGCGATCTGTACGCGCTCGAGGCCGGCGACGCCGACCCGTCGATCCCCGGCGAGCGATATGCCAGCGCCGACCTCGGCGAGATCACCAGCCGGCTCGACTGACGAGACGGCTCGACTGACCAGTCGGCTCGACTGACCAGCCGGCCCGACTGACCAGCCGGCTCAGCGCTCGAGCGGCTCAGCGCTCGAGCGGGACCTCGATGATCTGCGGTCCGCCTGCCGGCGATGTCAGCGCCTGATCGAGAGCCGAGCGCGTGCTCACCTGCAGGAACTCCCAGCCGTACGCGGCCGCGAGCTCGTGCACGCGCACACCGTGCGGGGTGTAGAACGCCCGGTCGAGATCCGCCGCGGCCGCAGACGACGCGACCTCGAGGCCGTCGAAGATCGTGCCGCCGCCGTCGTTGCCCACGATCACCTGGATGCGCGGCCCAGGTTCGTCACCGGGCAGCAGCAGCGCGCCGACGTCGTGCAGCAGGGTGAGGTCACCGAGCAGCACCCGGGTCACACCGGGGGCGCCGTCGGCTTGGCTCGCCAGCGCGATGCCGATGCCCGTGGCCACCGTTCCGTCGATGCCGGCGAGCCCCCGGTTCGCATGCACGGGAACCTTCTTGCCGCCGAGCACCTGGTCGGCCACCCGCACCAGCCGGGACGAACCGAACACGAGCCGGTCGTGGGGCCAGGTGGCCCGCCACACGGCATCCACCAGAATCCGCCTGTCCACCCGCATGCGCACGGCATCCAGCTCGGCGCGCACGGCGTCGAGGCGCTCAGCGCTGTCGTCGGAGTACAGGCCCTTCTGATCGGGGGCGGGCGCGCTGAGGTCCACCACGCGGCGCTGCGACGCCGACATCCATGCGCCCAGCCATGCGCGATCCGCCGCGCCGGGCTCCACGGCAGTCGCGGCGACCGCCCGCGTGCGGCCGTTGAGGTTGATCGCCTCACCGCCGCGGCTCACGGCGATCACGTCGACCTCCGTGCGAGCGAGCAGCGCGGCGACCTCGCGGCTGAGAGTCGGATGACCGAAGACCACGGCGCGCTCGACACGCCCGCCGAGCGTCTCATCGCGCAGGAGCTCCCGGTAGCCGTGGACGAGGAGGCGACCGAAGCGCGCCCCGCTGACGATCTCAGCGATGAGCGGCCAGCCTCCGGCGTGCGACAGCTCCTCGGCATCCGGCCCGGCATCCGCCCCGGCGATGACGACCGTACGGGGCCCCCGCGACAGCACGACGGGATCCACCCGAGACGCGACGGGCGCCTCCCCCGGCGTCGCCGTGACATCGGCGGCGGCCGAGAGCGGCTCGCGGCTGGGCAGGTTCAGGTGCACGGGCCCCGCCACTCCCGCGAGTCCGTCACCCTCGAGGCCGAGAGCGGCGCGCACTGCTCGCGCGGCGAGTCCCGACCACGCCGTGCCCCCGGTCGGAACGGTCGGATCATCCGGGCCGCCGTCGGCGTGTCCGTCGGTGACGCGCCGACCGGCATCCGTCTCGTCCGAGAACTCCGACGCACCGGGCACCTCGGCGTCGATGTGCAGCCGCACGAACGGTCCGAAGATGCCGGGCTGGACGGTCGCCTGGTTGGCTCCCACACCGCGCAGCTCGGGCGGTCGGTCGGCGGTCAGCAGCAGAAGGGGGACACCGGCGTGGAACGCCTCCATCGTCGCGGGGAGCAGATTGCCTGCGGCCGTGCCCGACGTGCACACCACGGCGACCGGAGCACCGCTCTCGCGCGCGAGTCCCAGCGCGGTGAACGCGGCGACGCGCTCGTCGATGCGCACGTGCACCCGGAGGGCGCCGTTGCGGGCCAGCGAGATCGCGGCGAGCGCGAGGGCCTGAGACCGCGAGCCGGGCGAGAGCACCAGGTCGCGCACGCCGTGCCCGATGAGGTCTGCGAGCAGTGCTGCTGCCGCGTCGCTCGCAGGCGAGGCGGTCACGAGCGCGGATCCGTGCCGTCGGTCTCGTCGTCCAGACGCGCCAGCTCTTCTTCCAGCTGCCGGATCCGTGCGTCCTGTTCGGCTGTGCTCATCCGCCGCAGCGCCTCCGGGTCGTCGTCGGGCCCCGTCACGAAGTCGGTCATCTTCTCGCCGCGTCGACGGCGGCCGATCCAGAACCACAGGATGCCCCCGATGACCGGCAGCAGCACGACGATCAGCACCCACGCGCTCTTCGAGACCCCGCGGTGCCTGCCTGCCGGCTGCACGGCCACGTCGACGATGCTGAACACCCAGAAGATGACAGCAAGAAATCCGCCGACGATCAGCACCCGAACCATATCTCCAGTGTAAGTCGCCGGATGATGCTGCGGCTGTGCCCCCGACGGCGCACAGCGGGCGCCTAAGCCCCGTTCGTAGACTGTCGGGGTGAAGCTGCCACCCCTCCTCGTCTACACCGTGCTGCGGCTGCTGGCGTTCGCCGTTCCGCTGGGGATCCTCTGGCTCTTCCCTGTCTTCCGCGAGTACTGGTGGCTCGCCGCGCTCTTCGCCGCACTCATCGGCATGAGCATCTCGCTGCTGTTCCTGCGCGCGCCGCTGTCGCAGGCCTCGCGCGAGATCTACGCGAAGCGCACCAGGGCCAGGGACACGACCGACGAGGACGCCGAGGACACCGTCTCAGGCGAGTGACCCCGGCCCCGACGCCGTTCAGCGGCGGAAGACGACATGCGTGACCCCGCTCTCGGCGACCTCGCTGACGATCTCGTAGTCGTTCTCGAGACCGCGCAGGTCGTCCCAGATGCGCTCGCCCCGCCCCAGCACGATCGGCGCGACCGCGAGGTGCAGGCGGTCGACCAGGCCCGCCTTCACGAACTGCCTAACCACGTCGACGCCGCCGCCGATGCGCACATCGGCATCGCCTGCCGCCTCACGCGCCTGCGCCAGGGCATCGTGCGGTGATGCGTCGATGAAATGGAACGCCGTGCCGTTGTCGAACTCGATCGACGCTCGCGGCGTGTGGGTGAGCACGAACACCGGCACTTCGAACGGTGGCTCCTCACCCCACCATCCACGCCAGCCGGGGTCGTCGCCGAACAGGTGCAGGCCGAACATGCCTGCGCCCATGATCTCTGCGCCCGTTCCCTCGAAGTACGCGCTCGCGTACTTCTCGTCGATCCCGGTGGTGCCGGCACCCGAGGTGTCGCCGAGCACCCGCTGCCGCATCGTGCGGGTGGCGACGTAAGCGGCGACGAGACGTGACCAGTCCTCGCCCATCGGGTTCTCCGGCGTCTGGTCGGTCGTCGTCGCGAAGCCGTCGAGCGAGACGTTGAGGTCGATCTTCACGGTCATGGGTTGTCCTCTCAGCCGGCGGATGCCGGGTTGCTGGCCTTGCCGTCGAGCCAGAGCTCGTCAGACGGGTCGGCGTGCGCACCGTCGCTGCCGACGTGCTTCGCGCTTATCCGCGGCCCCTTGGTGATCACGTGCACGAGCGCCATGCCGTACCCGCGCGACAGGTCGTAGTCGGCCTTGAGCCATTCGAGGATCGGCGTGGCCTTGGTGCCCGCGCCGAAGCCCCTCTCGGATGCCAGGTCGATGAACTGCCGGGGCGTGAGCCCCGTCTTGGTCTCGATGTTGTCGAGGTATGCCTGGAACGACATGCCGGTCCTCACTCCGCGTCTGTCTGGATGATGACGGCGGAGGAGTGGATGCCGATGAGGCGCATCCGTCCGCCGCCGGTGTTGGTGAACTTGTGCGGCACGAATGCCGGCCCGGTGACGGTGTCTCCGGCGGTGGCGACGATGCGCCGGTCTCCGACGACGAACGTCGCCTCGCCTTCGAGCACCACCCAGGTCTCAGGATAGGGATGCCAGTGCAGGCGCGCCCCCTGGCCTGGCTGGTTATCGACGAAGAAGTACGAGATGCCCGCGCCGTGCTCGGCGCCCTCGAATCGGCGGGTGAGTCCGCTGCCGATCCCGATCTGCGCTGCGCCGACCAGCGTCGGCTCGGCGAGTGTGTCGATCATGATGCCTCCTGTGGTGTGCGAGCCACTCTTCCGCCGCCCGGCCGGCACCCATAGAGTTTCGATGTGGATCGAAACATGCGCCCCGCCGGTGCCCCGCCGGAGGGCATGGAGCATCCGGACCACCGCGTGGACTTCCAGCTCAGCCCCGGCGACATCCAGGCCGTGCGATTCGGCGTCTCCCCTGGACACGAGCTCGCGCACGCGGTGCGCGTCCTGCTTCGGCCGGCTCAGCACCCGCTGCAGTGGGGCTGGCTTCGACGCGTGCGTGAGCGCCTGCCGCGAGAGCCCTTCGCCCTGCTGACCCAGATCATCGGCACCGACGGCTACCTGCCCGACTTCCTCACGACGGATCCGCGGTGGGACCTGACCCCGGCGGACGAGCTCGCCGCGCTGCGCGAGGCCGCCCTCCCCGGCATCCGGGTCGATCTGGGGAAGATGGTCCTGCGCTCCTCCGGCGAGCGCCAGGCCACGCTGACGCGCATGCGCTCAGACCCCGAGCGCGCACGAGAGCTGATCGCGGACGCGTGGGAGCAGGTGTGGGATGCGGTGCTCGCGCCGGCCTGGCCGCAGCTCGAGCGGCTGCTGCGCGCCGACATCGCCGTGCGTGCCCGCACCATCACCACCGGAGGGATCGCGGCGATGGCCGGCGACCTGCACCACACCGTGCGGTGGAGCGACGGCGCGGTTCGGGTGAAGCTGCGCCGTCACAGCGAGGACGTCGACTGCCGCGGCGGCGGGCTCGTGCTCGTCCCCTCGGTGATGTCGTCATGGGGGTGCATGGTGATCACCGAGCCACCCGCGCAGCCGACGCTCTTCTACCCCGCGCGCGGCGTCACGGCGGGGTGGGCACGGGATGCCGCGGATCTGGCCGGCGCGCTCGGTGCGCTGCTCGGGCCGGTGCGCGCGGGCATCCTGCTGCAGGCGCACATCGCACGCACGACGTCGCAGATCGCCGGCGACGCCGGCATCGCGGCATCCACCGCCTCCCACCACCTCACCGTGCTGCGCGATGCCGGGCTCATCGCCAGCAGCCGCGAGGGCAACCGGATGATGCACCTGCGCACGCCACTGGGCGAGGCTCTGGTCGGCGCCACCCTCTGACGCCGCCGGCCTCAGCCGACGAGCGCCCAGTACACGAGACCCGCATAGGCGAGCGCCGTCAGCGACGTGAGGCCCAGCGCGGCGACCAGCTCGCGCGGCTGACGGTACGACCAGACGATGACGATCGCCACCAGCCCTGACAGCAGGGCCAGCATCGCCATCCATGCGATCGGGTACAGCAGCGCGATCCATGCGGCGAGGCCGAACGGGATCAGCACGAAGAGCGTGAACAGCACCTGCGTCGCACGCCTGCCGATGAGCACGGTGAGGGTGCGCTTTCCGGCGGCGCGATCCTGATCGATGTCGCGCAGGTTGTTGGCGAGCAGCACGGCGCAGGCGAACAGGCCCGCCGCGACTGCCACGATCCACGCCACGGTCGGCAGGTACTGCACCTGCACCCAGGTGGTGCCGAGCGTCGCGACGAGCCCGAAGAAGACGAACACGAACAGCTCGCCCATCGCGTTGTAGCCGTACGGACGCTTGCCTCCCGTGTAGAACCAGGCGGCGACGATGCACAGGGCCCCGACGGCAAGCATCCACCACTGCTGCGATCGGACGACGATCGCGAGACCCGCCACCGCGGCCAGCGCGAAGAAGACGAGCGCGACCGCGAGCACGCGCTTCGCGGGAACTCGACCCGATGCCGTCAAGCGGGCGGGGCCGACCCGATCGGCGTCGGTGCCCCGGATGCCGTCGCTGTAGTCGTTCGCGAAGTTCACGCCGATCTGCAGCAGCACGGCGACAGCGAGGCAGGCGAGTGCGATCACCCAGTGGAAGAGGTGATCGACCACCTGCGCGGCGCCCGTGCCCAGCACGACCGGAGCGACCGCGAGTGGAAGCGTGCGCAGGCGCGCCGCGCCGATCCAGTCCTTCGCGGTCACCGGCTCGAGGGCGAGCACCGGCCGCCTGGCCGGATTGCCGCCGGGGCGACGCCGCTGCGGGGCGCGCTTCTTCGTCTTCTTGGAGGAACCTGCCACGCCAGGAATCCTACTTGCCGGGGCACGGCCTGCCGCGGCCGCGAGCCCGCGGTCAGACCGCGGTGACTATCGGTCGGTGCTCGTAGAAGGTCTGCAGCACGACGGTCGTGCGTGTTCGCACATTGGCAGCGATCCGGATGTCGCGCACGAGCTGTTCGAGGGCCCGCGGCGACGCCACCCGTACGAACAGCATGTAGGCCGCGTCGCCGGCGATCGAGTGGCATGCCTCGATCGCCGTGAGGTGCTCGAGAAGTTCGGGGGCGTTGTCGGGCTGAGCGGGATCGAGCGGTGTGATCTCGATGAAGGCCGAGAGAGGTGCACCCACCTGCTCGGGGTCGAGCACAGCCTGATAGCCCGAGATCACACCGCGAGCCTCGAGTCGCTTGAGCCTCGACTGCACGGCCGACGTCGACAGGCCGACTGCCTCGGACAGCTGTGCGAGGGTGGCGCGCCCGTCACGTGATACGGCGGCGAGGATCGTGTGGTCGACAGAGTCATCCATAGATGGAATAATAGTCGTGAAACATACGCAATGCCGGAAATTTTCCGGCCTGTCCCACGATCGGAGGGTTCGATGTCCACCATCACCAGCGCCACCCACAGCATCATCGGCGAGCCTGAGGTCGTGGAAGACGCCTCCGTCGCCGAGCACAGCGACGCCTGGAAGCTCCTCAAGGACGCCGCGATCGCGATCCGCCCGACGCAGATCAAGGACGGCTCGATCCCCGACGCCGACGACCGCGAGGCCGCAGCCGGTCACGTCGCGGCGATCATCGCGGGCATCCGGGCTCTCACCCCCGCCTTCCCGCACGACGCCGCCTACCTCGACGCTCTCGTCGTCGACTTCCAGCGCTGGGCCGACGAGGGCTTCGGCGTGCCCGACTTCCTCGACTCGCTGGTCGCCTTCCAGCCCCAGCAGCACCGCATCGACGGCATCCGTCACCTCGTCGTCTTCCCGATGTACACGCAGAACGGCTCGAGCGACCGCCTCGTCGAGGCGCTCATCGTCGAGACCATCTGGCCGGAGTTCATCGCAGACCTCGAGGCGGGCGACTACGGCAACAAGCTGTTCGTCTCGCTGCGCCTGGTCGACTTCACCCCCGGCTACGACACGAACTCGGCCGTGCTGTTCCCCGAGACCGTCGCGATGCGCGAGATCCCGTCGTTCACCTGGGGCGCGATCTTCCAGGACCGCGAGGCGGCCCGCTACCGCCGGGTCGTGCGCGCGGCATCCGAGATCACCAATCTCGATCTGCCCGAGCGAGCTGCGGCGATGCTCGATGACCAGCAGATGACCGAGAAGACGTTCGTGATGTGGGACATCATCCACGACCGCACCCACATGCGCGGCGACCTGCCGTTCGACCCGTTCATGATCAAGCAGCGCATGCCGTTCTTCCTCTACTCGCTCGAGGAGATGCGCTGCGACATGACGGCGTTCCGCGAGTCGGTGAAGATCGAGCGCGCGTTCGACGCCCGCGTCGCCGCGGGCGAGACCCTCACCGAGACCGAACAGGAGATGCACGACTATGCGCACCTCGTGCAGTACGCGGTGATCTTCGACCGCATCTTCCGCTTCGCGATCACCGGCACCCGCACGCGCAACTACGACGCCGTCGGCGGCCAGCTGCTGTTCGCGTGGCTGCACCAGCGCGGCGTGCTGCACTGGACCGACACCGCCCTCGCCTTCGACTGGGACAACGTGCCCGACGCCGTCGTCGCCCTCGGCGACGCGATCGACGACCTGTACTGGCACTCGATCGACCGCCCGAAGACCGCTCACTGGCTCGCCGCCTACGAGCTGGTCCGGGGCACGCTCACCCCGCACCCGGCCTCGCAGTGGGCGCGCGGCCTCTCGGACGAGATCCTCGCCGGTGCACCCAAGGGCTACACCGACGCCGTGATGGACGACGAGTTCCCGCTGTCGATGTTCTTCGAGACCCTCGACAAGAAGATGAAGCCCGTCATCGAGTCGACCGTCGGCATCCGCGGCACCGACGACTGATCGCCGACCCGGTCGGAACCCACCTCTCCCGCACGGATGTCGGCGGCGAACACGCATGTCGGCGCAGAACGGCATGATCCGCCGACATCCGTGCATTCCGCCGACATCCGTGCACGAGAAGGAGCACCCATGACCGCCGACCGCACCGTCGTCCTCGCCGGCGCCACCAGCGAGGCGGGCCTGGCCGCGGCCGTCGCGCTGATCGACTCCGGCGCACGGGTGATCGTCACCGGCCGCTCGGAGGAGCGGCTCGTGCCGCTTCGGGATGCCGGGGCGCAGACCGAGGTCGCCGACGCCACCTCGTATGACGAGATGGCGTCCCTCGCCGAGAGGCTCGGTGCCGTCGACGCGGTCATCCCGCTCGTCGGCGGCTGGCGCGGCGGCGGCGGTCTCGCCGGACAGAGCGACGAGGACTTCGCCGCGCTGCTGCCCGCTCTGCAGGCCGTGCGCGCGACAAGCCGCGCCTTCGACACGAGGATCAGGGCATCGGATGCCGGCCGCTTCGCGATCGTGTCGTCGACGGTCGTGACGCATCCACTGGCCGGAGGCGCGAACTACGCGGCCATGAAGGCGGCGAGCGAGGCGTGGGCCCGGGCTGTGGCGCAGGGGTACGCCAAGGCCGCTCGGGATGCCGGTGACGAGCTGCGCGCGGCATCCGTCGTCTTCCGCGCCCAGGGCGGACTGCAGGCCGACGCGCTGTCGCGCGCGGTGGTCGCACTCTGGGACCGGGATGCCGTGGCGCTGAACGACTCGGTGATCACCCTCGACTGAGCGGGTCAGAGCTCGGACGCATCACCACGCGCCGACGCGCGGAACGATCGGCAGCCGATGTCACCGGTGCGGCTCGTCGGTCTCGGGCGTGTGCGAAGTGTCGTCCGCCGCCCTCTCGGAGTGATGCGCGCCTGCCTGGCCGCCGCGCGCGGCGACCGGGTCGAGTGCGAGATCGATCGGCGGCGCCGACTCGCCCTCGGCGGTACCGGCCATGGACGTATCGGCCTCGTCGGGCCCGGGTGCCCGTGCGTACAGCTCGGTGAGCAGATGATACGAGCGCGTGAAGAATGCGAGACCGGCCGCCACCACCATGATGAGGCCGGCGAACAGGCAGATCAGCGCGATGCCGCGGGCCTCGCCGTCGCCCAGCAGCCATCCCCACTGCGCGCGCCCCGCATCGTCGCGCATGTACGGGATGATCAGGAACTCGGCTATCGGTGCGATGAGGAACGCGGTCACCGGCGCTGCGGCCGCCTCCATCGCCTGTGCCATGCCGAAGACCCGACCTTGCCTGGCGTAGGGCACGACCTTCTGGATGACGGTCTGCTCGGCCGCCTCGACGGGCGGCACCATCATCATGTACAGCCACATGCCGACCGCGAACAGCGGCCACCACTCGCGCAGCATGAAGACCGCTCCGAGGATGCCCATGCCGATCACCACCAGAAGCATGGTGCGCACAGGGCGCTTCCCCAGCCCGAACTTCGCGACCAGCGCACCGCCGATGAGGAAGCCCGTCGACGCGAATGCGAGCACGATGCCCCACATCTGCGGTGAGAAGAGGGTGAGTCCATAGGGGTCCATCAGCGCCATGTACACGCCGCCGATGAGGTTGTTGAACGTCGAGAACACGATCAGGGCGAACAGGCCGGGCGCCTCGCGGATCGCCTTCACGCTGCCATGGAAGTCGAGCGCGCTCGGTGCATCGGGGTCGCGCTGGGGCGCCTTCTCGGGGATGCGAATGAACAGCAGGTGCGCGAAGGTCAGCCCCATGGCGACGATCGCGATGATCAGCGTCCATCCCATGCCGAGGAACCCGATCGACAGGCCCGAGAACACGCTGGTCACGAGGAAGGCGATGCCCTGCACCGTGCCGACCAGGCCGTTCGCATTCGCGTGCTTCTCTTCGGGGATCAGCAGCGTGACCGTCGTCGACAGGGCGATGCTGCGCAGCTGCTCGATCACGCCGCCGACGAGGATGATCACGGCGAAGGCCCAGAACCACGGCCCGCCGATGTCGAGCAGAGCCGATTCGGGCTGCCACAGGTAGAGCAGCCCCGCCGCGCCGAAGGCGACGGCGGACACCACGCTCGAGATCACCATCACGGTGTGCTTGCGGTAGCGGTCGACGATCGTGCCGAACACCATCGAGAAGAACGCGATGAGCAGCATGTACGCACCGCCGATCACCCCGGTGGCCAGCACCGACTGAGTCTCGATGTACACCCAGAACGTCAGCGCGAACCACAGGAAGCTGGTCGTCACGTTGGCGATCAGCGTGTTCACGAGCACGTTCGTGAAAGCCCTGGTCTTCGCTGATGCGGTCACGGATTCGAGGGTAATCTCGGGCGCCGACATCCGACAGGCCTCGTCGCGGATCCGCGCACCGGCCGACCCGTAAACTCGGACGGTGAGCACTCTGCATGACACCGCCGTGCGCGGCTTCGCATCCGACAACTACTCCGGCATCCACCCCGAGGTGCTTGCCGCCATCGCGGCCGCGAACGACGGCCACCAGGTCGCCTATGGCGAGGACCAGTACACCGAGCGGCTGCAGGAGGTCTTCCGGTCGCATTTCGGCGAGAGCGCCCAGGCGTTCCCCGTCTTCAACGGCACCGGGGCGAACGTGACCGGTCTGCAGGCGATGCTCCCCCGCTGGGGCGCGGTCATCTCGGCATCCACCGCGCACATCAACGTCGACGAGGGCGGCGCGCCCGAGCGGATCGGCGGCTTCAAGCTGCTCACCGTGCCGACCGACGACGGCAAGCTCACCCCCGAGCTCGTCGACCGCGAGGCCTGGGGCTGGGGCGACGAGCACCGCGCGCAGCCGCTGGCTGTCTCGATCACCCAGTCGACCGAGCTCGGCACCCTGTACACCATCGACGAGATCAGGGCCCTCGCCAACCACGCGCACGAGCGCGGGATGAAGCTGCACCTCGACGGCGCCCGCCTCTCGAACGCCGCCGCCGCCCTCGATGCGCCGCTGCGCGCCTTCACGACCGACGCCGGAGTGGATGTGCTCAGCTTCGGCGGCACCAAGAACGGGGCCATGCTCGGCGAGGCGATCGTCGTGCTGAATCCGGATGCCGCTGACGGGCTGCCGTTCAGCCGGAAGTTCAACATGCAGCTGGCGTCGAAGATGCGCTTCGTGTCGGCACAGCTGATCGCCCTGCTCGAGGGCGACCTGTGGCTGCGCAATGCACGGCACTCGAACGCCATGGCGCAGCGCCTGCGCGCCGAGGTCGAGCAGGGCATCGCCGACGGCAGCATCCGGGGCGTCGGCTTCACGCAGGCCACCCAGGCGAACGGCGTGTTCGCGACGCTGCCCGACGGGGTCGCCGACAGCCTCCGCGAGAAGTTCCGGTTCTACGACTGGGATGCCTCGCGCAACGAGGTCCGCTGGATGTGCTCGTTCGACACCCAGGAGTCCGACGTCGACGCCTTCGTCGCCGAGCTCTCCCGCCTGACGACAGCCTGACGCCACCGACGCCGCCGACGCCGCCGGCATCTCCGGCATCTCCGGCATCTCCGGCATCTGGGCATCCCCGCCCCTGCTGGACTACCTCGCCCCTGCTCATCCACGTGGATGAGCAGGGGCGAGGTAGTCAGGAGGGGGCGAGGATGCCGGGTGTGCGCGCGGCGCGCCGGGTGTGGGCGTGCGCCGTGCGCCGGGGGCCCGGCACCGCGGGCTGAGCTCAGGCGCCGGGCGACCCCATCCACTCCCGGTACGCGTCGACCGTGAAGGGGCGTCCGAGGAACGCCTCGACCAGGTCCGCGGCATCGCGGCGCCCGCCGGGCTCGAGGATCTCGCGGCGGTAGCGCGACGCCGACTCCTCGTCGAGCAGGCCGGCGAAGCCGGTGAGCAGGTCACGCGCGATCACGAGGCTCCACTGATACGTGTAGTAGCAGGACCCGTAGCCGGTGAGATGCCCGAACGACGCGTAGGAGTGCGTGCCCGGCAGGGTGCGCACGGGCGTCGACGTCCGGTACCAGTGGTCGGTCGCCGCGGCGAGGTCGGCCGGGCGGTCCATGTGCAGGTGGTACGAGACGCGGGCGTGCCCGAGCTGGGTCCGCGTGAGCAGCGCGCGGCCGAACGCCTCCGCCTCCCGCATCCGCTCGACGAGGTCGGCCGGGATCGGAACCCCGGACTCGTCGGTGGCGAAGGGGGCGAGCACCTCGGCATCCCACACCCACTCCTCGAGCATCTGACTGGGGGCCTCGACGAAGTCCCACTCGGTGGCGACTCCCGAGAGGGGCGCCCACTCCTGGTCGCCGCCGAGGATGTCGTGCACGAGATGCCCGAACTCGTGGAAGAACGTCTGCACCTCGCGGTGCTCCATGAGCCCCCGCGGGAAGTTGCACACCAGCGCCGCCTCGGGCAGCACGCGCCCTCGGACGCCCGGAGCGAGGGGGAAGCAGGCGGCGTGGTTGAACTTGCCCTCGCGCGGGTGCAGATCGAGGTGGATGCGGCCGATCCGCGTCCCCGCCCGCACGACGTCGTACGAGCGGACATCCTCGTGCCACGTCGGCACGACGACCGGCACGTACTCGATGTCGAACAGCCGGCCGGTGGTCGACAGCAGCCCGCCGAGCACGCGCTCGACGTGCAGGTGGCGACGCACCTCCTGCGCGTCGACCGCGAAGCGCTCCTCGTGCAGGCGTGCGAGCAGGTAGTGCAGATCGGCGTTCGTCACCTCCGTCGCGTCGGGGACGTCCTCGCGCAGGCGCGCGAGCAGCAGGTCGTACTCGGCGTCCGCCGCGGCGCGAGTGGCCTCGTCGACCTCGGCGAGGAACGACGCGACGCGGGCCGACGACCCTGCCATGCGATCCTCGGTCTCGTAGTCCGCCCAGCTGGCGTACCCGAGCAGCTCGGCATGCTGCTGACGCACGTGCAGCAGCTCTGCGAGCACGGGATCGTTCTCGGGCCAGGCCAGCTCGCTGCGCGCGATGCGCAGCGCCGTGCGGGTGCCGCGGTCGTGCGCATACGTCATCACGGCCATGACGTCGAGGTTGTCGGTCGAGACGGCGACGAGCCCGTCGTCTCCCACAGGACGGTCGGCGAGGAAGTCCGCCGGAAGGCCGGCCAGATCATCAGGTGCGACGCGGATCTCGCGGCGGCCCTCGCGGATGCTGCGGGCGAACGCGACGCCGAGCTCGGTCTCGCGGGCTGCGAGCTCTCGCACGCGCTCGCGGGTCTCGGCATCCCGATCCGCGCCGCCACGACGGAAGTCGCGGCGGATCCTCTTGATGAGCCGCGCGGCGTCGGCGTCGAGGCCGGTCGCGTCAGCGGCGGCGAAGACCGCCGCGAGCTCGGCATCCGTCATCAGCTCGGCGTCCTTCGCCTGCGTCGCGGCAGTGCGAGACTCGGCCCCCTCGCGGACTGCCCGCTCGGGGTGCACCTCGGCGAGCACCTCGGCCTCGCTGTGGGCGCTGCGCAGTGCGATCTGCAGGTCGTTCCAGAGCTGCAGGATCTCGAGAGCGCTGCGAGAGGTGCCGTCCTTGAGCGCGGTCACCGCCTCGTCGACCTGTGCGAGGCGCTCGTCGGCGCGGGTGGTCGCGAACGCGAGCCAGGCTTCGGGTGCGGCGGGGAAGGCGATGGGTTCGGTCACCCGACCGAGCCTATCCGCGCGACTCGTCCCACGGCGGGTCTCGCCGTCTTCGCCCCTGCCCATCGACGCCGCCCCTGCTGATTCACGTTGCTCAGCGGGGGCGAGGACGCTCAGCGGGGGCGAGGACGCTCAGCGGGGGCGAGGACGCTCAGGTCAGAGCGCGGATTCGGCGAGCCACTCGGCGTCGGCGCGGCGGTAGTCCTCCGCGACGAACTCCTCGGGCACGCTCTCGAGGATGCGGTGCCACGACTCGGCCCTGGCGACGGCTGCGAGGCGGTTCGCCGCGGGCAGAGCCGCGCGCAGCTCAGCCATCGGGGCGAGGTCGCTCCACACCTCGAGTGCCGCATCGGCGATCGCGAGCACGCGCGGGTCGTTCTCGGAGGCATGGATCGAGCGCGCGTACACCGCGAGCGGGATGCGCAGGACGGCGAGCGGGGAGGACGCCACGGCGTCGCCGAAGTCGAAGAAGCGGGCCCCGTGGTCACCGACGAAGGCGTTCGCGTCGTGCAGGTCGTTGTGGTCGAGCGCGAGCGGCAGCCCGAGAGCCGCGACCTGGTCGCCGGCGGCGCCGACGACCTCGACCGCGGCATCCGCCGCCGCGCGGAACTCCTCCGGGATCCGCCACTCGTCACGCGTCCTGACGAGGTGATCCCGGATGCCGGCGGGATCGAGCACGGTGAGGCGCATGTCATCGACCACGGGCACCGAGGTGCGTGCGAGCAGCATCGCGTCGTGCAGCAGGGGCTCCCAACCGACGGCGGCCCCCTCGGCGAGCGCCTCGCGCCAGGTTCTGCCGGCATCACGGGTGAGCAGCAGATCGCGCTCCTCGTCGAGTGCCACAGGTTCGACGATGAAGTCGGGCGCGATCCGAGACAGCACCGAGGCGATGCGCGCCTCGTGCTGCTGACCCGGGCAGTTCTGCTTCACGTAGAAGCACCCGCGCTCGGCATCCACCCGCCACACCCCCGACCAGGGGTGGTCCTTGACCCGCGTCAGCGCTCGCACCGCGCCGGTGTGCGGCGAGATCCAGTCACGCAGCTCGTGCTCGAAGGCCGTGCTCTTCCAGACCTCGGGCGTCCAGGCCATCTCAGCGCAGCAGGCCGAGGTGGGCGAGGGCCTGGCGGATGAGGGTGCCGCGGCCGCCCTCCAGGTCTGCGGCGAGCGCGTCGGAAGCCGCCTCCTCCGGCGAGAACCAGGTGACCTCGAGCGCGTCCTGGCGCGGCTCGCAGGTGCCCGTCACCGGCACGACGAACGCGAGGGACACGGCGTGCTGACGGTCGTCGTGGAACGCGCTGACGCCGGGGATCGGGAAGTACTCGGCAACCGCGAACGGCGCAGGCGAGGCCGGAAGCAGCGGGAACGCCATCGGCCCGAGATCGTTCTCGACATGACGGAACAGCGCGTCGCGGATCGTCTCGCCGTAGCGCACCCGGCCCGACACGATCGTGCGGGTGATCTCGCCCAGTGGCGTGGAGCGCAGCAGCACGCCTATCGAGGTGACCTGGCCCGATCCGTCCGTGATGACGGGGATGGCCTCCACATACAGCATCGGCAGGCGGCGGCGCGCCTCTTCGAGTTCGATGTCGGTGAGCCAGCCCGGGTTCGCGTCGACCGGGCGCGCGCCGTCGAAGCCGAAGTCGTCGTCGGGCTCGGGGCCGGGATCAGGTGTGCGCACCGCCATGGCTCTTTTCTACCAGCGTCAGACGGTGCTGGCAGGATGTCAGCGTGACCGTCTCGATCGATTCCTCCGTGACCCTGTGGTCGCCCGAGCCGCGCGAGGGCAAGCCCCTGCTGGTGCTGCTGCACGGCTATGGCGCAGACGAGCGCGACCTGTTCGGGCTGATCCCCTACCTGCCGGAGGGGATCGCGGTCGCCGCGGTCGCGGCTCCGCTCACCCCGCCCTGGCCGATGCCCGGTCGGTCGTGGTACGCGATCGATTCGCTGAACACGCGGGATGCCGCGGGAATCACCCTCGCGGCCGAGGCGCTGCTCGCGTGGCTCGAGGGCGCGGCCGCCGACGCGCCGTCCGTCGCGCTGCTGGGTTTCTCACAGGGCGCGGCGGTCTCTCTGCAGGCGCTGCGTCTCGATCCCTCGCGGGTCGACGCGGTCGTGGCGCTGAGCGGCTACGCGGCGCCAGGGGAGCTGCCGCACGACGCGGTGCTGCAGGAGCAGCGTCCGCCCGTGTTCTGGGGACGAGGCACGCACGACGACGTCATCCCCGTACCGCTCATCGATCACACCGCGCAGTGGCTGCCGGCGCACGCCGCACTGTCGGGCCGCGTCTACCAGGGTCTGACGCACTCGATCTCGGAGCAGGAGCTCGCCGACGTGCACGTCTTCCTGACGCAGTGGAAGGACTCGGCCGAGAAGAAGGCCTCCTGACGCGACACGCCCGGGTTGCGCGTCTGCCTGCTCGCCGGTAAAGTCGCAGAGTCCTGTCCGCCGTGTCTGGAAGTCCATTGATCTGATTCGTCGCCTCTCCGCGTAAACATCCACGCGCTGATCCGACGAACCCGCCTTCCGGCAGGACCTGCTCCGCAGTCGAGCCTTCGACGTCGTCTCCGACGTCTCTTCCGAAGCTCGCGCGTCGGCATCCGCGCACCCGCACACTTCCGGGAGTCGCTCATGTCATCACCGAACACCTTCACCACTGCCGCCGTCACGCTCGACCGGGTCTCCTTCGCGTGGCCTGACGGCACCGTCGCGCTCGACGCCGTATCCGGTTCCTTCGGGTCGGGCCGCACCGGCCTGGTCGGCCGCAACGGCGCCGGCAAATCGACGCTGCTGCGCCTGATCGCCGGCGAGCTCGCCCCTGCCTCCGGTCAGGTGCTGCACTCGGATCAGGTCGCGTACCTGCCGCAGCGGCTCACGCTCGACACCGACCGTCGCGTCGCCGAACTGCTCGGCATCGCGGCGCCGCTCGACGCCGTGCGCGCGATCACCGCGGGCGATGTCGATCCGATGCACTTCGACGCCGTGGGCGATGACTGGGACATCGAGGCGCGCGCCCAGGCATCCCTCGCCGAAGCCGGACTCGACCCGTCGTTCCTCGACCGCACGGTCGGCGAGCTCTCGGGCGGGGAGGCGGTGCTCGTGGCGGTCGCCGGCATCCGCCTGCGGCGCGCGCCGATCACCCTGCTCGACGAGCCCACCAACAATCTCGACCGCGAGGCCCGGGCTCGGCTCGCCGAGTTGGTGCGCCTCTGGAAGGGCGCGCTGATCGTGGTGAGCCACGACGTCTCGCTTCTCGAGCTGATGGACGACACCGCCGAGATCTACGGCAGCGAGCTGAGCGTCTTCGGCGGTCCGTACTCGGAGTGGCGGGCGTGGCTGGATGCCGAGCAGGGCGCCGCGCGTCAGGCCGAGCGCGACGCCGCGCAGGCGTACAAGAAGGAGAAGCGGCAGCGGATCGAGGCAGAGGCGAAGCTCGCCACCCGCGCGCAGGTCGCGAGGAAGGCGTTCGACGAGAAGCGGGTGCCGAAGATCATCGCCAACGGCCGCAAGATGGCCGCACAGGTCTCGGCCGGCCGCCTGCGCACCGAGGTGCGCGGCAAGGAGGACTCCGCCCACCAGGCGCTCGACGCCGCCGGACGGCGGGTGCGCGATGACGACACCATGAAGATCGAGCTGCCGGATCCGGGCATGTCCGCCTCGCGACGCATCGCCACGATCGGCGACGGGGAGCGCACGTGGATCGTGCAGGGCCCAGAGCGGGTGGCGCTGATCGGCCGCAACGGGGTCGGCAAGACGACCCTGCTGCGCCGGCTGGTGACGGATGCCGCGGCGTCCGGGTTCCCGATGAACCCTGAGCTGGTCGCGCAAGCGCACACCGACCGGATCGGCTACCTGTCGCAGAGGATCGACGGGCTCGACGACCACGCGTCGGTGGTGCAGAACATCGCCGCAGCCGCGCCGCACGTGCCCGACAAGGAGCTGCGCAACCGGCTGGCGCGCTTCCTGATTCGAGGGGCGGCCATGGATCGGCCCGTCGGGGCGCTCTCGGGCGGCGAGCGGTTCCGGGTCGCGCTGGCGAAGCTGCTGCTCGCCGATCCGGCACCGCACCTGGTGGTGCTCGACGAGCCGACCAACAACCTCGACCTCGACACGGTCGACCAGCTGGTCGAGGCGCTGCGCGCCTACCGCGGTGCCGTGCTGATCGTCAGTCACGACGACGCGTTCCTCGCGCGGCTGGGGCTGGATCTCACCCTCGAGCTGGACGCCGAAGGCTACCTCGCGCAGATCGGGTGAGGGTTTCGCAGCGCGGTTCTGGTGGGCAGGATGGGAGGCATGACACCTCTCGTCCGCCCCCGCCAAGACCGCGTGATCGCCGGCGTCTGCTCGGCCGTGGCGCGACGGTTCGACCTCAGCCCGACGACCATGCGCGTGGTCACGGTGCTGGCAGTGCTCTTCGCGGGCCTGTCGATCTGGGCCTACGTGCTGCTCTGGATCATCGTCCCGAACGAGTTCTGAGGCTCAGCGGCGCCGGCTCGAGCGCATGGCCCTCGTGTGCGCGATCGCGGGGTCGGCGGCGAGCGCCGCGTACTCCGCGGAGTCGCGCGGGAAGAGGGCGACCCGGCCATGCTCGTCGTGGTGCGTGCCCCAGCCGTAGCGCTTGCCCAGGGGCGATGCCCGCAGGCACGCCTGCCCCTTCGAGAAGAACTCGGCTCTGGCGTCCACGTCGCTCGGGTCGATGCCCTTGCGCAGGGCGTGCGTCTCGAACAGCACGTCGTCGGAGGTGCGGGTGTACGGCTCTTCGCTGAGCAGCCGGTAGTGCAGTGCGGCGATCGACAGGTTCTCGGCGATCGGCGGCTCGACGCCGTACTCGGCCGGACAGTCCTCGCTGACCTCGATGAAGGTGCTGGTGTAGTTCGTCGTGTGCGCCATGCCGCCAGCATCCCCTACCCCTCTGACGTTGTCGAGAGCAGCTCGCGGCTCCAGAATGGAGCCATGTCGCGCAATCCCATGGCGTTCCCGCTGAGCCCGCAGGAAGTGGGCGCGCTCAAGGCACGCCTGTCTGCGGATCCCCACGACGAGGCGGCGCGCCGGGAGCTGGTCGACCGGTACCGTCGAACGGGAGACAACGATCAGGCCGGTCGCTACGCGATCGCGATCGATGGGCTCGCGACGATCGTCGAGCTGCGCGCGTACAAGGCGATGCTGACGGGCCTGGGGGTGGGAGCCGACGATCGCCAGCTCGCGCGCCTCAGCCGACTGCCTGCCGGGCACGAGGCGATAGCCCGGGCTCGTCGCCTGCTCGACGCCGCTGCCGAGCCCCCGTCCGAGACGCTGAGCGTCAAGATCGCGTCTGTCGCGTGGTGGACTTTCGGCGGTGCGGTTGCGATCACCCTGATATGGACATATTTCTCCACGCTTTCGGGTGACCCGGCTGCGCAGAGCACGGCTCGGATCCTCGGCGGGCTCTCGCTGTGCGTGCTCGCCGTGGCGGGGGCGTCGTCATGCCTCGCGTATCTGTCTCGGCGTGAGCGGCTTCGAGCGGTACCCGACGGACTGCTGAGCGTCGTAGCCGCAGTTCTCGCCGCTCTCCAGCTCACCCGCTGACACCTGCGCCGCCTCAGGCGTCTCTACCCCTCCGACGTTGTCGAGAGCAAGCCACCCGAGCAGTGTCCGGGGCCTGGCGCATGATGGAGGGATGAGCGACGTGCTCCAGAGGTTCACCCCCGCGACGCAGGACTGGTTCCGCGGGGCTTTCGATGCGCCCACGCCCGCCCAGGCAGGCGCGTGGGACGCGATCTCGGCCGGGCGCAACGCGCTGGTGGTCGCACCGACCGGGTCGGGCAAGACGCTCTCTGCCTTTCTCTGGGCGATCGACAGCGTGTTCCGTGAGCGGACGGCGGGCGCAGAACCCGGTCCGGATGCCGACGAGCGCACCGCACGCACTCGCGTGCTGTACATCTCCCCGCTCAAGGCCCTCGGCGTCGACGTCGAGCGCAACCTGCGCTCGCCCCTGATCGGCATCGGGCAGTCGGCGCGGCGTATCGGGGCGCCCGCCCCCGAGATCACGGTGGGCGTGCGGTCCGGTGACACGACATCGAGCGATCGCCGCAAGCTCGTGACTGACCCGCCCGACATCCTCATCACCACGCCCGAGTCGCTGTACCTGATGCTCACCAGCCGCGCCGGCGAGACGCTGCAGAACGTGCACACGGTGATCATCGACGAGGTGCACGCGGTCGCGGCGACGAAGCGCGGAGCACACCTCGCTGTGAGCCTCGAGCGTCTCGACGCACTGCGCGTGGCGAGAGGTGCCGAGAAGCCGGCGCAGCGGATCGGCCTGTCGGCGACGGTGCGCCCGATCGACGAGGTGGCGCGGTTCCTGGGCGGCTCGGCGCCGGTCGACATCGTCGCTCCGCGTGCGGTGAAGACCTTCGAGCTCGGCGTCGTCGTGCCGATCGACGACATGCGCAACCCTCCCCCGCCGCCTGGCGCCACAGCGTCCGCCGATGAGCCGGCGGAGTACACCGAGATCACCGGATCGGTGTGGCCGCACGTCGAGGAGGCCATCGTCGACACGGTGCTAGGGAACCGCTCGACGATCGTGTTCGCGAACTCCCGGCGCCTCGCCGAGCGTCTGACCGGGCGCCTCAACGAGATCTATGCCGAGCGGATCGGGGTGGCTGTTCCCGATCCCGCTGTGCCGGCCGCGCGGGCCCAGGGAGCAGAGGCTCCGGGCGGCGCGCATGCGACGACTGGAGGGGCGACCGGGGCGGCGCAGGCCGGCGCGACCGCCGGCGTAGAGCCCGTGCTCGCGAAAGCGCACCACGGCTCGGTCTCGAAGGAGCAGCGGTCGATCGTCGAAGACGAGCTGAAATCCGGCGTGCTGCGCTGCGTCGTAGCGACCAGCAGCCTCGAGCTCGGCATCGACATGGGCGCCGTCGACATGGTCATCCAGGTCGAGGCTCCGCCATCGGCGGCATCCGGCCTGCAGCGCGTCGGCCGCGCAGGGCACCAGGTCGGCGAGATCAGCCGGGCATCGCTCTTTCCCAAGCACCGCGGCGACGTGCTGCACACCGCGATCGTCACCGAGCGGATGCTGGCGGGGCAGATCGAGGCGATCGCGGTGCCGCGCAATCCGCTCGACATCCTCGCCCAGCAGACGGTCGCCGCGTGCGCCCTCGACTCGATATCGGTCGAGGAGTGGTTCGAGACGGTCCGACGCAGCGCGCCGTTCCAGACCCTGCCCCGCTCTGCCTACGAGGCGACGCTCGATCTGCTGGCGGGCAAGTACCCGTCGGACGAGTTCGCCGAGCTCCGCCCGCGAGTGGTGTGGGATCGGGATGCCGGGACTCTGACCGGCCGCCCCGGGGCCCAGCGCATCGCCGTCACCAGCGGCGGCACGATCCCCGACCGCGGGCTGTTCGGTGTCTTCGTCGCCGGCGAGACCTCGGGCGCCCGCGTCGGCGAGCTCGACGAGGAGATGGTCTACGAGTCCCGCGTCGGCGACGTCTTCACCCTCGGCACCACCAGCTGGCGCATCGCCGAGATCACACACGACCGGGTGAACGTGCTGCCCGCGTACGGGCAGCCCGGCAAGGTGCCGTTCTGGCACGGCGACGGAATCGGGCGCCCGTTCGAGCTCGGCGAGGCGCTGGGCCGGTTCTCGCGCGAGGTCTCGACGGCGCAGCCCGCGAAAGCGCAGCAGCGTCTGATCGACGCGGGTCTCGACGAACGTGCTCGAGACAACCTGATGGGGTACCTGACCGAGCAGCGCGAGGCGACGGGCACCCTGCCCACCGACCGAACGCTGACCGTCGAGCGCGGCCGCGACGAGGTCGGCGACTGGCGGATCATCCTGCATTCCCCGTACGGCATGAAGGTGCACGCGCCATGGGCGCTGGCCCTCAACGCACGCGTCCGCGAGCGCCTCGGCGTCGAAGGATCGGCTGTGGCGAGCGACGACGGGATCATCGTGCGGATCCCGGATGCCGATGCGCAGCCGCCCGGCGCGGATCTCTTCGTCTTCGACGCCGATGAGCTCGAGCAGATCGTCACCACCGAGGTGGGCGGGTCGGCGCTTTTCGCATCGCGGTTCCGGGAGTGCGCAGCACGTGCGCTGCTGATGCCGCGGATGAACCCGAACAAGCGCACGCCGCTGTGGCAGCAGCGACAGCGCTCCGCGCAGCTGCTCGAGGTCGCCCGACGGCATCCGACCTTCCCCGTGATCCTCGAGACGCTTCGCGAGGTGCTGCAGGACGTGTACGACCTGCCCTCGCTGCGCCGGCTGATCACCGACATCTCCGAGCGCCGCATACGGCTGGTCGAGACCGAGCCCGCGCAGCCCTCGCCCTATGCCCGGGATCTGCTGTTCGGCTATGTGGGCGCGTTCATGTACGAGGGCGACTCGCCTCTCGCCGAGCGCAGGGCGGCAGCGCTGTCGGTCGACCCGGCACTGCTGGGCGAGCTGCTCGGCACGGTCGAGATGCGAGAGCTGCTCGATCCCGACGTGATCGTCCAGTTCGAGCGCGAAGCCCAGCGGCTCGACCCGCAGCGCCGGGTGCGGGGGGTGGAAGGCGTGGCCGATCTGCTCCGGATGCTCGGGCCGCTGGACGCCGAAGAGGTCGCCCTGCGGCTCGAGGGGGCCACGGTGGACGCCGACTCGGCCGCCGCGGAGGCGGGATCGGAGGCCCGGCCTGCCAGCACCGAGGACGCCGCCGCCTTCCTCGCCGAGCTCGTCGCCGCCCGCCGCGCCATCCCGGTGACGATCGCCGGGCAGTCCCGTATCGCCGTGATCGAGGACGCCGGCCGCCTGCGCGATGCGCTCGGGGTGGCGCTGCCAACGGGCATCCCGGTCACCTTCCTCGAACCGGTCGCCGATCCGCTCGGCGACCTCGTCTCGCGTCACGCGCGCACGCACGGTCCGTTCACCACCGACGCTGTCGCGGCCCGCTTCGGCATCGGCGCTGCGGTGGCCAGGCACACGCTGCAGCGGCTGGAGTCGGCCGGCCGGCTGACGAGCGGGTTCTTCCTTCCCGCCTCCTCCGGCGGCGGGACCGCGCCTGACGGCTCGAAGGAGTGGTGCGACGTCGAGGTCATGCGCCGCCTGCGCATGCGCTCGCTCGCGGCGATCCGCGGCAGCGTGGAGCCGGTCAGCCCACAGGCCTACGCCCGCTTCCTGCCCGATTGGCAGCACCTCACGCGTCCGACCGAGGGCCTCGACGGCGTGCTGAGCGTGATCGAGCAGTTCGCCGGCGTGCCTGTCCCCGCGAGTGCCTGGGAGTCGCTCGTGCTTCCCGGTCGCGTGCGCGACTACTCCCCCGCCCTGCTCGACGAGCTCACCGCCGCCGGCGAGGTCGTCTGGGCCGGTCATGGATCGCTGCCAGGCCGCGACGGCTGGATCTCGCTGCATCCCGCCGATCTCGCACCCTTCACGCTGCCCGTGCCCGAGGAGCCCCCTGCCGCCGGTTCGCTGGAGGAGAAGGTGCTCGACGCGCTGCGGCTGAGCGGGGCATCGTTCGCGGGCGCGCTCAAGGCGATGACCGGTGCTGAGAATCAGCAGTCCGTCGTCGAGGCGCTCTGGTCGCTGGCATGGCAGGGTCACATCACCAACGACACCTTCGCCCCGGTCCGCGGGCTCGTCTCCGGAGGGTCCCAGGCGCACAAGACCGCGCGGCGCGCGCCGCGCACACGCACCTACCGCGGCATCTCGCTCGCGCGACCGGCCGCACAGCCGACGGCCGCCGGAGCAGGCGGCCGCTGGGCGTTGCTGCCCGAGACCGATCCGGATGCCGCGCGCCGAGCCACGGTGACCGCCGGACTGCTGCTCGACCGGTACGGCGTCGTCACCCGCGGCGCCGTTCAGGCCGAGGGCGTGCCCGGCGGCTTCGCACAGGTGTACCGGGTGCTCGCGGGCTTCGAGGAAGCAGGCCACTGCCGGCGCGGGTACGTCATCGAGAAGCTGGGTGCAGCCCAGTTCGCGGCATCGACCACCGTCGACCGGCTGCGCACCTTCGCGGGCCTCTCGGATCCGCCTCCGCTCAAGACCGTCACCCTGGCCGCGACCGACCCTGCCAACCCCTATGGCGCCGCCCTCGCGTGGCCGCGTCTCGAGAGCGTGTCGCACCGACCGGGCCGCAAGGCGGGCGGCCTGGTGGTGCTCGTGGACGGCGCGCTCGTGCTGTATCTCGAGCGCGGAGGCCGCACCGTCCTCGCATTCGACGACGATCCCGACGTGCTGCGCGCCGCCGCCGCCGACCTCGTCGCGACATCGCGAGCACGGCGGCTCGAGACGCTCACGGTCGAGAAGATCAACGGCGACGGCGTCTACGGCACTCCTTTCGCCCTGGCGCTGCAGGAGGCGGGATTCGTGGCCACTCCGCGGGGCTACGCCCTGCGCAAGGCCGTCTGACGGTCGCGCCCGCCCTCCGCGATGCACATGTTCGTTCTTATTCACGAATCTATACATCACGAACGGGGGTCATATTTCGTAGAAAAATACGAATATCGGTGATCGCGGCGTAAACTTTTTCGTATGTCAGCACCCGCTCTCCACCCTTTGCGACAAGCCGTCACGGCTCTCGCCGGAGTGTGGGCGGATGCTGGTTCTGCGGCTGACCTCGGCCGATCCGAGCTCGTGTCGATCACCCGCGCGATCGGGTCTGCCCGGCGGGCGCTGGATGCCTTGCAGGCGGAGGTCGCGGCGGCGATCGCCCACGAATCCCGCCCCGAACTGGGCGCCGACTCTCTGGCCAAGCAGCAGGGATTCCGCAACACTGTGCAGCTCATCGCCACCACCACCGGGACCAGCGCGGGTGACGCAGCACGACTGGTGAGAGTCGGTGAGGCGATCGCCCCACGCCGTGACCTTCTCGGTGAGTCAGCGCCTGCGAAGCACCCCGCCGTGCAGACGGCCGTGACCTCCGGCGCTCTGGGTGGGGCGGCGGCGGCCCTGATCGTCGAGTTCCTCGACTGCGCCCGCATCGGCGCCGACAAGACCCTGGTGGCGGATCTCGAGCGGAAGCTCGTCGACCGCGCGGTGGGACTGTCGCTGGATGACGTGCGGCGGCTGGTGAAGCGCGCCGAGGCGCTGCTCGAAGTCGGCGAGCTCGAGCAGCGGGAAGAAGAACGACGTGCAAGTCGGTCGCTGAGCATGTTCGAACGCGACGGGATGCTGCACCTGAACCTGGTGACTCCTGTGGAAGAAGGCGCGGCGATCAGAGCCGCGATAGACGGTTACGTGTCCGCGCAGTTCCAGGCCCGCAAAGACGCCCCTGACGGGGTGGATGCCGGTGCGGTGGATGCCGATCAGCGCACCGTCACCATGATGCGCGCCGACGCCCTCACCCTCTTCTGCACCCATGTGCTCGACTGCGACAGCCGGATGCCCGTGGCAGGGGCCACCGTCATCGTCCGGGTGATCCTGGAAGACCTCGAAGCCGGCACCGGCGCCGGGACGATCGACGGTGTCGATCAGCCCGTGTCGGTCACCGCGATCCGGCGGATGGCGGCCTCGGGCGGAGTGATCCCCTGCGTACTGGACTCCGCCGGCGAGATCCTCGACTGGGGCAGAGAACGACGATTGTTCACCAGAACTCAGAAACTCGCCCTCGTCGATCGCGACGGCGGGTGCGCGATGTGCGGACTCCCACCGAACATGACCGAGGTGCACCACATCAGATGGTGGCAACGAGACACCGGGCCCACCGATCTCAGCAACGGAATCCTGCTCTGCTCCACCTGCCACCACCGCATCCACGACAACGGCTGGGAGATCCGCATCGACAACGCCGATCCGCGATCCGGCACGAGGGGACGAGTGTGGTTCATCCCACCACCCCACATCGATCACACACGAACACCGCGCCTCGGCGGCCGAGCCCGCTACGACACCGCCGCCTGACCCGGCCAGGCCCGCCCCGCACGCACCTGGTCGCCGTTCAGGTCGGTGCCGATCGCCTGTTCTTCATCGCACCCTTGGCCATCTCTCCGGCCGTGACGAGGATCACCGTCCCCGGCGTCTGATTGACTTCACACATGGTCAGCGAGTTCTTCACCGGCATCCGCTACCTCGGGCGCGGTCTCGGCTACTGGCGTCTGCGGCCGGCGCTGATGGCCCTCGGCCTCGTGCCAGGACTGATCGCACTGGCCCTGCTCGCGGCGGCGATCATCCCCCTGCTGCTGAATCTCGGCGGGCTCACGGCGTGGGCCACGCCCTTCGCCGACGGGTGGGACCCGTTCTGGCGGGATGCGCTGCGCACCGCCCTCGGAGTGGTCGTCGCGATCGCCGTGCTGGTCCTCGCGAGCGTCACCTTCACGGCACTCACCCTGCTCATCGGCGACCCGTTCTACCAGCGCATCTGGCGAGCCATCGAGACCGACCTCGGCGGCGACGTGCCCGAGGGCGATGGAGGCTTCCTCGTCGCACTCGGCGAGAGCGTGCGGCTGATCGCTCTCGGAGCGCTCGTCGCACTGCTCGCCCTCGCGATCGGCTTCATCCCGCTCGTCGGCGCGCCGCTCGCCGCCGTCACGAGCGTGCTGCTCACCGGTCGCCTGCTCGCCCGAGAGCTCACCGGCCGCGCACTGAACGCCAGAGACATCCCGAGCGCCGACCGATCCCGCCTGTTCGCCGGTCACCGAGCGCGCCTGCTGGGCTTCGGCGCAGCCACCCAGCTGTGCTTCATGGTTCCGCTCGGCGCCGTGTTCATCATGCCGACAGCCGTCGCGGGAGCCACCGTGCTCGCACGCGACCTGCTGGGCCGTCGATCGACTCCGGTGACCCCCCATGCCTGAGGGCGACACGATCTACCGCACAGCACGGCGCCTCGACTCGGCGCTGCGCGATCAGGAGGTGACGCGCTTCGACCTGCGAGTGCCACGCCTCGCGACCGCCGACCTCACCGGCGAGACCGTGCACGGCGTCGTGCCACGGGGCAAGCACCTGCTGATGCGGATCGGCGATTTCACCCTGCATTCCCATCTGCGCATGGACGGAGCGTGGTTCACGTATCGACCGGGCGAGAAGTGGCGGCATCCGGCGTTCACGGTGCGCGCGATCGTCGGCACCGCCGAGCACGAAGCCGTCGGCGTCGACATCGCCGAGGTGAAGCTCGTGCCGACGCGCGACGAGGAACAGCTAATCGGTCATCTCGGGCCCGACCCGCTCTCCGACGACTGGGATCTCGACGAGGCGATCCGGCGCCTGAGCGCCGACACCCGGCCCATCCACGTCGCGCTGCTCGATCAGCGCAACGTCGCCGGATTCGGCAACGAGTACGCTGCGGAGCTCCTGTTCCTGCGCGGCATCCGGCCCGAGACGCCGACGCCTGAGGTCGACGTCCGAGCGCTGCTCGATCTCGGCGTGCGCACGATCAGGGCGAATCGCGACCGGCGCGACCGCACGTTCACCGGCGACGCACGTCGCGGCTTCACCGACTGGGTGTACGGCCGGGCAGGGCGCTCCTGCCGACGCTGCGGCACGCCCATCCGCAGGGGTGAGCTGGGCGCGGATCCGACGCGGGAGCGCCTCACGTTCTGGTGTCCGCGCTGCCAGCGGTGAGCTGATCACGAACGGGGAATGAATCAAGCCCCCTCCTGGTTGTAGCTATATCCGGAAGACTCCGGACACGGGAGGAAACGTGGGCAAGAACTACATCGATATCGAGGACGACCAGGGCGCCACGCTGCGATACCGCAAGCACGCCAACGGACGCGGACTCGTCGCGCATGGCGCGAAGGTGCATCCGAAGGCTCTCATCGAGGCCGGTGCCTATGTCGAACCGGGAGCACGAGTGGGCGCAGGCGCGCGGGTCGCGCGCGGCGCCTGGGTGGAACCGGATGCCGTGATCGGCGAGAACGCTCGGATCGACGCGCATGCGCACATCGGCGCAGGAGCAGCGGTCGGAGACGGAGCCTGGATCGGGGTGCGCACCGAGATCGGCGCAGGAGCGCAGGTCGCGCGGGGCACCCGCATCGGGCACGACGAGAGCGTCGCCCCTGGTCTCACGGTCATCACCGACCGGAAGGGACTCTGGCTGGCGGCCTGAGCCCCTCACACGAGAGCCCGCCTGGTCGTGTCGACCGGCGGGCTCTCCTGTGCAGCCGGACCGATCAGAGCAGGCGGCGCTCGGTCGCCCAGACCGTCAGCTCGTGCCGCGACGACAGCTGCAGCTTGCGCAGCACCGATGACACGTGCGTCTCGACGGTCTTGATCGAGATGAAGAGCTCGGACGCGACCTCCTTGTACGCGTAGCCGCGCGCGATCAGCCGCATCACCTCCTGCTCACGCCCCGACAGCCGGTCGAGCTCGTCCTCCACCGCCGCGGTCTCACCTGCGACGGCGCCGAAGGCATCCAGCACGAATCCGGCCAGCCGAGGCGAGAAGACGGCGTCTCCGCCTGCCACGGCATGCACAGCACGCGACACCTCGATCCCCGAGGACCCCTTCGTGATGTACCCGCGGGCGCCGGCGCGGATCACGCGCACGACATCCTCGGCGGCATCCGACACGCTCAGCGCGAGGAACCGCGCCGTGGTGGGCGCGGCTCCGCGGATCACCGCCTCTCCGCCCGTCGAGTCCGGGTGCGGGGCTGCTGAGCTCGCCGAGGGTCCGCCCGGCAGATGCACGTCGAGAAGAACGACATCGGGTCGGGTCTCGGAGATGACCACGATGGCGGATGCCACATCTGCGGCCTCACCGACGACCTGCACCGTCTCGTCGAGGTCGGCCCGCAGCCCGGAGCGGAAGATCGAGTGGTCGTCGACGATCACCACCCGGATGCTGTCACCCATGCGATCGCTCCTCGTTCGGCCGCGCCTCCGCCGCCCGCGCAGCAGTGCCGACGATGCGCAGATGCACCTCGGTGCCGTTCGCGTCGCTGCGCACGGTGGCTGTGCCACCGGCGCGGCGCATGCGCCCGACGATCGACTGCCGCACTCCGAGCCGGTCGCTCGGCACGTCGTCGAGGTCGAAACCGGCACCGCGGTCGCGTACGAACACGTCCACCCCGGTCGCGGCGCCCTCGATGTACACCGACACCTCGCCTCCGGCGTGACGAGCGGCATTGAGCATCGCCTCGCGCGCGGCGGCGGCGAGTTCGCCACTGGCCCGCTCGGTGGACAGCCCCGCCGAGACGACGTCGATCCGCGCGGGATAGTCGAGTTCGAGAGCGCCGGCGTAGTCACGCAGGTCGGTCGCGAGGTCGCTGTCGGCAGGGGCATCGCCGTCGTACAGCCAGGCTCGCAGCTCACGCTCCTGCGCGCGGGCGAGACGGGCGGCTTCACTCGAGGCGCCCGCGCGGTTCTGGATCAGCGCGAGCGTCTGCAGCACCGAGTCGTGCAGATGGGCGGCCATCTCGCTGCGCTGCTCTTCGCGGATGCGCCTGACGCGCTCCCCCGCGAGCTCGCGCCAGCGGTGCGCGAGCGAGGAGGAGAAGATCGCCAAAAGACCCGCGAACGGAGCAAGCAGCAGGAACGGGTTCGACGCCCGCAGCAGAGCGAGAAGCAGGATGACGACGCACACCACGGCGATCACGCGCACCACCGCCGTGTGACGCGGCCCGCGGCGGGGATCGTCGCGGTCGACGAGGTCGGCCCACAGCGCAGCGGCGACGACGGGCACGACCACCATGAACAGCGTGAGCACGTCGGCGATGATCCAGACGTCTGCTGTCGTGTCGCCGAGGTCTCCCAGCCACACGCCGAAGCGATACCCGGTGCCCAGCTGCGGAAGAACGATGAGCGAGAGCACGCCGCCGCCGACCAGCAGCAGCCAGGCCACGGGCATCCGTCGTGACGGACGTGCGTCGCCCTGCTCCCACGGTGTGAGCATCCAGCACCAGATGTAGAGCAGGATCCCGAATCCCGCCATCGGAGCCGACACGATGAAGACCGTCCGCACCAGAGCCGGCGATGTGCCGAGGTGCCTCGCGAGGCCCTCGGCCGTGCCGGTGATGAGGCACTCGCGCACCCGGGCGAGCGCCGGGCGAGCGGGTGCAGACGCCCGCGAGCGCGTCGGTATCGCGAGTGGAACGGAAGTCGACATGCCGCCATCCAACCACCGCCGCGGCCGGATCCGCCTTCTCTGCGGTCAGGATCAGGGTCGAGTCAGGGGTTCACCCCATGGCGACCGGCGCAGGCCGCGCGACAGGATCGGAGCATGACATCTCCGACCGCGCCGCCGACGCTCGATCGCCCGCCGGCGCCCCGCCGCTCCGACCGCTTCTACGCCTGGGTCGCCGGGCTCGGCGTCGCGCGCTCGGACGGCTGGATCGGCGGCGTGGCCGCCGGCGTCGCGTCGCGCCTGCGGATCGACCCGCTGATCGTGCGCGGAGTTCTGGTCGTCGCGACCCTGTGCGGGCTGCCGCTCGTGCTGATCTACGCACTCGCCTGGGCCCTGCTTCCGGATGCCGAGGGGCGGATTCACCTGCGGGAGCTGCTGCGCGGGCGGTTCCAGCCGGCCCAGCTCGGAATTCTGGCGGGGGTCGTGTTCGGGCTGCTCACGAGCGCGTCACCGGTCGGGCTGTTCGTCATCGAGCGGATGCTCAACCCGTACGGCTATGTGACGTTCGACTACGGTCTGAGCCCCTTCGGCACCTTCTTGTTCATCATCGGGCTGGTGCTGATCGGCATCCTGCTCGTCCTCATCGTGCGCGCCGCGCGCCGCACGCCGGGCGATGTCACCGCCCCGGCACCCTCCGCACCGGCAGGCGACTCGGGAATCGCCGCCGCAGCGGACCCGCGAGGGGAGGATGCCGCACCCGACGGGCGGATGCCGGCGTCCCCCCTCGCCCCCTACCCCGGCGAGGGCGCCGACTACGAGACCTGGCGCGCACAGCACGCCGACTGGCAGCAGCAGGAGCAGGCGTGGCGGCGGCAGCAGGTGGATGCCGATCGCGCGGCGCGCGAACAGGCGCGCGCCGAACGTCAGGCGGCCGCAGCCGCATTCTCTGCAGAGGCTGCGGAGCGCCGGCGCATCCGCCGCGCGTCGAATCCGCGGGTGAGCGCCGCGTACGTGGGCACCGTGCTCGGGTTCGCGCTGGTCGCCGCCGCCGTCGTCTGGCTCTGGGCGAGCGCCCCGGATGCCACGACCGCGGCCGTCGCGCTGTTCAGTGCCGCCCTGGTGCTGGCGTTCGGGATGATCGTCGCCGGTGTCGCCCGACGACGCAGCGGCGTCCTCGCGTTCGCCGCCGCCGTGACGCTGCTCGCCGGAGTCGTGACCGGGGGCGCCGCATCGGCCGGCGACGTGCGCCTCGGCGACCAGACGCTGTCGAACACGGGCGAGCCCAGCTCGATCAGGCAGCCGTTCGGCCGCACCGGCATCCAGCTGGCGAACATGCCCGGAGTGACCTCGCGCCCCGTGGTGCTGCACAAGGGCGTCGGGTACACCGACATCTACGTCAGCCCCGGTGTCGAGCTGCAGCTGACCGCCACGGTCGGCGACGTCGCCGTGCAGTGGGAGCGGACGGACTTCAATGCGAGGGGCGAGACGACCACCGTCGAACAGGGTGTGTTCCAGGGGGTGCCGGCCGGCGACGGCCGCACTCTCTATCGCGAGTCGGTCACGTCTTCCCTCGATCCTGATTGGTCGGGCCCCGACGCGCCACGCGACGTGAAGTCGGTTCCCGTGACGATCGAGCAGGACTCGGGCGCCATCTTCATCATCTACGCGACCCACCCCGATGAGGAGGCAGCACAGTGAGCACCGAGCCGACCGTTCCGCTGTCCGACCTGAACGAGACCCTCCCGATGGACGAGCCGACGACGGCTGCCCTCGATGATGCATCCGCCCGGCTCTCGTCCCCGGCGCCGCGCACGCGCTGGGCGGCGATCATCTGGGGAGTGTGCTTCGCCGCGGTCGCCTGGTTCGGCATCTGGATGCTGAGCGCGACCACCCGCCAGAATGCGATCACCGACTGGTTCGCCTCGCTGAGTCCGGGAACGATGACCGCGACCGTGCTGCTCGGCGTCGGCGTGCTGGTGCTGATCAGCGGCCTCGTCGGACTCATCCGGCGGATGCAGCGTCGGGGCTTGGCGACCGACTGACCTGACGGTGACGTCCGTGCGCAGCAGCAGCAGGAACGCCACCCTTTCTAAAAGAGGTCAGTATCGAAATTAGAATCGAAACTGCCTCTAAGGCAAGAAGCTCTTCCTTCAGAGAGGCGTCATGGACATCACCGCACGAGCCTCGAGCATCGGCTCCCTCGCCGATGAGACGCGACAGGCGCTGTACGAGCACGTCGTGAGCCAGCCCGACGCGGTGACCCGCGAAGCGGCCGCGAGCGCGATCGGCGTCCCTGCGCACATGGCGCGATTCCACCTCGACAAGCTCGTCGAGGCCGGATTGCTCGAGACCGAGTTCCGGCGTCTGAGCGGGCGCACAGGGCCGGGCGCCGGCCGACCGTCGAAGCTGTATCGGCGCGCCGGCGGCACCCTCAGCATCTCGCTCCCCGAACGCCGGTACGACCTCGTCGGGCACGTGCTGGCCGGAGCGATCGAACGCGCCGGCGAGGGGACGCCGCTTCGCGACGCCCTCGCCGAGGTCGCCCATGACGAGGGGCGCTCGATAGCGGCATCCGCGCCGAAGACCTCCGCCGCGGCCGACGATGAGACGGCCCGGGTCACGGCCGTGCTGACCGCCCACGGCTACGAGCCGCGCACCGGATCCGGCGACGACGGCGGAGCCGTCATCCTCGCGAACTGCCCGTTCGACTCCCTCGCACGAGATCACACCGAGCTGATCTGCTCAGCCAACCTCTCGCTGCTCGGGGGCGTGCTCGACGGCCTCGACTGCACGCACCTGCGCGCCAGCGGCGAGCCGCACGCCGGACGCTGCTGCGTGGCGATCCGTCCGCGCCCCTGACACCCCGGCCCGCCTCTGGCCCGACACCTCAGGTCGGGCCGCCTGTCCGACCACGACGGCAGCCTCGGCCGCACCGTCCGCCGCGAATGCAGCGCGCTACGCTGAACCGGTGAAGAACGACCGGCGCCGCGCTCCCAAGGGCGGGCGACCGCGCCCGGCGAAGGCAGGGCAGAAGAGCGCCAGGCCCGCACCGAAGCGCGCGCCGCGCCCCTCCCCCAGCCCGCGCCGACGCCCCCGGTCGACGAGACGCCGCGCGCGTTCCGCCTCGGCGTCATCCCCGGCGCCACCCCGGGCAGATGGGTCGATGCCTGGAAGGAGCGGATGCCCCACGTCGACATCGAGCTCATCCCGATCACCTTCTCCGGTCAGCGCACCGCTGTCGGCGACCTCGATGCCGCACTGGTCCGCCTCCCCATCGACGACCGCGACGAGCTGCATGTGATCCCCCTCTACGACGAGGTGCCCGTCGTCGTGGCATCCGCCGACTCGTTCCTCATGGCGACCGATCAGCTGACGCCGGACGACCTCGCGGGCCAGGTGCTCATCACTCCCGGCGACGACGTGCTCGGCCCGCTCGACCTGCCGACGGACGAGCCGTCGTTCCCGACGATCCAGACCACGGAGGAGGCGGTCGCGACCGTGGCATCGGGGGTCGGAGTCCTGGTGGTGCCCATGTCGCTCGCCAGACTGCACCATCGCAAGGATGCCGATTATCGCCCGCTCCTGGGCGGGCGCACCTCGACGGTGGCGCTGGCCTGGCCTCGCGAGAGGACGACACCCGACGTCGAGACGTTCATCGGCATCGTGCGCGGCCGCACCGCGAACTCATCGCGATGACCCCCGCCCTCACGGGTGAGGGCGGGGGTCATCCCGAAGGCGTGATCAGGCGGCGGAGCGCTGCGGCGACGCGACCGCGACCGACAGGGTGCCCGCCACGCCGTCCACGCGAACACGGCCTCCGTCGACGAGCTCGCCCGTGACGAACAGGTCGGCGATCCGGTCATCGACCTCGCGCTGGATCAGGCGACGCAGCGGGCGCGCACCGTACTCCGGCTCATAGCCGTTCTCGCCCAGCCACTGCACGGCGGCATCCGTCACATCCAGCGAGACATCGCGACCGGCGAGACGCTGCGATGTGGCCTGCAGCATGAGCCGCACGATCCGTCCCAGCTCGTCGCGGCCGAGCTTCTGGAACAGCACGATCTCGTCGATCCGGTTCAGGAACTCCGGCCGCATGGCCTCGCGCAGCCTGCCCATCACCCTGGCGCGCAGGTCGTCCATCGACGCGAATCCGTTGGCCGACGCGTCCTGCGAGGCCACGAATCCGAGGGCGCCCGAGCGCGACGCCAGGAACTCCGAGCCGATGTTCGACGTCATCACGATCACCGTGTTGCGGAAGTCGACCGTGCGACCCTGGCCGTCTGTCAGTCGGCCGTCGTCGAGCACCTGCAGCAGCAGGTTGAACACGTCGGGATGCGCCTTCTCGATCTCGTCGAACAGCACGATCGAGTACGGGTTGCGCCGCACCCGCTCGGTGAGCTGACCGGCCTCGTCGTACCCGACGTAACCAGGAGGCGCTCCGACCAGACGCGAGACGGTGTGCCGCTCGCCGAACTCGCTCATGTCGAAGCGGATAACGGCGTTCTCGTCATCGAAGAGGCGGTCGGCGAGGGCCTTGGCCAGCTCGGTCTTGCCGACACCGGTCGGACCGAGGAACAGGAATGACCCGACCGGTCGTCGTGCGTCGCCCATTCCGGTGCGACTGCGCCTGACGGCGCGGGCCACCGCCGCCACGGCGTCGTCCTGCCCGATCACGCGAGCGTGCAGATCGGCCTCGAGGTCGCCGAGCCGCTCGCGCTCGGTCTCGGTGAGACGGCTCACGGGGATGCCCGTGGCCCTGGACACCACGGCCGCGATCTGCGCCTCGTCGACGACGGCCTCCTCCGTCGGTCGCGATGGAGCCGCGCCGCCGAGTGCATCGATGCGGTGCTGCGCCTCCACGATCTCGTCGCGGATGCGCGAGGCCTCCTCGTAGTGCTCGGCGGCCACAGCCGCGTTCTTGCGCGACTCGAGCTCGGCGAGCTGTGCGAACAGCTTCTCGACATCCGGCACCACGCCCAGGCGCAGCCGCAGCCGCGCGCCGGCCTGATCGATCAGGTCGATGGCCTTGTCCGGGAGCACCCTGTCGGGCAGGTACCTCGCGCTCAGCTCCACGGCGGCGCGCACGGCATCGGAGGTGTACGACACGGCGTGGTGCTCCTCGTATGCGGGCAGCAGCCCCTCGAGGATCAGAACGGCGTCCTCGAGGGAGGGCTCGGAGACCCTGACCGGCTGGAAGCGGCGTTCGAGTGCCGGGTCCTTCTCGATGCGCCGGTACTCGCCGAGCGTGGTGGCGCCGACGAGGTGAAGGTCTCCGCGCGCGAGGCGCGGCTTGAGGATGTTTCCGGCGTCCATGCCGCCGCTGTCGCCGGAGCCGCCCGCGCCGACGACGGTGTGCACCTCGTCGATGAACACGATGACCTCGCCCTTGTGCGCGGCGATCTCGTCCATCGTCTTCGTCAGGCGCTCTTCGAAGTCACCGCGATAGCGGGTGCCGGAGAGCATCGCGGGCAGATCGAGCGCGACGACGCGGCGGTCCTTCAGCTGAGCGGGAACGGCGCCCTCCACGATCGCACGGGCGAGGCCCTCGACGATGGCGGTCTTGCCGACGCCCGCCTCTCCGATCAGCACGGGGTTGTTCTTGGTGCGACGGCTCAGGATCTCGATCGTCTGCTCGATCTCGTCGGCGCGTCCGATCACCGGGTCGAGCTCGCCGGCGCGTGCTCGCGCCGTGAGGTCGAGACCGTACTGGTCGAGCATGGGGGTCGCTGCTGCATGATCGGCCTGCGGCTCGGACGTGTCGACCCCGTCGACCCCCGTCGCCACCGGCTCGCGCAGGCTCTGCGTCAGCGCCTCCGCTGTGACCCCGGCGCGGGCGAGGATCTGACCGGCCGGTACGTCCTGCCCCAGCACGAGCGCGAAGAACAGGTGCTCGGGATCGATGTAGGTCGCGCCGGACGAGCGCGCCACCTGGTACGAGTGGAACAGCGCTCGGCTGGCGCTCGGCGTGATCGTGGCCGCGCCGAGTCCCGCGGGCTCGGCCGGCACGGGAAGACCCGCATCGACGGCGGCGACGATGGACTGCGGGTCGACGCCGATGTGGCGGATCGCCTTCGAGACCGCGTCATCCTCGACGATCACCCGCAGCACGTGCAGGGAGTCGAGGTCGGTCTGACCGCGCTCGAGCGCGAAACGACCGGCACGCTGCAGGATCTGCTGCGTGCGCGCGGTGAGGAACCGGGCGAGGTCGATCGAACGGGCCTGCCGGTTGCGTTCCCCCGCGAGATAACGGGCGAGGAACTCATCGAAGGATCCCGCACCCGCGTCGTTGAAGTCGTTGGGCATTACCTTTCCTCTCAAAGTTGAGCGCACTTCTATCAACTTCAACATCAGATGATGAACGATATTCCCGGTCGACGTCAAACCGCCCAATAGACTCGGCGCATGTCCTCGGTGCTGTACGTGTGCGTTCGACCCGAGCGGAGCGCGGCCGACGCCGAGCACCGCTCCTTCCGCAGGGGACTCGGACTCGGGACGCTCGATCGCCTCGACCTGCTGCACGCGTCGCTCGAGACCGTGGAGTGGGAGCAGTACGACGGATTCGTCATCGGCGGGTCGCCGTTCAACGTCACCGACGCGCAGAAGGGCGAGCACCAGCATGCAGTCGAGCGCGATCTCGAGCGCATCGCCGGCCGCGTGCTCGACGGAGCAGCCGCGGCGCTGTTCACGTGCTACGGCATCGGCGTCGTCACCAGGCTGCTCGGCGGCCGCGTGCACACCGAGCAGCCCGAGCAGGCGAGCGCGACCGAGGTGCACCTCACCGGGGCAGGCCTCGAGGATCGCCTGTTCGGCCCGAGCGCTCCCAGCCTGAGGGTGTTCACGGCGCATAAGGAGTCAGCCCGCGCGACACCGCCGGGATCGGTGCTGCTCGCCACCAACGACGCCTGCACCGTGCAGGCGTACCGGGTCGGCGATCGGCTGTACGCCACCCAGTTCCACCCCGAGGCGTCACCGCAGGATTTCGCCGATCGGATGGCCGTGTACCGGGCATCCGGCTATTTCGACCCGCGCGACTACGCGCGCACCGAGAGGGCGATCCTCGACGCATCCGTCGACGGCGACGACCTGCTCGCGCGATTCCCCCGCCTCATCGGCGGCTGACGTCGAGGGCCCTCGACGCATGCCCGGAGACGAGCCATAGTCGAACACTATGGCTTACATAGAAGGTTGAGGCCTTGTCCAATGAGTCACCATTCTTGAAACTGATCAGCACTGCTGCACTGTCGCAGCGCACTCCCGACAGGAAGAATCAACCCGATGAGCATCCGCAAGAACGCAGCCCTGATCGCAGCCCTCGTGGCTGCCACCGTCACTCTCAGCGGCTGCGGATCAGCCAGCGATTCGAACGCGTCCGGCGAGGACGGCCAGCGCACGGTCACGATCGTGACCTCCAACGACGCGCCGTTCTCGTTCATCGACAAGAAGACGAACGAGCTCACCGGCATCGACGGCGACATGCTGCAGGCGATGGCCGACGAGCTCGACTGGAAGCTCGAGGTCGTCGTCACGGACTTCGCGACCATGCCGCAGACCGTGCTGTCGAAGAAGGCCGACTTCATCGCCGACGGCCTCTACGTCACCGACCAGCGCAAGAAGACGCTCGCCTACTCCGACACCTGGTACTACCAGGGTGAGGGCATGGTCGTCCCCGCCGACTCCGACCTCACGTCGCGCGACGACGCCAAGGGCAAGACCATCGGCGTCATGACGGGGGCGACGCACCTCGAGATCGCTCAGGATCTGACCGACGAGGCCCACATCAAGATGTACGACTCGCAGGCGAACATGCTCCAGGCCGTCGCCAACAAGCAGGTCGACGCCGCCTTCACCGACCAGGCCGTCGTGGCATGGGCGCTCACCCAGAACCCGAACGACAAGGTCAAGCTCGTCACCCCCTACGAGCCCTACTTCCCGGGCACGATCGCCGCGGCGTTCCGCAAGGATGAAGAGAGCAAGGAGCTGATCTCCGAGCTCAACGGCGCGCTCGCCGACCTGAAGGCATCGCCGAAGTACATGGAGATCCTCGAGAAGTACGGTCTCAACGCCGACAACGTCGCCGAATGACCTCCGACACACGGGGTCTCTCCTGCGCCCCCGTCCGACGCTGAAAGGAAGACCGTGGAGTTCATCCAGAATGTCATCGGCGTCTTTCCCGATCTGATCAAGGCGATCCCCGTCGTCGCCCAGCTCGCCGTGGGCGCCATGGTGCTCGCCCTCACCCTCGGCCTGCTCGTCGCGCTGGCGAGGATCTCGCAGAGCTGGATCCTGCGCGGCATCTCGACCGTGTTCGTCGAGGTGATGCGCGGAACGCCGCTGCTGGTGCAGCTGGTGTACATCTACTTCGTGCTGCCGGTCATCGGCATCCAGCTCGATCCGATCATGGCGGGGATCATCGGCCTCGGCCTGAACTACGCCGCGTATCTGTCCGAGGTGTACCGCACGTCGATCCTCGCCGTCGACAGCGGCCAGACGGAGGCCGCCCTGTCGCTCGGATACACGCCGACCAAGGCGCTGTGGCGGATCGTGATCCCGCAGTCGTTCAAGATCGCGCTCGGCCCGATCGGCAACTACTTCATCGCCATGGTCAAGGACACCGCTCTCACCTCGGTGATCGCCGTGTCCGAGATCCTCAAGACGGCGAACACCCTGAACGCCCAGACGTTCCAGACCGTCGAGATCTACACGGCCGCGGCACTGCTCTACCTCGCGCTCTCGCTGCCCCTGTCGCGTCTGGTCATCGTTCTCGAGAGGAAGGCGCGAGCTCGTGCATGACGCAGTGATCAGCATCAAGGATGTGCACAAGGTCTTCCAGATCGGCGAGAAGCCGACCCTCTGGCAGCGCCTCACCGGCCGGAAGGACACGCGGAGGGCACTGGAGGTGCTGAAGGGCGTGAACCTCGAGGTCGCACCGGGAGAGGTCGTCGCGCTCATCGGCTCCAGCGGATCGGGCAAGTCGACGCTGCTGCGCTGCATCAACAAGCTGGAGACGATCGATTCGGGGCGCGTCCTCGTCAACGGTCATCTGGTCGGATACCGCGAGCGCAACGGCGACCTGGCCGCGGAGTCGGCCCGCGAGACCGCCCGCAAGCGCACCGACATCGGCATGGTCTTCCAGCACTTCAACCTGTTCGCGAACAAGACCGCGATCGAGAACGTGATGGCTCCTCTCCTCGACGTCAAGAAGATGTCGAAAGCGGATGCCCGTGCTCTCGCCGAGCCCGCCCTCGCGCTCGTCGGACTGCAGGACCGCATGGACAACTACCCGTCGCGGCTGTCGGGAGGGCAGAAGCAGCGTGTGGCGATCGCCAGGGCCATGGCGATGGAGCCCAGCGTGCTGCTGTTCGACGAGCCGACGTCCGCGCTCGATCCGGAGCTCGTCGGCGAGGTGCTCGCGGTCATCAAGAAGATCGCGGCCACAGGCACGACGATGATGATCGTGACGCACGAGATGCAGTTCGCCAGGGAGATCGCCGACCGCATCGTCGTCATGGACGGCGGGCTCATCGTCGAGCAGGGGGCACCCGAGACGGTGTTCGGGAATCCGCAGCACAGCAAGACGCGCGCACTGCTGCGCCGCTCCGGCATCCTCTCCACGCCCGAGACCGAGGTCGTGCCCGTCGTCGACGAGCTGGACGACGAGGCGTAGGGACGACGGCGTCGCCGATCAGCGCTGCGGCGCCTCCGGCCGGAAGGCGGCCCGCTGCAGCTGATCGGCGACCGGCGCCCTGTGGCGCAGCAGGCGACCGACCAGGTCGATCAGCTCGACGATGGCCGGCGAGAGCACGCTGTTGCGGCGACGGATGAAGGCGATCGTGTCGTACATCGGCACCTCGAACGGCGCGACATGCACCCCTCGCGGGAAGCTCCTGCTCTGCGTCACAGCCCGCGAGACCATGGTGTCGCCGACACCGCGCACGACCAGCTCGAGCGCCGCCTCGAGATACTCCACCTCGACCTGCGGCTCGAGCCGCAGTCCGCGTTCCTGGGCGCGTTCGCTGAGCTGCCGCCTGGTGGGGTCGTTCCAGCTGTAGCTCGCGTCATACAGCACCACGGGATGGGCCACGATCTGATCGATCGTCACCGGCGCCGCGACATGCGCGGGGTCGACGCTCGCCCACAGGACCTCGTCCCTGATCAGCGGGAACACCTCGAGCTCGTCATCGGGCACGGGGAGCACGACGATCCCCGCCTCCAGCGACCCCTCGCGCACTCCCTCGACGACCTCGAACGAGTTCTGGCCGAACAGCCGCAGCTGCACCTCGGGGTACTGCCTGCGGAACTGCTCGACCATCTCGGGCAGGAAGTAGAAGTTCGCGTTCCTGAGCACCCCGAGCGAGATGGTCCCGCGGCGGAGGCCCCGCAGCTCCGCGATGGCGTTGTCGGCCTGCTCCGAGGCATCGACGATCTGGCGGGCCCAGCCGAGCAGCTCGGCGCCCGCGGCTGTGAGGGTGAGCGTCCGCCCGGCGCGGATGAGCAGCTCCACACCGTGATGGTCCTCGAGCTTGCGCACGAGGGCCGACACCGTCGGCTGGGAGACCCCGAGGGCTTCGGCGGCCGCGGTGAAGGATCCGCCCGCGACCGCATATACGAATGCGCGAAGCTGCGTGATCGTCATAGCCTCATCCTATGCATGTCACAGGTGTTGCTCCCGTTGTGCGCCATCTCGGGCGTTCCTAGCCTCAGAGCATGAAGTTCACAGACCCTGTCCTTGCGAAGCTCGAAGGCCGCTTCACCCGGCTGAAGACCCCCCTTGACGTCCCCGCCGCACAGCGCGACCCCGAGGTCGTCGCGACGGTCTCGGCGATGCTGCTCGACATCGAGAAGCGCGGCCTCGACGCGGTACGCGACTACGCCCAGCGTCTCGACCGCTGGAACGGGACGGACTTCGAGATCTCGGCAGCCGACATCGCCGGCAGCGGCGACCGCATCGACGCCCGCCTCCGCGAGGCGATCGAGCTGGGCGCCGAGCGCACCCAGGGCTTCGCGCGGCGCCAGCGCGAGGGTCACGTCGACTTCGAGATGGAGCTCGCCCCCGGGCTGCACACCGGCGTCCGCTACATCCCGGTCGGCCGTGTCGGCGCATACATGCCCGCGGGACGCTTCCCTCTCACCGCGAGCGCCTTCATGACCGTCGGCGTCGCCAAGGCCGCCGGCGTGCCGCATGTGGTCGCCTGCACGCCGCCGCAGCCCGACGGCCGCCCCAACGACGCCGTGCTGTACACCGCGCACGTCTCCGGTGTCGACCGCGTGTTCCTTCTCGGCGGCGTCCAGGCGCTGGCGGCGATGGCCTTCGGCCTCATCGACGATCTGCCGGTCGACATGCTCGTCGGCGCGGGCAACGCCTACGTCGCAGAGGCCAAGCGCCAGCTGTTCGGCCGGGTCGCCATCGATCTTCTCGCCGGGCCGTCCGAGGTCGCCGTCATCTCCGACGAGACGGCAGATCCCGAGCTGGTCGCAGCCGACCTCCTCGGACAGGCGGAGCATGGGCCGAACTCGCCCGCGGCCCTCGTCACCACCGACGAGCAGCACGGGCGCGACGTCATCGCGGCCGTCGAGCGCCAGCTCGAGACCATCGCCACCCGCGAGATCTGCGGTCCGGCATGGCGCGACTACGGCTCGGTCACCGTCGCCGACAGCCGCGAGGTCGCGGCCGCCCTCATGGACGACCTCGCGCCGGAGCACCTCGAGGTCATCACCGCCGACGACGAGTGGTACCACGACAACCTGCGCAACTACGGCTCGATCTTCCTCGGACCGTGGAGCACCGTGGCATACTCCGACAAGGGCATGGCCGGCACGAACCACACGCTTCCCACCGCGGGCGGCGCGAAGCACAGTGCGGGCCTCTCGGTGTCGCGTTACCTCAAGCCGCTGACCTACCAGCGGATCGAGAAGGAGGCGACGCCGCTGCTCGCCGAAGCCGTCGTCACCATCTCGGCCTCGGAGGGCATGGCCGCGCACGAGGCGACCGCGCAGATGCGACTGGATCGCTACCGCGACTGACGTTCGCGCCGGGGCGGTGCCTCGCACGAGGCATCGCCCCCCGCGACGGAACGGATGAGGATCATGGCCAACGCTCTCGTCACGGGCGGTTCGCGAGGCATCGGCCGCGCCATCGCTCAGGCTCTCGCCCGTCGCGGCGACACGGTGACCGTGCACTACGGCCAGGACCTCGAAGCCGCGCAGACCACGCTGGACTCGCTTCCCGGAACGGGGCACGCCCTCGCCGGAGGGGACATCGCCGACCCGGACGCCGCCCGCTCCATCGTCGAGCAGGCCGTCTCCGCGATGGGGTCGATAGACATCCTCGTGAACAACGCGGCCGTCGCCCCCGATGCGGCGAACCGGCATCCGGTCGACGACAGCACGTACGAGGTCTGGCAGCGACAGTGGCGACGGATGCTGGATGTGAACCTCATCGGGGCGGCCAGCATCACGATGCTCGTCAGCTCCCATCTCATCGACCGGCGCGCTCCGGGGGCGATCGTGAACATCGGCTCCCGCGGCGCATTCCGCGGCGAGCCGGAGCACCCCGCCTATGCCGCCTCCAAGGCCGGGCTGCATGCCTTCGGTCAGACGATGGCCGGCGCTCTGGCACCGCACGGCATCTCGGTCGCATCCATCGCTCCCGGCTTCATCGCCACGGATCGCCAGGCGGCGAAGCTGAGCGGGGACTCCGGCGACAGCATCCGCGGACAGAGCCCCTTCGGTCGCGTGGGGACGGCAGAGGAAGTGGCCGCCGCGGTGCTCTACCTCACCTCGCCCGACGCCGCATGGGCGTCTGGCACGATCCTCGACCTGAACGGCGCCTCGCACTTCCGCATGTGACGAACGGCAGGCCGTCGTCGGGCACCTCACTCACGCACCGAGCAGGAGCGCGATCCGCTCGTCGAGATAGCCGCGCAGCGGCACCAGCGCGCCGCCGGGCGACCAGCGAACGCTCGGCACCCCGTCGACCGTCGCGAGCGGTCCGGATGCCCCGCCGGCATCGACTGCGGCGACATCCAGCACCTGCCAGGCGACGTGCACGACCTCGCCCTCGGCGAAGCCGCCGCGGCGGGCCTGCGCCCTCCGCTCCGCTCTGGCCCGAGCGGAGTCGGCCGCGTACCCGCGCCGCACGGGCTCGGCCGCGCGAAGGATCTCGGCGGTCGAGAGCACTCCGTCGTCGGTGAGCAGCAGCACGCCGAGGTGCCAGGCGGATCCGGCGCGCACGATCCGATCGCCGCGCCATCGCGACGTGCGCTGCAGGCCGAGCGACTCGCGTGGCGCACCTGCGAGACGCGTACGCGCGTCTCGCAGCAGATCGTCGGCAGTGTCCATCCGACCAGGGTAACGATTGGGCCCCGCCCGCCGGATGCGGGCAGAATCGACAGACACCCAGCTCAGGAGCCATCCATGCCGCACACCGACACCGCACGCCTTCTCATCGCCTGCGACGACCAGCCTGGCATCGTCGCCGCGGTCGCCGGAGTGCTGGCATCGCACGGGGCGAACATCATCTCACTCGACCAGCACTCCACCGACGAGGAGGGCGGACGCTTCTTCCAGCGCACCGTCATCCATCTCGACGGGCTCGCCGCCAGGCGACCCGAGCTCGAGAGCTCGATCGCCCAGGTCGCTGATCGCTTCGGCATGGAGTGGTCGCTGCACGACACCTCCACGCGCAAGCGCGTCGCGATCTTCGTGTCGAAGTACGACCACTGCCTGATGGAGCTGCTGTGGCGCACCCAGCGAGGCGAGCTCGACATCGACGTGACCATGGTCATCTCGAACCATCCCGATCTCGCCGAGTCGGTGCGCTCCTTCGGCGTGCCGTTCATGCACATCCCCGCCGGCGACAAGGCCGCGATGGAGGCGCGTCAGCTCGAGCTGCTGCAGGGCAACGTCGACCTGGTGGTGCTGGCACGCTACATGCAGATCCTCACCGACGGCTTCATCGAGCGACTCGGCGCTCCGGTGATCAACATCCACCACTCGTTCCTGCCCGCCTTCATCGGCGCCAACCCGTACGCCCGAGCCAAGGAGCGGGGCGTGAAGCTCATCGGCGCGACCGCGCACTACGCGACCGCCGATCTCGACGAGGGCCCGATCATCGAGCAGGACGTCACCCGCGTCACCCACGCCGAGTCCGCCGCCGAACTGCAGCGCCGAGGCGCCGACGTCGAGCGCTACGTCCTGGCCCGCGCCGTGAAATGGCACGCGGAGGACCGCGTGATCGTGCACGGCCGGTCCACCGTCATCCTCTGACCTCGCGTCAGGCCGGCAGCCCCGCCACCAGCTCGGCGAAGACCTCGGCCGCCGTGCGGCCGCGCGCGAGGGGTGCCGACTGGCCGAGCCACAGCGACAGCAGCTCACCCATCCCCCGCTGCCCGGCGACGGCGCGGAAGCGCCCGGTCAGCCAGTTCTGCGCCGGGAACGGCGCGACGGCTCCTGATGCCTCGATCTCGCGCACCGCTCGATTGGGCGCGCCGCGTGACAGCCGCCCGCTCATCGCGCGGGTGAGCACGCTCTCGTCGGCCGCGGTCGAGCGGATCGCCGCCCGATGCGCGTCGTTCGCCGCCGACTCCGCCGTCACGAGGAACGACGTGCCGACCTGCACCCCCGAGGCTCCGAGTGCGAACGCCGCGGCCACTCCGCGCCTGTCGCCGATGCCGCCGGCTGCGATGACCGGCACGCGCACGGCATCCGCGACCTGCGGCAGCAGTGAGAGGAGACCGACCAGCGAGTCCTCGGCGGGGCGGAGGAACGACACCCGATGACCGGCCGCCTCCGCTCCGGTCGCGACGACGGCGTCCACGCCCCCGGCTTCCAGCGCCCGCGCCTCAGCGACGGTCGTGGCGGCGCCGATCACCCGGATGCCCCGGCTGTGCGCCTGTTCGACCAGCTCGCGGGAGGGCACGCCGAAGACCACGCTGAGCGCGGCGGGCGCCGCGTCCCAGATGGCGTCGAGCTGCTCGTCGAGGCTCGGCAGGTACTGCTCGGGCCGTGCGGGCGGCTCGATGCCGACCTCCTCGAAGAAGTCGGCGAGCGCTGCGGCGTACCCGTCGTGCTCACCGCCCGGCGACACCTCGTCGCCGGTGGGCAGCCAGATGTTCAGCGCGAACGGAGCGGTGGTCGCGGCGCGCAGCGCGGCGGCCGTTCGGCGGATCCGCTCGCCGTCGTATCCGTAGAGGCCGTACGACCCCAGTCCGCCCGCCTCGCTCACCGCGGCGGTCAGGGCGACCGACGAGAGCCCGCCGAACGGCGCGAGGACGACCGGATGCCTGATGCCGAGCAGTTCGCGAAGATCACTCATGCTCCGAGGCTACGCCCGCGATGGCGTGTGCCGGCCCTTCGCATCCGCGCAAGCGATCCGTCAACCCCCGTGCGCCGATCCGGCCCAGCGCCTAGCGTCGCTCCCATCCCGCACTGTGCGTCCCCTCCCCCTAAGCCGTGCAGTGCGGGACATGGAACAGGCGAAGCGCCCGGATCCACGATCCGGGCGCTTCGTCATGCGGTCACCGCAGAGCTCAGAGCGGCGGACGCCCGGGGATGGGCGAGGGCTTCTGCGCCCGGTTCGACGCGTTCGCGACCGCGAGGTCGAGCGCCTCGAACAGCTGCCGGAACCCGCGGAACCGCGTCGTGCGCGGGCAGGGCGTGCGCAGCCAGAGCACGTCCAGCACGCCCGTCGGCGAACGGTCGACGTAGGCGATCAGGCAGTCGGCGTCGGCGTGACGCCGTGCCGGGTCGCAGATGCGCCAGCTGTCCCGACCGAGGGGCGTGAGCTCCCAGTCCCCGTGCGGGGTGGCTGGTATGGGGTCGTCGATCATGACGGTCACAGCGCCTTACCTCCCGTCACCGCGAGCACGGTGCCCGAGGTGTACGAGGACTCAGCTGCGGCCAGATACACGTACGCTCCGGCGAGCTCGGCCGGCTGACCGGCCCTGCCCAGCGGAGTGTCGCTGCCGAACTCCTCGACCTTCGTGTCGTCCCAGCCGGTCGCGGGGATGAGAGGGGTCCAGATGGGCCCCGGTGCGACGGCGTTGACGCGGATGCCGCGCTCTCCCGCTTCGGATGCCAGCGCCTTCACGAAGGCCACCTGGGCCGCCTTCGTCATGGCGTAGTCGATCAGCCCCGGTGACGGGTTGTAGGCCTGGATGGATGCGGTCACGATGATGCTCGCTCCCTCCTCGAGATGCGGGTACGCGGCCCGGGCGGTGAAGAGGGTGCCGAGAAGGTTGGTGTCGAAGACGCGGCGCATCTCGTCGGTCCTCAGCGACTCGAAGCCATCCACGTCGTGCTGGTACGCCGCGTTGAGCACCACGATGTCGAGGCCCCCCAGTGCCTCCCTGGCGCGGTTCACGGCTTCCTCGGCGAACTGCTCGTCGCGCAGATCACCCGAGATGGCGAGGCCCTGACGGCCGGCATCGGTGACCAGGGCGAGGGTGTCGTCCGCATCCTCCTGCTCTTCGGGCATGTGCACGATGGCGACATCCGCACCCTCCCTGGCGTAGGCGATCGCGACGGCCCGGCCGATACCGGAGTCGCCCCCCGTGATGAGGGCGCGACGACCCTCGAGCCGATCGTGACCCCGATAGGTCTCCTCGCCGTGATCGGGCGTGGGCGCGGTGTCGCCGGTGAGGCCGGGCTGGGTCTGCTGCTGAGGGGGGAAGGTGCCGTCGTGGTGCTGGTGGCGAGGGTCCGGGGTGTTGTCGCTCATCGTGCGCCTCTCTGCAGTTTCGGTGGGGAGTGCCGGCACGGATGCCAGTGTGGTCACCCTCTCCCGCCCGCCCCGGCCTGGCCAGGGGGTTGACAGTTCGCACCGCCTGAAGCACGCGCGAGGGCGTCGCGGCGCATGATGTCAAGGGGCGTGCCCCGCTCGCCCCGGGCGTCGCACGCTGGATGCCCACGACGAAAGGACACGGCGATGAGCAACGAGTACATGAGCACCGGCGACGAGTCCGTCACCTCGGAAGACACGATGGGCACCGACAACCCCGACCCCGCCGAGCACCTGCGCACGCACCGCGACGAGGTGCCGATGGAGGATGCGGACGTCACGGGGCGCCCCGATCTGCAGACCCGCCGGCAGGGCGAGGTGCACGATGAGAGCGATCAGGCGGCCGACCAGGCGTCCGGCGAGACCCGGAACCAGCGGAACCCGTAACCGTCGAGCAGCTGCTCGGTGTGCTCGCCCTGAGGGGCGCTGCCGCTGCTCTCCAAGAGAACGGTGACCGTGCGCCCTTCGGCGAGAGGCTCGAGGCGCGCGGTCACCGGCTCGGCCGACAGGTTGTGCACGGCGATGAAGGTGACATCGCCGTAGGTCGTCTGATGCGCGAGCACGCGCGGATCGCCGGGGTCCTGCACGTGCAGGTCGCCCCAGGCGATCTCGGGCGTCGACCGGTATCGGCTCGCGAGGGTCGCGATGAACGACCACAGCGACTCGGGATCGCGGCGCTGGTCGTGCACGTTCACGTGCGCAGGCGCGTATGCTCCGCCCGCGACCGGCCTGCGCAGCTTTGACGGCGTCGAGGTGGTGAAGCCGCCGAGCGGTCCTGCATCCCACTGCATGGGGCCTCGAACCGCTCCTCGCCCGAGGTCGGTGCTCAGCTCGCCCATCCCGATCTCCTCTCCGTAGAAGATCATCGGAGCGCCGGGCAGCGAGAAGAGCAGGCTGTACGCGAGGCGCAGCCGGCGAGGATCGGACTCGAGCATCGGCGCCAGCCGCCTGATGATCCCCCTGCCGTAGATGCGCTGATCCTCGTCGGGAGCGAACCGGGCGAACACCTCCTCCTTCTCGGCGTCGTCGAGCAGACCGAGATTGAGTTCGTCGTGATGACGCAGGAAGATCGCCCAGCCGTGTCTGGCATCCACCGTGGGGCGACTCGCGAGCACCTCGGCGAGCGGAGTCGCCTGCTGTCTGCTCAACGCAAGGAACAGCTTCGCGGTGGTGAGGAAGTCGAACTGCAGATCGAGTTCGGTGCCTTCGTCGCCGAAGTAGTCGAGCTGCTCCTGATGGGCGAGCCCGACTTCACCGAGCAGCATCGCCGACGCCTCGCGCCTGTTCACGAAACGGCGCACCTCCCGCAGGAAAGAGTGCGGGTCCTGCTCATCGGCGATGCCCTCCCTGGTCACCAGGAAGGGCACCGCATCGACCCGGAAGCCGTCGACGCCGAGCTTCAGCCAGAAGCCGATGATGCGCGCGACCTCGGAGCGCACCTCGGGGTTCGCGAAGTTCAGGTCGGGCTGGTGCCGGTAGAAGCTGTGCCGGAAGTACTGCTCGGTGCGCTCGTCGTACTCCCACATGCTCGTCTCCTCGCCGGGGAACACGAGCTGCTCCTTCTTGCGCGGGGGCCTGTCACGCCACACGTAGTAGTCGCGGAACCGGGAGGTGCGTGAACGACGCGCGGAGACGAACCACGGGTGGCGATCGGAGGTGTGGTTGACGACGAGGTCGATCACCACACGGATGCCCCGGTCGTGGGCGACGCGGATGGCCTCGACCACTCGCCCGAGATCGCCGAACCGGCGGTCGACGCTGTAGAAGTCGGAGATGTCGTAGCCGTCGTCGCGCTCGGGCGTCGGCTGGAACGGCATCAGCCAGATGCAGGTGACGCCGAGCGCGTCGAGGTCGTCGATGCGCCGGGTGAGCCCGGCGAAGTCGCCGTGCCCGTCGCCGTCGGAGTCCTGGAAGGTCTCGACGTCGAGGCAGTAGAAGACGGCGGTGCGCCACCACAGGTCGCTGGTGTCTGCGGGATTCACAGCCGCTCCCTGAGCAGGGGAAGAAGTTCCCGCTCGCAGCGGTCGAGGAAGCCGCGCTGATCGCGCCCGACCTGATGCAGGAAGACCCCGTCGAACCCCTCCGCGACGGCTGCGATCCGATCGGCGACGTCGGTCGTGTCGGAGCCGATGACCACGGCGGCGCGCAGCTTCTCATCGGTCGGGTCGGCGTGCGCCTCGAACTCCGACGGGTCGCGCAGCTCCCACATGAGCTCGGGCGGCACGGTCGCCTGCGCCCACTGCTCGCGTGCGGCGGCGAGCGCATGCTCCTCGGTCTCTTCGAGGCTGATGTGGATCTGCAGCAGCAGGTCGCCTCGCCCTCCTGCTTCCCGGTATGCCTTCCGGGTCTGCGCGGTGGCCTCAGGATCTGCGCCGACGGTGATCAGCCCGCCGGCCCAGGTCGCCACCTTCGCCGCCGTGTGGGTGCTGATGCCGGCGGCCAGCAGGGGCGGAGGCACGGCCGGCAGCGACCAGAGCCTCGCCTCGTGCACTCGCACGAGGCCGTCGGCATCGACCTGCTCTCCGGCCAGCAGGCGCGCCATCACGTCGGCTGACGCCTCCAGCCGCTCGTCTCGCTCTCCCTTGCCCGGCCAGTCGTCCCCGGTGATGTGCTCGTTGAGAGCCTCACCGCTGCCCAGCGCCGCCCAGACGCGATCGGGGAACATCTCGGCGAGTGTCGCGAGCGCCTGGGCGAGGATCACCGGGTGGTATCGCTGCCCTGGCGCGGTGACGACGCCGATGCGGAAACTCGTGAGGGCGAGGGCGGCGCCGAGCCACGACCAGGCGTGACCGGACTGACCCTGCGACTTCAGCCAGGGTGCGAGGTGGTCTGAGCACATCGCCTCGTCGAATCCGATGCGCTCGGCGTGAGTGAGATCGCGCAGCAGCCTGCCCGGCGCATGCTGCTCGTGCGAGGCGTGGAACCCGATGCGAGTCATTGGGGGATCCTCTCGTCGGAGGACAGCAGGTTAGGCAGCGGCGGCACGACGGCACACGGGGTTGACCATCCGGTCAGCCCCGTGCAAAGCCGATGCGATCAGCCCTCGGCACCCGCGTTCGGGTCTTCCGGCGGCTCGGGCACCATGTGCAGACCGGTCGGGGTGTTCGCCGTGTACGCGAGAGCCTCGATCCAGGCGCGGTTGATGGCCGGCTGGCGGCTGCCGAAGTACTTGAACACCAGCGAGCTGCTGGGCTGCACCCAGACAGTGGTGCGTCCTCCGCCCACGCTGGCGTCCTCGCGCCAGCTGAACGGGAACGGCTCTCCGCGACGCAGCTTCGCCGTGATGACGAGCTGCAGATGAGTCAGGGCGCGGTCCTCGATCTCGGTCTTCACCGAGCCTTCATAGACGAACTTTCCCAAGGAAGTGGACCTCTCAGACGTACGGAACTGCGTGTGGCATCCCCTGTCCCCCGGGGCTAGCTTAGTCAGATGGGCATGCTCTTCTACGGCGGCAGTACGGTCCCCATCGAAATCGAGGACCGTGCGCTCGCCCACCTGAAGGTCGTCATCGCGATGAAGCTGCGACGCAACGAGTCGTTCACCCTGTCCTGGCAGCATCCTCCCGTCGATCCGACCGGCAGGACGACCATCTGGCTGCACCCGTCGATACCGCTGCAGTTCGTGTTCGATGCGCCGGAGCCGCCCGAGCTGAGCACGGAGTGGATCACCGCGCTGGGGAACTCCGCCAACACCAGCGGCGGCATCAGGCTTCTGCCGGAGCACCTCGACCACGGCGATTGAGTTCGACGCGACTGAGCCGGCGGCGGCTCGGTCACGGCTCCCGATCATTTCGACTCCTCGGCCGACACCATGTGCGCCAGCCCCACCGGCTTCGACTCCGACGAGCCGCGCTGACGAAGGAAGATCGAGAACGCGACCATCGTCCCCACGGCGAGGAACTCGCTCTGCCAGTTCTGAAGCGTGCGATCCCAGAACTCCGGTGACACGACGTACTGGCCCCAGGTGATCGCGGGTTCGCCATGCTGCGTGTTCTCCTCATTCATCACGACCACGCCGCTCAGCGACTGCAGCAGCCATGACGTGAGGAAGATCGCGCCCATCACGAGGGCGAGGGAGTTCTCGTACACCGTGCGACGCCAGCCGCCCACTCGCGCCCAGCGCGGCCCGTCAGCGGGGGCGTGCGCACCGACCTTCTGGTTCTCATCGGAGTCCACCCCCTCGTCGCCGGGCTTCTTCGACTCGGGCGACCCACGCTGCACAAGCCAGACCGTGGCCGTGATGAAGAGCAGGAACTGCAGGAACTCGCTCTGCCAGTTCTCGGCGACATCGACCACGAAGTCGCTCGAGAAGACGAATGAGAGGTAGGTCTCGGCCGGCTGACCGTGCTGCGCGAGCTCGTCGTTGGTGCGCAGCAGTCCCGCAACCGACTGCCCGATCAGAGCGAGCACGAAGAGGGCGAAGAAGAACAGGCTCAGCCCGTTGTCGCGCAGCGAGCTCCGCACCGTCATCGCCCGCTTCCGATCACGCCGACCATGACCGCGAAACCGATCACGATCGTCCCCGCCCACATCCAGAACACGACCTGTGCGCCGAGAGTGCTCCTCCCCGGCTGGTGCTGCTGTGACATCCGCGGCTCCTCCTCGTCGGGCCATCCCTCTTCGGATGCTGGCGCGGCATCGCCCTGGCGGGAACGGGGTTGACGAGCGCCTGACCACCTGTCAACCCCATTAGCGGCCGGGCAGGCGCTGTCTAGCGTCGAGGCAGAAGATCGAGAACAGGTGAGGACGAGAAGTGGGAGAGGAACGGGAACATGACCCGGACGCGAGACATCATGACACCCAACGCACAGTGCATCGGCGAGAACGATGCGCTCTCGATCGCCGCCGAGCGGATGCGCGAGCTCGACGTCGGAGCACTACCCATCTGCGGTGAGGACGGTCGCCTGAAGGGGATGCTCACCGACCGCGACATCGTCGTGAAGGCGGTCGCGGCAGGCCTCAACCCCGAGACGACGAATGCCGGCCGGCTGGCCAACGGAGTGCCGGTGATGGCATCGCCCGACGACGACATCGAGAGAGTGCTCGCCCTCATGCGCGAGCACCGGATCCGCCGGGTGCCCGTGCTGGAGGAGCACCGCCTGGTGGGCATGATCAGCCAGGCCGACATCGCCCGCCATCTCGAGCCGTCGACCACCGGCGAGACCGTCGAGGTCATCTCGCGCTGACAGTCGAGGAGCGCCGGACGACATCCGCCAGACACGCACAGCCCCTGACAGAGGAGGACCCCATGACCGATCAGACCGACGGCAGGACCCCGGCGAGCAGCGCCCCGCCGATCGACGAGAAGATCGAGCAGATCCAGCAGTCCGACGGCCAGCAGCCCACCACCACGCACGCCGAGTGGGGCGCCGGCGATCCGCACCTGCGCATCACCAGCCCCGAGGAGGACCGCACGGTGTTCGCCCTTCGGGAGGATCGGGTGACCATCGGCTCGGGCTCGGACTGCTCGCTGCGCATCCCGGATGCCGATGCCGTGCACGCCACGATCGTGCACGATGAGCGCGACGAGTACGTGCTGACCCTTCACGGGGCGGGCGAGATGAATGCGAATCCCACGCCTGGCGAAGAGGGCGACCGCAGTGAGATCCTGCGCACCGGCGCCCATTTCACCATCGCAGGATGGCAGCTCGTGTTCGGCCGCGAGGAGTACGCCGATCATGGCCGACCCTTCGGCGGTCGTGAGGGGGGCGAGCTCGACGACCAGCCGCCGCAGCCGGTGCGTCCCGACTACATCGCCGAACGCCGCGACGACGAGCCGCATGGCGGCCTCGAGGTGAAGGACGGCTGAGCCCCCGGAGGGTGCGAAGGGCGAGGGGACACCGTGCCCCCTCGCCCTTCGTGTGCGCTCCCGGCGGACGATGGTAGCGTCGGCTGCGAAGGAGGGGCGATGATCGAGGCGATCGGGATGCTGCTGCGGGTTCTGCTCGCGGCGCTCGGCGCCGTGCCGCTTCCGGACGGTCTGAGCGCCGGCGGAATGCTGAGCATCGCCGCCGTCCTCGTCGCGGCGGCCGTGCTCGCGATCGCCCTCGCGCTGCTGACCCCTCGTTCCGGCATCCGCTCGGCACCACATCCGCGGCGCGCCATCGACGTGTCCACGCTGCTCGCGCAGAGCGATCCGGACGCAGCGGGCCACCCGCGCCCGCGAGCGCCTGGCGTCGCGCCCGCCGCCTGATCCGTCCCCGCGGGGCGGGTCGCGCGGCCGAAGGCCGACCCCATCCCTCCTGCGAACGGACACCCATGGACATCTTCGCCATCCCTCCACTGACCCTTCTTCTCGACGCCGCATACTCGGCGCTTCTCGCCCTCTCCACCCTGCTCGAGCCCGTCGCGGGCTCGGCGGCTGCCGCCCTGGCCGTCGTGCTCGTCACGCTGGTCGTGCGGGGGCTGCTCATCCCCGTCGGCGTCTCCCAGGCAAAGGCCGAGCAGCTGCGCGCCAGGCTCGCGCCGCGGCTGCGCACTCTGCAGCAGAGGCACGGCAACGACCGCGAGCGGCTGCAGCGCGAGACGATGGCTCTGTACCGCGACGAGCAGGCATCGCCGCTGGCGGGCTGCCTGCCCCTCGCCGTGCAGGCCGCCGTCGTCGGCATCCTCTACACGCTGTTCCTGCGCACCGAGATCGCAGGGCACCCGAACGCCCTCCTGACTCATGACCTGTTCGGCGCGCCGCTCGGGGAATCGCTGTTCGCCGCAGCCGGTGCCGGCCTCGACGCGCCGACCGCCCTGGTCTGGGCGGCGGTGCTCGCCGTCATCGTGGTCGTCGCCGACATCACCCGGCGGGTCTTCCGCCCGCAGGTCCCCGCCGACGGGCCGCTTGCCACCCCCGCCATGCTCGGCGTGGTGAACGGGCTGCACTACCTGACGGCTGCCTTCGCGGTGTTCGTGCCCCTCGCCGCCGCCCTCTATCTCGTCGTCACCGTGACCTGGACGCTCGTGCAGCGGTGGGCGCTGCGACGCAGATACCCACTCCCGGCCGCATGAGCGGCCGGGCACGGCGCGGGCACTAGCGCGCGACGACCCCGATCCGCGGCGCGGCATCGGGCGCGGCGGCGAGTGCGATCGCCTGGTCGAGGTCGGCGAGGGGATGCACGGTGCCGACCATCTCGGCGAAGGGGAACGCCCGTCCCCGTCCGGCGAGGAAGGCGACCGCGTCGGCGAGCTCGGCGCCGGTGTAGTTGTGCACGCCCGTCACCGTGATCATCCGTCGCACCATCGATTCCGCGTCCAGCGGGACTGGGTCGGCGGGGAAGACGCTGCCGATAAGCACCACCGTTCCGCCGACGGCGACGTCCGAGATCGCGGAGGCGACAGCGTGTCCCGATGCCTCGATGGCGATCTCGGGATCGGCGGAGGAGGCATCCGGCTCGGCGCCGAAGCGCGTCGCGAGACGCCGGCGCGCGGCGTTCGGGTCGACGACGTCGACGACCGCCCCCTCCGCCGCGGCGATCGCGACCGCCGACAGCCCGACCAGCCCCGCGCCGTACACCCGCACCCGCACGCCGTCGAGGTCGCGTCCGGCCGCGCCGCGGCGCACGGCAGCGTACGCGGTCGCCGTGGCGCACGAGGCGGGCGCGAGCGCCGTGGCGGGCAGAGCCTCGGGCACGCGCACGATCGTCGTGCCCCGGCGCAGCTGCACGTGGCTCGCGAAGGCTCCGGTCAGCTCACGATGCGGGGCGACCCTCTCGTGGCCGTACTTGCCGAGCTCGCGGCACTTCTGCGTCATCCCCGCCGCACAGCGGTCGCACGTCCCGCACGAGACGGTGACCGACCACACCACGCGGTCGCCGATGCGCAGGGGCGTGCCGTCTTCGGCGTCCGCGCCCGACTCTCCCAGCGCGATCACCCGGCCGACGCTCTCGTGGCCGAGGACGAGCGGCACGGGCGCGGATCTGCGCCCGTGCACGGTGTGCACGTCGGAGCCGCAGATCGTCGACAGCTCGACGGCCACGAGCACGTCGTCGGCTGCGAGGGCGACGCCGGGCACGGCGATGGTCTCGTGCGGATGCCCTTCGCCGAGGAACGCCATGGCGACGGCCGACGGGCGGAGCACGACGTCGGTGCGCGTCTCCTCCTGCGGATCAGGGCGGTGCGTCAGCGACGGTGCTGGCGCGAGCAGCGGGCGCACCTCAGCTCGCCGCAGCGGTGAGCAGCTCGCGAGCGGCGAGTGCGTCGTGCAGATCGACGACGCTCGGCAGTGCGGCATGGGCACCCGCGGCGAGGAGCGCGTCCGCGGCGTGCGCCCCGGTGAGCACCCCGGCCACGAAGCCGGCGCCTGCGCGCAGTCCCGAGCGCACGTCGCTGACCGTGTCGCCGGCGACGGCGACGGCCTGCACCGACGACGTGCCCGTGCGCATCAGCGCGGTCAGCACGAGGTCGGGGTGCGGGCGTCCGCGGCCGGCATCCACCGGAGACAGGGCGACGTCGATCAGGTCGCGCCAGCCGAGGGCATCCAGCAGCGCGTCGCGCGTGACGGGAGCGAAGCCGGTGGTCAGCGCGACCCGGGCGCCGTCCGCCTTGAGCCGCTCGATCGCGGCGCGAGCGCCGGGGATCTCCTCGGCTCCGTGCTCTGCGACGATCTCGTCGTAGGCGCTCTCGAACGCGGCCGTGGCTCGTTCGGCGGCGGCGCGGTCGCCGCCGGAGAGGTGGGTGAAGACCTCGATCTTCGACTGTCCCATCGTGTCTCGCACGTACTGCAGAGCGTCGTCCCACGGCATCCGGTCGGCGACGCCGGTGCGCTCGGCTGCGCGCTGGAACGCCTGCTCGACGACGCCGTCGTCGAGGACGGTCGTGCCTGCCATGTCGAGGACGACGAGTTCGATGCTGGTCATGAGAGAGCCTCCGTGAGGGTGGTGGGGATGAGTGCGTCGGCCATGGCGGATTCGGCGAGGCCGAGTCCGCAGGTCATGCCGATGCCTGTGGTGGCGGCGATCACGATGACGCCGTCTGCGGGCGTCTCGCGCAGGAACTCCTGCGGGCCGGACGCGTACACGCCCTGCCATCGCTCGAGCACACGCACGCGGTCGACGTCGAAGAGCTCGACCGCCTCGTCGAGGAACGACTCGAACGCGGCCTCCGGCTGGAACGGACCGGGCTGGACTGCTTTGGCGTGCGAGTCTCCGAGGATCAGCGAGCCGTCGGGCAGCTGCGTGTACATCTGGTTGAGGTCGAGCGCGGCGAGCTCGGGTCGCTGAGCATGCAGCCTGCGGCGCAGGGCGGCGGTCTCGTCGAGGGCCGCGAAGCGGCCGTAGCGCACGAGAGACCACCCGGTCAGCAGTGGCGCCTCGAGCGGGCCAGGCAGGTCGGCCGCGACGCGCATCATGTCGAGCGTGCAGCGCACGATGCCGACGCGCTCGGCGATCTCGGGCATCAGCTGATCGATGTCGTGGTTGACCGCGACGACGACCTGGCCGGCATCGATCGGGCCGCGGGTCGTCTCGATCCGGCCCGGCACGACGGCCGTGACCGACGTCCGGAAGCGGAAGCCGACCCCGGCGGATGCCAGGTGACGCACGATGGCGCCCACGGCCTCGCGCGGGTCGACCTGCAGGTCGGGCGCGATCACGGCACCGCCGCGCAGCGCCTCGGGGCGCAGCGGAGCGCGGCGAAGCACCTCGTCGGCGTCGATCAGGCGGATGTCGCCGCGGCCGTCGCGCGTCGCCGCGTCGAGCACGGCCAGCTCGTCGTCGTGCCTGGCGGCGATGAGGGTGCCGGATTCGCGGAGCCAGAATCCGGCATCCGTCGCCAGGCGCAGCCAGAGCTCGCGGGCGAGGTCGGCGTACTCCCTCGCCTCGCCCGTCTGAGCGCCGATGCACAGGTGGCCGAAGTTGCGGATGCTCGAGCCCACCGGCGTCTCGGTGCGGTCGACGACGATCACGCTCAGCCCGCGGCGCACCGACGCATACGCCGCGCCGAGACCGACGATGCCCGATCCGACGACGACGACGACGTCGGCCCGCGCCGCGCTCAACGGAACACCTTCCGCATCCACATCGCGAGGCCTTCGACGGCGAGCACGGTGACCAGGATCATGATCACGATGCTGGCGACGAGGGGGTAGTTCGAGCCCTGGCCCGCGTTGAGCAGGTAGTAGCCGACGCCGCCGCCCCCGACGATGCCCAGCAGGGTCGCCGCCCGCACGTTGGTGTCGAGCATGTAGAAGGTGTGCCCGATCAGGGCGCGTGAGCCCTGCGGGAAGGTCGCCGCGGCGTACATCTGCAGGCGGGTCGCTCCGGTGGCGAGCAGCGCGCGCTCCGGTCCGCGCGGAACCTCTTCGAACGAGTCGGCGATGAGCTTGCCGAGCAGCCCGATCCCTCCGATCGCGAGCGCGATGGTGCCTGCCTGCGGACCGAGGCCCGTGATGATGATCAGCACGATCGCGAGGATCAGTTCGGGGATGCCCCTGATGATCACCAGCAGCAGCCGGAACCCGCCCTGGGTGGCGCGGTTCGGTGCCACGTTGCGCGCGGCGAACGAGCCGATCACCAGGGAGAGCACCAGGGTGATGAGCGTGGCTGCGAGGGCGATCCTGATCGTGTCGAGCATCGCGGCGCCGATGACCTCGAAGCCGTAGCTGCCGAAGTCCGGCGGCCAGAACTGGGCGGCGACCTCGGGGATGCGCACCCAGAAGGTGAGGAGGTCGCTCCACACGATCTCGCTCACGACCACGGAGGCGACGACGACGAGCACCGCGATCCAGCCCGCGATGGCGCTGCGCACCCGCTGAGCCGTCCACGGTCGGTGAAGTGCCTCCTCGACGCTCGCGAACCGGCGCGTCGTCGGCGCGGCGTGTGCCGTGCGGCTCTTCCTGGTGAGCAGCCGCACGAAGACGCCCTTGCCTGCATCCTTCTCCCCCAGCATCGACACGCGCACGGCGCTGGAGATGATCTCCATGGCCACGCAGAGCAGGAAGATGACGAGGGCGTACCCGAGACCGAGTCCGTAGTTCAGCGATTTGAACGCGTGCGACATCTCGAGACCGAGCCCCGCGACGCCGACGTAGCCGAGAACGACCGAACCGCGCAGATTGATGTCGTTGCGGTGCAGCACGGTGGCCACCCAGCTGGGCAGCACCTGCGGCAGCACGCCGGCGAAGAACTCCTGCGAGCGGGTGCCTCCCGCGGCGCGGATGGCGAGGCGGGGACCCTCGTCGATCTGCTCGATCGCGTCGGCGAACATCTTCGAGATCATGCCGATCGAGTGAATGCCGATCGCGAGGATGCCGGGCAGCGTGCCCAGCGAGAACATCAGCACGAACACCATCGCGAGCACCACGTCGGGCAGCGCACGGGTGAAGACGCCGATGAAGCGGGCGACCCCGCGCAGCGTGTGGTGCGGGGTCGTGTTCGATGCCGCGAGATACGCGATGGGCACGGAGAGCGCAGCGGCGAGCAGGGTGCCGGTGAGCACGAGACCGACGGTGAGCACGGTGAGCTCGAGCAGCTCGGCGGGCTCGGGGAACCGCAGCCCGCCGACCCGGGCGAAGAAGTTCTGCGCGTTGCCGAGGCTGTCGCCGATGCTGGCGAGGCTGATCTGCAGGTCGATCAGTGACATCACCGCGACGACCGCGATGACCGCGAGCGTCAGCGAGGCGCAGATGCGCTCGGGGCTGAGACGCCGACGCGGGGCGCGAGCGAAGATGTCGTCGCCGTGGGCGGGTGCGCCGGCGGCGGACTCGGGGCGCGTGGCGGCGATCGTCATGCCACGGGCTCCGCGACCCTCAGTTCGGCCTCGAGCGTCTGGATCTCGGCCGTGCTGGTGGCGACGCGGCCGTAGATCTCCATGACCTGCGCCTTGTCGAGGCCGGAGGTGGTGGTGTCGAGCACCACCTCGCCGTGACGCAGGCCGACGATGCGGTCGGCCCAGTCGATGGCCAGGTCGACCTGGTGCAGACTGCACAGCACGGTCAGTCCGTCGTCGGCGGCGATCTCGCGGATGAGCGCCATCACCTGCGAGCTCGACTCCGGGTCGAGCGAGGCCACGGGCTCGTCGGCGAGCAGCACCTCGGGATTCTGCATGAGAGCCCTGGCGATCGCCACCCGCTGCTGCTGACCGCCGGAGAGGGTGTCGGCGCGCTGGTACGCGCGGTCGAGCAGACCGACGCGGTCGAGATGCCCGAGGGCGCGCAGCTTGTGCGCGCGGGAATAGGCGAACAGCCCGAGCCGAGGTCCGCGGAGCCCGGCGAGCGAGCCCGCGAGCACGTTCTCCAGCACGGAGAGCGAGCCGACCAGCTCGAACTGCTGGAAGATGAAGCCGACGCGGCTGCGGAGACGGCGCAGGGCTCGGCCGCGCAGCGCCGGCACGTTCTCGCCCAGCACGCTGACGCGGCCGCCGGTCGGGGTCTCGAGGGCGTCGATGTGACGCAGCAGGGTCGACTTGCCCGAGCCGGAGAGGCCGAGCAGCACGACGATCTCACCGCGGTCGACGGTGAGGTCGACGCCGGACAGCGCTGTGGTCGAGTCGAAGCGCTTGGTGAGCGAGTCGATGCGGACGACGGTTTCAGGGCTCATGTCTGTTCTCTCTTCGTGCGGGCGGGCTGGGGGCGCCACGTGAGAACGTGACGCCCCCGCATCTCGACTCCGCGGCTTCGCCGCGTCGCTCGATGACCGTTCCGACGGGCGCAACGCGGCGTCGCCGCGGGGCTCGTCGGTCAGGGCATCAGGACTGGCACTGGGTCGCGTTGGTCTTCTTGCAGATGTCGCGGATCAGGTCGTAGTACTCGTCGTCGACCGGCTTGGTGGCGTAGAACACCGAGCGGAACGCGTCGGAGTCGGCGCTCTCGATGCCCGCGGCGATGATGTCGTCGATGGTGACCTCGGCGAGCGAGTCGGTCAGCACGGTGACGACGTCTTCGGGGAGGGTGTTGGAGTAGACGAGCGGGGCGCCGGGGACCATGGTCTCGGCGACGACCTTCACCTTGTCGGACTTCGCGGCCTCGCTGTCTTCGGCGAAGCCCACCTCGCACTCCTTGCCCTCGCCGGTCTTGGCGACGCTGACGTCGTGCTTGCCTGCGAACACCGGGGTGATGTCCTTCTCGGGGTCGATGCCCGCTTCGAGCAGGTTGTACGAGGGGAACAGGTAGCCGGAGGTCGACGACGGGTCGACGAAGCAGACCTTCTTGCCCGCGAAGTCCTCGATTCCGTCGACGTCGGAGCCTGCGGGTGCGATGGCCTGGGAGTAGTAGCCGGGCTCCTGGCCCTCCTTGGTCACGATCGACGAGATCGGGGTGAGCTCGGCGCCGTTGTTGGTGGCGGTGACGTAGGTGAAGCCCGAGAACGAGGCGACGTCGACCTTGCCTGCGATGGCGGCCTCGATCAGGGCGGCGTAGTCGGTCGACTCGTGGTACTCGACCGACTTGCCCGTCTTCTCGGCGATGTAGTCCATCAGCGGCTGGTAGTTGGTCTCGGTGTCGACCGAGTCGGGCACGACGCCGAACACGAGGGTGTTCTCGTCGACCGCGTAGCCGCCGGCCTTGTCGGCGGGTGCGTCACTGCCTGGCGCCGCACCGGCGGGGCCGGAGCATGCGGCGAGGCCGAGCGCCAGCAGGGCGGCGCCGGCGATGGCGGGGAGAGCACGAAGCTTCATGAGGACCTTTCAGGGGGTGTCGGGAAGGTGTCCGAGAGAGACTCTGACAGGCCGGATGCCGAGAAATGTACCTATCTCGGCAGTGTTCGCCGCTCGTTCACCAAGGATTTCCCTGGATGAACATCCGAGAAACGAGCCACCCGCGTCACACGTGCGCAAGTAATATGCCTATGTGTCCCGAGCTGTGTACATCGACATCGCCGACGATCTGCGTGCGCGGATCGCGTCAGGCGAACTGCGCCCTGGTGACGACGTGCCGACCGAGGCCGAGCTCGCCGAGCGGTGGCAGACCTCGCGCGGTCCCATCCGCAACGCCCTCGCGGCGCTGCGCTCCGAGGGCCTGGTCGAGACGACGCGCGGACGCCCCGCGAGAGTCGTCTCGGTGAAGGCGACGCAGGCCGTCGACATGTCGGTGCCCTTCACGCGCTGGGCTCGCGACCTCGGCCTGGAGCCGGGAGCGCAGACCCAGGAGGTGAGCCTGCGCCGCGCCGCCGAACTGGCGGAGCCCCTCGGCATCGCCCCCGAGGGGCAGATCGTGAGCGTGCTGCGGCTGCGGCTGCTCGACGGACGCCCCACGATGGTCGAGCGACTGAACTACACCGAGGACGTGGGGCGCCTGCTGTTCCAGGTCGACACCGACGCGGTGTCGATCACGGAGTACCTCGGCTCACACGGGCATCCGATCGTCGGCGTGCAGCACGAGATCGACGCCATCGCAGCCGACGAACGCGATGCCGCCCTGCTGCGTGTGCCGCAGGGCACCCCGCTGCTGAGGCTGAGCCGCATCTCTCGCGACGCGGACGGCCGCGTCTTCGAAGCCTCGCAGGACCGCTACCTCGGCGACGTCGTCCGCTTCACCGTCGCGGGCTCGGGCATCGCCGCCGACGGCCAGTACCTGCGGGCCGTCGGCGGCTGAGTGCGTCTCGCGAACAGGTGATTCACCGAGAACAGGATCCTCTCGTGCATTCCGTCCTGTACTCGCACGTTCTCCTGTTCTCAGGCAGCGAATCGACCGATGCACCGGGCGAAACGGCATGCCGATTCGGAGTGCGATCATGCCGTTTCAGAGTGCGATCAGCACTACTCCGCCGACCACCACGACCGAGGCCGCCACTCGCCACGCTGGCCGCGATTCGCGCAGCACGAACGCGCCGAACAGGCTCACCAGCACCACGCTCACCTCGCGCAGCGGCGCGATGAGCGCCACCGGTGCGAGCGTGATCGCCTGCAGGACGAGGATGTACGACAGCGGCGAGAGGATGCCGAAGGCGAGGATCCGCCGCCACTCGCGGCGTCCGAGCTCGCGCACGACACCCCACCTGCGGCGCACGACGATCGTGTAGAAGGGCAGCTGCGCCAGCGTCGTGCCCACCATGAATGCGACCGGCGACAGACTCCACTCGCGCACGGCATGCGCGTCCCAGATCGTGTACGTCGCGATCATCACCCCGGTGAGCAATCCGAACAGCACGGCCGGGTCGATGCCCCGTCGTTCGCCCGCCGCGGGCCTGTCGACGAAACCAACGGCGACGACGCCGACGATCACCAGCCCCACGCCGATCAGCGCCGCAGGCGACGGTCGCTCGCCGAGCAGCAGCATGGCCACGATGACCGCGAGGAACGGGCCGCTGCCTCGCGCGGTCGCGTAGACGGTCGAGAGGTTGCCCAGCTGGTACCCGCGCTGCAGCACCGACATGTACAGCACGTGCAGCACCGCCGAGACGGCGACGCCGAGCGCGAAACCGGCGATGTCGTCGGTGCCGAGCCCTCCCGTGAACGGGATGACCCCGATCCACAGCATCGTGCTCGCGACGGCACCCCACCACAGGAAGGGCGCGCCGGCGCGGCTCACGTTGTGCGCGATGACGTTCCAGGCGGCGTGCGCGACAGCGGCGCCGAGCGCCAGGACGATGGCTAGGACGGACATCCGAAGACCCTTCTGCCCGCCGCGGGCGCGACGAACGGGTCCTCCAGGCTTTTGTCCGTTCAGATGACGGCCCCGCCGCGGGGCGATGCCGTGGCGCCGCTCGGACCAGTCGGGCGGATGCCCCGGAACCCTAGGCGCTGTCGACACCCACCCTAACCGCTCCGCCGCGGCGAGGCATCCGCCCGCCCGTCATCAGCTGCGCGCCGCCGCGGGCGACGCTCACCGAGAACAGGAGATCACGCGAGAACAGGCCCTTACACGAGATTCCAGCCTGTGCTCGCATTTTCTCCTGTTCTCGTGCGGTGCGCGGGCGGCGCGAAGCGCGACGGCGGCCGCGCGAGGGGCATCCGGATAGGCTCGAACACATGCCCGCTGTCTCCGCCGCCCACACGCATGCCGCTGATCTCGCCGACTTCGTCGCCGCGTCCCCGTCGAGCTACCACGCCGCCGAAGAGGTCGCCCGCCGACTCGAAGACGCCGGGTTCACCCGCCTCGACGAGACGGCCGAGTGGCCGACGCAGGCCGGTGGCCGATTCGTCGTCGTGCGCGACGGCGCGGCGATCGCCTGGGCCGTGCCGGCGGATGCCGCCGCGATCACACCCGTTCACGTGCTCGGTGCGCACACCGATTCCCCCGGCTTCAAGCTCAAGCCCAAGCCGACGACCGGGTCGCGCGGCTGGCTGCAGGCCGCCGTCGAGGTCTACGGCGGGCCGCTGCTGAATTCGTGGCTCGACCGCGAGCTGCGTCTCGCCGGACGCCTGGCACTGGCCGACGGCCGAGTCGTGCTCGCCGCCACCGGTCCGCTGCTGCGTCTGCCGCAGCTCGCGATCCACCTCGACCGCGGCGTGAACGACGGACTCGCACTCGACAAGCAGACCGGCACGCAGCCGGTGTGGGGCCTCGGCGACGCCGAATCCGCCGACATCCTCGCCGAGCTCGCGGCATCGGCCGGAGTCGACCCGGCCGACATCCGCGGTTTCGACGCGGTGGTGGCGGATGCCGCCCGCGGCGCGGTCTTCGGCAAGGACGACGCGTTCTTCGCGTCAGGCCGCCTCGACGACCTCGCCTCCGTGCATGCGGGAGTGGTCGCGCTGATCGAAGCGTCTGCGGATGCGAGCGGCGTCATCCCCGTGCTCGCCGCCTTCGACCACGAGGAGCTCGGGTCGGAATCGCGCTCGGGAGCGGCCGGCCCCTTCCTCGAGGACGTCCTCGTGCGCGTGTACGCATCGCTCGGCGCCGATGCCACCGAGCAGCGCCGGGCGTTCGCGGCATCCTGGCACCTGTCGAGCGATGTCGGCCACTCGGTGCACCCGAACTACCCGCACAAGCACGACCCCGTCGTGCAGCCGCTGCTCGGGTCGGGCCCGATCCTCAAGATCAACGCCAATCAGCGCTACGCGACCGACGCCGTCGGCGCCGCCGCCTGGGCGGCATGGTGCGACACCGCCGGCGTGCGGTCGCAGGAGTTCGTCTCGAACAACGCCGTACCCTGCGGGTCGACGATCGGCCCGATCACGGCGACGCGTCTCGGCATCAGGACGGTCGACGTCGGCATCCCGATCCTGTCGATGCACTCCGCCCGCGAGCTCGCGGGTGTGAGCGACCTCTACGACCTGTCGCGCGTCGCGCGGGCCTTCTTCGCCGGCTGAGCGCACCCCAGGGCAGCGGCTCGGGCCGACCCGCCGAGGTCAGCCCGCGACGACGGGGCGAGCACCGAGCTGAATGAGCGAGGGCGCGGATCCGCAGCATCCACCCGCGTCCTCGCCGAAGTCTCCTGAGCCGCCGCAGACGCCGGTGTCGGGCAGCACGAGCTCGGTGCGCGCAGCCGCCTCGGAGTCGCCCGCCAGGTGCGCGGCGACGCTGCGCACCTGCTCGAAGCCGGTCAGGGCGAGGAAGGTCGGCGCCCTGCCGTACGACTTCGCGCCGACGATGAAGAAGTCCTGCTCCGGCTGCGCGAGCTGGCGCGCCCCGGTCGCCGACACCGAGCCGCAGGAATGGATGTTCGGGTCGATCTCGGACGCGATCCCGGCCACGGCGTCGAGGGAGGCGTCGAGATCGATGCGCAGCTCTCGGAGGATGCCGGTGTCCGGGCGGAACCCGGTGAGCGCGAAGACGTGATCCACGCCCGCGATCTCGCCGCCCGCCTCGGAGAGGATCGTCAGCCCCGCGGCGTCGTCTCGGATCTCGGCGACGCGGAACCCCGTGATCACTTCGACGACGCCGGTCTCGATCACCTTGCGAGCGCGCGTGCCGAGCACCGCCCGCTCGGCGAGCTCATCGCCGTCTCCCCCTCCGAACAGCTTCGCCGTGCTTCCGCGACGCAGCAGCCAGGTGATCCTCGTGCCGCCGTCTCGGCGGGCGAGCTCGCTCAGGCGAAGCACCGTGTGCGTCGCGGAGTGCCCGGCGCCGACGACCACGACGTGGGCTCCGGCGAACGACGAGACATCGTCGGGGATGCGGTACGAGATGCGGTCGGATGCGGCGGTCTCGCCCACCGCGGGGAACCCGTCGGCGCCGGCCGGGTTGGGCCGGCCCCAGGTTCCGCTCGCATCGATCACGGCGCGGGCGACGATCCGCTCGTCGCGCCCCTGCGCATCGGTCGCATGCACCACGAACGGCTGACTCCTCCGCCCGCTGTCGACGACCTTGTCCCGTCCGCGGCGAGCGATGCCCGTCACTGCCGTGCCGTAGCGGATACGGGTCCCCAGGGCATCCGCCAGGGGCTGCAGGTACCGGCTCACCCACTCCGCGCCCGTCGGGTATCCGCGGTCGGGAGCATCCCACCCCGTCCTCTCGAGCAGGCGCCGCGCCGCTGCGTCGATGAGCTCCGGCCAGGCCGAGAAGAGCCGGACGTGCCCCCACTCCGACACGGCGGCACCGGGGCCCGTTCCGCGTTCGACGACGAGGGCGTCCACGCCGCGCTCGGTCAGGTGGGCTGCGGCGGCAAGGCCCTGCGGGCCGGCGCCGATGATGACGACGGGTGATTCCGGCATCGGATCTCCTCAGATCGAAGAACGTCAATATGAGAACCGTGTCTCACCTATCGAAGTTTGTCAATACGTGAGAGGATATCGGCGTGAGCCTTCCTGCGACCATCGAGCGATCGGCGTGCTGCGCACCGCGCGTGACCTCGTCACTCATGCCGGAGCAGGCCGATGGCCTCGCCCGCGTGTTCAAGGCTCTCGGGGATCCCACCCGCGTCCACCTGCTCTCCCTCATCGCCCGCAGCGAAGGCGGCGAGGCATGCATCTGCGACCTCACCGAGCCGGTCGGCCTCTCTCAGGCCACGGTGTCGCATCACATGAAGCTTCTCGCCGAGGCAGGACTCGTGACGCGCGAGCAGCGGGGAAGATGGGCCTATTTCGCCGTGAACGGCGAGGCGCTGGCTGCCGCCGCCGACGCCCTGCGTCCGCTCTGACCGCGATCCATGCTGACGCCGAGGCGACGGTGGTGCCAGGATGAGCACATCCCGTCACCTCGGAGGCATCGTGTCCATTTCTGAATCGCAGAGCCCTTCCTCGTCCCCGAGCTCCACCCTGATCGAGCGCACCGGCATCGAGATAATCCCCGAGTCCGAGCGCACCGCGAAGCCTCGCGACCTGTTCTGGCCCTGGTTCGCCGCGAACGTGTCGGTGTTCGGCATGTCTTACGGCTCATTCGTGCTCGACTTCGGCATCTCGTTCTACCAGGCGACGGTCGTGGCGATCATCGGCATCGTCGTGTCGTTCCTGCTCTGCGGACTGATCGCGATCGCAGGCAAGCGCGGATCGACGCCGACCATGGTGCTCTCGCGTGCGGCGTTCGGCGTGCACGGGCAGAAGGTGCCAGGCATCGTGTCGTGGCTGACGTCGATCGGATGGGAGACCTTCCTCGCGATCATGGCCGTGCTCGCCACCGCGACCGTGATCACCCGGCTCGGCGGAGACGGAGACAGCGTCACGCTCAAGATCATCGCGACGGTGATCGTCGCGGCCCTCATCGTCACCGCCTCGGTGCTCGGCTATCACACGATCATGAAGCTGCAGTCGGTGCTCACCTGGATCACCGGCGTCGTCACGATCCTCTACGTCATCCTCGCCGCACCCAGCATCGACCTCGCGGACGTGCTCTCGCAGCCGAAGGGCAGCGCAGGTCAGGTCATCGGCGCACTGGTGATGGTCATGACCGGATTCGGGCTCGGCTGGATCAACATCGCCGCGGACTGGTCTCGCTACCAGAAGCGCACGGCATCCGACGGCGCGATCGTGTTCTGGAACACGTTCGGCGGGGCCATCGCCCCCGTGATCCTCGTCACCTTCGGCGTGCTGCTCGCCGGGTCCGACCCCGAGCTGAGGGCCGCCGTCGCCGCCGATCCGATCGGCGCCCTCGCCTCGATCCTGCCGCTCTGGGTGCTCGTGCCCTTCCTGCTCACCGCCGTGCTCGCCCTCGTCTCGGGCGCGGTGCTCGGCATCTACTCCTCCGGCCTCACCCTGCTCAGCCTCGGCATCCGGATCCCGCGGCCCGCGGCAGCGGGCATCGACGGCCTCATCCTCACCGTCGTGACGATCCTCGTCGTGTTCGGCGACCAGGGCTTCCTCGGCCCGTTCCAGTCGTTCCTCATCACGCTCGGCGTGCCCCTCGCCTCGTGGGCGGGCATCCTGATCGCCGACATCCTGAGGCGTCGCCGCGACTACGACGAAGCCGCGCTGTTCGATCCGAACGGACGCTACGGCGCCTGGGACTGGACCTCGATCGGAACGATGATCGTCGCCTCGATCATCGGCTGGGGCTTCGTCGTCAACCTCTTCGCAGAGGACGCCGCCTGGAACAACTGGCAGGGCTACCTGCTGCCGCTGATCGGCGGCAAGGACGGCGAGTGGGCATACGCGAACCTCGGCGTCTTCTTCGCCCTCGTGCTCTCGTTCGTCGTCACGTGGTTCGCCCGCGCAGGGCGCATCCGTCGCCAGGAGCAGGGGTGAGCAGAGGATGGCTGGTCGTCATCGACCCGCAGAACATCTTCGCCTCTCCTGATTCGGAATGGGGCTCGCCGTTCTTCGCAGCGGCGATGGAGAACATCCGGCTGCTCGCCGAGCGCTTCGGCGAGCGGGTGCTGGTGACCAGGTGGATGCCGACGGCTGACCGGTCGACGTCATGGGGCGAGTACTTCGCCGCGTGGCCGTTCGCCGACCAGCCGCCGACGGATGCCCTCTTCGACCTCGTGCCGGAGGCCACGGGCCTCTCGCCGCGAGCGACGCTCGACCTTCCGACGTTCGGCAAGTGGGGCGGCGAGATCGAGAGCGTCGTCGGCCCAGGCGCGCATATCGTGCTCACAGGGGTCTCGACCGACTGCTGCGTGCTGTCGACCGCGCTGGCGGCGGCGGATGCCGGGGCGCACCTCACCATCGTCACCGACGCCTGCGCGGGATCGACCGCCGAGAACCATGCGGCCGCACTGCACGTGATGGGACTGTACCCACCGCAGATCACGCTGCAGACGACCGCAGAGACTCTGGGCTGACCCGCGCCGGTTCGCGGGTCAGGGCTCCCAGGTGTGCACCGGTTCGCCGGAGTGCATCCGCTCGAGATAGTCGGCGAGCATGCCGTGCAGCGCCTGCGAGCGCGACTCGCCGGCCGCCTCGCGAGCCGCCACGTGCGACCGCTGCCAGGTGGCTCCGTTGCGGCCGGTCAGGCAGCGCTGCTCGATGATGCCGAGGTAGCGGTCGCGCACCTCGGAGGTCGCGCCATAGGCATCCAGCCCCTCGGCGGCGAGCGGCAGCAGCCGCCGCAGCACCAGCTCGCGCGGGCCGACCCAGCCGACACCCGGCCAGTACAGCCGCGACTCGATGCCGTCGCGCGCCGCGGAATGCAGGTTCTCCTCGGCGGCGTCGAAGGTCATCTGCGTCCACAGCGGGCGATCGGCCTCCGCGAGCGAGCGCACGAGCCCGTAGTAGAACGCCGCGTCGGCGAGCACATCGGCGATGCTGGGCCCCGCGGGCAGCACGCGGTTCTCGAGCCGCAGGTGGTAGCCGCCGTCCTGCGTGTCGTAGATGGGCCGGTTCCAGCGGTAGACCGTGCCGTTGTGCATCCGCAGCTCCGAGAGCGACGGGATGCCTCCGCCGGCGAGCACCTCGAACGGGTCCTCGTCGCTCGACACGGGCAGCAGGGCGGGGAAGTACCGGGAGTTCTCCTCGAACAGGTCGAAGATCGAGGTGATCCAGCGCTCGCCGAACCAGACCCTTGGGCGCACGCCCTGGTTCTTCAGCTCCTGAGAGCGGGTGTCTGTGGCCTGCTCGAACATCGGGATGCGCGTCTCATGCCAGAGCGCCCGCCCGGCGAAGAAGGGCGAGTTCGCGGCGAGCGCGACCTGCACGCCGGCGATCGCCTGCGCCGAGTTCCAATACGACGCGAACTCCTCCGGCGGCACCTGAAGGTGCAGCTGCACAGACGTGCACGCGGCCTCGGGCAGGATCGTGTCGCACACGATGTCGAGGACCTCGCGGGGTCCGCCGTCGGTGAGCGCGCCGCCGTCGAGACGCAGCTCGATGTCCTCGCCGCGGGCGGCGAGGACCTGCTGACCGAGCAGGCTGTAGCGCGGGTCGGCGGAGATCCACTCCTCGGTGAAGTGGTGCTCGTCGAGCGTCGGCAGCATTCCGATCATCGCCAGCCCGCAGCCCACCTCGTGCGCCCGGTCGTCGGCGGCATTGAGGGCGGCGCGCAGCACGTTCTCGAGCTCCTGGATGCTGCCGGTCGCGATGGGGCGAGGCGCGACGTTGATCTCGACGTTGAACTGGCCGAGCTCGGTCTGGAACGCCGGGCTCGCGATCGCCTCGAGCACCTTCTCGTTCGACATCGCCGGCTCGCACTTGTCATTGACGAGATTCAGCTCGATCTCGAGGCCGAGCTGCGGCTCGGATACGTCGAACTGCCCGTCGGCGAGCATCGAGGCGAGGGCGTCGAGGCATCGTCGAACCCTGCTGCGGAACAGGGTTCGATCCTGACGCGAGAAGCTCTGAGCGGCGACGCTGTCTCCCATGGCGAGAAACTAGCCCCGCGTTCCGACGCGCGTCCAATCGAATACGATTCGATTTCACAATTGTGACGCCCGACACGCTGCTGATACATTCAGGTCATGGCCACCGGCGACAACGAACGCACGCTCGAAGACGGCATCGTCACCGACCTCAAGGATCGGATGACCTACGGGTCGTACCTCGACCTCGACCGGCTCCTCAGCTCTCAGCATCCGGTCTCGCAGCCCGAGCACCACGACGAGATGCTGTTCATCATCCAGCACCAGACGACCGAGCTCTGGCTCAAGCTCGTGCAGCACGAGCTGGGCACAGCGCGTGACCGCCTCGCCGACGACGACCTGCGTTCGGCGCTCAAGCACATCGCCCGCGTCAAGCACATCCAGGAGGTGCTGACGCAGCAGTGGTCGGTGCTCGCCACCCTCACTCCCACCGAGTACGCGCAGTTCCGCGGCGACCTGGGCAATTCGTCTGGCTTCCAGTCGGTGCAGTACCGCGCTGTGGAGTTCGCGCTCGGCAACAAGAACGAGCGGATGCTCAGCGTCTTCCGTGATCACCCCGAGAACCTCGCCATGCTCACCGCCGAATGGGAGCGCCCGACCCTGTACGACGAGTTCCTGCGCTACGCCTCGCGCCGCGGTCTGCCCATTCCGCAGGAGATCCTCGACCGCGACGTGCGCCAGCCCTACCGCGAGCACCCCGAGCTCGTGCAGGCGATCCGCGAGATCTATGAGCACCCCCACGAGCACTGGGACCTCTACGAGGCCTGCGAGGAGCTCGTCGACGTCGAGGACAACTTCCAGTTCTGGCGCTTCCGTCACCTGCGCACCGTCACTCGCACCATCGGCATGAAGGTCGGCACCGGCGGCTCCAGCGGTGTGAGCTTCCTGCAGCGGGCACTGGATCTGACGTTCTTCCCCGAGCTCTACAGCGTGCGCACCGAGATCGGCCGCTGAATGCGGTCGGTCACGTTCTTCGACGGAGAGGGCCTGCGCGAGGGCACGGTCGTCGCGCGCGACCGCGCGCCGCAGCTGTTCGACAGGCCCGCGCCTGCCGGCACGGCGCGCCTCGACGGCGTGGTGACCGGGCTCTTCACAGACCACCACGTGCATCTGCAGCTCGTCGATCACGCGCTGCTGGCGGCCTCACGGCTCGGCCGGGTGGTCGATCTCGGCGCCGATCCGAACTGGATCTCCGACGTCCCGGGCCCGGTCGTCGTCGGCTATGCCGGTCCCTTCCTCACCGCGCCAGGCGGCTATCCCTCGGATCGGGCCTGGGCGCCTCCGGGTTCGGTGCGGGAGATCCCGGATGCCGAGCACGCCGCTCGTGCGGTCGACGAACTCGCCGCATTCGGAGTGTCGTTCATCAAGGTCGTCGCGCACGGCGAGGCCGGCCCCGTCCTCGACGATGACGCCTTCCGTGCTGTCGTGCGTCAGGCGGCCGTGCATCGCATACCCGTCGTTGCGCACGCCGAGGGCCGTGGTCAGGCGCAGCGCGCTGTGCGCCTCGGCGCCACCCGCCTCGCGCACGCCCCGTTCAGCGAGCCGTTGAGCGATGCCGAGATAGCGGCTCAAGCGGCATCCGCGTCGTGGATCTCGACCATGGCCGTCCACGACGGCGCGGCGCGTTCGATCGCCGTCGACAACGTGCGCCGGTTCGCCGCCGCCGGAGGCGAGATCCTCTACGGCACCGACATGGGCAACGGGCCCACCCCCGTCGACCTGCGCGAGGCCGAGGTCGACGCGCTGCGCGCCGCGGGCATCGACGGGGTCGACCTGCTGGCATCCCTCTCCCCCGCCGACCCGCTCGACGGCGGCCCCCTGCTTCTGCTTCCCCACGGCGATCCGAACCGGGCTCGCCGCCTGACCCTCGCTGACATCGACATCACGGAGCCGTGACATGACCGACATCACCGCCGACCTGCTCGCCGAGGCCCGCAAGCTCGACCAGGCCGATCCGCTCGCCCATCACCTCAGCGCGTTCGCCGACGCTCCTGGCGTCGTCGCATACCTCGACGGCAACTCCCTCGGCCGACCGCTGCGCGACCTGCCCGAGAAGGCGGCCGCGTTCATCCGCGACGACTGGGGCACGCGGCTGATCCGCTCGTGGGACGAGCAGTGGATGGCGCTGCCGATGAGCCTCGGCGACCGGATCGGCGCGATCGCCCTGGGCGCCGCGAAAGGACAGACCGTGGTCGCCGACTCGACCAGTGTGATGCTCTACAAGCTCATGCGGGCTGCGATGGCGGCGCGCCCCGGCCGCAGCGAGATCGTCATCGAGGCGGGCAACTTCCCCACCGACCGCTTCATCGCCGCCGGGGTCGCGAACGAGACCGGCGCGACGCTGCGCTGGGTGGAGCCCGACCCGATCTCCGGCGTGAGCGCAGAGCAGGTCGCCGCCGCGGTGTCCGAGCGCACTGCGCTCGTCGCGCTCAGCCACGTCGACTACCGCTCGGGCTCGCTCGCGCAGATGCCCGAGATCACCGCCGTGGTGAAGGATGCCGGCGGGCTGATGCTCTGGGATCTGTGCCACTCCGTCGGCGTCGTGCCCGTGCAGCTCGACGAGTGGGGCGTCGACATGGCGGTCGGGTGCACCTACAAGTACCTGAACGGCGGGCCGGGCTCTCCCGCTTTCGGCTACCTGCGGGCCGAGCATCACGGCGCCGTGACGCAGCCGATCCACGGCTGGTGGGGCGCGGCCGACATCTTCGCGATGGGACCGGAGTACGCCCCGGTCGCGGGCATCCGGCAGCTGCTCAGCGGCACCCCTCCCGTGCTGTCCATGCTCGCGATGCAGGGCATGCTCGACCTGATCGAGGCCGAGGGCATCACCGCCCTCCGGGCGAAGTCGATCACGCTCACCGACTTCGCGATCCGCGCCTACGATGCGCTGCTCGCCCCGCTCGGCGTGCGACTGCTGTCGCCGCGCGAGGCGTCGCGCCGTGGCGGGCACGTGACCATCGGGCACGACTCGTTCCAGGAGGTCACGAAGCGGCTGTGGGCCGACGGCGTGATCCCCGACTTCCGGTTCCCCGACGGCATCCGCCTCGGCCTGTCGCCCCTGAGCACCTCGCACGAGGAGACCCTGCGCGGTGTCATCGCCGTGCGCGACGCGCTGCAGTCATGAGTCCTTCCTCGCCGACACCCCTACCTGGTGCCGAGACCCCCACGTACGGGCGTCCGCAGCCGGGGGTGTCGGCGCGAAGTGGGGGTGTCGGCGATGACGGGGTCGTGCTCGGCGGGGGTGAGAGGGTCGTGCTCGATGACATCGAGGCGCGGCCCGGCAGCACCACCTCGCTGCTGCGCACCCTGATCGGGCTGTATCTGCGCCCGCTCGGCGGACGCATCTCGTCTGCCGCGCTCGTGCGCCTGGCGGGCGACCTGGGCATCCCCGCGGCGCGGGCGCGCACGGCGATCACCCGGCTCAAGCAGCGCGGCCTGCTGATCGCGACTGCGGACGCCGGGTACGCGCTCAACCCGGCCGCGCTGCCGATGCTCGAGCGCGGCGACAGGCGCATCTTCTCGGTGCGCACGATGGCGGCGGGCGATGAGTGGATGCTCGTGTCGGCCACCATCCCCGAGACGCGCAGAGACCTCAGGCACCAGCTGCGACGACGGCTGCAGTTCCTCGGCGCCGGAGCGGTGACGGCGGGGCTCTGGATCCTGCCCGGCCACCTCGCCGGCGAGGTCGATCAGCTGCTGGCGGAGCTGGACGCTCGTTCCTACGCGACGCTCTTCCGCACCAGCGATCCGATGCCGGCCGAGCCGCTGCCCGACGCCGCCGCACGATGGTGGGATCTGGAGGCGCTGCGCGCCGAGCACGAGCGCTTCCTGGCCTCGCTCGTCGACCTCGACCGCGCCGAGCCGTTCGCCGCCTATGTGCGCCTGATCGACAGCTGGCGAGTGCTGCCCTACGTCGACCCCGGGCTGCCCGCGTCGCTGCTGCCCGAGGACTGGCCCGGCGAGCGCAGCGTGCAGGAGTTCGAGCGGCTGTCGTCGGCGCTGACCTCGCAGGCGCTGGCTCATGCGCGCGGCGCCGTCGGCCGAAGCTGACAGGATCGAAGCATGAAGAACTCCGTCAAGGCCGTCATCATCACGGGCGGCCTGATCATGGTGCTGCTGATCGGTCTGCTCGTGTACGCCGTCGCACAGCGCGCCGAGTCCGAGAACGACCCGAAGCCGCAGGTGCTGCGCGAGGAGTCGCACGTGCTCGATGACGCCGGGCCGGACGCGGTGACCGTGGTGGAGTTCCTCGACTTCGAGTGCGAGGCGTGCGGCGCCTACTACCCCGTGGTCGAAGACCTGCGACAGAAGTACGCCGGGCAGATCACCTATGCGGTGCGCTACTTCCCCCTGCCCGGGCACGTGAACTCGATGAACGCGGCCCTCGCCGCCGAGGCGGCCGCCCAGCAGGGTGAGTTCGAGGCGATGTACCAGCACCTCTTCGAGACGCAGGCCGAGTGGGGCGGGGCCGCCGAGCCGAACGCCGAGACGTTCCGCGCTCTCGCCGAGGAGGTGGGCCTCGACATGGACGCGTACGACGCTGCGGTCGACGACCCCGCCACGGCGGAGCGGGTGCGCCGCGACAAGTCGGAGGGAACCTTCCTCGGCGTCGAGGGGACTCCCACGTTCTTCGTCGACGGGCGGAAGGTCACCATCACGAGATGGGGCGATCTGGAGAAGGCGATCATCGAAGCGCAGTCGCGCTGACGGAGGGGTCTGGCCCCTCCGTCAGCGGATCTCAGCCGAGTTCGCGCACGAATGCGTCGACGTGCTCGCGCAGCCGGAGCATGCGCAGCTCGCGCGCGAGCTCGCGGTCGTACCCCTCGTATGCGAGCGGAGGCAGCCGGCGCACATTGGCCGAGCAGCCGAAGTTCTCGCAGATCAGCGTGCCGATCGTGTCGCCGTTGCGACCGGCGCCACCGGCCTTGCGCGCCGAGAAGAACTGCACGTCGTTGCGCAGAGTGACGTCGTCGCACCACGAGCACTGCGCGCGCCTGCGAGTGCGCTGCTCTGTGCGCTGCAGCAGTACGCCGACGGGCTCGCCGTCGACCTCGGTGACCACGTACGCGCGGCGGGGCATCTTCGGGTCGAACCAGCCGAGGTAGTCGAGCCGTTCGAAGTCGATCGCGTCGAAGTCGGGTGGGAGGGTGAGCGATGAGGCCTCCTTGCGAGAGGCGTTGCGGAAGGACGCGCGGATGGCGCGCTCGTCGATGGGACGCATGGCAGTGCTTTCTTGTCGAGGTGCCGACGACGGTCGGCGGGAGAGTGAGGCGCATCCTTCAGATCGGATGCCGGATACCACGAGACACCGGTGACGGGGGTTCCGCCGCCGGATCGCTCTCAGCCTCTGCCGTCGGCGCGTGATGCGCCGACGATCACCTCTCGCGCCTGGACGGCGCACTCTGCAGACAACACGGCGTCAAGTGTACGCCGCCGATCGCATCGCCAATGTGTCGCCGCATGTCGGCCTCGGTCGACGCGCGGTCGGGTCGGACGTACTCTCGGTTCATCCCGACCCGTGAGGAGAACCACGTGAACACGCCGCTGACCCGCCTTTCGCCCCTCGAGGTGCGTGAGCGTGCGGCGTGCATGTGCGACCACGGCGACGTGTGCTCCTCGTACGCACCGGGACACGCGCTGCATCTGATCCAGGCGCGGATGGCTTCTGCCACGCCGCTGAGCTGGGTGGATGCCGTCGTGGAGACGGCCGATGCGGCATCCGGATCCCTCACCCTGCGCACGCTTCAGGGCGACGTGCTCTCGATCTGGAGCGCAGGCGGGGCCGCGCTCGAGGCGCCTGCCGGCACGCCCGTCGCGCTGCATGCGGCCTACGACGTGCTGGCGGTCGGCCGCGTGCTGTACAACGTCGCCCGCTGACTCGTCAGCACGCGTCGCGAACGCTTCCGAGTCGCTCGAGCATCTATATTGGTCACATCTAACCGATTGGATGGGGCGTCATGGCTACGGGAAAAGATGTCGCCGACCTGGCGGGCACCTCCACCGCCGTGGTGAGCTACGTCTTCAACAACGGCCCGCGCAACGTCTCGCCGAACACACGCGAACGCGTGCTGCAGGCCGCGGCCCGATTGAACTATCGCCCCAATGCTCTCGCCCGCGCGCTGAGCCACGGGCGTACGGCGTCGATCGGACTGGTCGTCCCCGACATCGCCAACCGATTCTTCGGTGAACTGGCGCGCGCGCTGCAAGGGGCCGCAGCGACGCTGGGCGACCTGCTGCTGATCGGAGACTCGGGGCTCGATGCCGAACGGGAGCGGGCGCACATCGCGGCCTTCGCCGAACGCCGCGTCGACGCGACCGTTCTGGTGTCGCTCAGCGACGAGCCCGACATCGCACCGCTGACCGACGCAGGAGTACCGGTGCTCGCGCTGCAGCCGGTGCCCGCCGGCAGCCGGCTCTCATCCCTCTCCGTCGACTACCGTCGCGCTGCGCGGGCTATGACGATGCACCTGATCGACCACGGCTATGACTCCATCGCCCTGCTCAGCAGCGACGGAGACTCGGCTGGTGTGCGTCAGCACCGCAGCGGCTTCCGCGCGGCGGTCCGTGCGGCCGGAAGGGAGCTCACAGCCACCGAGATCCGCAGCCCGATCAGCCGCGCCGAGACCGCCGAGGTGTTCGCGGCGGTGCTCTCCAGCGGGCACCACCCGCGGGCGGTCTACTGCACGACCGACGAGCAGGCGCACGGTGTGCTCTTCGCGTGCGCCCGCGCAGGCCTGCGCGTTCCGGCCGATGTCGCGGTGACGGGCTTCGATGCGACCGAGCACTCGGCGTTCTCCTGGCCCCCGCTCACGTCGGTGCGCCAGCCCATCGACGATCTGGCCGAGAGCGCGCTGGAGATGCTTCGTCGCGGCCCGGAGCCGACCCACGGGACTGTTCCGTTCGAGCTCGTCGTGCGCGATTCCTGCGGCCCCCACGACTGATCGCGGGGGCCGCCTGCCTCACGTCCGGGCCTGGATCGAGGCGATGCCCGAGATGATCCGCCCTGCCACTGCGGCCGCATCCGCCCCGATGGCCACGCGCACGGCGCCGCCGCCCTCGTGGAAGGCAGACGCGCCGTCGATCGCGTTCACGCTCAACGTGCCGGGTGCGCTGAAGCGGAACAGCTCGGGCGCGGTCATGGTGAGCACCGTCACCGGGTCGTGCGGGACATTCCATTCCGTCCCCCAGAACGCCCACCACTGCCGAATCTCGGCCTCGATCAGGCGCCCCAGCGGCCCGCTGCCCGCGATGGCGGCGACTCCGTCGGAGCCGATGTTGATCAGTCGGGTGATCTCGAGCCCCGTCACTGTGGTGGGGATGCCGGAGGCGAATACGATGCCTGCGGCGGCGGTGTCGCTGCGGAAGTTGTGCTCGGGCTCATGCGCCCCGAAAGAGCCGCCCATGATCCACAGATGGCGCACCGCGCCCGCAAAGCGCGGTTCGTGCTGGATCGCGGCGGCCACGTTCGTCAGCGGCCCGATCGCGATCAGGTCTATTCGCCCGGGTGCTGCGAGCACTGCGGACACCAGGTGCGCGACTGCGTCATCAGACGCGATCGTCTCATTCTCGAGGCCCTCGTGCAGGGCGCCCTCGTGCCCGGCCCACCACACCTCCTTGCCCGAGAGCGGGTGCGCGCGTCCGGCGTGCACGGGGACGTCCGCTCCAGCGACGCCGAGGATCCGTGCGGCCAGGCGCGCGCGCAGCACCGTGTCGCCGTAGACGGTGGTGACGCTGTGCAGGTCGATCCCTGGGTCGCCGAGGATCAGGGCGAGTGCCAGCAGGTCGTCGACATCTGTCCCGATGTCGGTGTCGAGGATCACGGTGCGTGTTTCGGTCATAGTGCCTTCTCGTTCAGAGGTGCGGTGAGTATCGGGGCGCGCCGGCTCGCCCGGTGTCCGCTGACCCGGCTGCGCTCGCCACGGCTACTTCATTCCGGAGGTTGATACGGAGTGGATGAAGTAGCGCTGCAGGCTCATGATGATCACGAGCGGGATCACGGTGAGCACGATCGCCCCGGCGAAGAGCACGCCGTAGTCGACCGAGAACTCGCCTTCGAGGCCGGCCAGCGCGACCGGCCCGACAGTGTGCTGCGTGTCGGTGCCGATCAGCAGCGGCCACATGTACGACTGCCACTGGAACAGGAAGAGGGTCAGCCCGGCGCCGATCAGCGGAGGCACCGACAGCGGCAGGTGGATGCGGCGGAACACGCCGAACCAGCCCAGGCCGTCGAGGGTCGCCGCCTCGACGAGCTCCTTGGGTATCGCGAGGAAGAACTGCCTCAGCATGAAGATGGCCAGGCCGTTGCCGATGCCGGGAAGGATCAGCGCGGTGTACGTGTTCTGCAGCTGCCAGTCGCGAAACAGATCGGCGAGCGGGATGGCGATCGCGTCGAACGGGATCAGGAAGCTCAGCACGATGATGCCGAACACGGCGCCGCGCCCGCGGAAGGGGATGGCAGCCAGTGCGAACGCAGCCGCTGCGCAGACGACGAGGCCGAACAGCACCGTGACGAACGAGACGATCAGCGAGTTCAGGATGCCGATGCCGAGCTTCGTCTCGAGCAGGGCGACGTAGTTGTCGAAGGTCAGCGCCGATGGCACGAACGTGTGCCACTGCAGCGGGTTGAGGAAGCGAAGCACCTCGGCGCCGGGGCGCAGCGAGCTGATCAGCGCCCACAGCAGGGGCAGCACGAAGAGCAACCCGATGGCGGCGCCGAGGACACTCGAGATCACGTACGCGCGCTGCGGCCGCGACCGGCGCGTGCTGGTGTTCGTGCGTGTGCTCGTCATGCTCGTTCCTTCTCTCCGCCGAGGAGGCGGAACTGCGCCAGCACGACGAGCAGGGTGATGACCACCAGCACCACGACCTCGGCGTTCGCTGCGTTCGTGTCGCCGAGGGTGTACGCGCGCTCGTAGATGTCGTACATCAGCAGGTCGGTGGATCCCTGCGGCCCGCCCTGTGTGAGGATCTGCACCGGCGCGAAGACGAGAAAATTGTGCACGGTGTCGGCCACCAGCACGAACGCCAGCGGGCGCCTGCACATCGGCAGCGTGATGTGCCACAGCTTGTGCCACGCGCTGGCTCCGTCGATGGACGCGGCCTCGTACAGCTCGGCGGGGATGTCGTTGATGCCCGCGATGAGGAACAGCATGTAGTAGCCGACAGCCGTCCACGACAGCAGCACGATGATCGCGGCGAGCGACTGGTCGGGAGAGTTCAGGAAGGGCTGTGCGGGAATGCCGAACACGGCGAGCAGTGCGTTGGCCAGACCGTCTGGACGGTAGATGACGCTCCATACGACGGCGGCCACCGCTGCCGGTGCGGCGATCGGCAGGATCACGAAAGAGCGCCAGATGCGCGACCCGGCCGCGCGGCGCGTGTACAGGTACGCGAGCAGGAATGCCGCACCGACCTGCAGCGGGTTGATGATGATCGCGAAGACGAGCGTCACCTGCAGGGAGTTGAGGAAGTCGGGGCTCGTGAAGAGCTCGGCGTACCGTTCGAACCCGACGAAGATCTCGCCGCCGCCGAAGAAGCTGCGTGCGAAGAAGCTCTCCCTCACCGCGAGGCCGGCAGGGAGCAGCCGCAGCAGGATCAGCGCGGCGAGCGCCGGCGCGAGGAATGCCAGTGCCGCGAGCGCGGTGCCCCTGCGGCGCCGACGCCCCCGGTTCGGGGCGGCGACATGGTCGCCGCCCCGAACGCTCGTCATCTGATCGCGGACCATGCGTCCTTGAGCTCCTCCTGCGCCTTGTCCAGGCGCTCCTTCACATCGGCGCCGTTCGCGATGTCGCTGAAAGCCTTGTTCACGATCTGCTCGAACTGCAGATAGCCGACGGTGGTCGGTCGCGCGACGGCCGTCTCCTCGCTGGCGTCGGCGATGATCGCGGCCGTTCCGGCACTTCGCTCACCGGCTCTGCCGTCGAGCTCGGCGAGGAAGTCGGACATCGCCTCGAGGTTCGACGGGATGATCGTCGTCACCTCGGTGGTGGCGCGATTGCCCTCGGGGTTCAGCGAGCCGAACTCGATGAACTTCTTCGCCGCCTCCTGGTGCTTGGAGTAGGGGCTGATGCCCCACGACCACGAGCCCGTCGGAGTGACCCGCTCACCCTCGGCGAAGTATGGGAAGGGCGCCACGCCCCACTCGACCTCCGAGTCGGCGAAGATCCCGACGTCCCATGGCCCGCCCACGTAGAACGCTGCGTTGCTGTCCATGAAGTAGGTCTGGCCCTGCAGCGACGGGAGCCGCTCGGAGACGCCGTCGGTGTACAGGCTCTGGTACCACTCCATCGCCTTCACCCAGCCGGCATTGGCGATGTCGGCCTCCAGCATTCCGGAGCCGGTCACCCCCGAACCGCCGCCGAGCGACTCGGCGAGGGGCTGCAGGCCGTAGTACGTCTCCGCCTCGATCGTGAGACCGGACGCCGCGCCGGTGGCCTGCTGCACCTGCGTGCCCAGCGTGACCACCTGCTCCCAGGTCATCGCCTCGGCCGGGTCAGCGGAGGGGAACGCGACCCCCGCCTGTTCGAGCAGGTCCTTGTTGTAGAACAGCAGCTGCGTGGAGGTCCAGACCGGCAGGGCCCAGAGCTTCTCGTCGTAGAAGCCGACGTCGTACTGATCGGCGGGCACCAGCGGCTCCAGCTCTTCGGAATATGCCGACAGGTCGACCAGGAATCCCTGGGCGGCGTTGGATGCGATGTTGGGCTGATTCACCGTGTAGACGTCAACGGTGTCGTCCTTCGAACTCAGGCGCTGCTGCATCGCCGTCGAGAAGCTGTCGAGCGGGATCTGGGTGTATTCGACCGTGATGTCGGGGTTCTCCGCCTCGAAGGCGTCGATGACCGGGGCGTACGTCTCGGGGTTGTCGGCGCCGACGAAGCTCAGGGTGACAGGACCCTCCTCCTGCGGGGCCGACGGCGCCGCGTCACCGCCGGCGGCGCACCCGACGAGCACGATGCCGGCCAGCGCCGCCGAGGACACACCTGCCGCTCTGCGGACGTTCTTCTTCATGGGGTCTTCCTTCCGGGTGGGCTCGTGCTCACGGGGTGCTGAACCGATGCCGACGCCGCTTCGCGCCGGGCGACTTTTCCTGGAACTCGAGATCTAAGGGCTTAGACTAACCGATTAGATGGCAGATTATCAGCATGCCGACGGTGCGACAACCGCCGGCTTGGAGAGACTTCGTCATGCCGCACAGGCAGGAAGGAACGACCCGCCATGTCTCGACCGAACATCCTGGTCATCATGTCCGACGACCACGCGCAGTGGGCAGCCGGCTGCTACGGCAACGCCGATGTCGACACGCCCAACCTCGACTACCTGGCGAAGACGGGGGTGCGCTTCGCCAACGCGTTCACGACGTCACCGGTGTGCTCGCCCGCTCGCGCATCGTTCTTCAGCGGGCGGCTTCCTTCTCAGCACGGCATGCACGACTACCTGAACGAGCTCGACGAGGAGGTGCGCGCGACGCGGTGGCTGCCGAAGGAGAGGCTCCTGCCCGAGATCCTGCACGAACAGGGCTACACGACCGGACTGTCCGGCAAATGGCACCTGGGCCACGACGATGCCGCGCCCTCCGGGTTCGATTTCTGGTACTCGCATTCCATCGAGATCTCCCGGCCAGACGGATACACGGCGCCGTGGCCGACCGAGACGCCGAGCGGCCCGGGGTACGACCGGCACGCGATCACCGACAAGGCCGTCGAGTTCCTGCGCCGACGCGATCACACGAAGCCGTTCTTCCTGTTCGTGGGGCACATCGCCACGCACAGCCCCTGGGACAACGCCCCCGACCGTCTCGTCGAGCGCTACCGCGAGCGCGCGCTGCACCCGGTGCACGACGACTTCACGTACCCGTTCGGCCGCCTGCGCTCGGAGTCGCTGTACGCCTCCCGTGACGATCCGCGTGAAGCGCTCGCACAGTACTACGCGTCCGTGACAGACATCGACGACCAGGTGGGACGCCTGATCGACGAACTCGAACTCCAGGGGCTGAGCGAGTCGACGGTCGTCGTCTACACGAGCGATCACGGGCTCAACGCCGGACAGCACGGAATCTGGGGCAAGGGCAATGGAACGATCCCCTACAACGTCGTCGACGAGTCGATCCGCGTGCCGCTGATCGTCAGTTTCCCCACGGGCATCCTGGGCCGACAGCACCGGGTCGAGAACGTCGACCATACCGACACGTTCGCGACGCTCCTCGAGCTCGCAGGCACGACACCTCCCACAGACCTTCATCCGACCCCTTACCCGGGCCGGTCGTACGTCGGCCCGCTGATGGGCCGGCCCCAGGAAGAATGCGCCGACGCCGTGTTCGTGGAATACGGCAATCTGCGGATGACCCGCACCTCGACGATGAAGCTGGTGAAGCGATACCCCGACGGACCCGACGAGCTGTTCGCGCTCGAACACGACCCGCGCGAAAGTGCCGACGTCTGGGATCGGCCGGAGTTCCGTGCTGTCCGCGACGAGCTCGAAGCGACCCTGACGTCTTACTTCGCGCGCTACGACGAGTCCGACACCTCCGGCCTCCGCGTCGAGGATCTGCCCCGGCACAACCTCGACGAGGCCTGGCGCGATCCGGGGCCAGCGGCGATCGCGGCAGACGGGGCATGGATGCACCGCCTTGAAGCGCGGATCCAGAACGAGAGGCAGCGGGGAGAGAACCCGTAGAACGCCAGCCCCCTCCCCGGGCTCGTCCGCCCCCATCCGCGTCGCGGCACCGATCCGGAGAAGGCTGACTCGTCAGGACGCCATCTTCATCATCATGTCGCGCATCGACATGCACGCGTCCATGCATGCTTTGCAGGCCTGAGCGCACATCCGGCAGACGTCGCTGTGCTCGGCGTGCGCCATGCACTCGTCCATGCACATGCGGCACATCGCGATGCAGGCGTCGAGCATCGACATCATCACCGCGGGGGTCATGCCCTGCATCCGCAGCATCGAGCGCATCATCGTGCCGCACATGTCTGCGCAGTTCATGCAGGCCACGCTGCAGTCCATCATCTGCGTCGAACAGACCGTGCACGCCTGCTCGCAGGCGGCACAGGCATCCATGCAGGCCTGCATGACCGACATGTCCATCATCTCCATGCCGGAGGTCTTCATCTCGGACGCCATCGCGTCCATCATCATCGAATCCATCGCTCGCACCGCCTTCGTCTTCGGCTCGCACCGGGGCTGAGACGGGGCAGGTCGTCCCGCCTGCGGCCAGAGTACGCCTGCACGCGCCGCACGTCGACAGCCGGGAGTAGGGTCGCCCTGTGCCCACGTTCACCCCTCTGCAGCGACTGGTCGTCGCGGTCGCCGTGCTGGCTTCCTTCGTCACCTTCCTCGACGGCACGGTGGTCACCGTCGCGCTGCCTGCGATCAGCCGCGAGCTCGGCGGCGGCATCGTCACCCAGCAGTGGGTGGTCGATGCGTACCTCATCACCCTCAGCGCGCTGATCCTGCTCGCCGGCTCGCTGTCGGATGCATACGGCCGCGTTCGCGTGATGCGGATAGGGCTGATCGCCTTCGGCATCGCCTCGATCGCCGTCGCAGCCGCACCCGACCCGCTCGTGCTCATCGTCGCTCGCGCGGCCCAGGGTGCCGCGGGCGCGCTGCTCGTGCCCAGCTCGCTCGCGCTGATCACCGCGATGATGCGCGGCGAGCTGCAATCCAGGGCGATCGGGGTGTGGACAGCGTTCACCACCGCAGCCCAGCTGGTCGGCCCCCTCATGGGCGGACTGTTCGTCGACCTTCTCTCGTGGCGCTTCGTCTTCGTCATCAACGTGCTGCCGATCGCGGTGAACCTCGTGCTGCTCGGCCGGCTGCGCCTGCCGGAGCACGAGCGCGATGTGCGGGTCGACTGGACGAGCGGCATCCTCTGCGCGCTCGGGCTGGGCGCGGTCGTCTTCGCGCTGATCGAGCAGGAGCGGTTCGGCTGGGGCTCCCCCGCGATCTGGATGCCCGGGCTGCTGGGTCTCGTGCTGCTCGCGGTGTTCGTGTGGCGTCAGGCCCGCTCGCCGCATCCGCTGCTGCCGCTCTCGATGTTCACGGTGCGCAACTTCGGCTGGGGCAACATCTCGACGCTCTTCATCTACGCGGCGCTGTCGCTCAACGGCTTCGTGGTCGGCGTGTATCTGCAGCAGGGCCCTGGGCTCAGCGCCACCGCGGCGGGGCTCGCCAGCCTGCCGATCACCGTGCTGATGATCCTGCTGTCGTCGCGTGCCGGCGCGTGGGCCGGGCGGCTCGGCCCACGGCTGTTCATGTCCGTCGGGCCGCTGCTCATGTCGATCGGCGCTCTGCTGCTGCTCACGGTCGGCGATGCCTTCGACTACTGGTGGCAGGTGCTGCCGTCCATGATCGTGCTCGGCCTCGGTCTCGCGCTGACCGTCGCGCCCCTGACCTCGGCGATCCTCGGCGCGATCGACGAACGTCGCAGCGGCATCGCCTCCGCGGTGAACAACGCCGTGTCACGAGTGGCCGGGCTGCTCGTGGTCGCGCTGCTGTCGACCATCGTGGGCGGCTCCCTCGACCTCGACGGGTTCCACAGCGCGGCGCTCGTCACCGCCGCGCTGTTCGCCGCCGGCGGGGTGGTGTCGTGGATAGGCATCCGGCGCAACCCCGCCGAGCCGTCCGCGGACTGACCCGGCGGCGGATGGTTCGCTGGCCGGTCGCCACGAGATGGGCCGGCTGGTCGCCCGAGCCGCTCACGAGCACAGGCGAACGCCCGAGAACAGGACGATCTGCGCCGAATCAGCCTGCGCTCGCATGTTCTCCTGTTCTCGGTGACTGCCGCGCAGCCGGGGCGAGCGCAACCCCTCGCGCCGGATGCCTGCGGCGTGGTGTGCTGATCCCATGACACGCAGGCGGCCGACAGTGAAGCACCGGCATCCGTCGTCCGCCGCGTTCCTGGCATCCGGGCTCTGCTACGCGGCCAACTGCGCGCTCGGCACCGCCGTCGCAGCGCGCCTGATCGACACCAAGCGGTTCCGCTGGGTGCATCACGCGCTCTACATCGCGACCGTCTCGACGACGATCGTGGCGCTGGTCACGGGCATCCGGAGCGACCGCCGCGCTGCGCTGGCGCTCTCGCCTTCGCTGGTTCCGCTCGCGATCATCCCGTACGCGGGCACGCGCACCCGCCGCCACCCCGCCATCGCCCTCGCCGCCGCGCCGTTCATCGTCGCCGGCGTCGCCATCTCCCGCCGAAGCCGATAGGAGCACCATGGAATTCCTCGACGTCATCCGCCGACGCAAGACGACCAACGGACCGTTCCTGCCCGACCCGGTCAGCGAGGAGCACCAGCGACTGCTGCTCGAAGCCGCCGGACGGGCGCCGTCGCAGCTGAACAGCCAGCCGTGGCGCTTCGTCGTGGTCGAGGACCGCTCGACCATCGAGCGGATCGCGCAGATCTCGGGCGAGAGCATGACCGAGGTGATGTCGAACGGCACCTTCTTCGAGCGGTACAAGCCGTACTTCCGCTTCAGCGAGGCCGAGATGGAGGAGAAGCGCAGCGGGATGCTGTTCGACAAGCTGCCCGCTGTGCTGCGTCCCTTCACGAGCCAGGTGTTCACCTCGCGCGGCCAGAAGCTCATGAACTCGCTCGGGGTGCCGAAGACCCTCGGGGCGGAGAACCGCAAGCTCGTCTCCGGCTCCCCCCTGCTGCTCGGCGTGATGCTGGACCGCAGCGAGTACCGGCCTGGCGAACTGTCTTCGTTCTACTCGGTGTTCAGCATGGGCGCGGCGATGGAGAACGTCTGGCTCACGACCGTCGAACTGGGGATGGGCATCCAGTTCATCTCGTTCCCCATGGAGGCGCCGGGCCGCTGGGAGGAGATCATCGAGCTGCTGCACGTGCCAGACGATCTCGAGCTGATGGCGGTGTACCGGCTCGGCTATCTGCCGCCCGAGCAGCGTCGCCCGGCGATCGACTGGTCGAGCTCGCAGCGCAAGCTCCCCTCGCAGTACGTGTTCCGCGAGACGTGCGAGACGCCTCAGGAGGGGTGGGACTGAGCCGCGTCGCCCGGCTCTGCGAGCGCAGCGAACACGCCGAGGTCGGAGAAACCACGCGGAATCGACCTGCCTCCGCGTGTTCGCCTGCCTCCGATGAGTGGGCGCTCAGGCGACGCCGAACAGCTCTCCGTGGTCTGCGCGAGCAGCTCGCGCGCGGCTGGCCCGCGGCCGCTCGTGGAGGTGCGAGCCGGTGCGCGACGGCGCATGGTACTCGCCGCAGGTCTCGTCGTCACTGCCCTGCCCAAGCACGCCCAGGCGGAGTGCAATGACGGGATGACTCACCACGACGGAGACCACGACGAGCACCACCACGACGCAGCAGCCGACGCCGCCCAGGCGGCGGGCGGTGCGCACGGAGATCCCCAGACGGCCGACGAGGCGCTGCCCGACGGCCAGTTCGACGATCAGAAGATGCCGACCACCGACGGCGAGCCCGCCGACGACCACGACCCCGCCGCGAGTGCGGGGGCCGAGTCCCAGGAGGAGGGCGACGCCGCGATGCGGGCGGCGGAAGAGGCCACGAAGAACGACTGAGGGCCCGAGCCCCCGGCCGAGCGCGCGTGCGCGTCAGTCGAGGCGTCCCCAGCGCAGCCCGAGCACGCCAGGGCCGAAGCCGTGGCGCATCGCATGCGCGACGAGACCGCGCATCGCAGCCGGCCTGGTCGTCTCGTCGCCGTCGACCTCGACATACTCCTCGCACCAGTCCGGCTCGCCACCCGGTGGGAAGTGCACGGAGATCACGGTCTCCTTCGACGCGCGGGCGGTCGCATGCCAGGCCGTGCGGCGTCGCGGGTAGCCGGGCGGGTAGACCTCGGCGAACTCGAAGAGCACCGTCTCGCCTGCCGCGGCGGGCTCGTCGAACGCGATCACGATGCCCGACAGCCGCCCGCCAGGGTGCCGGTACTCGCGATCCAGGCGCCCGCCGACGACATCCACGATCTGCAGCGTGGCGTCTGTCGCCTCCTCGTCGATGTCGATCAGCGGCAACTCCGCCACCACACCTTCGGTGACCTGCACGATGCACCGGTAGACGGTGCGGTCGATGGCCCCGTCGGCGCCGACCGTCACGGTCATATGCGTGGAGAGATCGCGGATCGAGACCTGCGGAGCGGCGCCGAGCGCAGCGAACGTCTCCTCCGTCTCCCTGCGCTCGCGCTCTTCGTCGAAGGGGACCCTGGGCGCGTTCAGAGGGCCCATCCGCAGCGGCTGGACGATGCGATCGGTCAGGGCGCCGGCCGGCATGCCGAGGATCCTCTCGAGGTCGTCGACTGCGCTGAGCGAGGCAGCTCCCTCGGGACGCCGCTCCCCCGATCTCCAGTAGCTGAGGGTGGCCATCGATACGGGGTTGCCGTGCTCGCGCAGGCGGTTGTGGATCTGGGTGAGCGACAGCCTGCTGCGCTCGATCGCCCCTCGCAGCACATCCGCGAATGCGCTGGGCTGCTCGAGTTCTTCCGACATCTTCACACTCCCCCGATCTGTGTGAAACCTGGTTCCCTAAGCTCAGGCTACGCCCGGTCGAACCTCTGATCGTCCGGCGTCGCGGTGCGGCTCGGGGGAGCTGCACCACTCACCCGCCGAGGAGCCGCAGGCGCCCCTGACACGCGGCTCCTCGGCGTCGGGCGCGCATCGTGGCGCGAGCGGCGAGCGGGTAAGGTCGCTCGCATGAGCGAAGCGGGCGAACTCGAGACCATCGCCGCCGAGCTGTACTCCGGGCCGCCTGACGCGTTCATCGCAGCGCGCGGCGAGCGCGCGAAGAAGACCGTAGATCCGGAGCTCGCCGCCGCCGTGCGCGCCCTTCGCAAGCCGAGCGTCGCAGCGTGGGTGGTGAACCTCTTCGCCGCCGAGCGCGTCGCCCGGCTGGGGCAGGCGCTGCAGCTGGCCGCCGAGCTGCGCGAGGCGCAGGAGGATCTCGATGCCGCCACGCTGTCGCAGCTCGGCCGGCAGCGCAGGGCGCTGACGAACCAGCTCGCCGCAGAAGCCGCCTCCCTGGCGGCCGCGCAGGGGGCGCGGGTCACCGACGCCACGCTCGAAGCCGTGCGTCAGACCATCTCGGCCGCGTTCTTCGATCCCGATGCGGCCGCAGCCGTGGCATCCGGACGCCTGGTGCGCGACCTCGAGCCGACGACGCCGGTCGACCTCGACGCGGTGGTCGGCGGTGGCCCGCCCACGCCCCCTGCCGCGCCTGCGCCCGTCGCCGACGAGGTGGCCGCACGGAGGGAGCGACGAAAGGCCGAGCAGGAGCGGCGCGACGCCGAGAAGGCGAGGGAGCGGGCCGAGCGGTCGGTCGAGAAGGCGGATCGGGATGCCCGTTCCGCGCGCGGCCGTCTGGATCAGCTGGCCGCCCGGATCGCGGAGGTCGAGAAGGAGCTGACCCGGCTGCGACAGGACCGCGAGCAGGCCGAGCGGGATGCCGAGGAGGCCGACGCGTCGCGGGCCGAGGCCGCCGACGCGCTGGACGAGGCGCAGGACCGACTGGATGCCCTGCGCACGGAGTGAACGCTGCGCTCAGGCGCGGATCGGCTGCTCGTGGACGGTCGTGCTCAGGTGCGTGCCGTTGAGCTCGAGGTAGAGCTGGCGCTCGGTCACCGAGACGGTCATCGTGTTGCGGCGGGCGAGCGCGGCGGCGGCGTCATCGAGGAATCCGGCGTCGAAGCTGTGCAGCACGATGGCATCGGCGTCGTGGATGGTCTTGCCCGCCCAGTTCGCGATGATCTTCTCCGGGTCGCGGTACGTGTAGACGACCGTGCGATCGGCGAGCTTGCTGCCGTAGTGCAGTCGGGTGGCGTCGGGAGCGCCGACCTCGATCCAGGCCGTGACGCGACCGGTGAGGTCGCGCACCAGCACGGCAGGCTCGTCGGTGGCGGCGACGCCCTCGGTGAACGCGATGCCGTCCTCGTACTCGAGGCAGTAGGCAAGCAGCCGGGTGAGCATGTACGCATCGGTCTCGGACGGGTGACGAGCGACGCGCAGCGAGAGGTCGTCGTAGACGCCGCGGTCGACGTCGGCCAGCTGCACATCGAAGGTGTGGATCGTCGCGCCTGCCGCCATGGGAATCGAGCTTACGCGGCCTCACGCACCCACGTGGTCGTCCCCTTGCGCTCATGACGCACGACGAGGCCTGCGAGCTGGAGCGAACGGCGCACGAATCTCGGCAGCGACGGAAGCGCCGCCGCCGTCCCCTTCGGCACCCGGGCGAGGCCGGCGACGAGTGAGATCTCGGCCACGTCGGTGTGCAGCTCGATGCGCGCCTCCTCGCTGTCGGTGCGCCAGCGCAGCATCCGGATGCTGGCCAGAGGGGTCTCGATGACCTCCGCCCCGTACGCGACGCGGATCCGGTCGGAGTCGAACCATACCGAGGCGGCTACCGTGCGCCGCCGGTAGCTCTCACTGAGGGTGAGATAGGCCGGAAAACCGACGATCAGCCCGAGCAGCACGAGCAGCATCCTCGGGCCGAAGACGAAGATGTCGAGCACGATCATCAGCGCGATCACCGCTCCGCCTCCGAGCAGTACGACCGCGACGATCATGACGTACAGCTCGCGCAATCGCATCGGCACCGCCGGGAAGCGCACGATCGACCCGCCGTCTTCACGGCTCCAGCTCGGGACGAGCATCTCGGTGCGGGGCCGGCTGACAGACGCCGACAGCCGCCCCAGCAGGCCGAGCCATATCCAGCCGAGGGCCGGTATCGATGCCATCTGCACCAGCAACGCCACGGCGCGCCCGGAGCCGGGCAGGCTCTCGACGAAGGGCGGGCGCCCGGCGGTGACCGCCCACAGCAGCACCCCGCCTGTCACTGTGACGGCGATATGGAAGACGGCTCCGAGCCGCTCACGCCGCATCCTCAGGGTGGCGTTGACGAACCAGAATCCGAGCGCCCACCCGCCGACGAGGGCCAGCAACAGGGGAGGCAGATCGAGCCCGTGTCCGGCGAGATACCAAGGCAGCGCGAGGGCCAGCAGCGCCACGCCCCATAGCCAGGCGCTGCGCCATGGGCGCCATGAGACATCAGAAGCTGGCATGATCCCCCGGGTCACTGTCGAGCGGCCGCGCAGACCGGCCCGAAGCGCATCGTACCTGCGACGATCCGCCCTCTACTGCTCCGACCCGGCTGTCGGTGTGTCGACGGATGCGGGACGGAGGTCGAGAGCCCACTCGTTCATGGTGAGCTCCTTCTCGCGGAACACCTCCGTGAAGGTGCCGTGCAGGGTGAACCCGTTGCGGCGGCAGACGCCGTTCGACGCCGCGTTGTCGATGCCCGGGAAAGCGGTGAGCATGCGTCTCTCATCGCGGTGCTCCCTGGCATCCGGGATGACGAGTGCCAGGGCGGCCGACGCGATCCCCCTCCCCTGCGCATCGGGAAGCACGAACCAGCCGGTCTCGAGCGCCGGCTGATCGCGCCAGATCGTCCGCCAGTACCCGATCGAGCCGACCGGATGCCCGCCGTCGACGATCACGAACAGGCGCGACTCGCCCGACGCGACGTGCCGCAGGTAGCGCTCGTGCCTCGCGACCACCTGCTGCTCGGTCTCCGGACCGTTGAGGTGCGCCGTCATCTCCGGGGTGTTGGCCTGCTGCAGCAGCGGAAGGTCGGTCTCGGCCCATAGACGGAGGGTGAGGGATGCCATCTCCGCAGTCTCCCACCCGGTGCCGACAGCGACGGTGAACGCCGTGCGAGTGGGACTGTCACGGGGGCTCGCGGCTGAGTAGGCTCAGCGGCATCGGCTGCGCGACCCCACCGATGCGGTCGCTCTCGCCCGCTGCGGGCGGCCGATCCGTCGACTGAAACCGTCGACGGCTTACTCCTCACAACGAAGTGGAGACAAGATGAAATTCCGCAGAATGATCGGCGCTGCCTCGGCGGGTGCACTCGCCGTCGGCATCATGGGACTCGCGGCCGCTCCGGCCTCGGCGACCGGTCCTGAGACGACCTATCTCGTGCTCGCACCGCAGGGGGCCGGCACCCAGGCCGCCGCGCAGCGCGTGGCGTCGGCGGGCGGCAGCGTGGTCGCCGCCTACGACCAGATCGGCGTTCTCGTCGCGAAGTCGACCAGCTCGGCGTTCTCGACCCGCGTCGTGGGCAGCGGCGTGGAGTCGGCCGCCCCGACCTCCGGCCTCGGCACCACGCTCATCGACGACGACATCACCGAAGCCGTCGCGGCGGCAGCCGTTCAGGCGACGGGAGACCCGACCGGCGAGCCGCTCTGGTCGAACCAGTGGGACATGGAGCAGATCGACGTCCCCGCGGCGCATGCGATCACGACCGGTGATCCGTCGATCGTGGTCGGCGTTCTCGACTCGGGCATCGACGCCACCCACCCCGACCTGGCGACCCAGGTCGCGAAGGATCAGAGCGCTTCGTGCATCGGCGGCGTCGCCGATACGAGCCAGGCCGCGTGGAGCCCGACGACGTCGTCGCACGGCACGCACGTCGCCGGCACGATCGCGGCGGCGATCAACGGCGTCGGCATCGCCGGCGTCGCACCCGGCGTGAAGGTCGCCTCGGTGAAGGTCGTGAACGACGACGGCTTCATCTACCCCGAGGCCGCGATCTGCGCGTACCTGTGGGCGGCGGAGCACGGCATGCCCATCACCAACAACAGCTACTTCATCGACCCGTGGGAGTTCAACTGCATCAATGACGAGCGCCAGCGCCCCGTCTGGCTCGCCGTTCAGCGCGCGCTGCGCTACTCGTCGGCTCAGGGCACGCTGACCGTCGCCTCGGCCGGCAACAGCAACGTCGACCTCCAGCACAAGTTCACCGACTCCTCGAGCCCCAATGACGGCAGCTATCCCGTCGAGGACCGCACGATCACCGGCGCATGCCGTGACCTGCCCGCCGAGGCGCCCGGCGTCGTGACCGTGTCGGCCGTCGGCCCGACCGAGCAGAAGAGCTACTACTCGTCCTACGGTCAGGGCGTCGTCGACGTGACGGCTCCTGGCGGTGACACCCGCTTCCGCACGGGCGGCGCGTCATCGACGATCACCGATGCCGTCCTCTCGACGGTTCCCGGCGGCTGGGGCTGGTCGCAGGGCACGTCGATGGCCGGACCGCACGCCGCAGGCGTCGCGGCGCTCGCGCTGTCGGCGCACCCGAACATGTCGACGGGTCAGCTCGCGTCGTTCCTCGAGCGCACGGCGACGCCGATCGCCTGCCCCGACGGCGTCTACGAACCCCGTCCCGGCTACCCGGCCACCTGCACCGGCGGCCAGCGCAACGGGTTCTACGGCGCAGGCAACGTCAACGCGTACAACGTCGTGAAGTGACGCGCTGACCCTGCAGTGAGCGAGGGGCCGGTCCGGTGGGCCGGCCCCTCATGCTGAACTGCTCGAACTCCTCGCCGCCCAGCGCGTAGTGCTCCTACGAGCTGGCGCCCGGGGACACGACTATAGCCACTTGCTTGCGACGTGGTCGGCGACCACTCGGCGGACGGTTCCCGACTGCGAACGAAGCACGATGCTCTCCGTCCGGATACCGCGCCCTCGACGACGCACTCCGCTGACGAGGTTGCCATCGGTGACCCCGGTCGCCACGAACACCGTGTTCTCGCTCGTCACGAGCTCGGTGGCGTCGTACACGTAGCCGAAACGGAGCCCGGCTGCTTCACCGCGGCGTCTCTCATCGTCGCCGCTGGGCGCGAGGCGCGCCTGCATGAACCCACCGAGAGCCCGGATCGCGCAGGCGGTCGCAACCCCCTCGGGGCTCCCGCCGACGCCGACACAGAGGTCCAGCGCTCCATCGAACGACGCAGCCTGGATGCCGCCGGCGACATCGCCATCGAGAAGAAGGCGGGTTGCGGCACCGGCTGCGCGGATCTCCTCGATGAGGGTCTCGTGACGAGGCCTGTCAAGGACCCCGACCTGGATCTCGTCCACCGGCTTGCCGAGAGCAGAGGCCAGCGCATGAATGTTGTCAGCGATGGGTGCAGCGAGGTCCAGGTGTCCACGGGCTTCGGGGCCGGCCACGATCTTCTGCATATAGAAGACCTGCGAAGCGTCGAGCATGCTGCCCCGGTCAGCGGCCGCAATCATCGAGATCGCATTGCGGCGCCCCGATGCGGCGAGCGACGTGCCGTCGATGGGATCCACAGCGATGTCATACGCCGGCCCGTCTCCGGTGCCTACCTGCTCACCGTTGTAGAGCATCGGCGCCTGGTCCTTCTCGCCCTCCCCGATGACGACGGTACCGGCGAACTTCACGGTACTGAGGAACTTCCGCATGGCGTCCACCGCCGCGCCGTCCGCACCGTTCTTGTCACCTCGACCGACGAACGGCGATGCGCGGATGGCAGCCGCCTCCGTCGCCCGGACCAGCTCGAGTGCGAGGTTCCGATCCGGGTGGTTGTAGAGCGGCGCGTCGTGGTTCTCGGTCGCTGTGACAGTCTCGACGGAGGTCACACCACAACCTGGATCTTGATCTGGTCGGGGCTCGTGGCCGCCTTCAGGGCCTGCGCATACTCTTCCAGCGAGAAGGTCGCGGTGACGAGGCTGGTGAGCTCGCTCTGCAGATCCACCATTCGGGCGGCGGACTCTTGGTACTTCTCCGCAAGGGAGTTGGAGCCGATGATGCTCAGCTCCTTGGCGAACACCGCATAAGGGCTGAGCGCGACGGTCGCCGTCGGTGAGGCGACACCCATCTGCACCAGACGCCCGCGGTTGCCGAGGGACTCGATGGCCTGCGTGATGGCGACCGGGTGACCGCTCGCGTCGAGAGCGAGGTCGAACTCGCCGCGGTCGAGCTCGTCGGCGGAGGCGACCGCCTGTGCGGCTCCCAGCTCGAGAGCCGCTGCGCGGCGGGCCGCGTTCGGCTCAACGACACGGACGCCTGTCGCGCCCTCGGCCCTGGCGAGGATGATGGCCATGAGGCCGATGGATCCGGCCCCGAAGATGGCCATCTCCTGGTCCCGCCAGTCCGGCACGCGCTCGAGGGCGTGCAGGACGCATGCGAACGGCTCGATGAGAGGCGCCGATTGGTGGGTGATGCGCTTGTCGAGCGGGAATACGATGCGCTCAGGCACCGCCACGTACTCAGCGACCGATCCGTCAACGGCCACGCCCACCGGCAGGATGTTGACGCAGAGGTTGGTCGCACCGCGCAGACACCAGGTGCACTCGCCACACGAGATGTTGGGGTTCACTCCGACGTAGTCGCCCTCCTTCAGGGCGGTCACCCCCGCGCCGACTTCGGTGACGTATCCGGCGAACTCGTGGCCGGGGACGACGGGGAAACGGCCGTGCGGATAGTCTCCCTGAACGAGGTGCAGGTCCGTGCCGCAGACGCCCGTGCCCACTGGGGCGATCACCACCCATCCGTGTTTCGCGGCTGGGATCGGCAGGTCGCGGATCTCGACCCCTCCGTTTCCGTCAGCAACAGCGGCACGCATGGTGTTGGTCATTTCACGGCTCCGAACAATAGGCCACGGACAAGGGACTTCTGAGCGATCCAACCGGCGATGACGACGGGGATGCTCACGATAGTTGCCACGGCGGCCACCTGTGCGGTGTAGAGCTCACCGAAGCTCAGGAACTTCTGCAGGAATAGCGGCAGGGTGCTGTTCGAGTTGGTCAGGTTGGCAGCGAAGAAATACTCGTTCCAGCTGAACACCGCGCACAGCAGTGCGGTCGATGCGATGCCTGGACGCATCAGCGGCAATACGACGGACCAGCCGATGCGCCAACCGCCGGCGCCGTCGACTTGGGCTGCCTCGATGATCTCCAACGGGATCTCCTGCATGAATGAACGCAGCATCCAGATGCCCAGAGGCAGGTTCATGCCGAGGTGCATGATGATGAGGATCTGCGTCGTGTTCAGAAGCTCGAGGTTCGTCGCCACCACGTAGATGGGGATGATTCCTGCAGCAATCGGCATCATCTTCGTGGAGATGAAGAAGAACAGCGAGTCCTGCGGGTTCTGGATCGCGCGAACCGACAACGCCCATGCTGCAGGAAGCGCGAGGGCGATGACGATGAGCGTGGAGACACCCGTCACGATCACGGAGTTGAGCGCGTAGGGCCAGATGCCCTGGTCGAATGTCTCGACATAGTGCTCGAAGGTCGGGACGAAGAAGAACTGCGGCGTGGCAGACGCGGCCACAGTCTCCGTCTGGAAGCTCTTCATCACCATGTATGCGACAGGGAAGAAGAGGATGAGGCTCGATGCCCAGCCGAGGACGCCCATGGTGATGCGGGTGGCCCGTCCGCGAGTTCGACGTGGTCTGGGCTGCGGGGTCTTGTTGCGCGTGACGACAGCCCGGGTATTGAGCGAAGCCGTGGTGGTCATCGCCGTCCCTCCGTTCGGAAGATGCCCGACAGAAGTCGCAGCATCGGCAGGATCAGCGCGATGGTGAGGATCAGCGAGACGATGCCCAGAGCGGATGCCATGCCGAAATCGAACGCGTTGAACGCCTTGAGGTAGATGTAATAGGTGATGTTCGTCGTGCCGTATGCGGGTCCACCGGCGGTGAGCATCGCGATCTCGCCGAACGTCTGGATGAGGTTCATCGCGAGCAGCAGGGCTGCGAGCTCGATGAACGGCCGGAGGTGCGGGAGGGTCACGTTCGTGAAGCGGCGCCAGATGCCGGCACCGTCCATCTGCGCGGCTTCGAGCTGGTCTTGCGGTGCGGACTGGAGTCCGGCGACGAGGATGAGCATGGCGAACGGGACGAAGCGCCACGTCAGCAAGATGATGAGCGCGGCCATCGGGTGCTCGGACAGCCATGACACCGGCGGCAGTCCGAGAGAGCGTGCGATGAACCCGAACAGCCCGAAGCTGGGGTCGAACATCGCCGACTTCCAGAACAGCGTCACCGCGACCGGCATCACGAAGAACGGTGTGATGGCGAGAGTACGCGCGATTCCCCTGCCGGGGAACGAGTGGTTCATGAAGATCGCGACGAGGAGGCCGATGACCAGACAGGCCAGGGTCGTGCCAACGGTCATGACGATGGTGTTGCCGACGGACTTCCAGAACACCTCGTCCTGGACGACGGCGACATAGTTCTCCACGCCGCGGAACTCGCTGTCGTTGCCGCTGAGGAGCAACCAACGCTGGGTGCTGAAGACCAGGGTGAAGACGAACGGGATCTGCGTGAGCAGGAGGGTGAAGACGAGGGCCGGGAGGAGGGGGCCGCGGCGCTTCCAGCGTTCGGCCCGCGGCATCAGCGGCGGTTTGGTGATGGCGGAGCGGGTTTTGGTGGCCATGTGGTCTGCGCTTCTCGAAGCAGAGCTGCCCCCGGTTGCCCGGGGGCAGCTCTGGATGGTTCGACTACTTCAGGTAACCGGCGTCGGTGACGGCCTTGAGTGCGTACTCCTGGCTCTTCTCCAGCGCCTCATCGACCGTCTGGGTGCCGCTGATGGCACCTGCGATCTGCTGGGAGACGAAGTCTCCGATCTCGACGAACTCCGGGATTTGGACGTACTGCACGCCGGTGTAGGGCACCGGGTCCACGGTCGGCTGCAGCGGGTCGGCCGCTTCGATGGACTTCACGGTGAGGTCCGCGTATCGGTTGGCCGCCTCGAGGTACTCCGGGATCTCGTAGGTGGATGCCCGGGAGCCGGGAGGGATGGAGTCCCACCCTGCTTCCTCACCGGCGAGCTTGATGTAGTCCTCGCTGGTGACCCAGGAGATGAACTTCCACGCGGCGTCCTTGTTCTTGCTCGACTCGGTGATTCCGAGGCCCCACGACCACAGCCACCCGGACGCCAGGTCGGCGGGTCCGGTCGGAGCCATCGCGAAGGCGATGTTCGGCTCCACCTCAGGCGTCGCCTGGTCGAGTGCGGAACCGGCGAACACGGTGTCGTCGTACCAGATGGCGGTCTTGCCCTGGCTGAACTGCTGCAAGCAGCCCTCCCAGCCATCCTTGGCAGCGTCGGGCTGGCCGTAGTCGCGGAGGCTGTCCACGTAGAACTGGACGGCTTCCTTCGTCTCCGGGCTGGTCAGCTGCGGCTCCCAGTCCTCGTTGAACCAGCTGCCGCCGAAGGTGTTGATGACAGTGGTGACAGCGGCGAGGTTCTGACCCCATCCTGGAAGTCCGCGAAGACACAGACCGGAGATTCCGGCTGCCTCGTCCTCCATCGCTGCGGCCGCGGCCTGGACTTCCTCCCAGGTCGGGGTCTCGCTGATGGTGACGCCGGCCTTCTCCGCAAGATCCTTGCGGTAGAAGAGGAAGGACGAGGAGCCGTAGAACGGCGAGGCGTAGAGGACGTCGTCCTTGGACACGATGTTCTTGATGGGCTCGAGGAGGTCTGCCTCGTTCCAGTCGGCGTCTTCCTCGGCGTAGTCGTCGAGCGGCACGATCCAGCCGCGGTCGGCCCAGATCGGAACCTCGTAGCTGCCGATCATCGCGACATCGAACTGGCCGGCTTTGGTTGCCACGTCCTTCGTGACTGCGGGGCGAAGCTCGTTCTCGGGCAGCGTGGTGAACGTGACCTTGATGCCGGGGTTCTTCTCCTCGAAGTCCGAGATGAGCGACTCCGCCGTCTTCATCTGCGGGTTGGCGGCCAGAGCGACGTTGATGGTGATCTCTCCATCTGCACCGCCCCCGCTGTCCCCGGTGGAACATCCAGCGAGCAAGCCGGCCGTGATGGCAGCGATGCCGAGCCCAGCGATGCCTCGCTTCAGATTGATGTGCGCCACGCGCAACCTCCTTGTTGTGTGCCGTGACCGCTCTCGTTCGGGTGCCCGAGTGCGATGCGCCCTACATTGGCGTGGCTTCACGCTATTACATACTGTCCGTGTTGTCTAGTCTGTACGTACAATAGGGTCCATAAGGCGAAGACGGGCAGGTTGTACGATGGCGCACGAAGGAGTGTGGCAGTGTCGCAGATAATTGAGCGGACCTCGCCGGTCCCCTATTACGAACAGCTCTACTCGATCCTGAAAGACCGGATCGTTCGGGCGAGTTCCCGGTGGATGAGCGCCTTCCGAGCGAATTGGAGCTGTGCCGCGACTTCGGTCTGTCCCGCGCGACGGTTCGCCAGACGCTGTCAAAGCTGGAAGCCGATGGGTACGCGCGACGCGTCGCCCGCCGCGGAGTGTTCGCCGCGACTCCTGAGGAGACCAGCGGCTGGACGCTGCAGGACACCGATGGCTTCCTGGAGTATCAGCTCCGCCATGGGCGTACAGGCGTCCGCACGGAGGTGGTCGACGCCGGTTTCATCGCGCCGCCTTCACACGTGGCAGAGGCGCTGCGCGTACCGGAGGGTACCGACGTGTTCGCGCTGAAGCGCGTGCGCTACCTCGACGGCGAGATCGCACTGTTCAGCACCAACTGGTTCCCCCGCCAGATCGGCGATGTCGTCGCGGGAGCGACAGATGTCCTCGACGGTTCCGGTTCGTTGAACAGCACCCTCCGCCAGGCTGGCCACACGCTGAACAGCGCCCAGCGCGTAATCCACGCACTCTCCGCGCCGCCAGAGGTCGCGGAGAACCTGAAGGTCGCTGATGACCAGGCGGTGCTCCGCATCCGCTCACGTTCGTGGGATCAGAACGATGTCCTGTTCGATTACTACGAGACCTGGGTCCTCACCGACGTCGTTCCACTCGAAGTGAAGGTGGCGGCTGCGAACTGACCCCGAGGGAGAGGTGCGGGTCGGGATCCCAGCCCAGCGCCGCCGCCGCGAGCAGGGCGGTCCCGACGGCGGTGACCTCCGGCTCGAGGATCGGGATCGTCGGGTAGGTGTTGACCGTCGCCTTGATGCTCAACCAACCCGCCGCGCGCACCCATCCACCGGCAAGCCGCACTTCACTGGGGCGTCCGAGCCCCCGAGAACGGCGCCTACGGCGTCTCGGCCGAGGTGAGCCAACGCGCCGAGCACGGCGGATGCCCGCGCATGCGGGTCCTTGGGCGCGTCGAGAGCGTAAGAAGGCAGCTGGCCTCCCCTCGTCCCGGGTACGAAGTACCCGGAGTCGAGCACGGGCGCGGGCTCCATGGCACCATCCATGAGCGTCCTGATGGCGACCGCAACGTCGGGGTCCTGAGCAGCCCAGTTGAGATTCCGTGAGAGTTCTTCGACTCTGAGCAGTGTTGTCCCCGAGGACAGGATGCCAGGTGCGACTTCAAGGTGACTGGCGCGATCGATGCGCCCATTCGGTGACTGCGCAACGACGACCTCAGCCGTACCCATCGAATCGAGCACAGCTCCTGGCGCGAGCTGATCCGCAGCCCATCCACCAATGGGATGGTCATGACCGCCGGCGACCACCAGCGCCTCAGGATCAAGCACGTCCGCCGCCCTCAGCGTAGGTGAATCAAGGTGCCCCACGACGCTGCCTGATGGCACGACAGGCGGTAGAAGGTCAGTGGCGCCGAGGGTGAGCATGACGCGATCTTCTGCCCAGCGGCGGTCGAGTGAGCGCCACGCACCGGTGCGCGATGCGAGGGTGTCGCTCATGAAGGCGGAACCGCTCCACAGCGCGCCGGCGAAGTCTGCGATGGCCACCCAACTGCGGGCTTCACCTTGCACGGCCTGCACGCGCGCCCATGCCCATCCGACGAGCGTGCGCACGGCGTCGCTTTCCGCGTCGAAGCTCTCATCGGAACCGAGGGACGGACGGAGCGCACGGAAGATGCGATGCCGACGCGGGTCGAACCATGCGAGGGCTTGGGTAAGCGGTCGCAGACGTTCGTCCACGAGGACTCCGTCCTCGCCCACGCCGGAGCAGCTCACGGCTGCAAGGAGGAACCGGTCGCCGCACACCTCGACGAGCATCTCTTCGATAGACGCGAAGAGCACCGCCGCGTCGATGGACAGCTGCTCTTCGTCACGAGGCGTCGGCCTGCTCGCGCGTGCCACGATGTGGCCCGCGGAGTCGAGCGCGATGACCTTGACGTTGGTCGAGCCGATGTCCACGCCGCATGCGACAGAGAGGCGGCGATTCCCACTCACGGGCAGCGCCTCCTCGAGTCAGCGGAAGCCGACGGCTGTCGGGCACTTCATACGATAGTCACCCGCCCGGCGACGCCGTCGTGGCCAGCAGCTCACGCGGTCTCGACCACCGGAGTGAGGTAGCCCATCGACCGCATCGCGTCCGTGTGCTGCTCCTCGATCTGCGGTTCATGACCCGTTCGGGGAAGCTCGGCCACCGCGACCACCCACTCGGGGAACTCTCCGTTGAGCGCCGCGGCGGCCTGCATCGCCGCCCCCTTGGTCACGTACTCGTCGAGCTCGGGGACCACGACCGGCATCTCCACCATCTGCGTGAGGACCGTCTGCACCGCGGCACTTTGGGCTGCACCTCCGATGAGGAGGAGGCGCTCAGCGTGAATGTCGCATGCCGAGAGCGGTTCGAGCATCGCTACCTGGGTGGCGAGTGTTCCTTCGATGACCGCGCGTGCGAAGTTGGCGCGAGTGAAGTTCGACAACGACGCAGCATGCAAGGACGCGCGGGCATGCGGAAGGTCGGGGGTGCGCTCTCCTTCGAAGAAAGGCAGAAGCGTCAGACCCTCCGCCCCGGGGCGGGCTTGGAGGGCGAGATCCGAGAGCTCGTCGTAGGTGCAGCCGAGGAGATTCGCGCCGACATCGAAGTTCCGGGCCGCGTTCAGCGTGGCCACGAGAGGAAGGTGGTCGCCTGTGGCATCGGCGTAGCTGCACACGTAGCCGGCGTAGTCGTGCACCGGGGTGGCGGAGCGGGTGTAGACGACCCCCGATGTGCCGAGCGAGAGGACGACGTCGCCCTGCGCGATTCCCAGGGCGACAGCAGCTGCGGCATTGTCGCCGCTGCCTACTCCGATGGGGATTCCGGAAGGGATGCCGGGAATCCCGGATGCGGTCAGGCCTGCGCGGTCATGGGGTCCGAGAACCTGAGGCAGGATGGCACGTTTCCCGAGCGCGTGTTCGAACAGGTCCTCGGTGTACTCCTCGGTCTCCCCCGACCAGTACCCGGTGCCACTCGCTTCGGAGCGATCCGTCGTGAGGCGTTCGATGCCTCCGGCTTCGGGGCCGTATCCCATCAGGCGCCAGGTCAACCAGTCGTGGACGACGGCGACGGCTGCCGTGCGATGAGCGGACTCGGCATCTGTGTCCCGGAGCCACCGGAGTTTGGTCACGGTGTCGGAGAGCGTGAGAGGCAGGCCGGTACGGCGGATCCATTCATCGCGTCCGACTTCCCGGTTCAGGTCCATCATGTGCGAATGGGACCCGACATCGTTCCACAGCGGTGACGAGCAGACGACCGCTCCACGGGCATCGAGGAAGATGGGCGTGTGCTGCTGCCCGCTGACGGAGATGGCCACGACATCGTCCAAGCCGCCCGCCCTGCGCACCGCGGTGAGAAGCGCATCCCACCACCGGTCCGGGTGCACGATGGTATCGGCGGGGTGTGACGCCTTGCCTTCGCGTAGCTGCGCCCCCGTCTCCAGGTCCCGGACGGTGACCTTGCAACTCTGCGTGGATGAGTCGATGCCGGCGACAAGGGTCATGAGTGGATCTCCGGTCGCGGACGAGTGTGTCGGGTCATGCGGGGAAGCCCTTCACGTACTCCCACTGCCTGCGTACTCCGTCGAACCACGCCTCGAGGCGGGCGGAGCGCTCGGCGTCGGGATGCACGTCGAATGGTGCGGTCTGCACCCAATCGGCGCGTGCCGCCGACGCCAGTGCCTGAGCGCCCCGTGAGACGACCTCGGGGAATGCGGAGACGCTGAGGGGAGTGGCGAGGAGGTCTGCCTTGAGCTGCAGCCAGAGTGGGTTCTTGCTCGCGGGTCCGATGACCTTCACCTGTCGCGCGGTCGTGGGGAACAGATCGAGGACGTCCCTATACTGCAGCACCATGCCGAGGAAGGCTCCGAAGATGACCTCCGACAGCTCAGTGTCCGTCCGCAGCCCGGTGATGATCCCGCGTGCCGCAGCGTTCTTCGTGGGCGGTGGAGCGCCCCGGAACTGTGGAAGCACGAGGGGCGTGCGCGTGATGTCAATATCCCCGGACAGGTACTTCTGGTGCAGGAGGTCGATCTGGCCCGTCAGCTGCTCACCGTCGAGTCCGAGGATGCTTTGCAAGGTGGCGAACGCAGATCCTCCGGTGGGGATCGACGCGAACAGCGTGTAGCCCTCGCCACCGCACGCGATGCCGTTGGCCAGCTTTGCGCGCCGTGCATCCGGACTCAGGTGTGGCGAGGAGGAGGTGAAGAGCAGTCCCTCGGTGGTGCCCGTGGAGTTCAGCAGGTCTCCATCACGGAGATCTGCTCCGACGCCTCCGACCATGTGATCGTGGCCAGCGACGTGTACGAGCACGTCGGCCGATAGTCCAGTCGAGTGCGCGAATGCGGTGGTGACGGCGACGCCATCACGCGCAGAGCGCAACATGGGGAAGACTGCGGGGTCGATGCCCACGAAACCGCAGACCTCGCCTGACCACTCCCTCGTGGTGAGGTCGAGGGCGAGAGTGCGGCTCGCGAGAGTGTGTTCTGCGTACCGTTCGCCGGTCATCAGCCCGGCGACGTACTCGGCGATGTTCAGCCACACCGCACCGGGTGCGTTGCCTCCTGCGCTGTCGAGCGCCCATGCGACCTTCGACAGGCCATAGTTCGCGTTCACGGGGAGGCCGGTGACCTCATAGATTCGAGCGCGCTGCTCCGGGGTGAGCACGCTGAAGTAGCGTGCTCCGCGATGGTCGTGCCAGAGGATCATGGGCGAGGCCAGGCGCAGGTCCGGGAGCACCAGTCCCCCGGACTCGCCGACACCGGTGATGGCGATGCGTTTCACGAGTGCGCGTTGCCAGGCCTCGAGGCCTCCGATGAAACCCGTGATGAGCTCGGTCAGGCCTTCGATGTCGTAGATCTCGGCCCACTCATCCCTGTGCACGGGCGTCGGTTGCCGCGCAGAGGCGAGTAGACGCGCCTCGTCGTCGAAGACGCACAGCTTGACGCTGGTCGTTCCGATGTCGACGGTGATAGCGGAGAGCACGGGACTCTCGCCTACTTGACAGACGGGTTGAACTGGCGAATGCGACGCTCGACGACATCCGCGATGGCGGTCACCGCATTGCGCGACACCTTGATGAGAGAGTGCTCGTGGGGGTTTGCCACGTACGCCTCCCCGAAGGTGCGGATCATCGCGTTGCGGAGGTCACTGGCGATGTTGACCTTGACGACGCCGAACTCGTGGAATCGGGCGAACTGCTCGACGGGAAGGCCGGAGCCTCCGTGGATGACGAGCGGGACCGAGCTTTGCTCCTGCACCCGGCGGAGCAGGTCGAAGTCGATGCGCGCGTCAGGCGCGTAGCCGTGCACGTTGCCGACCGAGACAGCGAGCATGTCGCACTTCGTGCGGGCGACGAAGTCTGCGACCTGTTCGGGGCTGGTACCGGACGCCTCGTCGGGCCCGATCTCGTCTTCCTTGCCGCCGATGGCTCCGAGCTCGGCCTCGACGGAGACATCGGCGGGTGCGATCTCTCGGGCCTTCGCGGAGAGGTGGACGTTCTCCTCGTACTCTTCCTCGGAGGTGTCGATCATCACGGAGGTGAAGTCCGCAGCGAGCGAGTCCTGGACCGCCTGCAGGTTCTTGCCATGGTCGAGATGAAGAGCGACCGGGACCTTCGTCTTCTCCAGACGACGGGACACCATGTCGTAGATGTACTCGTAGCCGGAGAGGGCGACGTTCGTGGGCGCGACCTGAACGAAGGTCGGAACCCCCACACGCTCGATGGCGTCGACGATGCCCATCGTCGTCTCGATGTTCGTCGTGTTGAATGCTCCCGCGACGAGGCCGCGGGAGGTGCACTGCTCGATGACGTCGAAGCCGCTTACCAGTGGCATGAGAGTCCTTTCGTGCCGGCATTCCGGCTGGTATGGATAGATCTGGCTGTCCGTACCAAAAAGGGCACGGAAGACACGACGATCTGATTGCGCGTCAATCCCTCGTGATGCGCTGCGTCGCGGCGTCGGGGTTGACGAGCCCGTCGAGGGTCCCGCCTTCGGCGACGACGCGCTGTGCCTCGTCTGGTACGTGGAGCCAGCGCACCGAGATGCCTGCGAGGACATACAGGGCGGCGAAGATGATGGTGACTCCGCCGGCGCCGAGCGGTGCGAGGAAGAGGGCCACGATGAGCGGGCCGACGAAGGTGGCAGCTCCCGCGCCGAGGTTGAGCACGGCGATGGAGTTGCCCTTCTGGCCGGGCGCCATCAGGGACATGAGCACGGAGATGGGCGTGAACCCCGCGAGGCTGATCCCGAAAAGTGTTGCACAAACCGCGGAGACCCAGTACTGACCGGAGACGTACTGCGGGATGAAGTAGAACGCGAGCACGCTGACGGCAGATCCGATGCATCCGAACCAGCGCAGGGTGCGGTGCCATCCGAGGCGGTCGCTGAGGACTCCGAAGAAGAGATTGGCGAAGATGTTGGCGGCGCCGAGGATGAACACCAACTGCAGCCACCCGGCGGTTCCGAAGCCGAGCTCCACAGCGAAGACGGTCGGAAAGAAGACGAACAGGCCGAACTGGGGCGCGGTGTTGACGACGCGAACGAGGCAGCCGAGTCCGATGCGTGGGTTCGTGAAGGCGATGGCAACGCTGTTGATGAGGCTGCGACCGGTGGTGACGTCAGACGCTGCGAGGCGCCCGCCACCCTTGGCCTTGCGCAGCCCGATGAGCGACACGAGGCCGCCGAGGATGACGAGTCCGAGCGAGACCCAGAATGTCAGGTACTCGCCAATCAGGGGCTGCGTGCCGCTGGCGACGAGGGAACCGAGGGTGGGAAGGCCGCCGGTGAAGGCGAAATAGAACCAGCCGACGGCGGATCCGAGGCGATTCGCGGGGCTGGCGCCGAGCACCCAGACGAGGAACCCGTAGGCGAAGAACGGGTAGGCGATGCCGCGGAGCCCGTAGATCATGAGCATGAGTGTGAAGTTTTCGGCGGGTAGCGCCACACCGAGGAACAGCACCTGGAGCACCGACCAGAGGACGAGGCCGATGATCATGACGCGCCGCGGACCCCAGACGTCGGAGAGCGCTCCGGACAGCCATGAACCGATGGTGACCATCAGGCCATATACGGAGATGATGACGGCTGCATTCGTCTCGGAGCCTGCGCCATGGGCCGCAAGGTACGGGGCGATGTATCCGGATTCGACTCCGTCCCCGATCATGAAGAGCAGGAGGCCTACGAAACCCCAGATCAAAGGCTTGGGCAGCCCGAGCTTCTCGACGAAGCCGTGAGCTTCCTTTCCGCCGGAGCGGATTGCCGTCGTCGCTGACATTGATGGTCCTTCACTTGCCGCCGCCCCACAGACACTGCGGGGATGAGCGTGCAGACATTCTCGTCGGTGTGATCCAACACGGAGCGATTGCTCGTATTGTACGTACAGACAGTACCAGAGAATCTTGAAACAGGAGCGTTTGACTGCCTCCCGCACTCCCCAGCAGGCGTTCACGCGCCCCGAAGTCCTCGGCACTCATGCTCACGCTCATCCTCATCCACGACCACGACGTCGCCGTCAGCAGCATGGCGGCAAGGGAGGTCATCGCCGAGTTCACCGTCGACCCCGCTCCGCGCGCCAACGCCCCAGCCACAAAAAAGTCCTGAGCCGCGACCTCGATGCAATCGGGGTCGCGGCTCAGGACAGATGGCGGTGACGGTGGGATTTGAACCCACGTCGTACGCCAAGTGCCGCGGTTGCCTTCCCTGAGAACCCGGAGATCACGCGGAATCGGCACCCATCTGCACACACCGCCACACAGGCGCTCGCAACTATTCGGCTGTCGGATGTTTGTCGGATTCGACAGCTGCCAGACTCACCGCTCGATGTCGGTCGAGGGCTACCGCCACCTCATCCAGATCGTCCTCAAACAAGTCGGCATACGTATCGAGGGTCATCGCGGCGCTGGCGTGCCCGAGCATTCTCTGCACGGCTTTTACGTTCGCCCCGGCACTGATTGCGAGCGAAGCAGCCGTGTGACGCAGGTCGTGCGGAGTCACCCTCGGCATGATCCGCGGCTCGTCCTCGCCGTGCTTCATCGCATCAGCCACAGCATCGAGATTCTCTGCACGGACCCGCTTCACGGCCCCGGCGAACCACCCCGAGACGGCGTTGCCAGGGCGCAGGTAGCCGCCTTCCTCGGCCGGCCATAGCAGCGCCTCAGGGGGCTTACCTGTGCTCGCCCGATCGATCGCGTTGTCTAGGAACGCCGGGTAAGGAACGGTCCGCCGCTCGTGGGTCTTCGGCGTGCCGACCTGCACATGGCCGTTGACGGTTACCGCACTCTCCTCGACGCTCACCCGACGGCGCTTCCGATCGAGGTGCTTGACTCGCAGACCCGCCACCTCCCCCCAGCGCAGCCCGGTGTATGCGACAAACCGGAGAAGATCCGGATATCGCGACGCCGCCGCGAGCCGTTCAACCTCCAGGTGCGTGAGGTACGCCCGCGGGTTCGCGGTCTTCCGCGGCGTCTTCACTTCGCGCGCCGGGTTGGACGTGATGCGCCGGTCGCGCACAGCGCCATCGAGAATTGCCGCGAGGACCCCATGGCATCGTTTCACCGTTGTCGGTGATTTCTCCTTGCTCAGCTCCGCCACCCAGGTAGCGACCTCGGTGTGCCTGACCGAGCCGACCTTGCGCTTGCCCCACTTCGGTTCGACGTGGATCCGCCACGCGCTCTCATCGCTGTGGGCTGTGGAAGGCTTCACCGCTGCTGTGTGCGAATTTAGCCAGTCGCGCCCGAGCGTGCCGACAGTGACCAGTGCATCGCTCTCGGCGATGTAAGCACCTTGTCGTTTGGACACTTCAACCGAGTCCGCGAATGCTTGCGCGTCACGTTTGAGCCGGAACCCGCCCTTGGAGGTTTTCGACCCGTCTGGACGCCGGTAGGACACCCGATAGGCGGTGCCCTTCACTCGCGGATCTCTGCTGACGCTCGCCATCGGTACTCCTCGTGGTCCGATTCACCTGTGCGTAAATGTGAGCCTAACGTCCGCCCACGACATGAAACCGTCTGCTAAGGTTGCGGCTACCGATCCTCTCGAGAAGAGGATGCACACCCCGATAGGGGTGGGTGTCCCCGTTTCTCGAAAGTTGGATCGTTCGTGATCACCTCTGCATCTCTTTCAGACTCGCTCGCCGAGCTACTTGCTCGCGTTGACCATCTTGAGCGTCGTCTCGCTGGTCCTGCGGCCCCGGTTCTCGACAGCCTGCTCTCTCCCCCCACAGTCGCGGCGCGTCTGAAAGTCACTGAGCGCACGCTCGCCGAATGGAGGGTGAGCCCTCCCGGGACAGGCCCTGCCTACCTCCGTGTAGGTCGCGGCGTTCGCTACCTCCCCAGTTCGATCGACTCCTGGCTGCTCGCGCAGGAGCATGCCTCGACGGTTGAGGAGACCCGCGCATGACCGCCGCCTCCTCCTCCGCCGAGCTGCTCGATGCGCCTCCGGCGGGCGGGCAGCCGACCGCTCACTTCGCCGAGAACGGAGCCGAATACGGCCCTTCGGTCGCCGAGCACGAGACCGGCAACAAATCCCGCAATCCCGTCAAACAGCTTTCGGAGCACTCCTCTGATCTTGCTGCAGACTCCACCCCTCCCCCGACCGACCAGGATTTTTCGGTGCATGCGCGCGCGGGGGAACCCTTGGGTCCCCCGCGCTTTGGGCTTACGGGATTCTCTTCCGGGATAGCTATCCCGGAAGAGAACCCCGGGTCCGAAACCACTCCAGTCGCCACACCAGCCACTCCGGTGGGTCGCGGCTTTCTCGTCGTTACCTCCTCGCGCGAGGAGATCGAAGGCGCCCGCGCCTTCTTCAAGGAGTGGAAGGACAAGGAGACTGGGGGACAGAAAGCTCATGCGCGGGAGCGCAGCACGGTGTTCTCGCTCATGCAGTACCGCCGACACCCGGAGACGGGCGCGGTGATCTGGACGCAGGAGCAGTTCGACAAGCTGATCGCTGCGCTGGATAGGGATGAGATCCTCGACCGCGCCGCCGCGATATGGCAAGACTCTGACACCGACGACGAAGGAACGCCGGTGCCGGTCCACATGCATGCGGCTATCAAGCTAAAGGCGGGCGCTGAGAAGAGCATTCGGTGGATCTCGGATCGTGCCGAGATGCCGGCGTCTCGCATCCAGACACCGAAGGAGCTCCGCGCCGCCGAGGGCAAGTCCGTGGAGTTCGGGCCGATGGCCGCGGAGCGTGCTTTTTGGGATTTTTGCTCGTACTTGACTCACGAGCACAAGGGCGGTGCGTGATGACCAAGCACGTCTACCCGCGCGGTGAGGTCTGGGCAAGCCCCGGATTCGACTTCTACGCATTCCTCGCAGCCGGTCGACCGGGTGGCAAGGGGAAGGGCAGTCGCTCGGGCGGCCTCCCCAGCCGCATCCATGAGTTGCGTCGTTTCGTCGGTTTGGAGGGAGGGTCGCTCGCCGAGGCGCGGAAGCGCGACTTTGAAGCCTACGCCGCCGACCTGCCACGACTTAGGCAACTGGCGGAGGATCATGCGGCGCAGCCCGAGAACGCTCCGCAGCTCGGCGATAGTCGGCGCAAGGGTTCCGCGCTTTTCCTGGGGCGCTCGCGGGCGGGTAAAGACACGTTAGTCGAGTGCACCGCCGCGGAATTGGTGAGGCTCGCAGGCCTCGCCGGGCTCGCGTGGTCGGTGGTGCGGCCCGCCGGCGAGCATGCGAGCGAGAACATCGGCACAGCCGAAGTGGTGCACCATGAGGACCTGCGTTTTCAATTCTCGCGGTCATACGACGACGCACTGCGCTATCTAGATCCAAATCGTGCGACGTTCACCGCCGCGCGGAACAAGAACCTGCCGCCGGTCGCGCCTCGGGCAATTCTGATGACCAGCTCCGAGACACTGGGGTCCTTGGCGCTCTCGATGAAAGCCCGCAAGTCATCGGAAGACCTCGCCACAACCGCCGACAAATTCGGCGCCGTGAACGTCGACGAGTTCCTCTTCCGGCTTGGCTTCGTCGTGGAGGTGACCAAGCCGACCTCCATCGCACTCGACGACCGGGACGGCACGAAGCGCGAGATGCTCGTCGCGATCTCACGCGTCGAGATGGTGCCGGACAGCCGCATCGAAGAAGTGCAGAACCGCGACGGTGACGCACGCCTGGGACATATCCGCACTTCGCACACGCTCGAACCCATCGCAATCGTCAAGGGTTGCGACCCCGCGGCCCGGTTCCTCGCACATGAGATCATGGCGCATTTCAGCCCCGACGTTGCAGCAAAGATCCCCGAGGCAATGCAGGCGTTCGCACCAGAACGACAGGCGATCGAGGAGGCTCATCGGGCGATCCTCGACCAGCGCGCCCGCGATCACGAAGCGGCCATGGTCGCAGCCGCCGAGGCCGAGTACGGCCCAGACTACGCGGCGCACTTCGCGGCGAATCACCTCGACGGCGATAGGTCACCCAACCCGCTGGGGGTGCCGATCCTCTCCGACGCTTGGCGCGGCCAATTCAGGTTCCCCTGCTGCATCGCTACACGCGCAATCTCGAAGACCCTAACCGCCGCACCCGCCGTCTACCGCGGCTGAAAGGAACACAAACATGACCACCAGTTATGACGCCATCGACGAGGCACTGCGCTCTGTCGCTCTGGGTGATTGCGCATGACGGCCGTCGCCGACGAGATCGTCGCAGCCAGAGCAGCAGCCAATGCTCGCCTCGCTCGGCTCCGAGCGCGGCAGCGCCGGGAGCAAGAGCGGTTCGATGCGCGGGTGCTCGACATCCTGCGTGGTCGCATCAGGTCAGATGCGCTCGCGGCTATCGAGGCTGAAGCTCGCCGGCAACTCGACGCCGAAAGGGCAAGGCGCTCCGAGCGCGCTCGCGCGGCTCGAAAAGCGCATGGTGCGGGCCAAGAAGGGCGGCCGTGATGCGCTCCGCACTTCTCCAAGGGGTCGAGGGGGCGGTGCCCCAACGCAAGAAGTCGTGTTGGACCCGGTGCGGTAGCGCCGTGGTCCGCGCGGCCTGCTTGCGTTCTTCTTACTTCGACCGCGACATGCTCAACGATCCGAAGGGAACATGACCAATGCCGCGCGCAGACATGCAGCATCGCCCGCCCGTGAAGTCCTCCACAGTCAAGACACGAATGACGCCCGCCGAGGTCGCCGATGTCAAGAAGGCCGCGGAGCGCGTCGGTCTGCCGATCGCTACCTGGATTCGCTCCGTTGCCCTCGACGCAGCCGCGGTCACTCCGACACCTACCGCAGAACCTGCGAAGCCAGCTCTAACCAACATCGATCACCGCGCCCTCGCTGAAACACGCACGGCCATCGCCCGGACCGGAGGATTGGCTAATCAGCTCGTCCGCGAGGTACACCGTGGCGTCATCCGCGAAGCCGCGCTCGGCGACGCGGTCCGCGACCTGTCGGCGATCTGCCGCGAACTCGTCGGCAAGCTTGGCGGGCGTTCATGGTGACCATCCAAGTCGCCCCTGTCTACGACCTCGACGTCCGAGCCACTTACCTGACGCTCGGTGTCGGCGAACGCCGCAAGAGTCACGAGACAGCGGGTACTGACCGCTTGCAGCCGGGCAGCTTCATCGACGCAGCCGACATGGCCGAGTTCGTCGCGCTCGGCAAACGCTTGACCAATGGTCGGCGAGTAAAGGCCCAATCTCTCGTGGTCAGTTTCAGCCCCTCGGAAATTGACAAGAGCACCGCCGACGACCAGCGCCTCGTCGGCGCGGCCGCCACAGAGATCGCCCGACGTGCCTTCCCCGGCGCACTCATCGCCGTCGTTGTCCACAGCGACGGCGGTGCGCCACATGCACATGTGTTAGCCCTCAATGACATCGACGGCCATGCAATCCGCGAGAACCGCACGCATTGGAAGCTCAAGCACATCGCGGACGACGTCGCGCGCGAGAACGGCCTCAGCACGATCGAGAAGCCGCGTGCGAAGACTGCTGTGCCCGCGTGGGCGGAGCGGCGCGACAACGTTTCCGCCTTCGACCGCCAACTCGGCGACGCCATTGCTGAGGTGCTGGCTGACAAGTCGATCACCTCGTGGGCAGCATTCAGGACGGCGCTCGAAGCCAACGGAATCACGCTCGACATCCGCGAGGAGGCCCAGCGGCGCGGCCCCCGGGCCAGCCAGACCGTCACGGGCTTGACCTTCCGCGCACTGGACGAGACTGGGCAGGGCAAGCATCGTGTCCGCCGCCGCAAGGCTTCGTCGCTCTCGCAGAGCTTCAGCCATTCGGCCATCACGACGGCACTGGAGGCGCGCCGTGCGGCGGCCTCGGATCGCCCGTCGCAGTCACCCGTCCCGTCTACCGCCCGGGCCATCGGAAACGTGATCCAGTCCGGTCACTCATCTCAACGCAACGATCTGGTCCGCATCCTCGACCGCACCTTGACTGCAGGGCTCTTCTTATCCCTCGATGGGTGGGCTCTCACGCTCGCCCGTGTTGGTGTCACCGTTCTGCGTGCGCAGCATCGCGAGCAGCGCGGTCGACAGTCCCTTCTCATATACCGCCACCAAGGCGAGACATTCCCCGAGGACGTGCTGCCCGACCACTTCAATGGCAAGGCCGTCGAGCGGCAGGCCCGCGAGATTGCTGCTCTCCGACGTATCGCACCCGAGCATGCCAAGGCACTGCCCGTCCCACAGCTCATTGACGTGGTTGCCGACGAGCGGCCGCGCCGTAGGCGGCGTAGCGGTCCTGTCCTGCCACAGTCTCCCGCGCGTGAGCGGCACTTGCAGCGGGGCCTCGAACTCGGCTGACCACCCGGTCCGCCGATCATAGAAAGAGGAACACCAATGTCCATCACCGAACGCTTTCCCAACTCAGATGCCGCCAAGGCGGCCCGTGTGGGTGCAGGAGTCTACGAGCGCACCGTAATCGCGCTGCTCGGCTCGCTGCCCACCTCGGCACTGGATTCGCGCGTCCTCCGTGGCGCGGGACTCGCGATTCGCCACCTCGACGCCGATGCGATTGGTTTCCGGCCGGTTGGGCCGGGACCCGATCTGTCGCTCACCGTCCACCGCCTTGATCGCCTCGGCGCCGCTTCAACGCTGGCCGCGGTCGCCAAGCGTCAGCGCCGGGAGGCGGCAGACCTTGGCTCCACCCGCGACTGGCTCGCGACGACTCGCCTGCGTGGCCTAGACAGCCGCGAGCAGCGCGACGCGGGTGCCGACTACCTCCGCGATGCCCTGGACCTGTTCCGAGCACTCATTCTTCTGTACAGCGACGTCACGCCGGCGCTCAAAGCGTTCGGCGACGCCGTGGGCTTCGACGTTGTCGGCGATGGCTTCGCGGTGCTCGACCCCGACGGGATCCAGATTGGTGCCCCCTTCGGTGTCAGCGAGCTTGGCGCGCAGTACAGCCCGGAGAGTCTGCGTTCGCGCATCGCATCCAACGTCGCGGCATTCCACACGTTCCGCAACGAGATCATCGACCTGATCGCCGAAGCACTCATCGCACCTGCGGACGGCCACGAGTCCGACGGAACCCTGCGCGCGGCGGCATCGTTGCCTACGCTGCCCCGCTCCGTTCAGCGCCGCGTCGCTCAGAGGCTCGCTGCGGACGAGGACACTGAGGATCTGCATCGGAAAGCGGCCCGTCGTCACCACGGCCGTGCGCTCGGCCAGCCCGCCGTCCGACGGGACGTTGCGCGTAGATATGAACTCGCGCAGCTCGCAAACGGTGGATCCTGGTTTGACACTCCTGACCAGGACGGCGACGACTTCTCGCTGTGATCTACGACAGTGGGGTCGCGGGAACGTTCCTGCGGCCCCTCGCCGTCATACTCACCGAAACGCGTAGTCGGGGCCCACGTTCACCCTGCGATCCGCCGGCTGCCCTTACTCTGGAACAGCTCGTCGAGAGAGACGTCGGGATCATTGAGCGCCTCGCGAATGGACGGCTTCGATAGGTCCAGCCCCCAGTCCGTCTCACCGATCCGCACCACGGCAACCGCGCGCCGGATGACGTCTGAGTGATCTGCCGCGTACTCCGCGAGTCCCCGCCACTTGTCGCGCGAGTCTCCGTGGTCGAGGTGTGGGTCGATGATGTCGACCACCAGAGCTCCGTCGATCTCCCGAACGAAGATGAAGTCTGGGTGCATGAGCATCAGCTGTCGCCTAGCACCGCTGCCCTTGTAGTAGGGGACCGATAGAGCTGCTCTGCCTGACCCGGGATTGCGGTACCAGCCGACAACCTTGCGCGAGGGCTCCAGCTCTAGGTCGAGCGCAGCAGCCTCCCAGCTATTGCCGCTACCCGGGTATACCCACGCGCCCCGCGCTCGAACGCCCACACGTGCTTTTCGGCCAGCGGATAATTGGTGATTTCGACCTCGGTACCCTTCTTGCGGGCGCGCTGCGTGGCAACTCGACCTGGATTGGCGAGCAGAAGCTTGGCGTCGACCGGTTTCGTAGGTGGGAACCAGATGCTCTTGAATTGCTCGGAGAGTCCGGCAGTCTCGACGCGGTCCTCATAGTCCTTTTGCATCTCTTCGATCTGACCTTCGGCGACCGTGTTGAGCAGCTTCTTGACGTCGGCGATCTCGGCGAGAGCCGCAACGCGCATCTTGGCCTTCTTACCGGGACTGCCGTCAGCGATCAGCGCAGAGTAGTACCAAGTGCCGGTTCCGCCGGGCAGTCTGCGCTTCGCATCTTCGAAGTAGCCATCCAAGTCGCGGAAGTGCACCGTTTTGCTTCGGATATCACCCTCGTCCTCATGGTCTGTCTCCGTTCCCGCGTACTGGAAGTCCCGGCGAAGGGTGTCGATCTCTAGGAGGTCCTTCACGCGTTGATCAACCTGCTTTTTATGGGCGCCGTCGATGCGCTTCATTTCCGCGACCAGAAGGCCGCGCAGGACGTCCTCCGGTGTCGCCTCGTCTTCGTTTACGCTGACGATCCCTCGGTCGACCAGCTTCTCCGCGAGGTCGGATGCGCGCTCAACGTCATCCGGGTAGTCCTGCTTGGGCTTGCTGTACTTGGGAAGCCCATTGATCTTGTCGAAAACTTCCTCCGCCAGAGCGGGGTTCTTCTCTGTCGGTTCGCTCGCGAGATCGATGCCCAGGGTTCCCTCGGTGTCCTTCGCAATCTCGTCGACGACCTTCTTCACCTCGGTTTGGCTGTAGTAAGGGAGGTAGAGCATCACGCTCTCCAGCCGAGGGTCTGGAGCGTGCGTCGCCCCGGGGGTCCGGATCATGCGGCCCACGAGCTGCGCAATAGTCGTCGCGTCCTTTGCCGGGCGCAGCGACACCATGACCTCGGCCCGAGGGCAGTCCCAGCCGGTCGTGAGCGCTTCCTTGAAGAAGACAACTCTTATCCAGGTGTCGGCTTCGATCTGCTCGGCTGCGACCTTCTTCAGTGTCGTGTCGCCGACTCGGATGTTGCCGTCGTCGCCGAAGGCGTGCGCGAAGGCATAGTCGGGCAGCGCGGAGCCGGTCAGTTCCACCCACTTGTCGGAGATGGTCTTCAGCCGCTCCCCCAACTCGGCTTTAGAAACAGAGTTCTCCACCTGCACCACCAGCACGGGGGTGACTTGCTGGAAACCTTCGTCCTCGGCTTCCTTCCACCAGACCTGCGACCTGTGCAGATCTTCGGTTCCCGATTCCAGGAGCGTGTGGTGAGCCTTCTGGTTCTCCTCGGAGAACTCGACCTGGACCCGACGCTTCAGAAGGCCCTCATCCTGGACTTCCTGCACTGTCACGCGATGCTCGGGCGTGAGCCGGTCAGAGGCAACCAGGGCCTTCTTGAAGTTGTCGGGCGTAGCAGTCATTACAAGAGCGACCGGCGCAGCTGGATGCGGTGCGCCGTCGTAGAGGTTTATGCCGCCTTCGAGGCACGTCTTGATGATCGTGTCGCGATCACCGTTCGACCTCTCCTTTCCGATCCCCTTGTGCGCCTCATCGATCACAAGTAGGAAGTCATTACCGTGGTCATTTACCGTCCTCGCGATCGCGTGCCACAGCGCGTTCTTCTTGCCCTTCGATTCGTTCGGCCACCACGACGAGGCGGACGACGTGAGCTGCTGGATGTGAGCGAACGTCACCGTGCCCGCCGCGAGGACCTCTTCGTCGTACGCGTCATCAACGACTACGAGGTTCTTACCGTAAGAGAGTTGGTCCCCGTAGCGATCCATTTTGTCGGCCGACTGCCGGTTCAGAGAAGGGCTGTCGGTGAGCCACAACACTCGAAGAGTCGGGCGCTCCTGTGCTTCGTTGCTCCCGTCTAGGAGCCCTTCGATCAGTTCAGTCGCTGCCAGGGTTTTACCTGCCCCTGTCGGAGCGATGAGCATCACTGCTGTGTGATCGTCGTCCTCCGCCCACACGTTGTAAGCATCGTCAAGAGCCTTCAGGAGCCGTCGAACAGCCTTCTTTTGAAACTTCTTCAGTGGGACTTTCACAGCTGGTCCTTCAAGTCGATCACGTTGGTGCGGAAGTTCTTGAGATAGTGCCGGTACAGCCGCGTCGTGTGCGCAGGGTCCGCCCCCACTTCGTCGACGCTCCGGTGGAATTCATCCGCGGAGTCCGCGATGATGAAGACGTGTCTCGGCGGATCTCCCGCAGAGGTTCGTGTCGAAAGCGCTTCCGCGAAGCCAGCCCGCCCCTTGTTGCGGAACAGCACGCCGTACGTCGCCCCGTCGGGCAAAGCCCAGCCGCTGCGAGGCTCAGTTTCGATGACCGGTCCCTCGGCCCCACCGACGAGCCACAAGAGGTGCGCGACCTGCTCGAACGATTGCTTCGCCTCGACGGTCTCGGGGTCGAGATACGTCAAGTTGTAGAAACGTACGTTCTCTTCGAACCCTTCGGACATCGGTCCAGGATGGAGGATCTCAAATCCATTGACCTTGTACTCACCCGTGATGGGGGCACCTGCCGGAGTCCGTCCAGTCACCGCTGCCCGAAGGCGAGGCTTCGCCACATACTCGCAAATGCCAAGCGCTTCCCACTCGGCATCTCCGGGATAGAGGTCCCGCGCACGCAAGCTCTCCTGCTCACCTGCTGAAACCTCGTTGTTTGTCACCAGGATGGAGCGCCTTCTCCCTCCATCCTTGTTCAGGCGCATAAGTGCGTGAGCGGTGGTTCCGGAACCACCGAAGAAGTCGATGACGAGCGCGTCGGGTTTGTCGGCAACAAACAACCTGAGACAGTCCTCAACCGCGTACAGCGATTTAGGGAAATCGAACCGCTTCTCGCCTCCAAGCAGGGTTTTAAGCAGCTCGGTGCCGTGAACCTCCGCGTTATGGGATGGGCGGACCCATGTTGAGGTGGGCATCTTTACCTTGTGGGTGACATACCGAGCTAGGACGCTTCCATCGGGGTTGCTTCCCACGATCGCTGCGCGGCCCGTCTCTACGTCCAACACCTTTCCGGAGGTCAAGTACGAGATCTCGTAGGTCTGCGGCTTGCCGGGAGTAGCCTTTCCAACCCGGACATACCCTCGACTAAGTCGGGCTCGGAGTTCCGGGGCTGTGAGCCCCCAGTTCATCTCCGTCTGATCCGGGTCATCGCGGATCGGGAATACTGCAACGCAACCGCGAACTTTTGGAGACTTGCTCCGCGGGACTCCGTGGGCCAGGGGCTCACCGACCTGCTCGATCCGCCCGTCGCGGTTGACGTAAATCGGATAAAACTGACCGGTTCCGCCTTTCTTGCTTCCGCGCCTGGAAGAGTAGTCGCTTCGGCGCAGCGTGCGCCACGGTACAAGGGCTCCCTCGGCGTAGTCCGGGTCGGGTTCACCAGCTACCGTGGCTGACCCAAGTGTCACGAAGTAGACGTACTCGTCAGACCGCGCAAAAGTCCCAGTCCGATACTTCCCCCTCGGATTGATCACGGTGGTGACCATCTCAATCCCGGCAGTCGGGAATATCGATTCGAGGAGTAGACCGAGGCGAGCACCCTCCTTGTCATCGATGGCAACCATCAACACTGATTCCTTCGGATTCAGCAGCCGTTGCGCAAGCTTGAGACGCTTCTCCATGAACGAGAGCCAGAGCGAATGCCGATAGACGTCGTCCTTGTCGACATAGTCGTTGTTGTACTTCCAATCCCTGGCTCCGGAGTTGTAAGGCGGGTCGATGTAGATGCAGTCGACCTGCCCCTCGTACGCGTAAAGAAGAGTTTCTAGGGCATGGAAGTTCTCGCCGTTGACGACGGTGTGGAACGGCTTGGTGGGGTTGCCGTTTCCGTCGACTGCGCCCAGCACGTCCTCGCTTGACTTGATTAGGCCAGGAAAGATCGGATCGCCGAAGCGGGCAACAGGCACCAATTCGTCCAGCATCCCCGTGGTCTGCTGGCCAACGGAGCGGAAGTGCTCATCGACCGGCTGGAGCGTCGCAGTATCCCCGTCGATCGCCAGGACCCGGTACGCGTTCCGCGGGCCAGGATCCGAGCGCAGCGTGGCGTAGCGGTCTTCCCGGACTGTTTGACCATGAAGCACGACAGACTCTGGCTTGTGTCGCTCGAAGACGAGGCCATACTCGGCCTTGCTGCGGAGGCGCTCAAAGGCCGCCGCAATCCGACGTCGAAGGTTAGGGTCCTCGATGGAGGCGATGTCCATATCGATCGCATTGGTCGACTGACGGAGTTCATGCGCTGTGTCCTCGTGCGGGCCTTGCTCTTCTGTCATCTCGCCGTCCTTGAAGTGCGCTTGCGGACATTCTCTCGGATCTCCGCCCGCGCGTTGTGCGCACTGCGTTTCGACGGGAGTCGGATTGGAGTCGGATTTCCGCGCCAGCTAGGCCGAAGGCCCCGACTCCCCAGTGTTTTCTAGGAGAGTCGGGGCCTTCGATTTGGCGGTGACGGTGGGATTTGAACCCACGGTAGGGGGTTACCCTACACAACTTTTCGAGAGTTGCACCTTCGGCCGCTCGGACACGTCACCGCGGACAAGTTTACGGTACGGAGGTCGACCGCGCGAATCGAGGGCGAGGGCGTGCATGTCGGGCGCGTCGCGGAGGCGGATGAGGACGCCGTACTGAGTTGCGAAAAGGACCTCGCGACGCTTCGACTCGCTTCGCTCGCTCGACGACCGGGGGTGGCTCGCTCAACGGCCGGAGTGCTCACCAGCCGGTCGACACCGCCGCGTGGGTCGCGAGGATCTCCTCGGTGGTCCCTGCCGGAGCCCGCCCGATGCCGCACTCGGTCGCCACGCCGAAAGCGGGCACGACCTTCGAGGCTGCCGCGATGCGCCGCTCGGCCCCCTCGACGCCGTCCTCCCTGTGCACCAGCCCCAGATACAGCTCCGCCACGGGCGCGAGGTCCGCCAGCGGCGCGTAGTACGCTTCGTCATCCCGTTCGATCGGCACGGGCAGGTGCAGCCAGGTGAGGCCGCGCCGCGCCGCGGCGATCACAGCGTTGGCGAAGCGAACCAGCGTCCCCGCGTCGGTCGGCTCGGTGAAGTGCCGCTCCCCCGCATCGCCGTAGCAGAGGTGCACGCCGACCTCGACGCCGGCGGGCACGGCATCCACCAGGGCGGCGAGCCTGGCGACCAGACCCTCGAACGGATCCCCGTCCCACCAGGCCTCCATCGTCCTGCCGTAGCCGGAGGCGCGCTCGATGATCCCGATCTCGCTCGCGACGTCCCACTGCACAGCGAGGTCCTCGGCAGGAATCGCGGCGGCGATCTGCTCGAGCTCGCGCAGCAGCGCCGCTGTGTAGGCCGGCTCCACGGCATCCCGATCCTCGCCGAAGAAGAACGACCCGACGACGGCGACGACCGTGGGAAGCGACACCTGGAACCGCACGCCGTCGGCGATCGCACCCTCAGCGCGCAGTCTGCGGAAGATCTCATACGACTCGATGGCCGCGGCGGCGTAGCCGAGCGGCGGCAGCCGGAGCGCCGCCGGGTCGACGCCGTCGGCGATGCGCAGCGGGCGCGCGTCGAGGTCGCGCAGCCACACCGGCTCGGCGCCGATGCGCTCGATCCCCTCGGCCTGACCGAGCACGTCGGGCTGGAACATGATCCAGTGGAAGCGGCACCCCACTTCGCCGTCGGGGATGCGCTTCAGCCGCGGGCCGAGCACCTCCGCCGCAGTGCGCAGGGTCTTCTCGGCGTCGTCGTAGTTCACGCTGCCGACGAGCAGCGCACCGTGGGGTCTGGTCATCTCTCCAGAGTAGGCGGAGAGGGTTTTCCCCGGCCGCTCGCGAGTCGGCCGATGACGGCGCGGATTAGAATCGACGTGAGTACGGATGCCGGAACGGAGACGCGCGATGGGATTCCTCACCTCCCCCGCACTGAGCGAGACGGGCTACGTGGTGCTCGACCGCCACGACCAGGCGGGCGACCCCGCCGAGTGGCGCGACCTCGAGTACGTCGGCTGGCGCTCCTCTGGCATCACCCGCTTCGCCCCGCTGACGAGCCACGCCGGCGACGTCGAGTGCAACGGGTTCTGGAACCACACCCCGCCCCGTACCGACAAGGACGGCGTGTGGATCCCCTCCCAGGTCGCGAAGGCGCCGACGCTGCAGGCCCGTGCCCTCGAGCCCGGCGCCAACGTGGGCCGCTGCCGGGTCATCGAACTGCAGCCGAACACCTACGCCGACGCGATCTACAACCTGCACCAGGACGACAACAACCGGCTCAACGCCGAGGGCACCGGCTGGGTGGTGCGGGCGTGGCTGAACCTCACCGACGATCCCGACTCGCTGCTCATCCTGCGCTCAGACCGCTTCGACCCGTCGACCGAGATCAGGCTGCCGCTGCACGCGGGCTCCCGCATCATCGTCGACACGCAGCGCTTCTGGCACGCGGTGTGGCATCGCGGACCCGAGCCGCGCTACTCGCTGATCTGCTCGTGGACGTCAGGGCCCGAGCTCGACGCCTACCTCGCGGCGGGGCGCGCCGACCCGCATCCGGCATCCGTCGCCCTGCCCGCCGCCCTCGTGGCCGACGCGCAGGCCGAGATGCACCGCCGCATCGAAGAGCGCCGCCAGGCGTTCGAGGCGCACGGCATCGTGATGGAGCCCACCGAGTCGCTGTACAGCTGAGGCGTGCGCGGTCGCCGCGAACGCCTGCCGTGGGAATGCGCGGCGGGGCTCAGGCGACGATCCGCAGCTGCCCGGCCACTGTCAGCTGCACAGTGCACTCCTCGGGGCGCCGCGCAGCCTGCACGCACTCCGCGGCGATCGGCCCGCCGGCCTGCGCGAGCACGCCCTGCATCAGGCCGAGGTGCACCTGGCAGAGCAGGGGCCGGTGCTCCGGTGCGCTGGCTGCGTGCGGACACGGGGTGAGATCGACCGTCATCCGGCGCTCGTCGACGATCGGCTCGAAGCCGCTCTCCTCGAGATGCTCGACGAGCGCGTCGAGCTGGTGGGTCGCCTCCCGCCCCAGATCGGAGGCGGGTTCCGACAGGATGCTGCGCATCACGTCACCGCGGCGCGCGGCGCCCGCGACCTTCTCACGGGCGATCGGGCTCGAGGCCTCCGGCGCTCCGGTCGCCGCGCTGTACAGGGTGCGCGGACGCCCGCGGACAGTGCGGTGCTCGGTCGTCTGGATGACGTAGCCGCCCTCGATCAGCCGGTGCAGATGCTCGCGCACCGTGTTCGCGTGCAGTCCGGTGGCGTCGCAGAGTTCGCCGATCGTGCGCTCGGGCCTCTCCTGCACGAGATGCAGGATGCGCACGCGCGAATAGCTGGAGATCGGTCCGTAGGCGACCCCGGTGATCGTCATGCATCCATGATCCCAGGCTCGCGATTCCACTGCGCGGAGACCGGCCGTGAATAACCCCGTCGCGGATTAGTGTGGGGAGCATGATCGCCGCCGCCGTCGTCACCGTCTCAGACAGGTCGGCCGCGGGCGTACGCGACGACACCGCCGGTCCCGTCGCGGTCACAGCCCTTCGCGATGCGGGTTTCACCTGCGACGACGCGCGGATCGTGCCCGACGGCGCGGATGCCGTGGAGCAGGCTCTACGTGAGCTGCTCGGCACGGGCATCCGGCTGATCGTCACCAGCGGCGGCACCGGCATCAGCCCGCGCGACCAGACGCCAGAGGGCGCTGCCCGCGTGATCGAGCGGGAGCTGCCAGGCATCGCCGAGGAGCTGCGGCGCGCGGGTCTCGCTGCGACGCCCATGTCGATGCTGACCCGCGGGCTCGCCGGCACCGTGGGCGACGCCCTGATCGTCAACCTGCCGGGCTCCCCGAAGGCCGTCGCCGAGGGGATGCCGATCGTGCTCTCGGTCGCAGGGCACGTGCTCGGCCAGCTCAACGGAGAGGACCACCGATGACCGTCCGCCTCGCGCGCATCACCGACCAGCCGCTGTCGCTCGACGAGCACATCGCCGCCGTCGACAGCACCACCGCCGGCGCCGTCACGACCTTCGTCGGTCGCGTCCGCGACCACGATCCGGATGCCGCCGACGCCGTCGTCGCGCTGGAGTACACCTCGCACCCCGACGCCGAACCTACCTTGCACCGCATCGCGGAGGCGGCGTCCGAGGGAACGGATGCCCTGGTAGCGGTCAGCCACCGCGTCGGTCGTCTCGACGTCGGCGAGGCCGCCGTCGCCATCGCCGTCGCGTCGTCGCACCGCGATGAGGCGTTCGTCGTGTGCCGCGAGGTGATCGAGGCCATCAAGCGCGAGCTGCCCGTGTGGAAGCGTCAGGTCGAGGCCGATGGCACCACCGCGTGGAAGGGCATCGGCGGCTAGTCCGCTCGAGCGCGGGTCAGCCGCCGGCGAACGGCGGCAGGACGTCGATCGTGGTCGCGCCGGCGAGCGCGAAAGCGTCGTCGACGCGGGTGCCGTCGACCAGCACCGCGCAGCGGGGCAGGATGCCGGTGAGCGCGGGGTGCTCGGCGAGCAGTTGCTGCTTCAGGATGCCGAGGGTCTCGGCATCCGTCGTCACGGAGTCGCGCCCTGTCGCTTCCTGAGCCGCGGCGAAGAACCGCACGGTCGCCATCGTCAGCCGTCCTCGCCCGGGCGCCGCCACGATCCGCTGCGGCCACCCTCCTTGGCCGTGATGCGGAGGTTCTCGATCGACGCCGACTTGTCGACGCCCTTGATCATGTCGATGACCGAGAGGGCTGCCACCGAGACTGCGGTAAGGGCCTCCATCTCGACGCCGGTGCGATCGGCGGTGCGCACGGTCGCCTCGATCGCCACTCCCTCGTCTTCGACAGCGAGGTCGACGACTGCGCCGTGCACGCCGATCACGTGTGCGAGGGGCAGCAGCTCGGGAGTGCGCTTGGCCGCCTGGATGCCGGCGATGCGCGACACGGCGAGCACGTCTCCCTTGGGCACCGAGCCGCCGCGCAGAAGCTCGACGGTCGACGCCGCGCAGCGCACGAAGCCCTTCGCGGTCGCCGCGCGAACGGTCGGGGTCTTCTCGGTCACGTCGACCATGCGGGCGTGGCCGGCGGAATCCAGATGGGTGAAGGTCATCACAGCTCCATGACTTCGATGAGGTCGCCGGCGAAGACGCGCTCCGTCTCGGCGGGGACGATGGCATAGGCCTCGGCCGCGCCGAGCCCCACGCTGAGGTGCGAACCCGACCCGCCGGCCGTCGCCGGGCGCACGACGGGTCGCGCGGGGTCGGTGCGGTCGATCACAGCGGGCAGGTACTGACGGCGCCCGGGCGGGGTGCTCCAGTCGACCGCGGCGGGCAGCAGCCGCTGCGGACGGTGGATGCCGGCGCGCCCCTGCATGCGCAGCAGCGCAGGCCGCACGAACACCTCGAACGACACCGCCGCGCTCACCGGGTTCCCCGGGAGGCCGAACATCAGCATCCCGTCGGCAGAGCCGAAGCCCTGCGGTTTGCCGGGCTGCATCGCGATCTTCGCGAACTCCATGCTCTCGCCGAGGCTCTGCTTGACGACCTCGTATGCACCCGCGCTGACGCCGCCCGAGAAGACGATGACGTCGACGTCGAGCTCTCTGGCCTCGGCCACCGCGGCGGCCGGACCGTCGCCCTCGTCGTCGACGACGCGGCGCAGCACCACCTCGGCACCCGCCTCCGATGCGAGCCCCGCGAGCAGGATGCCGTTCGACTCGGGGATCTGCCCGCGCCGCAGTGCGCTGCCGGCCGCGACGAGCTCCGAGCCGGTGGAGACGATCGCGACCCGCGGCCGGGGTGCCACCTCGACATGGGCGATGCCTGCGGAGGCCAGAGCCGAGAGCTGCCGGGGCCCGAGCAGCGTTCCTGCGGCGAGCACGATGTCGCCTGCGGCGGTATCGGCGGCGGCGCGGCGGATGTGCGCCCCCTGAGCTCTCGGGGCCCGCTGCACGACGGCGGTGTCCAGCGAGTCGTCGAGCCCGCCGGCGGTGTCTTCGAAGGGGACGATCGCGTCGGCATCCGTCGGCGTCGGCGACCCGGTCATGATCCGCGCGGCCTCGCCGGGGCGGATGGCCGGGTCGGCGGAGCTGCCCGCCGGGATGTCGGCGATCACTCTGAGGGTCACCGGATGCTCGGGCGCGGCCTCTGCGACATCCGCCCAGCGCACGGCGAAGCCGTCCATGGCGGAGTTGTCGAACGAGGGCACCGCGGTCACCGCGCGGGCATCGGATGCCAGGGTCAGCCCCTGCGCGTCATCGATCCCCACGGTGACCGGCGTGCGCTGCCGCACCTGTGCGAGGACGAGCTCGAGCTGCTGTTCGACGGTTCTCATAAGGTCGTCTCGTTCTCTCGAGCTCCCGTTCGGGAGGACTTCGCAGCCACGGGAGGACCCTGCTCGAAGAGCTCTCCTCCCGTGCGAGAGTTCTCCTCCCGAGCGTGCGGGCGCTCGGAGTGCACCGCGTTCCAGGCATCCATCCCGCCCGCCAGCACGACCGCGTCCGCACCGGCGGCGCGCAGCGCGTCGGCGGCGCGACGGGCACGGGCGCCGACCTGGCAGATGACGACAACGCGATCTGCGCCCAGCGAGGCCGGGTCTGCGAGCACCTGCGCGAGCGGCACGTGCCGAGCGCCGGCGATCATGCCCGTCGCGATCTCGGCATCCTCCCGCACGTCGAGCAGCCGTGCACCCGAGGCGACCTCGGCGTCGAGCTCCGCCACCGTGATGTGCGCAGCCCGGTCGACCGGCGCCGCCGGCGCACTCGCCCGCGACGGGCGCAGCGGCACCTCGTTCACCCTGGCTCGCAGAGCGTCGATCACGAGCACCCGGCCCAGCAGCGGGTCGCCGATGCCGGTGATGAGCTTGATCGCCTCCATGGCGAGGATCGAACCCGCCTGCAGGCAGAGCGCGCCGAAGACCCCGACGGCGGCGCACGTCGGCAGCTCGCCCACGCTGCCCTCGGGATACAGGTCGCTCAGCACCACGGCATCCGCGCCCTCGGGCGGAGCCGACCAAAAGACGGTGATCTGCGCCGCGAACTCCTGGATCACACCCCACACGAGCGGGATGCCGAGCTGCTCGGCCGCGGTCGCGACCACGAGCCGGGTCTCGAAGGTGTCGGTTCCGTCGATCACGAGGTCGGCTGCGGCGAGCAGTTCGGCGGCGTTCCCCGGCACCAGGCGGGCGCGCCGCGCGTGCACGACCGTCTCGGGCGACAGGTCGGCGGCGACGCGGACCGCGCTGTCGACCTTCGGCCGGCCGACGTCGCCGTGGCGGTGCATGATCTGCCGCTGCAGGTTGGACAGCTCGACGTCGTCGTCGTCGATGATCGTGATCTCGCCCACGCCTGCCGCCGCGAGCGCGAGGACCACCGGTGCGCCCAGTCCCCCCGCTCCGACGACCGCGACGTGCGCCGCGCGCATACGCCGCTGGCCGACCTCGCCGAGGCCTGCGAGGACCTGATGGCGGGCGGTGCGTGCGCTCTCGGCGTCGCTCAGGGCGGCGACGGGCTCGACGAGAGGCGGCAGGGGCATGGTTCCGAGGCTACGGTTCGGCGGCCGCACGCGCCAGCCGCGGGGCCTGGTAATCCGCATCGTGAAACCCTGCCGGGGCCTTCCGCATCTGCGGAGAAAAGAAATGGAATCCTCTGGAAATGCGGAATCAACCCGGCTTAGTCTCATGGCTATGACCTCCTACCGCATCGCCGACGCCGCGAGACTGCTCGGCGTCAGCGACGACACCGTGCGACGCTGGATCGACCAGGGCGCCCTGCCCGTCACGGGCGACTCGCCCGCCCGCGTCCCCGGCACGGCACTCGCCGCGCACGCGCAGCGCGCAGCCGAGTCGCCCGGGCGCGACGGCGACCCGCTCTCCAGCGCCCGCAACCGGTTCACCGGCCTGGTCACGCGCGTGCAGGTGGACGGCGTCATGGCGCAGGTCGACATCCAGGCCGGCCCCCACCGCGTCGTGTCGCTGCTGTCGGCCGAGGCTGTGCATCAGCTCTCCCTCGAACCCGGATCGCTGGCGACCGCGGTGATCAAGGCCACCAACGTGATCGTCGAGGCGCCGCAGGGGATGCACCCGTGAGGGCCGGCGGCCTCGCCCGGCTCGGCGCGGCCAAGCTCGGCGCGGCCAAGCTCGGCGCGGCCAAGCGCGGCGCGGCCAAGCGCGGTGCCGTCACGCTCGGCGCGGTGATGCTCGGCGCACTGCTGCTCGCCGGATGCACCGCAGGCCCCGCAGGATCCGCCGACCACGGCCGCCCTTGGGACGCCAGCGCCGGCGCGGAGACGTCGGGCACGGGCCTCTCCGGCGAGGTCACGGTCTTCGCCGCAGCCTCGCTGCGCACCGCCTTCGACGACATCGCCGAGCTGTTCGAGCAGCAGCATCCCGGAGTCGAGGTGAAGCCGATCGTCTACGACGGCTCGAGCACCCTGGTCACCCAGCTGCAGGAGGGCGCCCGCGCCGACGTGCTGGCGACCGCCGATGAGCAGAGCATGCGGCTTCTCACCGACTCCGGCCTTGCTTCCGAGCCGAAGATCTTCGCGACCAACACCCTGGTCGTCATCACCCCCGCCGACAACCCGGCAGAGGTGACCTCGCCCGACGACCTGGCCGACGCCGTCATCGTGCTGTGTGCACCGGAGGTGCCGTGCGGCAAGGCGTCGACGACGCTGCTCGATGCGGCCGGGGTGACGGTGACGCCCGCGAGCCTCGAGCAGAACGTCACCGCCGTGCTGCAGAAGGTCGCCGCAGGCGAGGCGGATGCCGGACTCGTGTACGCCACGGATGCACCGCCGTCGGACGGGCCGTGCGAAGCGGCCGACGTGTGCAGCTTCCGCCCCGAGGGGTGGGAAGACGCCGTGAACCGGTACCCGGTCACCGCCCTCGACGGGGCGAGCGAGGCAGGGGTCGCGTTCGCCGAGTTCGTGCGCGGCCCCGAGGCGCGGCGGGTTCTCGATGGCCTGGGCTTCGGGGCGCCGTGAGCCGCCGCGACACGGGCACCGGCACCCCGTTCACCCTGGTGGCTCCCGCCGTGCTCGGGGTGGCTCTGCTGATCCTGCCGCTCGCGGCGCTCATCGGCCGCGCCTCGTGGGCGACTCTCTGGCAGGACGTCACCTCGCCGGCGGCCGTCGACGCACTGCGCCTCTCTGTGCTGAGCGGGCTGGGTGCCACGGCGCTGTGCCTCGTTCTCGGACTGCCGCTGGCCCTGCTGATGGCGAGGTCGGGACCGCGGGTGTCGGCGCTGCTTCGCGCCCTGGTGGCGGTGCCGCTCGTGCTCCCGCCGATGGTCGGCGGCGTGGCTCTGCTCTTCCTGTTCGGGCGCACCAGCCCGGTGGGCCGGCTGCTGTCGGATGCCTTCGCCGTCACCCTCCCGTTCACGCCTGCGGCCGTGGTGCTGGCTCAGGCCTTCGTCGCGCTCCCGTTCCTGGTGCTGGCCGTCGAGGGCACGATCCGCAGCGTGGGCGGCCGCTACGAGCGCACCGCGGCGACACTCGGCGCGCGACCCTGGCGCGTGCTGTGGCACGTGACCCTGCCACTGGCGGCGCCGGGGATCGTCGTGGGGGTGATCCTGTGCTTCGCGCGGGCGATCGGCGAGTTCGGCGCGACGGCGCTGTTCGCCGGCAACGCCCCTGGCGTGACGCAGACCATGCCGCTCGCGATCTACACGGCGTTCAATGGCGCAGGCACAGGGCGCGAGACGGCGGTGGCGCTGTCGATCCTGCTGCTCGCCACCGCGGTGGTCGTGCTGCTGCTGGTGCGGGCCTGGCGGCCGGGGGCCCTGAAGTGACGGGCGCTGAAGCGACGGGCGCTGAAGCGACGGGCGCTGAAGTGACGGGCGCTGTGGACGCGCATGTCGTCGTCGCGCATGCCTCTCTCGACGTGCTGCTGTCACTGCAGCCGGGCGAGGTGGTCGCCGTGATGGGTCCGAGCGGCGCGGGCAAGACGACGCTGCTCGATGCCCTGTCGGGCCTCACCCGCCTCGACGCGGGTCATGTGTCGATCGATGGAGAGGTGCTGGCCGACACCCGCCGGCACACGCCTCCGTCGCGGCGCGCGATCGGCCTGCTCGGCCAGGATCCGCTGCTGTTCCCGCACATGACAGCCGTGGGGAACATCGCCTTCGCCGCTCGCTCTGCTGGTTCGTCACGCGACGAGTCGGCGGCGATCGCCGAGGAGTGGATGCCCCGCATCGGGCTCTCCGGGCTCGGCGACCGTCGCCCTGATCAGCTCTCCGGCGGTCAGCGGCAGCGGGTGGCCCTGGCCCGCGCCCTCGCGGCCCGTCCTCGGCTGCTGCTCCTCGACGAGCCGTTCAGCTCCCTCGATGTGCAGGCCGCCGGCCAGCTCCGCGAGGTCGTCCGCGAGCATCTGCACGGCACGACCACGGTCATCGTCTCCCACACCCTCGCCGACGCCCAGTACCTCGCCACCCGCCTCCTGATCCTCGAGCACGGCCGCATCGCCCAAGAGGGCCCGCTCCCCGACGTCCTCGCCTCCCCGAGCACCCCCTTCACCCGAGCCGTGGCCGCCACCGCCTAGCCAACGCGCACTCCGCGTTCTCCCACTGACACCCCTCCGCTCGCCCTCCTCTCCCTCACCGATGCCAGCAGCCGCACATGAGGCCGAGGGCTTCGGGGCGTTCCCGGAGCGAGCATCGAGGAGGGACCCGCGAAGCGGGAGGGGCACCCGCTCTGCGAGCGAAAGGAACGCCCCGAAGCCCGCCACCCACAAGCCGTCAAGCAGAGCAACGTCCGCCCCCGCAGCTAGCCTTGGTCCATGGCATCCCGCAGACCCGCCCCTCCCGCTTTCGTCTGCTCGGAGTGCGGCTGGACGACGGCGAAATGGGTCGGTCGGTGCGGCGAGTGCCAGCAGTGGGGCACCGTGCAGGAGCAGGGCGCGAAGACGGGCCTGGTGAAGCAGACCGAGGCGGTGGCTCCCCTCGCCGGTCGTGCCGCGCGCCCGATCACGCAGATCACGACAGCCGACGCGCCGCGGCGCAGCAGCGGTGTCGGCGAGTTCGACCGCGTGCTGGGCGGCGGCATCGTTCCTGGTGCGGCGATCCTGCTGAGCGGCGAGCCGGGGGTGGGCAAGTCCACTCTGCTGCTGGAGGTCGCCGCGTCCACTGCGCGCACCGGCCGGAGGGTGCTGTACGCGAGCGCCGAGGAGTCGCCCGCGCAGGTGCGGCTGCGAGCCGAGCGCACGAACGCGCTGCACGATGAGCTCTATCTGGCGAGCGAGACCGATCTTGCGACGATCCTCGGCCACATCGACGAGGTCGAGCCCGATCTGGTGATCGTCGACTCGGTGCAGACTGTCGCCTCAGGGCTCATCGACGGTGCGGCGGGTCAGCCGAGCCAGGTGCGCGAGGTCGCGGCGACCCTCATCCGCGTCGCGAAGGACCGCGGGCTGCCGGTGATCATCGTCGGCCATGTCACCAAGGACGGTCAGGTCGCCGGCCCGCGGGTGCTCGAGCACCTGGTCGATGTGGTGTGCCATTTCGAGGGCGACCGGCAGACGGCGCTGCGGTTCGTCCGGGCGCTGAAGAACCGCTTCGGCCCGACGGACGAGGTCGGATGCTTCGAGATGACCGGCGCGGGCATCGCCGAGGTGCCCGACCCGAGCGGGCTGTTCCTGTCGCAGGGAGCGGCGGAGCCCGGAACCTGTGTTGCGATCGCACTCGAGGGGCGGCGCGCTCTGCCGGTCGAGGTGCAGGCCCTGACCATCGAGTCGAACGCGCCGAATCCGCGCCGCGTGGTGCACGGTCTCGATTCATCGCGCGTCGCGATGGTGCTGGCGATCCTCGAGCGGCGGGCCGGCATCGCGACGTCGAAACTCGACGTCTACGTGTCGACGGTGGGCGGGGTGCGCTTCACCGAGCCCGCCGCCGACCTCGCGATCGCGGTGGCCGTGGCGGGGTCGATCCGGCAGTGGTCGGTGCCGCGCACGATCGCCGCGGTGGGCGAGCTGTCGCTGGCGGGCGAGATCCGTCCGGTGACTCAGGCCGCACAGCGGCGCGGGGAGGCGGCGCGCCTGGGCTATCAGCAGGTGGTCGACGACCGGTCGAAGACCCTGCGCTCCGCATTGAGCGACATCCGCTCGCGCACGACGGAACGGCGCCCCGAGGCCGCGATCCCGCCGTTCTGATCGGGTGGCTCAGAGCCCGGACGCCCGCCTGGGGTCGCTCGGGCCGCCGCGGGTTCCCTTGTGCTCCTCCTCGATGATGCGCACGTTGCGCACTGTGACGCTGTCGGCCATCAGCAGGTCGAGCGTCCTTCGTCTCGCTTCGCTCGCTCAGGAACCGGGGTCAGAGACGCGCGATCTCGGCATCCGTCACGTCCGGCCCTGGCACGTCGACCCGGAAGCCCTGCGCCTGCAGCCCTCCCTCGTTCGAGAAGGTGACCTCGGCGTCGAAGACGGCCCGGTAGGTCACGCCTCGAGCGCCTTGAGCAGCTCGGCGGGAGGGGCCTGCATGGGGTGCGGGCCTGCGATGTCGAGGAACACGGTCGTGATGGTGTCGCGATGCGTGGCCAGGAACGACTTCAGCCAGGTCGGCGAGTAGATGCCGACGCCGGGGGGCAGGTTCGCCGGCTTGTTCTTCGCGTCGCTGAACAGCAGCAGCGCGACGTCGCCGGTGCTCGCGTCGCGATACGTCCACACCTCGCCGCTGTCGAGGGGATTGTCGCGAGCGCCTGGCTTGATCAGCGGCACGACCGTGTTGCCGTTGCGCAGCGCGAGGGCGACGGCTGCCATGTCCTGCTTCTCGAGCGCCTGAGCGAGGGCCTCGGAGCGGAAGTCCTCGGGTGCGGGCTTCTTGCTGCCAGACTTCTTCTTCGCCATGACACCAGCCTATGAGTGGGGCCCTCTCGAATCCTCCATTGGGGACTGGGGAACTCGAGAGGGCCCTCCGGTTCTCGGACACGGTGATTTGTCGAAGCGCTGGGGACGCTGGTATCGACACCACTGGGGATGGCTTTACCGCATCAGATCTGAGAACCTGTCACCCATGGTATCCCAAAATATCGGTCGTGTCAGCCCCTGACGGCCATTTGGCGTTCCCGATTGCGACAGATCTTTTCGCTCAGCGAAGGATGATCTGCTTGGCCTTCTCGCTCGCAAAGCCGCCGATTGAGACAGCGATGTGATACGAGGCGTCTCCCCCTGGAGCGCGGGGTCGGTTCTTCTCGTCGCAGGTCTCCGCCGACGAGCGTGTGCGGTCCCATACGACCGGGGCCGCGCTGGTCACCGACTTGCCCGCCTCGAGGGTGACGATCAGGTCACTCGACTCCGACTGGCAATCGGTCGAGCGCCACCACACGTCGGCTCCGCTGGTGACCGTGAACGTCTGCGTGCTGGAGCCGACGTTCATCGTGCAGTCCTGACCGCTCGTGTTGGTGAGCGAGATCGACAGCTGAGGCAGCACGCCCGCCGGGTAGGCGTCTGCATCGGTCACAGCGGCGACGCTGACGTCCGCGTCGGTGCATGCGACGATGCCCGGTGTCTCGGAAGGGTCGGGACTGGGGGTCGTGCTCTCATCGGCCGTGGCGGTCGGCTCATCGGCATCCGGGGTGGGGTCAGCGACGCCCCGGTCGTCGGCGGCCGGCGCCGAAGCCGACCACGGCTGGGCGATCGCCAGCCATACGCCGCCTCCGACAGCGGCCAGCACGAGAACGGCGATCAGCAGCACCGCGAGCCGGCGGCGACGGTAGACGGCGGCAGACTGACGGGGCATGCTTCCAGGCTAATTCAGGTGCTTGATCATCCTCGTGTTGCCGAGCGTGTTCGGCTTCACGTGGGCGAGGTCGAGGAACTCCTCGACACCCGCATCGCCGCTGCGCAGCAGCTGCGAATACACGTCGGCATCGACCACCTGCTCGCCGATCGGCTCGAATCCGCGACGCGAGAAGAAATCGGTCTCGAAGGTGAGGCAGAAAAGGCGGGTGAGCCCGAGCTGGCGGGCCCGGTGCTCGAGGTCGGTGACGATGGCGCGGCCGACGCCGTGGCGCAGATAGTCGTCGCGCACGAGCAGGGTGCGCACCTCTCCGAGGTCTTCCCACATGACGTGCAGGGCGCCGCAGCCGATGAGCTCACCGTCGGCCTCTGCGACGACGAACTCCTGCACGGCGCCGTAGAGCACGGCGAGATCCTTGCCGAGCAGGATGCGCTGGTCGACGAGCGGCTCCAGCAGGGCGTGGATGCTCAGGATGTCGGTGCTGCGCGCGGCGCGGACGAGGAAGTCGCTCACCCCTCCAGCGTAGGGCCGGACGGCCCCGGTACATGGGAAAGGCCCGGATGCCGTGCATCCGGGCCTTTCTCCGATCCGACTCAGCCGGCCGCGAGGTCGGGCGTGGTCGAGATGCCGCCGCCGGTGTTGACGCCGACCGACACCTTCTCGCCGCGGGGAGCGTGCTCGAAGGCGAACGCGCCGTCGACCACATCGACCTTCACGTGATCGCCGGTGTTGAGCTGACCGTGCAGGATGCGCTCGGAGAGCTGGTCCTCGATCTCTCGCTGCATGGCGCGACGCAGCGGGCGCGCGCCGAGAGCCGGATCGAAGCCGATCTCGATGAGCCTGTCCTTCGCGGCATCCGAGAGCTCGACGGTCATGTCGCGGTCGAGCAGGCGGTCGCCGAGCTGCTTGGTGAACAGGCCGACGATCTGGCGCAGCTCGTCCTTGTTCAGCTGCGGGAAGACGATGATGTCGTCGAGTCGGTTGAGGAACTCGGGCTTGAAGTGGCGCTTGAGCTCCTCATCGACCTTGCCCTTCATCCGCTCGTAGGTCGTCTGCGAGTTGCCCTCGAGCTGGAAGCCGACCGGGCCACCCGCGATCGCCGACGAGCCGAGGTTGGTCGTCATGATGATCACGGTGTTCTTGAAGTCGACGATGCGTCCCTGACCGTCGGTCAGGCGACCCTCTTCGAGGATCTGCAGCAGCGAGTTGAAGATGTCGGGGTGGGCCTTCTCGATCTCGTCGAACAGCACGACCGAGAACGGCTTGCGGCGCACCTTCTCGGTGAGCTGACCGCCCTCTTCGAATCCGACGAATCCGGGAGGGGCTCCGAACAGGCGCGAGACGGTGTGCTTCTCGCCGAACTCCGACATGTCGAGCGAGATGAGCGCGGCCTCGTCGTCGAACAGGAACTCGGCAAGAGCCTTGGCGAGCTCGGTCTTTCCGACGCCGGTGGGGCCGGCGAAGATGAACGAGCCGCTGGGGCGCTTCGGGTCCTTGAGTCCGGCGCGCTGGCGGCGGATCGTGCGGCTGAGCGCGGCGATCGCCTCTTCCTGGCCGATGACGCGCTGGTGCAGCGCCTTCTCCATGAAGACGAGTCGGCTCGACTCCTCCTCGGTGAGCTTGAACACCGGGATGCCGGTGGCCTGGGCGAGCACCTCGGCGATCAGGCCCTCGTCGACGACCGCCTGGGTGGCGACGTCACCGGAGCGCCACTGCTTCTCGAGACGCAGACGCTCGCCGAGCAGCTCCTTCTCCTGGTCGCGCAGCGAGGCGGCCTTCTCGAAGTCCTGCTCCTCGCTGGCGGCCTCCTTCTCCTGACGGACCTTCGCGATCCGCTCGTCGAACTCGCGCAGCTCGGGCGGCGAGGAGAGGATGCTGAGGCGCAGGCGCGCACCTGCCTCGTCGATCAGGTCGATCGCCTTGTCGGGCAGGAACCGGTCGCTGACGTAGCGGTCGGCGAGGTTCGCCGCGGCGACGATCGCGCCGTCGGTGATCTGCACCTTGTGGTGCGCCTCGTAGCGATCGCGGAGTCCCTTGAGGATGTTGATCGCGTGCGGGAGGGTCGGCTCGTTCACCTGGACGGGCTGGAAGCGACGCTCGAGGGCGGCATCCTTCTCGAAGTACTTGCGGTACTCGTCGAGGGTGGTGGCGCCGATCGTCTGCAGCTCGCCCCGGGCGAGCAGCGGCTTCAGGATGCTGGCCGCGTCGATCGCGCCCTCTGCGGCGCCCGCGCCGACGAGGGTGTGGATCTCGTCGATGAAGACGATGATGTCGCCGCGGGTGCGGATCTCCTTGGTGACCTTCTTCAGGCGCTCCTCGAAGTCTCCGCGGTAGCGGGAGCCGGCGATGAGGGAGCCGAGGTCGAGCGAGTAGAGCTGCTTGTCCTTCAGCGTCTCGGGGACGTTGCCCTTGACGATCGCCTGCGCCAGCCCCTCCACGACGGCGGTCTTTCCGACGCCGGGCTCGCCGATGAGGACGGGGTTGTTCTTCGAACGGCGCGAGAGGATCTGCATGACCCGCTCGGCTTCCTTCTCGCGGCCGATGACCGGGTCGAGCTTGCCCTCGCGAGCGGCCTGGGTGAGGTTGCGGCCGAACTGGTCGAGCACCTGCGACCCGCCCTGTGCGGCGGCGGGGCCCTCATTCGCCTGCGCACCCACCGAGGCGGTCTCGCGCCCGGGAGCGCCGGAGAGCAGCTGGATGACCTGCTGGCGGACCTTGTTGAGGTCGGCGCCGAGCTTGACCAGCACCTGGGCTGCGACACCCTCGCCCTCGCGGATGAGGCCGAGCAGGATGTGCTCGGTGCCGATGTAGTTGTGGCCGAGCTGCAGCGCCTCGCGCAGGCTCAGCTCGAGCACCTTCTTGGCGCGCGGGGTGAACGGGATGTGGCCCGTCGGCTGCTGCTGGCCCTGGCCGATGATGTCCTGAACCTGCTCGCGAACAGCGTCGAGCGAGATCCCGAGGCTCTCGAGGGCCTTGGCTGCGACGCCCTCGCCCTCGTGGATGAGACCGAGCAGGATGTGCTCGGTGCCGATGTAGTTGTGGTTGAGCATCTTCGCCTCTTCTTGGGCGAGGACGACCACGCGGCGGGCTCGGTCGGTGAATCTCTCGAACATGCTGTGACTCCTTTTCGCGCGGGGCGAAGCGGCGGTGGCGCCGTGTACATCGAGAGTAACGACCGCAGCGGGGTCGAACGGCCGTGTTCGCCGTCGGCATACGCTTCTGCGATCCCCGATTGACACCCTTATCGATTCTCGTTATGTTAACGAGAGTCGATAACAACGATCATCGATATGAGCCGCGGAGGGATGCCATGGAGGCCAGGGAGGGCGCCGTGGAGCGCACACTGAGCAGGGGCGACACGATCAGCCTGGCGATGTTCGTCGTCGCCGGAGTCGCGATCGCCGCGTGGACGGCATGGAACGTCGCCGCCCGGATCGCCGAGCTGGTCAGCGGCGGTCAGGTCAGAGTCGCGGTCGAGTTCATCGACACGACGGTGGATGCCCGGATCAGCGCCACCAGCCTGCCTGTCGAGCTGGATCGCGGGATCATCTCGGTGGACGGGCTCGGCACCATGGGAGTCATCTCCGGGGTGCTCGGTCAGCTCGCTCTGGGCATCACCGTGGCGGTGGTGGTGTTCTGCCTCATCGCTCTCAGCCGGAACATTCTGCGCGGACGGGTGTTCGGCAAGGCCAACACCCGCATCGTGGCCATCGGCGGCGGAGTGGGCCTGGTCGGGGCCGCGTCGTCGCGGTTCTTCGACAACATGCTCTCGAACGCGGCGATGGCGCAGGCGGTCGACGGACCGTTCGACACCGCGGTCATGTCGATCGAGCCGTTCACCTTCGTGCTGGCGGCGTTCGCGGTCGCGGTGGTCGGCACGGTCTTCGTGGTCGGCGACCGGCTGCAGCGCGAGACGGAAGGACTGGTCTGATGCACCTGTCGACCGAGGATCTCGCCTCCGGGCTGTCGCTGCTGCTGCTCATTGCGGTCTTGGCAGGGCTGGTCGTGAGCATCTCCGTATGGCGCGCGCGGAAGCACGGCAGCACGACTCTGGCGCTCGACGTCACGCGCAACGCGTCGTTGTTGTACGTGTGGCTGATGGCGGTCGGGGTGGTCGTGAGCGGGGTGCAGATACTGGCGGGACCTGGCGTCTTCCTCTCCGATTCCGTCAACACCGATGTGCAGAGCCAGGAAGAGGCTCTCGCCTCGAGCGCCTGCGTCGACGAGCCGAGCATGATGCTCTGCGGTTCGCAGGTGGGCCCGATCCCCTTCGGCATCCGGCTGCTGATCTACGTCGGCACGGTGCTGGGCCTGCTGGCATCCGCGGCCGTCGCGTGGGCGATCCACAACGCAGCGCGGCGAGCAGGCGAGCGCGAGCCGTTCCACCCCAGCGTCTCCCGGACGTTCGGCGCCATGGCGCTCGTGGTCATGGCGGCTGCCGTGCTGGGCGATCTGCTTCAGCAGATCGGGATGACTCTCGCCGCTCGCTCGCTGGACTGGGATGCCACCGCTACACCGATCCGTTTCGGGCTGCGCATCGAGCTCTGGCCGTTCGCCGTGGCGGTGGGACTGTTCGCGCTGTCTGCGATCTTCCGGTACGGCGCGCAGGTGCAGAGCGAGCGCGAGCTGTTGAAGCGCGAGACGGAGGGGCTGGTGTGACTCCCGCCGAGGCTGATGACGAGTTCACCGGCATCCACTGCCGGCTCGACGAGCTGCTCGCCGAGCGCAGGATGACGTTGACCGAGCTGAGTGCACGGGTGGGGGTGAGCATCGTGAATCTGTCGGTGCTCAAGAACGACCGGGCTCGGGCGATCCGGTACTCGACCCTGCGCGCCGTGTGCGAGGCGCTGGAGTGCGAGGTCGGCGACCTGCTGGTGCTGTCCGAGCGCGGCTGACCCGAGCGCGGCCCGCGCCACTCGAGCACCGGCCGGAACTTGATTGGGTACTTTCACCCGCGTGTACAGACCCGGGCACATGTCGCCGGCTTTCACGACTCTCGTCTGGTGCCCCGCGTCTCGTCCCCCGCCGCCGCCCGAATCGGCGAGCTGATCGCCGATCTGCGTCGGCGGCGAGGCATCACGCAGGACGAGCTCGCCGTGCTCACCCAGATCGACTCGTCGAACATCCGCGCCTACGAGAAGGGGCGATCGATGATGGGCATCCCGACCCTCGTGCGCATCGCGGACGCGCTGAGGATCGAACCGGGGATGCTGCTCGACGGAGTCTCGGTCGACATGATCAGCACGCCCGAGGTCGACCGCCGCCGCCGGGCCTGAGCATCCTGACCGGATGCGGCATCGGGCCCACCCGTCATCCTTCGTCATGTTCTCGCGGGGAATACGAAGATTCGCTTAGCGTTTACTCCACGTGACGCGCACTCCGCGCAGACAATTGGAGTCCCCTTGAGCACCTCATCCTCGACCGCGCGCGCCCAGAAGGCGCCCGACACCCGAAGCCCAGCGCGCAAGCTGCTGACCTCGTTCGGGTTCCAGATCATCGCCGCCCTCATCCTGGGCATCGGGGTCGGCCTGATCGCCGTCTCGCTGGGCGCAGGCCCCGAGTCCCCGACGGTCCTGTCCGACACGCTCGACCGCATCGGCAGCTCGTACGTCACACTGCTGCGCGCGGCCGTGGTCCCCCTGATCTTCACGGCCATCGTCGCGAGCATCTCGAACCTGCGTCGCGTGCAGAACGCCGCCCGCCTGGCGGGTCAGACGATCCTGTGGTTCGGCATCACCGCCTTCATCGCCGTGGTCATCGGCATCGTGCTCGGCCTGGTCATCCAGCCCGGCGCGAAGGCGGGCGCCGGCCTCGAGACCGGCGACCCCTACACGGTCGGCACGTGGTGGAACTTCCTGCTCGGTCTGATCCCGCAGAACTTCCTCGGCCTCACCGTCTCGACCTCCCCTGGCGCCGTCGAGGGCACCTACGCGTCGAGCGTCGGCTTCAACATCCTGCAGGTCATCGTCGTGGCCGCCGTGGTCGGCATCGCCGCCCTCAAGGCAGGCAAGAAGGCCGAGCCCTTCCTCGCCTTCACCGAGTCGCTGCTCAAGGTCATCCAGCGCGTGCTGTGGTGGATCATCCGCATCGCCCCGATCGGCACCTTCGGCCTCATCGGCGCCGCCGTCGTCAAGTACGGCTGGGACAAGCTGACCTCGCTCGCCTGGTTCGCCGCGGCGATCTACATCGGGCTCGCCCTGGTGCTGTTCGTGGTCTACCCGATCCTCGTCCGCACCCACGGCCTGTCGATCAAGCAGTACTTCTCGGGCGTCTGGCCCGCTGTGCAGCTGGCGTTCGTCAGCCGCTCGTCGATCGGCACCCTGCCGCTGACCGAGCGCGTCACCGAGCGCAACCTTGGTGTGCCCCGCGGCTACGCCTCGTTCGCCGTGCCGCTCGGCGCGACCACCAAGATGGACGGCTGCGCCGCGATCTACCCGGCCATCGCCGCGATCTTCGTCGCACAGTTCTTCGACATCCAGCTGAGCTTCATCCAGTACCTGCTGATCGTCATCGTCTCGGTGGTCGGCTCGGCGGCGACCGCGGGCACCACCGGCGCTGTCGTGATGCTGACGCTCACCCTGTCGACCCTCGGTCTGCCGCTCGAGGGCGTCGGGCTGCTGCTCGCCATCGACCCGATCCTCGACATGGGGCGCACGGCGGTCAACGTCGCGGGTCAGGCGCTCGTCCCGACGATCGTCGCCAAGCGCGAGGGCATCCTCGACGAGGAGCTCTACAACGCTCCCCGCAACGGCCTGCCCTTCGCCGAGGACATCGACGAGGCGGATGCTGCTGAGCCGGATTCCGCGAAGGAGACGGCCGGCGCACGCTGACCTCCTCTCCGCTGCAGAGAGCGCCTCGCCCCTCCGGGGGCGGGGCGCTCTCTTGCATCCGGATGCCGGGGAGCCGCCGCCGGGCCCACCGGCGTCAGCGCGTGCGGCGCTCCTCCTCCAGCTCGCGTCGCAGATCGCCGTTCTCGTCCTCCAGCTCGAGCACCCGGCCGATCCCGGCGAGGTTCACCCCGGCATCCCGCAGCTCAGCGACCCGACGCAACCGGTCGATGTCGTCGTCGCTGTATCGCCGAGTCCCGCCGTCGCTGCGGAACGGCGTGAGCAGTCCGCGGCGCTCGTACAGCCGAAGCGTCGCCTCGGGGACCTCGGCGAGATCGGCCGCGACGGCGATCCCGTACAGCGGGGTGGCGGGATCGCGATCGGTCATCGGGCATCCGTTCTCGGGTCTTGAGATCTGTAGATTTTCGGAGGTATAAATATACATCCCCGGATGCAGATTACCTGCATCCTCGATCAGAGTCGCCATCTGGCGACCCATAGTGAGAGGAGAACACCATGGCAATGACCTTCGACCCGATCAGTCAGCTTGATCGCTTCGCCGCGAGCGTGCTGGACTCCGTTCGCGCCCCGCGCGTGATGCCCGTCGACCTCTGCCGCGACGGCGACCGCTATGTTCTGCATGCCGACATCCCGGGTGCTGATCCCGGCTCGATCGACGTCGATCTCGACGGCTCGCAGCTGTCGATCCGCGCCCAGCGCACCGCCGACAGCGGCGAGGGGATGCGCTGGATCGCCCGCGAGCGGGGAACCGGCACGTATCTGCGCCAGTTCACCCTCGGCGACGGCGTCGACCTCGACCGCATCACCGCGTCGTACGACAGCGGAGTGCTCTCGGTGATCATCCCGGTCAGCGAACGCGCGAAGCCGCGTCGCATCGAGGTCGAGTCCACCGATCACCGCGAGGCGATCAGCGCCTGATCCACCAGCGGGGGCGCCCGACGAGGGCGCTCCCGCCTTCGTCCTGGAAAGGAGACCGCATGTCCCCCTCAGCCGCGCTCAAGGGATTCCTCGCCGGCATGGAGTACCCCGCGACGAAGGACGACCTGCTGCGCGAAGCCGCGCGAGACCGACTCGATCGCGACGACATCCTGGCGCTCGAGAACCTCAGCGGCTCGAGCTACAGCGCACGCCGGCAGATCCTCGCCGCCCTCCACATGAACCGCGAGGACGCGGCTCCGGCAGCCGCCTGATCCGCACACGGGCGGGCCGCCGCGTGCGTCGGGGTCAGGTGCGCAGCGCGACCCTGGTGTCGAGGGCCAGCTCCTCGGCATCCATCGCCGCGATCAGCTCGTGCATGACCTCCTCGCTCAGGTTGCCTGCCGCGCGCTCCTCGAGCAGCAGCTGCCTGCGCACCGCGAGCCACCCCTTCGCCAGGGTCGTGAACTGCTCGGCGGTGGGCCGCAGCTGCTGCTCGACCCCCGTCTGCTCGGCGTCGGACTGCACCCGCACCAGTCGCTTCGCGTAGGCGTCGAAGGCCGGCAGCTGCTCCTCGCCGTGCTCCTGGGCCCATTCGCGGCGCATCGCACGCAGGTACGCCTTCCCCGCCTCGCGGCTGCGCTCGTGCACCGCCGCCAGCTCTCTGGCATCCTCCTGCTGCTCGCTGTCGTCGACGACGCCGAGCATGCGGATGAGCCACGGCAGCGTCAGCCCCTGGAGCAGCAGGGTCCCCACGGTCACGACGAACGCGACCACGACGATCGCGTGGGCCGCCGCGCCGTCGATGCCTGCCAGGTCGGCCGCGGCGAGCGCAGTGGCGAGCGTGACCACACCGCGCATGCCGGCCCACGAGATCACCGCGTTGTCACGCCATGACAGCCGGGTCTCGGCGAGTCGGCGGCGCAGCTGCTCCTCGCTGAGCGGATGCCGACCGCGCCCCCGCGCGGCAACGGCATCCGGATGCATGGCGATGACGCGCTTCCACCGGCGCAGCCGCCTCCGTGTCCACCACTGCCCCCACGCGTGAGCCGGATAGACGAACAGAGGGCGCACGAGAAGCACGGCCACAAGCACCACCGCCGAGAGCAGCACGACGACTCCCACCTCGCCGTCGTTGAGGTCGGCGAGCACCCTGGGCAGCTGCAGCCCGATGTAGGCGAACACGAACGACTCCAGCAGGAAGTCGGCCGACAGCCAGAGCGGTGCCTCCTGCTGACGGGTCGCATAGCTGGTCTTCGGTGCGTTGAAGCCGACGAACAGCCCCATCGCGACCACCGCGAGAACTCCCGAGCCGAGCAGCTGCTCCGCGATCGCGTACGCGCCGAACGGGGCGAGCAGCCCGAATGTTCCGTTCACGACCGGATCGGCGACGCGCATGCGCAGCCGATGCATCACCGCTCCGAACGCGAGTCCGACGGCGACCCCGACGAGCACAGCGACGAAGAACTGCCCGACCCCGCCCGCCAGAGTCACGGTCGCGCCGGCGACGATGGCGGCGAAGACCCGGTACATCGTCAGCGAGGTCGCGTCGTTGATCAGGCTCTCCCCCGACAGCACGGTCATGACCCGCCTGGGCAGACCGAGCCTGCGTCCGATGGCGGCCGCGGAGACGGCATCCGGAGGCGCGACGATCGCGCCGAGCAGCAGTGCGCCCGGCAGGGTGAGCTCCGGCATGATCCACCACGCCAGCAGGCCGACCACACCCGCCGTGACGACCACGAGACCGACGCCCAGCCGCCTGATCTGCGGCATGGCCCTCTTGAAGCTCAGGAACGACACGTCGAGCGCGGCCGAGTACAGCAGCGGCGGCAGGACGATGTTGAGCAGCACATGGCCGTCGATCGCGACATCAGGCACGAAGGGGAGGAACGACGCCAGCAGTGCGACGACGGTGACGAGCAGCGGAGCAGGCCAGCCCTTCCAGCGGGCGACGGCTGCGACCGCCACGGCTCCGACCACGATGAAGAAGATGCTGGACTCCATCCCAGGAGGCTACGCCCACAGCATCCGGGGTCCCTCGCTCGTGTCGGGCGCGGCCGTCACCCGCGCGAGCGGTGCGCCGCGCGCAGCAGGTCGATCACCTCGTCGTCCGTCGTCTGCCGGAAGTCGACGTAGTGCATGCCCACCGCCATGAAGTTCTCCGGCGTGCACAGCGCGATGACCTCCGCGCCCACGTCCGCGCCGAAGCCGTCGAGCAGATCGGGTGGCGCGACGGGCACCGCGACGACGATCCGCCGGGCACCGCGGGCGCGCGCGATCAGGCACGCCGCGCGCATGCTGGCGCCGGTGGCGATGCCGTCGTCGACGACGATCGCGACCCGCCCGTCGATCGGCTCGGCGGGCCTTCCCGCGCGCAGCATCTGCGAGCGGCGCTCGACCTCCGCTCGCTCGCGCTCCTCTGCCGCGGTGAGCATGGCGTCGTCGACCCCCGCCATGTCGATGACCGAGGGGTTGCGAACCGCGGCGCCGCCCTCGCCGACCGCTCCCATCGCGAGCTCGGCGTGCCCCGGCACCCCGACCTTCCGCACGATGAGCACGTCGAGCGGCGCGTGGAGCGCCGACGCGACCGGCGCCGCGACGGGCACACCGCCGCGCGGCAGCCCGAGCACGACGGCATCCTCGGGGGCGCGCTGCGTCAGCCGCCTGGCGAGCTGCCAGCCGGCGTCGGCGCGGTCCTCGAAGCTCCACATCGCATTTCCGGGATACGCTCGCGCGCCGCGCGGGTCAAGGCCCTGGCGGAATGCCGCGGCGGCCTCAGCGGTTGTGCAGAAGTGATGACTACTCCCGCGCTCTCCGTGCTCGATCTCGTTCCCGTCCGCTCCCGACAGACCAGCGCGCAGGCGGTGGCCTCGTCGATGGCGCTCGCACAGCATGCCGACGCGCTCGGGCTCACGCGCTACTGGTTCGCCGAGCACCACAACATGCCGTCTGTGGCGTCGACCGCTCCCCCTGTTCTCATCGCCGCAGCCGCCGCGCGCACCCAGCGGATCCGTGTGGGGTCGGGCGGCGTCATGCTGCCCAATCACGCCCCGCTCATCGTCGCCGAGCAGTTCGCCGCCCTGGAGGCGCTCGCACCGGGACGCATCGACCTCGGCATCGGGCGTGCGCCGGGCAGCGACCCCGTGATCACTCACCTGCTGCGCCAGTCCGGCACGACTGGAGACGTCGAGCGCTTCCCGTCGCACGTGCAGGACATCGCCGCGATGGTTCAGCCCGACGGCGCGACGGTGCGCTTCACGAGCGGGGGCGAGTACGGGGTGAAGGCCACGCCCGTGGCATCCGGATCTCCCGCGATCTGGCTGCTGGGGTCGAGCGATTACTCGGCCCAGCTCGCCGCCGCGCACGGTCTGCCGTACGTGTTCGCCAACCACTTCGCCGGCACAGGACTCGAGCGCGCGCTCGACCTGTACCGCTCGCAGTTCCGCCCCTCCGAGACGCTCGAGTCGCCGCTGACGTTCCTGACGGCGAACGTCGTCGCCGCACCCTCGGCCGAGGAGGCCGAGGCTCGCGCCCTGCCGCAGCTGCGCGCGATGGCCCGGTTGCGCAGCAGCAAGCCGATGCAGGTGCTCGAGACGGTCGAGGAGGCCCAGCGGGGTATGGCCGAGCATCCGGATGCCCAGGAGCAGGCCCTCATCGACGCGATGCGTCAGCGCTGGCTCATCGGCTCGGGCGCCGACGTGCGCTCGGCGCTGGCCGCGTTCGCCGCGCAGCACGGTGTCGACGAGATCATGGTCTCGCCCGTCGCCGGGTCGTTCGACGGCGAGCCCCTCGACGCGACCCCCGGACGCACCCAGACGCTGGATCTGCTCGCCGCCTAGCCCCGACGCTCGCGTCGTCCGGGCCCGCTCCCCCGGCCCCCGCCCCGCCCCGTGGCCCCGCCGGGCCCCGCCCGCCCCGGCGGATGGAGAACGCCGGTTCCACGGCATCCCTGCCGGCGTTTCCCATCCGTCAGCCGTTGACCGGATGGGAAACGCCTGTATCCGCGCGCGCTCACCAGCGTTTCCCATCCGTTCGCCGCAAGGGCCGAACGGGCCGATTCGTTCTGCACAATTCCACGACCAGCGAGATTGTCCCCCGTTCCGGGATACGGGGCCCTGCAGGACGACGGCGGCCGAAGAGCATGGCTGGATGCGACACCGGACATCTCTGCCCACCCGCCTCGGCTCGACGTTCGCGATCGGCGACGCCGCTGCAGCCGGTGTCACGCGCTGGCGCCGCGACACCCCTGACCTGCATCGCCCGTTTCGGGGCGTGCGCACCCTGGAGGCCCCGACGACTTTCGCCCGGCGCATCGAGTGCTATCAGCCGCGGATGAAGCCCGGCCACCGTTTCGTCGGACGCACCGCAGCGCGCATCTGGGGTCTGCCGCTGCCGCAGAAGTGGTCGATCGACGAGAAGGTCGAAGTGGCGGTTCCGCACGATCGAACGCCGCCTGGATCGCGCGGAGTGAAGGGCCGGCGCCTGTCGCTGCACCTGGCCCAGACGCACCGGATAGGACGGATCCGCGTGGTCGACCCGCTTGCAGCGGTGCTCACCTGCGCGAGAGAGCTCACCGAAGACCAGGCGGTCGTCATGCTCGATGCCCTGCTCACCCCGGCCGACAACTATCCGGATCTTCTCGTCGGTCGACCGGTGTACACGATTGCGGAGATCGAAGACCGGATCGCCGCCTGGCGTCGCTTTCCCGGACGCGAGACGATCCGGGCGGCGCTCCGCCGGGCACGACCGCGTGTCGAGTCGCCGAAGGAGACCGAGACTCGGCTGCTGATCACGCGGGCCGGCCTTCCGGAACCTGTCATCCAGTACGACATCACCGACCGCGACCGAGTCATCGCGCGCGCGGACCTCGCCTATCCCGCGTTGAAGATCGCCATCGAGTACGAGGGCGACGGGCATCGCAGCAGCAGGGATCAGTGGCGTCGAGACATCCAGCGGCATCGCGATCTGGAGGATCGCGGCTGGATCGTCATCCGGCTGACCCAGCTCGACCTGGACGATGGCGCCGCGTCGGCGCTTTCGCGCATCCGTCGCGCGCTTCTGTCGCGCTCCTCGTGATGCGGCCGGGGCTGAGCAGATGGGAAACGCTGGGGACGGGATGCCATTCACCGGCGTTACCCATCCGGACTAGGAGTCGCCGGATCGGAAACGCCGGTGCAGAAGCCGGCTCACCAGCGTTTCCCATCCGGACTAGGAGTCGCCGGATGGGCGTGCGGAGGCGAGGCCGACGCCCGCTACGCCTCGGGCTCGCCGTGGATCAGGGCGCGCAGCCAGTCGCGCGCCTCGACGAACACGCCGTCGGCGTAGCGCTCGGGGTAGTGCACGATCTTGCGGTCTGCGCGGGGGTACGAGCCCAGGAAGACCACGTGAGGGCTGAACCGGCGGATGCCCAGCAGCGCGTCGGCCATGCGCTCGTCGTAGGCGTGCCCGTCGGCATCCACCACGAAGCGGTACCGGCCGAGCGCGTCTCCGACCGGACGGGACTGCAGGAGCGACAGGTTGATGCCGCGCGTCGAGAACTGCTCGAGCATGTCGAGCAGTGCTCCGGGGCGATCGTCCGGCAGCTCGACGATCAGCGAGGTCTTGTCGGCTCCGGTCGGCTCGCCGGGCTTGGCGGGCTTCGACACGAGCACGAAGCGGGTCACGGCGTTCTCGTTGTCGCCGATCTGCTCTGCAAGCACCTCGACGTCGTGATGCTGAACGATGCCGGGCGCGGCGATGGCGGCCTGGGCGGGCGACGATCCGTCGAGCACGCCGAGAGCGGATGCCACATTGCTCGCCGCAGGGACATGAGCGTGCCTGGGCAGGTGCTCACCGAGCCAGCCGTGGCACTGCGCGTAGGCGACGGGATGCGCGGCGATGACGTCGACGTCTTCGAGTCTCGTTCCCGGCTTGCCGACGAGCACGAAGTTCACCTTGACGAGGTATTCGCCGATGATCCGCAACCCCGGCAACGTCGCGAGGGCGTCGAGCGTGGTCGACACCCCGCCCTCGATCGAGTTCTCGATCGCGATCATCGCCGCGTGACTGCGCCCCTCGAGCACGTCGGCGAGTGCCTCGCCGACGTTGTGCACGGGCTTCCAGTCGTGACCGCGGGCCTCGGGCACCTGGTCGAGCGCTGCTTCGGTGAAGGTTCCTGCGGGGCCCAGATAGCTGTAGGTGCGGCGTTCGGTCACCTCGACAGCCTAGCCCCGGCCCTTCGGCGTCCACCGGGCCTGTTTCAGCATCCGAGACCCGTCGCCCGCACGCGCACCGTCGCCCAGAACAGGACGGTTGCCGAGAACAGGACGGATGCCCGAGATCCAGCCTGTCCTCGCGAACCAGCCTGTTCTCGACGACTGCGCTCCCCGCGCGGCAGCGTCCCGGCGCTTCGGAAGGTGCGCGTCGGGGCCCCGGCGGGGCAGACTATCCCCATGACGAGCCGAGCTGGCCTCCCTGCGGAGGAAAAGGACCTCATCGACGTCGACGAGCTGATCGCCGCCTACTACGACCGGCACCCGGATCCGTCGGTGTCCGCGCAGCGGGTCGTGTTCGGCACCAGCGGGCATCGCGGCTCGTCACTGAGCAGCAGCTTCAACGAGGATCACATCCTCGCGACCACCCAGGCGATCGTCGACTACCGCCGCGAGCAGGGCATCGCCGGACCGCTGTTCCTCGGCCGAGACACGCACGCTCTCTCGCTGCCCGCCGAGCGCAGCGCCGTCGAGGTGCTCATCGCGAACGGCGTCGACGTGCGCACCGACTCGCGCGACTCGTGGGTGCCGACCCCGGCGCTCAGCCACGCGATCCTCACCTACAACCGCGGCCGCGCCCTCGGCGACGCAGGGCGCGCCGACGGCATCGTCGTCACCCCGAGCCACAACCCGCCTCGCGACGGCGGGTTCAAGTACAACCCGCCGCATGGCGGACCGGCCGACACCGATGCCACCGGATGGATCGCGCAGCGAGCCAACGAGCTCATCGAATCCGGTCTCGACGGCGTGAAGCGCATCCGCTACGCCGACATCGACGGCGACTCGATCGGCGAGTACGACTTCCGCGACGCCTACGTGCGCGATCTTCCGACCATCATCGACCTCGACGCGATCAAGCGCGCCGGGGTTCGCATCGGCGCCGACCCGATGGGCGGTGCATCGGTGGAGTACTGGGCTCTGATCGCCGAGATGCACGGCATCGACCTGACCGTCGTCAACCCCGAGGTCGACCCGACGTGGCGCTTCATGACCCTCGACTGGGATGAGAAGATCCGCATGGATCCGTCGTCGCCCAGCGCCATGGCATCCCTGGTCGCCAAGCGCTCTGACTTCGACGTGCTCACCGGCAACGACGCCGACGCCGATCGGCATGGCATCGTCACCCCCGACGCCGGGCTGATGAACCCCAACCACTACCTGGCGGTCGCGATCGACTACCTGTTCTCGCACCGCACCGAGTGGCCCCGCGATGCGGCGATCGGCAAGACGCTCGTGTCGTCGATGATCATCGACCGCGTCGCCGAGTCGCTCGGCCGTCGCCTGCTGGAGGTGCCGGTCGGGTTCAAGTGGTTCGTGCCGGGTCTGCTCGACGGCTCGGTCGCGTTCGGCGGCGAGGAGTCGGCGGGCGCGTCGTTCCTGCGCAAGGACGGCACGGCCTGGTCGACCGACAAGGACGGCCTGCTGCTCTGCCTGCTCGCGGCCGAGATCATCGCGGTCACCGGCAAGACCCCGTCGGAGCGCTACCGTGAGCTCGAGCAGGCGTTCGGGGCGTCGGCATACCAGCGGGTGGACGCCCCGGCGACGCCGGAGCAGAAGGCGACGCTGGGCAGGCTGGCCCCGGATGCCGTGAGCGCGACCGACCTGGCGGGCGAGACGATCACCGCGAAGCTGTCGCACGCACCGGGCAACGGCGCGGCGATCGGCGGGCTGAAGGTGCAGACCGAGCACGCCTGGTTCGCCGCCCGCCCGTCGGGCACGGAGGACGTCTACAAGCTCTACGCCGAGAGCCTGAAGGGCCCTGAGCACCTCGCGCAGGTGCAGGAGGAGGCGCGAGCCGTCGTCAGCGCGGCCCTCGGCGGCTGACGCCCGGCGCGTTCGCGTGGCGGATCAGACCCCTGGGGTGCTCTCGCGCACGACGACCTCGAGGTCGAGCGCGGGCTGCTGCCACTCCGCATCCACCGTCGCCCTGAACGCCTCGTGGCCGAGGTCGCCGAGCGGCACCCGCACCGTCGTCAGGCGAGGGGTCACGTCGCGGCTGACGGGCACATCGTCGAACCCGCACACGGCGATGTCGTCGCCGACGCTGCGTCCACCGTCGCGGATGGCCGTCATGGCGCCCACCGCGACGATGTCACTGAGGGCGAAGACGAGGGTTCCGGCATCCACCCCGTCGGCCAGCGCGGCCGTCATCGACTCGGCACCCGACTCGCGCTCGAAGGTGCCGCGGTAGATCCGCTCGACCTCACCGCCGCCGGAGGCGAATCCCGCGGTGAAGCCGGTGAGACGGTCGTCGGAGGTGCGCACGCCATCGGCTGCCGCTATGGCGATCGCGCGACGGTAGCCGCGCTGCGCCATGGCTCGGCCGAGCCCCTCGGCTCCACCGCGGTTGTCGATCCGGATGCTGCGGTCGCCACCTTCCCCGAAGGTGACGGTGCGCCCTCCGAGCGGGCCGAACGCGGCGAGCTCGGCGATGGTGCGGGCGTCGGGGGTGTCGGTCCTGGATGCCGCGAGGATCACCCCTCGTGGGCGCTGCCCGCGCAGCGCCCGCAGGATCCTGGCCTCGCGATCGGGGTCGCGCTCGGTGATCGCGACCGTGACGATCAATCCTTCGGCATCGGCACCGCTCGCCACCCCGGCCGCGATCTGACCGAAGTAGGGGTCGGCGATGTCGGCGACCAGCAGGGCGATGGCGGCGGAGGTTCCACGCGCCGTCGCCTGCGCTGACGCGTTCGCCGTGTAGCCCAGCTCGTCGGCGGCCTTCTCGACGCGCTCGCGGAACGACTCGGCGACCTTGCGCTCCGACCCGTTCAGCACCCGCGAAGCGGTCGCGAGCGAGACTCCTGCAGCGCGCGCCACATCGTGCAGCGTGGGCGGTGAGGTGCGCGGTGATGCGTCGGTCATGTCGGAAGCCTATCCACCGGCGATCCAGCGACGAAGGGTCACCGCCTCGGAGGCGAGCACGGCAGGATCGTCGTCGGGCACGAACTCGATCAGCGCGTCGCGCGGGGGCGCCGGCTGCGCGGCCGCCGCGGCGAACAGCGGATGCCAGAGGCTGTCCCTCTCGTCGAGCCGGAGGCGCTGGTCGAACGGCCACCAGGAGAAGACGTGCACGGCGCTGGTGTGCGCGGCGAGCGCGTCGAACTCGGCGAGCGCCACCCGGTCGGGGGCGTCGACGGTCGGCTGCCAGTACGTCGTGAGGCCGGGCACGTCGCCGATCAGGCGCAGCGTGGCCTCGGGGGTGTCGGCGACCGTGCGGCGGTGGAACTCGAGGGCGAGGGCGATGCCCCGCTCCGAGGCCTCGTCGACGGCATCCCGGAGCCGGGAGACGATCTGCGCGTACTGCTCGGGCGTCGCGTCGCGCGAGTCGACGCTCCCGGCCCAGATGCGCACACGGTCTGCGCCGAGCGCCTCGGCGCTGTCGAGGATCGGCGTGAGGGGCTCGTCGGCGCCGCTGCGGAAGTACGAGCCGTACGAGCACACCGCGAGTCCGGCATCCGTCGTCGCCGCCGCCACCTCGGCCGCGCGCGCGACGTCACCCGGCGGCACGTGCACGTCGCCGCCCCACTCGATGACCTCGAGCCGGGCATCCCTCGTGAGCTCGACCACCCGCTCTGGTGCGAGCCGGCGGTAGGTCACCGAGCAGAGTCCGGGTCTGATCATGGGCATGTCTCCATTGTGGTCAACCGGCCGGCCTGCGGCTCAACGACCGGGGAGGTGAGGCGAGACGGTCGCGGCGAACGCCTCGGCTGTGCGCGCGACGACGACGTCGGGCGCATCGGCCCAGATGTCGGCGTTGAAGATCTCGACCTCGATGTCGCGGTCGTATCCGGTCGCGACGACGGCACGTGTCAGCGAGGCGAAGTCGATGATCCCGTCGCCCATGTAGTGCCGCGACAGCAGCACGTCGGCGGGGAGCGGCGTCTTCCAGTCGCACACCTGGTAGGTCGAGATGCGGCCTTCGCGTCCGGCGCGCTCGATCTGCTCGTGCACCTGCGGGTCCCACCAGATGTGGAAGGTGTCGACCGCCGCACCGACGACGCCGGGGGCGAAGTCCGCCGCGATGTCGAGCGCCTGACCCAGCGTCGAGACGACGCACCGGTCGGAGCCGAACATCGGATGCAGCGGCTCGATCGCCAGGGTCACCCCGGCGCTCTGCGCATACGGCGCGAGGGTGCCGATGGCATCCCGGACCCGCTCGCGCGCGCCATCGAGATCGCGCGATCCCTCCGGCAGGCCGCCCGCGACGAGCACGAGCACGGCCGTCGAGCCGTCGGCGCCCGCCGCGGCGAGCGCAGCGGTCTCGTCGATCGCGCGACGGTTGTCGTCGAGGGCGGCGTCGCGCTCGGGCCCGGCAGGAAGGGCGAAGAACCCTCCGCGGCAGTGGGTCGTGAAGCGCAGTCCCGAGTCGGCGAGCATCTTCGCGGCGGTGTCGAGCCCGACCTCGTTCACCGGCTCGCGCCAGAGTCCGATGGCCTGGATGCCGGCATCCGCCGTCACCCGCAGAGCGGTGGCGAGGTCGGCGTGCTTGATCGTCGCCTGGTTGATGGAGAGGCGGGGATCCGCCGACACATGTCGGCGCGGATCACGGATGCCGGGGGAAACAACGGCATCCGGACCGACATCCGTGCGCTGCGCCGACATCTGTGCGGAGTCCGCGGCGCTCACAGCTCGAATCCGTTCACCCGGAGCATGCCGTGCCAGCGCTCCCGTGCGAGTTCGGGGTTCTCGAGGGCGAGCGACGAGTTCGCCAGCTCCACGATGCGCGAGAGGTGCGGCAGACTGCGCGCGGAGTGCAGGCCGCCGACCATCTGGAAGGCCGGCTGGTGGCCGTTCAGCCATGCGAGGAAGGCCACGCCCGTCTTGTAGTAGAACGTGGGTGCGGCGAACACCTGCCTGCTGAGCTCCTCGGTCGGGCCGAGGATGCGCCGGTACGCCTCGGGATCTCCGGCGTCGAGCGCCTGGATCGCGGCGGACGCGACCGGCGTGATGGCGGCGAACGCGCCGAGCAGCGCGTCGGAGTGCCCGCGCTCGGAATCGTCGATCAGCGAGACGTAGTTGAAGTCGTCGCCGGTGAACATGCGCACGCCCTGCGTCGATTCATCGGACTGAAGGCGCTCGCGCACCGAGATCTCGCTCTCTGCGTTCAGCAGGCTCATCTTGACCCCGGCGATCTTCGACGGGTCCTCGGCGATGATGTCGAGCAGCACCTCGGATGCCGTCTGCCAGTCGTCCGCGCCGCTTGTACTGAGCGAAGTCGAAGTGAAGTAGCCCTTGAGCTCGGGGTCGAACGCGGTGCCGAGCCAGTGCAGCACGACCGGGGTGGTCGCCTTCGACAGCACCGCGCGGTAGACGCGGCGGTAGTCGTCGGGCGAGGCGGCGGCGCGGGCGAGGTGGCGGGACGCCATGAGCACCGGCGCGGCACCCTGCTCTTCGGCGAACTCGAGCTGCGACACGTACGCGTCGACGACCTGGTCGAGCGAGATGTGGGTCTCGGCGATGTGGTCGGTGTTGACGCCGACGACGACCGATCCGCCCTCCTCGCGCGCGACCTCGGCGCTGCGCGCGATCAGCTCTCGCGTCGCCGCCGCATCGAGGCCCATGTTGCGCTGGGCAGTGTCCATGGCATCCGCCACCCCCAGCCCCCACGAGTAGACGTTGCGGCGGAAAGCGAGCGTCGCGTCCCAGTCGATGTCGGCCGGCCGGCCGGGGGTGTTGTCGGCGTGCGGCTTCGGCACGACGTGCGCGGCCGCGTAGGCGACGCGGGAGCGCAGCGGCGACGTCGGGCGCGCATACGCGCCCGAGTCGTTGAGCGCGACGTCGGAGAGATCTCCGGATGCCGAGAGCAGGCGAAGCGCGGTCATCAGATGCTCAGCGGCTCGATCGCGACCTTGCGGCCCTCGGCGCTGGAGGTCAGGCCCGCCTCGGCGAACTGCACGCCGCGCGCGCCGGCGAGCAGGTCGAATGCGTAGTCGGTGCCGAGCACGTACGACTCGAGGTACTCCTCCCACTGCTGGCGGAAGCCGTTGAGGAAGACGTCGTTCGTGGGCACCTTCTGCCAGTCGGCGTCGTAGTCGTGCGTGTCTTCGAGGTCGGGGTTCCAGACCGGCTTGGGCGTAGCGTTCCGAGGCTGGATCTTGCATCCGAACAGGCCGACCACGGCTGAGCCGTGCGTGCCGTCGACCTGGAACTCGACGAGCTCGTCGCGGTTCACGCGCACCGTCCACGACGAGTTGATCTCGGCGATGACGCCGCCGGAGAGCTCGAAGATGCCGTATGCCGCGTCTTCGGCGGTGGCGGTGTAGTGCTCGCCCTTCTCATCCCAGCGGTCGGCGATGTGCACGGCGGCCTGCGCGTACACGCTCTTCACCTCGCCGAAGAGGTTCTCGAGCACGTAGTTCCAGTGCGGGAACATATCGCTGATGATGCCGCCGCCGTCTTCGGTGCGGTAGTTCCAGCTGGGGCGCTGCGCCGGCTGCCAGTCGCCCTCAAACACCCAGTAGCCGAACTCGCCGCGCACCGAGAGGATGCGTCCGAAGAAGCCGGAGTCGATCAGGCGCTTCAGCTTCTGCAGACCGGGCAGATAGAGCTTGTCGTGCACCACGCCCGTCTTGACTCCGGCGCTCTTCGCGAGGTGCGCGAGCTCGAGCGCCTCTTCGAGCGACTCTGCGGTGGGCTTCTCGGTGTAGATGGCCTTGCCTGCGGCGATGGCCTTGCGGATCGCGGTGGCGCGCGCCTTGGTGACGAGGAAGTCGGCGTAGATCTCCCACTTCGGGTCGGCGAGCGCCGCGTCGAGGTCAGTGGTGTAGTCGTCGATGCCGTGCTTCGCTGCGAGCTCGGCGAGCTTCTCCTCGCTGCGGCCGACGAGGATCGGCTTGACCGTCACCTTCGAGCCATCGGAGAGCTCGATGCCGCCCTGGTCGCGGATCGCGAGGATCGAGCGCACCAGGTGCTGCCGGTAGCCCATGCGTCCGGAGACGCCGTTCATGATGATGCCGATCTCACGCACGTCGGTCATGGTGGTCCTGTCTGTCAGTCGGTCGGAACGGGTACGCGGTGCTGCGAATGCCGCGGGTAAGCGCTTTCCCAATCCCAGCATCGCACGCGGATGCGAACGCCGCAACCCCGGATGACGAAGGAGACGGCTCTGCCCCTCCGTCCTCCGACGAAGGGGCAGAGCCGCTGGGGAGACGCAGATCAGCGCTTGTCGCGAGCGCTGCAGCAGAGCACGCTGTCCTGCTCACGGGGCAGCTCGACGCTCTCCGACGGCGCTTCCCGGTCGATGACAGCTCCCGACTGGGGCGACCAGAGACAGCGGTTCAGTCAGTCACCGCGGTGACACCGACCGCGTCAGCGCCCCAGCTCGTCGAGCAGATCGGCGACGCGGTCGAGGTCCTCGGCCGACCAGCGGCGCAGCCGCTCGGCGAGCCGCCCCTCGTACGCGGCCCGCGCGGCGGTCACGCGCTCGGTCGCGAGCTCGGTGGCGACCAGGCGCCGCGCGCGGCGGTCATCGGGGTCCCGGATGCTGTCGACCAGGCCGAGCTCGGTTAGCTGGCGCACCTGCCGACTCACCGCGGACTTGTCGGTCTGCAGCCGCTCGATCAGCTCGCCCGCCGTGGTCACGTGCCCGCTGACAATCGCCGCGAGCACCTGGTACCCGAGGGGCTGCAGATCCGGATGCACGGTCGCCGCAGCTTCACGCCACCCGACCCTGATGCGCGCGAACAGCCGCCCCAGCTCCCGCTCGACGCGGTGCACGGCCTCATCGAGCGCGTCGCCGTCGAGGGCGTCGTCGCTCACGGGCGGTGCATCGCTCATCACGCCAGCCTAACGGCGGGGCGCCGCGCAGGCGGGGCCGTACCTCTAGGCATCCAAGTTCCGCACGCCCGACCGAAACCCGGACGAACGCCGGACAGACGTCCGGATCTCAGGCGAGGTTCCGGATCTCAGGCGCCGGTACACAGCGCGGGCCCCGGGACGCAGGCATCCGAGTTCCGCACTCCCGACCGAAACCCGGACGAACGCCGTGCAGACCTCCGGATCTCAGGCGAAGTTCCGGATCTGAGGCGAGGTCCCGGCACCGCGCGAAGTCCCCAACGCAGCGCGGGGCTGCAGGCACAGCGCGGGCCCCAGAGCACAGCGCGGGCCCCAGGCACAGCGCGGGCCCCGGGGCACAGGCTTCCGAGTTCCACACGCCCGACCGAAACCCGGACGAACGCCGTGCAGACGTCCGGATCTCAGGCGAAGTTCCGGATCTCAGGCGACCAGGGGCACAGCACGGGGCCCGGGGCGCAAGCATCCCAGATCCGCACGCCCGACCGAAAGCCGGACGAACGCCGAGCAGACGTCCGGATCTCAGGCGAAGTTCCGGATCTCAGGCGAGGCCCCGGCACAGCGCGAAGTCCCCGGCGCAACGCAAGGCTGCAGGCACAGCGCGGGCCCCGGGACGCAGGCATCCCAAATCCGCACGCCCGACCGAAACCCGGACGAACGCCGTGCAGGCCTCCGGATCTCAGGCGAAGTTCCGGATCTCAGGCGGACGCCCCGGGCAAGCGCACCCTAGGGACGAGCGGACGACCGCGCGTCAGATCTCGGCGAGCAGCCGGAACGCCTTCGATGCCGCCCTGACCTCGTCGGGCGTCAGCTCGGCGAGCACCGCGCGCATGCGTCCGGCGTTCTCGGCGCGCAGCGTCGCCAGCGTGCGCTGCGCCTCGGATGTTGCCGTGAGCACGCGCAGCCGCCCGTCGCGCTCGTCGGGGCGCGACTCGACGAGGCCGAAGTCCTCGAGCATCCGGATCTGCCTGCTCACCATCGACTTGTCGATGCCGAACAGCTCGGCCAGCTGGTGCGCATTCGCATCGCCCGTGCGGGCGACGTACGCCAGCAGCTTGTAGCCCGACGGCTGCAGCTCGGGATGCACGCGGGCCGCGGACTCCTTCCAGAGCGTCCTCGCGCGGGCGAAGATGAGGTTCAGGTGACCCTGGAAGTCGGCCAGCGCATCGTCGACGCCCTGGGCATCATCGACGCCCAGGGCATCGACCGCCTGCTGCGCGGTCATCTCAACGCACGACCCGCACGCTGCCCGTGGTCGCACCGACCTCGGCACCGGCGACCTCGATCGCCGACTCCTCCGCCTGCTCGCGCAGCTGCTCTGCGGAGTTCATGGTCGACAGCGGCTTGTTGCGGATGAACGCGATGGCGATCACGCCGATCACCGCGAGCGGGATGGCGATGATGAAGGCGTCGGCGATGCCGTGTCCGTACGCCGACTCGACGACGGTGCGGATCGCGCCCGGCAGGTCGGCGATCTTCGGCACGTTGCCCGAGCCGAGCGCCTTGAGCGCCTCGACCTCATCGGCCGAGGCCGGGGTGAAGCCCGCGAATCCGCTCTTGATGTACTCGCTCACGTTGGTCGCGAGGATCGAGCCCATGATCGTCACGCCGATGGTTCCGGCGATCGTGCGGAAGAAGTTGACCCCCGACGACGCGGCGCCGAGCTGCTGCGGCGGGGTGTCGTTCTGCACGATCAGCGTGAGGTTCTGCATGACCATGCCCAGCCCCGCGCCCAGCACGAACATGTACGTCGCGACCAGCACGAAAGGGGTGTCGTAGCGCAGCGTCGACATCAGGCTGACGCCGGCGACGGTGAGCACGGAGCCCAGCATCATCCAGCCCTTCCACTTGCCGAACCGGCTGACCAGCTGGCCGATGATGATCGACGCGCCCATCTGGCCGACGATCATCGGGATGGTCATCAGGCCGGACTCGGTCGGCGTGGCACCCCTGGCGAGCTGGAAGTACTGCGCCAGGAACACCGAGGTGGCGAACATGGAGACGCCGATCGCGATCGACGCGATCACCGAGAGGGTGAAGGTGCGGTTCAGGAACAGGGTGAGCGGGATGATCGGCTCCTTGACCAGCAGCTCGACCACCACGAAGGCGATCAGCACCACGGCGGAGCCGATGCCGAGCGCGTAGCTCGTGCCCGAGTCCCAGTCGAACTGCTGACCGCCCAGCGAGACCCAGATCAGCAGCGCCGAGACGCCCACCGCGAGCAGGACGATGCCGAGGTAGTCGATCGACACCTTCACGGTCTGCGGCCTGGGCAGATGCAGGGTCACCTGCAGCAGCACGAGCGCGAGCACGGCAAAGGGGACGCCGACGAAGAAGTTCGCGCGCCAGCCCCAGACGTCGGTGATGAACCCGCCCAGCAGCGGCCCGCCGATCGTGGCGAGAGCCATGATGCCGCCGACGACGCCCATGTACTTGCCGCGCTCGCGTGGCGAGATGATCAGCGCGACGGCGACCATGACCAGCGACATCAGACCGCCGACGCCCAGCCCCTGCACCACGCGCATGGCGATGAGCATGTCGATGTCGTGGGCGAACCCGGCTGCCACGGTGCCCGCGGTGAACAGCACGAGCGAGAGCTGCACGAGCACCTTGCGGTCGAGCAGGTCGGCGAGCTTGCCCCAGATCGGGGTCGACACGGCGGTCGCGAGCAGGCTGGCGGTGATCACCCAGGTGTACTGCGCCTGGGTTCCGCCGAGGTCGGCGACGATGACGGGAAGGGAGGTCGAGACGACCGTGCCTGAGAGGACGGCGACGAACATGCCGACGATGAGCCCCGAGATGGCGGTGAAGACCTCTCGGGGTGAACGGACTGCCTCGGCGGATGCGGATGGGGTGGAAGTCAAAGGGGAAACGCTCCTGGAAGATGGTTGATCTTCGTCAACGATACATGATTAGTTGATATTTCTCAACCATTGCTTCCGGTCAACTATTCCTCCACGGCACTACCCTCGTTCTCATGACCGCCGCACGCCCCCGCGCCCACGCCGTGATGGACGCCGACGCCTTCGCCCTGCTCTTCGACGAGACGCGTCAGGCGCGCCTCGCCGAGATGGCGGATACGGCGGGACGGATGCTGATCACCGACCTCGACGACCCGTCCGTCGACCCGCTGCTCGCCGACACCGAAGTGCTCGTCACCTCATGGGGCGCTCCCCGCCTGGATGCGGCCCGGCTGGCGCGGATGCCCCGTCTGCGCGCCGTGCTGCACGCGGCGGGCAGCGTGCAGTGGCTCGTCTCGAACGAGTTCTGGGCCCGCGACATCCGGCTGACCTCCGCAGCCGACGCCAACGCCGTTCCGGTGGCCGAGTTCACCCTCGGCGCCATCCTGCTCTCGGGCAAGCGCACCTTCACGCACCTGCAGGCACCGCACGACGCGGGCTGGAACGCCTGGACCGCACGGCGGATCGGCAACGTCGACCGCACCGTGGGCATCGTCGGCTTCTCGCGGATCGGCCGCCGCGTGGTCGAGCTGCTGCGGCCGTTCGACGGCATCCGCTGCCTCGTCTCCGACCCGTTCGCCGACGCGGATGCCGTGGCCGCGGCCGGCGGGACGCTGCTGCCGCTCGACGAGATGCTCCCGCAGGTCGACGTGCTCTCGCTTCATGCCCCCTCGCTCCCCGCGACCAGGCACATGATCGCCGACGCGCAGCTCGCCGCCCTGCCCGACGGCGCCACCGTGATCAACACGGCCCGCGGCGCGCTGCTCGACCACGACGCCCTGCTCGCAGAGTGCCGCACCGGCCGGCTCGACGCCCTTCTCGATGTCACCGAGCCCGAGCCGTTGCCCGCCGACTCCGAACTGCGTCGGCTGCCCAACGTCGCGATCACCCCGCACCTCGCAGGGTCGCTCGGAACCGAGGGCCGTCGCCTCGCCGATGCAGCCCTCGACGAGCTGGCGGCATACATCGCAGGCGCACCGGCCGGGCATCCGGTCTCCGAGGCAGAGCTCGTGATCAGCGCATGATCACGCTGCCCGACGACGACCGCACGCTCTCCCCCTACACCGGCTGGACCCGCGATCACTGGATCGCCGTGGCCGACGCGATACTCGACGGCGCAGCCAGGCACGCGAGCCCCTCGCAGTCGCTGATCCGCTATCCGGGCACGCCGGGGGGACTCGGCCGCGACATCGACCACCTCGAGGGCTTCACCCGCACGTTCATGCTCGCCGCATTCCGCATCGCCGGAGAACCAGAGGGCACTCAGCCGCTCGCCGAGCGATACGCGCGGGGCATCGCCTCAGGCGTCGACCGGCACCATCCCGAGCGGTGGACGCGTCTCGACGAGCACCCTCAGGCGAAGGTCGAGGCGGCGGCGCTCGCCGTCGGCCTTCATCTCACCCGCGACACGGTCTGGGCACGACTGGACGAGCGCGCTCGCGAGCAGACCATCGACTATCTCTCCACCTCGATCGGCGCGCACTACTGGCCGAACAACTGGGTGTGGTTCCGGATCATCGTGTCGCACCTCCTCGAGAGCGTCGGCGGCCCGTTCTCGCTCGAGGACCGCGCCGACGACTTCGCCCTGCTCGACTCGTTCGACCTGCCCGGTGGGTGGAGCGTCGACGGAGTCGGCCGCAACTTCGACCACTACTGCGGCTGGGCGCTGCCGTTCTACCCGATGATCTGGGCGCAGCTCGTCGAGGGCGACCCGCAGTACGCAGAGCGCGTCGCGCGCTACCGCAGGCGGCTCGACGACTACCTCGATGACGCGCTGCACCTGATCGGCGCAGACGGCGGGCCGCTGATCCAGGGCCGCAGCCTCACCTACCGCTTCGCCACCGCCGCCCCCGCGTGGGCAGCGGCCTTCCACGGCACCTCCCGGCACGACCCGGGTCTGCTGCGGCGCGCGGCGAGCGGGCAGGTGCGGCACTTCGTTGATCGCGGAGCTCCGGATGCCGACGGGATCCTCACTCTCGGATGGCATGGCGAGTGGCGGCGAATCGCGCAGAACTACTCGGGTCTCGGTTCGCCCTACTGGGCGTCGAAAGGCATGCTCGGCATCGCCCTTCCCCCCGATCACGCCGCCTGGACGGCGCCGGAGCAACCGCTTCCGATCGACCGCGGGCCCTTCACCCGGGCGATCAGCGCACCGGGCTGGCTGGCGGCCGGAACCGCCGATGGCGTGGTGCGGATCGTGAATCACGGCACCGATCACCGCGTCGAGGGCACGACGCAACCCGATGCGGCCGTGTACGCCAAGTTCGGATACTCGACCGCGACCGCACCGACCCTCGACGCGGCGTCGGTCAGCGCTCCCCTCGACGGCACGGTCGCGCTGCTGCGCGAGGCGCTTCCCAGCCACCGTTCCGGTTTCATCGCAGGGCCGGTGCTCGCCCTGGATGAGTCCACGATCACCGGCTCGTCGCGGTCTCGCGCGCACTGGCCTGTCGACTTCTCGTTCGTCCCCGACCACGGCGTGAGCGACTACGAGGGCCGCACCCTGCTCGGGCCCGAGGTGGACACCGTGTCGGTCGTGCGCGGCGCCTGGGAGGTGCGCTTCGTGAGGGTGCACGGCGAGGGGCTCGAGCCGACCGACGTGCTGCGGATCGGCGGCTGGGCGCTCACCGCGCCGGATGCGACGGCGACGGGGGAGGCATGGGCGACGAGCGCCCGACTGGCCTCGCGGGTGGTCGCACTCGGTGGCACGGCCTCCCTGAGCTCCGGAGTGCGCGAACAGGACGACGTGACACCGCTCGAGGGCCGCACCGCGGTGCCGTGGATCACGGTCGCGCCCTCAGCCGGGGAGTGGCATGTGTTCGGGATCCAGCTGGGCGAACCCGCCGCCGCCGGGCATCCGCCCACTGTGCTCGGCGACCTGATCACCTGGCCGGACGGCGGCAGCACGGTCTTCGATCCGGCCTCCCCGCTCGAGACGACACCTCCCGCACGAGACCCGGCGCGCTGACAGATCGCGCTCGCGCATCCCGCGGACTCCGTGATGGAGTAGAGCCATGCGCGCAGTCATCATGCACTCGCCCGGCGACGTCCGGGTGGAAGAGGTCCCCTTCCCTCAGCTCGTCGAGCCGACGGACGCGATCATCCGCGTCGACGCGGCCTGCATCTGCGGCTCCGATCTGTGGCCGTATCGCGGCATCTCGCCGCTGAAGCGACCCGTGCGAATGGGACACGAGTACATCGGCGTGGTCGAGCAGATCGGCGCCGAGGTGCGCGACATCGAGGTCGGCGACTTCGTGGTCGGCTCGTTCATGGCATCCGACAACACCTGCGAGATCTGCCTGGCCGGGTATCAGTCGCGATGCATCCACGTCGTCGGCATGGGGTCGATCGGCACGCAGGCGGAGTACGCGCGGATCCCGTGGGCCGACGGCACGCTCGTGAAGGTCGCCGGCGAGATCACCCCCGAGCGACGGCGCAGCCTTCTCGCCGCGTCCGACGTGCTGGGCACAGGCTGGTTCGCGGCCGTCGCCGCCGAGGCGGGGCCCGGCAAGACGGTGGCGGTGGTGGGCGACGGGGCCGTCGGCCTGCTCGGCGTACTCGCCGCGTCGCGACTGGGTGCCGAGCGGATCATCGCGATGTCACGGCACGCCGACCGGCAGGCGCTCGCCCGCCGGTTCGGCGCGACCGACATCGTCGAGGAGCGAGGGGATGCCGGCGTCGCGGCGATCAGGGAGATGACCGGCGGGTACGGCGCGCACTCCACCATCGAGGCGGTCGGCACGCAGGAGGCGATGGAGCAGGCGATCCGCTCGACTCGCGCCGGCGGCCACGTCGGCTTCGTCGGGGTGTCGCACGACGTGAGCCTCGACGGCCGCGAGCTGTTCTACTCTGGCGTCCACCTGCACGGCGGACCCGCACCGGTGCGGCGCTTCCTGCCCGACCTCATCGACTCGATCATGAACGACGAGATCGACCCCGGCGCGGTGTTCGACGAGACGATCCCCTTCGACCGGGCCGCGGAGGGGTACCGCGCGATGGACGAGCGCCGTGCGATCAAGGTGATGCTGGAGCCCGCCGGATAGGCTCGGAGCAGAGCGCCGCGGCGGCGCCGGGAAAGGATCACCGTGGACGCGGACTGCTCATGCGGGTGCGGAACTCCATCACGCAGCACGTTCGGCTCGATCCCGCTGCGCCCCGGAGCGACAGCACCCGCGGGTGCGGCACAGCACGCGGTCGAGCAGGTGCTCGTACCCGCGGGCACCTTCGTGATGGGTGACTCGTCCGGCGACCGGAATCCCGGTGACGGCGAGCTTCCGCAGCATCCCGTGACGCTCGAGGCCTTCTCGATCGACGCGACGAGCGTCACCAACGACGCCTTCGCCCGCTTCGTCGACGCGACCGGCTACCAGACCGAGGCGGAGCTCTTCGGCTTCTCGGCCGTCTTCCACCTCGCCCTCGCCGCCGACGACGCCGACGTCATGGGTCGCCCGCCGGGGACCCCGTGGTGGCTCGGCGTCAAGGGCGCCGACTGGCGGCATCCGGGTGGACGGCGGTCGGGCATCGACGGTCAGGACGACCACCCCGTCGTGCACGTCAGCTGGAACGACGCACAGGCGTACTGCGAGTGGGCGGGGCGCCGTCTGCCCACGGAGGCCGAATGGGAGTACGCCGCCCGCGGCGGACTGGACCGCAGGAAGTACCCCTGGGGAGACGACGAGGTCGACGCGGGCGGATGGCGTGCCAACATCTGGCAGGGCGACTTCCCCCGTGCCAACACGCTCGACGACGGCTGGCTGACGACGGCGCCCGTGCGCACATTCGAGCCGAACGGCTATGGCCTCTGGCAGATGGTCGGCAACGTCTGGGAGTGGACCTCCGACTGGTTCGACCCGCACTACTACCGGGATTCGCCCGCCGAGGCGCCCGCAGGGCCGGCCGGCGGACAGGCACGCGTCCTGCGCGGCGGCAGCTATCTGTGCCACATCTCGTACTGCAACCGCTACCGCAACTCGGCCCGCTCGCAGAACACGCCCGACTCATCGATGGGCAACGCGGGATTCCGCACCGTCGCGCTCTGACCGCGCGCGGTCAGAGCCTCGTCGACGGATCACTCATCCCGGCTGCGCGGAGAGCACCGCGATCAGCCCGAGCAGACCTGCGGATGCCACGCCGGCGGCGATCAGCATCAGCGCCAGCGCCCCGCCGACGCGCGGCTCGTGGCCGAGGGACCATCGGAGCATGAACGTGTGGTGACGCCGCCTCGACACGGCCCAGAGCACGGCGGCGAGCAGCAGCCCGACCATCCCGGGGATCACCCATCCGGCGCCGCCCAGCCAGTCGGGCAGCAGCCGCAGCGACACCAGAGAGCCGACCGCGACCGACAGCGCGGTGCGGCGCCACGACAGCGACGTGCGCTCCAGCTGCAGCCCGGGGTCGAACGGGCCGGTCCCTCGCTCGGGGTGGCTCATCGCAGGATCGCGAGCAGCACCAGCACGCCGGCGGCGACGACGGCGACCGCCAGCACCATCCCGGTGGGCGGATGCGGCAGCGGACGCCCCTCGCGCATCCGCTGCTCCACGCGCGCCCATTCGAACCAGGCGATCACCGGCAGCACGATCCCGGTGATGATCAGCACGAGCGATGCGGCCAGACGCAGCGGTGCGTACAGGTCGAGGGCCAGCGCCTCCAGCGCCACGCCGCCCGCCATCAGAGCGAGCGCCGTGCGCGTCCAGGCCAGGAAAGTCCGCTCGTTGGCAAGCGAGAACCGCACATCCGGCTCGTCGCCCCGGCCGAACACGGCACGGGGGAATCTGCGGTCGGGGCTCACGCGCTCAGCCTACCCGGGTGCCCGATCCGGTCGGTCGGCACGACCATCTGGAACCGGGTCGGCGTCAGGCGCTGGTGCGGGCGATGAGCGTCGGTGCCAGCAGCAGGTCGGTTGGCCGCTCGCCCTCGATCCACGCCACCAGTCGACCGACGGCCTGCTCGCCGAGAGCGTCGAAGTCCTGTCGCACAGTGGTCAGCGGCGGCTGGAACTGGGCCGCGTCGGCGATGTCGTCGAACCCGATCACCGCGACATCGTCAGGCACGCGGCGGCCAGACTCCGCGAGGGCGCGCAGCGCCCCGAGCGCCATCTGGTCGTTGGCGGCGAAGATCGCGGTGACGTCGGCCGCGGGCATCCGCCTGACGAGTTCGAATCCGGATGCACCGCTCCAGTCGCCCCGTGCGACGACGGGCGCCTCGATGCCTGCGGCGGCGAGCGCCTGACGCCAGCCGCGCTCGCGCTCGGCGGCGGCGAACGAGCCGGCGGGGCCTGCGACGTGGTGCACCGTGCGATGGCCGGCAGCCAGCAGCCGCTCCGTCGCCGAGCGGGCCCCGGCGGCGTGATCGGTGCCGACCACGGTGAAGCGCTCGTCTGGCGGGGAGTCGATGACCACGAGCCTCAGTCCCGCCGATGCCGCGTCGCGAGCCAGGGCGGTGGCCTCGTTCAGCACGATGGCGCCGTCGACGCCCTGATCGCGCAGTCGATCGAAGGCGTCGACGATGTCGGCGCCGGTGCCGAGGGTGAGGACGGTCAGCGCGTAGCCGCGGGATGCAGCCGACTCGGCGACGGCCTGCAGCATGCGGGAGTTGCCGACCGTCGCGAGCGTCTGCGCGACGAGACCAAGGGTCTGACTGCGGCCGGTGCGCAGCGCGCGGGCGGCGCGGTTCGGACGATAGCCGAGCTCGGCCATCGCCCTCTCGACGCGGGCGCGGGTCTCGGGGTCGACCTTGGGACTGTCGTTCGCGACGCGCGATACGGTCTGGCCCGACACCCCGGCGCGCTCGGCGACCATCGACATCGACACGCGCCTCGACTTGGGCATCCGATCTCCTGGTTTTTCGGTCACCTCTACGGAATGTTGACGTTATCACGGTTCGCGCGCTACCGTGTTTACGTGAACACGGCCGAATCCCCTGAGTTGCGAACCACCGAGCTCGGTGCGGGCGTCATCAAGCGCGAGACGCGCCTGGCCGACGGCCGTGAGCTGTTCTACTACGACGATCCCGGCACCGCCCTCGGCCCCGAACGGGCGGTCGACGGGCGCGTGCTCGATGAGCGGCCCGAGACGGCGACGATGCGGCAGGACATCCTCACCGGCGACTGGATCACGTTCGCCACCACGCGCCAGAACCGGGTCATGATGCCGGGCGCCGACGCCGACCCGCTGGCACCGCAGAGCCCGGCCAACCCGTCCGAGGTGCCGTCGCTCTACGACGTCGCCGTGTTCGAGAACCGCTCTCCCGCCTTCGGCCCCGCGCTCGCCGAGGCGATCGGCGGCGCGCCCGCGGCCAGGAACCCCACCCGCGGACTCGACGACCTCGCTGAGCTCGGCATCGGCCGCTCCCGCACGAGCGTCGGCCGCTGCGAGGTCGTCTGCTTCAGCCCCGACCATGAGGGATCGTTCGGCACCCAGACCCCCACCCGCGCCCGCACCGTCATCGAGGCCTGGGCCGACCGCACGGCCGCCCTGTCGGCCCTGCCTGGCATCCAGCAGGTGTTCCCGTTCGAGAACCGCGGCGAGGCGATCGGCGTCACCCTCCCCCACCCGCACGGGCAGATCTACTCCTACCCGTACATCACCCCGCGCACGCAGAGGCTGCTCGAGAGCATCGACCGCACCGTGCCCGACCTGATGGCACGCGTGCTCGAATCCGAGCGCGCATCCGACCGCGTCGTGCTTCAGGGCGAGCACTGGACGGCCTTCGTGCCGTTCGCCGCCCGATGGCCGCTCGAGGTGCAGCTCATGCCGCACCGGCATGCACCCGACTTCGCCGCGCTGACCGCCGACGAGCGCGACGAGCTCGCGCCGCTGTACCTGCGACTGCTGCGCGGGGTGGATGCGCTGTACTCGACCCCCACGCCGTACATCGCCGCGTGGCACCAGGCCCCTGTGCATGCCGGTCGCGACACCGTGCGTCTGCGCCTGGAGCTGACGAGCCCTCGGCGCGCCGAGGAGAAGCTGAAGTTCCTCGCCGGATCCGAGGCGGCGATGGGCGGCTGGACGGCCGAGATCCTCCCCGAGGTCGCCGCGTCGCGGTTGCGCGACGCGATCGCGTCCGTCCCCGAGGCCACCGCATGAGCGCTCTCGATGCAGCCCGCGCCCTGTTCGCCGAGCTGACCGGACGCGAGCCCGAAGGCGTGTGGTCGGCCCCTGGCCGGGTGAACCTGATCGGCGAGCACACCGACTACAACGAGGGATTCGTGCTTCCGTTCGCGATCCCGCACCGCACCTTCGCCGCCGCGCGAGTGCGCGACGACGACCGCATCCGGGTCGCGTCGACCTTCGCGGACGAGCGGGTGGAGGTCGCGCTGACCGACCTCGACGCCCTGTTCCCGACCGCCCCCGGCGCGGAGCCGGCCGTGCCCGAGTGGTCGGCGTACGTGCTCGGAGTCGCCTGGGCCCTCCTGGCGGCCGCGGGAGACGCCCCGGCCCGCGGCGTCGACATCGCCATCGCGTCCGATGTGCCGGTCGGTGCCGGGCTCTCGTCGTCGGCCGCGATCGAAGGCGCTGTGGCATCCGCCCTGAACGACCTCTGGCGGCTCGGCCTCGACCCGGTGGCCCTCGCCCAGGTCGGTCGCCGAGCCGAGAACGAGGCGGTCGGAGCTCCCACCGGGATCATGGACCAGATGGCGTCGATGCTCGGCCGTCCCGACGCCGCGACCTTCATCGACTGCCGCTCGCTCGCGACTGAGTCGGTGCCGACCGGGTTCACCGGCGAGGGACTCGAGGTGCTCGTGATCGACACGCAGGTGACGCACTCGCACTCCACCGGCGGCTACCGCGAGCGCCGCGAGGCCTGCGAGCGCGGGGCGGCGCTGCTGGGGATCCGGTCGCTCCGCGACGCGAGCGAGGCCGACCTGCCGCGCGCGGCAGAGCTGATGGACGACGTGACGTTGCGCCGTGTCCGGCACGTGATCACCGAGAATCAGCGGGTGCTCGACACCGTCCGCACGCTCGCCGAGCACGGGCCGCGCATGATCGGAGACCTGCTGGTCGCCTCGCACGCCTCGATGCGCGACGACTTCGAGATCTCGGTCGCCGAGCTCGACCTGGCGGTCGAGACGGCCCTCGCGCAGGGCGCCATCGGCGCCCGCATGACGGGCGGCGGCTTCGGCGGCGCCGCGATCGCCCTGGTCGCCCATGACGATGTCGAGAAGGTGTCGGATGCCGTGGCGCGCGCCTTCGCGGATGCCGGCTTCGCCGCCCCGCACGTCTTCACCGTGCATCCCTCGGACGGTCCACGCCGCGACATCTGACTCTCCTCAGCTCTCGGACACGGCAGAATCGGACGGATCGGAACCATCCGATCGCGAGCGAGCGCGCGCCGCCGCCACCCGCAGCGACGCCACCGAGAAGGAGCAGCCATGGACATCCGCCCTGCGACCTCAGACGATGCCGGCGCAATCGCCGTCGTGCACGTTCGCGCATGGCAGCAGGCATACCGCGGACTGATGCCGCAGGCCGTGCTCGACGACCTCTCGATCGACGACCGCGAGGCCGGATGGGCGCGGATCCTCGCCGAACCCGACCGCCCCTCCCAGACGATCGTCGCCGAGCGCGACGGCGCGGTCGCCGGCTGGGCGAGCTTCGGCGCCGCGAGGGATGCCGAGGCGCCCGGGTCGGGTGAGCTCTGGGGCATCTACGCGCATCCGGATGCCTGGTCGACCGGCGTCGGCCACGCGCTGATCACCGCTGTGGAGGATGTCCTGCGCTCAGACGGCCACGAGATCGCCTACCTCTGGGTGCTCGAGGGCAACGAGCGCGCCGCCGGGTTCTACGAACGCCACGGCTGGGCATCCGACGGCGCCCGCAAGGTCGACGAGCGCCCTGGCCTCGTGCTGCACGAGCTGCGGCACGTGAAGCGCCTGGACTGACTGACCCTGTCACCCTCGCCCCTGTTCAGCGCCGCCGCCCCTGCTCATTCACGCAGCTGAGCAGGGGCGACGACGGCCAACAGGGGCGAGGACGACAGCAGACGGATCAGTCGAGCGCGGTCATCACGTGCTTGATGCGCGTGTAGTCGTCGAAGCCGTACTGCGAGAGGTCCTTGCCGTACCCCGAGTGCTTGAACCCGCCGTGCGGCATGTCCGACACGAACGGGATGTGGGTGTTGACCCACACGCAGCCGAAGTCGAGGTCGCGAGTGAAGCGCATCGCGCGGACGTGGTCGCGGGTGAAGACCGACGCGGCCAGCGCGTAGCGCACGCCGTTGGCCATCTCGAGCGCATCGTCGTCGGTCTCGAACGACTGCACGGTGAGCACGGGACCGAAGACCTCGTTCTGCACGGCCTCGTCGTCCTGCCGCATGCCCGAGACGATGGTCGGCTCGAAGAAGTATCCCTTCTCGCCCTGGCGCTTCCCGCCGGTCTCGATCTTCGCGTGCGAGGGAAGTCGATCGACGAAGCCCTGCACCTGAGCCAGCTGCGCGGCGCTGGAGAGCGGTCCGTACAGCACGCCCTCCTCGTGCGGTCCGCCGGTGCGCGCGTGCGTCTTGGTGCGCTCGACCAGGGCGCTCACGAGCCTGTCGTGCACCGACGAATGCGCGATCACGCGGGTCGCGGCGGTGCAGTCCTGCCCGGCGTTGAAGAACGCCGCGGTGACGATGGCCTCCACGGCCTTGTCGAGAGACGCGTCGTCGAAGACGATCGCAGGCGCCTTGCCGCCGAGCTCGAGGTGCACGCGCTTGAGGTCGTCAGCCGCAGACGACGCGACCGCCATGCCCGCGCGCACCGACCCCGTGATGGCGACCATCTGCGGCACGGGGTGGGCGACGAGGGCTGCCCCGGTGTCGCGGGCGCCGAGCACGACGTTCAGCGTGCCGGCAGGGGTGTGCTCGGCGACGATCTCGGCGAGCAGCAGCGTCGAGAGCGGGGTCGACTCGGCGGGCTTGAGCACGACGGTGTTGCCCGCGGCGAGCGCGGGCGCGATCTTCCAGACCGCCATGTTGAGCGGGTAGTTCCACGGGGTGACCTGGCCAATCACGCCGATCGGCTCACGGCGCACGTACGAGGTGTGCCCGGCGGCGTACTCGCCGGCGGCGCGCCCTTCGAGGCTGCGGGCGGCCCCAGCGAAGAAGCGCAGCTGGTCGATCGACTGCTCGATCTCATCGACGACGAGTGTCGCGCGGGGCTTGCCGGTGTCCCTCGATTCCAGGTCTGCGAACTCCTCGGCGCGGGATGCCATGGCATCCGCGATCCGGAACAGCGCGAGCTGCCGCTCGGCGGGCGTCTTGTCGCGCCAGATGGGGAATGCGGCGGCTGCGGCCGCGTATGCCGCGTCGAGGTCGTGCTGGTCGGACAATGGGATGCGCCCGTACACCTCTTCGGTCGCCGGGTCGATGAGGTCGAGGGTGCCGGTGCCGTGGGCGTCCCGCCGGGATCCGCCGATGTGGTTCTGCAGCGTCGTTGCCATGCGGCCATCTAACCAGGGTTCCTGCGGATTCAGAAGTTTTCTCGCTGATCTTCTACGAATACGGTTGCGAAAGCCGTATCAGCATGCCAGGATCAGCACATGAGCGACAAGGCGAAGACCCCCGCGCTGGACGATGTCTCGAAGCAGATCATCGAGATGCTGCAACGGGACGGCCGGCGCCCGTACGCCGACATCGGACGCGCCGTCGGGCTCAGCGAGGCAGCCGTGCGCCAGCGCGTGCAGCGGCTCACCGACGCCGGGGTCATCCAGATCGTCGCCGTCACCGACCCGCGCCAGATGGGCTTCTCACGGATGGCGATGATCGGCATCCGCACCTCCGGCGACCCGCGTGAGGTCGCCGAGGCGGTGAAGGAGTTCGACGAGATCGCCTACCTCGTCGTGACCCTCGGCACCTTCGATGTGCTCGCCGAGGCGGTCTGCGAGAGCGACGAGGATCTTCTCGAGCTCGTCGCCACCCGCGTGCGCGCCATCCCGGGCGTCGAGCACACCGAGTGCCTCATCTACGCCGGTCTGCACAAGGACTTCTACAACTGGGGTACGCGCTGATCCGCAGCGCCGCGTCCCACTGAAACGAGACGACACCCATGGGCACCACTGTGTTCGAGCGCGCGCGTCCGCGCGACAGCGTCATCGACGACTCCCTGCGCCACACCGCGCACTCCGTCTTCTGGCTCGATGGCATCGACCGCCCCTCCTACCCGCCGCTGACGGCCGGCACCCATGCCGACCTGGTGATCGTCGGAGCCGGGTACGCCGGGCTGTGGACGGCCGTGCGCGCCAAGGAGCGCGACCCGCAGCGCTCTGTCGTCGTTCTCGAGGCCGCGCGGGTCGGGTGGGCGGCGTCCGGGCGCAACGGCGGCTTCTGCGAGGCCAGCCTCACGCACGGATACGAGAACGGCCTGAGCCGCTGGCCCGACGAGATGGACCGGCTGCAGCGACTCGGGCTCCAGAACCTCGACGGCATCGAGGAGTCGGTCGAGCGCTACGGCATGGACGTCGACTGGGAGCGCACCGGCCAGCTGGCCGTCGCGACCGAGCCGCATCAGATCGAGTGGATGGATGGCGAGGGCTTCCTCGATCAGGACGCCGTGCGCGCCGAAGTGCACTCCCCCACCTACCTGGCGGGCAACTGGGATCAGGACGGCTGCGCGATGATCCACCCCGCGAAGCTCGCGATCGAGCTCGCACGCGTGGCGACCGAGCTGGGCGTCGTCATCTACGAGCAGAGCCGCGTCACGGGCATCAGCGGCAGCGGGAGGCAGACGGTCGCCGTCGCCGGCGGCGCGAGCGTCACCGCCGACCACGTCGCGCTCGCCACCAACGTGTTCCCCTCGCTGCTCAAGCGCAACCGCCTCATGACCGTGCCGGTGTACGACTACGCGCTGATGACCGAGCCGCTCACCTCCGAGCAGTACGACGCGATCGGGTGGAAGCAGCGCCAGGGCCTCGCCGACAGCGCCAACCAGTTCCACTATTACCGGCTCAGCGCCGACAACCGCATCCTCTTCGGCGGCTACGACGCGATCTACCACTTCGGCGGCAAGGTGCGCGCCGAGTACGAGAACCGGCCCGAGAGCTTCCGCAGACTGGCATCGCATTTCTTCACGACGTTCCCGCAGCTCGAGGGGCTGAGGTTCACGCACCAGTGGGCCGGCGCCATCGACTCGTGCAGCCGCTTCTGCGCGTTCTTCGGCACCGCCCGAGGAGGCCGCGTGGCGTACGCCACGGGCTTCACGGGTCTCGGCGTCGGCGCGAGCCGCTTCGCCGCCGACGTCATGCTCGATCAGCTCGCGGGTCTCGACACCGAGCGCACCCGCCTCGAGATGGTGCGCACCAGGCCCATCCCCTTCCCGCCCGAGCCCGCCGCGGCGATCGGCGTCAACCTCGTGCGCAGGTCGATGGACCGCGCCGACCACAACGAGGGCCGGCGCAACCTGCTGCTCAAGGCGCTCGATGCGGTCGGGATGGGGTTCGACTCGTGAGCCTGCCGCTGGATGCGGCAGGAGCGGTGACGGATGCCCTGCAGCCGGCGTTGACGCATGACACACTGCCCGCGGAGGTCGTCCGCGCGGGGTCGCCCGGCACGGGCATCCGGGAGCTGGGCACTTTCGGCGGCCTCGACCTGGGCATCTGGGAGATGACCGAGGGCGCCGCGGTCGACACCGAGGCCGATGAGGTGTTCATCGTGCTCGCCGGCAGCGCACGGGTCGACTTCATCGAACCCTCCCTGCCGTCGATCGAGGTGCGCGCCGGGTCGGTCGTGCGGCTCGCCGAGGGCATGCAGACCCTCTGGACCGTGCGCGAGACCCTCCGCAAGGTGTACATCGCCTGATCGGCGCGCCGCCGGGCGCGCCGCCGCACGCCGCCGCCGGATGGGAAACGCCGGTGCGCGGCATCCGGCACCGGCGTTTCCCGTCTGTCACCCACGCGATGAGATGGAAAACACCGGCAGGAGGCCTCGTTCACCGGCGTTTCCCGTCCGACCGCCCCGTGGCCGAGCGAGCCCGGGGCGTGCGAGCCCGGGGCGTGCGAGCCCGGGGCGTGCGAGCGCGCGGCGTGCGAGCCCGGGGCGTGCGACCCCGGGACGTACGGGCACCGGGGCCGTACGACCGCCGGGGCGTGCGAGCACGGGGCCGCGCCACACGGGGCGTGGTGCACGCTGTCAGCCGCGGGCCAGCAGGGCCAGGTGCAGGGCCGCGAGGGTCTCGCCGTCGTCGAGATCGGCGCCGAGGAGGTCGGAGATCACCGCGAGGCGCTGATAGAACACCGAGCGCGAGAGGTGCGAGGCGGATGCCGCCGCCGTGCGACTGCCGGGGTGCGCGACCACCGCGCCGAGCACTCGCACAAGGTCGCCCTGGTGCTGCTCGTCATGCCGGATCAGCGGGGCGAGCAGCCGCTCGCTGTGCTCTTGAAGGCGGTGATCGCCGCCGAGCTCCGTCACGAGTCGGGTGAGCGGCCGGTCGTCGACCCGCCGCACCTCGCCCGCCCGCAGTCGCGCGGCGAGCAGACGGGTCGGACGGACGGATGCCAGCAGCTGAGCGACCGTGGTGACCTCCGGCCCCACGGCGAGCCCGACGCCGGCCGCCTGCGCCGCTCGCGCCAGAGCCTCGGAGCGCAGGGAGGTCTTCGCCGACACGAGCATCATGCCGGCCCCGTCGTGCACGGCCCCGAGTGCTCGCACCGCACCGCGGTCGGCGCCGGCGTCCGCACTGATCGCGGCGATCAGGGCATCCATCGTCTTCGCGTCCGCCGTCTCGACGCCCGTCGCCAGGAGCACGCTGAGCACCCGCCCGCGCACCGGGAGCCCTGCGGCCTGCAGGCGTGCGGCGACATCGTCCTCGCCCGTGTGACGACCGCTCAGCACCGCGTCGACCAGCTCGCGGGCAGGCAGCGCCGCCCACTCGCCGGGGCCGTCGGCGAGCCGCGCGAGCGCGAGCGCGGTCGCGGCGAGCTGCAGCACAGTCGTGCGCCCGGCCGGATGCTCCTCCCCCGGCAGCGCGACGAGAGTGCCCCACCGCGCGCCGCGGGCCTCGACCGCAACGGCGAGCATGCCGACACCAGCGCGCGAGCGCGCCGCCCAGTCGGCGAGCACGTCGTGGGCCTGGGCGCCCCACAGCTCGGCCGTGACCACCTCGCGGCCCAGGGTCTCGAGCACGACCGGAGCCCCGAGAGCCTGGGCGGCGGCCTGCACGACGGTGTCCGCGGGGGCACCGCGCAGCGTGAGTCCGGTGAACAGCTCGTGCAGCCGCTGCCGCTCCTGCAGCGCTTCGAGCTGACCCGAGATGATGCGCCGATGCACGGCCTCTGTGACCGTGACGAACTTGACCACGCGCTCCAGCGCGATCAGGGCCAGCCCGCGCGCACGGCAGGCGGCGACCAATGCGGGAGGGGCGACCGGAAAGCGGGCGCCGAGTTCGAGCACGATGCCGGCGACTCCCGCCTCGGCGAGGCTCGATGCCACCGCGCGCAGCGCCGCATCCGTGCCGCTCCACCCGGCAGCCGTCGTCAGCAGCAGCTCTCCGCCGTCGAGCAGACCGGCGACCTCGGCACTGTCGGAGACGTGCACCCAGCGCACGCGCGCGTCGAGAGCGGGGCCTCCGACCAGCACCTGCGGATCGCCGCGCACGAGCATCCCGGCGTCGAGCACGTCACGCAGACGCGGCAGTCCGACGGCGTCCGGACGATCTGTCCGAACGCGGTCATCTTCCGGACGCTCTGCACCCATGCATCCATCCTGCCCGCTGAGATCATGGGAATCCAGCCAGAGGGCCGTCTCGGTCAGTCTGTGCGACCGACCCCGCATCTTCACCGAGGAGCATCTTCGTGACCACGATCCGTCACTTCATCGACGGCGCAGAGACCGGCGCCGCCGACCGCACCCTGCCTGTCTACAACCCGGCCACCGGCGAGGCGCACCGCCAGGTCGCCGCCGCCTCCGTGCAGGAGGTCGAGCAGGCGATCGCGTCGGCCAAGGCCGCGCAGACCGCGTGGCGGGCATCCAGCCTGATCAAGCGAGCCGATGTGTTCTTCCGCCTGCGTCAGATCCTCGCCGAGCGCACCGACGAGCTCGCCGCGATCGTCACCAGCGAGCACGGCAAGGTGCTCTCCGACGCCGCCGGCGAGGTCTCGCGCGGCATCGAGAACGTCGAGTTCGCGGCGGGCCTGCTGCACCACCTCAAGGGCGAGCGCGCCGAGCAGGTCGCGCGCGGCGTCGACGTGCACTCGGTCAAGCAGCCGGTCGGCGTCGTCGCCTGCATCACCCCGTTCAACTTCCCCGTGATGGTGCCGCTGTGGATGGTCGCCTCGGCCATCGCATGCGGCAACTCCGTCGTGCTCAAGCCCAGCGAGAAGGACCCGTCGGCGGCGATCTGGCTCGCCAAGGCGTTCCAGGAGGCGGGCCTCCCCGACGGCGTGCTCAACGTCGTGAACGGAGACAAGGCCGCCGTCGACACGCTGCTCGACTCGACCGACATCGGCGCCGTCAGCTTCGTCGGCTCCACCCCCATCGCGAAGTCGATCTACGAGCGCGCCTCGGCGAACGGCAAGCGCGTGCAGGCCCTCGGCGGAGCCAAGAACCACATGGTCGTCATGCCGGACGCCGACCTCGACGGCGCAGCGGCGGCAGCCATCTCGGCCGCGTACGGCTCGGCCGGCGAGCGCTGCATGGCCGTGTCGGTACTCGTCGCCGTCGGCGACATCGCCGACGATCTGGTCGAGGGCATCCGCAGCCGGATGGCCGACCTGCGCATCGGCGACGGCACCGACCCGTCGAGCGAGATGGGGCCGCTGATCACCCGCGAGCACCGCGACAAGGTCGCCTCCTACGTGGCGGGCGCCGCCGCCGAGGGCGCGACGGTGGTCGTCGACGGCACGCAGAAGCGCTTCGACGGCGACGGCTTCTTCACCGGGGTCTCGCTGCTCGACCACGTGCGCCCCGGCATGAAGGTGTACGAGGACGAGATCTTCGGACCTGTGCTGTCGGTCGTGCGCGTCGAGACCTACGCAGAGGCTGTCGAGCTGATCAACGCCAACGCGTTCGGCAACGGCACCGCGATCTTCACCCGCGACGGCGGCACCGCCCGCCAGTTCGAGTTCGACATCGAGGTCGGCATGGTGGGCGTCAACGTGCCGATCCCCGTGCCGGTCGGCGCGTTCTCGTTCGGCGGGTGGAAGAACTCGCTGTTCGGCGACTCACACATCTACGGCCCCGAGTCGATCAGCTTCTACACGCGCTCCAAGGTCGTCACCACCCGCTGGCCCGACCACACGCCGGCACAGGTCGACCTGGGCTTCCCGAGCAACCACTGAGGATCCACGATCATGACCGAGTACACCGATCGCCGCGGCGCGACGCACGCGCTGCCTGCGCCCGAGGCAGAGGCGCAGGTGCGCGCCGACGACCGCGCGCACGTCTTCCACTCCTGGAGCGCACAGGCGCTCATCGACCCGGTGCCGATCGCGGCGGGCCAGGGCTCGACCTTCTGGGATTACGCGGGCGCCGAGTATCTCGATTTCGCCAGCCAGCTGGTCAACCTGAACCTCGGGCACCAGCATCCTGATCTCGTCGCCGCCGTGCAGCAGCAGGCGGGACGTCTCGCGACCATCCAGCCGTCGGTCGCGAACGACGTGCGCGGCGAGCTCGCCCGCCTCATCGCCGGCGTCGCGCCCGAGGGCCTCGACAAGGTGTTCTTCACCAACGGAGGCGCCGAGGCGAACGAGTACGCGGTGCGTCTCGCGCGCCAGTCGACCGGCCGCCGCAAGGTGCTCTCGATGTACCGCAGCTACCACGGCTCGACCTCGACGGCGATCTCGCTGACCGGCGACCCGCGGCGCTGGGCCAACGACGTGAACGACAGCGGCGCGGTGCGGTTCTTCGGGCCGTACCTCTACCGCTCGCCGTTCCACTCCGAGACCCCCGAGCAGGAGACCGAGCGGGCGCTGGCGCACCTCGAGCAGACGATCCTGCTCGAGGGGCCGTCGACCATCGCGGCGATCATCATCGAGTCGGTCGTCGGCACCAACGGCGTGCTCGTGCCGCCGCCCGGATATCTGCAGGGGGTGCGCGAGCTCTGCGACCGGCACGGCATCGTGTACATCGCAGACGAGGTCATGGTCGGCTTCGGCCGCATGGGCGAGTGGTTCGCATTCCAGGCGTACGGCGGGCAGCCCGACCTCATCACCTTCGCCAAGGGCGTGAACTCGGGTTATGTGCCGCTGGGCGGCGTGGTGATCTCCGACCGCATCGCCGCGCACTTCGACACCACCCCGTTCGCGGGGGGTCTGACCTACTCGGGGCACCCGCTCGCGTGCGCCGCGGGTGTGGCGACATTCGAGGTCTTCGCGCGTGACGGCATCCTCGAGCGAGTGCGCGACCTGGGCGAGCGCATCGTCGAGCCCACGCTGCGCTCGTGGGCCTCGACGCACCCCAGTGTGGGCGAGGTGCGCGGCCGCGGCCTGTTCTGGGCGGTCGAGCTCGTGCGCGACCGCGAGACCCGCGAGCCGCTGGTGCCCTTCAACGCCTCCGGTGCAGATGCCGCCCCCATGGGCGCGTTCACCGCGGCCGCGAAGAAGGCGGGCGTCTGGCCGTTCGTGCACTTCAACCGCACGCACATCGCCCCGCCGCTCGTGATCACCGAAGACGAGCTCGTGCGCGGCCTCGCGGCGATCGACGAGGCCCTCACTGCGGCCGACGCCCATACGGCCTGACGGCTCCAGGACGGTTCCGGCCGGATGGGAAACGCCGGTGAGCGCGCGTGCTCACCGGCGTTTCCCGTCTGGTGCGGCGCGGTCCGGATGGGAAACGCCGGTTCCGGATGCCCCGCACCGGTGTTTTCCGTCTGGTGCGGCGGCGTCCGGATGGGGAACGCCGGTTCCGGATAGGGTGTGCGATCAGCGGCGGCCGCGAGGGATGGGGCGCCTCGACCGGCCTGGCTACGCTGGAGCCGTGGATCAGATCGCACAGACAGCGGAGGGGCCCGTCCGGGGCATCCCTCGACGGGACGGATCGCTGGCGTTCCTCGGCATCCCGTACGCCGCCGCGCCCACCGGCGGGCGGCGCTTCCTCCCACCGCAGCCGGTCACACCCTGGGCGGAGCCGCTCGACGCGACCGAGTACGGACCGACGCCGCAGCGCCGCGAGGAGCCGAACGCGATCATCCCCGAGCCGAGCATCCCCGGCCGGGAGACGCTGAATCTCAACGTGTTCACACCGGCCCTCGACGGCAGCCGCCCGGTGCTCGTCTGGATCCACGGCGGAGGGTACTCATCCGGGTCTCCGGCCAGCCCGTGGTACGACGGGCGCGCCTTCGTGCGCGACGGGATCGTCGTCGTGGCGATCTCGTACCGTCTGGGCTTCGACGGGTTCGGCGTGATCGACGGCGCCCCCGACAACCGCGGCGTGCGCGACTGGATCGCCGCGCTCGAGTGGGTCCAGCGCAGCATCGCCGGCTTCGGCGGCGACCCGTCCCGCGTCACGATCGCCGGGCAGTCGGCCGGCGGCGGCGCGGTGCTCACCCTGCTCGGGATGCCCGAGGCGCAGCATCTGTTCCGTGCCTGCATCTCTCTCAGCGGCGCGCTCGGCGACCTCCCGCGCGATCGGGCCCGTCGGCGCAGCGAGCGCCTGGCGGAGATGGTCGGCTGCGAGCCGACCCTCGACGGCTTCCGCGGCGTGAAGGAGCGCGAGCTCACGCGGCGCCAGCACGAGGCATCCCTGCTCGGCAGGACGGGCCTCGCCGCGACCACGGCGACCCTCACCGACGGCCTGCCGTGGGGCCCCGTGGTCGACGGTGAGCTGATCATGCGCCCGACGGTGGACTCGTTCGCCGCGGGCGTCGGCGCCGACAAGCCGCTGCTGCTTGGCGCCACCGACGACGAGTTCACGATGGTGTTCGACGGGGCACCGCGCATCCTGCGCTGGGTGCCCGTGCCGCTCGCCCTGCGGGTCGTGGAGAAGACTCGCGCGCTGCGCCGCGGCTGGCGCCGGGCGAACCGGGCCCGCCGTGGGTCGGGCGCGGCACTCGGCCGCTTCGTGACCGATCGCGTGTTCCGCTCGCTGGTCGTACGGGTCGCCGAGACCCGGCGCGATGCCCGCACCTGGGCGTACCGCTTCGCGTGGACGTCGCCGACGAACGGCTGGTCCTACCACTGCCTCGACGTGCCGTTCTGGTTCGACTGCCTCGACGATCCGCATGTGGCCCGCATCGCGGGCGAGAACCCTCCCCAGCGCCTGGCCGACGAGATGCACGCTGCGGCGGTCGCATTCGTCCGAGACGGCGACCCCGGCTGGCCGGCTTGGCGCACAGAGCCGGGCACGACGCGGGTGTTCGGCGATCAGCCCGCGCTGTCGCGCTCGGCCTACGACGACGCCCTTCCGCTGGTGTGAGCCCGCCGCCTACTTGCCCATGCCGAGGGTCAGGCCCTCGGTGAGGCGCCTGCCGACCCAGAGGTAGATCGCGAGCATCGGGAGCACGACGATGCACAGGCCCGCGAACAGACCGCCCCAGTCCGCCCCTGAGTACGTCTGCTGCTGGATGAAGGAGATCAGGGCGACAGGCAGTGTGTACTTGTCGGTGGACTGCAGCAGCGTCAGCGCCAGCAGGGTCTCGTTCCAGTGCGAGATCACCTGCAGCACGAACGCGGTCAGGATGCCTCCCTTGGCGAGCGGCAGCGTGATGCGCCAGAACGTGCCGAACGCCGTGACCCCGTCCAGCGCCGCCGCCTCCTCCATCTCCAGCGGGAGCGACCGGAAGAACGCGGTGAGCAGGAATACCGTGAACGGCATCGAGACGCCGATGTACACCAGATTGAGGCCGATCAGGCTGTCGGTGAGGTACACCTCGTTGAGCATCACGAAGAGCGGGATCACGATCACCTGCGCCGGGATGCCCAGGCCGAGCACGAAGTACAGCGTGAGCGAGTTCGTCACGCGGTTCTCGACGCGGCTCAGGTAGTACGCGGCGGGTGCGGCGATGGCCACGGTGAGGAACGAGGACACCAGCGTGGTGACCACGCTGTTCATCGTCGCGGTCGCGAAGTCGCCCACCGTCCATGCGGTGACGAAGTTGGCGGGGTCGAGAGAGGTGGGCATCCCCCAGGGATCGTTGAGGATCGACCTGGTGTCGCGGAAGGCCTGGATCACCATCCAGACCATCCACGCGATGTTCAGCGCGACGAAGATCCACAGGAGCACGAGGCCGATGCCCCGCAGAACGCTGCGATCGCGGCCGATCGCTGCTCGGCGGGGACGGGAGCGGGGGTTCTTCGGCACCACCAGCGCATGCGTGGTCTGGTCGGGTGCGGGCGAGGGGGCGGTGAGGGTCACGGTCATCTCCTAGAACTCGATCGCTTCGCGCTTCATCACGCGGCGAAGCAGCAGCACCAGCACCGACACGAGGGCGAGGGACAGCACCGCGGATGCCGACGCGGCACCGTACGCGGGCACGGACTCGCCTGAGAACGCCGTGACGTAGGTGTACACGGCGGTGGTCCAGGTCTGCGTGGGCGGCATGCCCTGGCCGCTGGATCCGCCGAACACCCAGATGATCTCGAAGATCTTCACCGACGAGATCGTCCACAGCACGGCGCACGTGCCGAACACGTCCCAGGTGAGCGGAAGGATGACGTAGCGCAGACGCTGGAACGCGTTCGCTCCCGCCAGCGCGCAGTCCTCGTAGTAGTAGGGCGGGATGCGGTCGACGCCCGCCATGAGGATGGTGGTGAAGTACCCGGTGGTGATCCAGGTGAGCATCACCATGATGAGCGGGAACAGGTTGTCCTGCGACAGCCAGGCCGGCGGCTCTGAGACCCCCAGCCCGCCGAGCAGCGTGTTGACCAGGCCACCCGGGTTGAAGATGAACCCGGCCAGCACGCCGAAGATCATCGCGTTGACCAGGTGCGGGAAGAAGATCACCGAACGGGCGACCTTCTTCCCGACCATGTCACGCAGCACCAGCGTGAGACCGAACGCGATGACGAAGATCGCGATCCCGACCACGAAGAGCAGCAGGAGGGTGTTCCCGAAGGACCGCAGGAACAGCTGATCCGAGAACAGGCGGACGTAGTTGCCCATCCCCACGAATTCCATGGGTCCGGCGCCCGCCCACTTGTTGAAGCTGATCCAGACGGCGTAGATCGCGGGAACGACGAACAGGATCGTGTAGAAGACGAACGCCGGCCCGACGAAGGGCACGAAGAGCCGACGACGCGCCCTGTCGATCGTGCTGCCGCCGCCGTGCCGCCCGCGAGGGGCGACACGGCCGGCGGGCACGGGCACCACAGCGGCCTCGGTCATGAGTTCTGCTTCCAGTAGTCGATCTGTCCGCTCTTCATCGCCTTCACGAACTGCGCGGCGTCGGTCTTGCCGAGCACGAGGTCGTTGAGCGCCGGCCACAGCAGCTTCTCCGTGTATCCGGGGAAGCTGATGCCGTCGTTCTGGAGGAAGTACGAATCGGCCTCGTCCAGGGCGGACTTCACCGAGGACATCTCGTCGCTGACCGCGGCGTCCTGGCGGATCGGGAGGATCTTGGCATCGGTGCCGAGGGCGTCCTGATACTCCTTGCGGAGGAAGAAGGAGGCCAGCTTCTGCGCGTTGCCGGCGTTGTGGGCCCTGGCGGGCACGGCGAACCCGACGAAGTCGGCCCGCTCGGCATCGCTGCCGCCGTCGACGAGAGGGAACGGGAACGACGAGTACTCGAATCCGTCCGCGGCATACGGCCCCGTCTCGGTCGGAATCCAGGTGCCGTTGAAGAGGAGCGCGGCCTTGTTGTCGGCCCATGCCTGCTGCTGAGCCGGCCACTTGCTCGCGTTGTAGCCGTCGATGAAGTAGTCCCCGTCGACGAGCTGCTCGACGAGCTGGGCGGCCTCGAGCGCCTCCTCCGAGTCCCAGGCCTCGCCGCTCTCGTCCGCGGCCATCTCCCTGAGCGAGCCGGGCCCTGCGATGCGCACCATCGCGGAGGTGTACCAGTAGGCGTTGTACCCGGCGACGTCGCCGTCGATCGCGAGAGGCGTCTCGCCATCCGCCTTGAGCCCGTCCATCACCGCGAGGAAGTCGTCCCAGGTCCTGGGCGGGCTCTCGACCAGTTCCGGATGCGCCGAGGCGTTGAACCAGAAAGCGTCGCTGGTGAGCGAGTACGGCAGCATCCAGGGTGCGTCCTCGCCCTCGACCGTGAGCACGTCGTCCTTCAGATACGCCTCGGGCACGAGCGCCGACACCTTCTGGCCCTCCACCTCGTTGCCGTAGGCCTCATCGAGCGCTTTGGCCTGGACGGTCTCGGCGAGCACCGGGGCGAGCCGCGCGAAGGAGCCGTCGACGAGGTCGGGGACCTTGTTGGTGTTCAGGGTCGGAACGACCTTCTTGACGTTGTCGCGTCCCTGCCACTGGACGTTCACCTCGACGCCGGTCTCCTTCTCGAAGTCGGCGATCGCGTCGGCGATGACCTTCTGCTGGGCCTCGCCTTCCTTCCACATCGACCAGTAGGTCAGCTCCTTCGACTCCGCACCACCGCTGCTGCTGGATGCGCATCCGGCTGCGGACAGCGCGACCGCGCCGATGAGGACGAGTGCTGAGAGCTTTCGGGACTTCGCCATCGGATTTCCTTCCGTCTGAGAGCGGCTTCTTCGCCTGCGTCGGTCGACTCTCGCGCCCCACAAGGGGAGCATTCAAGGAGTAATTCCAAACTGGTCGCGAATAGCTCTGCGGGTGCACCGCGGAATGCTCTGGCGGGCACGATAGACGGAAGAGAGGAATCCGGGATTACATCTTTATTCCTTCTTTCGTCGACCACAGAATCGTAGGAAGTACGACGGAGGGATCGTCATGGCCAGCAGGAGGGCAGCAGCGGTGCGCGACGCGGAGTCGCGTGCGCTGAAGTTCGAGGTGCTCGCCGATCAGCTGCGCCGGGGGATACTCGCCGGCACCTGGACGGCAGGGCAGAAGCTGCCCACGGAGCAGGAGCTCTCGAAGGAGACGGGCCTGTCTCTGACCACCGTGCGTCGCGCGTTCGACGAGCTGGTCGCCGAGCGCATCGTCGTGCGCCGGCAGGGGGCGGGCAGCTTCGTTGCGCATGCGCGTCCTCGCGAGCAGAGCTCCCGCCGGCGTATCGGCGTGCTGCTTCCCGACACGCAGCTGTACTACCCGCGTGTGCTCCAGGGGATAGACGAGTCCCTGTCGGCTGCCGGAGCATCCCTTCAGCTCGCCACCTACCGCTATCGTCCGGAACGAGAGGACGAGGCCATCGCCTCGCTGCTCGACGCCGGCGTCGACGGACTGCTGCTCGCGCCCACCCTGACCGGGATCGAGGCGCCGTTCCAGCGCGCCCAGGAGCTCATGGCACTGCCTGTTCCGGTGGTGCTCGTCGAACGAAGCCTGCAGGATCTGGGGCCCGCAGACACCACCGAGCACGTGTGCTCGGATCACGCGGGTGGCGCGTTCGACGCCGTCTGCCACCTCGCCCGGCTCGGTCACAGCCGCATCGCGCTTCTCACGCGCTCGCGCACCGTGACCGAGTACGGCGTGATCCAGGGCTACCGACGGGCGGTCGGCGACCTCGGCCTCCCCCATGGGCTGGAGTTCTCGCAGAGCAAGACCGAATGGGAGAGCGACGCGGCGGCATCCGCGATGCGCGCCCTCCGGGACTTCGAGGCCACCGCCGCACTGGTGTTCGGCGATCGCGAGGCCACCATGCTCGAAGGGGCTGCGCACCGTGCCGGCATCTCGATTCCGGATGACCTGGCGGTCGTCTCCTACGACGACGAGGTCGCGGATCTGGCCGGAGTGCCGCTGACCGCGGTCGCACCGCCCAAGTACCGCATCGGCCGGATGGCCGGAGACATCATGCTGCGCCGGCTCGTCGAGGGCGACGAATGCCCGCTGCACCAGATCCGGCTGCGCCCGCGGATCGTGATCAGGCGCTCCTGCGGCGGGGACGCGCAGCATGACGACAACTGACGGACAACGTACGACGGCCGACGAGGAGAACACGTGCGCATCGGATTGATCGGAGCAGGGGCGGTCGCGCCGTTCCACATCGCAGCGGCGGCGACGCTGGACGGCATCGAGCTGACCGCGGTGTGCGACATCGACGAGACCACCGCTCGTCGGGCGGCGTCCGGGAGCGCGGCGGCGGTCTTCACCGACCACCGCACGATGCTGGAGGCGGGCGTCATCGATGCGGTGATCGTGAACACGCCGCACGCTCTGCACCTGCCGATGGCTCAGGATGCCGCCACCGCCGGCGTGCACGTCATGGTGGAGAAGCCCATGGCCACGACCGTCGACGACTGCGATCGACTGATATCCGCCTGCACGCAGGCGGGGGTGGCTCTCACGGTGGGCCACATCCAGCACTTCATGCCCGACAAGCTCGCAGCGCGACGGGTGATCGACTCGGGTGAGCTGGGGGCGGTGCGGATGATCCGCGACAACCGCAGCACCGACTACCGTCCTGGAACCCGCCCTGAGTGGTTCTTCTCGCCGACGATCGCCGGTGGCGGGGCGCTGATGAACATCGGCGGTCACTGCCTCGATCGGTCGCTGTGGCTGGGCGACGGACGTGCGGTCGAGGTGCTCGCGAGTGCGGTGAACCGCTTCGGCTCGCCCGTCGAGACAGACGGCGGCATGCTCGTGCGCCTCGACAACGGCGTGGGCGTGACGATCGCCGTGATCAGCGACCCCGCCACGCGCGGCGACGCCATGTCGGTCGTCTGCGACGAGGGCGTGATCGAGCTCGACCCGCGCCAGGGGGCGACCGTGCACGTCGATGGACGATCCCGGATCGTGCACGTCGCGGGAGAGCACGACATCCAGCAGGCTTTCACCGCGCAGCTCGCCGACTTCGCCGCGGTGATCGGCGGGGCCGACCCCGCCGTGCCCCTCGGTCATGCACGCCACGTGATCGAGGTCGTCCTGGCCGCCTACCGCTCCGCGCAGGAGGCGACGACCGTGGCGATCGCACGCGAGGGGGTCGTCGCATGACGGCTGCCCGGCCCAACCTCGTGGTGATCGTCAGCGACGATCAGGGCCCGTGGGCCCTCGGCGCCGCAGGCAACCACGAGATCCGCACGCCCGTGCTCGACGAACTCGCCGAGCGCGGCGTTCGTCTCGAGCGCTTCTTCTCCGCGTCGCCGGTGTGCTCGCCGGCGCGCGCGTCTCTGCTCACGGGACGGATCCCCTCGGCGCACGGCGTCCACGACTACCTCGACGGGGCCCACGCCGGTCCCGCCGGCCGCGATCATCTGGAGGGCGTCACGACCCTGACCGACGCCCTGGCCGATGCCGGGTACCGCCTCGGGCTGTCCGGCAAGTGGCACCTGGGTGCGAGCGATGCTCCCCGCCGCGGTTTCGTGCACTGGTACGCACTGGAGGGCGGCGGAAGCCCGTACCACGACGCCGTGATGTACCGCGATGCCCAACCGGAGCATGTGACCGGCTACCTCACCGACGTCATCGCCGACGATGCCGTCGCGTTCATCGATGCGGAGCAGGCGCACGATGCGCCCTTCTTCCTGGCCGTGAACTTCACCGCACCGCACAAGCCGTTCGCCGGCCAGCATCCCGACGAGTACACCGCGCTGTACCGGGACTGCGCGTTCGACACCTGCCCGCAGGAGGAGCCGCACCCGTGGCTGCAGACGCTCGACGGAGCGCCGATCGGCGGAGAGCCCGACGCACGCGAAGCCCTGATCGGGTACTTCGCCGCGGTGACCGCGATGGATGCCGCGATCGGCCGCATCCTCGACGCGCTGCGCAGGAACGACCGCGAGGACGACACGATCGTCGTCTTCCTCAGCGACAACGGCTTCAGCTGCGGACAGCACGGGTTCTGGGGCAAGGGGAACGGCACGTTCCCCATGAACATGTACGACGAGTCGGTGATGGTCCCTTTCATCATCTCGGCGCCGTGGATGCTGCCCTGCGGGGTGGTCGACGATCGGCTGCACAGCGCGTACGACCTGCCCGCCACCCTGATGGAGCTGGCGGGCCTGGACGAATCGCCCTTCGAGTCCGGCCCTGGGCGCAGCTTCGCCGGGGCGCTGCGCGGAGAGTCCCCCTCGCCCCGCTCCGAGCAGCGTCCCGTCGTGGTGCACAGCGAGTACGGCCCTGTGCGGATGATCCGCACCCACGATCGCAAGTACGTGCACCGGCATCCGCACGGGCCCCACGAGCTGTACGACCTGGCCGCCGACCCTCGCGAGCGCGAGAATCTCGCCGACCTGCCGTCGCACTCGGACGAGGTCTCCCGGCTGCGCAGGATGCTGCGCGACTGGTTCGCCGTGCACTCGACGGCTGACGCGGACGGCCAGGGGCTCCCGGTGTTCGGTGCCGGGCAGACCCGGCCACTCGGCGATGATCCGCTCGGCGCTTTCGCCCTGCCCGGCTGGGACGACGCGCGATGACCCGGCCGAACATCCTGCTGATCGTCTCGGACGATCACGGTCACGCCGACCGCTCGGCGCTCGGAACGCCAGGGGTGCAGACGCCCGTCCTCGATCGCATCGCCGCGGAAGGCGCCACGTTCACCGACGCCTACGTCACGGCGCCGATCTGCTCGCCGTCGAGAGCGGCGATCATCACGGGCCGCTACCAGCAGCGATGGGGCGGGCTGTGGTTCGACTCGGCCGACCTCGGCACCGCGCCGACCGTCGCCGAGCGCCTGCGCGACGGGGGCTACACCACCGGCTACTTCGGCAAGGTGCACTACGGCGACGAGACCGTGGCCGATCGCGGCGCTCCGCCGAACCACGGCTTCGATGAGTCCTTCTACGGACTGGCCGGGCAGTCGATGGGCCGCCTGCACTACCTGCACCATTCGGATGCGGCGAGCGCGGCGTACGGCGAGGCGGCGGCGCCGATGGCGGTGCAGCCCTTCTGGTCGGGCGATGAGCCGGCGGAGTTCGACGGCTTCACGACCGATGAGATCGCCGATCGGGCGATCGACTTCATCCGACGACGCGCAGACGATGGCCCGTTCTTCGCCACGGTGGCGTTCAACGCCGTGCACAACTTCTGCTGGCAGCTGCCCGAGGAGGAGCTGCGGGCCCGTGGGCTCGCGGGCTACGAGGACTGGAACCCCGGCGCATCGCGCTACCTCGACTGGTACGACGGCGCCATCAGCCCGAATCTGCCTGACGGACGGGCCTACTACCTGGCTCAGCTCGAGCTCATGGACCGCGCGATCGGCCGGCTCCTCGATGCGCTCGAGGAGCAGGATGCCTCCTCCGACACGATCGTGGTGTACCTGACAGACAACGGCGGCTCGCAGTGCAACTACGGCGACAACGGACCGCTGCGGGGCTCGAAGTACACGCTGTGGGAGGGCGGGATCCGCGTCCCGTTCCTGGTCAGGTGGCCCGGTGTCGCCGAGCCGGGAAGCATCGTCGGCGATCCCGTCAGCGCCCTCGATCTGGCATCCACCTTCGTCTCGGCCGCGAGCCTGCCGGCCTCGCCCGACGACGACGGATGCGACCTGCGGACGCTGCTGTCGACCGCCGCCGACGCACCTGGCCTGCCCGAGCGCGAGCTGCACTGGGACTGCGGCTGGCAGTGGGCCGTCAGGCGAGGCGGATGGAAGCTGCTGTCGGTCGCGGGAGACGACCCCATCGCCGCGCATGTGCGCGCTGTCGAGCACACCGAGACGGGCGACGGTCTGATCCTCACCGATCTCAGAGGCGACCCGGGCGAGCGCGACAACCTCGCCGGCCGCCGGCCGCGCCTCGTCGCCGAGCTGCAGCAGGCCCATCGGCGGTGGCGCGAAGAGGTCGGCCTGCCGCCGGAGCCGCCTGCCGGGTCGTGACCTGTCCGTTCCCGTCTACCCGGTCCTGACCGCGGACGAGGGGCAGGCCGTGGCGAGAGCGTCGCGGCCCGCCCACGCGTCTCCCGTCTCGTCGAGGGTGCGCAGCAGCGCGGCGGCGAGCAGCGCCGCGGCGCTGTCATCCGGCCTGCTCGTGAGCTCGAAGGGGTCGTGCAGAAGGTCGAAGTACTCGACCTCCAGCCCGTCGGACGGATGCCACGTGGCGATGATCTTCTCGCGGCTGGTGCGCAGGCCCCTCGCGCTGGTCGGATCCGAGCGCGAGGGGTAGCGCAGGTACAGCGCCGCGTCTCGGGCGTCGCCCTCGCGATCGGATGCGGAGGCCGCGAGAAGCGCGCGAGAGCGGTCGCGCCCCGCCATCCGAGGGTCACGGGTCGGCACCCCGGCGAGTCCCAGGATGGTCGGCGCGAAGTCGAGTGAGTCGATCAGCACGTCCGTCGTTCCCGCGGGGACGAGACCGGGGGAATGCACGATGAGCGGAAGGCGCATCGACTCCTCGTACGCCACGTTCTTGTACACGAGTCCGTGGCTTCCCAGCTGCATGCCATGGTCGGAGGTGAAGAGAATCACGGTCGGGCGGGGGCCGGCTCGTCGCTCCACGGCTGCGACGAGCCGGCCGATCTGCTCGTCGACGCCGGTGACGGCGGCGAAGTAGTCCCGCGCGATCGCCGCCGCCTCCGTGGTGACCTCTGTGCCGGTCTGCACGTTGGGGCGTGTGAGCAGCGCGCGCTCGTCGAGGCCGGCGTACGGCAGGCGATAGCGGTCGGGCACCTGGTCGAACGGCTGGTGCGGTGGGTTGAGCGACACCATCAGCGCGAACGGCGCGCCGTCATCGAGGCCGGCGATGTACTCCACGGCGACGTCGGTCTCGTGCTCGGCCGACCAGCGGTCGACGTCGATGCGCTCATGGCGCCCGGCGTCCGCCGTCCAGTAATGCGGTGCGAGGTGTCGATCGGCCGCACCGTAGGAGTACCAGAAGTCGAAGCCGAACCGGCGGGAGGGCGGCGACCACGCGTCCCAGACCTTCCCGTCGTCGCGCCGCCCTTCTCCGAAGCCCTCGTCCTCGGCCACCGGCGGTTCGAGGTGCCATTTTCCGATGTAGCCGGTTCGGTACCCGTGATCGCGCAGGACGCTCGCCCAGGTGGGCAGGCCGTCTCGCAGCCCCACGCCGTCGAGCGCGGACTCCGAGTGCACATTGAGAGTGACGCCGTTCACCTCGGGCCGCATCCCCGTGAGGAACATCGCCCGGTGCGGGCTGCACACCGGGTAGCAGCTGACCGCCTCGCGCGCCAGACATCCGGCCGCAGCGAGGCGATCCAGATTCGGGGTGCGCACCGGGTCCTCACCGAGGACGCCGAGGGCGGCTGCCCGGAACTGATCGGACATCACCACGAGGATGTTCGGTCGCATCGGGCTGCTCCTCTCGCGCTCGCACCGTGCGAGACGTCCTCATTCAAGGCGCCGTGAAGATGAGGAATCAACATTGATTCCTCATCTTCAGGGCTCCTAGCGTCTCTGCCAACGACCGAAGGAGTTCGCATGTTCACCCCCACTCGCCGTACCGTCCTGCAGCTCGGCGGCTTCGCCGTGGCGTCGGCTCTGCTCATCGACGCCGGCCGCCCTCTGACCGCTGCCGCCTCGCTCCGCCCTCTCGCGGTCGGATCCGCCGAGGTCGAGGCGCTGCGCACGCGCTGGGTGGAGACCCTGACCGGGCGCAGCATCATCACGGGATCGCCGGCGACCTTCGCGTCGGCGATCGCCCGGCAGGACAGGGGCACGGACGCCCTGCTCGCGAAGGTGAGCCCGACGGCCACCCGGTACTTCTCGGATCAGGACTGGTCCATCGGCGCCACCGACATCGCGAAGTCGAACGCGATGCGCATGAACTACTCCGGCATCCAGACTCTGGCCGTCTCCTGGTCGACGCCCGGATCGAAGCACGAGGGCTCCCCTGCCGTGCTCGACGCCGCACTGCGCGGACTCGCCCACATGCACGAGCGGATCTACAACCCCGGCACCTCATGGTGGGGCAACTGGTGGTCGTGGAACATCGGCGCCGCGCAGCCGCTGGCGAACACGATGGCGCTCCTTCACGTCGAGCTCGACCAGGCCGAGATCGACGCGTACTGTGCAGCGATCGACCACTTCCTGCCCCAGCGCGACCCGCGCATGCAGCTGCACCCGACCGGCCCCAAGGAGTCCGACGGCGCGAACCGCGTCGACATCTGCCAGGCCATCATCGTGCGCGCGATCGCGCAGCCCGACGCCGAACTGCTCCATGCGTCGGTCGCGGCGCTGAGCGACACATGGCAGTACATCACCGAGGGCAACGGGTTCTTCCGCGACGGCTCGTTCGTCCAGCACTCCACGATCGGCTACACCGGCACCTATGGGCTGGTGCTGCTGGGCGGGCTCGCCAAGCTGTTCGCGCTGCTCGCCGGCACGGCTTTCGACGTCGCAGACCCGAGCAGGGCGAACGTGACGGGAGTGGTCGAGGCATCCTTCGCACCGCTGATGTTCCGCGGGCAGATGATGGACGCTGTGCGCGGACGAGCCGTCGCCCGATACGCCGAACGCAGCATCACCAACGGCAACGACCTGATCGAGCACACCCTCCGACTCGCGCAGTCCGCCGACGCGGTCACCGCTGCGCGCTGGCGCGGGCTCTGCCGGCAGTGGATCGAGGGCAACTCGGCCGCGAACATCACCTCGACGAACAGCATCGTTCGTCTGTCCCTCGTCACCGAGCTGCTCGACTCCGATACGGCCGCCGTGCCGGACCCGACCGGTCCCCGGCTCTTCCCCGCCATGGACCGGCTCGTGCACCGCAGCGCCGATGGCTCCTGGGCCCTCGCCGTGGCGATGTGCTCGAACCGGATCGCCTGGCACGAGGGCACCGAGGCCGAGAACTTCGAGGGTGTCAAGACCAGCCAGGGCATGACGTACCTGTACCTGCGCGGCGACGAGGATCACTTCGACGACGAGTTCTGGTCGACCTCCGACCTCACCGCCCCTCCCGGCACGACGGTCGACCTGACGCCGCTGCCCCGCAACCCCGAGGGCGAGTGGGGTGAGCGCACACCGAGCAACGAATGGACCGGCGGAGTCGTCTTCGAAGACACTGCGCTGTCGGCGATGCACCTGGTGGCGCCCGGTGGGACAGGCCTGGTCGCGCGCAAGGCGTGGTTCACCCTTCCGGATGCCTATGTGGCGCTCGGTGCGGGCATCTCGACGGCCAGTGAGGGCGAGGTGCGCACCACGATCGAGCACCGCAACCTCGGCACGTCCGCTCGCCGTCTGCTCGTCGACGGCGCCCCTGTCGCAGCGCAGCAGACAGTGAGCGGCGCGCGATGGGCGCACCTCGACGGCGTCGGCGGCTACGTGCTGCTCGACGGCCCCGCCGATCTGATCGCCGGCGTCGATGAGCGGGCGGGCACCTGGCGGCTCAACAGCACCAATGCGGCAGCAGGCACCGATGTGCTCCAGCGCCGCTGGTACGGCACGCTGAGCCTCTCGCACGGCGCCGGTGCTGCGGCGGGCGGAGGGTATGCCTATGCCGTGCATCCCGGCGCAGATGCCGACGCGACAGCCGCCGCCGCGCGCTCCCCCCGCGCGCGCGTGCTGCGCAACGACGAGGTGGCGCAGGCGATCCACCACTCGGGCCACGTGACCGCCGCCGCGTTCTGGGCGGCGGGCACAGCGGGCGCTCTCACCGCCGACCGCGCCGCCTGCGTCATCGCCCGCATCACTCCCGGGATGGTCAGGATGTCGGTGAGCGATCCGACCCAGGCCGCCGCGACCCTGGTCGTCGATGTCGCCGATGCCGACGTCAGCAGGGTGAAGGGCGCTCACGCCGCCCGGGTCGGGCTCGCTCGCCGCGGCGCCGGGGTGCGTCTGACGATCGACACCTCAGGCACGGCAGGCACGACCCTACAGTTCTCCCTGCACCGCTGACAGCTCAGCGCCGGGCGACCTCTCGGCACCCGCTCGCGAGATCAGAAACGCACCTCCGGAAGCATCCGAAGGTGCGTTTCTGATCTGGAGCGCCGACAGCGCGCGAGGCGGCGTCAGCGCACGGGCTCGAGCAGCGGGATCTCGTAGCGGTGCGGGGTGCCGAAGCGGTGCGCGGTGATCGACACGGCCTGCTCGCGCAGGAAGGTCAGCATCTCCACACGACCTGCCGACACGACCGGGTTGGCGTAGATCGCCAGGCTCGGCGAGCCGTCGACCGCGGTCGCCGTCTCGATGACGTCGGCGCCGATCAGGCGCACGCGGCCACCCGCGGCGGCGAGACGGCGGGCGTGGGACGCCCACGCAGCGGCGTCCTCGGTGACCACGACGACGTCGTGCGCTCCCAGCCAGGTGACGACCGCGGCGGGCAGCGCCGAGGCCGTGCTGACGGTGACCCGAGCGCGCAGGCGTGCACCGGCGGCGGCGACGCGCACCAGCTCGGCGACGCGGCCACCCTCGAAGCGGATCGCGACGGGCAGCGCCTGGTAGCGCAGGGCGTTCTGCTCGGTGACCAGGCCCGTGGCATCCCGCACGACGCCGAACTCCGCGGCCAGGGCGTCGATGTCGGTGGCCAGCGCGCCTCGCAGCCACTCGGCGTCCTCGCCCGAGACGAGCTCGACGGCCGACGAGGCGAGTGCGTCGAGCGACGTGCTCGTCTGCACCGGGGCATCCGTCCACTCCGACAGTCCGACCAGGTAGTTCGGACCGCCTGCCTTGGAGCCGGCGCCGACGGCCGCCTTCTTCCAGCCGCCGAACGGCTGACGCTGCACGATGGCGCCGGTGGTGCCGCGGTTCACGTAGACGTTTCCGGCCTGGATGTTCGCCAGCCACTGCTGCACCTCGTCTGTGTCGAGGGAGTGGATGCCGCTGGTGAGGCCGTAGTCGATGTCGTTGACGATGTCGATCGCCTCGGTCAGCGAGTCGGCGGTCATCACGCCGAGCACAGGCCCGAAGTACTCGACCTTGTGGAACTCGCTGCCGCGCTTCACGCCGTCGCGGATGCCGGGGCTCCAGAGCTGACCGGCCTCGTCGAGCTTCTCAGGCTCGAGCATCCACGACTGACCGGGGTGCAGCTCGGTGAGGGCGCCGAGCAGCTTGCCCTCGGCAGGGGAGATCAGCGGTCCGATACGGTTCGTGCCGTCTTCGGGCATGCCGACCTCGTATGCGCGCACGGCGTCGACGAGCTGGCGGCGGAAGCGCTCCGACTTCGCCACCGAGCCGACGAGCACCACGAGCGACGCGGCCGAGCACTTCTGGCCGGCGTGGCCGAACGCCGAGTAGGCGACGTCCTTCGCGGCGAGGTCGAGGTCGGCCGACGGCGTGACGATGATCGCGTTCTTGCCGCTGGTCTCGGCGAGCAGGGGCAGGTCGGGGCGGAAGCCCCGGAACAGCTCGGCGGTCTCGAAGCCACCGGTCAGGATGACGCGGCCGACGGCCGGGTCGCTGACCAGCTGGGTGCCCAGCTCGCGGCCGTCGAGCTGCACGTACTGCAGCACCTCGCGCGGCACACCGGCCTCCCACAGAGCCTCGACCATGACGGCGCCGGAGCGGCGGGCCTGGCGGGCGGGCTTGATGATCACCGGCGAGCCGGTGGCGAGGGCCGAGAGCACCGAACCGGCGGGGATCGCGACGGGGAAGTTCCACGGCGGGGTGACGACCGTGAGGCCAACCGGCTGCATGACGGCGCCGTCGACATCGGCGAGCTTCTTGGCGCTCTCGGCGTAGTAGTGCGCGAAGTCGATCGCCTCGGAGACCTCTGGGTCGCCCTGCTCGATGATCTTGCCCGCCTCGGAGCCCATGACCTCGAGCAGCTCGGCGCGGCGGGCCTCGAGCATGTCGCCCGCGCGGTGCAGGATCTCGGCGCGGCCTGCGGCGCCCAGGGCGCGCCATGCCTCACCGGACGCCACAGCCGTGGCGATCCGCTCGGAGACCTGCTCGGAGGTGCTGAGGGTGTTGGCGGCGACCGTCTCGTCGCCGAGGGTCGAGCCGACCATGCGCGAGCGGATCGCGTCGGCCCAGGCGCGGTTGCCGGCGAGCGACGGGTCGGTGTCGGGAGTGTTCACGAAGCCGTCGCGCGGGGCGGGCTCGGCGGGCAGCTGACGGTTCTGCACGCGGTTCGCCGCCGGCACCTCGGTGGGGATGGTCTGGATGGATGCCAGGAAGCGCTGCTTCTCGCGCGCGAACAGCGCGGGGTCGGTGTCGAGGTCGAAGACGGCCGACATGAAGTTCTCGTGCGATGCGCCCTCTTCGAGGCGTCGGATCAGGTAGGCGATCGCGACATCGAACTCGTCGGGGTGCACCACGGGCGTGTAGAGCAGCAGCGAGCCGACGGTGCGCTTGACGACCTCAGCCTGAGCGGTGGCCATGCCGAGCAGCATCTCGAACTCGACGCCCTGGGTGACTCCGCGCTTCTCGGCGAGCAGCCAGGCGAGGGCGATGTCGAAGAGGTTGTGCCCGGCGACGCCGATGCGCACATTGCCGACGTGCTCGGGGCGCAGCGAGTACTCGATCACGGCCTTGTACGACGAGTCGGACTGCTGCTTGCTCGACCACGTGGCGAGCGGCCAGCCGTGGGTCTCGGCGTCGACGGTCTCCATCGGGAGGTTGGCGCCCTTGACGACGCGCACCTTGATCGGCGCTCCACCGTCGGCGACGCGGGCGGCGGCCCATTCCTGCAGGCGCATCATCGCGGAGAGCGCGTCGGGCAGGTAGGCCTGCAGCACGATGCCGGCCTCGAGGTCCTTGAACTCGGCGCGGTCGAGGATGCTGGTGAAGACCGCGATGGTGAGGTCGAGGTCCTTGTACTCCTCCATGTCGAGGTTGATGAACTTCGCGCCCGCGGGGCCGCCCTTGGCGGCGATCCGGTACAGCGGCAGCAGCGCCTCGGCGGCGTCGGCGACGGCCTCGTCGAACGCCCACGGGCTGTGCGGGGCGACGGTGGACGACACCTTGATCGAGACGTAGTCGACGTCGTCGCGCTCGAGCAGACGGCGGGTGCCGTCGAGGCGGCGCGTGGCCTCCTCGCGGCCGAGGATGGCCTCGCCGAGCAGGTTGATGTTGAGCTTGACGCCCTGCGACTCGCGGATGTGCTTGATCGCGGCACCCAGCTTCTCGTCGCGCGCGTCGACGATGAGGTGACGCACCATCTGGCGCAGCACCGCGCGCGCCGACGGAACGACGACGCCGGGCACGATGCCTGCGGCGAAGCCGCCGAGGCCGATCGCGCCGCGCATCGGCGCGGGCAGGAAGCCGGGGGTCAGCGGCACGAGCTCCTTGAGCTTGGCGGCGGCGACCTTTAGGTCTTCGGGGCGCACGACCCCGTCGACGAAGCCGACGGTGAAGTCGAGTCCGTTCGGGTCGCGCAGCACTCCGGCCAGACGCTGGCCGGCGGCGTCCACCGGCACCTCGCGGCTGTCGACCAGCCACCGGCGGACCAGGGCGACGGCCTCGTCGCCGAGTTCGGCGAGTTCGGAGAGGGATGCTTCGGGGGTGGGCGCGGGGGTGCTCATTCCTACAGGATGCCCGGGTCGATCGTGCAAGAAAAGCGATCGTTTCTGAATAGTATTGTTCGATATTTCCCATCGGTCGTCGAGCGAGCGAAGCGCGACGCGACCCATGCATCCGAGGAGCTGACATGTTCGAGCTGAGACGACTGCGGCTGCTGCACGAGCTCGCCCTGCGCGGCACCATCGCCGAGGTCGCGGCATCCCTCTCCTACTCCCCCTCGACCGTGTCGCAGCAGCTCGCTCTGCTCGAGAAGGAGGCGGGCGTCGCCCTGCTCGAACCCGACGGGCGCCGGGTTCGGCTGACGCCGCACGGCCGGATGCTGGCCGAGCACGCCGCGAGGGCCCTCGAGCTCGACGAGGAGGCGCGCGCATCCCTCGCCGCGCACGCCGGATGGGAGCCCGTGCGCATCGCGGCGATGCCCACCGCTGCGCAGACGATCGCCCCTGCGGCGCTCACGCTGCTCGCCGAGCGCTCCCCCGAGCTGCGTGTCGAGCTCGCCGAGCTGCCGCCCGAGGAGAGCCTGTTCGAGCTGTGGGCACGGCGCTTCGACCTGGTGATCGCCGAGCAGTACCCCGGTCAGACCCGTGAACGGCGCGACGGGGTCGTGCACGAGCTGCTCGGCGAGGACCCGATCCGCATCGTGCTGCCGCCGGCCGAGCATCCGGCACCGCTGCATGAGCTGCGCGACCGGGCCTGGGTCATGGAGCCGGAGGGCACGGCCGTGCGGCAGTGGACGGTGCAGCAGTGCCGAGCCGCCGGGTTCGAGCCCGACGTGCGCTTCGAGGCCGCCGACCTGACTGCGCACGTGCGGCTGGTGGCATCCGGTCACGCCGTGGGCATGCTGCCCGACCTCATCTGGGGCGACGAGCCGAGCCCGCTGACCGTCGCCGACCTGCCCGGCTCGCCGGTACGCGAGGTCTTCACCGCCGTGCGCGCCGCGTCGCGCGCCCACGAGGCGGTCGACGTCGTGCGCACGGCGCTGCGCGAGGCGTTCGCCGCGCACCGCCGCGTCGCACCCTAGACCGCCCCGGACCGCCCCACCGCGCCTGGGCGGACCGAGGCTCGGTCACGGCAGCCGGAGGTCGTCTGCGTAGACGGCGCCGGGGTTGAGGAGGCCGTCGGGGTCGAGCGCGGCCTTGATGCGGTGGTTGAGCTCCATCACGTCCTCCCCGAGGTAGTCGGGCAGCCAGCGCTTCTTCAAGCGCCCGACGCCGTGCTCTCCCGTGATCGTGCCCCCGAGCGCGATGGCGAGGTCCATCACCTCGCCGTAGGCGATCTCCGCGCGCGCCTGCTGATCGGGATCGGTCGGGTCGAGCACGATCAGCGGATGGGTGTTCCCGTCGCCGGCGTGCGCGAGCACGGCGATCGTGAGATCGCGACGCTCGGCGATCTCCGCGATGCCGTCGACGAGATCGCCCAGACGCGGCAGCGGCACCCCGACGTCCTCCAGCAGCAGGGAGCCCCGTTTCTCGACCGCCGGGATCGCGACGCGCCGTGCATGCACGAACGCCTCTCCCTCGTCGGGATCGTCGGTGGCGTAGACCTCGGTGGCGCCGTTCGCCTCGCAGATCGCCTCGATCCGCGCGATCTGCGCTCGCGCGTGCTCACCGGGCTCATCGGACTGGATGACGAGCATCGCCTCGGCGTCGCGGTCGAGCCCCATCCGGATATCGTCCTCGACCGCGTTGATCGTGACCTTGTCCATGAACTCGAGCATCGACGGGCGCATCTCGCGCGAGATGTCGAGCACGGTCTGCGTGGCACCGGCGAGCGTGGGAAACGTCGCCACGAGCGTGGTCGGCGGCAGCTGCGCGGGGATGAGGCGCAGCGTGATCTCGGTGATGACTCCGAGCGTGCCCTCGCTGCCGATGAACAGCTTCGTCAACGACAGCCCCGCGACGTCCTTCAGGCGCGGGCCGCCGAGCCTCACCGCACGGCCATCGGCGAGGACGACGGTGAGACCCAGCACGTAGTCCGTGGTGACGCCGTACTTGACGCAGCACAGGCCGCCGGCATTCGTCGCGACGTTGCCGCCGATCGAGCAGAACTCGTATGACGAGGGGTCCGGCGGATACCAGAGCCCATTCTCTGCCGCCGCCTTCTTGACCTCGGCGTTGAACGCTCCGGGCTGGACCACGGCGGTGCGGGTGGACGGATCGACGCGGATCTCGCGCATGCGGTCGAGCGAGATGACGATCGCCCCCTCGACGGCGGAGCTGCCACCAGACAGTCCCGAGCCCGCGCCTCGGGGGATGACGGGAACCTTGGCCGCCGCGGCGATGCGGACGACCGCCTGAACGTCCTCGGTTGACGTCGCGCGGACGACGGCGAGCGGCACTCCGGCGTTCGGATCGAGAGCACGATCCCACCGGTAGGCCTCGGTGGAGGCCGGATCGGTGATCACGGCCCCGTGCGGGAGGGCTGATGTCAGGTCGTCGATGACTGACTGAGAAGTCTGGGCCACTGTCGTCTCCAGTTCGGAAGAGGCGTTCGTCTGAGCGAGATTCTATCGATAGATGCATCATAGATGGAAGATGGATGCATTCATGCGGTGGCAGTCGTGGAGAATGGGATCTGCTCCCGCCGAACCGAAGGATCACCCGTGTCGCCAGCGCCTTCCGCCTCAGAGCAGGCCTATCTCCGAGTGAAGGAGATGATCCTCGAGGGCGACCTGCCCGCCGGAGACATGATCACCGAAGGTCAGGTCTCCGAGGAGCTCTCTGTGAGCCGCACGCCGATCCGCGAGGCGTTCCTGCGACTGGAGGCCGAGGGCTGGCTCAAGCTCTTCCCGAAGCGCGGCGCGCTCGTCGTCCCGATCCAGCCGAATGAGATGGAGCAGGTCTTCGAAGCCAGGCAGCTCATCGAGACGCATGCCGTCCGCGTGGTCGCTCAGGATGAAGCCCTGACGGAGGCGCTGTCGCGCGCGCTGGCAGACGTCATCGAGCAGATGACCCGGGCTCTGGCCGACGATGACGTCGAGGCCTTCTCCTCGCTCGACACCGAGTTCCACCTCACCATCGTGCTCGCCGCCCAGAACGACATCCTGTCGGACGTGTACCGCGGCCTCCGCGAGCGACTGCGCCGTATGACCACGCGCTCGGTCTGGCACGACCAATCGCGCATGGAGCGGATCGTCGCCGACCACACCGAGCTCACCCGCATCATCGCCGATCGGGATCCGGACGGGTACTCCGCTCGGCTCCTCGAGCACATGATCGCCGCGCACAGCACGCCGGCGCAGCGCGTGTTCCGCTTTCCGGCCGGCGGCGTTCTGCCGGGCTCGCCGGGCTAGGCGAACAGCGACAGGACGTGTCTCGCATCCGCGGCGAGCGCGTCTCGTCCTCGGCGCAGATACACCCGCGGGTCGACGCCGTCGTACTCGGTCAGCGCATCGCGGAGGGCTGCGGTGAATGCGCCGTTGAAACGGGTGCCGAAGTTGACCTTGCGCACTCCCGCGCGACAGGCCTCTGCCACGCGTCGATCCGAGACACCGGATGCGCCGTGCAGCACGAGCGGCACAGGTACGGCATCGCGCAGCTCGGCGATCAGCTCCAGGTCGAGCACCGCCTCCTGAGTCTTCATCGCGTGCGAACTGCCCACCGCGACGGCCAGGCCGTCGACGCCCGTCCGCTCGACGAATGCGGCGGCCTGACCAGGGTCGGTGCGGACGCCGAAGGCGTGAGCGCCGTCCTTGCCGCCGATCTCGCCCAGCTCGCCCTCGACCCAGATGCCCTGCGCCTGCATCTCTGCGGCGACCAGTCTGGTCTGCTCGACGTTCGCTTCGAACTCCAGCGTCGACGCGTCGAACATCACCGAGGTGACACCGGCGTCTGCGGCTTCGCGAACGAGGTCCACGTCATCGGCGTGGTCGAGTTGCACGGCGATCGGCACGGATGCCGCCGCGGCCAGCTGCACGATGGCGGCGGCGAACGGCCGGATCCCCCCGCGGAAGCGCGTCGCGTTCTGAGACACCTGCAGTATCAGAGGCACCTTCAGGGAGTCGGCCGCGTCGACGAATGCTTCGACATGCTCCAGGCCGATCACGTTGAAGGCCGGAACCGCCGGAAGATCGTCCCGGTCTTCACGTCGGGCGATCAGGTCGATGGGTGAAGCGAGTGTCATCGGTCTGCTTCCTGCGGCGCGCCGCGGACCGTGTCGGTCCGCCCGGAACGCAGCCGGCGATAGGGTTCGGTCTCGTCCGGCTCCCTCGCGATCGAGACGCGCCGCACAGGCTGCGGGTCCTCCGCAAGCACCACGGCCCGGAACACGAGTGCGGCGCCCAGCGCGGTGAGCTCCGGCTCCTCCACCACCTCCAGCGGGGCGATCCCGGCGGAGGCCCGGATCCGCCTCCACAGCGGATTGGCCGTGGCGGCACCCGTCGCGATGACGAGGGATGCGGTCTCGCCGGCATGGGCCGCGAGGGTGTCGTCGAGGTCCCATGCCGCCAGCGCCATTCCCTCCTGAGCCGCCCGCACGAACGATGCGGCGCCGGCATGCGCCGACAGCCCGCGCACGCTGTAACCGGGGTCAGCGCCCACGAGCGGGGTGCAGACCAGACCATTCGCTCCGATGGGCTCGTCGAGTGCCTGCTGCTCGAGTTCAGCGAGCCGCTCCGCGCCGCCTGCGAGCTGGGCCAGATGAGCGTGAAGGTGACCGGACGGCAGGTGCGCGTGCAGGTAGAAGCTGCGGTCGTCTACGAATCGACCGAGCTGCACGTGCTCTGGCATCTCGACGCCCGCGATGTCGTCGACGAGCAGCAGGTGCGCCTCGGAGGTGCCCGACGAGAGGAAGATCTGGCCTGGCCTGCGCACTCCGGCAGCGAATGCGGCGCAGAGATGATCGTGCCCGCACACCGCTACCACTGCGGTCGCGGGGATGCCCCATGCCGAACGGCATTCGGCAGCCACCGCCCCGAGCACACTCCCGCTGGGCCCGAGCTCCGGCAGGAGCGCGGCAGACCATCCTGAGGTCTCGAAGGCCTGCGCATCCCACCGTCGTTCGTCGGCGAGGAAGAATCCGGTGCGCGACGCGTGCGAGTACTCCACGCTCGGCGTGGCATCCGCCGCGAGGCGAGCAGCGACGTAGCCCGCGAGCGAGGTCACGCCGCTCACGGCACCCGCCGCCCCAGGCGGGAGGTGATCTCGCGCCCACCGCAGTTTCGACCATGAGAACGAGGGGTTCAGGCCGGCGCGCTCCGACTCCTCGCGCATGACGGTGGCGTACCAGGTCGGCATGGGCGCGACCGAGCGGCCGGACCCGTCTGTGAGCACCACCTCTTCGCTGAGCGAGGCGATCCCGATGCCGTCGACACGGCTGCGCTCGGCCGCCGACAGGGATGCGACCAGCCGGGCGATGCATTCCCGCGCCACACGCACGACCTCTTCGGCGTCGCGCAGGTCTCCATCCGGACTCCCGATCACGGGCGTCGGCGCCGCCGCGACCGGCAGGTCCGGACGCTGCGCGTCGTGCAGCAGCGCCTTGATCCTGGTGGTGCCGATGTCGAGACCGATGACGCTCACGCTGCAGGCCCTCCGTCGAGCATCTCGGTGGCGGTGCCTGCCAGAAGCGAACCGAGCTCCGGAGCGGGACCGAGGTCGGGCAGCGGCAGCTGCGCATTGCGCGCCGAGGCCGCCACCGCCAGGGTCACCGCCTCCGGCAGCGGCCGCCCGTGCCCGAGCGCGTGCAGCAGTCCGGCGAGAAAGGTGTCGCCGGAGCCGGTCGCGTTGACCACCTCGATCCGCGGCGGGCGCACCCAGACCGCGCCGGCACCGGACACGGCGAGCGCACCGCCTGCGCCCAGGGTCACGACGACGATCTCGACACCCTGTCGCCGCAGCCCGTGCATCTGCGAGACGAGGCGCCGTCGATCGGCGTCGTCGCGCACGACGAGCGGCGCGTCGGTGCCGAGCGCGCCGAACTCCTCGAGATTGCACTTGATCGCCCAGGGGGTCGCTGCCGCGGCCTCCTGCAGCGCGCGCCCGGAGGTGTCGACGACGACGCGCGCTCCGAGTTCCCTCGCGTCGCGAACGAGCTGGGCGGCGAACGCCGCGTCGAGTCCCCGCGGCAGGCTCCCGCTCAGGGCGACGATGTCGTCGCGAGCGACCCGCGGCATCAGGGCCTCGAAGAAGTCCTCCGCCTCGGCCGGCGTGATCTCCGGCCCCGGCTCGTTGACGACGGTGGCGTCACCTGTGCGCGAATCCACGATGATCGCGTTGATGCGGGTGTCTCCCCCGACCTCGGTGTGATGATCGGTCAGGCGCAGAAGGCGGCACTCGTCGCGGATGTACCGGCCCGTGGCGCCGCCGACGAACCCGTACACCGCCGACGGCGTTCCCAGTCGCTGCAGCGCGCGGGCGACGATGATCCCTTTGCCGCCCGCCATGGGCTCGGCGCGCTCCGCCCGGTTGACCTCGCCGACGGCGAGGTCGCGAACGAACACCGTGCGATCCATCGACGGGTTGGCCCCCACGATGTGGAAGGACGGGCGTGCCGGTGCGTGCTCGATCATGATTCGCGCCTCTCTGCCACGCAGAGGGCGTTCCGCCGTCGGCGGAGCGCCCTCTGCGGCGGCTGGTGGACCTGTCAGGCTCCGAACGGCTCAGGCGCGACCCAGGTGCGGGTCTCAGCCGACTTCCACACCGCATCGACGACGCTCTGGATGCGCGCGCCGTGCTCGAGGTCGCCCTGCGGCCGGTCACCGCCCTCGATCGCGCCGAGGAAGTCGACCATGAGGTTGGTGCTGGGCTCGAGGTACCCGCTGCCCAGCGACGAGCTGCCGAACCACACCCCCGGAGCCCCCGCCGCGACGGGCGTGGCGACGAAGCCTCCCTGGCTGCGACCGTCGGCGGCCTTGCGGAACACGCGCACGACGTCGCGCTGGTTCCAGTCGAAGCCGATTCCGCCTTCCGTGCCGTCGATCTCGAAGCGGATGTGCGCGAAGTTGCCGTGCGACTTCTGGCTGAACGAGAAGATGCCGAGCGCGCCCGTGTCGAAATGGGCGAGGAAGGCTCCGCCGTCGTCGACATCGCTGTCGTCGTCGTCCGAGAGCGTGACGGTCGTCAGGCTGGCGTTCACCTCGGCGATGCCGCCGACGAGGTAGTGCGCCAGGTCGAGGATGTGCGATCCGATGTCGCTCGAGGCGCCCGAGCCGCCTTTGGCCTTGTACCGGCGCCAGCCCATGTCGCTGAAGGCGTCATCCTGGTGGTACTCGAAGCGCGCCTGGATCACATCGCCGATGGCCCCGGACGCGACGAGGTGCGCGGCGTACTGGATCGAGGCGTTGTGGCGGTAGTTGAAGCCGATCGCGGTGACGCCACTGGCTGCACGCGCCGCGGTCACGATGCGCTCCACGTCCTCTCGTGCGTTGGCGATCGGCTTCTCGCAGAAGACATGCTTGCCGCGCTCGAGCGCGTAGCAGACGATGTCCGCATGCATGTGCGGTGGGGTGACGACGTCGATGATGTCGATGTCGTCACGATCGACGATCGCCTTCCAGTCGTCGGCCGCCTCCGCCCAGCCGAACTTCTCGGCGGTCGCCAGGGCGAGATCCAGATCGCGTTCCACGACGACGGCCTTCACGGGCTTGACGTCGGTCGGGGTCTGCAGCGCCGCAAGCGCCCATGACTTGCTGTGCGCGCTTCCCATGAAGCCGGCGCCGCCGATGATCGCGACCTTCAGTTCTTTTGAATCTGCCATTGCAGACATTTCTCCTCGTTCTCGTTAGGGGGAAAGATCGTGTCCGGATGCCCGCGGATCAGGCATCCGCCAGGTATTCGGCGAGGTGCTCCCGCACCCAGCGCCCGGCACGCAGCGTCGCTTCATCCGGGTCGGTCTCCGCAAGAGCCGATTCGTCCTCGAACGCAGCCCAGCCGGCGAACCCCGTTTCGGAGAGCTGGCGGAAGACGCCGACGATGTCGACGACGCCTTCGCCCGTGGGCGCCCACTCGCCGTTCGCGAACATGTCCTTGACGTGCAGGTGCACGATCCGCTCCCGAAAGCGCGTGACGGTCTCGACCACGTCCATTCCTCCGCGCGCCACATGGCCCAGGTCGGGCGCGAAGCCGACTCTCTCGGGCAGGATCTGCTCGAGCACGTCGTAGTCGGCCCCATCGATGAACAGCGAGGTGTCGAGCGAGTTCGGGTGGAAGCTCACGCCGATGCCGCGGTCGGCAGCGCGCATGGCGATGGCGTCGAAGCAGGTCATCAGACCGCGCTGACGCTCCGCGAGGTCGTGACGCCCGTCGCTCTTCTGCACGACGACGACCTGGGTCGCACCGAGCGCCTCGGCGAGGTCCAGGGCCTGGTCGGTGCGCTCGCGCTCGCCCGCCGACTCCTCGGAGGCGGCCCATTCCTCCGCGATCACCAGCGACGGGATGCGGATGCCCTGAGGCTCAATCTCACGTCGGATGAGCTCTGCCGATGACAGTTCGCCGAGCAGCACGATCTCCGGCTCGAGGAATGCGAACCCCGCCTTCTTCGCGATCGACGCGATGTGCCCGATGCGACCGCGATAGGTCTCGAGACTCATCTGCCAGCTGAAGGTCTGGCATGAGATGTTGACACCGGTCATCTGATCCACTCCAATACGTCGTGATTGAACTTCTGCACTTCTTCGAAGTGATGCACGTGCCCCGTCCCGTACTCGATCACCTCTGCACCCGGTATCAGCTGCGCGGTCTGACGCGACAGGCCGGGATGGATGATGAGGTCCTGGACGCCGATCGTGATCAGCGTCGGGATCGCGATCCGGCCGAGCTGGTCCGCGACATCGAAGGATGCGCACGCGCGCGCCTGCTTGGACACCGTCTCGAACGGGATCGGCGCCGGGTCCTCGATCTTCGCGCGCGCCTCATCGGGGTGCGAGTCCGTCCAGTCGAAAGTCCAGGTCACGGTGTGCAGGATCCGACGCAGCAGACCGGGGTCGCGGTGCCGGGCGGCACGATCGAGGGCCTCGAAGATCGTGCGCACACTCGCGGTGACCTGCGACCACGTCGCGATCAGCACGCTCCGCCCGACCAGATCGGGACGGCTGAGCATGAGCTGCTGCGTGACGGCCGATCCCATGGACACGCCGATCACCCGGGCTCGGCTCAGGCCGAGATGATCCATGAGCCTGGCGACGTCCTCGGCCAGCAGGGCGATGCTGTGCGGGCCGTCCTCGTCGGGCGTCCGCCCGATCCCCCTGTTGTCGATCATGATGCAGCGGTAGTGCTTCGACCACTCGTCGACGTGGGGCCTCCAGGTCTCGCCGTCGGCGCCGAGCCCCATCACGAGCACGAGCGGCTCGCCTTCGCCTTCTTCCGCGTACGCGGGCAGGACGCCCATCGCGGCTCCTTCCGATGCGGCACGGCCGCGGGTCATGCCTTCACCGCACCGGCGGCGAGGCCAGCGACGAAGTGGCGCTGGAAGATGGTGAACACGACGATCACGGGCAGGCAGCCGAGCACGCTCATCGCCATGATCTCGTTCCACTGGTACGAGTGCTGTCCCATCAGCAGATCGATGCCGATCGGCACCGTGCGCATGTCCATGGTGTTGGTCAGCGACAGCGCGAACAGGTACTCGTTCCACGCGATGATGAACGCGTAGACGCCGACCGAGACCAGTCCAGGCGCGGACACCGGCAGAATCACCCGCCACAGCGCCGTCATCGCGTTGCCGCCGTCGACCTTGACCGACTCGTCGAGCTCGCGCGGGATGCCGTTGAAGTACGACGTGAGCATGATCGTGCAGTACGGCAGCGTGAACACGATGTACACGAGGATGAGGCCGATCAGGTTGTTGAAGAGTCCGAGCAGGACGATCAGCCCCATGAACGGGATGAGCAGGGTAATCGGCGGGACGGCCTGCGTGGCGATGATGCAGACGTTGATGATCGTCTTTCCGCGGAACTCGAACCGGCTGAACGCGTAGGCGGCGTGCACGGCGATGAGCAGCGTGATGAGCACGACGCACGCGGCCACCAGATAGCTGTTGCCGAAGATCCGAAGCTTCTCGCCATCCGTGAGGATGGCGACGAAGGCCTCGATGGTCGGGTTCTCGGCGATGAGCCGCGGCGGGTTGGCGAAGATCTCGTTGTTGGGCTTGAAGGCGGTGCTCAGCATCCACACCACCGGCGCCAGCGGGAAGATCGCCAGGACGATGCCGACGATGCTGATCGTCCACGTCTTGCGACGGCGTGTCCGCTCTGCACGCTGAGCGCGGGCGCCTGCCGGGGCGGTCTCGATCATCGTGGTCATCCTTCCCTCACCGCCTTCGCGTTGGAGCGCACGTACAGCACCGCGAGCAGCAGCGAGATCAGCAGCACGACGACCGCCGCGGCCGACGCCTCGGCGAACTCGTACTGCGAGAACGCCAGCTTGTAGATGTAGGTGGGTGCGACCTCTGTCGCGTTCACCGGTCCGCCTCCGGTCAGCAGCCAGATGAGGGGGAACTGCTGGGAGGTCCAGATCGCGTCGAGCAGCGCCAGCGAGACGATCGTCGTCTTCAGCTGCGGAAGCGTGACGTGGAAGAACTGCTGAACCCTGCCGGCCCTGTCGATCGACGCGGCCTCGTAGAGCTCAGGGCTGATGCTCTGCAGCCCTGCGAGGAGGCTGATCATGAACAGCGGATATCCGGCCCAGATGTTCACGGCGATGACCGTCGGGAGCGCGAGCGCATGCGAGCTGAGCCATTCGATGCCCTGCGCGTCGAACCCGACCGCGGCCAGCACCGAGTTGAGGACGCCGTTCGGGTGCAGCACCAGGCGCCACAGCACGGCGGTCGCCGCGATGGTGAAGAGCCACGGCACGATGAACAGCGCCCGCAGCGAGGTTCGCAGCCCCACCGGCATGAACTTCGAGTTCAGGACGAGGGCGAAGAACAGGCCGAGCACGAGGTGCGCCAGAACGGATCCGGCGGTGAAGAGCACGGTGTGGGCAAGCGCGTCGTGGAACTTCGGGTCGGTGAGGACCTCGGTGTAGTTGGCGAGCCCCACGAAAGTGAAATCGGGATTCGTCACCGCCCGCTCGATGAACGAGTAGACGATCACGAGCAGAATCGGGATCCCCATGAGACACATGAGGATGAGCACAGCCGGCGCCACGAAGAGATACGGCGTGCCGGCGCCTGCGAAGGCGACCTTGCGCCGTGCGCGCCGGGGGTCGTTCGTTATCAGAGCAGCGGTCGCGGTCATGCGAGGCCCTCACATTCCATTCACGTTTGCAGGGTCGGGAGGGGAGCGGCGCCGCGTGCGCCGCTCCCCTCCCCGGGGGCGGTGTCAGCCCCCGATGATGTCGTCCCACTCGACCTGAGCGTTGCTCAGACCTGTGGTCGCGTCCTCGTCACCGGCGAGGACCTGCTGCACCTGCTCGATGAGAGTGCGCTGCAGCTGCTCGGCAGCCGGCAGCCCGAGGAACTCATCGACGGGAGCGCCCTGCTTCCAGATCTCGAACGCCTTCACAGAGTTCTCGGCCATGGCCGACTCGTCCGGTGACGCGTCCCCATTCGCCGGGAACATGTTGGCGGCGGTGGCGAGAGCGCCGTTCTGCTCGGCGCCGAGAAGGAACTCGACGAACTTCCACGCCTCTTCCTTGTGATCGGAGCTGTCGGCGATGCCGATGCCCCACGAGGCATAGGTGGCCCCAGGCGTCCCCGAGAAGCCGTCCTTCGTCGGGATAGCGCCGACGGTGAAGTTGACCTGGTCGCGCTCGCCGATGACGTTGACGTGCGGGGTGGCCGACACGATCATGGCCGTCTGACCGCTGGCGAACGATTCGACCTTGTCCTGCTCGAGCATGTTCGCCAGCCCCGGGGCGATGAGCCCCTCCTCGTTCAGCCCGGCGAAGTAGTCGAGCAGCTCTGCGAGGTCGTCGTCTTCGAGGTCCGCTCCGTCACCGTCGCGGAACGAGCCCTCAGACGCCCAGTACCACGACAGGACGTCGTTCTTGATGCCGACCGGCGACTCCAGCGAGAGCGGCAGCGCGAGCGGCGACACGTCGGGGTTGCTCGCCTTGACGGCGCGTGCAGCCTCGGCGAACTCGTCCCACGTCGTCGGCACCTCGACGCCGGCGGCGTCGAGGATGTCGGTGTTGGCGAACAGGACATAGGTCGCGTAGACGACGTTGAGCATGCGCGTGCCGCCGTCGACCTCCACGCCCTCGATCGAGTCGATGAGGTCGGATCCCCCGACACCTCGCCGAGATCTGCGAGCACGCCCTGCTTGGTGAGGTCGTAGACCCAGTTGCCATCCAGGCCGATCAGATCCGGCAGCGTCCCGCTGGCTGCGCCGGCGACCAGCTGATCCTTGGTGTCGCCGTACGGACCGGTCTGCAGCTCGATCTTGATGCCGGGGTTCGCCTCCTCGAACTCGTCGACGAGCTTCTCCATCTGGCCGTTGGCCTCCGGCTGCCACCACTGCGCGAACGAGAGCGTGACATCGCCGCCACCGCTCCCTCCCTCGGCATCTGCGTTGGAGCATCCGGCCAGCGCCAGCGACGACACTGCCGCGACGCCGACGAGGGCTCCCCACTTTGCGATCCTCATTCTGATTCCCTTCTTCGTCATTGATCGGGTGAATGCGTGACGGACATCACGTTCCTGCACTGCTCTGTCGCCATGTCGTCGCGATTCGCGCAGGCGCGCGCCGGGCCCAGGAAACCGCCGGATTCTCGCTTCGTTAACGCTATCATTGCGACTTCGTTAACGCTATCATGATTGCGATGGGGAAAGTCAAGCATTCTGGCCGCATGACGGATCGCGCGCCTACGATGCATCAGGGAGTGAAAATGGATTCAAGCGAGACCGATGCGCCGCTCGTGCCCGCGACCTCGCCGGCACGAGCGAGCATGCACGATGTCGCCGCGCTGGCCGGCGTTTCTCACATGACCGTTTCGCGCGCCCTGAACGGCTACCCGAACATGCGTGACGAGACCCGGCGCCGCGTGCTCGACGCCGTCGAGAAGCTCAACTTCACGAGAAGCCCCATCGCGCGGGCGCTCGTGACGAAGCGCTCGATGCGGATCGGCGTGCTCCTGCACGGCCAGGTCAACCACGGTCCGAACACGACTCTGCGTGCGTTCGAGCGGGCGGCGCGCCGCTACGGATACGCCGTGACCTCGGTGTCGATCGATGATGACGATCAGCGGCCCCTCGACATCGGTGTGATGGAGCTCGTGACCCAGGGAGTCGACGCCGTCGGCATCATCGCGATGCGCCCGACCTCTCTCGCCCGGGTCCGAAAGTACACCGTCGGCCTCCCCGTGATCGTCGAGATGGACGAGCCCCAAGAGGGCCTGCTCAACGCCGCATACGACCAGACGCAGGGCACGGAGCGCGCGGTGGAGCATCTCATCGGCCTCGGTCACCGCAGCATCCGTCATCTGGCAGGCCCGCTGGACTGGCATGTGGCGCAGGCGCGAGCCGCCGCCTGGGAGTCGACGCTCGCTCGACACGGGCTGCCTGTCGTCGCACCGGCGGAGGGCGACTGGTCCAGCGACTCGGGGTACGCATACGCCCGCGATGCCGACCTCGGCGACGCGACCGCCGTCTTCGTCGCGAACGACCAGATGGCGCTCGGCGTGCTGCACGGTCTGCACGAACGAGGTCTGCGAGTGCCGGAGGACATCAGCGTCGTCGGATTCGACGACGTGCCGGAATCACGTCACTTCAGCCCGCCGCTGACCACGGTCCGGCAGGACTTCACCGAACTCGGCGAGCTCATGCTGACAGATCTGCTCGCAGCGCTCGAAGGGCGACCGTCCCCGGATCACGGACTGCTCGAGTCGACCCTGATCGTGCGCGAATCCACCGCTCCCGCATCCCGCCGCGATCGCTGACGTCGGCGGGCACGTCGCGCACGATACCGGTCAGCGCGCCCGGACCTCGGCGTGCGGCGCCGCATCGCGTCCTGGACCGTCCCGCCGCCCTGGGCGAGGATGAGGGGATGACCGCCTATGTGCGCCCTGCGATCGCGTCGCCCGTCTTCATCGACGACGACGACCAGGTGATCGAGTACGGCCGACGATGGCCCGGCTCCCCACCCGAAGAGGCCTACTCGGTCGATCGGCACCCCGAGCGCTTCGCTCCCCTGCACGCGGTGGCCGATGCACTCATCGCCCATCTGCGCACCGCATACGACGTGCAGGTGCACGAGGGCATCGACCTCGCGTCCGACCTGCTCCGCCTCCACGACGATGTCGTCCGTGCGGTGCGAGTCGCGCCGAACGACCCGGCGTGCGCAGCGCTGACGTTCGTGTACACGGGTTATCCCGGCGTTCTCCTGCACGCCGGCCTGCTGCACGACTTCCCCTACCCGGTCTGCGGATGCGAGGCGTGCGACTCCGAATGGACCACAGAGGCCGACGACCTCGAGCAGCAGGTGCTGGCGGTCGCCGAGGGCCGTTACCGCGAGAGCGTCGACGCCGGACGAAGGCCATGGGTGGAGGCCGAGACGACATTCCCGAACGGATCGCGGTCGGGCCGATCGCGCGGCGAAGATCTGCCGGCCGAGCGGCTGGCCGCCGCGTCGCCGATCCTCACCGGCCGCACGAGCCCCTGGGCGCCGTGGCCTCCGGCCGCGCGGTGCTGAATCGCGCCACGTGGCAGGAAGGCCGCTTCAGACGGCCCGGCTCTCGGCGTGCGGCATCCGCTCGCGCATGACGCGGATCGCCTCGGGATTGTCGTCGACCAGCACGGCATCCCGGCCGAGCGCCGATGCGACCGCCCCGGTCGTGCCGGACCCCGCGAACAGATCGAGCACCCGGTCGCCCGGCCTCGACGAGGCCTGCACGATGCGGCGCAGGATGCCCTCGGGCTTCTGCGTCGGATAGCCGGTCTTCTCGCGCCCGGTCGTCGGAACGATCGTGTGCCACCAGACGTCGGTGGGCAGCTTGCCCCGCGCGGCCTTCTCCGCCGTGACGAGCCCCGGGGCCATGTACGGCTCCCGGTCGATCTCGTCGGCGTTGAAGACGTGCCGGCCGGGATTCTTCGCGTACACGAGGATCGTGTCGTGCTTGGTGGGCCACCGGCTGCGCGACTTCGCGCCGTAGTCGTACGCCCAGATGAGCTCGTTCAAGAAGCAGTCCCGCCCGAACACGGCATCCATCATCACCTTCGCGTAGTGCGCCTCGCGGTAGTCGAGGTGCAGGTAGAGGGTGCCGTCGTCTGCCAGCAGCCGCCACGCCTCCTCGAGGCGCGGCATGAGGAACTCGCCGTAGTCGTCGAAGCGGTCGTCGAACGTGCGCAGCATCCCCCGCACCCGCTCATACGAGTGCCCGTGGAAGCCGTACCTGATCTCCTTCGCGACCTCGAGCGGCTCCGCCTCCGGCGTCTGCGCATCGGAGAGAGCGCTGCGCCTGGCGGTGACGACCTCTCGTCCCGGGTGCGGCCGGTGTTGAAGGGCGGGTCGAGGTAGACCAGGGTGAAGGATCCGGATGCCAGCGACGCCGCCGCCGCAAGATTGTCCCCCTCGATGATCTCGACCGCACCCGCCGGCGCGGGCGTTTCACGCGGGGATGTGCGCTTCGCGCGGACCGAATCCGCGGATCGATCCGCGGCAGGCGCACTTCTCCGCTCGGAGCGCTCGCCCTCCGGAGCCGTCACGGTCACGGAACGCGGTGCAGCCACGCGTCGGTCGCGAACTTCGACTCGACGAGTGCCTCGGCGTCGGCGTACTCGTCTGGCGTGATCGCGCCGTCCTCGGCGCCCGTCAGCGCGCGGAACGTGGCCTTGAAGCGCTCGATGATCTCGGCTCTCTCCATGCCGGTCTGCGTGCGCAGCGGGTCGACCCGCTTGGCCGCGGAGACGGTGCCCTTGTCGCTGAGCTTCTCACGGCCGATGCGCAGCACCTCGGTCATCGTCTGACCGTCGATGTCGTACGAGATGGTCGCGTGGTGCAGCACACCTCCGTTCGCGAGACGCTTCTGCGCGGCGCCGCCGATCTTGCCCGTGGGCGAGGCGATGTCGTTCAGCGGCTGGTACGTGGCCTCGATCCCGACCGAGCGCAGCGCGTGCAGCACCCAGTCGTCGAGGAAGGCGTACGAGTCGGCGAAGGTCATGCCCTGCACGAGCGATGCGGGCACGTACAGCGAGTAGGTGATGATCTGCCCGGCTGCCATCATCATGGCCCCGCCGCCCGAGATCCGGCGCACCACGTCGAAGCCGTGCCGCGCGGCCCCCTCTGGGTCGACCTCGTTGCGGTACGACTGGAACGACCCGATCACGACGGCCGACTCGTCCCACTCCCAGATGCGCAGAGTCGGGCGACGGCGGCCCTCGCCCACCCGCGAGGTGAGCACCTCGTCGAGCGCGAGGTTCATGCGCGGCGAGACGGCCTTCTCGTGCACGATCTCCCAGTCGAAGTCGCGCCACCCCGGCGCGGTCACCAGTGCGCGGCGCACCACGGTCCCCACCGCCTCGGGTGAGAAGCCGAGCAGCTGAGCGCCGTCGGGAAGAGCTGCGCGCACGGCGGCGGCGATCGTGGCGACGTCCGCCTCGATCGGCATCCCCTCCACCGCGGCGTTGATCGCCTCCAGGGCCGTGTCGGGCTCGAGGAAGAAGTCGCCCGCGAGACGGAAGTCGCGGATCAGACCGTCTTCGACCTCGAGGTCGACGACGACGAGCTTTCCCCCTGGAACCTTGTACTCACCATGCACCCGTACAGCTTAACCGCGCCCGCCGCGCACGGTCGGGTCGGGCAGGTCGGTGTCGATGCGCGGCTTGGCGCCGCGCGAGGCGCGCATCCACACGAAGAAGCCGACGATGGTGAACACCCCGTAGAAGAGGTACATGAAGGCGGTGGCGTAGTAGCCGGCAGAGAACAGCAGCGGCACGCCCACCGCATCCACCGCCACCCAGATCAGCCAGAACTCGACCCAGCCCTTCGCCATCGCCCAGGTGGCGAGCAGCGATCCGACGAAGGTCCACGCGTCACTCCACACCGGCTCGTACGAGCCGAGCATCCGGAACAGCGGCGTGAGCGCCGCCGTGCCCACCAGCAGCGCACCGATCAGCAGCACCCGGGTGCGTCCCGACGCCCAGCGCGGGGTGACCGCGTGCCCCTCGCCGTCGCGTGCCCGACGCCAGCGCGCCCAGCCGTAGATCGAGACGGCGATGAACATCACCTGCCGTCCGGCCTGGCCGAGCAGGTTCGCTGTGTGCTCGGTGCCGAGCAGACTGCCGAGGAAGACCGTGAGCAGAAGCAGGTTGCCGACGATGCCGACCGGCCATGCCCACAGCCGTCTGCGCATCGCGCCGAGTGCGCTGGCGAGCCCGAACACGTTGCCGACGACTTCGCGCACGAGCAGCGCGGACGAGCCGATGACGATCTGCGCGTCGAACGCGTCGATCAGCCAATGCAGAAGATCCGCCACCTCAGCGCTGCGCCGGGATGCGGGCGTCGAGCCAGGCGAGCAGGTCGGCGCGCACGTCGTCCTGCTGCAGCTCGTTGAACAGCTCGTGACGCGCGTCGGGGTAGACGAGGGTGGTCACGTCGGAGAGGCCGGAGCGGCTGCGGTAGGCAGCGGCGAGCTTGTGCACGCTGCGCGGACCGCCGACCGGGTCGTCGCGGCCGACCATCAGCAGTATCGGGATCTCGTGGCCGAGGTCCTTCTTCGGCAGGCCGTACAGCCGTGCGGCCTCGATCGGGCCGAAGAGTCTGAGCAGCGGCACCTCGGTCGTCAGCGGGTCGTCGCGGAACGCCGCCCAGACCGTCTCGTCGCGCGAGAGCCACTCGAGCCCGGTGGCGTCGGGGCCGCGCCAGTGCGCGTTCAGCGGACGCGGGTTCAGGTCGGCAGGGGTGAGCAGCGCGGATCCCGTGAGCACGACGGCGTCGTACGCCTCCGGATGCATGTTCAGCAGCTTCTGCGACAGGAATGAGCCCCACGAGTGACCGAGCAGCACCAGCGGCAGGTCGGGATGCTCCGACCGGATGATCTCGGTGAGCTGCCAGCACGCGTCGACCGCGGCACGCAGTCCACCGGGGCCGAGACGCCCGAGCTTCGCCGGTCCGCCGTGCTGGCGGATGCCCGTTCTGCCGTGTCCTCGATGATCGTCGGCGTAGACGTGGAACCCGGCACCGGTCAATGCCTCGATGGTGCGGACATAGCGTCCGGCGTGCTCGCCGACGCCGTGCAGCAGCTGCACGACTCCCCTGGCGGGGCCTGCGGCCTCGTGCACGTCGTAGACGACGGCGATGCCGTGGGCATCGACGAACTCAGCAGTGCGGGGGGCGGCCATGCGTCAGAGTCTACGGAGCATGCCGCCCGAGCCGCTCGGGCACCGCCATCGACCTCACGCCGCCTGAGCACCGGCGAGCGCGTCGACGATCGAACGGGCGGCGGCGAGGTCGGTGACCTCGTGCCCGCCCACTCCCTCATCGGCCGACCCCAGCCGCACGCCGCCGTCGGCGGTGACGGTGCGCTTGGCCGAGAAGTGCACGGCGTCGACGCCGGTGGCCGCGACGGTCACCACATCGGCGCCGCTGATGCCGCTGCCGGCCATCACCTCGATCTCCCCCGCCGCCTCGCGCACGAGAGCGCGCAGCACGTCGAGACCGTCGAGAGCCCGGGAGGCGCCTCCCGAGCTGAGCACGCGGCTCAGACCGAGCTCGCGGGCGAGGTGCAGGGCTGCGAGGGGGTCGGGGGTGGTGTCGATCACGCGGTGCAGGGTGACGGCAGCGCCCGCGGCCGCGTCGCGCAGCCGGGCGAGACCGTCGCGGTCGAGCGTGCCGGTCGCGTCCTGGCATCCGATCACCACCCCGTGGGCCCCCGCGGCGAGGGCGTGGCGCACGTCGCGCTCCATCGCCTCGTACTCGTCTCGGTCGTAGTGGAAATCGCCCGCGCGCGGGCGCACCAGCACATGCACCTCGGGCCCGTCGTGTCCCGCGGTCTCGAGCGCGAGCTCGATCGTCGCGCGCGACGGGGTGAGACCTCCGAGCGCGAGTGCCTGCGTCAGCTCGACGCGAGCGGCGCCGATCTCCCGGGCGATGCGCACGCCGGCGCAGTTCTGGACGGCGACCTCGAGATCGATGGGCATGAGAATTATTTTCGCATTCGTTCCGGCTCGGCGACAGATGTGCGGGCAGTATTTTCACGCACCCTCGAAGGCAGAACATTAGTTAGACTATCTAAGTAATGACTGCCGACTCCGACGAACACGACGACTCCGCCGCCGAGCTGCGTTACGCCCTCTTCCGCCTCACCAGGCGTCTGCGATCCGCGCGCGCCCTCGACGCGATGAGCGACGCGCAGCTGGCCGCCCTCGGCGCTCTGCGCGTCCACGGACGTCGCACGCTGTCCGCACTCGCCGAGCACGAGCACGTGACCGCCCCGACGATGAGCGCGACGGTCAACGGACTCGCCGACCTCGGCCTCGTCGTGCGGGTTCCCGATGACGACGACCGGCGCCGCGTCTACGTCGAGATCACCCCGCAGGGCGAGAGCGTCGTGATCGAGACGATCCGCCGGCGCAACCGCCTGCTGGCCGATCTCATCGACGCCCAGCACTTCGACGACGACGAGCTCGCCGTGCTGCACGCCGCATCGGCGCTGCTGAAGAGGATGGCCGACGCATGAGCACGAACTCGTCGGGCATGTTCCGCTCGTTCCGCAGCTTCAACTACCGCACCTGGTTCCTCGGGGGCGTGATCTCGAACGTCGGCGGCTGGATGCAGGCCACCGCCCAGGACTGGGTGGTGCTCACCGAGCTCACCGACAACGACGCCACGGCGATGGGCATCACCATGGCGCTGCAGTTCGCCCCTCCCCTCGTGCTCGTGAGCCTGACCGGCTGGGTGGCCGACCGCTTCGATCGCCGTCGCGTGCTGCTGTGCACCCAGGCCGCGCTCATGCTGCTCGCGATCGGCGTGGCGGCTCTGCTGCTGACCGGTGTGATGACCCTGCCGCTCATGTTCGTCTTCGCGGCCGCGTTCGGCGTCGCCAACGCCTTCGACGCCCCGGCGAGGCAGGCGTTCGTCTCAGACATGGTCAGCCTCGAGGACACCTCCAACGCCGTGGCCCTCAACTCCGCCGCCTTCAACATGGCCCGTCTCGTCGGACCGGCCATCGGCGGCATCCTCATCGTGCTGCTCGGGTCGGGGTGGGTGTTCGTGGCCAACGCGGTCACCTTCCTCGCGATGATCGTCGCCCTCATGCTGATCAGGGTGAACGAGCTCACACCCCGGGTGAAGAACAGGCGCGGCGGCGGACTGGGCGAGGGCTTCCGGTACGTCTGGGGCCGCCCCGATCTGCTGGTCGTGTTCGTGATGGTGTTCCTCATCGGCGCGTTCGGCATGAACTTCCCCATCTTCGCCTCCACCATGGCGCTCGAGTTCGGACGCGATGCCGACGGCTACGGCGTGCTCAGCTCGGTGCTCGCGATCGGCTCGCTGACGGGAGCCCTGCTCGCAGCGCGGCGCGAGCGCGCCCGGGTGCGGGTGCTGGTGATCGCGGCAGGAGGGTTCGGCGTGGCATCCCTCATCTCCGCCGTCATGCCGACCTACTGGTCGTACGGCGCGACGCTCATGTTCGTCGGCTTCACGATCGTGTCGATGCTCACCACCGCCAACGGGTACGTGCAGACGACGACCGACGCCGCGGTGCGAGGGCGCGTCCTGGCGCTGTACATGGCGGTCATCATGGGATCGACCCCGATCGGCGCTCCGATCGCCGGATGGATCGTCGACGCCTTCTCGGCGCGCACCTCCATCGCCGTCGGCGGCATCGCGGGCATCCTCGCGTTCGGTATCGGCATCGGATGGATGCTCTGGTCGGGCCGGCTGCACCGCCGCGACGGCCGGCGCTTCCAGCTCACGCTCGACGAGACCCGCCCGCTGTCGGTCATCCGGGCCATGGACCCCGCCTCGTTCGACGACCGGACGACGGCGACCACCCCGATCAGGCTCGTCGAGCCCCGAGACGACAAGGACTGAGGGTGGCGCGGCACCAGCGCCGGCTGATGCTCGCGCTCGGCGCGCTCACGGCCTTCGGACCCATCTCGCTCGACGTCTACCTGCCGTCGCTGCCCCAGCTCGGCGCAGACCTGGGCGCCTCCGAGTCGCTCACGCAGTTCACCATGAGCGCATGCATGATCGGCCTCGCGCTCGGGCAGCTGCTCTGGGGACCGATCAGCGATCGCTTCGGCCGCCGGATGCCCCTGATCCTGGCCATCTCGGGCTTCGCGGTCACGTCGGTGCTCTGCGCGCTCGCGCCGACCATCGAGTCGCTCATCGCGATCCGCATCCTGCAGGGCCTGTGCGGCGCCGCCGGGATGGTCATCTCGAGAGCGGTCGTGCACGACGTGTTCTCGGGTGCGGAGGCCATCGCCGCGTATTCGACCCTCGCCGCCGTGATGGGGGTGGCTCCCGTGCTCGCGCCGCTGGTCGGCGGCGCGGTGGCCACGGTGTCGGACTGGCGCGGCGTCTTCATCGCCCTGGCCGTGATCGGCCTGCTGCTGCTGATCGTGGCCGCATCGTCCGTTCCCGAGACGCTCGACGGCACCTCCCGCACGACTGGCGGCATCGTCAGCGACCTGCGCGGCATCGGCTCGGCCGTCGCGAACCGCGGGTTCATGCTCACGGCGATCACCCTCGGCTTCGCATCGATCGCCCTGTTCACCTACCTGCAGCTGTCGCCGTTCGTGCTGCAGGAGCAGTTCGGTCTCAGCGCACAGGAGTTCGCACTCGTCTTCGCGGTGAACTCCGTCGGCATCATGGCGGTGGCGCAGCTGAACCGGCGCCTCGCCGGCCGGGTCGCGGGCCTGCGCCTGGTGAGCTGGACGCTGAGCGCGGCCATCGCGGCGTCGATCGCGATGACGCTGGCCGGGATGCTCGGTTCGCCCGTGGCGTGGGTGCTCGTGCCCCTCTTCGTCGCCATGTCGATGCACGGGGTGAACAACCCCTCGCTCACCGCCATCGCGCTGGGCCGGATCCGGCACAGCGCGGGGTCGGCCTCGGCGGTGCTGGGCACGCTCATGATGCTGCTCGGTGCCTTCGTGCCTCCACTCGTGTCGATGCTCGGGGTGTCGGCGACGATCATGTCGGCGACGATGCTGGCATCCTTCACCGTCGCCCTGGTGCTGCTCCTCTGCCATCCGCGCACTGTCAAGGGGGTGTGAGCCGGTCGCCCCCGACGCCTACCGTCGCGGGATGAACGAGCAAGAGCGCACTCCGAAGTACGGCTCACCCGACGGCCAGCATCCGCACGTTCCCGGTCACGACCCGCTCGGAAGCGGCATGCCGCGCCAGCAGGAGTCCAGGCAGGCGCCCCCTGCGCCCGACGACGAAGCCCGCCCGATGTCTCCCCCGCCCGGGAAGGGCGACGCACCCCTGGGCGGCGACGAGAACACCGAGGACCAGCTGACGGCCGACACCGCCGTCGAGCGCGACGCGCTGAAGTCGCTCGATCCCGACGACAGTCCCGCGTGACACCGCCGCACCTGGGTACCGTGGGGGACATGAGCGGAAACAGAGACGGATCCGATCCGAACGCCACCGCGGTGCAGGAGGGGGATTCAGGGTCATCCCGGCGCGAGCCGCAGGTGCTCACGTGGGTCTTCTGGCCCGCGGCCGTGATCGTCGTGGTGTTCGCGCTGTTCGCGCTGCTGCTGCCCGGCGTCGCCGAGACGGCGTTCCAGGCCGTGCAGACCAGCATCGTCAACGCCTTCAACTGGTACTACGTGCTGATCGCCGCGTTCTTCGTCGCGTTCTGCCTGTTCCTCGGGTTCAGCCGCTTCGGCGACATCAAGCTCGGACGAGACGATGAGGAGCCGGAGTTCTCGCTGATGAGCTGGTTCTCGCTGCTGTTCGCGGCGGGCATGGGCATCGGCCTGGTGTTCTACGGCGTCAGCGAGCCGCTCTCGCACTTCACCGACCCGCGCCCAGGGGTCGACGGCACCCCGGCGCAGCTGGCACAGGCGGCTCTCGGCCAGACGTACCTGCACTGGGGCGTGCACGCCTGGTCGATCTACGTGATCATCGGCCTGGCCCTCGCGTATGCCATCCACCGGCGCAGGCGCCCGATCTCGATCCGATGGACCCTCGAGCCCCTGCTCGGGAAGAAGGTCGAGGGCGGCTGGGGCCACGCGATCGATGTGATCGCGCTCGTCGGCACCCTGTTCGGCGTGGCGACCTCGCTGGGCCTCGGCGTGCTGCAGATGAGCTCTGGGCTGCACGCGGCGGGTATCGCAGACCCCGACGAGATCACCCAGGTCGTGCTGATCCTCATCATCTCGGTGTTCGTTCTGATGTCGGTGCTCTCGGGCGTCACCAAGGGCATGAAGTGGCTGTCGAACGCCAACCTCGTGCTCGCCGGCCTGCTGGTCGTCTATCTGCTCGCCGTGGGGCCGACGGAGTTCCTGCTGCGCGATTTCGTGCAGTCGATCGGCTACTACATCCAGAACTTCGTCGGGCTCTCGTTCAACGTCAGCGCCTTCCAGGGCGCGGAGGGCGAGCAGTGGCAGGCGTCGTGGACCTCGTTCTACTGGGGCTGGTGGATCTCGTGGGCGCCCTTCGTCGGGATCTTCATCGCGCGCGTGTCGAAGGGCCGCACGGTGCGCGAGTTCGTCGTCGGAGTGATCCTCGTGCCGACGCTGCTGGGCATCCTGTGGTTCGCTGTGCTCGGCGGCTCGGCGCTGGCGCTCGAGCTGGCAGAACCCGGCACGCTGACCGGCCCCGAGGGCGAGGTCGACCTGCAGGGCGCGCTCTTCGCACTGCTGCAGCACGTGCCGGGCTCGACGATCGTCAGCGTCGGCGCGATCCTGCTGCTCGCGATCTTCTTCATCACCTCTGCCGACTCGGGCGCGCTGGTGATGGGCATGATCGCCACGGGCGGCAAGCCGGAGCCGAAGCGCTGGATCCGCACGTTCTTCGTCGCGGTCACCGCATTGCTCGCCATCGCCCTGCTGCTCTCGGGCGGTCTCAACGCTCTGCAGACCGCTGCCATCACGATCGCGCTGCCGTTCAGCGTGGTCATGCTGCTGATGTGCTGGTCGACGGTCGTCGCCTTCAGCCGCGAGCGCCGGGCGTATGCGAAGGCCGAGCGCGCGCAGTTCATCGACAAGATCGGCGACTACTACGGGCTGGAGGTCGAGGCGCACGACGCGACGGGCGTGTTCGGCGCACAGCCGCGCTGGATGCGCCGGCTGCAGCGCACGTTCGGCCTGCAGGTCGCCCCAGCCGACCCCGCGCGGGTGACGCCGGGGGCGCTGTCGGCCGAGAGCCATGTCGACTCCACCCCGTCGACCCTCGACGTCGACGAGCTGATCGCCGAAGACGAACTGGCGGGACTCGACGATCCGGATGTGCGCCCGCAGGACACCGGCCCGTTCCTGAAGGACTGACGCTCTCCGCCCGCGAGACGTACGCTCTGGCACGAGACTTGTGTCCCCCAGCGCTGTCTCGTGCTGGAATGTACGTCTCGCGGGGGCCGGGTCGCCCAGCGCGCGTAGCCTTGAGGCATGGAGGGCTCACTCCGGCGGCGCGGCGTCGCGGCAGCGGCAGGCATCGCCGCGGCGGTGCTCGGCGCGGGTGCCGGCGAGCTGCTCGCCGCACTGTTCGCCCCCTCGGCCAGTCCCTTCGCCGTGGTCGGCGGGGCGCTGATCGACGCCGCGCCGACATGGGCGAAGGACACCGCGATCGCCTGGTTCGGCACCGCAGACAAGGCAGCGCTGCTCGTCGGCATCTCGATCGTGCTGCTCGCGCTGGCCGCCGTGGCCGGCATCGTCGAGGTGCGACGGCCCCGCGCCGGTGTGATCGCGCTGGCCGTGGTCGGCGTGGCCGTCGGCGTGCTCGCGCTCACCAGAGCGGATGCCGGATCGCCGGCGTGGCTGCCATCGGCCGTCGCCGGGGCGACCGCCGCGACGGCGCTCCGGATGCTGGTGCGCAGCGCTCCGTTCGCACGCGCGGCATCCGCGCCTGCGAACGGCGCGGCCGCAGCCACGGCGCAGGCACCCGACCCGCAGACCCCACCGGCGCGCACCCGACCGGCGAACACCGAGAGGCCGACCGCTGAGAACGCGCCGACCACGGCGTCCGGATCTGCCACGGCATCCGGGCATGACAGGGCGAACGCGCCGACCACGGCATCCGGATCTGCCACGGCATCCGCATCTGCCCCCGTATCCGCCTCTTCCCCCTCACGTCGCACCTTCCTCGCCTGGGCCGGCGGCACGACCCTCGTCGGCATCGCCCTGGCTGCGGCGGGCGCGCTCACCAAGGCAGGCTCTGCGGCAGTGACCGTCGCCCGAGACGCACTGCGGCTGCCCGGCGCGGCCTCTCCTGCACCCGCCATGCCGCCCGGCGCCCAGTTCGACGTCGCGGGGCTGCCGCCGCTGATCACGCCGAACCGCGACTTCTACCGCATCGACACGGCGCTCATCATGCCGACCGTCGATCCCGCCGAGTGGCGGCTGCGCATCCACGGGATGGTCGAGAAGGAGGTCACGCTCACGTGGGACGAGCTGCTCTCGCTGCCGCTCACCGAGCGTGCCGTGACGCTGTCGTGCGTCTCGAATCCCGTGGGCGGCGATCTGGTCGGCAACGCCGTGTGGCTCGGCTACCCGATCCGCGAGCTGCTCGCGCGCGCGGTCCCCCACGCCGACGCCGACATGGTGCTCTCGACCTCGGCCGACGGCTTCACCGCGGGCACCCCGCTGGAGGCGCTGACCGACGACCGCGACGCCCTGCTCACGATCGGCATGAACGGCGAGCCGCTGCCGCTCGCACACGGCTTCCCCGTGCGCATGGTCGTGCCCGGGCTGTACGGCTACGTGTCGGCGACGAAGTGGGTGACCGAGCTCGAGGTGACCCGCTTCGATCGTGCTCGCGCGTACTGGACCGACCGCGGCTGGTCGGCGAAGGGCCCGATCAAGCTGCAGTCCCGGATCGACGTGCCACGCGCACGAAGCGGCCTCGATGCGGGCGACTCGGTGATCGCGGGCGTGGCCTGGCAGCCGGGAACCGGCATCTCGGGGGTCGAGGTGCAGGTCGACGACGGCCCGTGGGAGCGCGCCGAGCTGGCATCCGCCCTCTCCGACGACACCTGGGTGCAGTGGCGCCTGCCCTGGCGGGCGCAATCAGGCGATCACCGCATCCGCTGCCGTGCGCTCGGCGCCGACGGCGCAGCGCAGACCGACGCCATCGCCCCTCCCGCCCCCGAGGGGGCGACCGGCTGGCACACGATCTCGGTCACCGTCACCTGACGGGTGCGCCACCACCGCGAGACGTACATTCGAGCACGAGACGGGCCGTCGGAGGCTCTGTCTCGTGCGGGAAGGTACGTCTCGCGGGAAGCGGGCAAGCGGGCGGCGGGCGGCGGGGCGGGGTTAGGACTCGAGCACGAGGCGCAGCTGCTCTACGGCCCAGTCGAGCTCGGTCGCGCGGATCACCAGCGGCGGGGCGATGCGGATCGTCTGACCGTGCGTGTCCTTGACGAGCACGCCGCGCTCGCGGAGCCGCTCGGCCGTCTCGCGTCCTGTGCCGTACGAGGGATCGATGTCGACACCCGCCCACAGGCCGGCGATGCGCACCGCGGTGACCCCATAGCCGATGAGCGGTTCTAGCGCCGACGACAGGTGCGCGCCCAGCTGACGCGCGCGCTCCTGGAACTCGCCGGTCGAGAGCATCTCGACGACCTTCGTGCCGACGGCGGCGGCGAGAGGGTTGCCGCCGAACGTCGAGCCGTGCTCACCCGGGCGGATCACACCGAGCACGTCACGGTCGCCGACGACGGCCGAGACAGGCAGGATGCCCCCGCCGAGCGCCTTGCCGAGCAGGTACAGGTCGGGCACGACACCCTCGCGATCGCACGCGAAGGTCTCGCCGACCCTGCCCAGGCCCGACTGGATCTCGTCGGCGACGAACAGCACGTTCTTCTCGTCGCAGATCTCGCGCACGCGGCGCAGGTACCCCTCGGGCGGGATGATGACCCCGCCCTCGCCCTGGATCGGCTCGATCAGCACCGCGGCGGTGTCGTCGGTGATAGCCGCGGCGATCGCATCCGCGTCTCCGTACGGCACGGTGTCGAAGCCGGGGGTGTACGGACCGAAGTCGTCGCGCGCCTCGGGATCGTCGCTGAAGCTGACGATCGTCGTCGTGCGACCGTGGAAGTTGCCGGCCGCGACGATGATGCGAGCCCTGCCCTCGGCGATTCCCTTGACCCGGTAGCCCCAGGCGCGGGCGACCTTGATGCCCGTCTCGACGGCCTCGGCGCCGGTGTTCATCGGCAGCACGAGCTCTTTGCCGCACAGCGTCGCGAGCGCTGCGGCGAAGGGCTCCAGCTGGTCGTTCATGAACGCGCGGCTGGTGAGCGTGATCCGGCCGAGCTGCGTGACGAGCGCGTCGACGATCGCCGGATGCCGGTGGCCGAAGTTCACCGCCGAGTACGCGGCCAGAAGGTCGAGGTAGCGCTTGCCGTCGGCATCCGTCACCCACACGCCCTCGCCCTCGGCGAGGACCACGGGCAGCGGGTGGTAGTTCTCGGCGACGTGAGGCTCGGCGGAGGATCCCTGCGCCGCGGTCGACATCATGCTCCGCGGAGCTCGAGCGTGCAGCACTTGATCCCGCCGCCGCCGAGCAGCAGCTCGGAGAGGTCGACGGTGATCGGGTTGTAGCCGCGCTCGCGCAGCTGCTTCTCGAAGCCCTTCGCGCGCGGCGAGATGATCACGTTGTAGCCGTCGCTCGCCGAGTTCAGCCCGAACACGGCGCCGTCCTCGTCGCTGACGAGGATCGCGTCGGGGAAGCGCTCTTCGAGGATGGCACGGCTGGCGTCGTCGAACGCGCCGGGAAGGTAGGCGATGTTGGCTCGCTCAGGTCCGCCGTTCTCGACGCCCTGCACAGGGTCGAGCACCGTGAGGGCGGTGTCGAGGTGGTAGAAGCGCGGGTCGACGAGGTTGAGGGTGACGACCTCACGGCCGAAGACATCGCCCACCTCGCGGTGGCTGTCGCCGGCGGATCGGAAACCGGTGCCGGCCAGGATCACATCGCCGACGAGCAGGAAGTCGCCTTCGCCCTCGTTGACCTCCTGCGGCATGACGGTGTCGAAGCCGTTGGCCCGGAACCACTCCGCGAATGCGGGGGACTCGCCCCGGCGCTGCTCGAAGTAGAACTCGGGCACGTAGGCGCGGCCGCCGATGACGAACCCGCCGTTGGCGGTGTAGACCATGTCGGGGTAGCCCGCGAGCGGTTCGATGAGCTCGACCTCGTGACCGAGCTCGAGGTAGAGGTCGTGCAGCTTCTGCCACTGAGCGACGGCCTTGGCCGTGTCGGTCGGCTTGGCCGGCTCCATCCACGGGTTGATCTTGTAGCTGACCGTGAAGTGCTCTGGTCGGCACATCAGGTAGCGGCGATGGTGGGCGGTGCGGGTCGCGTCGGCGACTGCCGATGCGGTCTCAGGCGTGGACATGGGTGCTCCTCGAGAAGGTGCGGCGGACGCTGTCCAGGGGCCTGACGGAAGTTCGACCCGCCGCTCCGATGCGGACCGCGGGGAAGATGCGACACAGGCACGCCTCTGACATTTTCGCATCCGGATGCCCGGATCGCCACCCGAGCGCCCCGATGATCCGGGCGGACGGCGCCGAGGGCATCCGGATGCCGACGGGCCCCGGCGCGCACGGGGTGTGTGCGCCGGGGCCCGCCTCGTCATCCGATCACTCGTCCTCGGCGGGACCCGAGCGCTGCTCGGACAGCGTGTCCCAGAACGAGATGTCCGCGGTGTCGATCGAGCCGTCGGCGACGGCTCGGATCGTGCTCTCGAGGGTGAGGACGGTCTGCTGGCGCAGGTACCCGTTCGACTTCTGCCCGAGCACCGCGCCGGCGTTCTCATGGTCGCTCATGCCGCGCATCTCGAACAGCAGGGTGGAGATGCCGTACTCGGCCGCGATGCCGTTGCGGGCGATCGTGTTGGCGGTGCCGCCGACGTACTTGCCGAGGTGGCCCCAGCCCGTCGCGTCGACGTTCTGGTAGACGATGGCGCCGAGGCGCTTCGATCCTTCGAGCACATCCGGGGCGACGTCTGGAGTCGTCGGATACAGGATCGAGCCCGACACGAGCTTGCCGTCGATGCGCGACTGCGTGCCCTGGTGGTGCAGGTCGATCATGTAGTCGATGTCGTACTTCGTCAGCACGCTGCCGTGCAGCGCCTGGATCTCAGGCTGCGTCTTGGCCACGTGGTCGCGGTTGATGTCGACGTTGTTCGCGTTGTACCTGGTCAGGTGGCGGTCGCCGGCTGCGAGGTAGTCGTCGAGCGGGAAGTCGACGTCGCCCATGGCCCCGTCGGGATTGAGCATCGGCAGCACGAGGATGTTGATGTTCTCGAGTACGCCCTTCATGCGCCCGGTGCCCAGGTGCTTGATGACCTCGAGCGCGCCCTCCGTGGTGAGCTGCTCGTTGCCGTGCTGCTGGGTGAGGAACAGGATCGTGGGGTTGGCCGGGTCGGACAGGTACTTCGCCAGGTACAGGTCGCGGCCCTTCACCGACTGGCCGATGACCTCGAGCTCGAGGGCGGACTGCTTGGCGTCCTGGGCCTTGAGCTCGCTGACCATCGAGTCGTAGGTGTGCAGGATAGACGTGTTGATCGTCTCATTCCCGTTGTAGTTCGGGCCCTCGCCGACGGCGAGCGCAGGGGATGCGCTCATCGCCAGAACCAGAACCGAGCCGGCCAGCGCGCAGCCGACCTTCGTGCTCAGACGGGCGGTCGATCGGAATGGAGTGCTTTTCATGGGGAGTTCTCCTTCGAACCGATGTGGTGCGCCGGAAGCCGCATATGTCAGTGCTCCGGTCTGCACCCGGAGCTTCGATCCAATCACGGGGCGCAGCGGTCGGGCAATCGTTTTCCACATGACGGCACGCACTCGATCCGCCACGGAGAGGCGCGGCACGTCACTCCGAGACGCGCACGACGACCTTGCCCACCGTGTGCCCACCTGCGACGTGGGCGATGGCGTCGCCGGCGTCCTCGAATGCGTACTCACGCTCGATCAGCGGGTTCACCCGCCCGTCAGCGACGAGCTCGAGCAGTCGCGCGAGGATCTCCGGCTCGGCCTTGGCGGCGAGAGACCGGATGCGACGGCGCGATCCGATCGAGAGCAGCGCAGCCCTCAGCATCCGGGGCACGGGTCCGAGCACTCGACCGCCGTCGCCTCCGACGAGCACGACCGATCCGCCCTCGTGCACCAGGCGCCGCAGGTCGCGCAGCGGCGCCCCGCTCGCGATCTCGATCACGGCGTCGTAGGTGTCGGCGGGCAGCCACGCCGGTGGGATGCCGCGGTCGATCGCGGTCGCGCCGAGGCCTTCGATCACGGCGCGGTTGCGCGTGCTGCACGTGGCGTCCACCTGCGCTCCTCGCAGCGCGGCGAGCTGCACCGCGAAGGTGCCGACACCGCCCGAGGCACCGAGGATCAGCACGCGATGCCCGTCGTCGGTCCCCGCCGCCTCGAGAGCCTGCCAGGCCGTGCCCGCCGCGATGGGGAGGGTCGCCGCATCCGTCGGAGACACGTTCTGAGGCCGCTGCGCGAGCCGCGCGGCGGGAGCGACGGCGTACTCGGCGAGCCCTCCCCCGCCCGGCAGCTCGACGACGACCTCGTCGCCGATGTCCACGCCGTCCACGTCCGCTCCCTTCGCGATGACCGTTCCTGCGACGTCCATGCCGCGAACGGGATCGCGCGGACGGCGGATGCCGAACACGGGCCGCACCAGCAGAGGGTCGCCGAGCATGATCCGCACGTCGCCGGCGTTGAGCGCGGTGGCCCGCACGCGCAGCAGCACCTCACCGCTGCCGGGCCCGGGGATGGGGCGCTCGGCGAGACGGACGCCAGACGCCGGGCCGTATTCGGTCTGCTCCCACGCGCGCATCGATTCGGTCATGTCATGCCTCCGGGTACTGGAAGAGATCGTCGATGCCGACGCCGAAGGCGCGGGCGATCTGGAACGCGAGCTCGAGAGTCGGCGAGTAGCGCCCCTGCTCGATGGCGATGAGGGTCTGCCTGGTGACGCCGATGCGCGCGGCGAGGTCAGCCTGTGTCATCCCGGCCTCCTCCCGCTGCGCCCGGATCGTGTTGGTGACAAGGGTCGGCTTGACCATCACACGAGCCCGCGTCGGTAGGCGATCACGCGGGCGATGCCGCCGATGAACGCCGAGACGGCGAATCCCGCGTACATCGTCTGAGCGATCCAGAACGGATCGCTGCGGAAGGCGCACAGCGAGATGACGGCTACACCGGCGATGACGAGGAAGCTGTGCTCGACGCGCCCGCCCATGCGGGTGATGTCGCGGTCGCGGATGTCAGTCGCGGTTGCCGCAGCGAGGTCCTTGCGACCGGCGATGATCCCCCACACGATGCTGATGACGATGCTCAGCCCGATTCCGACGCCGATCGCCCACAGCATGGGCCAGAGCCAGTCGGTCTGCTCGACGGGTGTCGCCCGGAAGCCCCAGAGCAGGAAGAGGTAGAGGGAGACCGAGACGACGGTGCCGATGAGCCCCGCCCACGCGACACGCTCCTGATAGACCATCACACACCTCCGTGTAAAAAATTCTTTACACGGAGAGTACGGCCGCCCGAATCATGATGTCAAGAATTTTTTACAATGACATCGGGCCTCAGATGACGTCAGAGCTCCAGTCGTCGGGATTCCCGAAGCGGTGCGCGGTGATCGAGATGGCCTGCTCGTGCACGAAGGGCAGAAGCTCCAACCGCCCGGCAGAGGTGACCTCGCCGTCGTACACCGCGAGGTCGGGGTCGCCGTCCAGCGCCTCCGCGAGGGTTCGGTGCAGCGCGGTCGCCGACTCGCGGCCGCCGACGAGACGCACCCTCTCCTCGACGGCGGGCGCCGAGACGCCATCCGCGACGATGTCGCCGCGGTGCAGCATCCGCTCGATCCACTCGGTGTCGCTCTCGACGGCGACCGCGACGCCGAGGTCACCCAGCTCGCCTCGGATGCCGGCCGGCAGCCCTGCCGGCACGGAGAGCATGAACTCGGCGCCGGAGCGGATCCCGGCGAGTACGACCCGCAGAACCTCGTGCAGAGGCGCGTCTCCCGTGGCTCGCACCGCGACGGGCACGGGCCGGTAGCGGAACAGGTTGCGCTCGACGCCGAGCTGCGACACGTCGCGCACCTGACCGAACTCGCGATCCCACGCGACGGCGTCGGCGAGTGCCGACTGGCGCAGCCACTCGAAGCCATCGAAGTCGAGCGACGGCTGCGCCGCCTCGATGAGGGCCGCGATGCGCACGTCCAGCCCACGCAGGTGCAGCGTGCTCGATGACTTGCCCCGTGGCCGCGAGCGCCAGGTGCCGAGGCCGATGAGGTAGTTCGGACCTCCCGCCTTGGCCCCCGGCCCCACCGATGAGCGCTTCCACCCGCCGAAAGGCTGGCGCTGCACGATCGCGCCCGTGATCCCCCGGTTCACATAGAGATTGCCCGCCTGCACATCGTCGAGCCACGGCGCCAGATCGGCGGGGTCCTGCGTGTGCAGACCGGCGGTGAGTCCGTACGAGACGGCGTTCTGCAGGTCGATCGCGGCGCTCAGGGTCGGTGCGTGCATGATGCCCAGCATCGGACCGAAGAACTCCTCGAGGTGCGCACGAGAGCCGGGCTGCACGCCCACCCGCACGCCAGGGGTCCACAGGCGTCCGCTGTCGTCGAGCGAGCGAGGCTCGATCAGCCACTTCTCGTCTGCTTCGAGCTGCGTGAGCGCCCACGCCAGCTTGCCCTGCGGCCGCTCGATCACCGGTCCGATCTCCGCGGTCGGATCCGAAGGCCAAGCGACCCGCAGCGACCGCACGGCGTCGACCAGCTGACGCACGAACCGCTTCGAATGCCCCACCGGGCCGACGAGGATCGCCAGCGACGCCGCCGAGCACTTCTGCCCTGCGTGTCCGAACGCGCTCTTGACGAGGTCCGCGACGGCGAGATCGATGTCGGCGGTGGGGGTGACGATGATCGCGTTCTTGCCGCTGGTCTCGGCGAGCAGCGACAGGTCGGGGCGCCACGAGCGGAACAGGGCCGCCGTGTCCCACGATCCGGTGAGGATGACCCGGTCGACGGCGGGATGCGTGATGAGACGGCGGCCGAGTTCCTGCTCACCGAGCTCGACGAGCGCGAGAACGTCGCGCGGGACACCGGCCTCCCACAGCGCCTCTGCGATCACGGCCGCGCAGCGGCGAGCCTGATGCGCCGGCTTGAAGACGACACCGGAGCCGGCGGCGAGCGCGGCAAGCACTCCCCCTGCCGGGATCGCGAGCGGGAAGTTCCACGGCGGAGTCACCACCGTCACCTTCGCCGGCTCGAAGACGGCGCCGCTGATCCCGTCGAGCTCGCGGCAGGTCGCGGCGTAGTACTTCGCCATGTCGACCGCCTCGCTCACCTCGACGTCAGCCTCGGCGAACACCTTGCCGGTCTCGACCGCGGCGACCTCGATGAGCTCGCCGCGCCGTGCGGCGAGGGCTGCTGCGGCGCGCTGCAGAACCTGCGCCCGCTCTGCCGCGGGTCGCGATCCCCAGGCGGATGCCGAGGCGCGAACGCGCTCGATCGCAGCATCCAGCCGCGCGGCGTCGTCGATGCGCGACGCGCGCAGGGTCGCGATGCCGAGCCCGCGGTCGCGGGCGATGTGCGCGAAGACGCCCTTCGCCCAGGCGCGGTTGGCGGGCAGCGCCGGATCGCTGTCCGGCGTGTTCTCGAACCCGGGTGCGCCGTCCGCCGCCGTGATCTCCTGTCTGGCGTAGACGGCGGTCTGCAGGAACGGGTCGTCGACGCCTTCGTCGATGCGCGATGACCCTCTCGCGATGTCGAGCACGACGCCGGTGAGTTCCTCGTCGACGCTCTGGGGCTGCACGATCGGGCGCGTCGACTCGTGTGCGGGGGCGGCCCGATTCTGCCTGCGCCGCGCCCCGGTGAGCAGACTGCGGTCGCGCGAGCGCGTGATCGAGTCGACGAAGCGCAGCCGCTCGCGCTCGAACAGCGACGGATCGTCGGCGAGATGGAAGGCGGCCGAGAGGAAATTGGACGATGACGCGTTCTCGTCGAGCCGCCGCGCGAGATAGCTGATCGCGACGTCGAACTCCTTCGGGTCGACGACCGGCACGTACAGCAGCACGGGCCCGACCTCGCGCGAGACGGCCTCGACCTGGCCCTGCGCCATGCCGAGCAGCATCTCGAACTCGATCGCGTCGCGCACGCCGCGCTCACCCGCGAGCAGCCAGGCGTAGGCGATGTCGAAGAGGTTGTGCCCAGCGACTCCGATGCGCACAGCGGCGGCATTCCGCGGGTCGAAGGCGAAGTCGAGGCAGCGCAGGTAGTTGGCGTCTGTGTCGAGCTTGGTGCTGTACGGGGCCTGGGTCCAGCCGTGCATCACGGCGTCGACCTTCTCCATGGCGAGGTTCGCGCCCTTGACCAGCCGGATCTTGATCGGCGCACCGCGGTGCTCGACCCGTTCGCGCGCCCAGGCGGTGAGCTCGCGCAGAGCGGGCAGCGCATCGGGCAGGTAGGTCTGCAGCACGATGCCCGCCTCGAGCATCTTCAGCCGCGGATCTTCGAGCAGTCGAGTGAACACCGCGATCGTGAGGTCGAGATCGCGGTACTCCTCCATGTCGAGGTTGATGAAGGTCCCGTTCCCGGCGGCTGTCACGTACAGCGACATCAGCCTGTCGACGACCTGTTCGACGGTCTCGTCGAACGCCCACATCGAGATGTGGCTGATGATCGCCGAGACCTTCACCGACACGTAGTCGACGTCGTCACAACGGATCAGATCGTGGATGCCCTCGAGGCGCCTGCGTGCCTCGGCGCCACCCAGCACCGCCTCGCCCAGCAGATTGAGGTTGAGTCGCGCGCCCGCATCGGAACCGGTGCGCAGCTTCTCGAGCGCAGGGCCGAGCTTCTCGGGCCGCGCGTCGACGATGAGGTGCCCGACCATCTCCCGCAGCACGCGGCGAGCGATCGGCACCGTCGGCACCGGAAGGACCGGTGCGACTCCGCCGCCGAGCCGCACGACACCGCGCAGGTACCAGGGCAGGAAGTCGGGAGCGAGCGGGGCGACGCGATGCAGGTTGGATGCCGCAGCCGTTGCGCTCTCGGGGCGCATGACGCCGTCGACGAAGCCGAGGGTGAAGGGCAATCCCTTAGGGTCATGCAGCACGCCGGCGAGACGCTGTGCGGCCGGATCGACCTGCGCGTGGGCCGCCTCGTCGACCCAGCGCCGGGCGAGCGCCGTGGCGCCATCAGCCAGCTGGCGATCCTCGGGCGACGACGACTGCTCTGCCATGCGTCCAGCCTAGGCACCGATCCGGCGCACGGCGCGGAACCTCGGGGTTCTATGCTGTGTTCGTGGGGGAGGACAACGAGGCGGATGCCGCGAAGCGCGCCGCGTCAGAAGCACGCGCGGCGGCGTGGGCGCGGAAGATGGCCGATCGCATCCCGACGGGGTGGATCATCACGGGCGCCGGAGCCGTGCTGCTCGGCGCGACGGCCGCATTCGGCGGGCTGGAACCCGCGTCGGAGCCGGTTCCGAAGGAGCTGGAGGCCGGCGAGCACTTCGTCGGCTCCGATCTCGACATCGCCGTGCTCGGGGCCGAGGTCGGCGGCGAGGTCCGCGGCGCCGGGGTCGTGCCCGACGAAGGGGAAGAGACCCTGATCGTCACGCTCGAGGTGACGAACCTGTTCGAGGAGCCGCGCATAGCTCTCGCGCCTCATACGCTCAGCGCGGTGCGCATCGACGGTGTGGAGATCGTGCGCTCCGACGCGAAGCGCATCGATGACGGCAGCGTGCTGTCGTACCTCCAGCCAGATGTCCGCACCCGTGTGCGCCTGGCCTGGACGATCGACGAGGACGCCGTCTCGCCGGGAGACGAGATCCGCATCATCCTGCCCGACTCCACCCGGTACGAAGGAAGCTTCGTCACCCGCGGAAGCTACTGGGCGGACATTCAGACGGGCGCCTACGTCACCGTTCCGGTCGATGCCGTTCCGGCGGACGAGGAGGTGGTCGAGCCGTGACGATCCCTGCTCCTGCGTCGAAGGCTTCCACCTCGGGCGGTCCTGCCTCGCGCGCGGAGCGCCGCGCGCAGGCGGCTCCGCCGCGGCGAGGCGGGTCCGACCTGCGCCGACGGCTGCTGAAGACGGTGGTCCCGTGGGCGCTCTCGATCGCGCTCGTCGTGGCGACCTGGGGTCTGACACAGTTGGAGAAGGATGAGGACGCGCGCTACGACCCCTTCGTCACACGCGCGGAGGTCGGCGAGCACGCCGTGGCCCGTAACATCGCCGTCACGGTCACTGACGTGCACGCGGCGCGAGCTGTGTCGGACGGAAGCTGGCGGGCCGAGGGCACCTGGCTCGTCGTCGACCTCGACGCAGCCTCCACCCAGGACCAGTTCGGAGCGGCGCTGCGAGTGACCAACCTCCGGATCGGAGAGCGAACCTACTCTGCGACCGAGCGCGGAACCTCGATGAGGCAGCTTCCGCTGGTGACCGGTGTGCCGCAGCACGGCAGTCTCGCCTTCGAGCTGCCGGAGGACGCGCTGAAGGGACAGGCGACCCTCGTGTTCGCCGAGAACTACGACTACGCGGCCGACGGCATCATCGAGATCGTCCTCGACCTCGATGACATCGCGGTCGAGCCGGAAGTCCTGCTCGACGAGATCGGATGGGCCGAGTGATGGCGGAACGACGAGGGTGGTGGCGTGGCAACGCCGTGGCACTGTGCGCGCTCGCGGTGCTGCTGCCGGCAGCAGTCGGCGGGACGGCGTGGTGGGAGTGGAAATACGCCTACCCCGATTCCGGAAGGCCGTTGTGGGCCGTCGAGCCGGGCAAGTCCGGCACGGTGGAACTGGAGGGGGCCGTATGGGGCCCCGTCCGCGCGAAGGTCCTCACCGACACATCGGGCCTGACGATGCCGGACGATGCGACCCTGATCGGTGTCACCGTGCAGGTCACCCCCCTCGGCGAGAAGGGCCCGACCTGCTGGGCGCCGCAGCTGATCGAGCAGAGCACGGGCCGCGCGTGGCAGTCGGTCCGCGGTCAGATCGGGCTTCTGTGGGATCAGGAGGAGCCTGAGGACTGCGTGCCGACGCTCGAAGGCGAGACTGCGGAGCCGTACCAGCTGGTGCTCCCGTACGTCGTGCCCGATGACGCGAAGGGGCCGTACTGGCTGGAGATCGAGCCGGACCACGCCGAGTCGCGCTTCGTCAGGTTCAGCGTCGACCCTTGATGGGTGGCCGTCAGAGCGCGGCCGCGGGAGCCGGGTCCGCAGGCGTCGGCTCGGACATCCGGGGCGACGCCGTGGGCAGCGCACCGGCGGCAGCGGTGATGGCCGCGACGTCGGCCTCCTCCACGGTGGTGGGCGCGTCGGCATCCGTCCTGGCATCCTGCGCGCGGCGCAGCATCCCGAAGGTCGTGTCGTAGGCACCCGCGATCAGCGCCATCCGTATCGGCTCGATGATCAGCGAGGGGATCAGGAAGATCACGGGCCAGTACACGGTCCAGAAGTCGTAGAGGTCGTTGGGCCCGAACGCGCGGCCGATCCCATAGGTCAGCCACGACCCGCCCACGACGACCGCCGTGTACAGCAGCGCGTACGAGGTGATCATCACAGGCCCCGCCCGCCACATCAGAAGCACGGCGCGCCAGATCGGGATCACACGCGATGCGAGCTCGGTACCCAGGTCGCGCAGACGACGCATCAGCGGGTTCGGCACCTTGGCGATGCGCTCGCGAACCTCGGCGACGAGCTTGTGCTGGATCTGCAGCTTCTCAGCGACGATCGCCTGGCCGTAGACGACTCCCGCGACCGTGAGCCACGAGATCGGCTCCAGCAGCACGGGGCCCGCCTGCCCGAGGAGCCATCCGATCCCGTCGCCGATCCAGACGAAGGGCGCGAGCCAGCCCTTGACTGCCTCCCTGGCATCCGCGACCCACACCAGCGCCACGCGCGTGTCGACCCAGGATGTCGCCGTGTCGACGGCGTCCTTGATGAGCAGCAGCGAGAAGAACACCCATACGACCTCGCAGTAGACCGCGAGAAGGGCGAGGGCCTTGGGCGCCTTCGCCGACCACCGACCCCACGCCCACCGAGCCGCGAAGGCCAGGACGATGATCGCGATCGTCCACGCGTTGAAGGAGAGCTCGGTGATGTTGTCGCCGGGATCGAACGTGCGCTCCGTGCCGAGGGTCGCTCCGATCTCTTCCTTGTTCTTCTCGAGCGCGCGCAGCGTGTAGGCCTGCACATCGCTGCCGAGCAGACCTTGTGCCGTGTAGATCGCGAAGAACGGGAGGATGCTCGCCAGAAGTGCAGTCATGAAGGTCCGTCGGCGATCCGCCGCCGAGTCGGGCAGCGGCGCGACGGCCTGCAGCGAGCGCAGCCCGTCCCGCAGGACGAGCAGCATGCCGACCAGACTGATCAGGCGGCACAGCACAGCGACGGGGAGGATCATCAGCCCTCCGACAGAGGTGTAGGCCCCGACGAAGCCTGCGAGGGCGATCAGCCAGTAGCGGGCCACCACACCCGCGAGGTACCACGCCAGCAGCGCCGGCCAGTGTCGCCAGAGCACGCGCCCGGTCGCCTTGAGCATCTCCCCCACGCGCTCAGATTACCGTGCGGCTGCTCCTGCGTCAGCGCCAGACGCTGGGCGCGGGCTTCTTCGTCGACGGCAGGGCCGAGGCGGAGGCCCAGTCGTGGATCCACGGCTCGACCTCGGGCAGCCCGGCGGGCTTTCCGACTGCGGCGAACAGCTCTTCGTTGCTGACCGTGCCGCCGCTGCGGCGCAGCATCCGCGACCTCACGATCACTCGCGCATACACCTCGCCGTCGACCACAGCCCGGTGCTCGAGGAACACCGCCTTGTCATCGTGACCGACGAAGCGCGACTCGACGTCGAAGCGCTGCCAGAGCTGCAGCGACTTGCGGAAGGTGACGGTCTCGCTCGAGACGACCGCGTACCAGCCGCGGTCCTTCATGGCGTCGAAGAGCCCTGTGCGGATCAGCAGATCCCAGCGACCGAGGTCGAACAGCGAGAGGTAGCGGCCGTTGTTCATGTGCCGCAGGATGTCGAGATCTGTGGGCAGTGTGGTGAGACGGATACGGCTGACGGCCGACGGATCGAGAGCGTCGCCGCGGCGGGTGCGCTGCCGGGCCTGCAGGATGACGAGGAGGGTGCGCCAGATCACATTCACAAGGGGCGATAGTAGTGATCCACGACGAAACCCCCAACTTCGTTGGTCGATCACCACATACACACCCGTGTGTCACCGGTCGATTTCACCTCCGCGACAGCGGCGCGTAGAGTCACGAACATGAGCACCGAAGCCCATACCGAGATCATCGTCCGACCCGTCCGCGATGTCGATGCGGAAGCCCTGGGCCGCGTGCACGCGCAGTGCTGGCACGAGACCTACGACCACCTGATCAGCAAGGCCGCGCTCGAGAAGATCTCGCCGCGCCGGATGGCCGAGCTGTGGACCCACTGGGCCGCTCAGGGCCCGGAGTTCAAGATGAGCGCTGCACTGGTCGACGGTGAGATCGTCGGCTTCGTGGGCTCGGGCCCCGCTCGCGACAAGGACGCCCCGGCGCTGCGCGAGCTCTACTTCATCTATCTCCTCGACTCTCACCACGGCACGGGCATCGGCCAGAAGCTGTTCGACGCCGCCGTCGAGCAGGACGAGCCGCTCTACCTGTGGGTCGCCGACGACAACCCCCGGGCGCACCGGTTCTACACGCGCAACGGGTTCGCGCTCGACGGCGCGACCCACACCGAGCCGTTCCTGGGTGAGACGCTCACCGAGGTGCGCTTCGTCCGCGCCTGACCCGCGCCGACACCCCGTCTTATCGCCGACACCCCGTGCTGTGGACATCCACAGCACGGGGTGTCGGCGTTTCACGGGGTGTCGGCGAATCGGGCATCCGGATGCCGGGCAGACCCGCTCGTCGCGGATCAGAGGGCCCGGATGATGTCCTCCACCCGCTCCTTCGCATCGCCGAACAGCATCTGCGCGTTGTCGCGGAAGAACAGCGGGTTCTGCACCCCTGCGTAGCCCGCGGCCATCGAGCGCTTGAACACGATGACGTTCTCGGCCTCCCAGACGCGCAGCACCGGCATCCCGGCGATCGGGCTACCAGGGTCCTCCGCGGCGGCGGGATTGACCGTGTCGTTCGCGCCGATCACGAGCACGACGCTGGTCGACGCCAGGTCGTCGTTGATCTCGTCCATGCCGAGCACGATGTCGTACGGCACCTTCGCCTCGGCCAGCAGCACGTTCATATGCCCGGGAAGGCGCCCCGCGACGGGATGGATGCCGAAGCGCACCTCCACGCCGCGCTCGCGCAGCTTGGCGACAAGGTCGGCGACCGGATACTGCGCCTGGGCTACGGCCATGCCGTACCCGGGGGTGATCACGACGCTGGACGCCGATGAGAGCATCGACGCCGCTGCGTCTGCGGTGATCTCGCGGTGCTCGCCGTACTCGTCATCCGACGAGGCGGACGCCACGATGCCGAAGCCTCCGGCGATCACCGACAGGAACGACCGGTTCATCGCCCTGCACATGATGTACGACAGGTAGGCACCCGACGATCCGACCAGTGCACCGGTGACGATGAGCAGGTCGTTGTTCAGCAGGAGGCCCGCGGCGGCGGCCGCCCATCCGGAGTAGCTGTTGAGCATCGAGACGACCACCGGCATGTCTCCGCCGCCGATGGATGCCACCAGGTGCCAGCCGAGTGCGAACGCCAGCACCGTGACGGCGACGAGCAGCCAGAGCTGCTGATCCACCACGAACCACACCGTGAGCGCGAGGAAGGCCACCAGCGCCCCGACGTTCAGCACGTTCTTACCAGGGAGCATGAGCGGGCGCGACGACATCTTCGCCGACAGCTTCAGGTACGCGACGATCGATCCCGTGAAGGTGACGCCGCCGATGAAGATGCCGATGAACACCTCGGCGTTGTGGATGTCGACCAGCTGGGCGGGGATCGGCGCGTGCGCGAGGTGGCCGTTCCAGCCCACGAGCACGGCCGCCAGGCCGACGAAACTGTGCAGCAGCGCGATCAGCTCGGGCATCTCGGTCATCTGCACGACCTTCGCGCGCCACAGGCCGATGGCCGCGCCGATAAGCACTCCCCCGCCGAGCAGGCTGAGGCCGAGGGTCGCGCCGGTGGTTCCCCAGGCATCCGCGATGGTGAGGGCGAGGGTCGCGCCGAGCGCGATGGCCATTCCTGCGATGCCGTAGATCACACCGGCTCGGGCGGATTCGTGACGGCTGAGTCCGGCGAGGCTGAGGATGAACAGCAGGGCCGCGACGATGTACGCGGCAGCGGCAAAGGCGTCGACGGTCACTTGCTGCCGCCCTTCGCCGATGCGCGGGGCCCGCCGAGCGTGAACATGCTGAGCATTCGTCTGGTCACCGCGAAGCCTCCGAAGATGTTGATGCTGGCGAGCAGCACGGCGACGGCGGCGATCGCCTGCACGAGGGGGTTCGCGTCGGTGATCTGCAGCATGGCTCCGACGATGATCACGCCCGAGATGGCGTTCGTGACCGACATGAGCGGCGTGTGCAGCGCGTGGTGCACCTTGCCGATCACGTAGAAGCCGATGACGACCGAGAGCATCAGCACCGTGAAGTGCTGCGGCAGCGGAGCGGGAGCGAACGCGTTCACGAGGAACAGCGCGGCGATGCCTGCGACGATGAGACCGGCCTTCTTCGCCGCCGACATCGACTTCTTCTCGGGGATCGGCGCGGGCTCGGCCTTCGGGGCGGATGCCGCCGGGGCGGCAGCCACCTGAACCGGCGGCGGCGGCCAGGTGACCTCGCCGTCGCGCACGACGGTGACCGAGCGCTGCACGACATCATCGAAGTCGATCGTCAGGGCGCCGTCCTTGTTCGGCGTGAGGAGAGCGACGAGGTTGGCGACGTTGGTGCCGTAGAGCTGGGATGCCTGTGTCGCCAGCCGCGACGCGAGGTCGGTGTATCCGAGGATGATCACGCCGTTGTCCGTCACGATCCGCTCGCCTGCGACAGAGCCCTCGACGTTGCCGCCCTGCGCCGCCGCCATGTCGACGATCACGCTGCCCGGCTTCATGAGAGCGACATCGGATGCGGTGATCAGCCGGGGCGCTGCGCGTCCCGGGATCAGTGCGGTGGTGATGACGATGTCGACATCGGCCGCCTGCTCGGTGTAGATCTCGGCGGCACGCCGGTCGTAGTCGGCGCTGGTCGCCTTGGCGTAGCCGTCGGTCGACTTCTCGACCTGCACGTCGACGGCGAGATAGGTGCCGCCGATCGAGGTGACCTGGTCGGCGACCTCGGGACGCGGGTCGGTCGCGCGCACGATGGCACCGAGACTCGACGCGGCGCCGATCGCGGCGAGGCCGGCGACGCCCGCCCCGGCGACCAGCACCTTCGCCGGGGGCACCTTGCCCGCAGCGGTGACCTGACCTGTGAAGAACCGGCCGAACTCGTGCGCTGCCTCAACGACGGCACGGTAGCCGGCGATGTTCGCCATAGAGCTGAGCACATCCATCGACTGCGCGCGGGAGATGCGCGGCACGGCGTCCAGCGCGAGGGCGGTGATGCCCCTCTGCGCCAGCGATTCGACGAGCTCAGGCCGCAGGGCGGGCGCGAGCAGACCGATGAGGGTCGCACCGTCGGCGAGGCGGGCGATCTCGGCATCCGTGGGCGGGTTCACCTTCAGCACCACCTCGCTCGCCCACGCCTCGTCGGGCGGCACGATGCGCGCGCCCGCGCGCGTGTACTCCTCGTCGGGGTATGACGAGCGCGCTCCGGCTCCCTGTTCGACGACCACCTCGTGGCCGAGCTTCATCAACGTCTGCACGGTCGCCGGAGTCGCGGCGACCCGCGCCTCGTCCGGCTGCTCCTGCACGATTCCGATCTGCGTCATCGCGATCCTTCCCATCCGGCGTCCTCGCCGGTTCGCTCAGGTTACTGAGCCGTTCGAAGGAATTGCACGCACCGCAGCCAGATGACGCCTCAAGAATAAGGATTCTTGTCACGGGCGAAACACGGCGCCCTCCGCCGCTCGAAAGCCCCCGCCGCGCGACTGCCTCGCCCCCTCCAGACCCTCTCTCCCCCGATGCTTCCGCCCCCTCTGAACACCTCGCCGTCGAACGTTTCCGCCCCCTCTGAACTACCTCGCCCCCTCTGAATCACGCGAATCAGAGGGGGCGAAGACGATGAGAGGGGCGAGGACGACAAGAGGGCACCGGGATGCCGGACCGGCGGCCGGGAGCCCGGGTCAGCGGCCGGACACCTGCCCGAACAGCTTGGCGATCGGCGCGAGCACGAGCGGACGGGCAGCGAACCAGCCACCCGCGATCACCGCGATCGCGAGCACGAAGACCCAGAAGCCGGTCCAGTCGGCGGCGTACGCGACGCCGTCGACCGAGCCCTGCGAGGCGAACATGTGGTTGAGGTTTCGCAGCATCCCGGTGAGGAACACGAGCGCGACGTGCACGATGATGAACGCGACGAAGTACAGCATCACCGGGAAATGCAGCGCACGTGCCCACTCGACGGGGTACGTTTTCGACAGCTTCTCGGCCTTCTTGGGCCACAGCCCCGACATCCGGAACCCGGTGGCGATGGCGAGGGGCGCGGCGATGAACACGGTGACGAAGTAGGCCAGCTGCTGCAGGCTGTTGTAGTTCACCCACCCGTTGTCGGTGGGCCAGTCGAACGAGACGTACTGCAGACCCGCCGACAGCGCGTTCGGGAAGACCTCCCAGCTGGTGGGCACGATGCGCGCCCAGTGGCCGGTGGTGAACAGCAGCACAACGAAGATGACGCCGTTGATGATCCACAGCAGGTCGAGCGCCTGGTGGAACCACAGCGTGAGGCTGATCTTGCCCTTGCTGTCGCCGCGCGGAGCCCAGAACACGGTGGGCCGCTTCTCGCTGCGCACGCGCAGACCCGAGCGGATGATCAGCACCATCAGGAACATGTTGAAGAAGTGCGCCCAGTTCGCCCACGGAGCGAATCCGGGTTCGACCTCGACGGCCGGGTGGTACTCGCCCGGGTAGGTCACGAGGAAGTCCTGCATGAAGGGCAGGCTCAGGAAGGTGCGGACGAGGAAGACGGCGGCGACCGCCAGCAGCCCGAGGGATGCCAACCCCAGCAGCCCTCCGATGGCCTGCGGCCAGGTCGGGCGCAGCGGTGAGGGCTCGGGCAGCGGCTCGGCTGCGTGCCGTGGAGCCCGGCCCTGCCAGACGGTGCGCGGGTAGGGCAGGGGCGTCGAGACATCGGACCTCGTCGCGACTGCCGCCGACTCCTGCGCGGTCGATGCGGCCACCGGGGCCCCGATCTGCTCGGCGGCCGCGACATCGGGCTGCACGGCGACCGTCGGCTGCGCGGCGACATCGGGCTGCGTGGCGACCGCACGGGTGGTGCCGGCCGGAGGCCACGGCTCCCCGCCCGGCACGCGCGGAAGCCCACGGCGCGCAGCGGCTCCCGCATCCGCTGCTGCTGCCTGCGCTGCTGCCGGTGCCTGCGCCGCCTGAGCGTCGACAGCACGGGACGTCGCCGACTGCGCGCCCTGTTCACGCGAAGAAGCCGTACTCTCGGCGAGTTCCCGTGCACTCGACGCCACGGGGGCGGGTGCGGCCGCGTTCGCGGCGACGGCGGGGGCGGATGCCACAGATGCGGCGTCCGCAGGAGGCCAGGGCTCTCCGCCCGCCACTCGTGGCAGCCCGCGCCGCAGGCTCACGACCGCACGCCCTCCAGCATCCGGACTCCCCGTCCTCGCACTCTCGTCGAGAGCACGGGACGTCGGCGACTGCACCGCCTGTGCACGCGAAGAAGCCGTGCTCTCGGCGAGTTCCCGTGCTGTCGACGCCTCGGTGGGCGTCACCGCGGGGGCCTCGAGAGGCGCCGCCTCGCCGACGGGGGCGGATGCCTCGATCTCGGTGGCGGGAGGCCAGGGCTCCCCGCCCTTCACCCGCGGGAGGCCGCGACGGATCGATGCGGCCATGATCACTTCTTCCGGGCTTCGAGCGCCTCGATCAGCTGCGGCACGACCGTGAACACGTCGCCGACGATGCCGAAGTCGGCGACGTCGAAGATCGGGGCCTCGCCGTCCTTGTTGATCGCGACGATGGTCTTCGCCGTCTGCATGCCGGCGCGATGCTGGATCGCGCCCGAGATGCCGAGTGCGATGTACAGCTGCGGCGACACCGAGACGCCGGTCTGGCCGACCTGATGCGCATACGGGATGTATCCGGCGTCGACCGCGGCCCGCGACGCGCCGACAGCTGCGCCGAGGGCGTCGGCGAGCTGCTCGACGAGCACGAACTTCTCCTTCGAGCCGAGACCGCGCCCGCCCGAGACGACCCGGGTGGCTCCGCGCAACTCAGGACGCGAGGAGGTCTTCTCCTCTTCGGCGACCTCGCCGACCGTGGCGACCGCAGCACCGGATGCCGTGACCGAGAGCTCCTCGACCGCAGGCGAGGCGACCGCCTCGGCACGTGCGTCGACTGCGCCCTGGCGGACGGTGATCACGGGGGCTCCGAAGGTGGGCGCCGAGTCGGTGAGGTACGAGCCGCCGTAGACCGAGTGCTGCGCGGTGACACCCTCCTCGTCACGCGAGACGCCGATCGCGTCGACCGACAGCGCGAGCCTCTCGCGCACCGCGAGGCGGCCGGCCACGTCGCGCCCGGCGATCGAGTTCGACACGAGCACGGCATCCGGCTGCACCTGGCGGAACGCCGCCTGCAGCGCGTCGACGACGGGCACGGTGAGCGAGGACGCGTCGCCGGTCGCCGTGAGAATGACCTGCGCGCCCGCCGCAGCGGCGGCATCGGTCGCCGCCTGCGTGCCGCCGACGATCAGCGCCACGGGAGCTCCGACCGTCGAGGCCGCGCCGATCAGCGCGGCGGTGCTGCTGGCCGCGCCGCCGGACGGGTCGACGTCCACGAGGACGAGGATCGACTTCTCGGGGTACGCCATGTCACACCAGCCTGTTCTGCGCGAGGAACTCGACGAGCTGCGCCGCGGCGTCTCCCTCGTCGGTGATCTTGACTCCCGCGGCGCGCGGGGGCTTCTCGGACACGGTCGTCATGATCGTGCGGGGAGCTGCGGCGGGGTCGGCCGAGACGCCGAGGTCGGCCAGCGAGAGCACCTCGAGGGGCTTCTTCTTCGCGGCCATGATGCCCTTGAAGTTCGGGAAGCGGGCATCCGGAAGCGCCTCGGTGATCGAGATGACGGCCGGAAGCGGCACCGTGACCTCCTGCGTGCCGGCGTCGCCGGTGCGGGTGCCGGTGAGCTGCCCGTCGCCGATCTCGACGGCGCTCAGCGCGGTCGCCTGCGCGTAGCCGAGGTGCTCGGCGAGCATCGCGGGGATGACACCGCCCGAGCCGTCGGTCGACAGGTTGCCCGTGATGACCAGGTCGGGCTCTCCGCGGCGGATCGCGGCGGAGAGCACCTCCGCGGTGAGGGTGAGGTCGGCTCCGCGCAGCTCCTCGTCGACGACGTGGACGGCGGCTGCCGCACCGATCGCGAGCGAGCGGCGCACGGATGCCGTCGCCGACTCGGGCGACATCGACAGGCTCACGACCTCGGTGCCGGGGTTCTTGTCGGCGTAGGACAGGGCGACCTCGAGTGCGCGCTCGGTGATCTCATCGAGCACCACCTCACCCGCCGCCCGATCCGCCAGACCTGTCTCGAGGTCGAGCTTTCGGTCACCGTAGGTGTCGGGGACTTCCTTCACCAGGACGTAGATCTTCATTGAACCTCCCTCACGCAGGATCGATCCTACCCGCGCGATGTTGTGGAATCAGGTCTCAACTCACATGATACTGAGTCCCGAACGTTGGTCGGCCGGTTGCCTATACCGTTGATCCATGGCCCGTCCCCGTCCCCTGCCCATCGATCCCCTCGCCGAGGCCAAGAGACAATGGCTCGCGCACGGCTGGACCGACGCCGCCGAGGGCATGGCCGTCGTCACGTCGGTGATGCGCGCCCAGCAGCTGCTGCTCGCGCGGGTGGATGCCGCGCTGAAGCCCTTCCAGGTGACCTTCGCCCGCTACGAGGTGCTGCGTCTTCTCGCGTTCAGCCGCACCGGCACCCTGCCGCTCTCCAGCGTCGTCGCCCGCCTGCAGGTGCACGCGACCAGCCTCACGAGCACGGCGGAGCGCCTGGTGCGCGACGGCCTGGTGCGGCGCGACCCCCATCCGCACGACGGCCGCGCCGCGCTCCTCACCCTGACCGACTCCGGCCGTGACCTCGTCGAGCGCGCCACGGCCGCGCTGAACACCGAGGTGTTCTCGTCCCCAGGGCTGGATGCCGGCGATGCGGCATCCCTCGTCGGCATCGTCGCCCGGCTGCGCAAGAACGCCGGCGACTTCACCGACCCCCGGCCCCTGCCCGACCCGCTCTGATGCCCGACCCGCTCTGATGCCCTCGTTCACGCTCGAGCGCATCGTCCCCGCACCGCCGACGGAGGTCTTCGATCTCTCGCTCGACGTCGGCCTGCATCTCGTGTCACAGAGCGCGCACGGCGAGCGGGTGGCAGCGGGCCGCACCTCCGGGCGTCTCGAGGAGGGCGAGCAGATCACCTGGAGCGCCAGGCACTTCGGGCTGAGGTTCCGGATGACCTCTCTCGTGTTCGACGTCGAGCGTCCTCGACGCTTCCGGGACCGGCAGGTACGAGGGCCGTTCGGATCGTTCCTGCACACGCATGAGTTCGAGCCCATCGATGCGGGCACGCTGATGCGCGACACGATCGAGTTCCGCTCCCCGTTCGGCCCGCTGGGGCGACTGGTCGACGCCGCCGTTATGCGCCGTCATCTCATCCACGTGATCACCGAGCGCAACGACGGCATCAGCGCGCATTTCGCCTGACTGCACTCCGCGAGACTTACCTTCCAGCACGAGACGGGGCGCCAGAACCCCCGCCTCGTGCTGGAAGGTAAGTCTCACGGGGCAGGTCAGCGCACGGGGCCGGTCAGCTCGCGTGGCCGGTCAGCTGCAGGCTGTCTAGGATGAGCGGCATGAGCGAACTCCGACTGCGCACCGTCCTCGAACCGATGGGTCCTGCCGGTGCGATCGTGCTCGACGACGAGCAGGTCGCCGCGCTGAGCAGCGCCAAGGCGTTCCCGGTCGTCGTCGCCATCGGCGAGCGCTCGGCGCGCCTGCGCCTCGCACGCATGGGCGGCAAGAACCTCATCGGGTTCAGCAAGGCGGTGCGCGCCGAGATGGGAGTGGAGCTCGGCGACGAGTTCGACGCGGTCATCACTCCGGATGCCGAGGAGCGAACCGTCGACGTGCCCGAGGTGCTGGCCGCCGCGCTCGAGGCGGACCCCGTCGCGCGCGCCGCCTTCGAGGCGCTCGCGTACTCGCGCCGCAAGGAGATCGCGCGCTCGATCGCCGAGGCGAAGCAGGATGCCACGCGTCAGCGCCGCCTCGAGAAGGCACTCGCCGACCTGCGCACCGCCCTCTGACGCCCGCCGCCCGCCGCCAAGCGACCCGGCTCGCGAGACTTATGTTCCCGCACGAGACAGTGCTGCGGAAGGCACGCCTCGTGCCGGAACGTACGTCTCGAGCTGCGCGAGCCGCGGGTCAGTCGCCGTCGTACACGTAGCGGTCGAAGCGCTCGGGCACGCGCATCCGCTGCCAGGCGAGCTCCTCGTCGCGGCGCGACCGGTCGCCCGGGAACGCCTTGGCGGTGTACCTCGGCACCTGCCTGGCATGCCCCGCCATGTGCGCCACGGCTGCGGCCTGTCCGCACACGCGCGCGGCGGCGATGGCGTTCGCGTCGCGCGACTCGCGAGCCGCAGCATGGCAGGCGAACGCCCGCTCGCGCACCTCGTCGATGCTGAGCTCGCCGCGCAGGAACGCCTGGGCGGCGTCCAGCGCGTCTCGCGGGCGGGTGTCGTGCGGACGCTCGGAGAGGAAGAGCGGCAGCATCCGCTCAGCGCACGCGACCGTCCACTGCACGAGCTCGCGGCGGTCGTCCTCAGAGAGGGTCAGGTCGGAGTCGTCGGGCAGTGCTTTCATGGCCGCGCTCATCGGTGCTGGAAATGAGGGGGGCGCTTCTCGCGGAATGCGGCCATCCCCTCCTTCTGGTCAGCCGTGTCGAACAGCGCCGCGAACTGCTGCTTCTCGATGGCGAGCCCCACCTCGAGCGTCGTCTCCATCGCGGCATCCAGCGTGGCCTTCGCCGCGTACAGCGACGGCAGCGACTTCTCGGCGATGGTCTCGGCAAGCCTGGTCGCCTCATCGAGCAGGTCGGCGGCAGGCACGACGCGCGAGACCAGGCCGATGCGCTCGGCCTCGTCGGCCTTGATCAGTCGTCCCGACAGGATGAGCTCGGCGGCCTTGTAATAGCCGACGGCGCGGATGAGCCGCTGCGTGCCGCCCATGCCCGGCACGACGCCGAGGTTGATCTCGGGCTGGCCGAAGGTGGCGGTGTCGGCGGCGAGGATGATGTCGCACATCATCGCGAGCTCGCAGCCGCCGCCGAGCGCGTAGCCCGAGACCGCGGCGATCACGGGGGTGTGCACGGCCGCGAAGCGGGTCCAGGCGCCGAAGTGGTCGGTGTCGAGCATCTCGGCGCCGGTCTTCGACTCCATCTCCTTGATGTCTGCTCCGGCGGCGAATGCGCGCTCTGACCCGGTCACCACGATGGCGCCGACGCTGTCGTCCGCGTCGAAGGCGGATGCCGCTGCCGCGACCTCCTCGGAGACCTGGCCGTTCAGGGCGTTCAGCGCCTCCGGCCGGTTGAGGGTGATCCAGCCCACCCGTCCTCGCTGTTCGACAAGGATCGTCTCGTACTCGGACATGTCGCTCCCCTCAGCCGCCCCGGCGCGGCGCATCCAGTATCTCAGGCGCGACGGACGTCGTCGTCGCGCGCGTGTGCACACTTCTCCCCGTTCTGCACACCGATCGCCCGAATCCGTGTGCAGAACGGGGACATCTGTGCAGAGTGCCGGGCAGGCGTCAGACGATGCCCTCGCGGATGTCTGTGATGATGCCCGAGAAGTCGCGCGACGCGCCCTCGCCCTCGGCGAACGCGGCGTACAGCTGCTGTGCGAGGCGGCCCATCCTGGCATCCGTTCCCGTCTGCTCGATCGCCTGCAGGGCGAGTCCGAGGTCTTTCGCCATCAGGGCCCCGGCGAAACCAGGCTGGTAGTCGCGGTTGGCGGGGCTCGTCGGCACGGGTCCTGGCACCGGGCAGTTGGTCGTGATCGACCAGCACTGACCGGATGCCTGCGACACGACGTCGAAGAGCGCCTGGTGCTCGAGACCGAGCCGCTCGCCGAGCACGAACGCCTCGGCGACGGCGATCTGCGACACCGCGAGCACCATGTTGTTGCACACCTTCGCCGCCTGGCCGAGGCCGGGGCCTCCGCAGTGCACGATGCGCTTGCCCATCGCCTCGAGCAGCGGCAGCGCCGCGGCGAAGTCGTCGTCCGAGCCGCCGACCATGAACGCGAGCGTGCCGTTCTCAGCGCCGACGACGCCACCCGAGACCGGCGCGTCGACGTTGCGGTGCCCCGCGGCGATCGCCAATTCGTGCGCGGTGCGCGCCTCGTCGACCGCGATCGTCGACGACTCGATGAACAGCGTGCCTGGTGCGGCGGCGGCGAGCAGCTCGTCCTGATAGGCGGCGATGACGTGGCTGCCGGCGGGGAACATCGTGATGACGACCTCGGCCTCGGCTACGGCATCGGCGCCGCTCGCGGCCACCGGGATGCCCGCGCCCTTCGCCGCCTCGATCGCGGCGGGCACGAGGTCGAAGCCGTGCACATCATGGCCCGCCTTCACGAGGTTGACTGCCATGGGAAGGCCCATGTGGCCGAGCCCGAGGAAGGCGATGCGGGTCATGATGCGCTCCGCATCGACACCGATCCGGCTGGACGCAGCATCTCGCGCCCGACGATGAGTCGCATGATCTCGTTCGTCCCTTCCAGGATCTGATGCACGCGCAGGTCGCGCACGACCCTCTCGACCCCGTAGTCCTGAAGGTACCCGTAGCCGCCGTGCAGCTGAAGCGCCCTGTTGGCGACCTCGAAGCCGGCGTCTGTGGCGAAGCGCTTGGCCATGGCGCAGCGCATCGTGGCATCCGGAGCCTTCTCGTCGACGGCCTGCGCGCCGTCTCGCACCATCAGTCGCGCGGCCTGCAGCTCGGTGCGCATGTCGGCTATCGCGAACAGGATCGACTGCTTCTCGGCCAGCGGCTCGCCGAAGGCGACCCGCTCGTGCACGTACTGCACGGCCTTCTCGATGGCCCACTGCGCACCGCCCAGCGAGCAGGCGGCGATGTTCAGCCGCCCGCCGTTGAGCGCCGACATCGCGATCGCGAAGCCCCGGCCCTCGTCGCCGAGCATGGCGGACGCCGGAACGCGCACTCCGTCGAAGATGACCTGTCGGGTGGGCTGCGCGTGCCAGCCCATCTTCTTCTCGGGTGCTCCGAAGCTGAGCCCCTCGGCGTCGCCGGGCACGAGGAAGGCGCTGATGCCCTTCGCGCCCGATCCGGCGTCTCCCGTGCGCGCCATGACGACGTACACGCCGGCCTCGCCGGCGCCCGAGATGAACTGCTTCACGCCGGTGAGCAGGTAGTCGTCGCCGTCGCGGGTGGCGCTGGTCGCGATGTTCGCGGCGTCAGACCCGGCCCCCGGCTCGGTGAGGCAGTATCCCCCGAACTGCTCCATGGCGGTGAGCGCGGGCAGCCACCGACCGCGCTGGGCGTCGTCGCCGTACGTGTCGATCATCCAGGCCACCATGTTGTGGATCGAGATGTACGCAGCCACCGCGGGGTCTCCCTTGGCGAGTTCCTCGAAGATGGCGACGGTGTCGACGCGGGCCAGGCCCGTGCCCCCGAACTCCTCGCCGACGTAGATGCCGCCCAGGCCAAGCTCACCCGCCCGGTGCAGCGACTCGCGAGGGAAGATGTGCTTCTCGTCGCGCTCGGCGGCGTACGGGGCGAGCTCTGTCTCGGCGAACTCGCGCACGGCGCCGAGGATCGCCTCGCGCTCCTCGGCGGTGACGGTGCTGGTGTTGATCATGGTCATCGTCGTGGGTTCCTAGTTCATGGTGGGGATGACGAAGCTCGCGCCGTCGCGCACTCCGTGCGACGGCCAGCGGCTCGTCACCGTCTTGGTCTTGGTGTAGAAGCGGAACGCGTCGGTGCCGTGCTGGTTCAGGTCACCGAAGCCGCTGCGCTTCCAGCCGCCGAAGGTGAAGTACGCGATCGGCACCGGGATCGGCACGTTGACGCCGACCATGCCGACGTTCACGCGAGCCGTGAAGTCGCGGGCCGCGTCGCCGTCGCGGGTGAAGATCGACACCCCGTTGCCGTACTCGTGGTCGGATGCCATCGCCAGCGCCTCTTCGTAGTCGGCGGCGCGCGCGATCACGAGCACCGGACCGAAGATCTCCTCGCGGTAGATCGCCATGTCGGTGGTGACGTGGTCGAACAGGGTCGGTCCGAGGTAGAAGCCCTCCTCGTGACCTTCGACGGTGAATCCTCGTCCGTCGGCGAGAAGCGTGGCGCCCTCGTCGAGGCCCTGCTGGATGTACCCGGTGACGCGGTCCACAGCATCCCTGGTGACGAGCGGGCCGTAGTCCATGCCCTCCTCCAGCGAGGGGCCGACCTTCAGCTCGGCCACGCGCTCGGTGAGCTTGGCCGCCAGGGCATCCGCCGTCTCCTCCCCCACCGGCACGGCGACGGAGATCGCCATGCAGCGCTCGCCCGCCGAGCCGAAGCCGGCGCCGATCAAGGCGTCGGCGACCTGGTCGAGGTCGGCGTCCGGCATCACGATGAGGTGGTTCTTCGCGCCGCCGAAGCACTGCGCGCGCTTGCCGTTGGCGATCGCGGTCGTGTAGATGTACTCGGCGATCGGGGTCGAGCCGACGAAGCCGACCGCCTGGATGCGCGGATCGGTGATCAGGGCATCCACCGCCTCCTTGTCGCCGTGCACCACGTTGAAGACCCCGGCCGGCAGACCCGCCTCGAGGAACAGCTCGGCGAGCTTGACCGGGACGGACGGGTCGCGCTCGCTCGGCTTGAGGATGTAGGTGTTGCCGGATGCGATGGCGGGGCCGGCCTTCCACAGCGGGATCATGGCAGGGAAGTTGAACGGCGTGATGCCCGCGACGACGCCGAGCGGCTGACGCATCGAGTACACGTCGATGCCCGTGCCGACGCCCGTGGAGTACTCGCCCTTGAGCAGGTGGGGGGCGCCGATGCAGAACTCGATGACCTCGAGCCCGCGCTGCACGTCTCCCTTGGCGTCGTCGAAGGTCTTGCCGTGCTCGCTCGAGAGCAGGCGCGCGATCTCGTCCATGTCGCGGTTCACGAGATCGACGAAGCGCATGAGCACGCGGGCCCGCTTCTGCGGGTTGGTCGCCGCCCACTCCGGCTGCGCAGCCTCGGCGACGTCGATCGCAGCGCGAACCTCATCGGTCGTGGCGAGCGGCACCCGGGCCTGCACGGCCCCCGAGCTGGGCTCGAAGACGTCCGCGACGCGGCCGCCGGCGGATTCGACATGCTTTCCGCCTATGAAATGGGGGATCATACGAGTCATTGTGCTGACGCTCCTCTGCACCTTCTTTGGCACTGTGACAAGACTAATCGGTGAGCCGAACATTTACTAGGGCGTCCTACTATCTCGGTCAGAGACGCCCGCCACGACACGCGCGGGCCGATATTCCGCAACCGCGCTCTTCCCTTGACGGGGTTCGACATGTAAACCGTTATCTGTGCGCCCTGACCGGGGCGCTTCATTTCGCACCGTCGCGAGATCCCTACGCGACGGTGTCCGAAGGGAGAAGCAATGTCACATCGGACTGCCCCAGCGCGACGACGCGCCGTGGCCGCGACGTCCGCCTTCGTGATCGCTGCCGCAGGCCTCACGGCCTTCGGCGGGGCGACCGCGACCGCGGCCTCGTCGCCTGACACGGAGGCGCCGCAGGCGGCACCTCAGATCGGTGCCGACGAGTACTACATGAACCTCGTCGCACCCCGCGTCGACGACGCCGTGGACGCACCCGCAGACGGACCCATCGCGAACTCGAAGGGCCAGGCGAAGCGCTCGCTGAGCGGCGAGGCGCTCGAGCGCGCGACGGAGCACGACCGCAAGTTCGCCCAGGGCAACCCCAAGGCCGCGGCGCAGCTCGCGAAGAACGAGGCGAAGGCGCTCAAGACGGGCAAGAGCCCGAAGGCGCTGAAGAAGTCCAAGGGCACGCAGGAGGCGAAGCTTCTCACGATCCTCGTCGAGTTCAACGGGACGGACGACTTCTCGAACGTGCAGGTGCCCACCGAGTACGGCTCCACGGAGTGCAAGCTCGGCAGCGTGCAGGGTCCGACCCTGCACAACGGCATCCCGAACCCGGCAGAGACCGAGCACCTCGACAACAACTCGATGTGGGTGCCCGACTTCTCGAGCGAGCACTACAACAAGATGCTCTTCACCGAGGAGGGCATCACCGAGCGCGTGCGCACCGACCTCACCGGCCCCGACGGCCAGCCCGGCTTCGACATCTCGGGCTACACCATGAAGAACATGTACGAGGAGATGTCGCGCGGGGCCTACTCGCTCAGCGGCTCGGCGACCGAATGGGTGCAGGTCCCGCACTCCGAGGGCTGGTATGGCGCGAGCGTCTGCCACCAGAACGAGGAGGGCGTGTGGGAGGCCGGTGCCGTTCAGGACCAGCAGGGCCACCCCGACAACCCGCTCGGACCCGGCCAGCTGCCCATCGACGCGGTCGCGGCCGTGGCGGCCAGCAACCCCGACTTCCCCTGGGACGAGTACGACATCGAGGACCAGGGCGACCGTGACGGCGACGGCAACGTGCTCGAGCCCGACGGCGTGATCGACCACGTCGTGCTCGTGCACGCCGGTGCAGACAAGTCCGGTGGCGGCGGGGCCGAGGGCACCTACGCGATCTGGGCGCACTCGTCGGCTGTTGCCGGAGGCGCCACGATCCCGGGCACCGACCTGAAGATCTCGAACTACATCGTGCAGCCCGAGGACTCGGGCGTCGGCGTCTTCGCCCACGAGTACGGACACGACCTCGGTCTGCCCGACCTGTACGACACGTCGAACAACGGCGACTCGGGCATCGACTTCTGGGACCTGATGAGCTCGGGCTCGCACTCCGGCCCCATCTTCCAGTCGATGCCGACCCACATGGGCCTCTGGGACAAGTGGGTGCTCGGCTGGGCCGACCCGAAGGTCGTCAACCCGGGCGATGACGAGACCACCATCAAGGTCGGTCAGACCTCGCGCCCCAAGAAGGGCACCGAGGACGGCATCAAGGTCAACCTGCCCGACAAGGAGATCGTGCTCTCGACGCCGCACAGCGGCTCCGACATGTGGTACTCCGGCGCCGACCAGAGCTGGGCGGATGTCACCCTCACCCGCTCGATCGACGACGTGCCCGCCGACGCGAAGTTCTGGATGTGGAACGACTACGTCATCGAAGAGGACTGGGACTACGGCTACGTCGAGGTCTCGACCGACGGCGGCAGCACCTGGAGCGAGCAGAAGGTCTACAACGAGGCCGGCGAGCTGGTCTCGACCGACGACGGCTACGGCGACCCGAACGGCCGCATGAAGGACTTCGGCGGCAAGAAGTACGGCCTGACCGGGTCCAGCGGCGGCTGGAGCCACGACTACGTCGACCTGACGGCCTTCGCCGGTCAGGACGTCCAGGTGCGTCTGCGCATGGCGACGGATGCCGCCTTCGAGGAGCGCGGCTGGTTCGCCGACGACTTCGCGCTGACCAGCGCCGGCAGCACGGTGTGGTCGGACGACGTCGAGTCGGGTGACAACGGCTGGACCGCCAACGTCGGCACGTGGACCGACACCACCGGAGCCGGATGGCACCACGACAGCGGCACCCAGATCAAGGCGCAGTACTACCTTGTCGAGTGGCGCAACCTCGACGGCTTCGACGAGGGCCTGAAGTACGGCTACACCACGGTGTACAGCGACGAGGCCTGGAAGGTCGAGAAGGTTCCGTACAACGCACCGGGAGCACTCGTCTGGTACCGCGACACCACCTACGGCAGCACCAACCACGTGGCGAACAACCACACGGCACTGCCGAGCTGGGGCGCGAAGGGCGGTCTGCTGCTCGTCGACAGCCACTTCGACCCGCTGCGTCGCACCGGCGCACAGGCCGAGATGGACCCCTCGCCGCTGAAGAACGTCTCCAGCCGCGCTCAGACCTCGAACGCCGCGTTCGGCCTGCAGCCGACGTACTCGTTCAAGGACTGCTCGGTCGACGCGAACTACAACGAGGCGTGCACCACCTTCGCCCCGCAGTCGCCGGTGAGCACCTTCACCGACGACCAGGGCTGGGTGCCTGGCATCGAGGTCCGCGGCGAAGACCTGTACTACCGCCTGCGCGACGCCTCGGTCGTCGTGCCGTCGGTCGGCGACGCTCCGTACACCACCCGCGTCGTCAACGCCGACGGTTCGCCTGCCACCGACCTCTACGGTCTCGCGCTGGGCAACACCATCCTCGGCAGCGGAAACCCCGCTGACGCGGGCGTGGGCTACGGCACGGTGATCTCGGTGAAGAAGGCTCTGCAGGGCAACACCGCAGCGCTGATCTCGGTCACCCCGCCATCGGCGGAGTGATCACCGCGGACTGACCGCAACCGGAGGCGCCGGTCACCCTCGGGTGGCCGGCGCCTTCGCGTGCCCGCGCCCCGCCCGCCGACCCCGCCGACCCCGCCCAGCCGGACCGTCCGGGCCCGCGGCCCGCCCGCCCGGCCCCGCCCGCCCGGCCCCGCCGGCCCGACTCGCCCCGCACACATGTCGGCGCAGAATACGGATGCAGGCAGGATGCCCCGATCCACGCCGACATCCGTGCATCCCGCCTGCATCTGCACCGGCGCACACGACGAGAACCCGATGCCGCCGGCGCCCGCGCACTGATGATTGGGCTGCCGTTCACCTCGCCGTCATCTCCAGCGCGTACAACTGTCTGTGCGCGGCTACAGAGCTTGACCGGATCGGGTGCCTGCCTCAGTCGCGCCGCGGTGAGCGTGACGCTCCCGCCGCGGTCCCAGACCGCGAGACCCCCGCCGAATCGGGTCGGCGGGGGTCTCCCCTTCCGTGTGGGGCGTCAGCTCAGGATGTCGACGGCGATGATCGCGTGGTTGTCTGGCTCGCCGGCGCCGCGCACCGCGTCGACCACCCGCTCGACAGCCGAGGCCGCGGTCTCCGCCGAGAGCAGGGCCACCAGCGCGTCGTCGGAGAGCAGGGCGTGCACGCCGTCGGTGGTCAGCACGAGGCGATCGCCGGCCTGCACCGTGACACCGGTCACGTCGGGATCACTCGGCAGGCCCGCGGCAAGCGCGCGGTTCAGCACAGCCCGTCGCGGATGCAGGCGCGCCTCCTCATCGGTGAGCCGCCCGTCCTCGACGAGCGCCGCCACCTCGGTGTGGTCGGACGTGAGGCGGCGCAGGGATCCGTCGCGCAGCAGCCACGCACGCGAGTCGCCCAGATGCGCCACCGTCGCGATGTCACCGCGCAGTGCGAGCGCGGTGAACGTGCTCCCCTTCTCCTCGCCGTCGAGACCGGATGCGCAGGCCGCTGCGAGGGCGTCCCACTGCTCGTCTCCGATCGGCTGGGGCTCGGCTGCCAGCATCCCGACGAACCGGCTCGAGACCGACGGCGTGCCTCCGAATCCGTCGGCGACCGCCCACTGGATGTCGCCGACGTGCACAGCATCGAGCTGCGCGTCGCGGGCGCCCTGCCCGAGGGCGTGGGCGACCCGGGTGCGGAAGGTGCGGGTGGACGTCATCGTGCTCTCCTTCGATCGAAGGTCGGCGATGAGGGCGGAGACCTGCATCCGGCGCGATCGCGCATCCGCCTCGGTCTGGCGCCAGAAGGCCGTGACTTCCTCGGCCGCGGCCCCTGGCCGTGGCTCGAGCGCGACGCGGATCCTCGCCAGCGGCATCCCGATCCGGCGCAGTGCGGCGATCAGCCGCGCGGCGTCGAGCTGATCGGATGCGTAGTACCGGTAGCCGCTGCTCTGGTCGACCTCTGCGGGACGCAGCAGCTGCAGATCGTCGTAGATCCGCAGAGCCTTGGGGGTGAGCCCCGCCTCGCGGGCGAACTCGCCGATCGACATGAGATGCATGCGCTCCATCATTCCGCTCATCGCGCCGGCGACTCTCGCCGGCCGCACCAGAGTCGGCCCTGCCCCGGGGCAGAGTCAAGGGCGGCGCTCAGAGGCGTTCGAGGATGAGGGCGTTCGCCATGCCGCCGCCCTCGCACATGGTCTGCAGCCCGAGGCGTCCGGCCGTGCTCTCGAGGTGGTCGATCAGCGTGCCGAGCAGCCGGGTGCCGGATGAGCCGAGGGCGTGCCCGAGTGCGATCGCTCCGCCGCGGGGGTTGAGCCGCGCGGGATCGGCGCCGAGCTCGGCGGCCCAGGCGAGAGGAACCGATGCGAAGGCCTCGTTGACCTCGTATGCATCGAGGTCGTCGATCGACAGACCCGCCCGTTCGAGCACGCGGCGCGTCGCCGGGATGGGACCTGTGAGCATGAGCATCGGATCGTCGCCGATCACGTCGAGCGCGACGATCCTCGCCCGCGGAGTGAGCCCGAGCTGCTCTGCGCGGTCGGCGCTCATCATGAGCGCTGCGGACGCCCCGTCGGTGAGGGGCGACGAGTTGCCCGGTGTGATCGCCCAGTCGAGGTCGGGGAAGCGCGCGGCGAGGGCATCCGTGCGGAACGACGCCGGGAGGCCGGCCAGCCGCTCGAGCGTGGTGCCTTCGCGCACGGTCTCGTCGGTCCTGGCATCCGGCGCCTCCGGCACCGCGATCACGGTGCGCTCGAAGAAGCCGTCGCGCCACGCCTGCGCGGCGCGGGCATGCGACTCGGCCGCGAAGGCGTCGAGCCGATCGCGGTCGAGGCCCCACCGCCTGGCGATGAGCTCGGCGCTCACCCCCTGGTTGACGAGCCCGTCGGGGTAGCGCTCGCGCAGCCTCGGCGACATCGGCGAGCCGCCCGCCGCCGACGAGCCGAGCGGGACACGGCTCATCGACTCCACTCCCCCGACGATCACGATGTCGCTCTCGCCCGCGGCGATCCCGGCGGCGGCGAAGTGCACCGCCTGCTGACTCGATCCGCACTGGCGATCGATGGTCGTTGCGGGCACGGTCTCATCGAATCCGGCGGCGAGCACGGCCTGGCGCGCGATGTTCATGGCCTGATCGCCCACCTGGCTGACGCAGCCGAGCAGCACATCGTCGACCTGCCCCGACTCGAGTCCGCTGCGCTCGAGGATCGTCTGCAGTACGCCGGCGGCGAGATCGACGGGATGCACGCCCGACAGCATCCCGCCCGGCTTGCCGCGCCCCACGGGGGTGCGGACGACATCGACGATCACGGCTTCGCTGCTCATGACTCCATCCTGCCGTCGTCTGCGCTGAACGGCTCGAGAAACACGTTCCCCGGGGCCGGTCGCCGGGTGGCGCCCTGTCAGGCGAGGGGGTCTGCGAGCAGGAGGTCGAAGGCGGCGTCGGCGGCGCCGATGAGCAGGCGGTCGGCCCCCAGAGCCGCGGATGCCAGCACGAGTCCCTCCGCGGCAGGGCCGAGTGAGCGGCGTCGCACCTCGTCGTCGAACTCCGCGGCGTCGATGTCGCGCAGCACGGCGAGGAAGCCGCCGAGCACGATCATCGACGGGTTGAGCACGTTGACCGCATTGCCCAGCGTGGCGGCGAGGATACGGCGCTGCCTGGCGACCTCCTCACCCGCCTCTGGCCCCGGCGACGAGCCCAGCACGGCCGAGAGGGCGGCATCATCAGCCGCGGTGACGCCGACGGACCGCAGCAGGCGGCCGCGATTGACCTCGTCCTCCAGCACGCCGCCGGGAGCCGCGCGATCCTCGGCATCCGCGACGGTGGCGCCGGTCTGCCCCCATTCGCCCGCGTACCCGCCGGCGCCGCCGATCAGCGCACCGTGCAGGATGAGCCCGCCGCCGATGCCACTGGCACCGCCGTTGAGGTAGACGACGTCCTCATGCTCGCGAGCGGCGCCGAACAGCCGCTCGGCCCGCGCTCCGAGCGAGGCGTCGTTGCCGACGACGACCGGCAGGCCGAGTGCCGCCCGCAGCGGGGCGGCTATGTCAGCATCGCGCCATTCGAGGTGCGGGGCCAGCCGCACCAGGCCGTGGTCGGCGCTCACGAGGCCCGGCACCGCCACGCCGATCCCGACGATCCTGCATCCTCCGAGCGCGTCGTCACGCCACCGCTGCACGACCGACGCGGCGATGGCCACCGCCGCATCGACATCCGGCGCATCCGCCTCGATGCGCTCGCGAAGGCGCACGGCTCCACCGAGCGACACGGCTCCGATCTCGACCGCATCGATCTCGGGGTTGATCCCGATCGCGACGACATCGGCGCTCGGCGTGACGATCGGCGATGGCCTGCCCACCCGCCGCGTGGGATCGGGCAGCTGCTCTTCGACCAGCCCGGCAGCGACCAGTCGCGACACGAGATCCGACACGGTCGAGCGGTTCAAGCCGGTGAGTGCGGTGATCGCCGCACGAGAGCGCGGGCCGCCGTGGTGCACGAGACGAAGCACCTCGGCGAGATTGGTGCGCCTCAGCCCCTCCGCGGTCGTGACCCGTGCATTCATCCCTCCACATTACCGGAGATCGGTGATATGTTCTTGACTACAACATTTACCTCACAAGGCGGTTCCCATGGCACTCACTCCCACCAAGGCCGATCGGTTCTCGTTCGGCCTCTGGACCATCGGCTACAACGGCACCGATCCCTTCGGCGGCCCCACCCGTCACGCGCTCGACGTCGTGCATGCGGTCGAGCGGCTGAACGAGCTCGGCGCGTACGGCCTCACCTTCCACGATGACGACCTGTTCGCGTTCGGGTCCACCGAGGCCGAGCGTCAGAAGCAGATCGACCGCCTGAAGCAGGCCCTGGCCGACACCGGCCTCGTGGTGCCGATGGTCACGACGAACCTGTTCAGCGCGCCGGTGTTCAAAGACGGCGGATTCACCTCGAACGACCGCGAGGTGCGTCGCTTCGCGCTGCGCAAGGTGCTGCGCAATGTCGACCTCGCTGCCGAGCTGGGGGCCACCACCTTCGTCATGTGGGGCGGCCGCGAGGGCGCGGAGTACGACTCCGCGAAAGACATCCGCGCGGCGCTCGAGCGCTACCGCGAAGCGGTGAACCTGCTCGGCGACTACGTCACCGACAAGGGATACGACATCCGGTTCGCCATCGAACCGAAGCCCAACGAGCCCCGTGGAGACATCCTCCTGCCCACGCTCGGCCACGCCCTCGCCTTCATCGAGTCGCTCGAACGACCCGAGCTCGTCGGCCTGAACCCCGAGGTCGGGCACGAGCAGATGGCCGGCCTCAACTTCACCGCCGGCATCGCCCAGGCGCTGTACCACGGCAAGCTCTTCCACATCGATCTGAACGGCCAGCGCGGCATCAAGTACGACCAGGACCTCGTCTTCGGCCACGGCGATCTGCAGAACGCGTTCTCGCTCGTCGACCTGCTCGAGCACGGCGGGCCCGACGGCACCGCGGCATACGACGGCCCCCGGCACTTCGACTACAAGCCCAGCCGCACCGAGGACGAGACCGGCGTGTGGGAGTCTGCGGCCGCGAACATGCGCATGTACCTGCTGCTCAAGGAGCGCGCGGCTGCGTTCCGTGCCGACCCCGAGGTGCAGGAGGCACTGGCCGCGGCGAAGGTCGATGAGCTGCGCACGCCGACCCTCGCCGCTGGTGAGACCTACGACGACCTGCTCGCCGACCGCAGCGCATTCGAGGAGTTCGACGCCGGATCATACGTCGGCGGGCACGGCTTCGGGTTCGTGCGTCTGCAGCAGCTGGCCACCGAGCACCTGATGGGCGCTCGCTGACGCCCCGTCCCGTCGTCGAGAGCACGGGACCGGGTTCGGGAGGAGAGGATGTCTGCATGGCACTCGTGATGGGGGTCGACTCGTCGACGCAGTCGTGCAAGGTCGTGATCGCGGATGCCACGACGGGCGCCGTCGTGCGCACCGGCCGGGCGCCGCATCCGGACGGCACAGAGGTCGATCCCGAGGCGTGGTGGGATGCCCTGCAGGCGGCGATCGCCGATGCCGGCGGCATGGCCGACGTCGCGGCGGTGTCTGTCGCAGGGCAGCAGCACGGGCTCGTCGCCCTCGACGTGAACGGCGAGGTGATCCGCCCTGCCCTGCTGTGGAACGACACGCGTTCTGCCGGAGCGGCGGCCGACCTGGTCGCCGAGCTGGGCGCGCCCGCTCTGGCGCAGCGCACGGGGCTGGTGCCGGTGGCATCGTTCACCGTCACCAAGCTGCGCTGGATGGCAGATCACGAGCCCGATTCGGCCGCGCGCATCGCCGCCGTCGCGCTGCCGCACGACTGGCTCACCTGGCGGCTGCGCGGCTTCGGTCCCGTGCCGTCCGGGGAGGATCCGCGGCTCGACGAGCTGGTCACCGATCGGTCGGATGCCAGCGGCACCGGCTATTGGGGAGCAGAGGGGTACGACCGCGAGATCCTGTCGGTGGCGCTGCGCCGCGATGCCTCGGGGATGATCCTGCCGCGCGTGCTCGGGCCGGGCGAGCACGTCGCCGGTCCGAACGGCGCGCAGGTGGGGGCGGGTGCCGGCGACAACGCCGGTGCCGCTCTGGGCCTCGGCGCCAGGCAGGGTGGCGCCGTGGTGTCGATCGGCACCTCGGGCACGGTGTTCGCGGTGACCGATGTCCCGGTGCGCGACGCCTCAGGCACCGTCGCCGGCTTCGCGGATGCGGCCGGCGGATGGCTGCCGCTGATCGCGACGCTGAATGCGGCACGCGTGCTGGATGCCGTTACACGGCTGCTCGGCGTCGACCACGCGGGGCTGAGCGAACTCGCTCTGGCGGCCGATGCCGGCGCCGGTGGCCTCGTGCTGCAGCCGTGGTTCGAGGGCGAACGCACCCCGAACCGCCCTGATGCCACCGCGACCCTCTTCGGCTTGACTCTCGCGAGCACGACCCGCGAGAACCTCGCGCGCGCAGCGATCGAGGGCGTGCTGTGCGGGCTCGCCGAGGGTCTGGACGCGATCCGCGGGCACGGCGTCGAGGTCGGCCGTGTGCTGCTGATCGGCGGCGCGGCACAGAGCCCGGCCGTGCAGCGGATCGCCGCGCAGGTGTTCGACGTGCCCGTGGTCGTGCCCGAACCGCAGGAGTACGTGGCCCTCGGCGCGGCGGCTCAGGCGGCCTGGGCGCTCACGGGGTCACGCGCGGAATGGCATGCCTCCGACGCGCCCCCGCTCGTGGACGACCCGGTCCCCGGCATCCGCGAGGCGTACGCCGCCCGCCTCCCGTGACGTGATCGGCGCTTGCCTGCGCCGAAGAGCGGTCGCACGGGCGGCACGCGTCAGACGGCGCGGATCGTCCAGGAGGTCTCGTGCGCCTCGCCGGGGGCGAGCACGATCAGGCCGGCGCCCGAGTTGAACGCGTCGGGCGCACAGCTCATCGGCTCGACGGCCAGGCCCTGACGGGTCGACGCGGGGCTCGCGGGCAGATCGGCGGTGTGCACCTGCACCCACGGGCATCCCTCGCCCCAGGCGATCGCCGTGCCCGTGCCGTCGGCGGCGGTCACGAGCACCTCGGCGACGCCGTCGGTGCGCTCGAGCGCCGTGAAGGCGTGATCGATGAACGTCTCGCCGATCAGCCGCGGCGTGCGGAAGTCCCACTGCGGGTGCGCATCGACCGGCTCGAGCGCGATCGGGCTCAGCCGGTCCTCCGTCACGGTCAGCACCTCGGATGCCGGCAGCGCGAGCCTCCAGGCATCCACCGCCTCCGGGCCCACGGCATCAGCGACGAGGTAGGGATGCGGTCCGGTGCCCCACGGGGCGGCATCCGCCCCGAGGTTGCGGCCGGTGACCACCTGCGTGAGCCCGTCGGCGCCGAGGCGGTACTCCACCTCGACCTCGACCCGGAACGGATAGCCCGCTTGGGGCTGCACGACGGCGACGAGCACGATCCGGTCGCTCTCGACCGCGCGGTCGGCGAACTCGAGCCAGCCGACCAGTCCGTGCAGGGCGTGCCCGCGTGCCGGTTCGGTGAGCGGCAGCCGGTGCTCGGCACCGGCGAACGCGTACCGACCGTCGACGACGCGGTTCGGCCACGGGGCGAGGGTCGCTCCACGGTAGTCGGGCCGCACCTCGTCGGCCGCGAATGCCACGATGAGGTCGCGCCCGTCGTGCGTCAGCGAGCGCAGCGTCGCGCCGACGCTCGCGATCACGGCCTCGTAGCCGTGGCCGGTGAGCGTCAGCTGCCGACCCGAGACCGGTGTCGCCACCGCGCTCACAGGCCCTGCGCGAGGCGGTAGTAGGCCTGGTTCCAGCGCACCTGCTTCTGGAATTCCGGCAGCGTGGTGTCGTCGTCGATCACGAGCAGCTCGATCTCGGCCATCTCGGCGAGATCGCGGAATGCCTCGATGCCGACCGCCGTCGACATGACGGTGTGGTGCGCGGCGCCTGCCGTCAGCCACGCGGCGGCGGAGGTGGTGAAGTCGGGCGAGGGCTTCCAGACGGCACGTCCGACCGGCAGGTTCGGCAGAGCGGCGCGAGGCTCGACGTTCTCGACGACGTTCGCGGTCAGGCGGAAGCGGTCGCGCATGTCGCTCAGCGCGACGACCACCGCAGGACCGGGGTCGGCAGTGAACACCAGACGCACCGGATCGTCCTTGCCGCCGATGCCCAGCGGATGGATCTCGAGGGTGGGCTTCGCGGTGGTCAGCGACGGCGACACCTCGAGCATGTGCGCGCCGAGGATCAGCTCGTCGCCCGGGGTCATGTCGTAGGTGTAGTCCTCCATCAGGCTCGCCCCGCCTGGCAGGCCGGCTCCCATCACGTTGGCGATGCGCACCAGGATCGCGGTCTTCCAATCGCCCTCGGCGCCGAAGCCGTAGCCCTCGGCCATCAGGCGCTGCACGGCCAGACCGGGCAGCTGCTTCAGCGCGCCGAGGTCCTCGAACGAGGTGGTGAAGGCGCCGAAGCCGCCCTCCTCCAGGAACGAGCGCAGGCCGATCTCGATCGCCGCTCCATCGCGCAGCGACTCGTGCCGCTCGCCGCCCCGGCGCAGCTCGGGGGCGACGTCGTACAGCTCCTCGTACTCTGCGGCGAGGGCGTCGATGTCCGACGCGGATGCCGCGGCCACCGCATCCGCCAGGTCGTTCACACCCCACGTGTTCACCTGCACGCCGAAGCGCAGCTCGGCCTCGGTCTTGTCGCCCTCGGTCACGGCGACGAAGCGCATGTTGTCGCCGAAGCGGGCGAGCTTCAATGAGCGGGCAGCGGCGAGGCCGGCGGCCGCGCGCTGCCAGGTGCCGAGCTGCGCGCGCAGGCGCGGGTCGGATGCGTGGCCGACGATCGTCTTGCGGGGAACGCCCAGACGCGTCTGGATGTAGCCGAACTCGCGGTCGCCGTGCGCGGCCTGATTGAGGTTCATGAAGTCGAAGTCGATGTCGGCCCAGGGCAGCTCGACGTTCGCCTGGGTGTGCAGGTGGGCGAGCGGCTTCTGCAGGGCATCGAGCCCGGCGATCCACATCTTGGCCGGGCTGAAGGTGTGCATCCACGCGACCAGTCCGATCACGCGGTCGTCGGCGTTCGCCTCGAGGACGATGCGGCGGATGGATGCCGAGTCGGTGAGCACCGGCTTCCAGATCAGCCTCACCGGCACGTCGCCGGCCTCGTCGAGGGTGCGGGCGATCCGCTGCGACTGCTCGGCGACCTGCGCGAGCGTCTCGGGACCGTAGAGATGCTGACTGCCGGTGAGGAACCAGACCTCGTACTCATCGAGGGAGGTGGCGAGAGGGGTGCGAGTCATGGTCGGTCCTTGCGTGTATGCGCGGGCGGTGGTCAGAGAGCGGTGATCGCTGCGGCTTCGACGACGAGGCCGGCGCGGTACCGGTCGAGATAGGCGGCGTAGCCGGCGACGTCGGTCGGATCGGGCTCGGCGATGCGGATGCCGGCGCCGCCGAAGACGCGTGTGTCGAGGTACTCGCTGAGGGCGACCTCGGAGCCGAGGAAGGCCGCGAGCACCGCTATGCCCCATGCTCCGCCCTCGGACGCCGTGTCTGCGACCGCCACGGGCGCCTTCAGCGCCGCAGCGAGGAAGCGCTGCGCGACGCCGGCCGTGCGGAACATGCCTCCGTGCGCGAACATCCGCTCGATCGCGACGCCCTCGCGCTCGAGCACCTGCATGCCCAGGGCGAGCGTGCCGAACACGCCGTACAGCTGAGCGCGCATCGCGTTCGCGAGGGTGAAGCGGCTGTCGGGGGCGCGCACGAAGAGCGGGCGGCCTTCATGCAATCCGGCGATGGGCTCGCCGGCGAGGTGGTTGTAGGCGAGCAGTCCGCCGGCGTCGGCATCCCCATCGAGGGCTTCGCGGAAGAGGGTCTCGAAGACGGCATCCGGCGCCTGCGGCACGCCCGACGCCTCGGCGAAGCGGGAGAACATGCCCACCCAGGCCGCCAGTTCGCTGGCGCCGTTGTTGCAGTGCACCATCGCGACGGCGTCGCCGGCCGGGGTCGTGACCAGGTCGAGCTCATGATGGGCCTCGGCGAGCGGACGCTCGAGCACGACCATGGCGAAGATGCTGGTGCCGGCGCTGACATTTCCGGTGCGGGGGGCGACGGCGTTGGTGGCCACCATGCCCGTGCCCGCGTCGCCCTCCGGCGGGCAGAGGGGGATGCCCGGTTGCAGCACGCCGGTCGGATCGAGCAGCGCCGCCCCCTCGGCGGTGAGCCGCCCGGCATCCCGTCCCGCGACGAGCACCTCGGGCAGCAGCGACCGCAGGTCTCCTCCGGTGTGGGAGTCGAACCGCTCGACGAGCGCCTGATCGTAGTCCGCTCCGGCGGAGTCGATCGGGAACATGCCCGAGGCGTCGCCCACGCCGAGCACGCGGCGTCCGGTGAGCTGCCAGTGCACGTAGCCGGCCAGCGTGGTGAGGAAGCGGACCTCGCCGACGTGCGCCTCGGCGTCGAGCTGCGCCTGGCGCAGGTGGGCGATCGACCAGCGCAGGGGGATGTTCACGCCCAGCAGCTCGCTGAGCTCCGCCGCGGCGGGACCGGTGCTGGTGTTGCGCCAGGTTCGGAACGGCACGAGCAGGTTGTCTGCGCGGTCGAACGCGAGGTAGCCGTGCATCATGGCCGAGACGCCGATCGCCGCGAAGGCGCCTGGTCGGACGCCGTAGCGGTCATGCGTGTCGGCGACCAGACCGGCGTATGCCTCCTGCAGCCCGGTCCAGACGGACTCGAGCGAGTAGGTCCACAGGCGGTCCTCGTACCGGTTCTCCCAGTCGTGGAAGCCGGTGGCGAGCACCTCATGGGTGGCGGCATCGATCAGGCATGCCTTGATGCGCGTCGAGCCGAGTTCGATGCCGAGTGCCGTGCGACCGGATCGGATGGTCTCTGCGGTGGCGCTCATCGACGTGCGTCCGAGTTCTGGCCGTACACGTTCTGGTACCGGTCGAAGAGGGCGTCGATCGACTGCGGGGGATGGGGATGAGGGGACCTGCCTCGCGGGCGTGATGCACCGTGCGCGCGACGTCCTCGACCATGACGGCGGCCTTGACCGCATCCTTCGCGTCGACCCCGATCGTGAACGGCCCGTGGTTCTGCATCAGCACGGCACGCGAGCGGTGCCCGCGGAGGGTGTCGACGATTCCGCGACCTATCGAGTCGTCGCCGATGATCGCGAAAGGACCGACGGGGATGGGGCCGCCGAACTCGTCGGCCATGGCCGTGATGACGCAGGGGATCTCCTCGCCGCGCGCGGCCCAGGCTACGGCGTAGGTCGAGTGGGTGTGCACGACCCCGCCGACCTCGGGCATGTGGCGGTACACGTAGGCGTGCGCGGCGGTGTCGCTCGACGGCGAGCGATCGCTGCCCTCGCTGCCGGGGATGACCGTGCCGTCGAGGTCGCAGAGGATCATGTTCTCGGGTGCGAGGTCGTCGTACGAGACACCGCTGGGCTTGATGACGAAGAGGTCGGCGCCGGGCACGCGGCCCGAGACGTTGCCACCGGTCCAGACGACGAGGCCGTAGCGGACCAGTTCGCCGTGCAGGCGGGCGACGTCTTCGCGGACGGATCGGATCGCTGCCTCGACGTCGGGAGTGAAGGCGGGAACTGCACTGGTCACGGGCACCTCATCACGCCGGCCACTGTGACCGGTCACGGTCAGTGTGGCACGAGAGTGCGTGGTGGGTCAACCGCTGCCGCACTGCCGGCGACGCGCGGATGGCGGCGGAGACGATCGTCGGCACTGCACGGATGTCGGCGGATCCGACAGATGTCGGCGCCGCACAGATGTCGGCACTGCACGGATGTCCGCGCGACACCGATGTCGCTACCGCACGGATGTCGGCGGATCCGACGGATGTCGGCGCGATTCGGCGGTTCTCGCCGACATCTGTGCGCCGAGCCGACATCCGTGCGCGCCGCAGCAAGTGCGCGCTGCGGCAGCGGAGCGCGGCGGCAGCGGAGCGCTGCGGCAGCGGCGCGCTCAGCGCCGGGGCGGCGCGATCGACTCCCGAGCGATCAGCACGGGAACCACCGGGTCGCTGGGCGCCGACGCATCGCCGAGCACAGCGCTCACGGCGCGACGGGCGAGCTCGTCAAAGTCCTGGCGAACCGTCGTCAGTCGTGGCCAGTAGAACCCGGCATCCGGAACGTCGTCGAAGCCGACGACGCTGACATCGCGCGGCACGTCGAGCCCCGACTCGCGCAGCCCGGTGATGAGGCCGAGGGCCATCTGATCATTTGCGCTGAACACCGCCGTCGCCCTGGAGTCGCGAACCGCATCGGCTGCCGCATGCCCGGATGCCGCAGACCAGTCCCCCACGAGCACCGGCCCGGCCGGGATGCCTCTTGCGGCGAGCTCGGCGGCATAGCCCTGTGCACGCGACTCGGCCTCGAGCCAGTCTGCTGGTCCCGCCAGGTGGGCGATCCGCGTGTGCCCTGCGTCGGCGAGCGCCGCCACCGCAAGCCGCGCCCCGGCAGCCTGATCGACCGACAGCCCGCGCGCTCCATGCTCGGAGGAATGCAGCGTGACGATCGGCACGCCGATCTGCAGCGCGTCGAGCGCATCGAGCGTGCGGGCGTGGGGCGCCACGACGACGATGCCCTCCACCCCCTGAGAGGCGAGATGCTCCACGGCCCCGACGACGGCATCCGCATCCCCTGCGTCGGCGAACGCGGCGCTCACCCAGTAGCCGGCGATGCGCGCCTGCGCCTCGATCGCCGCCAGGCTGCGCGACGGCCCGTACTGCAGGGCATCCGACGCGAGCACCCCGAGGGTGCGCGACCGGCGGGTGCCGAGGGCGCGCGCCGCGTTGTTCATGCGGTATCCGAGCTCGGCCATCGCCGAGAGGACGCGCTCGCGGGTCGCAGCGGCGACCTCGGGGTGCTCGTTCAGCACCCGCGACACCGTCTGTCTCGACACTCCGGCGAGCGCCGCGACCTCGCGGACGCCGACTGTGCGCGTGCGCATCTCGTCTGACCCGCTCATCGTCCCGAGTGTACGGCCCGTCGCGCTGCGCGTCTTTGCGGGCGACAGCGCTCCTCCGCAGGTGAGGCGTTCACAGACCGAGCCGCTCCAGGTAGCCGTTCACGAATCTCCGCTCGGGGTCGAAGCGCGCCACCAGCGCGGCGAAGTCCTGCCAGCGCGGATAGCGTGAGCGCACCTCCACCGCATCCAGAGTCGAGATCTTCCCCCAGTGGGGGCGAGCGGATGCCGGAAGAGCGGCCTCGACGACCGGCAGCAGCTCTCTGACCGCGGGCTCGTCCGGCTTCCAGGTGAAGTGGATGCCCACGGCATCCGTCCCGTACGACGAGCTCAGCCACAGGTCGTCGGCACGGACGGTGCGGATCTCGTTCACCAGCAGCAGCGACGCGATCCGCTCCGCCAGGCTGCGCACGGCTTCGATCGCTGCGACGGCATCGCCGCGCGGTACGAGGTACTCGCTCTGCAGCTCAGCGCCCGCCGACGGCGTGAAGGCGAGGCGGAAGTGCGGAAGCCGTTCGAACCACTCCCCCGGGGAGCCCTCCTGCTCGCTGCAGGCCTGCGGGTCGACGCCGATGATCGGATGGCGCTTGCCCGTCGCGGCTGTCGCCCCCAGCGCGGCGATCAGATCGCTGCGCTCGGCGGCACGGCGATCGGGCCGACGCTGCTTGACCCACAGCTGATCGGCGGCATCGATTCCCTGCCACCGGGTGAAGATGCTCACGCTGGTGCCGGCGCCGGTCACGGCATCGAGATCGTCGAGGATCGAGTCCCATCGCGGACCCTCGTACACATGCTGGGCGACAGCGTAGGTCGGCTCGACGTCGAGCGTGAGATCGATGACCGCGCCCAGGGCTCCGAGCGACACCACGGCGCCGTCGAAACCAGGGTCGCCCCGGCGCAGCTCGCGAAGTTCGCCGTCGGCCGTGAGGATGGTGAGTGCCCGCACGGCAGATGCCAGTGAGCCGATCCCGTCACCCGACCCATGCGTGCTGGTGGCCACAGCACCCGCGACCGAGATGTGGGGCAGCGACGCGAGGTTCGCGAGCGCCAGGCCCTCGCACTCCAGCGCCGGGGCGATGTCGCCGTACCGCAGGCCGCCGCCGACCCGCACGGCGTCGCGCGCCTCGTTCACCTCGATCACCCGAGGCATCCGGTCGAGCTCCACCAGGCTGCCGTCGGTGTCGGCGAGATCGTTGAAGCAGTGTCGGGTGCCGAGCATGCGCACCCGCCCGCCGGCCGTCACCTCCGCCCGCAGCTCGTCGACCGACTCGGGATGCCGCACCGACGACGCCGCGTAGCGGAGGTTGCCTGCCCAGTTGCGCTCAGCGTTCACCCGTCGATCCTCCTACGGGCCGCGGGTGGTTCGCGAGAACGATCGTCCGGATCACGAGCCCAGCGCGATGGCCGTCCACGAGACGGGCGGCAGCGTCACGTGGAGTTCGCCGTCTCGGATCTGCGCCGAGTCGTTGACCCGCACCGTGACGCGCTCCGGCTGCTCCAGCGTGTTGCGCGCATACACGTCCTCATCGTCGGCGAGGGTGTGGGTCTCGAGGACGCCCACCTCACCCAGCGCTGCGACATCGATCGTCACAGTCGTCGGTTCGGTCTCGCTGCGGTTCACCAGGAACACGGCCGAGCGGCCGGATTCCGCGTCATGCGTCGCCACGGCGTCCACGAGCGGCACGTCACCGTACACGGCGGTCGCGTAGGTCGGAGCGTCGAGCTTCAGCTCGAGCGCCTGCCCCTGGGCGAGGCGCGAGGTGATCGCGAAGGGGAAGAAGGTGGTCTGCCGCCACGTCGGTCCGCCTGGCTCGGTCATGATCGGGGCGATCACGTTGACGAGCTGAGCGAGCGACGCGCTGGTGACACGGTCTGCGTGCTTGATCAGCGAGATCAGCAGGTTTCCGACGACCACGGCATCGGCGACGGAGTACGAGTCCTCGAGCAGGCGCGGGGCCGTCGGCCAGTTGGCGATCCCCTCGAGCTTGCCCTCGCCCTCGAAGCGGTCGTTGTACCAGACGTTCCACTCGTCGAAGGAGACATCGATCCGCTTGGTGCTCCCTCGCACGGCTCCGACGTGGTCGGCCGTCGCGACCACCTTCTCGATGAATCCGTCCATGTCGACGGCCGAGGCGAGGAACGATCCGAGGTCGCCGTCGCGCTCCTCGTAGTAGGCGTGGCAGGAGATGTAGTCGACCTCGTCGTAGGTGTGGCTGAGAACGACGCGCTCCCACTCTCCGAAGGTGGGCATGTGGGCGCTCGACGAACCGCAGACGACCAGCTTCAGATCCGGGTCGATCATGCGCATCGCCCGGGCTGTGCGCGCCGCGAGCCTGCCGTAGTCGTCGGCGGATCGGTGGCCGACCTGCCACGGCCCGTCCATCTCGTTGCCGAGACACCACATCTCCACGGCGAACGGGGCGTCCCTGCCGTTCCGGCGACGCTGCTCGCTGAACTCGGTGCCCCCGCGATGTTCGCGTACTCGAGGAGGTCGAGTGCCTCCTGCGTGCCCCTGGTGCCAAGGTTCACGGCGAGCATCATGTCACTGCCGACCTTCTCGAGCCAGGAGGAGAACTCGTGCAGCCCCACTTCATTCGTCTCGGTGGAGTGCCAGGCGAGGTCGAGCCGTCGAGGCCGGCTCTCGCGCGGTCCGACGGAGTCCTCCCACCGGAACCCCGAGACGAAGTTCCCGCCCGGATAGCGGATGGTCGAGACGCCCAGCTCCCGGACGAGATCGATGACATCCTGACGGAACCCCTCGGCGTCTGCAGTGGGGTGACCTGGCTCGTGGATGCCGTCGTAGATGTGACGGCCGAGGTGCTCGACGAACCCGCCGAACAGGCGCCGCTGAACGCGCCCCACCGTGAAATGCGGATCGATGGTCATGCGTGCACTGGGCATGGAGGTGCCTTCCTTCGAGGGGAGTGATTCGGTATGGAGGGGAGTCACCATGGCGGCGTCGCGACTGCGACGACGATGTCGTGACTCCCTGCGGCATTGCGGACCGTCGTCGCCTGGACGAGATCCCCCTCCGCATTGCAGATGACGCTCTGGCTGTAGCCGGACGAGTCGCCCTCGAGCGCTCGCGTTGCGGGCACCGGGAGCTCGAACGACTGCCATGCGCCGACACCGCCGGCGAGGTTCACCAGTCCCCGGTTCACGGCGTCACCACGACTGTCGAGGGCGAGACGACCCGTCGCTATGACGACGGTGCGCCCGCTCGCGTCCACGTGCCATGACACATTCGGCGTGCCGGACAGCGCGACGCCGTCGTCCGTGCGCAACCGTGTGCCGAGGTCGGCGGCATCCGCCCAATCCAGGCCGTCCGGCGACTCGGCGAAGCGGATCGGCACGTCCCGCGGACCCACGACCTCGAAGACGGCGCGGTAGCGTCCGTCGGGCATGCGTCCTGTGCTGACGAACATCCCCGGCCTGGTGAACTCGTCTGCGACGCCGAAGTCGAGGTGCGCCTCAGACCACTCGTCGGGGGTGCGTGCGGTTCGATGCACCAGAACCTGCAGCATCCGATCAGCCTTGCGTCGTTCGTCCGCGTAGTAGCAGACGAGCCTGCCGTCCACGAGGTCGAGGTGCGGCTCCCAGATGGCCGTCGTCTCCGCGGTGGGCCGCCAGTCGTACTCCGCCGGTCCTCCGGCGTCGACCTCGCTCAGGAAGCGCCACGACACACCGTCGTCGCTGGAGTAGACGACCAGACGTGTGCTCGATCCGTCTGCGGGGAACGAGTTGCCCGCCAGGAGCAGGGTCCCGCGGGAGAGCCCCGCCCAGTCGGCGGGCAGCTCGAACAGCATCGGCTGGTACCGATTGCCGACCCGGAACTGCTCGTCGGCGACCTCGGATACGAGCCGCCACGAGTGGCCGCCGTCATCGCTGCGGTACACGGGGAAGACCGCTCCCCAGGGCTCGCGCTCCCGGTAGATCTCGGCCGTCAGAAACAGCGCACCGCCGTGAGGTCCCTGCGGGTCGGTGTGAAGCAGTCGGGTGTACAGCGGTCCGGTCTCGCCGGCCACACCCTGATAGACGACAGTCATGCAGGTCTCCTCGCAGGCAGGGCGCGGGTGGCGTGGTGGCGGAACCGATCCGCGACCGGATTGCGGCGACGGGCCAGGCCGTCGTCGGTCTCGACCAGATCGAACAGCCCCATGGTCAGCAGCGCGTCGGCGCGCGGAGTGGTGGCGTGGCGGTAGGTCCATTCGTACATGTCGAACAGCGGCCACCATGTGTAGCCGACGATGTCCATGCCCTCGGCCCGGAGTCCGTCGATGCAGGCCACCGAGCGGTCGAGCCAGTCGATGCGCACCTCGGGGGTGTCGGTCACGCATGTCTCGGTGAGCATGACCGGCGCGCCGTATCGTTCGGCGTAGGTCCGCATGAGCTGCTCGAGTCCGCTCACGCCGATGTCCTCCGTCGGCCAGGGATCGATGAACCCACCGGCGTGCACGACCCCCTCCTGCATCAGCTGGGTCGAGTGCCGCGGGTAGTAGTTGACGCCCATGACGTCGGGAGCCACCGCGTTATCGCGGAACCAGGCGAGGACGTCGTCGGAGACGCCACCCGCGTTCAGCGATGCGAGCAGGGGGTGCTGTCCGTCGACGCGGCCGGTCACCAGGTCCTCGACGAGGAACGACTGCTGACGCTGCAGGTCGACGAGCTCCCTGTGCCCGCCGTCGACGTCTCCGGCGAAGAGGGCGGAGGCATCCACGTGCACGAAGGTGGCATCCGGACCCAGCACGTCGGAGATCGCGCGCTGAGCTCGCACGAATCCTTCCGCGAGCGCCATGGCGATGCGGTTGTAGCCCTGCGCGCCCTTCAGCTTCGGTGGCCAGTAGCCGATGTCGCCGCTGAATCTGGCGTGGATCATGGGCTCGTTGACGGGGGTGTAGTCGGTGACCGTCGTGGCGTAGCGTTCGGCCGTGCGGGCGGCGTACTCCTCGAAGAAGCGCGCGAAGTCCGGGTGCGCGAACTCGCGCTCGACCCACAGAGGGGTTCCGTAGTGCAGCAGATCGATGATGGGACGGATGCCGAGCTCGTCGAAGCGCTCGATCACCCGATCGACCCAGCTCCAATCCCACTCTCCGGGGGCCGGGTTGACGCGGTACCACGGCACGCCCCAGCGCATGAACTCGCATCCCACGTCCCGCGCGAGCCCCAGGTCGGAATGAAAGTGCTGGTAGTGCTCGGTCAGCTCGTACTCGTCGAGCGGACGCTCGCCCTCGTCGGCTTGAGGAACGAATGTGTCCTCGATGCCGAGGCCGAAATGCAGTCGACCGTCTTCGAACCACTTCACGACGATTCCTATCCCTTCATACCGGTGAGGGCGACGCCCTCGATGAACTTGCGCTGGATGAGCAGGTAGAGCACGACGAGCGGGAGGATCGCCACCAGAGCACCGGCCATCATCACGCTGTACGGCGCGGCACCCGTGGCCGAGCCGGTGAGCAGGGCCAGTCCGGCGGTGAGCGGGCGCACCTCGGAGTCGCTGGTCATGATGAGGGGCCACAGCAGGTCGTTCCAGTTGCCGACGAAGTGGAAGAGCGCCATCGTGAGCAGCGCCGGCTTCGCGTTCGGCAGGATGATCGACCAGAAGATCCTCACTTCGCCGGCGCCGTCGATCCGTGCCGCCGAGTCCAGGTCGCGCGGGAGCGACACGAAGAACTGGCGCAGCAGGAAGATGCCGGCGACGTCGGCTGCTCTGGGGATCACCAGGCCCAGGAACGTGTTCACCCATCCGAGGCCGGAGACCATCTGATAGATCGGGATGAGCAGCGCCTGGAACGGGATCATCATCGTCGCGATGAGGATCGTGAAGATCACCGTCTTGCCGCGGAAGTCGATGCGCGCCAGGGCATACGCCGCGAGCGCGTTCAGGACGAGTGCGCATCCGGTCACCGCGCCGGCGAAGACCAGCGAGTTCCAGGACTGCTGGATCACGGGGAGCCGTTCGGCGAGTTCCACGAAGTTCGCGATCGTGAGCTGCGACGGCACCAGGCTCGGGGGCCAGGAGTTGACCTCGGCCTCCGGCGAGAAGGCGGACAGCGCGACGACGAGGATGGGGAACGCGGTGACGACCGTCAGGGCGATCAGCGCGATCATCACCCCGCCGCGCTGCCAGAGCGATGTGCGAGGGCGTCTGCGGCGTGGGCCGACGGCCGACGTGGTGAGACGCTCGGTCATGGTGACGGTCATTCGAAGTCCTTCTCGCGCTTGGCACCTGCGCGCAGCTGGAACAGGCCGAGGATCAGGGTGATGGTCAGCAGGAGGTACGAGAGCGCGGAGGCGAACCCGAGCTTGAAGTCCCGGAACCCGTCGGTGTAGATGCGGTACACGATCGTCTCGGTGGCGTGGTCCGGACCGCCCTGGGTCATGATGTAGATCTGGTCGAACGCCTGGAACGCCCCGATCAGAGCGAAGATCACCACGAAGGTCATGGTGCCGCTGAGCCCGGGCAGCGTCACCGCGCGGAAGGTGCGCCATGGTCCGGCGCCGTCGAGTCGTGCGGCCTCGTAGAGGTGCTTCGGAACGCCCTGCAGCCCGGCGAGGAAGATGACCATGAAGTATCCGAACGACTTCCAGACCGCGACCGCCGTGACAGCGGGCAGGGCGGTGACCGGGTCGGAGAAGACGTCCTTCATGTTCACGCCGACGCTGCTCAGCCAGTACGGGACGAGGCCGAGGTTGGGGTCGAGCAGGAAGCTCCACGCCAGAGACGCGACCGCCATCGAGATCACGAACGGCAGGAAGATCGCCGTGCGGAAGAACGACCTGAAAGGGATGTCGGTCCGGTTGAGCAGCAGCGCTGCGCACAGGCCGACGATGACCACGGCCGGCGCGTACATCGCAGCGTAGAGCACGGTGTTCAACAGGGCTCGGAGCACGGACGGCGTCGTCAGGGCACGGACGTAGTTGTCGAGCCCCACCCACTCCGCCGTGCCGAATCCGCTCGCGTCGGTGAACGAGGTCCACAGAGCGGTGCCGGCGGGGATGAACACGAACGCGACGATGATGGCGAGGGCCGGCCCCAGAAAGCCCATGGCCGTGAGCAGGCGCCGTCGATCATTGACGCGCAGTTCTCGGCGGCGTCCTCCCAGGGGCGCGGGGGGCCGGTAGGGCTTGGTTCTCGTGACCGTTGACATGGCCGGATCTCCAGGTTCGGGATGAGGGGCGGCTGAGCCGCCCCTCATGGACTGCTATTCGAATTCGGACAGGATGCCGGCGAGCTTGCCGCTCGTCTCGGCGACCGCTCCTGCGATGTCGTCCTCGCCGTGCGTCACCTTCTGCGACAGCGTGTCGAGCTCGGCGTTGACATCGGTCAGTCCTCCGGGCAGGTCGGCCAGACGGATGTACGTGTTCTCGGTGAACGGGAGCATCTCCGCGACGAACGGATTCTCGGCGAGCTCGTCAGCGGTGATGTCGTCGCGATTCGGCGGGTAGTTCCCCTCGAGCGCCCACTCGATCTGGGAGTCGTGCGAGTTGAAGTACCGGAGGAACGCCTGCGCACCCTCGGCGACCCTCTCGTCCTTCGCTCCCTGTGAGGTGAGCCACCAGTAGTTCGCCGCCGCCTGCGCCGCTCGCTTCTCCTCGCCTGCGGGCACCTCGAACACGCCGACATCGAGCCCGACGCTGTCGGCGATGCCGATCATCCAGGGACCGATCACGACCATCGCGGCCTTGCCTGCCTTGAACAGGTCGACGGCCTCCGGAAGCGTGATGTTCGTCGGCCCCCAGTTCTCCGCGTATGCGTCGCGCCACCACTCGAGCGTCTTCACATTCTGCGGAGTGTCGAGCACGACCTCACCGTCGGCGAACACGTCTCCCCCGCCTGCCTCCAGCCAGGTGGGGAGGAAGGTCGTCGCCTTGTCGGCGAGGGAGAGGCCGTAGATCTCGGGCGTTCCGTCACCGTTCTCGTCGACGGTGAGCTTCTTCGCGAGGGCGATCCACTCGTCCTGCGTCTGCGGGAACTCGGTGACGCCCGCCGCAGCGAACATGTCCTTGTTGTACCAGACGGCGAACGGCGCGTACCCCATCGGGACGCCATAGGTCTCGCCGTCGAAGACCGTGTAGTCGACGACGTGCTCGTAGTAGGTCTCGGTCTCGTTCTCCGGATCGTCGTAGAACGACTGCAGCGAGGCGAACACCCCCTGCCGTACGTAGCCCTGCCCCGCGTCGACGCCCTGCACGACGAGGGCGGGACCGTTGCCCGAGGACATCGCCGGCAGCAGCTTGTCGGTGATGACATTCCAGGGGTTCACCTCGATCTTCACCCGGTAGTCGTCCTGCGACTCGTTGAACTCGTCCGCCAGGCGCTGCACGACCTTGCCGTCGGCCTCGGTGAAGCCGTGCCAGACATCGACCGTGACGGGGCCGTCTGATCCCGCGGTGCCCGCTGGAGAGCACGCGACGAGCGCCGTCGCGCCGAAGACGGCAGCGGCCAGGGCCGTACCGCCTCTTCTGAGTGGTGACTTCATTGCTGATCCTCCTTGATAGCGTTCGCCCACCGGTGGGTTGCGGATGGGCCAGGGTTTCCGGGCGTGCCCGGGGTGCAGGTCTTCACGCGGGGCTGTGTCGCCTCCGGCGAGCGGCAGCCTCCAGGATCCGCTGCCGGGGGATCACTCCTACGCGCGCGGCCCAGTCGTCGTAGCGCTGAGCGAGGTCGCGCACGATCTCCGGGTGCACCGGGGAGAGATCGGTCAGCTCGGCGCGATCGCGCCGCATGTCGTGCAGCGCCCACGGCTCGCCGTGTCGACGCACGAGCTTCCAGCGGCCCACGCGCACGGCCGCGTTGCCCTCGTGCTCCCAGAACAGGGGCCGTTCGGGGAGCGCTTCGCCTCCGAACACGGGCGAGAGGCTGATGCCCTCGGGCGCGGGAACCGCGTGCTCGCCCCGTGCGGGAGGGTAGTGGGCGCCCGCGAGCTCCAGGAACGTCGGCAGCAGGTCGACGAGCTGGGCGGGTTCATGACAGATGCGAGGTTCTGTCACCGCGGGCCCAGAGACGATCAGCGGAGTGGAGATGCCGCCCTCGTGCACCCAGTGCTTGTACTCGCGGAACGGTGCAGCCGAGACATTGGCCCATTCCCGCCCGTAGCTCGTGAAAGTGTCCTCCCCGCCCGGCTCCACCTCCGCGCTGTTGGCAAGCCGGACGGGACGCCCGTCGCGGCTCGACCGGGGAACCATCGGCAGCTGCGCGAACGACGGATCTCCGCCTGGAGGCATCTCCTCCTCGCAGGCTCCGTTGTCGGAAAGGAAGACGATGAGCGCATCGTCCAGACGACCCGCCGCGGCGAGAGCGTCGACGATCTCCCCCACGGCCCGGTCCATGGCCGTGACCTGCGCCGCGTACACCTCCATGCGACGGGCCTGCCAGCCCTTGTGGTCCACGTCGTCCCACGCCGGGACCATGCTGTCCCTTGGGCTCAGCAGCTGGTCCTCGGGCAGCAGACCCTGCGCCTGCATGTGCTGCAGTCGCCGCTCCCGAAGCACGTCCCAGCCTTCGTCGAACCGCCCCTCGTAGCGGCTGATCTCGGCCTCTGGCGCGTGGAGGGGCCAATGCGGGGCCGTGAACGCCGCGTAGAGGAACAGCGGCTGGTCGGGCTGCCGGCCTGCATGGTCGGCGATGAAGCCGGCGGCCCGCCTGCCGATGGCCTCGGTGTAGTAGAAGTCGGGATCGTCCCACTCGACGGAGGCGTCGCGTTCGTCCTCGTGGAGCGACACCGGGGTGAAGTACGAGCCGGCGCCTTCGATGGTTCCGAAGACGCGATCGAAGCCCCTTCGGTTGGGCCACGAGCTCGTGGGCGTCTCCATGTCGGCGGACAGGTGCCATTTGCCTGACATGTAGGTGCGGTACCCCGATGCGCCCAGCAGTTCGGCGATCGTGTGGGAGCCCTCGGCGAGATCCCCGGCGTAGCCGTCGGGCCGCTCGTCGCCCGTCAGGATGCCGATGCCCACCTGGTGCGGGTGAAGCCCGGTGAGCAGGCTCGCGCGGGTGGGAGAGCATCGAGGTGAGTTGTAGAACTGGGTGAACCGCACCCCGTCTGCAGCGATCCGATCCAGGACAGGCGTGTCGATGTCTCCGCCGAAGCACCCCAGATCCGAGTAGCCCATGTCGTCGGCGAGGATCAGAACGATGTCGGGACGCCGACCGGAGCGTGCAGCTGTCATTCTCGATCCTCTGTTTTACAACGATGTACAAGAAGAAGATATGCGCTTGCCTCGCGCGCGTCAAGCGATTTCTCTAACGATGTAGAAGCGCGTCGGCTTCACCGTCGCACCGCGCCCTGATCGCGATCAGCGCGGAGCGGACTCGCGTTCGATGATGCTGAAGTCCGCGAGCAGGGTGCGCGGCCCGTCGAGCCCGCCGCCCTGCGCGATGCGATCGCACAGCGCGGTCACCGCTGTGCTCGCGATCCAGGAGCGACCGGGGTCGACCGTGGTCAGCGATGGGATCGAGTACGCGGCCTCGTCCAGCCCGTCGAAGCCGACGACGGCGACGTCGTCGGGCACATGCCGCCCGGCCTCCTGCAGCACGCGCATCGCACCCAGGGCGAGAGTGTCGTTCAACCCGAACACCGCGTCGAACGGGCCTCCGCGCTCGAGCAGTTCATGCATCGAACGCGCGCCGTTCGCACGGTGCCAGAGCGTCGTATAGCCGACGATGCTCTCGTCGAAGGGGATGCCTGCCGCCTCGAGCGCTTCCCGATACCCTCTCAGCCGCAATCCCGCCGAGCCGATCACCTCGCCCTCATGGGCGCCGACGACCGCGATCCTCCGGCGCCCCGATGCGATCAGGTACTCCGTCGCAGCCCGTGCGGCCTCCACGTTGCGCATGGTGACGTGATCGGTGGGGCCGTCGAAGATGCGCTCGCCGAGCAGGACCATCGGATACGGCACATCGAGAGCCGCGACGTCCTCCTGCCCCATGCCCAAGGGGCTGAAGATCAGCCCGTCGGTGAGCTTGAGCCTCGGGCTGCGCAGAAGCTCGAGCTCGCGCCCGCGGTCGCCTCCCGTCTGCTCGACGAGCACCACGACTCCGGCCGCCTCGGCCTCGTGGATGAGCTGGGCGGCGAGCTCGCCGAAGTACGCCAGCCCGAGATCGGGCACGGCGAGCGCGATCGCACCCGTTCGACCCGACCGAAGGTTGCGCGCGGTCAGATTGGGCGTGTACCCGAGCTGGGCGATGGCCGCTTCGACTTTCGCCCTCGTCGTGGGGCGGATGTGCGGGTAGTCGTTGATGACGTTCGAGACCGTCTTGATCGACACGCCGGCCACCTTCGCCACGTCATGCAGAGTCGCCGCCACTTGGTCCCCCAATCTCGTCGCCAACTCTACAACGTTGCACTCGCCGGATGTCGACCGAGCGCCGACGACCGCTCAGGGGACGACCGCTCACGGGACGACCACTCACGGACGACCGCTCACGGACGACCGCTCAGGATCGCCGCCACGCGCCCGACCCTCGTCCGGCACGGCACGTGTCAGGATGTCGGCATGCCCGCAACCCTCGACCTGAACGACGGCACCCGCCTGCCCTCCGTGGGCCTCGGCCTCTACAAGGTGCCGATCGCGCAGACGTCCGAGGTGACCCTCGCGGGCATCGAAGCCGGCTACCGGCTGATCGACGGCGCCAGCTTCTACGGCAACGAGCGCGAGCTGGGCGAGGCGATCCGATCATCAGGGCGCCGTGACGATCTGCTCGTGGCCTCGAAGTTCTGGGGCGATCCCGTGCAGAGCCGCGCGCAGGCGCTCGAGGACTTCGCCGAGACCGAGCGCGAGCTGGGCATCGGCCCGCTCGATCTGTACCTGATCCACTGGCCGCGCTCCTCGCGCGGCGCATTCGTCGACGTCTGGCGCGGGTTCATCGAGCTGCAGCAGCAGGGACGCGTGCGCACGATCGGCGTCGCCAACTTCGAGGCGGACGATCTGCGTCGCCTGATCGACGAGACAGGTGTCGTGCCCGCACTCAACCAGGTGGAGTCGCATCCGTGGCTGCCGCAGCACGCCCTGCGTTCCTTCCACGACGAGCATGGCATCGTCACGCAGGCGTGGAGCCCCCTCGGCCGAGGCCGGCTGCTCGACGACCCGACCCTCGTGCGCATCGCAGCGAAGCACGCCGTCTCGGTGGCCCAGATCGTGCTTCGGTGGCACCTGCAGCTGGGCGGAGCCGCGGTCGTCAAGTCGGTGCATCCCGAGCGGCTGCGTCAGAATCTCGACCTCGACGGCTTCGAGCTCGACGACGATGATCTCGCCACGATCGCCGCGCTCGAATCCGGCCAGCGCACCGGCACCCACCCCCGCGATCGCCAGTAGCTCGGCCCCGCCCGCGCCCCACCGTGCCGAGAAGCCACGACGAGGCGAGGGAGGGATGCCGGTCAGCCGGCGGCCTCCTCGGGGCGCTCCTGCACCTCGATCGCGGCGGTGTCGGGCTGGTATGCCTCGATGTGCCGCTCGTCGACGCCGTTGTACGCCGACAATGGGCGGATCAGCGCGTTCGAGGCCTGCTGCTCGCGGATGTGCGCCGTCCAGCCGACGATGCGCGCGGCGATGAACAGCGGCGTGAACGTGAGGGTGTCGTAGCCGATCAGGTTGTAGGCCGGCCCCGATGGATAGTCGAGATTCGGGTAGATGCCCTTGCGCTCGACGAACTCGCTCTCGAGCTTCTCGTACAGCTCGGCGACGTCGGGCCGGTCGTAGTGCTCGACCAGCGTGTCGAGGGCCGCCTTCATCGTCGGCACGCGCGAGTCGCCGCGCTTGTACACCCGGTGACCGAAGCCCATGATCTTGCGCTTCTCGGCGAGTGCGGCGTCGAGCCACTCCTCGACGCGGTCGGCCGAGCCGATCTCGTCGAAGATGTGCATGACGGCCTCGTTGGCGCCGCCGTGCAGCGGGCCCTTGAGGGCGCCGATCGCGCCGACGACCGCCGAGTACAGGTCGCTCAGGGTCGACGTGATCACGCGGGCGGTGAAGGTCGAGGCGTTGAACGAGTGCTCTGCGTACAGGATCATCGATCGGTTGAACGCGTCGACCACGGCCTCGTGCGGCTCCTCGCCGAACGTGAGCCAGAGGAAGTTCGCGGCGTAGTCGAGGTCGTCGCGCGACTCGACGATCTCCTGTCCGCGGCGGCGGCGCTGCCCGTAGGAGACGATGGCCGGCAGCACGGCGAACAGCTGCAGGCTGCGCTGCAGGTTCTGCTCGGGAGTGCCGACGGCGTCGAGCACATTGCCTGTACCCGCGGTCTCGAATGCGCCGATCACGCTGACCGCCGTGCGCACCTCGTCCATGGGGTGCGAGTCGAGCGGCAGGGCGTCGATCGCTGCTTTGACCTCAGGGGTCAGCGCGCGGTGCGCGCGCTCGGTCGCGCGGAACTCCGCCAGCTGCGACGCCGAGGGCAGCTCACCGTGCCAGAGCAGGTAGGCGACCGCCTCGAACGACTGCGTCGCCGCCAGCTCCTGCACGGGGTACCCGCGGTACAGCAGGCTGTTGGTCTCGGGGTTCACCTTGCTGATCGCCGTCACATCGGCGACGACACCCGCGAGGCCCTTCCTGATCTCTGAGTCAGTCATGCTGTGCTCCTTTGCGTTTCGACGCGCTTCGCTTGCTCAACGACCGGATCGGTCGACGGTGAAGGTGAAGATTCCGGAATCGAAGTGGTTGTACGACTCGTAGTCGATCAGATCATAGAGATCGGCGCGATGCTGCATCTCGCCGAGCTTCGAGGTCAGGTGCCCCTCGTCGCTCAGCGTATCGAGTGCGCGTCCCGCCGCCCCCATCGCGATGCGCAGCAGCGACACCGGCCAGATCACGATGTTCACGCCGACAGCGCGCAGCTGGTCGACCGAGAACAGGTCCGACTTCCCGAACTCGGTCATGTTCGCGAGGATCGGCACGTCAACGGCATCCCGGATCGCGGCGAACTCCTCGAGCGACCGCATCGCCTCAGGGAAGATCGCGTCTGCACCGGCATCCACCAGCGCCTTCGCGCGGTCCTTCGCCGCCTCGAGACCGTCGACGGCGGCGATGTCGGTGCGAGCCATGATGAGGAAGTTCCCGTCGCGACGCGCGTCGACCGCGGCCCGGATGCGCTTGACCGCCGTATCGGAGTCGACGACCGACTTGCCGTCGAGATGGCCGCAGCGCTTCGGGTTGATCTGGTCCTCGATGTGCGCACCGGCGAGCCCGGCGTCCTCGAGGGTCTGGATGGTGCGGGCGACGTTCATCGGCTCGCCGAATCCGGTGTCGGCGTCGATGATCGCGGGCAGGTCGGTCATCCGGGCGATCTGCTGCCCGCGTCCGGCGACCTCGGTGAGCGTGGTCAGCCCGATGTCGGGCAGGCCGAGGTCGGCCGACAGCACGGCGCCCGAGATGTAGACCCCCTCGAAGCCCTTCTGCTCGATGAGCCGCGCGCTCAGCGGGTTGAATGCACCGGGGAAGCGCAGCAGCTCCCCTGTGGCGAGACGTTCGCGGAACGCGCGGCGCTTCTCATGTGCGGGTGTGGTGGAGTACAGCATCAGAAGAGGCCCTTCGGGGCGTCGGCGGATGCCAGGATGCCGGACTTCGCGACGATCGAGAGCTGCTGCACCTCGTCGGCCGTGAGCTCGGGAAGCCGCTGGACCAGGTCGAGGAAGCGGTCGATCTCGGCGGCGTCGAGCACGGGCTCTGCGAGGATGCGGAACTTGCGGATGTAGTTCTCGCGCGCGAAGGGACGCGCGCCCAGCGGGTGCGCGTCGGCGACGGCGATCTCGTCCACCACGGTGGTGCCGTCGCTCAGGGTGATCTCCACCCGGCCGCCGAACGCCTTCTCCGCGGGGTCGACGGAGTGGTAGCGGCGCGTCCACTCGGCGTCTTCCGCGGTGGTGATCTTGTTCCACAGTTCGACGGTGTCGGCACGGCCGGCACGCTCGGGCGTGTACGAGTCGACGTGGTGCCAGGTGCCGTCCTGCAGCGCCACCGCCAGGATGTACGGGATCGAGTGGTCGAGCGTCTCGCGAGAGGCCGTGGGGTCGTACTTCTGCGGATCGTTCGCACCCGAGCCGATCACGTTGTGGGTGTGATGGCTGGTGTGCAGCACGATCGACTCGATGTTGGCCGGATCGCGAAGCTCGGGACGCTCGGTGCCCAGGCGACGGGCGAGATCGATGATCGCCTGCGCCTGGTACTCGGCCGAGTGCTCCTTGGTGTAGGTGTCGAGGATCGCGCGCTTGGGCTCGCCTGCGGCGGGCAGCGGCACCTCGTACGAGGCGTCCTTCCCGTCGAGCATCCAGGCGATCACGCCGTCTTCGCCCTCGTAGATCGGCGACGGCGAGGTCTGTCCGCGCATGGCGCGGTCGACGGCCTCGACGGCCATCTTGCCTGCGAAGGCGGGGGCGTGCGCCTTCCACGTCGAGATCTCGCCCTTGCGGCTCTGGCGGGTGGCGGTGGTGGTGTGCAGCGCCTGGCCGATGGCCTGGTAGATGGTCTCGGCGTCGAGGCCGAGCAGGGTGCCGATGCCTGCCGCCGCCGACGGGCCGAGGTGGGCGACGTGGTCGATCTTGTGCTTGTGCAGCGAGATGGCCTTGACCAGGTCGACCTGGATCTCGTAGCCGGTGGCGAGGGCGCGCACCAGGGCACTGCCGTCGGATCCGACATGCTGGGCGACGGCGACGATCGGGGGGATGTTGTCGCCGGGGTGCGAGTACTCGGCGGCGAGGAACGTGTCGTGGTAGTCGAGCTCGCGCACGGCGACGCCGTTCGCCCACGCGGCCCATTCGGGGCTCGTGCGCTCGTCGAGCGCGCAGCCGAACACCGTGGCGCCCCTGCCCCCTGTCGAGACGGGGTGGCTGAACGCCTGCGCCCTGGCTGCGTTGATGGGGGCTCGGGTGAGGGATGCCGCAGCGACCGACGCGTTGTCGATGATGCGGTTGATGATCATGTCGACGACCTCGGGCTCGACCTCGACGGGGTCCACGGCGACCTGCGCGATCTTCCAGGCCAGCTGCTCCTCGCGGGGCAGCTCCTCTTCCGAGCGGTAGACGCGGACGTGGTGGTTGACGGTCATCTTGTTCCTTCCGTCGGGGCTGGCCCCCGGTCGTTGAGCGAGCGAAGCGAGGCGAAAGGGCGTCCGCGTCGAGACTTTCGAGGATGCTCTCCAGAGCGTTGTGGAGGTGGACGTGAGTGGCGTGCGCGGCCAGGTCGGCGTCGCGGGATGCCAGTGCGCGGGCGATCAGCCGATGCTCGGCCGCCGACGCGGCGAGGCGCTCGGGCTTGTCGCGGGCCATGCGCCGCACGCGGACCAGGTGGGCTCGGACGGTGCGCAGCGCGGAGCTGAGGTAGTCGTTGGCGACGGCGGCGTCGAGCTCGGCGTCCAGTCGGGCGATCAGAGCGTAGTAGGCGTCACGACCCTCGGCAGGTGCGAGATCGACGTGGCCGAACTCGTCGGCGAGGGCGGCGAACGCCATGGCATCCCCGCGCTGAGCGGCGAGACGGGCTGAGGTCTCCTCGAGAGCCCGCCGGATCTCGAACAGGGCGCGGATGTCGTCGGCATCCAGCCCGGCGACGACCGTGACGCGCGGCGACTGCTGCACGACGAGCCCGTCGGCAGCGAGCCGTCGAAGCGCCTCCCGCAGCGGCGTGCGACTGACCCCGAGGCGCTCGGCCTGCTCCACTTCGGCGAGGACCGTGCCTGCGGCGAGAGCCCCGGATTGGATCTCATCGAGCAGCCTCGTGTACGCGCGATCCCCGGCGCGGATCCGGTCGACGACGGTGCTCATGCACCCAGCGTATACACAAATGCGCCTTCACGCGACGATTCATGCATATGAATGACCTTGCGTATACATAAAGTTTCTCATCTTCCCCCTTGCGCTCCTAGTACTCAGTGTTACTATGTACTGGTAGTCAGCAACACTGAGTACCAGTAGCAAGCATCACTGAGTAGTGGAAGGAGGCCGTGATGGGCAAGCAGATGACCGAGATGCTCAAGGGCACGCTCGAGGGCATCGTCCTCGCTCTGCTCGCGGGGGCTCCCGCGTACGGATACGAGATCACCACGCAGCTTCGCGAGCGGGGCTTCGTCGAGATCGCCGAGGGCACGGTGTATGCGCTTCTCGTGCGCATCGAGCAGAAGGGCCTCGTCGACGTCGAGAAGGTGCCAAGCGAGAAGGGACCGCCGCGCAAGGTGTTCACGCTGAACGCCAATGGCGCGGTGGAGCTCGACGAGTTCTGGAGCACCTGGTCCTTCCTCGCCGAGCGGATCGACCAGCTCCGCTCCCCCCAGATCGACCGAACCGACTCCGAAGGAGACAACTGACATGGCATTGAAGTGGATCGAAGCGCTCACCGGGCCGCTCGAGCAGAAGAAGCAGTACCGACAGGACAAGGCACGCCTCGAGGGGCTTCCCGAGCCGTACGCGAGCGCGGCCAAGGCGATGCACCGCTACCTGCTGAACACCAGCGGCATCGTCGACGGGGACATCATCATCCGAATGCTCACCGATCTGACCGACCTGTGGGAGACCGCGGCCGTCGACAGCACCCCGGTGCGGAGCATCGTCGGAGACGATCCGGCCGACTTCGCCGACACATTCGCGAAGGCGTATGCGGCCAAGGAGTGGCAGGACAAGGAGCGTGCACGCTTCACGAAGGCGATCGACGAAGCGGCCGAGAAGGAGGAGTCGTGAGCGAGAACGCGATCCGCGTCCGCGGCATCCGCAAGTCGTACGGCGATCTGCCCGTGTTGCGCGGGGTCGACCTCGACGTCGAACGGGGCAGCATCTTCGCCCTGCTCGGCTCGAACGGCGCAGGCAAGACGACGCTGGTCCGCATCCTCTCGACCCTGCTGCCCGCCGACGGCGGCTCGGCGTCCGTCGGCGGGTTCGACGTGAAATCCGAACCGCTCAGGGTGCGCGAGGCGATCAGCCTGACCGGGCAGTTCGCCGCGGTCGACGAGATCCTCACGGGGCGCGAGAACCTCGCGCTCGTGGCGAAGCTGCGCCACCTGCCCGATCCGGGTGCGGTGGCGGATGCCCTGCTCGCCCGGTTCCGGCTGACGGATGCCGGCGGTCGCCGGGCGGGGACGTACTCCGGCGGCATGCGCCGGCGCCTCGACATCGCGATGAGCCTGGTGGGCGACCCCGAGGTGATCTTCCTCGACGAGCCGACCACCGGTCTCGATCCCGAGGCGCGCATCGAGGTGTGGAACGTGGTGAAGGAGCTGGCAGGGTCGGGCCGCACCGTGCTGCTGACCACGCAGTACCTCGACGAGGCCGAGCAGCTCGCCGACCGCATCGCGATCCTGCACGAGGGCGGCATCATCGCCGACGGAACCCTCGCCGACCTGAAGGGCCTGCTGCCGGCGGCGAAGGTCGAGTACATCGAGAAGCAGCCCACTCTCGAGGAGATCTTCCTCGCAGTCACCAGGAGGGACGCAGCATGAGCACCCACGCATTGGCAGACACCGCCACCCTGACCGGTCGGTCGCTGCGACACATCTTCCGCAGCCCCGACACGATCATCACCACCGCGGTCACCCCGATCGCACTGCTGCTGCTGTTCACGTTCGTGTTCGGCGGCGCGCTGCGCCAGAGCATCGGCGACGCCAGCTACATCGACTATCTGCTCCCCGGCATCCTGCTCATCGCGATCGCGTCGGGAATCGCCTACACGGCCTTCCGGCTGTTCACCGACCTGCAGGGCGGCATCTTCGAGCGATTCCACTCCATGCCGATCTCACGGTCGAGCGTGCTGTGGGCGCACGTGCTCACCTCGATGGTCGCGAACGGCGTCACCGTCGCGATCATCCTCGGCGTCGGGTTCGCGATGGGATTCCGCACCTCCGCCGGCGTGCTCGAGTGGCTCGCGGTGCTGGGCATCCTGGCGCTGTTCACCCTCGCCCTCACCTGGCTCGCGGTGATCGCGGGGCTTTCGGCGAAGACGGTCGACGGAGCGAGCGCGTTCTCGTACCCGCTGATCTTCCTGCCGTTCATCAGCTCGGCGTTCGTTCCGACGGAGACCATGCCGGGACCGGTGCGCTGGTTCGCCGAGAACCAGCCGGTCACCTCGATCGTGAACTCGATCCAGGCGCTGTTCGCCGGGCGACCGGTGGGTTCGGAGATCTGGATCGCGCTGGCCTGGTGCGTCGGGATCCTCGTCGTCGCGTATCTGTTCGCGATGCGCGCGTATCGCCGCCGGATCGCCTGAGCCCCGGCGCGGTCGCCGCTGCAGCCGCGTCGGCTCAGACGGCGGCCGGGAGCCGATCGGCCTCGGGCCGGTCGGCTTCAGGCTGCGCCGGATGCTGCGGCGCCGTCACCTCGGCCTCGCCGAGCTTCACGATGATGACGCCGGCGAGCACCAGCATCCCGCCGATCGCCTGCACCGGCCCAGGCACCTGCCCGAGCATCAGCCAGCCGAACACCATCGCCGCGACCACCTCGGACAGGGCGACGAACGACGCCAGCCGCGAGCCGAGGATGCGGGTCGAGGCGATGCCGAGGCCGTAGGCGAGCGCGGTCGCGATGACGCCCACCGCGATCACGGGCACGAACCAGGGCACGGTGATCAGCCGGAACTCGACGTCGGCGGTGGTCCATTCGAAGGGCAGCACGCCGACGACGGCGGCGATGGTGAGGCCGGCCGAGCCGATCAGCAGGCCGAGGCCTGCGAGCGCGATGGGCGGCAGGCCGGTGTCGCCGCGGCCGGAGAGCACGAAGTAGGTCGCGGCGCCGACCATCGCGCCGAGCGCGAAGAGGATCCCGCCGATGTTCACCTCGCCGCCGGTGAGCACGTCGAGCATGAGCACGAGCCCGACGAACGCGATCGCGGCGCCGATGATGCTGCGCCGGCTCGGCGTCTCGCCACGACGAACCCACAGCCAGAGGATGACGGCGATGGGGGCGGTGTACTCGATGAGCAGGGCGATGCCGACATCCATCACGGCGACCGCCTGAAAGTAGCAGAGCTGTGCGGTGGTGACCGCCAGCAGTCCGTACATAACGATCATCCCCGCGTTCTTGCGCACCATGGACCACCGACCGCGCAACGCGATCAGGGTGGGCACGAGAAGCACCAGCGCGGCGACCCACATGCGCACGGTGACCGCCGCGCCGGGTGTCCAGCCGGCGTCGATCAGGCCGCGGGCGAAGACGCCCGAGGTGCCGAAGGACAGAGCGGCGGCGAGCGCGAAGAGCAGCCCGACGTTCACTCCGCGGCGCGGGGCCGGCAGGCGGATGTCATCGACGACTGTGCTCATGAGATGTGACACTACGCCTGCGGGATGTAAGGTGTCAACATGATCTTCACCGATGACACGGAAGACACCCTCCGGTCCGCCGTCTGGCTGGTGAACTCGGCGGAGGATCCGGACACCCTGACGACCATCGCCGACGAGCGGGCGTTCCTCTCGCTGTTCCCCTACACGGGGCGCATCGACCGCGACGCGGCAGAGGTCGCCGCACTGCGCGAGCTGCGAGCGCGGCTGCGCAGGATGCTGCTCGCGCCCCGAGACGAGATGGTCGCCGAGGTCAACTCGGCCCTGGCCGAGAGCACGCTCGCACCGCAGCTGCGCCGGCACGACGGCATCGACTGGCACCTGCACGCGGTCGACGACGAGCAGCCCTTCGCCGAGCGCATCCTGATCGAGACGGCCATGGCCCTCATCGACGTCATCCGCGCAGACGAGGGCAGCCGCATCGCCGTATGCGATGACAGCGAGTGCCAGGCCGTGGCGCTCGACCTGTCGCGCAACCGGTCGAAGCGCTACTGCTCGACCACCTGCGCGAACCGCAACGCGGTCGCCGCGTACCGGGCGCGGCGCGCGCGCTGATTCAGCCGACGACCCCCTCGAAGAGGCCGATGCTGTTGCCGTCGAGGTCGGAGATCACCGCCCACGCGCTCGTGTCGGTGATGGGCTGCTTCTCCATCAGCACGGTCGCACCGGCATCCTTCGCGGCCGCGATCGTCTCATCGATCGAGTCCACCTCGACGTACGACCGCGGCTGGGTGAAACCCTCGTCGCGCGGAGCGAGCCCTCCGCCCGAGATGCCGTTCGGCGCCTGCCACATCGGATACCCCTCGAAGCCGGGCATCTCGGCGATGTTCCAGCCGAACAGCCGGCTGTAGAACGCGGTCGAGGCAGCCATGTCGCTGACCGGGATGTCGATGTGGGTGATGTCTCCGTGAGCCATTGTGCGTTCCCTTCGTGAAGGTGTCCACGACGAGTCTGCGCTCGCGGTACGGCGCAGACAAGAGCATCCCGCCGCTACGCTCGAGAACCATGAGCGATTGGGTCAGTTCCGCCATCCAGGTGCTCGAGGCCGACGGCAACCGCTCGGCAGACACGCACCTGCACCTCTTCCCCCTGCCGCCGGCGTGGGGCATCGACCTGTATCTGAAGGACGAGTCGGTGCATCCCACCGGCTCGCTCAAGCACCGCCTCGCCCGCTCGCTCATCCTGTACGGCCTGGTGAACGGCCTGATCGACGAGGGCACGACCCTCGTCGAGTCGTCGAGCGGATCGACCGCCGTGTCGGAGGCGTACTTCGCCCGGATGCTGGGTCTGACCTTCATCACGGTCGTGCCGCGCTCCACCAGCCAGGAGAAGATCGACCTCATCGAGTTCTACGGCGGCCAGTGCCATCTCGTCGACCACGCCGATGAGATCTCACCCGAGGCGCGCCGCCTGGCAGCCGGCTGCAACGGCCACTACCTCGACCAGTTCACGTTCGCCGAGCGGGCCACCGACTGGCGCGGCAACAACAGCATCGCCGAGAGCGTGTTCAGCCAGCTCTCTCAGGAGAGGCATCCGGTCCCCCGCTGGATCGTCGTCGGCGCGGGCACCGGCGGCACCAGCGCGACCTTCGGCCGCTACGTGCGCTACCGCCGGCACGCGACCGAGGTCGCTGTCGTCGACCCGGAGGGCTCGGCCTTCTACGCCGGCTGGAAGGGCGACCCGGATGCCACGGGACAGCCCTCCCGCATCGAGGGCATCGGCCGCCCGCGGGTCGAGCCGTCATTCGTGCCGAGCGTGATCGACGAGATGATCCCCGTTCCCGACGCGGCGTCGGTCGCCGCGATCCGGCTGCTCCGCGAGCGCACCCTGCACTGGGCGGGCGGATCGACCGGCACCAACCTGTACGGCGCGTTCGAGCTGATCGGGCGCATGCGCAACGCGGGCGAGACGGGCAGCGTCGTCACGCTGATCTGCGACAGCGGTGTGCGCTACGCGCAGACCTACTACGACGACGACTGGGTCGCAGCGCAGGGCTGGGAGCTCGCCCCGCACCGCGAGCGGATGGAGAGATTCCTCGACGGCGACGCCTGGTGAGCGGCACGCGCGCTCACCGCTCAGGAGAGTCGGGGCGCGCTCGCTGCAGCCTGCGCGGATCCGGCCGGAAGCGGCGGTTGCTCCTGAGTTCTGAGCGGCTACGCTGAGCGCATGACCACGCTCATCCTCACCGTCGCGGGAGCGGATCGCCCCGGACTGGTCTCGGCCGTCGCCGACGTCGTCGCCGCGCACGGCGGCAACTGGGAGAACAGCCAGCTCGCCGAGCTCGCCGGCACCTTCGCCGGGGTGATCGAGATCTCGGTCGCCGATGACCGGGTCGAGGCGCTGCGAGCGGATCTCGACGCGCTGGACGGAATGCTCGCGATCACCGTCCACACGGGGGCCGACAGCTCGGCATCCGACTCGGCGCAGCGCATCTCGATCAGCGTGCTCGGCAACGACCGCGCCGGGATCGTGCGCGAGATCTCGGGAGTGCTGAGCGCCCACGCGCTGAGCATCGAGAACATGACGACGCAGACCCGCGACGCGGCGATGGCGGGCGGCAGGCTGTTCGAGTCGTCGGTGACCGCGACGGTCCCGGCGTCGGCCGATCTCGACGCGCTGCGCACCGACATCGAGCGCCTCACGCACGATCTGCAGGTCGACATCACGGCTCTCTGAGCCGCCGAGCCGTTCTTCACCCACCAGCCGGACGGAAAACGCCGGCGCATCGCGTCTACCACCAGCGTTTCCCGTCCGACCACTCGGCAGCCGGACGGGAAACGCCGGTGCAGGGCATCCCGCACCGGCGTTTTCCATCTGCACACCCGACACCGCGAGGGGGATGTTCGCACAGCCCTGACGGGCGGCGCGGCGGGCGTCAGTAGCGCAGCGCCTTGCCGCCGTCGACGATCAGCTCCTGCCCGGTCATGAACCCCAGCTCGAGCGCCACGCTCGCGATCGCGTCGGCGATCTCGGCGGGACCCGCGAGTCTGCCCAGGGGCACCAGCTGCGCCTCGGCCTCGAACCCGGCCCTGGCATCGGCTTCGCCGACGAGCCGCTCGTGCCATCCCGAGACCACCGTCCCCGGCGCGACGGAGTTCACCCGCACCGCTGGGGCCAGCGCCACAGCCAGTGCCCTGGTCAGCTGCGACAGCGCGGCCTTGCTCACGCTGTACGGCATCGAGCTGCCGACCACGCGGGTCGCCGAGATCGACGACACGTTGACGATCGATCCGCGCCGCTCGGTGAGCGCCCCGGCGAACGCCTGGCACACCCAGAACGCTCCGAGCAGGTTCGTTCCGAGAATCTCGTCCCAGATGTCGGGGGTGAGAGCGGCGAGGTCGGTGAACTCGATCTTCCTCGTCGTCCCCGCGCAGTTCACGAGCACATCCAGCCCGCCGCTGGTCTGCAGCATCCGGGCCGCGGCCTCTTCGACCGCCTCGCGATCCGAGACGTCGATACGCAGCGGGAACGCTGCAGCGCCGAGATCGCGCAGCTCAGCCGAGAGGCTCTCGGCCGCATCGACCGAGCGCGAGTAGCCGATGTGGATCTCGTCGATCCCGCGCTGCGCCAGCGCGACACAGGTCGCACGCCCGATCCCCGTGGCCCCGCCGGTCACCAGCGCCACGCGCGTCTTCATGGTCATGCCACTCCCTCACTGAGGCGATCCGCCGCGAGGCGATCCGCATCCGACATCGGCAGCGACACCGCCGCGCCGCGCTGCTGGGCTAGGTAGACGCCCTTGACGACCTCGAGCGCGGTGAGTCCGTCGCGGCCCGTGACAGCCGGCTGCCTCCCGTCGCGCACCGCTTCGAGGAACTCGCCGATCTGGCGGCGATGGAACTCGGGCACGCTGGTGCGCCCCGCCTCCTGCTCTCGCCATCCGGCCATGAGCGATTCCTCTCCGTCGAAGGTCCACAGGTCGTTCACCGCCTGCGCGAGCTCGGGGCTCTCGGCGACACCCACGCTGTGCCCGGCTGTGCCGTGCACCGCGAGCCGGAACCCGGGGGCCCGGTAGGCGACGTCGGCGCTCGGCTGCGAGGCGAAGCCGTTCTCGAAGGTCGTCAGCGCCTGCACCGTGGCGATGGCCCCGCTGTCGTAGGTCACCACTGCACCCGCGACGTCTTCGACATCGATGCACTCGCCGTGCTTCAGCGTCGCCCAGCGCCCGTACACCGAGGTGGGGGTGCCGAGCATCCAGTTCATCATGTCGATGTAGTGGATCGCCATGGTCAGCAGCACTCCGCCGCCCTCGCCCTGCCACGATCCGCGCCAGTCGTCCTGCCCGTAGTACTGCCGGTCTCGTCCCAGGTGCGCGATGCACTCGGCCGCCGCGACCCGGCCGAGGCGGCCGTCGGCGATGGCGCGGTGCATGCGGTCGACCGCGGGGACGAATCTGCGCTGGAAGATCGTGCCGAGCGCCACGCCTGCGCGCTCGGCCGCCGAGACGAGCTCGTGCGCTTCTGCCAGAGACGTCGTGAGCGGCTTCTCGACGAGCGCGGCGACACCGGCTGCGATCGCCTGCATGGCGGGTTCGAAGTGCTGCTTGTGCGGGGTGGCGATGAGCACGGCGTCGAGTTCGGCCTCGTCGAGCATGCGCGAGGTCGAGTCGTAGGCGGTGGCATCCGGATGCTGCCGCGCGGCGTCTTCGGCCTTCTCGAGCGTGCGCGAGCACAGCGCCGCCACTCGCACGCCGGGCAGAGACGCCGCGGCCTCGGCATGGATGGTGCCGAACCGGCCCAGCCCCACGACGCCGACGCGCATCTCAGCGGTCATGACCTCACCCCGCCTGCCCTGACGACCCCGACCGATCTCGCGGCATCGGACAGGGTGCGGTACGACAGCTCGGCGGCGGAGCGCTCGTCGAAGTCGGGCAGCGCCTGCCGGCGCACGCTGATCTCGACCGACACCGTGCCCCGATAGCCGCCCTCGTCGAGCAGCCGCAGGAACCCGGCGTGGTCGAACTCGCCCTCCCCCGGCGTGAGGAAGTCGAACCCGTCGGCGGTGCGGCGGTGATCCTTCACCTCGACCACGACCGTGCGCGGCAGCAGAGTGCTCACCACCTCGGCGAGGTCGAAGTCGCGCACGGCGAAGTGCGAGACGTCGAGGTTGATACCCAGGGCATCCGACCCGACCCCGTCGAGCACCGCGATCGCCTGCTCGGGCGTCGACACCACCGCTCCCGCGTGCGGCTCGAGCGCGACCGTGCAGCCGATCGCCACCGCCTGCTCGGCGAGGTCGCCGAAGCGGTCGATGATCTGCGCACGGTCCGACTCCCAGCTGTTCTGGGCGATGATCGGCGGCGGGTTGCCACCCAGCAGAGGCGCCTTCGGCTTGTGCGCTCCCAGGCTCACGGGCAGCGGAGTTCCTGCGCCGAGGATCGCGGCGACCTCGAACGACCGCAGCAGGCGACGGCGGCTGGCGACCCAGGTGTCGTCATCGCACACCAACGGCGCGTTGGCGGTGACGCTCGAGATCTCGAGCCGCTGCTCCATCGCCGCCACGCGCCAGCTCTCGATGTCGGCGTCGGCCGCCGTCTCGGCATCGGTCGGCCACCCTTCGCACACGGTGACCTCGACGCTGTCGTAGCCGATGCGCGCCAGCATCCGCACCGCCTCGCCGAAGGGCGTCTCGGGCATCGACCACGTGTTGTATCCCAGCTTCATCGCTCGACTCCCGGGCAGATCAGCTGCTTGACCCCGTCGCTCGATCGCACGGCGTCGAAGGCGTCCTGCCAGCTGTGCAGCGGGTAGTGGCGGCTGACGAGCGGCTCGAGGTCGACCAGCCGCTGGTCGAGCAGCCGCATCGCGCGGTCCCACGACTCGGGCGTGCTGGCGAATCCGCCGGTGATCACGAGCTCGTGGAACGAGACGAGCGCGAGGTCGATCGGCACGGCGTCGCCGCGCTGGCCGATCTGCACGTACCGGCCGCCCCGGCGCACGCGCTGGATGCCCAGGTTCATGCCTCCTGCAGAACCCGAGCATTCCAGCACGACGTCGTAGTCGTCTTCGAGCTCGTCGACGTGCCCGGCTCGCGCCAACCCGAGGATCTCGGCGACGTCGAGCCGCTCGGCATCCGCCGGCGTTCCGAGCACCGTCGCCCGCCCGCCCGACACCCGAGCCACCTGCGCGGCGATCAGGCCCATCGCGCCCGGGCCGATCACCAGCACGCGATCCCCCGCCTGCACGGCGGGCGTCGGGTGGAACAGCGAGCGGCACACGCACGCGAGCGGCTCGCTGAGCGCGCCCACGTCGACGGGCACGTGATCGGGCAGTCGCCGCGCGTTTCGAGCCGGAACGACGATCTGCTCGGCGAATCCGCCGTCGATCCCCGACCCGATCGACACCCGCGAGGTGCACATGTTCGGCGAACCCGACCGGCAGCCGGCGCACACGCCGCACACCGAGAAGAACGTCTCGAGAGCCACCGCCTCGCCCACGCGACCGGGATCGACGCCCTCTCCCACCGCGGCGATCGTGCCGCTGACCTCGTGGCCGAGCGTCACCGGCGGCCGCGACGAATAGCTCCCTTCGAGGATGTGCAGATCGGTGCCGCACAGTCCCGCCGCCGCCACGTCGACGACGACCTGGCCAGGGCCTGCCTTCGGCCGCGGCACGTCCTGCAGCGCGATGTCTTCGGGTCGTGGTCCTGTCTTGCGCAGAGCCTGCATCATCCGATCCGTTCTCCTCCGTATCGCAGCGCCCACCGTCTGTAGGTCGACGCGATCTCCTCGACGGCGCGTCCGCGCCCGAGTCTGCCATCCAGCCACCCGGTGATCGAGCCGCCCCAGATGCTGCGGCCGATCGCGAACCCGGAGTAGCCCGGTGTGGCGGCCGCCACGTCGAGCCACTGCCTGACCGCGCGTTCCGAGGCGCTGGCACCCAGCACCACGCACCGCGCCTGAGCGTTCTGCTGCCAGGCCTGGGCGACGATCCGCGCGGCGTCTTCGCGCGAGGTGGTGCCCTCGACCTTCCAGATGTCGGGTTCGACGCCGGCCTCCTGCAGCTCTGCCATCGCCGCGCACAGGCTGTCTGCCTGAACGGTCGGCGCTGCTCTCTCATCGTCGGCGCGCTGCCCGACGATCAGTTCGAGCATGAAGGCGATCGGCTCGCCTGAGAGGAAGTCCGACAGCTGCCGCAGCCTCGACGCCTGCACCCGCCTGACATCGTCGGCGTCCGTGGTGCGGTAGTGCACGAGCGCCTTGGCGCAGGAGGGCCGGAACGCTCGCAGATGAGCCCCGAAGTCGTCCCCGTACTCGAACGTGAAGACGGGCTGAGCGGCTCGCTCCACCGGCATCGCCACCTCGACGCCGCTGTCGACGGCTCGACGAGCGAGGTCTGCTCCGTACTCCTCGTCGATGATGACGCCAGGCCGCATTCCGGTGGGACCCTGCCCTCGCGCGACCTCGAATGCGTCGAAGATCAGCTCTTTCGAGAGGCGGATCTGCTCGTCGGTCATGCCGGCCGGCCGCACGGATGAGAAGTTGCGCTTCCGGTGGTCGAACGCCAGGGCGGCGAACGGCGTACTGTCATCGGCAGCCGCCGAGCCCGTCTCTGGACCTCGCATGCGCAGAACTCTAGCAGATTGTTACTATGTCGCTATGTCCTTACAGCTGAATGCCATTTTCGACGTCGTCACAGTCGGGAGGGCCGTCGTCGACATGTACCCCGCCGAAGACGGACGGGCGCCGAAGGATGTCGTCTCGTACAACCAGTACCTCGGCGGCTCGCCCACCAACGTGGCGGTCGCCGCCGCGCGCACAGGGCTGCGCAGCGCCGTCGTCACCCGAACGGGCGCCGACCTGTTCCACGACTTCATCCGCAGCCAGCTGGACTCCTTCGGCGTCGATACCCGCTGGGTGTGCTCGTCGCCTGCCCGCCGCACCACCCTCGCGGTGTGCGATCTGCACGAGCCGCACGAGCCCGCGCTGACCTTCTTCCGCGATGCTCGGCCTCCCGAGGACGATCTCGTCGCCGCCGAGCTCCAGGAGGCGGCCGACGCGGCAGGCATCCTGTGGATCACGGCATCCGGCTTCGCGTCGGAGCAGTCGGCCGAGGCGCACACCGCCGCGCTCGGCTCGGCCCGCCGCGTCTTCCTCGACCTCGATCACCGGCCCGACTTCTGGCCGAGCGAGGCCGCTCTGCGCGAGCGTGTGCGGCCCGTGCTCGCGCAGGCGGATGCCGTGGTCGGCAACGTGCGTGAAGCCGAGATCGCCCTCGGCATCAGCGCCTCGCCCCGGGAGCTCGCACGAGAGCTGCTGAACCGCGGGGCACGCGTCGCCGTGATCAAGGAAGGCGCGAGAGGGGCGATCGCGGCGACCGGTGACGAGCTGTTCGAACAGTCATCCTTCCCCGTGCGCACGATCAACGGGCTGGGCGCCGGCGATGCGTTCGGAGGACAGCTGCTGCGCGGCGAGAGCGCCGGATGGCCACTCGATCAGACCCTGCGCCACGCGGCGGCCGCCGGCGCGATCGTCGCGTCGCGTCGCGGGTGCTCCGTCGCGATGCCCACCGCGGACGAGATCACCGACTTCCTGGCCTCTCACACCCGACCCCGGCAGCGCTGATCTTCCCGCCGCCGCGCCGAGCGCCTCCTTGTCTGCGAACCGGGGCCGGATTATCGTCCTAATGAGCAGACATACTGCATGAGGAATGAGGTGCTGATGTCGGCAACCGAAGCTGTGATCCCGGTGTCACTCGACCGCAGTTCGCCCGTTCCGCTGTACTTCCAGCTCGCCGAGCAGCTGATGGCGGCGATCACCGACGGATCGGCGCAGCCCGGCGACCTCGTCGAGAACGAAGTCGCCATGAGCAAGAGGCTCGGTCTGTCGCGGCCGACCGTTCGTTACGCCATCCGTTACCTCGTCGATCAGGGGCTGCTCGTGCGCAAGCGCGGGCTGGGCACCTTCATCACCAGCCGCCGGGTGCACCGCCGGGTCAGCAAGGGCAGTCTCTACGAAGATCTGCTCACTCAGGGCCGAAGCCCCAGCACGAAGCTGCTCGGGCAGTCCACCGGCCCCAACGTCAAGGCCGCGACGGCTCTCGAGCTCGACCCCGACACTGAGCTGATCGCGCTGAACCGCCTGCGCTACGCCGATGGCGAGACGCTGACCATCATGCACAACTGGCTGCCCGCCCGGTTCGGGCCGATCACCGACGCCGAGCTCGAAGAGCGCTCGCTCTACTCGATCCTGGGCGACCACGGCGTCGGCCCGATCGTCGTGCATCAGTCGATCGCGGCACGGCTTCCCACCGCCGACGAGAGCGAGCTTCTCGAGATCTCGCGAAGCCTGCCCATCATCGCCGTCAGCCGCACGGTCTTCCAACCGGGCGGTGCTCCGGTCGAATACGCCGAGCACATCTACCGCTCCGACAACTACGAGATCGAACTCGTCCTCGAAGAGAACTGATGCCGCACATTCCGTCTGCGTAAATGTATTGACATATTAAGCTCTGCTCAAATAGAGTCGGCTTCACGCAGACGAGTCGAAAGGCGCAGAACCATGGCACGGATCCCCCTCGCGATCATCGGCAGCGGAGGCATGGGAACGAGGCACATGTTCGGCCTGGCCGAACTCGAGAAGGCCGGGTTGAACCCCTTCGACCTCGTGGCCGTGTGCGACATCGACCAGACGAGGGCCGACCTGCTCGCCGACGCCGCTCGCGATGCGCTCGGGCGGCGCCCGGCCGTCTGCGCCGACATCGAGGGCGTGCTCAGGGCCGGGGCGCAGGCCGTCGACATCACCACCGTGCCGCGCTTTCACCACACGGTCGCCGCCGACGCGATCGGCCTCGGGCTCGACGTCATGGTCGAGAAGCCCGTCGGACTCACCATCGCCGCGGCCCACGCCCTGCAGGACGCCCTGCGCGGATCCGACCGCATCCTCAGCGTGGCCGAGAACTTCCGCCGCGACCCCACCAACCGTCTGGTCAAGTCGCTCATCGAGGAGGGTGTGCTGGGCGAGCCCCGCTACTTCCACCAGAGCTCCAGTGGCGGCCGCGACCTGATGGCGATATCAGTGTGGCGCCACCTGAAAGACGAGAGCGGCATCCTGTTCGACGCCGGCACCCACTACACCGACATGATGGAGTACTACCTCGGTCCGGTGGCGAGCGTCTATGCGCAGATGCGGCTGTTCGAGCAGGTGCGCTACAACCCCGCAGCGACCGGCGGCGCGCCGGCCTCCGACCCCGGCGGCGTCTACGGCCAGTTCCAGGCGGCGATGCCCGCCGAGTTCACCGCGACGGCCGATGACGCCCTCTTCGCCCTGGTCAACTTCGAATCCGGCGCAGTCGGCCAGTACACCGAGAACCGGGCCGGGCACGGCCGATCCGAGTGGGCTCGCACAGTGCACGGCTCCGCCGGCGCGGTCGACATCCCGAAGGATCGCAGCGGCGAGCCATTGGTCGTCACCCTCGAGGGCTCGCGCACCTTCACGGGCGCCGAGATCCTTCCTCTCGTCCCCGGATTCCAGCTCGACGACGCGACCGCGGCGCTGTTCGGCGGAGAGCGGGCGACGGCCTACGGCCTCGACTTCGAGACCGTCGACCGTCTGCTGCTCGCGGTCGAGTACGCCGAGTTCGGCGCCTGCATCGCATCGCGCAGCCGACCCGAGGTCGGCTTCGACGAGGGCATGCGCGCGATCGCGGTCTGTTACGCGATGATGGAGTCCGGCGCGGCCGGTGGCGCCATCGTGAAGGTCGACGACGTGCTCGGCGGTGCAGTGCGCGAGTACCAGCGCAGCATCGACATCGCCATCGGCACGAGCGCGTGACGCGATGGAGCGCTTCACCCCCGTCACCGACGACGTCCTGCTGCTGAAGGTTCCGTTCGCCGTCGTCTGGACCGGTGTCGTGCTGGTGCTCGACGACGACGGGCCGATCCTCGTCGACAGCGGGGGCAGCGCCGAGACCGTGGATTCGACGATCGTGCCGGCGCTCCGCGCCCTCGGGCTCGAGCTCTCCGACATCCGCTGCGTGCTCGCGACGCACATCCACGGCGATCACGTCGGCGGAATCGCGCGCATGCGGGAGCTCGCACCGTCGATCTCGGTAGGCGTGCTGCGCGAATCCCGGCAGCGCATGCGCGACCCGCACCGCTACAGCCGTGAGATCCGGGCGCGGTTCCCCGAGCACAGCCCCGAGCCGCCCGCCGTGCTCGACGGCGTCGAACCGGATCTGCTGCTCGACGACGGCGACCTGGTCGGCCCTCTGCGGGTGATCCACACGCCCGGGCATGACGTCGACGCGTGCTGCTTCTTCGACACCCGCTCCGGCACTCTGATCACCGGCGACTCGCTGCAGCTGAACGGCACTCTCTCGCAGGGCTGCGCCCTGCTGTTCGATCCCGCGCGCTATCTCACCTCCCTGCACCGGCTGCTCGACCTGCCCGTGCAGAACATCGTGTGCGGGCATCCGTATCTGCCGCTGGGCGAGCTCGCCATCGGCGAGCGAGAGGCGCGCAAGTTCCTCGCGACGTGCATCGGGTGCTACGAACACGATCGCGGCCTCGTCGCCGGGATGGCGAGTGCGGGCGTGACCGATCCGCTCGCCGTCGCCCGCGCGCTGGTCGCGCAGGTCGGCGGTGCCGAACCCGAGAAGATGTTCCTGCCCATGCACACCGTGGCCGCCTACCAGGAGGCGGCCGAGAAGGAGCAGTCATGAAGTCGGCGCTGATCACCGGAGCCTCGCGGGGAATCGGAGCGGGATGCGCGCTCGCCTTCGCGCGCGAGGGGTACGCCGTCGGCATCAACCACCGCTCCTCCGAAGACGATGCCGAGCGCGTCGCCGAGCAGTGCCGCGACCTCGGCGTCGAGGCCGAGGTCTTCGCGGCCGACGTGTCGGACGCCGGTGAGGCTCAGGCGATGGTGCAGAGCTTCGTCGAGCGCTTCGGTCGCATCGATGCGCTGATCAACAACGCCGGCGGCGCTCTGCGGATGCCGCGCGGCGGCTTCGTCGACATGCCCCTGGAGTACTGGGACAGCCAGATCGCACTCAACCTGAGCGCCGCGTCGTACTGCGCGCAGGCGGCCGCCAGGTCGATGATCACGGCAGGCGTTCACGGCGCCATCATCAACGTCTCGTCGATCCACGGCGATGTCACCTGGGTGCGCCGCAAGTCGCTGCCGTACTCGGCGGCGAAGGGCGGACTCAACATGCTGACGAAGTCGCTGGCGGTGGAGCTCATCTCGTACGGGATCAACGTCAACGGCATCGCGCCGGGCCTCATCCACACCAAAGCGCTCGATCGATACTCCGAGCGCGATCTCGAGGCCTTCAACCGCAAGATCCCGTTCGGCGGGGGCGGCACGCCCGCCGACATCGCCGAGGTCGCGGTGTTCCTCGCCGACAAGAGCCGAAGCCGGTTCATCGTCGGCCAGACGATCACGGTCGACGGGGGCCAGTCGATCGACGGTTCGATCGACGCCATGCTCGACGACCCGTACTGACCGGCGCATTACGCGTGATCCGACGCCCGGCAGGTCGCCATTGACCTGCCGGGCGTTCTCGCCTATGGTGACTTCCGAGTTACCTTAACATACTGTTGTCCATACATTTGCACGATCGTCATGTCATCCTCGACGTCGAGGATGAGAGCCGCGCTCGTGACCTGACACCCACCCCGAGGACTCCCCCATGGCTCGCCGAACACGCTCGCTGCTCTCATCCATCGCAATACTGGCCCTCACCTTGGCCGGGCTGACGGCGACAGCCGCAGCCGCCTCGGCGGCCGCCGGAACCACGGTGTATCTCGCCGCGGCATCCGGCGACGACCAGGCATCCGGCACCGATCCAGCCCAGCCGGTCCGCTCGCTCGACCGCGCGCTCGCACTCGTCGCAGACGGGGGCGGGCGCGTCGTGCTGATGGACGACTACCGTCTCAGCGCCAGCCTCACCGAACCGGCGCACACCGAGAAGATCCTCATCACCAGCGACGACGGCGAGCGCGCTTACCCAGGCCGTCTCGTGTTCGGCGACACCGCGTTCATCGAGTACAACCTCAGCGGTCCCACCGACTTCGCCGATCTCACCGTGGTCACCTCGCAGTGGGCCGTGTTCGCGGCGAACTTCCACCCGATCGCCTTCGGCGAGGGCATGAAGATGGTCAGCACCCCCAAGGACGGCGTGCGCCAGGTCTTCGTCGTCGGCGGGTACCACGGCCCGTCGGCCGACGACACCGTGCTCGACGCCGACTCGCACATCACGATCGGATCGGGCACGTTCTACAAGGTGGCCGGCTTCAGCCGCGGCAAGGGCGTCGGCACCCAGACGTACACCGGCACCTCGCACATCACGATGACCGGCGGCATCGTGCAGGAGATCTTCGGCGCCTCGCTCGAGAACCACTACTCGGGCAGCACCAGGATCGCGATGAGCGGCGGCCGCGTCGGCACGCTGCACACCGCGGGCGACGTCACCCGCTACATCGTCGGCTCAGCATCCGTCGAGCTGACCGGCGGCAACGTCAACACGATCGACATCAACAACGTCGTCGAAGACGTCGACCTCACGCTGGGTCACGCCACGTGGGGCGCCATCAAGGCGGCGAACGCCTGGGGCGGTGAGGACCGTCATCAGCAGATCCTCGCCTTCGCCCCGGTGCGCACGGTGCGCTTCGCCGGGCAGTACGTCGACCAGGAGCAGGTCGCCGCGCTCCGAGACATCTTCGACGTGCTGATCAACACCGCCGACGTGCGGGTGAGCGCAGGCGGCTCGGGCACCGAATGCACCGTCGCCTCTCCGTGCGGAAGCCTGCAGACGGCCCTCGGCCTGCTCGCGGCGGACGGCGGCGCAATCACGATCAGCGGCGCCGTCCCGTGGGATGTCGACCCCGCCACCCTCGCCGCCGGAGCCGGAAGCGTCAGCTTCGTCGGCGACGGCACGGCGGCCATCTCGTTCCCGGCGGGCACCGAGGCGCGGCTCGCGCGCGACGTGACCTTCACCTCCCTCGCACTCGCGAACGAGGGCCCGCTCACGCTGCTGGCCGACGGCGCCGATCTCACGATCGGCGACGGAGTGACCGTGGCGGATGCGGATCAGGCGAGCCTCGCGGGAGTCAGCGACAGCGCATCCATCACGGTGCGATCCGGCACGTTCTCGCGCGTCGTGGGCATCACCGGACTGACCGGCGACTTCGCCGGAAGCACCGAGGTCACGATCGCAGGCGGCGAGGTCGTGCAGCTGTGGGCCGGCACCGATCAGAAGCACGCCGTGGCGAACGCGACAGTGACGGTCTCGGGGGGAACGGTGCGCAAGCTCACCGCCTCCGGAGCACGGATAACGTCGTCGCTGACGGCGCGGTTCATCACCGGCCAGGTCGCCCGTGCGGATCTGCGCGGGGTCGACGGCGAGGCGCGAGTGCGCCTGGGTGCCGCCAAGGTGGGTTCCATCTCGGTCGACGGCTGGGCGCCGGCGGACGATGCGGAGCGCATCCTGACCCGTCTGCCCGGAGCAGACAGCAAGCTCGCAGCCAAGATCGCGTCGGCCTTCACGACCGTGCGCGACGACGAGGTCGTCTACGTCTCGGCGACCGGAACCGGCGACGGCAGCAGCCCTGCCCACGCCGCCGGCGAGCTGAAGACCGCGATCGCCGCCCTCTCAGGCGACGGGCGGGTCGTGCTCACTGACGGACTCACCGTCGACGGCACCGATCTCGGCTCGCACAGCGCGAGCGTGGTGCTGACCTCCGACGACGGCGACATCGACTTCGCCGCCGACGGCGCCGCTCTGCAGATCGAGGGCGCGGTGCGCCTGGGCGGTCCGACCACGATCGAGAAGCTGCTGCTGCAGTCGCCGACCATCAACGGAACCATCTACGCGATGGGTCACCCGCTGACGATCGGCACCGAGGTGCGCACCGAGTTCACCCGGCGCGGAGAGACGCTCATCGGCATCGTCGGCGGCCGCGACGACACGACTGCCACCGCCACCTCGTCGGTCACCGTCAAGGGCGGTGAGTGGTCGTCGCTTCGCGGCGGCACCGACAACAGCGGCGCGTCGACGAGCGGCTCGCGCATCGATGTCAGGGTCGAGGGCGGCACGTTCCAGGGTCCGGTCGTGCTCGCTCACCGCGGCACCGGCTCTGGCGATGTCGCGGCGACCATCACGGGCGGAACGTTCACGCAGGGCGTGTACGCCGTGTATGAGGAGGACGCACGCCCCTACTCGGCCGACTACGACGTCGACCTGACGGTGAGCGGCGGCGAGTTCTGGGCCACGATCGCCCCGGCGAAGTCGCGCTCGACGGTGCTTGCCGGCACCTTCGACCTCACCGTGAGCGGCGGCACCTTCGCGCACCTGACGGATCTGCTGGGCAGCGAGGGCTTTGCGGGCAGCATGGCGAGCACACTGAGCGTCGACCCCGCCGTCGACATCACGGCGCCGCCGACGGGAGAGCTGACGTTCACCAACCCGCTCGTGCGAGCTGCCGACCCGTACATGTTCGTGCATCAGGGGCAGTACTACTTCATCGCCACCGGCGGCACGACGCTGTCGCTGTACAAGGTCGCGAACCCCGCCGACCTGTCGCAGGCGGTCGGGTCGGTGATCTACGCGCCCGATGACATGGCCAACCTGTGGTCTCCCGAGATCCACCACCTCTCGTCGGACGAGGTCGGAGAGGAGAACGCCGGCTGGTACCTGTACCTCTCGGCAGCGCAGCTCGGCGAGGGAGCGGCCGAGGGCCAGCGGCAGTACGTGCTGAAGGCTCTCGACGGAGACGATCTGTTCGGCCGCTGGGGCGACCCGGTGACGGGTGAGGTCGATGTGGCGCGACGCATCACCAACGTCGACCACGCCGACTTCAACGCCGAGAGCTTCGTGGCGGGCATCTCGCTGATGCGCGTCGCCGGCGAGACGCACATCACCTATGTCGCCGAGGTCGGTCGAGGCACCTCGGACTTCCATCAGACGATCAACATGAGCCGCATCGTCAACCCCTGGACGCTCAAGGGCGACCCGACCATCATCACCCGCTCGGAGTACGACTGGGAGGAGCACGGCTACGCGCAGTCGACCAGCGACCCGAACATGTGGTGGCCGAAGGTCGTCGAAGGAGCGACTGCGGTCTACGGCCACGACGGAGAGGTCTATCTCGCCTACTCCGCCAGCGGCTACTGGACGATCTACTATGCGATCGGCTACCTCAAGTACGTCGGCGGCGATCCGATGGATGCGGCCAACTGGGTGAAGAACCCGACCCCGATCATGAGCAAGAACTCAGAGGTCACGGGTACGGGCACCGGTCCGAACTTCACCGACCACGAGGGCACCGACTGGTTCATGTTCCAGGCTCGCCCCGGCACGTCGACCACCACGGCGCGCTATGCGTTCATCGAGCCCTACGTCGCCGACGGCGACGGCCTGCGGATCGGCGACGGATCGGGACACCCCGCACCGCTGTCGAAGACGTACACGATGAGCGTGAACCCGATCCCCCTGGCCGACAAGATCAGCGGCTTCACCTCCTGAGTCCGCTGCCCCGGCCCCGGCCCCGCCCCCGTCGGCCGGGCCGGGGCAGCTCCTCGTCGGCCGGGGCGACCCCGCGTCGGCCGCGGCGGCCTCCGCATCGGCCTGGTGCGGTTCTCATCGACGACGGACGGTCTCTCATCCCGGCGGACGACCGAGCCCACGACGGTCTTCACCGTCGTGGGCTCGGGCCGTCTCCCGTCAGGCGGGGATGACCGACAGCGTGACGGTCTTCGTCACGGTCGCGCCGGGCTGGATGGTCGTCGCCGTGCCGGTCAGCTCGCGCGCACGGCGCACTCCGCTCGGATAACCGCTCGCGGGTTCGAGGGCGAGCGAGTGCGCCGCCCCGAACCACGGGTAGTCCTGCCTGCCGCCGGCCTCGTACCAGTACCAGGCGAACGGGAAGTCCTCGCGACTCCACTCGAGCTGCACGCCGAGGCCGAGCTCGGGATTGCGGATGCGCGCGCGCACCTGCTCGTCATCGAACGATCCCAGGAACGCCAGCCGTGACACCCCGCTGCGATCGGCGTCGAGCCGACCGAGGTCGTGGTGCGAGCCGTCGGTCTCGTTGTGGTCCGGCCAGCGCGGGGGCGCCACGGTCGGCGGCACGTCGTCGGGCATGTCGGGGTTCACCACGCATCCGGTGATCTCGACCGTCGTCGCCGGGCCGATCAGCGGCTCTCCGAAAGCCGGATGCTGGCACCAGAGCACATCGACGGGGCGCGCGCCCACATGAGTCACCGTCTCGGTGACCGTCACGCGGGCATCAGCCACTATCACGCGCTTCGACACGATGAACGGGCTGCGCGCGAGCGTCGCGCGCATCACGATCCCGCCATCGACGACCTCCGCGTCGAACGGCGCGAGCCAGGTCTCGCCGTGGAATCCCCAGTCCACGCCGTGCTCGACGCTCGCCCGTCCGGCGTTCGGGAACATCGTGTTCCACCCGCCGCCGGAGCGATCGAGGGCCAGCGCCTCGGGAACGCCCGGAAGAGGCAGGGCGTAGGGCGGCCGCAGGCCCCAGCGCGGAGTCCACAGCAGGTCCACACCGGTCGGTCGATGGGCGATCGCGTGCACGTCGCCGCCCTTGGCGGGGATGACGGTGACATCGACCTCGGAGGTCGAGAGGCGATGCGCCTCCCACCCCGAGACGGTGATGATCCGGTGATCGAAAGTCATCGGTGGTTCCGCTCCTGTCAGCGCAGCCCTGCGCGCGCCATCGACTGCATGAACTGCCGCTGGAAGATGAGGAAGACGATCAGGATCGGGATGAGCGACGAGACCGATCCCGCCAGTGCCGGCCCGAGCGACACGGTGCCGTCCTCCGACATGAACCTCGTGAGACCGAGCGGGATGGTGAACTTCGACTCGTCGGTGATCATGATCAGCGCGCTCTCGAAGTCGTTCCACGTGGCGTCGAAGATCAGGATGGCGAGGGCAGCGAGCATCGGACGCGACAGCGGCAGGTAGATGTGGAAGAAGATGCGCCACTCGCTCGCGCCGTCCAGTCGTGCCGCCTCGCCCAGCTCCCGTGGCGCCGAGGCGAAGTGCTGTCTCAGCAGGAATGTCGAGAACACCGAGGCGAGGCCTGGCAGGATCAGCGCCCACAGCGTGTCGTAGAGACCGATCTGGCGGAAGAACATGAACCGCGGCACCAGCAGCAGCTGGGCGGGCACCATCGACGTCGCCAGGAACGCGATGAACAGCACGTTCTGGCCCTTGAACTTCAACTGCCCGAAGGCGTAGCCGGCGAGGGTGACGACCGCGAGCTGGCCGATGATGGTGGCGACGACGACGATCGTGGAGTTGCCGAAGTAGCGCACCATCGAGCGCTCGCCGAACCATACGTTGATGTAGTTCGCCCACACCATCGGGTCGGGGATCCACCGCAGGGGCATCTCGAAGATGTCGCCGTTGGCCTTCAGCGATGACGAGAGCATCCACAGGAAGGGGGTGAGGAACAGCAGGGCGATGGCCGACATGATCAGGCCGCGCACCCACCACGCGAGGCGCTCGCGGCGCCTGCGTCGAAGCTGACCCGGGCGCGGGGTGAACTGCAGCTGGTCTGCGGCTCGCGTCTTCATGGTCGTGTCTCTCATGAGTAGAGGCTCCGCCCTCGCTGAAGCCGGAACAGGCCGACCGACAGCACGAGCACGCCGAGCATGCTCATCACCCCGATCGCCGCTGCGTAGCCGAAGCGGTACGAGTGGAAGCCCACTTCGTACATGTAGTACGACAGCACGGTGGTCGAGTCACCGGGGCCGCCGGATGTCATGAACTGGATCATGCCGAACGCCTGGGAGCGGCCGATGAACGAGGTGATGACCAGGAAGGTCATGATCGGGACGAGGCCCGGGAAGGTGACCGTCCAGAACCGGCGCCAGGCGTTCGCGCCGTCGAGCGTCGCGGCCTCGTACAGGTCTTCGGGCATGTCCTGCAGAGCGGCGATCACGAGGATCGCGACATAGCCGGCGCCGATCCACACCGACATGAGGATGACCGCCGGAAGCGCCCAGTCCTGGGAGATGAACCATCCCGGGGGCTCGGTGATCCCCAGCGCACGCAGCACATCGTTGACCAGCCCGTTGGTCGGGTGCAGCAGCAGCAGCCAGACGGTGCCGGCCGCGATCACGTTGACCAGCGAGGGAAGGAAGAAGATGGCGCGGAGGATGCCGCGCAACGGCATCGGGCGGTTCAGGGCGAGGCCGAGCAGCACGCCGATAGCGACCGTGAGCGGGGTGCCGATGCCGGCGTAGAACATCGTGCGCCCGGTCGACTCCCAGAACATCTCGTCGCCGAGGATCTCCTGGAAGTTGGCCATGCCGATCCAGCGGATGCCCTCGATCCCCGACACCACATTCCAGTCGGTGAAGGCGATGAGCAGCCCCGCGACGAGCGGGATGATCAGGAACGCGGCGACCGAGAGGATCGTCGGCGCCAGGAACATCCACGGGATCCACCAGCGGTAGCCGTTGACGAGCTGGCCTCGCCGGCGGGGTGGGGCCTTCAGGGAGGCCGAGCGCGGTGCCCGGCCCCCTGAGTGGTCACGTTCTCGGTGACGGTCACAGGCGCGTCCTTCTCAGCTCGCCTTGGCGATCGCCTCGTCCGCACTCTGCTTGAGCTCTGCGATGGCGTCCTTGACCGACTTCGTGCGCAGGCGCACCTCGCTCTCCATCTTCGACTTCATGGTGGAGATCTCGGTGTACGCGGTGGTGATCGCACGCACCGACATCGGGGGCTCCTCGGTGAAGAAGGTCTTGTTGAACGCATCGACGTCGAACAGCTTGTCGGCGTCGGGCCCGAACAGGTTCTCGTACATCTGGTCGGACGGGTTCGCGAACTGGTCGGGGCTGATCTTGCCGGCCGTGGTCATGTGGTCGGCGCCCTCTCCCATCCAGAACTTGACGAAGGTCCAGGCGGCAGCGGCGTACTGGGTCTTCGACGAGATCTGCACGTCGTCACCGCGCACGCCGGGGTTGAAGTACGGCTTGCCGCCCGCGGGCGCCGGGTAGGGACGGAAGGTCACGCGGAAGTCGTGCGGGTACTCCGCGAGGTTCTTGGCATAGCGGATGACGTTGTTGCCGTCGATCATCATGCCGAACGTTCCGTTGAGGAAGTAGTTCTGCGCGTAGCCGCCGATCCCCTCGGCCAGGAGGCGTTCCTGGGTGAAGATCGAGTCGTCGTCCTCCATCGCGAGCACGAGATCGAGCTCTTCGCGATACGACCGGTGGTCGAAGTTCGACTCCTTGCCGCCGTCCTTGTACAGGTAGTCGCCGCCGAGAGTGGCCGGGAACGGCTTGGGGGCGTTGTAGGCGCCCACCTCGAACCCGGACTTCTTCAGCTTCTGCGCCACGTCGTGGTAGTCGTCGATCGTCCAGTCGAAGGGCACGTCGATCTTGGCCTTCTCGAGGGCATCGGCGTTGAGTGCGACGTAGTTGGGGTACATCGAGGTGGGGATCGAGTACAGCTTGCCGTCGACTCGGGTGCTGATCGGCTCCTTCTCGACGAACATCTTGAGCTGATCGTCCTTCTTCGCGAGGTCCGTGAGGTCCATCGCCAGACCCGCCGCCGAACGCCGTGCGATGTCGACGGTGCCGTACGAGAAGAAGACGTCGATGGGCACGCCGCCCTGCAGCGCGGTGTCGAGCTTGAGGATGCCCTCCTCGTTGTTGACGAAGCGGACGTACTCGACCTTGATCTTCGGGTGCTTCTTCATGAAGGCGTCGATGAGGGCCTGCGGGCCCATGGCGGGATCCACGCCACCCCAGACCACGAGGCTGCCCTCGGCCTCGGTGCCCTTGTCTTCGACCGGCTTCTTCGCCGACGTCTCGCTCGGACCGCATGCCGCGAGCAGCGTCGTCGTCGCTGCGAGCCCGAGGCCTCCGATCAGCAGGCTGCGCCTGCTGATGCCGTTGTTGTTGCTGACCACAATCTGACCTCCTTGTCGGTGCGGCTGCGGATGCACGGGGGCGCACCTGCTGCTGTCTTCAGCATATGGAGCCGCGAGTTTATGTGTCAATGTCTAGAGGTAAATACATTTGCTGGATCCGGGCCGATCGGCAGCGCTCGCAGGTCAGCCCGTGCGTCCCACCATCGCCGTCTCGCTCACCCCCAGTTCTGCGATGGGCTCGTCTAGCGGGCGGACATCGATCGCTCCCGCGATCACGTCGAGCCCGCGCTCGAGATCGCTCCAGTCGCCGAGGCCGTGCAGCACCTCGAGGCGGAAGGCGGTCGGCCACGCCGGCAGCCACTCGCACGGGTGGAACTCTGTCACCAGAGGGCGACCCCAGCGCGTGTGGAAGATCGCCTCGTCCTGCGAGCCGGCGGGACGCACCCGCCCGCGCACCGAAAGGGTGCCGTCGGAGATCAGCTGGCTGGCCCCCACCCATAGGGCGAGCGCCCGCTCGCGCCACTGGTCATCGCCGGTCGCCTCGGCGAGCGCGAAGAACGACAGCACATCATGCAGCGAGTACTGGTCGACGGCGGTGTGAGCCGTCGAGACCGAGGTCATGCCGAAGGTGTCGATACCGGTCTCGTGCAGCAGGCTGCCCTCGGGGTACTTCACGGTGAAGTGCATCATCCAGGTGCTCAGATACCACGCGGTGGTCTCGGCCGCTTCGAGGTAGCGGCGCTCGCCGGTGAGCTTATGCAGGCGCAGGGCGGCGATGAGCAGCGGGCTCGACGACTCCTTGTCGATGCAGTACGTGTCGAGCGCGCCGGCCGTGGTGTAGCCGTCGCGCAGCAGCTCCGCGTAGTAGAAGTCGAAGGCGCGCACAGCGCTGTCGCGGTAGGCCTCGTCGCCGGTGACCTCGTAGGCCTTGATCAGGGCGGGCACGAGGAAGCATCCGACGGTGCCGCCCTCACGGAACACGCTCCCGTCGGGATTCCACGCCTTGGCGAACTGCCCGCTCTCCTTCTGATCACGCAGCGCGAAGTCGCAGATTCCCAGCGCGACCCGCCGGTACTCGGGCCGCGGCTCGCCGATCCTCTCAGCGATCTCGTAGGCCGAGAGCAGGTGCTCAGCTGCGCCGCCCAGGTTGCACGCGTCGATCGGGAAGATCCGCTTGCCGTCCGCACCCGTGACGAACTCGGGGTGGTACTCCTCGTAGGGCAGCTCCTTGCCCGGCTCCTTGCTCTGCTCGAGCTTCTCGACGGCGGTCTCGAGCACGCCGTCCTCCTCCGGCGAGAGGCTGAACTTGATGCGCACCATGCCGTTGGGCATCGCGAAGCGGCACCAGTGGTCGAGCGTGCTGAGCCCCTTGTCACGGGCATCCGCATCTCCGGTGCGCTCGTACTCCTCAAGCAGAGCGACCGAGAGCAGGGCGCTCTGACCGACCCAGCCGATCTCGTACTTCGAGATGCGCGCCTTGCCGAAGGCGGTGATGTCCTCATGCCAGCCGCATCCGCGGTTGATGCTGATGAAGCCGTCGGCCTCCCTCGACCAGAGGAACTTCGTGTAGGCAAGGCTCAGCTCGTGCAGGCGCTTCGGGCCGAACCGCTCCTTCACGGGGTGGCCGTAGTAGCGGAACGCGAAGTCGAGCAGCGGCTGGTAGTCGAGGTGGGGGCGCTCGGCGGCGAAGCCGCCGATGACCGCCTGGAAGACACGGCGCGGCGGCATCGAGCCCTGGTAGGCCTCCTTCCAGAAGTGCCGGTGCAGCACCTGCGGGCCTTCGACCTCGGGCCACAGCAGCGTGTGCCGCTCGACGTCGCCCTCCCTGGTGAGCGAGCAGCTGACGGCGTCGTCGAGGGCGCCCGAGAGCACCACCGCCTGGCCGTCGGCCGCCGAGTAGGTGCAGGCAGGGATCGTGGCGCGGTGCCACGCCCAGGTCCACGGCGTGCCGTCGGCGGCGCGGTCCCCGACGTACTCGGGAGTGTCACCCCAGCCGTTGCCGTTGTAGCTGATCCCGGGAACCATCGTGTACTGCGGCGCGAACGTCGTCTCGAGTTCCATGCGCATCGAGTCGGTCGGCTGGTCGCATACCCGCTCCCAGAGCCAGAATCCGCCCTCGATGGGCGTGAAGCTGTCCGTGGCGCCCTCGCGACCGAGAACCCTCAGGATGGGTTCTCGGTCGCGCCGCAGGGTCCACTCCCCGGCCTCGAAAACGAACTCGTACGCTTCGGTGGTCATCATCGCCCTTACCTGTGTCGTGTCTGTCTTGCTCAGTCTTTCCGCGCGAATCCGCGGTCGATGTCAGTCATCGCCTGATCCCACCCAGGAGCCCCGTCTCGCCCAGCATAGGAAGGGTGCACGAGACCGGCCGCCTGGGACACCGCCGACGTGACATCGCCGTCGGTCGGGTAGAGCAGTGTGCGTCCGACCGTCAGGCCGCGCACACCGGGGAGCCGCAGAGCGTGCTCCCATCGGAGCAGAGTCGCATCGAGGTCGGGGCCGGAGTCGCCGCCGAGCAGCAGGGTCGGCAGGGTCGTCGCCGCCATCACGCGCTCCATGTCGTCGACCACGGGCAGCTTCAGCCAGCTGTGCGAGCTCGTGCCGCCGAGTCCGGCGGCGATGGCGATCGAATGGATCACCGCGTCGGCCGACAGGTCGTTGACGACCTTGCCCTCGATCCGGCGGCTGATGAAGGGCTCGAGCATCACGGGCAGACCGGCTGCGGCGCATTCGGCGACCACGTGTCCCGTCGATTCGAGAGTCGACACGGTGCCCGGATCGTCGACATCCACCCGGATCAGCACCTTGGTCATGTCTGCGCCGATGCGGCTCGCCGAGCTCGCGTCGATCGCGGTGAAGCGGTCGTCCATCTCGAAGGTCGAGCCGCGCAGCCCGCCGCGGTTCATCGATGCGACGACCACCTTGTCGTCGAGCAGGCCCATCAGGGCGAGATCGTCGAGGATGTCGGCGGTGCCGAGAACGCCGTCGACCCCGGGGTGGCTGAGCGCCTCGGCGAGCCGGTCGAGCAGATCTCCGCGGTCGGCCATCGCGAGAGGATCGAGGCCGACGCCGAGCGCTCCGCGCGCGGGATGATCCGCGGCGACGATGAACAGGCGCCCGTCGTCACCGAGCAGAGGGCGGCGCGAGCGGGTGGCGTGCGCGCGAGCCACGGCTTCGGGCTCGACGGCGCGGACATCGCGCAGACGGGCGAGGTCAGCGGGTGTGATGCGTGTCATCGGCGGAACCGTTCGTCAGCAATGCGTCTTCTCACATGACATGCGGTCAAGTGAATGTCACGACAATAACACAAATGCGCAGAGAGTCCAGAGCTCGGTTCCGAAAGACGTGCGGAGACGACAGCGGCCGGCGGCGCCTAGGCGCCGCCGGCCGGTCATCGACCCCGTCTCAGACCAGTCGCGTCTTCGGCGACACGTCGTACGTGTCCTCGGGATCGGTGTTCGCGACGTCGCCGAGCGCCTCGTCGATGGCCGTCATCACGTCGGGGCCCAGGCGCACGCCCGATGCCTTGACGGTCTCGGCGAGCTGCTCCGGGCGCGACGCGCCGACCAGGGCCGCGGCCACGTTCGGGTTCTGCAGCACCCATGCGATCGCGAGCTGCGGCATCGTGAGACCGGCTTCTGCGGCGATCGGCTTGAGGCGCTGGACGGCCTCGAGGATGTCGTCCTGCAGCAGGCGCTTGATGAAGTCGGCGCCCGAGTGCGGGTCGGTGGCCCGCGAGCCGTCCGGCACGGGCTGGCCCGGCAGGTACTTGCCGCTCAGCACGCCCTGAGCCATCGGCGACCACACGATCTGCGAGATGCCGAGGCTCTCGGAGGTCGGCACCACCTTGCCCTCGATCACGCGGTGCAGCATCGAGTACTGCGGCTGGTTGGAGATCAGCTGGAAGCCGAGCTGCCGCGACAGCGCGTGCCCTTCGCGCAGCTGCTCGGCGGTCCACTCCGAGACGCCGATGTAGAGCGCCTTGCCCTGACGGACGACATCTGCGAACGCCTGCATGGTCTCTTCGAGCGGGGTCTCGTAGTCGTAGCGGTGAGCCTGGTAGAGGTCGACGTAGTCGGTGCCCAGTCGCTGCAGCGAGCCGTCGATGGACTCGAAGATGTGCTTGCGGCTCAGGCCGGTGTCGTTCGGACCCTTGGGGCCGGTCGGGAAGTACACCTTCGTGAAGATCTCGAGTCCGGCGCGACGCTGACCGGCGAGTGCCTTGCCGAGCACGACCTCGGCGGCCGTGTTCGCATAGGTGTCGGCCGTGTCGAAGGTGGTGATCCCGGCGTCGAGGGCGGCGTGCACCGTGGCGATCGCCGCCTCGTCGCCCACCTGCGAGGCGTGCGTCACCCAGTTGCCATAGGTGATCTCCGAGACCTTGAGTCCACTGTTTCCGAGGTAGCGATAGTTGACCATGCTTCCAACGCTATCCGGCGTGGCGATACGGTGGCCGCTCTGCGTCACCCCTTGACAACGGCGGGGCGACGCAATGCCAGCCGTGTCACCAGTACGACGACCGCCACGACCGCTGCCATGCTGACGGCGTAGAGCACCAGCGACCAGCGGCTGTAGTCGGCTCCGCTGATCATGAAGGTGTCGGCCAGGTTCATGCCAGGACCGAAGGATGCGACGAAGTAGCCCGGCGTGCCGAAGACGAGCAGCAGCAGGAAGAGCAGTGCGCTGTGCGCCGGCTCCAGCCGCGACCGGATGCTCAGCACCGCGACCACCACTGCGGCGACCACTCCGATGCCGAGCACGACCGCCGGCATGGCGACGGGCATGGTCTCGCCGACGGCGTCCATCTCGGCGTAGACAGCTGAGAGAGATGCACCGGGCACGGCGGCGAGCGGGTTCAGCACGAAGATCTGCAGGGCGGCGAGCGCCGCATACGCCGTCACGACGACCAGGCCGGCCGCGGCCACGCGCGGCGTGAGCACCGTGCGTGCCGTCATCGTGCCGTCGGTCATGGCGTCATCCTCTCAGACCGACGCGGTTTCGCGGATGTCGGCGCGGGTGATCGGCTCGGTGGGCGCCGGATCCGCCGGCGCAGGCTCGGCAGCCGACGCGGGGGCGGATGCCGCAGACGCGGCGGCAGGGGCATCCGCCGCCGTCACGATCGCGGCGCGATCGCGGAAGCCCTCCGCGGTCACCCGGTCGAGGTCGACCTGCCTGCGGATGTCGCGCGCCCTCTCGTAGAGGGAGGGGTCGCCCCAGCTGGTGAGCACCTTCACGAGCACGGGCAGCAGCTCGATCATGAAGAACAGCGCGGCGATCAGCCAGTGCGCCCAGAAGATCGTCGGCTCCTTCTCGCCGAGGCGATTGAGGCCGGTGATCTGGCTGAGCAGGCCGACAGCGCCGGCATTGCCCTGCGCCACCGAGTCGGCACGCGCGTTGTATGCGGCGAGCGCCTGCTCGTAGGTCTGCTTCGCCGCGGGAAGCTGGTCCTTCGCCTGCTCGCGATTGGCGGACTCGGATGCCGCGGTGTTGGCCTTCGCATCGGTCTCGGCCGCCGAGAGGTCGTCGTTCGCATCGCGCAGCTGCGCGGCGAGCGCGTCGTATGTCTGCTGGGCCTGAGCGAGCTGCGCCTTGGCGGCATCCGAGCTCGAACCCTGGCCGTTGACCCCGGTGCATCCGGGTACGGTGCCGGCGCCCTCGCCGGTGAGCTCGCACTGATACAGAGCGCGTGCCGAGTCGATGACCTTCTGCTGCTCGGCCATCTTCCCGGTCAGCTCATCGACCGTCGACTTCGCGGCGGTGGTGGTCGCCGAGCCCGAGTCGGTGCCGGCGACCACACCCGTGGCGGCTTGGTTCTCGAGGGCGGCGACGCGCTCGGTGGCCGCGTCGAGGGCCTTCTTCTCAGGCCCCTTCTCGAGTGCGTCCTGGTCGGACTGCGACTGGGTGATGTTGGTGGATGCCACCTCGCGGGCGATGTCGTTGTGGAACACCTGCAGCACGAGCGGCTCTGCCACGAGGAAGCCGATCAGCGCTGCCATCGCGACGCGCGGAAGAGCCAGGGCCAGCATCTTCCAGACGCTGCGCGTCGAGGTCATCGTCGAGGTGAGGAAGCGGTCGAGGTTGAAGATGATCGCGGCCCAGACGAGCGCCAGCGGCACGGCCACCCAGATGGCTACCTGCACGCCGGTCGTCAGTGCGAACATCATCGAGATCGCCGAGACGAGGGCCGTGCCCAGCAGCACGAAGAACATCTGCACGAAACGCGGGGTCTCGCCGGGCACCCGGTCGAGGATCTCGCCCTCGGCGCCGCCCAGGATCGCCAGGGTGCGAAGGCGTGAGCCGGGCGTTCGGGGTCGGCGCTCACGCTTCGGTCGAGGCGCACGCTGCGGCCGTCTAGCCTCGCTCTGGCGGTCGCCGGATGCCGGTGGCTCGGTGTCGTCGATCACAGCGGTCGGGTGCGTCTCGGGTGCGTCGTCGTCGGGTCGCGCACTCTCCGAGCCGGTCGGCTCGTACTGGCGCAGGAAATCGAGGTCGTCGTCGGCGACCGAGCCGTCGGGAGCGTCGGTGTCGAGCGAGATCCGCCCCTGGGAATCCATCCGGCCAGGGCGATGTGCGGAATAGGACATCCTTCCAGCGTAGGAAATCCCGGCTGTGGGAGTCCCGGACGATCCCTGCGAGCGGTTCACAGAAAGGGTGCGGCTCGCGGCCGCGGATGCCAGGCTGGACGCCATGAAGACGCTGCTGCTCGCCCGCCATGCGAAGTCCGACTGGCGAGATCCGTCGGAGCGCGATCATGATCGCCCGCTCGACGCCCGCGGTCTGCGCGACGCCCCTTCGATGGCCGTCCGACTTCGCGATGACGGCGTGCGGCTGCAGCACATCGCGTCGAGCACGGCGCTGCGCGCCCGCAGCACAGCCGACGAGTACGCGGCGGCGTTCCGTCTCGAGGTGGCCGACGAGCCTTCGCTGTACGCGGCGTCGGCGCGCACGATCCTCGCCGTGGCCGGGACCCTCACGGACGATGTCGACGTCGCGATGCTGGTCGGACACAATCCCGGAATGGCCGGTGCCGTGACCGAGCTCACCGGCGAGTTCGTGTCGTTCCCGACCTGCGCCGTCGCCGAATGCGCTGTCGACGTCGACTCGTGGGCGGAGCTGATCGAGGGCTCTGGGCGCCTGCTAGCGCTGCGCACTCCGCGATCATGATGCCCTCCCCAACGGGTGCCGCGCGGCCCGCGGCTCTGCTCGCTCCCCTGATCGCCGTGATGTGTCTGGCTGGATGCGCCGGAGTCCCCAAGGACGCAGAGGAGCTCAAGGTCGCGACGGATGCTCAGCGCATCGCCGCCGATTTCGCGGTTGAGCTCTATCGCGGCCCGACCGACACGATCGACGACTATGCCCGATGGGCGGATGAGGACCTCGCGGGCGGCCAGTCGCTGGAGATGATCGGGTTCAGCGGATACCCCGGCGCGGTGCACGGCGAGCCGTTCGGCGCTCTGCTGCTGCGGGTGACGATCGCCACCCGCGAAGACGGGCCGTACCGCGCGTGCTTCGAGTCGGAGTTCGATTACTGGGGCGTGGCCACCGAGGAGTTCGGCGACCGCGACCCCGATGCCCTCGCCCGACGGGTGGAGTGCCCGGCCGATGCGCATCCCGTCGACCCGCCCGCCGACACCCGCACGGTGCACGTCGTGCCCGACGGCGCCCAGCAGAGCGTGATCGACGTGCTGAGTGCCGTCGATCCGGATGCCTCGGCCGATGGCATCCGGGCGGAGATCGTCTCGCGCATCCCGCAGCCGACCGGCGAACGGGAGGTCGCGTACGACCCGTCGGTGCTCGTCCGGAATGAAGAGATCGGCGTCGCGTTAGGAGGCGTCGACGACTGCGTGCTCGTCGCGCGCAGGGCCGATGGAACGGTCGAGGCGGCCGACGTGCCGCGAGTGCTGCTGCAGCCCGGCGAGCTGGGCTGTCGCCCGGAGACCGCTCTGATGCCCGCCGATCAGCTGCGCTCGCCGCACTGACCCGCGAGAGGCGCGGGTCAGACCAGCGCGGCGGCTTCGGCCTCGTCCTCGCTGGTGGCGACCAGCTGGCCGCAGGCCCCGTCGATCTCCTTGCCGCGGGTGTCGCGCAGGGTGGTCGGGATGCCCGCGTCGTTCAGCCGGCGCACGAACTCGTTCTGGACCTCGACCTCTGATGCCGTCCAGATCGATCCCGGCGTCGGGTTCAGCGGGATGGGGTTCACGTGCACCCAGCCGCGCCCGCGGGAGTTCAGCTTCGAGGCGAGCAGGTCGGCACGCCACGGGTGGTCGTTCATGTCCTTGATCAAGGCGTACTCGATCGACACGCGACGACCGGTCTTGTCGAAGTACTCGCGGGCGGCATCGAGCGCCTCGCCGACCTTCCAGCGCGAGTTGACCGGGATCAGCTCGTCGCGCAGCTCGTCGTCCGGGGCATGCAGCGACAGCGCGAAGGTGACCGGGATGTCCTCATCGGCGAGCTTCTTGATCGCGGGGACCAGACCGACGGTCGACACGGTGATGCCGCGGGCGCTCATGCCGAGACCGTCGGGCTGCGGCGCGACCATGATGCGCACGGCATCCATCACCCGCTTGTAGTTCGCGAGCGGCTCGCCCATGCCCATGAAGACGATGTTCGACACGCGCTCCATGGAGTGGTCGTTCGCCTTCTTTCCGCCGAGCTCGCCGTTCGCGATCGCCCGGTTGGCGCGCACGATCTGCTCGATGATCTCAGCGGTCGACATGTTGCGGGTCAGACCGGCCTGGCCGGTGGCGCAGAACGGGCAGTTCATGCCGCAGCCGGCCTGCGACGAGACGCACAGGGTGATGCGGCCGGGGTAGCGCATGAGCACCGACTCGACGAGCGCCCCGTCGTGCAGGCGCCAGAGGAACTTGATCGTGTCGCCGCGGTCTGTCTCGAGCCGCTTGACCTCGGTCATCAGCGGCGGCAGCATGCCCGCGACGAGCTCGTCGCGCTGCGCAGCCGGCAGGTCGGTCATGTGCGCGGGGTCGGACGTGTAGTGCGTGAAGTAGTGCGTCGACAGCTGCTTGGCGCGGAAGCCGGGCAGCCCCAGCTCCGTGACCTTCTCGACGCGCTCAGCGGGAGTGAGGTCGGCGAGGTGCACAGGCGGCTTGCCGCGCTTGGGGCTGGCGAACTGCAGCAGCGGACGGCCCTCGGCATCCTTCGCCTGCGTCCATCCTTCTGTCGCCGGGCGCACCTGAGTGCCGCGGGCAGGCCCGGTCTTGCGCACGGGCGTGCTGCGGGAGGGCGGCGTCTTGTCGGATGCGGGCATGAGTCAAGGGTACGGCGTGCCGCCTGGGAGACTGGAGACCATGGAGATCTGGGCCTGGATGCTGCTGGCGTTCGCCGCCCTCATCGCCGGGCTCGGCAAGACGGCGCTCCCGGGCAGCTCGACGATCGCCGTGGTGATCCTGGCATCCGTCCTTCCCGCTCGCACCTCGACCGCCGCGATGCTGCTGCTGTTCATCGTGGGCGATGTGTTCGCCCTCATCGCGTACCGCAGGCATGCCGACTGGCGCACGCTGCTGCGGCTCGCACCGGCGGTCGTCGTCGGACTGCTGGTCGGTGCGGCGTTCCTCGCGATCAGCACCGACGGCATCGTGCGCCGCACGATCGGGGTGATCCTGCTGGCCATGGTGGCGCTCACCCTCTGGCGCAGACGCCGGGCCGGGGGCGCGCCGCCCGCGCCCGACGAGGGCGGCGTCAGGGCATCCGGTCGCATCGCCGCCGCCGGCTACGGGACCATGGCCGGATTCACGACCATGGTCGCCAACTCAGGCGGCCCGGTCATGTCGATGTATTTCCTCGCGACGCGGACCCCGGTGAAGGTCTTCCTCGGCACCTCGGCGTGGTTCTTCGCGATCGTGAACCTCACCAAGGTGCCCTTCCTCGCCGGGATCGGGCTGCTGACCCCCGAGGTTCTGCTGCTCGATCTCACGCTCGCGCCGATGGTCGTGATCGGCGCGCTGATCGGCATCCGCATCGCCAGGCGGATGCCGCAGCGGCTCTTCGACCGGCTGGTGATCGCGCTCACGATCGCCGGCTCGGTCTACCTGCTCTTCTGAGCGGTGCCGCACGGATGTCGGCGCAGAAGACGGATGTCGGCGCGAACCTCGCGTTCGCGCCGACATCCGTCGGATCCGCCGAAATCCGTCCCGGCGGGCACGCGTCAGTCGAGGAAGATGTCGGGGAAGAGGCGGTCGTCCGGGGTGCCAGGGACGGCGGCGTACGTCGAGAAGTCTGTGACGCCGTCGGCCTCGAGCACGTCCTCGACGATCAGCGTCTGGCCGGTGTACGACGCGGCGGGCTTGGTGATCACCGAATACGCCGCGTCGGCGTAGATGTCGGCGGTGCGACTGGCCGCCATCACCCTGTCGCCGCCCAGCAGGTTCTGCACGGCGGCGGTGGCGATCGTCGTGCGCGGCCAGAGCGTGTTGGCGGCGATCCCGGCATCCGCGAACTCCGCCGCCAGGCCCAGGGTGGCCATCGTCATGCCGTACTTCGCGAGCGTGTACCCGGTGTGCGCCCCGAGCCACTTCGGCGAGATGTTCAGCGGCGGCGACAGCGACAGGATGTGCGGGTTCGCCGACTCGCGCAGCACGGGCACCGCCGCCCGCGACAGCATGAACGTGCCGCGCACGTTGACGTCCTGCATGAGGTCGTACTTCTTCGCGGCGAGGTCGAGCGAGCGCGACAGATCGATGACGCTGGCGTTGTTGATGACGATGTCGATGCCGCCGAACTCGCCCTGCGTCTTCAGGACCGCCTCGGTCACCTGATCGTCGTCGCGCACGTCGCCGACGATGGGCAGAGCCCGGCCGCCGGCCGCGCGGATGGCCTCGGCCGCGGAGTGCACGGTTCCCTCGAGCTTCGGGTGCGGGGTGTCGGTCTTGGCGAGCATGGCGATGTTCGCGCCGTCGGCGGCGGCGCGAAGCGCGATGGCGAGGCCGATGCCGCGGCTGCCGCCCGACATCAGGATGGTCTTGCCTGCGAGGGACATGTTCTTCTCCTTACTTCGGCGCCATGCGGATGGCGCCGTCGAGACGGATCGTCTCGCCGTTGAGGTAGCCGTTGGCCACGATATGCTCGACGAGCGCCGCGTACTCGTCGGGCTTTCCGAGGCGCGACGGGTAGGGCACCTGCTGGCCGAGCGAGTCCTGCGCGGCCTGCGGAAGGCCGGCGAGCATGGGGGTCTCCATGATCCCTGGCGCGATCGTGCAGACCCGGATGCCGTGACGGGCGAGCTCGCGTGCGATCGGCAGGGTCATCGCGTGCACGCCGCCCTTCGAGGCGGAGTAGGCGGGCTGGCCGATCTGCCCGTCGAACGCGGCGACGCTCGCGGTGTTCACGATGACGCCGCGGTCTCCGCCGTCGGTTGGCTCGGTCTGGGCGATGACCGCTGCGGCCTGCGAGATGACGTTGAAGGTGCCGACGAGGTTGATGCGGATCACGCGCTCGAATGCGTCGAGGTCTGCCGGGTTGCCGTCGCGGTCGAGCACCTTCGCGGGCGGAGCGATTCCGGCGCAGTTGACGACGACGCGCAGCGGGGCGACGGTATGAGCGGATGCCACGGCGGCGGCCACCTGCTCCGAGCTGGTCACATCGGCGGGCAGGAACAGCCCGCCGAGCTCGGCCGCGATCTCCTCGCCGGGGGAGTTCGGCAGGTCGACGATCGCGACCCGTGCTCCGGCAGCGGAGAGCCTGCGCGCGGTGGCGAGACCGAGTCCGCTGGCTCCGCCCGTGATGAGCGCGCCCTGTCCCGTGATCTGCATCGTGTTCTCCTTCGAACGGCTCGGCGCCGGTCGGACGCCGTATGCGACTGAGTCTCAGCATACGTGGTTCTGAGTCTCCCGCTGGCGGGGTGGCCGCGGCGGGTGGATGCTGAGGGCATGGAACTTCGTCGCAAACGAGCCTACGACAACGCCTCCCCCGCCGACGGGTTCCGCGTGCTCGTCGATCGGCTCTGGCCGCGAGGAGTCTCGAAGGAGCGCGCGGCCATCGATCTGTGGGCCAAGGACGTCGCCCCGACCACCGAGCTGCGCCGCGCGTGGCACGCCCCGGGCGCCGACTTCGAGACGAATGCCGAGCGCTACCGGGCGCAGCTCGAGAGCGAATCGGCGGAGGCGCTCTCGGAACTCGTCGACGAGCTGCGCGGGCATCCGGTCGTCACCCTCGTCTACGCCGTGCACGACACCGAGCACAATCACGCGATCGTGCTGGAAGAGGTGCTGCGACGCCTGCTCGGCTGATATCGGCGACGATGGAGGCATGTCGATTCCCGATTCAGCGATCGAGGTGCCCGATGTGCTCACCGAAGGACGCGACGTTTCCGATGAGTGGCTGGCGACCAGGGTGGTGCGGCCTGAACGCCGTGGATCCGCGCTCGGCGACCGAGCCCGAGACAGCCGTGCGAGCGCCGGTATGTGGCGGAAGCCGGCCGTGGTTGTCTACCTCCCCGCCTGCGTCAACGGCAGTACGGTCCAGCCGGGAGCGGAATCGGTGTCACCGAGGCGCTCGCGTGGTCCGTCGTTCCGGATGGCATCGAATCGATCTGCTGCTCTACCCCGTGGCCATCCAAGGGACATGCGTAGGGATGGTCCCGGATCCTGAGAAGAACCGTCAAGGCGATAGTCAATTCCAGTGACGAGGAAGAGGCTCTCCTGCTCAGCGACCCCTCCTGCTGACCGAAGGGCTTTCCCACCTTCTTCACCGAGGCCGATCTCAGATATTGAACCGAGGACGTCGTGTCGTTCGGCGCCAGAGTCGTGCTTGATGCGCTGGGAGATGCACCTCAGGTCGTCAACTCTCTCGTGCTGCAACCCACCTGATCCCCCGCACAGACCGTCTGGACGGAGCGCTGGTGGCGATCGCAAATGCGGTCGTCAGAACAGCTACTGTCCCCCATGGCGGGGGTGGTGTAGGTTCGCCGGGAACCGTGCATGCTGCACCAGGAACTCACAGGATCTGCCACCGTCGCGGAAGCCGCCGAGGTGATCTCCGTTTAACCGCACCTGCGAGATCGCTAAAACGCGAGGGACCTGCAAGAAGTGTCGGCACATCCTCGAGCTCCTCAAGCTCGCAATTCGAGATCACACCGTGTAGCTGCCGTCGACCCGCCGGGGAATACCAAGCGGGTTCATCTCGCGGAGCGCCGGCGGCAGCACCGCGTCTGGCGCGTCCTGATAGATGATCGGCCTTTGGAACCGACGAAGTGACGTAGCGCCGACCGAGCTGAACGTCGACGTCGCCGCGGGCCATGGCCCGCCATGGTGTTGCGACCATGTCACGGCCACGCCTGTCGGCCACCCTTCGAACAGCACTCGGCCTGCTCGATCTTCGAGAACGCGCGTGAGCTCGGCGATATCCTCGTCAGGTTCTGCGTGGAGCGTTGCCGTCAGCGTTCCTGAAAGATGATGCAACGCATCGAACAGGTCCTGCTCTGTCGCGTAGCGGACCAGAAGCGTCGTCGGGCCGAAGACCTCCGTGAGGAGGTCGACTGCATGCTCTTCGAACACGCGCGTATCGGTCACCAGCACTCGAGCTCGCACGGTCTGCGCATCTGCGAGCGTCGGCTCGCCGGCGAGCACACTCACCCCCGGGACGGACAACAGGTCTTTGCTCCGTTCCCGGAAGCCGTCAGCAATGCGCTGAGTGAGCATCCGCTCCGAATTGCTCTTGACGTGAGCCGGCAACGCGCGCTCCAGTTCCGAATCAAAGGGAAGGAAGACGACGCCGGGCTTTGTGCAGAATTGTCCGTGCGAAAGCTGGAATGAGCCTGCAAGACCCGCAGCCAGTTCGCTGCCGCGAACCCGGTCTGTCGCCGCTGTCACAATGACCGGGTTGATCGAGCCCAACTCGCCGAAGAAGGGAATGGGATCTGGGCGCGCAGCCGCGCGATTGAAGAGGGCTCGCCCGCCTTCCAACGAGCCCGTGAATCCCACAGCTTTGATCACCGGGTGCTCAACCAGCTCGATCCCCGCCTCGTGACCTTCGACGAGCGCCAGAACGCCGTCGGGAGCCCCGACCCGGTGAAGGGCCTCGCCTGCGATCTCCATGCAACGTCGGGATAGGAGGGGGTGTCCCGGATGTGCTTTGACAACAACCGGACACCCGACGGCGAGTGCGGACGCCGTATCGCCACCGAGTACGGAGAATGCGAAGGGAAAATTCGAAGCGGAGAACACCGCCACAGGTCCGATCGGACGAAGTACTCGACGCAGATCCGGACGGGGCGGAGCCATCCGGTCATCCGCATGATCGATGATCGCCTCGAGGTAGGAGCCCTCCTGAACCACCGAGGCTATCAGTCGAAGCTGACCAGATGTCCGCGCAATCTCGCCCCGCAGGCGAATTCTCGACAATGACGTCTCCGCCTCTGCGAGGTGTTGCAGCTCCTCCGTATGTGCATCGAGCCCGTCCGCGAGAGCGAAGAGCCATGCCACCCGCTCTCGTTCGCTTACCCGCACCATTCGCGAGAACGCCTGCTGGGCAGCGGCCGCAATCGCACTCACGCCCACCGAGGTTGTCACGAGGGGCTCCTTCACATTCGTATCACTTTGCGCGGACATGCGTGCGCCTTCCCACTCAGACAAGGGTGATCTGATGGCTCCGAGCGTCTCGGTCACTCGTGTCGACTGTCAGTCGTGTCGACGTTGATGAGGTGCTGACTGAGACAGAGGGATGCGGCGTGGACGGCGACCAGCCGCCTTCGTGGATGACAATCGTCACCGAATCGAGGGCTTTCGTCGGCTGAGCCACGGCGACCTTCAGCTGAGACCCCGACCGTCTGACGATCACCGAGCACTGACCGGGAAGGTCCATCGTCGGCAGGCTGCTTGTCGTCACGGCCGCCGACGTTCCGGCGACTGTGAAAACATCTGCAGAAAGATACTGGGCAGCGGGGACTTCGACGATATGCCGGTCGCTCGATGCCTGTGCGGCGACCGGAGGCGAGGCCGCCCAATTCGCGGTCGTGGCGACATCCGCTCCGGGCAGCAGCACATATGAATAGTGACCGGCCGTCGGTGCACCCCCATGGTCGACCCACAGGGACAAGAAGCGTCGGTCGGTCGGAGCGGGTGCACCCGCTACGTAGCTATTGACCTGGGACCAGTCGGCGGCTCGGTCTTCCAGCAGAGCGTAAAGAGTCGCTCCGCCCAAGAGGACATACCCGCCCACGCCCTGGATATGCGCCCAAGAAGCACCGGTGATCACCGTGGGCGAACCAAGGGTGAGAGATCTTGTCACCCCGTCGACGGTGAGGGTTGCCGAGCCGGAGTGGTGAAGATTCCTGTTCTCGAGGATCGTTTCCACAGTCGCCGATGATGAGGAGCTGATCTTCGAGCCAAGGCACACGACAGATGTGGAGAGGAAATGCCATGACTTCCAGGCACGCATCGAGGTACCGCCCGGTGGGATGAGATACTGGGCCACCGTCCCGTAGTTTCCATCTAGCACCGTGCCGCCGCTCCACTTGTTGGTCGGCTTCGGCGCGCCACTGGCCGGCGGGAGGCTCGTGCGCTGCACGGTCGTTCCGGGCAGACGGTACGGATCGACAGCGGCCCAGAAAGAGTCCGAGTACTGCGCGTGATCGGAATCGTACCGATACAGCATCCCGCTCCCTTGGAACCAGCCCTTTCTGTTCTCTCCGTTGATCGACTCGTAATGGGCAATGCGCGACGAGGCTGACGCGAGGGCAACGCACCACCCGGGCCGACGGTGGACGGCTCGCGCCCCCACGGGAAAGATCTGCGTGACATTGTTTTCCGCGACCGAACCGACGCTTGCGTCATGCAAGACGTTGTGAAACGCTTTGGCACGCACGACGCTCGCTTGCGTATAGACGGATTCGGAACTGCTGCGCTGCAGCCACCCCTTTACCCGAGAGCGCCAGGCTGCGGCTTCTGCGGACGACGCAGAAGCTGCCAGGAGAAGAATCGCCTCCTCCACGGTGCGCCCATCGCTGACCTCGCTTTGATTCCATCTCGACACGCCCCTCCCGCGAAGCGCGTCCATCATGCGACCGTCGTAGATGAAGGGCGAGAAGCTTTTCTCCACGGTGTCGAAGACGACCTGTTTCTGCGGATCGATCACCTCCCAAGGCGAACCCGTCAGCAACGCCAGGAGTGATGCAAGGCCTTCAAGGAGAACACGACCGTACTGCCCGGTGTAAGGAATCACGTTGTGCTGAATGAAGGTTCCGTCCGAATAGAAACCGTCACCACTCGTAACGAGCGGAAAGACCGGGGATAGCGCATCTCGGCCGGCAGCGATCTTGGTGGAACTTTTATCCAGGATGCCCTGCACGATCATGACCTGAGCGACGTCTACGCGATTCGCGCCGGTCTGACCATCGGCGTTCGGAATCCGACTTTGAACGATCGCCGTGTAATTGTCGATCTCGGTCGCGCTCAGCTGGTCGTAAAGCAGTACGCAGGCATCGTTCAACGCCTGCGGCGAGCTGATCTGCCAGTGGAACCAGTTGCCGAATTGGCTGTGCCCCGGTCCGTAGACGAGGTCATAGAGGTCCGCCAGCCCGGCTCTCAACACAGCAAGAAGCGACGTATCGCCGGCAAAGCTCGAACCGCTTGTCGCGTACCCGATGGCCATCGTGCGCAGTCGCTGATAGGAAGCGGACATTTGTGCCGACTCGGTCAGCGAAAGATCGGTGAAGACACGGGTACGGGTCGCACCGGACTCCACAAGACCGAGCAGGTGCGTGACTTCGTTGTCAAGCCGGTCAATCGCCTCGGAGATCGCCGGCACCGATAGATCGACCGCGCCCCCGTCAGACCGTCCCTCCACTTCTCGCGGAGTCCGTCATAAGCGTCGAGCATCATCGCAGAGGCCGGACTAGCGGATCCGGCGAACGGAATAAGTGCACCGATGCCCAGCGCAACCCCGCCCTTCAGAACGGTCCGGCGGAGGATCTCACAACTGCTTTCCATGGCATTCCTTTCTCGCCTCGCTCAACGTCGAACGAGTGGGGTCAAGCCCAGCTCCCCCTCGGGGAACCGGTCGATCATCCGTTCAGCAATCACACGGTGTCCCTCGGCCGTGGGATGAACTCCGTCAAGGAACAGGTGGTCATCGCTCAGAGAGAGCAGATACCGCCCGTCCAGATATCGAACATTCGAGTACCTCTGGAAGACATCCTGCGACGCACTGTGAACGTGCTCCCTCATCATGTCCAGAGACATCCCGACGCGGTTCAGCTGGTCCTCGAAGCGCGGGCTGGCGACAGGTCCGATGACGAGGGTCTGCGCCCGTGAGCGTGCGACTCGCTCGATGAATGCCCGGACCGCCGGCGCGAATGACCGAGCCGAGAAGCTCGCCTGCTCATAGACGTTGATCCCGATGCAGAGCGTCACGAAGTCGGGCTCTGCATCATGTATGTAGTCAGCGATGGCGGGGTCCAGATGACATTCGCCGGCGAGACCGATGCATTCCAGATCCAGCCCGCAGCGGCGACTGAGTATCGCCGGCCAGGTCTCCGACGGTCCCGCGGCAGACTTGCACTGCGTGAGAGAACTTCCGTAGGCAATCCACCGGCGCTCGGGGAATTCCAGCTCCTGTGGTGCGAGATCGTCGACAAGAAGACTCCGCACCTCAACGGTCCCGAACTGAGGCAGCCACAGCTCGGCCGAAGATCCCTCCGGAAGGTCGAAGGCGACGAACGATTCCCCGGAGGGCACTTCGCGCCGCGCGGCGACCTGGCCATCGACCACAAGGTCGATGGGGGCAGCCCGGTCGTCGGCTCGCAGCTCAACGCGAAGCACCGTTCCGCGAGGGACAAATCGATAGCGTACTCCGGTGGCCATGCCGGCTACGTCTTCGAAGCGAGCAGAGTCAGCCGCGGAGACCGCAGCCGACGGCACGCGTCGCACACTCCGCCACCCCGAGTCGGAGATCTCGGCCTCCGCAGTTGTCGACCACACGAGCTATCCGTTCGTGCCTGCGGAGTCGTCGAACCGAGCTGGCCAGCGGTCAAGGAGGTCACGCAGGTGCAGTCGCTCCTGCGCTGACAGCTGCACGTGAGGCGGACGCACCGACCCGAACTCGATTCCATCGATTCTGAGCATTTCTTTGACGACGTCCACGTTGCTCCGCGCATGGTTTGCTGCGCGCATGCGTTCGACGGGCGCGATGAGCCGCATCAGCTGTGTGAGCCGGTTGAGGTCGCCTCGACAGACCGCTGCGTGCATGGCCAGAGCCGCGTCGGGTCGAGCTGCCGCGATGCCAGACGTGAAACCGGTGATCCCCATCGCCGCAGTAATCGCGATTTTAGATTCCGCCGCTCCGTTCACCCACACCGAGTCACCGTCGTGAACGAGTTGTTCCAGCGTGCCGAAATCGGCGCGGGCAAACTTACCCCCCAAGATCTTCGGATGCGTGACCAGCTCGCGAATCTGTTCAAGGGAGAGACGTGTGCTTCTGAGGTAGAGCACGATCGGAAGCGCAGAACGTTCCGCAACCTCGCGGTAAAACCGCAGCAGACCATCGCCATCTCCGAACGGATCCATGGGCTCGTGGATCATCACCGCGTGATAGCCGAGGTCGGCTGCATACTGGCTTTCGTCGTGGATCTCGATCGCTGCGCCCGCGAACCCTGCAAGCAACCGGGCCCTCGACGTGCCCGTGGCGACACTCCGGAGGACCACCCGCCGTTCGGCGGCGGTGAGCTGGTACAACTCCGAGGTGTTTCCCAGCGCTGTGACCACATGCACGCCACCAGCGTCTGCACGCTCGGCAAGCTGTGTGCTCTTTGCCTCGTCGACCGCTCCCGATTTGTCATACGGCGTGACCAGAACGGCCACGACTCCTCTGAGGGCGTCAAGAAATGCCACTTCATTCATGTGTTGCTCCTTGTGTTCGTCATCGCCGCCGGCCTCGCTTGTGCGGTCAGTCCGCCATCGATGGTGAGCACCTGGCCGGTGATGTACGATGCATCAGCGCTGGCAAGAAAGCTCACGCCAGCGGCGATATCTTCACCCGTGCCCACCCTGCCGAGAAGAACTCCACTGATTCGCTCACGCCGCTCGTCTTTGGACAGCGCCCGGAAGCGATCATTCTCGATCGCTCCCGGCGCGACACCGTTCACGCGAATTCGTTGAGGAGCGAGATCGATTGCGAGCCCCCTGGTCATACTCTCTACAGCCGCTTTACCCGCGTCATAGATCAACGACTGTGCGTGCGCGCGAGTAGCGCCGACGGAGGAGAGATTCACGATCGCACCTCCGGTGAGTAGCGGCGCGGCTTCGCGACTGCATAGCATCACTCCGCCTACGTTGACACGGAAGCTCCGATCCATAGTCGCGACATCGATATCAGATAGTGCGCCACGCGCAAGCAGTGGCGCTGCAGCATTATTCACGAGGACATCAAGTCGCCCCCACTTCCGATGAATCTGCGCAATCATCTCTCGTACGCCGCTCTCAACGCTGATGTCGCCGGGCACGCCGATCACGTCAGCGCCGCTGGCTGTCAGCCTTCGACAAACGTGGAGAACCTCATCCACATCGAGCCCATTGACCGCAACGGCATACCCATCCGATACCAGTCGTTCGGTAATCGCGAGACCGATATTGCGGCTGCCGCCGGTAACCCAGGCAACGCGTCGCGGCATCATGACAGCCGAATCCGATCCGCGGCGCCACGCGCCGATGTGTGCGTCCAACTCAGCGAACCCGTCGCCTGAGCGAGCCGTTCCTGGTCGATGTCGATGCCGAGTCCCCATCCGTCCGGGAGCTTGAGCACCCCAGATTCGTACGAGACCGGCTCTGCGACCACATCGGTCTCATACAACAAAGGTCCGACCGGGTCGCTGGGGAGGGAGACGGCATCCGTCGCGGCCGCCACGTGAACGGCCGCCGCAGTGCCGATCGAGAGTTCCTGAGTAGTTCCCAGAATGCACGGGACACCTGCTGCCTCTGCGATCGCAAAGACGCGCCTAACCGGCGTAATCCCTCCGATCGCGATCACGCTGACGTTGAAGGCATCGACGGCGCGATGTTTGATGAGCTCCAATGCCCAGTCATTGCTGTACACGTGTTCGCTCACCGGCTCTTCGATAAGGCTGCGCGCTTCGAGCAGACCGCGGATGTCGGCCGAGCGTGCCGGCGACTCCACGAGGTCGAACCCGACGTCGCGAACCCGCGTGGCGAACCGAGCAGCGTCCTTAGGAGCAAGCAAGTTCGAGAAGTCCAGGGACTTCAGGGTAATTCGATCACCGAAGCGCTCCCTCGCCTCTCGAAGAAACCTTTCGTCGAGATCGAGATTCCGGCCGACGTACACACGGAAACAAGACTGTCCCGCCTGCAACTGTTGTTCTACGACCCCGAGGCTGTAATCGATGTCGTCGGGATGCTGTTGCCGAAAGATGGGGTAGGCGATAGGAACTCCGTCCTGGACCTGTCCGCCCAAGAGATCCACCAAACGAACCCCGAGCGACTTAGAGGCGACGTCCCAGAGCGCGATGTCGACCCCGCATTTGATGGAACGGCTTTTGTCGTAGATGTACCCTGCCTGCGGAAAGCTCTCTTCCAGCAGCGCGGCGATCCTGTTGATCTCGAGGATGTTGCTTCCCACTAAGAGCTCGCGCAATACGGACTCGAGGCCGGCGACGTCGATGTGATATCGCGGGAGATGCTGGAAGTCCGACATCTCCCCGACCCCGATGAGGTTCGGGTCGTCGGTGAACAGCTCAACGATGACATGACCGCAGATGACGCCCGAGGTTCGCGGCGTGTTTATGGGCGTCAACTTGATGTCAGTGATGCGCGTCATTGATTCATTCCTTCGCCTTCGCGCGGCCCGGTGCCAGCTCGATGAGAGATCGCGTGTACGCCTCTTTCGGAGAGGCATAGATCGATTCGGCATCGCCCTCTTCTACGAGCTTTCCGTCTCGCATGACGACAATCCGATCTGCGATAGATCGCACCACCGCAAGATCATGCGTGATGAAGAGGTAAGTCAGACCGCTCGCAATCTGGAGTTCACCGAGCAGATTGAGAACTTGTGCCTGGATCGAGACGTCCAGTGAGCTCACGGCCTCATCGCAGACAAGCAATTTCGGCCCGACCGTGAGCGCTCGAGCGATCGCGATTCGTTGACGCTGTCCGCCGGAGAATGACCGAGGATAGAGAGGAAGCGCACGCTTGTCAAGCCCAACGGCCGCGAGGTGTTCACAAAGAATTTCCTGATTGTCATCAAGGCCATGGACCCGCAACGGCTCCTGCAGTATCTGCCGGACAGTCATTCGCGGGTCGAGGCTCGCGTAAGGGCTTTGAAAGACAACCTGAACCTCTCGCTGAAGCCGTTTGAGGTCGCCGCCCTTCGCCTCTGCGACATCAATGCCGTCATAGCGCACAGCTCCGCTCGTCGGACGTTCGAGCCGGAGAAGAGTGCGGGTGATACTCGTCTTCCCTGATCCCGACTCGCCCACGAGCGCAAGCGTCTCACCCTGTCGGACGGTGAAACTGACTCCGTCTACCGCAAGGACCCCTTCATCACGTCGGGACCACCCACCGCCATAGCGCAGACTGACGTTCTCGAACTCCGCGATCACACCGTGGGCGGCATCCCCGTCCACGGAACGGACTGGGCGTGGCGCGGCCGCCGCCGGCGGCGCGACGGGGAGCGGGGAAAGGTGACAAGCCGCCGCACGCGCAACCGTGCGAATGGTCAACGCCGGACGCTCCCGGTGGCATCGCTCGAACGCAAACTCGCATCGTTCCACAAATGCACACAGCTGGCCCAGGGTTCTCGGGTCTGGCGGGTGGCCCGCGATCGCTCTCAGCTGCTGCTTCGCCGGCGCATCGATGTTGGGCGTCGAATCAAGCAGCGCTCGCGTGTAGGGCATCTGGGGTGCTCCAAGGACCTCCGCCGCGGGACCACTTTCCACGACGCGACCCGCGTACATCACCGCTATGTCGTCGGCGTAGTCTGCGACGACGCCGAGATCGTGGGTGATAAGGAGAATTGCCATTCCCAGTTCGTCTCGGAGCCGGACAAGAGTGTCCATGATCTCCGCCTGCACCGCGACGTCCAAAGCGGTTGTCGGCTCGTCTGCGATCAACAGGCTCGGCCCGCAGACGAGCGCCAGGGCGATCGCCGCACGTTGTCTCATACCGCCCGACAGCTGATGAGGATACCTCCGGATGATCCTTTCCGGCGTCGGCAGGCCGGCCAGTCTCAACGACTCAGACACGCGCTCGCGGCGCGCGGCGCTCGAGAGGCCGCCGTGCGCTTTGAGTACGTCTTCCAGCTGGGCGCCGATTGTCATGAGGGGGTTAAGCGCGGCAGAAGGGTCCTGGAACACCATCGCAACCTGGGCACCCCGCACCTGTCGTAGCTGCGCAGGATTCAGCTTCAACAAGTCTTGGTCGCCAAAGCTGATCGCCCCTTCGACAACCGTGTCGTCCGCGTGCAAGCGCAGAATGCTCATCGCGGTTGCTGTCTTGCCCGAACCGGACTCGCCAACGAGCGCCAAGATCGCCCCCCTCCGAGCAGTCAGTGAGACATCACTGACTGCTCGGACCGGCGAGTTGCCGAGGGCTTTGAACGTCACCGACAGCGACCTGACCTCGAGGGCAGTTTCGAGCCCGACGACCGGGGCGCCTACGTCACTCAACATCAGCGAAATGTGTCCTCTCCAGTCGCCACTCTCCATCGACATCGAGGTCGATATCCTCGACATCGGCGGCATGGACGAGAAGGTTCACCGGCTGATACAAGAAGGACCAGTAGTTCTGCTCGACGATGTGCCGTTGAACCTCGACATAGGCCGCTGCACGCTCTTCTTGCGTGGTTGTCTGGCCCGCGGTGGTGAGGAGCTTGTCGAGTTCCTCATCCGCGAGACCCGACCAGTTATTCGCCCCTGTCGAGGAGAAATACGGGTTGAACGTGAGAGTCGGGTCCAGACGAGGCACATCGATCACTCCGATGGCGATGTCGAAGTCGTGCGCCTTGAGGCGCTCGAGGTACGCGGCGGCCTCAAGGGCCTCGATCCTCGCGGTGAATCCGACAGCATTCAGCTGGGACTGCAGAAGTTCAGCGATGAGCGGGTCCGGATCGCGTCGCCGGACCACGATCTCGACGTCGCGCTCCGACGATGAGCTTTCTGCGAGTGACGCTTCGGCCTGAGTGGGATCAAACGATGGCTGGCCGAGGTCATCGCTGTAAAACCAATCGTTCGCCGTGGCGAAGCTCGGAGCGAGTTCGTAGAGGTCACCCGCGGCCGCCGAAGCGATTGATTCCTTGTTGATTGCGTGGGCCGCGGCGGCGCGCAGATCGGCGTCAGCAAAGGGCCCACCCGTCACATTGAAGCTTGCGTAGTACGAGCGTCGTAGTCCTATGTCATCGAACGCCAGCTGCGGGTCGCTCTGCAGCTCTGCGACAACGGTCGGCGGCAGAAGACGTACAATGTCCACGCCGCCGGTCTGCAACTCGGCCTTGAGCACGTTCGGGTCCGTGATGAAGCGGAACCGCACGCCATCGAGGAGCGGGAGCTCGCCGCTCTGTCCACCCCAGTATTCGGGGTTCTTCTCGATCTTCAGTTCGACACCAGACGTCCAACTGTCGAAGATCCACGGTCCGCTCCCGACGGGGTGCCGCCCGAAGTCGTCACCGTACTTCTCCACCGCGGTAGGGGAAACGATCGCTCCGTGCTCGTGCGCGAGGTAAGTCAGCAGAAGTGGGTCTGCTCGGTTGAGATCTAGCCTCACCGTGGAGTCGTCGACCACCACGACGTCATCAATCGACGACAAGAACGAGCTCTTGGGGCTCGCCGTCTCCGGATCCAGCACGCGATCGAGGCTGAACGCCACCGCATCCGCGTTGACCGGCGTACCATCGGAGAATTTCACGCCATCACGCAGCACGAACTCGATGGAATCACCGTTGTCCTTCCAGGACTCAGCGAGCGCACCGACGATCTCTCCATCGCGCTCCTGCCTCACCAGGGAGTCGAAGAACAGGTTGAGCAGAGTTCTATTCAGCACACTCAGATGCGGATCGAGAGTGACGGGCTCGTTGTCGTACCCCACGACGAGGGTCCCCCCGCCCGCGGCCTCATCCGGCGTGTTCGGCGTGGCATCTGCGCCACACCCTGTTCCGACGACAAGCGTCGTGACCACTGCGGCGATGAGGAGCGAAGTGCGCCTCATTGTTGATCTCATCATTGAGTTGCCCTTTCAGGGTTGGTTCGAGACGGGAATTACGGATCGGTGGGCTCGGTGTCACGGAGCGCCTGTCCCAGCGCGTCCGAGAGCAGGTTCAGCGCCGTGACGACGAGCAGGATCGCGAGCCCAGGAAACACACCGAGAGCCCAGCTTCTGTAGAGGTTGCTGGCACCGGCTGACACCATGGCGCCCCAGCTCGCTTCCGGAGGTTGAATGCCAAGACCAAGAAAACTCAGCGAGGCCTCCGCCAAAATCGCCGTCGACGCTTGCAGCGCGACAAACACCAGAAGGGTGCCCATCAGGTGGGGAAGCACGTGGCGAAGGAGAACCCGGAAAGTCGGCAAACCGATGATCCGCGATGCATCCACCCATTCGCGCGTGCGAAGCGAGAGCACCTCTCCGCGCACGACTCGCGCAATCCGAGGCGTCACGACCGCGGTGATCGCGATGAGCGCGTTATGCAACCCGCTACCCAACGCCGCCACGATGGTCAACGCGAGCACGAGAAGTGGGAAGGCCAGCATCGCGTCGACGATTCTCATGATCACTGCGTCGACGGCCCCGCCGCGATAGCCGGAGATCAAGCCGATCGCCGTTCCCAGCACGAGCGCCGATCCCACAGACACGGCAATCACCTGCAGCACGACTCGAGATCCCGTGATGATCCGCGCGAGGATATCGCGGCCGATCTCATCGGTACCCAGCAGATGAGACCAACTCGGAGAGGCCAAGATGGCCGTGGTATCTGGAGTACGAGCGGCTTCGTCAAACAGGGGGCTCACGGCAGTGGCCAGGATGACGAGGAAGACGATCGCGATCCCGAACGCTCCGCGGGGATCCTTGAGAACGCGACCGAGCAAGGTGTTCCGAAAGCGCACGCTCCGCAATCCGTTCGCCGTGCGCGGATCAATAGCCGTCATCGCGACACCTTCCGATAGCTAATGCGGGGATCTAGCGCGGCATACAACAAGTCGGTGAGCAGGTTCACGAGCAGTACGAGAAGCACGACGACGAGCACGGCTCCTTGGACGATGGGCAGATCCCTGCTGAAGATCGCGTCCACGATGAGCGTGCCCATCCCAGGGAGCGTGAATATCGACTCGGTGACAACGGTGGCACTCATCAATGCCCCCACCTGCAACCCAATCACCGTTGCCACAGGAACAAGCGCGTTCCGCAGTGCATAGCGCAAGACCACGCCACGCTGACTAATACCGAAAGCCGTGGCTGTCCTCGTGAAATCGAGCTCGAGTGTTTCCAATAGCGACCCTCTGGTCTGCCGGGCAACGACGGCGACCACTGTCACCGCGACCGCGGTTGCGGGGAGGATCATGTACCGAATGTTCTGTAGAGGCGAACTGCCAAATGGGACGTAGCCAGAAGCGGGAAGAAGCTTGAGTCCGACAGCGAAGATGAGGATGAGGAGTATCGCGAGATAGAAGTGAGGGATGGCAAGAAAGAACATCGAGACGCTCGTGATAGCAGCATCCGTCGCTTTGCCTTTGCGGACCGCGGCGATCACACCCCCGGGGATCCCCAGAATGAGCGAGAACAACAATGCGATGAGCACAAGCTCAAGCGTGACCGGAAGCCGGCTCATGACCGTCGCGGCCACGGGCTCGCGAGTAAGCCACGACTGACCAAGGTCTCCCTGGAGCAGCCCACCGATCCAGTCCAGCATCTGGCCGAAGATGGGCTTGTCGAGCCCGAGTCTCCTCCGCATCTCGGCAATCTGCTCTTCCGTCGCATCCTCGCCGAGCAACTCTGCGGTGGGATCGCCGGGAAGCAACCGCAGGAGGAGGAACAGCGTCACCATGACGATGGCCAGGACAGGAACGAGTTGGAGCAACCGACGGCCGACGTACGCGATCATGCGGCCTTCTCCATCGAGCGCCACTGTTCGGCTGCTCTCGCAAGTAGCACATTCGGCACTTGATCATATGCGTAGAGCGACACGGACCGAGGCGATATACCGATGCCCTCGGTCCACGACTGCCCACCATCGCCCACTGACCAACCGATATCAACACGTTCGGGGGTGATACCCCGCGCGATCAGGTCCGCAACTTCCGTGGGGAGGGAAGCTCCTTGCCGCTGCAAGTCCGAGACGGTGAGGCTGCTGGCGAGGCCGGCGAGTGAAACTAGATCGCCCGACGACTTGCCCGCTCCGGCGTAACAATCAGTCGTCACGCGGAGTGCCACGGGCACCCCCTCAGCGGCGGCAACGACTTCATGCACGAGCGCCGCCGTCACCGCCGCCCGCGCAGCGAGCACGTGCGTGACGATGTCCTCGCCAAGCGCGTCGACGGCATCGTCAGCGGTACTCGCGGACGCCGGTCTTGGCCGCCGCAGTTGCTCCCCGATGGCAATCCGGACCAGCTGCCGGACGCCATCCGCGTCGAGACCCTCAGCCATATATCCGGCACGGCATGATTCGCAGAAGCACAGTCCGAGCAACCACTCATCAATGGGACGAAGCGCCTCCCCGGATTTGAGGTGCTCGCCGGTGTGAGGCCATCCGAGATAGCCGAATGCCTCGAGATCGAGACCATCGACATCCGCGGAGACTGCTTGTCGGACGAGCGCCATCGCGTGTTCGACGACCGCATGCTGCGCCGGGCAGAGGGCGTGAGTGAAGCGATGATCGAACGCATTGATGATCGCAAGCTCGGGAAACCGCTGGGCAACCGACGAGCTGTGCAGTCCGACGATCCACGCGATCACATCGATTCCGCGGGACCGCAGTGACTCCGTTGCCTGGTCGGCATCGCCTCCGCATGCGGGGAGCCCCAGAGTGCCGCTGACCCGGCGAGACCATGCGCCGGCGGGAAGCCGTTCTGTTGCTCCCGGTTCCGATGAGTAGGACAGCCACCTCGCGCTGTGATAGACGGTCGCCAGCCGCACCGCGTCCGGCGCGATCTCCGCGATCGCCGCGAGGCCGTTGCCACGGATGACTGATCTCGGGTGCGCCCAGAGGTGAACCTCCGTCACTGCATGCCCCGCTCGTCGAGGGCGGCAATGTGCGCACCCGCTGCCGTCTCGATGTGGTGGCGCAGCAGTTCACTCGCGTGAGCGGCTTCACCGCGTTCCGCAGCGTCGATGATGCGCGCATGCTCCAGGACCTCTTGCTCGTCTGCGCCTCCCAAGCGCCATCCCGTCGTTGCAATGAGGGTTCCCAGATCGCTCAGATTGCTCAGAAAGTCAATGAGAAAGGCATTGCCCGACGCCGAATAGAGCACGCGATGAAACTGACGGTTTGCGAGTCCGTGCTCGGCAACTCTGCCGGCCAAGAGGTGCTGCCTGGATGCCTCAAGCTGATCCCGCGCCTCTGGCCAGGGTGCGGCGCCGCGCGCTTCCACTGCAAGGCGCAACGCATAGGGCTCCACGCCGGCGCGGGCGACGGCGCTGTCGATCACGACTCGACGATCGATGACACGCACGATCATTCCTTGCCCAACGCCTTTGGTGACGAGACCCGAAGCAACAAGCTGCTTGAGAGCTTCGCGAACGGGCGTCTTCGAGATGCCGAGCACGCTCGCTAGCTCTCGCTCAATGAGCGGTTGCCCTGGGCTGAACTGTCCTTCGAGGATCGCATTGCGCAGAACCTCGACGACGCGATCACCTCGCGAGATCGCCTCTCCAACTTCGGGTAACTGCACCGTCCGAGTCGGCGTCACTGCCTGAGTCATACGAGTATCTTCGTATACCAAGATACGAAATGCAATAGCCATTTCAGGAGTTGGCATCTGGACCTGCTTCTCCGTGGTCTAGCCCACGAGCAATCCATAGCTCTGCGTTCCCGGCGCAGCTGCAAGTGCGACCAGCCCCAGATGCGCGCAGAAAGGACGCGGCCGAAGCGTTGGCGGGGGCGAAGCTGTGACGCAAAAATGCAGGCCTGGGACGCCGCGACCGCGCAGAGCCGCGAGAAGAGCGTTGATGAGACGGCGCCCCGCCCCTGCACTGGCGTCTCCGGTAGGAGGTTGATATGCAGACCGCCTGCTACGCGGCGGCGCTCGGCTCTGCCCCCGGCAGTCGCGCGCGGCACAGGCGAGCAGCTGCTCTTGCGGCGCGTTCCCCACTCTGCCGTAACGCGGCGCCCGAGCGCACGATCAGTCGACCGAGCAGCCAGGACCGACAATCACAATAGACGTCATGGCTCGTTTTCTCGAACTTGTCGGTCCGCTCGCGCCGTCTGTGGCTCCGGGCACCCTTGGCATTCCATGACTGGCGCGGCAGAGCGGAGAGCACCGAACCTCGTGGGCCTCACGAACTTGGCATCTGCCGACCTCGTGATCTACCTGCTCGACGACCGCGGCGACTGGCTCGCCCACGTCGACCTCGGTCTTCTCGGTACAGGCGATCGCTGGGCCGACCTCGCTGTCGCGTCGATGAGCACCGCGTGGGACTACGGCCCGGGCTGGGAGGACGCCCTCGTCGAGGCATACGGCCTCGAACCCGACCGCGAGCGGCTCGCGTTCTACCGCGACCTGTGGAACGCGACCTGATCGGACCGTCCTCGGCTCGCAGCGAAGCTCACCACTACGCTGACCACGTGCCCCCGTCCGACACCGCAGAACTCGACACCGCCGCACTGACGGCATCCGTCAGCCTCGCCGACGCACGCGCCGCCGGACGCGAAGCCGCCGCGGCCATGCCGCCGGGCGCTCGGCGCCCGCAGGCGGCCGTGCTGCTGGTCTTCGTCGCGGTGCTCGGCCTGACGCTGGTGCTGTTCGCGCCGCTGTCCGTGCGGATGCTCTCGAACGATCCGGATGCGGCCGACATCGCCTTCGCCGTGCTGGGCCTCACGATCTCGGTGAGCATGATCGCCGTGCCGGTGTGGATAGCGGCGCGCTGGCTGGCGCAGGATCGGCGCCGCGTGCGCCTGCGGCGCTTCGCCGAGGCGAACGGCTGGACGTATCGCGCCTGGGCTCCCTCGGGCGGAGCCGTGGGCGCGGCGTTCGAGGCAGGCGGCGATGAGAGCCTGTTCGATGCGCTGCGCACCGGCGACCGGAGTGTGGAGTTCGGTCGCTATACGTCGGTGACCGGCAGCGGCCGAAGCCGCCGAGTCGTCTCGACCGAGGTCGTCACCTTCCATGTCCCGGCCGAGCTGCCGCACATCGTTCTCGACAGCCGCGCGAATGACCGTGCCTTCGGGCGGAGCAACCTGGAGTTCGATCCGGTGCGTTCGCAGCGGCTGAGGCTCGAGGGCGACTTCGATCGCTCGTTCCGGCTGTACTGCCCGACCGGTTATGAGACGGATGCCCTGTACCTGCTGCCGCCCGACATCATGCAGTCGCTGCTCGATCACGCCCGACCGCTGGATGTCGAGCTGATGGGCTCGACGGTGCGGCTGTACGCGCCCGACGGGATCATCACCACAGACGGCGACGCGTGGCGTCGGCTGCTCGCGACCGTCGACGCCTTCCGCGACATGGCCAGGCAGTGGGCGCAGTGGCGCGATGACCGCCTGGACCCCGGCGCACGACTCTCTCCCGGTCTCCGCCCGCTCGGCGTCGCTCACGAGGGGCGGCGTCTGCGTACGCGATTCCCGTGGTTCGCGGTGTTCCTCGGAGGCGTCGGCCTGATCGTGTGGCTGATCTCGGTGATCCGCGATGCGGCTGAGCTGGTCGGTGGCTGGCTGGGCGGCTGAGCCGATCCAGGTCTGCGCCCGTGCGCTCAGGTCTACGCTCGTGCGCGCGGGCCGCGCCCGTCAGCTCAGGCCGGCCCGAGGATGAAGTTCCAGGCCCCGGTCGCGACCGCCGCGACGATCGCGACCGCCGAGATGGCTGCACCTGCCAGCACGAGCATCCACTCCTGCCAGCCGAAACGAGCCTGGCGTGCCCAGGTGCGACGCACCGGAGCGCCGAATCCGCGCGCCTCCATAGCGGTCGAGAGCTTCGCCCCTCTGCGGATCGACAGCACGAGCAGCGCGAAGGCCATGCCGAGGAACCTGCGGATGCGGCCCCGGTCGGCTACGCCGCGTGCGCGGCGCGCGAGCTCGAGCGCCCGCCAGTCGTCGAGGAAGAGACCCACCATCCGAAGGCCGGCGAGCGCGCCGAGCACGAACCGCGCCGGCAGCCGCATGGTCTGCCCCAGCCCGTCGGCCAGGTCGGTGGGGTCGACCGTGACGAACAGCACGACCGAGGGCAGCGCGATCGCCAGCACACGCAGCACGGTTGCGCCCGCGAGCGCGAGCGACCCGTCGCTGACATGCACGAGCAGCCACTCGAAGTGGATGCGCCCGCCGGTCTCGCCGTAAAGCGCGATCGTCACGCCGGTCAGCGGGGCGGCGAGCCAGACGGGCCAGGTGCGCGCCCAGAACTCCCGCCACCCGATGCCCGCGAAAAGGAACAGCACCCCTTCCAGCGCGAGGGCGACCGCGGCCGACACCATGTCGAGGGTGAGGATCAGCGGGATCGCGATGAGCGCGCTGGCCACGAGCTTCGCGACCGGGTTGACGCGCGCCATCGCTCCGGTGCGAGCACGGGTCTCGAGCAGGGTCATGCCGCACCTCGCAGCTCGAACCGTTCGGCGTGCAGCGCCGCGATGACGTCGAGATCGTGCGTGACGGCGATGAGGGCTGCCCCGTCGTCGCGGAGTGCGGCGAGGATCGCCACCAGCTCCTGCCAGGTGCGGGCGTCCTGCCCGAACGTCGGCTCGTCGAGCATGAGCACGCGAGGCCGGGTGATCAGCGCGGCGGCCACGGTCAGCCGGCGCTTCTCGCCGCCCGACAGCGTGTAGGGATTGGCCTTCGCGAGACGATCGAGCCGCAGCCGCTGCAGCAGCTCGTCGCTGCGCTCCGCGATCTCCGCCTCCGACAGGCCAAGCGACCGGGCCCCGATCGCAAGCTCGTCCTGCACGGTGCTCGCGAGCAGCTGATGCTCCGGCTCCTGGAAGACCGTTCCGACGCGTGTGAGCAGCTCACGCGACGTCCAGCGGATGGGCTGGGCCGCCGCCCCTGCGGCGAGCGCGTCGGATGCCGTGACCGCGCCGGCGACGGGCGGCAGGAGCCCCGCGAGCGTGAGCCCCAGTGTCGACTTCCCTGCGCCATTCGGCCCGGTGATGGCGAGCACCGACCCGGCGCGCACGTCGACGTCGATTCCTGATGCCACCGCCGTGCCGCGCACGCGTGCGACGGCGAGATCGCGACCCGTGAGCAGAGCCTCGCCGGGCGAGGCGACCGGCGGCGCGGGGTGCCGTGGCGGGCGCCCAGGAACCCACACGCCGGCGTCCGCCAGGCGCTCGCCCTGGGCGGCCAGCACCTGCTCGGGGCGCCCGTCGGCGATGATGCCGCCGTCTCCGAGCACGATCACGCGGTCGATCAGCGGCAGCCATACGCCCAGCCGATGCTCGACGACGATCAGCGTGGTGCGCTGCGTCTGCAGCATCCGCTCCACCGCGTCGCGGACCTCGACGACACCCGCCGGATCGAGGTTCGCGGTCGGCTCGTCGAGCAGCAGCAGGCCCGGTCGCATGGCGAGCGCTCCCGCGAGCGCGAGGCGCTGCTTCTGCCCGCCCGAGAGCGCCTTGGTCGGTCGATCGAGGGGGACGTCGAGTCCGACCGCGTCGAGCGCCTCGTCGACGCGTCGCCAGATCTCCTCGCGCGGGATGCCGAGGTTCTCGCAGCCGAAGGCGACGTCGTCGCCCACGCGCGCGAGGATCACCTGCGAGTCGGGGTCCTGCAGCACGAGACCGGCGCCGCCCCTGGATGCCGAGGCCGGAGCGCCGTCGATGAGCAGGCGCCCCTCGGCATCCCCCTCTTCATCTCCGCCCAGCACCCCGGCGAGGCCATGCAGCAGGGTCGACTTGCCGGCACCGGAGGCGCCGAGCAGCAGCACCCGCTCACCGGGCTCGATGCGCAGCGTGACATCGCGTACAGCCCAGGCGATGCGGCTGGCGTGCCGCCAGCCCCATCCCTGCGCCTCGACCGCAGCTGGCCGGACATCCGAGGTCATCTCAGACTCGGGCCCGCACCTCGCGCCCGGACCCGAAGCGATCCAGCGCCCCCGTCGCTGCGAGGCCGCGCGCAAGCGCCCAGCCGAGAAGGCCCGCGAGCACGGCACCGGAGATGACGGTGCAGATCAGGTAGACGACGGTGAACGCGGCATCCGATCCCGCGAACCACAGGATCAGGTTGTTGATGCCGCCGGCGAGCGCGGCGCCGGCACCTGCGAGCATCGCGACGGGCAGCGACCACACCCGGTAGGCGACCAGCAGGAAGATCAGCTCGGCGCCGAGACCCTGCACGAGGCCGGCCTCGATGGTGAGGAACCCGCCCCACTGCGCTCCGGCGAGCGCCGACACGACGGCCGCGAGAGTCTCGACGTAGATCGCCGCGCCGACCTTGCGGATGATCAGCCCCCCGAGCACCCCGGCGATGAGCCAGGGGCCGTCGAGCAGGCCCTGCACTCCGGGCAGCAGCGGCTCGAGCAGTGCCTTGGGTCCGAGGTAGCCGACGTTCCAGGCGAGGAACAGGAAGCCGCAGGCGACTCCGAGGACGCTGGCGACGACGATGTCGACGACGCGCCAGCGCCAGATCGCGGGTCGGCCGATGGTCGCCTTCTCGGCGGTCGAGCGGTGCGTGGACGTACTCATCTGAACTCCTCCCTGCGCCGGCATGATCCGGATCAGGTTCGACGGTCGAAGCGCTTTTCGCTTCCTCTCAGCCCGCCTGCGCGGACTCCCGTGGTGATTGATCGATCATATCGCCAGCCGCGGGCCCGCGTGGCCGCGTTTCGTCCCGCGAAACAGCGGGCTGTAGCGTGGTCAGGTGACACCTCCCCCGAGTCCACGCGCCCAGCCACGCGCCGTGCCATGCGCGAGCGCACTCGGACGCGCGCCGATCGCTCGCCCGGCGCCGCCGCGCCACTGCCGGCTTTCGGCGACAGCCTCGGGCCGGAACGGGCTGTGACCGGGGATACTGACGCTGTGGACGTGAGGGAACCTGCACAGCATGGTGCGCCCGCAGACGCCGTCGAGCGTGCTGCCGAGACGCCTCCGGATGCCTCTGCCGGCGACACGACCTCACTCGGCGCTCCGTCGGTCGGAACGCCTGCCGACGGGATGCCCGCCGACGGCGTGTCTGCCGACGGAACTCCTGCCGACGGAATACCTGCCGACGGAGCGCCTGCCGACACTGCTCCCCTCGCGGATGCTCCGGCGGAGTGGGCAGACGCATCGCGCCCGCCCACGGCGCTGACCTGGCTCGAGCCGTCCAGCCTGCTCGACGAGCATCCCTCGGCGGCGCAGCCGCGTCCGCTCTTCGACGGCGCCAGGCTCACCCCCGGATGGCGTCGCCCTCGCGTGCTCATCCCGCTCGGGATCGTCACGGCGCTGTGCGGCGCCTACGTCTCGACCACTCTGCTGTGGCCGCTGAACGCGGTCGCACCGACGGCTCAGGCATCCCCCGTCACGGTCGCTCCGGCCCCGGCCGCCGCCGTCGCCTGGCCGGCGAAGGGCAGTGCGGCGATCGGCATCCAGGGCATGGCGCCGGTGGCGTCAGGCACGACGCCGGCCGAGATCGCCAGCATCTCGAAGGTCGTGAGCGTCATGATGGTGCTCGACGAGCTGCCGTTGAACGTCGGCGAGCAGGGGCCCAGCTTCGAGTTCACCGCCGCCGACCAGCGAGACTACTGGACCTACCGCCGCTCGAACCAGTCATCGCTGGACGTGCCCGTCGGCGGCAGCCTCACCGAGTACCAGATGCTGCAGGGCATCATGCTCGGCTCGGCGAACAACTACATCGACCGCCTCGCAGACGAGCTGTGGGGTTCGCAGGCCGGCTTCGCCGAGGCGTCGGCGAAGTGGCTCAGCGATCGCGGCATCGAGGATGTGACCCTCGTGTCGCCGTCGGGATTCAGCGATGAGAACGTCGCATCGCCTGCGGCTCTGATCCAGATCGCCGAGCTGGCGATGGCGAACCCCGTGTTCGCCGAGATCGTCGCCACGCGCACGGCCGAGATCCCCGGCGTCGGCGTGGTGACCAACACGAACAAGATGCTCGACGATCCCGGCGTGGTCGGCGTGAAGACGGGAACCCTGAAGAGCTGGAACCTGCTCACGGCGAAGGACGTCACCGTCGGCGACACGACCGTGCGCCTGTTCGCCTCGGTGCTCGGGCAGGACAGCAACGCGGAGCGCCTCGCCGCGACCCGCGAGCTTCTCGCCGGCGTCGAGAAGGCGCTCACCGATCAGCCGACCGCGATCACGGCCGGCACGGTGGTCGGACATGTGAGCACGGAGTGGGGCGACCGCGTCGACCTCGTGACCGACGAAGACGCGCGACTGCTGCTCTGGAACGGCGCCGAGGCGACCACCTCGATCTCCTTCTCGCTCGGCGACTCCACGAAGGCGGGCGCCGAGGTCGGCACGCTCACGGCGAAAGGCCCGCTCGACACCGCTGAGACCTCGGTGTCGCTCGCTGATGAGATCACTCAGCCGACCGCCTGGTGGCGTCTGACTCACCCGCTCGAGCTGTTCGGATTCGACAACGACTGAGCACCACCCGGCCATCCCGGCCATCCCGTCGGCCGCCTCGCGAGACTTACGTTCCCGCACGAGACGCACCCCTGCGAGCCCCGTCTCGTGCGGGAACGCAAGTCTCGTCGGCTGGGCGATCCGGGCGGGCGGAACAGCAGAGCGCCCGCCCCGGTGACGGGGCGGGCGCTCTGCTGTTGCGGTGTCAGTCGCGTCGCGGTTCGGATGCCGTGGACTCGGCATCCTTCACGGCTTCGCCGAGCTGGTGAGCGTCGGGCGCCGTCGCCACCTTCTGCTCGGCGACGGCCTCCGCCTCGTCGTCGGCGTCTCCGGTGACGATCACCGGCACCGAGCCGGTGAGGGCTTCCTCTGCGTCGATGTCGGTCGCGGCCTGCTCGAACTGCGACTGGTACAGCCGCCAGTACGCGCCCTGTGCGGCGATCAGCTCGTCGTGATCGCCCTGCTCGACGATGTCGCCGTGCTCCATCACGAGGATGAGGTCGGCGTCGCGGATCGTCGAGAGGCGGTGCGCGATCACGAACGACGTGCGTCCTTCGCGAAGCGCGGCCATCGCCTGCTGCAGCAGCAGCTCGGTTCGCGTGTCGACGGCGCTTGTCGCCTCATCGAGGATGAGGATCGACGGCCGCGACACGAACGCGCGAGCGATCGTGATCAGCTGCCGCTCGCCCGCCGACACGTTCGAGGCGTCCTCATCGAGCACGGTCTCGTAGCCCTCGGGAAGGGAGTGCACGAACCGGTCGACATAGGTGGCCTCGGCGGCGGTGATGATCTGCTCATCGGTGGCCGCGTCGTTGCCGTAGCGGATGTTCTCGCGGATGGTGCCGCCGAACAGCCACGGGTCCTGCAGCACCATGCCGGTGCGGCGACGGAGGTCGTCGCGGCGCATCTCCGAGATGTCCTGCCCGTCGAGCAGGATGCGACCGGAGTTGAGCTCGTAGAACCGCATGATGAGGTTCACGAGCGTCGTCTTGCCTGCACCGGTCGGCCCGACGATCGCGACCGTCTGCCCCGGCTCCACCCGGAACGAGAGGTCCTTGATCAGCGGGCGGTCCTCGCTGTACGAGAACGCGACGTGCTCGAACTCGATGACGCCCTTGCCCTCCGGCGCGGCGGGTGCATCCTCGGCATCCGGATCCTGCTCCTCCGCATCGAGCAGGTCGAAGACCCGCTCGGCCGAGGCGGTGCCCGACTGCACGACGGCGGCCATGCCGCCCAGCTCGCTCAGCGGCTGGCTGAACTGCTGCGAGTACTGGATGAACGCCTGCACGTCGCCGAGACGCAGGTTGCCGCCTGCGACCAGCAGGCCGCCGAGAACGGCGATGCCGACGTACTGCAGGTTTCCGACGAACATCATCGCGGGCATGATGATGCCCGAAAGGAACTGCGCCTTGAACGCCGCCTGGTACAGCTCCTCGTTCTCGACCTGGAAGCTCTCGAGAGCGTCCTTCTCCCGACCGAAAACCTTCACCAGAGCGTGGCCGGAGAAGGCCTCCTCGACGCGGGCGTTGAGCCGGCCGACCTTGCGCCACTGCTGGCCGAAGGCCTTCTGCGAGCGCGGGCCGATGATGCCGAAGATCACTCCCATCAGAGGCAGCGAGATCAGCGCCACCAGTGCGAGCTGCCACGAGATCGAGAACATCATGATCAGCACGCCCACGACGGTGAGCACGCTGGTGAGCGCCCCGAGAGCGACTGCTGCATCGTCTGCGTGATGTTGTCGATGTCGTTCGTGACGCGCGAGATCAGCTCACCGCGCTGCACCTTGTCGAAGTACGACAGCGGCAGACGGTTGATCTTCGCCTCGACGTCTTCGCGCAGGCGCCACATGGTGCGCACCATGATCACGTTGATCACGTAGCCCTGCAGCCAGCTGAGGATCGACGAGACGACGTAGATCGCGAGCACGGCGACGATGATCCAGCGAAGCCGCTCGAAGTCGACGCCGTCGCCGACGGCGAAGTCGTCCATGGCCGAGACCATGTTGGCGAACTCGTCCTGGCCGGCGCCGCGCAGCACCTCGACGACCTGGTCGCGGCTCGTGCCCTGTGGGAACCCGGGAGCGCCGCCGAAGCCCTGCCCGAGCACGCTCGAGATGAAGCCCTCGTAGACGACGTTGGTCGCCTCGCCGAGCACCTTCGGCGCGGCCACGGCGAGCACGACGCCCACTGCGCCGAAGAACGACACGAGCGCGAACCACCAGGCCGAGGGCTTGAGCAGTCCGATCATCCTCTTGAAGCTCGGCCCGAAGTTGTCGGCCTTGCCCGGCGCGGGGCCGTCGAACATGCCGCCGCCCTCGAGGCGCGCCTTCTCGGCGAGCTCGGCCTCCTCCTTCTCGGCGGCGGTCAGCTCGGGTTCGGCCACCGCGGTGGCCTGTGCGCGTGCGGCGAGCGCTCGCTCGCGACGCGACGTCTTCTTGTCGGTGCTGTCGGTCATGCGTCCACCCCCAGCTGCGACTCGACGATCTCCTTGTAGGTCGGGCTGGTGACGAGCAGCTCGTCGTGCGTGCCCACGCCGACCACGGCACCGTCGTCGAGGACGACGATGCGATCGGCGTCCGTGATCGTCGAGACGCGCTGCGCCACGACGATCTTGGTGACATCGGGCAGCTCTCTCCAGAGCGCTTGCCGCAATCGGGCATCCGTCGTCAGATCGAGAGCCGAGAACGAGTCGTCGAACACGAGGATGCGCGGGCGGTGCACGATCGCGCGAGCGATCGCCAGTCGCTGCCGCTGCCCGCCCGACACGTTCGTGCCGCCCTGGGCGATGTGCGAGTCGAGCCCGTCCGGCATCTCGGCGACGAAGTCGCGCCCCTGCGCGATCTCGAGCGCAGCCCACAGCTCGTCGTCGGTCGCGTCTGCCCGCCCGTAGCGGAGGTTGGACGCCACCGTGCCCGAGAACAGGAAGGGACGCTGCGGAACGAGACCGAGGTCCTTCCACAGGGCGTCGAGGTCGGCATCGCGCACGTCGACGCCGCCGACCTTCACGGCACCGCCAGTCGCGTCGAACAGCCGCGGGATCAGCGAGACCAGCGTGGTCTTGCCCGAGCCGGTGGAGCCGATGATCGCCACGGTCTCGCCGGGCCTGGCCTCGAAGGTGATGTCGGACAGCACCGGCACCTCGGCACCGGGGTAGGTGAACTCGACGTTCTGGAAGGAGACCGCCCCGGCTCGGGGAACTCGGTCACCCCGTCTTCGGGACGCGTCATCGACGACTCGGCGTCGAGCACCTCTCCGACGCGCTCGGCCGAGACCGCGGCGCGTGGGATCATCATCGCCATGAAGCTCGACATGATGACGCCCATCATGATCTGACCGATGTACTGCATGAACGCGAAGATCGTGCCGATCTCGGCGTCGCCCTGGTTGATCTCGACACCGCCGAACCACACCACCGCGACGACCGTGACGTTGAGCACGAGCATGAACAGCGGGAACATCAGCACGAACAGGGAGCCGATGTTGCGACCGAGCACCATCAGGTCGGTGTTTACCTCGCGGAACCGGCGCTCCTCGATGCGCTCGCGGACGAAGGCGCGCACGACGCGCACACCCGTGAGCTGCTCGCGCATGATGCGGTTGACCTCGTCGAGCTTGGTCTGGTTCTGGCGGAACAGCGGCACCATGCGGCCGATGATCAGCACGGCGATGATCAGCAGCAGCGGCACCGAGACGGCTATCAGCCAGCTCAGGCCGACGTCGGTCTGCACGGCCTTGATGATGCCGCCGATCGCGAGCAGCGGCGCGGTCACGAACATCGTCGCGCCCATCATCGCCAGCATCTGCACCTGCTGCACGTCGTTGGTGTTGCGCGTGATCAGCGACCCGGCGCCGAAGTGCGATACCTCGCGCTCGGAGAAGCCGCTCACCCGCGAGAATACGTCGGCGCGGATATCGCGCCCTGCGCTCATCGCCATGCGGGCGGCGAAGTAGGTGGCGAAGATCGAGGCGAGGATCTGGCCGAGCGACACGAGCAGCATGAACGCGCCGCGGCTCCAGATGTAGCCGATGTCGGCCTTGGCGACGCCGTTGTTGATGATGTCGGCGTTGATTTCGGGCAGGTTGAGGGATGCCATGACGCTGGCGAACTGCAGCACGACGATCGTGACGAGCAGCGGCCAGTATCTCTTCAGATAGCGGATGAGAAGTTTTCCGAGCACAGGCGGACTTCCTTGTGAGAATTCGGAGGGCCGAAACGCGGCCATCAGACAGCGTGCCACGAACCGCCGACATTCGTATCCCCCTGAAGGATGACCTTCGCTGTCAGCGGAAACGGGGTGCGATTGACCCCCGAATAGACTCGCTGTCATGCCCATCGAGAACGCCGCCCGCCCTGCCGTGCTGATGGTGTGCGACTACTCGCTGAAGTATCTCGGCGGTGCGCAGACCGCCTTCTTGCGTCAGGCCGAGGCGCTCGCCGGCGAGGGCGTGAGGGTCGTCGTCCTGGCTCCGGATGCCGAGGCACTCGCGGCGGAGGGCATCACCACCGTCTCCCCTCCACGACGAGGCACGATCCCGGTGCTCGATCTGCCGCTGCTCGGCCGGGCCCGCGACCTCGAGCCGCTGGTCGCCGCGATGATCCGCCGGCACGGCATCGGCGCGGTGGTCGTGCACTCCGAGTTCGCCCTCGCAGCCGCCGCGATCGCGGTGGCGCGGGAGCTGCGCATCCCCTCGCTGCACACGGTGCACACCTTCTTCTGGCGCGCGCCCGCCGTGCTCGCCCCGTTCGCGCCGGTCGTCTCACGGGTGCACAGCGCGCTGACGGGCATCACGAGCGGCGACCGCTTCACCGGCAGCCACCCGCTGAACAACGCCCTGCGCACCATGACGCTGCGCATCGCGCAGCGCGCCGACGTCGTCCTCTCTCCCTCGGCTCATCAGGCCGCAGCGCTCCGCGACGCGGGCGCGAGTCGGGTCGAGGCGTTCTCGAACGTCGCGCAGCCGCTGCGTCTGGCATCCGCCGCCTCAGACGAGGGCCCGCTTCGCCTGCTCTGGGTCGCGCGCTTCGCGCCGGAGAAACGAGTGGAGGTCGCCCTGAACGCGATGCGGCTCGTTGTCGACCGCCTCGGCGAAGACCGCGTGCACCTCGACGTGGCCGGCGGCGACCACCGCCCGGTGCCAGGGGTGACCTTCCACGGCGCGGTGCCGGGTGAGCGGGTCGGCGAGCTGCTCGATGCCGCGGATGCCGCCCTCATCACCTCATTGGGCTTCGACAACCAGCCGATGGTCGCGCTCGAGGCCTTCGCGCACGGGCGTCCGGTGATCGTGAGCGACCCCGTGCTCGCGACCGAGTTCGGCGACGCGGCGCTCGGGACTCAGACGCCGGATGCCGAGGGGCTCGCCGACCTGATCGTTCGGCTCGAGGCATCCCGTGAGCTGCTGGCGGCGCCGCGCGACGCGGCCGTCGCCTACGCGAGCGAGCGTCAGCCCGGCGCTCATGTCGCGCGGCTGCTGGAGCTTGCCGCCTCGGTCTGAGCCGCGAGCATGGGCGGGCTCATCGCCTGACCGCTCATCCGAGGTAGGCGATCACGCGAGCACAGGACGATATCGCCGGGATTCTCCGACCTCGGCTGCGCTCCTTCGTCGGATGACTCGACTCAGAACAGTGCGGGCTCGGGCGCGTAGCTCCGTGCCGGGGCTCCGGCATCCTCCGGCAGTTCGGCGACCGTGGCCGGCTGCCACTTCGGGTTGCGGTCCTTGTCGACCAGCTGGGCCCGGATGCCCTCGACCAGGTCAGGGTGGTTGTGACCGAACCACATCACCCGCCGGTACTCGCCCTCCAGCGCTTCGCGCACACCGCCCATCGCGCGCGCCTCGCGCACGGCGTCGAGCGTGACGGCGAGGCCTGTCGGTGCGAGCTCCTCGAGCGTGGCGAGGGCGGATGCCGCCTCCGGGGCATCCGAATCCCGCAGCCGCTGCATGATCTCCCCAACGGTGTCGGCCGAGAAGGCCTCGTCGATCCAAGCCCGGGCGGCCGGCAGCTGCGAAGGCTCCGGCGTCTCGTCGAAGAGCAGGGTCAGCTCGTTCGGGGTGCCGGGATCGGCACGGGTCGCGAGCGCGTCGCGCAGCCCGTCGAGGTTCTCGGAGGGCACGAAGTGATCGGCGAAGCCCAGGTACAGGGCATCCGCCGCGCTCATGCTCTGCCCGGTGAGACCGAAGTACTCCCCCAGCCGGCCGGGCGCCCGGCCGAGCAGCCAGGTGCCGCCGACGTCGGGGGTGAAGCCGATGCGCGTCTCCGGCATCGCGAGCCGTGACCGCTCGGTCACGATGCGCACCGCGGCGTGACCGGCGAGGCCGATGCCGCCGCCCATGGTGATGCCGTCGGCGAAGACGACGACGGGCTTCGGGTACTCGGCGATCAGCGCGTTCATGGCGTACTCGGCGCGGAAGAAGTCGGCGATGTGCTCGGGGTGACCGCTCGTGATCGAGTCGTACAGGGCACGCACGTCGCCGCCGGCGCACAGGCCTCGATCGCCGGCGCCGTCGATCAGCACCGTCTGGACGTCGGTGTCGCGGATCCACGCCGTGAGCGCCGCCGTGATCTGCTCGATCATGCCGAGGTCGAGGGCGTTGATGGCCCGCGGCCGATTGAGCGTGATGCGCCCGAGCGAGCTCTCTGTGCGAACGAGGACGGTGGCGGCTTCGGTGTCGGTCACGCCTGCCAGGCTACTCCGCTTCGCGATCTGCCCTGATTTGACCACCAGGATGGGCTCTTTCGGCAGGTGAAGCCACGGTTCCAGCGGATTTCCGAGAAGATGGGGGGAATTGTCCCGAAGAGGAGAGGTCGACATGCCCGAAGGACAGGTGCTCGAGTTCAGCCAGGTCACGAAGCGCTTCGGCGCGGTGACGGCCGTTTCCGACCTCTCCGTCCGCGTCGAACCCGGCGCCGTCACCGGATTCCTCGGACCGAACGGCGCGGGCAAGACGACCTCGCTGCGCATCCTGCTCGGGCAGATCCGGCCCACCTCCGGCACCGCCACGATCGGTGGGGCGAACTACTCCGACCTGCGTCACCCGCTGCGCACCGTCGGCGCGGTGCTCGAGGAGTCCGCGTACCGCCCCAGGCGCACGGCGAGCCGCCAGCTGCTGATCGCGGCGAAGGCGAACGGCATCCCCTCGTCCCGCGTCGAGCAGGTGCTGCGCCTGGTCGGCCTGCAGGACGACGCCGACACCCGTCTCGGCAGCTACTCGCTGGGCATGCGCCAGCGTCTCGCCGTCGCATGCGCGCTGCTCGGCGATCCCGGCGTGCTGGTCCTCGACGAACCGGCGAACGGTCTCGACCCCGAGGGCATCCGCTGGATGCGTCTGCTCATGCGGCGCCTGGCCGACGAGGGACGCACGGTGCTCGTCTCGTCGCATGTCCTCAGCGAGATCGAGCAGGTCGCCGACAACGTCGTGGTCCTCTCGAAGGGGCGCGCGGTGCACGCGGGTCCGATCGCCGAGCTCGGCGGATCGGCCGGAGGCGCCGTCGTGGTGGATGCCGAGAACCGGGCGTTCCTGATCACCGCCCTCTCGGCGGCGAAGCTCGACTTCGACGTGCTGCGCTCCGGGGTCACCGTGCGCGACTCGGACGCGGCGACGGTCGGCGCCATCGCAGCCCAGGCCGGGGTCGCCCTGACGATGCTGCAGCAGCGCGGCCCCAGCCTCGAGGAGGTCTTCCTCGACCTCGTCTACGGGCGACGCACCGACAGCCCTCGCCTCGACACCTCGGCGAACCCGGTCGCGCACGCGCCGCTGGCTGCGAGCCCGGACGCGGGTGCCGCCGATGCGGCACTGGTCGCGGGTGGCGTGCCCCTGGCGGGCGCCGCCGCTGTGGTCGCCGACGGTGGCGTGGTCGCCGCCGCGGGGATCGGCTACGGCGCCGCCGTCGATGACCCCGATGCGGATGCTCCGGATTCGGATGCCACGGCGACCGATCCGTCGGAGGACACCGTGACCCCCGACGGGGAGGAACCGGACGCCTCCACGGAATCAGACGATGTGGACGGCGCGGAGGCATCCGTCCCGGCTGAGGAGTCGAGTGACGCCACCGGCATCGGAGCAGCCGATGACGGCGCGGTCGACCCCACGGATGCGGCGGAGACGGCGGCCGAGGAGTCGAGTGACGCCATGGCCGAGGGCGTCGTGACGGCCGCGGGCGGCGTGGCGGGCGATGCCGACACCGCGCAGGACGCCGACGGCAACCTCTCCCCTGAGCACCATGAGCACCCTGAGCACAGCGGTGCCGACGAAGGCGCAGACGTCGCGGACGACGCGGAGTCGGTTGCTGACGACGCCGAGACCGGCGACGCGTTCGCCGGTGAGCAGGCGAACGACGAGCCGCTTTCTTCGGACGAGACCCCTTCTTCGGACGAGGCTCCCTCGTCGGACGAGGCTCCGTCTTCGGACGAGGCTCTGTCGTCGGACGAGGCTCCGTCTTCGGACGAGACCCCGTCGTCGGACGAGACCCCTTCTTCGGACGAGGCTCCGTCTTCGGACGAGGCTCTGTCGTCGGACGAGACCCCGTCGTCGGACGAGACCCCGTCTTCGGACGAGGCTCGGGCCGCCGAGCACAGCGACGACGACCTCGCCGACGGCTGGAGCGACGAGACGCACGCGGTCGAGACCGCGGGTGCCGCCGGCACCGAGTTCGACGAGAACGGCCAGAACGACCCTGCCGTCGAGAACGATGACGCCGACACCCAGTCGGTCGACATCGTGCACGGAGAAGAGGCAGTCGCCGACCTCTTCGGCCTCGAGTCCGACGGATCGGCCGAGCAGCACGACCAGCAGCACGACAACCAGCAGCACGACGAGCACCCGGCATCGTCTGTCCAGTCGGGAGACGAGCATCCGGCATCCGATGCCGACCGCGCCGACTCGGACGAGGCCGACGAGCCGTCCGACGAGACGCGTCGCCTGATCCTTCCGCTCGCGACCGAGGCTGTCACGCTTCCGTCCGCGACCGCCGAGCCCACGTTCACCGAGCTGATCACGGGCCTGCCCGCATCGGTCACCACCGAGGGATCCGACAGCGCTGCTCCGGCGACCGAGGCGATCTCGATCGTCACGCCCGAGCTCACGCACGATGAAGACGAAGACGCCGTGGACGACGGCGTCGACGACCCGCGACTCGCGGCGATGCGCACCTCGCTCTCGGCTGCGGCCAGCCGCTTCTTCGACGGCCCCGCTCCCGACTACCCGTACAGCTCACGCGCCGAGCGACGCGAGGAAGCCGCCGCGGCAGGCGAGGAGGGCGTGGCCTCCGAGGGTGAGAGCGACGAGTCCGACCGGCACGAGGGCGACGAGCATCACGGTGGCGAGAGCCACCACCACGACGAGAACCACGACCAGCACCACCACGGCTGACGGATGCGGCGCAGCGGCCCGCCGATCAGGCGGTGCTCGCTCGTCAGACGGTGCGCGGCCGAGGACGGATGACCGGGCGCTGACGCGGCTTGTGCACCGGTACCGTGCCGGTCGCGATGTCGACGACGTCTTCAGGGTGGTCGCTGACCTCGAGGCGCAGCGCCTGCGTCAGGGCGATCCCATGACGCGTCGTGAGGATGAGTCTCTGGAACTGCGGGTCGCCCTCGAGGTCGATCACCACGCTCGGCTTCCGTCGGCGGATGAGCACGAAGTCGGTGGTCTCCGCGGCCTTCCAGGTGCCGGCGGCGAGGATCCCCGGGATGTGCGTGCCCGGCCCTGGCACTCCGCGCAGCCAGGTCCAGGCATCCTGGGTCAGCTGCACCTTGGTGATGTGCTCACGCTCGATCCGCACGTTCTCACGATGAAAGGTCGACGCACGCTCGATGGGCGAGAGCACGACCTCGAGTCGCGTCTGATCCAGCAGCAGGGTCACCATGCGTCCAGTCTGCCAGCGCGCACCGGCGACACGCCCACGACTTGCTGACAGGACGACAACGATCCTGCACGGGGAGCCGGCGAGCCGACCGGAAACCTCAGACCACACGACCGCACGCCGGCGTGGCGACCCGCAACACGCCGCCCACGCACCAGACCGTCCGAAACCCCCGACGCCAGCCCCCGCCCACCGGAAACCACAGACCGAACGACCCCGCACCGGCGTGGCGACCCGCAACACGCCGCCCCCGCACCGGACCGTCCGAAACCCCGACGCCAGCCCCCGCCCACCGGAAACCACAGACCGAACGACCCCGCACCGGCGTGGCGACCCACAACACGCCGCCCGCGCACCAGACCGTCCGAAACGCCCGACGCCAGTCCCGGCACACCGGAAACCACAGACCGAACGACCGCACGCCGGCGTGGCGACCCGCAACACGCCGCCCGCGCACCAGACCGTCCGAAACCCTCGACGCCAGTCCCGGCACACCGGAAGCCTCAGACCGAACGACCCCGCACCCGCGTGGCGACCCGCAACACGCCGCCCCCGCACCAGACCGTCCGAAACCCCCGACGGGTCAGGCGGATGCTGCGGCCGCAGCCGCCGCGGGCAGTGCGGCCTCGATCGCGAGCAGCTCCTCCTCGCCATGCGCGGCCATGACGAACCAGGCCTCGAAGACACTGGGCGGCAGGGCCACGCCCTGCTCGCGCATGGAGTGGAAGAACGGCGCGAACCGGAACGACTCCTGCGTCTGCGCGATCGCGTAGTCGCGCGGGGCCTCGGGGAGGAAGGCGACGCCGAACAGGTTGCCGGCGCGGGCCACCGAGTGCATCACTCCGGCATCCGTCAGTGCGTCATCCAGCGCCCCGGACAGCCGCGAGGCCGAGGCGTCGATCCGCGCGTACACCTCGGGGGTCGCGAGCCGCAGGGTCGTGATGCCCGCTGCGACCGAGAGCGGGTTCCCCGACAGGGTGCCCGCCTGGTAGACGGGGCCGACCGGAGCCAGCATGTCCATGACTGCGGCGCTGCCACCCAGCGCGGCCAGGGGCATCCCCCCGCCGACGACCTTGCCGAAGGTGATGATGTCGGGAACGTAGTGCTCGCCCTCCTGCTGCTGCAGACCCCAGAATCCGGCGGGGTGCACGCGGAAGCCGGTGAGCACCTCGTCGAGGATCATCAGCGCGCCATGCTCATGCGCGGTGTCGGCGATCAGCTTGTTGAAGCCGGGCAGCGGAGCGACGACGCCCATGTTCGCCGAAGCTGCCTCGACGATCACCGCGGCGATGCGGTCGCCGTGCTCGGCGAACACCGCGGCGAGGGCATCCGGGTCGTTGTAGTCGATGACCAGGGTCTGGGCGGCGATCGGCGCAGGCACACCCGCCGAGCCGGGCAGCGCGAGGGTGGCCACACCCGAGCCGGCGGCGGCGAGCAGCCCGTCGGAGTGCCCGTGATAGTGGCCCGAGAACTTCACCAGCAGGTCGCGGCCGGTCGCGCCGCGCGCGAGCCGGATGGCGGTCATGGTCGCCTCGGTGCCCGTCGAGACCAGGCGCACCCGCTCGACCGGGCGCACCTCGCCGTGCCGCACCCGCTCGGCGATCAGCTGGGCGAGCTCGACCTCGCCCTCGGTGGGCGCGCCGAACGAGAGGCCGCGGGCCGCGGCATCCTGAACCGCCTGCACGACCTCGGGATGCGCGTGGCCGAGCAGCGCAGGACCCCACGACGCGACGAGGTCGATGTACTCGCGTCCGTCCGCGTCGGTCACGCGGGCGCCCGACGCGGATGCCAGGAACCGCGGCGTGCCGCCGACGGAGCCGTAGGCCCGCACCGGCGAGTTCACTCCGCCGGGGATGACGGAGCGGGCGGTGTCGAACAGGGAGTCGTTGCGGTCCATGCATCCAGCCTACGGATGCCGGCTATGAGCGACTCCCGGCCGCAGATGCCGACGCCGATGCACACTCTTCCTCGAACTGCACACCCGACGAACGGATTCGTGTGCAGAACGGGGAGAAGTGTGCAGCCGCGTCTGCTCACCCCGACGTCAGCGCAGCCAGCGAGCCGCCTCGACCGCCCAGTACGTCAGCACCGCGTCGGCACCGGCGCGGCGGATCGACATCAGCGACTCGAGCACGGCCGCGCGGCGCTCGATCCAGCCGTTGGCCGCGGCGGCCTCGACCATCGCGTACTCGCCCGACACCTGGTACGCCCAGACGGGCACGTCGACCGCGTCGCGCACCTCGCGCAGCACGTCGAGGAAGCCCATCGCCGGCTTGACCATCACGATGTCGGCGCCCTCGTCCTGGTCGAACAGCGCCTCGCGCACGCCCTCGCGACGGTTGCCCGGATCCATCTGATACGTGCGACGGTCGCCCTTCAGCTGGGAGTCGACCGCCTCGCGGAACGGGCCGTAGAACGCGCTCGCGTACTTCGCCGAGTAGGCGAGCAGCAGGACGTCGTGAAAGCCCTCGTCGTCGAGCGCCTCGCGGATGATCGCGACCTGACCGTCCATCATGCCGCTGAGGCCGAGAAGCCGAGACCCCGCACCGGCCTGGGCCAGAGCCATCGAGGCGTAGCGCTCGAGGGTGGCATCGTTGTCCACCTCGCCCGAGTCGCCGAGAACCCCGCAGTGCCCGTGATCGGTGAACTCGTCGAGGCAGAGATCGGTCTGCACGACGAGCGCGTCGCCGACCTCTGCCGCCAGCGCAGCGGTGGCGACATTGAGGATGCCGTTCGGATCGTCGGCACCGGAGCCGATCGCATCGCGCACGGCGGGAACTCCGAAGAGCATCACCCCGCCGACACCCGCCTCGGCGGCCTGCGACGCCGTGGCCCTGAGCGAGTCCATGGAGTGCTGCACGACACCCGGCATCGAGCCGATCGGCGCGGCCTCGGTGAGACCCTCGCGCACGAACATCGGCAGCACGAGCCGGCGCGGTTCGAGAGAGGTCTCGCGCGCGAGCTCGCGCACCGGCGCGGACTGGCGAAGTCGGCGCAGCCGCGCCTCGGGGAACCGGCTCACGGTGCGAACTCGTCTGCCGCGTGCGGAAGGGTGAAGCGCGAGACGGTGTCGATGAGGGCGTCGACCGTCTGCTTGTCGGCGATCGCGGTGACCGGGAGGCCGGCCTTCTCGGCGTCCTTGGCGGTGCGAGGGCCGATCGCGGCGAGCATCGTCGTATCGGGGATCGCGGGGAACTGCTCGCGCACCTGCTTGGCGACCGAGCCGCTCGTGATCAGGATGGCGTTGATGCGGCCGTTCTCGACATCGCGGCGGATGCGATCGGTGACAGGCACGCCGACGGTGCGGTAGGCGACGACGCTGTCGACGTCGTGTCCCGCCTCGGTGAGCATGACCGACAGCACGGGCTTGGCGATCTCGCTGCGGAGAGTGAGCACGCGCTGCGCGTCGGGTTCGATCGAGATGATCTTCTCGGCCATGCCCGCTGCCGAGTTGTCGAGCTCGGGCATGAGCGCGACATCGTAGCCGGCCGCCTGGAGTGCAGTGGCGGTCGTCTCCCCGACGGCCGCGACCTTCGTGTGCGACGGGATCTCGACGCGGTGCGCGTAGAGCACGTCGACCGTCGTGGCGCTGGTGATGGTGAGCCAGTCGTACTCGCCGGCCTGCAGGCGGGCGAGCGCCGCGTCGAGGGCGTCCTGGTCGGTGGTCGGGGCGAAGTTGATCAGAGGCGCCACCACCGGCACCGCGCCGAGCGCACGCAGGCTGGCCGCGACGCCGTCGCCCCAGGGGCCGCCTCTGGGCACGAGAACGCGCCAGCCGTCGAGCGGCCTTGCGGTCTTGGTTTCGGAAGCAGTCATCTCGATCACTCTCAGGGGAGGAGGTCGGCCGCTCCCTGTTCGAGCAGCCGATGGGCCGCAGAGTCACCGAGCTCACGAGCTGTGCGCATCGGGTCTGCACCATCGGCAGCATCCGCTCCGTTGCCGCTGCCGTTCCGTCGAATATACCCCCTGCCCAGGGACTCGGTGGCGTCGAGTCCGATCCGGCGACTCCCGCCGGGTTCGTAGACGACCGCCCGCACCCGGATGCTGTCTCCTGTGACGACCGCGTGCGCCGCCATCGGCGCCTGGCATCCGGCCTCGAGTCCCGCGAGCACCGCCCGCTCGACCGTCACGGCGATGCGGGTGTCGAGGTCGTCGAGCCGCGCGAGGGCGTCGAGCAGCTCGGCCGGGGCGTCGGATGCGGTCTCCACAGCCAGTGCCCCCTGACCGGGGGCGGTCGGCCATTCGGCGAGGCCGAGCTCCTCACGACGCAGCGCCGTCTCCGCGCCGAGGCGGGTGAGTCCTGCGGCGGCGAGGATGACGGCGTCCAGCTCCCCGACGACACCCGCTCGAGGCGGGAGTCGACGTTGCCGCGGATGTCGACGACTTCCGCGTGCGGGGCCCGGCGACGCACCTGGGCGATCCGGCGCGGGGAGCCCGTGCCCACCGTGCTGCCGTGACGCAGCTCATGCAGCGGCGTTCCACCGCGCGTGATGACGACGTCCCTGGCATCCGCCCGCCGCGGGGTGGCCGCGATGACCAGCTCGGGCGGCACGGCAGTGGGAAGGTCTTTCAGGGAGTGCACGAGGATGTCGCACTCCCCCGCGATCAGCGCCTCCCTCAGCCGGTTGGCGAAGATGCCGGTGCCGCCGATCTCGGAGAGGGATGCCCGATTCGTGTCTCCTTCCGAGACGATGGGCACCAGCTCGACCGGCCGGCCCGCGATCTTCGCCAGCGCGTCGGCGACGTGACCGGACTGCGCCTGCGCGAGGGCGCTGCGACGGGTCCCGAGGCGGATCGGTGCGAGCGTCGTCACTGCAGCACTTCGGCGATCTCGTCGAGGCGCAGCCGGCGCCCCGTGTAGAAGGGCACCTCCTCCTTCACGTAGCGGCGAGCCTCGGTGTAGCGCAGGTCGCGCATGAGGTCGACGAGCTCGGTCGGGGAATCGGATTCGAGGGGCAGCAGCCACTCGTAGTCGCCGAGCGCGAAGGCGGCGACGGTGTTCGCGATGACGCCCGTGAACGCCGCTCCCCTGCGACCGTGGTCGGCGAGCATCTTGCGGCGCTCGGACTCATCGATCAGGTACCACTCGGGGGTGCGCACGAACGGGTACAGGCACAGCCACTGCTTCGGCTCGACGCCGCGCAGGAAGCCGGGCACGTGCGCACGGTTGAACTCGGCGTCACGGTGCACGCCCATGACGTTCCACACCGGAAGCAGGTTGCGCAGCAGGTCGGTGCGGCGCAGGCGGCGCAGGGCACGCTGAAGCTCTTCGACGGTGTCTCCGTGCAGCCACACCATCAGGTCGGCGTCGGCCTTGAGCCCGCTGACGTCGTAGAAGCCGCGGACGGTCACACCGGAGTCCTCGATGTGGCCGACGAGCGCCTCGAGCTCGCTCTCGTCGGTCTCGGGCGCCGGAGCGTCGGGGTTTCGACCCCACACGGCCCACAGGGTGAATCCGGACGGGGTGTCATCGCGCGTTTCGGACATGCATCCAGTCTGCCCCTTCTCGGCGGAGGGGGCGAACCCGCGACCCGTGCGGACGGTCAGCGCGAGATCGCGCGGGCGATCACCCAGACGAGACCGCCGACGGTCGCCGTTGCGGCGACGACGGCGGCGCCCGCGCCGATGGGATTGCGGTGCGCGAACGCGCGAGCGCGCACGACGCCCCGCGCGGTCGCCTTCTCGATGCGGCGAGGGAAGTTGCCTCTCACCTCGATGGCTGCGAGCGCTGCACGCAGCTCAGCACGGGCGGACTCGACCGGGTCGGTGAGCCCTGCCGGCACGGCGGTGCGCGGGAGGACGGTGCGAGCGAGCTCGGTGTTCTCAGAGTCGGTCATTGTCGGAGTCCCCCTTGATGAGACGCACATCGGTGGCGACGGCCTGGCCGGGGTTCTGCCGCGCGGTCACCTTGCGGAACCGCGAGATGCCCAGCAGCGCGAAGACCGCCACGAATACCAGCAGGAAGCCGAAGACGGCGAGCGCCGAGAGCCAGGCCGGCCACCACGAGCTGAGGCCGATGATGCCGAAGGCGAGCAGCACGGGGATCGCCCAGAACAGCAGGAAGAGGACGATGACGAACCAGAGGCTGCCGATGCCCGCGTCCTTCGCGGTGCGCGAGACCCACGCCTTCGCTGCGTCGATCTCGGCCGTGATGAGATTGCGCACCAGCTCGGGGAGGTCCCCGAGCAGGGTCAGCAGGCTGTCGTCGGCCCGGTCGCGGTATCCGCGGGGCATCCGTCAGGCCTTGTTCTTGGGCTTGGCGCTGGCGGGCTTGGCACCCTCAGAGCCGACCGGCTTGGCCGCAGGCATCGAGCCGCCCGACTTCGCGTCGCTCGACTCCTTCGCGTCGGCCACCTTCTCGGCGGCGTCCTTCGTCGCGTCGATGGCGCCGTCGAGCTTCTCCCCGGGAGTGGCGCCCGACTTCGAGACGGCCTTGACGACCTTCACCGCTCCGGTCCACACGGCACCGGGCACAGCGGCCGCCTGCGACTTGGCGAAGTCCTGCACCCGCGAGACCTGCTCCTGAACGGGGTCGAGGTTCCACACCTTCAGCCACTGCGTCTTGATCTGCTCGTAGCGCTCGCGCCCCGCTCGACTGCCGAGGACGTAGCCTGCGCCGAGTCCGATGACGAGTCCGATCTTCCCCTTCATGAGGGCCTCCTGACGTTGGTTGCGGCCTCTTTCGCGTTCAAGGGTAACCGCATATTCCCGATTCGGCATCTGCCCTTGCGCCCGATGGCCGTTGGATGTAACGGAGGCGGGCGGTCAGTCCCAGAGCAGCCCCGCGCGCAGCCGGTCGGCTTCGGCGACGGCATCCGGGATCACCTGCGCGAGCCCGGTGCCCGCGACCCAGGCGCCGACCACCGCGAGCCCGGAGATGGCAGTCACCGCGGTGCGGATGGCGGCCCGGCGCTCGGTCGCTCCGATCAGCGACGACGGCTGCGCCTGCACGTGGCGGGCGCGGTGGGCGGCGAGCAGCTGCGGCTCGCGCAGGGCGACGCCGAGAAGAGCGGATGCCTCCGACAGGGCGAGCGCGGCGGCTGCAGCGTCGTCGAGGGCGGCCGTCGCCGCCGGCTCGCCCTGGCTGCCGAACGAGACCCGGACGAGATGCCGGCCGGCCGCCGCCTCACGCAGCCAGCCCCACTTGGCGGTCGAGTGCGTCAGCGCCTTCGCCGTGTGGCTGCCAGGCACGGTGAGCACACCGCTACCGCGCGGAGCGGCGTCGAGCTCGGGGGCGTCCAGGAGCAGCGTGACGATCTCGATCGCGGGCGCGGCACCGGGGTCGCCGAGACCGCTGACATGCGGGTCGATGAGGTGCCGCGCGGGAGGCTCGGCGGTGGCGACGATGACACCGGTCGCCGTCAGGGAGGTCTCTGCAGGGGCATCCGCGCCCTCGTCAGAGAGCGACTCGATCCCCACCGTCCATCGCCCTGCCTCGCGGTCGAGGCGGATCGCACGCGTGCCGGTGCGCAGCTCGACACCGTATGCGGCGAGGTCGGCGCGCAGCGCCTCGACGAGCCGCCCCATGCCACCGACGAGGCCGAGCACTGCGGCGCCCGGCACCTTGCCCTTGCGCTCGGCGGCCAGCAGCCCCACCGCACCGCTCAGCGATCCGATGCGAGTGAGGGCGGCGTTGAGCCCGGGGGCGGCGACGTCGGTGTCGACGTCATCGGGGTCGGCGGAGTACACGCCGGCGGTGACGGGGGCGACGAGGCGGTCGCGCACGCGCGCGCCCATCCTCGAGCCGACGAGGCGGCCCAGGCTGCGCTCGTGCCCGACGGTGAGCGGCGGGCGAAGGCGGTCGATGTACGCGCGCCAGGCTCCTCGCCAGCCGATGATGCGGCGCACGTCGTCCTGGAAGGGGTTGGCGGGGATGCCGAGCAGGCTCCCCGCCGGCAGGGGTGCGTCCTCGGCATCCGGGATGCCACAGAGCCAGGCCCCGCCGCCCTGCGGCGAGACCACGGAGTCGCCGAGCCCGAGCTCGTCGACCAGTGCGCGCACATGACCGCCCCGCGTGGCGAAGCTCTCGGCGCCGACGTCGACGACGACGCCGTCGAGCTCGGCGGTGCGGATGCTTCCGCCCAGCGTCTCCGACGCCTCGAGAAGCGTCACCCGCATGCCGACCTTCGCGCACTCGCGCGCGGCGACGAGACCGCCGATCCCGCCGCCGATCACGACGACGTGCTGCTGCGCGGCACGAGCCGCCAGTTCGGGGGAATGCTCGGAGGTCATGCTGAGATTCTCGCACCGGGGGCTATGCGCCGGATCGGCGGACAGGCGTTCACCGCTCAGGACGGCAGGTGGTCTCCAGAGCGGAGCGCCGGGGTAGAGGTGCGAGGCTCCTCGGCTGCGGCCAGGAGCGCCGGTCAGAGCTCGCCGTGGGCGAGCTGCACGATGCGGGTCAGCTGGTCGGGGTCGGTCTCAGGCGGGACGCCATGACCGAGGTTGAGGACATGTCCCTTCGCATCGCGACCGCGGGCGATCACGTGACGCACGTGCGCCTCGAGCACCGGCCAGGGTGCCTGCAGCAGCGCCGGGTCGATGTTGCCCTGCACCGCGGTGTCGGGTCCGATGATGCGGATCGCCTCGTCGAGCGGCATCCGCCAGTCGACGCCCACTGCGTCTGCGACGCCGTCGAGCCGCATGTCGGCGAGGAACGGTCCGGTGCCGACGCCGAAGTGGATGCTCGGCAGGCCGATGCCCTCGAGGGCGGCCTTCGAATGAGGGGCGATGTGAGCGCGGTAATCGGCGGTGCTGAGCGAGCCGGCCCACGAGTCGAACAGCTGCACGACCGAGGCGCCGGCGTCGCGCTGGATCTCGAGGAAGCGGCGCGAGATGCGCGAGAGCCAGCCGGCCAGTGCGTTCCATGCGCCGGGGTCGGCGTGCATCATGGCGCGGGCGCGCAGGTGCTCCTTCGACGGGCCGCCCTCGATCAGGTAGGCGGCGAGGGTGAACGGCGCGCCGGCGAAGCCGATGAGCGGAGTGCCGCCGAGCTCGGCCACGGTGAGGCGGACGGCCTCGGCGATCGCGGTGCCGTCGAGGTCTGCGGGGTCGATCTGCGTGATCCTCGCGACGTCGTCGGCCGTGCGCACCGGGTCGGCGAAGACCGGGCCGCGACCGGGCTCGATCTCGACCTCGACGCCGGCCAGGCGCAGCGGGATGACGATGTCGCTGAAGAACACGGCGGCGTCGACCTTGTGCCTGCGCACTGGCTGGAGGGTGATCTCGGAGGCGAGGTCGGGGGTGAGGCAGGCGTCCAGCATCCGGGTGCCGACCCGCAGCTCGCGATACTCGGGCAGCGACCGCCCGGCCTGACGCATGAACCAGACGGGGGTGCGCTCGGGGGTCTCGCCTGCGAGGGCGCGCAGCAGATCACTCATTCCGCCATCCTCGCACCGCACTCCTATGCGCCCGCCGGGGAGGCACCGCCACCCGGGGTTAGGTCGCCCTTGGATGCCCCTCAAAGGCAGGCGGCGTAGACTTGCCCCGTGCTGCTCTGCGTGACGGCGAGTCACAAGACCGCCTCTTTCGAACTGCTCGAACGCCTCAGCCGCCACCCCGAGACCGTCGCCCCCAGCCTGATGGCTGCAGGCGCGCAGGGAGCCGTCGTGCTCGCCACCTGCAACCGATTCGAAGCCTATGTGGAGGCCGATGAGGTGGATTCGGAGGCGGTGATCGAGACGGTCGCGCAGGCCACCGGCATCCCCTCGGCAGATCTCTCCGGGTCGTATCAGGTCGTGGACGACCCGCACGTCGCCGAACACCTCTTCTCGGTCGCATCCGGACTCGAATCGGTCGTGTCGGGTGAGGGCGAGATCGCCGGGCAGGTGCGCCGGGCCCTCAGCGGGGCTCGCGAGCAGGGCACCACCTCGCCCCAGCTCGAGCGCCTGTTCCAGCGCGCCAGCCAGGCCCAGCGCAAGGTCAAGAACGTCACCGCGCTGCACCGCGCCGGCCGATCGCTCGTGCGCCTCTCGCTGGAGTTGGCCGACAGCCGCATCGCCGACTGGAGCGCCGAGCGCGTGCTGCTCGTCGGCACCGGCTCGTATGCCGCCGTCACCCTCGCGACGCTGCGTGAGCGCGGCGCCGTCGACATCTCGGTCTACTCCCCGTCGGGCCGCGCCGTGCCGTTCGCCAAGAAGCACGGCATCCGCCCGGTCTCGGCCGACGACTACGCGACTGTCGCGCAGCGCTCGTCGCTGCTGATCACCTGCACGTCCACCGAGATGGTGCTGGGGCCGGCGCAGTTCGAGCGCCAGGCAGGGGCGGCGACCGGATGCCCGGTGCCCGGCCACTCCGCCTCGCAGCTCGTCATCGACCTCGGGATGCCCCGCAACGTCGATCCCACTGTGGCTCAGCTCGAAGGGGTCGCCCTCCTCGATCTCGAGACGATCCGCCTGCACGCGCCCCTCGAAGAGCTGCACGCGACCGACGCTGCACGCGACGTCGTGCGCGAGGCGGCCGAGAGCTTCCACCTCGACGGGTCGCGGCAGAGCGTGACGCCCGCGGTCGTCGCGCTGCGCACGCACATCTTCGGACTGCTCGAGGCGGAGATCGACCGCGCTCGGCGCCGCGGAGACGAGAACGGCCTGGTCGAGCAGGCGATGCGCCACCTCGCCGGCGTGCTGCTGCACACCCCCACGACGCGGGCGCACGAGCTCGCCGCCGAGGGTCGTGCCGACGAGTTCCACGCTGCGCTCGAGACGCTGTACGGCCTGACCGCCGAGTCGGGCGCCGCGTCCGACGCCGCAACAGCCTGAGTCGTCGGGAGCCAGGCGATCCACCCGCCGGTGCGACACTGGTGTGCATGCTTCTCGACGACGGTCCCTTCTTCCACGGCACAACCGCGGCGCTGCAGCCGGGAGACCTCCTGACGGCGGGATTCCCCTCGAACTACAGGCCCGAGATCCTCATGAACCACGTCTACTTCACGGCGCTGCGCGACGGGGCCGGCCTAGCCGCCGAGCTGGCAGCGGAGCTAGCATCCGGCGACGCGGCACCGCACGTCTACCGGGTCGAGCCGACAGGCGAATTCGAGGACGACCCGAACGTCACCGACAAGAAGTTCCCCGGCAACCCCACACGGTCGTACCGCACCGCCCATCCGCTGGGGATCGTCGAGGAGGTCCACGACTGGACGCGACTCTCGCCCGCGGATCTGCAGACCTGGCGCGAGCGGCTCGCCGGGCTGCGCGAGAGCCGCGCCGAGATCATCAACTAGGTCGCTCGCGCGTCACCCACCGCTCACCGCGTCAGGCCAACGCGAGCGTGACGCCCGTCGCATGCAGGATGTGCTCCTGGAACATCGCCCGGATCCGCTCCGCCTCGCCGTCGCGCTGCGCCTGCACGAGCAGGTCGTACAGCTCGGTGTGGCGTTCGAGCATGTGCTCGGAGCCACCCCTGACACCCAGTGACGCACGCAGCGCAAGACTCAGCTGATCGCGGATGCCGCGGTACGCGGAAGACAGCCGCGCGAGGCCTGCCGCATCGACGATCGCCGAGTGGAAGGCGACATCGCTCTCCGCAAGGGCGATGGCATCGTCGCTCTCGACAGCGGCAGCCATGTCGTCGAGAGCGGCGCGGGCCGAACCGATGTCCGTTCCATTGGCGATGAGGTGCCGCACGGCGAAGTCCTCGAGGGCGATGCGCATCGCGCACAGCTCCGTGACGGCCTCATCCGCAAGGGCGGCGACCGTGTAGCTGCGATTCGGGGATCGGTCGACGAGGCCTTCGCTGGCCAGAAGGCTCAGCGCCTCGCGAACCGGCGAACGGCTCACGCCCATCTCGCGCGCGATGACCGAATCGCGCAGCCGCTCGCCCGGGGCGAAGTCGCCGCGCAGCACCGCCGCCTTGATGCGCGCGTACGTCTCGTCGACGAGCAGCACGGGACTGACTGCGGTGAAGGCGGGTGGGCCGGCCGCGCCGTCGTTCTGCGTCATCTGATCAGCATCTCACATCCTACTTTTGCCGACTGTCGACAGTTTTGTATAGACTGCGGGACCAGGAGGTCGAAGATGAGCACCAGAGCTTTCGCCGGGAGAATCGGCAGTGAGACCCTGATCGGGACGTTCGCCGCAGGGGGGTCGTCCGCTGCGGCCGAGCTCATCGCCGGGCTCGGCTTCGACGTGGTCTGCATCGATGCTGAGCACACCGCCCTCGACACCAGGGATGTCGAAGACCTCGTACGAGCAGTCGAGGCAGGGGGCTCCGTCCCGATCGTGCGGGTCGTCGAGTCGGGCCCCGACATCGGCCGGGCACTCGATTCCGGCGCCCGCGGAGTGATGGTCCCGCGCGTCGAGAGCCGGGCACAGGCCGAGGACGCCGTCGCCCGCGCGCTCTATCCGCCGACGGGTCGCCGCGGGGCGGGTCCAGGACGCGCCTCCGCCTACGGCCGCGACCTGGCGAGATACCTCCGCGAGGCCAACGACGCGATCGTCGTCATGGCGCAGATCGAGACGATGCTCGCGGTCGAGCGCATCACCGAGATCGCTGCGACCCCCGGCCTCGACATGGTGTTCATCGGACCGGGCGACCTCGCCGCGTCCCTCGGCGCGGCTCCCGGCAGCGAGGCGCATTCGGCCGCGATCGAGCGCATCATCGACGGATGCCGCGCATGCGGCGTGCCGACAGGGATCTACGTATCCGGTGCCGACGAGATCCCCGAGCTGCGAGCGCGCGGAGTGGAGTTCTTCCTGATCCAGGCCGATCTCGCCTTCATGGCGACGGCGGCGATCGACGCCGAGCGCGCATGCCGTCGGGCCGTGGGTCGAGAAGACACCCGCACCACGACATGACCGCACGGGTCGCCTCGGTCCACGACCACCCATCCCGAGTTCACTTCGCACATCATCAGAGCAATGCCCATCCAATGGCGGAAGAGGAGCACACATGACAGAACCCCAGCTGGGCACCGAGCACGGTCGCCCATCGTCACCTGAAGGAGCGAAACGGTCGGCGCGCACCTCGATCGCCGTGGGCTTCGGCACCGCGATCGAGTGGTACGACTACCTGCTGTACGCGTACACGGCCGGCATCATCATCGCCCCGCTGTTCTTCCCCAGCTCGACGGGAGCCGTGGGTCTGCTGGCATCGTTCGCCACGTTCGCCGTCGGGTTCATCGCCCGTCCCATCGGCGGACTGGTGCTCGGTGCGCTGAGCGACCGCTGGGGCAGGCGCCCCGTGCTGATGTTCTCGATCGTGCTCATCGGAGCGGCGACGACGGCCATCGGCCTGCTGCCGCCGTACTCGGCGATCGGCGTATGGGCACCCGTGCTTCTCGTGCTGCTGCGGATCATCCAGGGCTTCGGCGCGGGCGCCGAGCTCGCGGGGGCCATCACGCTCGCCAACGAGAGCGCGGGTCGGCGGCGCAAGGGATTCCGTTCCGCCATGGCCATGGCCGGCGGCGGCGTCGGCGGACTGGTGGCCCTGACGATCGTGACGAGCATGAGCACCGCCCTCTCCGAGGACGCCTTCATGGACTGGGGCTGGCGCGTGCCCTTCCTCTTCAGTGCGGTGCTCACGATCGTCGGCATCCTGCTTCGGCGCTCCCTCGAGGAGTCGCCCGAGTTCACGGCTGTCGAGCAGGCTCGTCGCGAGGGCGTCGTCCGCGAAGCGCGGATCAATCCGCTGATCGCGTTCGGCCGAGCCGTCAAAGCCAACCCGCGCAACTGGATCGCCGCGTTCCTGATCCCGACCGGACTCAACGTCACCGGATACGGGGTCACGGCCTTCGGCATCAGCTACCTGGTCGGAACCGTCGGGATGTCGACGAACGACGGGCTCGTCGTCAACCTCGTCGTCTCGGCGATCATGGTGGTCGGCATCCTGCTGTTCGGCTGGCTGTGCGACAAGATCGGCGCGCAGCGCGTGATGATCGTCAGCGTCATCGGCGGCGTGGTGCTCGCCGTGCCGTACTACTGGCTCCTCGACACGGGCGACCTGCTGACAGCCACTCTCGCGAGCTGCCTCATGATCGCTCTCGGGTGGGCGGCGGCTGGAGCAGCCCACTCCATCCTGATGCCCGTGTACTTCCCGGCGGAGATCCGTTCCACGGGTCTGTTCTCCGCGCGCGAGCTGCAGGGTGCGCTCGTCGCGGGACCCGCGCCGTTCATCGCCACCGCCCTCATGGCGGCGATGGGCGGAGCCCCCTGGGGAGCAGCCGGCATGCTCATCGCCGCTCACCTGATCACCCTCGTGGGCCTTCTGATCGCACGACCCCAGGTGGGACGCGCGGAGTACGAGCAGACCCCGGCGTTCGCCGGCATCCGCCTGGCGGAGACCCCGGTGACGACCGCCGACACACCCCGAAAGGACTATTGAGTTGTCTGACTACGCTCCGCTGCGCCGTCGCTTCCCCCGGCCCGCCGACATCGTCCCCTTCCTGCGACTGAAATCGCACAGGGGGATGCCCAGGGCGGACCGGCGTGTGGCCGACGCGCACTCGATCGACGATCTGAGGTCTCTGGCGAAGCGCCGCACGCCGACGGGCCCGTTCCACTACGTCGACGGCGGTGCGGATCAGGAGGTGAGCCTGCGTCGGATCCGCGAGGCGTTCGACGCCGTCGAGTTCGCGCCGCGAGTGCTGCGAGACGTGCACGAGATCGACACCTCGACCACGATCCTCGGCGCACGGAGCGAGCTGCCCTTCGGCTTCGGCCCGACCGGCGGCACCCGCATGATGCACGCAGCCGGCGAGATCGCCGTCGCCAGGGTCGCCGAGCGTGCCGGGATCCCGTACGCTCTCTCGACCGTCGGCACGACCTCGATCGCCGGCCTCGCGTCCGCCGCCGGCGGTGCGCGGCGGTGGTTCCAGATGTATCCCCTCGGCGATCGCGACCGCTCGGTGCGGATGCTCGACGAAGCGCGCCGGCACGGATACGACACGCTCGTCGTGACGGTGGACGGGCCCGTCGTCGGCAACAAGCTGCGGGATCTGCGCACGGGGATGTCGTACCCCCCGCAGCTCACTCTGCGCACCTTCCTCGACGCCTCGTACCGCGTGGAGTGGTGGATGAACCTGCTGACGACCGAGCCGTACCGCTTCACCTACGAGGAGGACGACGCTCCTCGTTCGCAGCTGGCCACCGTGTCGGGCTTCCTCGACAACTCGGTCACGTTCGACGATCTGGCCTGGATCCGCGAGACCTGGGACGGGCCGATCATGCTGAAGGGCATCCAGACGATCGACGATGCGCTCCGCGCAGCGGACGCCGGTGTGGAGAGCATCGTGCTCTCCAACCACGGCGGACGTCAGCTCGATCGCTCCCGCACCCCGCTGAACATCCTGCAGCCGGTGGCGACTCGGGTGGGTCACCAGGTCGAGGTGGTGCTGGACTCCGGCATCCGGACGGGCGCCGACATCGTCGCGGCGATCGCGCTCGGTGCACGGTTCACCCTCGTCGGTCGGGCCTACCTCTACGGCTTGATGGCCGGCGGCGAAGCGGGGGTCGCGCGCTCGGTCGCCATTCTGCGCTCGGAGATCGAGCGCACCATGGCGCTGCTGGGTGCGACCCGCATCGACGAGCTCACCCCCGACATGGTGGGTCTGCTGCCGAGCCGCCTCTCCTGAGGCGGCTCCGCCGGCGAGGTGCGCGAACGCCGGGTCCCGGCTGACGCGACCCCGCTCGGAGACTCATCCGGCCTGGGGCCCGAGGCCGGGAGCAGAATCGGTCATCGCGCGGATCGAACCATGGCCGTGTCATCCGGTGTCTCGAAGCCGAATCGTCGATACAGCGCGTGTGCGTCACCGGTGAACAGCATCCATCTGAAGCTGGATCCGGGCCCGTCATCGATCATCAGCTGCACGAGGCGCGTGCCGAGCCCGCTGCCGCGGTGACCCTCGATCACGAAGACATCTGCAAGGTATGCGAAGCTGACGCCGTCCGACACTGCTCGCGCGAAGCCGACCTGCTCCCCGGTGTCGCGCCGGTATGCACCGACGACGCGCCATGCATCCGCGATCTGCGCCTCGACATCGGCCCGGCTGCGCTGCCGGCCCCAATAAGCCTTCGTCGACAGCCAGCCCCACACCACATCGGGCTGAATCCGAGACGGGTCATCGTCGAGTTCGTAGTCCACCCGCCAATTATTCATCCACCGGAGACACCGCCGCCCACGCCCGTGAGAGCATGAGCCTTCGGGAGGCGCGATGACACAGGAGCTGTACTCGGACGCGAGATTGTATGACCTGCTCTTTCCGGCGGACGACGTCGCCGTCGACTTCTACCGCGCCGAGGCCGGCAGCGCGGGTGAACGCGTGCTCGAACTCGGATCCGGCACCGGACACAAGCTGATCCCGGTTGCGGCCGACGGACATCAGAGCGTGGGTCTCGACCTGTCGCCGGCCATGCTGGCTGAAGCGCGACGGAAGGCCGATGAACGAGGCGTCTCGGTCGAGTGGCGACACGGCGACATGAGCGACTTCGACCTGGACGGCGAGTTCGACCTCATCTTCATCGCGGCCAACGCACTGCTGCACCTGCACGAGGCCGATGACATCGTGCAGTGCTTTCGCGCGGTCAGGCGGCACCTCGCACCCGGCGGGCGGTTCGCGTTCGATGTCTTCAACCCCAGCGTGCGGCTCCTCGCCGGCGCCGATGGCACGCGACGCCCGCGCACCTGCTTCACCGACCCGGACCGGGGCGACGTCCGCGTCGACGTCGACGACGCCTACGACGCGGCCGCGCAGGTGACCCGCGGAACGTGGTACTTCTCGACAGACTCCGAATCCGACTTTCAGAAGGTGTCCCTTGCCGTGCGGAGCATCTTCCCGCAGGAGCTTCCCGTGCTCCTCGAACTCGGCGGCCTCCGGCTGATCGAGCGCTTCGGCGACTGGGATCGTGCGCTGTTCACTGCGGACTCGTCGATACAGCTCTGTGTGTGCGAATCCGACGCCTGAGCATGCGAGGCGCCTGATTGCGAGAGGATAGCCCCATGGCCCTTCACATCACCGGAGACACCGCCGCCGACGACCTGCTCACGAACAATCCGCTCGCCCTGCTGATCGGGATGCTGCTCGACCAGCAGGTGCCCATGGAGACCGCCTTCGCCGGCCCGCTCAAGATCGAGCAGCGCACCGGGGCGGCCGACGCGGCCGCGATCGCGGGGATGGATCCGGATGCCTTCCTCGAGGCGTTCAGGCAGACACCGGCCGTGCACCGGTTCCCCGGCTCGATGGCCGCGCGCGTGCAGACCCTCTGCCAGAGCCTCGTCGACGAGTGGGGCGGCGAGGCGTCCGCTCTGTGGACCGCCGGTGACCCCGACGGCGCCGAGGTGCTCAAGCGGCTGAAGAAGCTGCCCGGATTCGGAGAGCAGAAGGCGAAGATCTTCCTGGCCCTGCTCGGCAAGCAGTACGGCTTCACCGGCGAGGGCTGGCGCGAGGCATCCGCCCCCTACGGCGAGCAGAACGCGTACCGCAGCGTCGCCGACATCGTCTCGCCCGAGTCGCTGACCAAGGTGCGCGAGCACAAGAAGGCGATGAAGGCAGCCGCGAAGGCGGAGAAGTGAGACAGACCGGCGACGACGTCGCCGGCCTGATCGCGCGCTCCGCGCCGGCGACCAGGCGTCGGGATGCCGAGACGCTGACGGCGCTGATGCAGGAGATCTCGGGCCGCGATCCCGCGACGTGGGGCACGATCATCGGCTTCGGCCGGGTGCACTACCGCTACCCCACCGGCACCGAGGGCGAGTCCGGCCTGCTCGGCTTCGCACCGCGCAAGGCTGCGACGACCATCTATCTGCTCGACGGCGTCGGTGCCCACGCCGAAGATCTGGCGGCTCTCGGCCCGCACACCACAGGCGTCGGATGCCTCTACATCAAAGACCTCGAGCAGGTGGACGTCGATGTGCTGCGGCGCATCCTGACCCGCTCGCTCGCCTGGGTCGAGGCAGGCGGGAGCGAGGGGATGCAGCTCACGGTCGTGAGCTGAACCGCCGCTCGCCACGTGCGCTTCGCGCGGGAGGCGTGCGCCCGGAATCGTCAGCCTGGTGATGCGAAGACGACGGTCTCGCCCCCCGCCGGGCGAACGGCGAGCACGATCGCGGCCACGCCGAGGAACGCGACGGCGGCGGCCGTGATCAGAGGGATCAGAGCGAACAGGGCGCTCAGCTGCGCCTGGTCATCGATCGACCCTGCGACGGCGATGGCATTGGGCGCGAGCTGTGCGAACACGACCGCGATCAGCGCCCACAGCGGGGCCCGGTTGAACGGTCGGGGCACGACGGCGATGCGTGCGATCTGCACCGTCGCCACGATGGCGAGCGCGAGGGTGATGACATCCATCGACGTGGTCAGCATGGTCACGAGCCCGAGATCCCGGCCGAATCCGCTCATGTCCATGGGCGAGGAACCGGCGAGCAGCATCGCCGAGACCGCGGTGAACAGCGGACCACTCAGCAGCTGCCAGACGGCGAGCGCGATGACCGCGCTCGTGCCGAGGGGTCGGCGCGCCGAGACGCTCCCTGGCCGTCCCAGGCCGATCGCGAAGACGCCGGCACCCACCGCGAAGAGCGCGGTCGAGAGGCCGAAGGACATCCCGAACGCGAGCTCGGGCGGCGCCAGTTCGAGCAGCGCCGACGCCACGAACAGCACGCCACCCGTGATCCAGGTGCGCCGCCGCGAACGCGTCGCATCGGCTGCGGTGTCCACCTCGATCATGCGCTCACCCTAGCGCCGCCGAGGGCCGCGGGCGCTCAGCCGCGGGCGAGACGCTCGGCTTCCTTGGCGGCGACGATCTTGCGCAGGCCCGAGCTCGAGAAGCGGTGGTTGCGGCTGTTGAAGTACAGCTCGATGCCGGCCTCTTCGCAGTAGCTGCGGCCGGTGAAGTCGCGGTCTTCGTACTCGTCGCCGACGATGCGGACATCGAGCTTGAAGGAGCGCAGGATGTCCTCGAGGTCCTGCTCGGTCGAGTACGGCACGATCTCGTCGACGTACTCGCAGCCGCGCAGCTGGATGTAGCGCTCGACGACGGTCTGCGTCGGAGCGTTCTTCTCGGGACGGTCGAGCGTCGGGTCCATCTGCAGACCGCAGATCAGGTAGTCGCACTGGCGCTTCGCCTCGGCGAGCATCATGATGTGCCCGGCGTGCAGCAGGTCGAAGGTGGAGAACGTGATCCCCACCCGGGGCCCGGGGTTGTAGTCCTGGTGCTTCTTGACGGTCTCGCTCATGGCGTCCTTCCGAATCGGCTTCAGGAGATTCTATTGGGCACGGCTGAGCCGCATCCCCAGGGGCGCAGCCGGGCATCCATCGCCTGGAAGTCTGCGAGCGAGAGCCTCGAGCCGCCGTTCCAGGCGCGCTCCGCCATCGCACGCAGCGGCGAACGGATGCCGGCGGCCACCTCCTCTGCGGTCTGCGCCTGCGGGCGGTCCGACCAGATCGCGAACGAGCAGCCGAGCAGAGTCGGCGGGTACGGTCGCGTGATCTCCTGACGGACCGTGGACTGGCCCTCCTCGCCCCACAGCCTCGGGAAGAGGCCCGGATGCCAGTCCTCGTCCCAGATGCGCTCAGCCGTCGGGTACCGGTAGCCGGCGTTCTCGCCGAGCACGTAGTAGAAGAGCGAGTCGTTGACGTTCACCAGGCGGTGACCGGCGGCCACCGCCTCCGCCACCGGCCGCATGGACGCGTGCCAATTGGTCCACCAGGTGAGCACGATCTCGCTGTGCAGCGTCGCGACCTCACTGCGAAGCATCCCGTCGTTCCACGCGCGCGCCTGCAGGCCGCGGCCACGCAGGTGCGTCGCGATCGCGTTCACGAAATCGGTGAGCAGGTCGAACCCGGTGCCCGCCGCGCCGTACCGCGCGTGCGCGGCCTCGGTCAGCGCCGGATAGTCCCCGATCCGCTCGAAGGCGACGAACTCGTCGCCGCCGAGGTTCCATTTCGTGCTGTGCGGAAACGCGTCGGCCATGTCGTCGACCAGCCGACGCGCGAACTCGAGCGCCTCGTCGCGCGTGATGTCCAGGGCGTGATCCGTGCCCACGATGCCGCCGGCAGCGGGATCCTCCGGCTCCTCCCCCGGTGGCAGGCGAAGATCAGGATGGGCGGAGAGCACCTGCCGCAGATGACCGGGCATGTCGAGCGACGGCACCACGTCGATGTGCAGGTCGCGCGCGGTCTCGAGGATGAGCCCGGCCTCGGCGCGCGTGATGTGGTCGGGCGAGACCACCTCGGGGAAGGCGACCGATTCGAGCCGGAACCCCTCGTTCTCGGAGAAGTGCCACTGGAAGACGTTGATGCCGACGTCTGCCGCGTCGTGCAGCATCCGGATGATCCACTCGGCCGAGTAGTGCTTGCGGGCGGCGTCGAGGTGGATTCCGCGCTCGGCGACCGCGGGGGCGCTCTCGACCCGCCCTGTCGGCACGAGGCCCTGGGCACGCAGGTTGTGCAGCAGCTGGCGGGTGGCGCGGAACGCACCGGCGGGGGTCGCCGCGCGCACCTCGATGTCGTCGGCGACGTGGATGGCGAACGCCTCCCCGATCAGCGAGGGCGCCGCGACATCGGCTTCGCTCAGCACGATGCGGCTCTCGTCGCCGTCCGGGATGCCGAGGCACGCCAGCTCCTGCTGCAGTCGGCGTGCCTCGACGTCGAAGCGGCGGCTTCCGGCGACGACATGCGCCGCTGCCGGCCGCCAGCTGCCGCCGGCAGGCGCGAACGCGCTCGGCTGCGGGATGGCGAGCCACTCCGGCGGCGCCGCGGTCATCCCTTGACGCTGCCCTCTTCGACGCCCTTGAAGAACTGCTTCTGCAGCACCGCGAACAGGATGATGATGGGCACCAGCGCGATCATCGTTCCCGCGGCGATCACCCGGGGATTCGCCCCGAACGTCGAGTTGAGGTAGTCCATGCCGACTGTCAGCGTGTAGTTCGCCGGGTCGGAGAGCACGACGAGCGGCCACAGGAACTCATCCCAGGCGCCGATGAACGAGAACAGGGCGACCACCGAGACCATGCCGCGGATGTTCGGCCAGACGATGTGCCGCAGGCGCTGCATCGTGTTGGCGCCGTCGATGGTCGCGGCGTCGAGCGTGTCGCCCGGGATCATGCGGCACGCGGCCGCCATGAGCAGCACGTTGATCGCCGCGATCGCACCGGGGAGGAACACGCCCCACAGCGTGTTCGCGAGGCCGAGCGACTTCACCGTGAGGTACTGACTCGTGAGCGTGACCTCGCCGGGCAGCAGCAGCGTCGAGAAGAAGATCGCCATCACGATGCCCTTGCCGCGGAACTTCAGGCAGCCGAGGGCGTAGCCGCCGAGCGTTGCGAAGATGACGTTCGTGATCACGGTTCCGACGCCGACCATCAGCGAGTTGCGCGCGTAGTCGAGCACCGGGATGGTGCGGAACACCTCGGCGTAGTGCTCGACGGTCGGCGCCTGCGGGATGAGCGTCGGCGGGAAGTCGTAGATGTTCTCGGAGCCGCCCTTGAACGAGGTCGAGAGCTGCCACAGGAACGGGAAGACCATGATGCCGAGCACGACGATCAGCAGCGCGTACTTGGCGATCAGGCCCCCGAGCGAGGGCTTCATGATGTCGGCCGAGCCGGCCGTGCGGTACGGCCGATCGCGACGGGGGCGCTCGGACGAGCGGCTCGCGCGCTTCTCGATCAGGCTCATGCCTTCACCTCCGCAGCGCGTCCGGCGGCGCGTGCGGCGCGCCGGGCGCGCCGGTTGTTCAGCGCCTCACGGAGCATGTCGCCGTTGTTGGCGATTCCGACGAACAGCAGTGGGACGAGCGTGAGCAGGAACAGCACGAGCGAGATCGCCGATGCGTAGCCGATCTGCCCGTTGAGGCCCTTGCCCATGCCCTGGATCAGCATCACCATGCTCATCGAGCGACCGCCTGGCCCGCCCGAGCCGCCCGAGAGCACGTAGAGCTCGGTGAACACGCGCATGGCCGCGACGCAGATGAGCACCGACACGAGCATCATCGGCCCGCGGACCCCGGGGACCGTGACAGACCAGAACCGGCGCCAGGCGCCTGCTCCGTCCATCGCGGCTGCCTCGTGCAGCTCCCGGCCGACATTGCCCAGCGCCGCGAGGTACACGACCATGTAGTAGCCGAGTCCCTTCCAGACGGTCAGGCCGATCGCGCAGAAGATGAGCAGCCACCGATCGGAGAGGAACTCGATCGGGCGGTCGGCCAGGCCGAAGAACGCGAGCGCCGAGTTGAATGTGCCGGTGCTCGAGAACAGGAACTCCCATACGATCGCGACGACCACGGCCGAGGCGATGACCGGGAAGTAGAACGTCGTGCGGAAGAACCCGATGCCGGGGATCTTCGCATGCACGAGCAGAGCCAGCAGCAGCGGCAGGAATGTCAGCAGCGGCACGCAGACCGCGACGTAGACGAGCGACGTCGTCAGCGCGTAGCCGAATCGCTCGTCGCCGGCGAGCCTGACGAAGTTCTCCAGGCCCACGAACTCGACGGGACGGAGGGGGCGGGCATCGGTGAACGCCAGCACGATCGTGTTCAGGAACGGCCACAGTGCGAACACCAGGACCCAGACCACGCCGGGCAGCACGAGCAGGTACGGCGTGTACCAGCGCTGTCTTCTCATCTGCTCACCCCCTCCGTCTCACCGGGTCACTCGCTGGCGTTCTCGTTGGCGTAGTCCTGCGCCTTCTGCAGCGCTTCCTTCGCCGAGATCTCGCCCGTGATCGCCAGGGCGATCTGCTGCTTGGCGTAGCCCTCCATCGAGTCGACGTACCCGCTGCCCGGGGCGCCGGGGACGCGGGCGGTGGCCATCTGCTGTGCGGCGAAGTCGGTGGCCGCCTTCTGCTGCTCGTTCTGGGCCGCCTCGGCGAACGCCGACGGGTCCTCGTTCGCCTTGACCGTGCCGGGGAAGAAGCCCGCAGCGAGCTTCATGAACGCGATCTGGTTCTCGTCATCGGTGACGAACTCAGCGAACGCGAGCGCAGCGGCCGGGTTCTTCGAGTTCGCCGACACGCTGATGCCCTGCACGAACAGCGGCTGGTTGCCGAATCCGCTCGTGACCGTGACGCTCGGCAGCAGGGTGGGCGCGTTGACGGCGAGGTTCTTGTCGATGTAGTTCGGGCCTGCCGTCGTCCAGGCGACGGTGCCCTTGTTGAAGTTGTCGATGTTGTCGTTCGCCACGCCGGCGTTCTGAAGCGCTTCAGGGCTCACGGCGCCCTCCTTGTAGAGCTCGGCGTACCGCTCGACCAGCGCGACGGCCTCCGGGGTGTCGAACGAGAACTCGCCGTCGACGATGAAGGGGTACTCGGCACCCTGGTCGGTCAGCAGCACCTGCAGCGTCTTCGGTCCCGGCACGCCCGAGATGGTCCGCTCGCCGACCTTCGCCAGCGCGGATGCCGCATCGAGCATCTCGTCGACGGTCTTCGGGGCCTCGGTGATGCCGCCCTTCTCGAGCAGCGCCATGTTCCAGTAGTTCAGCTCGGTGCCGAGGTACCAGGGGAACGCGTAGGTGCCCTCGATGCCGTCGAACGTGTACGCCTCGAGCCCGCCCTCGACGTACTGGTCGATGATGTCGGACTCCTTCTTCACATCGATCAGCTGACCGACCCCAGCCAGTTCGTGCGCGAACTCCGGGGGAAGGTTGACGACGTCGGGAAGCTCGCCGGACTCGGCCTGCTGCAGGATCTTGTCCTCGTAGCCCTCGGCGGGCTGGTCGATCCAGTTGACCTTCACACCCTCGTGCTCCTTCTCGAACGCCGCGACGACGTCTTCGAAGTAGGGCGTGAACTTGTCGTTCTTCAGCGACCAGGTCTGGAACGTGATCTCACCGGTGATCTCGCCGTCGGCGCTGCCGCCGCCCTGGGGCGCGCCACCACCCGTGCACGCCGTGAGCGCAAGCGCCACCGAGGCCGCCAGGCCGGTGGCGAGGATCGTGCGGATCTTCATGGGCTTTCTCCTTCGAAATGGCCGGTGGGTGGACAGCCCTGAGGGTCGGTCACCCGTACTAAAACGATATAGTACGGTAAGTATGGCACAGGGGCCGCACCGGCTCCAAAGAGTTCCGAGAGGACCACGATGAGCACACGCCGTCGCCCCAACTTCGTCTTCGTGCTCACCGACGATCACGCGTCCAACGCGATCGGGTGCTACGGCTCGGCGGTCAACGCCACCCCCGGCATCGACGCGATCGCCGCAGCCGGCGTGCGCTTCGACCGCGCGCTCGTCGAGAACGCGCTCTGCACGCCGAGCCGTGCCGCGATCCTCACCGGCACATACAGTCACACGAGCTCCGTGACCACGCTTGCGACGCACCTGACGAATGATCATGAGACCTTCATCACCTCGCTGAAGGCCGCGGGATACCGCACGGCGATGTTCGGCAAGTGGCACCTCGGCCACGGCGACAGGCACGACCCGGTCGGCTTCGACCACTGGGAGGTGCTTCCCGATCAGGGCGAGTACTTCGATCCCGAGTTCTACACCGCCGACGGCCCGGTGCGGCACGAGGGGTACGTCACCGACGTCATCACCGAGCGGGCCCTGGCGTGGATGGCGGATCAGGGCGATGAGCCGTACTGCGTGCTGGTCTGGCACAAGGCACCTCACCGCCCGTGGGAGCCGCATCCTCGCCACGCGAACCTGTTCACCGATCCGATCCCCCTCCCGCCCACCTTCTACGACGACTACGACGGCCGAGGAACGCCGGCGCATCACGCCACGATGCGCATCGCCGACTATCTGACCGACGTCGACCTCAAGGAGGATCCGCCCGCAGAGCTCGGCTACGACGAGCGAGCACGCTGGAAGTACCAGCGCTACATGCAGGACTATCTCCGCTGCGTCGCCGCCGTCGATGAGAGCGTCCACGCGCTGACGGACGCGGTGCGCGATCGCGGACACGCCGACGACACGGTCACCATCTACGCCTCCGACCAGGGCTTCTACCTCGGCGAGCACGGCTGGTTCGACAAGCGCTTCATGTACGAGGAGTCGCTGCGGATGCCCCTCGTGCTCAGCTATCCCGCGCGCGTGCCCGCAGGCCAGCAGACGGCGATGCTGACCTCCAACGTCGACATCGCGCAGACCATCCTCGAGTTCGCCGGCGTCGACGCCCCTCCTGGCATGCAGGGTGCCAGCCTCGTGCCGATGATCACCTCTCCCGACCCGGAGCCGGTGCGCGATGCCCACTACTACCGGTTCTACGAGCACGACGACCACATGCATCATGTGTGGGCGCACTACGGCATCCGCACCGACCGGTACAAGCTGATCTACTACTACGCCGACGGGATGGGCCTGCCGAACACCGGCAACATGAGCTATCCGCCGGAGTGGGAGCTGTTCGACCTCGAGAACGACCCTCACGAGCTGCGGAGCGTCCACCTCGATCGGGCCTACGCCGACATCCGAGACGAGCTGACCCTGCGTCTGTGGGATCTGCAGCACGAGCTCGGCGACACCGCACATCCCCGCCAGACCGCCCCCGAAGGACGCACGCGATGACCACCACCCCGCTGACCCCCGGCGCGCCCCTGCGCTTCGGCGCCAACTACACCCCGGCGAAGAACTGGATGCACTCCTGGATGTCGCTCGATCTCGACGATGTGCGCCGCGACTTCGCGGGGCTCGCCGAGCTCGGCCTCGATCATGTGCGCATCTTCCCACTCTGGCCCGTGCTGCAGCCCAACCGCACACTGATCCGCGAGGAGGCCGTCGCCGACGTCCGCGCGGTCGTCGACGTGGCCGCGGAGTTCGGCATGGATGCCGGAGTCGACGTCATCCAGGGCCATCTGTCGAGCTTCGACTTCATCCCGTCGTGGCTGTTCACCTGGCACGACAAGAACATGTTCACCCATCCGCTCGCGCTCAGCGGGCAGGTCGCCCTCGTCGAGAGCCTCGGCGCGGCGCTGCGCGATGCAGGCAACTTCCTCGGGTTCACGCTCGGCAACGAGACCAACCAGTTCTCGGCTTCGGTGCATCCCTCTCCCTGGCCGGTGACCGAGGCTGAGGCGGCGAACTGGATCACCACGCTGCTCGACGCCGCAGAGCGCTCGGCCCCCGGCCTCGACCACGTGCACAGCGAGTACGACGCCGCCTGGTACCTCGACGGCCACGGCTTCACCCCCGCGCTCGCCGCCCGCCTGGGCGCGATGACCACCGTGCACTCGTGGATCTTCAACGGCACGGCGCAGCGCTACGGCGGGCGCTCGGCGGCATCCGACCGCCACGCCGAGTACATGATCGAGGTCTCCCGCGCATTCCAGACCGACCCGGCACGGCCGGTCTGGCTGCAGGAGGTCGGCGCCCCGTCGAACTGCCTCACTCCGGAGCAGACCCCCGGGTTCCTCGAGGCGACCGTGCGCTCGGCCGCCCGCACAGAGAACCTGTGGGGTGTCACCTGGTGGTGCTCGCACGACGTCAGCCGCTCGCTCGCCGACTACCCCGAGCTCGAGTACTCGCTCGGCCTGATCGAGAACGGCGGCGCCGCCAAGCCGATCGGCAGGCGCTTCGCCGAGATCATCCCCGAACTTCGCGAGCGACGTCCAGCGCCCGAGCGCACGCTGGGGATCGTGATCGAGGTCGACGGCGACGACGTCCCCGTGAGCCGGGCGGCGATGAGCCCCGGCGGCGCGATCTTCCAGGCCTGGGTCGACGCCTGCGACGCAGGCGCGGATGCCGCGTTCGTCACCTCGACGACCGCGGAGGACGCCGCGGCGCTCGCGGCAAGGGGGATCTCGGACCTCGTCCGCCCCGACCTCTCCGTCGGAGTCGGCTCGTACTCCTCGAACAACACCGTCGTCGACGAGGCCGCGGCTCCGACACCGGAGGTGCACGCATGAGCAGCCCGAACATCGTCATCATCTACGCCGACGACCTCGGCTACGGCGACGTCGGATGCTTCGGCAGCGTCGACGTGCGCACCCCGCACCTCGACCGGCTCGCGGCGCGAGGCATCCGGATGACCGACTGGTACTCCAACTCTCCGGTGTGCTCGCCGTCGCGCGCCGCGCTGCTCACCGGTCGGCACCCGGTGAACGCCGGCGTGCAGGAGATCCTCGGCGGCAAGCGGGGCACTCCCGGCCTGCCCGAGCAGCCCACCATCGCCTCCCGGCTGCAGGCCGCCGGCTACCGCACCGGCATCTTCGGCAAGTGGCATCTGGGGGCGGGTGACGGCTTCCGCCCACGCGACCGCGGGTTCGAGCATCACTTCGGATTCCTCGCCGGATGCGTCGACTACTACTCGCACATCTTCTACTGGGGCCAGGGCGTGAACCCCGTGCACGACCTGTGGGACGACGACCGCGAGGTGTACGACAACGGCCGCTACCTCACGGAGGTGATCGCGGAGCGGGCGGAGCGCTTCATCGTCGAGAGCGCAGGCGAGCCGTTCCTGTGCTTCGTGCCGTTCAACGCCCCGCACTACCCGATGCACGCGCCGCGGGAGTACGTCGACAGATTCCCCGGGCTTCCCGAGGACCGCCGCATCATGGCCGCGATGATCTCGGCGATGGACGACGGGATCGGCCGGATCCTCGACACTCTCGAGCGGCAGGGCATCGCCGACGACACGATCGTGTTCTTCTCGTCCGACAACGGCCCGTCGACCGAGAGCCGCAACTGGCTGAACGGCGAGGAGATCGACTACCAGGGCGGGTCGACCGGCGGACTGCGCGGCAACAAGGGCTCCCTCTTCGAGGGCGGCATCCGAGTGCCGGCGATCATCTCGTGGCCGTCGACTCTGCCGCAGGGCGCGGAGTGGAGCGAACCCGCCGCGATGATGGATCTGCTCCCCACGCTGCTCGACGCCGCGGGCGTTCCCTCGCCCGGCGCGATCGACGGGCGCAGTGTGCTCGACGCCCTGCGCGACGCCGGGTCGATGGCGCCGTCGGCCGATCGCACCCTGTTCTGGGAGTACGGCCCCCAGCTCGCGGCTCGACGCGGACGATTCAAGCTCACCACTTCGGCGCGCGAGCACCTGGGCGGTCCGTTCGAGCTCGGCAGCAGCATCCTGGTCGACCTGGAGGCCGACCCGGCCGAGTCCACCGACATCTCGGCCGAGCACCCCGAGGTCGCGGCCTCCCTGCAGGCCGAGCTGTCTGCGTGGGCTCGGGGCTTCGGCTGGGACCCGACGCCCTGGGTGCCCGCGACCGCGGACTGAACCGCGACCGCGGGCTGAACCGCGACGCAGACGGGCTCGGGGGCGGTCGCCGGGACTCAGCGTGCGGTCGCCGTGCTCTCGCGCACGGTGAGGGTGGGTGCGGGGCCCATCCGGTCCGGCAGCGTCTCGGTCTCGTCCAGCTGCTCCAGCAGGAACTCCGCGGCGTGCTCGCCGAGTGCGAAGGTGTCTCGCGTGAGGCAGGTGATCGACGGACGAACCAGGTCTGTCACGATCGAGTCGTCGAACGACGCCACCGACAGCGCCTCCGGCACGGCGACGCCCATCTCCTGGGTGACGCGCAGACCGGCGATGGCCATCATGTCGTTGTCGAACACGACGGCGCTGGGGCGCTCGTGGCGGCTGAGCAGCGAGCGCATGGTCGCGGCCACCTGAGCCGGCGAGTAGTCGGTCTCGATCACCTCGCCTGCGACCCCGCGTCCGGCCATGCCGTCGAGCACTCCGCTGCGCAGTCTCACGTGCTCGTGTGCCGCAGGCCCCGAGACGTAGACGATGCGCCGGTGCCCGAGGGCTGCCAGGTAGCCGAACACGGTGCCGGCCGCCGCGGCGTCGTCGAGCCACAGGGTGGCGTGCTCGGCGTCCGGCGACGGCTGACCGCCGATCGTGATGGACGGCATTCCCAGCGACCGCAGCAGGGCGGGGCGCGGGTCGTCGACCCGCGGATCGAGCACGATCACGCCGTCGACCTGATTCGAGCGCGCCCACCGGCGGTACGTCTCGAGCTCTTCCTCGAGACTGGGAACGACCACCAGCTGCAACCCGATCCGGCGCGCGGCGAGCGTCGACTGCGCGCCGGCGATCAGCTGCGTGAAGAACGCCTCCGTCCCGAGGGTTCGGGCGGGTCGGTTCACGGCGAAGCCGATCACCCCCGTGCGCGCGCCGACCAGGGCCCGCGCCGTTGAGCTCGGTCGCCAGTCGTGCTGGTCGGCGATCGCGAGGATGCGCTGGCGGGTCTCCTCGCTGACTCCGGGGCGTCCGTTCAGGGCGAACGACACGGCTCCGGGAGACACTCCCGCAAGACGAGCGATGTCCGCGATGGTGACACGCTTGGACCGTGGCATAGACTCACCGTACTAGATCGTTTTAGTTGTGGTCGTCCCGTTGACTCCCGGGGCGATCGCCCTCATTCTCCCACCGCGAAGGAGCGCCCCGTGCACGAAGAGACCTCGCTCACCGTCGGACGCGTGAACCGCGTGCTGCTCGAACGAGTCCGCCCCGCCGTCCATTCGGCCCGCGTTCCCCTCGAGATCGCCGCTCATCAGCTGCCCGGCGAGCCGGTCGCGCCCACAGAGGGCCTCGCCCTCGAGTTCGAGCCCTTCACCGCCGGAACCATGTGGGGCCCGGCGTGGGGCACCACCTGGTTCCGTGTGCGCGGCCAGGTCCCGGCCGAATGGACCGGCCGCAGGATCGAGGCGCTCATCGACCTCGGCTTCGACATCAACATGACGGGGTTCCAGTGCGAGGCACTCGCCTACCGTCCCGACGGCACGCCGATCAAGAGCATCAACCCGCGCAACCAGTGGCTTCCTGTCGATGTCGCCCCGGGCGGCGCGGTCGAGTTCTATCTCGAAGGCGCATCCAACCCCGTGCTGCTCGACTACCACCCCTTCCTTCCGACGCAGGAGGGCGACATCCGCACCTCCTCCCCCGAGCCCCTGTACCGCGTCCGCCACATGGATCTCGCCGTGTTCGAGGAGTCGGTCTTCGAGCTCGCCCTCGACCTCGAAGTGCTCATCGAGCTGCAGGCCGAGCTGCCTGAGACCAGCCCGCGCCGCATGCGCATCCTGCAGGCGCTCGACAACGCCCTCGACGCCCTCGACCTGCAGCGCATCGTCGAGACCGCCCCCGATGCCCGCGCCCAGCTGGTGGAGGTGCTGACCTCGCCCGCCGATGCGAGCGCCCATCGCATCGCCGCGATCGGCCACGCGCACATCGACTCGGCCTGGCTGTGGCCGGTGCGCGAGACGATCCGCAAGGTCGCCCGCACCACGTCGTCGATGACCACCCTCATCGACGAGCAGCCCGAGTTCCTGTACGGCATGTCGAGCGCGCAGCAGTACGCCTGGATCAAGGAGCACCGTCCCGAGGTGTTCGCACGGGTGAAGGATGCCGTCGCCTCCGGGCGGTTCCTGCCGCTGGGCGGCATGTGGGTCGAGTCCGACACCGTCATGCCCACAGGCGAGTCGCTGGTGCGCCAGTTCTCGCACGGCCAGCGCTTCTTCGAGCGCGAGTTCGGCATCCGCTCGAAGGGCGTCTGGCTGCCCGACAGCTTCGGCTACTCCCCCGCGCTGCCGCAGCTGATGCGCAGGGCCGGGTTCGAGTGGTTCTTCACGCAGAAGATCTCGTGGAACCAGCGCAACGTCTTCCCGCACCACAGCTTCCTGTGGGAGGGGATCGACGGCTCGCGCATGTTCACACACTTCCCGCCGATGGACACCTACAACTCGCAGCTGAGCGGCATGGAGGTCGCGAAGGCCTCGCGCCAGTTCAAGGAGAACCGCGTCGCGACCATGTCGATCGCCCCCGTCGGCTGGGGCGACGGCGGCGGCGGGACCACCCGCGAGATGACGGGCAAGGCGCAGCGCATGGCGTCGCTCGAGGGAGCCGCGCAGGTCGAGTGGAAGCATCCGGATGCCTTCTTCGACGAGGCCAAGGCCGAGCTGACCGACCCCGCCGTCTGGGTCGGCGAGCTCTACCTCGAGCTGCACCGCGGCACGCTCACCAGCCAGCACGCGACGAAGGCCCTGCACCGCTGGGCCGAGCAGGCGCTCATCGAGGCCGAGCTGTGGGCGGCGACCGCCGCCGTGAAGCTCGGGTCCGAGTACCCCTACGACGAGCTCGACCGGCTGTGGCAGCTCGTGCTGCTGCACGAGTTCCACGACATCCTGCCCGGCACGTCGATCGCGTGGGTGCATCGCGAGGCCGTCGAGGTGCTCTCCGGAGTGCTGGCGGATGCTGCAGAGCTGTCGTCCGCAGCACGCGATGCGCTCGCCGGCGAGGGCGACCGCGAGCTCGTGTTCGACCGCATGACCGGAGGCGCCTCCCGTGCGGATGCACAGCCGGCGCACGCCGACACCGTGCTCACGCCGCAGGACGGCGGCTATGTGCTCTCCAACGAGCTCATCACTGTCACCATCTCGTCCGAAGGTCTGATCGTCTCGGCGATCGACGAGGCGACCGGCCGCGAGACGATCCCGGCGGGCAGGCCCGCCAACCTGTTCCAGCTGCACCAGGACTTCCCGAACATGTGGGACGCGTGGGACATCGACCGCTACTACAGGAACCGCGTCGACGACCTCACCGCGATCTCGTCGATCGAGGCGTCCGTCGTCGACGGCGCCGCCGTCGTGACGGTGTCGCGGGAGTTCTCATCCTCCCGCCTGACCCAGACGATCACGCTGCGCCCCGGATCGCGCACCGTGCTGCTGCACAACGACATCGACTGGCACGAGACCGAGAAGCTGCTCAAGCTGGCATTCCCGCTCGACATCTTCGCTCGCGAGACGCTGGCCGAGACGCAGTTCGGCTTCCAGCGCCGCGTGACCCACGTGAACACCAGCTGGGAGGCCGCGAAGTACGAGACCTCGATGCACCGCTTCGTGCTCGCCCAGGAGGACGACGGCTTCGGCGCAGCCCTGGTGAACGACTCGATCTACGGCTACGACACCTCCCGCGACGTGGACGGCGACGACGTCACCACCACCGTGCGCCTGTCGCTGCTGCGCGCTCCGCGCTTCCCCGACCCCGACACCGACCACGGTCGCCACGAGATCCGGGTCGGCCTGGTGATCGGGGCGGATGCCGGGATCGCCACGGCCGAGGGCATCCGCCTCAACGCGCCGACTGCGGTCGTGCGCGGCGGCGAGGAGGTGCAGCCGCTGGTCTCGGTATCGGGCACGGGGATCGTGACGTCAGCCGTGAAGCTCGCCGACGACCGCTCCGGCGACGTGATCGTGCGGGTCTACGAGTCGCTCGGTCGCCGTGCGACCGGGTCTGTGTCTGCGGCCTTCGATCACGCCGGAATCCGCGAGGTCTCGCTGATCGAGGACGAGCTCGAAGACGCCCGCACAGGCGAGCTCGCGCTGAAGCCGTTCGAGGTGCGCACCCTGCGCATCGCGCGGGTCTGATCGGCCCTCGGTCTCTCGCTCTCGGGAGGCGTTCGCGCACTGGGGAGGAGGAATCTGCGAGGATCCTCCTCCCCAGCGGCATCTCTCCTCCCGAACGTGCCCGTCACGGGGCGATGCCGGTGCGCTCAGGCGACGGTGCTGATGGGCAGGCGGCTGAGTGAACGAGCGGCGAGCACCACGGCCGCAGCGCCCAGGATCAGCAGCATCAGCGGATTCAGCAGGTTCGCGGTCCTGAGCACGGTCAGCAGAGCATCCATCGTCAAGGGACCGTGGCGAAGGAGGGGCAGAGCCCGCGCGATCAGCGCCACGATCAGCGCGACCACCGGCAGCCAGCGCCAGGGCGACGGCACGACGCCCGCCATCACGATGGCGACGGCCGCGACGACGGCCAGCACCAGTGCGGTGACATCGAGTGCGATGCCGACGTTCTGGTGCATCACGGCGTACTGCTCAGAGGCTTGCGGCCCCTCGCCCATGGGCATGCCGTTCAGCATCATCCGCACCAGCGGCTGCGCGACGACGAGCACGCCGAGTCCCGCCAGTGCGATCGTGCCCACCGGGTGGCGCGCGGTCACGCTGCCCTCTCGCCCGAGACCGATCGCGAACACGATGAAGGCCAGCGGTTCGGTCACGAGACCGAGCAGCCCGAGTGGTGCGATGCCCAGCTCGGACAGGGTCCACGCAAGTCCTGTGGTGAGCAGCAGCAGACCCCCGACCATCCAGGTGCGGCGGCGACCGGCGAGGACGTCTTCATCGACATCGTTCATGCGCTCACCATAGCGACGCCCGCCAGCCTTTAAGCAACGCGAAACTCTGGCGATTCTTTCGCCTGGATTCCCCCGCAAAAGGGCTCAAGCATGCCGGATGCTGGATTCAGCCCCAGACATTCCGCGCGAAGGAGCCGCACATGGACCGCGAGAACGACCTCATCGACACCGACGCCCTGCTGCACATCGGTCGCCCCTACTGGTTCGACCGTCACCCGTCGCAGGCCGAAGGCGAAGACTTCTGATCGCACGCTGATCGCCACGGGCCGGTTCATCCGGAGGGGCCCGTGCGCGTGCTCAGCGGGTGCGGACGTCGGAAGTCTCGGACCATCCGACCCACGGTCGGCGCGCCGGATGCCGACACGCCGCGCCACGGGCATCCGGTCTGAGATCGCCGACCGCTCGATCAGCGCACGAGCAGTTCCGGCACGGGCATCCGGAGGGGCCCGTGCGCGTGCTCAGCGGGTGCGGACGTCGGAAGTCTCGGACCATCCGACCCACGGTCGGCGCGCCGGGCGCCGACACGCCGCGCCACGGGCATCCGGTCTGAGATCGCCGACCGCTCGATCAGCCCACGGGCTGTTCCGGCACGGGCATCCGGGATCTGGCGACCACCGCGACGAAGATCAGGACACCACCGACGACCACGCTGCCGATGAACTGGGCGAGCATCAGCCACGTGTCGAGTTCGGCGTATCCGATCGACACGGCGAATGTCGCGACGATGAGGTCGCGGGCGATCGCGCACATCGCGCCACCGGCCAGGACGGGCAGCGCCAGCCACCCCCAGCCGTTGGAGAAGACGTTCGAGCGGACGATGAGCACCGACGCGACCACGCCGGCCGCAGCCGCGAGAACCGCGCCGCCGCCCGCGATCACGAGGAGGTGCATGACCTCGGGCGCCACGGGCACGTCGTTCAGGAGGATGACCGCGTCGAACGGCTCGAGCGCGTCCTGCTCCAGCCGCATCCCGGTGCCGATCATCACGATCGGCACCGCGACCAGCGCGATCCGTCCGGCGACGGACAGCCCGATCGGGATGCCGGTGCGGCCGACAGCGAGCGCGATAGCCGCACCGAGCCACGCGCCTTCGGCCAGCGAGGGACTCACCCACAGTGTCAGCCCGCCCGCCACGAGCAGGATGCCGGTGACGAGCAGGGTCATCCATCGAGGGCGCGCGATCGGAGCATCCGTCTGCTGTTGCATGCCCGGCACGCTACGCGTTCAGGCCTGCAGGGCTTTCGAGTTATCCACAACGGCGGGTCGCGCACATGCCGAGCCCAGAACGCCGAGGAACGGCTCCGGGTGGACGGGGGCCTGAACACCTCCGGATCCCGCGTCGGGGATCTCAGGCGGTTCGGTCGCCACGCGGCGTGGCGGATGCCGACACGCCGCGCCACGGGCATCCGGTCTGGTCCTTCCGACCGGATTCCCGTCGGTCACCCGACCGGCCCACCGGGAACCGAGCCCGAACCGGACCGACCGGATTCCCGTCGGTCACCCGGCCCCCGAACCCGGAACCCGTCCGGCCAGGAGCCTGCATGCGACGGAGCCCCGATCCACAGGGTGTGAACCGGGGCTCCGTCAGACCGACAGGGTCAGAACTTGATGACCTTGCCGACGCTCATCAGCGAATCGGCGGCGATCACGCCCGCACCGACCAGCGCGATCTCCTGCTCGCCCTTCTCGCCACGGCGCTTGACCCAGATCACCCGTGCGAGCAGCGCGACGAGCACGAGCCATCCGGCGTTGGCGGTCGCGACCAGCAGACCCGTCGCCAGCAGCACGCCCATCTGCCGCTTGGAGCCGCCGAGAAGCTGCACGAGCGCCCCGGGGATGGCCCACAGTGCCATGGTGAGCGCGACCTGCGGGTCGGAGATGCCGACCGCGATCGTGTCGGCGAAGACCTGCGACGACGGGGGGATCTTGCCGTCCGCGAAGAGACCCTGCCACGAGACCGCGACGATGCCGATCGCGATCACGATGGCTACGAGCGATGCCTTCAGCTGCTCGCGACGGCCTTCGAGCTCGTACGCCTTCCACGGGCGGGCCTCGCGGCGAAGGAGCCAGCCGGCCTTGTAGTCGTAGCCCATGTCGGCGAACGCGGGTCCCGTAGCCGAGCAGTATGCCACCAGGATCAGCAGGGGCACCTCGGGCATCCCCAGGAACAGGCCGAGGATCAGGAAGATGAGGGTCACCGCGAACGCGGGGAACCATCCGGCGTGCATCGCGGCGAGTCCGACGATCAGCTCATGCACGATGGCGGCGAAGCCGGCGAACAGGACGAAGCCGATGAGCGCAGGGATGGTCAGATCGGATGCCGCGCCGCCGATCAGCGCGATCAGCAGCGCGCCGGCGACGAAGGCCGCATAGCCGGTGCCGAGCGCACGTCCGAGTCGGCGCCCGGAGATCGTGTAATCGAGGGTCTCGTCGAGCTTGATCGCCTCGGTGTGACGCTCCTCCTCCTCCCGCGCACGCTTGGTGCGGGCACCCGCGATGATCCAGATCACCTGCAGCAGTGCGACGACACCCGCGCCGATCATGACACCGTGCGGGATGTACAGCTGGCCCAGGTTGACGCCGAGGAACACAGGGGCGTACTGCGAGATCAGCAGACCGACCGCGAACATGAGCAGAGCCCAGATGTTGCCGATCAGGGCCACACCCGCCGCCGACATCGGCAGCGCGAACAGCGAGCCGATGACGCCGACCACGCCTCCGCCCACGAGGATCAGAGCGCGGCGTCCGCCCTCTGAGCCCGCGTTGATGGTCTCGGCGGCGGCGACTCCGGGAGGCCACGCAGCGGAGGCGGGCATGAACCGCGAGCCGAACGCGCGGAACAGCACGAACACGTCGATCAGCACGCCGAGCGAGGCGCCGAGCAGCATCGGCCAGACGAGCTCTGGCCTGCCGAGCGCCCACGGGATGGCGATGGGCGCGAGGATGCCGTTGGCCGCCGCGAAGGTCGCTGCGGAGATCGCCGACTGGATCAGGTTCTGGCGGTGCCTGCTGCGGAACTTCGAGAAGCCGAAGAAGGCGATCCGTCCGAGCAGCATCGCGATCACGGCGCCGATGACGCTCGTGTTCGCCGAGATGCCGAGTGTGGTGATCAGGTGGACGCCGATCACCGCGCCGAGCACGCTCAGCACGATCGTGACGACCAGGGTCAGGGGTTCGAATGCGCGCGGGTGGGCCTTCGGGGGCGCCTGCTCGCTGGAGGGTGTGGTGGTCATGTGCGGACTTTCTGAAGGCTGTCGGACGCGGGCGTCATCGCCTGCGGGTGCCCATCGTCGGGCGGGTCAGCGCTGGAATCGGGTGAGGTCGCCGTACTGGTCGACGAGGCGGTCGTACTCGTCCGCGTCGTGGAAGACGACGCGGCTCTGCGTGAACTGCTTCGCCGTCTCGACGACGAAGCGAGTGGCCTCGAGAAGGGCCGGCTCGTAGCTGGCCCCCGTCGAGGATCCTGGCACCACGGCGGCCGCCGTCAGGGCGACGCCGACGACCGGAGCGCTTGTGGCGACGGTCGGCTGCATGATCGAGTTGAAGTGGCGGTAGCCGTTGTCGTACGGCGTGATGTCCTGCAGCGCGAGCGGGAACGTGCGCGCCGGTGCACCGGTGGCGTACTCGAGCACCGTGAGCAGGCCCGGTGCGACGGGCAGCAGGTAGCCCTCCTTCGCCGTGGGCGAGATAGCGACACCGGGGTGGTTGATGAGTCGGTTGCCCTTCGAGGCGTCGATCGAGAGGATCGCGTCCATCGCGTCATCGACCTCGTGCTCGTTCATCGTCGCCGACGAGACGGGCATGCCCATGAAGTCGGCGGGCTCGCGCGGCGTGATGCTCACATGGGTGGCGATGTGGGTGGTGACGATCACATCGCCCGGAAGCTGCGCACCCGCCGCGGCGAGACGAAGCAGCCGGAGAGCTGCGGCGATCGCGACGGTGGAGCCGTCGGCATCCGACACGTATCCGATCCGAGCCGGCTGCGCCTGCTGCGCTCCGAGCCTGCCGATGATGCCCAGCGTCGGAGCGTCGCCGCCGGCGAGCGCCCCCTTGCTGCCCGGCAGCACCACGCGCACGAAGTCGCAGGTCTGTCTCGTGTCCTCGGGTGCCTCGTAGGGCACCGAGGTGACCGTGATCTCGGCGCCAGGGGCGGCCGCACTGCCCAGCAGCGTCGCGATCCGCTCGCCGTTCAGGCGAGGGTCGTCCATCAGCTCGGTGACCTCGGCGATCTCGCGTGCGCCCATCAGCGCACCGCCCCGCGGATCTCGGCGAGGGCGAAGCTCTCGCCGTCGGCGATCGTGCGCACCTCGGCGGCGTTCCCGAAGACGAGTGCTTCCCGCCCGCCGACGATGCGCGCGCTGTCGCCCGTGACCCAGAGCGCGCAGCCCTCGTACAGGGCCAGCACCTCTTCGTCGGGGTTGATGGCGGTGAACTCGGCGAGACGCTCCTCACGGCTCTCGCCGTTGTGGCCGACGGGCTTGCCCGGGATGAAGTGCGGGTTCATCTGGAAGGGCACCAGACCGAGGGCGGTGAAGGAGGGCGGCTCGACGATCGGCATGTCGTTCGTGGTGCGGATCGACGGCGTGGCGACGTTCGTGCCCGCGCTCCAGCCGACGTAGGCGGCCGCCCCGGAGGTGACTCGCTCGCGGATCTCGTCGATCAGGCCGGCCTGGTACAGGCGGGTGAGCAGAGCGAACGTGTTGCCGCCGGCGATGGCGATGACCTCCGCGTCGCGGACGGCCTGCACCGGGTCGTCGAAGCGGTGGATCGAGGTGAGCTCGACGCCGTGGGCGGCGAATGCCGGCTTCGCCAGTTCTTCGTACGCCTCGAAGGTGGTCGAGACGGCTGCGTACGGGATAAGCAGGGCACGGGTCGGCTTCGGGCGACCGTCGTGCTCGCCGAGCACCAGCGCCAGCTGGTCGCCTGCGTGCTCGAGGTAGCCGAGGCTGTCCTTGCGCGAGCTGCTCATGAGAAGTGCGCGAGTCATGATTCTTCCTTTCCGGCGAAGGCCGTGATCTCGGCGACGAGGCGGTCGATCTCGTCGAAGGAGTTGAAGTAGTGCACCGAGGCCCGCGCCATGGCGGAGATGCCGTACGCGTTCAGAATCGGCGTGGCCATGAAGTGACCCGCCTCGATGATGATGCCGCGGCTCTCGAGGTGATCGGTGAGAGCGCGCGGATCGACACCGGCGACGTTGAACGGGATGATGCCGAGGCGGTCGTCGTCGGAGGGACCGTACACCGCTGCGCCGGGGATGCTCCGGATGCCGTTGACCGCAGCAGCCGTCAGTTCGCGGACCTGCTGGTGGATGCTGTCGATGCCGATCCGCTCGGCGACCTCGATCGCGGCCCCGAGGGCGAGGATCGCGGGGACATTGGGGGATCCGGCCTCGAAGCGCTTGGCGGTGTCGGGCAGGGTCACGCCACCGCCCTCGAGGCCGGCGTTCCACCAGCCGGCCAGAGCGGGCGTCATCGCTTCGACGTGCTGACGCCGGACGGCGAGCACGCCCGAGCCCTCGATGCCCCGCAGCCCCTTGCGCGTGCAGGCGGAGATGAAGTCGGCCTGCCATGACGAGAAGCCCAGGGGCAGCATCCCGATCGCCTGCGCCGCGTTGACATGCGTGAGCACTCCGGCGTCGGCGGCGAGGCGGCAGATCTCGGCCACCGGCTGCACGGCTCCTGTGACGTTCGAGAGGGCCACGAAGGTGATCAGGCGCGTGCGGGGGGTGATCGCCGCGGCGAGGCGCTGCGGGTCGAGCATCCCGTCGGCGTCGGCCGCGAACGGCACCACGCGGATGCCGACCTCGGCTTCGAGCATCCGCCAGATGGCGATGTTGCTCAGCATCTCGGTGTCGGGCACGATCACCTCGTCGCCGCGCTGCCAGCGGATGCCGCGGGCGACGAGGCTGATCGCCTCGGTGCCGTTGCGGGTGAAGGCGATCTCCTCGGGCGCTGCCTGCAGGAATCCGGCCACCGCGGCGCGCACCTCTTCGATGCGCTCGTACACCTCGCGCCGGAAGCTCGGGACGTAGGGGCCCTCGGCTGCGGTGCGCTGCAGGTACGAGACGGCGGCGTCGACGGCCTCGGGCACGGGTGGTGCGGCGGCCGCGGAGTCGAAGTAGACGTACGGCCGGCTCGCGGCATCCGTCTGCTCTGTCAGTGCCATCTCGTTCCTCTCCATCGGGGTGGTCTGAAGCAACATTCGTCCGACGCGCAACCACCGGCAAGACATTTCCCGCTATGCGGGATGATGGATGCATGGCCGATCAGCTCAGCAGTGTGACGAGAGCCCTCGAGACCCTGCGCCTGTTCACCGGGGAGCGACATTCGATGGGCGTCACCGAACTCGCCGACCTGCTCGGATGCTCCACCTCGACGGCGCAGCGCACGCTCGCGACACTCACCGAGCAGCACTTCCTGCGGCGCGACGACGAGACGCGCACCTACCGGCTGGGTCCAGCGGTGCTGCACCTCTCGCGCGCCTGGCGCAGCACCGCGTCGCTCGGCAGCATGGCCACCCCCATGCTGGAGTCGCTCGCCGAGGCCACGGGGCTCAACGCGACCTTCGCCGTGCCGGATCATGCGCACATGCGCGTCGTCGCATCGATAGACGGCGCCGAGGGTCCCCTGCGCGGCTACCCGATGGCCAGCGAGCTGTTCCCCGCGCACGCCGGCGCCATCTCGAAGGCATACTACGCGCAGCTGCCGCACGCGCTCCGCGCCCGCTTCATCGGCGATCGCCCGATGGCGCGATTCACCGCCGAGACGAAGACCGACCCCCGACAGCTGGAGGAGGAGTTCCTCGACATCCGGGCTCGCGGGTGGTGCTATTCGCAGGGCGAGTACGACACGAACGTCGCCGCCCTGGCCGCGCCCGTGTGGATGGGTAAGGAGCCCCTGGGGGCGATCGCCCTATCGTCCCGATCCCCCTTCGAGGTCGACGACCACCTCGTCGAGGCGCTGCTCACCGCGACCACGGCGCTCGGACGACTGCTCACGCGCGACGGCTGACGTTCCTGGCGCTCTGCCCGCACGCCGGGAACCTCAGACCGTTCGGCCTGCCGACGGCGTGGCGGATGCCGACACGCCGCGCCACGAGCATCCGATCCGGCAAACCCGACAGGCACCCCGCACGCCGGGAACCTCAGAGGATCCGACCCGCCGACGGCGCGGCGGATGCCGACACGCCGCGCCACAGGCATCCGGTCCGGCAAACCCGACAGACGCCCCCGCACGCCGGGAACCTCAGACGATCCGACCCGCCGGCGGCGTGGCGGACGCCGACACGCCGCGCCACGATCATCCGGTCCGGCAAGTCCGACAGGCACCACACACGACGAGGCCCCGATCCACCTGCGTGGATCGGGGCTCGGCGAGCAGGCGTCAGGCGCCGCGCAGACGCTCGGCCAGGTAGGCCTCGAGGTTCTCGAGCGCAACGCGCTCCTGACCCATGGTGTCGCGGTCGCGCACGGTCACCGCGTCGTCGTCGAGCGAGTCGAAGTCGACGGTCACGCAGAACGGGGTGCCCACCTCGTCCTGGCGACGGTAGCGGCGGCCGATGGCTCCGGCGTCGTCGAAGTCGATGGTCCACTTGCCGCGCAGAGTGTCGGCCACCTCGCGCGCGAGCGGCGAGAGGCGCTCGTTGCGCGAGAGCGGCAGCACCGCGACCTTGACGGGCGCGAGGCGCGGGTCGAGCTTGAGCACGGTGCGGGTGTCGGTGCCGCCCTTGGCGTTCGGCACCTCCTCCTCCTCATACGCGTCGACGAGGAAGGCCATCATGGCGCGGGTGAGGCCGAACGAGGGCTCGATCACGTAGGGCGTGTAGCGCTCGCCCGATGCCTGGTCGAAGTACGTCAGCGACTGGCCGGACGCCTCGCTGTGGCTCGACAGGTCGTAGTCGGTGCGGTTCGCGACACCCATCAGCTCGCCCCACTCCGACCCCTGGAAGCCGAAGCGGTACTCGACGTCGATGGTGCCCGCGGAGTAGTGCGCGCGGTCTTCTTCCGGCACATCGAAGCGGCGGATGTTGTCGGGGTCGATGCCGAGGTCGATGAACCAGTCCCAGCACGCCTCGACCCAGTGGTCGAACCACTCCTTCGCCTCGGCCGGCGGCACGAAGTACTCGATCTCCATCTGCTCGAACTCGCGGGTGCGGAAGATGAAGTTGCCGGGAGTGATCTCGTTGCGGAACGCCTTGCCGACCTGGCCGATGCCGAACGGCGGCTTCTTGCGCGACGCGGTGAGCACGTTCGAGAAGTTCACGAAGATGCCCTGCGCGGTCTCGGGTCGCATGTAGTGCAGGCCCGACTCGTCGTCGACGACGCCGAGGTAGGTCTTCACGAGACCGGAGAACGACTTCGGCTCGGTCCACCTGCCGCGGGTGCCGCAGTCGGGGCAGACGATGTCGGCCAGGCCGTTCTCGGGCTGGCGGCCCTTCTTGGCCACGAACGCCTCGACGAGGTGGTCCTCACGGTGACGCTTGTGGCACTGCAGGCACTCGACCAGCGGGTCGCTGAAGGTCGCGACGTGACCGGATGCCTCCCACACCCGCTTCGGGAGGATGATCGACGAGTCGAGGCCCACCATGTCGCCGCGGCCGCGCACGAAGGTCTGCCACCACTGCCTGCGGATGTTCTCCTTCAGCTCGGTGCCGAGGGGGCCGTAGTCCCACGCAGAACGCGAACCGCCGTAGATCTCACCCGCTTGGAACACGAACCCGCGGTGGCGGGCGAGGGCGATGACCTTGTCAAGACGGGACTGTTCGGCCACGGTGGCTCCAATGGTCGGATGCTGCGGGTGAGAAGCCCGTGAACACGGGCATCCCAATCCTACCCGCGACGCCCTTCCGGCACGTCGGATGCCAGTGGGATGCTGGGGCGATGGAACAGCGCGTGAGCTTCATCACCCTCGCCGTGGCCGACGTCGCCCGCAGCCGGGCGTTCTACGTCGACGGACTGGGCTGGCGGCCGATCTTCGAGGCCGAGGGCGAGGTTCTCATGCTGCCCGTGGCCGACCGCCTGATCCTGTCGCTGTGGAGCGTGGCCGGCTTCACCGCCGAGATCGGCCAGGCACCGGCATCCGGAGTCGCGCCGATCACCCTGGCGCACAACCTCGCGACCGAGGCCGAGGTCGACGCGGTGCTCACCGAGGCCGAGGCGCTGGGCGCCGTCGTCTCGCCCGCGACCAGACGCGAGTGGGGCGGCTACTCGGGGTACTTCGCCGACCCCGACGGCTTCCGCTGGGAGATCGCGGTCAACCCCGGCGACACCGGGGCGTTCGTGCTGCCCCCTACTCGGTGAACAGGTAGCCGCGCTCGTTGTCGAATCCGGCGATGTGCAGCCCCCGGCCGAGCAGCTCCTCCATCTCGCCGCGCAGACGCAGGCGCCACTCGTGCGCGGCATCCGGATCCGACGTGCGCATCGCCTCGACATCCGTCGGGATCTCGAGGGTCGCCACGACGGACTCGGGCGCCGGGGGCTTGGCGATGTCTGCCAGGGCCCACTGCACATCGAGGCGGTCGCTCTCGTCTCCCGCGTCGCCGCCGCCGAAGATGCCGTAGCGGTTCACCGAGTAGCCGCTCACTCGTGCGCCGAGCACGGTGAGGAAGAAGTGCGCGTTGCGCGCGACGAGCGGGTCGTATGTCCAGGTGATGCGGCCGACCTCGCGCGAGAACGCCCACTGACGCTGGTGCTCCTTGAGCTCGCGGCCCCAGCCGCGGCCACGGTACTCGGGCAGCAGGGCGGTGATGTGCGAGTGCATGGTGCGCTTTCCCGGCTCGCCGAAGAACGCGATCGATGCGCCGACCATGCGCTCCTCGCCGTCGCTGTCGTCGAACAGGCCGACGACGTAGTTGCCCGCATGCTGCAGGGCGCGCAGAGTGCCTGCGTCGATCACGCGGTTCTCGCCGCGGATCGAGTCCAGCAGCTCCTGGGCGTCGATGATCAGTTCGACGGTGTCGAGGTCTCGGATCGTGCGCACGGTGTCAGTCTGCCTCTCGAAGCTTCGAACGCCCGCGTCAGCGGACGAACCGGATGGTCATCGGGTACTCATACGGCCACCCGCCGTTGGACTTCACCGCCGCCATGATGCTGAAGACGATGTTCAGCACCCACGCGGCGAACATGATCAGGAAGCCGACGAGCACGATCGTGAGCAGGCTGCCGACGAAGTAGGCGATCAGCAGAGTGAGCTGGAAGTTGAGCGCGTTGGCCGTGTGCGCGCGCACGAACGGGCCGCGGTCCTTCAGCACGAGGAAGCCGATCAGCGCCGGCAGGAACTGGAACAGGATGCCTCCGACGTGCACCAGCGTCGACCACATCTTCTCGTCGGACGGGCTCATCGGCTGCGGGGCGGCCGCGTATGCTCCGGGCGGCGGGGGAACGTTGCTCATGCGGCCAGCGTACCGGGGCGGTCAGCGGGCCGGGAAGGCTTGGCCGCCACCTGCGGCGAGCGCGTCGGCGACGATCTCGAGGTACTCCTGCATCATCTCCCCCGGCATGGCGGGCATCGCCTGCTCCCAGTAGGGAAGGATCGCCCCGCGGCCCTGCATCATGCCGAGCGGCCGAGCGTACGCCCACAGGTGCAGATGCGCGGATCCGTCGTTCCAGCGCGAGAAGTGACAGCGAGCGACCGCCGGGATGCTCTTGGCCGCCTCCGAGACGCGCTGCAGGATCGGCCCCAGACCTGAGAGCACCTCGACGGGGGCATCCTCGAGCTTCACGTGGCGGCGCGGCGAGATCGCCCCGATGAACGGGATGCCGCTCGGCCCCTGCATGCCGCCGCTGACGCGCCACTCGTCGTCCTGCCAGATCGTGTACTCGTTCGCGGGTCGGCAGTGACCGCACTGAGAGGCGTCGAGCTCGCCGCTGCGCGGCTTCTCCGGCACGAGCATCGGCTCGAGCGGCAGCAGCTCGAAGGCGGCGATGCTCGCGCGTGGGCCGCTGCCGGGGATGCCGCGGGTGTCGAGTGTCTGGCCGATGGGCGCCCAGCGGTGCCAATCGGTGTCTGCGGGATGCTGCTCGTCGGCGCTCATGGGTACATCGAACCACGCCGCACTGACAGAGCGCGGCGGCCATGTCAACGGGCCAGCCGAGCCCACCCCCTCCGCCGGTAGGGTCGGCGGCATGAACAGCACCGGACGCGACATCGTGAGGCAGTCGACCATCACCGCGGCAGCGGTGTTCATGATCATCGGCGCGGCTGTCGGCGGCGGCGCGTTCGGGGGCGAATCGGTGGCCGAGCTGCAGGACGGCGCGCTGTCCGCGCAGGGCTCGCACCTCGCACCGGCGGGGCCCGCATTCGCGATCTGGACGCTGATCTACCTCGGCCTCGGCGCATACACGATCTGGCAGGCGCTTCCCGCTCAGCGCGACAGCAGCCGCCAGCGTGCGATCGGCTGGTGGGTGGCCGGGTCGATGGTGCTCAACGGCCTGTGGCTGGTGACCGCCCGCTTTCTGAGCCTCGTGGCGACCGTGGTCGTGATCGCGGCTCTGCTCATCGTGCTGGCGCGCATCATCGTGCTGCTCGGCCGCGACCGGGCATCCGGCCTTCTCGACCTCACCCTCTTCGACGCCGTGATGGGACTGCACTTCGGCTGGGTGACGATCGCGACCGTCGCGAACACCGCCGCATGGCTGACGCAGACGCTGCCCGACGGGCTCGGGCAGCAGGCGGATGCCTGGGGCATCGGCGTGCTCGTCGTGGTCGCCGCGATCGGTGCGGCGAGCGCCCTCGTGACCCGCCGTCTCGCCCCTGCCCTCGCGACATCGTGGGGGCTGGTGTGGCTCGCCGTCGGACGGTTCGGCGGCGAGCCGGAGAGCATCCCGATCGGCGCGGCGGCTCTGATCGCGGCGGCGGTCATCGTCGGCGCCGGGGTGGTCGGACTGGTGCGCTCGCGTCGCAGCGCACGTTGACGAGTGCCGCCCGCGAACTCGGCGCGCAGCAGCCCGCTCGCGCCGCGAGCGTAGGCTGGAAGGATGCCTTCCCCAGTTCCCGCGACCGACACGACCCCGTCGGAGAAGCGATTCCTCGGCCAGCCACGTGCACTGGCCCACCTGTTCGGCGTCGAGATGTGGGAGCGCTTCAGCTTCTACGGCATGCAGGGCATCCTGCTGATCTACCTGTACTTCAGCGTGACGAAGGGCGGGCTCGGCCTCGACGAGGCGGTCGCTGGAGGCATCGTCGGCGCCTACGGCGGATCGGTGTACCTGTCCACCATCCTGGGCGCCTGGCTCGCCGACCGGCTGTTCGGGTCGGAGCGCGTGCTGTTCGCCAGCGCGATCGTCATCGTCGCAGGTCACCTGGCTCTCGCCCTTCTCCCCGGTGTCGTCGGGGTCGCGGTCGGTCTCGTGCTCGTCGCACTCGGCTCGGGCGGCCTGAAAGCCAATGCGACGGCCGTCGTCGGCACCCTGTACTCGGAGGACGACACCAGACGCGATGCCGGGTTCTCGCTCTTCTACCTCGGGATCAACCTCGGGTCGTTCTTCGGCCCGCTGCTGACCGGACTGCTGCAGAAGTCGGCCGGGTTCCACTGGGGCTTCGGGCTCGCAGCAGTCGGCATGACCGCCGGCCTCATCCAGTACAGCTTCGGGCGCAGGGAGCTGCCCGACTCGGCGCGCGCGGTGCCCAATCCGCTGCCGCGCAGTCGCTACCCGCTGTTCGCCGGCATCGCCGTCGGCGCCGTGGCCGTCATCGCCGTGCTCGTGCTGACGGGTGTCATCCGCGCCGACAATCTGGCGAGCATCGTGATCGTGTGCGCGCTCGGCGCGACGATCGCGTACTTTGCCGTGATCCTCGCGAGCCGGCACATCGACCAGGTCGAGCGCTCGCGCGTGTGGGCGTTCGTGCCGCTGTTCGTGACGAGCGTGGCTTTCTGGTCGCTGTACCAGCAGCAGTTCACCGTGCTGACGGTGTATAGCGACAAGCGACTCGACCGGTCGATCCTCGGCTTCGAGATGCCGATCTCGGCCGTGCAGTCGATCAACCCGGTGTTCATCATCGTGCTCTCGGGCGTGTTCGCGGCGCTGTGGACGCGCCTCGGCGCCCGCCAGCCGTCCACCCCGGCGAAGTTCGCGCTGGGCACCGCACTCATGGGCGGCGCGTTCCTGCTGTTCCTGCCGTTCGCGAACGGCGGCGAGGGCTCCACCCCGCTACTGGCGATCGTCGGCATCCTGTTCGTGTTCACCGTCGCCGAGCTGCTGCTCTCGCCGATCGGACTGTCTGCCGCGACGAAGCTCGCGCCGGCGCGCTTCAAGACGCAGATGGTGGCGCTGTTCTTCCTCTCGATCTCGCTCGGCACGGCCATCTCGGGCTGGCTGGTGCAGTTCTACGATCCGACGAACGAGGTGCCGTACTTCACCGTGCTCGGCCTGATCGCGATCGTCGTCGGAGTGGGACTGGGGCTGTCGGTCAAGCCCGTGCTGAAGCTCATGAAGGGCGTCAGCTGACGGCTGGCGCAGCTGGTTGCGATCCCCGAAATCCGGCAACCCTCCCCAGAACCGGATACCCCGCACCCGGGCATCCGGAACTCGGTCGACCTGCCGGAACTGGGCACCTCACCTCGCCCCGGTCGCCGAAACCCGGCAAACCACCCCAGAACCGGATACCCCGCACCCGGGCATCCGGATCTCGGTCGACCTGCGGAACTGGGCACCTCACCTCGCCGGCCCCGGTCGCCGAAATCCGGCACCGCTCCCCAGAACCGGATACCCCGCGCCCCGGCATCCGGAACTCAGCCGACCTGCCGGAACTGGGCGCCTCCCCGGCCCCGGTCGCCGAAATCCGGCAAACCACCCCAGATCCGGAGACCCCGCACCCGAGCATCCGGAACTCAGCCGACCTGCCGGAACTGGGACCTCACCTCGCCCACCCCGATAGCCTCGTTCCGTGGGCGATGCGGATGACCGGGCGAGGAAGCGGCTCTCACGCACCCCTCCTCGCGGTGCGATCGTCGCCGTGCTGGCCTTCGTCGGGCTGTGCGCGGCGTTCATGTTCACGCTCGTCGTGCCGCTGCAGGCCGAGCTTCCGCGACTGCTGAACGCCTCGCGCGAAGACACCAGCTGGGTCGTGACGATCACGCTGCTGGTCGCCGCGGTGGCGACGCCGATCTCGGGACGCCTCGGCGACATGTACGGCAAGCGTCGCGTCGTGATCGCGCTGCTCGCTCTGCTCGTGGTCGGCTCGATCGTCGCGGCGCTGTCGTCGTCGATCATCGGCGTGATCATCGGCCGTGCCCTGCAGGGCGCGACCACGGGGGTGGTTCCGCTGGGCATCGCGATCATGCGCGACGTGCTCCATCCCGAGCGCCTGGGCACAGCCGTCGCCCTGATGAGCGCGACGATGGGCGTCGGCGGAGCTGTCGGGATGCCCGTGGCTGCCATCGTCGCCGAGAACGCCGACTGGCACGGGCTGTTCTGGCTGGCGGCCGGGCTCGGCGCGGTCGGCCTGCTACTGGTCGTGCTCGTCGTGCCGGACGACGTGCTGCTCGCACCCGGGCGTCTCGACCTTCTCGGTGCGGTGGGGCTCGCGGCCGGCCTCACCGGGCTGCTGCTCTACGTCTCGCGCGGGGCTGATTGGGGCTGGACCTCGCCGCTCGCGCTGGCGTGCCTGATCGGCGGCTTCGTGGTGCTCGGCGTCTGGGGCCGGTACCAGCTGAAGGCGAAGGAACCGCTGCTCGATCTGCGGGTCGCCGCCCGCCCGGCCGTGCTGTACACCAACATCGCCGGGATCGGGATGGGCTTCGCCCTGTTCGCATCGAACGTGACATTCCCGCAGATGCTCGAGCTGCCCCGCGAGACCGGATCGGGGCTCGGCCTCGACATGTTCGCCGCGGCGGTGATCGTCGCCATCTCGGGCGTCATGATGATGATCATCTCGCCGCTTTCGGGATGGCTCGAGCGCACGGTCGGCCCTCGCCCGCTCTTCACCGTCGGCACCGCGGCGATCGTGCTCGCCTATGCGTTCGTGCTGATCTGGTCGACCGAGCTGTGGCACTTCGTCGTCGCGAACGTGCTGATCGGAATCGGCATCGGCTTCTCGTTCGCGGCCATGCCGATGATCATCATGCGGGCTGTGCCGGCTCACGAGACCGGCGCCTCGAACGGGCTGAACTCGCTGTTCCGCTCGGTCGGCACCTCGACGGCGTCAGCGGTGATGGGCGGCGTGCTCGCCGCGATGAGCATCGACGTCGACGGGCGGGCGATCCCCACCCGCGAGGCGTTCGAGGTCTGCTTCTGGCTGTCGATCATCGCCGGTGCGATCGGGTTCGCGCTGACGTTCCTGATCCCGAGGCATCCGAGCGCGGAGCCGCACCCGGCCCTGCCGGGTTAGGGCACCTGCCTTCGCCGCCCGGAATCCGGCAGATCGCCATCTCGGGCGCAGCGGAACCACCGCAGGCCGGCGCGCGGAACCATCCTCCGTCACGCCCGGAACCCGGCAATTCGTCCGAGATCCGGATGCCCGCGGCCCGAGCATCCGGATCTCAGGCGAACATCCGCATCTCGGGCGCAGCGGAACCATCCTCCGTCGCGCTGCGGATCGCGTCAGCGCGCGATCGTCCGGCCGTCCGGATCACCGGCGCGGGCCGGGCGCAGTGTCTCCGGCGCGGGCCACGGCAGCACTAAGCGCTCAGCGGGCGGACGCTGCATGTCTCCGAAGTCGTCGGCCTTCACGACGATCCGGCCGGCCTCAGCGGTCGGAGGCGTCACCTCGACGAAGCGCACGCGAAGGGGCTCCTGCGCCTCGCCGTCGAGCATCCACACGTCGGCGAGCCACGCGAGACCGACGGCTTCGAGCGCCGCCTCGGCGTCGAGCCAGTCGACCGCGTCGGAGGCCGGGCGGCCGAGCACATCGATCGCCACCCAGTCATCGCCTTCGGGGCGGATCCAGCCGAGCAGCTCGCCGTCGTCACGTCGGTGCGGAATCCAGTCAGCGGGCAGCATCCCTCGACGCTAGCCGATGGTCCCAGATCCGGCAGGTCGCCCCGGATCCGGATGCCTGCGGCCCAAGCATCCGGAGCTCAGGCGAACATCCGGATCTCAGGCGCAGACCCGCCCGGCAGGTCAACCCAGATCCGGCAGGTCGCCCCAGATCCGGATGTCTGCAGCCCAAGCATCCGGCTCTCAGGCCAACATCCGGATCTCAGGCACAGACCCCGGCCCGGCAGGTCGCCCCGCATCCGGCAGGTCGCCCCAGATCCGTAAGCCTGCGGCCCGAGCATCCGGATCTCAGGCGAACATCCGGATCTCAGGCGCAGACCCGGCCCGGCAGACCTCGCCAGAACCCGGATGCCCGTGGTCGCAGCCGGCGGGTCTCAGTGCGTGTACTCCATGAGGTCGGTGCCGAGCACGCGGAACGCATCGTGCACGCGCAACCGGTGGCTGATCGAGAGATCGTCGAAGCACACCGTCAGGGCGTAGGCGACGCCGGCGCGTGGCCCGGCGAGCACTCCGGCTTCGGCGCGGACGCCCCTGGCGCGTCCGGTCTTGTTGACGAACAGCAGGCCGTGCGCGTCGTCGTCGTGCGCGAACGGGTCGAGTCCCATCGCGGATGCCACCAGGGTGAGGTCCTGATTCAGGCTGAGCCACTCGGCCACCTGCGCGCTGACGGCGGCATCCACCGCCCGCGAGTCGACGAGGGCGGCGAAGAGCTTCGCGAACTCGCGCGTCGTGCCGACGGCGACGTGCGGCGCGTCATCGGGTCCGCGCTTGTCGCGGAAGCGGTCGAGCACGGCGCTGCGGGGCATCCCGAGCGCCACCATCCGAGAGCGCACCTGCTCGTGCCCGACGGCGTCGAGCAGGGCGTTCGCGGCGTTCGGATCGCCGGCCGCCGCGGCGAGCACGGCGAGGTCGGTCAGCGGCAGCGCCGGCGCGCGCAGGTGTCGCCAGAGGCCCGCCCGCGTGACCAGCTGGTCGTCGAGCCTGTCGATGATCCGCAGCGGGTCGAGCGAGCGCGACGCGAATCCGGCGGCCGTCTCGACGAGCACCGGCACGATGCCGAGGCCCGCGATCGGCAGCGGCACGTGGTCGTCGCCCGCGAGCACGACCCGGTCGGAGTCGAGCTCGGCGACGTGCACCGAGACCTGCGCTCCGCTCTGGGCGAGCTCTTCGAGTCGGCGCAGGCTGGGCGCGAACGAGCGGCGGTCGACGGCGGCGCGACGAGGGATACGCCGACCCCCGCGCGGTGCGCGCCGGCGGACCGCGGGCGCGCCGGACCCGGGCTCGGGGGCGGAAGCTGGCGACGGGACCACGCGCGGTGTCCTAACAGGGGGAGACTGAGTCGGCGGCTGCGGGGATCCGCCCCTCCTGCGGTTCCCCTGGCGCCTCCGTCATCCTATCCCCGGCGCCTGCGCCCCGGAACCCGGCCTCACCAGATGGTGACGCGCTGCTCGCTCGGCAGGTGCAGCCTGTCACCCTCGTTCACGTCGAACGCCTCGTAGAAGGCGTCGATGTTGCTGAGGATCTGGTTGCAGCGGAACTCGTTCGGCGAGTGCGGGTCGATCGTGAGCAGGCGGATCGTCTCGGCGTCGCGGCTCTTCTGCTGCCACACCTGTGCCCACGACAACAGCAGACGCTGGATGCCCGTGTAGCCGTCGATCACGGGCGCCTCCGCGCCGTCGAGCGAGAGCTCGTATGCCTTCAGGGCGATGCCGAGCCCGCCGAGGTCGCCGATGTTCTCGCCGATCGTGAGCGCGCCGTTGACCGTGTTCTCGTCGCTCAGGCCGAGCGGCACCAGCGAGTCGTACTGGGCGATGAGCACCTTGGTGCGCTCTTCGAACGCCTCACGGTCGGCATCCGTCCACCAGTCCTGCAGGCGACCGTCGCCGTCGTAGCGGCTGCCCTGGTCGTCGAAGCCGTGACCGATCTCATGCCCGATCACCGCGCCGATTCCGCCGTAGTTGGCGGCCGCATCACGGCCCGCGTCGAAGAACGGGTACTGCAGGATGGCCGCCGGGAACACGATCTCGTTCATGAGCGGGTTGTAGTACGCGTTGACCATCTGCGGAGGCATGTGCCATTCGTCGCGGTCGATGGGTCCGCCGACCTTCTTCACCTGGCGGTCATGCTCGAAGACGGTCGCGCGGCGGGCGTTGCCGACGAGGTCGCCGGGGTCGATGTCGACGCCGTCGTAGTCGCGCCAGATGTCGGGGTGGCCGATCTTCGGGTGGAAGGTGTCGAGCTTGGCGAGCGCCTTCTCGCGCGTGTCAGCGCTCATCCACTCGAGGTTCCGGATGCTCTGGCGGTACGCCTCGATGAGGTTGGCGACGAGCTCGTCCATGGCGGCCTTCGACTCGGCGGGGAAGTGCCGCTCGACGTAGATCCGGCCGACCGCGTCGCCCAGCGACCCCTCGACGAGCGAGACGCCGCGCTTCCAGCGCTCGCGGATCGACGGCGTGCCGGTCAGCTCGGTGCCGTAGAACGAGAAGTTCTCGTCGATGAAGTCGTCGGTGAGGTAGGCGGCCATGCCGTGCACGACCTTGGCGCGCAGCCAGGCCTTCCAGTCGTCGAGACGCTCTTCGACGAGCAGCGCGCCGAGGCCCTCGAAGAAGCTGGGCTGGTAGACGACGAGCTCGTCGAAGGCGGTCGGGTTGGCGGCGGCCACGGCATCCCGCCACGGGCTCAGGTCGACGCCGACGAGCTGCTGGAACTCGTCCCAGGTCTTGAGGTTGTAGGTCTTCACCGCGTCGCGAGAGGCGACGTTGTCCCAGTGGTGGCCGGCGATCTCGTGCTCGAGACCGAAGGCGCGGTCGGCTTCGGCGGCGGCGTCGTCGATCGCAGCGAGGGTGAGGATGCGCTCGAGGTGCGCACGGTACGCGGCGCGGGTTCCCTCGAAGTTCTCGAAACGGTAGTAGCTCTCGTCGGGCAGCGAGAGACCGGCCTGCACGGCGAACGGGACGTAGCGCTCGGGGTTGCCGGGGTCGGGCTCGATGAACACGCCGATCAGCGCGGCGATGCCGTCGCGGTCGAGCGTGCCGACGGTCTCGAGGAACGACGGGATGCCGTCGATCGCGTCGACCCTCGCGAGCTCGGCCCGCAGAGGGGCGAGGCCCACCTCGGCGATGCGCTCGGTGTCCATGAAGCTGCGGAACAGGTCGCCGACCTTGCGCTCGAGGGTGCCTTCGGCGGCCTCCTGCGACTCGACGATGATCGCGCGGACGTCTTTCTCGGCCTGCTCGGCGAGCATGTGGAACGAGCCCCAGCGCGCCTTGTCAGTGGGGATCTCGGCGGCCTCGAGCCACGCGCCGTTGACGTGGCGGTAGAGGTCGTCCTGCGGACGGATGTCGGAGCTGAACTCGGAGACGGCGAGGCCGGAGGGCAGAACGTCGGTCATGCCCTCAGCCTATGCGGCGCCGCCGACCTCGGGCCGGCGTCACGCCCGCGTCGCGCCGAGCTCCGCTTGCTTCGCGCCGAACTCCGCTCTCTTCCCACCGAGCTCGGCCACGATGGATCCCGGCCGAGCTCCCACCAGCGTCTCGCACGCCTGCGCCAGACGCTCGGCGAACGCTGCGGCGTCCGTGCGCCGGGTGAGGGCGTGCGCGGCGATGCCGTCGAGCATGGCGAGGATCTGCCATCCGACGGCGGGCGGATCCTCGGTGGCGAAGTACCCGGCATCCCCTCCCTCTCCGATCACTCCGGCGATGAACGACTGCCAGGCGGCCATCTGCTCTTCGATCGCCTCGGCGAGCGCGGCGCTGCCGCGACCCAGCGACCAGGCATCCACCCAGATCAGGGTGATGTGGCTGTGACCGCTGCCGAGCACCGTCTCGATCATCCGGGCGAGGCGAGCGGGGGCCGGCGAGACAGACGAGACCTCGGCCCGTACCTCGTCGAGCTCTGCTCCGACGAGCTCGCGGAAGGTGCGCGCGACGAGTTCGTCCATGCTCTCGACGTAGTGAGCGACCAGACCGGAGGCCACTCCGGCGCGGCCGGCGACCGCACGCAGTGTGAGCGCCGACAGCCCCTCTTCCCGCGCGACGGCCAGTGCGGCATCGTGGATCTCGGCTGATCTCTGCTGCGGGCTCTTGCGCGTGCGGGTGCGGGTGGCGGGTGTTGACATGGTCTGTCCAGTGTAGGAACATCGTTAATTGATCGCTAGATCAATAAACGATGTTCCCGACCCGGCGAAGGAGACGACATGGGCTGGCGGATGCCGCACGAAGGCGCACAGCACGATCGGACGTGGATGGCGTTCCCGCGTGCCGGGGTCACCCTCGGCGACGGCGCCGAATGGCAGGAGACCGCCTACCGCGCCTGGAGCGACACCGCACTCGCCATCGCCGAGTTCGAGCCGGTCACCATGGTCGTCGACCCGACCGAGATCGACCGTGCGACGCGCATGCTCGGCTCTGCCGTCGAGATCGTGGAGTCTCCGCTCGACGAGTTCTGGATGCGTGACTTCGGGCCCACTTTCGTGATCGATGACGCGCGCCCCGGGGTGCTCGGCGCCGTCGACTGGATCTTCAACGGCTGGGGCGCTCCCGCCTGGGCACAGTGGCAGGTGTCGGCCGGCATCGCGCGGATCATCGCCGAGCGGGTGGGCGCCGAGCTGATCAGCTCGGTGCTCGTGAACGAGGGCGGCGGCATCCACGTCGACGGCGAGGGCACGGTGCTGCTCACCGACACCGTGCAGCTCGACCCGAACCGCAACCCGTACGCCGACAAGGCGCGCGTCGAAGCCGAGATGCTGCGCACCCTCGGCGCCGACAAGGCGATCTGGCTTCCTCGCGGCCTCACCCGCGACTACGACGAGTTCGGCACCCGCGGTCACGTCGACATCGTGGCCGCGTTCGCCGGCCCCGGTCGCGTGCTGCTGCACAGGCAGGACGACCCCGCGCATCCCGATCACGACGTCACCCGCGATCTCCACGCGATGCTGCAGCAGCAGACGGATGCCGCGGGCCGACCGCTCGAGATCATCGACGTCCCCGCCCCGAGGGAGCTGCGCGACGACGAGGGCTTCGTCGACTGGAGCTACATCAACCACCTGGTCGTGAACGACGGCATCGTGGCCTGCGGCTTCGGAGAGGAGAAGGCGGATGCCCGCGCCCGCGAGATCCTCGAAGAGGCCTACGGCCGCCGCGCCGTGACCGTGGACGCCCGCCCGATCTTCGCGCGCGGCGGCGGCATCCACTGCATCACCCAGCAGCAGCCGTCTGTCGTCGGGGCACGCTGATGTTCGATGTCTACGAGAAGTCGATCGCAGAGCTTCGGTCTGCGCTCGAGTCGGGAGAGACGACCAGCGTCGAGCTCGTTCAGGCCTACCTCGCACGCATCGACGCGTACGACGCTCCCGGCACCGAGACGGCGCTGAACGCGGTCGTCGTGCGGAATCCGGATGCCATGGCCGAGGCCTCCGCATCCGACGCCCGCCGCGCCGCAGGTGAGACACGGGGGCCGCTCGACGGCATCCCGTACACCGCCAAGGACAGCTACCTGGTGACCGGCCTGACCGCCGCCGCCGGCTCCCCCGCGTTCGCGGATCTCGTCGCGCAGCGCGACGCGTTCACGATCGAGCGCCTGCGCGCGGGCGGGGCGATCTGCCTTGGTCTGACGAACATGCCGCCGATGGCGAACGGCGGCATGCAGCGCGGCGTATACGGCCGCGCCGAGAGCCCGTACAGCGCCGAATGGCTGACCAGCGCGTTCGGCTCCGGCTCGTCGAACGGCTCGGGCACCGCCACCGCGGCGAGCTTCGCCGCCTTCGGCCTCGGTGAGGAGACCTGGTCGAGCGGTCGGGCGCCTGCGTCCTGCAACGCGCTCATCGCCTACACGCCCAGCCGCGGAGTGATCTCGGTACGGGGCAACTGGCCGCTCGTGCCCACGATGGACGTCGTCGTGCCGCACACCCGCACGATGGCCGACCTGCTCGAGGTGCTCGACGTGATCGTCGCCGACGACGCCGATGCGCGCGGCGACTTCTGGCGCGCACAGCCCTGGGTGCGCATCCCCTCGGCATCCGAGGTGCGACCGCAGTCGTACGCCGCGCTCGCTGCGGCGAACCTGCACGGCACGCGCATCGGCATCCCGAAGATGTACATGAACACCGATCCGGATGCCGGCACCGGCACCACCATCGGCGGACCGACCGGACAGAGGATCGAGACCCGCGAATCGGTCATCGAGCTGTGGCAGCAGGCGCGCCACAACCTCGAGGCCGCAGGTGCCGAGGTCGTCGAGGTGGACTTCCCCGTGGTCACGAACTACGAGGGCGACCGCGCAGGCGCGCCGACCATCGCGACCAGGGGACTGGTCAGCGCGGAGTTCCTCAAGAGCGAGATCGTCGACCTCTCGGCATGGGCGTGGGACGACTTCCTCCGCGCGAACGGCGACCCCGAACTGAACACGCTCGTCGGGGTCGACGGAGCCGCCATCTTCCCCGCGCCCGCGGGGGCGCTGCCCGACCGCTACGACGGATTCGACGACGACATCGCCACCTACCCGGCGCAGGTCGAGCAGCATCCGTACGCCCGCTTCACCGAGATCCCGCACCTCGAGGAGGGCGTGCGCGGGCTCGAGGAGACCAGGCGGATCGACCTCGAGCAGTGGATGGACGGACTCGGTCTCGACGCCGTCGCGTTCCCCGCGATGGCCGACATCGGACGCGCCGACATGGACGTGAACCCCGAATCGGCAGAGGCCGGGTGGCGCAACGGCGTGTGGGTCGCCAACGGCAATCTCGTGCCGCGGCATCTGGGCATCCCGACGGTCACCGTTCCGATGGGCACGATGGCCGACATCGGGATGCCGGTCGGCCTGACCTTCGCAGGGCGCGCCTACGACGACACCGCACTGCTCGCCCTCGGGCTCGCGTTCGAGGCGACCGGCCGGCGCCGCACCGCTCCGGCGCGCACGCCGAGGCTTCCCGACGTGCGCTGACGCTCTCCGGCGCAGTGCGAGAGATGTGAAACGCCGGTATGCGGGCATCCGCACCGGCGTTTTCCATCTCTGATGCCGGCGGAGCGAGCGGGTGCGGTCGCGTTCGCCGCCACCAATCGTGCCGCCGGATTCCGCGGAATTCAGGGGCGACGTGCGGGGGTGGTACGGCTTAGTATGAGGCCAGGGAACCGGCTTCGGCCGGAAGGCGGCTGGGGAGCCGGATAGGAGCGCGCCGTGCGCGGACTTGGGCAGATTCTCGTTCTGACGGGCGCCGCGCGCGCAGACGAAGTGAGCGCGGCGATCAACACGGTGGGTGACGGTGCAGAGCTTCCCAGACACATGCTGCAGGCGAAGCAGGTGACCGAGGCGCAGATCGCGGAGGCTGTCTCGATCGCGACGGGTCACCGGTACGTCGAACTGGCCGACTACGCGTTCGATCCCGAGGTCATCGGGCTCGTGCCGGGAAACCTGTGCCGACGCTACCGGCTGATCCCCCTGCGGCTGGTGCGCGACCAGCTCACGGTCGGCATGCTCGACCCGACCGACATCATCGCGCTCGACGACATCGCGAGCATCACCGACCTGAGGGTCGTGCCCGTCGTCGTGGCCGAAGACGCGCTGATGCAGACGTTCGAGCGGTTCCTCCGCTCCGATGACGAGTTGACCGACCTGTCCGAGCAGATCGGCGGCGAGTCGTCCGGCGGCTCCGAACTGCTCTTCACCGAGCATCTGGACGACCAGGACGCCGATGCGCCGATCGTCCGATTCGTGAACCTGCTCATCACCCAGGCCATCAACGACCGCGCCAGCGACATCCACATCGAGCCAGGCGAGCACCGCCTCACCGTGCGTTTCCGCATCGACGGCGTGCTGCATGAGATGCAGCGGGCCGACCGCAGCATCCAGGACGGCGTGATCTCGCGACTGAAGATCATGTCGTCGATAGACATCGCCGAGAAGCGCGTTCCGCAGGACGGCCGCATCTCGGTGCTGCACGAGGGCCGCTCGGTCGACCTGCGCGTGGCGACCCTGCCGACGGTCTGGGGCGAGAAGATCGTCATGCGCATCCTCGACAACAGCAGCCAGCTGATGTCGATGACCGACCTGCTGTTCACCGACGGCAACCAGGAGCGCTTCACGCAGGCGATCACCCGCCCGCACGGCATGGTGCTGGTGACGGGGCCCACCGGATCCGGCAAGTCGACCACCCTCTACACGGCGCTGCGGGCCGTGGCCAACCCGCGCGTGAACGTCATCACCGTCGAGGACCCCGTCGAGTACCGGATGCACGACGTGAATCAGATCCAGGTGAACCCCAAGGCCGGTCTGACCTTCGCGACCGCTCTGCGCTCGATCCTTCGCGCCGATCCCGACGTGGTGCTCGTCGGCGAGATCCGCGACCGCGAGACCGCCGCGATCTCGGTCGAAGCGGCCCTGACCGGTCACCTGGTGCTCTCGACCCTGCACACCAACGACGCGCCGAGCGCTCTGACCCGGCTCGTCGAGATCGGCACCGAGCCGTTCCTCGTCGCGACCGCTCTCAGCGCGGTGGTCGCCCAGCGGCTCTCGCGTCGGCTCTGCCAGCGCTGCCGGGTGCCGCTCGAGACGGATCGCGAGATGCTCGTGAACGTCGGGATGCCGGAGCGCCTCATCGCCGATGCCACGCCGTACCGGGCGGTCGGCTGCACGTCGTGCTCGAACACCGGCTACCGCGGACGCGTCGCCCTGCACGAGGTGATGACGGTGACCGACGAGATCGAGCAGGCGCTGGTCGGCCGCGCGACGGGCACCGAGCTGCGTGAGATCGCCGTGGGCCAGGGCATGGTGCCGCTGCGCGAAGACGGCTGGACGAAGGTGGCCGACGGCATCACGACAATCGAGGAGATTCTGCGGGTCACCGTCTGACGCGAGACGGGCGCGACGGTGTGCTGCCGTGCTGACGGGTACTACTGCTTCGCCAGGTCTCCGTACAGGGTGAAGATCGGCAGGTAGAGCGAGATCACCATGCTTCCGATGACCACGCCCAGTCCCACGATGAGCACCGGCTCGATCAGCGACGACAGCTGCTCAGTGGCGGTCTCGACCTCGTCCTCGTAGAAGTCGGCGATGCTGCCGAGCATCTCGGCCAGCGTTCCCGACTCCTCTCCGACCGCGACCATCTGAGCGACCATCGGCGGGAAGACCTCAGCCTTCGCGAGCGGCGACGCGAACGAGCGTCCGCCCCGTATCGACTCCTGGATCTCGCGCACGGTCTGCTCGATCTTCCAATTGTTCGACGCCTGGCCGACGATGGCCAGGGCCTGGATGATCGGAACGCCGGCGTCGAGCATCATCGAGAGGTTGCGCGAGAAGCGCGCCACCGCCATCTTGGTCACGAGCGGGCCGAAGATCGGCATCCTGAGCTTGATCGGGTCGACGACCTTCCGATACGCGTCGGTATAGCGGTTGCGCGCCCACCACGCCCACGACACGATCACGATCACCGCGAGCAGCGGCAGGATCCAGAGCATGTTCTCCGAGATCGAGACGAGGATCTGCGTCGGCAGCGGCAGCTCGCTGCCGAGGCCCTCGAACATGTTCTTGAAGACCGGCACGATGAAGGTGACCATCGCGAGCACGCCGAGCATCGCGATGATCAGTACCACGATGGGATAGGTCGTGGCCGACCTGATCTTCGCCTGCAGGTCGGCCTGCTTCTGGTAGTTCTCGGCGACCGAGCTGAGCGCCTTGCCGAGGAAGCCGCCCGACTCGCCCACGCGAATGATCGACACCATCAGCGGCGGGAAGACCTGCGGATGCCTGGCGAGCGAGGCCGACAGCGACGATCCGCCCTCGACATCTCCCTGCACCGCGATCAGCACCGACTGCAGCTGCTTGTCCTCGGCCTGTTCGGCGAGCACGGTGAGGGTGCGCAGCAGCGGCAGACCGGCGTTGACGAGTGCGGACATCTGTCGCGAGAAGATCGCGAGCGTCTTCGCGGGCACTCCGCGCCTCAGTCTCGGCAGAGCGACGTCGCGGTGCAGCCCCGTCTTCGAGACCAGCGCAACGTGCAGCGGCGTGAGCCCCTGCGCCCGCAGCTTCGCCGCCACAGCGCTGTCGCTGCCGGCATCCATCGTCCCCTTGACCGTCTGCGAGGTGGCCGGGTCGAGTGCCTGATACGAGTACTCCTGAGCGAGAGCCATCATGACCCCCACTCGTCGAGCTGCGCACCGCCCGCGAACGTCGACCACGACTCGGCATCGAGATCGGACGGGCGCACGTGCACCCCGTCGAGCGACTTGGGGTCGCTCGCGAAGGTGCGGGCCACCGCGGGTGCTATCACCCCTTCGCCGACCAGGCGACGAAGGTCCTGATCGAGGGTGTGCATGCCCACCGACTGCCCGGCCTGCATGGTCGAGTACAGCTGCGACACCTGGCCCTCGCGGATGAGGTTGGCGACGGCGGGTGTGTTCACCAGAACCTCGGTCGCGATCGTGCGCCCTTCGGACTGCGCTCGGGGAAGGAGCGTCTGGCTGATGATGCCCTGCAGTGTGTCGCCCAGCTGCGTGCGGATCTGGTGCTGCTGGTCTGCGGCGAAGACATCGACGATCCGGTTGATCGACTTCGCGGCGCCCTGGGTGTGCAGGGTCGACAGCACGAGATGTCCGGTCTCAGCCGCAGACAGGGCTGTGGAGATCGACTCCGGGTCACGGAGCTCGCCGACGAGGATCACGTCAGGGTCCTGACGCAGCACGCGGCGCAGCGCCTCGGCGAAGGACGCCGTGTCGGCGCCGACCTCCCGCTGATGGATGAGCGCGCGCTTGGACTCGTGATGGAACTCGATCGGATCCTCGATCGTGACCACGTGCACGGGGCGCGTGTTGTTGATGATGTCGACCATCGCCGTGAGGGTGGTCGACTTGCCCGATCCCGTGGGTCCGGTGAGCAGCACCAGGCCACGGGGACGCAGCGCGAGGTCCTTGGCGATGGCCGGGGCGCCCAGCTCCTCCAGCGTGAAGACCCTGTCGGGGATGAAGCGCAGTGCCATCGCGATGTCGCCGAGCTGACGGAAGACGTTGACGCGGAAGCGGCCGATCCCCTCGGCTGCGTGAGCGAGGTCGACCTCATGACGGGTGGCGAACTCGGCACGCTGACCGTCGCTCATCAGGCCGAGCGCGGCCGACTCCGCCCAGTCCGTCGTGATCGGCTCGTCGTATCCGGGCACGGGGACGAGGTCTCCGTCGATGCGCATGAGCGGGATGGCTGCGGCGGTGAGGTGCACGTCCGACGCGCCCTGGCGCGCGGCGACGCCGAGAAGCTGGGTGAGCTGGTCGAGGATCATCGGGATGCTCCCTGCGTGCTGACGAAGACGAACGCGGACACCGTGACGGCGAGCTCGCCGGCGCTTCCCGACACGACCACCTTATCGACGGCGATCACGCGCCCTCTGCCGCGGAGCCCGTCGAGGAAGGCGATCACGTCGGCCATGTCGGTCGCGGTCGCGGTCACCTCGATGGGGATCTGCAGCTGACCGGTCAGCGAGCCGTTCATCGAGATCCCGCTCGCGGCCGACGGCGTCGGCGCTGCCTGCGTCGGCGCTGCTGCCGCGGGGGCGGATGCTCCCGACCCGGCGTTCGTCGCCTCGGTCTGCTCGTCGGCGCCTGCAGCGGCGTCCTGCGCGGCGTCCACCGGCGACGCCGGGCCCTCGGCCGGCGATGTCGGCGCAGTACCGGCGGCCGCGTTGGTCGCCGGCCCCGATACCGAGGGGGCCGCGCGGGGCGCGAAGACGGCGAGGTCGCCCCGGGTGATCGACTCGACGCTCAGGTCGTTGCTCTGCGCGGCATCGGCGATGATGCCGAAGGGCTGGTCGAGCAGGGGGTCGCTGGGGATCTGGGCGCGCAGATCCGAGACCGAGTCCTCGATCTCGGCCATCCGCTTCTCCTCCTGCTCGAGTTCGTCGACCTGGGCGCGGTAGCCCTGATTGACCGATGCCTCCTGCGCCGTCTGGGTCATCGCCGCGAATCCGGAGCTCACGAGAGGGGCGACTCCGAAGAGCACGGCCAGCACGAGGACGACGGCCGTGGCGAGCGCTCCGATGATCGTGATCAGCTGCTTGTTCACTTCGCGGCCTCCTCGTCGTCGAGTGCGTACTGGCCCGAGTACACGCTCTGATCGAAGGTGATGTCGACGACGTACTGATAGAACTCACCGCTCGACAGGGCGCGTGCGTCGCTGACTGCGACACCTTCGATGCTCCGCAGCGCCTCGGTGAACGGGATCATGTTCTCGGGCCCGCCGCTCTGGACCGTGACGGTGCCGGTGAGACCGACCGCCCTGCTCGCCGCATCGGCTCGCTCCTGGTCGTCGGCTGCTGCGGGCACGGGGGCGGGCGCAGCGCCAGGAGTCAGTTCGAAGCCGATGAGCGCATCGCCAGGGGGCACGGCGCTCTGAACCCTGTTAAGCACATCTGCCCAGGCGATGTCTGACCCCATCGACTCCGCTCTGAAGTCGATGAGATCGCGCTCGGTGCTCAGCGCCCGGCTGACCTCGGAGAGTGCGCTGATCTCGCCCAGCAGTCCGGTCGTCTTCGCCTGCTCGGCCGCCAGGCGCTGCTGCGCGAACACGTTCCAGACGAACGCGGCGCCGACCAGAAGCGCGGCCAGCGCGACCGCGGCGATCACCAGGCGCAGCCACGTGGCGCCGAGCCTGTCGCGCTCACGACGCTCGAGTTCCGATCTGGGAAGCAGGTTGACCCGGGGTGCGGTCGACGCGGGTGCGTTGGTGCGGGACATCAGCGTTCCCCTCCCAGTGCGAGACCGAGTGTGCTCACGAGATTGAGGGCGTGCTCGCCGGCCGGCGCCGCCCCGCGAACGCTCACCACGTCGCCGAGCGAGATCTGGCGCACCGGCACGTCGAGCACCTCGGCGAGCCCGCTGACCACGCCGTCGACCGCGGAGCCCGCTCCGCAGATCAGCACACCCTCGATGCGGGTCGCGCCAGGACGGTTGAGGTAGAACGAGATCGTTCCGCGGATGCGTCCGATGACATCAGCCACCGGCTTGGGTCCGATGTCGCCGCGCAGCGCGCCTCGGGGCACGATGCCCGCCGACCCGGCAGCGCTCTCCTGCAGCGCGCCCGCGGCGACGCGCGCGGGGTCGAGCAGCACGTTCGATGTCGCCTCGGCGGGGGTAAGCGTGCCGTCGTCGGTGATCGACGTGACGGCGCTGCGGCGGCGCACGGCAGCCGTCTCGAGATCGACCGGGGTGATTCGGACGAACTCCGGAGCCCCATCGCGTTGGATGAGCACCTGCGTCGTATGGTCTCCTACGTGCACGACGGCGTGCGTGCCGGCCGGCGCGATCAGCGATGCTGCACGGGAGAGCCCGAAGGTCGTGAGGTCGACGCCGGCCACGCGGACCTTCGCGCGATCGAAGGCCGCGATCATCCCCTCGACTGTCTCGGAGACCGCGGCGACGAGAAGCCCGTGAAGCTGGTCGCCCTCCTGCGAGGTCGGGTAGTAGTCGAGGACGGCCTGATTGACGGGAACAGGCAGCAGGTCCTGCACCTGATAGGGCAGCGCCTGACGCAGCAGCTCAGGGGCCATGACCTGTGTCGAGTACTCGCGCACGAGGACACGGCGGCTCGCGACGCCGAGCGTGACCGACTTGCCGTGGATCCGCGCTGTGGTCCACAGCTGACGGATCGCGAGGGCGACCGTGCCTTCGTCGATGACCTCGCTGTCGCGGGCGGCCTCGGGCGGCAGCGGCACCTCGCCGTAGGCGATGACCTGCGGCGTGCGGTCGAGAGTCACCTCGACCGCTCTGACGCTCTCTTCGGTGATCTCGACACCGACGTGGCTCTTTCCCATGCTCGCTCTCTCGTATCTCTCAGCTCATCAGTCCCAGGTACCAGCGCCCGACGGGTTCGCCGATCAGGATCCCCACCCACGCGCCCGCCAGCATCCACGGGCCGAAGGGGATGGCGGTCTTCCCACCCGCTCTGCCGGTGAGCATCATCACGACACCGAGCAGCCCTCCGAGCAGGAATGCGGCGAACGCTCCGACGATCAGCGCGCCCCAGCCGAACCAGCCCAGCATCGTGCCCACGAGTCCGGCGAGCTTGACGTCGCCACCGCCCATGCCACGTGGGCTGATCAGCCGCACGACGAAGTAGAAGGCGAACAGCGCCACCCCTCCGACGACCGCCCGGAGGAGGGGCCCCCAGTCGATGCGGTCCCACGACCCTGTGCGGGCGTCCGAGCCGCCCTCGAGTCCCCCCTCCGCCGGGAGCAGTCCCGTCAGCACCGTGGTGATCAGCAGCAGCGCGATGATGGTCGCCCATCCCGGCAGCACGATCGCGTTCGGCAGTCGCCTGGAGTCGAGGTCTATGAGGGTCAGGGCGATGCTGAGGCTCAGGAAGACGAGCAGTGCGATGAGCACACCCCAGAACTCTGCCGTGCCGAGCCAGAGCATGCCGTCGACAGGACGGGCATCGAGGGGGCGGCTGACCGCGACGCCGGCGGTGACCGCCGCGAACAGCACGCCTGTCAGTGCCTCGACGACGGGATACCGCGCCGGGATCTGTGCCCCGCACGCGGCGCAGCGACCGCGGAGAGCGAGCCAGCCGAACACCGGGACGTTCTGCCACCACCGGATGCGCGCGGCGCACGACGGGCAGCGGCTCTCCCTGATCAGCGGGATGCCGGCGGGCACGCGGTAGGCGACGACGTTGAGGAAGGAGCCGATGACCAGCCCGTACAGCCCGGCGACGACGATCAGGACGACGGCTGCCGCTGTCACGGGGTCGCCGCGATCTCGGTCTGATAGGCCCGATCGCCGGGTCGCTGGACGAGAACGGTCTCGATGACGACGTCCTCGCCTTCGCCGCGCACCTTGCAGCCGAGCTTCTCGAATGCGTCGGGCCAGGCCATCAGAGCGCAGGTGTAGGTCGCGCCGTTGTTGAACTTCACGCCTCCGGTGTCGTTCGAGTAGAGCTGGCCGACGAAGCTCTCGTTGATGTTGCCGGTGAGTCCGCACGGCGAGTAGATCATCAGCTTCACGCCTGAGACGCTCTTGCCGGTGCCGATCGAGAAGGTGTCCTTCTGGTTCGCGGTGTCAGGGTTCTGGCACGTGGGCGAGGTCTCGTCGCTGACGAGGGCCCTGCTGGCATCCGCGTGCAGGAACACGATCTGCTTGCCGCCGGCCAGCGTCGTCTGGATCGAGATGTTCATGCGCTTCTGCGGCGGCGCGAGGAAGAGCACGTCCTTCGTGGGGGTCACCGAGGTGTCCGAGAGCACGATGTCCGTCGACACCGAGGAGCAGTTCATGTAGTTGAAGATCACCGGTCCCGCCGTGGCGTCGGTCATCCTCGCGATGACCTGCGCGCTGGTCATCCCGCACGCCTGCAGATCCTCGGCGGCGTTCCAGCCCGACGCGGCATCGAGGTCGATCCAGGAGGTGATCTCCTTGATGAACTCGAGTGTGGGATCGAACGGGGCCAGTGCAGTGGGATACGTCAGAGTCCCTGTGACCGCCCACTTGTTTCCGGTGTACCCGGTGGTTCCGCTTGCAGGGAGCGCGCCGCCGATGCGGATCTGACCTGCCGTCGCCAGCCTGCCGTGCACCTTCCCATCGACGCTTCCCGTCGAGTCGAGCTCGATGTCGCCGCCGGCCTCTATGTTCCCGCCGCTGGGGGTGGTGCCGACGAGCTTGCCGAACGTCGAGCCGTTCGAGACGGCCGTCACCGTGCCGCCTGCCTTGATGTCGCCGGTGACGGTGATCTTCTGCGACGACGCGTCGACGTCGTCGCGCGCCCAGATGTTGCCGTTCACCGTGCATTCGCGGCTGAGGTTGACGCTTCCGTTGGTGACGTACAGGTCGCCGTTGATCGTGCCCTCGTTGGCGCAGGAGTAGTCGCCCGATCGCACGACGAGGTCGCCGGTGTAGTTCGAGACGGTGGAGGTGACGCCTCCGGCGAAATAGGCCAGCACACCGCCGGCCTGCTGTTCGTAGCTGACGAGCCACGGGTACACGGCGTCGAGGGTGGCGCTGCCCCCACCGGCATCCGTGCCGACGGAGTGGATGACGACGTACTTGCTGTCGAAGGTGGGGCACGCCTGAGCGACGCCGGGGTCGGTCGCCTTCGAGGGGCGCACATCGCTGTTCGTCGAGTAGATCGTGAACGCGTAGTCGGGCTTCGCGCCGGCACCCGTGAGGGTCGCCGCAGAGCAGGAGAACGTGCCGTCCGAGGCGACGGCGCTGTTGAGACGGTCGACGGCGGCATCCCGACCGGATTCGGCGGCGATGTACGCCTGGGTGCTGCTGCGATTGCCGACGTTCGACTGGATGGTGAACATCACGCTGGCGGTGACGGCGGTGATGACGGCGAAGCCGAAGAACATCACGATGACGATGGCGACCAGCGCGGCACCGGTCTCGTCGCCGCGGCGATCGACCGCCCGGCGCAGGATGCGATTCATGACCAGCATGTCAAGCCGTCCTCACTGAGATTGTTGCGCGCGGTGACCTCGCCGTCGAAGGTCACCGGCGCGGAGGTGGTGTCGACCTGGAAGCGGTAGGTGATGATCTTGCCGTCGCGTGCGAAGTACTTCGCGGCGCCGATCGGAGCGACCTCGTGCAGAATCGTCGGTCCGTGCCATGCAGGAGCCGACGACCCCGCGGTGATGAAGGCGGCGTCGCCCTTGGTGGGATCGGCGATGTCAGCGGGCTGCAGCTTGAATGCCTGGCAGGTCTTCGCGCCGCCGAGGGTGGTTCGAACGAGCAGCTGCGTGCCGTCGGCGCTGACAGACATCGCTTCGGCGTTGCGGACCGCCCTCTCGACGCTGAGCGAGAAGTGCTGACCCTCGTTGGTCGCGGTGCTCGTCGTGGTCACGTCGCGCTGCGTGTTCCAGGAGTTGATGAAGATCATCACGACGAGGCTGCCCAGGATGCCCATGAGCAGCAGCACGACGATCAGCTCGATGAGCGAGAGTCCGGAGTCGTCGTCGGCGAGGCGGTCGCGAGGGTGAACGGTCATGGCACGAAGATCTTCGCCTGGACCGTGGCGAGGATGCCACCGTCGCGCACGGCTTCGAGTGTGACGGCCACGGCGGTCGTCTGGGTGCAGGCGTAGGTCACGCCGACAGGGACTCGCACGACGAACTCGCGAGGCGTGCCGGTGTAGTAGGTGGTCGTGGTGGTGATCTCGTTGAGCTTGGCGCAGGTGTGCACGTCGCGCCCCTCTTCGATCAGAGCGTTCAGCTCCCGAGTGGCGGTCGCGGACGCCGACTGCGTGGAGGACTGCAGGATGCTGTTCCACAGCGGCGGGATCAGCGCGACGGCGATGATCGCGAGCAGCAGCATCGCGATGATCATCTCGACGAGCCCGAAGCCCTCATCGTCACGCGCACGAGTCGCCATGGCAGACCTCACGGAAGAGATGCGGTCGCGGAGACCCGGCGACGGTGCCGGGTCTCCGCGGTGAGGGTCTGATTACGAGCCCGCAGTGGTGGTGGGAGTGGTTGAAGCGCATCCGGGGCCGGCGTAGAACGTGTTCGCGCCGGTGATCGTCAGGTTGACCGCCGTAGCACAAACAGTGTTGGCATCAGTCCCCGCGATCGTGACCTCGAGGTCATCGTCGTTCGTCTTGTACGAATCGGCCGCCACAGCTGCCGCGCCTGACGCCCACTGTGAAGACGCCTGAACAGCGGCGTTCTGTGCTGCAGACTTCGCCGCGCTGATCTTCGCCTCGTTCTGAATATTGCCGATGATCGGGATCGCGATGGCGACGAGGATGCCGAGGATCACGACGACGATGATGAGCTCGATGAGGGAGAAGCCGGCCTCGCCGTTCTCCTCCCGTTCAGCCTTCTTGGCCTCGACGAGGCGACGGATGGTACGCATGCTTGAGGTTCCCTCCAGGATGACGGAGTGGGGGGGTATGACCGGGTCACGGCACGCTCGATCAGCGTCACTGCTGAGTGCGTCGTTTCCCCAGGTTCGGAGCCGCCGTCATCCCAGTTGAATTCGACTCCTGAGGCTCATAGTGGACCTATGAATAGCCTGAGCACAAGAAGCAATTGTCACGTTCAGGTCACGCTCTCGTAGACCCCCGAGATGCCTCGATGACGCGCAATCAGCGTGTCGAGTTACTAGCGATATACCGCAACCGGACCAGGCGCTTTCAGCGACGCCACCAGCGGCGTCGAGGTTCGGCATCCGTCGTCGCCTCGGCACCGGCATCCGGATGCCTGGACGCGCGGCGCTCGCGCCACGCGCGCACCTCGGCCTCGACGTCACGCGGCTGCGTCACGACCGGCGGCCCGCCGAGCAGCTGCCGTCGAGCCTCGATCACACGGCGGTTGAAGTCTTCGAGCACTCCGCGAACGTCGTCCTCGCGGCCGAGCTGGTCGAGCTCGCCGTCGAGCTCGCGATCCTCGACGCGCAGCATGAGGGCCGGCGGACCCAGCCCCGACAGGTTCTCGGTCTCGATCTTGCGGCGGATCCACCAGTCGGGATCGTGGTGCGTGCCCAGCCCTTCGAGCGGCTTCCCGGCTCCTGGCAGGTTGTCGAACTCACCGCGGCGGATCGCGAGCTGGATCGCCGTCTCGACGAACTCGGCCTTGTTCTGCGAGTTCAGCACCATCGGCGCGTCGTTCTCGGGCTCGGCCTCCGCGCTCTCACCGGCGTCACGGCGCGCACGGTAGCGAGCCGCATTGCTCATCGCGTCAGACATGGCAGGCACCTCCGTCCCTCCAGGGTACGCGGGCGATGTCGCACAGGCGTCCTACTCTCGAACCGGGCAGCCCACAGCCGTCCGAGCAGGCAGCCCACCCGTCAGGCGAAGGGCCCGCGGTCGTGTTCGCGGGTGCCGCCAGCAGGCTCCGTCCCCGGCACCCCATAGGCTCGTGAGGTGGCATCCACCGCATCCCCTTCTCCCGCACTGAACCGCGAGATCCTGCGGCTCGCCGTGCCTGCGCTCGGTGCGCTCGTCGCCGAGCCCGCATTCCTCATCCTCGACTCGATCATGGTCGGCCACCTCGGCACCTCAGCCCTCGCCGGCCTCGGCATCGCCGGCGCGGTGCTGCAGACGATCGTCGGGCTGATGATCTTCCTCGCGTACTCCACCACCCCAGCCGTCGCCCGCCGATTCGGCGCCGGCAAGCCGGGCGACGCCGTCTCGGTGGGCATCGACGGCATGTGGCTCGCCCTCGGCCTCGGGGCCGTGCTCGCCGTCGCCGGAGCCCTCGCCAGCCCGGCCCTGGTCGCCGCATTCGGGGCATCCGACGCCGTCTCGACCGAGGCGCAGACCTACCTCACCATCTCGATGTGGGGTCTGCCCGCCATGCTCGTCGTCTTCGCCGCCAGCGGCCTGCTGCGCGGCATGCAGAACACCATGACCCCGCTGTGGATCGCCGGTCTCGGCTTCGGCGCCAACGCGCTGCTCAACTGGATCTTCATCTACGGCTTCGGCTGGGGCATCGCCGGATCCGCCTTCGGCACGGTCGCCGCGCAGTGGGGAATGGTCGCCGCCTACGTCGTCGTCATCCGTCGCCTCGCTCTCCGGCACGGTGCGTCGATGAAAGCGCAGCGCGACGGCATCCGGGCACCGCCCGCTCCGGCGGATGGCTGTTCCTGCGCACCGTGAGCATGCGCGCCGCGCTGCTCGCGACCGTCGGCGTCGCCACCGGCATCGGCACACAGGAGCTCGCCGGCTGGCAGATCGCCTTCACCATCTTCATGACCGCCGCATTCGCCCTCGATGCCCTCGCGATCGCCGCGCAGGCGATGATCGGCAAGAGCCTCGGCTCGGGCGACATCGACCAGGTGCACCGCGTGCTGCGCCGCACCGTGGCGTGGGGGCTCTGGTTCGGTGTCATCGTCGGCGCCGTCATCGCCGTCTTCTCGCCTGTGCTGGGCGTCGTCTTCACCGGCGACGCCGAGATCGGCGCGCTGGTGCAGCCCGCATTCCTCGTGCTGGCCGCCGCACAGCCCATCGCCGGAATCGTCTTCGTTCTCGACGGCGTGCTGATGGGCGCGAACGACTCCCGCTACCTCGCGATCGCCGGGCTGCTGAACCTCGTGCCGTTCCTTCCCGCCCTGTGGATCATCACCGCCACCGGCGTCGACGGCGTCGCCGGCCTGGTCTGGCTCGCCGCCGCGTTCTTCGGCGTCTACCTGCTCGCGCGACTCGGCACGCTCAGCTGGCGCGTGCGCACCGACGACTGGACCCGCACGGGCGCCTGACCCGCGCCCGCCCCGAGACCCCCACCTGCTGCCGAGACCCCCACCTGCGGACGTTCATATCTAGGGGTCTCGGCGATACCTGGGGGTGTCGGCGAGAGGGACGGCCCGAGGTCAGGCCACCTCGCCCGCGGCCACCGTCTCGGCCAGCATGTGCACTCGCGGCAGGTGGTGCGCGCCGTAGAAGTCGGCAGACACCAGACGGGCGTGGTCAGAGGCATCCGGCGTCGAGTGGCGCAGCACCGCGGCGACCGCGAGACCGTGCATCCATCCGCCGGCGAGCGTTCCGAGCAGCATGAGGTAGGGCACGCTGACGCCGTAGGCGTCGCGGGTGGCACCGAAGCCGACGACGGATGCCGTGGCGCGGCGCGCCGAGTCGACCGCGCGCCCCAGACGCTCGGCCGTGCGCGTGGCGACCTCGCTCTCGAGTCCGCGCAGCTCCTCGGCCGTCGACAGGATCGAGGAGAAGAGCGTCTCGGCCGTCGCGCCGCCGTCGCGGATCAACTTGCGGCCGATGAGGTCGTTCGACTGGATGGCCGTGGTGCCCTCGTAGATCGGCATGATCCGGGCATCGCGGTAGTGCTGCGCGACGCCGGTCTCCTCGATGAAGCCCATGCCGCCGTGCACCTGGATCGCGTCGCTGGTGAGCGCGACCGCATCCTCGGTGGCCCAGCCCTTGAGGATCGGCACGAAGAACTCTGCCAGCGCACCCGTGCCGTCCGTCGAGGCCCGATCGAACAGGTCGCCGAGGTACACACCCAGGGCGCGCATCGCGAACAGACGGCTCTGCATCGACAGCAGCAGTCGGCGGACGTCCGGGTGCTCGGCGATCGGCGCGCCGGCCGGGCGATCGAGCACGGCGCCCTGGCGACGCTCGTCGGCGTACGCGACGGCCTGCTGATAGGCGCGGTCGGAGATGCCGGTGGCCTGGAAGCCCATGCCCGCGCGCGCCGAGTTCATCATGACGAACATGCCCGCGAGCCCGCCGCCGATCTCGCCGACGAGGTATCCGGTCGCGTCATCGTAGGCGAGCACGCAGGTGGGGCTGCCGTGGATGCCGAGCTTGTGCTCGAGTGCCACCGTGGTGACGGCGTTGCGCTCCCCCGGCTCTCCGGCTGCGTCCGGCATGAACTTCGGCACGACGAACAGCGACAGGCCCTTCGCCCCGGCAGGCGCGTCGGGCGTGCGAGCGAGCACGAGGTGGACGATGTTCGAGGCCACGTCGTGGTCGCCCCAGGTGATGAAGATCTTCTGGCCGCTGATGCCCCACGACCCGTCGGCGCGCGGGGTGGCGATCGTGCGGATCGCGCCCAGGTCGGTGCCGGCGTCGGGCTCGGTGAGATTCATCGTTCCCGTCCACTCGCCTGACACGAGCTTGGTCAGGTACGTCTGGCGCAGCTCGTCGGATGCCGCGGCGTCGAGCGCATGGATCTGACCAGCAGTCAGCAGCCAGCACAGCGCGAAGGCCGCGTTGGACGCGTTCCAGATCTCGCCGAGGCCCGCTCGAATCGACCCTGGCAGGCCGTCGCCCCCGGCGGACTCGGGCGCCTCGGCGCTGACCCAGCCGGCTTCGACGAACGCCTGGTAGGCCCCGGCGAACCCGGCGGGAAGGTGCACCTGGCCGTCTTCGATGCGCGCGCCCTCGCGGTCGCCGCTGGTCTCGAGCGGCGCCAGGACGGATGCCGCGAACTCGCCGGCACCCGCGATGATCTCGGTGGCGTCCTCGGCCGTGAACGCGCCGCCCGTCGCCCTCGCGGGCAGGTCGAGGCCGAACGCCTCGCCGAAGAGGAAGCGGTAGTCGTCGACCGGGGGGACGTAGTCGGATGCCATGATGCACTCCATTCGGGTGAGACTCAGACCCACTTTACGCGAGACTGCGTCTCAGTGGAATGGCGAGTCGCCGAGCCCTCGATCAGGCGTGCCGACGGCACCACTCGTACATCACGACCGCGGCCGCCGCGCTCGCATTGATCGAGCGGGTCGAGCCGTACTGGGTGATCTCGATGTGACCGGCCGCCGCGGCCAGCGCCTCCTCCGACAGGCCGGGCCCCTCCTGCCCGAACAGCAGCACGCAGCGCTCGGGCAGCTCCGCGCGGTCGACCGGCACCGCCTCGCCGACGTTGTCGACGGCGATGATCGGGATGCCCTCCTTCGCCGCCCACGCGGCGAACGTCTCGACATCGGGATGATGCACGACGTGCTGGTACCGGTCGGTCACCATGGCGCCGCGCTTGTTCCAGCGGCGGCGTCCGATGATGTGCACCGTGTCGGCGAGAAATGCATTGGCGCTGCGCACGATCGAGCCGATGTTCATGTCGTGCTGCCAGTTCTCGATGGCCACGTGGAACGGGTGCCTCTGGGTGTCGAGGTCGGCGACGATGGCATCCATCCGCCAGTACCGGTACCGGTCGATGACGTTGCGGGTGTCGCCGTGCGCGAGCAGCTCGGGGTCGTAGTGCTCTTCGGTCGGCCACTCCCCCGGCCACGGGCCCACGCCGTATCCCGGCTGCGCCGCTGAGCCCGTCTCTTCCATCACTATCCAGCGTAGCCCCGCCACCACCACCCGCCCCCGGCGCTCCCCTTCCCGCGGCGAGGGTGACGATGTCGTTGCGTGAGCAGAATTTAGGCACGCCGAAATAGTCCGGAGTAGACTTTTCGGCATGCCTAAATCTGTGATGGCCGCGTCCGCACTGCCCGCACGGCGCCCGGCGCGCTCCCTGTGGCGCAGCGCCTGGCTGCTCGGACCCGCCCTCGTCGCCGGCGTCGCGTACCTCGATCCGGGCAATGTGGCGAGCAACATGACCGCCGGCGCCCGCTACGGCTACCTGCTCGTGTGGGTCGTCATCGCCGGCAACGTGATGGCATGGCTGATCCAGTACCTCTCGGCGAAGCTCGGCATCGTGACCGGCCGCAGCCTGCCCGAGGTGCTCGGCACCCGCATCCGCAATCGCTGGGCCAGACGCGCGTACTGGCTGCAGGCCGAGCTCGTCGCGATGGCCACCGACATCGCCGAGGTGCTCGGCGGAGCCGTTGCGCTGAACCTGCTCTTCGGCATCCCGCTGCTGCTCGGCGGGATCATCACCGGTGCCGTCTCGATCGTCCTGCTCGCCGTCCAGACCCGCCGGGGCCCACGGCACTTCGAGTTCGTCATCATCGGACTGATGGCGATCATCGTGATCGGCTTCATCGCCGGCCTCTTCGTCGCACCGCCCGACCCCGCGGGCGTCGTCGGCGGCCTGCTGCCGCGGTTCGCCGACAGCGGCTCGGTGCTCCTTGCGGCATCCATCCTCGGGGCGACGGTGATGCCGCACGCGATCTACGCGCACAGCGCGCTGACGCGCGACCGGTTCGGGTCGGAGGAGGGGTCGCGGCTTCCGAGCATCCGGATGCTGCTCACCATCACCCGCTGGGACGTCACCATCGCGATGGTGATCGCCGGCTCGGTCAATCTCGCGATCCTGCTGCTCGCAGCGGCGAACCTCGCCGGGGTCGAGGGCACCGACTCGCTCGAGGGAGCGCATGCCGCGATCAACTCCAGCCTCGGGCCGATCATCGGCACCCTGTTCGCGATCGGTCTCCTGGCATCCGGTCTCGCGTCGACCTCGGTCGGCGCCTACGCCGGAGCCGAGATCATGCACGGTCTGCTGACCGTCCGCGTCCCTGCCCTCGCTCGGCGGCTGGTCACCCTCATCCCGGCACTCGTCATCCTCGGCGTCGGGTTCGACCCGACCCTGGCGCTCGTGCTCAGCCAGGTGGTGCTGTCGTTCGGAATCCCGTTCGCTCTCGTCCCTCTGGTCGCGCTCACCGCGCAGCGCCGCACGCTGGGCGAGCACGCGAACCGGCGCGTGACGACGGTGCTCGGCATCGTCTTCGCCACGCTGCTGATCACCCTCAACGCCGTGCTGCTCTGGCTGGTCGCCACCGGCGGGTGATCGCGACCTGCGGCTTCGCGCGCCGAGTGCACGAGAGATTCGCGTGAACAAGCAGTGCACTCGGCGAGGTCCCGTGCTCTCGACGCAGTCCCGTGCACTCGGCGAGGTCCCGTGCTCTCGACGCAGTCCCGTGCTCTCGACGCAGAAGAGAAGAGCGCACGACCCCCGGGTAGGCTCGACGCCATGCCCTCCTCCCCCGTGAAGAAGCACCGCGACGACTCCGAAGCCCGCCGCGCGATGCGGCTGAGCACCTGGTTCGCGCTGGGCACGGGTGCGCTGGGCGTGCTGCTGCTCGCACTGCCGGGCCTGCTGCCCGCCGGCGGGCCCTGGGTTCAGCTCGGGCTCGGAGCACTGACCCTCTTCCTGGCGTTCCGGGCGCGCGCCATCGGCACCCGCGGCGTGAACGACTACGACGGTCGCCTCTCGCTGCTCGCCGCGATCGCGGGCTTCGCGATCCTCTTCTTCGCGGGCAACGCCGCCTTCCGGATGCTCTTCATCGTGAGCTGATCATGGCATCGCCCGCCTACGACGACTACCTCAAGACGGTGTACGCGCACACCGAGTGGCAGGACGCGCCCATCACTCCGTCGCAGCTCGCCACGGCCCTGGGCATCGCGCCGTCGAGCGTCACCGAGATGGTCAAGAAGCTCGCCGCCGCCGGTCTCGTCTCGCATGTGCCGTACGGGGCCGTAAAGCTCACGGAAGCAGGGCGCGACCGCGCCCTGCAGATGCTGCGCCGCCACCGGCTGATCGAGACATGGCTGGTGCGCGAGTTCGGCTACGCCTGGCATGAGGTGCACGACGAGGCGGAGGTGCTCGAGCACACGATCAGCGATCGGCTGCTGGATGCCATCGACGAGCGACTCGGCCGCCCCCGCTTCGATCCGCACGGCGATGCGATCCCGGATGCGAACGGCGACGTGGTTCGCGAGCCGTTCGTGCTCCTCGGCGAGGCCCCCGCCGGGCACACGGGCCGCGTGCTGCGGGTGAGCGACCGGGACCCCGACCTGCTGCAGCAGCTGGAGGATGCCGGAGTGAGCGTCGGCGCGGAGATCACGACCCCCGCCGGGCTGCCGGACGGAGCCGCGGACGCCGTCTGGCTCAGCATCTGAGAGCCGTGCGGATCCGCGCCGATGGGGAGGTCACCCCATCTCTTCCGATCCCCGTCATCCCCTAGGCTGATCGCAGAATCGGGGGGATTCGGATGACCCAGGACTACAGCATCGCGCTTCTCGCGCCGAGACCCTCACGAACGCACTCCGGGGACTCGACCTCGCCGCTCCGGCGTCGGCCACCACGACCGTGATCGCGCATTCGTACGCGGTTCCCTGCCGGATGCGACAGTGTTCGAAAGCGATGGCGGCCTCCTCGCAGACGGCACGTACCTGGACTACACCCCGGGCCACGGCACGCACTCCGAGGCGAATCTGCCCATCGGATCCGTCGTGAACGACGGCGGCTACCTCGAGCGAGGCAGCGAGTCGTTCGCGAACATCGCCAACATCATCAGCCACGGCGAGCCTCTGGAGACCAGCTGATGAGACGGCAGGCACAGCCCCCGGCAGAACCATCCGCACGGATTCGACGAGCGATCGCGACCCTCGTGCTGGCGATCGGAGCGACCACCATGACCGCATGCACCCCCGCCGTCCCTTCGGGGGAGGCGCTCTACGCCGAAGCAGAGAGCAACTACCTCCGCTATCGCGGGTTCGTCAACGAACTGCAGTCCTCACTCTCGACGCAGCCGTGGCGGATCGGGCAACTCGGTTCCTACGGCATGCAGCCCTCCGAGTGCGACGGGCCAGGCACCTATCAGTTCCGCCTCGATCGCGCGGTTCAGCTCGATGCCGCCCAGCGTGTGGAATATGCAGACACCGTCGAATCCTTCCTGAACGACAAGGGGATGACCCCGTCGCGAGGGACTCTCGGCAGCGACAGCCAGGAGGGGCAGCTCATCCAGGTGAAGGTCAGGGACGAGGGCGATTTCGAGCTGCTGCTGATCGAGATCGGCAAGACCGGGGACGTGCTGATCTCGGCCCGGACCGCCTGCTGGCCAGGCGATCGCGCAGAGCTGAGCGAGAGACTCTTCGGCGGCGTCTATCTCGGTGACGGCTATCTGCCCGTCGACACCGAGTCCCCGACCGACCCGCTGTTCTTCGGCATCACCCCCGGCGACCCGCAGTTCGTCCGCGAGACCCCGTCGCCTTAGCCACAGCGCCGCCCACGCACCTAGGCTGGGCACGGAGGCAACACGATGAATCAGAGCGACATGCTGTTCCTTGTGCTGATCAGCATCGGCCTCGCGTCGCTGACGCTCGTCACGATCCAGCTGCTCAAGCGGCCCCGCCGTGACAACCGCGGCGAGTGGTACGAGGGCCCGTGGGACGACGACGACACACCCCGAGGGCGCACGCGCTGATGGGCGCTCTCGACGAGGGCGAGCGCATCTCGGCCGCGGATGCCGCCACCTGGCGCGCATGGCTCGAGGCGAACCACGCACGCACCGGCGGAGTGTGGCTGCTGCATGTTCGCCGCACCGCACAGGACGGCGTCTCGTATGAGGACGCCGTGCGTCAGGCGCTCTGCTTCGGCTGGATCGACGGACCGGTGCGCACCTTCGACGACACCACCGTCGGACAGTGGTTCTCGCCGCGCCGCCGCGGCAGCGGCTGGGCGGCGACCAACAAGGCCAGGCTCGCCGAGCTCGAGGCGGAGGGGCTGATGGCTCCCGCCGGCCTCCGGGTGATCGAGGCGGCGAAGGCCGACGGGTCGTGGACGATGCTCGACGGCCCAGAGGCCGGCATCGAGCCGGACGACCTCGCCGAGGCACTGGATGCCGTGCCCGCCGCGCGCGCGAACTGGGACGCCTTCCCCAAGTCGGTGAAGAAGCTCGGCCTCACGAATATCGCGACCGCCAAGCGCGCCGAGACCAGGGCATCCCGCATCGCGAAGCTGGTCGCCGACGCCGCGGTGGGCAAGCGCCCCTGACACCCTGCCGGGCCGATGCGCATCGGCGCCGAGACCGTGGGAAGGGGTCGAGACCCAGGGCTACTGCGGGTCGAGACCCAGGGCTACTGCGGGTCGAGACCCAGGTCGTCGAGGTCGTAGGCCGCGAGCCACTGCAGGCCCTCGGCCTCGATGGCGGCCTGCGCGCCGGTCTTGCGATCGACGATCACGGCCACGGCGACGACCTCCGCGCCTTCGCGGCGCAGCACCTCGACGGCCTTCAGCGCGGACTGACCGGTGGTCGAGGTGTCTTCGAGCACGATCACACGCTTGCCTGCGATGTCGGCGCCCTCGACCTGGCGGCCGCGGCCGTGATCCTTCGGCTCCTTGCGCACGACGAAGGCGTCGAGCGGGCGTGCGGATGCCACGGATGCGTGCATGACGGAGTTCGCGATCGGGTCGGCGCCGAGCGTCAGACCTCCGACCGCGGCGACGTCGTGGTCCTTGATGAGGTCGAGCATGATGCGCCCGATCGCCGGGGCGGCCCTGTGGTCGAGCGTGAGCTTGCGCATGTCGACGTAGTAGGTCGCCTTCTTGCCGCTCGACAGGGTGAAGTCGCCGTGGAACACGGCCTCGTCCTTGATGAGGTCTAGCAGGGCCTGGCGGTCTTCGGCGAGGGTGGTCACGGCATCCAGTGTATTCGCCGTCCGCCGTCGACCGCCTAGCCGGATGCCCGCAGCTCGCCTACCGTGGGACGAGGAGGTCACCCATGTTCTCATTCGATCCCTACGCCGAACTCGCCGAGCTGCGCCCGGTGGCGCCGCTCGAGCTCACAAGCCCTGACTTCGCCGCCGGCGGGCCGCTGCCCGGCTTCGCGTGGTCGTCGGATCGGGCGGGTGAAGACCGGCACCCGACGCTCGAGTGGTCGGACCCTCCTGCCGGAACTCTCAGCTTCGCCGTCTCGTGCTTCGACCCCGACGCACCGACCGGCTCGGGCTTCTGGCACTGGGCCGCGTACAACCTTCCGCCCGACGTGCGTCGCCTCGACAGCGGCGACGGCACCTCGTCGAACCTGCCGCACGGCGCCGTCGTCCTCCCGAACGAGGCCCGCAAGGAGCGCTTCATAGGCGCGGCGCCCCCGGCCGGCACCGGCATCCACCGCTACTTCTTCGTCGTCGACGCGCTCGACGTCGACCGCCTCGATCTCGAGGCGGGGGCGACCCCGGCGGTGCTCGGCTTCAACCGGCACTTCCACACGCTCGCCCGCGGCGTGCTGATCGGCACGGGAGACCCTGCCGAGCGCTGACGTCCGTCGCCCCGAATAGGCTTGGACTCATGCGTCTGGCCACCTGGAACATCAACTCGATCCGCACCCGCGTCTCGCGCGCCGTCGACTTCGCGGTCCGCGAAGACGTCGACGTGCTCGCGTTCCAGGAGATCAAGTGCAAGCCCGAGCAGTTCCCCTACGAGCCGTTCGAAGAGGCCGGCTATCAGGTCGAGGTGCACGGGTTCAACCAGTGGAACGGCGTCGCGATCGCGAGCCGGCTGCCCATGACCGATGTGCGCACGTCGTTCGCTGGTCAGCCCGGCTTCGCCAAGGGGCACGAGGGTCCTGACGCACCGCTCGAGGCGCGCGCGCTGGGCGTGATCGTCGACGGCGTGCGGGTGTGGAGCCTGTACGTGCCCAACGGCCGCTCGCTGAACGACGAGCACTACCACTACAAGCTGCACTGGCTCGAGGCGCTGCGCACCGCCACTGCGGCCGAGCTCGCCGCAGACCCGAATCTGCCGCTTGCCCTCGTCGGCGACTTCAACATCATCCCGTTCGACCACGACAACGGCGACCCGGCGATCGTGCAGGGCTTCTCGACGCATGTGTCACCGCCCGAGCGCGAGGCCTTCTTCGCGCTGGAGTCCGCCGGCGTGACCGACGTCGTGCGCCCGCTGATCCCCGAGGGATTCACCTACTGGGACTACCAGCGACTCAAGTTCCCCCGCAACGAGGGCATCCGGATCGACTTCGTGCTGGGCTCCAAGCCCTTCGCCGATGCCGTCACGGGAGCGTCGATCCACCGCAACGAGCGCAAGGGCGAGCAGCCCAGCGACCACGTGCCCGTCGTGGTCGATCTCGACTTCGGCGGTGACGACGACGGCGACATGCCGATGATCTTCGCGTGACAGGCACCGACGGCATCCGGCTGATCGCGACCGATCTCGACGGAACTCTGCTCGACGACTCGGGCAGGATCTCGCCGCGCACGCGGGCGGCTCTCGACGCCGCTCGGGATGCCGGGATCGCGACGATCCCCGTGACCGCCCGTCAGCCGATCGGGCTGCGGCCGATAGCCGAGCAGGCCGGCTTCGACTCGTGGGCGCTGTGCGGGAACGGCGCGTACGGCCTCCATCTGACGACAGGCGAGCAGCTGTTCGCGGAGGAGATCCCCGCCGCCGTGCAGGCCGAGCTCGCCCAGGCGCTGCTCGCGAGCATCCCCGACCTCCTCTTCGCCAGCGTGCGCGACGCGGGAGAGGTCTTCGTGGCCCAGCACGGCTACGCCGAGATCGCGCAGCAGAGCGACCACAAGCGCGATCCCCGCACGATGGGCGGCGTCGCCCTGGACGAGGTGCTCGGCTCTCCGAGCCTGAAGCTCGTGATCAGGCACGCGTCGGTTCCGATCGACGACATCTTCGCTGCGCTGCAGGCTCTCGGACTGACCGGGTTCGCTGCGACGCTGTCGGGTGCGCCGTTCGTCGAGGTGATGGCGCAGGGTGTGACGAAGGCGACAGGACTCGCCCAGGTCTGTCAGCGTCTCCGCATCGAGGCCGGCGAGGTGCTCGCCTTCGGCGACGCCCTGAACGACCTGGAGATGCTGCAGTGGGCGGGCCGCGGCGTCGCGATGGCGAACGCGATCGACGTCGTGCGGGATGCCGCCGACGAGGTCACCGTGACGAACGCCGATGACGGCGTCGCCTCGGTGATCGAGCGGATGCTCGGGGGCTGAGCCCGGCTTTCAGGGATGCCTTCGGCCGGTGCGCGCCGGCGGGTACCTGCGGAACGCACCCACGACTCGCCGGCTACGACCCCATCGTGCCCGTCTGCACCTCGCCCGGCTCGGGCGCGTACCGCAGCAGGAGGGTGCCGCCGTCGCCGGTCTCAGCGCTCAGCAGGCGCATGTTGTGCGGGGCGGCGCCGTCGGGGAAGACCTTCTTGCCCTGGCCGAGCACGACCGGGTACACCCACAGCTGCAGCTCGTCGTACAGCTGCTCGGCGAGAAGGGTCTGCGCGAGATCGACGCTGCCGATCACGTGCACGTCGCGGTGCCTCTCGCGCAGCAGCTCGATCTCTGCGCGCAGGTCGTCGCCGACACGGGTCGAGCCCTGCCAGTCGAGCCTGAGCGCGGTGTCGCGCGACGCCACGTACTTGGGCACGCGGTCGAACAGCTGACCGATCCACCCCTCGGGGCCGTCGGTGTGCTGCGGCCAGTAGCCGGCGAAGATGTCGTAGGTCCGGCGACCCAGCAGAAGGGCGTCGAGGGTCTGCATGCCCTCGCTGACGCTGCGTCCGACGGCCTCGCTCGGCAGCGGCGCCTGCCACCCGCCGAACGCGAACCCGTCGGTCGGGTCCTCCTCCGGGCCGCCCGGCGCCTGGGCGACGCCGTCGAGGGTGGTGAACAGGTCGATGATGATGCGTCCGGTCATGATGTGCTCCCTTGCAGCTCGGACGGTTCGTGCGTTGTGAGCGGTGCGATATGGAAGGCGGCGGCGAAGGCATCCAGCTGCCGCTCGTCGCCGCGCACCACGGCGACGATGTCGTTCTCGATCGCCTGCGCCGGCGTGACGGCGCCGGCGATCAGCAGCCGGATGCCGGGCCCCGCCACGAGCACGGCATCCGCATCCCCGACGGGCGGCGTGCCGCCGGCCGGAGGAGCGGCGGGCGCGATCTGCGTCACCTGCAGCGAGGCGCCCGCGACCTGCACCCGCAGCGCGACATCGCCGACGTGCAGTTCGACGTCGAGGTCAGAGGCGGCGTCCGCCTGGAACGACGTTCGCAGCGCCATCGTCAGTGAGTCGGGGGTGACGACATCGTCCGGCTGCGGATCGCCCATGGCCTGGAACCCCCACCGGCCGATCGCGAGCATGATCGGCTCGAGCGCCCGCCCGTATGACGTGAGCTCGTACACCAGCCCGCAGTTCATCAGCGGCACACGGCGCACCACCCCGCCCTCCTGCAGCTCCTTGAGCCGCGTGGACAGGATGTTCGTGGGGATCCTGGGCAGTCCCTGCTTGAGGTCGGTGTATCGGCGTGGACCGACGAGCAGATCGCGAACGATGAGCAGCGCCCACCGTTCGCCGATCAGCTCGACGGCCGTCGTGACCCCGCAGTACTGCCCGTAGCTGCGTGCAGCCATCTCAGGCCGACGCGCCGCCCTGCTCGGCCATGAACGCCTCGGGCCCCTGCTCGGCGGCCTCTTCGCTCATGTAGAGGAACTCCAGGATGTTGCCGTCCGGGTCCTCCAGGTCGCGCGAGTACATGAAGCCGTAGTCCTGCGCGTCCTTCGGCTCGCGCCCGCCCGCGGCGATACCCCTGCTGAGGGTCTCGTCGACGTGCTCGCGGGAGTCTCGGCTGATCGCGATGAGCGCCTGCGCGGTGGTCGACGGGTCGCCGACCTGCTTGTCGGTGAAGGTGCCGAAGTACTCGCGGGTCAGCACCATGAAGAACACATCGTCGCTCCACACGATGCAGGCGGCGTTCTCGTCGGTGAAGAGCGGGTTGATGTCGCATCCCAGCGCCGTGTAGAACGCCTTGCTGCGCTCGAGATCGGCGGTCGGGAGGTTGACGAAGATCTTGGTCACGATGACTCCTTTGTCAGAACGGTCGGGCTACGGCGATCGCCGTGCCGCAAAAGTCATACTTGCAAAAAACAACCTTGCTTGTCAATAGCAAGCGCGCGATCCGGCCGATCGGGTCGAGCGCGTTCTCGCCCCTGCCGAGCGCCGCGGCCCCGGCTGAGCGACGTCGATGAGGCGGGGCGAGGACGACAGGCAGGGGCGACGAGCGTGTGCGGATCAGATGACGTGGCATCCCCGGCGCGGTGGGAGTCAGCGATGGCGGAGCCCCCGTGCGGCGAGCGCCCCCGCCGCGGCGGTGAGGGCGGCGACGACCAGCAGCCCGGCCCCCGCGACGGATGCCGTGCCCACCGCACCTGCGATCAGCGGACCCCCGGCGTCGCCCAGCTCACGCCCGAGCTCGGCCGAGCCCATCGTGCGGCCCGTCCGCTCCTCCGGGGTGGAGGCCGCGAGGTGCGAGAAGGCGACGGGCGTGGCCGAGCCGACCCCGACGCCGACGAGCACCGCCGTGGCGACCAGGCCCGGGAGCGCGGCAGGAAGGGCAGCCGGGTCAAGCGACACCGCGCCCGCGACGCCGATCCCGGCCGCGATCAGAGCAAGCCCTCCGATGGTCCCGAGGCGCACCGAGATGCGACCGCGGTCGTGCTGTGCCCCGACCAGCGGCTGCACGACGGCGGATGTCACCGCGAGGACCGTCACCAGGGCCATGCTCCCGACCGTTCCGGCCCCCGCCTGGCGGGCGAGCAGCGGCAGGAAGCCGACCGCGACGGCGAGCGCGCCGGTGGTCGCCGCGAGCACGAGGGTGGGAACGACGAACCCCGGCGCGGTGAGCTCGCGCCCCAAGTCGGCGAGCGTGACCCGCGTGCGGGGCAGCACCGGCACCCGGGGAACGGCGATGAGCACCCAGCCGGCTGCGGCCAGGCCGATCGCGGCGAGTGCCCAGAACAGCGCGGGCAGCCCTCCCCACACGACGAGGACGGCGCCGATGAGCGGCCCGAGTGCGTAGCCGAGGCTCTTCCACGATCCATAGCGGCCGAAGTACCGGCCGCGTGAGGTCCCGTCGGTGAGCCGAGCGACCGCCGCCGACGACGCGGGCGAGAAAGCCGAGGCCGCCGCCCCCTGCCCGAACCGGGCGATGATCAGCCCGACGGTGCCTGGCATGAGCGCGCCGAGCGCCGAGAACGCGGTGAACGCGAGCAGACCGCCGACGATCACCGGGCGCACGCCGACGCGGTCGCTGAGCGCCCCGAACAGCGGCTTGAGCAGCACCTCGGCGAGGTCGTACAGCGCCAGGGTCAGCCCGAGCGCGAGCAGCGTCCAGCCGATGTCCTCCGTCTCGGCGCCGAGGGCCGCGGCGATGCCGTGCGCGCCGAATGCGGTCGTGAAACCGGCGAGATAGAGGGGTGCGAGGCGCGGACGCGGGTCGGTCACGCTCGATTCTCGCATGCACGTCTCGTGCGCCCTCAGCGGTGGTGGCGCCGCGTCAGCGCCGGCTGCTCCCCCTCGCGGCGGATGCGCGCCGGCCGCGCTCCGCCCTACGGTGGATGGATGCCCGAGTCCGCCGTCTTCATCCGCACGCCGACCGACCGCGACCTGCGGCAGGACGCGCTGCTCGCGGTGGTCATGCTCATCGGCGGGGTGATCAGCGCGGCACTGTCGAGCATCGCCGGCGTCTACGGCGACGAGCAGGCGCCGCTGTGGTGGGCGCTGCTGGTGGTGGCCGGCATCTCGGCGCCGCTGATCGTGCGGCGGCGATACCCCGCTCAGGTCGCGGTCGTCATCGCCATCGTGATGTTCATCAGCGTCACGCTGCGGGTACCAGAGCTGTACGCCGTCAACATCGCGGTGTTCGTGGCCCTGTACACCGTCGGCGCGTGGATGAACGACCGCCGGCGGGCGTTCCTGGTGCGCGCCGGGATCATCCTCGGCATGTTCATCTGGCTGATCATCGTGATGTACCGCGATGCGATCGACGAGGCCGGCGAGGCCGACGTCGCGGCCGGGTTCCTGTCGCCGTACGTGGCGTTCATGATGATCCAGCTGCTGGTGAACGTGCTGTACTTCGGCGGCGCCTACTACTTCGGCGAGCGCTCGTGGCACGCCGCCGCGCAGCGCTTCGCTCTCGAGCAGCGCACTCGGGAGCTCGAGGCCGCGCGCGAGCTCGCGGCGGCACAGGCCGTCACCCTCGACAGGGTGCGGATCGCCCGAGAGCTGCACGACGTCGTGGCGCACCACGTGTCGGTGATGGGCGTGCAGGCCGGAGCCGCGCGGCTCGTGATCGACCGCGACCCCGACGAGGCCAAGCGCATGCTGGCCGGCGTCGAGGAGGCATCGCGGGAGGCCATCGGCGACTTCCGCCAGCTGCTCGAGACGCTGCGCGAACCGGGCGACGGCGGGCCCGACGAGTCCTCGTCGGTCGGGATCGCCGACATCGAGCAGCTCGCACGGGCGTCACGTGATGCCGGCCTGCCCACCGACTTCACCGTGATCGGCGACCCCGTTCCCGTGCCGTCGACCGTCGAGGTCAACCTCTACCGCATCGCGCAGGAGGCACTCACCAACGCCCGCCGGCACGCGGGCTCAGGGGCGAGTGCAGATGTGCGGCTGCGCTGGACCTCGGATGCCGTCGAGCTCGAGATCGTGAACAGCGGCCGCACGGTCGGCGTGCTGCGGCCGGGGCTTGGCCAGCTGGGCATGCGCGAGCGCGCTCTGGCATCGGGCGGTGAGATCGAGCTGCAGCCGCGCCCGCAGGGCGGCTTCCGCGTGCGGGTCTCCGTACCCACCCAGGCTCCGTCGCCGAGGAGGGCCACCGTGCCGACCGCACATGCCCGCTCCGAGGGAGTCGCACGATGATCCGGGTGCTGCTCGTCGACGACCACGCGATGCTGCGCGCAGGGTTCCGTGCGATCCTCGGCACGCAGCCCGACATCGAGGTGGTCGCAGAGGCAGCCACCGGTGCCGAGGGCGTGTCCCTCGCCGCCGAGCTGCAACCCGACGTCATCACCATGGACGTGCAGATGCCGGACATGGACGGCATCGAGGCCACGCGGCGCATCGTCGCGGATCCCTCGGTCACGGCATCGGTCGCCATCGTCACCACGTTCGACCGCGACGAGTACCTCTTCCAGGCGCTGGATGCCGGGGCCGGGGGCTTCCTGCTGAAGAACGCCGGACCCGAGGAGCTGATCACGGCCGTGAGAGCCCTCGCCGCAGGCGACGGGATACTGGCTCCGGAGGTGACCAGGCGGGTGCTCGCACGGTTCTCGGCGCCGCCTGTCGCTGCGCGCCCTTCGCCGCACCCGCCCGGTTCGGGGATTGCGGACGAGCGTCGAGACCTCGCGCCCGCCGTCGTTCAGGGCGGCATCCTCGCCGAGCCGCTGACCGACCGGGAATCCGAGGTGCTCGCCCTGATGGCCGATGCACGCAGCAATGCCGAGATCGCCGGCGCGCTCTTCATCGGCGAGGCGACCGTGAAGACGCACGTGTCGCGCGTCCTGCAGAAGCTCGGCGCACGCGACCGGGTGCAGGCGATCGTGCTGGCCCACCGCCACGGGCTCACTCGATGAGCGCCGTCGCCCGGGCATCCGGTCCCGCCCCCGCGACCCGCCCGATCACCGCCGGCGTCGTCACGGCCCTCGTCGGGTTCACCAGCTCGTTCGCCGTCGTCCTCACCGGACTCGACGCGGTCGGCGCGACCCCCGCGCAGGCGGCCAGCGGCCTGCTGGCGCTCAGCCTGACGATGGGCGCCGCGTGCATCATCCTCGCCTGGCGGTACCGCATGCCGATCACATCGGCCTGGTCGACCCCCGGCGCGGCGCTCCTCGCCGCGGTCAGCGTCGTCGACGGCGGCTGGCCAGCGGCGGTCGGCGCCTTCCTCGTCGTCGCGGCGCTCATCCTGCTCACCGCCCTCGTCCCGCGCCTCGGCACGCTGATCGCCGCGATCCCGCCGTCGATCGCGCAGGCCATGCTGGCCGGGGTCCTGCTGCCGCTGTGCCTCGCCCCGGTCACCGGCATCGTCGCCAACCCTTGGGGCGTCGTCCCCGTGGTGCTCACCTGGCTCATCGTCACGCGGTTCGCCCCGCGCTGGGCGGTGCCCGCGGCATTCGTGACCGCGACGGTCGTGGTTGTGGTCGGCATCGCTGCATCCGGGACCGACGTCGATCCCGCCGTGCTGCTGCCCGCCATCGCATTCACCGCCCCGACATTCACCGTCGGGTCGATCGTCGGCATCGCGCTGCCTCTGTTCATCGTGACGATGGCCTCGCAGAACGTGCCCGGCATCGCCGTGATGCGCAGCTTCGGATACGAGGTGCCCTGGCGCCCGTCGATGCTCGTCACCGGCATCGGCACCGCGCTCAGCGCTCCGGCCGGCGGCCACGCGATCAACCTCGCCGCGATCAGCGCGGCCCTCGCCGCTGCGCCCGAGGCGGAGCCCGACCCCGCCCGTAGGTGGATCGCCGGCGTCTCGACCGGTGTCTCGTACATCGTGCTCGGCGGCCTGTCGGCCGTCTTCGCGGCGCTGGTGCTGATGGCACCGGCGGCCGTCATCCCCGCTGTCGCAGGGCTGGCGCTGCTCGGCGCGTTCGGCTCGGCGGTGCAGCAGGCGATCGACGACCCCGGCGAGCGGATGCCTGCGGTGGTGACCTTCCTCGTCGCGGCCTCCGGGATCGCCCTGCTCGGCATCAGCGCCGCCTTCTGGGCTCTCGTCGCGGGTCTCGTCGTTCGCGCAGCACTGCATCTCGGGCGCTAGGCCGCGCGGCGGATGCGCCGGATCAGCCGCAGGGGGGATGCCCCGCACCGCCTCGGCTCCCTAGCGTGATGGCATGAGCTTCCTCAGACTCGACGGCATCACCAAGAGCTACGGCTCGCGCAGGGTGCTCGACGGCATCCGGTTCGACGTCGCCCCCGGGCGGCTGACCGGGTTCGTCGGCGGCAACGGCGCGGGCAAGACGACCACCATGCGGATCATCCTCGGCGTGCTCGGGGCCGACGGCGGAACCGTGACCCTGGGCGACCGGCCGGCGACGACCGACGACCGGCAGCGCTTCGGGTACATGCCCGAGGAGCGCGGGCTGTATCCGAAGATGAAGGTGCTCGAGCAGGTCGTGTACCTCGCCCGCCTGCACGGCTTCAGCCGGGCGGATGCCACGACCCGCGCCACCGCGCTGCTCGAGGAGCTCGGGCTCGGCGAGCGCCTGAACGAGAAGATCGAGGCGCTGTCGCTGGGCAACCAGCAGCGTGCGCAGATCGCCGCCGCGCTCGTGCACGACCCCCAGGTTCTCATCCTCGACGAGCCGTTCTCGGGCCTCGATCCGCTGGCCGTCGACGTCGTCGCCGAGGTGCTGCAGCGCCGGGCCTCGGCCGGCGCCGCGATCCTCTTCTCATCGCACCAGCTCGACGTGGTGGAGCGCCTCTGCGACGACCTGATCATCATCGCCGGGGGCACGATCCGCGCCGCCGGATCCCGGGACGAGCTGCGCGCCTCGCACTCGACCCTGCGATACCAGCTGCACTCCAGTGCAGACGCCGGCTGGCTGCGCAGCGAGCCCGGTGTGACCGTCGTCGACTTCGAGGGCGGGTCGGCGCTGTTCGACGTCGACGCGCCCGACACCGCGCAGCGCGTGCTGCGTCAGGCCATGGACCGCGGAGCCGTGTCGAGCTTCGCACCCCAGCATCCCTCCCTCGCCCAGATCTTCAAGGAGGTCATCGCATGAACAGCGCCGTCTGGCTCGTCGCCGAACGTGAGATCACCGCGAAGCTGCGCAGCCGCGCGTTCGTGATCGCCACCGGCATCCTGCTGCTGATCGCCCTCGCCGGAGTGCTGATCGGCGGATTCACCAGCAAGAGCCCGACTCCGGATGCCATCGCCGTCACCCCCGAGACCTCGGCTGTGCTCGACGGAATGCCAGGGGTCGAGGCGCACGAGGTCGCCGACCGAGCCGCCGCCGAGAAGCTCGTGACCGGCGACGAGGTCGAGGCCGCCCTCGTGCCGGGCGATGAGAGCGGGTTCGGGTTCGTGGTGCTCGCGAAGGAGAACGCGCCGTCGGATCTCATGATGATGCTGTCGCAGTCCCCCACCGTCGAGGTGCTGCAGCCGGCGGGCACCGATCCGCTGCTCCGCTATCTGGTCGCACTCGGATTCGGGATCGTCTTCCTCATGGCTGCGTCGACCTTCGGAGGCACCATCGCGCAGAGCGTCGTGGAGGAGAAGCAGACCCGCGTGGTCGAGCTGCTCATCTCGGCGATCCCCACGCGGTCGCTGCTCGCAGGGAAGGTGCTGGGCAACACGGTGCTCGCCATGGGGCAGATCATCGCCCTCGCGGTCATCGCGATCGTCGGGCTGATCGTGACGGGCCAGGAGGACGTGCTGAGCGGCATCGGGGCGCCGATCCTCTGGTTCGCGGTGTTCTTCCTGTTCGGATTCGTGCTGCTCGCTGCCCTGTACGCCGCGGCAGCGTCGATGGTGTCCCGCCAGGAGGACATCGGCTCGACGACCATGCCGCTCATGATGCTCGTGATGGCGCCGTACTTCCTGGTGATCTTCTTCAACGACAACCCGCTGGTGCTGACGATCATGTCGTACGTTCCGTTCTCGGCTCCCGTGGCGATGCCCGTGCGGATGTTCGTCGGCGAGGCGCAGTGGTGGGAAGGCGCCCTGTCGCTCGTGATCCTGATCGCGTCGTGCGTCGCGGCGATCCTCATCGCAGCGAAGATCTACGAGAACTCGCTGCTGCGGATGGGCGGCCGCGTGAAGCTCGCCGAGGCCCTGCGCGGCTGACGGCCGGCACGACGGCGCGCCGCGCCGGCGCGCCGCCCCCGCCCGTGAGACGTACGTTCCAGCACGAGACGGTACTTCCAGGCATCCGTCTCGTGCTGGAACGTAAGTCTCGTGCGGGAACACAAGTTCTCACCGGAAGGACGGAAAAGAACCGGGATGCGGGAATATGCGCTCGCATAGACTCGTTGGAGCAATCTGGACGATGAGGTCCGCCCGTGAACAGCCGTACAACGAAAGGCCTCATCTGATGAGCACGCCCGTGATCGACCGCGCCGCCCCGACGGAGCACCCTGTCCTCGAGGTGCTCGCCGACCGCTGGAGCCCGCGCGCCTTCGACGCCGAGACCCCGATCGACGAGGCCAAGCTCTCCTCCGCGCTCGAGGCAGCCCGCTGGAGCCCCAGCGCCAACAACTCGCAGCCCTGGCGCTTCATCGTCGCCCGCCGCGGCACCGAGCTGCACCGCGGCATCCACTCCGCCCTCATGGGCTTCAACCAGGCCTGGGCCGGCAACGCCGCAGTGCTCATCGTGGCGGTCGCAGAGACCACCGCCGAAGACGGCGCACCGATCTCGCACGCCGTCTACGACCTCGGCCAGTCTGTCGCGCACCTCTCGGTGCAGGCTCACCACGACGGCCTCGTCGTGCACCAGATGAGCGGCTTCGTCGCCGACGACCTGCGTGAGGTCACCGGCCTCGGCGAGCGCTTCACCCCGATCACCGTCATCGCCCTCGGCGACCTCGGCGACGCGGGCATCCTGCCCGAGGTCCTGCAGGAGCGTGAGTCGGCACCGCGCGTTCGCCGCCCGATCGACGAGACGCTGCTCGCCAACGCCTGAGCGCAGCCATCCCTCGTCGAGAGCGCCGTCCTGATCAGGGCGGCGCTCTCGTCGTACAGGCCGGCTGCGGCGAACTCAGTCTCGGGGCGGCCGACCGATCGGCGGCAGCGCCGGCTCGGCAGCCGGCTGGTTCAGCGGCGCGAGGGCCGGATGATCTCGCGCCGCATCAAGACCGTATGCCTGCGCCACGGCGATCACGGCGCTGAGCACGGCGCCGTCACCGCTCAGAAGCATGGGGGCGGTCGAGGCGAACTGGCAGACCAGTGTGCGCGATGCGACCTCTGGGTACACCGCCGTCATCGCCGCATAGTCGAACGACAGCCACTGCCCGCCGACGTGCACAGCGATGCGATGCGAGGTCACGTACGCCCCGGTGCTCTGCCACTCGCGCCATTGCGGTGCCGCCTGCTTCGCCGCGCTCGATCGTGCGGCCGAGTTCGCGATCGCTGTCACCGCGAGCGCTCCGACGACGAACGCAGGTCGCCCCAGCGCGATCGTGGAGGACTGCTGGTACGCGACATCCTGCCCGTAGTACCGGGCGTAGGTGACCGGAACGTGCCCGAAGAAGATCTCCCTGTCATACGGAACGACGTCCCATTGCTGGTGCAGCGCAGGCGGCATCCGCCCCTCCATGATCGACGACCGCACCGCTCTCGCATGCTCCCACGCGGCTGCCGAGCTGTGCGCGGTCGCGAGCTGCTGCTGCTCGGATCGCGTGAACCTCCCCCGTGCACGGCGAGCACGACGGTGCACTCGCGTCATCTCGATGATCGCCAGGATTATCAGCACGATCGGCGCCACGAGAGCCGTCAAAGAGATCAGGAACTGCCCGAAGACCAGCCACGCCGCGCCGACTCCCTCGCTGCGCGACTGCGCATCCCGTGCCCAGACGTGCAGCAGCGCAGCCACGAGATAGGCCAGCGGCGCGCTCACCAGAAGCACCACCCACCTCAGATGCCGTCTCATGAGGTCATGGTGTCATGCGGGCGGATCGGCATGAGATGCCGAGGGGTCATCTGTGGATAACTGATCGTCGATGGAGCGCCATCGCCGTCCCCTGAGCGCCATGCCGACTCCGCCCTGTTGCTTTCGCTCCGGCGGCGACTACCGTCGGTGTCATGTCGACGACCACAACGCTGTTCATCCTTGGTGCCACCGGCGACCTGACCTCGCGCCTGCTGCTGCCCTCGCTCGCGTCGCTGCTGTGCAATGAGCAGAAGCACCGGGTCATCCTGCGCGGGTCGGGCACCGAGGAGTGGGACGCCGAGACCTGGCGATCCACGGTGGAGAAGGCGTTCGCGAGCGAGCCCGAGGCCATGGACCGCGTCGAGGTCGCCGACTACGTGCGGGCCGATGTGACGGATGCCTCGGTCGTGGCATCCCTGGTCGAGACACTGGACCCGTCGACCGTGCTCTACTTCGCCCTGCCGCCGGCGGTGACCGCCGCGGCGATCGATGCGATGGCGGGGCTCACCCTGCCGGAGGGCACCGTGCTCGCGATGGAGAAGCCGTTCGGCCAGGACGAGGCGAGCGCCCGCGCGCTCAACGAGAAGCTGCTGGCCCTCGTGCCTGAGAGGCAGATCTTCCGCGTCGACCACTTCCTCGGCCGCTCGACGCTGCTCAACCTGCTCGGCGTGCGCCTGGCGAATCGCATCTGGGAGCCGGTGTGGTCGGCCGAGCACATCGAGAGGGTGCTGATCCGGTTCGACGAGTCGGTCGCGCTCGAGGGCCGTGCGCGGTACTACGACAAGGCCGGCGCGATGATCGACATGATCCAGAGCCACCTGCTGCAGGTGCTCGCACTGCTCGCGATGGATCCACCTGCGACCCTGCACGAGCGCGACCTCCGCGACGCGAAGGCCGCCGTGCTGCGCGCCACACACGTGATGGGCGATGATCCCGCGACGGCGTCGCGGAGGGCGCAGTACACCGCCGGCACGCAGCGGATCGCGGGCGGCGGGTCGCGCGAGCTGCCCTCGTACCGCGACGAGGAGGGCGTCGACAACGTCCGCAGGACCGAGACCCTCGCCGAGGTGGTCTTCGAGGTCGCGAACGACCGCTGGGCGGGGGTGCCCTTCATCCTCCGCTCGGGCAAGGGCCTCGATCGCAAGCACTCCGAGATCGTGGTGACCTTCAAGCCGGTGCGCCATGTGCCGCCCGGGCTGAACGGCATCCCGGTCGACGGCGGCCGGCTGACGTTCTCGCTGGGGCCGGACGAGATGCACCTGCGCCTGCACGTGACCGGCGGCGACGACCCGTTCGCGCTGCGCGACGAGGACCTCGTGGCCGATCTCGGAGTGGGCCAGCAGCGCTCGTACGAGGAGGTGCTCGACGAGCTTCTCGACGGCGATGTCGCCCTGTCGGTGCGCGCGGACGAGGCTGAGGAGTGCTGGCGCATCATCCAGCCGGTGCGAGAGGCCTGGGCCCGCGGCGAGACTCCGCTCGACGAGTACGCCGCCGGCTCCACCGGTCCCGCATCGTGGCAGACATCGCAGGGATCATGACGACGGAAGACCAGGAGGAAGGATGCTCGAGGAAGACCGACTGTCCGTGCAGGCGACGAACACCCACATCTACCGAGGTGCGCGCCTGCTCACCCCGCTGCCCGCGAAGGATCTGGCGTCACGACCTCGGGGCCTGCAGATCGTGTTCAGCGATGGCGTGGAGATCCCGGCCGAGCTGCTGCAGGACGACGCCGGCGACTTCGCGATCGACGTGCCGGAGTACCGCACGGCTGCCGGCTCGACGGTCACCACTCGTCTCTGGCATGTGACGATCGACGCGGTCGAGGACGCGTCGGCGATCGTCGTCGGCACGAAGGTGTGAAGACGAGACGACGAGCCCGGTCGAGGCGACCGGGCTCGTCGTGGTGCGTCAGACGGAGTCAGTGCTCGGGTGCGTGCACCGGCACTTCCTTGCCCTCGCGGTCGACGATCTTGCCGTCGACCACCGAGTCGCCGTCTTCGAGCGCGTCGAGGTACTGCACCGGGATGCTGCGCGTCGGGGCGGCCGCGAAGCTGTTGGCGCCCTTCGAGCGGCGTGCGCCGACATGGTTGAACAGCAGGTTCAGGAAGATCGCGGCGACCGCGGCCGAGCTGATTCCCGAGTGGAAGATGGTGTTGAACCACTCGGGCATCTGGTCGTAGATGGTGGGAGCCGCGATCGGCAGCATGCCGATGCCGAGCGATGCGGCCACGATGACCAGGTTCATGTTGCCGCGGTAGTCGACCTTGGCGAGCGTGCGGATGCCGGATGCCGCGACCGAGCCGAACAGCACGATGCCTGCGCCACCGAGAACCGGCGAGGGGATCTCGCCGACGACGCGGCCGAGCACCGGCAGCAGACCGAGGATGACGAGCACCACACCGCCGGCGGTGACGACGAAGCGGCTCTTCACGCCGGTGATGGCGACCAGACCGACGTTCTGCGCGAACGCCGACTGGGTGAAGGTGCCGAAGATCGGCGACACGGCGCTGGAGAGCATGTCGGCGCGCAGACCGTCGGCGATGCGCTTCTTGTCGACCTTCGTGCCGACGATCTCACCCACCGCGAGGATGTCGGCCGTGGTCTCGGTGAGGGTCACCAGGATCACGATGAACATCGAGATGATCGCGGCGATCTCGAAGGTCGGCCAGCCGAATGCGAACGGCGTCGGGAACGCGAAGATCGCGCCCTCGCCGACCTGCGAGAAGTCGACGCGGCCGAGGAAGGCGGCGAAGATCGTGCCGGCGACGATCGCGAGCAGGATCGACAGGCGCGAGACGGCGCCGATCGGCACCTTGCTGAGGATCAGCACGAACAGCAGCGTCACGAACGCGAGCAGGAGGTTCTGCGGCGAGCCGTAGTCGTCGGCGGTCGCGTTGCCGCCCATCGCCCAGCGCGCCGCGACCGGCAGCAGGGTGAGGCCGATGGTGGTGATGACGACGCCGGTCACGACCGGCGGGAAGAACCGGATGACCATGGCGAAGACCGGTGCGATCAGCAACCCGATCACCGACGCCGCTATCACCGAGCCGAACACCGCGGGCAGTCCACCGCCGTTGGTGACGATCGCTCCCATCGTCGCGACGCCGGCGAACGACACGCCCTGCACGAGCGGCAGCTGCGAGCCGAAGAACGGGATGCCGACCGTCTGCAGGATGGTCGCGAGACCACCCATGAAGAGGCACGACGCGATGAGTACGCCGATCTCCTCGGGGTTGAGCCCGGCGAGCTGACCGATGATCAGCGGCGGCGCGATGATGCCGCCGTACATCGTGAGCACGTGCTGGAGCCCGTATCCGAAGGTGGCGCCGATGGACAGGCGCTCATCTTCCGGGCGCAGGGCTTCCTTCTTCTGCTTACTCATTTTCTGGACCTCTTCGTCGAGTGGGACGTATCGAGTGATACTGCCGGTTGTTGCGGGATTTCAGGTGTGTCGGGCGAGCAGGCCGCGGGCCGCCTCGCTGTGGTGTGCGATGAGCTGGGGAAGGTCGAGCCCGACGATCTGACCGTCGAGAACCCGCCAGGTGCCGCCGACCATGACGCGGTCGGCGCGCTCGGCGCCGCAGAGCAGCAGGGCTGCGACGGGGTCGTGGCTGCCCGAGAAGCGCAGCTCGTCGAGCGTGAACATCGCGAGGTCCGCCTGCTTGCCTGGCGCGAGCACGCCGATGTCGTCGCGGCCGAGCGCGCGGGCCGAGCCCTGCGTCGCCCAGCCGAGCGCGCGCTCGGGGGTCACTGCCGCCGCGCCGTAGCGCAGTCGCTGCAGGTAGAGGGCCTGGCGCACCTCCTGGATCATGTTCGATCCGTCGTTGGATGCCGATCCGTCGACGCCGAGTCCGACCGGCACGCCGGCCTCCTGCAGCTCGACCGCGCGGGCGATGCCCGACGCGAGGCGCATGTTCGAGGTGGCGCAGTGCGACACCGCGGTGCCGGCCGCTCCGAGCCTGGCCACCTCGGCGTCGTCGAAGTGGATGCCGTGGGCCAGCCAGGTGCGATCGGAGAGCCAGCCGACGCTCTCGAGGTAGTCGACGGTGCGCAGGCCGAACATCTCGCGGCAGAAGTCCTCTTCGTCGAGCGTCTCGGCGAGGTGGGTGTGCAGGCGCACATCGAGGCGCTCGGCCAGCTGCGCGGTGTCGCGCATCACGCCGGTCGTGACCGAGAACGGCGAGCACGGAGCGAGGCCGATCTGCACGAAGGCGCCGTCGCCGCGCTCGTGATACGCGCCGACCAGGCGCTCGCTGTCGGCGAGGATCGTCTCGGCGTCCTGCACGGTCTGCTGCGGCGGCAGCCCGCCGTCCTTCTCGCCCAGTGACATCGAGCCGCGGGTGAGGGTGGCGCGCATGCCGAGGCGGCGCACGACGTCGACCTGGACGTCGATCCCCTCTTCCAGCCCGTTCGGGAACAGGTAGTGGTGGTCGGCCGCGGTGGTGCAGCCCGAGAGCAGCAGCTCGGCGAGCGCGGCTGTCGTCGCGAGCTCGAGGTCACGAGGGGTGAGCCCGGCCCACACGCCGTACAGGCCCTTCAGCCACCCGAACAGCTCGGCGCTGACGACGGGCGTCCATGCCCGGGTGAGGGTCTGGTAGAAGTGGTGGTGCGTGTTGATCAGACCGGGGATGATCACGTGCCGCGAGGCGTCGATCGTCTCGTCGACCGGGCGCGAGGGGGCGCCGCCGAGCGGAACGGACTCGACCACGCGGTCACCCTCGATGACGAGGCCGCCGCGGGCGTCGGCTGCGTCACCGGTGTGGATTCCGAGCGGGTTCTTCAGCCAGGTGCTGCGCGTCGGTGCGGTCATTCGTGGGGCTCCATATCGGGATCAGGAAAGCCGGCGGATCCGGCTCTCGGGTGAGCCAGCTCAGTTCGCCTGTCTGCTGATCCAGGTGCTCCTGCTTCGGAGTAGTCCAGATTCAACCACGACGCCAGCGCGGAGGTCAATGATTTCTTCCAAAAGACGAACTATTTGTTTCACATCACGGAATATGAGGTATTCCGCGCCGTCCCGTCTGCGAAGGTGCGCACCGGGGTGTCGGTAGCGTTGGGCAGGTGAGCACCCACCGCGCCGCCGACGACGACGAATCGCGCGACGTGCGCATCCGACGCACGACGAACAGTGCGATCGCCAAGGGCCGTCGGGCTGTGGGGGTCTCGGCCTTCGGTGCGACGTTCATCTCCGCCGTGTTCGCCACCTTCGCGCTCACGGTGCTGGATCCGCCCTCGGTGAACCTCGATACGACGCTGTCGGGGCTGCATCGAGATCTCACCGGTCGGCTGGCCGACGGGACCCAGCCCTCGGGCATCGATCCGGATGCCCGGATCTACGCCTTCCTCGCCGTGTTCGCCGCCATCGCCATCGCGCTGGCCGTCGCGCTGGATGCCACCGGACGCCGACTCCGTGCACTCGACGAGAGCAAGCCGAAGGGCAGGCCCCTCTGGGAGAGCGAGTTCGAGGAGCACTCCGCATGGGCGGAGGCGGGCGCGGCCTTCCGTGTGCTGACGTTCATCGAGCTGCTCGTGCTCTGCGCCGTCACGGGGCTCTCAGCCGTGGTCGCGAGCGCGCTGGTCGTCGGCGGTGCGGGGCGCCTGCCCTCGCTTGCCGCCTGGCTGCTGACGGCCTTGCTGCTTCTCGAGGCCACCCGCGGATTCCACGTCTGGCTCGCCGCTCATGACCTGAGGATCATCCCTGACGCGCTCGAGCTCCAGCAGCGCGTCGACGATCTGCAGCACCCGTCGCGCCGACGTCGCGCTCGGCGAGTGACGACCCGGGCGATGCTGATCGGCGCGATGCTCACCCTGGCCGTGACCGGATGGAGCGTGAACAGCCCGGAGTCGACGACAGGGCCGCTCATCGCCATCCTGCTCGTCACCGCAGCGGCCTGGTCGGGCGGGAGGGCGATGGCCCGCAGCGCCGTGCTCGAATGGGGCGCGAACCGCACGATGACCATCGTCATGGCGGCGGTCATGACCGCCGTGCTGCTGCTGTTCGTGGGGTTCGCCCTCGTCGTGGGCATGGCGTCGGCGATGTCGGCCGCTCGCCCCACCTCGGATGCGCCCCTGTGGTGGGCGCTCGGCGCCACGGTCGCCCTCGCCGCCGCGGGGGTCATGAATGTCGTCGACGCGGGCGGAGTGGCCCCGCGATCGTCGTCGGCTCTGAGCTGGCTGACGGTCGCACCGCCCTCCGCCCCGGATCGGCTGGACCCGCGAGCGGGCGCCGCGCTGCTTCTGCTCGTCACCCTGGCGGGATCGGTCGCCCTCGCCGATCACGCGTCGGAGCTGGGGCCCGCCCTGGTCGTCAGCGGAACCGTCGTCGGCACGCTCGCCCTGCTGCGCTGCGCGCGAGGCCTCACCAGATTGATGCTGACCCTGATCGTCACGACGACGTTCGCCGCTGTGCTCGCTCACCGGATCGGCGAGGCCTCCACGGTGCACGCCGTGCTGGCCGCACTGCTGTTCTGCGTGCTGCTGATCGCGAACGTCGTCTCGGCCCCCACCAGGACCGCCGCGGCCTTCTCGATTCTGGTTCCGATCACGCGGTGGATCCACCGACAGCGGCTGACGAGCTGGGAAGCCCGTCTCACCGCCGTCGGCATCGGCACCCCGCCGTCAGACGCCTGAGGCAGTGAGCGCGAGGCCGCTGCCATCGGCGGCGACGTCGACGCGCACGGTGTCTCCGTCGTGCACACCGCCCGAGAGCAGGGCCGTCGCCAGACGGTTCTGCACCTCGGTCTGGATCAGCCTGCGCAGCGGGCGTGCGCCGAACACCGGGTCGTAGCCGCGCTCGGCGAGCCAGGCCCTGGCATCCGGAGTCACCGCCAGCGTCAGCCGGCGATCGCCGAGCCGGCGCTGCAGACCGTCGACCGCGAGCTCGACGATCTGCGCGAGGTCGTCGTGCGAGAGCGCCGAGAACATCACGATGTCGTCGAGCCGGTTCAGGAACTCGGGGCGGAACGACTGCCTCACAAGCGCCATGACCGCATCGCGCTTGTCGTCGGGCGACATGACGGGATCGATGAGGATCGGCGAGCCGATGTTCGAGGTGAGGATCAGGATGACGTTCGAGAAGTCGACCGTGCGGCCCTGACCGTCGGTGAGGCGGCCGTCGTCGAGCACCTGCAGCAGCACGTCGAAGACCTCGGGGTGCGCCTTCTCGACCTCGTCGAGCAGCACCACCGAATACGGCCGCCGACGCACGGCCTCGGTGAGCTGACCGCCCTGCTCGTAGCCGACGTACCCGGGAGGGGCGCCGACCAGACGCGAGACGGAGTGCTTCTCGCCGTACTCGCTCATGTCGATGCGCACCATGGCGTGCTCATCGTCGAAGAGGAACTCGGCGAGCGCCTTGGCAAGCTCGGTCTTGCCGACACCGGTCGGCCCGAGGAAGAGGAACGAGCCTGTGGGTCGGCCCGGGTCGCTGATGCCGGCGCGCGAGCGCCGCACCGCGTCGGACACGGCCTTCACCGCATCCTTCTGCCCGATCAGGCGCCTGCCGAGCTCGCTCTCCAGGTGCAGCAGCTTCTCGCTCTCGCCCTGCAGCAGGCGGCCGACCGGGATGCCCGTCCACGCCGCGATCACGGCCGCGATGTCCTCGTCGGTGACCTGCTCGTTGACCATGCGGCCCTCGTCCGAGACGGCCGCCTCGGCCTGCTCGGCCTCGGCGATCTCGGCGTTCAGGCGCCGGATGGTCTCGTACTCGAGCTTGGACGCCTTCGTGTAGTCGCCCTCGCGCATCGCGAGGTCGCGCTGCGTCGTCGCCTCATCGAGCTGCTTCTTCAGCTCACCCACCCGGTTCAGGCCCTGGCGCTCGCGGGCCCAGCGCTCTTCGAGGGCGGCGAGCTCGCGTTCGAGTCCGGTCATCTGCTCGCGAAGGGCTGCGAGGCGCTCCTTCGAGGCGGCATCCTTCTCGCGCTTGAGCGCGAGCTCCTCGAGCTTCATCCGGTCGACCTGGCGCTTGAGCTCGTCGATCTCGACGGGCGAGGAGTCGATCTCCATCTTCAGCCGCGACATGGCCTCATCGATCAGGTCGATCGCCTTGTCGGGCAGCTGGCGGCTCGGCAGGTAGCGGTTGGAGAGAGCTGCGGATGCCACAAGCGCGGTGTCGGAGATCGTCACGCCGTGGTGCGCCTCGTACCGGCCCTTGAGCCCGCGCAGGATCGCGACGGTGTCCTCCACCGACGGCTCGCCGACGTACACCTGCTGGAAGCGTCGCTCGAGAGCCGCGTCCTTCTCGATGAACTCGCGGTACTCGTTGAGGGTGGTGGCGCCGATCATGCGCAGCTCGCCGCGGGCGAGCATGGGCTTGAGCATGTTGGACGCCGCGACCGAGCCCTCTCCGCCGCCGGCGCCCATGAGCACATGAAGCTCGTCGATGAACGTGATGACCTTGCCGTCGGACTCGGTGATCTCCTTGAGCACGCTCTTCAGCCGCTCCTCGAACTGGCCCCGGTACATGGCGCCGGCGACGAGAGCGGAGATGTCGAGGGAGACGAGCTCCTTGTCTTTGAGCGATTCGGCCACGTCGCCCGCGACGATGCGCTGGGCGAGCCCCTCCACGACGGCCGTCTTGCCGACGCCCGGCTCGCCGATGAGCACGGGGTTGTTCTTCGTGCGTCGCGTGAGCACCTGACTGACGCGACGGATCTCGCTGTCGCGCCCGATCACCGGATCGAGCTTGCCCTGTCGGGCGCGATCGGTGAGGTTGATGCCGAACTGCTCGAGGGCGCTCTGCTGCCCGTCCTGTCCTGGTGACTGCGTGCTCTGTGCCGGGTTGGTCATTCGTCCTCCTGAGGAGACTCCTTCAAAGTTGAGTTGTGTTGACTCAAGTTTACCGCGACGCCCGACTTCGGACAACCCGGACACCTGAGTTGCGACGCTTCGCGTCACGAATCGTCTCGGATCGACTCTCTTCGAGCATGAGTGCTGTTCACAGACACGACGACCCCGCTCCCGCAGAGAAGAAGGGCAGCGGCCCGCTGGGCACACCCATCGAGCGAGAGGTGCTCAGGGGCAGCGCCGACGGCGCACGGCTGCCCCGCGATCTCTGGGAGATCCTGAACACGATGGTCGAGCGCGAGCTTCAGCAGCCCGAGCCGCCGACCGAGGAGTCGCTGTACGCGGCGAGCACGATCAGCGGCCCGTTCCGTGCACGTCGGTTCCGCCGTCGCCTCGAACAGCTCATCAGGCTCGACCTCGCTCAGCGCCAGGGGCAGTGGGTGCGTCCGACCGTCGCAGGGATCGCCGCTGTCCGACCGCTCTGGTCACAGGTCGACGGACCCGTGCGCACGAAGCTGCGCTCCCTCATGCCCGACGAGGGCTGAGCCTGCGAGGTCTGCCCGCTCAGATCGAGATCTGGCGATCAGGGCGGGCTCTCACCGCGGTCTGATTCCGCGATGCCTGATTCCGCCATGCGGAGCGCGTCTTGCCGGTCTCTGCCCCCGTGTGTAGCTTTTCGCACAGCCTAGGCGGGTCACGCACGTGAACTATCTACCGGGCAACCACGGCGATGACGTCGAGGATTGACCCGGGTTCCCACCCGCCTCATGAGTTCTGCTCATCGCCCCGATCAGGTGCCGCCGTCGGCGCCGCGATGAGGAGGTGCCCATGCTCGACCGCATCCACGACTACCGCGAATGCCTCGCCGAACCCGCCCGCTGGGCGATCGCGACGATCGTGGAGGTATCGGGCTCGGTGCCGCGCCCTGCGGGCACATCGATGGCGGTGCGCGACGACGGCCGCACGATCGGCTCGGTCTCGGGCGGATGCGTCGAGGGCGCCGTGGTCGACGCGGCGCTCACCTGCCTCGAGAACGGCGAGGCGGCCCTGCACTCCTTCGGCTACGCCGACGACGACGGGATGTCGGTCGGGCTGATGTGCGGCGGGGACGTGCGCGTGCTCGTGCAGCCGCTCAGCCAGATCGCCGTCGCCGTCGGCGAGCGGCTGACGCGCATCGCCGAGCCGGGCACCGTGCTGCTGCGCGACCTGCCGCTCGACGACGCGAGTCCGCTGCCCGCCGATGCGATCGTCGCGGTGGTCGACGCGGTGGTCGACGCGGATGATCCGCTTCCGGATGCCACGGCCGCAGCCGGCTCTTCCGCCGAGGCCGTGTCGGCGGACCCCCTGACCGCCGGCGGCCTGCGACTGGACCCGCAGGCCGCCGGTAGCATCGCGGCTGCGGCGCGCGCCGGCGGCGTCCGAGTCGTCGAGATCCGCGACCGCGGCGATCAGGAGTGCCCGATCGTGCGCCGGATGCTGGTGGAGTCGTCATCCGCCCCCGCCCGCCTCATCATCTACGGCGCCAACGACTTCTCGGCTGCCCTCGCGCAGGCCGCAGCCGTGCTCGGACTGCACGTCACCGTGTGCGACGCTCGACCCGTCTTCGCGACCCGCGATCGGCATCCGGGCGCGCACGAGGTCGTGCTGCAGCACCCCGCGGAGCACTTCGCGCACGAGCTCAGGGCGGGACGCGTCGACTCCCGCACCGCGGTCGTGCTGCTGACCCACGACCCGCGATTCGACCTGCCCGTACTCGACCGAGCGCTGCGCCTCGAGCTCACGTACGTGGGCGCGATGGGCTCGCGCATCACCCACGAGAAGCGCGCGCAGGAGCTGCGCGCCGGAGGCCTGCCCGCCGAGCGGCTCGCGCGACTGCACTCCCCCATCGGCCTCGACCTGGGTGCGCGAACGCCGGCCGAGGTCGCGGTGTCGATCCTCGCCGAGCTGATCCTCGTCGAGAGCACACGTCGTGCGGGGCTCGAGACGACGATCCGCTCGGCACAGCCGCCCCGCCTGCGCGACACCGGCGGCGACGTGCACGACGACCGCCGCATCTGCGCCTCGACGCCCGCGCTCGCATCCGCATCCGCCCTCGCACCCGCGCTCGCACCCGCGCCCCCATCCGCGCCCGCATCCGCATCCGCAGAGGCTGGTGAGCTCGCATGGACGTGACCAGCGTCGAGGAGGTGCTGATGTGCGCCGACCCCGGCCGGTGGCGCCCCGGCGACTCGTGGCTGGCCGGCGGCACCGTGATCTACTCCTACGGCACCGACATCACCCGCGGCGCTCCCACACGACTGCTCGACATCACCGGCGCCGGGTGGGCGCCGCTCACCTGGCATCCGGATGCCGACGGCTGGTCGCTAGAGATCGCCGCCACCTGCCGCATCGCAGACGTCTACGCCCTGCCCGCACGGGTCGACCTTCCCGCGCCGCGCACCGAACTTCCCGGCCTCGACATCGTGACCCGCGCATGCGACGCGTTCGTCGCCTCGTGGAAGATCTGGCACGTCTCGACGGTCGGCGGCAACGTCGCGACCGCTCTGCCCGCGGGGCCGATGATCTCGCTGCTCTCGGCGTGGGATGCCGACGCGCTCATCCTCGGGCCCGGCGGCGAGCGCCGCACGCCGGTCGCCGAGCTCGTGCTCGCCCCCGCCCGCACAGGCCTGGGCGAGGGCGAGCTGATCCGCAGCTTCCGAGTACCGACGAAGAGCCTGAGCGAGACCGCTGCGTTCCGCCGCATCTCGCTCACCGAGCGCGGCCGGTCTGCCGCGCTGCTCATCGGACGACGCACCGCGCCGGACACCGTGCGGCTGACGGTCACGGCATCCACCTTCCGCCCGATCCAGCTCGATCTCTTCCGCCCCGACGCGGGGCGGTGGCGCGATGCCGTCGATGCAGCGGTCGATGCCGACGGCGGCTGGTACGACGACATCCACGGCGCTCCGAGCTGGCGCCGTCTGATGACCCATCGCCTCGGCGACGAGATCCTCGCCGAGCTGCTGCCCGACGTCGCGACCGGCGTCGACGATGCCATCGGCCGCGACAGCGGTGACCTGAGGAACGGAGCCTGACATGAGTGAACGTCCTACCGCGACCATCGACGGACGCTCCGTGCGCGTCGCTCCCGAGCCGGGTCAGTGCCTGCGCACCTGGCTGCGCGACCAGGGCTCGTACGGTGTGAAGAAGGGGTGCGACGGCGGCGACTGCGGCGCATGCACGGTGATCGTCGACGGCGAGCCCGTGCACAGCTGCGTATACCCCGCGCACCGTGCGGCGGGTCGCGACATCGTGACCGTGCAGGGTCTCGGCACGCCCGAGGAACCGCATCCGGTGCAGGAGCGGTTCCGCCGGGCGGCCGGGTTCCAGTGCGGCTTCTGCACCGCGGGGATGATCTGCACCGTCGCCGGCATGAACGACCCCGCCGGTCTGGACGACCCCGCCGGCGTGGACGACGATCAGCCGGTCGATCTCGGCCGCGTCCTGAAGGGCAACATCTGCCGCTGCACCGGCTACCGCAGCATCGAGGACGCCGTGCACGGCACCGTCAACATCGACGACCGTGCCGGCGGCGTGGGAAGCAGCACCGGGGCGCCCGCCGCCCACGGCGTCGTCACCGGAACGGTGCGCTACACGATGGACATCGACCCCAACGAGCTGCCCGCGGCGCTGCTCTACGCGGCGGTCGTGCGCGGCAGGCATCCGCACGCCAGAGTGGTGCGCGTCGACGCGACCCGCGCCCTCGCCGAGCCGGGAGTCGTGCGGGTGATCACTCGCGAGGACGCACCGGCCGCGCTGTTCTCGACCGCGCAGCACGAGATCGAGCAGGACGACCCGTACGACACCGTCGTGTTCGACGAGTACGTGCGCTTCACCGGCCAGCGCATCGCGATGGTCGTCGCCGAGACGCAGCGCGCCGCCGACCGCGCGGCCAGACTCGTCGACGTCGAGTACGAGGTGCTGCCGGCCAACCTCGATCCCGAGCTCGCCGACCACCCCGGCACCGTGGCGCTGCACGGTCCGACCTCCCCCAGCGGACGCGACGTCGACCCGCGCCTGCACCCGCGCGGGATCGCCCGAGCCGACGCCAACATCGTGATGGAGATGCGCTCCGACATCGGCGACCTGGATGCCGAGCTCGCCGCCTCCGACATCGTCGAGGAGCGCGAGTACCGCACCCATCGCGTCTCGCACACCGCTCTCGAGACGCACGGCGCGATCGCCTGGCGCGATTCCGACGGCAGATACGTGGTGCGCAGCAGCACGCAGGTGCCGTTCCTCGTGCGACGCACCCTGGCGCGCGTGTTCGGCATCGATCGCGACGATCTGCGCGTCTACGCGCCCCGCGTCGGCGGCGGGTTCGGCGGCAAGCAGGAGGTGCTCACCGAGGATCTCGCCCTGCTCGCCACCATGGTGACCGGGCGCCCGGTGCGAGTCGAGTTCTCACGCAAGGAGGTGCTCACCGCCACCACGGTGCGTCACCCCTTCCGCATCCGGGTGCGGATGGGCGCACGGCGCGACGGCACCCTCACCGGCATCGGGGTCGACGTGCGCTCGAACACAGGGGCCTACGGCAACCACGGCCCCGGCGTGATGTTCCACGGCGTCGGCGAGTCGATCGCCGTGTACCGCGCCGCCGCGAAGCGGATCGCCGCCGACGTCGTCTACACCAACACCATCCCGTCAGGCGCGTTCCGCGGCTACGGGCTGAGCCAGATGATCTTCGCGATCGAGTCGACCATCGACGAGATCGCCCGCCGGCTCGAGCTCGATCCGCTCGACGTGCGCCTCAGGAACATCATCGGCGAACGGGATGCCCTGATCGCCGCGCACGAGGAGCCCGACCTCGTCATCGGCAGCTACGGCCTCGAGGAGTGCGTCGGCATCGTGCGCGAGGGCCTGGCCCGCGACCGCGACACCGACCTGCTCGCTCTGCAGCCCGGCTGGCGTATCGGCGAAGGCTCGGCGATAGCGATGATCGCGACCGTGCCGCCCCGCGGGCACCACTCGCACACCGTGATCCGCCTCGACGACGACGGGGCCTTCGCACTCGATGTCGGAACGGCGGAGTTCGGCAACGGCACTGCCACGGTGCATCAGCAGATCGCCGCGACGGCACTTGCCACCACTGCGACGCGGGTGCGGCTGCGCGCTGCCGACTCCGATCTGGTGCCGCATGACACGGGGGCGTTCGGCTCCACCGGCACCGTCGTGGCCGGCCGGGCGACCGCGTCGGCGGCCGCGAAGCTCGCCGCGCTCATCACCGGCACGGCCGCGGCCCTGCTCGGCGCACCCGTCGCCGGCTGCGTGCTCGTCGGTGAGCGCGTCATGCACGGCGAGCGATCCCTGACCCTCGCCGAGATCGCCGCCCACGCCCGCGCCCTGGGTTCGCCGCTCGAGGCGACGGGCTACTGGGGCGGCACCCCGCGGTCGGTCGCGTTCAATGTGCACGGCTTCCGGGTGGCGATCAACGAGGGCACGGGCGAGCTGCGCGTTCTTCGGTCGCTGCACGCCGCCGACGCCGGCGTGGTCGTGAACCCCGAGCAGTGCCGCGGCCAGATCGAGGGCGGCGTCGTGCAGGCGCTCGGCGCCGCGCTGCACGAGATCGTCCGGATCGACGAGCGCGGCACCGTGATCGCCGACATCCTGCGGCAGTACCACGTGCCCACGTTCGCCGACGCGCCGCGCACCGAGGTCTGGTTCGCGCAGACCTCCGACGTGCTCGGGCCGATGGGCGCCAAGTCGATGAGCGAGTCGCCCTACAATCCGGTGGCGCCGGCGCTGGCATCCGCCATCCGCGACGCGATCGGAGTGCGGATGGCCGAGACCCCCTTCACCCGGGATGCGATCCACGCCGCGATCCTGCAGCGCGACGCCGCCCTCGTGCCGACGCCGTCTGAGGCGGTGCCGGCATGAGCGCGCACGCGATCGTGCTCGCCGCGGGCCTCGGCACCCGCCTCGGACGGGGGCCGAAGGCGCTGCTCGGCTGGAACGACGAGGTGCTCGTCACCCGCGCCGCACGGGCCGCCCGTGATGCGGGCTGCTCGGTCGCCGTGGCGGTCGGGCCCGGCACCGCGGTCGCCCGGATCCTGCTGGCGGAGCGATGCCCCGAGGCGCAGGTCATCGAGGTGCGCGACGCCGGGCAGGGCATGTCGGCATCGCTGCGGGCGGCGACCATGCCCCTGAGCGCCGCCTCGGACCCGCCGGAGGCGACGGTCGTGCTGCTGGTCGATCAACCGGGGGTGGATGCCGACGTCATCGCGCACCTGCTGAGCGCGCACCGCCGGGGTCGGGTGACCAGGGCGAGCTGGGCCGGGGTGCCAGGCAACCCGGTCGTCTTCGACACCGGTCACCTGCTCTCGGCCGCAGCGGTCGCCTCGGGCGACGCGGGCGCGCGCGTCTGGCTGCGTCGGTATCCTCACCTCGTCGACGACGTGGCCTGCGACGCATACGGTCGCGGAGACGACATCGACGTCGTCGCCGATCTCACGTCATGGCCGGAGCTCGTGCCATGAGCGACGACACGCTGCTGCGCGAGCTCATCCACGACGCCGCGGATCGCCCTCGCGTGCTCACGGCACCCCCGCCGGTCGGCGGCAGGGTGCTCGCGGTGATCGAGCGGACCAACCCGACCTGCGGCGACCGATGCGCGCTCACCCTGTGGCAGGTCGGCGAGGTCGTCGCGCTGCGCGGAGAGACGACCGGATGCCAGCTGTCGCGCGCCGCAGCCGAGCTGCTGGCGGCCCGCGTGGAGGGCACGTCGGCTGCCGAGGCGCTCGCGCTCGCCTCCTCGGCCGCGGCGATCCGGATGGGCACTCGCGTGCAGGATGCCCTGCACGGCGACACCGTCGATGACGACGACGATGTGCTCCTGCTCGCGACCGCCGAGATCGCTCCCCTGCGCCGCCGCTGCGTCGCCCTCGCCTGGAACGGGGTCGCCGCAGCCCAGCATCCGGATGCCTGACCCACGGCCGCGTCGGAAGTCCCAGCCCATCCGGCACACCCACGGCGCGCCGAGGCTCGACACGCCGCCCGGCACACGGACCGTCCGACGTTCCCCGCACACCCGCACGCTTGACCGCGTCTCGGCCACCCGCGTACACTGGCCCTGATCAGAAAGAAATTTCCGAATCCTGGAACTCACTGAGGAGAGGGGCCGCGATGTCGCCGTACGCACACGTTCATGCCACCGCCCCTTCCGAGAGCTCCACCGCGTGGGGGAACTGGTACGCCCACGGCGCCTGAGCGTCGCCCGCGGAATCGCCTTCATCACGATTCCGAGGCCTCGCCACCGGTTCGCACTAGACTCACGGCAACCGCGCGCGACGTCGCGATGTGATCGCCCGGTGCGAGCGCAGTGCGGCGCTCACCCCTCGGGATCTCAGCAGGCACGCGAGCAGCGTGCGCCGAGACGCCCCCGGCGTCATACCCGAGGAGAGAGAATGACTGACATCACGGTCACCGTCAACGGGCAGAGACGCCCGCTCGACGGTGTGGCCACGCACGTGACGGCCCTTGATTGGCTTCGCGATTCGGGGCTGCCAGGCAGCAAGGAGGGCTGCGCGGAAGGCGAATGCGGCGCGTGCGCGATGATGATCGCCGCCGCCGCCGACGACGGCACCACCCGGTGGACGCCGGTGAACGCCTGCCTCGTGCCCGTGTACGCGCTCGACGGCCAGGAGATCGTGACGGCCGAGGGCCTCGGCGGCGTCGAGAACCTGCATCCGGTGCAGGAGAAGCTGGCCGAGGCAGGCGGCTCGCAGTGCGGGTACTGCACCCCCGGATTCGCGTGCAGCATGGCCGCCGAGTACTACCGGCCGGAGCGCGAGGAGTGCCCCGTCCACGACGGCGACGGCGAGCACGAGACCGGCCCGAACGGGTTCGACCTGCACGCCCTCAGCGGCAACCTGTGCCGCTGCACCGGCTACCGCCCGATCCGCGACGCGGCCTACTCGCTGGGTTCGCCCGAGAGCGACGACCCCCTGCAGCAGCGCCTGTCGCAGCCGGCTCCCGCGATCGTCGCCACCGATGCCGAGGTGGCGGGTTCGCGCTTCGTGCGCCCGGCGACCCTCGCCGACACGCTGAGGCTGCTGCGCGAGGAGCCGGATGCCCTGATCGTCGCCGGCTCCACCGACTGGGGCGTCGAGGTGAACATCCGCGGCCGACGTGCGCCGTTCGTCGTCGCGATCGACCAGCTCGATGAGCTGCGCGGCCTGACGATCACGGACGACATGATCGAGATCGGGGCGGCGCTGCCGCTGTCCGAGGTCGAGCGACGTCTCGACGGACGCGTGCCACTGCTGGCCAAGCTGTTCCCGCAGTTCGCCTCTCGCCTCATCCGCAACCGCGGCACCATCGGCGGCAACCTCGGCACCGGGTCGCCCATCGGCGACACCCCGCCCGCGCTGCTCGCCCTGGATGCACGCCTGGTGCTGGCATCCGCAGACGGCGATCGCGAGGTGGCGCTGGCCGAGTACTTCACCGGCTACCGGCAGACCGTCCGCGCGAAGGACGAGCTGATCACCGCCGTGCGCATCCCGCTGCCGCTCGCCGAGCACACCGCGTTCCACAAGATCGCGAAGCGCCGCTTCGACGACATCTCGTCGGTCGCGATCGGCTTCGCGCTCGACATCGACGGCGGCGTCGTCACCTCGGCCCGCATCGGGCTGGGCGGCGTGGCCGCCACTCCGCTGCGTGCCACCGCCACCGAGCAGGCCCTGATCGGCAAGCCGTGGAACGTCACCACGGTGAAGGAGGCATCGGCCATCCTGCAGTCCGAGGGCACGCCGATGTCGGACCACCGCGCGAGCAGCGACTACCGCGCGCACATGCTGGGCTCAGCCCTGCTCAAGTTCTACAGCCAGACCGTCATCCAGTCGAAGGAGGTGTCGGCATGAGCGCTCTCGCCGACCGCCCCGAGAACCCCGTCGTCGGGCACCGCGCACCTCACGAGAGCGCGGCGCTGCACGTCACGGGCGCGGCGATGTACACCGACGACATCGCCGCGCAGACCGCCGGCGTGCTCACGGCGTGGCCCGTGCAGTCCACCAGCGCGCACGCGCGCGTGACCATCGACGTCTCCGGAGCCTACGAGGTGCCGGGCGTGGTGCGCGTGCTGACCGCCGACGACGTACCAGGACTCAACGACGCCGGCATCCGCAACGACGAGCCGCTGTTCCCCAGCGAGGCCATGTTCTACGGTCATGCACTGGTCTGGGTGCTCGGCGAGAGCACCGAGGCCGCGCGCCTCGGCGCCGAGCGCGTCAAGGTCGAGTACGACGAGCTGCCATCGCTGATCACCGTGCACGACGCCATCGAGGCGAAGTCTTTCATGGGCACCCCGCGCACCGTCCAGCGCGGTGATGCGGCCGCGGCCCTCGCCGCCTCGGCACACGTGTTCGAGGGCGTCACCGAGTTCGCGGGGCAGGAGCACTTCTACCTCGAGACCCACGCGTCCTTCGCCGTGCGCGACTCGGAAGGGCAGTACTTCATCCAGTGCTCGACCCAGCATCCGACCGAGACGCAGGATCTCGTCTCGCACGTGCTGGGCATCCACGCCAACGAGGTCACCGTTCAGTGCCTCCGGATGGGCGGCGGCTTCGGCGGCAAGGAGATGCAGCCGCACGGCTTCGCCGCAGTCGCGGCCCTCGGCGCCAAGCTCACCGGCCGACCGGTGCGGGTGCGGCTGAACCGCACGCAGGACCTCACGATGACGGGCAAGCGGCACCCGTTCCACATCAGCTGGAAGGTGGGGCTCGACGAGAACGGCATGCTGCAGGCGCTCGATGCGGTGCTGACGGCCGACGGCGGCTGGTCGATCGACCTGTCCGAGCCGGTGCTCGGCCGCGCGCTCTGCCACCTCGACAACGCCTACTGGATCCCGAACGTGCACGCGTACGGGCAGATCGCCAAGACCAACAAGCAGTCGAACACCGCATACCGCGGCTTCGGCGGTCCGCAGGGCGTGTTCCTCATCGAGGACATCCTCGGCCGGGTCGCGCCGACGCTCGGCATCGATCCGCTCGAGCTGCGCAGACGCAACTTCTACCAGCCCGGCCACACCACCCCTTACGGCCAGCTGGTGAAGGATGCCGAGCGCATGCCGACGATCTGGGATCAGCTCGCCGATGAGGCGAGCATCGCCGAGCGGCGTGCCGAGATCGATGCGTTCAATGCGGCGAACCCCGACGTGAAGCGAGCGATCTCGATGACGCCGATCAAGTTCGGCATCTCGTTCAACTTCGCCGCGTTCAACCAGGCCGGCGCGCTCGTGCACGTCTACAAGGACGGCTCGGTGCTGGTCAATCACGGCGGCACCGAGATGGGCCAGGGTCTGCACACCAAGATGCTGCAGATCGCGGCCACCGCCCTCGGGCTCGAGCTGCACCAGGTGCGCCTCGCGCCGACCCGCACCGACAAGGTTCCCAACACGTCGGCCACGGCCGCGTCGTCGGGTGCCGACCTCAACGGCGGAGCGGTGAAGAACGCGTGCGATCAGATCCGCGATCGGATGGCCGCCGTCGCCGGGCGTCTGCTGGGTGTCGACGAGCGTGATGTGCGCTTCGGAGGCGGCTTCGTGACCGCGCTGGGCAAGCCGGATCGACTCACGTTCGCCGAGGTGGCGAAGGCAGCGTACTTCCAGCGCGTGCAGCTGTTCGCCGCCGGGTACTACCGAACCGCCGGTCTGCACTGGAACCCCGAGATCATGCAGGGCTCGCCGTTCAAGTACTTCGCCTACGGCGCCGCCGCCACCGAGGTCGAGATCGACGGGTTCACCGGCGCGTACCGCATCCGCCGTGTCGACATCGTGCACGACGTGGGCGACTCGCTCTCCCCGATGCTCGACATCGGGCAGATCGAGGGCGCGTACGTGCAGGGCATGGGCTGGCTGACGCTCGAGGACCTGCGCTGGGATGCCACCGACGGGCCGCATCGTGGCCGCCTGCAGACGCAGTCGGCGTCGACGTACAAGCTGCCGAGCTTCTCGGAGATGCCGGAGGAGTTCAACGTGCGTCTGTTCGAGAACGCCCGCGAGGACGGCGCGGTCTACGGCTCGAAGGCCGTGGGCGAGCCGCCCTTCATGCTCGCGTTCAGCGCCCGCGAGGCGCTGCGCCAGGCCGTCGCGGCCTTCGGTCCTGCCGGCCACTCGGTCGACCTGGCCTCGCCCGCGACACCCGAGTCGGTGTACTGGGCGGTCGAGACCGCCAAGGCGGCGCAGGGAGCGACGACTCCTGCGCCCGAGCTCGCACCGGTCTGACATGGTCGATTGGCTGGATGCCCTGCGCACGCTGCGCGAGAGCCGCACCCCTGCGGTGATCGTGACGCTCGCGATGGTGCGCGGACACGCGCCTCGCAACGGCGGCGCGAAGATGGTCATCTCGCCTGACGACCAGTTCGGCACGATCGGTGGCGGCAACCTCGAGGCCACCGCCACCGATCGCGCCCGCGAGATGCTCGCCTCCGGCACCGCCGAGCCGCAGCTGCTCACCCTGACGCTCAGCGACAAGGCGACGACCGAGTACGGTGTGCAGTGCTGCGGAGGAGAGGTCACCATCATGCTCGAGCCGGTGCGCGTCGTGCCATCGGTGGCAGTGTTCGGCATGGGGCACGTGGGCCTCGAGCTCGCGCGCATCCTGTCGCGCCACGAGATCGCCCTGCACCTCATCGACTCCAGACCGGAGATGCTCGACGCCGACCGCCTGGCCCCCGTCGCCGCCGATGCCGTGGCGCGCATCGAGACGCATCACGCGCCCGTGCCCGAGGCCGCGCTGCTGAGCATCCCGGCCGGCGCGCACGTGCTCGTGATGACCCACGACCACGTCGAGGATCTCGCGATCGTCGACCAGTCGCTGCGCACCCCGGGGCTCGGTTCGATCGGCCTGATCGGATCGGCGTCGAAATGGGCGCGCTTCCGCAGGAAGCTGCACGAACTCGGCCACACCGACGCCGACCTCACCAGGGTGACGACGCCGATCGGCATCCCCGAGGTGTCGGGCAAGCAGCCTGCGGCCATCGCCGTCAGCGTCGCCGCACGGATCCTGCAGCTCATCGAGGAGGCCGCGCCCGCGGCATCCGCCTGACACGCGCGGTGTCGGTACAGGAAGCCAGCAGTTCCCTGCCGTTGAAGCGATAACCCGGTCGCCGCCGCGACAGTTGCTGCCGTTGATCCGGCCTGCAGCAATTCGCGTGTAACACTATCGTCGTGTCCGACGAACGTCTGATCGCCACTGTCCCGGCTGCGCCGTGGCTACCGCACGGTAGCCATGCGGAGGCGTGGGCAGGTCACGAATGCCTGGTACCAGATCCATGCATCATCGTCCGGTTGCTGCTTGTTCGGCATACCACGCGTGGTGTCGAGTTCTTCTGCGTGCCGACACCCCGCGGCCTCGACCTCCCCAGCCTGCCTCTTTCCGCTGGTTCCGCTGGAGTCAGTACCACCGAGGGTGTCTCGTCGCTCGCGAGCAAGACGCTCGGACGCGCTGACATCGAGCACCGCTGCGTTGGCTACATCCGCAACGTCGTGCCTGAGGGTGACGCCGATTACCCTCATCCGAAGCCCTGGGCCCATGTGCCGGTGTTCGTGCCGACGAAGGGGACCGAGCCGGTGTGCGAGGGTTCTTGGGTCAGTCTGGATGATGCGCGCCCAGAGCTGCAGGGTCGCCACTGGTTGCCCATCGTTGAGCATCACCTCAGCACCTTCGCAACGCGGTGATCAGGGTTCGGCGTCGACGTGACGCCCCGCATCCTGACCGAAGGGGCCTGACGGCCCGTCCACGACTACTCGCAGCGGAGCATCGCTGACAGGCTTGTACGCCGAGGTTAGCCCGACTAGACTAAGGCCATGACTGTTCAGGTGAATATGCACGAGGCGAAGAGTCAGCTCTCCGCCCTTGTCGAGCGGGTGCTCGCGGGCGAGCAGGTGACCATCGCGCGCGCAGGCACCCCGGTGATCGACCTGGTGGTTCACCGGACCGATCGGCCGGTCATCGGCGCGCTCCGAGGCGAGTTCTCTTACGACGCCGAGGCCTTCGACGGCGCAGATGGCGAGATCCGCGAGATGTTCTACGGATCCGACGACTGATGCTCCTCGACACCCACTCGCTTCTCTGGTACGCCACCGACGACGAGCGGCTCGGCCCTCGAAGTCGTGATCGCATCGCCGAGGCTCAGCGCCTGCACTATTCGGCGGTGTCGATCTCGGAGATCGTGATCAAGAATGCGCTCGGCCGAATCGATCTTCCCGGGGGCGACAGGTTTCCGGAAGTGTTCACGCAGATGGGCCTCGTCGAGCTGCCTTTCACATCGCGGCACGCGAATGCCCTTCGGGAGGAGCCGACGCTCATCCGGCACGATCCGTTCGATCGATTCCTTCTCGCACAGTCGTTCGCAGACGGCATGCCGCTTCTCACCGCCGACCGCGTGCTGCTCGCGCTCGGACGCACGTGGGTGCACGACGCACGCGAATGACCTGCAGCTCATCGAGGAGGCCGCGCCCGCGGCATCCGCCTGACTCATCTTTTATATAGAGAAGACCCCCGACCCGCTGAGCGGGCCGGGGGTCTTCTCGCGAGGCGCCTGGTCAGCCGGCGCCACCGCTCAGCAGCGCCTCGATGGGTCCGCGGGCGAAGTAGATCGCGAACCCGGCCGCGACCACCCACAGCAGCCAGTGCACCTTGCGGGCGCGACCGGCGAGCGTGTTGATCAGCGCCCAGGCGATGAAGCCGGCACCGATGCCGTTCGCGATCGAGTACGTCAGCGGCATCGTGACGATCGTCAGGAAGGCCGGCATCGCGATCGAGAACTTGTTGAAGTTGATCTCGCGGATCTGCGCCATCATCAGCGCGCCCACGATCACCAGCGCTGCGGCCGCGACCTCGATCGGCACGATCGCGGTGAGCGGGGTGAGGAACATCGAGAACAGGAACAGCCCGCCCGTGATGACCGATGCGAGACCCGTGCGAGCGCCCTCGGCGATGCCGGCGGCGCTGTCGATGAACACCGTCGCAGAGGAGCTGGACGTGCCACCGCCGACCACGGCGCCGGCGCCCTCGACGACGAAGGCGCTGCGCAGGCGCGGGAACGTCGCGTCCTTGTGGGCGATGCCCGCCTGCTTCGCCAAGCCCGTCATGGCCCCCATGGCGTCGAAGAAGTTGGTGAACAGCAGGGTGAAGACGAGCATGATCGCGGCGAGCGCGCCGATGCGGCCGAACGAGCCGACCAGGTCGAACTGACCGATCAGCGAGAAGTCGGGCAGGCTGAACCAGTTCGAGGGCAGACCGGGAACGGTCATGTGCCAGCCGGCCGGGTTGACCTCGCCGTCGCTGCCGACCGTGGGTCCGAGCTTCAGCACGCTCTCGACGATGATCGACACCACGGTGCCGACGACGATGCCGATGAGGATCGCACCGGGCACCTTGCGGGCGATCAGCACGCCCATCAGCACCATCGTGGCGATGAAGATCAGCGTCGGCACCGAGCTGAGCGATCCGCCCTCGCCCAGCTGCACAGGGGGGCCGGCCGGCGTGCGGTTGACGAAGCCCGAGTCGACGAAGCCGATGAAGGCGATGAACAGGCCGATGCCGACCGTGATGGCGGCCTTCAGCGCGTGCGGCACGGCGTGGAAGATCGCGGTGCGGATGCCGGTGGCGCCGAACAGCACGATCAGGATGCCGTTGATCATCACCAGTCCCATGGCCTCGGGCCAGGTGACGCCCTGCACGACCGAGACGGCGAGGAAGGAGTTGATGCCGAGCCCTGCGGCGAGCGCGAACGGCACACGGGCGATGAAGCCCATGAGCAGGGTCATCACGCCTGCGGTGAGGCCGGTGACGGCGCCGACCTGCGCGAAGTCGAGGGAGTTGCCGACGGCGTCGACACCCCCCGAGAGGATGATCGGGTTGAGGATGACGATGTAGGCCATCGCGAAGAACGTGACGACGCCGCCGCGGATCTCCTGCGGGATCGACGATCCGCGCTTGGTGATCTCGAAGAAGCGGTCGAGCGCGTTGCGCGGCTCGGGAGTGATGGTGGTGTTCGTCGTGCTCTTGCGTGGCAGGTCCGCATCTTCGCGGACACCGGTGGTCTGAGACATGGTTTTCAGCGCTCTCTGTCGGGTGGAGAGGATGGTGAGTGGGCGAGTCAGTACTCGGTGCGAGCGGAGTTCTGGTTCCACTCGGTGAAAGGTGCGACGCGCTGGTCGGCCGGCAGGGTCTCCCGCGCGACCGGCATGATCTCGCGGTCGGCGGGGCCGCCCTCGAAGTACCGGTAGAACACGGCGTCGTCGAATCCTGCATCCGCGGCGTCATCGCGATCGGCGGCGAAGTACACGCGGTCGATGCGCGCCCACAGCGACGTGGCGAGGCACATCGGGCAGGGCTCGCAGCTCGTGTAGAGCGTCGCGCCGGTGAGGTCGAACGTGCCGAGCCCCTGGCAGGCGTTGCGGATGGCGGTCACCTCGGCGTGCGCCGACGGGTCGAGGTTGGCGGTGACACGATTGACGCCTTCGAAGACCTGACCATCGGCGGACACGACGATCGCTCCGAACGGGCCGCCCGCGTTGCGGACGTTTCGAACGGCGATGTCGACGGCATGGGCAAGATACTGGGCCGGCGTGAGCTGTGCCCCGAGAGCGGTGGTTGACATGCTTGAGAGCTTCCTTGCAATCTCACAGCAGTGATACGGCTTATCGGGTCCGATCCGGATCGGAACGTTCCACGAGATATACGTCGAACCGCTTGTTCTTTTCTTTTGTCGACTCGAAACTCGTGGTGACGGTTCCGGGCTGAGAAAGACCGTAACAGCATCCACGCCCTTCGTCCAGCTTTTTGTGAAAGTTTGTTTTCACCATGTGGTATACAGGCAGAATGCTCACCGACGAACTCGATCGCCCTCTGCGCGATCTGCGCATCTCGGTGACCGATCGATGCAACTTCCGGTGCGTGTACTGCATGCCGAAGGAGATCTTCGGTCGCGACTACGCGTTCCTCGACCGCGACGAGCTGCTGAGCTTCGAGGAGATCACGCGCATCGCGACCGTCGCCGCAGCGCACGGCGTGCAGAAACTGCGCCTGACCGGGGGCGAGCCTCTGCTGCGCCGCGGCATCGAGCAGCTCATCGGGCAGCTGGCCGCGATCCGCACCCCCGAGGGCGAACCCCTCGACCTCGCCCTCACCACCAACGGCTCTGCGCTCTCGATGAAGGCCCAGGCCCTCAGGGACGCGGGGCTCAAGCGGGTGACCGTATCGCTCGATTCGCTCGACGACGACCTGTTCCAGCGGATGAACGACGTGCGCTTCCCGGTGGGCCGGGTGCTCGACGGGATCGACGCAGCTCATGCGGCCGGTCTCGGCCCGATCCGGCTGAACATGGTCGTCAAGCGCGGAGTGAACGACGGCGAGATCGTCGACATGGCCCGGCACTTCAAGGGCACCCCGTACACGCTGCGCTTCATCGAGTACATGGACGTCGGCAACACCAACGGGTGGTCGCTCGACGAGGTGGTGCCATCGGCCGAGGTGATCAGCCGCATCGGCGCGGTGTTCCCTCTCGAGCCGGTCGCGCCCGCCGTGCACGGCGAGACGGCCAAGCGCTGGCGCTATGCCGACGGCACCGGAGAGATCGGCGTGATCTCCAGCGTCACCAACGCGTTCTGCGGCACGTGCACACGCGCCCGCATCTCCACCGAGGGCAAGCTGTTCACCTGTCTGTTCGCATCGCAGGGCCACGACCTGCGCGCGCTCATGCGCGGCGGGGCCGATGACGACCAGCTGGCCGCGGCCATGGCATCCATCTGGGGCGGCCGCAGCGACCGCTACTCGGAGATCCGCGCCGGGCTCACCCCGGCGCTGCGCGCACAGCGCAAGCGCATCGAGATGTCGTACATCGGCGGCTGAGCCGCCGCCCGTCACTCCAGGATGTCTGCGATGACGTCCCAGATGTCGTCTGCGACCGCGCGCTTGGTTCCGGATGCCCTGGCGAGCACGGCCCCGCCGTCGCCGATCACATGCACGGCGTTCTCGCCCGACTCGAAGCCCCGGTCCCAGCCGACCTCGTTCACCACGAGCAGGTCGACGCCCTTGCGCTCGCGCTTGCGCCTGGCGCGCTCGAGCAGCTCGTCCCGGTCGTCGGGCGTCTCGGCGGCGAACGCCACCACCACCTGACCCGGATGCCGCCGAGCGGCCAGATGCGCCACGATGTCTTCGTTCTGCACCAGCTCGATGCTCTCGAGCGGGCCGGATTCCTTCGTCAGCTTGCGCTCCGACACGTCTGCGGGGCGGTAGTCGGCGACGGCCGCGGCCATCACGATCACCGCGGCGTCCTCCGACGCGCGGCGCATGGCCTCGCCGAGCTCGGCCGCCGTCCCCGCGCGCTCGATCCGGATGAGCGGGTGCCTCTCGGCATCCGCCAGGACCGCGCCGTCGACGTGCGAGGCGACGAGCATGACCTCGGCTCCGCGATCGGCGGCGGCGAGCGCGAGAGCTGTGCCCTGGCGACCGCTGGAGCGGTTGCCGAGGAAGCGCACCGGGTCGAGCGGCTCGCGGGTGCCGCCTGCGGAGACGGCCACGCGCAGCCCGTCGAGGTCGGCCTGTGGTTGGGCGCGCTGACCGGCATCCGGTGAGACGAGGGCCAGAGCGCCGGCCATGATCTGCTCGGGTTCGAGCATCCGGCCGGCGCCGGAGTCACCGCCGGTGAGCTCGCCGTCGCCAGGGCCGAGGATCGTCACGCCGCGCTCGCGCAGCGTGACGATGTTCGCCTGCGTCGCCGGGTGGCGCCACATCTCGGTGTGCATCGCCGGGGCGATCGCCACAGGCGCCACGGTGGCGAGCAGCGTCGTGCCGAGCAGGTCATCGGCCAGCCCCGCGGCCATCTTCGCGATCGTGTTGGCCGTGGCCGGCGCGACGATCACGAGGTCGGCGGCCTGGCCGAGGGCGACGTGACGCACCTGCGCCACGTCCTCGTGCACGCTGGTGGTGACCGGCCTTCGGCTGATGGCCTCCCAGGTGGGCAGCCCGACGAAGCGCAGCGCGTCTTCGGTCGGCACGACCGTGACCTCATGACCGGCCTTGATCAGCAGGCGCACCAGGTGCACGCTCTTGTAGGCGGCGATCCCGCCGGAGACGGCGACGACGATGTTCACGCCTTCGATTCTGCCCCAGCCCGTGCGGCTGCGGGGCGCGCATAGACTCGTGCTCGTGTGCACCGTCGTGATCAGCGTGGGGGAACGAGGGGCGCGGCTGCTGGCCGTGCGCGACGAGGACCCGGCCCGCCCGTGGGACGATCTCGGCGAATGGTGGCCAGACACCCGTCCCGGCGTGTTCGGCATCCGCGACCGACGCGCAGGAGGCGCGTGGCTGGCCTTCGACCCCGCAGCACGGCGGCTCGCCGTGCTGCTCAACCGCGCCGACGTGCTCGACCTGCCAGATGACCAGGCGCTCTCGCGGGGATCTCTCGCGCTGGAGTCGATCGCCGGCCGGTCACCGGAGGGCCCGCTCCCGATGCACGGCTTCAACCTGCTCGAGGTGACACCGGAGGGGTCGCGGGTGCTGTCGTGGGACGGCATCGAGCTGCGGGCGACCCCCGTGCCCTACGGCGTGCACATGATCGCGCACGACGACCTCGACGATCCGGCCACCGCTCGCATCGAGGCGTGGCTGCCTCAGTTCGAGGCCGCGGCGGCCCACCACGACGGCTCGCCCGTCGACTGGGCCGAGCGCTGGATCGCGGTGCTCGGCGAGAGCGCCGCACTCTCCCCCGAGGACGACAGGGCGATCGTGCGCGACAACCACGTGCACGGATACCCGACCATGTCGCTACTGTTCTGCACCGCAGAGGTGACGCCCGAGTCCGTGCAGGTACAGTCGCGGGTGCTGGCCGACCCCGGCCACTGGGACTGACCTGGCGTTGCACATCGTGGAAGGGTATTGACTCTTGCACATCCCTCGACTTACTGTTTTCATAAAGCAAGACAATTCTTCCACTTTATGGAAACTGAGAACGGAGAGGGACATGAGCACACACGCGATTGAGGCGAACGGTAACGTCCCCGCCGCCGAGAGCACCCTGGTCAACATCGACCCGGACTTCCACCTGCCTGCCGACGAGGGCAACAGCTTCGCCCGCGCGTTCCGCATCCTCTTCCCGAAGGCGGCCTGAGGACTCACGCGCGAGAAGAGGGGATCGGCTCCGCCCACAGGCGGTCCGGTCCCCTCTTGCGCGCCCCTGCCGGCATCCGGCTCCGCGAGACGTACGTTCAGGCACGAGGCAGAGCTCCCAGCTGCCCGTCTCGTGCTGCAACGTACGTCTCGCGAGGAGCGTGCTGAGGGGAGTGCGCTGAGGAGAGTGCTGAGGAGTGTGCTGAGGGGGAGTCAGCGGGACAGCAGCTCCGCGAGGTCGGCGGCGATCGTGCGGCCGACGCCGCGCAGCAGAGGCACGGCGTTCGCCATGCTCTTCGCCGGCTCCGGCTCGATGTCACTCAGCGCGTAGACCTTGGCGAAGCCCGCGGAGGCCGCCTGCTGGGCATCCAGGGTCGTGCGCCCGCACACCGCGATCACGGGCTTGCCCGCCCTCGCGGCGGCCGCAGACACTCCGAGAGGCGTCTTGCCACCCAGGCTCTGATCGTCGAGGCTGCCCTCGCCGGTGATGACAAGGTCGGCGCCTGCGATACGCGACTCCAGTCCGGTCAGACGCTGGATCACGTCGATGCCGGGCTCGCGCACCGCGCCGAGCACGGCGAGGGCGGCGTAGCCGACGCCGCCGGCAGCGCCCGCGCCCGGCGCCGAGACTGACGGGCGCACGCCCGGCAGGGCGTCGACGAGCTCTGCGAGACGAGACAGGCCCGCCTCGAGGACGGCGACATCGTCGGCGCTCGCCCCCTTCTGCGGCGCGAACACCGCAGCGGCCCCCCGGTCTCCCAGGAGAGGATTGTCGACGTCGGCCGCCAGCACGAACCCGACGCCGGCGAGTCGAGGATCGAGTCCCGAGATGTCGGCCGAGACCAGGTCGACCAGGCCCGCACCACCGGGGCGGACGGGCCTGTCTTCGGTGCGCAGTGCCACGCCCAGCGCCTGCAGCATGCCCGCCCCGCCGTCGGTGCAGGCGCTGCCGCCCACGCCGAGCACGATCGCGGTGGCGCCGCGGTCGAGTGCTGCGGCGATCAGCTCGCCGGTGCCGCGACTGGTCGCCTCGAGCGCGTTCTTCTCGCCGTCGGGCAGCACGTCCAGCCCGCTCGCGGCCGCCATCTCGATGATCGCCTGCTCTCCGCGCACGGCGAAGGTGGCATCCACCGGGCGACCGGTCGGTCCGGTCACCGACACCGTCACCGGCGTGAACCCGCTCGCGACGGCCGCGTCGACCGTCCCCTCGCCGCCGTCGGCGACGGGAGCCGCGTCGACGACGGCATCCGGGATGATCTCCCGGATGCCGTCGGCGAGAGCCGCCGCCACCTCGGAGCCCGTTGCCGAGCCCTTGAACTTGTCAGAGGCGATGAGGATGCGCATGTCGATCAGTCAAGCAGAGCGTAGATCGCCTCAGGTGCATCTGACGGCGTGACGGCGAGGTCCTCGAACTCGTTCATGGTGTCGAGGTCTGCTCCCATCGCGATGTTCGTGACGCGCTCGAGGATGACCTCGACCACGACCGGCACCTGGAACTCGTCGCGCAGGCGAGCGGCCTCGGCGAACCCGGCCTGCAGGTCCTCGGGACGCTCGACGCGGATCGCCTTGCAGCCCAGACCCTCGGCGACCTTGACGTGGTCGACGCCGTAGCCGGTCGCGACGCTGTCGGGGTCGTGCGGGGTGTTCACGTTGTCGAACGCGAGCGAGACCTCGTAGTCCATCTCGAAGCCGCGCTGCGACTGACGGATCAGACCCAGGTAGCTGTTGTTGACCACGACGTGGATGTACGGCAGCTTGTGCTGCGCGCCCACGGCGAGCTCCTCGATCATGAACTGGAAGTCGTAGTCGCCCGAGAGCGCGACGACCTGCTCGCCCGGCTTGCCCCGGACGACGCCGAGGGCGGCGGGGCCGGTCCAGCCGAGGGGGCCGGCCTGGCCCGCGTTGATCCACTTGCGGGGACCGTAGACGTGCAGCAGCTGGGCGCCGGCGATCTGCGAGAGGCCGATCGTGGTGACGAACGTGGTGTCGCGGTCGAACGCGGTGAGCATCTCCTGGTAGACGCGGTGCGGCTTCATGGGCACGTTGTCGAAGTTGGTCTTGCGCTGCAGACGCGCCTTGCGGTCGCGGCACTCCTGCGCCCACGGGTTGTAGTCGGGGAGCGACGCCACGCGGTCGCGCGCCGCCTCGAGCAGCGCGTCGATGAACGCGCCCGCGTCGGAGACCACGCCGTAGTCGGGCGCGAAGACGCGGCCGATCTGGGTGGGCTCGATGTCGACGTGCACGAAGGTGCGGCCCTTGCGGTAGGTGTCGAGACCACCGGTGTGGCGGTTGGCCCACCTGTTGCCGATGCCGAGCACGAAGTCGCTCTCGAGGAAGCTCGCGTTGCCGTAGCGCTGCGAGGTCTGGATGCCAACCAGACCGGCGGCCAGCGGGTGGTCGTCGGCGATGGCTCCCCAGCCCATCAGGGTCGGCACCACGGGCACGCCGAGGGTCTCGGCCAGCTCGACGAGCTTGTCGGACGCGCCGGAGTTGACGATGCCGCCACCGGCGACGATCAGCGGGTGCGTCGACGCGGTGAGCATGTCGAGCACCTTCTCGGCCTGTGCGCGGGTCGCCACGGGCTTGGCGACGGGCAGCGGCTCGTAGGTGTCGATGTCGAACTCGATCTCGGTCATCTGCACGTCGAACGGCAGGTCGATCAGCACCGGGCCCGGGCGCCCGGAGCGCATGATCTGGAAGGCGGTCTGGAAGACGCCGGGCACCTGCGCGCCCTCCAGCACCGTCTTGGCGAACTTGGTCACCGGCTTCGTGATGGACGCGATGTCGACTGCCTGGAAGTCCTCCTTGTCGAGCTTCGCCACCGGAGCCTGGCCCGTGATGCACAGCATCGGGATGCTGTCTGCGATCGCGGCGTACAGACCGGTGATCATGTCGGTGCCCGCAGGGCCCGACGTGCCGAGGCAGACGCCGATGCGTCCGTCGCCGGTGCGGCTGTAGCCGTCGGCCATGTGCGAGGCGCCCTCGACGTGGCGGGCGAGGGTGTGCCGGATGCCGCCATTGGCGCGCATCGCGGAGTACAGGGGGTTGATGGCGGCGCCTGGCAGGCCGAACGCCTCGTCGGCGCCCTCCTTGATCAGGATCTGGACGATGGCGTCCACTGCGCGCATGCGGGTCATGATGTTCTGTCCTTAGTTCTTGTCGCGGCCGGAGAGCTCTGCGGTGAGCTTGAAGAGGCCGGAGTGATCGAGTCCGCCGTCGCCGCGGGCGACGAGGGAGGTGACGAGCTGGGCGACGGCCGAGCCGAGGGGCACGGCGACGCCTGCGCCGCGAGCCGCGGCGGTGACGATGCCCAGGTCCTTGTTGTGCAGGGCCAGGCGGAAGCCGGGGGCGAAGTCGCGGTCGAGCATCTTCTGCCCCTTCTGGTCGAGGACCTTGGAGCCGGCGAGACCTCCGCCGAGCACCTTGAGGGCGGCGTCGGTGTCGACGCCGTACGCCTCGAGGAAGACGATCGCCTCGCTGAGGGCCTGGATGTTCACGGCGACGATCAGCTGATTGGCGGCCTTGACGGTCTGCCCGGCGCCGGCGGGGCCGACGTGCACGATGGTCTTGCCGATCGCCTGAAGGATGGGCTCGGCCCTGGCGAAGTCCTCCGGTGAGCCGCCGGTCATGATCGAGAGCACGCCGTCGATGGCGCCCTGCTCGCCACCCGAGACGGGGGCGTCCACTGCGCCGAAGCCGGCGGCGACGGCCTCGGCGGCGAGCTCCTTGGCGACGTCGGGGCGGATCGACGAGTTGTCGATCCACAGCGCGCCGGGCTTGGCGTTCGCGAAGACGCCCTCTTCGCCGCGAACGACACCCTCGACATCCGGGGAGTCGGGGACCATCGTGATGATCACGTCGGCGTCCTTGACGCCCTCGGCGATGCTCGCCGCGCCCTTGCCGCCCGCCGCGACGAGCTTCTCGACGGCCTCAGGGCTGCGGTTGACGCCGGTGACGGTGTAGCCGGCCTTGACGAGGTTCTTCGCCATGGGAAGGCCCATGATGCCGAGGCCGATGATGGTGATGCTGGTCATGTCGTCGCTCCTTCGCGGAAGTGGGATGTCAGTTCTTGGTCCAGGCGAACGGGTCTGCCTGGGTGGCCTTGTACTCGAGGCCGATGACGCCGTCGTAGCCGCCGGCGCGTGCCGCCTCGATCCACTCGGCGATCGGCAGCTCGCCGGTGCCCGGCTCGCCCCGGCCGGGGGCGTCGGCGATCTGGATGTGACCGAACTCGCCGGCGTGGCCGGCGATGACCGCCGCCACGTCGTCGCCGTTGACGGCGAGGTGGTAGAAGTCGGCCAGCAGGCGCACGTTGTCGACCCCGTGCTCGTCCTTGACGCGGGCGATGATCGCGAGCGCGTCGGCCGCCGTCTTGAGCGGGTAGGCGTCGGCCCCGGAGACCGGCTCGAGCAGAACGATGCCGCCGATGCGGGCGACGGCCCTGCCCGCGATGGCGAGGTTCTCGACTGCGAGGTCGTCCTGCGCCTTCGCATCGACGCCGTCCTGGCGAAGACCGTAGAGGGCGTTGAACGCCTTGGTGCCGGTGCGCTCGCCGATGCCGACGACGACCTCGACGTTGTCGCGGAACTCGTCCTCACGACCGACCCACGAGACCAGGCCGCGGTCGCCGGCCGGCATGTCTCCGGCGAAGAAGTTGAGGCCGGTGAGCTGCACGCCCGCGTCCTGGATGGCGGCGACGAACTCGTCGATCTCCTGCTGTGCGGGCACGGCGGAGGCGAAGGGCCACCAGAACTCGACGGCGTCGAAGCCGGCGGCCTTGGCCGCGGCGGGCCGCTCGGTGACGGGGAGGTCGGTCAGCAGGATCGAGGCGTTGACGGTGTAGCTCATGATCGTCCTTGATTTCGTATTACGGAATAAAAGTTCCTAGTAATGAAAGGTTAGGTCGCGATTCGTCGTCGTGTCAACGTTCAGGGGCGCACATTCCAGCATCCGGAACCGGCTCGCGCCCAACCGATGGAAAACGCCGGTGAGAGCGTCGTCTCACCGGCGTTTCCCCTCTGCGAGAGCGGAGTCTCAGCGGGCGTCAGGTCAGCTTGATCTGACGGTTCATGTCCTTGTACAGCAGATACCGGAAGTCGCCGGGGCCGCCGGCGTAGCAGGCCTGCGGGCAGAACGCGCGAAGCAGCATGTAGTCGCCCGCCTCGACCTCGACCCAGTCGCCGTTGAGGTGGTAGACGGCCTTGCCCTCGAGAACGAACAGGCCGTGCTCCATGACGTGCGTCTCGGCGAACGGGATCGAGCCGCCCGGCTTGAAGGTGACGATGTTCACCTGCATGTCGTGCGCCATGTCGTTCGAGTCGGCGAAGCGCGTGGTGAGCCACGCGTCGGTGCCCACCATCGGCGTCGGCTCGATGTCCTGGTCGCGGGTCACGAACGACGCAGGTGCGTCGACGCCCTCGAGCCACTCGTACGCCTTGCGGATCCAGTGGAAGCTGGTGATCTCGTCGCCCTCGTTCTTGAGCGACCAGTTCGCGCCAGGCGCGAGGAACGCGTATCCGCCCTCCTCGAGCACGTGGGTCTCGCCTTCGAGGGTCAGCGTGAGCTGTCCGGTGGTGACGAAGACGACGCCCTCGACGCCGGCCTCGGGCTCGGGCTTGGCCGCCTCGCCACCAGGGGAGATCTCGACGATCAGCTGCGAGAAGGTCTCGGCCGAGCTCGGGGTGGGCTTGGCGATGATCCACGCGCGGGTGTTGCTGAATCCGGGCAGGCTGCTCGTGACGATGTCACGCAGCACGCCCTTGGGGATCACCGTGTAGGCGAGCTTGACGATCGCGCGGTCGGTGAGCAGCTCGGTCTGCCCCGGCAGTCCGCCGGTGGGGGTGTAGTACGACATCAGGCCTCCTTGGTGGCGAGTTTGGGATGTGCGAGCCGGGTCAGCTCTGCGGGCGATGCGCCCGTCGACGAGCGCACCTCGTCGTCGGTGAGCGCACCGCACTCCAGGCCGCGCACGACGAAGCGGGCGAGGGCGCGAGCGGTGGCCGGCTCGTCCATGATCGTCGCGTCACTGCCGTGCAGGTAGTTGTCGAGGCGTCTGGCCGCGGCGTCGAACCCCTCGCGGTAGAACGCGTAGGTCGCCAGGTAGCGGGTCGGCAGCTGGTTGGCGTGCAGATCCCAGCCCTGGTAGTAGCCGCGCTCGAGAGAGCGCCGCACCAGGCGGGCGTGCAGCGTCCAGGCTTCCTGCGCCTTCTCGCCCAGCGGGATGACGTTGGTCGACCCGTCGGAGAGCCGCACACCGGTCTCGGCGACCGCGACCTGCATGACCTGCTTGGCGTAGTCGGCCGCGGGGTGCTCCATCGACTGGTACGCAGCGGCGATCTGCAGCGAGGCGCTGTAGTCGTACGTGCCGTAGTGCAGCGCGGAGACGCGCCCCTGCGCGCGGTGCAGCAGCGTCGCGACGGGGGCGGTGCCGTCGGCCGCGACGATGAGCTGCGGCGTCTCCATCTGCACCTCGAAGCGCAGGCGTCCTGGCGCGAGCCCCAGACGCTCCTCGAAGCGCTCGCACAGCGCGACCATGGCCTCGACCTGCGCGACGGTGGTCACCTTCGGCAGGGTGAGGATGAGGCCTTCCGGCAGCTCGCCCGCGCCGGCCAGCGTGGTGACGAAGCGGTCGAGGGTGCGGATGCCGCGGCGCCGGGTCGGCGCCTCGAAGCACTTGAACCGGATGCCGATGAACGGCGTCGCCGTGCCTGCGGCGACGGCCTCGGCGACGCGCTCGGCGGCAAGCACCGCCGCCGCGTCCTCCTCGTCGTCGCCACGGGTGCCGTAGCCGTCCTCGAAGTCGAGGCGCAGGTCCTCGATGGGCTCGCGGCGCAGCTTGGCATCCACCAGCGGCGCGAGCTCGCCGGCGAGGTGGCCAAGGCCGACCGACTCGGCGAGCGCGGTCATGCCGCCGGCCGCCTCGACGGCGGCGAGGGCGTCGGCGCCGAAGCGCGCGGGCAGCGCCGGGTCGAAGCGGTCGGCAGGCACGTACAGCGTGTGCACGGGCTGACGGCTCCCGTCATCGCCCGGGTACGAGCCCGAGAGCAGGGCGTCGGTCTGTGCCAGGCTGGCGTCGATGTCTGCGAAGTCGTCTTCGCGCAGCGATGTATGGGCTGTCACGGTGCTCACTCCTTGTCTGCGGCGGCGGACTCGACGACGCGGACGATGGCGTCTGCGACGGCACCGGCGACGAGCGGGTCGAAGACGCTCGGGATGATGAAGCTCGCGTTGAGCTCATCCTCCTCGACTCGCGAGGCGATGGCGTACGCCGACGCGACCAGCATAGGCGGGGTGATGTCTGCCACGCCCGCGTCGAGCAGACCCCGGAAGACGCCGGGGAAGGCGAGCACGTTGTTGATCTGGTTGGGGAAGTCGCTTCGGCCGGTGGCGACGATCGCGGCGTGCTTGGATGCCACCACCGGGTCGACCTCGGGGGTCGGGTTGGCCATGGCGAAGACGACCGCGTCGTCGGCCATCGCGGCGATGTCGTTCTCGTCGAGCACATTGGGCGCGCTCACGCCGATGAACACGTCGGCGTCGACCATGGCCTCCTTGAGGGTGCCCGTGAAGCCGCGCGGGTTGGTGGTGGCGGCGATCTCGCGGCGGTGCGCGTCGGCGTACTCGACGCCGGCGACGATGGCGCCGTCGCGGCCGCAGGCCACGATGTCCTTCGCGCCCTCGGCGAGCAGCAGCTGGATGATCGCGTTGCCCGCGGCGCCGACGCCGGAGACGACGATGCGCACGTCCTCGATCTTCTTCTTGACGACCTTGAGGGCGTTGACCAGGGCGGCGAGGGTGACGATCGCCGTGCCGTGCTGGTCGTCGTGGAAGACGGGGATGTCGAGCTCTTCGCGCAGACGCGCCTCGATCTCGAAGCAGCGCGGCGCCGCGATGTCCTCCAGGTTCACGCCGCCGTAGACCGGAGCGATCGCCTTGACGATCTTGATGATCTCCTCGGTGTCCTTCGTGTCGAGACAGACCGGCCACGCGTCGACGTTGGCGAACTGCTTGAACAGGGCGGCCTTGCCCTCCATGACGGGCAGCGCGGCCTCGGGGCCGATGTCGCCGAGGCCGAGCACGGCGGTGCCGTCGGTGACCACGGCGATCGTGTTGCGCTTGACCGTGAGGTTGCGGGCCTTGCTCTTGTCCTCGGCGATGGCCATGCAGACGCGGGCGACACCCGGCGTGTAGGCGCGCGAGAGGTCGTCGCGGTTGCGAAGCGGAACGCTCGGCACGACCTCGAGCTTGCCGCCGAGGTGCATGAGGAAGGTGCGGTCGCTGACCTGGCGCACGTGCACGCCGTCGAGGGCCTGAACGGCGTCGCGGATGCGCGAGGCGTGGTCGTCGTCGATGGTGTTGCAGGTGAGGTCGACGACGATCGAGGTGGGGTGCGACTCGACGACGTCGAGCGCGGTGATAGCGGCACCGGCGGATGCCGCTGCGGCGGCGAGCTCGCTGGTGACGCTGAAGTTGGAGGGAGCGTCGATACGCAGAGTGATCGAGTTACCGGGACCCGGGTTGGCCATGTTTCCTCTTCCCTGAGGTGCGCCGCACGCGTCAGCGCCGACTCACATTTGCTTGTGGACTACCTCGTGCTTTCGCATCGTGGAGACTATTGTCTATCTTACGAAAGTCCGATGCAATCAACGATGATGTACATCGCAGGATTTTCGCTCTCACTTCTCGCATGATGGAATCATGTCGGTACCTAGGAGGACACCCATGGCCGAAACCAAGACACCGCGCAGCAGCGGTTCAGGCGTGCAGTCCGTCGAGCGCGTGTTCGAGCTGCTCGAGCTGGTCACCGATGCGGGCGGCGATGTCACCCTCAGCGAGCTCGCATCGTCGACCGATCTGCCCCTGCCGACCATCCATCGCCTGCTGCGCACGCTCGTCTCCCTCGGCTACGCGCGCCAGCTGCCGAACCGCCGCTACGCCCTCGGGCCGCGGCTGATCCGCATCGGCGAGGGCGCATCCCGGCAGTTCGGCGCCCTGGCGCGTCCGCAGCTTAAGGGCCTGGTCGACCAGCTCGGCGAGAGCGCGAACATGGCGGTGCTCGACGGCAACATGGTCGTGTATGTCGCGCAGGTCCCCTCGCTGCACTCGATGCGCATGTTCACCGAGGTCGGCCGCCGCGCGCACACGCACGACACCGGCGTGGGCAAGGCGATCCTCGCGCAGCTTCCCGACGACACCGTTCGCAGCATCGTCACACGCGCCGGCATGCCCACCCCCACCGAGTTCAGCATCGGCGACGTGGATGCCCTGATCGCCGAGCTCGACCGCATCCGCGAGCGCGGCTACGCGATCGACGACCAGGAGCAGGAGATCGGCGTGCGGTGCTTCTCGATGGCCGTGCCCGACGCCCCGACCCCCACGGCCGTCTCGGTCTCCGGGCCGATCTCGCGCGTGGACGACGCGTTCGGCGACCGCGCCGTGCCGATGCTGCGCAAGGCGGCCGAGGCGATCAGCGCCGAGCTCGCGTCCTGACGCGCTCTCCTTCGGGAGGAGTTCTCACGTTCGGGAGGAAGCCCTGTCGCAGGGCCTCCTCCCGAACGCGTCTTCCCCTCCCGAGAGTGAGGTGTGTCAGGCGTCTCCGCCCGCGTTGCCGCTCGTGCCCGCGTTGACGTCGAGCAGGCGGTAGCGCTCCGCGGCCTTCCCGGGAGCAGCGGCATCCACCTCTCCCCTCGCGGCGAGCAGCTGCAGCGCGCGGACGACGACCGAGTGCGAGTCGATCTTGAAGAAGCGGCGGGCGGCGGCACGGGTGTCCGAGAAGCCGAAGCCGTCGGCGCCAAGGGTCGCCCAGTCGTTCCTCACGAACTGACGGATCTGGTCGGGCAGGTCCTTCGCGTAGTCGCTGACCGCGACGATCGGGCCGTGAGCGTCTGCCAGCTGCTGCTGCACGAACGGCGTGCGCACGCCGCTCTCGGGGTGCAGGAACGCCTCCTCCTCGGCGCGCACCGCGTCGCGGCGCAGCTCGGTCCACGAGGTGACCGAGAACACATCGGCCGCGACGCCCCACTCCTCGCGCAGCAGCTGCTGCGCCTCGAGGGCCCAGGTCACGCCGATGCCGGAAGCAAGCAGGTGCGCCCGAGGGCCGTCGCCCTGCGGGGGCGAGATGCGGTGGATGCCGCCCAGGATGCCCTCGACATCGACCCCTTCGGGCTCGGCCGGCTGCACGATCGGCTCGTTGTAGACCATGAGGTTGTAGATCCGGTTGCGGTCGGTCGAGTCGGGCCCGTACATGCGCTCGATGCCCGCGCGCATGATGTGCCCGATCTCGTAGCCGTACGCCGGGTCGTAGGTCACCACGGCCGGGTTGGTGGCGGCGAGCAGCGGCGAATGGCCGTCGGCGTGCTGCAGGCCCTCACCGGTGAGCGTCGTGCGGCCCGCGGTGGCCGAGATGAGGAAGCCGCGCGCCATCTGGTCGGCTGCCGCCCACAGCGAGTCGCCGGTGCGCTGGAAGCCGAACATCGAGTAGAACACGTAGATCGGGATCAGAGGCACCCCATGGGTGGCGTAGGCCGTGCCGGCCGCGGTGAACGCCGCGATCGAACCCGCCTCGTTGATGCCGACATGAAGGATCTGCCCTGCCGTGCTCTCCTTGTACGAGAGCACGATGTCGCGGTCGACGGCGAGGTAGTTCTGGCCGTTCGGGTTGTAGATCTTCGCCGTGGGGAAGAAGGCGTCCATGCCGAAGGTGCGCGCCTCGTCGGGGATGATCGGCACGATGCGGTGACCGAACTCCTTGTCGCGCATGAGGTCCTTCAGCACCCGCACGAAGGCCATGGTCGTCGCGGCCTCCTGCTTGCCCGAGCCGCGGGCGGCGACCTCATAGGCCTTGGCATCGGGCAGGGCGATCTCGCCCGAGGCGTGCGGACGCCGCTCGGGCAGGAACCCGCCGAGCGCCCGGCGGCGCTCGTGCATGTACCGGATCTCGGGGGCGTCGGCGCCGGGGTGGTAGTACGGCGGCTGATACGGGTCGGCCTCGAGCTGGGCATCCGTGATCGGCACCCGCAGGTGGTCGCGGAAGTCCTTGAGGTCCTGCAGCGTCAGCTTCTTCATCTGGTGGGTCGCGTTGCGCGCCTCGAAGCGCTGCCCGAGGCCGTAGCCCTTCACCGTCTTGACGAGGATGACGGTCGGCTTGCCGTTTCGCTGCATCGACTGCTGATACGCCGCGAAGACCTTGTGGTAGTCGTGACCGCCTCGCTTGAGACCCCAGATCTGGTCGTCGGTGAGGTCCTCCACGAGGGCGGCGGCACGCGGGTCGCGACCGAAGAAGTTCTCGCGGATGAACCCGCCCGACTCGGCCTTGTACGTCTGGTAGTCGCCGTCGCGGGTGGTGTTCATGATGTCGACGAGCGCGCCGTCGTCGTCGCGGGCGAGCAGGTCGTCCCACTCGCGACCCCAGATCACCTTGATGACGTTCCAGCCGGCACCGCGGAAGAAGCCCTCGAGCTCCTGGATGATCTTGCCGTTGCCCCGCACGGGTCCGTCGAGGCGCTGCAGATTGCAGTTGACGACGAAGGTGAGGTTGTCGAGGCCGTCGTTGGCGGCGAGCTGCAGCAGACCGCGCGACTCCGGTTCGTCCATCTCGCCGTCCCCGAGGAACGCCCAGACGTGCTGGTCGCTCGTGTCCTTCAGGCCCCTGCCCTGCAGGTAGCGGTTGGACTGCGCCTGGTAGATCGCGTTCATCGGGCCGATCCCCATCGACACGGTCGGGAACTCCCAGAACTCCGGCATCAGACGCGGATGCGGGTACGAGCTCAGCGCGTGGCCCTCGCGGGACTTCTCCTGGCGGAAGCCGTCGAGGTCCTCCTCGCTGAGGCGCCCCTCCATGAACGCGCGCGCGTACATGCCTGGCGATGCGTGCCCCTGGAAGAAGATCTGGTCGCCGCCGCCGGGGTGGTCCTTGCCGCGGAAGAAGTGATTGAAGCCCACCTCGTAGAGCGTCGCCGCTCCGGCGTAGGTGGAGATGTGGCCGCCGACGCCGATGCCCGGCCGCTGCGCGCGGTGCACGAGGACGGCCGCGTTCCAGCGCATCCAGGCGCGGTAGCGTCGCTCGAGCTCCTCGTCGCCCGGGTAGGCGGGCTCGTCGGTTGCGGCGATCGTGTTGACGTAGTCGGTGGTGGCGCTGGGCTCGTCGCGGATGCCCGCCCGCTCGACCAGGCTGCGCACGATGTGCTCGCCGCGTGCGCGGCCGTGCACATCGACGACGGCGTCGAGGGATTCGAGCCACTCGGCGGTCTCGTCCGGGTCGATGTCGAGGACGGTTTCAGTGGCGGATGCTGAGGCGCGATCGTCGTTCACTTTCGGCCTTTCTTGTTAGATGGAGTGGATGCTGCCGATCAGGCAGGGGAACAGGAAGCGGAAGGGGTGACCGTGAGCGAGCGCATCGCCGTCGTCACAGGAGCGGGTTCGGGGATCGGTCGGGCTGTGACGGAGGCCATGCTCGAGGCGGGATTCCGGGTCGCCCTCGCGGGGCGACGGGCGGATGCCCTCGAGCAGACCGCGGCAGGGCATCCGGATGCCCTGGTCGTGCCGACCGACATCACCGACCCGGCGCAGGTCGACGCGCTGTTCGCCCGGGTCGTGGCGGAGTGGGGCCGGGTGGACGTGCTGTTCAACAACGCCGGGATCTTCGGCCCCGCGGCATCCGCGGCCGACGTCGATCCCGACGAATGGCGCCGGACGATCGACGTGAACGTGACCGGTGCACTGCTGTGCGCGGGTGCCGCGATGCGCACCATGATCGCCCAGCGGCCGCAGGGCGGCCGCATCATCAACAACGGCTCGATCTCGGCGCAGGTGCCGCGGCCGCAGTCCGTCGCGTACGCGGTGAGCAAGCACGCCATCACCGGTCTCACCAGATCGATCGACCTCGATGGGCGCCGGCACGGGATCAGCTGCGGTCAGATCGACATCGGCAACGCGGCCACGCAGATCATGACCGAGATCGGCGTGGGCTCCGGTGCGCTGCAGGCAGACGGCTCGCGCATGGTGGAGCCGACCTTCGACGTGGCCGACGCCGCGCGCACCGTGCTGTTCATGGCGCAGCTGCCTGCGGAGGCGAACATCCCGTCGCTCACGGTGGCGGCCGCGGGCATGCCGTTCGGCGGTCGCGGCTGAGCGTGCGCTGCTGGTCATGATGACTCCCCAGCGGGGTCCGCACTCCCCAGGAATGCGGACCCCCGGTCGGTTCGGTCCGGTCTCAGTGCCCTGATCCGTGCGGCTCGTCGTCGACGATCTGCACGACCTTGCCGTCTGCGCCGACGAGCTTGCCGTCGACGTAGCGGTCGCCCTCCTTCAGCACCCGGATCACGTCGGTCCTGATGACGCGCACCGGGCTCGCCGCGAACACCGACGGGTCGGCCGGGTTGCCGCGCTTCAGGTGGTTGAACACGAGGTTCAGCAGGATCGCCATCACGGCGGCCGAGCTGATGCCCGAGTTGAAGATGACCTGGAACCAGCTCGGGAAGTTGGAGTACAGCCCGGGGATCAGCTCGGGCAGGGTGCCGACCGAGATCGCCGTGGCGACGATGATCAGATTCATGTTGCCCTCGTACGTGACCTTTGAGAGGGTGCGGATGCCCGAGGCGGTCACCGTGCCGAACAGGACGATGCCCGCACCTCCCAGCACCGCGGTCGGCATGGCCGCGACGACGCGCCCGAGGAACGGGCACAGGCCGAGGATGATCAGCACCACCCCGCCGGCGGCGACCGCGTAGCGGCTCTTGATCTTGGTGACGGCGACGAGGCCGACGTTCTGGGCGAAGGCGCTCTGGGTGAACGAGTTGAAGATCGGAGACACGGCGCTCGCCAGCATGTCGGCGCGCAGGCCCGCTGCGATGCGCTTGCGGTCGACCTTCGATCCGGTGATCTCGCCGACGGCGAGGATGTCGGCCGTGGTCTCGGTGAGGATCACCAGCACGACGATGAGCATCGACAGGATCGCGGCGACGTCGAAGGTGGGCGCACCGAAGGCGAGCGGCGTGGGGAAGGCGAAGAAGTCGCCCTCGAACACCTTCGAGAAGTCGGCGCGGCCGATCAGTGCGGCGAAGATCGTTCCGATGATCATGGCGAGCAGGATCGACAGGCGCGAGACGAACGCGTTGCCGAGCTTGCTGAGCAGCACGATCACGGCCAGCGTGAACGCCGCGATGCCCATGTTCACCGGATCGGCGAAGCTCTCGGCCGTCGGATCGTTCCCGGTGATCCAGTGACCGGCGACGGGCATGAGCGACAGCCCGATCGAGGTGATCACGACCCCGGTGACGACCGGAGGGAAGAACCGGACGATCTGCGCGAAGAACGGCGCGATCACCAGCCCGATGAGCGAGGCGATGATCACCGCGCCGAAGACGTCGGTGAGGCCCATGCGGCCGTTGCCGTTCACGATCGCGAGCATGGTGGCGACGCCGGCGAACGAGACGCCCTGCACGAGCGGGAGCTGGGAGCCGAAGAACGGGAAGCCGATGGTCTGCAGCAGGGTCGCCAGCCCGCCGACGAAGAGGCAGGCTGCGACGAGCAGTCCGATCTCGGACGGGCTGACGCCGGCGGCGGAGCCGATGATGAGCGGCGGAGCGATGATGCCGCCGTACATGGTGAGGACGTGCTGGAGCCCGTAGGTGAAGGATGCGCCGATGCTGAGGCGCTCGTCCTCGGGGCGGTCGGATGGACGCTTGGGCGTGGTGCTGCGTGCCGCAGTCATGTGTGGACCTCCTTGTCCGGGACCCGCTGTTCGGGGTGGGCATACGGAAAATGGGCATGGTGAACGGGACCGTCCCGCTCTGATGGCACCGGGGGCCCGTCGGCATGACCGACGAGCCCCCGGGGCGTGTGTCCTGAGTCGGCTGGCGCCGGATCAGCAGAAGCCGGCGATGCCGTCCCACGACCAGTGGTCGGTGTCGGCGCCCTCGCGGAGGAACGATGCCTCGATCAGGCCGTAGGGGCGATCGGCGGCGTAGAACACCTCGTTGGGGTTCTCGAGGCCGAACGGCGAGAGGTCGACCACGAAGTGGTGGCTGTTCGGGGTGGAGAAGCGGATCTCGTCGATCTCGGGGTGCGCCTCGAGGACGGCCTCTGCCATCTCCTTCAGCGTGTGCTGCAGCGCGTACGAGTAGTTGCGCGAGAAGCCGGCGAGCAGCAGGCGACGCACGTCGGCGAACGTCTCGTTGAAGTCGATGTCGTTGCGGTTGTAGCGCCACTTCGCGGTGACCGAGGTGGCGAGGATGCGGTCCTCGGTCTCGGGCAGCGTCGTGTACCTGTCCTTCGGGTAGCCGACGAAGCCGCTCTGGGTCGTCTTGAGCACCTTGAGGTCCTGAAGACCGGCGATGATGACCGTGTCGTCGCCGTCGATCTGCACGACGGAGGTGCGGGTCTCGGTGCCGCCGCGCACGAACGAGTGGTCGTGCTCGCCGTCATCGCCCTGGATCCGCTGCCAGGTGTACTGCTCGGCCTCCCAGCGGCCTCCCGTGATCCAGTCGAACTCGCCGGTGAAGTGGCGGCCGAGGCGGAGCAGGAACTCCTCCGGGCTGCCCACGCCGTCCTTGGCGAAGGCGTACACCGTGTTCTTCTGCGTGTCGGTCGGGACGACGTGCTCGTTGTTGCCCTCGAAGTGGGCGCTGTCGAGGTCACCGCGCAGCTGCGAGGTGACGTTGAGGTCCTCGATCTCGTGACGGTCGGTGTCGCGCGTGACGCGGACGACCCTGACCTCTGCCTTGCCGTACTGGTTCTTGCCCAGAATGATGTTGGTCATGATCTCTACTCAGCTTCCTCGGTAAGTGGAATAGGCGAACGGGCTGAGAAGGAGCGGCACGTGATAGTGCGCCTGCTCAGCGTCGACCTGGAAGGTCAACACCACCTCCGGGAAGAAGGTGTCCGTGTCGATGCCGGCGAAGTAGGCCGCCGTGTCGAACCGGAGACGGTACGCACCGCTCTCCAGCCGCTCGGGGCCCAGTTCTTTCACCCGCCCGTCAGCATCTGTGGATCCTGAACCGATCCCGACCCACTCGTCGCCCCGACGGGCTTCGAGTGCGACGGCGACGTCGGGCGCAGGGCGTCCGATCGAGGTGTCCAGGATGTGGGTGGTCACGTGGGAAACGCTCATGTCGCGCTCCTTCAGCTCTCGAGGGCTCCGGCCAGACGCAGCGCCGCGATTTCGCGCAGCTGCTGGTCGACCACGACGAGCTCCTGTTCGGGGGTGTTGCCCAGCCGCTGCTGCAGCAGGGCGAGGATCTCCTCGGCGGAGCGGCCCGCGGCGCGCACCAGGTACACGCGATCGAACTTCTCCTCGTATGCCTTGTTGCCGGCGGCAAGGGCGGCTGCGGCCTCGGCATCGACGCCTGGCTGCTCCTTGCGCGACAGCGCGGCCTCGGCGCTCTCGCCCTGGGGGCGCTCGCCGATGCGCGGGTGGTGTGCGAGTGCGCCGTCGAGCTCGGCCTCGGAGAGCGGGGCGGCGACCGTGGTGGCGGCGGCGGCGACCTCGTCGACGCTCCGGTAGGGCCGGCCGTCGACGATCGCGTCGATCCAGCGGCTGATGTCGAGTGCCGGCTTCACGACGGCGACGGCTTCTTCACGGGGAGCCGAGTTGAAGTTCTCGAGCAACATCTTCGATCCTCAAGCAGAATGCTGGCATCCGGCGCGAAGGCTATACGGAAACCCCTGACGGAGTCTTCACGAGAAGGTTTCTTCCGTATGCCGGAACTGTTATTTCAGCATGTGTAAGTATTGTGATGGCCGCCGAGGCTGTTGTCAACATCCACGGCGGCCATTTTCGCATCGTGGAGTCAGACTCCGAGTTCGGCGCGCAGACGGGCGACGTGACCTTCTGCATCGACCCCGTACTCGGCGCGCTGGACGACGCCGTCGCCGTCGAGCACGAAGGTGGAGCGGATCACTCCGTCGAAGGTGCGGTCGCCCACGGTCTTCTCGCCCCACACGCCCCACGCCTTCGCGACGGCGGCGTCGGTGTCGGCGAGAAGCGGGAAGGTGAGACCCTCCGCTTCGGAGAACGCACGGATCTCGTCGACGGAGTCGGGCGAGACGCCGATGACCGCGTAGCCGGCCGCGTCGAGAGCCGAGAGGCTGTCGCGGAAGTCACAGGCCTCGGTCGTGCAGCCGGGGGTGGCCGCCTTCGGGTAGAAGTAGACGACCACGTTGCGGCCGCGGTGGTCGGAGAGCGCGGTGGTGCGGCCCTCGGCGTCGGCGAGGGCGAAGTCGGGAGCGGGGACGCCCGCGGTGAGCTTGTCGGTCATGATGACTCCGTTCGATTGAGGGGTGGGTGCCGCGCTCAGCGCGCGACGGGCAGCACGTCGAAGGCCTCGGCGAGCTGCATGATCTTGCGTGCGCGACCGAGACGCGGCAGGTCGCTGCCGTCGCGGACGATCCGACCGCGGGCGTCGAAGTCGGTGAGGAACTCGTGGGCCCATTCGACGTCGGTGCGGGTGGGGCTGATGACCTCGTTCACCACGGGGGTCTGGTCGGTGGAGAGACAGAGCTTGCCCGTCATGCCCATCGACACGGTGATGGCCGACTGCTCGCGCAGGATGGGGTGGCTCGAGCCGACGGTCGGCCCGTCGATCGGTCCCGGCAGCGAGCCGACGCGGCTGGCGATCACCAGGCGCGCACGCGGATAGGCCATCGCCTCGCGATCGGCCGACATCCCCGTGTCGCGCCGGAAGTCGCCACTGCCGAAGGCGAGCCGGAAGACGCCCTTGGCGCGAGCGATCTCGCTCGCGTTCTCGATGCCGACGGCCGACTCGACCAGCGCGACGATCGGCACCCGCGCCCCGAGGCGATTGAAGGTGTCCATGACCTGGCCGCCGAGCTCGGTCTTGGCGAGCATCACGCCCTGCAGACCGGGTGCCGCGCGCAGCTCCTCGATGTCATCCGCCCAGTAATCGCTGCCTGCATCGTTGATGCGCACCCAGGCGCGTCCGCCCTCACTGAGCCAGCGCACCACATCGGCGCGCGCAGACTCCTTGTTGCTGGCGTCGACGGCGTCCTCGATGTCGAGCACGACGGCGTCGGCGTGGGAGGCCGCGGCGTCGTCGAAGGCCTCGGGGCGCGTGGCGGCGACGAGCAGCCAGGAGCGGGCGAGTTCGGGGGCGATCTCGCGTCGCGTCGCGGACGTGAGTGGAGCGTTCATCTTAGTTCCGATCAATGAAAATCAAGTTCTGCTATACGAAAAGTCTACTGCGGTCCCTCGCGGACCGCCAACGCGGACATCACCCCGCCCACCCTATGCCGCGACTACACTCTCCCGATGTTGACAGCGGTTTCCGCGCGTGGTGAGATCTCCTAGTGCGAAAACTAGTTCTCGCCTAATGAAATCTTTGTGAAGGGATGGCCGGAATGTCACACGACGCCGAGCACCAGGAATCCGCGCCGGTCTCGCTCGACCCGACCGGCGAGACCTACGACCTCGTCATCCGCGGTGCACGGGTGCTCACGACCGCCGGCATCCGACCGCGCGAGGTGGGCGTGCGCGCCGGCGTGATCGTCGCCATGCAGCCGCTCGGCAACAACCTCGACGGCGCCGAGATCATCGAGCTCGCCGACGACGAGACCCTGATCCCCGGCCTGGTCGACACCCACGTGCACGTCAACGAGCCCGGCCGCACCGAGTGGGAGGGCTTCGCGTCCGCCACCCGTGCAGCTGCCGCCGGCGGCGTCACGACCATCGTCGACATGCCACTCAACAGCATCCCGCCGACGGTCAGCGTCGACGCGCTCGAGACCAAGCGCCAGGCGGCCCGTGGCCAGACCCACGTCGATGTGGGCTTCTGGGGCGGCGCCGTGCCCGGCAACACGGCCGACCTCCGCCCGCTGCACGACGCGGGCGTGTTCGGGTTCAAGAGCTTCCTGCTGCACTCCGGTGTCGACGAGTTCCCCCCGCTCGACCCTGACGAGCTCGAGAAGGACATGCGCGAGCTCTCGAACTTCGACTCGGTGATGATCGTGCACGCCGAGGACTCGCGTGCGATCGACCGCGCTCCGCAGCCCGACGGCGACGACTACGCCAAGTTCCTGGCATCCCGACCCCGCGGGGCCGAGAACCTCGCCATCGCCGAGGTCATCGAACGCGCCCGCTGGACCGGCGCCCGCGCGCACATCCTGCACCTGTCGTCTTCCGACGCGCTGGCGATGCTGCGCACCGCGAAGCACGACGGGCTCAAGATCACCGTCGAGACCTGCCCGCACTACCTCACCCTGGTCAGCGAGGAGATCCCGCTCGGGGCCACGGCCTTCAAGTGCTGCCCGCCCATCCGCGAGGCGGGCAACCGCGAGCTGCTCTGGCAGGGGCTGGAGGACGGCACGATCGACTTCATCGTCTCCGACCACTCGCCCTCGACGCTCGACCTGAAGGACCTCGAGAACGGCGACTTCGGCGTGGCATGGGGCGGCGTCGCGTCGCTGCAGCTCGGCCTGTCGCTGATCTGGACCGAGGCGCGCCAGCGCGGGCTGTCGCTCGAGCAGGTCGTGGCCTGGATGAGCGAGCGACCGGCGCAGTTCGCCGGCCTGACCGGCAAGGGCCGCATCGCCCCCGGCTACGACGCGGACTTCTCGATCTTCGCCGCCGACGACGCGTACGTGGTCGACGTCAAGAAGCTGCACCACAAGAACCCGATCACCCCGTACCAGGGCAAGGCCCTCGCGGGCGTCGTGCGTCGCACCTGGCTGCACGGCGAGGTGATCGACTTCGAGAACCCCCGCGGCCGCCTGCTGCGCCGTGGCATGACGAACGCCTGAGCGCGATCCCGGTCAGTTGCTGACCGCGCGAGAACAGGCGAACACGCCCAGGCAGGAGGATTCCCCGCGGATTCTCCTGCCTCGGGTTGTTCGCCTGCCTCCGCGTGGGCGCGCACCGACGGCCGGATTGCAGGCATCCGGTCGGACGGCCGGCTCCCGTGCATCCGCCTGGCCAGCATCCGGCTCCCGGGCATCCGGCTCCCGGGCATCCGGTCAGGCGGGCATCCGCTCATCACGGCACGAGAAGCGCGCCCGATACGCCGTCGGAGTGGTGCCGAGCACCCTGGCGAAGTTCTGACGCAGCACGGCCGCCGAGCCGAAGCCGCTCTCCTCGGCGACGCGATCGAGTCCGAAGTCGGTGCGCTCGAGCATCCGCTGCGCGCTGATCACGCGCTGGCGGGTGAGCCACGACGCGGGTGTGGCGCCGAACTCCGCTTTGAATCGGCGGGCGAAGGTGCGCGACGACATGTGCGCGCGACCTGCGAGCTGATCGACCGACAGCTCATCGCGGAGGTTCTGCACCGCCCAGTCGGCGACGGATGCCAGCGAGCCGCCGGATTCGACGGGGAGGGGCCGGTCGACGTACTGCGCCTGACCGCCGTCGCGCTGCGGCGGCACGACCATGCGACGGGCGATGCGTCCGGCCAGCTCGGCACCGAGCTCGATGCGCAGCAGATGCAGGCAGGCGTCGATTCCCGCCGCGGTACCTGCACTGCTGATGATGCGACCGTCCTGCACGAAGAGAACGTCGGGATCGACGTCGATGAGCGGGTACATCTCGGCCAGGATGTGCGCGTACATCCAGTGGGTGGTCGCGCGGCGCCCGTCGAGCACTCCGGCGGCGGCGAGGGCGAACGAGCCGCTGCACACGCTCATGACCCAGGCATCCCGCGCGACCGCCGCGCGGGCGAGGTCGATCAGCCGAGAGTCGACCTGCGTCCACTGCTCCCGGGGCATCGGGCAGAAGATCACCAGGTCGGCTTCGTGCGCGAAAGCCAGGTCGTTCTGCACCTCGACCGAGAAGCCGATCTTCGATCGCACGAGGCCCGGTTCCGGCGCGACGACGCGGAAGTCGAAGTTCGGGACGCCGTCGTCGCTGCGGTCGAGGCCGAAGGCCTCGCAGGCGACCCCGAACTCGAACGGAGCGAAGCCGTTGTCGATGACGCAGGCGACGGTCTTCATCGGGTCTCCTCCCAGAGCGGATGCTTGGCAGTAATCCTACGCATGGTGTCACCTCTGCCACTAGTGGCAGTTTCACCTTGAACGTAGCGTTACTGCCATGTTCATCGTCCTCATCATCGCAGCCCTGGCCCTCTGGGCCCTCGTGGCGACCGTCGTCGAACTGCGCCGCGACGGATTCCGCCGCTCCGCGACCGACTGGACGCGCGTCGCCGAGAACGACCGCGCCCTCCCCTCGCACTGACGCCCCTCCGGGCATCCGCCACCGCGCGAGCGCAGGCGAACACACCGGCACAGGCGAACCCCGCGGGAATCCGCCTGCCTCCGCGCGTGCGCCTGCCTCCGCGCCCGCCCCAGCCCACGGGCGGGCGAGAGGTCAGTCGGGCAGGGGCTCGCCTCTGTAGAGGGCCTCGAAGGTGTCGAGCGTGCGGTTGATGTCGTGCACGGCGACGCCGTCGAGCGAGGCGCGCTGCATCCGCTCGTACTCGGCCGGCGACGCGGTCAGCACCTGGGTGAGCTTGTCGGCGAGGTCGTCGACGTCGCCCGGCTCGAACAGGTGGCCGTTCTCGCCGTCGTGCACGAGGTGCGGCAGAGCGACCGCGTTCGCTCCGACGATGGGCAGAGCGGATGCCATCGCCTCCATCGTCACGATCGACTGCAGCTCGGCGATCGACGCGATCGCGAACACCGAGGAGCGCGAGTAGAGCTCGCGAAGCTGCTCATCGGTCACACGGCCGTGGAAGGTCACCCGCTCGGCGATGCCGAGCTGCGCGGCGAGCGCCTCCAGCGCCTTGCGCTGATCGCCCCCGCCCGCGATGTCGAAGTGCACGTCGAGGGCCGGATCGAGCTTCTGCACGGCGCGCAGCACGACGTCGACCTGCTTCTCACCGGTGAGACGGCCGACGAAGAGGATGCGGTTCTTCTCGCGCGGGGCGATCACAGGCGTGTAGTTGCGCCGATCGATGCCGCAGCTGACCGGCACGACGCCCCTGGTGTCGATCGTGCGCTCGAGGAAGTCCGCCGCCTTGCGGGTCGGCGTGGTCACGGCGCGCGTCATGTCGAAGGTGCGCTTGGCATCGGCCCAGGCGAGGCGCAGCACGATGTCGTCGATGAACTTGGGCATCGTCGTGTGGTCGAGGATGTTCTCGGCCATGACGTGGTTCGTGGCGACGACCGGGATGCCGCGCTGGTCGGCGATCCTGGTCAGGCCGCGACCGATGATGATGTGCGACTGGATGTGCACGATGTCAGGCTGCACCTCGTCGAGCACCTTGCGGGCCCAGTGCTTCGATCGCCACGGCCAGACGAAGCGCACCCAGTCGTGCGGCAGCCATCGCAGTGCCGGCAGCCGGTGCATGGTCATGGGCTCGCCCTCGATGATCTCGGTGTGCGCGGGCGAGCGGCGGTAGGCGGTGTTCGGCGCGACGACGTGCACGTCGTGGCCTCGCTGCACGAGGCCGGCAGCGAGGCGCTCGGCGAAGCGTGCGGCTCCGTTGATGTCGGGGGCGAACGTGTCGCAGCCGATGAGGATCTTCAGGGGGCGTCCGGAGGTCACGGGAAGTCTGCTGCCTATCTCTAGCTCTGGGCGCCCGTCACTCTACCCGAGGCGACTGTGCCCGCCCGGGAGGCGGGCCGCGTACCGTGGGGTCATGCGCCTGATCTCGTCCGCCGACCGCGCCCTGTGGATCCCCGTCACCGGCTCGCTCGGCTTCACCGGCCGCCGGCATCGCAAGGCGGCCATCCGGATGCTCATGGGCCAGGCCGGCACGGGCCTCGGGCGCGAGACGCTGCCCGGTGCGCGGTTCGGCAGCTGGCTGGCCAGCCAGGCGATCCCCTTCGCGATGCGCAGGGCCGACGGGCGGGTGCTCGCGTGGACCTGGAAGGCCGAGCCCGAGCTGGTGGTCGCCATGGCCACCGTGCAGGAGCTCACCCCTCAGCTGCGCACCGCGCGGGCCATGATGCCGATGGAGTACGACGACACCGAGGACTTCCGCACGGCCCTCGGGCAGGGCGAGAAGCTCCTGATGCCCGTGCCGCCGAACCCGGCATCCCCGCCTTCTGCCACCTACACGTGGGACACCGGCACGCATCTCATCACGTTGACGGCGGTGTGCAGCGACCGCGAGCGCTTCGGAACGCTGGAGGGCGCACTGGACGACCTCGCCCGCAGCATCCGGATCGCCGACGACATCGCCGGCGGCGAGGGCGACGTGCTGCGTCTGCCCCCGGCCTGAGCCGCGCCGGCGACCCTGGTCACGCCCTCGAGTACTCGGCGATCACCACGCCCGACTCGTATCGCGTGGCGGCGTCGGATGTCATACCGCTGGGCGCGTAGGACCGCTTCCCGAAGAGCCGGATGCCGTCGCCGAACAGCACCGGGCTGATCTTCAGCACGAGGCGATCGATCTCGTCGGCGAGCTGCGCGGCGAGCGCGCCGCCGCCGCAGAGCCAGATGCCGTCACCAGGCGAGCTCTTCAGCTCGCGCACGACATCGACCGGATCGCGATCGGTGCACTCGACGGCATCCGCGCCCACCGGCGCCTCGTGGGCGCGCGTGAAGACGATCTGCCTGAGATGGGCATAGGGGCTGGGCAGATGGGGCAGACCGACCGCGTAGGTGTTCCAGCCCATCAGGACGGTGTCGAACGGACCGCCTTCAGCGGGCACCCCGGCCCGGTCGGCGAACACCGTCGGCACGGTGCCGCGGAAGCGCTCCGCGATCGCGTCAACGTGGTCACCCTCGGCCAGGAAGCGGTCGTGCTCCCCGTTCGGGCCGGCGATGAAGCCGTCGACCGAGACGGCCACGAAGTAGGTGAGTTCTCGCATCAGTTTTCCGATCACGACAGGTGCAGTGGTTGACCAGACTACAACAGGTGCAGTGGTTGCGCTAGTGTCGAGCCATGGCGAAGAACGATGCGAGGCGCAGAGCGCTGGCGGACGCCGGGATCAGCGTGCTGGCCAGAGAGGGATCGCGCGGGCTCACGCACCGTGCGATCGACGCCGAGGCGGGCGTGCCCCTGGGGACCACGTCGAACTACTTCCGCAGCAGGGAGCTGCTCATCGCCGGGCTCATCGAGCGGATCGGGATCCGTCTCTCCCCCACGCCGGAAGACCTCTCGGCCAGGGCATCGACGCCGCCGACCCGCGAGCTCTTCGCCGATTACCTGCGCGACATCGTCCGACGCCTCACAACCCACCGCGACGTGACGCTGGCGCTGTTCGAGCTTCGGCTCGAACTGGCGCGCCGACCAGAGCTGGCGCCGGCCTTCCGCGAGTGGCAGAGCACCGCGTTCGACCACGACGTGGCATTCAACGAGGCCGCGGGCCTTCCGGGCGGACGACGCGAGATCGCCCTGTTCCACTATGCGATCGAGGGCCTGGTGTTCGACAGGCTCACTTCGCCTCTCGACCCCGGGACGGACACAGACGAGATCGTCGACGCGCTCGTCGCCGGCCTGCTCCCCTGATCGCGGACTGATATGAAGAACCCGCCCCCGCAGGAGTGCGGGGGCGGGTTCTTCAGCGACGAGCAGACGCTCGCTCAGCCGTTGCAGGCCTCGCCGAGCTTCTTGCTCGCGTCGGTGACCTTGGTGACCGTGTCGCTCATCTTCTCCATGGCCTCGGTGGCCTTGGACGGGTCGGCCGAGACCTCGCCGATGATGGTCGAGAACTCGCCGTACGCCGAGACGAACTCGTCGTAGACGGACGAGATCTCCTCGTTGGTGATCTTCTCGCCGAGGGCCTCGAACTCCTTCTGCACGTCGTCGAGCGCGGCGGCCGCGGCCGCCGGGTCGGTGGAGGCGGAAGCCGAGAGCTCCTGCGCCTTGTTGCTGATCTCGGTGCCCTCGTCGACGAACAGCTTGCAGGCGTCTGCGACGCTCTGGCTGCTGGCGGCCGGCTTCTCGTCGGCCTTCTGGCCGTCGCCGGCCGGAGCGCCCGAACAGCCGGTCAGGCCGACGGCGAGCGCCAGAGCGGCGACGAACAGAGTGGTCTTGGGTGCAGTGCGCATGGATTCTCCTCCGGTGACTGGCCGAAGACCTGCCCAGCGCAGCCCCCCGACTGTGAAAACCCTATTGCACTCCTCAGCCGCGTCGCGACGCCTCAGACCGAGACGTCACCCGTGAGGTTGACCCTGATGCCCATCCCCTCGAACATGGCGGCCTTCGCGATCAGCGCCTTGTCGGCTGTCTCGGCATCGGGTGCGTACACGAGCTGCGCGTGGTTCGCCTTGTGGCGGGCCATGAACTGGTCGCGGGTCTGGCCGTGCAGCACGACATGCGCGATGGGCCACTCGGGGTTGGTGGCGTCCTTGCGGCGCTGAGTCTCCTCAGCAGGCAGCTCGATCACCGAGGCCCGGAAGAGGTCGGCCTGCAGGATGCCGTCTGCGATGAACACCCGGCTCAGCACCACCTCGCCCGGCTTCGAGACCCCGTTGATGGTGGCTCCGCCCGCGGGGAAGAAGACATGGCCCTGCCGCCACCCCTCGGCCTTGTCCCAGCCGCCGAGATGCGACGCGGGCACCGACCCCGAGATCTCGTAGACCCACACGAACTCCCCGTCGTACTCCTCGCCCCAGCGCACGTCGTGCAGGGTGTTGTCGGGGACGAGACCCATCGCACGCCACACCCGGTCGGTGACCAGCGCGTCGACGGCGACCCCCTCGTCGGCCTCGTTGAAGTGCGGGAAGGCGCGACCCTCGTGCAGGATGCGCGATCCGTCGCGGCTGGTCACAGGCGGACGCTCGGTGGAGTTCAGGATGCCCTCGGCCAGGTCGGACGCGGGCACGAGATCCTTGAGACCCTGCTGGTACTGGATGCCGACGGCGTCGAGCCCGAAGTCGTCGGCGATCCGCAGTGCCGCGATGTACATCTTCAGCTGCCACTGCACCTGCTCGCGGGTGAGCTCGGTGGCGGCGTCCTCGCCGTAGCGGAACGTCATCCCTCGCTCGACCAGCCAGTCATAGGCAGCGTCGGCCTCGGCATCGGTCACCTCGAGCATCTCGGCGTACAGCGCCGACTGCGACAGGCGCTCCTTGTAGATGCCCGTCCTGTTGAGCAGCTCGTCGTCGAAGATGGCGTTGTACATGCCCATGCATCCCTCGTCGAACACGCCGATGATGGCCTTGTCGACGAGCAGCTCTGCGGCGAGCGCCTGCCCCAGCTGCTTCTCGGGGCTGTCGGGCAGGGCGGGGAGGGGGCGCACGTGCGAGGCGTCGTGCGTGATCGCACCGGTCTCGGTCCACTCCTTGATGCCGTCGCGGAACCAGTCGTCGGTGAAGTCGACCGACCAGATGGTGGCGTACTCCCTGCCCATCTTGGTGAGCCCGGCGTTCAGTCCCAGCAGGCCCACCAGCCCCGGCCAGTCGCCGGCGAAGTTCGCGACGGTGAGGATCGGCCCCCCGTGCGTGCGCAGACCTGCGAGCACGTGGTGCGAGTACTGCCAGACGGCCTCGGCGACGATGAGCGGCGCATCGGCCGGGATGCCCTTGAAGACCTCGAGCCCCATCCGCTGGCTGGAGATGAAGCCGTGGCCCGTCGCGGGGTCGACGTCGTTCGCCCGGACGACGCTCCAGCCGAGGTCGTTCAGCACGCCGGTGACGGCGGCCTCGAGCGCCACCTGGGCGGGCCAGCCCGCCACGTTGGCCGACTCGCGCAGGTCACCCGAGGCGATCAGGTACGCGGTGCGGGGTGCGGAAGCCGGGCGGGCGGGCGGGGCGGGCAGGATGTAGCTCATGGTGGTTCTCCGTGGGGTGTGTGGTCAGGCGCCGCGCTGATCGGCGGCGAGTTCGTGGACGACGTCTCTCGTGCCGTCGTACAGGCGCAGGTACCGGTCGAACAGCGCGTCGTACAGTGCGCCGAGGGCGGGGTCTGGAGTGATGGTCTCGACGACGGGGTTCCACTCGCCGATCGCGGGTCGGGCGGATGCCGGAGCCACAGCGGACGCGGCGAGGAAGGCCGCGCCGTAGCCGGCTCCGATCGTCGTCTCGGGCACCTCCTGCACGAGCCCCGTGACGTCGGAGACGATCTGCAGCCACAGCCGGCCCTGCGTGCCGCCGCCGACAGCCACGATCCGGCGGATGTCGGCGCCCGCGGCCCGCATGGTCTCGACGTTGTGGCGCACCCCGAGAGCAGTGGCCTCGAGGGCGGCCCGGTAGAGGTCGCCCCGGCCGTGCCTGAGCGTGAGTCCTGCGATGACCCCGCGGGCGTCGGGGTCTTGGATCGGGGTCCGCTCCCCGGCGAAGTAGGGCAGCATGAGCAGTCCCTGCGCCCCCGGCCCTGACTCCGCCGCTTCGGCCAGCAGCTCGGGGTACCCGGCGCCGGAGAGGTCCTTCAGCCATGCGGTGAGCGCGCCGGAGGTCGAGAGCCCGCCGGCGAGGTTGCGAGTGCCGGGGAAGGCGCCGGCGGTGGTCCACATCGACGGCGTGCGCAGCGTCTGCTCGCCGGTGGCGACGAGGAACATCGTCGTGCCGTACATCAGCATGAGGTCGCCCGGCTCGTGCGCGCCGACGCTGACGGCCTCGGTCCAGGCGTCGATGGTGCCGGTGATCACCGGGGTGCCGGCCGGGATGCCTGTGGCGAGCGCCGCGGCATCCGTCACCGTCCCCGCGATCTCACCCGCCCAGGTGAGCCGAGGCGGCTCGATCGGAGACGCGTACCGTCGCCACCACGGCTCATGCCATCGCTCCTGCTCGATGTCGTAGAGCGGGGAGGTCTGGCTCGCCGACTGGTGGTCGAGCACGTAGGCGCCGGTGAGCCGCCGGGCCAGCCACGAGGCGGGCATGAACAGCCGCCGCGCACGGGCGAAGGCGTCCGGATCCTCATCGGCGACCCAGGCGATCTTGGGGCCGCCCGCCTGCGAGGTGAGCACCGAGCCGCCGATGCGGGTGATCTCGCCCTCCCCCAGCTCCGACGTCATGCGCGCGATCTGCGCAGTGGAGCGGGTGTCGACGCCGTACAGGATCGCCGGGCGCACCGGCTCGTCGTGCTCGTCGGCGAGCAGGATGCACGGCCCCATCCCGCTGACGCCGACGGCATGCACACGAGCGTCCGGCGCCGCGGCGATCAGCTCCTGGGCGATGGCGATGAACTCGTCCCACCAGATGCGACCGTCCATCTCGACCCAGCCGCTGCGGGGCCTGTCCACCTCGTGCGCGCGGACGGCGGTCGCCAGGATCGTGCCGTCCTCCGTGACGAGCACGCCCTTGCTGCTCGACGTGCCGATGTCCACCCCGAGGGTGCAGCGCATTGTCTTCCTCCTCGGCAGTTCCCTGGTGAGAGGCCCGTCGTGGCTCAGGAGTGCGCAGCCACGACGCGGGCGACGTCTGCGCGTCCGGCCTCGTCGGGCTCATCGATCGCCATGCGGCAGTGCGTGTCGACGATGCCGAGCACGCGGTACCCCTCCTTCATGCGCGCCATGTCGCCGCCGATCAGCGACACGACCTCGTCGACGTCCGACTGAGCTTCCGCGATGGCCTGCGCATCGCCCGCGCGGCCGGCATCGGCCAGCGCGCGGAACGGCTTCGGCGTCACGGACGACACGCCGGACACGACACCCTGCGCACCCACGCCGACTGCGGCGATGAGATCGCGGTCGGCTCCGGTGTACAGGTCGAAGCCAGCGGGAACCGCAGCGCGGTACGCCGCCAGGTCATCCAGGCTCAGCTCGCTGACCTTGGCGCCGACGACGCCGGGCAGCTCCGCCAGCCTGGCGAGCAGCTGAGGCGACACGGGGTTGCCGCTGCGGGCCGGATAGACGTACACGTAGAGGCGTCCGTCGCCGACGGCCTCGGACACCTGACGGTAGTAGTCGAAGATCGCGTCGTCGGATGCACGCAGGTAGTACGGCGTCAGTGCGGCGAACTCGGTGGCGCCGAGAGCGCGCGCGATGGCGACCAGACGAACGGCCTCGAAGGCGCTCGGGCGGCCGACGTGCACGATCACGCGCATGCGCTGCGCCAGCTCGTCGATCGCGGCGCGGACGAACGCGGTGAACTCCTCGACATCGAGAGCGGGGAACTCGCCGGTCGTGCCGAGCACGAACGCCCCCTCGTTGCCGGAGGCCGCGACGTACCTGAGGATCTCGCGCGAGCCGGTCTCATCGAAGCTCCCGTCGCGGTGGAACGCGGTGGGCACTGCGGTGATGATGTCGTAGCGGGTCACTTCTCGTTCTCCTTCTTGCTGCGGCGCGCGCGGCGTCCGCTCTTGCTGTCGATGCTGCGCACGGTCGAGGTCAGCAGGTCAGGCCGGCCCGCGAGCTCTTCTCTGGCCTGGGTGATCTGGTCGATGCTCTCGGTGTGGAGCACCGACTCCTCGAACGAGTGGCGCTGCTCGCGCGGCTTGCGCGCCGCGCGGATCGCCGGCATGACGACCGACAGCACGGCGAGCAGGATCAGCAGGATCGCGATCGGGCTGACCACCGAGAAGAACGGCTTGGTCGGCAGGATCGCCATGGTGCGAGCGAGGTTCTCCTCGGCGAGCGGGCCGAGCAGGAGGCCGAGCACGACGGGGCCGGCCGGCACCTGCATGCGCTTGAGCAGCACGCCGATCACGCCGAACACGAGCATCGTGATCACGGTCGACAGGCTGTTCGAGGTGGCATAGGTGCCGATGATGCAGAAGATGAGGATGCCGCTCCACAGGTACGGCTGGGGCACGTCGAGGAGCTTGACCATGCCCTTCATGCGAACCAGGCTCAGCGCCAACGAGAGCAGCGTCGCGATCAGCATGATGCCGGCGATCGAGACGACCAGGTCGGGGCGGTTCGAGAACAGCGTCGGTCCAGGAGTGATGCCCCAGATGATCATCGAGCCGATCATCACGGCCATCACCGAGTCGCCGGGGATTCCGAGCGCCATCGTCGTGGTGAGCGAACCGCCGAGTGTCGCGCTCGACGCGGTGTCGGACGCGGCGACGCCCTCGATCGACCCCTTGCCGAACCGCTCGGGGTGCTTGGACGCCTTGCGAGCGCGCTCCCAGCCGATGAGGCCCGCGATGTCGCCGCCCGCAGCCGGGATGAGACCGACGCCGAGACCCACCGCACCGCCGACCGCCGTCGCGCGGCCGCTCTGCTTGAGCTCCTCGCGATTCGGCCACCACCGGCCCAGGCTCGAGATCGGGCGCACGCTGCTCTGGCGGTGCGTGAGCAGCTGGTCGAGCAGCTCGGCGATGCCGAACAGGCCGATGATGACCGCGATGAAGTTGACGCCCTCGACGAGCTCGAGCAGCCCGAAGGTGAACCGCTGGTCGGCGGTCGCGGCGTAGGTGCCGACGCTGCCGAGCATGAGGCCGAAGAGTCCGGCCAGGATGCCCTTGAGCATCGACTTCGAGGAGATGCCGATCATGATCGCGATGCCGAAGACGACCAGCGCGAACAGCTCGGGCGACTTGAAGTAGTCGCGGGCGAAGTTGGCGATGGGCACGGCGGCGACCGAGAACAGCACGAGTGAGGCGAGGATGCCGACGGCCGAGACGATCGCTGAGATCGTGAGGGCGAGTCCCGCCCTGCCCTGCTTCGCCATCGGATAGCCGTCGAGGGTGGTGGCGATGGATGCCGGGGTGCCAGGCGTGTTGATCAGGATGGAGGGCACCCGGTCGCCGAAGTTCGCCGCCACATAGATCGTGAGCAGCACGGCGAGGCCCTGCACGGGCTCGAGCGTCATGGTGAAGCCGGCGGCGAGGGCGACGGCCATCGTGGCGGTGATGCCGGGGAACGCGCCGACCATGAAGCCGAGCACGAGGCCGATGCCCATGTAGAGCAGCATCGAGATGTCCAGCAGGGAGCTCACTCCCTCGATGAAGGGGTTCACAGCGGGATCCTCAGGAGCATGCCGAACACGACGTAGACGAACGCCGTGACCAGGACGGAGTAGATGATGAGGCTCAGCCAGCGGCGGTGGCCGTAGACGAGCATCAGTGTGGCCATCAACAGGCCCGCTGCGATCGGGAAGATCTCGATGCGGTAGCCGAAGAGGATGACGGAGCCGATCGACCACAGCGCGACGAAGGCGCAGACGACGGCCACCGTGACGATCACGCGGACGACTCCGCCCCGCTGGATGCTCTCGACATCCTCACGGGTGGGCGCGGGCCGGGTCAGTGCGATCACGAGCAGGACGATCGCGACGGCGACGGCGGAGACGCCGAGCACGGTGGGCCAGAAGCGGGCATCCAGCTGACCGGGCGCAGCGGCACGGCGAAGCGGTATCTGCAGCGCGAGAGCGAGATACCCCGCGGCGAGAGCCAGCGCGACGGCGGCGAAGAGGACCTCGAGCCGTCGCGACGGGGTCGCGCTCTGGTACTCGTCCTCGGAGGTGGCGTCGATGGTCGACATGTGATCGTCCTCTCGAGAATCCAGGGGCCGGATCGCGTGACCCGGCCCCTGAACCGTCTCAGCCCAGCAGGTCCTTGAACAGGCTGAACTGGTCGTTCACGTAGGTGGTCCACTCGGCCGAGTCGCGGTAGACCACGAGGTTGCCGGCGTCCTTCTGGAACTTCTGGTAGGCGTCGGAGTCGACCGCCTCCTTGACGGCGGACTCCAGCTTCTCCTTCACGTCGTCGGGCAGGCCCTTGGGCGCGTAGATGCCGCCCCAGCCGCCGAACTCGACGTCATCGCCGATGGCCTCGGCCACCGTGGGCACGTCGGGCGCATCGGGGTGACGCTCGTCGTGCATCACTGCCAGGATCTTGACCGCGTCGCCCTGCGCGAGCGCCTCGCCGAGGCCCGAGACGGCGGCGACGGTCTCGCCCGAGGCGGCCGCGCCCACGGCGGTGGCGCCGCCGTCGTAGGGCACCGGCGAGAACTGCGCGCCCGTGGTGTCCGCGAGACCGACGGTCGCCGCCTCCCAGATCGAGCCCGCGCCGGAGTTCGCGACGGTCACTGCGCCCGACTCCGCCTTCTCGACGAGTGCCTCGAGCGAATCGATGCCGCTGTTGGCGCCGACGGTGACGACACCGGGTGCCAGCATGATCTGGCCGAGCAGGTCGTAGTTCTCGGGCAGCACCTTCGCGCCCTGCGTGGTGTTGAGCATGGCGATCTCGACGGGTGCGAAGCCGATCACGTAGCCGTCGGCCTTCTGGCTTCCCACGTACTCCATGGCGAGGGCACCCGCGGCGCCGGGCATGTTCTCGGGGATGACGCTGACGTCGAGGATCTTCTCGAGCTCGGTGGCGAGCGCGCGCGACGACAGGTCGGAACCGCCGCCGGGGTTGGCCTGGATGATCAGGCGGATGTCCTTCTCGGGGAAGGCCGATTCGGCACCGCCCTCTTCGACCTTCGTGCAGCCGGCCAGGACGAGCGCGGTTGCGGCGGCGGCTGCGATGGCTGCGGCCGCGCGGGACATGCGGATGCGGGGCATCTTTGCTCCTCGGTGCTGGTCGACCGTGTTGTCGACCAGCCGAGCGTATCATTGTTCACTGTTAACAGTCAACAGGTAGCAGAATCCATCCGGTCTGAGCCGGAGGGCTGCAGGCGATCACGCTCGCACCAGCCGAGCCGCTCGAGAGGACGCTCGCCCGGAGCGCCGCGCTCAGGCTGTCTGCTCGACCAGCTCGCTGAGCATGCGATCCCTCGCCCCGTCGAGATGCGCGGTGAGCACGGCGGCGGCTCGGCCGGCATCGCCGCTGCGCATCACGTCCATGAGCACGACATGATCGTGTGCCGAGTCGTGCAGATCGGCGTCGTGATTGATCGTCACATCCAGCAGAGCCGTGAACGTCGGCAGATACTGCCGCCAGGCCGCCTCGAGGCGGGAGTGATCGGAGAGGGCGTAGATCTGCGAGTGGAAGTCGAGGTCGGCCTCGACGAAGGCGGCATGGTCGCCGGAGTCGGCGGCATCCGCCATCCGGCGCACCGCCTCGCCCATCGCCGCCCACCGCGCGTCGTCCGAGACGCGGATCGCACGCGACAGCGCGAGCTGCTCGAGCGCGCCGCGCAGGCTGTACAGCTCGTCGACGTCGTCATGAGTGAGGCCGATGACGAACACGCCGCGCGGTCGCTGGATGCGCACCAGCCTCTCGAAGCTCAGCTGCGTGAGCGCGTCGCGCACAGGACCGCGGCTGACCTCGAACTCCTCGGCGAGCGCCTCTTCGGTGATGCGCTCGCCCGATACGAGCTCGCCGCGCACGATCCTCTGTCGCAGTACGTTCGCCACCTGGGCGCCCAGTGACTCTCCGCGCTTCACCGTCATGGTCATGCTCGTCTCCCATGTTTACTGTTGACAGGTTACATGCCGGGAGCAGCCAGTGGTCAGTCGCGCTCGAGCGGAGAATCGTCCTCCCCGGCGTCGTCGCGAGCGACCGCGCCCCGCGGATGCCAGAGCACGACCTCCGTCGAGCGGCGGATGCGCCGCCCCGACGGCAGGGTGACGACCTGACCCGTCGCCCCGGCGGCGAACACGCGCACGCCGGGGCGGCTCTCCCGCTCGGCGCGCAGCGCGCCCTCCAGCTCGGAGACGCGGCGGCGCAGCATCCGCACCTCGTCCTCCAGATCGAGCAGCCGGGCGATGGCCGGCAGGCTCATCCCCTCGCTCGAGAGCTGGGCGACCTCGCGGAGCTGCTCGATGTCGCGCATCGAGTAGCGTCGCGAGCCGCCGCGGGTGCGGCCGGGCACCACCAGCCCGATGCGGTCGTACTGCCGCAGCGTCTGGGGGTGCATCCCGGCCAGCTCCGCGGCGACCGCGATCGCGAAGACGGGAGAATCGGCATCCATGGTCAGGCCTTCGCCTTGGCCATCATCTCGGCCCGCGGGTTCTCCTTGGGCTCGAGCTCGTGGAAGCGCTCGAGGGCCTCGCGGGCGGCGTCGTCGAGGTGCGCCGGAACGGCGATCTGCAGCTCGGCGAGCAGGTCGCCGGTGCCCTTCGACGAGGCGACGCCGCGCCCCTTCACCCGCAGCACCCGCCCGGAGGGCGTGCCGGGGGCGACGCGCAGCTTGACCGCCTCGCCGCCGAGGGTGGGCACCTCGATGGTCGCGCCGAGGGTCGCCTCGGTGAAGGTGACCGGCACGGTGAGCCGCAGGTTCAGCCCGTCGCGGGTGAACACCGGGTGGGGACGCACCTTCACCTGCACGACGATGTCGCCGGCCTCGCCGCCGTCGGGCGAGGGGCGCCCGCGGCCGCGCAGACGGATCTTCTGCCCGTCCTTCACGCCCGCGGGCACCTTCACCTTGAACGGCTTGCCGTCGGCGGCCTGCAGGGTGATCGTGTCGCCCTGCACGGCCGTGACGAAGTCGAGCGTCGTGGTGGCCGTGACATCGGCGCCCTTCTGCGGGCCGCCGAAGCCGCGGTACCCGCCGGTGGGCTGGCCGAAGCGGCCGGAGCCGAACGACCCTCCGCCGCCCTGCGAGAACATCGAGAAGATGTCGTCGAAGTCGGCCTGACTCGCACGTCCGCCCTGCCCGAACCGGCTGAAGACGTCTTCGAAGCCGCCTGCACCGCCACCGCCGGGAGCGGTGAAGCGCGCACCCGAGCCCATGGCGCGGATCTCGTCGTACTCGCGACGCTGCTCGGCGTCGCTCAGCACGCTGTACGCCTCGCTGATCTCCTTGAACTTCGCCTCGGCTGCGGCGTCACCCTGGTTGGAGTCGGGGTGGTACTTGCGGGCGAGCTTGCGATAGGTCTTCTTGAGATCGGCGTCCGAGACGTCCTTCGAGACGCCCAGCGTCTTGTAGAAGTCCTTGTCGAACCAGTCCTGGCTAGCCATCGATCACCTACTCCGCGGGTACGGCGACGACGACCTTGGCCGGACGCAGCTCGACGTCTCCGAGACGGTAGCCGACCTCGACGACCTCGAGGATCGTCGAGGAGGTCGCACCGGGAGTCGGCTGCTGGAAGATCGCCTCGTGCTGCTGAGGGTCGAACTCGTCGCCCTTCTCGCCGTAGGCGACCACGCCGAGGCGCTCGACCACGGCGCGCAGCTTGTCGGCGATCACGGCGAAGGCCGAGCCCTCGACGAGGTCGCCGTGCTGCTGAGCGCGGTCGAGGTCGTCGAGCACGGGGATCAGGCCCTTGACGGCCTCGCCCTTGGCTCGGTCGATCTCGACGTGGCGCTGCTCTTCGGTGCGGCGGCGGTAGTTCGCGTACTCGGCGGTCAGGCGCTTGAGGTCGGTCAGCAGCGCGTGCTCGGCGTCGACGATGCCGGCGTCCGAGCCGTCCTCGCTGGCAGCCTCGTCGATCTGCTGGGCGTTCAGGATGTCATCGACCGTGAGGTCGTCGTCGGAGCCCTCGGCCGCTGCGGCCTCGGTCGAGTCGGGGTTGTCGGGAACGCTCTGGTTCTGCGACGCGGGGCCGGATGCCTGAGCATCCGACCCCTCGCCGGGAACCTCGGCGCTGTCGTCGTCGAAGTTCTTGTCCGTCATGGTTACTTCTTCTCGTCCTCGTCGTCCACGACCTCGGCGTCGACGACATCCTCGTCGGAGGAGGCGTCGGCCGGAGCCTCGTCGCCTGCGGGAGCGTCGGCGGCGGCATCCGCCTGGGACTGGGCGTAGATCGCCTCGCCCAGCTTGGTCTGCGACTCGTTCAGCTTGTCGAACGCGGTCTTCACGGCCTCGTCGTCGTCACCGGCGAGAGCCGTCTTGAGCGCGTCGACGTCGCCCTGGACCGAGGTCTTGACGTCCTCGGGCAGCTTGTCCTCGTTCTCCTTGATGAGCTTCTCGATCGAGTAGGCGAGGGTCTCGGCCTGGTTGCGAACCTCGGCGGCCTCACGGCGCTTCTTGTCCTCGGCCGCGTTCTCCTCGGCCTCGCGCACCATGCGGTCGATGTCCTCCTTGGACAGCGACGAGCCGCCGGTGATGGTCATCGACTGCTCCTTGCCGGTGCCCTTGTCCTTCGCGGACACGTGCACGATGCCGTTGGCGTCGATGTCGAAGGTGACCTCGATCTGCGGGATGCCGCGGGGGGCCGGGGCGATGCCGGTGAGCTCGAAGGTGCCGAGCGGCTTGTTGTCGCGGGTGAACTCGCGCTCACCCTGGAAGACCTGGATCGCGACCGACGGCTGGTTGTCGTCGGCGGTGGTGAAGGTCTCGCTGCGCTTGGTCGGGATCGCGGTGTTGCGGTCGATGAGCTTGGTCATCATGCCGCCCTTGGTCTCGATGCCGAGGCTCAGCGGGGTGACGTCGATGAGCAGAACGTCCTTGCGCTCGCCCTTGAGGACACCGGCCTGCAGGGCGGCGCCGACGGCCACGACCTCGTCGGGGTTGACGCCCTTGTTGGCGTCCTTGCCGGTCTCGCGCTTGACGAGCTCCGCGACCGCCGGCATGCGGGTGGAGCCGCCGACGAGCACGATGTGGTCGATGTCCGACACCTTGATGTTCGCCTCGCGGATGACGTCCTCGAAGGGCTTTTTGGTGCGGTCGAGGAGGTCCTTGGTGAGGTCCTCGAACTTCGCGCGGGTGAGGCTCTCGCTCAGCGAGACGGGGCCCTGATCGGTCAGCGACAGGTAGGGGAGGTTGATCGAGGCGCTCGTCGACGACGAGAGCTCCTTCTTGGCCTGCTCGGCGGCCTCCTTGAGGCGCTGCAGGGCGATCTTGTCACCCGAGACGTCGACGCCGGTGGTCTCCTTGAACTGCTTGATCAGGTAGTCCACGACCCGCTGGTCCCAGTCGTCGCCGCCGAGGCGGTTGTCACCGGCGGTGGCGCGCACCTGGATGGTCGAGAAGTCGTCGTCCTTGCCCACCTCGAGCAGGGAGACGTCGAAGGTTCCGCCACCGAGGTCGAAGACGAGGATGAGCTCGTCCTCCTTGCCCTTGTCGAGTCCGTAGGCGAGGGCTGCGGCGGTGGGCTCGTTGATGATGCGCAGGACGTTGAGGCCCGCGATCTCACCGGCCTCCTTGGTGGCCTGACGCTCGGCGTCGTTGAAGTAGGCCGGAACGGTGATGACGGCGTCGGTCACCGTGTCGCCGAGGTACGACTCGGCGTCGCGCTTGAGCTTCTGGAGGATGCGCGCGGAGATCTCCTGCGGCGTCCACTTCTTGCCATCGACGTCGAACGACCAGTCGGTGCCCATGTGGCGCTTGACCGACGAGATGGTGCGGTCGACGTTGGTGACGGCCTGGCGCTTGGCGGTCTCGCCGACCAGCACCTCGCCGTCCTTGGTGAACGCGACCACCGACGGAGTGGTGCGGAAGCCCTCGGCGTTGGCGATGACCTTGGGCTCGCCGCCCTCGAGGACGCTGACGACGGAGTTGGTGGTTCCGAGGTCGATGCCGACAGCACGTGCCATGTGTTTCTCCTTTGCATTGGTGAAAGTCTGCGGACGATCAGGCATGAACCTGAGTCGTGATGACTCAAGTGTAACCCGGTCCGCGCGACACTGTCAAACAAAGTTGATATGAGGTGACTCAAGTTTGCTGAGCATTCACCGTGTGAGACTTTCCCTGTGAATCCCGCCGCCCCGAGCATCCCCGCCGTCACCCGGGTGGGAGAGGACCGTGGCGCGCCCGTCCTCGTTCTGCCGGGCGGACCCTGCCGCGACCCCGAGTACCTCGGCGACCTCGCAGGGATCTCCGAGGTGCGCGAGCTCGTGGTGCTGCATCCGCGGGGAACACCCCGCACCGGCGGGCTCTCGCACGGATGGTGGACGGATGCCGACGACGTGGTCGCCGCCATCGACGCGCTGGGCGTCGACGCGGTGGACCTCGTCGCCCACTCCGCGGGCACCCGGCTGGCGCTGGCCGCCGCGGCGCGGTTCCCCGGGCGGATCCGCTCGATGGCACTCGTCACGCCGCCCGCTTCATGGTTGACGGGGACGCCGTACGACGGCGATTCCCTCCCCGTCGACCGCGGCGATCCTGCGGTCGCCGCGGCGATCCTCTCGCTTTCGCACGAGCAGGAGCCCACCACCGAGGAGGGCTTCCGCGCCGCCTTCCTCCGTCAGGCTCCCGCGAGCTACGCCCACTGGACCGAGAAGGAGCAGCAGCACGCACGGGTCGGCTCGATGAGCCTCGCCGCCGCGTCGGCGTGGTTCGACGGAATCCCCGACGACGCCGCTCAGATCATCCTCTCGGCGACGCTCCCGCCCGCGCTCGTGATCGGCGGAGACCGCGACCTCCTGACGGGAGCACAGCCGGTCATCGACTACGCCGCTGCGCTCGGCGCCCGCTTCGCGATGATCGACGACTGCGGCCACCGACGCCTTCCGCGACGAACTCGCGAGATGGCTCACCCGCCGCTGAGCCAGACGCCGCGGTCCTCGGCGACGGCGCGATCGAGCAGCGCGGTAAGCGGCACGGGCATCCGCTCCATCGGCATCACCTCGATCACATCGGCGGCGAAGCGCGACTTGCGGCCCGCCGCGGTGCCGGCGAAGCGGTGCAGCTGCTCCTGCATGCTGCGCACACGCTGCGCCGGCTGTCGCTGGAACCGCCTGAACCGCGCCAGCTCGCCGCGCCGGCCGAGCGTGTCGAGCACGAGATCCGGGCCGGCCGCCCTGATCACCTCGTCCTCCAGGTCGCGGTCGCATCCGAAGAAGCCCGCGGCCTCCGGATCCGCCACCCCGAACGTCACCAGCACCCGCTCCACGTAGGCCCGCTCGGCCCCGTCGTACAGCCCGAGCACGCGCATCCTGCTGCCCTTCAGAGCGATCAGCCGGCCGCGCAGGTTCGTGATCCCGTCCATCACGACGATCTCGGCGTCGACGAGCGAGTCGCCGCGCCGCCGCGCGAGCGCCTCCAGGGCGAGCCTGTCGCTGCGCCCCTCGACCAGCACGCTCACGCCGGCGGTGTGACCCTCATCCGCGCCCGGCATGGCACGACGATAGCGCGGCCGCGCTGTCCACCGGGCGAGCCTGCGTTTCGCTCTTTGACATCGCACGCGACGCATCCGGAGCACCCGCTCTAGAGTCGGCCCATGCCCCGCCCCGCGCTGCTGGCCGTCTCGCACGGCACCTCCGACGTCGACGGCGCGCGTTCGATCGCCGCGCTCGTCGCGCGCGTGGCCGAGCGCCTGCCCGACGTCGAGGTGCGCGAGGGGTTCGTCGACGTGCAGCAGCCCGATGCGGCGAGCGCGCTGGCCGCCGTCGACGGGCCGGTCGTGATCGTGCCGCTGCTGCTCTCGCAGGGATTCCACGTGCACCACGACCTGCACGGCGTCGCGGCAGGGCGGGCGGATGCCGTCGCGGCCGCGCCCCTCGGCCCCGACCCCCTGCTCGCCGAGGTGCTCGCACTGCGGCTCGCGGGCGTCGGCGAGCCGGACTCCCCCGTCGTCCTCGCCGTGGCGGGTTCCCGCGACGAGCGCTCGGTCCCGGATGCCGAGGGCATCGCCGCCCTGCTGCGCGAGCGCACCGGCCGGCGAATCGATCTCGCGTACCTCGCCGCCAGGCATCCGGATCTGCCTACGGCTCTGGCGGCGGCACCGGATGCCGTCGTCGCCACGTACCTGCTCGGGCGCGGGTTCTTCTTCGATCTCGCCGCCCGGCACGCCCGTGCGCATCCGATCACACCGCCGCTGCTCGACGATCTGCTGACTGATCAGGGCATCCCGGACCCGCTCGTCGATCTCGTGATCGCGCGATATGAACGGGCCGAAGCCGAGGGCTGACTCACCGGAGGAAGGCGAACGCGCGAGCACAGGACGCGATCGCCCCGATCCGTCCTGTGCCGGGTGGATCGCCTGCGCTCGTGCGGCCGATGCGCAGAGCCGTGCGGCCGATGCGCAGCACCACCGCCGGCGATGCACAGATCCCGCGACCCCGCCACCCACAGGCGTCATGTTTCGCGTCACATGACGCCGTGTTTCGCCCGTGGTCGCTTCATGTCACACACGCTTCCGGCTCGCGCGGGGCAGTCCGTACGTTGATCCCCAGCCATTCATCCGGAGGAGGGCTCGATGACCATCCAGCAGCCGACGACGATCCGCGGTGCGCGCACGCGCACCAGCCGCACGCCGACGAAGCCGCACGGCCAGTGGGCCATCGACGGCACCGAGCCGCTGAACGGCAACGAGGAGTTCAAGCTCGCCGACAACGGCCTCAACGTGCGCGAGCGCATCGAGACGATCTACGCCACGGGCGGGTTCGCGAGCATCGACCCGACCGACCTGCACGGACGCTTCCGCTGGTGGGGTCTGTACACGCAGCGCAAGCCGGGAATCGACGGCGGACGCACCGCGCAGCTCGAGCCGCACGAGCTCGAAGACGAGTACTTCATGATGCGCGTGCGCATCGACGGCGGGCAGCTGACCACCGAGCAGCTGCGCGTGATCGGCGAGATCTCGACCGAGTTCGCGCGCGACACCGCCGACATCACCGACCGGCAGAACGTGCAGCTGCACTGGGTCGAGGTGCAGAGCGTGCCCGAGATCTGGCGCCGCCTCGAGGCCGTCGGCCTCAGCACCACCGAGGCCTGCGGCGATGTCCCCCGTGTGATCCTCGGCTCTCCCGTGGCCGGCATCGCCGCCGACGAGCTCATCGACCCGACCCCGCAGATCCGTGAGATCGCCGACCGGTTCCTGGGCGACGAGACCCTGTCGAACCTGCCCCGCAAGTACAAGACGGCGATCACCGGCCACCCCAGCGAGGACGTCGTGCACGAGATCAACGACTGCGCCTTCGTCGCGGTCGAGCACCCCGAGCTCGGCATCGGCTATGACCTGTGGGTCGGCGGCGCGCTCTCGGTGGTGCCGAGACTCGGCGAGCGCCTCGGCGTCTTCGTCGCCCCCGAGCGGGTGGCCGAGGTGTGGCACGGCGTCACTCAGATCTTCCGCGACTACGGCTACCGGCGGCTGCGCAACAAGGCGCGCCTGAAGTTCCTGCTCGCCGACTGGGGCACCGAGAAGTTCCGCGCCGTGCTCGAGGACGAGTACCTCGACAGTCCGCTGCCAGACGGCCCCGCGGCGCCCAAGCCGAAGAGCCTCGGCGACCACGTCGGGGTCCACCGGCAGAAGGACGGCCGGTTCTTCGTCGGAGCAGCGCCCCTGGTCGGCCGCGTCTCGGGCAGCACGCTGACCGCGCTCGCCGACCTCGCCGAGGCGCACGGCTCGCACCGCATCCGCACGACACCGCACCAGAAGCTGCTCGTGCTCGACATCGACGAGAGCCGCGTCGAGAGCCTGGTCGCCGGCCTCGACGGCCTCGGCCTGTCGGCCCGACCCAGCCTGTTCCGCCGCGGCACCATCGCCTGCACCGGCATCGAGTTCTGCAAGCTCGCGATCGTCGAGACCAAGGTCAACGCGGCCAGGGCGATCGAGCAGCTGGAGGAGCGCCTCGGCGCCCTCGAACCCGAGATCGGGCGCCCGATCACCCTGCACGTGAACGGATGCCCGAACTCGTGCGCTCGCATCCAGACCGCCGACATCGGCCTGAAGGGCCAGCTCGTGCTGATCGACGGCGAGCAGGTGCCCGGCTACCAGGTGCACCTCGGCGGCGGACTCGCGAACGTCGACCGCGAGGAGGCGGGTCTCGGCCGCACCGTCCGCGGCCTCAAGGTGCCGGCCGACGGCATCGCCGACTACGCCGAGCGGGTCATCCGCCGCTACCTCGCGGAGCGCGAGAGCGGGGACGAGACCTTCGCGCAGTGGGCGCACCGCGCCGACGAGGAGGCCCTGCAGTGAGCACGCCCGTCACCATCGGCACCGCCCGCCGCTCCGCCGCCGAGCTTCGCGCACTCGCCGAGCGCGGCAATGCCGAGCTGCGCAGCAGGCAGGACGACGAGGCGAGCCCCGATGAGGTCGTCGCGTGGGTGGCCGCCAACTTCGGCGTCTCGCAGGCTGCCGTCGCCTGCTCGATGGCGGATGCCGCTCTGCCGCACCTCGTGGCACAGGGGCTCCCCGGTGTCGACGTGCTCTTCCTCGACACCGGCTACCACTTCGCCGAGACGGCGTTCACCCGCAGCGAGGTCGCCGCACGACTCGACGTGAACGTCGTCGACGTGAAGCCCGAGCAGAGCGTGCGGGAGCAGGATGCCGAGTTCGGAAAGGACCTGTTCGCCCGCGACCCCGGGCTGTGCTGCGCGCGACGCAAGGTCGAGCCGCTGCAGCGGGCTCTCGGGGGCTACGAGGTCTGGTTCACCGGCGTGCGCCGTGACGAGGCGCCGACGCGCGCCGCGACCGAACTGGTGGTCTGGGACGAGCGCAACGGCCTCGTGAAGGTGAACCCCGTCGCGGCGTGGAGCTTCGACGACCTCATCGACTACGCCGGTGCGCACGAGGTTCCGGTCAACCCGCTGATCGCGAACGGGTATCCGTCGATCGGCTGCGCGCCGTGCACGAAGCCGGTCGCACCCGGTGAAGATCCCAGATCCGGTCGCTGGGCCGGACTCTCGAAGACAGAATGCGGGCTGCACGTATGAGCACCAGGAATCCTGAGACGCGTTTCGACTCGCTGCGCCCCCTCAACGACCGGGAGGATGCAACGCGTCTCGACCCGTCGCTGCGCCCCTCGCTCGACGACCGGGAGGGCGCGGTCGTCGATGCCACGCCGAGCACGCTCGACCTGCTCGAGGCCGAGGGCATCCACATCATCCGCGAGGTCGTCGCCGAGTTCGAGCGGCCCGTGCTGCTGTTCTCGGGCGGCAAGGACTCGGTCGTCGTGCTGCACCTCGCCGCGAAGGCGTTCGCACCGGGACGCGTGCCGTTCCCCGTGCTGCATGTCGACACCGGGCACAACTTCCCCGAGGTCATCCGGTTCCGCGACGAGACGGTCGCCCGCCTCGGCATCGACCTCGCCGTCGCCAGGGTGCAGGACTACATCGACGACGGCAGGCTCTTCGAGCGTCCTGATGGCACGCGCAACCCGCTGCAGACGCAGCCGCTGCTCGATGCGATCGCCGCGGGCCGCCACGATGCGGTCTTCGGCGGCGCCCGCCGCGATGAAGACAAGGCGCGCGCCAAGGAGCGCATCATCTCGCTGCGCGACGAGTTCGGCCAGTGGGATCCGCGCAACCAGCGGCCCGAGCTGTGGAGCCTCTACAACGGACGCCACCTGCCCGGTCAGCACGTGCGCGCCTTCCCGATCTCGAACTGGACCGAGCTCGACATCTGGCGCTACATCGAGCGCGAGGGCATCGCCCTGCCGCCGTTGTACTACGCCCACGAGCGCGACGTGTTCCGGCGCTCGGGCATGTGGTGGGCGGTGGGCGAGTTCTCGCAGCCGCGCGAAGACGAGCAGGTGGTGCGTCGCACGGTGCGCTACCGCACCGTCGGCGACATGAGCTGCACGGGAGCCGTGGAGTCTGACGCCGCCGACACGGCGTCGATCGTCGACGAGGTCGCCCGCACGACCCTCACCGAGCGCGGCGCGACGCGGGCTGACGACCGCATCAGCGAGGCCGCCATGGAGGACCGCAAGAAGGACGGGTACTTCTGATGAGCACGACTCTGTTCCGCTTCGCGACCGCCGGGTCGGTCGACGACGGCAAGTCCACCCTGGTCGGCAGACTGCTGCACGATGCGAAGGCGATCCTCGCCGACCAGCTCGACCAGGTCGCGGCGACGTCGCGGGCGCGCGGCTTCGCGCACGGCGCTTTCGATTTCGCCCTGCTGACCGACGGTCTCCGCGCCGAGCGCGAGCAGGGCATCACGATCGACGTCGCGTACCGCTACTTCGCCACCGACCGGCGCAGCTTCATCCTGGCCGACTGCCCCGGCCACGTGCAGTACACGCGCAACATGGTCACGGGGGCGGCCACGGCGGATGCCGTGGTCGTGCTGGTGGATGCCCGCAAGGGCGTCGTCGAGCAGACCCGCCGTCACCTCGCCGTGGCGTCGCTGCTGCGGGTGGCGCACGTGATCGTCGCGGTGAACAAGATCGATCTCACCGGCTTCGACGAGCAGACCTACGTCGACATCGAGCTCGAGGCGCTGCGCGTGGCCGACGAGCTCGGCATCGGCGCCCTGCACGTGCTGCCGGTCTCGGCGCTCGAGGGCGACAACATCGTCGACCGGTCGGTGCGCACCCCCTGGTATCGCGGCGAGACGCTGTTCGAGCTTCTCGAGACCCTGCCCGTCCGCGCCGACCACGATGCTCCCCTTCGGCTGCCGGTGCAGCTCGTGCTGCGCCCGCAGGGCGGCCTGTCGCCCGAGATCCCCGCCGACGACGCCGAGCGCCTGCGTGACTTCCGCGGCTTCGCCGGCCGCATCGCCGCCGGCGCCGTCTCGGTCGGCGACCGTGTGCAGGTGCTCCCCTCCGGTCGCTCCACCGAGGTGACGAGCGTGCACGTCGCCGGCGTCGAGACGGACGCCGCCGAGGTGCGTCAGTCGGTGACGCTGACCCTGGCCGACGAGATCGACGCCGCCCGCGGCGCCCTGATCGTCGCCGAGGGCTCCGCGCCTGCGCTGCGTCGGGATGCCGTCGTCGAGCTGTTCCAGCTCGACCCTCGTGCCACGGCCGCCGGCGCCCGCGTGCTCGTGAAGCACGGCACGGCCACCGTGCAGGCGATCGTCGCGGAGGTGCTCACCCGTCGTGACCTCGAGACGCTGTCCCACGCCGACCTGACCGACACGGCCGAGGCAGCGCTGGCCGAGAACGAGATCGGCCGCGTGCGGCTGCGACTGGCATCCGACCTCCCGCTCGAGCCTTACGCGCAGAGCCGCGAGGGCGGCTCGCTGCTGCTCATCCATCCCGCCGACGGCGCGACGCTCGCCGCAGGCACGGTCATCGACTGACCCCTTCCCACCGACGACACCAGCACGACCACCGAGCCTAAGGAGGCGAAACCGTGAACATCACCCGTAGGAACAGGACATTCACCGCACTGGGGGCCCTGGCGATGGGACTCACCACCTGGGTGCTCGCGGGCTGCGCCCCCGCATCCGGATCCGCCGCCGCGGAGGGCGAGCCCGCCGAGCTGCGCCTCGGCTACTTCGCCAACGTCACCCACGCGCCGGCACTCGTGGGGCTCGCTGAGGGCCTGTTCGACGACGCCCTCGGCGACATCGACCTGAAGACCGAGATCTTCAACGCGGGTCCCGCCGCGATCGAGGCGCTCTCGGCCGGGGCCATCGACGCCACCTACATCGGCCCGAACCCGTCGATCAACACGTTCATCCAATCGGGCGGCGCCTCCGCGCGCATCATCGCAGGAGCGACCTCGGGCGGCGCCGCGCTCGTCGTGCGCGACGGCATCGATTCGCCTGACGATCTGAAGGGCGCGAACATCGCCAGTCCCCAGCTCGGCAACACCCAGGACGTGGCGCTGCGCAGCTGGCTGGCGGACGAGGGCTTGGAGACCTCGACATCCGGTGGCGGAGACGTGAGCATCACCCCGACCGAGAACGCCCAGACGCTGACCCTCTTCCAGGACGGCCAGCTCGATGGGGCCTGGCTGCCCGAGCCGTGGGTGTCGCGTCTGGTCATCGAGGCGGGAGCGCACATGCTCGTCGACGAGGCCGAGCTGTGGGAGGACGGCGACTTCCCCACCACGGTGCTGCTCGTGCGCAAGGACTTCGCCGACGAGCATCCGGATGTCGTCGAGAAGCTGCTCGCCGGGCACATCGCGTCGGTGGAGTGGCTCGACGAGAACGAGTCGGGCGCCGCGGCGGTCATCAACTCCCAGCTCGAGGAGGCGACGGGCAAGCGGCTGCCCGACGACGTGCTGGCCCGCGCGCTCGAGAACGTCGACTTCACCGTGGATCCGCACGCGGAGACCTTCGAGACCCTCGTGGCAGACGGGCTGGCCGCGGGGACGCAGAAGAAGGGCTCGATCGACGGGCTGTTCGATCTCCGCGCGCTCAACGCTCGGCTCTCGGATGCCGGCGACGAGACCGTGTCTGCGGCCGGACTCGGGAAGCAGTGATGGCCACCCGCGAGACGCTCGCACGTCCGGCCGTCGCCGAGGCGCACCTCACGCCCAGCTTCGACGGCGTCAGCCCGCTGCCGGGCGAGCGCCCGCATGTCGAGCCCTCCGTGCGGATCTCGCACGTCACGAAGCGCTACGGGGCGGGGCCTGTGGTGCTCGACGACATCTCGCTCGACATCGCCCCCGGAGAGTTCGTGTGCCTGCTCGGGGCATCCGGATGCGGCAAGTCGACCCTGCTCAACCTCATCGCCGGACTCGAGCCCGTCACCTCCGGAGCGATCGAGACGCCCGCCTCCGGAGCTGCGGTGATGTTCCAGGAGTCGGCGCTCATGCCGTGGCTCACCGCGCGACGGAACGTCGAGCTCGCCCTGCGGCTGCGGGGTGTGCCGCGCGGCGAGCGTCGCGCCGAGGCCGACCGCCTGCTGGCGACGGTGAACCTCGCCGAGGCCGGCGACAAGCGACCGCACGAGCTGTCAGGGGGCATGCGCCAGCGGGTGGCGCTCGCGCGCGCCCTCGCACAGGACCGCTCGGTGCTGCTGATGGACGAGCCGTTCGCGGCTCTCGACGCCATCACCCGCGACCTGCTGCACGAGGAGCTCGAGCGGGTGTGGCGCGCCACCGGCCGCACGATCGTGTTCGTCACCCACAACGTACGAGAGGCGGCTCGGCTCGGTCAGCGGGTGGTGCTGCTCTCGAGCAGGCCGGGACGGATCGCCGGGGAGTGGCGCATCCGCAACACCGTCGGACGCCGCATCGAATCGCCGGAGGTGTCGGCCCTCGCCGCCGAGATCACCACCGAGCTGCGGAAGGAGATCGCACGCAATGCCTCGTGAACAGACCGCCGCCGCTGCACCCGTCGACGACATCGACACCCTCTCCGCCGGGCTCGACCGTCTGCAGTCCGACGAATCGCACGTCCGGCCGCTCGGTCGCGACCTGCTCGCCAAGATCTTGCCTCCGGTCGCCCTGCTGGTCGTGCTGCTGGCCGTCTGGCAGCTGTACGTGAGCATCGCCGCGCCCCGCCCCGACAAGGCGCCGAGCCCGTCGGCCGTGCTCACCGCGCTCGGCGACGCCTGGCAATCCGGTCGTCTGCAGGAGGCCGTGCTCACCAGCCTCGAACGCGGCGGCCTCGGCTTCGTCATCGCGATCGCGATCGGCACGCCGCTCGGCCTGGCGCTGGCGGAGTGGAGGCTGCTGCGTCGCGCCGCCGGTCCGCTGATCTCGGGACTGACCGTGCTGCCGTCGGTCGCCTGGGTGCCCGCCGCGATCATCTGGTTCGGCCTGACCGACGCGACGGCGTACTTCGTGATCCTGATGGGCGCGGTCCCGTCGATCGTGAACGGCCTGCTCTCGGGCATCGATCAGGTGCCGCCGCAGCTGCGTCGCGTCGGCACGGTGCTCGGCGCCAGCCGGTGGCAGCTCGCCACCGCCGTCGTGCTCCCTGCCTCGCTGCCCGGCTATGTCGCCGGCCTCAAACAGGGCTGGGCGTTCTCGTGGCGGTCGCTGATGGCGGCCGAGATCATCACGATGGGCGGGTCAATGGGCTTCGGCCTCGGCACGCTGCTCAATCAGTCGCGCGAGCTGGCCGACCTGGCCAGCGTGCTCGGCACCATCATCCTGATCCTCGCGATCGGCATCGTCATCGAGCTGGTGTTCTTCGGACCGCTCGAGCGCCGGATGCTGCGCAATCGCGGACTGCTGCTGGGAGGCACCCGATGACCGCAACCGTGACACTCGTCGGCGCCGGCCCCGGCGACGCCGGGCTGCTCACCCTGCGAGGACTGCGTGCGCTCGAGAGAGCGGATGTGATCGTCGCCGACCGGCTCGGCGCGCGAAGCGTGCTCGCTCAGCTGGAGGCGGAGGGCGTGACGATCCCGGCCGAGGTGATCGATGTGGGCAAGCTGCCTGGTCACCACCGGGTGCCGCAGGACGCCATCAACGAGCTGCTCGTCGAGCTGGCCCTGGCCGGTCGTGAGGTGGTGCGCCTCAAGGGCGGCGATCCGTTCGTGTTCGGACGCGGTCGCGAGGAGCAGCTGTTCTGCGAGGCAGCCGGAGTCCGGGTGGAGGTCGTGCCCGGGGTGACCAGCGCCGTCTCGGTGCCGGCGGTGGCGGGCATCCCGCTCACCCATCGCGGCGTCGCCGCGTCGTTCAGCGTCGTGAGCGCCCATGATCAGATCGAGCCGGGCGGCTCGGTCAGCGCCTCCGGCTCCGACCACACCCTCGTGCTGCTGATGGGCGTCAGCACGCTCGGGCACTCCGCCCACGTGCTCGCCGCGGGCGCACGCGGTGCCGGCTGCCCCGTCGCGATCGTCGAGGACGGCTACGGCTCGGGAGAGCGCGTGACCGTCGGGACACTCGGGACGATCGCGCAGCTCGCGGCGGCGCGTCAGGTGCGCTCGCCCGCCGTCGTCGTGATCGGCGAGGTGGTGCGGCTCAGCCCGTTCGCCGCATCGCTCGCGCCGGCCGCGGTCTCCGAGCCGAGGTCGGCGGATGCCGTTGACGCGGCGCCACCGGCATCCGGACCGGCATCCGCACCCGAGCCGGTCGCTGCAGCCGAGTTCACCTCGTCCGCGGCGCCGGGAAGCCCCTCCCGGCCCGTGCGCCGGCGGCCGCGGTCGCGCCTCGCCGCAGCGCTCGACGCGGGTCTCGCGGTCGACACCGGACTCATCAGGGCGATCGATGCCCACTCCTCCCCCGCTTCGTCTCGAAAGGCCCCCCAGTCATGACCCTCACCACGCTGCGCGTCGCGATCGTCGGCGCCGGACCCGCGGGCATCTATGCAGGCAACCTGCTCGCCCAGGCCGTCAAGGCCGGCGACGCCATCGGCGCCGTCGAGATCGACCTGTTCGAGTCGCTGCCTGCGCCCTACGGCCTGATCCGCTACGGCGTCGCACCCGACCACCCCCGCATCAAGGGGATCGTGACGTCACTGCACGAGATGCTCGACGCCTTCCCCGAGACCGGGTCGGCACGGCGCACCATCCGGTTCATCGGCAATGTCGAGGTCGGACGCGACATCGCACTCGACGAGCTGCGTGAGCGGTACCACGGCGTGATCCTCGCGACCGGAGCGCTGCGCGACGCGGCCCTCGAGATCCCCGGCATCGATCTGCCGGGCTCGTACGGCGCCGCCGACTTCGTGGCCTGGTACGACGGGCATCCCGACGTGCCGCGAACCTGGCCGCTCGATGCGTCGGCTGTCGCGGTGATCGGCAACGGCAACGTCGCGCTCGACGTGGCGCGCGTGCTCGCCAAGCACGCCGTCGACCTGCGCACCACCGAGGTGCCCGACAACGTGCTCGCCGGCCTCGAGTCGTCGGCCGTCACCGATGTGCACGTGTTCGGTCGCCGTGGACCCGCCGACATCAAGTTCACGCCGATCGAGCTGCGCGAGCTGGGCGAGGTGCCCGATGTCGACATCGTGCTGTACGACGAGGACTTCGACGGCATCGATCCGGCGGCGGCGTCGAACAACCAGCTGAAGGTCATGCTGCGCACCCTGAGCTCGTGGCGGGGCCGCCCGTCGACGGGGGTGTCACGTCGACTGCACCTGCACTTCTGGCATGCGCCCGTCGAGATCACCGGCGAGGGCCGCGTGGAGGGCATCCGGTTCGCCCGCACCGCACCCGATGCCGACGGCACTCCTGTGCCGACCGGCGAGGTGCGCCAGTACGACGTGCAGGCCGTGTACCGCGCGATCGGGTACTACGGCACCCGCGTCGAGGGCGCCGACTTCGACGAGCGCCGAGGCATCGTGCCGAATGACGAGGGCCGAGTGCTCGGCCAGCCGGGGCTGTACGCGACGGGCTGGATCAAACGAGGACCGGTCGGACTCATCGGGCACACGAAGTCGGATGCGCTCCAGACGATCGGGCATCTCGTCGCCGACGCGCAGTCGGGCGCGCTCGCCGATCCGGCCGTCGAGACCGACGTGCTCGACCTGCTCGACGAGCGCGAGACGGCATACACCACCTGGGACGGCTGGCTGGCGCTGGATGCCCACGAGCGCGCCCTCGGCGAGAACCACGTGCACGTGCGCGAGCGGGTCAAGGTCGTCGCCCGGGACGAGCAGGTGGAGATCTCGCGCCCGGGGGTGCTGACCCGATGACCTACGTCATCGCGCTGCCCTGCGTCGATGTCAAGGATCGCGCCTGCATCGACGAGTGTCCGGTGGACTGCATCTACGAAGGTGAGCGCTCGCTGTACATCCACCCCGACGAGTGCGTGGACTGCGGTGCCTGCGAGCCGGTGTGCCCCGTCGAGGCGATCTACTACGAAGACGACCTGCCCGAGGAGTGGGCCGACTACTACAAGGCCAACGTGGAGTTCTTCGACGAGATCGGCTCGCCGGGCGGCGCCTCGAAGGTCGGGGTCTACGAGTTCGACCACCCGGTCGTGGCGGCCGTGCCGGCGGGAGCGAACGGTCATGACTGACTACGACGTGCTCATCGTCGGCGGCGGGCCCGCCGGCCTGTCGGCCGCGCTGAATCTCGGCCGCTCGCTCGCCAGGGTGCTCGTGGTCGACGCAGATCGGCCGCGCAACGCCGCGACGCTCAACTCCCACGGCTTCCTCACCCGCGACGGCGTGCCGCCGTTCGAACTGCGGCGCATCGCGCGTGAAGAGCTGGCCGCCTACCCGAACGTCGAGGTCCGATCGCGCGTGAGGGTGGGTACGCTCTCGCGGGCGGATGCCGGGTACGCGGCCGGCATCGGGCGACGCGAGCCGTCAGAGCGGCTGACCGCGCGCTCGGTGCTGCTCGCCACAGGGCTGCGCGAGACGCTACCCGAGGTGCCGAATCTCCGAGGCTTCTACGGCATGAGCCTGTTCAGCTGTGCGGCGTGCGATGCGTGGGAGCTGCGCGGGCGCAGCCTCGCCCTCATCGGCGAATCGGGCGACCTCGCCGACCGTGCCAGGCTGATCGCGCACTGGACGCCGCAGCTGACCGTGTTCACCCACGGATCGGATGCGGTCACGACGGCGGAGGAGGCGGAGCTCGCGACCACCGGCGTCTCGGTCATTCGCTCCCCGATCGTCGAGCTGGTCGGAGAGCGGGGCCGCATCCGGGCCGTGCGAACGGCCGACGGCGGCGAGCACGCGATCGACGGCGGCTTCGTCCGCCCCGACTGGGAGGCGGATCTGTCGTTCCTCGTCGGGCTCGCGCCCGAGCGAGACGACGTCGGCCATCTGATGACCGACAGGTCGGGTCGCACGAGCATCCCCGGCCTGTACGCGGCGGGCGACGTCGCCGCCCCCGGACCGCAGCAGTTGATCGTCGCCGCCGGAGCGGGGGCGCGAGTCGCGGCCGTGATCACGCACGATGCGATCGGCGTCGCGACGGCCCACTGAGAGGCCGCGGTCCCCTGCGGGTCAGCGTCCGCCGGGAGGGCCGACCAGCAGCAGGATGCTGAAGATCGCTGCGACGGCGACGAGGATCAGCAGCCCGAGCACCCACGGCCGGTGCAGGAACCAGCGCATCGTGCGGTCGTACCAGGTGCGGTCACGGGGGTCGTCGGTCTCGTCGAGGCGCCACGCGCCGTCGAGTCGTCCGCTGCGGTGCAGCCAGATCTCGACGGGGATGGTGGCGTAGGGGATGACGGCGCTGACCACCGCGAGGACCGCCGCGCCGACGTGCCAGCGCTGGTGGAATGCGAGCAGCACCGCGGTCGCGCCGTAGGCGAGGAAGACGAAACCGTGGATGCCTCCGGCGATCGTCACGAGCACCGCCGGCTGCCCGACCGCGCGGGCGATCAGGGCGCTGATCAGCAGGGTCCAGGTGATCGCCTCGGCGATCGCGAGCACGCGGAACAGGCGGGCGGGCGTGGTGAACACGGTTCTCCTCGGTGGGCGTGGGTCGGGGTGCGTCGGGTTGAGTGCGTCGGGTTGAGTGCGTCGGGACGGAATGCGTCGGGGCGGAGCAGGCCGGGGCGGAATGCGTCGGGGCGATGAGCGTTACCGTGCGTCCGCGCGTCGAGCGTTGCCGACCGCGACCCCTCCACGCTAGGCGACCCGACTATGCGCCCGCCGGGCGCGGCTGCTCCGGCGCCTGTCAGGACGGCGCTTGTCAGAACGGCGCTCTCAGAACCGCGCCTGCCAGAACGGCGCATCAACGAACCGGGCCTGTCAGAACCGCCCCCTCAGAACCGCACCCTCAGAACGGCGCCTCGATGAACGTCACTGTGTTCGGCGGCGGTGGCCGGTCGACGTACGTGCGACCAGTGGGGCTGGTCCACTCGAGCAGTCCCCCGCCGAGCTGCACCACGTGCCACGGGGTCTGATGCTTCAGCACGTGATGCCGTCGGCAGAGAGCCGCGAGGTTCTCCTCGCTGGTCTCTCCCCCGAAGGCGGCATCCCGGGTGTGATCCAGGTCGCTGTCGCGCGCCGGCATCCCGCATCCGGAGAAGCGGCACCGCTGATCTCGCGCCCGCAGCGTGCGCCGCAGCGAATCCGGCGGACGATACCGGTCGACCGCGAGCACTCCGGCGGTCACCGGGTGCGTGAGCACCCGATCCCACCCGCTCGCTGCGCCCGCCAGCCGGCGCGCGGTGGCCGGATCGACCGGGACCCGCCCATCGATCTCGGCGGAAGGCCCGCTCTCGCCCATCAGCGTGGTCACGGGCACGGTGACGCTGACCTGCGCAGTGATCGCGCCGAGCATCCCGCCCGCCGAGTCATGGCCGAGCGGCGTGCCGGTGAGCAGCATGTCCAGCGCGAGGTCGAAGCGCCGCCGCCCCCGCGTGCGCGCGTCGGCGGCGCGGTCAGCAACGGCGCGGCCAGGATCGTCGCCGTCAGCCCTGGCATGGCCAGCCCCGGCGCCCTCAGCCCCGGCAAGGCCAGCCTCGGCGCCCTCAGCCCCGGCAAGGCCAGCCTCGGCGCTGCCAGCCCCGGCGCCCTTCTCGACCTCGAGCGCCCGCGCCATCTCGGTCAGACGTGCGTGAGCTCCGTGCACGAGCACCGACGGACCATACATGTGCAGTTCGGACATGGCATCCGGAAGATCGGTCACCCACACCCCGCGGTTCTCCCGCGCGTCTTCGTGACGTTCCTCGAGAGATCGCTCCTGATACTGCTGCGCGATGCGCTCGGCGACCACCCGCACCCGATTGGGCGAGTCGTCGTGAGCGAGCGCGATCACGCGCTCGCTGTAGGCGGCGCGGGCCGTCGCGTCATCGATGTGCGCGCCGGCCTCGACGATCACCCGCGCATGGCCCGCCGTGATCGCGCCGCAACCCTGCGCCTGCCACACCTGCGGGAACCGCTCGACGAGCACCTCCGCCGCGAGCATGCGCCGCTGCACGGTGCGGTCGCTGACGCGCAGCGCCGCGGCGAGCTCGGCCGCCACCGCGCGCAGCGTGAGATCGGATGTCTCCAGACCCTCGCCCTGCTCGGCGATGGACATCGCGAGGCGGTTCGCGACGGCGAGCAGCCCGTCGCGAGCGGCGAGCACACCCTGAAGCGTCTTCTCGACGGCCTGCAGCGACGACACGAGCGCGTCGAGGTTCGCCATGTCCTCGGCGGTCGCCGTCGCAATTCCGTTCATATCTTCAGTATCGCCATGGCCACCGACATTCGAATCTTCAACTGACACCTGGGCATGCCGAGAGGTCACGAACGCATAACGAGGTCCGGATGTCTCCCGCAGCGGGCCTAGGCTCGGACCGCACCGGGAAGCACCCGGAAGATGCGAGCGGAAGGAGCGACCGATGAACACCGTCCTCGTCGTACCCGCCGCCGACTTCCTTCCCACCGAGGCCGCCCGCCCCTGATCCGCGTGTGGCCGCCCTTTCCGGAGCCACATCGTGAACCCTCAGCACTCCGCGTCCTTCGACGCGTCTCCCTTCGACGTCACCCTCGCCTTCGCCGACACCGAGATCGGTGAGAACCAGCGGTGGTCCACCTGGCCCGCCACCATGCCGACCGAGCGCGGACCGCTCCCTCGCCCCGACTGGGTGGTGACCAGCGCGGCCGCAGTGGACACCGAACTCGGCATCCTGAAGACCGGGAAGGAAGCCGACGTGTTCCTCATCGAACGATCGGTGCCAGGAGCCGGATCGGGCCCCGGCCTCAGCACGCTGCTCGCGGCGAAGCGGTACCGCGACAGCGACCACCGCAGCTTCCAGCGCTCATCGACGTACACCGAGGGCCGGCGCACCCGCAACACCCGCGATGCCCGCGCACTCGCGAAGAAGTCGGCCCATGGCCGCCAGGTCGCCGCGGCGGAGTGGTCGTTCGCCGAATTCCAGGCCCTGAGCCGCATGCACGCGCTCGGCGCCCCGGTGCCGTACCCGGTGCAGGTCGACGGCACCGAGATCCTCATGGAGTTCATCGGCGACGATCGCGCAGCCGCTCCCCGGCTCGCGCAGGTGAGGGCGGATGCAAGGCAGCTGGCCGACCTGTTCGACCAGATCGTCGAGATCATGCACCTGTTCGCGGCAGCGGGCCTCGCGCACGGCGATCTCTCGGCGTACAACCTGCTCGTGCACCGAGGACGGGTGCGGGTGATCGACCTGCCGCAGATCGTCGACACCGTCTCGAACCCGCAGGGACTGGATCTGCTGCACCGCGACTGCACGAACATCTGCGACTGGTTCGCGAGGCGCAGGATCGACTGCGACGCCGAAGCGCTGTTCGCCGATCTGCTCGCCACGTCGTTCAGCTGACGGCGCCTGCGCACGCTCTGTCGCGCGCGACCGCTCGGCTCTAACATGAAGTGCCGACTTGCTGGGGCAAGGCGGCGCCCTGGGTATCCCGCATCGGGCGGTGAGCGACGTGCGACGAGCACGTCGACGAGCCCCACCGCCAGCCGAAGGGATCGCAGCCCGTGTCAGGGAGCCTCCGCGAGCGCCGCCGCATCCAGCGGCATCGACGCGCGCTGGGCTATGCCGCCGTCACTGCGGGCATGCTGGTCTCACTGTGGTTCGGCACCTCGCTGCGCGCGCATCCGGATGCTCACCTGCCTCTGCTCTTCCTGCATCTCGCGTCGGTGATCGCAGGCCTGGGCGCCACGGTCGCGCTCGATGCGAAGGCCGTGATGTGGGTCGGCAGCCGCGCCGAGCTGGCCGACGTCACGCGCATCGAACGTTCGGTGACCCCGCTCGCCTGGCTCGGCATCACGGGCCTGCTCGCGTCTGGCGCGTTCCTCTCACCCGATCTCGGGATGCCCGTGACCGCCGTCAAGATGGCCGCGGTGTTCCTGGCGGCGAGCAATGGCGTCGCCGTCGGCCGACTCGCCGACGAGCTGCGCAGGCTGCCAGGCGGCCGCCGACTTCCTGTCGGCCGTGATCGTCGACGAGAAGTCGGTGTGGGACTACAACCGCGGCATCGTCAGTCGCGACGGCGTGACCCGCACGCTGGAGGATCCGCCCGCCGACCCGCTCGTGCCCATCTACCCCGCCGACGGGGCGTACGTCGCCGACAACCCGGCGGTGTCCGTCACCGGAGACTGGGTGGATGCCGCGGAGAAGGCCGCCGCGGCTGATTTCATCCGCTTCACGCAGAGCGCCGAGGGCCAGCAGATCGTTCGCGCCTCGGGCTACCGCGACCTCAACCGCGAACTCGACGACGATGTCGAGCGGGTCGGTCGGCTCAGCACCGCCGGCACGAAGACGCAGCTGTCTCCGGATGCCGGCGCGCTGGTGGCGGGGCAGGCCGCCTTCCCCGAGGTGAGGAAGCGCGCCAACGTGCTGTTCCTGCTCGATGTCTCGGGGTCGATGGACGAGCCGATCTCGGCGACCGAGACCAAGCTGTCGCAGGCCAAGAAGGCGATCGAATCCGCTCTCGAGCACTTCACCGCGGGCGACGACGTGGGGTCTCGCGGCCTTCGCCCAGGCGCCTGACGGCACCCTCGTGCCAGGCGCCGTGCGTCCCGTCGCCGACATCGCCACGACGAGGGAAGACTTCATCGCGGGACTGCGCGGCATCACGTCGATGGGTGACACCCCGCTGTACCAGGCGGTCGCGTCGTACGCCCAGACGCAGGCGGCCGCAGCGACGCCCGATCACATCAACGCGATCGTGCTGCTCAGCGACGGCGAGAACGACGTGAAGGTGCCCACCACGGACGTCGCGACGATGAAGGCGGCGCTCGCGGGCATCCCGCATGACAAGCACGTGCTGATCTTCACGCTCGCCTACGGCGCAGACGCCGACGTGGCGACGCTGCAAGGCATCGCAGGAGCGACCGGCGCGCATTACTACGACGCGACCGACCCGACGACGCTCTCGGAGGTGCTCGGAGACCTCGTCACGAGCTTCTGATCCGGTAGCGTGGCGGCCATGACCGGTCGTGATGCCGCTGCCGTCCCCCCGCCCACAGCAAGGACGGGAGCCGTCGCGGCCTTCGGCCGGGAGCACGAGAGCTCGGCGCCCGCAGCCACGAAGAAGCAGGTCGCGTCGTGGGCGATGTGGGACTGGGCGATGCAGCCGTTCAACACGGTCATCCTCACCTTCGTCTGGATCGCCCTCTATCTGACCTCGAGGATGTTCCTCGAGCCGTCTGTGCGCGAGTCCGGACAGCTCGCCGACGGGTCGTACATGAACTGCAACGAGTCGCAGTTCACGGCATCGGCATACTGCCAGGGGCTCACCGACCTGTCGGAGTGGTGGGGGTGGGCGAACTTCGCCGCGGGCATCCTGATCCTGCTGCTCGCGCCCGTGCTCGGCCAGCAGGCCGACGCGCGCGGCAGCAAGAAGAAGTGGGTGATGGGCGCGACCATCGCGATCGCGCTCGTGCAGTTCTCGCTGTTCTTCGTCGAGGCCGACCCGAAGTTCTTCTGGTTCGGGGCGTTCGCGGTCGCACTCGCGGCCGTCATCGGCGAGATCGGCAACGTCAGCTATTACGCGATGCTGTCGGAGGTGTCGACTCCGAAGAACGTCGGCCGCGTGTCGGGCCTCGGCTGGGGCCTGGGGTACATCGGCGGTGTCGTGGCGCTCATCGTGTGCATCCCCGTGCTCTTCCTGATCGGGCAGAGCGAGCCGCTCGCGTTCAAGCTCGTCGCGGTGATCTGCGGTCTGTGGACGATCGTGTTCTCGATCCCGATGTTCCGCAATGTGCCCGAGTCGCCGTCGTACGAGGGCACCGAGAAGGTGGGCTTCTTCCGCTCGTACATCGTGCTGGGCCGCAGCATCCGCGACCTGTTCCGCACCAACCGGCCGACCTTCTGGTTCATGCTCGCGGCCGCGGTCTACCGCGACGGCCTCGCCGGGGTCTTCGCTTTCGGCGCCGTGCTCGCGGCCCAGGGCTTCGGCTTCTCCTTCCTCGAGGTGATCGTCTTCGGTCTCGCTGCGAACCTCGTCGCCGGCATCTCGACGCTGCTCGCCGGGCGCATCGACGATGCGATCGGTCCTCGCCGCCTCATCATCTTCGCCCTCGCCGGGCTCGTCGTCATGGCGTTCGTCGTCTACGCGCTGCGCGACTACGGCACGATCGTCTTCTGGGTCTGCGGACTGCTGCTGTGCGCCTTCGTCGGCCCGACCCAGGCATCCAGCCGCAGCCTGCTGACTCGCCTCACCCCGCCCAGCCAGCAGGGCACGATTTTCGGCCTGTACGCGACCACCGGGCGGGTGGCGTCGTTCCTCTCGCCCCTCGCCTGGTCGCTGTTCCTGATGTGGTTCGGCGGGATCGTGTACGGCGTGCTCGGCATCGGGCTCATCCTGCTGATCGGCCTCGTGCTGCTGCTGTGCGTGCGCTTCCCGAAGGATGTCGGAGCGTAGGACGGGCCGCGCGCCGGACGACGAGGCCGGGTCGCCCTAGCCGTCCGCCCCGCTGCGGCGCAAGGGCCGCGCTCACGCGGAGCGCCTGACGCAGAATGGTCGCCCCGGCACCGACCCGACAGGAGCGACATGGCGCAGCACCGTTTCGACGTCGACCCCTGGGCCATCGGCTGGTCCTGCCTGCGGGACGCCGGCTGGGAGGAGGACGGGCAGTCGCACCGCGAGTCGGTTCTCGCGCTGTCGAACGGGCACATCGGATGGCGGGGCACCCTCGACGAGGGAGATCCGAGCGCTGCGGCCGGCAGCTACCTCAACGGCGTCTTCGAAGAGCACCCGATGCCGTACGCCGAGGACGGCTACGGCTACCCGGAGCACGGGCAGACCGTGGTTCACGTGCCGGACGGCAAGGTCATCCGCCTGCTGGTCGACGACGAGCCGTTCGACATCCGCACCGGAGAGCTGATCAGCCACGAGCAGCACCTCGACTTCCGCACCGGCATCCTGCGCCGCACAGCCGTCTGGCGATCCCCCGCCGGCCGCAGAGTGACGGTCGGCTCCGAGCGGGTCGTGTCGTTCACGCGACGGTCGATCGCCGCTGTGCGCTATGAGGTCACCTCGATCGACGCCGAGGTCGAGGTGACCCTGCTCTCGGAGATCGTGGCCGACGAACCGCTGCCCGAGGTGCATCCCGACCCGCGCGTCATGGAGGCACTGCGGCATCCCTTCGAGCCGGTCGAGCAACGGGCATCCGCAGGACGAGCGACCATGACCCAGCGCACGAGGCGCAGCGGCATCACGGTCGCCGTCGCGACAGACCATCGCATCGAGGCATCCGCGCCGCAGACCGTCGAACCGCGCACCGAGGTCGGACACGACCTCGCCCGCACCACCGTTCGAGCGAGGCTCGCGCCAGGCGAGAGCGTCCGGCTGTTCAAGGCCGTCGGGCACGAGTGGTCGTCCGACGTCGAGCACGTCGCCCTGCAGGACCGCGCCGAGACGGCCGTCTCGGGCGCGATCGACGCCGGATGGGAGGCGCTCGTCGCCGAGCAGAGCGCATACCTCGACGACTTCTGGGCCCGCGCCGACATCGTCATCGAAGGCGATGAACGGCTGCAGCAGAGCGTCCGGTTCGCGCTGTTCCAGGTCGTGCAGGCCGCCGCACGGGCCGAGGTGCGCTCGATCCCCGGCAAGGGTCTCACCGGCGTCGGCTACGAGGGTCACACCTTCTGGGACGCAGAGGCCTTCGTGCTCCCCGTGCTCACCTACACGCAGCCCCGCGCCGCCCGAGACGCCCTCGTCTGGCGGCACTCGACGCTGGATCACGCGCGTCACCGCGCCGAGCAGCTGCACCTCGAGGGCGCGGCGTTCCCATGGCGCACGATCGACGGCCGCGAGTGCTCCGGGTACTGGCCGGCGGGGACCATCGCATTCCACATCAACGCCGACATCGCCGCGGCGGTCACACGCTACGTGCGGGCCACCGGCGACGAGGAGTTCGAGCGCGAGAAGGGACTGGAGCTCCTCGTCGAGACGGCGCGGCTGTGGTGCTCGCTCGGGCGGTGGGACGACGACGGCTCGTTCCACATCGACGGCGTGACCGGCCCGGACGAGTACTCCGCACTGGTCGACGACAACGTCTTCACCAACCTGATGGCGCAGCGCAATCTCCGCGCCGCGGCGGAGACGTCCCAGCGGTACGGCGACGAGGCCTCGGCACTCGGCGTCACCTCCGATGAGATCGCACGATGGACGACCACCGCCGACGCGGTCAGCATCCCCTACGACGCAGACCTCGGCATCCCGCAGCAGTCCGCCGGATTCACGCAGAAGCAGCGGTGGGACTTCGAGGCCACCGGCGATGAGCAGTACCCGCTGCACAGCCACTTCCCGTATTTCGACCTGTACCGCAAGCAGGTGATCAAGCAGGCCGATCTCGTGCTCGCTCTTCAGTCGACGCCCGAGGCGTTCTCGCCGGACGAGACGGCGCGCGCCTTCGCCTACTACGACGAGCTGACGGTGCGCGACTCGTCGCTGTCGGCCTCGGTGCAGGCCGTTGTCGCCGCACGCACCGGCCACCTCGACCTGGCGATGGACTATCTCGTCGAGGCAGGCACGATCGACCTCGACGACCTGCGCGACGACGTCGACGAAGGTCTGCACGTCGCCGCGCTGGCGGGTGTGTGGAACGCTCTGGTGCGCGGCTTCGGCGGCATGCGGGACGACGACGAGAGGCTGCGGTTCGCGCCGCGCGTCGCCGCCCCGATGAGGGCGTTCTCGTTCGGGATGCTGGTGCGCGGCCGCGCACTTCGCGTCGACGTCGAGCATGACGGCGTCACCTACCGACTCATGGACGGCCCCCCGCTCGGCATCCGGCACTTCGACGAGGAGATCACGCTGGAGGCCGGAGCGACTCAGCGTCTCGGTATCCCTCCCCTGCCCGATCCCGGCCCGCGCCCGACGCAGCCGCGCGGCCGGGCGCCGCGGCGGGCGCGCACCGCGACCTGACGCGTCAGACGCGCCCCTGCGTGTGCCAGTACGCCAGGGGAGACCCGCCGATGAGGAACCGCTCATACCGCTCTCGCGGTACGCGCTGCGCGGTGAGGGGATCGGCGGCCACCGGGGGCCGAGCGACGAAGCACGGCCACGGGCTCGACAGCATCCGGCAGCGTATCCCGGCGCGGCGCCGCGCGCGGCAGCGCGGAGGGCGAGCTCAGCCGTCCAGCGCCTGCAGCGCGCTCTCGTCCGCCCCCGCGCCCATGAGCAGGTCGCGCATCGCGCGCTGGGCGAGGAGATAGGGCCGATCGCTCCCCCACAGCAGCGATCGGGCATTCGCCTGCTCGTAGAGCGCGGGAAGGGAGAACGCGAGCAGCTCGACGCCGTCGTCGTCGAGATCAAGCCGGCCCGCGTCGACCGCCGCACGCACCTGCGCGGCGACGTAGCCGTACCAGTCGTGCATCGCCGCACGGACCGCGTCGCGCACCGGCCCCGGCTTCGAGTCGTAATCCGCGCTGACCGCAGCGAAGAAGCATCCCCCCGCGAAGACGCGGTCGCGGGAGTAGTCGATGAGGTTGCGCATCAGCGCCACCAGCCGCGGCAGCCCTCGTTCGTGCTGCCGCGCGGGTTCGACGACGACGTCGACGAAGATGGATCGGCCGGCAGCGACGGTCGCCAGCTGCAGGCCCTCCTTATTCTGGAAGAGCCCGGCGATGCTGCTCTTGCTGTGGCCGGACTCCACCGCCAGCCGGCCGATGCTCAGCCCGTCCAGCCCCTCGACCGAGACGAGATCGGTGGCGCGGCGCAGCACGGCACGACGCGATGCGTCGCCGCGCACGCGACGGCCGTCGATGACCGCGGGGTCGGTATCCGCCATCCCCCTAGTCTACGAACGATCGTTCGGATACTCTATGAACGATCGTTCGTATTGTTGGGAGGCCCTCATGTCCCGATCCATCAGCATCGCCGCCGCAGGCATCCGCGCCGTCGGGGCCGTCTCGCCCTCGCTAGCCGCCCGCATCGCTCTCGCCGCCTTCTTCTCGACGTCGCCGCGCATGGCGGTGCGCGATGACGACCGGCATACGCACGATTCGGCGCGGCGCGGCGAGATCGAGGTGCGCGGCAGGCGCATCACCACGTACGCGTGGGGCAGCGGAACGCGAGCCGTTCTGCTCATGCACGGCTGGAACGCACGCGCCGCGCAGTTCGCGACACTTGTCCGCGAGCTGGTCGGAGATGGTTACCGCGTGGTCGGCTTCGACGCGCCCGCGAACGGCGCCTCCGCCGGACGGCGCACGGATGTAAGGGACTGGGTCGCGGCCGCCCAGCGACTGTCCGACACCGAGGGGCCGTTCGATCTCATCATCGGGCACTCGTTCGGAGGATTCGCCGCACTCGCGGCCGTTCGCGCCGGCGTCGGAACCGGGCGGGTTGCGACCATCTCAGCCGCTGGAGGGGTGCAGGCCTTCCACGATCAGTTCGCCGCGACCCTTCGGCTCACCCCCGCCGTCAGACGCGCGTTCGAGGCGCAGTTCTATCGCCGACTGGGCATGCCGCGATCGACCGCCGATGCGCGCTACGACTCACTGCGGCATCCGCTCCCGCAGCACGTCGACTTGCTGGTCGTGCACGACGTCGACGACAGCAGGCTGGATGCCAGCCACTCGCGCGAGCTTCATGGGGTCCACCACGGGCACTCCGAGCTCGTGCTCACCGCGGGCTACGGCCACAACCGCACGCTCCGCGCCGACCCCGTGCTGGACGCGGTGCTCGCCTTCGCGGCGACCACGAGCAGCCGCGAGGAGGAGGCCGCCCGCTCTGCGGCATCTGCGCCTCGCCTCGGCTGACGCACCCGTCAGCTCGACCAGCCGTCGGCGAGCTTGGTCAGCAGGCTGGCGAGCTGATCCCGCTCGGTCTCCGTGAGCGCCTGCAGCGCTCTGCTCAGCCGCTCGCGTCGTTCGCCGCGCACGCCGCGGATCATCCGCGAGCCCTCTCCGGTGAGGGCGATGCGAGTGCGCCGGGCATCGTTCGGGTCCGCCTCGCGACGCACCCACCCCCGGTCGACGCCCTGCTGCACGAGCCGCGAGGCCCGCGGCTGGTCGACGCCGATCGCGTCGGCGATGTCGCTGACGCCGAGAGGATCGGATGCCAAGGCGAGCGCATCGAGCATCCGCACCACCGCCGGCGCGCCGGCCCGATCCCCGCCCCATCCCCTGGGGCCGCCGCCGCGACCGCGGTGCCCGTGCGACTCGTGCGGATGCGGATGCGGGTGCGGATGCCCGTGGGCATGCAGCCCCGAACCGGCGCCGCCCCCGCGCCCGCCGCGAAGACGCGCGAGGGCCGAGGCGATGGCCTCTGCGGGATCGGGATGCGAGTCGGTCATGGAATCGACTTTACATGCAACTTGACATGCAACGCATTTGCATGTCACACTGCATGTACATGCACAATGACATACAAAGGATTCCCATGAACAGCAATGACACCCGCCCCCTCGGCTACTGGATCACCGCCGTCGACCGCCTGATGCGAGCCGAGTTCGCCACCGTCTTCGAAGACGAGGGCATCACCCGCCGCGACTGGCGCATGCTCAACCGCATCGCCGGCACCCACGGCGAGCGCCCCACACACGACCGGCACGGTCACCGACTGCGTCGCCTGATCGGACTCGGATGGATCGAGCGCACCGCCGACGACTGGGCTCTCACCGAATCAGGCACCCTCGCCATGCAGCGACTGAGCAGTTCCGTCGAGGAGATCCGCGCCCGGGTCGCCGACGTTCTCACCGCCGAGGAGTACGCCGCGATGACAGCATCGCTCGAGAAGGTCGCCCGCGGATTCGGCTGGGAGGACGGCAAGCCGCTTCCCCGCCGGCACGGCCGCGCCGGACGCGGTCGGGGTGGCGAGCGCCGCAGCTTCGGGCACGGGCACGAGGGCCACGGGCACTCGGGGCACGGGCACTCGGGGCACGGCGACTCGGGACACGGACACTCGGGGCACGGGCGGTTCGGACACCGCGACTCCGGACACGGGCACGAGGGCCACGGGCACTCGGGGCACGGCGACTCGGGGCACCGCCGCGGTCGCGACCAGCGACACGGGCACGCGAACGGCCGGTTCGGACGCGAGCGCGGCTTCGGGCACGCCCACGGCCACGAGGGCGAGAACTCTCAGGGCCACCCGCACCACCGCGGGCACTCGGGGCACGGGCACTCGGGACACGGCGACTCGGGGCACGAGCACTCGGGGCACGGTCGCCACGGCTTCGGTCCCCGCCACATGAGCGAGGGCCGCTTCTCCCGCGTGCAGCACGTGCACTTCCACACCCACTGCTGATCCACCGCGAGAACGCCTTCTTCCTGGCATACCGCGCCCGCGCGCCGGAATAGTCGTGCGCGTGGGCGGGTTGCCAGAGGCATGAGCCTTCTCGCGCCCGCCCCCGCCGCCCTCGGCGCCCGCGGCGACGCGCTCGAGAAGCTCCTGGGAGCGATCGCAGTCAGCATCCGGTCGCAGCGCCGGCACTTCCCGCCCGCCGGCGACACCATCCCACTCGCGTCCGACGGCCTGTCCCTCGTCTACGTCCTCGCCGGCGAGGTATCGCTGCCCCGCGACGCGGGGCTTCCCGACGGGCTCTCCGCGGGCGACGCGCTGCTGCTCTCCGGCGCTCGCCCGATCCCGCTGCGCATCCCCGCCGGCTCGGGGGTGCTCGTCTCGCACCTCGCGCTCGCCGACGGCTCGGCCCACGTCGCGCCCCTGCTTCCGGACGTCGCCTGGATCCGCAGTTTCGAAGAACTCGAGCCCGCGGCCGCGGCGCTCGCCCAGCACATGGGCACCGATGCGCCCGTGGTGTGCGACCGCGACGGCGATCTCGTGATCTGCCGCATGATGGCGACGACGCTGCTGCAGTCAGTGATCCGTGCCTGGTCGAGTGCGTGCGCGCCGCAGGGCTGGCCGTCGCTCTCAGATGATCCGTTCCTCGACCGAGTCGTGGATGCCGTGAACGCCGACCCCGGACGGGAATGGACGGTCGAGCAGATGGCATCCATCAGCGCCCTCTCGCGCTCGGTGTTCGCCGAGCGCTTCCGCGCGGCCTTCGACCTGTCGCCCGCCCAGTACGTCGCGGAGGTGCGCATGCGTGCGGCGCGCGCGCTGCTCATCGACGGCCGCGGAGTGAGCGAGGTCTCCCGCGAGCTCGGCTACGCATCCGACGAGGGCTTCAGCCGCGCCTTCCGCCGCCACACCGGCCTGACACCGTCGGCATGGCGCACGCGGGCATCCCTGGCATCCGCCTGACCGCATCCCCACCGTCGGCCGTCCGCCGGCATCCCCCGCCCGATCTCCCACCGGCGTTTCCCATCCGACACCACACCCCGCAGACGGAAAACACCGGCACCCGAAGCCACTCACCAGCGTTTCCCATCCGACGGCGCGCCCGCGGGCGACCTGACCCCGCACCACTCGACCAGACGCAAAACGCCGGCACCGGATGCCACCCACCGGCGTTTCCCATCCGACACCACACCCCGCAGATGGAAAACGCCGGCACCGGATGCCTCCCACCGGCGTTTCCCGTCCGGTAGTGGGCGACCCGCAGACAACTGACCCCGCACCACCCGACCAGACGCAAAACGCCGGCACCGGATGCCAGCCACCGGCGCTTCCCATCCGCCGGCGCGCCCGGCAGATGGGAAAGGCCGGCACCGGATGCCACCCACCGGCGTTTCCCATCCGGTAGTGGGCGAGCAGGCGGAGGCCTCAGCGGCCCCGGCGGTCGGAGATGCCGAAGAGCACGGCACCGACGGCGAGCATCACCGCACCCACGGTGTACGCGAGCTCGATGCCGAGGGCATCCACCAGCATGCCGCCGACTCCGGCCGCGAGCATGATCGCCGCCTGGAACCCGACGACCACGAGCCCTCCGCCGGCTTCGAGTCGATCCGGCATCCGATGGCCGACCCACGTGTTCACGATCAGCAGCCACGAGGCGAAGAAGAAGCCCCAGACGAACGCGACGACTCCGACCGTCCACAGCGATCCGGCACCCACGATGATCATCATCACGGCGAGCGCGATCGCCACCGGCGTCGCGACGGCCAGCACCCGATATGTGCGGTCGATGCCGGCCCCGATCACGAGGTTGCCGATGAACCCGCCGACGCCGAACACCGCCAGCAGCACGATCACCGTGCCCTCGTCGATGGCCCCGCCGTCGATCTGCACCCGCTCCAGCGCGAGGCGGATATAGGTGTATGCCAGCGCGTGGCCGAAGATCACGAGCACGTGTCCGACGACCCCGAGTCCGATGCCGGGGCGGCGCAGCGTCTCGGTCAGCACGGACAGGCGCGCCGCGTTCTCGGCCGGCACCGGCGGCAGCAGCGTGCGCAGCGCCACGGCGAGCAGTGCGGTCGCGGCCGCCGCGATGCCGAACACCCCGCGCCAGTCGAGCAGCTGACTGAGCATCACGCCCACCGGCACACCGGCGACAGTCGCAAGCGACGTGCCTGCCGAGGTGAACATCACCGCGCGCCCGAGCCGTTCCGGCCCCGCGATGCGCGCGGCGACCGTGATCGACATCGTCCAGAAGCCAGAGAGCGCCGCCCCGAGCAGCACGCGGGCGACGAGCATGAGCGCGAGCGACGGCGCGACGGCCACCACCAGGTTCGACACGGCCGCGAGCACCGCCATCCACACCAGCAGCGTGCGACGGTCGAGCCGGGGCAGCATCAGCCCGATGGTCGGCGCGACGAACAGTCCGGCGAGCGCGGTGACCGTCACCAGCTGTCCGGCCTGCCCCGGAGTGACGCGCAGTTCGGCGGCGATCTCGGTGAGCACGCCGTTCGGCAGGAACTCGGCGCTGACGAGCAGGAAGCTCATCGCCATCATCGTCAGCAGCGCCGCATAGGGCATGCGGGCGGCACGGCTCGCCGTGGTGGGAACGGAGCCGGTCGCGGGATCGGAGGCGGTGGTCGTCATGGTTCCAGCCTGGCTCGCAGGCGGATGCTCTGCCCGACCGTGCGTCCGGGGCATCCGACCATTCGTCCGGAAGCGCGGATCAGCTCAGCAGCACGCCGATGGTGACGACGGCGCCGCCGAGGAGCAGCAGCAGGAAGCCGTAGATCGCGACTGTCCATCCGCGGTAGCTTCCGGGCGTCGCTCCCGCCGGCGGCGGGACGACCGCCGGATCGGGTGCGGGTGCCGTCTGACGAGCTCCGGATGCCGGGGTCGGCACCGACGCGAGCTTCTCGGCCACCGGGATGCGCCTGGCTGCGCGCGTGGGCGGATCCTCCGGCGGGGCCGGCGGGATGACGGGCTCGGCAAGCGCGGATGCCGGGATCTCGGCATCCGGGATCGCCGGCTCGGGAACCTCCGCCTCGGGCACGGCCCCCTCGGGCACAACCCCCTCGGGCACAACCCCCTCGGGCACGGCCCCCTCGGGCACGACCCCCTCGGGCACGAACCCCTCGGGCACAACAGGCTCGGCGTTCGCGGGTGCGACCTGCTCGGACGCGACCGGCTCCCCCGCGCCGGGTTCGGGCTTCTCGGCATCCGTCGGGTCGCTCATGTCAGCCTCCGATGGCTCCGGCATCGGTCGTCCCGACATCGGTGCGGTGGAAGTTCTGGAACGAACGGGATGCCGTCGGCCCCCGCTGCCCCTGGTAGCGGTTGCCGTACGGGCCGGAGCCATAGGCGTTCTCGGCGGGCGAGGTGAGGCGGAAGAAGCAGAACTGACCGATCTTCATCCCGGGCCACAGCTTGATGGGAAGGGTCGCGACGTTCGCCAGCTCCAGCGTCACGTGCCCGCTGAAGCCGGGGTCTATGAACCCTGCGGTCGAGTGGGTGATGAGACCGAGACGACCGAGCGACGACTTGCCCTCCAGCCGGGCGGCGACGTCGTCGGGCAGGGTGACCTGCTCGAAGGTCGCACCGAGCGCGAACTCGCCCGGGTGCAGGATGAACGGCTCGTCCGGATCGACCTCGATGAGCCGGGTCAGCTCGGGCTGATCCTCGGACGGGTCGATGAACGGGTACTTGTGGTTGTCGAACAGCCGGAAGTACCGGTCGAGACGCACGTCGACACTCGACGGCTGCACCATCTGCTCGTCGTACGGGGCGAGCCCGATGCGGCCCGATGCGAGTTCTGCCTTGATGTCGCGATCGCTGAGAAGCACGTCTTCAGCGTAACGGTGCTGCTGCCGGCGCACCGATCTGTAACCGGATGCGGATGGCTGTAACCGAACAGGGTCGACGGTGTTGCCCTCCTGTGGCGTGGCCGTTGTCGCCGCCTCCGTAGCGTCGGAATCACAAGCTCTCCCCCACCGACCACGGCCGATCGGCCCACAGAACGGAACATCATGAACGACACCACCACCCCCGCCGCCGCTCCCGCGAAGTCGCGCAAGCGCCTCGTCATCGTGCCGCTCGCCGGCCTGCTCGTCGCCGCCGCAGTCGCCGTCGGCTCGGGCGCCGACTTCGTGTCGAACTCGGTGAACACGGCCAATGCGTTCAGCACAGGCACGCTCGCGCAGCAGAACTCCAAGTCGGGCAAGGCGATCTTCAACGCAGCGAACCTCAAGCCGGGCGACACCCTCAACGGCACCGTGACCATCACCAACTCCGGCAGCCTGCCCGCCTCGTTCACGCTCACCGAGAACGCGGTCAACGGGTTCGTCAAGGCCGACAACCTCACGCTCACCATCACGCGCGCCGGCACCGGCACCGCGGTGTGGAGCGGCACCTTCGGCGCGCTGACCGCCGCCGGCGCGCTCGATCTCGGCACCTTCGCCGCAGGCGAAGCCCGCGACTACACGTTCAGCACCACTCTCGCGCAGAGCGCTGACAACACCGAGCAGGGCAAGTCGGCCACGGCGACCTACACCTGGGATGCCAAGCAGGGCGCCGCCGCCACCATCGACCAGTGAGCTGACCCCTCACCCTCAGACTGATCACCCGAGATCAGAAGAAAGGACGAGCATGAGCACCGCGAGGACATCCCGTGTGATCGCACGCACCCTGGTCACGATCACCGTCCTCATCGCCACGGCGATCGCGGCGCTCATGCTCGTCCCGTCCCTGCTCGGCTTCGACCGCTACGTCATCACCGGCGGGTCGATGTCCGGCACCTTCGAGCGCGGCACCGTCGTCTACGAGAGACAGGTGCCCATCGCCGATCTCGAGGTCGGCGACATCATCACGTACGTGCCGCCGCAGGACTCCGGCATCCACGAGCCCGTGACCCACCGCATCCTGTCGATCTCAGACGATCCGGCGGTGGAGGGCGGGCGCGTCCTGCGCACCAAGGGCGACGCCAATGCGAGCGCCGACCCGTGGACGTTCACCCTGGCCTCGGCCGTTCAGCCGCGCGTGGAGGGATGGATCCCGGGCATCGGCTGGATCTTCATCGTGCTGGCGATGCCCGGCATCCGGATGCTGGCGATCGGCGTCCCCGCGGCGATCATCGCCGCGCTCTTCCTGCGCGACCTCGTCGGGGGCCTGCGCCGCTGATCGTGTCGCCGCTGAGGGGCGGCTGTGGCACGGCTGTAACCGACCGCTCCGTAACGTCGAGAGCATGACAGAGGAAAGGCGGACGGCGATGACCGGCACCGCGCTGCGCAGCACCGCACTCGCGGTGCTGCTGTGCGCGCTGATCGCGGTCTCGAGCCTGGGCGGGACGCAGTTCTCCACCGCCGCCTTCACCTCGCAGTCGACGAACGCCGTCAGCACGGCGGGCGCGGCCGCCGACTGGACGCCGCCGACCGTCAGTGTCGTTGCGCCGTCAGGGCCGCTCAAGGGCGCGGCGACCGTCTCCGTAGCCGCGGCCGACGGCGAGACCGGCATCGCATCGGTCGTGCTGCAGATGCAGCCGGCCGGCGGCTCGACCTGGACCACGCTGTGCACGCTCGCGGCCGCCCCGTACAGCTGCACCTGGCAGACGACCACGGTCGCCGACGGCGCCTATGACCTGAGGGCCATGGCCACCGACAGCGCAGGCTACTCGGCCACGTCGGGGCTCGTGCGCGTCAACGTCGCCAACGCCTTCGCCGTGATCCTCACCGACCCTGGTGAGGTGCTGCGGGGCACCGTGCCTCTGCGGGCGAGTCTGCAGAACGCGTCGCCGCTCGGTTTGCTGTACGCGGTACGACTCGAGTACTCGGCCGCCGGCGCCGCCAAGTGGACGAGCATCGGCAGCTGCGCGAACCTGCTCGGCTCCGATCAGTGCACGGTCAACTGGTCGACCACCGCGGTGTCGAGCGGCGACTACGACATCCGCGCCGTCGCGTACCCGGTGCTGAATCTGACGAACATCGTCTACTCGGTGGTGTACTCCGACATCACCGTCGACAACGTCGCACCCGTCGTGTCGATGATCGACCCCGGTGCGACGCTCAGCGGCACGGTCACCCTCGCGGCGACCGCCAGCGACGCGCACTCCGGAGTGGCGTCGGTCGCCATCCAGTACCAGCCCGCAACGGGCGGGAGCTGGGTGACCGCGTGCACCGTGACCGCGGCACCGTACTCGTGCCGGTACAGCACGCTCGCGATGGCCAGAGGCGCATACTCCTTCCGCGCCGTGGCGACCGATGTCGCGGGCGGAACGGCGACGTCCAGCGCGATCGCCAACCGCACGGTCGACAACACGATCTCCTCGGTGTCTCTCGACGATCCTGGCAGCTACCTCTCCGGTGCCTCCACGCTCACCGCCAACGCGAACTCCACCGCCGGTGTCACCTCGGTGACCATCCAGTACGCGCCCACCGGGACGACCGACTGGAAGACCGCCTGCACCACCTCTGCGGAAGCCTTCACCTGCGTCTGGAACACCGCGGGCGTCGCTGACGGCAGCTACGATCTGCGCGCCCTGCTCGTCGACGGATCGGGACGGACGACCATCTCGGCATCGCTCACCTCACGTCGCGTCGACAACACGCCGGTGCGCGGACTCGACATCCAGGCCGTCAACGGCACGGGCACCCCTGGCCGCCTCGACGCCGGCGACGCCATCACGTACACCTACAGCAGGCAGATGAACCCGGCGAGCATCCTCGCGGGATTCACCGGCGCGGCGACCCCGGTCACGCTGCGTCTGCGCGACGGCGGTCTGGTCGGCACGGGCTCGGCGGGCGACACGGTCGATGTGCTCTCGTCGGCCGGCACCGGCCCGATCAGCCTCGGCACGGTCAACCTCCGCGGCGATTACATCAAGACGAACAAGACGACGCTGTACTCGGCGACCATGACCGCCACGACGGCGACCGTGAACGGCGCCTCGGTGACCACGATCAGGATCAGCGTGAACTCGCTGACCTCGGGCGGCGCGCTGCGCACGGCATCGACCGCCGGGGCCATGATCTGGACGCCGTCCGCCAACGCCACCGACCTCGCCGGGGTGCGCAGCACCACCGCGCCGATCACCGAGAGCGGCGCTCTCGACAGGGAGTTCTGATGTCAGATTCCGGTATATCGGATGTCGACGACGTTGATAGCCTCGACCACGTGGGGCGACGAATCCTGGTCGTGGAAGACGACGACGGCATTGCGGTGCCGCTGCTGCGCACGCTCGACCGAGAGGGGTACGTCGTCGAGCGGGTGGTCGATGGCAGCTCAGCGCTCGAGCGCGCCGGCGCCGACGTCGACCTCGTGGTGCTCGATCTCGGACTCCCCGACATGGACGGCCTCGATGTGTGCCGCCGACTGCGCGAGCAGGAGTTCGCCGGCGGCATCGTCATCCTCACCGCCCGCGACGGCGAGCTCGACCGCGTCGTCGGTCTCGACGTCGGCGCCGACGACTACATCGCCAAGCCCTTCGCACTGGCCGAGCTGCTCGCGCGCCTGCGCGCGCTGCTGCGCCGCAGCGCAGCACCTGCAGCCGCCGGGGCGCCGGAGTCAGGGCATCCGGATGCCGCCGCAGCAGCCTCCGCGCCCGCGCTCGTCGTCGACGTCGCGGCGCGGCGCGTGGTCGCCGCCGGTCGCGAGCTGGCCCTGAGCACCAAGGAGTTCGATCTGCTCGCCCAGCTCGACCGCACCCGCGGTGCCGTGGTCACGCGCGAGAGGCTGATGGACGAGGTGTGGGACGAGAACTGGTTCGGGTCGACGAAGACGCTCGACGTGACCGTCGCACGACTGCGGCAGAAGCTCGAGGAATCGGGAGCCGATGTGCGCATCACCACGCTGCGAGGGGTCGGCTTCCGGCTCGACGAGGGCGCCGCCGATGCGTGAGCGGCTCATCGTCGCATTCCTCGCCCTCGCCCTGGGCATCATCGCGCTGTACGGGGTGCCGCGCATCATCATGGTCGCCGACCTCGTGCACGCCTCCGAGAACCAGTACGCCGATCGGATGGCAGGAATGGTCGCTGCCGTCATCGACGATCGCGACGAGCCCGTCGACGAGGCGTTCCTCGCCTCGCTGCTGACCGAGGGCGAGAGCGTGGAGTACCGCCCTGCCGACGGCGACGCCGTCCGGGCGGGCTCCACGCCCGTCGGCAACGACATCACCCGCTCCTCCGACGTCTCCGCCGGCGGAGCCGTCGCCTTCACCCGGTCCGGCGAGGTCGTCGCCGAACGCGTGACGACGGCGATCGCCCCGGTGATCGTCATCGGCATCGGGCTGCTCGTGGTCTCGGCCGTCGTGGCCGTGCTGCTGGCGCGCTCGCTGTCGCGACCGTTCCTGCGCATCGTCGAGACGGTGCGCCAGATCGGCCGCGGCAATCTGCAGCCTTCCCCCGAACCGCTGCGCATCCCGGAGGCCAAGGCCATCGACGCCGCACTGCGCGACAGCGCGGCGACCCTGGAGCGCAGGATCCGGCGCGAGCACGAGTTCGCCGCGAACGCGTCGCACCAGCTGCGCACCCCGATCACCGCGCTCCGGCTGGAGCTCGAAGACCTCTCGCTCTGGCCCGAGACGGCTCCCGCAGTGCGCGAGCAGCTCGATCACGCGGTGCGCGAGATCGACAGGTTGGCGGATGCCATCTCGCAGCTGCTCGAGTTCGCCCGCGGCGGGACGCCCGGCTCGGGAACGTTCGAGCCGCTGCACGATTCGCTGCGCGCCGCCGCGTCTCGGTGGAACGCCCAGGCCGGGGCGTCGGGCCGGCGCATCCGCGTCTCGGCCTCGGGCTCGGCGCTCGGGGATGCCCCTGCCGCGGCCTCGCAGATCCTCGACGTGCTGCTGCACAACGCGATCGCCCACGGCCGCGGCGACATCACGGTGAGCGGTGAGCGGCGATCCGAGTACGTCACCGTGCAGGTCGCAGATCAGGGTCCGCGCCCGAGCGGCAATCAGATCTTCCAGCGCCGGCCCGAGCAGCGCAGCGCCACCTCGGGAGAGGGGATCGGACTGGCGCTGTCGGCGGAGCTCGCCGAGAGCCTCGGCGGTCACCTGCTGCTCGAGGGAGCCCCGACCACCACGTTCTCGCTCATCCTCCCCGCGCGCTGAGTGAGCTCCCGGGCGCGCTGCCACGTCGGAACCATCAGCCCATTCGGGTTCATCCCGGCGTGTTCGCGGTGAACACGCCGTCCCGGCACCGTATCGTCTGGCATCTCCGACGCGCTCGCCCGGGCGCGCTGCTGCGTCGGAGCCATCGGCCCATTCGGGTTCATCCCGGCGTGTTCGCGGTGAACACGCCGTCCCGGCGCCGTGTCGTCTGGCATCTCCGACGCGCTCGCCCGGCCGCGGGGCGAAGGGCGTCAGACCACTCCGGCCTCGTACGCCAGGATCACCAGGTGTATCCGGTCACGTGCACCGAGTTTTGCGAGCACCCGCCCGACGTGCGTCTTCACGGTCGACTCGCTGAGGAAGAACCGCTCGGCGATCTCTCCGTTCGTCAGCCCCTGCGCGATGGCGGCGAACACCTCCCGCTCGCGTTCGGTCAGCTCGGCCGTCGGATCGGCGACGGCGCCGGATGCCGGGCCGCCGGCGTCCAGCTGCCCCGAGACCCTGTCGAGCAGCGCCCTCGTGACCCGCGGCGCGAGCACTCCGTCGCCGCGGTGGACGGCGCGCACCGCCGAGAGCAGCTCGTGCCGCTCGGCATCCTTCAGCAGGAATCCGCTCGCGCCCGCCCTGATCGCCGCGAACGCGTACTCGTCGAGGTCGAAAGTGGTCAGCACGAGCACACGTGTGTCAGGGTGGCTGCGCACGATGGCATCCGTCGCCGCTATGCCGTCGATCCCCGGCATCCGCACGTCCATCAGCACCACATCGGGGCGCAGGGTCGCCGCCCGCGCGATCGCCTCCGCCCCGTCGCCTGCCTCGCCGACGACCTCGAGATCGGCCTCGGCGTCGAGCACCATTCGGAATCCGAGGCGGATCAGCGCCTGGTCGTCGACGAGAAGAAGACGGATCGGCTCGGTCACTGCTCTGCTCCCTCGAACGACTCCCGGCTTCGGTGCGGCAGCTCGGCGCGCAGCATCCATCGCCCCTCGCCCGCCGGAGCCGACACGACGGTCCCGCCGAGGACGGATGCCCGCTCGGCGAGGCCCCGCAGGCCGAACCCGCCGGTGGCTGCGGCGCGCGTGACGCCGTCGTTCACGATCTCGATCACCAGGGGCGACGCGTCATGGTCGATGCGCACGTCGACCGCGGTGGCCCCCGGCGCGTGGCGGATGGCGTTGGTGACGCCCTCCTGCACGATGCGTCCGACGGCGAAACGCACCGCCGGCGCGGAGTCCGGTTCACCGCGAACGGCCAGAGATGCGGGGAATCCTGCATCCCTGGCGGCGGCCACCGTCTCGGCGGGGCTGACCGGCTCGAGGGGGCGAGCGGAGCGTGCGGATCGCCGTCGCGCAGCACCCCGAGCATCGATCTCATCTCGGCGAGCGCAGAGCGGGCGGTGCGAGCCGCGGCGAGCGACGCGTCGCGCGAGCGGCTCCGATCGTCGGTGGCCGCGGCCCCCTCGGACAGCGCGACGACGACGGTCAGCGAATGCGACACGATGTCGTGCATCTCGCGGGCGATTCGGTCGCGCTCGGCCGCTGCCGCGAGCTGCGCCTGCTGGTCCCGCTCGACGAGCAGCTGGCGGGAGCGGTCGATGATCGCCTCCAGATAGCGGCGTCGGCCGCCGACGTTGACGCCGATGAGCGCGGCGATGAGTCCCGGCACGGCCACCGAGAGGATCGCGTTGACCAGATCCTGCACGTCGAGGCGACCGGCGCCCAGCAGTGCGAGTCCGAGCACGGCCGTCGCCACGGCGCCGAGGCCGAGCCAGAGCCACGCCAGACGTGTCGCGCGATACACCGCGACCGAGTACACGGCGACCGCGAACATCAGCGACCCGGTCGCCGAAGTGCCCGCGAGAAGGGCGAGGTCGACGACCAGCGCCGCGACCAGCGCGGCGGTCGTGCGGGAGCGTCGCCACACCAGCGCGATGCACGCGCCGAGGATCAGCATCCCGAGCACGGCCGTCACCACGGGTGAGTGCGCGCCGTCACGCTGCTGCGCGGTGCTGCTCAGACCGAATGAGCCCAGCAGGCAGAACAGGGCGATCAGGATGTCTGCCAGGCGCGGATGCCGCGCCCAGAACCGCCGGATCACGCCGGGCGGACGCGGCAGCCGCAGTCCGTCGTCCGTGAGGACGTCCGAGCTGCGGCTGCGCGTTGACACGCTCACGACTCTACGTGCCGGTGCTGTCAGGCATCCCGCCCGCGCAATGCGGCCCACCCGGCGACGAGCGACGCCGCCGACCAGGCGCCGAGCGTCAGCCACGACTCGGCCGCGTTCAGGGCGGTCAGGTCGGAGGGCAGGATGGCACTGGGCGCAGCGGACGCCGGCAGGTAGTTCGCCGCGTCGATCAGCCAGGTGAGGTCGGGCAGGAAGGTGCCGACCAGGCTGAAGATCACGGGCAGCACGAAGATGATGCCGACCGTGACCGCGATCGCGCCGGCGCCCGAGCGCAGCAGGAAGCCGAGCCCCACGCCGATCAGCGAGAACAGCGACATGGTCGCGGAGGCGGCGAGGATCGGCACGATCACCGCTTCGGGCTTCGCCCACTCGAACGACGTGCCCGCGTCGGCGAGGATCGGCGTGACGATCAGCGCCGCGGCGAGGAAGATCACCAGCGACACGACGAAGAGGAACGCCGCGAGCACGGCCGCCTTCGCCACGAGAACCGAGCCGCGCACCGGGTTGGCGGTGAGGGTCGAGCGGATCATGCCGGTGGAGTACTCGCCGGTGACCGAGATCACCCCGAGGATGCCGGCGAGCAGCATCGTGAACTGCACAGGGGCGACGATCACCATGATCGGGTCGGGAAGACCCTCCGGCAGATTCGCCCCGAACAGCACGGCGATGCCGACGGTCAGCACCGCGACGATCGCGACCGACCACCACGTGCCGCGCACCGACAGCAGCTTGATGAGCTCGCTGCGCAGCTGCCTGCCGAGCGAGACGTGCGACGCGGTGGTGGGGATGTGTGTGGCGCGGGCCTGGATGGCGGTCATGCGCGGGCCTCCTGGAGAGGGGCGACGTCCTGCGGGACCTCGCGGGTGCGGTATTCGACGGCGTCGCCGGTGAGGGCGAGGTAGGCGTCTTCGAGCGAGCCGCTCGCGGGAGTCAGCTCGTGCACGGCGATGCCGCGGTCGGCGGCGATGTCGCCGATGCGGGATGCCGGGAGTCCGGTCACGTCGAGTGTGAAGCGGTCGGAGCTGGTGACCTCGACGTCGGTGCCTGCGATCGCGTCTGCGAGCTCGGCGGCGCGGGGGCTGCGCACGTGAACGCGCTCGGTGGTCCACGCGCGGACGAGGTCGGGCAGGGCCGCGTCGGCGAGCACCTTGCCGCGGCCGAGCACGATCACGTGGTCGGCGGTCTGCGCCATCTCGCTCATCAGGTGGCTGGAGAGCAGCACCGTGCGGCCTTCGGATGCCGCGTGGCGCACGAACTGGCGCACCCAGCGCACGCCCTCGGGGTCGAGGCCGTTCACCGGCTCGTCGAGGATGAGCGTGTGCGGGTCGCCGAGCAGTGCCGCGGCGATGCCGAGGCGCTGGCCCATGCCCAGCGAGAACCCGCCGGCGCGCTTGCGCGCCACCGAGCCGATCCCGGTGATCTCGATGACCTCGTCGACACGGGAAGAAGGGATGCCGTGGGTGGCGGCCATGGCCCGCAGGTGGTTGCGCGCGCTGCGGCCGGTGTGCACGGCTTTGGCGTCGAGCAGCACCCCGACCTCGGCGAGCGGCGCCTTGAGATCGGTGTAGCTCTGCCCGTTGATCATGACGCGGCCGGATGTCGGTCGGTCGAGACCGACGATCATGCGCATCGTCGTCGACTTGCCGGCGCCGTTCGGCCCCAGGAACCCCGTGACGCTGCCAGGACGCACCGTGAACGACACGTCGTCGACGGCGACCTTGTCTCCGTACCTCTTGCCGAGGCCCTCTGCTGTGATCATGCCTTCGACGCTATTTCCCTGGCGCATCCGCGCGCGTCCGCCTGCAGAGTGACTCTCGCCGGGGCGCGTCATCCCGTGGTACTACGTCACGGGTGTCTCGAGCGCGCCTGTCGGGCGTCTCTCTGTCGGGCGTCTCTCTGTCGGGCGTCTCGGTGTCGGGCGTCTCGGTCTCGAGCGCGCCTGTCGGGCGTCTCGGACCATCCGGCCCGCGCACGGCGTGTACTCGGCACACCGGGCGTACCGGCAGCGTGTCGTCCGAGATTCCCGACGCTCACCCGACAGTCGGACCCGCCGCGTAGCCACCACCCGCACCTTTGTTATGCTTGCCAAGCGCCTCCGGGCGCACGGGGCTGTAGTTCAATGGCAGAACTTCTGCTTCCCAAGCAGACAGCGCGGGTTCGATTCCCGTCAGCCCCTCCACAGTGACCACGCAGCGCGGCTGAGGCGCTTCTCGCGCGGCGCATCCGTCCGTCTCTATCCAGGGGTGACGGGATTGCGGACGAACCAGCTGCCGACCACCGCGACCAGCGAGATGACGGCTCCGACCAGGAAGGCGAACGAGACTCCGTACGCCTCCGCCGGGATCTGCCCGGCACCGGATGCCATCGATCGAGCCGTCCCGATGCCGAGCACCGTCACGAACAGCGCGGTGCCGATCGCTCCGGCGACCTGCTGGACGGTGCCGATCGTCGCGGAGCCGTGCGAGTACAGCTTCGGCCCGAGAGATCCGAGCGCCGAGGTCATCAACGGCGTCATCATGAAGGCGACCCCCACCGAGAGCCCCACGTGCCCGAGCATGACGAGCACCGGAGGCGTGCTCTCCGAGAGCCTCGTCATCGCCCACAGCACCGAGCTGGCGAGCATCGCCCCGGGGATCACGAGCGGCCGGGGCCCGAACCTGTCGAAGAGGCGCCCGACGAGCGGGGCGATGAGTCCCATCACCAGGCCGCCGGGGAGCAGCAGCAGACCAGTGGTCACCGAGTCGACGCGCAGGACGTTCTGCAGATAGATCGGCAGCAGCATGATCGATCCGAACATCGCCGCCATCATCACCATCACCAGGATCACGGCGAGCGCGAACGGCCGGGAGCGGAAGACGCGCAGGTCGAGGAGTGCCCGCTCGGTGCGCTGCAGCATGAGCTGTCGCCAGATGAACAGCGCGAGGCCGACGATGCCGGCTGCCAGGGCGATCGACCCGGCGGTGCGCGACGTGTCGGTTCCTGCACCCAGTGCGCTGAATCCGTAGACGAGACCGCCGAAGGCGACCGCAGTGAGCGGCAGAGAGAGCAGGTCGAGCGGAGCGCTGCTGTGCGCTCCGATGTTGCGCAGCAGCAAGGCTCCGGCGGCGAGCATCAGCAGGGCGACCGGGAGGATCGTCCAGAACAGGAACTGCCAAGACAGGCTGTTCAGGATGAATCCGGACAGCGTGGGACCGAGCGCGGGGGCGACTGCCATCACGATCGTGATCCGTCCCATGAACCGCCCGCGCTCATGCGCGGGCACGAGGGTCATGATCGTCGTCATCAGCAGAGGCATCATGATCGCCGTGCCGGAGGCCTGGATCACCCGCGCGATCAGCAGCACCGTGAAGTCAGGGGCGAGCGCGCCGAGCAGCGTGCCCGCGCTGAAGGCCGTCATCGCCGCCAGGAAGACCTGCCTGGTCGTGAACCGCTGAAGCAGGTACCCGGTGGTCGGGATCACCACGGCCATGGTGAGCATGAACGCCGTGGTGGTCCACTGAGCGAGATTCAGAGAGACGCCGAGGTCGGTCACGAGGTGCGGGATGGCGACGCCCATCACCGTCTCGTTGAGCATGGTGGCGAAGGCCGCACCCAGCAGCAGCCAGATCGCGGCCTTGCCCGATGTGCGGGAGGGGCCGGTGGCCTCAGAGGGCAGAGTCACGGACGCAGTGGACATGTGGTCACACTCCTGCAAGACGCAGCGCGGCGACGGCGAGCCCGACGAGCATCAGCACGATGTTGGGCACGAACGGCTCACCGTGCTTGCGGTGCGCGAAGATCGCGAGGAACTGGATCAGCGCGAGGCCGATCGCGGCGATCGGGGTGAGGATGGGCGCCACGCCGATGAGCACCGGGATGATCACGCCGACCGCACCGAGCACCTCGGCGGCGCCGATGAGCCTGACCTGCGAGTCGCTGTAGTCGTCAAGGGTCGGCATCGGCCGGTCGCCGCCGTGCGGCTTCAGGATCTTCATGGAGCCGGCCATGAGGAATGCCAGGGCGAGGAAGCCGGACAGAACCCAGGTGAGAACGGTGAGGAGGATCACAGGAGGCCTTTCACAAGAACGAAAGTTACGATCGGTAACTGAGGTACGGTGGGTAAGTATTCCTCACGGGGTGGCAGGCACCGCAACGTGACCGAGTCACACCGAGGTAACCGACACGACGTGCCGACGATGAAGGAGCTGCAATGGAGATCGCGCACGAGCCACGCATGCATACGATGTGCGGGGGATCCGAGGCGGATGCAGAGGTGTTCCGCTCGATACTGTCGCGCGTCGGAGACAAGTGGAGCATGATGCTGATCGGGATGCTGCAGGACGGCCCCATGCGCTTCACCGAGCTCAAGCAGATGACCTCCGGGATCTCGGCCCGGATGCTCACCCACACCCTGCGGCAGCTTGAGCGCGACGGGCTCGTGGCGCGTGAGATGTTCGCCGAGATCCCCCCGCGTGTGGAGTACCGCGTGACCCCGCTCGGGCGCACGCTGATCGCCCCGATCCTGGTGCTCGCCGAGTGGGCCTCAACCCACCAGAGCGAGATCGCCGCGCATCGCCTGAAGTACGACCTCGAGACCGACGCCTGATTCCGGGAGCACATCCCTGGAATACATTCAATGGAATACATTCTCCTGAGACCGCGTTCATCCAGCCGTCAGCAACGGAAGGATCAGAACAATGTCGGAATCTCAGCCCCGCATCAGCATCATCGTCGGCAGCACTCGTCCCGTGCGGATCGGACGCCAGCTGGCAGACAGCATCGCCAAACTGCTCGCGCGGTCGACGAGCGCCGACGTGCGGATCCTCGATCTTCGCGAGATCGACCTGCCGATGCTCGATGAACCGCTCATGGCAGGCATGAACCAGTACACGCATCCGCACACCTTCGCGTGGGCCGATGAGATCCGGGCATCCGATGCGATCGTCTTCCTCACTCCGCAGTACAACGCCGGTTACCCGGCCGCGCTGAAGAACGCCATCGACTACATCTACGCCGAGTGGCAGGACCGTCCGGCCGCGATCGTCAGCTACGGCGGGCACGGCGGAGCAGCGTCCGCCAAGCAGCTGCGCGAAGTGCTCGAGTTCATCGGGATGGATCTGATCGACATCCAGCCGCAGCTCGTGATCCGGCGTGAGGACTACACCGCGGACTGGCACCTCGGCGCCCCGGACGTCGTCGTCGACCGGTACTCCGAGACGATCGGCGCCGTCGGTGCCGCCCTGGAGTCGCGCGTGCAGGGGCTCGCCGCGGCGTGACCAGCGCTCGCGTGCAGGGACTCCTTTCAAGATCATAAGATTCGGTGATCTTTACCCCCGGGAGTGGCGAAGGTTCCTCTGATCCTCCGCATAGGGTCGTCTCATGGCCGAGACGACCCTCAGCGACAAGACCACGACGCGCGCCGTGCGCGCCGCGTACTTCGTGTCGGACAGCACGGGCATCACCGCCGAGACCCTGGGCAACGCCCTGCTGGCCAACTTCCCCGGCATGGTGTTCGTCAAGCACACGGTCCCGTTCGTCGACTCGGTCGACGCCGCGACGACCGTCGCTGAGCAGATCGCGCAGGATGCCGCAGGCGGCCTCGAGCCGCTCGTCTTCACCACGGCCAAGAACCCCGCGGTGCGCACCGTGCTCACCGCCGTCCCCGCCACGCACATCGACCTGCTGAGCGGCCACCTGAGCGAGCTCGCCGAGGCTCTCGGCACCCCACCGTCCGAGCAGCTCGGCCAGTTCCACACTCTGGGCGACGCCACCGAGTACTTCGCCCGCATGCGCGCGGTCGAGTACGCGATCGAGCACGACGACGGACAGAGCAGTCGCGCCCTCGACCTCGCCGACGTGATCATCGTCGCCCCCAGCCGCTGCGGCAAGACCCCCACCACGATGTACCTCGCACTGCAGTACGGCCTGCTCGTCGCGAACTACCCGCTCACCGATGACGACTTCCCCAGCGACGGCCTGCCGCCTCTCATCGAGAAGTACGCCTCGCGGTGCTTCGGACTCACCACCACGCCGCTGCGGCTCAGCCAGGTGCGCCACGAACGCCGCCCCGACTCCCACTACTCGAGCCTCGCGCAGTGCACCACCGAGCTGCGCCGCGCCGAGAAGCTGTACGCCCGCAACGGCATCCCCTTCCTCAACTCCTCGACGAAGAGCGTCGAGGAGATGTCCGCAGTGATCCTGCAAGCCCTCGGCCTCCGCCGCTGACCACACTCAGCCTGACCACCCTTCAGACGAAAGAGCTCCTCGTGACCAACATCCTCTGGTTCGATCAGATCGGAATGGCCGACCTCCCCCAGGTCGGCGGCAAGAACGCGTCGCTCGGCGAGATGATCTCGAATCTCGCCGACCTGGGAGTGCGGGTGCCGGGCGGCTTCGCCACGACGGCGGACGCCTACCGCCGCTTCCTCGAGCACGGCGGGCTGCGCGAGCGCATCCGCGACGCGATCGCCGGTCTCGACACCGACGACGTGACGCGTCTCGCACTCGTAGGCACCGAGATCCGCACGTGGATCATCGAGCATCCGCTGCCCGAGGATCTCGAGCGGGACATCCGCGACGCCTACGGGCAGCTGGTCGCGAAGGACGCCGACCCCGAGGGCGTCACCTGGGCCGTCCGCTCATCGGCCACCGCGGAGGACCTCCCGGACGCCTCGTTCGCCGGCCAGCAGGAGACCTTCCTCAACGTGGGCGGGATCGAGAACGTCCTCGCCGCGATCCGCAGCGTCTACGCCTCGCTGTACAACGACCGAGCGATCGCCTACCGGGTGCATCACGGCTTCGACCACGACGAGGTCGCCCTCTCGGCCGGCGTGCAGCGCATGGTGCGCTCGGACATCGGCTCGTCCGGGGTGATGTTCACCGTCGACACGGAGTCCGGGTTCGACGAGGCGGTCTTCGTCACCAGCTCGTACGGGCTGGGTGAGGCCGTCGTGCAGGGCGCGGTGAACCCCGACGAGTTCTACGTCTCGAAGCCGGCGCTGCGAGCGGACCGCCCCGCGATCCTCAAGCGCTCTGTGGGCGAGAAGGCGATCGCGATGCGCTACACCGACAGCAGAGAGGCGGGCGCGAGCACCGCGTTCGTCGATGTGCCGGCCCCGCAGCGCCAGCTGTTCTCGATCACCGATTCCGAGCTCACCGAGCTCGCGAGGCACGCCCTCGTCATCGAGGCGCACTACGGCCGCCCGATGGACATCGAGTGGGGCAAGGACGGCGTCGACGGGCAGCTGTACATCCTGCAGGCTCGTCCTGAGACGGTCGTGTCGCGGGCGTCGGCGAACGTGATGCGCCGGTTCCGCCTGCAGGAGAGGGGCACCGTCGCCGTCGAGGGCCGCGCCATCGGTCAGCGCATCGGCGCAGGTCCCGTGCGCGTGCTGCGGGACGCCACTCAGATGAGCGAGTTCCAGACCGGCGACGTGCTCGTGGCGGACATGACCGACCCCGACTGGGAGCCGATCATGAAGCGGGCATCCGCCATCATCACCAACCGTGGCGGCCGCACCTGCCATGCCGCGATCATCGCCCGCGAGCTCGGCATCCCGGCCGTGGTCGGAACCGGCGACGCCACGCGAGTGCTGGCCGACGGCCAGGAGGTCACGGTCTCGTGCGCCGAGGGAGACACCGGCGTGGTGTACGAGGGCATCCTGCCGTTCTCCGAGGAGGAGACGGCGCTCGACAGCATGCCCGAGGCACCCGTGAAGATCATGATGAACGTGGGCACCCCCGACCAGGCGTTCTCGTTCTCCCGCCTGCCGCACCGGGGCGTCGGCCTCGCGCGGCTCGAGTTCATCATCAACCGGCAGATCGGCATCCATCCCCGGGCGCTGCTCGAGCACGACTCCCTGCCCGACGATCTTCGCCGGCAGGTGGATGCCCGCATCGCCGCCTACCCGTCGCCGCGCGACTACTTCGTGCAGCGGGTCGTCGAGGGCGTCTCGATGCTCGCGGCGGCCTTCGCCCCCGAGCCCGTCATCGTGCGGATGAGCGACTTCAAGTCGAACGAGTACGCCAACCTCATCGGCGGCGAGCGCTACGAGCCGCACGAGGAGAACCCGATGATCGGCTACCGCGGCGCCTCGAGGTACATCTCGCCCGACTTCCGCGAGTGCTTCGAGATGGAGTGCGAGGCGCTGACGTTCGTGCGCGACGAGATGGGCTTCACGAACGTGCAGGTGATGGTCCCGTTCGTGCGCACCGTCGCCGAGGGTCAGGCCGTCGTGGAGCTGCTCGCCGAGAACGGCCTGCGTCGCGGCGAGAACGACCTCAAGGTCGTGATGATGTGCGAGGTGCCCACCAACGCGCTGCTGGCAGACGAGTACCTCGAGCACTTCGACGGATTCTCGATCGGGTCGAACGACATGACTCAGCTGACCCTCGGTCTCGACCGGGACAGCGCCCTCGTCGCCGACACCTTCGACGAGCGCGACCCCGCCGTGCTCAAGCTGCTGTCGATGGCCATCGAGGCCTGCCGTCGTCACGGCAAGTACGTCGGCATCTGCGGCCAGGGCCCGAGCGACCACCCGGAGCTGGCGGAGTGGCTCGTCGAGCAGGGGATCGAGTCGGTGTCGCTCAACCCGGACACGGTCGTCGAGACCTGGCTGCGTCTCGCGCGGAGCCAGCCCGTCGGCGCCTGATGCTGTCGAATCAGCGCTGACCGGAGGCGAAGGAAGCCTTCGCGTCCGGTACGCGGAACGGCTCTTCCAGGCCCCGGTCAGTGCGGTCGGCTACGTTCGGAGTGAGCGCGTCTGCGCTCGTCTATGAAACACAGGTGCCTGCATGCCATATCGCGACCGGACCACAGTCGAGCGCTGGGTCAACGAGTACATCGTGTCGCACAGCGCTGATTCGCTGGGCGTCGCGGTGCTCGACAACAACTTCGAGTCGGGCCCCAACTCGGGCATGGTCGTCGTGACGCTCCGCTCCGCCAGCACGATCACGCTGCTGCACCCCGAGATCCGTCTGGGGCTGCCCGTGTGGGTCGTGACGTTCGAGGGTCGCAGTGCGTCGATCGACATGGATGACGCCGACCTCCGCCTGCTCGCCGACGATATCGCCCGGCTCGCCGAGCTGCGCTCGTTCCTTCAGGAGAAGACCGACGCGGTCGTCCTCGCGCACTGACCGCGGCGGCCCCTCGGCCGCCCTCCTGGGCGGTCGCTCAGCCTGGAAGGGCTGTGAGGAGCGCGCCCAGCGCGGCGGTCGCTCCTGCGACGATCCCCGCCGACGCGGCGATCGGCCGGATCATCTCGCCTAGGCGGCGATCCCGGATGCGTGCGCGCTCCGGCCTCCACGACAGCACCGCCGTCTTCGCATCCGACAGCTCCGCGAAGCGGCCGATGGGCGCGCTGGTGCCGTCGAACGCGACGAAGTGCCCGTCGGGCGTCGTGTCGATCGAGCCGACGTACTCGCCGGCCCTGGATGCGACGTGGAAGCCGGTGTCGACCTTGCTCCAGGTCACCGGCCGCGGCACCACCGACACCGAGGTGGACGCGCTCGGCACCGGCGATGCCGCTGCGCCCGGGACGAACAGTCGCCCCGCGGGGTGCTCTGCGATGGTCATGCCACACGCGCCAGGGTCGGGGTGCGAACGTCGATCTCGGTGATCTCGCGCTCGATCACCTGATCGCACAGGTCGATGACGACTCCGGCCGACGAGTTCGCCTGGTCGGCGAGCTGCTGCAGGTAGGTGCGGTCGAGCTGCTTGGCCGCCTCGGCGTCCATCTGGAACTGCAGCGGGATCGAGCAGTGCAGCCAGATGCTCGATCGCTCGACTGCTCCATCGGTCAGTCGGTCCCACGAGAGCGAGAAGCTCTCGTTGCGACGCAGCTTGGTCGAGATCAGAACCTTCAGGTGAGCGAGGATCCGATCCGGCATCTCGATCGGATCGCCGGTGGCTCCGTAGTGCAGCGTGCCCATGTCCACTCCTCTGGTCGGTGGGGAATCTGATGTGAGAAAACTTACTCAGATCAAAAGTAGTTTGTCAAACTACATATCCGCCACACTTCATGGTTTGTTATGATCGATGTCGAGGAGGGGCACATGAGCGATCACGTGAGTTCCGAGACCCAGATCATCGACGCGCTCCGGCAGTACCAGGAAGCCGACAGCGCGATGCATGCCCGCGCCCGCGCGGCCTCATCGATGTCGGACAACGAGATCCGGATCGTCCAGTACCTGCTGACCGCAGCCCGCAATGACGCGACGGTCACCCCGACGGCGCTGTCGAAGCACCTCGGCGTCACATCCGCCTCTATGACGGCCCTCCTCGACCGGCTCGAGCGCGCCGGAGCCATCGAGCGCGTGCGCCATCCCTCCGATCGCCGCAGCCTCGTGATCACCGCCACTCCGCTCGCCGAGCGCACCGTCGGCGCTCCCGTCGTGGCGTTCCAGCAGGCGACGCGTCAGATCGCCGCCGACCTCACCGAAGCCGAGCACGCCGCCGTCGTCAACTTCCTCGGCAAGCTCACCGCAGCCGTCGACCGGGCCGGTCGCACCGCCGGCATCTGACCCCGTCTCCGGCCTGCCGACCCCTAACGAGGACTGCCCGCTCAGCGCGTCAGGGCCTCGGCGATCCGCAGGACGGCTTCACGGATGATCGGCCGAGGGGTGGCGAACACGAAGCGCGTGCACCCGATCGCCGCCTGACCGCACAGGGCTCCATCGGTCATCGAGACTTTGGCGTTCTCTCGGAACCACGTGCCCAGATCTGCGTCCGCACCCAGCTCTGCCCACAGACTCGTGCCGCGGAAGTCGAGCAGGGCGATGTACGTGCCCTCGGGCACCGTGACCCGCACGCCGGGCAGATGCTCTGCCACGAGCTCGGCGAGCAGCGCCCGGCTGCCGTCGAGGTACTCCGTGACCTCGGCCAGCCACTCGGCGCCGCTGGTGTAGGCGGCCAGCTGCGCGATCACTCCGACCGTCGCGGTGCCGTGTCCGGCCCAGCCGCCGTCGGCGTCCCACGCGGCGCGGGTCTCGTCGTTCGAGAGGATCAGCTGAGCGCACTTGAAGCCTGCGAGGTTCCACGCCTTCGACGCCGAGGTCGCCGTCAGGGTGTGCTCGGCCGCGGCATCCGACACCGATGCGTACGGGATGTGCCTGGCGGGTGCGTACACGAGCGGTGCGTGGATCTCGTCGGCGAACACCCGGCCACCGGCATCCGACACCGTCTCGGCGAGCGCCAGCAGCTCGTCCCTGGTGGCGACCGTGCCGAGCGGATTGTGCGGGTTGCAGAGCACGAGCAGCTCGCCGCCATCGGCGAATGCTGCCGCGACGGCGTCGAGGTCCATCGTCCAGCGCCCGTCGACCTCGAGGCTTGGCACCTCGATCACCCGCCGTCCGTGCCGCAGGGGCACATCGAGGAACGGCATGTACGCCGGCGTCGGCACGATGACGGCCGCCCCCGGCTCGGTGTAGGTGGTGATGGCGAACTCGTACGCGGCGATCACGTCTGCGACCAGGCGCACGTCGTCGGCCGGCACGGCCCAGCCGTGCTTCGCGGCGTACCAGTCGGCGACCGCCTGCTGCAGCGCGCGCGCCGTCGGCTGCGGCAGGTAGCCCGTGAAGCCGGCGCGCAGCGCATCGGAGACGGCATCCGAGATCGCAGGTGCCACCCCGAAGTCCATCTCGGCGATGAACGTTCCGATCGTGTCGGGGAAACGGGTCCACTTCACGCTGCCGGCCTGCCGCAGGTCGGCCTCGGTGATGGCATCGAACGGGTGCGCGGTCGTGAGGTCGGCGAGGCTCATACAACCATTCTGCTGTGCCGGTGCGACAACGGGGCGGTCTGACGCCCTATGGCGTCACACGACGCTACAGCCAGCCCTTGCGCTTGAAGGCGAGCCAGAGCCCGCCGCCGAGCGCCACCATCGCCGCGATCGAGAGCGGGTACCCGGCGGGCCACTCGAGTTCGGGCATGTGCTCGAAGTTCATGCCGTAGATCGCCCCGATCAGGGTGGGGGCGAACAGGATCGCCGCCCACGACGAGATGCGCTTCATCTGGTCGCCCTGCCTGATGCTCTCCTCTGTCATCCGCCGCATCTCCTCGTTCTGCCGACGGGCGACGATCGTCGACTCCACGACGAGCGCCTTGTCGAGCACAGCACGGAAGGTCGCAGCCCGGTCGGCGACGCGGATCGTATGGTCGTGCACATCCCTCAGACGGCGCTGCAGCTCGGCATCCGCCCCCAGCCTGTCCCCCTCGCGCAGCAGCCCGCCGACCATCTCGGTCAGCGGCTGCGCCGCGCGCTGGAAGTCGAGCACCTCGCGGGAGAGCTCGTAGATGCGCTGCGTGGCGTCGACGTCGTCGACGAACAGCTGATTCTCGATCTCATCGATGTCGTTCTCGAGTCCGGCGAGCACGGGCGCGTACCGATCGACGACCTCGTCGAGGATCGCGTAGAGCACCGCCTCGGGTCCGTGGGCGAGCAGCTCCGGCTCCCCCTCGAGACGGCGGCGCACGCGTGCCAGATCGGGCTCCTCCGCGTGCCGCACCGTGACGACGAAGTCGCGGCCGGCGAAGACGTGCACCTCGCCGAACTCGACCTCCTCCTCGGCGTCGAGGTAGCGGGCGGGTCGCAGCACGACGAAGAGGTGGTCCTCGTACTGCTCGAGCTTGGGCCGCTGGTGGCCGCGCAGGGCATCCTCGACGGCGAGCTCGTGCAGCCCGAACTCGGCGGCGACCGCCTGCAGCTCGGCGGAGTCGGGCCGGTAGAGCCCTATCCACCCCATTCCGCCGCGTTCGCGCATCAGCTCGAAGGTCTCGTCGAGGCTGGCGGGGTTCGCGGTGCGCACCCCGCCGACGTAGATGCCGTTGTCGACGATCGCCATGCGGTTCCTCCTGAATGCGCGCAGCGCGCTGTCGCCGAAGGTATCACCGGGAACGGGCCCCGCCGTGCTCGGCGAGGCCCGTCCCGGCCGATTCAGCGCCGGCGGCGCGCGGCGATCACGATGAACACGATGATCGCGGCGAGCAGCACGACGCCGAGGCCGATCAGCAGCGGCCAGGGTGCGGTCTCATCCTGGTCCGTCGTCTGCGCCGTCTTCGACGGCTGCTCAGGCTCCTCGGTCACCTTCTCGGTCGGAGCGGCGCTGGGCTCGACCTCGGCCTCCGCCGCGGCGAGCGAGAACGAGTACTCGCCCGAGGTCGGGTGGCCGTCGCTCGACACGACCTGCCAGGTCACCGTGTAGGCGCCGTTCGGCATGCCCTCGGCGAGGGGGACCGTGACGGTGTCGGCTGTGATCACGGGCTCGCCTGCCACCCAGTCCTCACCCGACGGGTCGGACACGGTCATCGCGGTGCCGCTGTTCTCGTCGAGCGAGAGCAGGTTGTTCGAGAACGTGAGCACGACCTCCGTCGGAGCTGCGGTCAGCTGCGAGTCGGCTGCCGGGGTGCTCGACACGAGTTCGTCGTGGGCGGATGCCGGTGCCGCCACGGCGAGTGCGGCGATGATCGCCACAGCGGCTGCGGCGACGGTGGTGCGGAGACGGAACATGGGAAACCTCTTTCTTCAACGCCGCGCGATGCGGCGGGTCATCTGGAACGGGCGCGCTCGGCGCCCCGCTGCCGTTGGGCAGCGATGGATCAGACGACAGGAAGAGGCGGTCCGCGTCGGCGGAGCGCAGCGAGGCGAGGCTCGGCGCGAAGCGGCGCCACGAGCACCGTCCAGCGCGGTCGCGCCGGCGCGACGGGAAGCACGGGCGCCACGACCACGGCGCGGCTGAGCCAGCGCGCGACGGCGAACGCCAGGTCTACGAGCGCCTGCACCAGGCGCTCACCGCGATGCAGCGCGAGCACGGTGATCATCGCGGCGATCCCGTGCGCGACCCACATCCCCGTGTCCTCGGGAACGATGACGGCACCGCTCGCGGACGGCAGCACCAGCGGGCCGTGCACGTGCGGCGCCACACCGCCGCGCGGCGTGATCGCGCCGAGCACGAACAGGGAGTGGAACAGAGCCTGCGACAGCAGCACCGAGACGCTCAGACGGAGCGCCGAGAGCCGGATGCCCGAGAGCAGCGTGCACACCATGGCCGAGAGCAGCCACGGAACGGCGATGCCGAGCATCCCCGGCATCTGCCCGCCGACCCAGACATGCGAGGCGAGCGCGACGAACGTCGCGATCGAGGCGCCCGCGACGCCACGGAGGAGCCGGAGCTTACGAGACGCGCGCACCCGTCCATTCTTTCACGGCGTGGGCGGCACATCGGGAGCACGCCGGGCAGGAGCCCGGCGTTCGCGCCCTGCCCATACCGCACCCGCGCTCGCGAGCACGACGAGCGCGATGCCCGCGACCTCCAGCGCCGAGAGGTGCTGGCCGAGGAGCACGAATCCCGCGAGGCTCGCCATCGCCGGTCCCAGGCTCATCAGGATGCCGAAGACGGCGGGAGCGAGGCGGCGCAGCGCGAGCATCTCGAGCGCGTACGGGATCGTCGAGCTCAGCACGGCGACCGCAGCACCGAGTGCCACCAGTTCGGGGCGCAGCAGTGAGGCACCGGCATCCGCGACACCGAAGGGCAGCGAGAGCAGCGCGCCGAAGGCCATCGCGAGGGCGAGGCCGTCGAGCCCGTCGAAGTCGCGCCCGACGCGCGCGGACGAGAGGATGTACCCGGCCCAGCTGGCCGCCGCGCCGAGTGCGAACAGCACGCCGCTGACCGTCAGCCGCTCCCATCCGCCGCCGCCCAGGGCGACGATGCCGACCAGCGCCAGCACCGCCCACACCCACGACGCCTTGGTGCGCGCGGCAATCACGGCGAGCGCGAGCGGGCCGAGAACCTCGATCGTGACGGTCACGCCGAGGGGCAGCTCGCGCAGCGCGAGGTAGAAGAGGCCGTTCATGAGCGCCAGCACGCCGCCGAGCATGAGCGCCGAGCGCCACGCACCAGGCGAATGCCCGCGAAACGACGGCCGGGCGATCACCAGCAGGATCAGCGCAGAGAAGACCAGCCGCAGCATCACCATGCCCAGTGGGCCCATCTGCGGGAACAGGAGCACCGCGAGCGAGGCTCCGACCTCCTGGCAGATCAGCCCGATCGCGACCAGGCCCACCGCTCCCGCGCCCACCGCGCCGACGCCCGACGATGATGCGCCGCCGGTGGTGACGCGGCTCACTCTGCGGGAGGGGCCGAGCAGATCGCCGAGTCGGCGATGCTCTGCGCGTACTGCTCGGCGGTGAAGGGCAGCCCGAACTCCGGAGCGGTCTGCCCCTCGACGGCCGGCGCCTTCGATGCGATCGCCGACAGCTGCCACGCCAGGTACCCGGCCATCGAGCCGCCCGCCGACGACCCGTTGAGGGTCACGGCCACCGTGAAGCCGGTGGCCGGGTCGGAGTATGCGGCGGTCGCGTAGCCGGGGACCCAGCCGTGCTGGCCGACCAGCGAGCCGACGAGATAGCCCCCGCCCGTCGCCTGGTACCAGCTCGGCGCGTCGGGGGTGACCGGCAGCGGAGCGCCGAAGCGTGCGGGCTCGGCATCCTTGGCTCGGAGCGCCTGCCGCGCCTCGGCCTGTGCGTAGCGGCCCAGATCTGTGATGGTCGACACGACCCCGGAGTCGGTGAACCCGATGCTCGACGAGCTCTCGGTGATGTCGACCGGTGCCGCGCAGTTCAGGCCGCCGCCCTCTGCCGGAGGCAGATACGTGCCCTTCAGCGCCGGCGACGGAGTGGGCGCAGCCGACTCGCGCGGCGGCAGCGTCGTGGACGCGAGATCGAGGGGGCGCGTCACGTACTCGGCGATCAGCGCGGCGGCGCTCTTGCCCGAGATGCGCTCGAGCGCCAGGCCGAGCATGAGGTAGCCCGCGTCGGAGTCGCGATATGCGGTGTGCGCGGGACCGCGGCCGATGCCGAGGCCGAAGCTCGCCAGCTGCAGGGGCGCCCATTCGCGGCCAGGCGTGTTCAGCCAGTACTGCGTGACCGCGCCCTCCGAGGAGCCGATCCCACTGGTGCCGTTGCACAGATCGAGCAGAGTGATGTCGCTCAGGTCGGCGACACCCGAGACGTACTTCGGCACGGGGGCGTCGAGCTCGACCTCGCCGTCATCGGCCATGCCGTACAGCACGTCGCAGGTCATCAGACGGGTCACGTCCGCGACGCGGAACGACATGTCCGCTGTCACCTTCTCGCCATCGGGGCCCTGCGTGCCGAGGCCGGCGACCCATTCGCCGCTCCACGGCACCCACACGCCGACGACGGCTCCCGACGAGCCGCTCGCGACGATCGCCTGCTCGACGGCCGCCTGCAGCTGCCCCGTCACATCGTCGGGCAGCTTCGCGTCGACCTGCTCAGGCGGCGTGTAGCTGAACTCCGGCTCCGATGCGGTGCAGCCGGTCAGTGCGAGCGCCAGGGCGAGGGCGCCGCCCACGGCTGCGCGCACGCGGCGCGACGAACGAAGATGCATAGGACACTCCCCGGAGATGGACTCTCCGAGTCTAGGGCGACGAGCCTGAAAGGCGGCCGGTCATGGCATCCGGATGCCGTTGCGGGCGCCTTCCGTCTTCTCCGCCTCCGCCTTCTGCGCCTGTCTGGCCTCCCACGCCTCGCGCATGAACCGCCGCACATCCTCGTCGACGCGGATGTCGCTGGGCCGCAGCGGCCGCGACAGGTAGAGGCCGTCGAGCGACGTGAGCCGCGACAGGGCGACATAGGTCTGCCCGGGTGCGAACGCGCCGGAGCCGAGGTCGACGATCGCACGATCGTAGGTCTTGCCCTGCGACTTGTGGATCGTGACCGCCCACGCCAGGCGCAGCGGGAACTGGGTGAACTCCGCCGCGACCTCGCGGGTCAGCGTCTTGGTGCCGGGGTTGTACGCGTAACGGAACCTCTCCCACACCGCAGGCTCGACATCGAACTCGTCTCCGTCGACGTCGACGCGCACGCTTCCGCCGAGGATGCGGGTGACCGTGCCGATCGAGCCGTTCACCCAGCGCGGCGGCTCGCCCTGCATCGAGATGTCGTTGCGCAGGAACATCACCTGCGCCCCCACCTTGAGCTTCAGCTCGGCATCGGCCGGGTAGTTGGCCTCGCCGCGACCGAAGTCGCCCGAGACCTCCGCGTGCGCCGTCTGCTCGCGCCCGGGAAGGGCCGCGAGATGGCGCCGGTTGATGCTGTTCACGATGTCGTTGCGGGTCGCCAGCGTGATGATCGGCACCTCGCCCGCCTCGGGCTCGGGAGGGGTGCGGGCGCCCTTCTCGTTGAGCACGCCGGCGATGTCTGCGGTGACTCGGCCGTAGCGCACGGCGTTGAGCATCGCCTTGAACCCGTCGTCCGACTGGCGGTGGATGTGCACCAGCTCGTGCACGTGCAGCTTCGCGCCGTAGGTGCCGATGTCGAGCATCCCGCCGCCGTCGTCGTCGCCGTGACGGCCACCGGTCCAGACCTTCGCATCGAAGAACCAGAACGAGCGGTAATGGTCTTGGATGTATCGCAGCTCGTCGCCGCGCGGCGGCACCGGTGCGAGCTGGTACGGATCGCCGAACATGACGATCTGCACTCCGCCGAACGGGATGCCCCGCTTGCCGCGCGCCTGCCGGAGCGACCGGTCGATGGCATCCATCAGATCCGCGTTGACCATCGAGATCTCGTCGATGACAAGGGTCTCGATGGCGTTCAGGATGCGGCGGGTCGCGTCGGACTGGTCGATCTCGCTCTCGGCGATGAGCCCGATCGGCAGCCGGAACAGCGAGTGGATCGTCTGACCCTCGACGTTCAGCGCCGCGACGCCCGTGGGCGCGCAGATCGCGATCTGCTTCTTCGTGTTCCACGCGAAGTGCTGCAGCAGGGTCGACTTGCCCGTGCCGGCGCGCCCCGTGATGAACACGTGCTCGTCGGTGTCCTCGATGAGTCGGAACAGCGCCTGCTGTTCTTCCGAGAGCGCGATGGACACGCCCCCTATGTTAAGTCCCGGCGGAGCGCGTTCGGCTCCGTCCCAGGGCCGACTCCATAGACTTGGCGCCATGATGCAGGGGCGGGTGTCACGGGGGCGAGCGAGCCCGCGCGCTCGGTCCAGCCTCCGCGCCGATCTCACCCTCCTCGCGCTGGTGGGCGTGCTGCTGTTCGCCGCCATCGCGGCGGGCGGGATGTCGCTGTATCAGCAGTTCTACAGCCCCTCTGCTTTCGTGCAGCGCTACCTCGACCTGCTCTCCAGTGGCCGCGCCGCGGAGGCTCTGCAGGTGCCTGGCGTCTCGCTCGACCTGGCTGTGCTGCAGGATGCCGGGATCGACGCCTCCGCATCCGAAGCGCTGCTGCGCCGTGCCGCCCTCTCTCCGCTGACCGACGTCACGGTCACCGAGAAGGGCGAGAAGGACGGCCTGCACCAGGTCGTCGTCGACTATCGCGCCGGAGGCGTGGAGGGCACCTCGACCTTCACCGTCGCGCAGGACGGCTGGGTCGGCGTGACCCCGAACTGGCGCTTCACCGAGAGCCCGCTCGCCGAGATCGAGCTGACCGTGCGCGGAGCCGATGTGTTCGCGGTGAACGGATTCGCGATCGATCGCCGCCAGGTGTCGGTCGACGGTGCCGAGGCCGCCCCGCTCGACCCCGTTCATCTGCTGGTGTTCACCCCCGGAAGGTACTCGGTCACCGTCGACACGGCGATCGCGGCATCCCCCGGCGTGAGCGTGCTCGCCGATACCGCGCTCGCGCGCACTCCTGTCGATGTGCAGACCGAGCCGACCGAGAAGTTCGTCGGGGTCGTCCAGCAGCAGGTCGAGCAGTTCCTCACCGACTGCGCGACGCAGGAGGTGCTGCAGCCGACCCGCTGCCCCTTCGGTCTGCAGCTGCACAACCGGCTCGCCCCCGACACGGTGCCCACGTGGTCGATCGTGACGCAGCCCACCGTCACCCTCGTGCCCGACGGCGCGAACTGGGCTCTGCCGCCCACCGAGGCGATGGCGCACATCGACGTGAAGATCCAATCGCTCTTCGACGGCGCGGTGCGCGAGGTCTCGCAGGATGTGCCGTTCCGGGTGAACGGCACGGTCACGGTGCTCGCAGACGGGTCGGTGTCGATCCGAGTGGGATCGCCTGAGGGCGACCAGCCCGCACTCGAGGACTGACGCCTCAGCGAGCGCTGTCGCGCTCGGCCATGCGGGCCAGCTGCGCGTTGTACTCCTCGAGCTCGGCGTCGCCGGTGCGATCGGCGTGCCTGTCGCGTCGACGCTGCAGCCTGGCATCCGATCTCGACCACTGGATCGCGAGCGTGATCGCCAGGATCAACGTCGGGATCTCGCCGACCGACCACGCGATGCCGCCGCCGATGTACTGATCCTCCATCGGGGTCGGGCCCCACGTTCTGCCCATCGACCCGTACCACTCGGCGACGATCAGCCCCGACTGCATCATGATCGCCATGCCGAAGAACGCGTGCGTCGCCATCACCGCGATGAGCGTGATCAGACGACCCGCGTAGGGCAGGCGGTAAGGGATGGGGTCGACGCCGATCAGCGTCATCGCGAACAGGTAGCCCGAGATGAGGAAGTGGATGATCATCCACTCGTGGCCGAGGTGGTCGTACATCGCCCAGCGCACCAGGTCTGTGAAGTAGAACGCCCACAGCGACAGCGCGAAGATGGCGGCGGCGACGAACGGATGCGTGATGAAGCGCGAGTACGGCGAGTGCACCGCCCACAGGATCCACTCCCGGCCGCCGCGTGTGCCGTCGTCGCGCTTGTGGATGCTGCGCAGCGCCAGGGTGATCGGCGCGCCTGCCACCAGCAGCACGGGGATCGCCATGCTCAGCAGCATGTGTCCCGCCATGTGCACGCTGAACAAATAGTCCTGGTACGCGTTGATCGGCCCGTTCGTCACCCACAGCAGCAGCGCCAACCCTGACATCCAGAAGACCGTGCGGTGCACGGGCCAGGCATCCCCCCGGCGACGCAGCCGGACGATCCCGGCGACGTAGAGGAAGACGCCGAACGCGACCGCCACTATCCACAGCACGTCGAGGTCGAACGAGGTGAACCAGCGATCGGGGGTCAGCTCCGGCGGCAGCGGGCTGCGGGTGAGCCGCTCGGCAGGGGTCTGCACTGCGGGCGCCTCCTCGCCGAGGGGCGGAGGGGTGCGGGCGAGCGCTGCGGCGGCGCCGGACGCGAGGCCCATGAGGGCGAGTTCGCCGAGGATCAGCGACCAGAACGAGCGCTTCTCACGGTCGCCGTCGAGGTGGGGGATGAGGCGACGCCGGTACCAGGCGCCGAACAGACCGAGGCCGACCAGCGCCACCGCCTTCGCGATGACGATCAGCCCGTAGGGCGAGAGCAACTCGCTCCACTCCCCCAGCGCGACCACGGTGCGGGCGACGCCCGAGAACGCCACGACCGCGAACGCGGCGATGGCCAGCGACGAGTAGCGCCCGACCAGCACGGGGAGGTCGATGCGGGCATCCGGGGTCGTGGCCTTGCCCGCGTTCTGCGCCGCCGCCCGGCTGCCGACGTGGCGGAGGATGACGAGCAGCAGCACGCCGCCCACCCAGACCGCCGCGCCGATCGTATGCAGCAGGATCGCGTTGACGGCGACGGTGTGGCCGGCGACGTCGCCCGAATGGCCCTGCGTGGCCATCGGCAGGAACGCCGCGGCGGCGAGCACAGCCGTCAGCATCGTGCCCGTCCAGCTGCGCCAGCCGAAGAGCAGCAGGGTGATCACCGCGCCCATCAGGGTGGTGATCAGCCAGGCCTGCCCGAGAGGCAGTTCGAGCAGGTACCGCCCGAACTGCTCGCCGAACGATCGGTCGGCGGTGAGCTTCGGGTTGAAGGCCGCCATGAAGGTGAGAAAGGCGGTGAGGCCGGATCCGATGGTGAAGACGGCGGCTCCCACGGATGCCGTGTCGATCGCGACCTCGAAGGGGCGCGAGCCGGCGCGCAGGCCGAACAGCGCGAGCACCAGGGAGCCGAGCATCGCGGCCGCGCCCAGGTTGGCGACGAGCTTGACGGCGGGCAGGCCCCACATGACGACGGGGCCAGGATCGAGCAGCTTCGGCGGCACCGCCCCGCCGCCGACGACCAGGGCGACGATGAGTCCTGCGACCCCGCTGACGACGAGGATCGCCAGGCCAGCGAGACGGTAGGAATTCACCGTTCCAGCCTACGGCCGATACGCATGAAGGCCGCCCCCACAGGGACGGCCTTCATGCGAAGCGTGCGGTCTTACTTGACGGCTGCCTTCAGCTTGGAGCCAGCGGTGACCTTGACGCGCTTGCCGGCCGGGATCTTGATCTCGGCGCCGGTCTGCGGGTTGCGGCCGGTGCGAGCGGCGGTGTCGACCTGCTCGAACGCGATCCAGCCGGGGATCGAGACCTTGCTGCCCTTGGCAACGGCGTCCGAGACGGTGGCGAACAGCGAGTCGAGGACGCGCGAAACAGTGGCCTGGCTCTCGCCGGTGGCGGAAGCGATGCTCGCGACGAGCTCGGTCTTGGTGATGGACTTGTCAGCCATGTCACTCCTCCAGCGACGAAGGTCCGTCGCATCGTGTTGATTTCGAGGGAGAGACCCCCGTCGGTCGTTCGACCGCCTCGAATGTATCAACCACACGCCCGGATTCCGCGTCATTTCGCGGGTTTTGACGTGTTTTCTCGGCGAGTTCCGTCACTTTCGTCACTTCAGTCACAGATTCAGGTCGAGATGGGCGTCCCCGTCGCCGCGCTCGAGGGAGGAGTTCGCACTCATCGGAGGGCGTTTGCGCTGTGCTGGTCCTCCCATACGTGAGTTCTCCTCCCGGGCGGGCGGGCGGGCGGGCGGGTGAATCATGCGGCGAGGTGCAGACGCTGCGCGATCGCCGCGATGATGAGGGCGTGCACCTCGTGCCAGCGATCCATCAGCTGGGAGTAGCTGATGCGGATGACGTGAAAGCCGTGCAGCTTCAGCAGCGCGTCGTGCGCGATGTCACTCGTCCGCTGCTCGTCGACGTGGTGTCCGCCATCGATCTGCACCACGAGCCGTTCGCCGATGAGGAAGTCGACTCGGTGCCCGAGCAGCCATACCTGCGGCGTGACCGGCAGCCTCAGCCAACGCAGCCTCGTGCGGAAGATGCTCTCGGTACCGGCATCCGCGAACGGCGTCGCCTGCTCGAGCATCTCCCTCGCATGCGGCGGCAGCGGTACCCGACCGAGCACGACGGGATCGACGAGCTCCTTCTTGAATGCCGACTCCCACAGGGCGAGCGCCGCCTCGTGTGGCTGGCAGCGGGCTGCGAGCACCAGTGCGTTCTCGAGCGAGTCCTCGCAGGAGTCGGGATGCCGGGGGAAGAGCGGCCGACTCCAATGGATGACTCCCGTGGACACGGAAGCATGCCCGGCGTGCGGTGGCGCGGCGACGTGCGGTTCAGAGGAGTCGAGCACCCACAGCCCGCGCCGGGCGGCCAGGGTGATGCAGCTGAGCACCACTCCTCGGCGCGCGGCCGCCACCAGCATCCGGTCGGCACCGCGCAAGGCGACCCACCCGCGCCTGACCGAGTGGATCAGCCCGCTCTCGCGAGCCCTCCTGAGCTGGTATGCCGTCACGCCGAGACGACGAAGCGTCTCGATCCGGGCCACGCCATCGAATTGCTGCAGCGCCTGAACGATCTCCATGCCACGAGCGTGGCGCCTGCGCGAGACATGCAGTGAGCAGAATCACCCCTTCCGTGCACAAGTGCTCTCGCGCCCGGAATGTGCAGGGCAACCGCTCTGGAGGAGAAAGCCCTCATAGGAGGATCAGCCAGGCCATGCCCGCCTCCCCTGCGTGCGTTCTCCTCCCGAACGAGTGAGCGCTGCGAGGGAATGCGAAAGGGGCGAGGATCCGAAGATCCTCGCCCCTCACAAGCGGATGCTTACCAGCTCGACTTGGTGATGCCGGGCAGCTCACCACGGTGGGCCATGTCACGGAAGCGGACACGCGAGATGCCGAACTTCGTGAGCACGCCACGGGGACGGCCGTCGATGGCGTCACGCGAACGGACGCGGATCGGCGACGCGTTGCGCGGCAGCTTCTGCAGGCCGACGCGAGCGGCCTCGCGGGCCTCGTCGGTGGCGTTCGGGTCGACCAGGGTCTTCTTCAGCTCGGCGCGACGCTCGGCGTAGCGCTCGACGATGACCTTGCGCTGCTCGTTGCGAGCGATCTTGCTCTTCTTCGCCATGATTAACGCTCCTCGCGGAATTCGACGTGCTTGCGAACGACCGGGTCGTACTTCTTCAGCACGAGGCGGTCCGGGGTGTTGCGGCGGTTCTTCTTGGTCACGTAGGTGTAACCGGTGCCCGCCGTCGAGCGCAGCTTGATGATCGGACGGATGTCCTGAGCCTTCTTGGCCATTAGAGCTTCACACCCTTCGCCTTGAGGTCCGCGACGACCTTCTCGATACCGCGAGCGTCGATCACCTTGATGCCCTTGGCGGACACGTTCAGGGTGACCTTACGACCGAGCGACGGCACGTAGTAGGTCTTCTTCTGCACGTTCGGGTCGAAGCGACGCTTCGTCCGGCGGTGCGAGTGCGAGATGTTGTGACCGAAGCCGGGAACAGCACCGGTCACCTGGCACACTGCTGCCATTTTGTGACTCCTTCATTACCGTGAGGCCGGACGGCCCCACCCAAGATCCCTTGTCTGCACCCCACCCGCAGGCACGGCTTCGTCAGCCGCGCGAAGAGGTGTGGGATACGAACTGCGCACAGGAGTGTGCACAGACAAGGAGTCAGTTTAGCACGGCATCCGACTCCCCCGAACCGGGCGCACGGCGCTCGCACCATCATTCCCTGCTCTAGGGGGTGCATTCCGGCATCGGCCGTGATACTCTACCCGCGTAGATCACTGGGGAAAGAGGGATCTCGAAACCGTTCTGAGGGGCACGGTTTCGAGATCCCTCACTCAGTTGACACCCGTTGACACGCGGTGGAAGACTGCGGCATATGGCGTTCACCATGGGGCTCGTCGGCGCGGGCCAGTTCGCAGGCCAGTTCGCCACCCTCTTCCATCATCATCCCGGCATCTCGGCTGTGCACGTCACTGATGTCGTGCCCTCGCGGGCCGCTGAGCTGGTGGCATCCGCGGGACTCGCGGGCGTCTTCGAGAGCTTCGACGACATGGTCGCGTCGCCTGCGATCGACTCGATCGCGATCTTCACTCAGCGCTGGACCCACGGTCCGCTGGTCGTCAAGGCGCTGCGCGCCGGCAAGCACGTGTACTCGGCCGTGCCGATGGCCATCACCGTCGACGAGATCGCCGCCATCATCGACGCGGTACGCGAGACCGGCCTCACCTACATGATGGGCGAGACGAGCTACTACAACCCGTCCACGGTGTACGCGAGGCAGAAGCTCGCCGCCGGGGAGTTCGGTCGGCTGTTCTACGGCGAGGGCGACTACGTCCACGACATGGACCTCGGCTTCTACGAGGCCTACCAGTACTCGGGCGGCGAGGAGTGGAAGAGCACGGCCAGCTATCCGCCGCTGCTCTACCCCACGCACTCCATCGGCGGCGTGCTCGGCGCCTGGCCCACCCATGCCGTGGCGGTCTCGGCCATCGGCGTGATCGACGAGCGCGGCGACGGCGTGTTCGAGCGCGAGGTCAGCCAGTTCGACAACGACTTCTCGAACGCCACCGCCCTGTTCGAGGTCGCCGGCGGCGGATCCATGCGGATCAACGAGTTCCGCCGGGTCGGCTACCCCACGCACCTGCGCGAATCGCGCTTCCGCTGGTTCGGCACCGAGGGATCGTTCGAGCAGCTCGCGCGCACCACCGTCTGGCAGAACCGCGAGGGCGTCGAGGACATCTCGCACCTCATCGACACCCACGCCTCCGTTTCCGTCGACGACCCCGCGCTCGCCCACGTGGCCCCGGCGCTGCGCGATGCATTCGTGTCGGGCTATGCCGCGATCCACGAGACCGAGCGCCGGCGCATCCCCGCCGAGCTGCAGTCGCTGCACAACGGCCACGAGGGCAGTCATCACTTCCTCGTGGACGACTTCGTGCGTGCCGTGACGGATCAGACGCTGCCGCCGGTGAACGCGTGGCAGGCCGCGAGGTTCACTCTGCCGGGTGTCATCGCGCACGAGTCGGCGCGTCGCGGGGGCGAGCGCCTTATGATTCCCGATATGGGGGAACCGAATGCACGCTGACCGCCGACCGCGGTCAGTGACCCGGGCTGACGTCGCCCGATACGCCGGCGTCAGCACGGCCGTCGTCAGCTACGTGCTCAACGACGGGCCGAAGGCCGTCGCGCCCCTGACGCGGGAACGCGTGCTCGACGCCGTGCGCGTGCTCGGCTATCGCCCCAACGCCGCCGCCCGCGCGCTGTCGATGGGCTCCGCCGACATGTTCGGCCTGCTCGTGCACGACAACCGCAGCCCGTTCTTCGCCGAGCTGTGCCACGCCCTCGATCAGGCGAGCGCCGACAACGGCCGCTCGCTGCTCATCGTCAACTCCGACCGCGAGCAGGTGCCCACGGCCGAGCAGATCCGCGATCTCGTCTCGCGTCAGATCGGCGGTCTGATCATCGCCGACGTCCTGACCGCTCGCGAGCAGTCGCTGGTCGAGGCGCTCGGCATCCCCACTGTCGTGATCGGGCAGTTCGGCGAGACCGACGGCCTGCACAGCGTCGGCGTCGACTTCGCGCTCGGAGCCCGCGAGGCCACAGCGCACCTCGTGGGCCACGGCTACCGCGACGTCGCCTTCGTCGGCAGCGCCGCTCGATACGACGAACGAGAACGAGGCTGGCGCGATGCGCTGACCGCGGCCGGCCTTCCGCTCGGCCCGCTCATCCACGTGCCCTTCACCTATCAGGGCGGCCACGACGCGGCCATGCAGCTGATCCAGAGCGGACGCCTGCCTCGCGCCGTGCTCGCGGCGTCCGACCAGATCGCGATCGGGATGCTGGCGGCCTTCGGCCGGCACGGCGTGCGCGTGCCGGACGATGTCGCGATCGTCTCGTTCGACGGCACCGTCTCGGCCGATTTCGTCTGGCCGCGGCTGACGACGGCGGCTCAGCCGCTCGAGGCGATGGCGGATGCGGCGGTGCGCACCCTGCTGGATGCCGGTGATGAGCGCGGTCACCGCGCGTTCACGACGCAGCTGCGCATCCGGGAGTCCTGCGGCTGCACCCCGTCCTGACCATCACCCGCCACGACGCGCACCGCGCGCGCCGTGCTCAGAGCACCAACACGAGCCCCGCGCGCGCCGTGCTCAGAGCCCCGCCGCCTCTCGCGCGCCTCGCCCCCAGCGGAAGGGCGACACGGTCGGGTCTTCGGTGATCCAGAACCGCCAGGGGAAGGCATCCGTGCCGGCGATCCCCGCCACCCCCACGCGCGGTCCGGCCGAGACGTCGCGGACCGGCTCTCCCCAGCTCAGCTGAGCGCGGGCGCCGTTCTGCTCGGCTCCGGTCACGAAGTCGATGCCGTCGTGCAGCGCATGCCGCAGTCCGAGCGCCTGACCGAGGCGACCCGGTCCGCGGGCGAGGTCGCGCAGGGCGATGCGCGACAGGGGCGTGGCGACGCCCCTGCGGCGGGCCGCGGCATCCACCCCCTCGATGATCTCGCCCGCTCGCAGCAGGATTCCGCCCGCCGTCCCCTCCGGGCCGCATACGACGTTGATACACGAGTGGATGCCGTGGCTGAGATACACGTACAGGTGACCGGGTTCGCCCCACATGGTGGCGTTGCGCGCGGTCGGTCCCATCCGGGCGTGGGACCCGGGGTCGGGCACGTCGCCGGTGCCCCTGCCGTGGTAGGCCTCGACCTCGGTGATGCGCAGCGCCGTCTCGACGCCGTCGACGAGGGTTCGCAGCTCGGCGCCCAGCAGTCGCGGTGCGACCTCGACCGGAAGGCTCAGCAGGTCTGCGCGATCGATCGTCACGGCAGCGGAGCCGTGCGGCACCACGAGATGTCGAAGCCGCTCAGCGTCGGCAGCTCGCGATCGCCGACGAGGTCGATGAGTCGGGTGTGCATGGTCGTCGGCAGCGGCAGCAGCAGGTCGTCGTACTCGTTGTTCGCGAGGTCGGGCGCCATGGTGACTGCGACGTACTGGCCGCTGGGCGAGGCGCAGGTCTGCAGGATCGAGTCCTCGCCGCTCACCTCGGCGATCACGGTCGCCGCTCCCTCATCGTCGACCTTCACGATCGCCTGTCCCGTCGGCATGCCGAGCTCGTCGCGCTGCACCACGTGGCGCAGGGTTCCACCGGGGAACGCCTCGATGCCGACTGCGTCGCCGTAGTCGGGTTCGGAGGGCGGCAGCGGCTCCTCGGCGCCGTCGGTGAGGTCGAGCACGACGAAGCTCCCATCGGCCCGCTCGATCAGCGCCGTGTACGTGCCGCGGTTCACCCCGAGGATGCTGGCTGCCGTGCCCATGGACTGCGGGCCGGCGTCTCCGGTGGGGTCCTCGACGCTCAGGGCGCCGTTGAAGTCGATGAACAGCAGAGAGGACGAGTCGGGCACGAAGCGCCACTCGGCGACGTTCGCGTCCTTGTCGTCGATCTGCACGACGCGGGGCTCGTCCGCACCGCTGAGCGCCTGGGTGACGAGCACGCTCGCCCGACCCGAGGTCTCGGTGAGGTCGCGATCGGAGTAGCTGTAGCCGACGAGCCCCGCCCGGTCGGACACCTGCACCGATGAGACATAGCCCTCACCGGGCAGCGTCAGCTCGCGCTGGCCGGACCCGTCGCGATTCATCACGATCAGCCGGGAGCCGTCGTCCTCCTCGACGGCCACGACGAGCACGTCGGCGGTCGCGCGGTAGTCGCTGATGCGCGGATGCTCGAACACAGGCGTGGCCTTCTCGCCGCCGAGGTCGGAGAGGAAGATCTTGTCGGAGCCCTCGGCGCGCTGCAGCAGCAGGATGGTCGACGCGGGGGTGCGGAAGCTGGTCTCGAGGTCGGCCGCGGTGCCGCCGCCCACCGCGGTGACGCCGTCGACGGCGACGCGGTAGGTGGTGTCGTCGTGCAGCGGGACGGTGAACCGGATTCCCACGCTGCGACCGCTCGCGTCGACCGTGAACGGCACGGCGGGCTCGACGGAGACCTGCTCGGGATCGATCGTGTCGAGGCTCTGGTTGGCGGTGAGGATCAGTCGGCTGCCGGATGCCTCGATCGCCTGCGCCGGATCGACCTGCACCTCGCTGAGACGCGGCCCCTGCACGAGGCTCACCACCGCGAGCACGCCGGCGACCAGGGTCAGGACGCCGAGCACGGAGAACAGCACGAGCCCGAACCGCCTGTCGCGCGGCCGTGCGGGCTGCTCGGGCCGTGACGCCTCTGCGTGCGCGTGCGCTTCGGGGGTCGACACCTCGGGCGGTGACACTGCGAGAGGCGGCAATGCGGGCGGCGGAACTGCGGGCGATGGCACGTCGGGGGTCGACGCGTCAGGTGCCGGACGATTCTCGCGGACCGGACCGGCATCCGGCGCGTCGGCCCCTGGTTCGACACCCGCTTCCTCGGCGGCGCGCAGCGCGCGCAGCTGCGCTCGGGTGAGGGGCTGGTCTGCGGATCCGTCAGTACTCATACGGATCCTTCGGCTCGTCGATCTTCTTCACCGTGGCCGATTCGATGCTCAGCGCACCGCGATCGCCGGCCCTGACGGTGCCGGTGACCTCGACCCACTGGCCGGTCTCGTAGTCGCCGTCGAGCCCCCCGCCGCTGAGCGGGACGGATGCCGGCTGCGCGTCGATCACGCAGTGCGAGATCACCATGCGGGTGAGGTTCACGTCGCCGTCCTCGGAGGGGGTCACGAATCCGGTGAGCGTGACGGCCGCGCCGTCGTACTTCTCGGGGCGGGTCGAGTTCGCGAACGCGATCGACCAGTCGCCCACGCCGAAGCTCGTGGTGTCGGCGACGCCGAGGGCGACGTCGTCGGCCCCGGCGAACAGCGTCGGCGACTCCCCGACGCGCGAGAGGGCGAGCTGCGCCGAGAGGGATGCCGGCGGCAGCACGAGCCCCGCGAGCACGACGGCCGAGGCGATCGTGCCTCCGCTCACGACCGCGACGGTCTGCATGCGGTGCCGACGGCGCGCAACCGCATCCGTCGCCGCAGGCGCATGCGTGTGGTCGTGCTCGCCCTCCGCTCCGAGCGGCAGGGTGCACGACCAGATGGCGACGATGAGCGTGACAGCCGCGGCGGCCGTGGCGAACCAGACCGTCTCCGGGCTGATGTACAGCGTCAGCCGGCCGGTGACGCCGAGCACGAGGGTGACCACCGAGATCACCGACGCCAGGCCGACGCCGAGCCATCGCGTGGTCAGGGCGCGCAGCCGGCCGCGGGAGGCATCCGTCTGATCAGCCAAGGACGTTCACCCCGATCCCGATCGCGCAGGCCGAGAGGATGACCACCCCGACGACCGCCGCGAGCACGCGGGCGGTGAAGGTGGTGCGCAGCAGCGCCAGCATCTTCACGTCGACCAGCGGACCGACGATGAGGAAGGCGATGATCGCCCCCGACGAGAACGTCGAGGCGAAGGACAGCGCGAAGAAGGCGTCGACGTTCGAGCAGATCGCCACCGTCATCGCGAGCGCGACCATGGCGAGGATCGACAGCACGGGGTTCGATCCGATCGCCAGCAGCACGTCGCGCGGCACGAGCACCTGCACGGCTCCGGCGAGCGCTGAGCCGATCACGAGGGCGGGCATCACGGCACGCAGCTCGATGAGGAACTGCACGAGGCTGCGACGGGTCGGGCTGCCGGGCTCGTGCGTGACGTGCGCGCACGTCTCGACGAATCGCTCGGTGAGCAGCTCCTGCTGGTCGCGACGGAGGCTGAAGATCCAGCCGATGAGGTTGGCGATCACGAAGCCGCCGAGCAGGCGCGCCACGAGGATGCCGCCGTCCCAGCCGAACGCGGCGTGCGTGGTGAGGATGACGATCGGGTTGACGATGGGGGCTGCGATGAGGAAGGTCATCGCCTCCGCAGGGGCCAGACCGCGCATCATCAGGCCGCGGGCGAAGGGCACGTTGCCGCACTCGCAGACCGGGATGAACATGCCCAGCAGCGACAGCACCCCGCGCCTGGTCCATGCGTTGCGCGGAAGCCAGCGCTGCACGGCATCCGACGGCAGCCACACCTGCACGACGATCGAGAGCACGACGCCGAGGATCACCCACGGCAGCGCCTCGATCAGCACGCTGAGCGCGAGGGTCAGCCCGTCCTGCGCGCGGTCGGGCAGCGCCTTGGGGAAGAGCGTCGGGGCGAGCAGATCGATGAGCACGAGCACCGCGACGATGCCGGCGCCGATCGCGATCGCGGCGCCCGTCGGCACACGGCGAAGCGCGGGCCGATGCGCGTGCGGCACCTCGGGCGAGGTGGTGGTCGTCACTGCGTCGCCTCGGTCGCGGCATCCTGCCTGTTGGCGCAGGTGGCGCAGAGGCCGAAGATGTCGACGACGTGCTCTGCGTCGCGGAAGCCGTGCAGGGATGCCGTGCGCTGAGCCCACTGCTCGACATCCTTCGCCTCGATCTCGACCGTCAGACCGCACGATCGGCAGATGAGGTGGTGATGGTGGCCCTCGGTCGAGCAGGCGCGGTACAGCGCCTCGCCCTCTGGGCTCTGCAGCGAGTCGGCCTCGCCCGACGCCGCGAGCCCGGCCAGTGCGCGATAGACGGTGGCCAGACCGATGCCGGTGTTCGCCTGGCGGAGGTCGGCGTGCAGCGACTGCGCGCTCACGAAGCCCCGCGCGTCGGCGAGCGCATCGCGCACGCGTTCGCGCTGCCAGGTGTTCCGCTGAGCCATGAGTCGAGTCTAGGCCGGGTGCCTGAGCGGGCGGTCAGTGCCGAGCGTCGTCAGCTCTCGTCACCCTGCTCGTCGGATGCCGGGGCGGTGAGCACTCCCTCGGGACGCAGCAGTTCGCGCACCTCGGCCATGAAGCTGTTCAGCTGCTGCTGCTGCCAGCGCAGCTGCCTGGTGCGGTCCTCGGCATCGCGCAGCGCACCGGTCGCGTGACCGGTGACGGAGTCGACGATCTTCTGCGCCTTGGTGCGCGCGCGGTCGAGGGTCTCCCGCGCCTTCACATGCGCCTCGGCCTCGATGGCCTGCGCCTGGGTGCGCATCAGGCGCTCGTAGTCCTCGGCCTTCGACGAGATGCGCTGGGCGTGCTCGAGCGATGCCGCCACCTGCTCGTTGGCATCTGCGGTGATCCGCTCGGCATGGGCGACGGCCTGGTTGTGCAGCACGAGGAACTCCTGCTGCGCGTCATCCTGCCTGCGGGTCAGCGTCTCCTCGAACTCGAGCACGCGGGCGTTCATCTCCCGCACCTCGCGCTCGGCGTCTGCCCGAAGATCGGTCGTCTCGCGGGTGACCATGGCGCGCAGCGCCGCGGCGCCCTTCTCGGCCTCGGTGCGTATGGTCGCCGCCTCCTGCTCGGCCTGCGCGACCTTCTCGGCCGCATGCGCCTGCTCGCGCTCGAGGCGCGCCTCATGGGCGGTGTGCTCGGTGTCGATCTTCAGACGGATCTGGTCGGCGTCGTGCTGCGCCTGCGCGGTGATGCGCGCGACGTCCGCGGCGACCTCCGCGCGCTTGGCCTCTGCCTCTTCCCTGGCGGCCTCGAGAAGGCGCTCGGCCTGAGTGGCGGCGTTGTGGATCAGCACGCTCGCCTGCTCTTCGGCGACGCGGAGCACCGCTTCGAACTGCTGTCTGCTCTGCGGCTCGCCGTCCGAGCGAGGCGCCTCGGTCAGCTCGGCGCTCAGCGCCGCGATCTGCGCGCTCGCGTCATCGGCCTGTGCACGCGCCGCAGCGAGCTCGGCTTCGAGCTCGGCCACGCGGCCGTCGCTGTCGGCGACCGCCTCGGCGATCGCCTTCTCGTTCTGCGCGCGCAGCTCGTCGAGGTCACCACGACGCCGCTCGTCGGCCTCGTCGAGGTCGCCGCTGACCCGCTTCAGCTGGTCGCGGAGCGTCGCGATCGCGGCATCCACCTCCGCCTTGTCGTAGCCGCGGAACGCCTGCGTGAAGGACGAGCGCTCCTTCGGGGCGGTGGTCAGCAGCTGGTCGAAGAAGTCGCCGTTCTGCTCGTCGTCGTTCTGCTGCGTCTCGCTCACCGGATCCGGCCTCTCTGAAGTAGTGTCGCCCCCGGCATCCATGATGGCATCCCCGCTCAGACCCGGCGGACGCGCCCGCGCATCCACTGCGCGATCCAGCAGGCGGCGTAGATGAGGAACGAGATCGTGGTGATGTAGGGACTGACCGGAAGGGTGCCGGCGAGCGCGAGCAGGATGCCGCCGACGGCGGACGTGAAGCCGAACAGCGCCGCCAGAAGCGGCACGGCGATCGGCCCGGCCGACAGGCGCATCGCGGCCGCGGCCGGGGTGACCAGAAGGGCCATCACGAGCAGCGCTCCGATGATGTGCACGCTGACGGCGACGATCAGCCCGAGCAGCACCATGAAGGCGAGGCTGACGGCGCGCACCGGCACACCGCGCGCCGCGGCGGACTCGGGATCGAGAGAGTCGAAGCGCAGCGGATGCCACATGAGCAGCAGCCCGATGAGCACCACCATGCAGATGCCGATCAGCCAGCTGAGGTCGGGACTCGACACCGACACGATCTGCCCGGTCAGCAGCCCGAACCGGTTGGCCGTGCGGCCCTCCACGAGCGAGAGGAACAGGATGCCGAGGCCGAGGCCGAACGGCATGAGCACGCCCACGATCGAGTTGCGATCGCGTGCCTTCGCCCCCAGCACGCCGATGAGGATCGCGGCGACGAGCGCTCCGCCCAGCGAGCCCGCGACCACGCTGCCACCGAACAGCAGCGCCGCCGCGGCGCCCGCGAACGACAGCTCGCTGACGCCGTGCACGGCGAAGGCGAGGTCGCGCTGCAGCACGAAGACCCCGATCAGCCCGCCCACGATGCCGAGCACCGCTCCGGCGACGATCGAGTTCGACAGCAGCGCGAGCAGCTCGCCGTAGTCCTGGAACGAGAAGACGTCCCCCCAGTCGAGCAGCGGCCTCATGCGTGCGCTCCCGAATGGCCGGCGGAGGGGTCGGCGGCTTCATGGGCGTGCGCACCCTCGGCATCCGGTGCTCCGACGACGACCAGTCTGTCGCCGGCCCGCAGCACGAACACGGCGGTGCCGTAGAGCTCGGTGAGCACGCGGCTCTGCAGCACCTCGTCGGGGGTGCCGAGCACGAAGCGGCCTCCCGCGATGTACAGGATGCGGTCGACGAGCCCCAGGATCGGGTTGATGTCGTGGGTGACGAACAGCACGCCGGCGCCCTGCCGTCGCTGGCGGTCGATGATGCCGGTGATGCCGCGCTGGTTGGCGAGGTCGAGGCCAGACAGCGGCTCGTCGCAGAGCAGCAGCACGGGGTCGTCGGCGAGGGCCTGGCCGACGCGCAGACGCTGCTGCTCGCCGCCCGAGAGCAGCCCGACGGGGCGTTCGGCGTAGTGCGAGGCGCCGGCGCTCTCGAGCAGCGCGTCGACGCGGGCGCGATCGCCCCTGCGCGGGATCGGCAGGCCGAAGCGGGTGCCGTTCACGCCGAGCGCGACGAGGTCGCGGGCGCGCATGCTCGTGTCGGGCGGCAGCGGGCGCTGCTGCGGCACGTAGCCGATCCGGCGGTCACCGCGCTGCGCGGGTCGGCCGTCGACGCGGATGCTGCCGGACGAGAGGGGCTGAAGACCCAGGATGCTGCGCAGCAGGGTCGTCTTGCCGGATCCGGATGGTCCGAGCACGGCGATGAACTCGCCGTGGGCGACGTCGAGGTCGAGTCCGGACCACAGTTCGCGATCGCCGCGCTGCAGCCCCGCTCCCCTGATCGCGAGAACGGGCGCCGAATCCTGAGCGTGAAGAGGGGCCGTCATCCGCCGAGGGCGGCGGCGAGGTCGGAGATCGCGGCGCGCATCCACTCAGCGTACGACTGGTCGGCCTCGAGAAGCTCATGGAACGTGACGATCGGGATGTCGGCGGCCTTCGCGGCGTCCTCGATGCGGCTCGTCTCGCCTCCGCCGGTCTGCGCGTTGGCGAGCACAGCGGAGACCTTGCCGCCCTCGACGAGGGAGAGCGACTCGAGCAGCGTGGCCGGCGCGACCTCGTTGCCCTCCTCGACGGCTGAGGCGAAGCCCTCGGGGGCGACGTCGTCGAGGCCGGCAGCCGCGGCGAGCGCGCCGGGCAGAGGCTCGGTGATGAACACGGGCGTGCCCTCGAGCTTCTCGTGCAGCGTGTGCAGCTCGCCTTCGATGCCCTCGAGCTCTGCCGCGAGCTTCTCGGCCGATGCCGCGTACTCGGCCTTGCCTGCAGGATCGATCTCGGTGAGATCGGCGGCGATCTGCTCGACGACGTGCGAGACGGTGTGCACGTCGAACCAGACGTGCTCGTTGAAGCCCTCGATGTGGGAGTGGCCCTCGTGCTCTTCGGCATGCTCGCCCTCGGCGTGCTCGTCCGCGGAGTGCTCGTCCGCGGCGTGCTCGCCCTCGGCATGCTCACCCTCGGCGTGCTCGTCGTGATCGGCGTGGTCCTCCACGACGGCATCCGGGAAGTCGTGCGAGAACTCCGCGGCCGTGATGACCACGGCATCCGAGCCGTCGATCAGCTCCTGCATGAAGGAGTCGTACCCGCCGCCGTTCTCGATCACGAGGTCGGCCTTCTGCACGGCGAGACGGTCGCGCGCCGTGGCCTCGTAGCCGTGCGGGTCCTTCTCGGCCGAGTCGATCAGGCTGGTGACCTCGATGCGGTCGCCGCCGATCTCTGCGGCCAGCTGGCCGTAGATGTTGGTCGACGCGACGACCTGCAGCGCCCCGCCCGCATCGCCCGCGCCGGCCTCGTCGCCGGGCGCTGTCGAGCATCCCGTCAGGACGAGAGCGGAGGCGGCGGCGACAGCGAGAGCGGCAAGGCGAGTGTGCATGCGTCCACTCTAAGCGCTAATGATAACCATTCTCAACTTGAGCCCTCCGCGACTTATTTTCCGCTGTGTCGCACTTAGATTCTTGCTGCCAGAATCTAAGTCAGCCGGCACAGACGCCGGGGGCACGATCAGAGGAGACCGCCATGGCGAGCGCATCGCACATCCTTCTCACTCACGCGCATCCCGACGACGAGAGCTGCGCGACGGGAGGCACGATCGCCCGCCTGGTCGCGGAAGGCCACGGCGTCACCGTCGTCACATCCACCCGGGGTGAGCAGGGGCGGATCGCCGTGCCCGAGCTGCAGCACCTGCACGCCGACCAGGATGACGCGCTCGGCCCCGAGCGGGCGCGCGAGCTGTCCGCCGCGATCACCGCCCTCGGGGTGACCGACCACCGTTACCTCGGCGGCGAAGGCCGCTACCGCGACTCAGGACGACTCGGCATCGACGCCAACGACCGGCCCGACGCGTTCTGGCAGGCCGACCTCGACGAGGCCGGACTGCTGATGGCCGGGATCATCCGCGAGACCCGCCCGCAGGTCGTGATCACCTACGACCCGAACGGCGGCTACGGGCACCCCGACCACATCCAGACGCACCGTGTCACCATGCGCGGCCTCGAGCTCGCCGCCGACCCGGACGCCGCGCTCGATGCAGAGGCATGGGACGTGCCCCTCGTCTACTGGACTGCCGTGCCGCGCGACCTGATCGTCGAGGAGCTCACCGAGCTCGCCACGCACGCGGATGAGCTCGGGCTCTGGGTCGACCCCGACCCTGCCGCCTACCCCGACGGCGTGCATGACGACGCGGCGATCGACGTCGAGTTCGACGTCTCGCAGCACCTGACCGCGAAGACCGCGGCCCTCGCCTGTCATCGCACGCAGCTCACGGTGCGCGAGCCGTACTGGGTCCTCGCCTCGGGCCGGGGCATGCGCATCCAGGACCGGGAATGGTTCATCAGGGTCAAGGGCGGGCACCGCACCGGACCGCAATACGAGACCGAGCTTCTTCCCCGCAGGGCCGAGCAGGACGGGATCCGCTGATGTCGCGCCCCACTCTGGCCCTCGCCGACCGGCGCACGCAGCGAGCGCGCGTCGTCGGAGCCCTGCACGAGCAGCGCAAGAGCCGATCCGACCTGGTCGAGCAGTTCGGGGTGAGCTCGTCTCTCATCACCAGGCTCGTGCGCGGTCTGATCGACGACGGCATCCTGCGCGAGGTCGGTGCACAGGCCCAGGCCATCGGACGCCCTCCCGTGCGGCTCGAAGTGGTGAGAGATCACGGAGCGCTGCTCGCCGTCTCATGCACCTCCGAGGGACTCCGCGCGCGGTGCGTGAACCTTCACGGGGGCATCATCAGCGAGACGAGCGCCGACCCCGTAGGCGGGGTGGTGAGCCCCGAGTCGATCGTCGACACCATCGCGGGACTCATCGAGCGCACCCCGCGCGTGCTCGGCATCGGCGTCGCCGTACCCGGTGTGGTCGACGCCGACACCGGCGATGTGAGCGCCGCTCCCGACCTCGGCTGGACCGCCGAGGTACCGTTGCGCTCCCTGCTGCGCGAACGGTTCGGCGTGGTGGTCACGATCGACAACGACGTGAACCTGATGATGGCGTCGGAGCGCCGCAGCCTCGGTGCCAGGGCAGGCCGCAACGCCGTCTATCTCTACCTCGGGGCGCGCGGTATCGGCGCCGGAATCATCGCGGGCGGACGCCTGATCGAGGGCGACCACGGAGCCGCCGGCGAGATCGGCCTGTCGCCGCTGAGCACCAACGACCGCACAGACTTCGAGGACACCACCTCGACCCGTGCTGTCGCCGCGCGCCTCGAGGCGGCCGGCCACGAGGTCGCCGATCCCGCCATCGACCGACTCCTCGCCCTCGCCGACAGCGGCGACGACGCGGCTCGTCGCATCCGGGCCGATGTCATCGCCGCGTTCTCTCACGCCATCGCCGTGATCACCGCCCTCCTCGATCCGCACGTGATCCTGCTCGGCGGGCACGCGCGTGCGTTCCGTGAGGTCGAGCATCGCGAGATGCTCGACCCGCTTCGCGGGGAGCTTCCGTTCCTCCCCGAGGTGCGATCCGCGCAGCCGAAGCCGGACGCCGTACTGGACTCCGCGCTCAATCGCTGCTGGCAGCAGCTCCTGGCAGGAGGTCTGTGAGCAGCATCCCACCCATCCGATCCCGTATCCACCATCCCGCGGCACCCGCCGCACGACTTCGACGAGGAAGAAAATGAAGGCACACACCACCCGTCGCCGCCTCCTGGGGCTCGCGACCTTCGCCACGGCCGGCGCACTGGTCCTGAGCGGCTGCGCAGGAGACGTCGAGCCCACCGCCAGCGAGAAGCCCTCGCAGGGCAGCACCGAGCTCAAGCCCAGCGAGAGTCTGACCATCTACACCGGACGCGACAAGGACGAGGTCGCCTGGGTTGTATCCGAGTTCGAGAAGGAGCACCCCGAGTACGCGGGCAAGGTGACCACGGTCATCGCCGGCGCTCAGGAGAACCTCGACCGCATGCGCGCAGAGGCCGGCAACCCGCAGGCCGGCTTCCTCTGGGGCGGCACGCAGCAGCAGTTCGAGCAGGCGGCAGACGAAGGCCTGTTGGCAGCGTACGAGCCGAAGAACGGCGACGCCGTCGACGACAAGTACAAGGACGCCGAGGACCGCTGGATCGCCGAGATGCTGCTGCCCGAGGTCATCATCTACAACTCCGACCTGCTCGACGAGAAGTCGGCGCCGCAGGACTGGGCCGACCTCGCCGAGCCCGAGTGGAAGGACAAGATCGTCATCCGCGATGTCATGCCCTCGGGGACCATGCGCACGATCTATGCCTCGATGGTCTACTCGGCGTTCGAGAAGGACGGCAAGCCGGATGCCGGCTACGACCTGCTCAAGAAGATCGACGCCAATACCGTCTCGTACGCTGCGACGCCCGACGACATGTACACCCAGCTCGACCAGGGCACCGGGCAGGTGACCGTCTGGAACATGCAGGACGCCCTCATCCAGCCGCTCAAGAACAACCGCCCGTGGGACTACATCATGCCGGAGTCGGGTGCACCCGTGCTCGTCGACGGCGTCGCCGTGATCAAGAACGAGAAGCAGCAGGCCGCCGGCCAGGCATTCATGGACTTCCTGATGGAGCCCAAGATGCAGGCCAAGCTCGCCGCCGACTACTACCAGATCCCGGCGATGGACATCCCCGAGGCCGACCAGCCCGACTGGATGAAGGACTTCGAGCTCAACGAGATGAAGATCGACTGGGCCGTGTTCGCCGAGAACCAGGACGAGTGGATGACGTACTGGGCCGACAACATCAAGGACAAGGGCTGATCTGACACATGGTCTCAGTCACACTGCACCAGCTGCGCAAGTCGTTCGCCCGCTCGGGGACCGTCGTCGACGGCATCGACCTGACGATCGCCGACGGGGAGTTCTTCACCCTGCTCGGCCCGTCGGGATGCGGCAAGTCGACGACGCTGCGGATGATCGCCGGGTTCGAGGAGCCCGACAGCGGCACGATCCACTTCGACGACCGCGACGTGACGTATGCGCCGGCGAACAAGCGCGACGTGGGTCTGGTCTTCCAGAACTACGCGCTGTTCCCGCACATGTCGGTCACCCGCAACGTCGGATTCGGACTCGACGTGCGCAAGGTGCAGAAGGCCGAGGCCGAGCGTCGCATCCGCGACGTCCTCGCACAGGTGGGGCTCGCCGCACAGGCGGGTGCTCGCGTCGACGAGCTCTCGGGCGGGCAGCAGCAGCGTGTCGCGCTCGCCCGAGCGCTCGTCTTCCGTCCCCAGCTGCTCCTGCTGGACGAGCCGATGTCGAACCTCGACGCGAAGCTGCGCCTCGAGATGCGCGGCGCGCTGCGCGACCTGCATGCCGAGACCGGCATCACCTCCGTCTACGTCACGCACGACCAGGCCGAGGCGCTGGCCATGTCGACGCGGATCGCCGTCATGAACACCGCGATGGTGCACCAGGTCGGCACACCCGATGAGGTGTACAGCCGACCCCGCACCGCCTTCGTCGCGGGCTTCCTGGGGCGCAACAACCTGCTCGACGCCACCGTGCGTCGCGTCGACGGCCGACGAGCCGCGCTCGAGCTGACCGACGGCAGCATCCTCGAGGTGCTCGTCGACAACGCGGCGCCGGGGGTCTCCTTCGAACCCGGGTCCGCTCTCGTCGCGACCGTTCGCGCCGAGAGCGTGCGCCCGGCAGCATCCGACGAGACGCAGAACGTCGTCTCGGGAACCGTCGCCGATGTCGACTTCGTCGGCTACTCCCTCTCGTGCGAGCTCGACACCCCCGTCGGCCGCATCAAGGTCGACCTCACCGGCACGCACACGCGTCCGCAGCGCGGCGACGCGCTGCGCGTCGTGCTGCCGGCCGAGTCGGCGTACTGCGTTCCGGCGGAGCAGCGATGACCACTCTCACGAACGCGCAACGGGTCACCGGGCCCTCGAAGCGCCCACCGTGGATCCGCCGCCGCTGGTCGACTGTGCTCACCCTCGCCCTGCTGCTCATCGTGCTGCTCGGCTACGTGATCGGTCCCATGATCGCCACGGCGCGACGCAGCGTCTCGCAGGACAAGGCCGCCGTGCTCGGCTTCTCGTTCAAGGCGTGGAGCGACTTCTTCGCGAACCCCACCCAGACCTCGGCTATCGGCGGATCGATCGTGCTGTCGTTGCTGTCGGTGCTCTGCGCCGGTGTGCTCGGCACTCTCGTCGCCATCCTGCTCACCCGTTGGGACTTCCCCGGCCGCCGCATCTGCCAGGTGCTCGCGCTGCTGCCGATCGCGCTCCCCCGCTCATGGGCGTGTGGTCGTTCAAGCTGCTGTTCGGCGTCGGCGGCCGCATCCCCTACGCCATGGAGGCATGGTTCGGCCTCGACCAACAGGCGTTCTGGCTGCAGGGCCTCGGCGGAGTGCTCATCGTCCACGCCATGACGATGTACCCCTACTTCTTCCTCACCGTCTCAGCCGCGCTCGCGAACTCGGATGCCTCCCTCGAGGAGGCCGCGGCCTCGATGGGCGCGGGCAAGGCCCGCATCTGGGCCACGGTGATCCTGCCGATGCTCACCCCGGCACTCGTCGCGGGCTCGCTCATCACGTTCATGTCGGCGATGTCGTCATACACGGCTCCGCTGCTGTTCCAGTACACCGACGTCATGACGCAGCAGATCGTGATCGCCAAGACCAACGGCGACATGCGCCTGGCATCGATCATCTCGACGGCGCTCGCCATCATCTCCATCGTCTTCCTGGCGATCATCCGCTCGTACGAGCAGCGCAAGGTGTACCGCACCCAGTCCAAGGGCGGCGGGCGCAAGCGCTCCACAGTCACCTCCACCCCGGTGAAGGTGCTGCTGCTCGTCATCGCCGCGCCGACCACGCTGTTCCTCGTGCTGCCGATCGTGATGATCGCGGTGCTGTCGTTCACCGCCAAGGGCGGTTGGCTGCAGAGCGTGCTGCCCAACGGCTACACCCTGGAGTGGTGGGCTCAGCTGTTCAGCGGCGCGGAGTTCTGGCGACCTGTCACGAACTCGCTGCTGATGAGCGTGATCGCCGTCGGCGGCGCGATGATCCTCGGCGCCGGAGCGGCCTACGTCATGAGCCGCCTGCAGTTCCGGGGCAAGCTCGCCCTCGACATCGCGATCATGCTGCCCTGGGCGCTGCCGGGCACGGTCGTCGCGATCAACCTGATCACCGCATTCTCGAGCCCATCGCCCTTCGCCTTCGGGCAGGTGCTCGTGGGGACGTTCGCCATCCTTCCGCTGGCCTACTTCGTGCGGTTCAACCCGCTGATCTTCCGATCGACCTTCGCGTCGTTCTCACAGCTCGATCCGAACCTCGAGGATGCGGCGCGCAGCCTCGGAGCAACCTGGTGGTACGCGTTCCGTCGCGTCGTGCTGCCGCTGATCTCCCGCGGCATCATGGCGGGCGCACTGCTGGCGTTCGTCGATGGCGTGGGCGAGTTCGTCGCCAGCATCCTCATCTACACCCCGGCGTGGGTGCCTCTGTCGATCGCCATCAACAACGAGAACTACCAGGGCAACATCGGCACCGGATCGGTGTACGGCATGATCCAGGTCCTGCTCGTGCTCGGCGTGCTGATCGTCACGCGTCGGATGGAGGCCAGGGAGGCCACCGCCACTGCGCTCTGACCACGTCCGCCACGACCCGCATCCCCCGCCACACCACTGAAAGAAGAAGCAATGAACCGTGACGAGATCATCCAGCGCGATGGAGAGACGTTCCCGGGCGAGAGCTACACCACCGCGGTGCTGCGCCCCGCGTACGACCAGGCGAAGCGGATGCTGCTGCCGTCGATGATCCAGATCCACCGCGCGCATCTGATCATGCTGCACGGCGCCGGGATCCTGAACGACGCCGACGCCGCGACCATCGCCCGCTCGATCGACGGCCTCGATCTGGAAGCCCTCGCGGCCAGCGAGTACACCGGGCAGTTCGAGGACCTCTTCTTCACGGTCGAGCACGAGATGATGCGCATCGGAGGCGAGGTCACGGGGAGTCTGCACACCGCCCGCAGCCGCAACGACATGGGCATGACCCTGTATCGCATGGTGATGCGGCGCCAGCTGCTGCAGGTGCTGGATGCGGCCGGCGAACTCTACGAGACGCTGGTGCGCCTGGGAACCGAGCACTCCTCGACGCTGTCGCTCGAACACACCCATACCCAGCCCGCGCAGCCCTCGATCCTCGGTCACCGATTCCTGGCCATCGCCGATGTGCTCGGCCGCGATATCCGCCGCGTCCAGCAGGCGTACGAGAGCCTGGACTACTCCCCCATGGGCGGGGCCGCCCTTACCGGCACCGGGTTCGCGATCGATCGCGACCACATGGCGCGGCTGCTCGGCTTCCGCGGCCTGGTCGAGAACTCCTACGATGCCGTTGCCGCGACCGACTACATCGCGCACTCCGCAGTCGCACTGCAGCTGATGGCGATCGACACCGGACGCAGCTGCGTCGACTTCCTCACGTGGTGCACCGCCGAGTTCGGGCTGTACCGGGTTGCCGCCCCGTACGTGCAGATCTCATCGATCATGCCCCAGAAGCGCAACCCCGTGTCGATCGAGCACTCCCGGTCGCTGCTCTCTGCGGCGTCGGCCAGCGCGGCGACCGTGCTGACGATGATGCACAACACGCCGTTCGGCGACATCGTCGACACCGAGGACGATCTGCAGCCGTACGCATGGCGCGCGGTCGAGACTCTCACCGACGTGCTGCACCTGCTGAGCGGGGTGCTGGGAACCATCCAGGTGAACACCGACGTCATGCGTGAGCGCGCCCTCTCCTCGTTCGCCAATGCGACCGAGCTGGCCGACACGCTGGTGCGCGACGGCGGACTCACGTTCACGCAGGCGCACACCGTGGTGTCGCGGATCGTGCGCGAGGCGGATGCCGCCGGCGTTGTCGACGTGCGCACGATCGACCCGCAACGGGTGCACGAGGTCGTCACCGAGGTCGCCGGCAGGGACGTGTCGCTCACGCCCGAGGACTTCGCGCGCGCGCTCGACGCCGACAACTTCGTCGCGGTGCGCACCTCCACGGGAGGCGCCGCTCCCCGCGAGGTGGCCAGGATGGCGCACGCGCGCCAGCAGACCGCGGAGGAGTTCCGGCAGTGGCGGGACGACGTCCGCGCTCACCTCGACGCAGTGGCCGACGAGCTGGTCGCGGCGACCGCCGCCCTCGGCGCGTGACGCCGGCGGAGGGTGTGCGCATGAACGTCCTCGGCATCGACTTCGGCGGCACGAAGGTCGCGCTGCGAGTCGAAGGCGACGAAGGTCGCGCGGAGGAGGAGCGTCTGCGGATCGGACGGGGGGAGCCGGCAGACGCTGTCCTCGATCGCACTTTCGAGGCGTCGAGGCGCCTGATCGACCGGGTCGGCGACGTCGCCTCGGTCGGCGTCTCGACGCCTGGGATCGTGTTCGACGATCGCGTCGAGCTCGCGCCCAATGTCGATGGCTGGTCGGACCTCGACCTCGGCGAGCGCCTGCGCGCCGAGTTCGGCTCGGTGACCGTCGCGATCGAGAACGACGTCAAGGCGGCAGCCCTTGCGGAGTGCCGCGAGGGCGCGCTGCGCACCGTGCCGGTGGGTCTGTATGTGAACCTCGGCACCGGCATCGCGATCTCGCCGGTGATCGACGGGCGGCCGCTGCGCGGTGCGCACGGGGCTGCGGGCGAGGTGGGCTACGGCATCGTGGGGTGCGTGCGGCGGTGGGATGCCTCCACGCCGACGCTCGAGGAGTACGCGGGGGCAGCGGTCTCGAGCGGCGCATCGCGATGGCCGACGACGTCGCCGCCGATGACGTCGCGCAGCTGGTCGCAGCCGCCGGTTCGTCAGAGGCGGCTGCGAGGATGTGGCGGGAGGCACTCGACGAGATCGCGAGGCACCTGATCACCGCGGCGCTGACCGTCGATCCCTCGCGGATCGCCATCGGCGGCGGGATGACACGGGCCGGGAGCGCGCTCCTGGACCCTGTGTCGGCTCGTGTGAGGACGGCGCTTCCCTACGCGCCCGAGATCGTGCTGTCGCGCTTCGCCGCGGACGCATCGCTGCGCGGTGCCGTGCTGCTGGCGCGCGGCAGCGACTGACCGGAACGCGCACTTATTTTCCGACGTTGACGGCCTGTCCCCAGGCGAGTGGAATGGGTGCAGTACTTATTTCTGCACAGAAATAAAGTAACCCTCCTCCCTCTCATCGACGGCCCGGAGCGCGACATCGACGTGTGCCCGGGCGGAAGGCTGGTCCAAAGATGGACGATCGTCATACCCTCTCCGACTACACACTGACCCGCAGGGGGCTGTTCCGTGCCGGCGGCGCCCTCGGGATCGCCGCTGCCGTCACGGGCGCGCACCTCAGCGGCCTCACGCCCGCAGAGCAGGCTCTCGCGAGCGCACCCCGCGAGTCCACGAAGCTGAACGTCCTCTTCATCGGCGCCCACCCCGACGACGAGGCAGGCAATCTCGGCGTCTTCGGGCAGTGGAACGAGTACCAGGGCATGAAGGCCGGGGTCATCACGGTGACCCGCGGCGAAGGCGGCGGCAACGCCGTCGGCCTCGAGGAGGGTCCGCCACTCGGGATGCTGCGCGAAGCCGAAGAGCGCAAGGCCGTCGGCTACGCAGGCATCACGAACATCTTCAATCTCGATGGCCTCGACTTCTACTACACCGCCAGTGCTCCGCTCTCGTACCAGGTCTGGGACGGCGCAGCGGTGCTGAACCGGATCGTGCGCGTCGTACGGGCGACCCGGCCCGACGTGATCGTCACGATGAACCCCTCCGCCGTCGAGGGCAACCACGGCAACCACCAGCAGGCGGCGATGTTCGCCGTCGAGGCATACCTGGCGGCCGGCGACCCCGACCGGTACCCCGAGCACTTCGACGAGGGATTCGAGCCCTGGCAGCCGCGCCGCATCCTCCGCTCGGGGGCGAACGGCTCCGGGGCGACCGGTGAGGGCGGGGTCGCCGCCGGATTCACCCCGACCGTGGCATCCGACGTCGTTTTCGGATGCTGGAACGGAACCCCCAGCGCCCGGCACGGCAAGCGCTGGTCGGAGATGCTCGACCTCGCCCGCTGGGCCTACGTGACCCAGGGGTGGGCGGAGTTCGCCGCCGGTCCGACTGACCCGGCGAAGATCTCCAACTCCTGGTTCACCGTGATCCACTCCCGCTCACCCCTCACAGACCCCCGCTCCGGCGGCGACGCCGCCCTGCGCGGAGCCGCCCTGCCGATCGACGGAGGTCTGCCGCTCGGCACGCTCATCGATGTGCGGCCCGCCCGCTTCGAGGTCGTCGCGGGCGAGAAGAGCACCGTGCAGGTGACCGTCACCGCTCCGCCTGCGTCGCGACTCGCGGCCGGACGGCTGAGCCTGACCGTGCCAGACGGCTGGTCTGCCGGCGGCGCCGTCGACGTGCCGGCGCTGAATCGCGGCCGCTCTCACACCGCCACGTTCCAGGTGACCGCCGGATCGGGCGATGCGCCCGGGACGCAGGTACGGGTCGACGCCACGCTCTCGGCGGGCGGGGCCAGCGGCACGACATTCGCGCAGCTGCGCGTCGCCGGTGCCGTCGAGGCGACCATCCGCCCCCTCGATGAGATCCAGGAGTTCCGCTCGTGGACCGCTGGTCTCGGCATGAAGCACCTCGACGTCCTCGTGCCGGAGCTCTTCGCGATCGGGCAGGGACGCACACGCACCCTCGAGATCGTCGTCGAGAACTTCTCGTCGCAGACCCGCTCCGGCGCGGTGGCGCTGACACTGCCCACGGGCTTCACCGCCTCGCCCGCCCAGAAGTCGTACTCAGGGCTGGCGGCGGGCAAGACCACGACGGTCGCCTTCGAGGTGACGAACACCGACACGACCATCCCCACCGCCAACCGCGCTCCCAACAAGGGCAGCTGGCCGGTGACCGTCTCGGCGACGAGCGAGGCAGGAACGGCCGAGCGGGCCGTCACCATGAACCTGGTGCCGACCTACGCCGTGCAGCGAGCCTCCACCGCACCGGTCATCGACGGCATCCGCCGAGACGGCGAATACCCCGGTGAGCCGATCCCGGTCGACACCATCTGGGACGGCTCGCCCATGGGCGGCACCACTGCGTCGATCAGCGCGCAGACGTGGATCACCCACGACGACGCGAACTTCTACCTGTTCCTTTCGGTCGTCGACGACGTGCGCGGCACGATCCTGCCGGGAAGCGACAACAAGCGCCAGCGGCGCACGGACTCGGTGGAGATCTACATCGACCCTCGGGGCATTGCCGGCAACACCGCGCAGACCTTCATCGCGGGCATCATGCCCTCGATGGACTCGATGACGGGTGCCCCCGGTGTCGGCCGTGACCGCGACAACTGGCAGGGTGAAGCGTCAGTCACGGCCCCCGGCATGCAGGTCGAGGTCAAGATGGCCCCTACCGAGGCCGAGTACACCGGGTACGACATGGAGGTGAGGATCCCGTTCTCCGTCCTTCCCGACAATCTCGACCCCGAGCACGTGGGGTTCAACGTCGTCATCAACGACTCCGACACGCAGAACAAGGCAGCACAGCGGCGCGTCGGCTGGTCGACCTTCCCCGGAATGCGAGCCGACCCGTGGCGCTGGGGCATCATCACCCTTGATGGCATCCAGGATGCGGGAAGCCGTCCGAAGGAGCCGACTCTGCCAGACACCGCAGCGCGTTCGGTGTCGTCGCCGCAGTCGATCCTGCAGTCAGCGAGCGACAACGTGCCGCTCGGTGGGTTCTCCCCGACGAGCCACGAGCTCAAGGTGCTGAAGTCATCGATCTCAGCGGGCGTCGTCACGGTGGCGCTGCAATCGCCGCGCGCCGGTACCGTGCGCGTCTTCCTCTGGGACGGAACGCAGGTGGTGGGCAGCGCCGAGAAGCAGGTGCCAGCAGGGCGCACCGAGGTGCGCTTCGGCGCACGCACGGTAGCCACGGGGAGCGGCACCAGCCTCGAGGGCACGAAGGCGTCGCCGGTGCTCGCCGTATCGTTCGAGTCGAACGGCGGCGTCCACGCCACGAAGGCTCCCCTCGGCGGCCGCTCGGTCTGACCGAGCCCGCTGCAGAGATCAGAAACGCACCTCCGAACGTCGTCGGAGGCGCGTTTCTGATCTTTCGGCGGGTCTCAGGCCCGGAGCCAGGCGGTCGCCTCGCCAGGCAGCACGCCGTCGCGCAGGGGCTGTGTGGTCAGCACCACGGCATCCGCGTCTGAACCGAGGTCGAACGGCTCGGTGCCGAAGTTGGTCACCACCTGCCATCCGTTCGGACGCGCGAAGCGCAGCACGTCGTCGCGGTCGGTCTCGCGCCATTCCAGCCGCTCGTCGGTCTGCAGGCTGCGGCGCAGCCGCAGCGCCTTCCGGTACAGAGAGAGGGTGGATGCCGGATCCGCGGCCTCCACGTCCACCGCGTAGTCGGCGAACCAGGCGGGCTGCGGCAGGTGCGCGCCGTCTGCGCCGAAGCCGAACGACGAGCCGTCCGCGCTCCATGGCAGCGGAACACGGCATCCGTCGCGTCCGAATCCGTCGAACTCCGCGCCACGGAAGAACGCGGGGTCCTGGCGCTGCTCCGGCGTGATCTCGGCGACCTCGTGCAGCCCCAGTTCCTCGCCCTGGTACAGGTAGGTGCTGCCGGGAAGACCCAGCAGCAGCATCGTCGCGGCCTCTGCGCGCCGGCGGCCCTGCTCGCGATCGAGGTCGGCGGCGGGACCGCCCGCCCTGACCCATTCGACACCCTGCTTGACGGCACGGCCGTCGAGGGCGGGCAGCCCGTACCGTGTCGCGTGCCTGGTGACGTCGTGGTTCGAGAGCACCCAGGTGGTCGACGAGCCGCTCAGCGTGGCCTGCGCGAGGTTGTCGGCGATGATGCGCCGGAACTCGGCCGCGTCGAAGTCGGCGACGAGCAGATCGAAGTTGAACGCCTGTCCGAGGCCCTCGGCCGAGGCGTACTTCGCCCGCCGCTCCGGAGTCGACACCCATGCCTCGGCCACGGCCGTGCGCGGCGGGTCGTACGAGTCGAACACCGTGCGCCACTCGGCGTAGATCTCGTGAACCTCGTCGCGGTCGATGAGCGGGTGCGTGCCGTCCTGCGGCAGCAGGGCGAGCTCGGCGCTGCTGGGCAGCGGCTCGCTGAGATCCTTCGTGAGCATATGGGCCACGTCGATGCGGAACCCGTCGACGCCGCGGTCCGACCAGAACCGCAGGGTCGTGAGGAAGTCCTCGCGCACCTCGGGGTTGTCCCAGTTGAGGTCGGGCTGCTCGGTGGCGAAGTTGTGGAAGTACCACTGGCCGTCGTCGACGCGCTCCCACGCCGGACCGCCGAAGACCGACACCCAGTCGGTCGGCGGCTGCGAGCCGTCGGGACCGGTGCCCTCGCGGAAGATGTACCGGTCGCGCGCAGCCGATCCGCGGCCTGCGGCGAGCGCCTCCTGGAACCACTCGTGCCGGTTCGAGGTGTGATTGGGCACGATGTCGATGATCACCTTGATCCCGCGCTCGTGGAGCGCGTCCACCATCGCGTCGAAGTCGTCGAGGGTGCCCAGCCGGGGGTCGACGTCGCGGTAGTCGTCGACGTCGTACCCTCCATCGGCGAGCGCCGACGGGTAGAAGGGGCTCAGCCATACGGCATCGATGCCCAGCTCGGCCAGGTAGTCGACGCGGGACAGGATGCCTGCGACGTCGCCGATCCCGTCACCGGTGGCGTCGGCGAAGCTGCGGGGGTAGATCTGGTAGACGGCGGCCTGGCGCCACCAGGCGGCGTCGTCGTGCGTGTCGAGGTCGTCGTGCGTGTCGAGGGAGTGGACTTCGCTCATCCTGACCACGGTACGTGACTCTCGCCGGGAGAGTGAAGACGGCAGCACAGGCCCCGCGCATGGTTACACTGTCGTGCGAGCCGTGGGTCGCAGAGCCCGGAAGACGACGGAATGAGGATCACCATGTACCTGCTGCCGATCGCCGGGTGGATCCTCTCGATTCTCGCTTTCGCCGGTGTGCTGTACGCGATCATCCGGTTCGCGATCGTCCATGCGCTGCGCCAGGCGCGCCACGAGGCGCGAATCGAGCGGCACGTGCCGAAGGCCGCTACCTGGCTCAAGCGCGACGAGCACGACCTTCTGGACCTGTCGAACCCCTCCCACGACCCACGCTGAGCCGCTCTGAGCGGGCCGCTCCTGTGTCCGCGATGCAGTCAGTGCAGCGCGGCGTCGGCAGCCGTGGTGCGCCAGGCGTGGAACCGGACGGCCAGCCCGGGGCGGGTGGGGGCGCAGATGAGCGGGCCAGCCTCGGCCCGAGCCTCGGGCGGAAACGGCACCACCCGCACCAGCCGCAGCTCGCCGCCGTCGACGGCCGCCCGGACGGTGAGCGCGTCGCCCGACCGGCTGACCCGCACGAGCACGCGGCGGTCCAGCCATTCGGGCACCGGAGCGACCGACCAGTCCGACCTGCCGTCGGTGACCACGGCACCCACCTGCGGCTGTCCGTCGGCGTACTCCACGCCCGCCTTTACCCAGTGCTCGTCGTCGATGCGCACGAACACCCCGGCCTGATCGAACTGCTGCGAGAACGCGGCGGTGAACTCGACCTCGACGGCGGTGTCCTGCGTGAAGGGAGCGAGCAGTGCGTGCTCGCTGGCGTGCACGAATCCGTATGAGGTGATGCGCCAGGCGTCGCTGCCCTCGGCGGCGGTCACCACGAGGTCTGCGCCGTCCTCGACGGCCGCGATCGGCTCATGCGTCCAGCGGCCCTGGGTCCACGCGATGGATCCTGCGCTCATGGCGCTCCTTCCGATGTCGGCGAGCCGTCAGTCGACGAGCAGCGCGGGCTCCTCGAGGATCGACGCGACGTCGGCGATGAAGCGGCTCATGCCGTCGCCGTCGATCACACGGTGGTCGAATGAGCCCGACACCGTCGTGACCCAGCGGGGACGCACGTCGCCGTCGACGACCCACGGCTTCTGCGCGATCGTGCCCATGGCGACGATGCCTGCCTCGCCGGGGTTGATGATCGGGGTGCCCGCGTCCATGCCGAACACGCCGATGTTCGTGATCGTGATGGTGCCGCCCTGCTGGTCGGCGGGGGTGGTCCTGCCCTCGCGGGCCGTGACGGTGAGGCGGTTCAGGGCGCGGGCGAGGTCCTTCATGCTGAGGTCCTGCGCATCCTTGATGTTCGGCACGAGCAGGCCGCGCGGGGTGGCGGCGGCGATGCCGAGGTTGACGTAGTGGCGCACGACGATCTCGGCGCCGGAGTCGGTGTCGACCCAGGCCGCGTTCACCATCGGCGTCCGCCTGGCCGCCCAGATCACCGCGCGCGCCATGATCAGCAGCGGCGACACCCGGATGTCCGCGTAGTCGGGCGATGCCTTCAGGCGCTTCACGAGCTCCATCGTGCGGGTCGCGTCGATCTCCTTCCAGACCGTGACGTGCGGGGCCGAGTAGGCGCTCTGCACCATCGCCGACGACGTGGCCTTGCGCACGCCCTTCACCGGGATCGACTCGGAGCGCCCGTCGTCCCGCTGCGGACGCGCAGCGGCTGCGGAGCGCGCCTCCTGCTGCACGGGCAGCTTCTCCTCACGCACATCGCCCCACTCGGGAGTCTGGATGTTGCGGAACACGCTCGCCTGCTCGGCGTGCTTCACGACGTCGTCGCGGGTGACCTCGCCGTCGGCGCCGGTCGGCGTGACCTCGGTCAGCTCGACGTTCAGGTCGCGGGCGAGCTTGCGGATCGGCGGCTTCGCGATCACGCCCACCGACGAGCGCACCGGCCGCTCGGCCGGCTTGCGGCGGCGCGAGGTCGCCCCTCCCCCTGTTCCGTAGCCGACGAGCACCGAGCCGCCGCCCTCGTCAGTGGCGGGAGGCTCGGCCGCATCGCCCGGGGTGGCCGCGCCCGCAGCATCCGCCTCTGCCACGAAGGTGATGATCGGCGACCCGACCTCGACCGTCACTCCCTCGGCCACCAGAAGCTCGCCGACGACACCCGCGTGCGGCGACGGCAGCTCGACGAGCGACTTCGCGGTCTCGATCTCGCAGATCACGTCGTTTATGGCCACGGTGTCGCCCGGAGCGACCTTCCAGGCGACGAGCTCGGCTTCAGTGAGGCCCTCGCCGACGTCGGGAAGGGTGAACGTCTGGGTTGCCATGAGCGGTCCTTTCGGAAAGAGGTCAGTAGGCGAGGGAGCGATCGACCGCTTCGAGGATGCGGTCGGCATCTGGCAGATAGGTGCCCTCGAGCTTGGCGGGCGGGAACGGGGTGTCGAAGCCCGACACCCGCAGCACCGGCGCCTCGAGCGCGTAGAAGGCGCGCTCCATGACGGTCGCGGCGATCTCGCTGCCGACGCTCGTGTGGCCCGGCGCCTCCTGCGCGTAGACCATGCGGCCTGTCGAGCGCACCGAGTCGAGGATCGGCCCGTAGTCGACGGGCGAGAGCGAGCGTACGTCGACGACCTCGCAGCTCGTGCCCTCGGCCTCGGCGAGCGCTGCAGCCTGCAGCAGCGTGGTGACCATCGCGCCGTGACCGACGAGCGAGACGTCGCTGCCGCGGCGCACGATGCGCGATGCGTGCAGCGGCAGGGCGGATGCCTCGAGATCGACCTCGCCCTTCTGCCAGTAGCGGCTCTTCGGCTCGAGGAAGATCACGGGGTCGTTCGAGCGGATCGCCTCCTGGATCATCCAGTACGCGTCGTTCGGCGTCGACGGCGAGACGACCCGCAGACCCGGCGTGTGCGTGAAGTACGCCTCGGGGCTCTCCTGGTGGTGCTCGACGGCGCCGATGTGCCCGCCGTAGGGGATGCGGATGACGACGGGCATCGAGAGGGCGCCCTCGTGACGGTTGGTCAGCTTGGCCAGCTGCGTGGTGATCTGGTCGAAGGCGGGGAACACGAAACCGTCGAACTGGATCTCGATGACCGGACGGAAGCCGGCCATGGCGAGGCCGATCGCCGTGCCGACGATGCCGGACTCGGCGAGCGGGGTGTCGAGCACGCGGCGGTCTCCGAAGTCGCGCTGCAGGTGCTCGGTGATGCGGAACACGCCGCCGAGACGGCCGATGTCCTCGCCCATCAGCAGCACGCGCGGGTCGTCTTCCATCGCCTTGCGAAGGCCGGCGTTCAGCGCCTTCGACATGGGCATCGTGTCGATGGTCATGACGCGCTCCCTTCGAACGAGGCCTCGTAGTCGTTCAGCCACTTCTTCTGCTCGGCCATCAGCGGGTGCGGATCGCTGTACACGTGGTCGAAGATGAGCGACCGCTCGGGCGAGGTGAGGGTGACCGCGCGGGCGCGCAGGTCTTCTGCGGCGTCCGCGGCCTCGGCATCGACATCGTCGAAGACGGATGCAGACGCGCCCCGCCCCTCGAGGAACGCGCGCATGCGGGCGATCGGATCGCGCTGCGCCCAGCGCTGCTCCTCGTCGGAGCCGCGGTACTTCGTGGGGTCGTCGCTGGTGGTGTGCGCCCCCATCCGGTAGGTGACCGCCTCGATGGCGCGCGGGCCGAGCCCGCTGCGCGCCTCGTCGAGCAGGGTGCGCGAGACCGCGTAGCTGGCGAGCACGTCGTTGCCGTCGACGCGCACCGACGGGATGCCGTACCCGGCGCCACGGCCCACCAGAGGCACCTTCGACTGGGTCTCGACGGGAACGGAGATGGCCCAGTGGTTGTTCTGCAGGAAGAACAGCACGGGGGCGTCGTAGCTGGCGGCGAAGACCATCGCCTCGTGCACGTCGCCCTGGCTGGAAGCGCCGTCGCCGTAGTACACGACGACCGCCTCGTCACGCTCGACATCGCCGGTTCCGGTGCGGCCGTCGAAGGAGAGACCCATCGCGTAGCCCGCCGCGTGCAGGGTCTGCGAGCCGAGCACCAGCGTGTAGATGCGGGTGTTTCCGTTCCTGGCATCGGCGGGGTTCCACCCGCCGTGCGACGTGCCCCGCATGACCCGGATGATGTCGAGCGGGTCGACTCCGCGGATGCGCGTCACCACATGCTCGCGGTACGACGGGAACAGCGTGTCGTGCGCGCGTGCGGCACGGGCGGATCCGACCTGCGCGGCCTCCTGCCCGCGGCTCGGCGGCCACAGGGCGAGCTGGCCCTGACGCTGCAGGTTGGTGGCCTGGGTGTCGATCGCGCGGATGACGACCATGTCTCGGTAGAACTGCTCGAGTTCGGCGTCGGTCAGCGCGTCGATGAGGGGCAGGTACCGCTCGGCGTCGGCCGATGGTGCGTAGCTGCCGTCGTCGGCGAGGACGCGAACGAGAGGGGCTTCGATCGGGGTCACCCGACCCACGCTACCCACGCCGGCATGCCACGTCACGCATACCTAGGGGCCCCTACTAAGTGCCCGGAACCTGGACTTTTCGCGTCTGAGCTCGCGTCAGAGCAGCGACCTGGCGACCGCGAGCACGCGGTCGATCGACTGCTCCTCGCCGACCGAGATGCGGATGCCGTCGCCCGAGAAGGGGCGCACGATCAGGTCGGCGGCGTCGAAGGCGGCGGCCGCCTCGTCGGTGCGCTCCTTGGTGCGCAGCCACACGAAGTTGCCCTGCGCGTCGGGCACCTTCCATCCCAGTTCACGCAGCCCTTCGGCCAGCCGGTCGCGACGCTCGACGATCACCGCGACGCGCTCGAGCAGCTCGCCCTCGGCGTCGAGGCTGGCGATCGCGGCGCGCTCGGCGGCCGAGGTCACCGACAGGGGGATCGCGGTCGTGCGGGCCGCGTCGAGCACCCTCGGGTCGCCGATCGCATAGCCGACGCGCAGTCCTGCCAGGCCGTAGGCCTTCGAGAAGGTGCGCAGCACCACCACGTTCGGGTGCCGCTCGAACACCCGCTCGGCGAGGCCGTCGACGGCGTCGGGATCGGTGACGAACTCGGCGTACGCCTCGTCGAGCACGATCAGCACGTCCTGCGGAACCTTCTCGACGAACGCCGCGAACTCGGCGCTCGTGATGATGGGGCCGGTGGGGTTGTTCGGGGTGCAGACGATGATCACGCGGGTGCGGTCGGTGACGGCATCCGCCATCGCATCGAGATCGTGGCGGGCGCCGGAGGTTAGCGGAACCTGCACCGCGGTCGCCCCGGCGACCAGCGGAAGGCTCGGATACGCCTCGAACGAGCGCCAGGCGAAGACGACCTCGTCGCCGACCGATGAGGTCGCGAGCACGAGCTGGTGCAGGATCGCGACGCTTCCGGATGCCACGTGCACGGCGTCGGCGGAGACGCCGTACTTCTCGCCGAGGCGCGCGCGGAGCGCTGCCGCCGACGCGTCGGGGTAGCGGTTGACCGGGGTGGTGCGCTGCAGCGCCTCGACCACCGACGGGAGGGGCTCGAACGGGTTCTCGTTGCTGGAGAGCTTGAACGCGTCTGGGCCGGCCTGCTTGCCCTGGCGGTACGGCGGCAGGGCGGCGATCTCGGGGCGGATGCGGGGCAGGATCGGCTCAGTCACGGGATCAGTCTAGGAGCGCGGTGCTCATGCTCGCGATGCGCATCAGGGCGTGACAGGATCAGCAGATGCGATTCCTCATCCGTGTCGTCATCAACGCGTTCGCCATCTGGGTCGTCACACTCCTGCCGTTGCTCGGGGTCGGCATCCGGCCATTCGAGCCGGGCGGCGACCTGCAGGTCGCCCTGACCTTCCTCGCGGTCGGTGCGGTGTTCGCGCTGGTGAACTCGATCATCGGCACGGTGATCCGCGTCGTCGCCTTCCCGCTCTACATCCTCACGCTCGGGCTCATCTCGTTCATCGTGAACGGCCTGCTGCTGTGGATCACCGCGTGGGTCACCAGCGGATTCGGCTGGGGCCTCACCGTCGAGTCGTTCTGGTGGGGTGTCGTCGCCGCCTTCCTCATCTCGATCATCAACGCGATCTTCGGCGCCCTGCTGCGGCCGCAGAAGAGCAAGAAGCGCAGCTGACTCGTGAGGCGCTCGCCTCACGGCCGGGTCGCCCGGTACTCGACGCGCTCGACCGAGACGATGTCGTGGGCCTCGGCCTCGAGGCCCGCTCGCAGTGCGACGATGCGAGTGTCCCCCGACTCGTCGGCCAGATCGAGAGTCTGGTCATAGGCGTCGCGGAAGTGGGACTGCACTGAGGTGAGCTCTGCCCGGGTGGCGTATTCGCGCGAGATGGTGACGCTCTCGGCAGCGCCGGTGGCGCCGGCCGGGCCGCCTCCGCTGAGGCCGGCCCCGACCGGATCGTCGGTGTGGAACACGCGGATCAGCATCTGGTCCGCGTCGAGAGCGGGCACCGTCGGACTGCCGACGATCATCACTCGCGAGTTCTCGTAGACCCCGCTCATGGCGATCGCTCCGGCGATCGCTGCGCCCTGCGAGTATCCGACCACGTCCACTCGTGCTCCCGGCTCGGCGCCGGACTGTCTGAGGGCCTCGAGGGTCGCCGCATATGCCGCGCTCTGCTCACCCGCGGCGTACAGGTCCCAGTTCGAGCCCATGTCCCACGGGTCCTCTCCCCCGCTGCCGAGGTCGCGCGTGCCATCGATGTAGGCGACGAACGAGACCGAGCCATCGCCGTGGGTGCGCTTCTCGACGGCGACCTGCGCCTCACCGCCGGGCAGACGCTGCACCAGCTGCGTCAGTGTCGTCGCCGACCCGCCGACGCTCGACCGCGACACCTCCGTCACTGCGACGGGCGGGGCCCCGCCCGCGACGGACCTCCCCGGGGGGACCGAGCCGGCCGCAGCGGTCGCGTCGCCCAGCATCCGGGTAAACAGCCGCATGGGCAGGAGAGCCGAGAGCCTCATCGCCCCCAGCGCGAGCGCATCCAGCGGCTGATCGAACATCCCCTCCTGCGATCGCCTGCCCCACCCCGCCGCGATCGAGATCGCCATGGCGTCGAGCTCGGGATACGACGCCACCAGCTCATCGATGCGCTCCTGCAGTCGATCCGCCTCTGCGGGGCGCCTGATCGCGAGCATCTCCTGCCTGGATCGCAGGTCGGCCAGCTCGAACGCATCGGCCATGATGCCCGTGCCCACGGCGTCCGACGCCAGTTCATCGCTCCCGTCTGAGATCGCCTGTGCGCCCGCCCACAGGGCAGGCAGATCGACGCGGCTGGTCGCACTCCAGGTCGACGACAGCACGTGATGCGCGCGACGGATGCTCTCACCCGCGTCGGCCAGTCGAGCCGCCACCGCCGACATGCGATCGGCCACGGCGCGCATCTGCTCGGGGTCGACCGATATCGCCCCGCCGCTCGTGATCTCGAGCTCGCCGCTCACGCGACGCCTCGCAGGCACACGTCGCGATGACCTTCGACAGCGGCGCAGCGCTCGCTGACATCGGCCGCTCTCTCGATCAGTGATGCGCGCAGCATGTCGACGGCATCCGAGCGCCAGTGCGAGTCGGCGACCAGGCGCCCCAGTTCGATCCGCACCTGCGTGAGGGTGTCGATCGCGTCGTCGAGCTGACGCACGCCGACGAGCAGCGCGGCGACCTCGTCGGCTGAGGGAGCGCCGGGGTGAAGGGTGGCGAGCATGCCTCCAGGGTGCGGGCGCACGGGCATCCCTGCTCACCGGATTCCCGCCCGATGTGCACAACTCGACGCGAAGAGCGATTGGGGACGGAAGTGGATGCGGGCAGAATGGAGCAATGACCGACCCGGATCCCTTCCGCGTCATCTTCGTCTGCACGGGCAACATCTGCCGCTCTCCGATGGCCGAAGTGGTGCTGCGTGCACTCTCGGAGCAGCACGGACTCGGCGCGCGCGTGGTCTCGCGCAGCGCCGGCACCGGCGACTGGCACGTGGGCGAGCGCGCCGACGAGCGCACCCTCGACGCACTCACCCGGCGCGGGCTCGACGGGTCGCTGCACCGCGCGAAGCAGTTCAGCGCGGCGTCCTTCGCCGACAACGACCTGATCATCGCCCTCGACCGCACCCACGAGCGCATCCTGCGAGCATGGGCTCGCACCGAGGACGACGAGGGCAAGGTCACCCTGCTTCGCGCCTACGACCCGAACGCGTCGAGCATGGATGTGCCCGACCCGTACTACGCCGGCCCCGCGATGTTCGATTCGGTGCTCGGTATGATTGAGACCGCCACCCGCGGCCTCTTCGCGCAGCTCGAACCGGCTGTGCGGGCATCCCATCGCCGTCCCGCGTGACGCGGGACCCTGAGCAGGAGGACCTGCCCTGACTTCTCTGCCCTCGCTCCCGACCCAGCCGCTCAGCCCGCTCGACGGTCGCTACCAGGCCGCCGTCTCCGGTCTCGCCGACTACCTCTCCGAGGCCGGGCTCAACCGCGCCCGCGTCGAGGTCGAGGTCGAGTGGCTGATCGCGCTCACCGATCGGTCGCTGTTCGAGACGTCGCCGCTGGCGGATGCCGACAAGGAGCGCCTGCGTGCGCTGTACCGCGACTTCGGTCAGGCCGAGATCGACTGGCTGGCCGAGAAGGAGGCCGTCACGCAGCACGATGTGAAGGCCATCGAGTACCTGGTGCGCGATCGTCTTGCGACGCTGGGGCTGGACGCCGTCGCCGAGCTCACGCACTTCGCCTGCACCAGCGAGGACATCAACTCCGCCTCGTACGCGCTCACCGTGAAGCGCGCCGTCGAAGAGGTCTGGCTGCCCGCCCTCGACCTGGTGATCGCCAAGCTCCGCGAGCTCGCCGTCGAGCACGCCGACGCCGCGATGCTGTCGCGCACGCACGGCCAGCCGGCGACGCCGTCGACCATGGGCAAGGAGCTCGCGGTGTTCGCGTGGCGCCTCGAGCGCGTGCGCGGCCAGATCGCGGCATCCGACTACCTCGCCAAGTTCTCGGGCGCCACCGGCACCTGGTCGGCGCACCTGTCGGCCGACCCCGACGCCGACTGGCCGACCATCGCCCGCGAGTACATCGAGGGCATGGGTCTCGGCTTCAACGTCCTCACCACGCAGATCGAGTCGCACGACTGGCAGGTCGAGCTGTACGACCGCGTGCGTCACGCCGGCGGCATCCTGCACAACCTCGCCACCGATGTCTGGACCTACATCTCGCTCGGCTACTTCGCGCAGATCCCCGTCGCCGGCGCGACGGGCTCGTCGACGATGCCGCACAAGATCAACCCGATCCGGTTCGAGAACGCCGAGGCGAACCTCGAGCTGTCCGGTGCGCTGCTGAACTCGCTGTCGCAGACGCTCGTCACCTCTCGCCTGCAGCGCGACCTCACCGATTCGACCACGCAGCGCAACATCGGCGTCGCGTTCGGGCACTCGCTGCTCGCGCTCGACAATCTGCGCCGCGGGCTGAACGCGATCTCGCTGCGCCGCGACGTGCTGCTCGACGACCTCGACCAGAACTGGGAGGTGCTGGCCGAGGCGATCCAGACCGTGATCCGCGCCGAGGTCGTGGCCGGCCGCTCGACGATCAGCGACCCGTACGCGCTGCTCAAGGAGCTCACCCGCGGGCACCGCGTGGGCGCCGCGGAGCTGGCGGAGTTCGTCGAGAAGCTCGAGATCGGCGACGCCGCGAAGCAGCGTCTTCTGGCTCTGACCCCGGCGACGTACACCGGCATCGCCGAGCGCCTCGCGCGCTGAGCGACCACGGGCGCCGCGGCCGCGCGATGAGCCCGACTGCGCCGCGCCCGGCTGCACCGCGCCCGGCTACACCGAGTCCGGGTCCGGCACGTCGTCACGGGGCATGAGCATCGCGGCGAGAAGCGTCAGCGCGGCGAAGACCGCGGCACCGACGAACACCCACGTCGACGCCCAGACCACCGTGGCGGGGTCGCCCGCGCCGTCACCGGCATCGAGAAGCGAGTTCGAGATGGCGCCGAGCACGGCCACGCCGACCGCGCTGCCGGCCGAGCGGGCGAAGCCGTTCATGCCGGTGACGGCTCCGCGCTCACTCCAGCCGACGGCCGCCTGCGCGCCGATCAGCGTCGGCGCGGCAGTCCATCCGAGACCGAATCCCAGCACGAACGCGACCACCGCGAACAGCAGCGGGTGGGGCCAGGGGGCGATGATCGCGAGCACCGCCGCCGCGATCGTCGTGATCGACAGGCCGATCAGCGCGGTGCGCCGGAACCCGATCCGCAGGTACAGCCTGCCGACGAAGGATGCCGCGAGCGGCCACCCCATGCTCATCGCGGCGACCGCGAGTCCGGAGACCAGCGGGATCGCGCCGCCGGCGCCCTCGAGGTAGGCCGGCCCGAAGCTGGTCACGCCGATCGTCAGCGCCCCGACGCCGAAGGCGACCGCAGTGCAGGTGAGGATCAGCCGCCTGGTGATCAGCCCGAAGTCGATGATCGGCTCGGATGCCCGCCTCTCGACGAACGCGAAGGCGACCAGCAGCAGCGCACCGCCGCCGAAGCAGAGCGCGCTCTGCCACGAGAGCCAGTCCCAGGCACTGTCTCCCTCGAGCAGCCCGAGGATGATGCCGGTGAGTCCGAGCGTGAGCAGCGCGGCCCCGAGGTAGTCGATGCGATGACGCTGCGCCTCGACCTGCTCGCGGTACTTCGACACCAGCATCCACCCCGCCAGCAGACACAGGGGGACGTTGACGAAGAAGATCCACCGCCACGCGTCCAGCTGGGCGAAGACGCCCCCGAGCGAGGGCCCGACCACCGAGGAGATCGCCCAGACGCTCGCCATGTAGCCCTGCACCTTGGCTCGCTCGGCGACGGTGTAGATGTCGCCGACGATGGTCATCGCCATCGGGCCGACGGCTCCGGCGCCCAGCCCCTGCACGATGCGGAACAGGATGAGGGTGAACATGCTCCACGCGAAGCCGCACAGAACGGACCCGGCGAGGAACAGGCCGATGCCGATCAGGATGATCGGCTTGCGGCCGATGGTGTCGGCGAAGCGCGAGTAGATCGGCACGCTCACTGCCTGCGCGAGCAGGTAGACCGAGAACAGCCATGGGAACAGCTGATAGTCGCCGAGGTCGCGCACGATCGTGGGCACCGCGGTGGCGAGGATCGTGGTGTCGATCGCGATGAGCCCCGTGGCGAGCATGAGCGCCCCGAGCACCGGACCTCGCTCCGACCGCAGGCCGACGGAGGCGCGGTCGACGGAGACGGTCATGACATGGCCAAGCCCCGCGCGCGCCGAAGTATTCCCGTGACCCGCTGGATCGGCGCCGGGAAGTGGCGGATGCTTGAGGGCACACCATCGACAGGAGCAGCGCAATGAGACGGATCGTCGCCCCCGCGGTGCTCGTGAGCGCCCTCCTGGTCTCGGGATGCACGGGTCCGGGCATCCCGACGCCGCAGGCCACCGACCCCACCGGCACGGCGAATGCCGAGCCGATCGCTCTCGCGACCGGATTGAAGGCGCCGTGGTCTGTGGTGCGGCTCGACTCCGGCGGGGCGCTGATCTCGCAGCGGGACGGCGGCGAGGTGCTCGAGCTGACGGCATCCGGCGACCTGCGGGAGGCCGGCGTGGTGCCCGGCGTCGTCTCGGGGGGCGAATCAGGGCTGCACGGCCTCGCCGTGCTCGACGACGGCGGGGCGAGCTGGCTGTACGCGTATCACGGCGCCGAGGACGACAACCGCGTGGTGCGGATGCCTCTCGTCGGCGAACCAGGCTCACTCGCCCTCGACGTCGGTGCGAGCGAGGTGGTGATCGAGGGCATTCCGCGCGCGAGCAACCATGACGGCGGGCGCATCGCCTTCGGACCGGACGGGATGCTCTACATCGCCACCGGCGACGCCGGCCAGCGCGACCGGGCCCGCGACCGCGACTTCCTCGGCGGGAAGATCCTGCGGGTGACGCCGGAGGGGGAGCCCGCCCGCGGGAACCCCTTCGGAAGCCCGGTGTACAGCATCGGCCACCGCAACGTGCAGGGCCTGGCGTGGACCGACGACGGCACGCTCTGGGCGAGCGAGTTCGGCCAGAACACGTGGGACGAGCTGAACCGCATCGAGGCCGGCGGCGACTACGGCTGGCCCGACCACGAGGGCTTCGCCCGTGTCGACGACGCGATCGACCCGGTCGCGGTGTGGACCCCCGACGAGGCGAGCCCCAGTGGGATCGCGGTGATCGACGACGTCGTCTACGTGGCAGGGCTCAGGGGTCAGCGGCTCTGGCTGTACGACACGGCGGCGCCGAGCATAGAGCCCTGGCCCGTGTACACCGGGGAGTTCGGCCGGCTGCGCGATGTCATCGCCGGGCCCGACGACACGTTCTGGGTGCTGACGAACAACACCGATGGTCGCGGATCACCGGGTGCCGGCGACGACCGTCTGCTGCAGCTCACGCTGCCGGAGGGATGAGGCCGGAGTCAGGATGATGATGGGGCGGGCGCGTCGCCGGCGTCGCGGCGGTCATCGCGCGGCGGGGCCGCCTCGGTCCCTGCGTCCGGCTCATCGCGGTCGAGCAGCACCGGCCGGTCGATCGTCTTCGTGACGTCTGCGGGATCGACGGCGAGCATCAGCATCGCGAGGCCCAGCAGGGTGACGATGAACGATGCACCGCCGATGACGAGCCCCAGACCCAGCGGGGTGAGGCCCTCATAGGTGCCCTTGGCGATCGAGAGGTTCACGCGCGTGGTGAACGCGCCGGTCGAGACGAGAGTCACGACGGTCGCGAAGATGCCGGCGGCCAGGGCGATGCCCACGAGGTGCAGCGGGCGCAGGATCTCGTTGCGCGTCGGCTTGTGGTCGGTCATGCCTCTCCTCCGTGGTCGGCCAGGCGGTCGGCCCCGGCAGTCGTCTCGGCGCCCTTCGGCGCGGGCGCGAGTCCCGCGATTCCCAGGAACACCGCCACGATGGCGGCATACCCGCCGAACAGTCCGACGCCGATGATGATGCCGGTGAGCGAGAAGGCGTGTCCCTCGACGGCGTAGTCCTGCACGAAGCCGACCGGGACGACCAGCAGCAGCACTGCGAGCAGCAGCCCCAGCGCGCCGACCGTGATCGCATCGCGTGCGCCTTCCGTGCCGCGCGACCGGATGCCCCAGATCAGCTCGACGAGGCCCGTCGACGCGGCCCAGGCGACGATGAGCACGAAGAACAGCACGTCGGACCGCCAGGCGGGGATGCTGCCGGCCATGCCGAGCACCAGCGTGATGGCGCCCATCAGCACCGAGGGCCAGCGCTGCCCTGCGGGGTGGACGACGATCGCGGCGACGATGAACACGAGCGAGGTGACGATCGCGAATCCGCCGAACACCGACAGCCCGACGGCCGCGGAGTGGTCGGGCGAGAACGTGATCATGAGCGCGGCCACGGCCGCCATCAGGGCGCGCCCCAGCTGCACGGTGCGCGCGGTGAAAGGGCGCCCGGTGGCGGGACGCGCGGCGCGCGAGGCGGATGCAGCGGGCATGACAGTCCTCAGATCGGTGACCCGTCCAGTCTACGCCGCGACGTCTATGCGAGCCCTGCCACCGGGGTCTGCGCCGCCCGCGGGGTTTCTGCTCTGAGCGGAACCTCTGGAGCGCGTCGGGCGACGGTGCCTACCGTGAGGCATGGCAGAGATCGTCCCGTTCCCCTCGACCCGCACGCCACGCGCGCCGGAGCCGCTCTGGCGCGAACTGCTGGGTGCCGAGCTTCGCCGCCGCCGTCACGAGCGCGGCGACACCCTGACCGAGACGGCCGATGCCGCCGGCGTCTCGCCGCAGTACCTCTCCGAGATGGAACGCGGGCTAAAAGAGCCGTCGAGCGAGATGATCGCCGCGGTCGCCGGAGCACTCGACGCCTCGCTGCTGGAGCTGACCAGTGCCGTCGCCGACGGGCTGCGCCCGGCCACCTCGCAGCGCCCGTCGACCCCGCAGCGCCCGGCGGGCCAGGGGGCCTTCGCTCTCGCCTCCTGACCCGGGTCGTGCGGCCGTGCTGCGGCTAGCGCGGTTCGAGCACGTGATCGATCAGCCCGTACTCGACTGCCGCGCGGGCGGTGAACACCCGGTCGCGGTCAGTGTCGGCGCGCAGCGCCTCGACGGCTCTGGCGGTGTGCAGGGCCAGCACCTGCTCCATCTCGGAGCGCACCCGCACCACCTCGTCGGCCGCGAGGATCAGGTCGGGAACGGCACCGCGGGTCTGCGCGGCCGGCTGATGCAGCACGATCCTGGCGTGCGGCAGGGCCGAGCGAAGCCCTGGCGCGCCTGCGGCCACGAGCAGAGCGCCGACGCCGATCGCCTGCCCGACGCACGTCGTGGTGACCCGGGGCCTGATGTGCTGCATGGTGTCGTAGATGGCGAGTGCCGCGCTGGGGTCTCCGCCGGCGCAGTTGATCGAGAACTGCACATCGCTGTCGGGGCTCGAGGCATCGAGGTGCAGCAGCTGCGCGATGATCGTGTTGGCGACCCCGGCATCCACCTCGGTGCCCAGGTAGACGATCCGCTCGGTCAGCAGATGCGAGTAGACGTCCATGATGCGGTCGCCGCGCGGGTGCTGCGCCACGACGTTAGGGATCGTGTAGCCGCTCATCGCCCTTCTCCTCTCGCATCGGCCGCCTGCGCCTCGCCGCCGAGCCCGACGTGCGCGCGCCGACGCGGGAGCACATCGGCGAGCGACGAGACCACCCCGTCGATGAAGCCGTACTCCCGCGCCTCCTCGGCCGTGTACCAGTGATCGTGCAGCGAGTCCTCGAAGACCCGCTCGCGCGGCTGCCCCGTGTCATCGGCGATCAGCCCGATCACCGTGTCGCGCATGTGCCGCAGATCGTCGGCCTGCACCTCGATCTCGACCGCCGAACCGCCGATGCCCGCCGACCCCTGATGCAGCAGGATGCGCGAGTGCGCCAGCGCGCGGCGCCTGCCCTTCGTGCCTGCGGAGAGCAGGAACTGTCCCGCGCTGCAGGCGAGACCCAGCGCGACGGTGGCGACCTCGTTGGGGATGGTGCGCATGATGTCGCGGATGCCGAGCATCGCCGGCACGGAGCCGCCTGGCGAATGTATCCACAGGGCGATGTCGGCCGCCGGGTCCTCGGCGGCGAGGCTGAGCATCTGGGTCATGAGCAGGGTGCCGTTGTCGTCGTCGAGAACGCCGTCGAGCACGAGAACGCGCTCATGGAACAGCGCCCGGCGGGTCTCGGGTCCGAACTGCGGGACTGGCTTGTCTTCGGTCATGCGCTCAGCCTGCGCCTCGCGCCGCTGCGCTGTCGCGCGGATCCGCCCCCAGCGGATCCGCGCTGAGCAGGGAACTCCGCACACCCGTCGGCACGGATCACGGATGTCGGCGCAATCGGGCCGTTTCGACCGGCATCCGTCGATCCCGCCGACATCCGTGCGGCGCCCTCCGTGCGGCGCCCCGTGCGGCGCGCATCCCGGCAGGTCGAAGGCGGGAGAATCGACTGTGCCCTCCCGTCTTCGCTGGATGCGCCTGCGCCCGCAGGAGCTCGCCCTCATCGCCATCACCGCCGTATGGGGCAGCACCTTCCTGCTCGTGCACTGGGCGATGCAGCACTCCGACCCGTGGTTCTTCGTGGGTCTGCGCTTTCTCGTTGCAGGGGCGATCAGCATCCTGATCTTCCGCCGATCCCTGCGGGGAATGACCTGGACCGACATCGGCGCCGGGGCGGCGATCGGCGCGATGATCTACGGCGGCTATGGTCTGCAGACCCTCGGGCTGCAGAGCATCGACTCGAGCACCTCGGCATTCCTCACCGCGCTGTACGTGCCGATGGTGCCGTTCGCGCAGTGGCTGTTCTTCCGCAAGCGCCCACCGGCACTCGCCTTCGCCGGCGCCGGGCTCGCCTTCGCCGGCCTGCTGCTGATAGCCGGGCCCGACGCGCTGACCTTCTCGCTCGGGATCGGCGAGACGGCCACGCTGATCAGCACGCTGCCGATCGTCGGCGAGATCATCCTGATCAGCGCGTTCGCGAACCGCATCGACCTCGGGCGCATCACCGTGGTGCAGCTGGTGACCGCCGGAGTGCTCGGCTTCGCGACGATGCCGTTCGTCGGCGAGACCGTGCCGGCCTTCTCGTGGGTGTGGGTCGCGGCCGGAGTGGGCCTGGGAGCCGCGAGCTGCCTGATCCAGCTGACGATGAACTGGGCGCAGAAGTCGGTCTCGCCCACGCGCGCGACGATCATCTACGCAGGGGAGCCGGTGTGGGCCGCCGCCATCGGCCGACTCGCGGGCGAGCGTCTTCCGGCCGCGGCTCTGCTGGGCGGGATGCTGGTGGTGCTGGGCATCCTCGCCAGCGAGCTGCGGATCGTCAGGAGGCGGCGAGGAGTCGAGGGGCGGCGTCCTCCCGGGTGAGCGCAGGGGCCCTGGCCGGTGCGCAGAGCCCATGGCGGGTGCGCAGCACTCCGCTCCGCCACAGCGTTGCTCAGGTTGCCGCGCGCCGAGGGGTGAAGATGGAGGAGTCAGTTTCAGCAAGGGAGCTCCAGATGACCCGCGCCGCCACCGCCGCAACCACCGCCGTCCGCGAGATGCGCGACTTCCTCTTCGCTTATGGGGACGACTACGACACGGCGACCGCCGGTTTCGCGTGGCCGCAGCTCGACTCGTTCAACTTCGCCCTGGAGTGGTTCGACGTCGTCGCCGGAGAGCAGCCCGACCGGCCTGCCGTGCAGATCGTCTCGTCTGACCTGTCGATGCGCAGCTGGACGTACGGCGACCTGGCCGCACGGTCCGATCAGGTCGCGTGCTGGCTGCGCGATCTGGGCATCCATCGCGGCGACCACCTCATCGTGATGCTGAACAACACGATCGAGCTGTGGGAGATCATGCTCGCGATCACCAAGCTCGGGGCGGTCGCGATCCCCACCTCGACGCTGCTCTCGGCATCCGACCTCGCCTACCGGATCGCCCACGGCCGCGCCCGCGCCGTCGTCGCCCTCGGCAGCCTGGCGGAGCGGGTGGCGGATGCCACGCGCGAGGCCGACACCGCGCTGCTGCGCATCGCCGTGGGCGAGGCACCGGACGGGTGGCACGACTTCGCCGCATCGACGGGCGCCGCTCAGGCGTTCGAGCCCGAGGGGCCGACCCCGGCATCCGACACCGCCCTGCTCTACTTCACCAGCGGCACCACCAGCAGGCCCAAGCTCGTGCAGCACACGCACGTGTCGTACCCGGTCGGGCACCTCTCGACCATGTGGTGGCTGGGGGTCCGACCCGACGACGTGCACCTCAACATCTCCTCCCCCGGGTGGGCGAAGCACGCCTGGTCGAGCTTCTACTCGCCGTTCCTCGCGGAGGCGACGGTGTTCGTCTACAACTACGAGCGCTTCGACGCGAACACGCTCATGCAGGTGATGGACACGCACCGGGTGTCGACCTTCTGCGCCCCGCCGACGGTGTGGCGGATGCTGATCCAGGCAGAACTGGACCGGCTGACCCATCCGCCGCGCGAACTCGTCGGCGCCGGTGAGCCGCTGAACCCCGAGGTGATCGCACGGGTTCGGGATGCCTGGGGATCGACCATCCGCGACGGCTTCGGGCAGACCGAGATGACGGCGTGCATCGGCAACTCCCCCGGCCAGGTCGTGAAGGACGGCTCGATGGGCCGGCCGCTCCCGGGCTATCCGGTCGTGCTGCTCGACCCGGTGACCGGCGCGCCCGCCGATCGCGAGGGCGAGATCGCGCTCGACCTCTCGCAGCAGCCCCTCGGTCTCATGGCCGGGTACTACGAGGACCCCGAGAAGACCGCCGAGTCACGCGCCGGCGGCTACCACCACACGGGCGACATCGCGGTGCGCGACGACGACGGATACCTGACGTACATCGGACGCGCGGACGACGTGTTCAAGGCATCCGACTACAAGATCTCGCCGTTCGAACTGGAGTCGGTTCTGCTCGAGCACGACCTCGTCATCGAAGCCGCCGTGGTCCCCAGCCCCGACGAGACGCGGCTCGCCGTTCCGAAGGCGTACGTCTGCCTGCGCGCCGATGCCGGCTCGGGAGCGGAGGCCGAGCGGGATGCGGCGGCGCAGATCTTCGCGTTCGCGCGCGAGAGGCTGTCATCGCATCTGTGGGTGCGGATCATCGAGTTCGTGCCCGAGCTGCCGAAGACGATCTCCGGCAAGATCAGACGGGTCGAGCTGCGGGCGCGGGAGGCTGAGCGCGTGGCGTCCGGCGACGCGGCCGGCCAGCAGTTCGACCGCGACCACCGCCGGTAGGCGCGATCGCTTCGCGGTCAGGACGCGACGCGGACGGTGTCAGTGATGTTCCTGGCCGGGATGCCGCGCCCCGGCGCGGGCGAAGGGGTCGGCCGCGCTGCCCCGGAGGCTGCCGTCGGCGCGGCCTCTGCCGCCGCAGCATCGCCGGTGCGCGCCCGGAGGACCCCGCGGAAGAGCATCCGTGCCAGGGGCGCGACGACGAAGGCCGCGACGAGTGCGCCGGCGGCGACGAAGAACGGCATCCACTGCATCGCGAACGACGCGGACAGGCTGAGCAGCGCGCCCACGATCCACACGCCGATGCCGCCGCCTGCGAGCCCGGCCGCGCCGCGCGCGAGCGCGAACGCGGTGACGAGAGCGCAGGCGACGGCGATCACCGCTCCGGCGACGCCGATCGGCACGAACACCGATGCCAGCGTGTTTGTCACTGCGAGACTGGACATTCTCGACCCCCCGGTCATCCGCACGCCGCCCCCCGGCGTGCTTCTGTGAACCAGGTTACGCGCGGAGATCACATCCGTGCGTCCCCCGAGGGAACGATTCGGCATCATCCTGCAGGATGACGTGTGAACGGCCTGGCCGTGCGCTCACCCGCTCTGGGTCGTCGAGAGCATGGGGAGGCGAGGGGAGGCCGGGGTCAGCGCGGGCGGCGAGGGGTCCGGGGCAGACGGGACAGACGGGGCAGACGCAGGGCGTTCAAGCGTGGAGCGACCACAGGCACCGGCGCGGTGAACACGGCATCCACCATCCGCGACCCCTCCGTCGGGCCGATCACCGGGATCGGCGTCGTCAGCGTGGTCTCGATCGGCTCGACGGGCATGCGAGCGAACGCGCGATGCGCGGCGACGTAGGCCGGCACCAGGATGACGACCGCGCCGATCCACGCCAGAGGGTTGCTCATCGCGACGCCCGCGAAGTCCCACATCGCCCCCAGCACCAGGGCGGCCACCACGCGCGCGATCAGCTCGATCACTCCGGTGACCGTCGGCACGAGCACGCGCCCGACCCCCTGCAGCACACCGCGCAGCACGAACAGCACGCCGAGGAGCGTGTAGGTGACGCCGTTGATGATCAGCATCTGGTGGGCGAGGTCGACGACGTGGTCGGCGCCGTCGCCGACGAACAGGCGCACCACCGGCTCGCCGAAGGCGATCATGATCGCGCCCAGGATGACCGAGGCGATGACCGCCATCCACAGCGCCTGGATCGTGCCGCGCCGGATGCGGTCGGGCCGGCGCGCTCCGAGGTTCTGCGCCGCGTACATCGATGCGGCCAGTCCCAGCGAGGCGAGGAAGGCGCTGGCGAGGCTGTCGACACGGGATGCCGCCGTGTATGCGGCGACCTCTTCGGAGCCGAGCGTGTTCAGCGCCACCTGCACCACGAGGGCCCCGATCGCGATGATCGAGGCCTGGAAGCCCATCGGCAGTCCCAGCCGCAGGTGCTCGAGCACCTCTGCGCGGTCGACCTTCCAGTCATCGCGGTGCACGTGCAGCACCGGAAGCCTGCGCCACAGGTATCCGAGGCAGAGCAGCACCGATACCGCCTGTGCGACCACCGTCGCCCACGCAGCGCCCGCCACGCCCCAGCCGAGCGGACCCACCATGAGGATCACCAGGCCGACGTTGAGCGCGCACGAGATGGTGAGGAACACGAGCGGGGTGGTCGAGTCGCCGATCGAGCGGATGATCGCCGCGAGGTAATTGAAGAACATGATCGTGCTGCCGCCGATGAACGTCACCTGCGTGAAGACGGTCGCCTCGGCGATCAGCTCCGGCGGCGTCTGCAGCAGCTCGAGGAACGGCCGGGCGATGACCGGTCCGAGCACAGTGAGGATCAGGCTGGTCGCCGCGGTGAGCAGGGTGCCGGTGGCGACCGAGCGGCTCACGCCCCTGGCATCCCCCGCCCCGAAGGCCTGCGCGGTCGGGATGGCGAAGCCGCTGGCGAGGCCCCAGGCGAAGCCGATGACGAGGAAGATGAGGCTGCCCGTGGCGCCGACGGCCGCGAGCGAGTCGACGCCGAGCCAGCGCCCGACGACGATCGTGTCGACGAACTGGTACAGCTGCTGCACCACGTTGCCGATGAGCAGGGGCACGGAGAACAGCAGGATGACGCGCCAGGGACGGCCCGTGATGAGGGTGGTTGCCATGATGATCCGGGAAGAGGGCTGAGGGGGCTGCCGGTGAAAAGACGACGGCACCGTGATCGTCACGGCGCCGCTGCCGCCATCCTATCGAATCGTTTCGAGGAGTTCGAGGGCGCGAGCGATATTTCTTCCGCGCTCGCGGCGCCAGGGGCTTGCCCGCCCTCGGCGTCGTCGGATAGTCCGGATGCATGACCCGCCTGCGTCGAAGCGACCCGCACTCTCCCGGTATCCGACGGGTGCGCCACGGTCGCGGCCACCGGTTCATCGGCCCTGACGGCGCGGCTGTCGACGACCCCGGGGTGCTCGAGCGGCTGCGCGGGGTCGTCGTTCCTCCCGCGTGGACCGACGTGTGGATGTGCCCCTACGCGAACGGGCACATCCTGGCGACCGGCATCGATGCGGCCGACCGCCGCCAGTACATCTACCACCCCGCCTGGCACGAGCGGATGGCGCGCGAGAAGTTCGACCGCATGCTGCAGCTCGCCGAGGTGCTTCCCGCTGCGCGAGGCGGCGTCACCCGAGACCTGCGCACCGACGGGTTCGCCAGGCCGCGGCTGCTCGCCGGGGCGTTCAAGATGCTCGACTCGGCCCTGCTGCGCGTCGGGTCGGAGCAGTACGCGAAGACGCACGGCAGCATCGGACTCGTCACCCTGCGCGGATCTCACGCCCGCGTGCGCGCAGGCCGGGTCGTCGAGCTGCGCTTCCCCGGCAAGAGCGGACAGCCGTGGGAGTCGGAGGTCGACGATGCGGACCTCGCAGGACTCGTCACCGGCCTCAAGCGCAGAGGGGGACGCTCGCTGCTGCTGAGCTGGCAGGACGACGACGCGGCATGGCATCCGCTGAGGGCGGCCGACATCAACGAGGACGTCCGGCTGCGCACCGGCGGCGAGTTCACCGCGAAGGACTTCCGCACACTGCACGGCACCATCTCGGCCGCCGTCGCCCTCGCCGAGATCGGTGCGAAGCCGTCGGCGAGCGCGCGCTCGCGCGCAGTGGCCCAGGCGGTGCGCGTCGCGGCATCCGCCCTGGGAAACACCCCCGCGGTCGCCCGCGCCAGCTACGTCGACCCGCGCGTGTTCGACCTGTACGACGAAGGGGTCGTCGTCGACCCGTCGCGGCGGATCGAGGGTCAGCTCGTCGCCCTTCTCAGGTGAGGCTGTCAACCCGCTCGGCGAACCGGATGCCCTGCTCTAGCGTCGCCTGACACGACGAAGGAGGAGCGATGAGCGACGACGCATCGACCGGACCAGAGGACCGCGACCGCGACGAGGGCCTGCAGACGGCCCGGACCAGCGGCCGCTCGGGCGGCGGCGACCACCCGAGCCAGGCAGAGGGAGAGGATCCGAACGACCCGCCCCGGCGACCCGACCCCGACACCGACGGGCACCCGTCGCAGGCGGAGGGCGAGGACGAGCCGCGTTCGTAGCTCAGGGAATCCGCGCGTTTCGTCAACCCCATTGACTTTCGTCGTCAAACCGGTTTACCTTCGTACCAATCAAACCGGTTAGCCTCGCATCGCAGCGAGGCTTCGCCACACGGAGGTGGCATGAATCGCACGACGATCGCCGACGTCGCCCGCGAGGCGGGCGTCACGAAGGCAACGGTCTCGCACGCGCTGAGCGGCAACCGCCCGATCTCGGAGGAGACACGGGCCCGCGTGCTGGCCGCGGCCGAGCGCCTCAACTGGGTGCCGAGCCAGAGTGCGCGCTCGCTGGCGACCCGACGCGCCAACGCCGTCGGCGTGGTGCTGGCCCGCGACCCCGACGTCATCGCCAACGACTCGTTCTTCCCCGCGTTCATCGCCGGGGTCGAGTCGGTGCTGGCCGAGACCGAGACCGCGCTGATGCTGCAGGTCGTGCCGGATCGGGATGCCGAGCAGCGCGCATACCGGTCGATGGCGCACGGCAGGGCCGATGGGGCGATCCTGCTCGATCTGCGCGTCGAGGACTGGCGCGTCCCCCTGCTCGACGAACTGGGCGTGCCCACCGTGATCGTCGGGGCATACGACGAGGAGCACGACTTCTCGTGCGTGCGCACCGACGACGGCGAGCCCGTGCGGCAGCTGATCGATCATCTCCGCGATGCCGGTCACCGGCGCATCGCCCACGTCTCGGGACCGCTCGACTACGTGCACTCGCGCGCACGCGCCGACGCCTATGTCGAGGTCATGGGAGACGCGGCGCTGCTGCGAGAGGGCGACTTCAGCGCCCGCAGCGGCCGCGATCGCACCGCCGAGCTGCTGGCCCTCGCCGATCGTCCCACCGCGATCCTCTACTCCAACGACACCATGGCGATCGCCGGCCTGTCGTACGCCCGCGCGCAGGGCCTGACCGTTCCCGGCGACCTGGCCGTCGCCGGCTTCGACGACGATCCGCTCTCGGCGCACCTCTCTCCATCGCTGACGAGCGTCTCATCCGACCCGGCCGCCCGTGGCCGGGCCGCCGCGCGGCTTCTGCGCGGCGCCATCCTCGGTGCCGAACCGCGCACCGAGCTCATCGACTGCAACATCGTGCATTTTCGGGAAAGCACCTCGGGACCGGCATCCGCGGGCCCTGACGTTTCGAGGAGGACACCATGAAGAAGATCCATTCCGCAGCGCTCATCGGCGCATTCGCACTCGTCGTCACCGGCTGCTCGGCCGGCGGCGCCGGTGGCGGCACAGAGGCGAACGACGGCGCAGGCGGCATCAAGATCTGGCTGTCGAACAACGAGCAGGAGCTCGCCTGGGGCAAGGAGGTCGTGAAGGCCTGGAACGACGAGCATCCGGATGCCCAGGTCGAGGCGCAGGAGATCCCCGCCGCCTCATCCTCGGAAGAGGCGATCACCGCTGCCATCACCGCAGGCACCGCGCCGTGCCTGGTGTTCAACATCGCTCCGGCGGCGGTCTCGGGCTGGGTCAAGCAGGGCGGACTCGTCGATCTCAGCACGCTCGACGGCGCCGACGACTACATCGGCGGACGCGGCGGCGACGTCGACTCCTACCGTACGGACGACGCCTTCTACCAGCTGCCGTGGAAGTCGAACCCCGTCATGGTGATGTACAACAAGGAGCTGTTCACCAAGGCCGGACTCGACGCCGACGACCCGAAGATGAACACGTACGACGCATTCCTCGACGGTGCGCGCGCGATCGTGAACTCGGGCGTGCAGAGCGCGATCTGGCCGGCTCCGACGAGCGAGTTCTACCAGCCCTGGTTCGACTTCTACCCCTTCTACCTGGCCGAGACCGACGGCACGATGCTGGTCGAAGACGGCAAGGCCACCATCGACTCGGACGCGGGCGCGAAGGTCGCCGACTTCTGGGCGACCGTCTACAAGGAGAAGCTGGCCCCGAACGAGAAGTCCACAGACGACGCCATGTCGTCGGGCACGACCGCCATGCAGCTCGCCGGCCCCTGGGCGATCCCGTCGTACGCCGACACCGTCGACGTCGGCTTCATGCCGGTGCCGACATCGGACGGTCAGGAGAACCCGAAGACCTTCGCCGACTCGAAGAGCATCTCGATGTTCACCTCGTGCAAGAACCAGGGCACCGCGTGGGAGTTCCTGCAGTTCGCGACGAACGAGGAGAACGACGGACTGCTGCTCGAGAAGACGGGTCAGATGCCGATGCGCACCGATCTGCGCGACACCTACCCCGACTACTTCGACGCGAACCCGAACTACGTCGCCTTCGCCGATCAGGCCGAGAACACGGTCGATGTGCCCAGCATCCCCAACTCGGTGGAGGCGTGGCAGGCGTTCCGCGACGAGTACTCCGCATCGGTGATCTTCGGCAAGGAGCCCACCTCGGAGTTCCTCGAGAAGGCCGCCGAGAAGATCGACGGCATCGTCGCCGAGTGACGCGATGACCGACCGGAGCACGCGGCTGCGCACCAGGATCCTCGGTGCGCAGCCGCTGGGCGGCCTGTTCGCCCTGCCGTATTTCGTGTTCGTGCTGGCGATCTTCGCGTACCCGCTGATCTTCGCCGTCTACATCGCGTTCCACGACTACTTCTTCACCGCCCCCGGAGTCGAACCCGAGCGGCCGTTCGTGGGCTTCGACAACTTCGCCGAGGTGATGACCGATCCGAAGGTGTTCGACGCGTTCCGCAACACGCTCGTGTTCCTGGTGATCAACGTGCCGCTCACCGTCGTGCTGTCGATGGTCCTCGCTACGGCGCTGAACAGCGGCATCCGGTGGGTGGCGGCGTACCGGGTCGCCTTCTACGTGCCCTACCTGACGGCCAGCGTCTCGCTGGTAGGCGTCTGGATGCTGATGTTCTCGAGCAACGGGCTCATCAACACCTTCCTCGGCGATCTCGCCCCGAAGCCGTCGTGGCTGGTGAACAGCGCGCTGGCGATGCCGATGATCGCGCTCTACGTCACCTGGAAGCAGCTCGGGTTCTACATCCTGCTGTACCTCGCCGCGCTGCAGAACGTGCCGAAGGAGCTCTACGAGTCGGCTGAGACCGACGGGGCGGGCGGGTTCGCCCGATTCATGAACGTGACCGTCCCCGGGGTGCGCAACGCGACGACGCTCGTGCTGATCCTGTCGATCATCACCGGAGCGAACCTGTTCACCGAGCCCTACCTGCTCACCAGCGGCGGCGGACCGGACGGAGCGTCGGTCACCCCCGTGCTGCTGATCTATCAGCAGGGCATCCAGCAGCAGAACCCCGACACCGCTGCGGCGATCGGGATGATCCTCGTCGTGCTGGTCGGCGCACTGTCGCTGATCGCGAACCGAGCCACCCAGGAGCGATGATGCGTGCCAGACGACGACTCCCCCGCGTGCTGAGCGTGACGCTGCTCACGCTGGCGGCGATCGTGTTCGTGTTCCCGTTCTACTTCATGATCGTCGGCGCGTTCCAGGAGAACCCGACGAACGCACCGGACGAGCTGCTGCCGATGGGCGGCTGGACTCTGCAGAACTTCGCGAACATCGACTCGCGCATCGATCTGCTCCGCTCGCTGCTGAACTCGCTCATCTTCACCGCCGGCGTGCTGCTCGGCACGGTGGTGTTCGGGATGCTCGCGGGGTACGCCCTCGCGCGGCTCGACTTCCGCGGTCGCGGTGTGCTGTGGGTGCTGATGCTGCTCGTGCAGATGGTGCCGTTCCAGCTGCTGATGATCCCGCTCTACGTGCAGATCACGCGCACCTACGGTCTGGGCGACTCGTACCTCGGGATGATCCTGCCGTTCGCGATCAACACGACGGCGGTGTTCATCTTCACCCAGTTCTTCAAATCGCTGCCTGCCGAGATCTTCGAGGCCGCGCGCATCGACGGCGCCGGCGAGCTGCGCCTGCTCACCGCGGTGGCTGTGCCGCTGATCCGGCCGGTGCTGGTGACCGTGGTGCTGATCACCTTCATCGGCCCGTGGAACGAGTTCCTCTGGCCGTTCCTCATCACGAAGGACGCCTCGCTGCAGCCGCTGGCCGTCTCGCTCGCGAACTACATCTCCAACGTCGCTCAGTCGACCGCCAACCCGAACGGCGCGATCCTCGCCGGCGCGACGGCTCTCGCGCTGCCCGTCGTCGTGCTCTTCTGCGTCTTCCAGCGCTTCTTCACCGCCACCGATCTCGGGGCCGCCGTCAAGGGCTGACGCCCCCGACGCGTCTCAGAAAGGACATCATGTTCACCGGAGCATCCTTCCCGCTCGGACCCTTCACCCCCTACGAGGGGAACCCCATCCTGCGGCCTCGCGGCGAGAGCTGGGAGTCGTCCAACCTCTACAACCCGGCGGCTCTCGTCGACGGCGACGAGGTGCTGCTGCTGTACCGCGCCCACGCCGACGACATCGTCTCGCACATCGGACTGGCCCGCTCACGCGACGGGGTGAACTTCACCCGCGAGGACGAGCCGATCCTCTCCCCCGCCGAGGACTACGAGCGCTACGGCTGCGAGGACCCTCGCATCGCGCTCATCGACGGCACCTACTACCTCACGTACACGGGCTGGGATCGCCGCAGCGCCCAGCTGTGCCTGGCCACCTCCACAGACCTGCGCGAATGGACGAGGCATGGCCCGCTCTTCGACGACTTCGACACGTTCAAGACCATGGACCCGCGCGGGTTCAACTGGTCGAAGGCCGGCGTGATCGTGCCGGTGAGGATGCACGGGAAGTGGTGGATGTACTTCGGCGAGGGCGGCATCTACTGGGCCACCAGCGACGATCTCATCCACTGGACGCCAGGCACGCCTGACACCGAGCCGATGTACTCGCCCACACCGGGCACCTGGGACGAGGCCCTCGTGGAGATCGGCACGTCTCCCGTCGTGACGGACAACGGCCTTCTCTTGATGCTCACCAACGGGGCGACGCGCACCGTGCACGACGACGGCTCGGTCGACGTCGACTACCGCTGCGGCCAGATCGCGATCGATCCGGATGAGCCGACCCGCGTCATCGCCCGCATGCAGGAGCCGTGGCTCAGGCCGCAGACCTTCGAGGACCTCAACGGTCTCGTGTCGAACGTGACCTTCGTGGAGGGCCTCGTGAAGTTCCACGGGAAGTGGTTCGCGTACTACGGCCAGTCCGACACGACGCTGGCCGTCGCGATCCACGACCCCGAGCAGCCCTGGGGCAGGGCTCTGAGAGAGGAATGAGAATCATGGAGACCACGCGACGCGGGTTCCTGACCGCAGCCGGCGCCTCCGCGCTCGGGGCGGCATCCGTCATCACCGCCGGGGCGGGCGCTGCGCCCGCCGTCGCCGCGCAGACGGCATCCGCACGACCGACGCGACATGCGGGAGCGGGGCGGCTGACCAACCTCGACCACCTGCGATTCCTGCTCGACGAGGTGCCGCTCGCACCGACCGACGCGCACACCACCTTCGAGATCGAGGCCGAGCCGCGGGCGCTCGCCCCGTGGACCTACGCCGACTCCGACGGATCCGGCGGTTTCCGCCGCGTCGGCGGCGGAACGCTCGACGAGACCACGGGCCACTGGACGCAGGGGGCGTACAACGCCGACGACATCTCCCGCGCAGCGGTGGTGTTCCTGCGCGACTGGCGGGCCGGCGGCGGCGAGCGCAGCCGCGACGACGCCCGGGAACTGCTCAGGACGCTCGCATACCTACAGACCGTCGACGGGCCGAACACGGGCAACGTCGTGCTGTGGCAGCAGGCGGACGGCACGCTGAACCCGAGTGCGATCCCGGTGGAGCTGCCCGATCCGTCGGATTCGGCCGAGTCGTACTGGCTCGCCCGCACCGTCTGGGCATTCGGAGAGGGCTGCGCGGCCTTCCGGAAGGAGGATGCCGCATTCGCGGCCTTCCTCCTCGAGCGGCTGCATCTGTGCCTCGATGCCCTCCAGCGTCAGTCGCTGTCGAAGGTGGGGACCTTCGTGCAGAGCGACGGCGTTGAGCTGCCGGCCTGGCTGATCACCGGCGGAGCGGACGCCACGGCCGAAGCCATGCTCGGTCTCGTCGCCGCGGCACGCACCCTGCCGGACGACGCGCGGATACGGCGAGCGCTCGCCTCGTACGGCGAGGGCGTCGCGAGCATGGCGACGGATCCTGACGGCGGCTGGCCGTTCGGGGCGGTGCTGCCGTGGACCGGCTCCCTCGGCTTCTGGCATGCCTGGGGAGCTGCCGCGCCAGAGGCGCTGGCAGCCGCCGGCTCGCTGCTCGGCAGGCGGGAGTGGGTGTCCGCGTCGGCCGGAGACGCCGGCGGGTTCACCCCGCTCGTGCTGACCTGCGGTGGTCCCGCCAACGCGTGGGCGCCGCTGCCGGCCGAGGCCCAGATCGCGTACGGCGCGCATGGCCGGGTCGCGGGAGCGCTGCAGGCCGGGGGCGCAGGGCACCGTGTGCTCGCCGGCCTCGCCGCCGGGTGGTTCTTCGGAGCCAACACGGCCGGCGTGCCCGTGTACGACCCGGCGACCGGCGTCACCTTCGACGGCGTGGAGACCGACGGCAGGGTCAACCGCAACTCGGGTGCGGAGTCGACGATCCACGGGCAGCTCACCATGCTGCTGCTCGACAGCGCCCCCGACGTCGCCGCGATCGCCACGTCGATCTCCGGGCTGAGGGCGCACACGGGCCTGCGCGCCATCGACGCCGAGAACGCGACCCTCTCGCCCGGGTGCACGGTGGTTCGCCCCGCGACGGGCGCGTGGACCGGCGAGGGGAACCTGTCGGGCGGTGCCTACGTGCAGGTGCCCGAGGGGGAGTGGGTCGAGTTCGAGGTGGCGGAGGCCGCCGTGCTGCACGGGCTCATCTGGCGCCAGGCGACGGATGTCGGCGACGCGGTGTGGGAGGTGCGGGCAGGCGGGCGCACCTGGACGAAGACGACTCCGGCCGGCGGCACCGGCACGCGCGGGCTGACCGAGGCGGACGGGATGCTGGTGCCGCAGCTGCTCGGCGAGTCGCTGGAGCGTGCGGTGGTGCGGTGCACGAGCCGCGGAGACGTGCGCCTGGATGCCCTGGTCGTGCAGCCTCTGGTGACCACGGCGGTGTACGAGACCGCAGCCGGTGACGCGGTGCTCTATGCGAACAGCACAGCGACCGACCGGCAACACGCCCCGCTCGCCGAAGGAGACGGACGCACCTACGGCTGGGATGGTTCGCAGCACGGGCAGGCGGCGCGAGGACGATCCGTGCGCGTACGGGGCGGAGGGTTCACGATCACCCTTCCGTAGTGCTGACAGGAGCATGATGGGAGGGTGGTCGACATCCTCTCCGCACTCACGAAGCTGCCCGATCCCCAGTACGTCGAAGTGGGCGACGGCGTAGCCCTGGCCTCCTACTCGTGGGGGGATCCAGACGGACCCGCGCTCGTGCTCGTGCACGGGTTCGCGTCGAGCACCGCCGACACGTGGGTGCACACCGGGTGGGTGCGGATGCTCGAGCGCGAGGGGTTCCGCATCCTCGGCATCGACCAGCGCGGGCACGGCGCGAGTCAGAAGCCGCACGAATCGGCCGGCTACACGGTGCGCAACCTCGCGCGCGACATCGAGTCGGTGCTCGACACGTTCCTGATCGACGAGGCCATGTACGTCGGATACTCGCTGGGAGCGCGTGTCGGCTGGCAGGTGGCGCTCGACCTCGCCGACCGCATCCCGCGGGCGGTGCTCGGAGGGGTGCCGGACGGCATCCCGCTCGACAGGCTCGACACCGATCAGGTGCGCCGGTACGCCGACGACGGCACCCCGGTGACCGACCCGGTGACGCAGAACTACGTCGCCCTGGCCGAGCGGGTGCCCGGCAACGACATGTATGCGCTGCTCGCGCTGGCCGAGGGGATGCGCGACTCCCGCTCGATCGATCCGGACACCGCGCACGCGCCGCAGCAGCCGGTGCTGTTCGCGACGGGAGAGCAGGATGCGGTGCTCGCCGGCTCGCGCCGGCTCGCCGAGGCTGCGCCGCAGGCGACGTTCTTCGAGATCCCGGGGCGTCATCACTTCAACGCCCCGGGCGCGAAGGCGTTCCGGATGGCGGCGCTGGAGTTCTTGAAGGGCGAGCCCGCGGTCTCTCACGAGTGATGCGGTCACTCACGAGTGGGGTGGTTTCTCGGAGCTCGTCGCGCCGGTCTAACGTGTGAGGGTGACGTTCGACGGCCCGCTCTCGGCATCCGCGTACGAGCTCCTCGGGGTCGCGGCGAGCGCCGATGACGATGAGCTGCGGCGCGCATACCGGCTGCGGCTGCGGCAGACGCACCCTGACACGGGCGGAGACGCCGCGCTGTTCGTGCGCGTGCAGCGGGCGTGGGAGCTGATCGGCACTCCCGAGGCCAGGGCCCGATACGACCGCAGCAGCGGCGCATGGGCGGCGCCGTCGGCATCCGGCCGCCGTTCCGGCACCAGGCCGGGCACGAAGTCGTACGGCACGGCCGGCGCATGGCATCGCCTGCGGTACCTGCAGCTGCTGACCGAGCACCTCGGCCGAGCCGTCACGGCGCGCGAGGCGGTGGATCCCGTCACCGTGCGCTCGGCGCCGTGGCAGGCGAGGCGGATGCTCGCGGAGGCGCTCGCCGAGGAGGCGACGGCGTCGACGATCGACGACCTCGGCATCGGGTTCACGGCCTGGCACGATCTGGTCGCCGGATCGGATGCCGCGCAGAAGCTGTCGCACGCGGTGCTGGGGCCGGCCGGGCTCTACGGGCTCGCATCCGAGGACTTCGGCGACCCCGTGCGGTTCCGTCAGGGCGAGGTGATCGGGACGGGCGTCGGCGGGGAGACGCCCGTCGCGGATCTCCTCGCCCGGGTGCGGACGATCTCCCGCGCAGCGCGGGTGCGGTTCGCCGGGGCGATCCTGATCCTGCCCGACGAGCAGCTCGACGAGGCCGTCACCGTGCTCGGCTCCGTGCGCGGCGTGCTGGTCGCGGTGGTGCGCCGCAGCTCGCTGCGCACGGTGCTGCGCGGCGGGATACCCGGGGCCAGGCCGCTGGGCGCGGTCGAGGCGTTCGACGTGCGCACCCGTCTTCCGCAGGCGGCGCGCGTGCTCGTGCCGTGAAGCCCGTTTGTCGGACGCTCGTGTTCTGATGGGCGCATGACCATCGCGAACTCTGCAGACGGCACTCCCATCGCGTACTCCTCCCGAGGCGACGGTCGCACCGTCGTGATCGTGAACGGCGCGCTCTCGACCGCGGCCGACGCGGCTCCCCTGGCTCAGGCACTGGCCGACGCCGGCTTTCGCGCCGTCACCTGGGACCGGCGGGCGCGTGGCGACAGCGGCGACCGCACGGGGTCGGGCCCGGATGACGAGGTGGCCGACCTGGCCGCCGTCATCTCCGCCGCCGGCGGGGCGGATGCCGTGCTCGGGCACTCGTCGGGAGCCGTGCTGGCGCTGTATGCGGCATCGCGCGGCGTGGCGACGGGCGCGCTGTTCCTCTCCGAGCCGCCGATCGACTTCGACGGCTCCGGCCACGGGCCGGACCTCGCCGACCGCCTCCAGGCTCTGGTCGACGACGGCCGCCCGGATGAGGCTGTGGCGACCTTCCAGCTCGACGCGGTCGGGCTGCCCCGCGAGATGGTCGACGCGGGTCGGACGAACGGCATGCTCGCCGCCCTCGCACCGCTCGGACAGTCCACGGTGTACGACGTGAATCTCACCTCGCGCGTGCGGCGGCCCGATGCCGCGCTGCTCGGGGTGGCGGTGCCCGTGACCGTGCTGAGGGGCGAGCAGACCTTCCCGTTCCTGATCGCGTCGTCGGATCGTCTCGCCTCTCAGATCCCTGGTGCCGAGCTGGTCGTCGTGCCCGAATCGATCATGCACCGACCCGACCCGGCTGCGACCGCGCGCGTGCTCGCCGAGCGGATCTGACCAGGTGGCGGGTTACGGTGAGAGTGTGGATGCCGTCGACCAGCTGCCCGATCACCCCGCTCCTGATGCCCCGCAGGGCAAGCTCGTGCTGCTGCGGCACGGCGAGACCGAGTGGTCGCGCACCGGCAGGCACACCGGGCTGACCGACATCCCGCTGACGGAACACGGCGAGGAGCTCGCTCGCGCCGCCGGCGAGCTGGTGAAGGGGTACGATTTCGGGCTCGTGCTGAGCTCGCCGCTGCAGCGCGCACGGCGCACGGCAGAACTGGCGGGACTGGATGCCGGGATCGACCCGCTGCTCGTCGAATGGGACTACGGCGGGTACGAGGGCCGCACCACCAGGGACATCCGCGCGGAGCTGGGCTACAACTGGACCACCTTCGCGCACGGTGTGATCCGCGGCGAGACGCCCGGCGAGACGGTCGAGGAGGTCGCGGCACGGGCGTCCCGGGTGCTGACGAGGGTGCTGCCGGCGATGGCGTCCGGCGACGTCGCCCTCGTCGCGCACGGCCACTACCTGCGCATCCTCACCGCCGTCTTCCTGCGCCAGGCTCCGCGGTTCGGGGCGTCGATCTCGCTCGACGCCGGGTCGGTCTCGGTGCTCGGATTCGCGCGCGAGCAGCCGGCGATCCTCGCCTGGAACCACGGTCCTCAGCTGCCGACGAAACCTGCGGAGTCGTAGCGCCAGGCCCTGTCTGCCGGTGAAGGCGGCTGATACTGTTCGGGCAACGCCGAGCCGAAGGATTCCCCATGAGCGATCTCACTCCCCCTCCTCCGCCGCCCGAGCCACCGCGCCATCCGCACGGAGCACCTGACCCCGCGGCCGCGCCGGCCGAGCCGCCCACCGCCGATGCGCAGACTACGCCGGCACCTCCGGCGTACGCGCCGCCGCCCGCACCGCCGACCTCGCCGCTCTACGGCGAACCGACGTACCCCCAGCCGTCGGTTCCCGTCTACGGCGATCCCGGCTACCCGCAGATGCCCGTCCCCGCGTACGGCGCCCCCGCTCACCCGCCGTCGCCCGGCCAGTTCGCGTACGCGGCACCCGTCGCACCCCAGCCGGTCGGTCTGCGACCGCTGCGCGGGATCGGGGCGGCGACCCGCTGGCTGATCGTGGCATCGGCCGTCGCCACACTGATCGCGATCGCGACCGAGTTCTGGGGCGTCTCGTCGCTCGGCGCCTTCTCCTCCGGCCTCGTCGGGATCGACGCCCTGCAGTCGTACGACGCCGTGTCGCTGCTGCTCGCCGGGGTCACGAGCCTCATCACGATCGCCGCGGGAGTCTGCTGGCTCATCTGGCAGCATCGCGCCGCGTCATCGGTTCCGCCGGCGGCGCTGCGTCGCTCGCCAGGATGGCACGTCGGATCGTGGTTCATCCCGGTGGTGGCGTGGTGGTTCCCGTTCCAGAACGTCAAGGACATCGTGCGCGGCGCGAACGCCCCCGTGAGCGGCGGCCTTCTGGGCGGATGGTGGGCGCTGTGGATCGCGTCGAGCCTGACGTACGTGATCTCGACCAACATGACGAACGCCGCGGAGACGGTGCCAGCGCTGAGCGCCGCGATCAGCGTCGCCATCGCGGGCGACGTGCTCTGGATCGCCGCCGCCGCTCTCGCCTGGATGGTGGTGAAGCGCATCACGGATGCCCTCGACCCGGGCGCCCGGTGAAGGCCGCCGCCTAGCGCTTCTCTCGCGCTCCATCGCCATCCATCTCGGATCCCCATATCATCGCTATGGGGCACGAGAGGGGTCAAGGGAGCGCCATGGAGGATCCTCGGAGCGACGCGGATCTGCTTCGCGAGCTGCGAAACGGCGATCGCGATGCGTACGTGGTCCTGTGGGAACGCCACATCGGTGCCGCGCTGCGGTACTCGCGCCGGATGCTGCCGTCGCGCGCGGAGGACCTCGCCTCCGAAGCGCTGCTGGCGATCTATCAGCAGGTCACCACCACGAGCAAGGGCCCGGACTTCGCCTTCCGCTCGTACCTCAAGGCGGTCATCCGCAACACCGCGATCCGCTGGCGCAAGGAGGCCAGCAGGTTCGATGAATGGGCCGAGGCCGATGCGGTCGACTTCAGCGACGGGCTGAGTCTGGTCGAGCGGGAGTCCGACGCGAGCGACCTGCTCGGCGCATTCCAGGACCTGCCGGAGCGCTGGCAGAAGGTGCTCTGGCTGTCGGAGGTCGCCGAGGTCGCGCGACCCGAGATCGCCCGAGAACTCGGCATCAAGCCGAACGCGGTCTCGGCTCTGCACCGGCGGGCGCGATCCGGGCTGAGACTCCAATGGCTGAGCCGGCAGGTGCCCGTGCTGCTGCGCGACGACGAGACGCACGTGGCCCGTCTTCTCCCGAGGCACCTCTCCGACCCCAACGACGAGGTGCTCACTCTGCAGATCGCGCCGCACCTCGAGACCTGCAGCGTGTGCAGCGACCTTCTGGTGAGTCTTCAGACCGACGCACGCCGGCTGCAGGGCGTCACGCTCTCGGCCGCCGGCTTCGGCGCTCTCAGCGTCGCCCTTCCCGGTGCCGGCGCGCTGGCACCGACCACCGCGGTCGCCTCCGGCGTCATCATCGCCGGAGCGGGCGTGGGGATCGCCGGCCTGCTCTCCACCGGCGCTGGGGTGCTCGTGGTCACCGCGGGGGTGCTCGCGGTCGGCGGCATCCTCCTCGGCTCCTTCTTCCTCAATCCGGGCGAAGCCGACGCCGCACGACCCGAGACAGCCACCGCGCCGACCCCGGCATCCACTCCATCCGAGCTCCCCCTCGACCGCATAGACCCCCTGCCTCCTGCGACGCCCACACCGACGCCGTCGCCTGAGCCCCCGGCGCTCGGGCGCGGGAACACGGATCCGAACATCGAGTCCATCGAGTTCGACCAAGCTCCGGCGGGCCAGTACGTTCCGGTCGCACCCGCGCCCGCCGGCCCGGAGGTGCCCGGGCCCAGCGAGGAGCCGGGGGGCGAACCGGCACTGACACCCGGGGTCACCTCGCCGACAGATGTGACCGGATACACCGCACCGTTCATCACCGGTCAAACGGCTCCCGGCAACGCCGTGGCGATCGACTTCGCATCGCAGAGGTATGAGATCGACGTCGAGCCGGATGGGTCATGGAGCTTCGACACGCGCCCGCTGGCGTTCGACGCCGGATCGTACGACTACGCGGTGTGGGCGTACAGCGCCACGGAGCAGTCGCTCGCGACGACCGGAACGATCGTCGTGCAGCCGCCGGCCGTGCAGGGCTTCGAGCAGATCGATGGACCGATCCCGCTCGATGAAGCCCAGACGACAGGGATCGTGGTCTCGATCACCGGGCCCCCGAACGGAACCGTCTGGGTGTCGACGCCGAAGACCGATGCGACTGTCACCCTCGATGAGAACGGCCACGCGGTCCGCCGGATCAGGATGTTCGCAGACGGGTGGTACCCGTTCTCATTCGCCGTCATCGACGCCGACTGGTACGCCGGACCGGCCTTCAGCGACCCGGTCGACGTCGTCGACCCGAACCGCGACCCGTCCTTGCCGCGCGGCGGCGGCGGGGTCTTCGACATCGTCGATCCGTGATCGCGATGCTCGTCATCAGGCGGGCAGTGTGCCGCATTCGCGCCGCGCGGTCAATCATGCGCAGCGAGGAGTGAGCGCCGCTTAGGCTCACGGCATGGCCCTGTTCAGCAGCGATCGCCCACGACGCGTCCAGCTCGACCCGACCACCCTCGACCTCCGCGCGAGCCGCGCGCCATGGAGCCTCTGGGCCGACGGATTCGGCCGCCTCGGCATCCGATCGATCCAGATCATCGTCACGGTCGCCGTGGCAGCCGGCATCGTGTTCGTCATCCAGTACCTCACCCTGGTGACGATCCCGCTCGCCATCGCGCTCATCCTCGCCTGCGCCTTCGCACCCGCGATGAACTGGCTGCGCCGACGTCGCGTTCCCGACCTGCCGGCAACCATCATCACCCTGTTCGCCATCGTCGCCGTCCTCAGCGCCCTGAGCTGGCTGATCGTCTGGGCGGTGCGCACTCAGTGGGATGAGCTGTACGCGCAGGCGCAGGAGGGCATCGATCACCTGATCGACTGGACCAACACGCTGCCCTTCCAGCTGTTCACCCCTGAGCAGCTCGAGGAGTGGACGAAGACGCTCACCGACTTCGTCACCAGCGCGCAGTTCGGTTCGGGTGCCCTGGCCGGAGTCGGCGCGGTCGCCAGCTTCGTCACGGGGTTCGTGCTGCTGGTCACGATCCTCTTCTTCTTCCTCAAGGACGGCCCGCAGATGTGGGAGTTCCTGCTGCGCCCGTTCCGCGGCGAGAGCGAGCGCCGCGCGCGCCGCATCGGCGCGAAGACCGTCGGCGTGCTGGGCTCGTACGTGCGGGGAACCGCGACGGTGGCGCTCGTCGACGCCGTCGGCATCCTGATCGGCCTGCTGATCCTGCAGGTGCCACTGGCGATCCCGCTCGCCGTCCTCGTGTTCCTGCTGGCATTCATCCCCATCGTCGGTGCGACGCTGGCCGGGGTGCTGGCCGCCCTCGTCGCCCTGGTCGCGAACGGGTGGGTGAACGCGCTGCTGGTCGTCGGAGTCGTCGTGCTCGTCAACCAGCTGGAGGGAAACCTGCTCCAGCCCTTCCTGATGGGGCGCACGATGAAGCTGCACGCGTTCGTCATCCTGGTCGCCCTCGCCGTGGGCACCGCGCTCAGCGGGCTCATCGGCGCGGTGCTCGCCGTTCCGGTCACCGCGGCCGTGTGGGGCATCATCCAGGTGTGGGACGGTGACGATCTGCCGGTGCGCTGGGCACGCAGGAAGACGCGCGAACCGGAGCCGGCCGAGAGCACGGCCGTCGAGATCGCCTGACATCCGGCGTTCGCTGACACCGAGGGGGTGGGGTCGGCCGATCGTCGCTTCCTGTCTCAGCTCGGCGCGAAGATCGGGACGGCCATCCAGATCGCCACGCCCACCAGAGTCACCGCGAACAGGCCGTCGATCCAGCGCGTGGACCGTTCGCCGCGGAACAGCATCGCCAGCGCGCTACCGCCGAGCACCCAGACGATGAACGCGACCAGGTTGTTGATCGTGAAGACGGCGGTGAGCGCCAAGGTCGTCGCCACGTCGTCGTTCGCCGGAGGTCGGAGGAACTGGGTGAACATGACGGCGATGATGTAGTACGCCTTCGGGTTCAGCACCAGCACCACGACCCCGGACCAGAATCCGATCCGCGTCGGTCCGGCATCGGACATACCCGTCTTCGGCCCGGACACCGCCGAGCGGAGGAACGCGAACGCCAGCCACAGCACGTATACGCCCCCGAGCGCCGCGAGAGTCCTCGCGACCACGGGGTCATTGAGGAGGGTCGCGCCCATCCCGAGCCCGAGGGCCGCGGTCACGACGAACGTCGCGGCGTGATAGCCCGTCAGCGCAGGAAGAGCCGCGCGCAGCCCCCTCGATGCGCCGATCCCTGCGAAGAAGGCGTTGCCGGGGCCGGGGCTGTATGCGAGTGGAAACAGGAACAGCAGCAGTGCGACGAAGGTATCGGGACTCACACAGGCAACGATCCGGGATCGTCCCGTGCATCGCTGGCGGATATCGGCCATCGCATTCGATGACGATCCCGGGTGGAGGATCACCCGCAGGGCCCTCGTCCGCGTCGTGCCGGCGGCTCAGTTGAAGTCGCCGCCACCGCCGCCGAAGTCGCCCGGGGCCATGTCCATGAATCGGGAGTAGTGGCCCTGGAAGGCGACGGTGATCGTCGCGGTGGGACCGTTTCGGTGCTTGGCGACGATCAGATCGGCCTCGCCCGGGCGGATGTCCTTGTCGTAGGCGGCCTCGCGGTGCAGCAGGATCACCATGTCGGCGTCCTGCTCGATCGAGCCCGACTCGCGCAGGTCGCTGATCGCCGGCTTCTTGTCGGCACGCTGCTCTGCGCCACGGTTCAGCTGCGACAGCGCGATCACCGGCACCTGCAGCTCCTTCGCGAGCAGCTTGAGCGCCCGCGAGAACTCCGAGACCTCCTGCTGACGCGACTCGACGCGCTTGCCGCTCGTCATCAGCTGCAGGTAGTCGATCACGACGAGGCGAAGCCCCGCCTTCTGCTTGAGCCGGCGGCACTTGGCGCGGATCTCGACGAGGGTCATGTTGGGGCTGTCGTCGATGTACAGCGGTGCGTCGTTGATGCGCCCTCGAGTCGCGGCGACGGTGGTCCAGTCACGCGGATCGAGTGTTCCCTTTCGCATGTTCTGCAGCGGGATCGCACCCTCGGCGCTGAGCAGGCGCATCGCGATCTCGCTCTTGCCCATCTCGAGCGAGAAGAAGATCGACGGCTCGTTGTGGCCGATGGACGCCGCGCGGGCGAAGTCCAGAGCCAGCGTCGACTTGCCCATGGCAGGCCTCGCGGCGACGACGATCATCTGACCGCCGTGCAGGCCGTTGGTCAGCTCGTCGAGCTCTCGGAAGCCGGTCGGGATGCCGGTCATGGTGCCGTCACGGCCGTTGGCGGCCTCGATCTCCTCGACGGCGGCATCGACGGCCACGGTGAGCGGCACGTAGTCCTCGGCGGTCTCGGAGCCGGTGACCGAGTAGATCTCGGCCTGCGCGTTGTTGACGATGTCGGTCGCATCGCCCTCGCCCGCGTAGCCGAGCTGCACGATGCGCGTGCCCGCGTCGACCAGGCGCCGCAGGATCGCCCGCTCGGAGACGATCCCGGCGTAGTAGCCGGCGTTCGCCGCGGTCGGCACGATCGATGTGAGCGTGTGCAGGTAGTCGGCGCCGCCCGCGCGCCCCAGCTCGCCGGTCTTGATCAGCTCGTCTGTGACGGCGACGACATCGGTCGGCTCGCCGTGCGAGTACAGCGAGAGGATCGCCTCGAAGATCAGCTCGTGCTTGGGCACGTAGAAATCGGCGCCCTTGAGCGTCTCGATCACATCGGCGACGGCGTCCTTCGAGAGCAGCATTCCACCCAGCGCGCTCTGCTCGGCGAGAAGGTCGTGCGGAGGGGTCCGCTCGGGGGCGCGCGTACCGCCAAGACGCTCGTCTGAGATATCTGCGATCGACACCGTGCTCCTCCCGGCCGACTCGACTCGATCATCGTCATCGGCTACAGCGACCGGCTGCGTGCGCCGCTCGCAGGCACAAGCGAAACACCCACTACCGACATCCGGTCTCCCCCAAGCTAGGAGCGGAGTTATCCCCATGCAACCACCCCTGTGGATAACTATGTGGAGAGTGTGCGGAGAACTCCCGAGTGTCTGTGCAGAACGACTGTGGACAACATGGTGGAGAGTTTCACTCCCCCACGAATTTATCCCTCTTGACCAGCTTTTTCCGTGATCCCCACCCTGTGGACGGAATTCCGTTTCAACGTGAGATTTAAGGTTTGTTCGTCAGGTGGTCGAATGTGCACAACCTGGGGAAAGTCAAGTGCGAGTTCGTCCCGGGCGCGGCGCGCGCCGATCGCGCTCCCCCGTGTGGACTTCTCGCCCCCGCCGGGGTAGATTCGCACGATCGAGTAACGTCCGCCGACATAGGGCGACTCACCGGGGAGACAGACCGTGCGATTCGCATCAGCAGATCGCCGCAGCCTGTGGCTGTGGTGTGGTCTCGGCGTTCTCGCGTGGGTGCTGCTCTCGTCGATCCTCGGGGTTTCGCAGGCGTCAGCCGCAGAACGACCGGATGTCCCACCGGCAGGCCCCCCTGCGTCCGCAGCGGCTCCCGCTCTGCCGTCTTCCGTGGTCCGCACTGCGGCACCGACTGCAGCGGAGCCGGTCGCCGTCCAGGTCGTTCGGAACGCACCTCCCGCGGCTGCGCCCGCTCCCGCTCCCAACCCTGCACAGGCTCCTGCTGCGCCTGCCCAGGCTCCTGCCGCTCCTGCCGCTCCTGCCCAGGCCCCTGCTGCTCCTGCCACCCCTGCACAGGCCCCTGCCACCCCTGCCACCCCTGCACAGGCCGCTCCGGCTCCCGCCGCTCCCGCTCCCGTTCGGGGGGCTGCGGCTTCTGCGGCCGGCGCGCAGAGGGCCATGGCGACCACGTCGGCACCACTGACCGCCGCGCTCAAGAGCCTCGCGACCGGTCCGGTCAGCGACAAGCCCGCCGCAAGCACGTCGGCACGGCCCGCGACCGCCTCGACGCGCGCCACCCTCGCGGAGCTGCGCGACGCCACCACCCCGCAGCCGAAGACCACCAAGACGAAGAACGACGTCGTCGCGTCCGCCGCCCGCGCAGCCGACCACGTGGCAGGCCTCGTCGATCGCGGCGCCGCCGCACGGCCAGGCGCCCAGGGGCTGCCAGGCGCCCAGGGGCTGAGAGGCCCCCAGATGCTGCCCGACCGGGCTGCGCAGCCTGCGCGCGAGCGCGCGAACGCGCTCATGACCGCGCTCACCTCCGAAGGCTCAGCCCGCCATACTCGCGACGGTGTGCAGTCGACCAGCCGGGCGCTCCGTGCGACCGTGCCTGCGACATGGGCCGGTGCGATCGCCTCGACCGGGGCCCCTTCGACCGCGACCGTCATCGAGGCGACGCCGGAGTCCGCGCCTCTGGACGACCAGGCGCCCTCGTTCTCGCTGAGCGCGGCTGTCTCGGGCGGCGGCGCATCGGCATCCGGATCCTCCTCGCTGCTGCTCTTCGCGGGCGTCGTCGACGACGCCGCCTCGAGCCACCACGCATCCCGCCTCGAGTCCGTCGTCCACGACGACGATCGACTCCCCGTCGGTCCGGCCGCGGCCACCGACTGCCCTCCCGACTGAGCTCCGGACTCCCACGATCCGCAGTCCCACTCACTCTGGAGCTCTTATGCGCGCACTCGCGCATCGCGCCCGCACGGGCGCCTGCCGCAGCATCCCGGCCTGACGACTCCCGTCGGCCGAGCGCCCGCCTTCGGGGGAGGGCTCGGCGCCGCCGACGGCCGATGCCGAACCTGCCGGTGATTCTCCCCGGTCTCACCAGCGGTCGGCATCTCGGGCAGTCATGGACCCCCTCTCCATGACGCCCTGATGGCGGATCGGCTTTCCTGCCTCCGCCGCGGCGGGTGTCTCGCTCCCACTTCGCGAGACACCCGCCGCACTTCTGCTTCCAGATCACGCGTGCACAGGGGGTGGACGACCCGACCGCCGTGCGGTATCGTCACGCCCAAGTAGGCCGAAATATCGGATGCGATGGGGATCACGATCATGCACCTGGAGACCACCGGGCGCCGCATACCAGCGGTGTACCTCTGGGGCGCCTTCCTCGTGCTCGCCTGGGCGCTGCTGACAGCGTTCACCGGTGGCGATGAGGCCAGGGCCGACGATGAGCCGGCCGCTCCCCTCTCCGGGCTCACCTCTCTCGTCGGAGACACCATCGGCGATGTCGTCACTCCGGTCGTGCAGACGACGACGTCGACCGTCGAGCAGGCCGCCGCCCCGGTGGTCCAGACGGTCGAGAAGGTCGTCGCGAAGACGACCGGATCGGTGGCGCAGGTTCCGATCGTCGGCGCACCCGTGGCGCAGACCGTCTCTCAGGCCGGCGGCACCGTCTCAGCCGTCACCGAGACCGTTGGAGAGATCGCCTCGTCGTCTCCCGTGAGCGCCATCGTGACGCCCGTGACGGATGCCGTCGGCGACGTCCCCGTGATCGGTGCGGTGCTCGAAGGACTCGGGGCGACCGACCTCGTCGACGAGGTCGCGACCGGTGTGGACGGGGTTCTCGCGGTCGTTCCTCCGGTGGTCGACAGCACCGTGGATCCCATCGTCGACGGCCTCCAGCCGAGCATCCCGGGCACCGATGAGCCGGCGAAGCCGGGAGTCGAGCTGCCGCCGGCGCCGCATGAGGGGCCCGCATCCGCCGTCGACGTCATCGTCGGCTCCGTGGTTCCTCCGGTGCCCGAGGCCGCGCGCCAGTCCGCGGCATCCGGCCCGTTCTCGTCCGAACGCGGCGCAGGCGCGAGGTTCCCCCAAGACGTCGGAGCGCGACAGTTCACGCCGTCTCACAGCCCCGCCGTCGCACCCGCGCTGGCGCCTGCCGTCGCGACGTCGTCCGCCAGCGGCGGCGGCGGACCCGCACCGGGCGCGAGCTCGGACGGTCCTTCTTCAGCGCGCGTCATCCAGGCGATGTCGACGCGCTCGGGCATCCCCGCGGATGCCGCGCTGCCACCGTCTCCGGCGGGCAGCACCGACGTCTCTCCTGACTGACGAGAGGGCGGCCGATCGTGCATCGGCATGCCCGGCCGCACGACCGTGCGGTCTTCATCTCGAACAGATCAGGAGTTTCTCTCATGAACAAGCACGTCAAGTACGCCCTGTGGGGCGTACTCCTCGCCGGTGGCGTCTCGCTGCTCGGCGCATCGGCCGCCAATGCGGCCGAGACCGACGGAGACGATGGTCTCCTCTCGGGCACGCAGATCCTCGCTCCGATCACCGCGCCGGTGAACGTCGTCGGCAACGCCGTATCGGTGCTCGGCACCAGCGTGGTCGCCTCGGCCCCCGCTGCCGCACCTGCAGCTGCACCGGCTCCCGCACCCGCGCCCGTCGCGGAGACAAGTGGGGACGACGGGGTGGCATCCGGCACGCAGGCGTTGATCGCCGTCGATGCGCCGGTGACGGTGTCGGGCAACGCGGTGAGCGTGCTCGGCACGTCAGCCGTGGAGTCTCCGGCCCCTGCCCCGGCCCCCGCGTCTGCTCCGGCTGCGACCGCGACGACGTCGGGGTCGGACGGTCTGCTGTCCGGTACGCAGGGTCTCATCTCGGTGAACGTGCCGATCACGGTGACAGGCAATGCCGTCTCGGTGCTGGGTGAATCGGCCGTATCGGGAGGAACGGCCGACAGCTCCGCACCCGCAGAGGCACCCGCCATCGACGCGACGACCGACGGCAGCGACAGCATCCTCGGCGGCACCCAGGTCATCGCTCCGGTCACCGCCCCGATCACCGTCACCGGAAACGCCATCTCGGTGCTGGGCGAATCGGCCGTCACCGGCGGCTCCTCCAACGGCGCACCCGCACCCGCAGAGGCACCCGCCATCGACGCGACGACCGACGGCAGCGACAGCATCCTCGGCGGCACCCAGGTCATCGCCCCGATCACCGCCCCCGTCACCGTCACAGGAAACGCCATCTCGGTGCTGGGTGAATCGGCCGTCACCGGCGGCTCCTCCGGCTCGCCGGCGGCACCCGGCACGATCGGGGCCATCACCAGCGGTGAAGGCTCGCTGCTCGGCGGCACACAGGTGCTGCTGCCGATCACGGCGCCGATCACGATCGGCGGCAACGCCATCGCGGTGATCGGAGACAGCACGGTCGATGTCCCCGGCACGGATCCGGGAACCGATCCTGGCACCGACCCGGGCACGGATCCTGGCACCGACCCGGGCACGGACCCCGGAACGGACCCCGGAACGGACCCCGGAACGGACCCCGGAACGGACCCCGGCACGGACCCGGGCACCGACCCCGGCACGGACCCGGGAACCGATGGCACCACCTCGCCGCGTCACCCGGCCGTCGCTTCGGCGGCGACCGGCGCGCCGGCGCTGGCGATGACCGGCGGTGGTGACATGGCTCCGCTGCTGGCTCTGCTGGCCGGACTCATGCTGCTGATCGGTGGGGCGCTGATCCGCCGCTCCCGCACGGCCTGATGCACAACCCTTGCGGCGGACGCGACGTCATCGGCCGCGTCCGCCGCATCGGCATGCCCACCGGCAGCCCGCGCCGCCCGGCCCAAGTCGAGAAGGATCGAGTGCGCACCGCCAGGCATGCAGAAGGCCCCCGGCATCCGGAGATGTCGGGGGCCTGCTGGATGCTGCGAGATTACTTCGCGGCGATGACCTGAAGGGTGATCACGGCGGTGACGTCGTCGTGCAGACGAACCGTCGCCTCGTGCTCGCCCGTCGTCTTGATCGGCGAGGTGAAGTGCACCTTGCGCTTGTCGATCGAGCCGAGGTCGGCGGCGGCGACAGCGTCGGCCACGTCGGCCGTCTTCACCGAGCCGAACAGGCGACCCTCGGCGCCGGCCTTGACGACCAGGCGCACCTTGGTGCCCTCGAGCTTGTTCTTGAGTGCGGTCGCCTCGTCGAGGTCGTGGATCTGGCGCGCCTTGCGGGCTGCCTGGATCGACTCGACCTGCTTCTGGCCACCACGGGTCCACGCCACGGCGTAGCCCTTGGGGACGAGGTAGTTGCGGGCGTACCCGTTCTTGACCTCGATGACGTCACCGGCGCTACCCAGCCCGGCGACCTCGTTCGTGAGAATCAGCTTTGCCATGTCGGTACCCCTCAGCGGCCAGCGCCAGCGTAGGGCAGGAGAGCCATCTCGCGAGCGTTCTTGATCGCCTTGGCGATCAGACGCTGCTCCTGCACCGAGACACCGGTGATACGACGGGCGCGGATCTTGCCGCGCTCCGAGATGAACTTGCGAAGCGTCGCGACATCCTTGTAGTCGATGACGCCAACGCGGATGGACTTCGCGGGAGCGGTGGGCTTGCCACCCTTCCGCGGCTTGCGGCGATCGCCGCTCGACTTTCCAGCCATGTTTCTTCCTTAAGAGATGAGATTCGGATGCCGGGGCATCCGGAAATTCAGAACGGGGTGTCGTCGCCGAAGCTGCCCGGAGTGCTCCAGGCGTCAGCGCTCGAGGAGCCGGGGGTCGACCACGGCTCGTCCGAGACCTGCTGCTGCTGCTGCGGACGCGACTGTCCACCGCCGTTGGATGCGGCCCGCGTGACCTGTGCCGTCGCATAACGCAGCGACGGACCGATCTCGTCAACCTCCAGCTCGATGGCCGTGCGGTTGTTGCCGTCACGGTCCTGGTAGGAGCGCTGACGCAGACGGCCCTGCGCGATGACGCGCATGCCCTTCGTCAGCGAGCCTGCCACGTGCTCGGCGAACTCGCGCCACACCGACGCGCGGAGGAACAGCGCTTCGCCGTCCTTCCACTCGTTGGCCTGACGGTCGAACGTGCGCGGGGTCGAGGCGATGGTGAAGTTCGCCACCGGCAGGCCGTTCTGCGTGTAGCGCAGCTCGGGATCTGCGGTGAGGTTGCCCACCACGGTGATGACGGTTTCGCCGGCCATGAGCCTTAGGCCTTCGCGACCTTGGGCTTGCGGGCAGCCTTCTCGGCAGCGCGCTTGGCCTCGGCGGCGACCATGGCCTGTGCCTCTTCGGCACGCAGGACCTTGGTGCGGAACACGAGCTCGCTCAGCTTCAGCTGACGGTCGAGCTCGACCGTGGCCTCGCTGGTGGCGGTGAAGTTGACGACGGCGTAGATGCCCTCGTTCTTCTTGTTGATCTCGTAGGCGAAACGACGCTTGCCCCAGATGTCGACCTTGTCAATCGAGCCACCATCGTTGGTGATGACCTTCAGGAACTTGTCGAGGTTGGGGGCAACCTGGCGCTCGTCCAGCTCGGGGGTCAGAATGACCATGAGCTCGTACTGGTGCGTCACTTACCCACCTCCTTCGGACTAGAACGGCTCCCGGGACTTTCCCGGAAGCAGGAGGGTGTGTAGCACGTCGTCTGTCGCGGCGTCCCGAATGGACGCCGACGGGCAGACAACCACAACAGTCTACCCGATCGGGGCGGATGCCGCCGACCGGCGGCGAACCGGCTCCGCGAGAGGACTCGGCGCAAGCGTGAAGTCGGCGGCCATGGCATCCGGAACCCCCGGTCGCCGACGACGGCGCTTGAGCGCAGTCAGCGCGGAGATGACCGGTGTCACCACCACGCCGGCGATGCGCCCCGACAGGGTGCGGTCGACGTCGCCGAGAACGATCCGGCGGTGCCAGGCGGCGTGCAGGGCACCCCCGCGCGGAGCGGGGACGGTGCGGGCGGGCAGGGCGCCTCGTCGTCGCTGCGCGACGAGCCGGCGCACCTCCTCCCACCAGCGCGAGTCGCGCGAGTCGTGAAAGTAGTTGGTCGCGGCCCACCGGGCATCCGGATGCCGGAATCGGCGCGCCACGACTTCATCGGCGCTGCCGAGCAGGCCACTGTGCTCGAAGACGTGGTTGAGCAGGTCGGGCCTGATGCCGAAGTCGTCGAGCGCGATGACGGGAACTCCCGCGGCCATGGCCTCGATCGCCGCGGTCGAGCTGACCGTGACGAGGCCCTCGGCCGTGCTCAGCGCCTCCGACATCGGGGCGTACGAGAAGACGAGGTTCTCGGGGGCGTTCTCGAGCAGGTCGGTGTAGCCGTCGCGCTCCTGGTGCGCCTCGACCTCACCCGGCCGCGAGCGCAGCTTGACGACCACGCGGCGCGACGGATCGGCGACCGCTGCGAGGCGAAGGATCTCGGCGATCCGCCGGCGCTCGGCGCGGTCGGCCGGCACGAGGGCCTGCGCGGCGAAGACGAGGTCGGTGCCGGCGGTGGTCGCGCGAGCGGGCGTGGCGAACGGCAGGGTCGCGAGCGCGACCGGAACGGTCACGCCCAGGGCCCGTCCCAGGCGCGAGTACGCGGTGACCTCGCGGTGCGAGTGCACCACCATGAGGTCGCAGTGCCGGCGGTACTCGAGCGCTCCGCGCAGCGCGGGGATCGACATGCCGGGCAGGCCGCTCACCACGATGGGCCGACGCGGGAGTCGATCGATCTCGCGGCCGAGCAGGCGCACGAACGGCGCACGGCCGGCTAGCACGACGACGTCCGGGGCGTCCTTCGCCAGCCAGCCGGCGATGTCGGCGAACGCGATGCGGCTGATCGACGCGGAGTCGGCGGCGAATCGGGTACCGGCGACCGCGGCATCCCGCTGCGCGTCGCTGACGACCAGCGGCGTGTGCACCAGCAGCAGGTGCTGGCTGATGTCGTCGACCTGGTCGATGAGATGGGCTGCCCACTTCACGAAGGAGTCCGCGTCGCCGATCGCCACGACCCTCAACCGGGGCGGCCTGCTGCCGGGGAAGGTCATGCGCCGGCCCGGCCGTTCACGCGGTCTGCGATGCTGACGATCATGAGGACCTCCGTCTCCGGTCGTGTCCTCCTGGTCTACGCAGTCCAGGTGAACCGACGGGATCGGGATGGTGGCCGTCTGCCGAAGGCTGAGCGACGGTCTGGCCGTCGACGTCGCGTCGGTGCGCGGATGGGGGCCGACGCCCGATGCCGCGTCGGTCTCCGGCCCCGCCGGATGCCGGCTACACGGTCTGTGCGGGGTCGCTCAGCGCGGCCAGGGCGCTCGCGACCGCCAGCTGGTGCTCGTCGTCGATCTCGATCGCCGACGCCTCGGGCACCTCGACGATGCCGACACGGCCGAAGAAGCGGTGTCCGGCGGCGCGGAAGCCGTCGGCGGTGAAGGCGTAGAAGGCCCCGGTCTCGAGGTAGTGCGGCTCACGATCCTGCCGACGCGGGCGGTGCGAGGCGTCATGGTTGATCGCGACGGCGTGCTGATCGGCATCCCGCCCCCAGAGAAAGCCGTACGTCTCGAATGCCGAGAAGACGCTGTCGTAGCGATCGGCGGCGATGTGCGCGACCGCTTCGGCGATGCCGCCGCTGGGGATGAAGGGCGAGGTGGCCTGCACGAACACGACGGTGCCGACGCTCTCGCCCTCGGCTGCGAGCACGTCGAGCGTGTGCAGCAGTGCGCTCTCGGAAGTGGCTGTGTCGCCTGAGAGCTCAGCGGGGCGCGCGACGACCCGTGCGCCCGCGGTCTCGGCCACGCGGGTGATCTCGGCGTCATCGGTGCTGACCACGACGAGATCGACGCCCTCTGCGGCGGCCGCCGCTCGAACAGCCCGCTCGACGAGCGTCAGGCCGCCCACGCGGCGCAGGTTCTTGCCCGGCACGCCCTTCGATCCGCCTCGGGCGGGGATGATCGCGACAGTGCGGGTGTTCTCGGTCATCGGCCGGTTGCCGCCTTCCAGACTCTGCGTGCACGGCGCTTCGCGCCGGCTGCGGTGAGCCGCAGCTCCTCCCAGCGTCCCACTCCCCCGGCGGATTCGCGTGCACGCTGAAGAGGTGTCGGCGTGGGAGCGCCGGGAAGGCGGAGCCGGCTCAGCCGCGACGGCGGCACGTACCGCTCACGCTCGGCTGCGGTCATGCCGGCCAGAGTCGCGACCGCAGCCGGCCTCAGGTGCGAGACGATCTCGGGCTGCATGGCGTACCCGACCGCGTCGACGATGCTCTGCAGCTCAGCTCCGGCGACCCCGCGCTCGAGGGCGTCGACGATCGTCGCCGGCACGCGGTTGCTGTTCTCGAACGGCCCCAGACGCTCGAGAACGGTGTCGGTTCCCACCGCGTGCGCCGGGATCCCGAACACGGCCTGCACGGTGGGCAGGGCGGTCGAGAACCCGGCGATCACGGCGACGGCGCCGAGCCGGTGCGCGACGAACTCGGCGGACTGGTCTCCGCCGTAGATCGCGAAGTCGAGTCCGCGCGCGCGGGCCCGCTGCGCCGGTGCATCCGCCAGGGACGGCGGCGCCGACGGGTGGGGTTTGAACACGATGCGCCGGGCACCGGCATCCGCCGCCAGGTCGACCATCCGCGCCTGCAGCTCACCCTCCTCCGCAGCGCTGACCAGTCCGAGCGCAGCCAGGTACTGCCCGAGCACGAGCGCGGTCGGCACCTCGGGGTCGACGAGCCCCTCGAGCAGGGCATCGGGCCGCGCCTCGCCCGCCTCGCGCAGCACCCGTCCGAAAGCCTCGGCCGGCACGGGCACCCGCGCGGCGCCCGTCTCGGCGAAGACGAGCGGTGCGACGCCGGGCACGATGTCGGGATGCACGACGCGGGTGATCCGCTCGGTGAGCTGCCGCGGCAGCAGGTCGCGGATCGGCGAGTAGGTCATCAGCCCGTCGCCGATGACGCCGAGCCGCGCCTGCGAGAACAGCGCCATCAGGGTGCGCGCCGGCGCCACCTGCGGCGACTGCACGAACACCTCGAGCTGCGAGTCGCCGAGACCCCACGCCCTGCGGAGCAGTCGTTCCAGAAGCGGCAGATCCTGTTCATCCGGCTTCCACGTCGTCGGGTGCAGCGGGTCGAGCAGCGGATTCAGCGGCTCGACCCGGCCGAAGCGTGCCCGCAGCGACGCGAGCCGGGGAACGAGGTCGAGATCGTGCGCGGTTTCGGGCACCGTCGCCGTGTTCATCGGCACGAGGATGCGCTCGACGTCGTCGTCAGATCCCAGCAGCCCCGCGTCGATCGCGGCCACCGCGGTCATCAGCCCGTACGCGCTGTGCAGGGCGAACAGCTGGATCGGCCGGCTCATGCGTGGTCCGCCTCTCGCAGCACGCGCGCCAGCACCCGCCGGCGCGGGCCGCCGATGCGGTCGATCGCCGCGCGCGCCTGGTCGCGCGGGAGGCGGGCGAGCAGATGCCGGATGCCCGTGCGCAGCTCTCTGCGCACGGCCGGCTGCATGCGGCGAGCGCGTACGAGGTGGTGCGAGCTGAGCGCCAGCACGCTGAAGACGGCCTTGGGGAGGATCCGCTCGGCCTCGCGATCGGCCTCGACGATGTCGAGCACCTCGCCCAGTGCCCGGGTGAAGTGCAGCTGACGACGATCGAGCGTCTTCGACAGGGAGTCCGACAGTCCGCGCCGGTACAGCAGGTGCGGCGCATCGACGACGGCGAACGAACGGGCGTCGAGGTGCAGTCGCCAGATCCACGGGCGGTCCTCGGCGGTGAACAGGCCGTCGCGGAACTGCGCGAGGCCCTGGTCGAGCATCCGACGGTGCATCAGCCCCGCCCAGGCGAACGGGTAGTCGACCATGCTGCGGTCGTCGGCGGGCAGGATGGCCTCTCGGGGATCGGCGACGACGCCGCGATGGGTGAACGGCGCGCGCACCAGCCGGCGCTCCGCGCGCTTCACGGTGACATGGTCGGTGCGCACGAAGTCGCAGTCGAATGCTCGCAGCGCCTGCTGCAGAACGGGCAGCCGGCCCGGCTGCATCCAATCGTCGCCGTCGAGGAAGCAGAAGGAGTCGCCCTCGACCTGTGCGAGTCCCTGGTTGCGGGCCGCGGCGAGACCGTGCGGGATGTCGTTGCGGATGACCTCGGCGTGCGTGAAGCGCTCGGCGTACCGGCGCATGATCGCCCCCGTGTCGTCGCTCGAGCCGTCGTCGATCGCGACGAGCTTGAGCTCGCGGTCGTCGTCGAACTGCCTGGTGAGGGTCTCGAGCGTCGTGCCGATGAACTCAGCGGCGTCCTTGGCGGGGACGATCACGGTCATCGAGGGCGCTGGCACCGGGTCATCGTGCCGGTCGGCTCTTACGTGCCCGCGTCCTGCGGGTGAACAGCCGGTGACGCGCAGCCGGGCGGGTACCGTTTACGCATGGGGTGGATCGCCGAACGAGGGGGTGGCCGATGACGACTCCGTTGCCGCAGCGACCGCCGCAGCATCACCCGTTCGAGACGCGGCCGCTGACCGAACCGGTCGATCCGCGTGCGGTGAACGAGTTCTGGCGCGTGGTCAAGGCGCAGAACCCGAGTTCCGGCGCCCAGGTCGCGTTCACCGTGGTCATCGCCGCGATCTTCGCACTCGTCTTCCTGCCGACCGTCGGCATGATCCTGATCGGGACGGCCACGAGCATCGCATCGGGCGAGGCCGGCTTCGGTGCGCTGTTCTCGCTGCCCGCGCTGATCCTGCTGGTGATCGCCGGGGTTGGCATCCCCCTGTTCGTCGTCTCGCGCCGCCGCACCCGCGAGAGCACCTACCGGATCGCGCGATTCGCCGAGGCGAACGGGATGACCTTCCGGCCGTTCGTGAGCGACCCGCCGCTGCCTGGCATGATCTTCCACCTCGGCCACTCCCGGATGGCGTCGCAGCTCGTGCGAGGGCAGGAGCCGCGGTTCGTCGAGTTCGGCAACTACCGGTACACGACCGGTTCGGGCAAGAACAAGACCACGCACAACTGGGGCTACGTGGCGGTGAAACTCGACGTCCCGCTGCCGAACATCGTGCTCGACGCGCTGGGCAACAACGCGCTCGGCTCGAACCTGCCCGCGACGTTCTCGAAGGATCAGCGGCTCTCGCTCGAGGGCGACTTCGACCGGTACTTCACCCTGTACTGCCCGCAGGGCTACGAGGCCGACGCGCTGTACCTGTTCACGCCCGACATCATGGCCCGCTTCATAGACCACGCCGCGCAGCTCGACGTCGAGATCGTCGACGACTGGATGTTCCTCTACATGCGCCGGCCCGCGTCGACGACGGATGCGAGAACCTGGGCGTGGCTGTTCGGCACCGTCGGCGCACTGATGACGAAGTTCGACCAGTGGGCGCGCTGGCGCGACGACAGGCTGCGGCTTGCACAGGGGGCCGGGGCGCATCCCTCCGCCCCGCCGCCGGCTGCCCCGCATGCGGGTGCGCCCGTCGCGCCTCCCCTGCCGTTCGCACCGCCTCTCGGCATGCTCACCCCGCCACCACCCGGCGTCGCCCCGCAGGGCCGGCGCCTGCGCAAGGGCTTCTCGTGGGTGACGCTGGTGATCATCCTCGTCGTCTTCGGGATCACTCTGGTGCCGCAGCTGATCGGCTTCCTGTCGTTCTTCCTCACCCGCTGACGCGGGTCGCCCGCAGACGCGATCCGGATGCGGCTGGCCCGGATGCTCAGGCCGGAGCGAGGCCGAAGTACTCGAGCTCGGCGTCGTTCAGCATCCGGGATCTGGTGAGGAACCGCATGCCTGTCGGGCCCTCGACGCTGAACCCGGCCCCGCGGCCGGGGACGGCGTCGATCGTGAGGTGCGTGTACTTCCAGTACTCGAACTGCGCCTCCGACATGAACACCTCGATCGGTTCGATCCCCTCGATCTCGAGCTCGCCGAGCCGCACGTCGCTCGGGCCGGTGATGAACATGCCTATCGGGTAGCACATGGGCGACGAGCCGTCGCAGCATCCGCCCGACTGATGGAACATCAGCGGACCGTGCTGCGCCGTCAGCTCACGCAGCAGCCGGGCCGCGGCATCCGACACATCCACCCGCTCGTACTTTCCGATGCTGACCATGTCGGCTCCTCTCGAATATGGCTTTCGGGCGGGTGCCGCAGCACCCGCCCGAAGTTCTTGAGTGCGGATCAGAAGAAGCCCATCGGGCCCTCGGCGTACGACACGAGCAGGTTCTTGGTCTGCTGGTAGTGGTCGAGCATCATCTTGTGGTTCTCGCGACCGACGCCCGACTGCTTGTACCCGCCGAACGCGGCGTGCGCCGGGTACTGGTGGTAGGTGTTCGTCCACACGCGGCCCGCCTCGATGGCCCGGCCGGCGCGGTACGCCGTGTCGCCGCTGCGGCTCCACACACCCGCACCGAGGCCGTAGAGGGTGTCGTTGGCGATCGAGATGGCGTCGTCGAAGTCGCTGAAGCTCGTCACCGACAGCACGGGGCCGAAGATCTCCTCCTGGAAGATGCGCATGTCGTTGGTGCCCTCGAAGACGGTCGGCGCGACGTAGAAGCCCTCGCTCAGATCTCCGCCGAGGTCGACCCGCTCGCCACCTGTGAGCAGCCTCGCACCGCCCTGCTTGCCGATGTCGATGTAGCTGAGGATCTTCTCGAGCTGGTCGTTCGACGCCTGTGCGCCGATCATCGTGGCGGGATCCAGCGGATTGCCCTGGATGACCTTGCCCACCCTCTCGAGCCCGTCGGCGAGGAATCCGTCGTAGATCGAGCGCTGGATGAGCGCACGCGACGGGCAGGTGCAGACCTCGCCCTGGTTGAGCGCGAACATCGTGAAGCCCTCGAGCGCCTTGTCGTAGTACGGGTCGTCGGCGCGGGCGACGTCTTCGAAGAAGACGTTCGGCGACTTGCCACCCAGCTCGAGCGTGACGGGGATGAGGTTCTGCGAGGCGTACTGCATGATCAGGCGGCCCGTGGTGGTCTCACCCGTGAAGGCGACCTTGCGGATGCGCTTGTGCTGCGCGAGCGGTGCGCCGGCCTCGATGCCGAAGCCGTTGACGATGTTCACGACACCGGCCGGCAGCAGGTCGCCGATGATCTCGAACAGGAAGAGGATCGACGCCGGGGTCTGCTCGGCCGGCTTGATGACCACGCAGTTGCCCGCGGCGAGCGCGGGAGCGAGCTTCCACGTCGCCATGAGGATGGGGAAGTTCCACGGGATGATCTGGCCGACCACGCCCAGCGGCTCCTGGAAGTGGTAGGCGACCGTGTTCTCGTCGAGCTGGCTGATGCCGCCCTCCTGCCCGCGCAGCACTCCGGCGAAGTAGCGGAAGTGATCGACGGCGAGCGGGATGTCTGCGGCGAGCGTCTCGCGCACGGGCTTGCCGTTCTCCCACGTCTCGGCGACGGCGATCGCCTCGAGGTTCTCTTCGATGCGGTCGGCGATCCTGTTCAGGATGACCGAGCGCTCTGCGGGCGAGGTGCGCTTCCAGGACTCGAACGCCTTCCAGGCGACGTCGACAGCGCGGTCGATGTCCTCCGCCGTGCCGCGGGCGATCTCGGTGAACGGCTTGCCGTTGACCGGGCTGACGTTCTCGAAGTACTGGCCCTTGGCCGGCTCGACGAACTCGCCGCCGATGTAGTGGCCGTAGCGGGCGCGGTAGTTCGCGACGGCCCCGGGCTGCCCGGGAGCGGCGTACGCGGTGGACACGTCTTCTTCGACGATGGTCATCGTTGACTCCTTCGACGGGCCGCGGCCTCGATGCTGCGCGGCTGTTGGGTTCGAAGGTAGGTCGCGTCACGTTGCACACCCGTGCGCAACGTTGCGGTCGGTTGCGAGGTGCACGCCGGGTGGCCGGTGCGCGCCGCATGCTCGGATGCCCGCTGCCGGGCATCCGGTCTCACTCGGCGTCGAGACGCTCGATCCGTGCGACGAGACCGGCGCGCTTGGGCGAGCGGGCGGGGAGCATCTCGAGCGCGAGGCGCAGCGCCTCGGCGTCGTTCTGCCCCTCGGGGATCTCGGCGTACGCGAGCAGCACGTCGAGACTGGCCTCGCTGACCATCACCTCGTGCAGCGCGGCACGCACCGTCTCGCGGAACTCCTCGACGCCGGGGGATGCCGACTCGGGGAGCACCGCGCCGACGTACGCCGTCAGCGCGACGCGATGCGCGCCGCGGTCGAGCAGCGAGAGCACGTTCTGCGCGTCGGTCTCGAGCGGCGCGGTGAGCCGATACGGCCGGGACTGCGGCGCCAGATCCGGCGAGACGCGCTCGAGCACCTTGCGCAGGCGCACCATCTCGGGGCGCAGCGTGTCCGGCGACGCGTCCTCGCCGTAGACGAGCTCGGCCAGTCGCTCGGCCGACAGCCCCTGGCGGTGCACGGCCAGCATGAGCAGGATCTCGGCGTGCCTGGCGCTGAGCTCGATCACGCTCTCGCCGTCGGCGGAGTCGATCTCGAGCCGGGCACGGTCGCGCGCCAGCACCTGCAGGCGGGCATGACGGGTGTCGCGCGGTGTGCGACGGGTCGGTCGACCGGATCCGCGCGGTGCCTCGCTGCGCGCCCGCAGACAGGCGATGAGCAGCTCGGACTCGACGGCTCGCGCCGTGGCATCCACCAGCATCCTGGCCTGCGGCGTGACCGCCTCGGCACCACCGGTCACGTCGATCACGCCGAGGATGCGGCGGGTCTCGGGGTCGAAGACGGGCGCGGCCGTGCACGACCATGGCTGCACGAGCCGGTTGTAGTGCTCGGCGTGGTGGATCTGCACCGACTCGCCCAGGGTGAGCGCCGTGCCGGGGGCTGAGGTGCCGACCACCTGCTCCGACCAGTTCGCGCCCTCGACGAAGCCCATCTCACCCGACAGCACGCGCTGGCGCAGATCGCCCTCGACCCAGAGCAGTCGGCCGACGTGGTCGCCGACGGCGACGACCACACCGGAGTCCTCTGGGCTGCCCGGCAGCAGCAGCGAGCGGATCAGGTCCATCACTCCGGCGAGCGGATGCCCGGTGCGGTACTCGTCGAGGGCATCCGCGCTGAAGTCGAGGGGCGGCAGGCCCTCGGCGCCGACCCGGCTCTGCCAGGCGCGCTCCCACGATGCTCGAACCAGCGGGCGCACCTGCTGCAGCCGACGGTCGTCGAGGTTGCCGGCGACGAGCTCTTCGTGCGCGCGCTCGATCAGCAGACGCGAGACCTCGGGTGAGGCGTCACGCGATGACGACCACGGGGATGGCACGGTGGCTCCGATCGGCGCTGATGGGTGTGCCCAGTGTAAGTCGGATGCTGGCCGCCGGCGCACCCGCGAGACTCACGTTCCCGCACGAGACGTACCCTCAGACCCCCTGTCTCGTGCTGCAGGGTACGTCTCACGGCCGTCGGTGCATACGGGTCAGCCCCGCGAGGCCCACCATTCGCGAAGACGCTGCTCAGCGGCATCCGGGCCGATCACGCCCTCGTCGAGACGCACGTCGAGCAGATACCGATACGCCTCGCCGACCTCGCGGCCGGGTCTGATGCCGAGGATCTGCTGGATCTGATTGCCGTCGAGCTCGGGGCGGATGCTGTCGAGCTCCTCCTGCTCGCGCAGCTCGACGATCCGCCGCTCGATGTCGTCGTAGGCCGAGGCGAGACGTGCGGCCTTGCGCCTGTTGCGGGTGGTCACGTCGGCGCGAACCAGGATGTGCAGCCGGTCGACGACGTCGCCCGCATCGCGCACGTAGCGGCGGACGGCGCTGTCGGTCCAGGCTCCCTCGGCGTAGCCGAAGAAGCGCAGGTGCAGCTCGATCAGCTTCGCGACCGCGTCGGTGGTGTCGCCGTCGAAGCGCAGCGCCTGGAGGCGCTTGCGCGCCATGCGCGAGCCGACCACATCGTGGTGGTGGAAGGTGACCCCTCCCCCTGGTTCGAGCTTGCGGGTGCGCGGCTTGCCGATGTCGTGCAGCAGGGCGGCGAGGCGCAGCGGCACGTCGGGGGCGGCGCCGGGATTGCGCGACTTCTCGAGGTCGATCGCCTGCCGCACCACGGTGAGCGAGTGCTCATAGACGTCCTTGTGGTGGTGGTGCTCGTCGACCTCGAGGCGCAGCGCGCTGACCTCGGGCAGGAACTCGTCGATCAGTCCGCTCTCGACCAGCACCCGGATGCCACGGATCGGGTCGTCGGTCTGCATGAGCCGAACGAGCTCGCCCTGCACCCGCTCGGGGCTGACGATCTTCAGCGTCTCTGTGAGCTTCTCGATGGCGGCGAAGGTGCCGTCTTCGATGCCGAAATCGAGCTGTGCGCTGAAGCGCGCCGCCCTCAGCATCCGCAGCGGATCGTCGCCGAAGCTGATCTCGGGGTCGATCGGGGTGCGCAGCACACCTGCGACCAGGTCTTCGACGCCGCCGGTCGGGTCGATGAGCTTGACCGCAGGAACCTGCAGGGCCATCGCGTTCACGGTGAAATCGCGACGAAGCAGATCGCCGTCGATCGCGTCGCCGAACTCGACGACCGGCTTGCGGGTGACGCCGTCGTAGCTGTCGGCGCGGTACGTGGTGATCTCGACCTGCTCGCCGCGGACCTTCGCGCCGATCGTGCCGAAGGCACGGCCGATGTCCCACTGCGTGCTCGAGATCGGCTTGACGATCGCCAGGATGTCGTCGGGGCGGGCGTTCGTCGTGAAGTCGAGGTCGTTGATCGAGCGACCGAGCAGCGCGTCGCGCACCGGACCGCCGACGACGGCGAGATCGAAGCCCGCATCTGCGAAGGCGGCCGCGAGGGTGGCGACGACGGGATTCGCGGCGAGCGCGCCGAGTCGGGACAGGCCCTCGGCCATATTGAGCATGGATTCAAGGGTACCGGCGCGTCCGGGCCGCTCTGAGCCTGCGTCGGCATCGCAAGACGTACGTTCCCGCACGAGACAGGGCGCTGCAGCGTAAGTCTGATGCGGGAACGTACGTCTCACCGGGTCGGGCGGCGGAGCGGGCGGCGGGGGGCGGGGGCGGGGCGGGCGGGGGGCGGGGGTCGCGTACGGTGAGTGGATGCACACCGACGCAGCCATCGACCAGTACTGGCGCGAATGCAGGGCGGCCCTGGCGCATCTGCCCGAGACGCTGCCCGAGGCGTGGGCCTTCGGCGCGACCCCCGAGCACGCCGATGAGCTGCTCGCGCTTGTGCTGGCCGGGACCAAGACGGCGACCGCCTCGTCGCTGTGGGACTACGAGCACACGGGCGAGGCGCTGCCCGCGGTCGGCGCGCTGAGCATCATCCTCGACGGGCGCGGGGCACCACGGGCACTGCTCGAGACCACGGCCATCGACGTCGTCCCGTTCGACCGGGTATCGCCGGAACATGCCTTCGCCGAGGGAGAGGGCGATCGCACTCTCGCGCACTGGCGCGAGGTGCACGAGCGCTACTGGCGCCTGCACTCCGAGAACCCCCGCGGCTACGAGCCGACCATGCCGGTCGTCTGCGAGGAGTTCCGCCTGCTTCGCGGCGCGGCGGACTGAGTCACGACGCCTCCGGGGCCTCTCTCCCGGTCGCTCGGTCAGCCGGTGAGCGGTTTGCCCGCGGGGGTCGCCTACGAGATGACGGGCGCAGGGGCGAGCAGGCCGCGCAGCAGGATGCCGGGGGCTGCGGCCGCAGATGAGGGATCCACGGTGCCGGCGAGCGCCCACTCGTCGAGGCCGCGCAGCATGCCGAACGCGGCGGCGGCGAGGGCCTCGGCCGGGAGGTCGTCACGGACCGCGCCGGAGTCGACACCGACCTCGAGGACCTCTCGGACCCAGGCGCGGATGCCCTCGAGCATCCGCGTGCGGGCATCCGGCTCCGCCGTGGCGGGCAGGTAGAAGATGCGCCCGAGCATGCCGACGGCCCGATCGGAGCCGGCGAGCGCGGCGAGGCGCGCGAGCACGTCGTCGACCCGCAGCCAGAAGTCGGAGCCGGCGAACTCGGACGGCGCCGGCGGCTGCCACCTCCCCCGCACGTCGGCGACGAGCGATGCGACGACCGCGTCGAACAGCTCGGCCTTCGACGAGACCGCGTGGTAGAACGAGCTCTTGCTGATGCCGGCGGCGCGGATGATCCGATTGAGAGAGGCGCCCTCGTATCCGCTCGCGGCGAACTCGGCCACCGTCGCCTCGATCAGCGCGCCGCGGTGGCTTCCGGTGAGCTCGGTCATGCGCTCAGCCTACTGGACCAGTCAGTCCAGAGGGAGTATCGTCAAGACTGGACCAGCTGGTCCAGAGGAGGATCATGCTCACCGCGACCCCGCTCGCAGACCAGATCGCCGCTCAGCGCGAAGATCGACTGAAGGTGCTCATTGTCGGCGCCGGCATCGCCGGGCTCACCCTTTCCGGCATGCTGCGCCGCGACGGACTGCATCCCGTGGTCGTCGACCGGATGCCCGCCGACGACCACCCCGGCTACATGCTCGCGCTGATGCCGAGCGTCGACCAGGCGTTCATCGATCTGGGCGTCCGCGAGCAGTACCGCACCGCCAGCACGCCGCTGGTGCGATACTCGTTCCGCTCGCACCGCGGACGGACGCTGCGCACCGACGCCCTCGGCGAGCTGCTCAGCATCTACGGCGACTACAACGGCATCTCGCGCGGGGCACTCGTGGAGATCCTCACCGACAACGGATGCCCGGTCGCGTTCGGCACGACCGTCGACACCGTGGCCGACGGCATCGCTCGCTTCACCGACCGCGACGGCGCCCCCGTCGTCGAGGCGTCCTTCGATCTGGTGGTCGGAGCCGACGGCATCCGGTCGCGGATGCGCGACGTGCTCGGCGCCGCCGAGGCCGATGTCGTCGAGACGGGCTGGTCGGGCTGGGTGGCCTGGGCGGCGGAGCGCGGCGATCCCGCCCTCGGCGAGGAGCTCTGGGGTGACGGATTCTTCCTCGGGGTGTACCCCGTCAAGGGCAGGCTCGGAGTGTTCCTCGGGGGTCCGGATGACGAGCTGCGCGTCGGGCCCGCCGCTTTCGCAGCCGACGTGCGCTCGCGCGTCGCCGAACTCGGACCGCGCCTCAGCACGGCGCTCGACGCGGTCGCATCCGCCTCGGACCCCTACCTCTGGCGACTCGACGACGCGCGGGTCTCGAACTGGGTGCTGCCGGAGGGCATCCTGCTGGGAGACGCCGCCGCCGGCTTCCTGCCGACGGCCGGCATCGGCGCGGGGATGGCGATGGAGTCGGGGTGGATGCTGGGGCGCATGCTCGCCCACGCCGACCGCTCGACGCTGGCTGCGGTGCTCGCGGAGTGGGAGCGGGTCGAACGACCGCGCGTCGAGTCGGCGCAGACCAACTCGCGGATGCTGGCGAAGATGATGTTCCGCCGCGGTCGGGTGGTGGCGTGGCTGCGCGAGTCGGCGATGCGGATGCTGAGCGTGCGCGCCGCGCTCGGCCCGATCGTGCGCCTGATCGCCGACCGCCCCGACCCTGATTCCGTCGCCCTGACCGCCCTCGCCAGCGCGTCCGACCTCGGCGAGAACCCACGTTCCGCGTGAGAACGAGAAGACCCCGCCGGCGCGCGTGCCGGCGGGGTCTTCGCACGTCGGGCGCTAGGCGCGGCGGCGGCCGTTCCGGAACAGGATGCCGCCGGCGGTGAGCGCGAGGAGCGCCAGGATGCCGAGGCCCAGCGTCCAGGTTCCGGAGGATCCGGTCGTCGCCAGGGCGTCACCCGGCCGGTCGACGCTCGGGTTCTTCACCCCGCCGTCGGACTCGCCGGACCCTGGTCCGCCTTCGCCACCGCCGTCACCGCCACCGTCACCGCCGTCACCGCCGCCTTCGCCGTCACCGGGGCCGCCCTCGCCGGGATCGACCGTGCCCTTGCCGTCGATGGTGAACGAGCGCACCTCGGTGCTCTCCACGCCGCCGTACGGACCCGTCGTGCGCACGTACCAGCCGTGCTCACCGGCATCCAGACCCTTCCAGGCGACCGTCGTCTGCTCGCCGCTCACCACGTCCTGCACGCAGTCGATCGCGTTGGTGGTGAGGATGTCGGCGCGGAACGAGTCGGTCGACAGCACCTTCGTCACCGGGGCGATGCCGCCCGCGGCGTAAGGGATCTCGAACTCCTGCATGCCGGCAGGGCTGTTCAGCGACGCGTCGTCGGAGTCGAAGTCGTCGAGCGACGGCGAGTACGTGCGCACGATGATCCGGCCCTGCTCGTTGTCGAAGTGCAGCAGTCGCAGGTACCCCTGGCCGCCCTCGGGCAGGCCCTGGTAGTCGAACAGCATCGAGTAGACCGTGCGATCGGCCGTTCCGTCGCCGTCGTCGTCGAACTCGTCGAGGCGCGTGTAGGCGTCGTGGTAGTGACCGGAGCCCACCGAGATCACGTTCGCGTTCGGTGCCACGACCTCGTCGTAGATCCGCTGCGGGAACGGCCCGAGCCCGCCCGTGGTGAGCATGTACTCGTGCAGGTTGATCATGACCTTGCGCTCGGGGTACTGCCGGATCACCGAGTTCATCCACGCGATGTCCTCGCTGTTCGACGCCTCGTCGTTGGGGTCGGGCCAGCCCATGTACATCATGAGCATGTCGATGCCGCCCGCGGTCACCAGGTCGTAGTGCCCCCGGTTGTCCTTGTACGAGCCGCCGTACCAGGGGTTGTCGGCGAAGCGCGCCTCGCCGAAGTTCCTGCTGTACTCGGTGTAGTCGCCGTCCCAGTGGCCGACGTCGTGATTGCCCGCCAGCACACCGTACGGGATCCCCGCGTCGTCGAGCAGACGGTACGCCGCGTCGGCGTTCTTCCACTGGTGCGGCTGGTCGTAGTTGTCGACGATGTCGCCGGTGTGCGTGACGTACTGCAGGTTCAGCGCATCGCGCTGCGCCACGAGGAACCGGTTCATGTTCTGCTGATGCTGGTACCAGACGTCCGATCCGCCGTCGCCGGCCAGGTCGCCCTCGTTGCGGTTGTAGTACTGCGTGTCAGAGAGCCAGCCGAGGGTGAAGTCGTACTGTTCGCGGGGGGTGGCGGCCGCGTTGAACGGCGTGACCTGCGAGTCGCGCGAGCTCGTGTCCGTACCCGCCCAGCCCTCGGAGTGCTGCACGAGCAGCGTCAGCTCGCCGTCCTTCGCGTGTCCGTCGACCGGAACCTCCGCCTCCAGCGCGAAGCTGGCCGGCGCGCCGCCGGTGGTGACGTGGCGATCGACCTCGTGCCAGGCGCCGTCGGTCCTCTGCACGTAGAGCAGCACCTTGGCATCCGCGTTCGCCGAGCCCTCCCATGCGACACGCACCTCGGCGTCGGAACCTGCCCGCGCCGGAACCTGCACGGTGAACAGCTGATACGGCATGGCTGTGTCGGAGCTCGCGGCGACCTCGATGCCGTCCAGGCGGGCGATGCGCGCCAGCTCGTCTTCGCTGAGGGGCTTCGCGTCGCCGCGGTCGGCGGAACGCGAGTTCGACGTGGCTCCCGAGGCGACGCGCACCTCGGCATCCATCGAGGTGTACGTGTAGCCCTCGGCGAAGCACAGCTCGAGGCGGTCGTCGACCTGCGATCCGGGCCGCGCGACCAGGTCGACCTGGTCGCCGGTGAGCTCGGCTCCGTCATCGGGGCTGATCAGCTGCGTGCGCGGCTTCTCGTCGGCGGTCGAGAACGCGATCGTGCTGGTCGACACGTTGCCGACGGCATCCTTCGCGGTGATGACCGCGGTGTGGTCGCCGGGCGCCAGAGCGAGCGACGAGGTCGACAAGGGCAGCGTGATCTCGTTCTCGTCGAGCGTGGCCGTGAGGGACCGGAAGCCCGAGCCCGCGTCGGTGACGGTCGCGTCGATCGTGAAGTCGCCGCGGTACTGCCGGCCGTCGACGAGGGTGCTGTCGATCTCGGGGGCGGTGTTGTCGACGATCACGGTGCGCGTCGCGGTGAGCGCGTCGGCCGCGCGGGCCGCGACGGGTGCCGCTCCCGTCGAGTCGGATGCCGTGATCACGTGCTCGCCATCGTCGACCGCCGTGGTCTCCCACATGGTCGAGACCGAGTCGAACGCGTCGTCGGGGATGGTGAACGTCGCGAGGAAGTACACGAGGTTCGCATCGCTGAAGTTGATCCGCTCGGTCGAGGTGGCCGGGCAGGCGCGCGTCGTCGGCTCCTGACCCTCGCCGGCGCCCGCGCACGAGGTCGGGCGAAGCACCCGGCCGTCCGGCAGCACGAGACGCGGGTTCATGGCCGTGAAGTCGTCGTTGTTCTCGTCGGGGTCGGGCTGCGGCCAGGCCTTCGTACCGGCGTACACGCCGAGCGTCAGCTGCTCGCCGCGCACGACCTCCTGCACGGGCACCTCGGCGTCGACGGTCACGATGCGGTCGTAGTAGCCCTCATCGAAGACGGTGAGCACGTTGTCGCCGAGCTTGATGCCGTTGCGGAAGAACGCATCGGTGCTGGTCGCCTCGATCGCGAACCGCGGCGCCCGCTCGAGCGACGGGATCGCCTCGCCTGCCGGCTCGCCGTCGATCGAGAGGGAGAGGGATGCCGGGTCGCCGTCGGTCGTGGCGACGAGCGGCGTCTGTCCGCCGACGAACTGCCCCTCGGCGACGTTGAGGCGCACGGGGTCGTCAGGGGTGTCGTCGAGAGTGAGGCGCACGGGCCCGAGGGTCGTGAGCTGGCTGCCGTCGCCGGCGGTGACCGAGTACTCCAGCCAGCGCTTCCCGTAGACGTCGACCGACGGGATGCTGTACAGGTAGCGCCCCGGGGTGGTGAAGGTGAGGTCGCGCGTCTCGGTCGCGCCGAGGTCGTCGGTCAGCGTGAGCGTGACGCGCCGCACGAGCACATCGTCGGTGATGTCGAAGCCGAGCTCGATGCCGTCGCCGCTCGGCAGCTCGGAGCCGCCGGTGAGGTCGATGATCGCCGGAGCGGTGCCCGCGGCCGGGTGCGGCACGTAGGCCTCCGCCACCTGGCTGTCGCTCACGGCGCCCGGGGTCGGCGTCGCGAGACGCAGCATGCTCTGGATGCTGCCGGCGGGATCGGCGGGAACCCACAGCGCACCGGTGGCATCGGCCGGGTTCCACCCGTACTGGATCGCCGTCGACGAGGTCGTCTGTCCATCGTCGAAGTAGTACGCGCGTGAGATGTCGTGGCCGCTCTTCGTGCTCAGCTGCAGACCGCGCGATCCCCCGTTCGCCATGCCGCCGGACTGGATGGTCAGGATGCTCTCGCCGAGCACCAGGTCGGTGCCGAAGGCGGCGTTGAAGTCGGCGACCGTGTAGCCGGCGCTGAGCACCGCCGGGTTCTGGATCCACAGCACGAGCGTCTCGCCCGCGCCGATCGTCGGCTCGCCGGGGCCGGCGGGCCACAGCGTGGATGCGTTCGTCGTGGGGCCGGTCAGTGCGTTGTCGGTGGTGAGGTAGGTGAGCACGTAGTCGCCGAAGCCCACGGGCGCGTCGGAGGCGTTGTACACCTCGATGAACTCGAACGCGTCGGAGCCGGAGACGTTCGCCGTATCGGGGGCGACCTCGGTGATCTGCAGGATCGGCCCCGTGGCGTCGGGGTCGGTGGGCTTGGGTGCGGGGATCAGCTCGCTGGTGACCTGGTCGACGGTGATCGTGCCCGGCGTGGGTGCGGCAGTGGCACCGGTGGGGTCGAAGTCGAGCAGACGCGCGTCTGCCGAACCGATCTGGTTCGGCACGGCGAACTGCGCGTTCCATGGCGTCGAGCCGACGCCGTCGTCGGAGGGAACCCAGGCGCGCGCGAGGGTCGCCCCTTCGGCATCCGTCAGGCTGAAGCCGCGAGACCCGCTGTTCGCGAACCCGCCCTGCGGCCCGAAGCGCAGCACCTGCACGGTCTCGGCCACGCCGTAGAACGAGCGGAACTGCTCTTTCGTGAGGCTGCGGCGCGAGTCTCCCTCGGCGTAGTTCATCCAGAGCACGGCGGTGCCGCCCGCGGGGATGACCGCCGGGCTGTCGCCCTCGCCGTCGAGATGGATCAGCGGCTGCACCGTGCCGGTGTTCCACTGGCTCGTGTGGTAGCGCAGCTGCAGTCCGCGAGCCGTGAGGTCGATCGACTCGGATGTGGTGTTCGTGACCTCCACGAACTCGTACGTGTCGGCCCCGGCGTTGTCGCCGTTGATCTCGGTGATCACGAGCGGCCAGTGCTCGGCGGCGTTGCCGCTCTCGCCCGTGACGGCGGCGATGACGGATGCCTCCGGCGCGGTCTCATCCGTGCTCTCGGCCGGATCCGTCTCGGCAGGGTCCGGCTCGGCGGGCGCCGGCTCTGCCGTGGGCGCCGGCTGCGTGGCATCCGGGGTCGGCGCAGCCGTCTCGCCTGGTGCGGGAGTGCCGGGGGCGCTGGGAGTCGGCTCGGGAGCCGCGGTGCTCTGCTCGGGCGTGGGGGTCGCCGTCGGCGTCGGTGCTGTCTCGTCTGCATAGGCGGCGGTCGTGGCGCCGGAGACCAGCGTCGTGGCGACGACCATGGCGGCGAGCGCACCGGCTCCGGCACGGCGGAGGGATGGATGGGGCATGGAAAGGAGACCTCTTCACGAAGGGGGAACGGCGAATGCCGCTCCCCCTTCGTAGTCCCCTCAGATGACCTCTCGGTAACCGTCTGCCGACGTCTGCGACCGTCTCATGAACGCTCGGTGAACCCCGGCGCGCCCCGGCGCGGGTCAGCCCGCGTCAGGCGACGGGGTCGCCCTGCACAGGCCCCTCGGTGTTGGGCTTCCACCCCAGCGCGGGGGCGACGTGCTCGGCGAACGCCTGCAGCACGTGCAGGTTGTACTCGGGCCCGAGCTGGTTCGGGATCGTGAGCATCAGCGTGTCAGCCGCCATCACGGCCTCGTCGGCGAGCAGCTGCTCGATGAGCGCGTCGGGCTCGTCGGCGTACGTCTTGCCGAACGTCGAGCGATAGCCGTCGATGATGCCGACCTGGTCGTTGCTCTCACGCGAGCGCAGCCCGAAGTACGCGCGGTCGCGGTCGCTGACCAGCGGGAACACGCTGCGGCTCACCGACACCCGAGGGGCTCCGGTGTGGCCGGCCTCTTTGTACGCGGCGCGGAACAGATCGATCTGCTCCCGCTGCAACTCGTGGAACGGCTGGCCGGTGGCCTCGACGAGCAGGGTCGAGCTCATCATGTTCAGGCCCATGCGCCCGGTGGTCTCCGCCGTGGCGCGCGAGCCCGCACCCCACCAGATGTGGTCGCGCAGCGTGGGCGACTGGGGCTCGATCGCGAGGTACTGACCTGGGCCGACCATGCGCGGGTCGCCTGGCGCGATGCGCTCACCGTCGATCACCTTGAGGAACAGGTCGAACTTCTCGCGGGCCAGCACGCTGCCGCGCTCGGTGTCCTCCTCGTCGTGGAAGCCGAAGGTCTCGTAGCCCCGCAGCGCCGTCTCGGGTGACCCGCGGCTCACGCCGAGGGCGATGCGGCCGTCGGCGATGAGGTCGAGCGCGGCCGCCTCCTCGGCGAACTGGAACGGGTTCTCGTACCGCATGTCGATCACACCGGTGCCGACCTCGATGCGCTTCGTGCGCGCAGCCATGGCCGACAGCAGCGGCATGGGCGACGCGGCCTGACGCGCCCAGTGGTGCACGCGCACGTACGCGCCGTTGACGCCGATCTCGTCGGCGCCCTCGGCGAGCTCGATGGTCTGGCGCAGCATGTCGCCGGCGGTGCGGGTGACAGAGCCGGGCACATCCTGGTAGTGCCCGAAGGAGAGGAAGCCGAATGCCTTCATGCCGTATGCAAACGCATGAAAGCGGGATGCTATTCCGCGGGCAGCAGGATGCCGTCCAGCACCAGCCGGCGGATGCGGGGCTCGAGATCGGCCCACAGCTCGGCAAGAGGAACCTCGAAGAGATCGGCCAGCGCGGCGACGATCTGCGCCACGGTGAGCTCGCCGTCGCACGCGCCGACGAAGCCGGCCAGCGCGCTGTCGACACCGATCGTGCGCGCGAAGCCGCCGCCCTGGCGCAGCTCGATCACGCTGGGGTCGTCCTCTCCCGGCATGAGACGCCGCGCCTCGGTCACGTCGGGTGCGACGACGAGGCGGTCGGGGATGCCCTCGGTCAGGGAATCATGAGCGGCGAGACCGGCGCCGAGCGCCCGCCCCAGGTCGGACACCGGCTGCGCGATGCTCTCGAATCGTCGCAGACGCCGCTCCCCCGCATCCGGAAGCGCACGTCGCAGCAGGATGTAGCCGAAGCCGACGGCCGTCACGCCCCGCTCGGCGAAGTCGTCGAGCCATGCTCGCAGGAGCCGGGTGAACTCGGCGTCCCGCGGCAGCGTCCCGCCGTCGCGGATCCACAACTCGGCGTATCCGAGCGGGCTGAGCTCCTCGCGCTGGATCACCCACGCATCGAGGTCGTCGCCGACCCAGGAGCGCACGCGGTCGAGTCCGCGGCCGTCGGCACGCGACTCCCAGTTGCCGAGCAGCTGCGCGATGCCGCCGGGTGCGAGGTGCGCAGGCACACGCCGCAGGAACTCCTCGACCAGGGCATCCCCCACCAGCCCGCCGTCGCGGTACTCGTACTCGGGCACCCCCGTGGCCCGCGGCGTGATGACGAACGGGGGATTCGACACGACGAGATCGAACGACTCTCCGGCGACCGGCTCGAAGAGACTGCCGAGGCGGAAGTCGATGTTGTGCACCCCGTTGAGCTGCGCGTTCAGCTCGGCGTAGCCGAGCGCCCGTGCGGAGATGTCGGTCGCGACGACGCGGCCCGCGTGCCGCGACACGAGCAGCGCCTGGATGCCGCACCCCGTGCCGAGGTCGAGCGCCCGTTCCACCGGCGCGGGAACGACCAGCTCGGCGAGCGTGCGCGATGCGCCGCCGACGCCCAGCACATGGTCGGCCGGCAGCGAGGTGCCGAGCGCGACCTCGTCGAGGTCGCTCGCGATCCACCATTCGCCGACGCCATCGGCATCGACGAAGGACTGCGGGCGGATCAGCGCCGTCGGATGCACGCTCTCGCCGTCCACGCGGGCGAGCCCGAGGGCGACGGCGCCGGCCACGCCCACCCGCGGCAGCGCAGCCTCCACGGCGACGAGCGGCTGCGCCATCCCCAGCACCCACAGTCGTCCGAGGGTCGCCAGAGTGTCGGAACGTGAGGCGAGCGCGCGCAGGATCGGCACGCGCAGTCCGCGGCCCAGGGCGTCGTCGGCCTCCTCGCCCCACAGCCGCCGCAGCGGCTCCGAGCGGAAGTCCGCGGCATCCAGATCGGCGGCGAGCGCCTGCGCGAGAGGGGCATCGGGAAGAGGCTGAGCGCGATCCGGCACGGCCGTCACTCTACGCGCCTTCAGGGTTCCGGGGGCGTCGCGGCCTAGAATCGGGGGCGTCGTCGGCACCGGGGATCGGCAGCCGGCGACCCGCACTCATGATCTCGACATTCCCTCGCGAAGGCCTCCGCCCCCGCGCGCGTCGGCTGCTGGGCCGCCTCGCCGCGGTGCTCGTCGTCGCCTCCTGCGGTCTCGGCGTCTCGACGCCGGCGGTGGCCGACGACGCAGAGGCCGAGCAGCCGGCAGATCAGGCGGTGGAGCTCTTCGTCTCGGTCGGCGCGGCAGGCGAGGTCGCACCGGGCACCGATCTGCTCGGCACGGTCACGATCGACAACCCCACCGACAGCGACCTCACCGCAGGAAGCCTCAGCCTCGAGCTGAATCCCACACCCCTCGCCGACGGTGCCGCACTCGACGCCTGGCTCGACGCAGGCACCGCCGACGGCGGATTCCGCAGCGTCGCCTCCGAGGCCACTCCCGTCGTCGGCGATGGCGCAGCGGACGCGGTGGGCGTGAGCGTCGAGGCCGCCGAGCTCGGTCCGCTCGCCCCCGGGGTCTACCCGCTGAAGGCGCGCCTCACCGGAGCCACCACCACAGACGCCGACGGTGAGACCGTGCCGTGGAACATCTCGGCGGCATCGGTACTGGTGGTCACCGCACCCACCGACAGCCGCACGGCGGTGATCGTGCCAGTCACCGCGACACCGGAGAACGGCGCCCTGCTCACATCCGACGAGCTGACGACCCTGACCACCGCAGGCGGCGCACTGGCCGATCTCGTCGAGGCGGTCTCGGGCACGAGCGCGATCCTCGCGATCGATCCCGCGATCCCGGCCGCGATCCGCCTGCTCGGCGACGCGGCTCCGGCGAGCGCGACGCAATGGCTGGAGAGCTTCGAGGCCCTGCCGAACGACATGTTCACCCTGCAGTTCGGCGACGCCGACGCCACGGTGCAGGCCCAGGCCGGGCGCGCGCAGCTGCTCGAGGTGCCCGACCTCACCCCGCTCCTCGACCCCGCCCACTTCCCGGCGACCGAGCCCGATCCCCAGCCGACGACCGAGCCGACTCCGACACCGCTGCCCACCTCCGATCCCGACCTGCCCGACACCAGCGAGCTGACCGCCGTGCGCGGCACGCAGGCGGGCATCCTGTGGCCGCGTGCCGACGTGACGGAGGCCGACCTCGCCGCCTTCGGGGCATACCTCGGCGACCGTGTCACCACGATCCTGCCCTCGAGCTCCGTTCAGGGCGACCCGGCCGTGCACAGCGCTGTGGGCGCACGCGAGCTGCTGATCGCCGACGCCGCGGCCTCGGCCCGCATGTCCGCGGCCGTCGAGCGCACCGACCCCGCCGCTGCCGACGCCGACCTCGCCGGCGCCGCCGGCCATCTCTACTTCGCCGAGCAGCGCAGCGCGCTCACCGCTGTCGCGCTCGAGCGATCGGAGACGCGCTCGCCCGAGGCTCTTCGCGCCGCGCTCACCGCGTTCGCCACGCCGGGCACGGCGCTCAGCGCCCTGCGCACCGGCGAACCGGCATCCGTCACCCTCACCGAGACGAGCACCGGGGCGCGCGTCGCCGAGCTGAACAGCATGCTCGCCGGGGAAGACCGCCTCGCCGCCTTCGCGACGATCCTCGACGAGCCCGCCGTGCTGCTCGCCCCCTCCCGCATCCGCGTGCTGCGCGCGATCGGCGTCGGACTAGACGACGAGCAGTTCGTCGAGCGCACCACCGAGAACGCCGACCGGGTGAACACCACGCTCACCTCGGTGAGCGTGCAGAAGCCGAAGCCGGTGCAGCTGTTCACCTCGGCGGCTCCCCTGCCGGTGTGGGTGCGCAACGACCTGCCCTGGCCGGTCACCGTCAACCTGTTCAGCACGCCCTCCGACACCCGTCTCGACATCCAGCCGGTCACCCAGGTGCGCGCCCTCGCATCCAGCGCGACCCGCGTCGATGTGCCGATCGAGGCGCGCGTCGCCAGCGGCCGGGTCGACGTGGGGTTCCGCATCGAGAGCAGCACCGGCGTTCCCGTCGGCCAGCCCGAGATCGCCGACGTCACCCTGCGCGCCGACTGGGAGGGAATCGGCCTCGGCATCCTCGGCGGCGTGATCGCGCTGCTGCTCGTCGTCGGCAGCGTGCGGATGGTGCGCCGGCGCAGGGCGGATGCCCGAGACGAGGCTCAGCAGACGCAGCATCCGGCAGAAGGAGAGCAGTGACCAGTCTCGGCCGCGCCAGCGCCATCCTCGGTGCGGGGACGCTGATCTCGCGCATCACCGGCCTCCTCCGCACGATCGTGCTGGTCGCCGCGATCGGCACCATCAGCCAGGCCGGCGACGCGTTCGCCGTCGCGAACCAACTGCCCAACAACGTCTTCACGATCATCCAGACCGGCATCCTCACCGCGGTGATCATCCCGCAGATCGTGAAGTCGGCCGGCCACAGCGACGGCGGCGGCGGGTACATCTCGAAGCTGTTCACCCTGGGCACGGTCGTCTTCCTCGGGGCGACGGTGCTGGCCATGCTCGCAGCCCCGTGGCTGGTCGCGCTGTACGGCCCGAAGTTCACCGCCGAGCAGCTGGCCCTGGCCACCGCCTTCGCGTACTGGTGCCTGCCTCAGGTGTTCTTCTACGGCCTGTACGCGCTGATCGGCGAGACGCTCAACGCCAAACGCGTCTTCGGCCCGTACACCTGGACCCCGGTCGCGAACAACCTCATCTCCATCGCGGGCTTCCTGGTGTTCATCGCGCTGTTCGGCGGAGACCGGAGCAGGGTGTCGGTCTGGGATCCCACCATGATCGCCGTGCTCGGGGGCACGGCGACGTTCGGCATCGCCGTGCAGGCTGTGCTGCTGCTGTTCGCCTGGCGGCGCACCGGGCTGCACCTGCGCCCCGACTTCCGCTGGAAGGGCGTCGGCCTCGGGCAGGTCGGCTCGCTCGCCGGATGGACCTTCCTCATGGTGATCGCCGGTCAGATCGCCGGTCTCATCCAGACCCGCGTGGTCACGGACTCGTCGGGCGACCACCCGTCCGTGTTCATGATGCAGGCCGCGTGGCTGGTGTTCATGCTGCCCTACTCGATCTTCGCGATCTCGATCGGCACCCCCTACTTCACCCAGATCGCCGAGCACGCGCACGCGAACCGGCGCGACGAGGTGCGCTCGGATGTCGCGCGCTGCATCCGCTTCGTCTCGCTCTTCATCGTCGGGTCGGGCATCGCCCTCGCCGTCGCCGCTGTGCCCGCCACCCGCATCTTCACTCAGAGCCCCGCCGAGGCCGTCGCCGCGGCGCCGGTGCTGGTCTGCTATCTCGTGGGGCTGCTGCCACTGTCGGTGCTCTTCATCGTGCAGCGCGCGTTCTACGCCTTCGGCGACACCCGCACCCCGTTCGTCTTCACCCTCGTGCAGGTCGGCCTGATCATCGGGTTCTCGTACCTCGCCGCCGCGATCGCCCCGCTCAGCCAGCTCGCCGCCGCCGTCGCCCTCGGGCAGTCGGTCGCGGGCATCGTGCAGACCGTGCTCGCGATGCTCATCCTGCGTCACCGCCTCGGCGGCCTCGAGCTGCGGCAGACGCTGCTGTCGCTCGGCAGGTTCTTCATCGCCGCGGTGCCGGCCGGCTTCGCCGGCTGGGGCATGTACCTGCTGCTCGGCGCCGGCGAGGGCTGGACGACGGGGCAGACGGGGTCGACGTTCGTCGACAAGCTGCTCGGCGCCGCCGGAACCGGCGTCATCGGGCTGGTCGCCATCGCCGTGTACATGCTCGTGCTCGTGCTGCTCCGCGCCCCCGAGGTGCAGGCCGCACGCGGTCTCGTCACCCGGTTCCTGCCCGGGCGCTGACTCCCCTTCCGGATGCCCGGGATCGGGCATCCGGATCGCCTTCCGCACCGCGGTGCCCACAGCGCACGGGAATGCGGCGCGGTTACCATGGGTTGAAGCAGACGACGCGGATCATCACGCGCCTGCCCGACATCCCGCTTTAGGAGAGCACATGCGTCAGGTCATCATCATCGGCTCCGGCCCCGCCGGATTCACCGCCGCGATCTACGCCGCGCGCGCCAACCTCACGCCGCTGCTGGTCGCCAGCACCGTCGAGGTCGGCGGCGAGCTGATGAACACGACCGACGTCGAGAACTTCCCCGGGTTCCCCGAGGGCATCCAGGGCCCCGACCTGATGGCCAAGCTGCAGGCCCAGGCCGAGAAGTTCGGCACCGAGGTGCTGTACGACGACGTCACCGAACTGCAGCTCGACGGCCCGGTCAAGAAGGTCATCCTCGGCAGCGGTGCGGTGCACGAGGCGTCCACCGTCATCTACGCGACCGGATCGGCCTACCGCAAGCTCGGCATCGAGGGCGAAGAGCGGCTCTCGGGCTACGGAGTCTCGTGGTGCGCGACGTGCGACGGCTTCTTCTTCCGCGAGAAGGAGATCGCGGTCGTAGGCGGCGGCGACTCCGCGATGGAAGAGGCGACCTTCCTCACCCGCTTCGCATCGAAGGTGTACGTCATCCACCGCAAGGACAGCCTGCGCGCCTCGAAGATCATGCAGGAGCGGGCGTTCGCGAACGAGAAGATCGAGTTCATCTGGAACAGCACCGTCGACGAGATCCTCGGCGGCGACTCGGTGAACGGCGTTCGGCTGCGTTCGACGGTCGACGACTCGACCCGCGAGCTCGCCCTCGACGGCGTGTTCGTCGCGATCGGAAACGACCCGCGCACCCACCTCGTGCACGACAAGCTGCAGCTCACCGACGCCGGCACGATCTGGGTCGACGGTCGCTCGTCGCGCACCTCGGTTCCCGGCGTGTTCGCCGCAGGCGACGTGATCGACCCCACCTACCGCCAGGCCGCCACCGCAGCCGGGTCGGGTGTGGTCGCCGCCCTCGACGCAGAGCACTTCATCGCCGATCTCGAAGACGCCTCGGTCGAAGAGCCGGCCGCCGTCGCAGCGGAGATCATCGTCGGCTGACCGCCCGGCCGTGACCGCGGCCCGCGGCCACGGGAACACAATCCTCCCCTCTGACGTTTGATCAGGTGGACACCGAACAAGGAGACAATCCATGACCGCCAAGGCAACCACTCAGGCAACCTGGGAGCAGGACGTCCTGCAGGCCGACGGACCCGTGCTGGTCGACTTCTGGGCCGCATGGTGCGGACCGTGTCGCATGGTCGCGCCCGTGCTCGACGAGATCCAGGCCGAGCATCCCGACAAGATCACGATCCTCAAGCTCAACGTCGACGAGAACCCTGACCTGGCCATGAAGTACCAGATCACCTCGATCCCGGCGATGAAGGTGTTCCAGGGCGGTGAGGTCAAGACGACCATCATCGGCGCCAAGCCGAAGTTCGCCCTCGAGCAGGACCTCGCGCCGTTCATCGGCTGATCCCGATCTCTCGGAAAGCGCCCGTCACCGCATGGTGGCGGGCGCTCCTGCATCCGGATGCCAGGGCGCGGCGGTCCTGAGCGGCTACGCCGTGAGCATCCGCCACACGGTCGGGCTCAGCTCGGGGTACTCGTGCGCGATGCTGCGCAGCACGAGGTCGTTCCACCGAGGATCACGCGGATTCCCCCCGCGGTCCTCGTAGACGTCGGTGCGCAGCAGCAGCACCACCAGCTCGTCGACCGACGGCAGCTCGGACATGAAGTCCCACGGGTCCTCCCCGCCGCGCAGGCGCTCGTGCACCAGCACCGAGCGCTCGTCTCCCGCCTCCGCGCGCAGCACTTCCAGGCTCGCGCGGCGGGGGAATGAGGGGATCACCAGACAATTCTACGAGCGGTGCGCGTGCTCGGGGCCGCGATGCGCGGGGTGGATGCCGTGCAGCTGGCGGAACTCGAGTGCATATGCGAGGCGACCGGGTCGCGGGCTCTCGTAGGGTGCCGACAGACGGCCGAAGGCGCCCTCCCCCTTCGCCGCTCCGTCGTTCCAGCGCGGCAGCGCGCCCAGATCGGCCGCGGTCAGGTCGCCTGAGATGCGGGCATCCGGACGCAGCGAAGCCTGCGCGCGCGTCACCCGCTCGACGAGGTCGAGGTACGCATCGTGCTCGTGACGGATCCGAAGATCGATGTCGGTCTCGGTCCGAAGCCATTCGGCCCAGTGGAACTCCTGGAACGGCACGTCCGTCGAACGGTAGCCGATCCCCCGGGCGAAGTAGAGCAGGCTTCTCAGCTCATCGTCGCCGAAGTCGGCGAGAGCGAGCGATGCCGGCAGATCAGCGGGTGCGATCGTCCGCCCCTCGGCGTCTTTCAGGTGCGTCCAGCCGTGCCGCCGCATCGTCGCCCAGAACACATCGGGTGTCGCGTCGGACAGGTCGGCGACGAGTCGCAGCTTCACACGCGCGTCGGGACCGCCGTCGGCCATCTCGGCGAGTGTGGTGAACGTATGGTGTCCGTCGGTGAGGTACAGCTGTGATCCGGGGCCGATGACCGCGGTCTTGGTGCGCGTACGCGGGTCGGAGCGCCCTTTCGCCTCGGGGGCGTTCTTGCCGAGGGTGTAGCGACCCAGCTTGCTGCAGATCTCGTCGAATCCGAGGGTCGACTGAGTCGGGTGGAGGTCGGAGAGGGGTGCGACGACGACATCGCCGACGCGCGGCCGAGCAGCGTCCGACTGCTCCCGCGCGCGACCTCCTCGAGCAGAACCTCTTCGCACAGGAAGAGGGTTCCGGATGCGCGTGAACGTCCCCTTAACGGCAGATGAGCACCGGCGATGTGCCGGCGCTCATCTGCTCTGCAGCCGATCGGGCTCAGCGCGAGCCGAACTCATCCTCGCCGAGCTCGGCGAGGATGCGGTTGAGATCCTGAATCGACGCGAATTCGATCTTGAGCTGGCCTTTTCGCGCGCCGAGGGCGATCTGCACCCGCGTGTTCAGGCGATCGCCGAGCTTCTGCGACACCTCATCGAGGTAGGCACGACGCGCGCCAGCGGTGGGCTTGCTCGCGGATCCGGGGGTGGTCGGCAGCGTCTTGGCGGCGGCCTCGGTGGCTCGCACCGAGAGGTCCTCGTTCACGACCTTGTCGGCAAGTCGCTGCATCTGCTCGGGCGTCTCGACCGAGAGGATCGCCCGGGCATGGCCGGCCGAGAGGACGCCTGCAGCCACGCGCTGCTGCACGGGGACGGGCAGGCGCAGCAGGCGGATCGTGTTGCTGATCTGCGGACGCGAGCGGCCGATGCGGGCGGCGAGCTCCTCCTGAGTGATGCCGAAGTCCTCGAGCAGCTGCTGATAGGCCGAGGCCTCTTCGAGCGGGTTGAGCTGCGATCGGTGCAGGTTCTCGAGCAGGGCGTCACGGAGCAGGTCTTCGTCCGCCGTCTCGCGGAGGATCGCGGGGATCGTCTCCAGGCCGGCTTCGCGTGCGGCGCGCGTACGACGCTCGCCCATGATCAGCTCGTACTCGCCGTCCGCGTTCTCGCGGACGATCACCGGCTGGAGCACTCCGAACTCGCGGACGCTGTGCACGAGCTCGGCGAGGTGGTCCTCGTCGAAGTGCGTACGCGGCTGACGCGGGTTCGGGACGATCCTGTTCGGGTCGACCTGGATCAGCCGGACACCTGGCACCTGCGACAGTTCGGCGTCATCTGCGGCAGAGGTGCTTTCGTCAGGCTGTGCGGGAGTGGCATCCGTCTTGACCTTCACCGCACCAGGGAAGAAGACGTCGACCGGACGCTCCGCCTGATCCGTCGTCGGAATGAGTGCTCCGATCCCCCGACCGAGTCCCGTGCGCTTCGCCATCATGCTCCCTTGTTCTGCGCGGCGGATTCCTTGCGCTGCGCGATCTCGACTGCTGCTTCCCGGTAGGCGACGGCGCCGGCCGACGTGCCGTCATAGGAGATGACGGTCTGTCCGAAGCTCGGCGCCTCCGATACCCGCACGGAACGGGGGATCACGGCGTTGAGCACCTGCTGCGGGAAGTGGGTTCGCACCTCGTCGGCGACCTGCTGGGCGAGGCGCGTGCGCGCGTCGTACATCGTGAGCAGGATCGTCGACAGGTGGAGTTCGGGGTTCAGATGCTTCTGGATCATCTGAATGCTGCCGAGCAGCTGACTCAGGCCCTCGAGCGCGTAATACTCGCACTGGATGGGGATGAGCACCTCGGATGCCGCGGTGAACGCGTTGATCGTGAGGAGTCCGAGTGAGGGCGGGCAGTCGATGATGACGAAGTCGACGGGGTTCTCACGGAGGTACTCCTCCAGTGCTCGCCGAAGTCGGAACTCTCGGGCGACCTGCGACACCAGCTCGATCTCGGCACCTGCGAGGTGGATGGTGCTGGGTGCGCAGCGGAGGTTCTCGGACTCGGGGCTGTCTTGAACGATCTCGCCGAATGGGAGGTCGTTGATCAGCACGTCGTAGATGCTCTTCGTGTCTGCCGAGTGGGCGACCCCGAGGGCCGTCGAGGCGTTGCCTTGCGGATCGAGGTCGATGACCAGCACCTTCGCACCCAGATCTGCGAGAGCGGATGCCAGATTGACCGCGGTCGTCGTCTTGCCGACGCCACCCTTCTGATTCGACACCGTGAAGACACGAGTGTCGCCGCTGAACTGGACGTCAACCGCCTTGAGAGCCTTGCGTCGAGACGAGAGGTCTGCGAGCTCCCGGGCAAGCGGGGTATCCATCCCGAAATCCTGGTTCGGCGATGCGTTGTCGGATGGTTTCACGTGAAACATCGACTCCTTTCGGGACCGTCCTCCACTCTACGTGATCCCTCCCCCACTCACTGAGCCCCGGCCTCACGCCTCTGTCATTGAGCGATGAGCAGACGTTTCGACTCCCCGCGGTCGCTCCCCCCCGGTCATTGAGCGAGGAGCGCAGCGACGAGGAAGACGGGTCGACTCGCTGTGGCCCCCGGTCATTGAGCGAGGAGCGCAGCGACGAGTCGAAATGCCCCAGGAAAGGACGTTTCGACTCCCTGCGCTCGCTCCCCGGTCATTGAGCGAGGAGCGCAGCGACGAGACGAAATGAACCAGCCCGCAAGCAAAGACGTTTCGACTCGCTTCGCTCGCTCAACGACCGGGAGTACTCGCACACCTGGCACCAAATGGCGAGCGCCGACATGGGACCCATGTTTCACGTGAAACACCGATCCCCCGGTCATTGAGCGAGGAGCGCAGCGACGAGACGAATGCCCCGTGAAGATTGAAGACGTTTCGACTCGCTTCGCTCGCTCAACGACCGAGGCAATCCCCATTACCGGTCATTGAGTGAGGAGCGCAGCGACGAGACGAAATGAACCAGCCCGCAGGCAAGGACGTTTCGACTCGCTTCGCTCGCTCAACGACCGGGAGTACTCACACCCCGGCACCGAAGGGCGAGCGCAGCCATGGAACCCATGTTTCACGTGAAACACCGATCCCCCGGTCATTGAGCGAGGAGCGCAGCGACGAGACGAATGCCCCGTGAAGATTGAAGACGTTTCGACTCGCTTCGCTCGCTCAACGACCGAGGCAATCCCCATTACCGGTCATTGAGTGAGGAGCGCAGCGACGAGACGAAATGAACCAGCCCGCAGGCAAGGACGTTTCGACTCGCTTCGCTCACTCAACGGCCGAGGGCACTCCCCTTCCCCGGTCATTGAGCGAGGAGCGCAGCGACGAGTCGAAATGGCCCAGCCCGCAGGTAGGGCCGTTTCGACTCGCTTCGCTCGCTCAACGACCGGGGAGTAACTCGCGCCCGGTACGAAATGACGAGCGCGCAGCCTTGGATACGTGTTTCACGTGAAACACCGCATCCCCGGTCATTGAGCGAGGAGCGCAGCGACGAGACGAAAGGCCCCAGCCTGCAGAGAAGGGACGTTTCGACTCGCTTCGCTCGCTCAACGACCGGGGGTACTCACACCTCGGCAGGAAGAGCGAGCGCAGCCAAGGGACCGATGTTTCACGTGAACGAGACGAAATGCGCTCGCTTAACGACCGATGCACCCGGCTCCCCCGGTCACCGTCGTGCGCGCAGGGCCCGCTCTCGGGCACTCCACCCCTTGATGGCATCGAATCCGCCCTCGATGAAGGCGAGTCGCTTTGCGTGGCTCCACCCATGAATCTGCTTCTCAAGCGCGAATGCCTCGTCAATGCGGTCGAACTCTGCGAACCATTCGAGTTCGACGGGGCGTCGACTGGTGGTGTAGTCGCTTCCCAATCCCTGCTGATGAGCTTCGATTCGATCGTCGAGGTGCTTGGTGCTGCCCGCATAGAAGGTCCCATCGGAGCAGCGAAGTACGTAGGTGAACCCGGTCATTCACGGAATCTAGCGCCGTAGGCATGGGGCGGTACCTGGCGGGTGCGCGGATGTGGAGAACCGGACGATCCGCCGCGCCACGCAGAACGGGCGTTTCGACTCGCTGCGCTCGCTCAACGACCGGGGGGCCCGCTCGCGCATCGACCGGGGGTCAGGCGCGGACGCGGGCGCGGACCACACGGGTGGTCTCGGAGAGGATGTCCTCCCCCAGCACCTGTACCGAGACGTCGGTCACCTTGTGCTTCCGGAGCACCTTCTGTGCTGACTCGATCTCCGCCGGCACATTGTGCCCCTTGAGCAGGATCAGTTCGCCGCCATCTTTCGCCAGTGGTGCCGTGATCGGCACCAGTGTGCGCATCGCGCTCACTGCCCTGGCGGTGACCACATCGAACTCCAGTCCGACATCTTCCGCGCGGGCGCGCATCACCTTCACGTTGTCGAGACCGAGCGCATCCACCTGCTCGTTCAGCCAGGTCACTCGACGGTCCATCGGCTCGATCAGAGTCCAGTGCACATCGGGGCGGCTGATCGCGAGCACAAGGCCGGGAAGACCCGCGCCCGATCCCACGTCGGCAACCGATCCATGGAAGAGAGGGGCAGCGATCGCCGAATTCAGGATGTGCCGGGTCCAGATGCGCGGAAGCTCGAGAGGACCGATCAGTCCCCGAAGCTCGCCCTCCGCCACCAGCGCCTCAGTGAACTGACGCGCCAGATCGATACGGTCACCGAACAGCTCTGCTGCGACCGCGGGTTCGGACTCGACGGTGGGGTTGTCCATGTGGGGATCCTAGGTCTTTGGGAGACAACGGATGAGATCTGGGCGCTTCAACCCGCTTCGACCGCTTCAGCGATCGGAATGTTCCACGTGAAACATCGCGTCAACCGCGCGAGATCACCGTGTGCCGGTCGGCACCCTCGCCGTACGACTCCGACGTCAGTCCACGATCGGAGACGATGTCGTGCACCAGCTTGCGCTCGTAGCTCGACATCGAGGGCAGGGATGCCTGCCTGGCTCCCTCATCGAGCTTCGCAACAGCGGCATCCACCAGCTGCTCGAGCTGGCGGCGACGGGTATCGCGCGATCCCCCGATGTCGAGGATCAGACGGGAGAACGTTCCGGTCTTGCTCTGAACGGCCAGCCGGGTCAGTTCCTGCAGTGCCTGCACCGTGTCGGGCGCGGACAGCACAGACAAGCCGTTGCCCTCCGCTTCGACCGAAACATAGGCGCGGCCCTGGCGCACATCGAGATTGAGGTCACCGTCGATGTCGGCGATGTCGAGCAGCTCCTCGATGAAGTCAGCGGCGACATCGCCCTCGTGCTCGAGCTCTTCGACCGACGGCGCGGCCTTCACGTCATCGGTCATCAGTTGGAGCCCTTCTTCTTCGCACGCTTCTTGCTCATCGGCTGCTCACGCTTCGGAGCCTCGGCCTTCGCCTTCTCGAGCTCCTCGAGCTTGCGCTGCTCCTCAGCCTCGTACACCGCGATCGGAACGACCTTGCCCTGCGCATTGATCGCCTTGCCCTTGCGAGCAAGACGCTCCTCGCGCGCCTTCGCCGCCTCGGAACCGGGGGTCGGCATCTCGCGGATCACGAGGAACTGCTGCGCCATGGTCCACAGGTTCGACACGAACCAGTACATGACGACGCCGAGCGGGAAGAACACGCCCGAGAAGATGAAGCCCAGCGGCAGCACGTAGAGCATGATCTTCTGCATCTGGTACGCCTGGCCGGTCTTGGCCTCTGGCGACAGGTTCTTCGAGATGATCTGCAGCTGGGTGAAGAACTGCGAGACGATCATCAGCACGACCAGCGTGGCGAGCAGGATGATCGCCGTCATGTTCTGCGACTCCCACGCGACGCTGAGCGTCTCGTGCAGTGACACGGAGCCGAACAGCTTGGCGTCATAGAACTGCTGAGTGAGCTCATTGCTGAGCAGGCCCACACCAGCGAAGTCGGAATTCTTCGCGATCTTCTGCACGTCGTTCAGCACGCTGAAGAGCGCAAAGAAGATCGGCATCTGCACCAGCAGCGGAAGGCAGCTCGACATCGGCGTCGTGCCGTGCTTCTTGTAGAGCGCCATGGTCTCGCGGCTCATCGCCTCGCGAGAGAGCTGATCCTTCTTGCCGCGATACTTCTCCTGGACTTTTCGCAGTTCAGGAGCGATTTCCATCATCTTGCGCTGGCTCTTGATCTGCTTCACGAACAGCGGGAAGACCGCCGCGCGCACCACGATCACCAGACCGACGATCGACAGCACCCAGGTCATTCCGTCGGCCGGCGCCATTCCGATCGCCGTGAACAGCCAGTGCCACGCAACGAGAATGAGCTCAACAGCCCATTTCAGCGGCCACAGGATGATTCCCAGGAAGTCCACTGTTCAGTCCTTTCGAGCAGGTACGACGAACCCGCGCGGGGTCAGTTCGTATCGGAAATGAGCATGGGGCTTGACGTCGTCGACGCCGCCCTTGCTCCACGGATTGCAACGCAGGATGCGCCAGACGGAGAGCACTGCTCCCCACACGGCGCCGTTCTGCTGAACCGCCCCTACAGCGTACGCGGAACAGGACGGGTAATACCTGCACACGTCGCCATACAGCGGTGAGATCACAGCCCGGTAGAGGGCCAGGAAGGCCAGCGCGAGATTGCGCGGAAGCAGCGCGATGCCGCGCAGCAGATCGGATGCCCGGAACCGCGCCGTTCCGAAGGCGTACGACGGCAGCGCGCTCATGCGCGTGCCGACCCGGACAGCACGCGGCGCAGGCAGCGTTCGACGTCGATCCGAAGAGACGCGAAGTCCGCGGAGGCGGATGCAGGAAGGGCACGGATGACGACATCCGTGCCCTCGGGAACCATGTCGATGAACTCCGCGCACACGGCCTTGAGGCGTCGGCGAACGGTGTTGCGAACCACGGCGGTTCCTACCTGCTTGCTGATGATGAACCCGAACCGGGGAGCCCGCTGATCAGCGCCACGAAGCACTGAGGTGATCAGACGCGGTCCGCCGCATCGTGTGCCCCGACGGACCACCTGTCGGTAGTCGACGCCGCGAGTCAGTCGATTCGGCCGGGCGAGCACTGAGCTGTCAGGCCGAGAGCTCGGTGCGGCCCTTCGCGCGGCGAGCCGAGAGGATGGCGCGGCCGGCGCGGGTGCGCATGCGGGCGCGGAAGCCGTGCTTCTTGGCGCGACGACGGTTGTTGGGCTGGAAGGTGCGCTTGCTCATGGAATCACTCCGGGAATGGTGTCACCGGGTCTAAGCATCCGGAGACAGGGGGTACTGCCTAAATGGCATAAGTCAACCGATTAAGGGTACGACCTGCCGACGCGCAGGGCAAATCAGCCCCCGGATGCCAGGACGGTCCGCGCCGGATCCCGCCGTGCTGCCGTGGAGTTGCGCACACCCATTATCCACAACTGTGGAGATCGGCCGGTCTTGCGACACACCCGCATGTTTCCGCGGGCGGCTTGCTGTTAACCGCGGCGGTGACTACCGTGGCATGCGACGTTATCCACAGGGGGAGACCACGCTTCACGCGACCTTTCCACAACTTCGCCCCGGAGCACCATGACCTCTGCCGCCCATCCCGATGTGCCGATCTGGTCGATTCTGCTCGAGCGACTCGGGGATGACGAGCGGGTCAGTCCCCAGCTGCGGGGCTTCCTGAGCCTGGTCGTGCCTGCCGGGGTCATGGGAGGCGTGCTGTATCTCGACGTGCCGAACGATCTCACCGCGGCGCAGATCAACAAGCGCCTGCGAGTGCCGATGATGGAGGCGCTCTCCGCCATCGGCGACGAGGTCACCTCGTACCGCACCGTCGTGAACCACGAGCTGATCGACCAGCCGACCGCCCCCATCGCCGTTCCGGAGTTCGCCGCCCCTGAACCCGCCCGCGTCGAATCGCCGATGGAGCAGCAGCAGCCCGCTCCCCTGCGCCACGAGTCGCGCCTGAACCCGAAGTACACCTTCGACAACTTCGTCATCGGACAGTCCAACCGCTTCGCGCATGCCGCCGCGGTCGCGGTCGCCGAGGCGCCGGCGAAGGCATACAACCCGCTGTTCATCTACGGCGACTCCGGCCTCGGCAAGACGCACCTGCTGCACGCGATCGGCGACTACGCGCAGTCTCTGTACGCCGGGGTCAAGGTGCGGTACGTCTCGAGCGAGGAGTTCACGAACGACTTCATCAACTCGATCGCCAACAACCGCGGCGCGGCATTCCAGAGCCGGTACCGCGAGGTCGACATCCTGCTCATCGACGACATCCAGTTCCTGCAGGGTCGTGCCGAGACGCAGGAGGCGTTCTTCCACACCTTCAATCAGCTGCACGATCACAACAAGCAGGTCGTGATCACGAGCGACGTGGCACCCAAGCTGCTCACCGGATTCGAAGACCGCATGCGCAGCCGCTTCGAGTGGGGTCTGATCACCGACGTGCAGGCCCCCGACCTCGAGACGCGCATCGCGATCCTGCGCAAGAAGGCGCAGAGCGAGTCGCTGCACATCCCCGACGAGGTGCTCGAGTACATCGCCACCGTCGTGTCGTCCAACATCCGCGAACTCGAGGGCGCGCTCATCCGCGTCTCGGCCTTCGCCAGTCTCAACCGCTCGATGCTCGACATCTCGCTCGCGCAGACCGTGCTGCGCGACATCGTCGACACCACCGAGGACAACATCATCTCGCCGACCGACATCATCACGGCGACGGCGGCGTACTTCAAGCTCACCGTCGACGACCTGTACGGTTCGAGCCGCTCGCAGCAGATTGCGACCGCCAGGCAGATCGCGATGTACCTGTGCCGTGAGCGCACCAGCCTGTCGCTGCCGAAGATCGGTCAGCTGTTCGGCAATCGCGATCACACGACGGTGATGTACGCGGTGAAGAAGATCAGCGAGCTGATGAAAGAGCGCCGGTCGCTGTACAACCAGGTGACCGAGATCACCACTCAGATCAGCCGACGCTGACGACCCCGACACGCCTGATCCCGCGCGGAATCGCGCCGGTTCTCCGCAGCCCTTGTGGATAACTTGTGGAAACAATCGTCTCGGGATGCCCTCGCCATAACCGCCCTGTGGATAAGCGCGGAGGCCGGTCGAACGTCCAACACCCCCGAAACCCGCGGATTCCTCAGGGATTCCACATGTCACACGGATGTAGTTACCTACTCTCTGCTGATATCCACCGGGTTATCCACAGAATCCACAGTTGTTAACACCGTTAAGAGATCTCCATCATGTCGAGGGTCATTCGATGACCAGACGGATGTGGACGATCCGGCCCGATCGCCCGGATCGAGGTGGTGGACGGCTCGTCACCTGCGACTAGCATGGGATCGCCTGCAGTGCGCCCACTGCAGTCAGCAGGTACAACGAGGGAGCGCCCGTGAGGTTCCAGGTCAACCGCGATGTGTTCAGCGAGGCTGTGTCCTTCGTCGTCAAGCTGCTTCCGCAGCGCAATCCGCAGCCGATCCTCGCGGGTGTGCTCATCGAGGCATCCGGTGAGGGCCTCACCCTCTCCGCCTTCGACTACGAGGCATCCGCCCGCACCACGATCGAGGCGACCGTCGATGATCCGGGCACGATCCTCGTCCACGGGCGACTGCTGTCCGACATCGCCAGCCGGCTGCCGAACGCGCCGATCGAGATCGCGGTCGAGGAGGACGGCGGCGTCGCGGTCACCTGCGGTTCGGCACGCTTCACCCTCGCGGCCATGCCTGTCGAGGAATATCCCTCGATCCCCGAGGTCACCGGCTCGACCGGCGTCGTGCCGGCCGAGGACTTCGCCACGGCGATCGCCCAGGTCGCCTTCGCGGCATCGCGCGACGACGTCACCCCTGTGCTCACGGGCGTGCAGCTCGAGGTCGCCGATCACAACCTGAGTCTCGTCGCCACCGACCGCTACCGAGTCTCGCTGCGCGACGTGCCGTGGGACGGCGAGGTCGCCGAGCAGTCCGCACTCGTCCCCGCGCGCACCCTGACCGAGGTCGGCAAGACCTTCGCCCACGCGGGCAATATCGAGGTCGCGTTCTCGGGCGCCGGCGACCGCGAGATCATCGCCTTCACCGCGGGCAACAAGACGGTCACGTCTCTGCTGATCAAAGGCAACTTCCCGCCTGTGCGCCGGCTGTTCCCCGAGCAGACCGACCACTACGCGGTCGTCAACACCGCGGAGCTCATCGAGGCCGTCCGCCGCGTCGCCCTCGTGCTCGACCGCTCGGCACCGCTTCGGTTCACCTTCGGCGCCGACGGCGTGACGATGGATGCATCGGGCAGCGAGCAGGCACGGGCATCCGAGTCGGTCGATGCGCACCTCAACGGCGGCGACGATGTGACCCTCGGCCTCAACCCCCAGTACCTGCTCGAGGCGCTCGGTGCGGTCAAGAGCGAGTTCACCCGCGTGACCTTCACCTCGAGCGACAACGCCAACAAGCTGAGCCCCGTGCTGATCACCAGCCAGACCTCGGTCGATCAGGCCGGCCTCGACTCGTTCAAGTACCTGCTGCAGCCGAACCTCCTGCTGCGGTGAGGGCGGGTCGGCTCGCAGGAGCCGGTGTCGGGGCCCGAAGGTAGGCTGTACCGGTGATTGTGGAGCACCTGAACCTGGTCGATTTCCGCAATTATGCGACGGCCGATCTGACTCTCCACCGAGGCCCGAACGTGCTGGTCGGCAGCAACGGACAGGGCAAGACGAATCTCGCTGAGGCGATCGTCTTCCTCGCGACTCTCGGGTCTCACCGGGTCTCGTCGGACGCGCCGATGGTCAAGGACTCCCACGACTTCGCCGTCATCCGCGCCCGTCTGGCGCACGGAGAGCGCAAGGTGCTCGTCGAGGTGCAGCTGAACCGCCAGGGCTCGAACAAGGCGCGGATCAACGGATCGCCGTCGAAGACCAACGAGCTCCCGCGCTATGCGCACGTCGTGCTGTTCGCGCCTGAGGACCTGCAGATCGTACGGGGTGACCCTTCTTCCCGGAGAAGATTCGCTGATCAGATGCTGATTCAGCGCACACCCCGGATGGCAGGCGTCATCGCCGATTACGAACGTGTGCTCAAGCAGCGCACCGCGCTGCTCAAGTCGGCGCGCGCCCGCGGGGTGCGCGGAGAGGGCCTGTCGACCCTGGATGTCTGGGATGACAAGCTCATCGCCCTCGGTTCCGAGATCATCCACGCCCGGCTGCGTCTCGCTGCCGATCTGCAGGGACCGGTCGCCGATGCCTATGCCGCCATCGCCGGAGCCGACCATCGCCCGGAGCTCGAGTGGGCGCTGTCGGTGCGCGGCGGCGACCCGGAGGAGGACGATTCCGACGAGACGGACGAGACCCCGGACGCCAGGGGCGAGATCGCCGATCAGTTCCGCTCGGCGCTGCAGGCCAAGCGCGCGAAGGAGATCGAACGGGGCCTCACCCTCGTGGGTCCGCACCGCGACGACCTGATGCTGCGGGTGCGGGGCCTTCCGGTGAAGGGGTACGCGTCTCATGGCGAGTCATGGTCGGTCGCGCTCGCTCTGAGACTGGCGTCAGCCGAGCTGCTGCGCGCGGAGTCACCTGCCGGCGATCCGGTGCTCATCCTCGACGACGTCTTCGCCGAGCTCGACGCCGACCGCCGGCAGCGCCTCGCCGCGCTGACGGCGGGGTACGAGCAGGTCATCGTCACGGCGGCTGTCGAAGCCGACATCCCCGAGCCGCTGCATCGACACGTGGTGCGGATCAGCGCGGGCACCATCAGCGACGACCGCGAGTCGGAGGGGGATCCGGATGCCTGATCCGCAGCCGCCTGAGACGGTCGCGACGTACCTGCGCCTGCGAGGGCTGAAGCCGAGCGCGAAGAACTGGAAGCGCAAGAAGCGCATCGAGGCCGACGACGACAACGCTCCGTTCACCAAGGGGCGCGATCCCGGCACTCTCGGAGACGTGCTCGCCAAGCTCACGAAGGACTCGGGCTGGGAGAAGACTCTCGCCGCCGAGGATCTCGTGCGGCAGTGGGCCGAGCTCGCCGGGGCCGACACCGCGAAGCACTCCGAGCCCGTGTCGCTCGAGCGCGGGGTGCTCACGGTGAAGTGCGACTCGACGGCCTGGGCGAAGAACCTGCAGTTCATGCGGGCGGTGATCATGACCGAGATCGGCAACCGCTATCCGGATGCCGGAGTGCAGAACCTGCGCTTCATCGGACCGGACGTGCCGTCGTGGAAGTGGGGTCCGCGGGTCGTGCCGGGACGGGGTCCACGAGACACCTACGGGTAGGACACCACGCCCGCACCCTCAAGCGCTCAGAGGCGATCACACGGCGTTTGAGGCGCATATGCATCGGTGAAACCCACTAGAATGAGTAGGTACTTTCGATGTGGAGAACCATTCCTGATGACGCCTGAAGACAACGCCGACGACGCTTCGACAAGCTCAGCGACCGAGAACAGCTCCTCGAAGGTCTCCGGCGACTACGGTGCCGACCAGATCCAGATCCTCGAGGGCCTCGAGGCCGTCCGCAAGCGACCCGGCATGTACATCGGGTCCACCGGACCGCGCGGTCTGCATCACCTCGTGTACGAGATCGTCGACAACTCCGTCGACGAGGCGCTCGCCGGCCACGCCGACAACATCGAGGTCACCATCCTCGAGGACGGTGCGGTGCGCGTCGTCGACAACGGCCGCGGCATCCCGGTCGATCCGCACTCCTCCGACCCGAACAAGTCGACCGTCGAGGTGGTGCTGACCATCCTGCACGCCGGCGGCAAGTTCGGCGGTGGCGCTTATGCCGTCTCGGGCGGTCTGCACGGCGTCGGATCGTCGGTGGTCAACGCCCTCTCGACGCGCTTCGAGGTCGAGGTCAAGCAGAAGGGCTTCGTCTGGCGGCACAGCTTCGCCGACGGCGGCACCCCTCAGCAGAAGCTCGAGAAGGGCGAGGCGACCACCGAGACCGGGACGAGCATCACGTTCTGGCCGGATGCCGAGATCTTCACCGAGACGGTCGACTTCGACTACGACACGCTGCGCACCCGCTTCCAGCAGATGGCCTTCCTGAACAAGGGGCTGCGGATCGCCCTGCGCGATGAGCGTCCGGCATCCGCCGTGGAGGACGAGGTCGACGGAACCGTCGTCTCGCACCAGCCCTCCGAGGTGTTCCTCTACGAGCGCGGCCTGGTCGACTACGTCGAGTACCTCAACAAGGTGCGCAAGGCCGAGGTCGTCAACGACGAGATCATCGCATTCGAGTCGGAGGACACCGAGCGCAAGATCTCCCTCGAGCTCGCGATGCAGTGGACGACGTCGTACACCGAGAACGTGTTCACCTATGCGAACACGATCAACACGCACGAGGGCGGCACCCATGAAGAGGGCTTCCGGGCCGCGCTGACCAGCCTGGTCAACCGCTACGCCCGCGCGAACAACCTGCTCAAGGAGAAGGACGACAACCTCTCCGGCGACGATGTGCGCGAGGGCCTCACCGCGGTCATCTCGATCAAGCTGGGCGAGCCGCAGTTCGAGGGTCAGACGAAGACCAAGCTCGGCAACACCGAGGCGAAGGCGTTCACGCAGAAGATCGTGAACGACCAGCTCGGCGACTGGTTCGACCGCAACCCGCAGCAAGCGAAGAACGTCATCCGCAAGGCGATCGACGCCGCGACCGCCCGCATCGCAGCCCGCAAGGCACGCGAGACCGCCCGCCGCAAGAGCGTCTTCGAGTCCGCGGCCATGCCGGACAAGCTGAAGGACTGCACCAGCAAGGATCCGTCGATCAGCGAGATCTTCCTCGTCGAGGGCGATTCGGCCGGCGGCTCGGCCGTGCAGGGCCGCGACCCGCACACGCAGGCGATCCTCGCGCTGCGCGGCAAGATCCTGAACGTCGAGCGGGCGCGTCTCGATAAGGCGCTGGGCAACAAGGAGGTCCAGGCGATGATCCAGGCCTTCGGCACGGGCATCGGCGAGGACTTCGACATCGAGAAGGCCCGGTACCACAAGATCGTGCTGATGGCGGATGCCGATGTCGACGGCCAGCACATCACGACCCTGCTGCTCACGCTGCTGTTCCGCTACATGCGCGGGCTCATCGAGGCCGGTTTCGTGTACCTCGCGATGCCGCCGCTGTACCGCCTGAAGTGGTCGAACTCGCCGCACGAGTACGTCTACTCCGACGCCGAGCGCGATGCCCTGCTCGCGCACGGCGCCGAGAACGGCAAGCGTCTGCCGAAGGATGCCGGCGTTCAGCGCTACAAGGGTCTGGGCGAGATGAACGCCAAGGAGCTGTGGGAGACCACCATGGATCACACCACGCGCACCCTTCGCCAGATCACCATCGACGACGCCGCAGCGGCGGACGAGATCTTCAGCGTGCTGATGGGCGAGGACGTCGAGTCCCGGCGAACGTTCATCCAGCGCAACGCCAAGGACGTCCGCTTCCTCGACATCTAGTCCACACCTCCGCCATACACACACAAGGCCGCTGCTCGCGGTGGCTGAACACAGAAACTCAGGACGGAGGACTCTTCTCGGAGTGAGCATCGGGAGGGACCCGCGAAGCGGGAGGGACCCGCTCTGTGAAAGAAGAGAAGAGTCCGCAGTCCGGCACTAATCCGGCAACATCACGCGGGACAGAGAAGACGACATGACTGACGAAGAACGCCCCGACATCAACGAGGGTCACGAGCACGGCCGCATCAACCAGGTCGATCTGCAGTCCGAGATGCAGCGCTCGTACCTCGACTACGCGATGGCCGTCATCGTCGGCCGCGCGCTGCCCGATGTGCGCGACGGCCTGAAGCCCGTGCACCGCCGTGTGCTGTACGGCATGTACGACGGCGGCTTCCGCCCCGACAAGTCGTTCTCGAAGTGCGCCCGCGTGGTCGGCGAGGTGATGGGTCAGTACCACCCGCATGGTGACACCGCCATCTATGACACCCTCGTGCGGCTCGTGCAGCCGTGGTCGCTGCGCTACCCGCTCGCGCTCGGACAGGGCAACTTCGGCTCGCCGGGAAACATGGGCGCCGCGGCCCCCCGCTACACCGAGACGAAGATGGCCCCGCTCGCGCTCGAGATGGTGCGCGACATCGAAGAGGACACGGTCGACTTCTCGCCGAACTACGACGGTCAGACTCAGGAGCCCGATGTCCTGCCGGCGCGGTTCCCGAACCTGCTCGTCAACGGCTCGATCGGCATCGCGGTCGGCATGGCGACCAACATCCCGCCGCACAACTTGCGCGAGGTGTCGGCCGCTGCGCTCTGGGCCCTCGAGAACCCCAGCCTCCCCCGCGAGGAGCTGCTCGAGGGGCTCATCCAGCGCGTACCGGGCCCTGACTTCCCGACAGGCGCGCAGATCCTCGGCACCAAGGGCATCCACGAGGCGTACCGCACCGGCCGCGGATCGATCACGATGCGCGCGATCGTCGAGGTCGAAGAGATCCAGGGCCGCACCTGCCTCGTGATCACCGAGCTGCCCTACCAGGTCAACCCCGACAACCTCGCGGTGAAGATCGGCGACCTGGCCCGCGACGGCAAGATCACCGGCATCGCCGACATCCGCGACGAGTCCTCCGACCGAACCGGTCAGCGCCTCGTCGTCGTGCTCAAGCGCGACGCGGTCGCCAAGGTCGTGCTGAACAACCTGTACAAGCACACACAGCTGCAGGAGAACTTCGGCGCGAACATGCTCGCGATCGTCGACGGCGTGCCTCGCACGCTCGGACTCGACGGATTCATCACGCACTGGCTCGACCACCAGCTCGACGTCATCGTGCGCCGCACGACCTACCGCCTGCGCAAGGCGGAAGAGCGGATGCACATCCTGAAGGGCTATCTGAAGGCGCTCGACGCGCTCGACGAGGTCATCGCCCTGATCCGTCGTTCGCCGACGGTCGAGGAGGCGCGCGAGGGACTCAAGGTTCTGCTCGACATCGACAACGACCAAGCCGATGCGATCCTGCAGATGCAGCTGCGCCGCCTCGCGGCGCTCGAGCGGCAGAAGATCATCGACGAGGCGACCGAGCTCGAGGCGAAGATCGCCGACTACAAGGACATCATCGCCACCGAGTCGCGTCAGCGCGACATCGTGCGCACCGAGCTCACCGAGATCGTCGACCGGTTCGGCGACGAGCGCCGCACGCACATCCTGCACGGCTACGACGGCGACATGTCGATGGAGGACCTCATCCCCGTCGAGGAGATGGTCGTCACCGTCACCCGCGAGGGATACATCAAGCGCACCCGCAGCGACAACTACCGCTCGCAGCACCGAGGCGGCAAGGGAGTGAAGGGCGCACAGCTGCGCGCCGACGACCTCGTCGAGCACTTCTTCGTCACCACGACGCACCACTGGCTGCTCTTCTTCACCGACAAGGGCCGCGTCTACCGCACCAAGACCTACGAGGTGCCGGAAGCGGGACGGGATGCCAAGGGACAGCACGTCGCCAATCTTCTCGCCCTGCAGCCCGACGAGAAGATCGCCCAGGTGCTCGCCATCAGCGATTACCAGGCGAAGGACTACCTGGTGCTCGCCACGCGCAGCGGCCTGGTGAAGAAGACCCGCCTCGGCGACTACGACACCAACCGCCAGGGCGGTGTCATCGCCATCCGCCTGCGCGAGACCGACGAGCTGGTCAGTGCGAAGCTGGTCAACTCCGACGACGACATCCTTCTCATCAGTGCGAAGGGCATGTCGGTGCGCTTCCACGCGACCGACGAGGCGCTTCGTCCGATGGGACGCGCGACCGAGGGTGTTCGGGGCATGAAGTTCAAGGATGACGAGGACTGCCTGCTCTCGGCATCCATCGTCTCCGACGACTCCTTCGTGTTCACCGTCACCGACGGCGGGTACGCGAAGCGCACCGACGCCTCCGAGTACAAGGTGCAGAAGCGCGGTGGAACGGGCATCAAGGTCGCCAAGCTGAGCGACGAGCGAGGCGTCCTCGCGGGCGGTCTCATCGTCTCGGAGGACGACGAGGTCTTGGTGGTTCTGTCCAGCGGCAAGGTGGTACGCTCTGCCGTGGCCGAGGTGCCGGCGAAGGGCCGAGACACGATGGGAGTCGTGTTCGCCCGTATGTCCGGCGATGACCGCATCCTCGCCGTCGCACGCAACAGCGAGCGCGGCATCGACGAGGAGGACGAGTCGGAGGCTGAGACCTCGGATCCCCAGAACCCCACCGCGCAGCCCCCCGCCGCGGAGATCCCCGAAGCCTGAGACCGAAGAGAGCACTGACACATGAGCACAGTCGCTGACAAGCTGGCGAAGAAGTCCACGCGCAAGACCGGCGGCAAGCAGGTGCGCCTGCGCCTGGTCTACGTCGACTTCTGGTCGGCCGTGAAGCTGTCGTTCCTCGGAGCGGTGGCGCTGGCGATCGTGACCATGGTCTCGTTCTTCCTCGTCTTCATGGTGCTGCAGGCGACCAATGTCATCGGCCAGACCGGTGAGTTCCTCGACACGCTGACTGACGGCGCCGTCGACCTCCAGAGCCTCATCGGGCTGCCGCAGGTCATGGCGTTCGGCGCGGTCGTGTCGATCCTGAACCTCATCGTCTTCACCGTGCTCGGCGCGGTCATCGCGGGCATCTACAACCTGGCCGTGAAGGTGACGGGCGGACTGCTCGTCGGGTTCATGTCGAACTAGTCTCCATTCGCGTCGGCGTCGGCGCGGGCTCGGCCTGCGTCGGCGCGGTGAGAAGTCAGAAGAGCATCTCCGGATGCTCTGTCACGTGCGTTCCTGATCTTTCGTGGGGCCTTGACGTGCTGCTGCCGCTGTTCGGCGCTGCACGGCCGACGGGTCGAGAGTAGGGAAAACCCGAATCCGGGTGTCGGGCTGGCTCCGTGTCGGGAACCGGCGCCGAACCGTAGCTTTGAGTCATGACCACGAATCCGACCCCGCCGAACCCGCCGGCCCCGCCGGCCCCGCCGACCGCTCGTCCGTCTCAGGCCGACAGGCCGGCTCCGTCCGCCCTCGGTCAGGCTCAGAGCGAGGCGTCCGCGCCGACTCGTCCGATGAGGGACGCCGCACAGCCGCCGCTGCGCATCGTCCTGACCGTCCTCGAGCTCGCCGCTCTCGGTGCCGTCGGTTCGGCGGCGCTCGCCGCACTGAGCGCGACGCTCGGTGTCGGGCTCGCGCTGCTGTTCGTCTTCGGCATCGGCCTGTTCGTCCTGGTCGGCCTCGTGTACGGGCTCTACGGCGTCGCCTGGTTCGAGGTGAGACGCGTCGGCAGCCTGTACGGCGTCGAGGTCCCCGATCTGCAGTGGCGCGAGCGCACGCATCCCGGATTCGGCGGATGGCTTCGCAACCTGGGCCGGCAGTCGGTCGACGGGCGCATGTGGCGCACCATGCTCAACTTCGTGCTCGCCTGCATCGCGGGCACGCTCGTATTGCGCCTGTTCTGGGGTGTCATCTGGTCTGCCTTCTTCTCGTTCGCCCCGCTCTCGTCCGAGGGCAGCGTCGAGGGGCCGTTCGGCAGCTACCTGGCTGTCGAGTGGGCGCCCCTGGTCGGCATCCTCGGGGTGATCGCCGGCATCGCGGGGATCATCGGCCTCGCGCTGCTGCACCGCGTGCTCAGCCGCGCCCTCGTCATCCCCAGCCGCGAGGCGGAGCTCACCGCCCAGGTGCGCACCACGTCGGCGCAGCGCGCCGGAGCCGTGCGCGCCGCCGAGCTCGAGCGCACTCGCATCGAGCGCGATCTGCACGACGGCGTCCAGCCCCGGCTGGTCTCGGTGGGCATGACCCTCGGCCTCGCGAAGCAGAAGATCGATGCCGACCCGGCAGCCGCGAAGGCGCTGATCGATGAGGCGCACACGTCGACCAAGGCGGCGATCACCGAGCTCAGGCAGCTCGCCCGCGGCATCCACACCTCCGTACTCGACGATCGAGGGCTCGACGCCGCGCTGTCGGCGCTCGCCGGCCGCTCGCACATCCCCGTGCTGCTCGACGTGCGAATCGACCCGGCTGTCACAGGGGCGAACGCCGCGTGCCGAGACGCCGAGGCCGCCGTCTACTTCGCGATCGCCGAGTCGCTGACCAACGCCGCCAAGCACTCCCGCGCGAGCGAATGTCGCGTGGTCGTGCGCAGCCGTGACGGCGGACTGTGGGCGCGGGTGGAGGACAACGGAATGGGCGGGGCTCAGGTGCAGCCGGGTGGCGGACTCGATGGCATCACCAACCGGGTGCTCGCCGCAGGCGGCACCTTCCGCCTCGACAGCCCCGCCGGCGGTCCGACCAGCCTGGAGGTGACGGTGCCATGCGCATCCTGATCTGCGAGGACTCGGTCCTTCTGCGAGAGGGACTCGTGCGCCTCCTCGACGACGCAGGCCACGAGGTGGTCGCGGCCCTCCCCGATACGACGGGGCTGATGGACGCCGTCACGGCAGCCGCCCCCGATCTTGCGATCCTCGACGTGCGCCTGCCGCCGACGTTCACCGATGAGGGCATCCGCGCGGCGCTCGCCATCCGCGGGGCTCAGCCCTCACTGCCCATCCTCGTGCTCTCCCAGTACGTCGAGGAGCGCTATGCCAGCGATCTGATCGCCGCTCAGTCCGGTCAGACCCAGGGCGGCGCGCTCGGCTACCTGCTCAAGGACCGCGTGGCCGACGTCGCCGAGTTCGTCGAGTCGGTCGAGCGGATCGCCGCGGGAGGCACCGTGCTCGATCCCGAGGTGGTGGCGCAGCTGCTCACCCGTCGCAATCGCGACGAGCGGATGCTGCGGCTGACCGAGCGCGAGCGCACGGTGCTCGCGCTGATCGCCGAGGGCAAGTCGAACAGCACGATCGCGGGAATGCTCTTCCTCAGCGAGGCCAGCGTCGAGAAGCACATCACCGCGATCTTCCAGAAGCTCGGGCTCGAACCCGAGGACGGCAACAGGCGGGTGCTGGCCGCACTCGCCCACATCGAGAACTCCGGCACGGCAGACGCCGGCCGCAACGACCAGGGAGGGCTGCGATGAGCGGCACGAAGAAGAGCATCGGCGCGATCACCGTGGTGATCGCCGCGTTCGGAGGAGTCGTCATGCTCGGCTCGGCGGCATCGGCCGCTGTCACCGGGCTGCAGCAGATCGGACCTCAGTCCGGTCAGCTGACCACGGATGCCCGTGGCGTGACCTCCATCGACCTCGAGGTCGGAGGAGCCGAGGTGCGCGTCATGTTCGACGACGTCGACGAGGCCGAGCTGCGCGTGGAAGGCGCTTCGGCCAATGGCTGGACCCTGCGCACCGACGGAGACGAGCTCGAGGTTCACGGCCCCGACCGCGGATTCGACTGGTGGAGCCCCGACTGGCTGCGCGGCGACGAGAGGGCCGTGCTCGTGCTTCCGCTCGCGCTCGAGGGGGTGGATGCCGACCTCACCCTGCACGCCGGGTCGCTCGACGTCGTCGGCGAGTTCGGCGGACTCGGAGTCGATGTGAACGCGGGGGCGCTGTCGCTGAACGGCGATGCGCGCGACCTCGATCTCGAGGTGAACGCCGGCCGTGCCGACATCGAGCTGCGCGGCGTCGAGCAGGCGCAGTTCACGATCAGTGCCGGGCGGATCGTGTCGACCTTGGCCAGCGTGCCCGACAGTGTCGACTTCACCGTCTCGGCAGGATCGCTCGACCTCACCCTCCCCGACGAGGAGTACGACCTGCGTCGTCAGGTCAGCGCCGGTTCGCTCGACAGCAGCCTCGATGAGAGCACCGACAGTCCGCACAGGATCAGCGGAAGCGTGTCCGCAGGATCCGCCACGCTGCGCCCCGGTGGCGCCGGGGAGTGAATCCGAAACGCCCGGCCTGCGTGCAGGCCGGGCCCGATTCGCTTTTGGCCCGGGTCATCGGGTAAAGTCTTGGAGGTTGACGGGGCTATAGCTCAGGCGGTTAGAGCGCTTCACTGATAATGAAGAGGTCCCAGGTTCAAGTCCTGGTAGCCCCACTCCGTTCACGGAATCCCCGCGGTGTCCGCACCGCTTCGGGGCCTTAGCTCAGTTGGTAGAGCGCTTGCTTTGCAAGCAAGATGTCAGGAGTTCGAATCTCCTAGGCTCCACAAGATCCAGTCAGAGGCCATCTCCGTTCGCGGAGGTGGCCTCTTTCACTGCCCGTGTTCGCCGAGCCCGCCCTGCGGGGGGGCACCCTTCCGCTGCGTCGTCATCGATATGCAGTCTTCCCAGCGGTCGTGCCTGCAACTGCTTCAGCTTCTTGAGATCGACATCGGGGAGTCGTCCCCTCAGCCACAGCTTCTTGATGGCGTTGCGGCGTTCCCGCATGAGGGTTCGCATCGCCTTGTCGTCGAGATCGTCGATCGTCAGTGGCGGCTTCTCGGGCTCAGGGTCAGGCCGCGGAGAAAACTGGATGATCACGAAGACGATGGCGGCCAGCCCCATCATCACGTAGGTCGGAAGCATCATGAGGCCGAGCCCTGTTCCCGCCTCCGCGGCGATCCCGAACGCCACCGGTATTCCCAATGCTCCGAACACGAATGTCACACCAAGGCAGTGCAGCATTCCCGGGTAACGGCGACGTCCTGCCAGAAACCAGTGGACGAGAAGCAGGATCACGCCAACGATAGCGACGCCGTAGCAGAGCGAAGCCCAGGGCACGGCAGTCATGTCGGGCTCTTCCACCCATCCGCGATTGATGTGCTCCGGGCTGCCGAAGAGGGCTGCGAAGCCGCCGATCGATGCGAACACCGACAAGAACAGTGGCGCGACACCCCAGGCGATCTTCCACGGCGACAGCTTCGAGAGCGCATCCGCGTCCGTCGCATAGGCCAGAACATGCGCCTCCAGCATGTCCAGCCCATGCGGCTCGAGACGCGTCACCCGTTCAGCCCACTCACCGGGGCTGAGTGGATCCTTCGGAACCTCGGGCAGCGACATGCTGTTCACTATCGCATGCTCACGTTCCGACGATCGCTCAGGACATCTGCTGGACCCCTGAGCGACGCGCCAGACAGCCCTAGGCTTGAGTCGCTGCCCGAAGTCGCTGCCCGAAGTCGAAGATCCGCAGCGAGGGCAGCTGCCGCGAGAGTACGGAGCGTGAGGACACATGGCGAGAACGAACGCAGTGGGCTTCTGGGAGGCGGTCGAAACCCTTTCAGACCGTGGCAAGCCGATCGTCCGTCCGACACAGCCGGTGAGAAGCATCTCGTCTCCGGTTGCGCTCGTCACGCTGACGACTCTCGCGATAGCGGCGATTCCGTTGCTGCTGCTGGACCCCGACAGCGCCGACGGCGTGCCGATGCTGCTGTCGCTGTTCCTCTTCCCGATGATCGCCGGGGCAGTGATCATCGAGCTGGTGGTGCTCTGCAAGCTGGGGCAGCAGGAGCCTGACTGGGTGCTGCTGTGGTGGCCGCTCGTCGTCCTCCCGGCAGGGCTGCTCGCCATGAGCGTCGGGCCGATGATCGCGCATCCTGACTACTTCGACGTGACGAGTGTCTCAAGTGCCGCCGGGGTCATGTTCACGTTCGCTCTCCTCCTCGTCTTCGGCCTCGGGGCGGGCTTCCTGTTCTGGATGCTGGTCGTGTTCCCGCTGCGGGTGCTGCTCATGGCCGCGGTCGATGCCGTCCGCGGTGATCGCGTCGCCGGGTTCCGGGTGTACGCGCCTCTCCTCCTCCTGTCGATCCCGGCCATCAGCGTGACCGTCGTCCTCAGTCTCGATGAGGTGGAGGCCAGCAGAGCCGCGGTCGGGCAGGTCGTTCTGGCGCTGCTCGGCATTCCCGGCGACTATGAGGTGGCGTGGGGGCCGGGGCTCTGGATCGTGCGGGGAATCACGCTCGCGCTGATCGGCGGAGCGATCTGGACGACGGCGCGCAGCAAGAGGTCCGCCCGCGAGAACGCGGAGTAGGACGCGTAGGCTGGCGGCCGCACCCCAGCCGCGTCGACCGACGATCCTGCCGAGGCGCAGCGCATTCGCCCGCGGACACGATCGGCGTGAAGGCGCTCGGGACCAACCCGCGACGCTCGCACAAGGCGGGAGAGGGCGAGCGTGATGTCGTGCTCGAGTTCGGCGATGTCGTGTTCCGCCCCGGCGACCTGCTCGTCGCCGACGAGGACGGCATCGTGGTGCTTCCTGCCGGCACGCCCCTGGACTGAGCCGGGCATGCGGTAGGCTGTTGATCTGTTGGTAGGACCAATATGCCAAGGAGCAGCATGGACTGGGATTCGGTGAAGCGATCGGCCGCGCTGTCGCTGCCCGATCGGCTCTCGGTCGACCTCGAGCGCATGATCGTCGAGGGTGAGCTCTCTCACGGCGAGAAGCTTCCGGCCGAACGCGAACTCGCCCAGCATCTCGGTGTCTCGCGTGTCTCGATCCGCGAGGCGCTGCGCGAGCTCGAGAACCGCGGCCTCATCGACCGCCGGCCCGGGCGCGGCACGATCGTGCTGCAGCCGGGGCAGCGCACCCCCGAGCTCACCGGATCACTGCGACTCGCCGCGGGGCTCACCGCCGAGCTGCAGCACATCCTCGAGCTGCGCGCGATCATCGAGCCGCCCATCGCCGGCATCGCCGCGACACGGGCCACCCCCCGTGACCTCGCGATGCTGCGCGAGCTCGTCGAGGCCATGGAGGCGGATCCGGCGCAGGACCGCTACGCCGAGCTCGACCGGGCGTTTCACGAGGCCATCGCGAGGTACGCCCACAACCCCCTGCTCGAGACCATCAACGATCACATCGCCGTGCACATCGCGCCGAGCCGTGCTGGCCGCTATCAGACCAGGGCCCGTCGCCTCGCTTCCAGCGCGGCGCACCGCCGCATCTTCGAGGCGATCGCCGCGGGCGACGCCGAGCTCGCCGAGCAGGAGGCGCGAGCACACGTGCTCGACATCAGCAACCGCATCGCCACCTCGGCGAACACGAAGGGAAGCGTGACGCAGTGAGTGCGGCATCCGGAACCAGGGGAGCGATCTCCACATCCCATCATCTCGCGACCGAGGCGGGAGCCGCCGCTCTGCGTGTCGGCGGCAATGCGATCGACGCGGCCATCGCGGCCGCGGCGGCGCTCTGCGTCGTCTACCCCAACAACGTCGCCCTCGGCGGCGACCTCGTCGCCCTCGTCCGCAGCCCCGACGGGCGGGTGCGGTTCCTCAACGCCACCGGAACCACCCCGTCGGCACAGTCCCTCGACGCGCTGCGCCAGACGTACGGCAGCGCCCTGCCGCTGCGCGGCATCGACACGGTCACCGTGCCCGGAGGCATCCGCGGGTGGGAGCAGCTGCACGAGTACGGCGCGACCCGCGCGTGGGCAGACCACTTCGAGGCGGCCACGAGGCTGGCCGAGGACGGGTTCCCGAACTCGCGCTCGGTCGCCGCAGCGCTCGTGAAGGACCGTGACAGCCTCGCGTCCGATCCGGGAGCGGCGGCCGTGTTCTATCCCGGCGGCGAGCCGATCGCCGAGGGCGAGACGCTCGTGCAGCCGGCGCTCGCCGCATCGCTGAAGCGGATCGCGCAGAACGGCGCGTCCGAGTTCTACGAGGGCGAGACCGCTCAGCGCTGGGTTGCAGGTCTGGCAGCCCTCGGCTCGAAGATCACGCTCGCCGACGCCGCAGCGTACCGCCCCGAATGGGCCGAGCCGATCGAGCGCGAGTTCCTCGGTCACCGCGTGCTCACCTCCGGACCGAATACCTCCGGCTTCATGCTTCTCAGGGCGCTCGACGCCATCACGGGCAGGCGCGGCGACGGCATCGCCGATCCGCTGGGCTCCGGGGCCGGCATGCTGGGTCGCTCGTTCCTCGCTTCGAACTCGATACGCGCCGCCCATCTCGCCGATCCGGCGCTCGGCGGTCCCGACGGCGAGACGCTGCTCGGCCTGCCCGACCCGGAGTTCCCCGTCGTGGGGGAGGGCAAGGCGAGCGGCGACACCGTCGGCTTCTCGGCCGCGAGCGCAGACGGCTGGGCCGTGTCGTTCGTCAACTCGGTGTACTGGGGGTTCGGCGCGCACATCCTCGAGCCGTCCACCGGGATCATCTTCCAGAACCGCGGCACCTCGTTCTCGCTCGACCCCGCGTCGCCGAACGCGTTCGCGCCGGGCAAGCGCCCGCGGCACACTCTCATGCCGGTGCTCATCCTGCGCGGCGACGAGGTCGCGTGGGTGCCGGCCACGATGGGCGGCTCCGCGCAGCCGCAGATCCATGCGCACCTGCTGCTGCGGGTGCTCGAAGGTGCGACGCCGCACGAGGCGACGCACGCGCCGCGCTGGATGGTCGACGAGCTGCAGCGCGACAGCGACGTGTCGGCGACGGTCGAGGCCGACGTGCCGGCCGAGGCACAGCACGCGCTGCGCAGCGCCGGGTTCGACCTCAACGTCGTTCCGCCGCACAGTGAGCCCCTCGGGCATGCCAACCTCATCCGCGTGCACGCCGACGGGTTCGAGGCCGCGAGCGACCCCCGTTCCGACGGCTCGGCGATCGTCGTCGATTGATCCCCTGATCCCCTGATCCCCTGATCCCCTGACCGAGACTTCCGCCACCCATGACAGAGCAGATGATGAACCAGACCGCGCGCCCACCGCTGTTCCCCCTGATCCTCGTGGGCATCGCCGGCGGGCTGCTGTCCGGCCTTTTCGGCATCGGCGGCGGCACGGTCATCGTGCCGGCCCTCGCGCTGTGGCTGAGCATGCCGCAGAAGCTGTCGACGGGCACGTCGATGGCGGCGATCCTGCCCACCGCGATCGTCGGTGCGGCGACCTACGCCTCGCAGGGGCACGTCGACTGGGTCGCCGCGCTCTGCCTGGCTGCGGGCGTCGTCGTCGGTGCGCAGATCGGCAGCCACCTGCTCAACCGTCTGCCCGTGGTCGCCGTGCGATGGGCGTTCATGGCCTTCCTCGCCATCGTCATCGTGAGCCTCTGGTTCGTGGTGCCACAGCGCAGCGACGCGATCGACATCGACGTGGTGAGCGGCATCGCGCTCGTCGCCACCGGTCTGGTGACGGGCGTGCTCAGCGGCCTGCTCGGCGTCGGCGGCGGTGTCGTGGTCGTGCCGGTGCTGATGTTCTTCTTCGGCTCGAGCGACCTGATCGCCAAGGGCACGTCGCTGCTGATGATGATTCCCGGTTCGATCTCGGGCACCATCGGCAATCTGCGGCACAGGAACGTCGACCTCAGAGCAGCGGCCGCGGTCGGGCTCGCGGCCTGCGTGGCCGTGCCGCTGGGCACGGCGCTGGCGATCTGGATCGACCCGTTCTGGGGCAACGTCGCGTTCTCGCTCTATCTGACCTTCATCCTGGTGCAGATGCTGATGCGCACTCTGCGCGCCCGGCGGGCCGCCAAGGGGGAGTAGCACTCGGCCGGATGCTACGGCTCGAGCCTGTCGAGCAGCTCAGCTGGGCGAGCAGCGGCCCGCCCCTGTTCCCGAAGGGTGAGCTGGAGCTCATCGACCACGCCCGCTGACGCGGCTCGCGCCGAGCCGGCTGTCGTTCTCGGCGTCCGGATGCCAGGCTGGATGCATGACACTGCCGCACGCTGACATCGATCCCGACGGACTCCTCGAGTACTCGGTGGTGTTCACCGATCGTTCGCTCAACCACATGTCGAAGCGGTTCGCGGGCATCATGCAGCAGACCATCGACATCCTCTGCGAGGCGTACAACGCCGACAGCGCCGCGCTCGTCAACGGCGGGGGGAGCTTCGCGATGGAGTCGGTCGCCAGGCACCTCGCCACCGGCAGGCGCGCCCTCATCGTGCGAAACGGCCTGTTCTCGTACCGCTGGTCTCAGATCCTCGAGATGGGAGGCGTCGCCTCCGACACCACGGTCTGCCTCGCCCGCCCCGACAGCGACGACGTGCAGGCGGCATGGAGTCCTGCGCCGATCGTCGAGGTCGTCGCCGCGATCCGCGCGAAGCGCCCGGAGGTCGTCTTCGCTCCGCACGTCGAGACCGCGGCAGGCATCATCCTCACCGACGACTACGTCCGGGCGCTCGCCGACGCCGTGCACGAGGTCGGCGGGGTGCTGGTGCTCGACTGCATCGCATCCGGCGCGATGTGGGTCGACATGAAGGCCCTCGGCGTGGACGTGCTGCTCTCGGCCCCGCAGAAGGGCTGGAGCGGCTCCCCTGGCGTCGGCTACGTGATGCTCAGCGGCAGGGGCCGGGATGCCGTCGCGTCAGGCACCCCGACCAGCTTCGCCCTCGACCTGAACCGCTGGCTCACGATCTCGGACGGCTATCGCGACGGCTCGGCCGGCTACCACTCGACGATGCCGACCGACACCATCGCCCGCAACTTGCAGCAGATGATCGAGACGCGCGAGCGCGGCTTCGATGCGCTGCGCACCGCGCAGATCGAGCTCGGCACCCGCGTGCGCGCGCTGCTCGCAGAGCGCGGACTGCCATCGGTCGCGGCATCCGGCTTCGCCTCCCCCACGGTCGTCGTCGTACACACCGCCGACCCCGACCTGCGAAGCGGCGCGGCCTTCACGGACCACGGTCTGCAGGTCGCCGCCGGAGTGCCGCTGCACTGCGACGAGCCTGCCGCCTTCTCGAGCTTCCGGGTGGGGCTGTTCGGGCTGGACAAGCTGGGCGACGTGGATGCCGCGGTCGCGCGCCTCGAGAAGGCCGTGGCCGAGCTCGAGGGCTGACCCGGCTCAGGACGCCGCGCGCCGCACCCGCTCGGCGAGGAAGGCGAGCTCGTCGTCGCCGAGTGCGGTGACCGCGTATGCCGTCGGCCAGACGGCGCCGTCGTCGAGGTTGGCGGCCTGATCGAACTCGAACGCCGAGTAGCGCACCTTGAACTTCGAGCGGGGCTTGTAGAAGCACACCACCTTGCCGGCCTCGTTCGCGTACGCGGGCATGCCGTAGTACGTCTTGGGCACGAGGTGCGGGGCGACCTCGGCGACCATCGCGTGCAGGCGCTCGCCGAGCTCGCGATCGTCATCGGGCATGTCGGCGAGCTTCGAGCGCACCTCCGCCTCGCCCTCCGCACGCACCTGCGCCGGGTCCTTCTTCCCGCGCGTTCGAGCCGCCCTGCCCTCTGCAGCCCGCGCCTTCATCGCATCGCGTTCGGCCTCGGTGAAATTCGCCGTCTGCTCCGTCTTCGCCATGGTGTCCTCCTCGGGGTGTGGGTCCACGATAGAGCGGCTCGGGGGCTGCGGCTTCTCCATTCCTGATCGACTTCGCATCCCTGTGAACCAGGGGGCCGCGGATTATCCTGTACGGGCACGCACTCCCCGATTCACCCGCGTGCACAGGAGGGTTCCGTGGCGGAGATTCTGCGGATGGACTCCGACGACGTCGACGACGTCGAGGAGATCTGGAAGACATTCGTGCCGTCGGCATCGCTGCTGCGCATCGATCCGGCGGACTTCGCGTTCCGCTGGCGTTCTGCGACGCTGAAGGACGTGTCGATCGTGAGGTACTCGCTGACTGCCGAGGTGCATGCGCACGTGCAGCCCGAGGATCAGCTCTTCGCCTGCCGGGTCGTCACCTCCGACGGCCGGCTGCGCAGCCGCAGATCGGTCATCGAGCCGGGGATGCCCTGGGCCACAGACAGCGCGCAGGTCGAAGCCGAATGGAAGGGCATCGCCGAGGTGTCGGCCCTCATCTTCGATCGCGGCCGCGCGCAGCAGCTCGCGCGTCGGATCACGGGTGACGACCTGCTCTCGCTGCGGCTCACATCGGTGCACCCCCGCTCCGACGCGGCCGCGCGCCAATGGGTGCGCGCCTTCGATCACCTGCTCACCTCGGCGCTGGCGGGCGATGACGGCGATGAGCTGATCGAGGCCGGTCTGGCCCGTCACGCGCTGACGACGATCCTCACCTGCTTCCCCTCGACGTTCTCGTCGGCGCTCGTCAAGGGAGCGGGCGAAGGCGCAGGCCACGGCGGCGCCACTGTGCGCAGGGCGCTCGCCTACATCGACGACAACGCGCACCTGCCGATCACCGTCGAGGATGTCGCGGAGGCCGTGCACATCTCGACCAGAGGCCTGCAGTACTCGTTCCGGCGCAGCATCGACACCACCCCGACCGAGTACCTGCGCCGTGTGCGCCTCGACGGGGCGCATCGCGATCTGCGAAACGGCGCAGGAGACGAATCCGTCGCGCAGATCGCGCGGCGATGGGGTTTCGGCAACTCCTCCCGTTTCAACGCGCTGTACCAGCAGACGTACGGCCGGTCGGCCAGGGAGACGTTGGAGAACGGCGACTGAGCGCATCGGTCACAGAACGAAGACTGCTTGCGTTCACGGTCCATTCGCCGACACAAAGGTGCGGAACATCCCCCGCCCTCGTACGGTGATGACAAATGGGACTCATCTACTACGGCAACTCACCCGATCCGATCGAGGTCGATGATCGGACGCTCGCGCATCTCAAGGTCGTGATCGCCCTCAAACTGCGCCGGAACGAGAGCTTCACCCTGTCGTGGCGGCATCCTGACGCCACGGGACGATCGACCCTGTGGCTGCACCCGTCGATCCCGCTGCGCTTCGTCTTCGATGAGCCGATTGCTCCCGAGCTGAGCCAGCAGTGGCTCAACGAGCTGTCGAACTCCGCCAACACCAGCGGCGGCATCCTGCTCACCGAGGAGCACATAGAGCCGCTCGAGAACGCCTGACCATCGCCCCCGTGCGGGGGCCGCGGCTACTGTGAACTCATGGAACTTCGCGTCGCGGCCTATGGCATCGTCACCGACGACGACGGCCGAGTGCTGCTCGCGCGCTGGGTAGAGGGGCGTCGTGTCGCCTGGACGCTTCCCGGCGGCGGGTTGGAGCAGGGTGAGGATCCCGAGCTCGCCGTGCGCAGGGAGCTGCGCGAGGAGACCGGGTTCCAGATCGAGACGACGGCGCTGCTCGGCATCCACTCCCGCGTGATCCCGGCTTCGCGGCGGGTGCGACGCGACGAGAACAAGCTGCCGCTGCACACCCTTCGCATCGTCTACCGCGCCGAGATCACGGGCGGTTCGCTGCGCTTCGAGACGAACGGATCGACCGACATGGCGGCCTGGTTCAGCCTCGACGAGGTCGCCGAGCTGCAGCGGGTGAAGCTCGTCGACATCGGCCTGCGCATGGCGGGCCTGCTGAGCCGGTGAGCGGTCAGTCGCGCGACTGCTCGGGCTGGGAGATATCGGCGACCGTCGCGCCGTACGCGCGGATCAGATCATCGGCCTCGGTGAACAGGCTGTAGCCGTGGGCGCCGGCGCCCATCGCGATGCGGCGCCCGACGATGCTCTCGTCGGCGTACACCGGCCATTCCGTCGTGCTGCCGATCGGCACGATGGTGCCGCGCTCGTACCCTGTCGCGGCCAGGGCGAGCTCTGGCTCGGGCAGGCGCAGCTTGTTCACTCCGACGATCGCGCGCAACTTGGGCCAGGAGATCGACCGGCCGCCCGGCACGAGCGCGAACAGATAGGTGTCGTCTGACCTCTTCACGACGAGGGTCTTGACGATGTCGGACGGCTGAAGGCCGAGAATCGCAGCCGCCTCGGGCAGACTGCGTGCCTGCGGCCGCTCGCGGATCTCGATGTCGAGGCCCCGGGCGGCCGCAGCGGCGCGCACCCGCTGATGCGGGTCGGCCTCGGTCATGCGTTGGGGGGCGAGAGCGGGTCGTCTGCGACCCACAGCTCGTCATCGGCGCGCAGCGCCTGCCAGGCCGCGGCGACGACCCCGATGGCCGCGGCGGCGCCGAGCACGATGGCGATGACCGAGCCCACGCCTATGCTCTTCTTCTGCGGCGCGACGTGACGCGGGCCGAAGCCGAGGTCGTGGCGCTTCTTGTTTGCGACATCCCACGCCGACAGGGCGGTGCCGACGACGCCTCCGACGATGGGCACGACGCGGTCGTCGACCACGTGCTTGCCGAATCTCACGCCGCGGTCGACCGTGGGTGCGAGGCGACGCTCGTACGTCTCCTGCACGGTGGGCACGACCTGCTCACGGTTGAAGTTGCCGAGCTGGCGGCCGGCCTCACGGGCGATGTCGGCAGCGTTCCCGACGAGAACCTGCTGCGACTCCCAGAGTCGTCCGGCGTCCTGCTGAAGTCGACGCAGTTCCTTCTTGCGCTTGCGGCTGAGATTCACGTTGCTCTCCCGTCGGTCGGTCGATGTCCGTTCCGCCATCATCCAACCACAACACACTGAATACGAGCAGAGTCTGGCGGCACGACCGTCGACACGAGACAATACGCCGCGCCCGCACAGCAGCCCTCTGCGAGAATGGAGCCATGCCTCACGCATCTCACGTCGCAACCCTGCACACCAACCACGGTGACATCGTCATCAACCTGTTCGGCGACCACGCCCCGAACACGGTCGCCAACTTCGTCGGCCTCGCCGACGGCTCGAAGGCATGGACGCACCCCGCCACCGGAAAGCCGGGCGAGGGCCCCCTCTACAAGGACGTCATCTTCCACCGCATCATCCCCAACTTCATGATCCAGGGCGGCGACCCGCTCGGTCAGGGCATCGGCGGACCGGGTTACAACTTCAACGACGAGATCCACCCCGAGCTGAACTTCAACGACCCGTACGTGCTCGCCATGGCGAACGCGGGTCTGCGCCGCAACGCCATCACCGGCCAGCCGGAGGGCACCAACGGCTCGCAGTTCTTCATCACCACCGACCCGACCCCGTGGCTGATGGGCAAGCACACCATCTTCGGCGTCGTCGCCGATGACGCCTCGAAGGCCGTGGTCGACGAGATCGCCGCCGTCCGCACCGGTGCGCAGGACCGTCCCGTCGAGGACGTCGTGCTGCACTCGGTCGACATCGTCGCCAACTGAGTCACGACAGCTCGAGCCGATCCGGATGACCTCTCCTGATTTCACGCGGAACCGCGAGAACTTCTGCTACCGGCATCCGGATCGGCAGAGCTTCGTGCTCTGCCAGCGCTGCACGCGCACCGTCTGCGCCGACTGCCAGACGCAGGCACCTGTGGGGGTCATCTGCCCCGAGTGCATGAAGGCCGACCGCAAGGCGCAGACACCGGCGCAGCGCCGGGCGAACCGAGCCTGGCGCCCGGATGCCGCCGCCTCGTCGCAGCCGATCGCGACGTACGCCATCATCGCCGTCACCTCTGTCGTCGGCGTGCTGCAGGTGCTGCTCGGCCCGCTCGTCGACCGCGCTCTGCTGTTCGCGACGCCGTACCTGTTCCCAGACATGTTCGCCGGCGACTTCACGTTCCAGCCGTGGCGACTGCTCACCGCGATGCTCGTGCACTCGGGCATCATGCACTTCCTGCTGAACATGCTCGCGCTGTGGATGATCGGCCGCAGCCTCGAGCCCCTGCTCGGCCGCTGGCGCTTCGTCGCGCTGTACCTGATCGGCGGGCTCGGCGGATCCGTCGCCATGGCGCTGCTGGATCCTGGCGTCGCCACCGTCGGCGCCTCCGGAGGCATCTTCGCGCTGATGGGCGCGCTGCTGGTCATCGGCCGGCACATCGGGGCGAACATCCGCGGCATCCTGGTCATCCTCGCGATCAACCTCGCCATCGGCTTCATCCAGACCCTCAACATCGCCTGGCAGGCCCACGTCGGCGGTGCCGCCGTCGGCGCGCTCATCGGCGTGATCTTCGCGCGCACGCGTCGGCGCTCGCAGCGCGTGGTGCAGATCCTGCTGCTCATCGCACTGGTGATCGCGTTGCTCGCCCTCGCCTTCGTCGTATCGCCGGTGGTCATCCGCGGCACCCTCTGACCCCGACCGACGGCAGTTCTGCACACGCCGTGCACAGGTCATGCACAGGAGTGTGCACAGCATTTCCCCATAGTTATCCACAGGGCTGTCCACATGTGGGGAGAATTACACCCGTGTTATTCACAGGTGGACAGGGTTGTTAACAAGTCGCTGGGGAAAGCAACGCGCCCCCTCACCTGAAGGCGAGGGGGCGCGTGATCCGCTCGGCGTCAGCGCCAGCGGGTGGTCATCAGGAACCCGATCAGGGCGATGCCGAGGCCGATGCCGAGGTTCCATGAGTCGAGGCCGGGGATCGGGAATCGCGAGCCGGAGATGTAGTACACCAGGATCCACGCCAGGCCGAGCAGCATGAAGCCCACCATGACGGGCTTGAACCACACCGCGTTCGGAGCGGCTTCGCCCTCGGGACGCTCGACGGCGGGTTCTTCGGAGTTGCGGTCACGTGCCATGCGCATCATTCTAGCCGGGCGAATAGACTTCCCCTCATGCATGCGGTCGCGACTTCTCCGGCGTCGCGACCCCGCTCGACGAGGTCACGGACCGGGTCCCGTGCCACGGTCGGCAGTGTGCTCGGCGAACTGCTGCTCACCGCGGGCGTTGTCGTGCTGCTGTTCATCGCCTGGCAGATGTGGATCGGCGATGTCATCATCGGCGCCGAGAACAACGCGAAGGGCGCCGAGCTCTCGGAGCGATGGGCCGACCAGCCCGCCCCCGAGCCGCCGCCCTCGGAGCAGCAGGGCGGCACCACGGTCTACGAGCCGCCCGTGCTCGAGCACCCGGCAGACGCCGAGATCTTCGCCAACATGCTCATCCCGCGCTTCGGCGACGACTACAACGTGAACATCGCCGGCGGGACGAGCCGGGCCCGCACGCTCGACCGGCTCGGCATCGGGCTGTACACGCAGTCGAGGATGCCGGGTGAGATCGGCAACCTCTCGCTGGCGGGTCACCGCACCACGTGGGGCAAGCCGTTCAACCGCATCGACGAGCTGCGACTGGGCGACGCGATCGTCGTCGAGACCGAGGTCGGGTGGTACACCTATCGCTTCCGCAACCTGCAGTACGTGAAGCCGTCGGCGGGCGATGTGCTGCTCGACGTGCCGCAGATGCCCGAGGTGCCCCCCGGCGACCGCTTCATCACGCTCACAGCCTGCTCGCCCCTCTACTCGCTCGCCGAGCGCATCGTCGCCTACGGCGTGTTCGAGAGCTTCCAGCCCCGTGCCGAGGGCCCGCCCGCATCACTCGCCCCGGTCGGCGAGGCGAGCGGATCCGCCGAAGGAGTCCGCTGATGTATGCCGCTCTCTGGCGCCTGCTGCCAGGACCGTGGTGGGTTCGCCTGCTGCTCGTCCTCGCCATGATCGCCGCCGTGCTCTACGCGCTGTTCTTCCACGTGTTCCCGTGGATCAGTCCGCTGATCACACCGGGAGAGGTGGACTTGCAGTGACGCGCGTGCTCGTGGTCGACAACCACGACAGCTTCGTGCACACGCTCATCGGGTACCTGCGCGAGCTCGGCGCAGAGGTGGTGATGGTCGAGGCGGATGTCGCAGGCGATGCTCCGGATGCCGATGTGCGCCGTCATTGGCTCGATCTGGTGCAGAGGTTCGATGCGGTGATGATCTCGCCGGGGCCGGGCACGCCGGCCGACGCCGGCGCATCGAACGCGGTTGTGCACCTCGCCGCCGAGATCGGCGTGCCGCTGCTCGGCGTGTGCCTCGGCCACCAGGCCATCGGCGAGGCCTTCGGCGCAGTGGTCGGCGGCGCTCCGGAGCTGATGCACGGCATGGTCTCGCAGGTGACCCATGACGGGTCGATGCTGTTCGAGGGCATCCCGTCGCCCTTCGCCGCGGGACGCTACCACTCGCTTGCCCTCACCGACGACGCGCTGCCGCCGGTGCTCAGGGTGACTGCGCGTGCCGAGCACGGCACGATCATGGCCGTCGAGCACGAGAGCCTGCCGATCGTCGGCGTGCAGTTCCACCCCGAGAGCGTGCTCACCGAAGGCGGCCACCGCCTGCTCGGCAACTGGCTCGCGTCGGTGCCGTCGCGGATGACCCCCGGTCAGCCCGCGGGTGGCACGCAGTAGCGCAGCTCGACCGCGGAGTGGATCGGCACCTCGCCCGGCGACTTCGACATCGAGATGACCACGTTCGGGGTCTGACCGTCGGTGCAGGCGCCCAGCTCGATCGGCTCGGCGGTGAGGCCCAGCTTCTCGAGCTGGCTCTTCGCGGCATCCATCGAGAAGCCGGTCATGTCCTCCAGGGTGACCTGTCCGTTCGCGACGACGAGATCGACGACGGTTCCGGGTGCGACCTGCGATCCCGCCGCCTCGCTGGCGCTGAGCACCGTGCCGGCCGCGGCGTCCTTGTCGTTCTGCGGTCTCACGGTGCCCAGTTCGAGCCCCGCGTCGTCGAGCACCGTCTTCGCGGCATCCTGCGACAGGCCCTCGACGACCGGCATCTCGATGGTGTCGGCGCCTGTCGAGACGTACACGATCACCGAGGTGCCCTCGGTGAGCTTCGCGCCGGTGGTGGGCGACGAGCGGATCACGTGATCCTCGGCGAAGTCGACGCTCGACTCCTCGCGCATGTCGGGGATCAGCCCCTTGTCCTCCAGGGCCGACTCGGCCTCGGCGGAGGTGAGGTTCACGAGGTTCGGGACGGTGACAGAGGTGGTCGGCACGTCGTTCGGACGCATCGTCAGGGTCACGACCCAGATGAGCACGGAGATCAGCAGCACCGCGAGCAGTGCGACACCTGCCCAGATCCACGCGACGGGCGGTCCCGACTGGGTGCGCGTCATCGTGGTGTCGGTGCTCAGCTGACGCAGCGAACGGGCGGTCTCCTGCGCCTGACGCGGGTTGGGTCCGTAGAGCTCGCTGGTGAGCGCGCCGATGTCCTTCTTGCTCGGCGCCTCGCCGCTCGACACGCCCTTGAGAGCCATGCGGAACGAGCCGGCGTCGGGGAAGCGCTGGTACGGGTCCTTCGCGAGGGCTCGCAGCACGATGGCATCGAGCGATCGCGGCAGCTGCTCGTTGACCTCGGTCGGAGGCAGCGGAGTCTCGCTCACGTGCTGATATGCGACGGCGACGGGCGAGTCGCCGCGGAACGGCTGGCGGCCCGAGAGCATCTCGTACAGCACCACGCCGGCCGAGTACAGGTCGGTGCGCGCGTCGACGGCCTCGCCCTTCGCCTGCTCGGGCGAGAAGTAGGCGGCGGTGCCGATGATCTGCGTGGTCTCGGCGACGGTCGATGACGAGTCCGACACCGCGCGGGCGATGCCGAAGTCCATCACCTTCACGGTGCCGCGCTCGGTGATCATCACGTTGCCGGGTTTGATGTCGCGGTGCACGACCCCCGCGCGGTGGGAGTACTCGAGGGCCTCGAGGATGCCGTCGGCGTAGCGGATCGCATCGGCGAGCGGCACCGGCCCCCGGGCGATGATGTCCTTGAGCAGGGTTCCCTGCACGAGCTCCATCACGATGTACGGCTCGGCCTGGGCATCCGGTGCGGCGCCGGACGGCGAGCGGGTGTCGGCGGGCTGCAGCGAGGGGTCGCCGGCGTCGAAGACCCGGACGATCGACGGGTGCGACATCCGCGACGCCGCCTGCGCCTCGAGGCGGAAGCGCGTGCGGAAAGCCGTGTCGCGAGCGAGCTCGGGATCGAGGATCTTGATCGCGACCTCGCGTCCGAGTGTCAGGTCGTAGCCGCGGTGCACCTTGGCCATGCCGCCCTGCCCGATGACCTCATCGACGCGGTAGCGCCCGGCGATGATGCGCGGTTCTGGCGACACAGACGACCCCCCTCAGATCTCTTCGACAACGCCTTCCAGATTACCCGGTGGGGGCGGAGCCCTCGGCGTCGCCGTCGCCCTCGCCTGCGGGCGGGGTGGGGGTGGCCGGCGCCTGGATCTGCTTCTCCATCTGCGGCGACCGCGGCGAGGCCATGTCGTTTCCGCAGTACGCGACGTAGCTGGCCGTGATCGTGGCGTTGGGAAGACCGGTGACGGTGATCTGGGCGTTGAGCGCAGGCGGAGCGCCAGCGCTGCGGCCGAAGTTACGGGTCGTGCTGCCATCGTCGAACGTCGCGTTCGTGATCGTGACCTCGTAGGCGCTCAGCGCCGGGACCCCCGACGGGCACTCGAAGTTCGTCCAGTTCAGGGTGACCGTGGCGCCCGTGGTCGGTGTGCCGCTGAGCGTCGGTGCCGAGCTCGGCGTCGGGATGCTGACCGCGGCCTTGTACGTCGTCAGGGTGATGGTCGTGCCCACCTCGACATTGCCGGTGTCGCTGACGCTCTGCACCCACCCTTCGCGGTCGCTCGCGGGAGCCGCGGTGTTGCCCTCGACGCACTCGCCCACGAGCTCGTTGTCCTCGAGGATCTGCCGTGCCTCCTCGCAGGGGCGGTCGACGAGCGCGAGCTCGCCGACGTTGACCAGTTCCTTCTCGGGCTCGCTGGGCGTCGCCGAGCTCGGCTTGGGCTTCGGCTTCGCCGGAGTCGATGTCGAGCTGGTCGGCTTGCCGTCGTCCTGGTTGGTCAGCATGGCGATCAGCGTGCCGCCGAGCACGAGCACGAGCAGCGCGATCAGCGCGATCAGCGGCCAGGTCCACGGGCTCCGCTTGCGCTTCTGCTTCTCGTCGGGCTCTGTCGCCGTCGCGGAGGCGACGGCGGCGCCGGCCGGCAGCTGCGCAGTCGTCGGCAGGATGCGGGTGGCGTCGTCACCGCCCATCCCGGTCAGGATGCGCGTCGCATCATCGGCATCCGCCACTCCCCCACCCGCGATGGCCGGAACGGCGATCGCGGCCGAGTTCAGGTCGCCACGTCGCAGTGCCTGCGCCGCGCGGGAGACGGTCGCCGCCGACGACGGCCGATCGGCCGGCTTCTTGGCGATCATCGCCATCACGAGGTTGCTCACCGGCACCGGAACGGAGTCGGGCAGGGGCGGTGGCTGCTCGTTGATCTGCGCCATCGCGATGGCCACCTGCGACTCGCCCGTGAACGGGCGCTTGCCGGCCAGGCACTCGTACGCGACGATGCCGAGCGAGTACACGTCGGTCGCGGGCGACGCCGCGTGGCCGGACGCCTGCTCGGGTGAGAGGTACTGCACGGTGCCCATGACCTGCCCGGTGGCGGTCAACGGCACCTGGTCGGCGATGCGGGCGATGCCGAAGTCGGTGATCTTCACTCGGCCGTCGGGGGTGATCAGCAGGTTGCCCGGCTTGATGTCGCGGTGAACGAGGCCCGCTGCGTGAGCGGCCTGCAGGGCCGATGCCGTCTGCGCGACGATGTCGAGCGTCTTGTCGGAGCTCAGCGCGCCGTCGCGCTCGAGGATCGTCGAGAGCGCCTCCCCCGGCACGAGCTCCATGACGAGGAAGGCAGAGCCGTTCTCCTCGCCGTAGTCGAACACGCTGGCGATGCCCTCGTGGTTGACGAGTGCGGCGTGACGGGCCTCGGCGCGGAAGCGCTCGAGGAACCCCGGGTCGCCCATGTACTCGTCCTTGAGGATCTTGATGGCGACGGTGCGGCCGATGACGTGATCCGTCGCCTCCCACACCTCGCCCATGCCGCCGATCGCAATCCGCGACAACAGCTCGTAGCGTCCTCCGAACGACACACCCTGCGTCGGCCTCATCTGCCCAGCACCGCCTCTATGACCTTCTTGGCAATCGGAGCGGCGATCGCGTTGCCGCTGCCCGATGTGCCTCTTCCACCGCCGTCTTCGACGACGACTGCCACCGCGACCTGCGGATCCTCCGCAGGCGCGAAACCCGTGAACCACAGCGTGTACGGCTTGCCGCCGTTCTCCGCCGTGCCTGTCTTTCCGGCGACATCGACGCCCTCTATTCTTGCACCCGTCGCCGCGCCGGAAGCGACTCCCTCGACCAGCACCGAGGTCAGCGCGTCGGCGGTCTCGGGGTCGAGAGCCTGCGCGAACGCCTCGTCGTCGAACTGCGTGTGGACGGCGAAGTCGTCGCCGATCACGGCATCCACCATCCGCGGCTTCATCACGGTGCCTTCGTTGGCGATCCCGGCCATCGACATCGCGATGGTCAACGGCGTCGCCCGCACATCGAACTGCCCGTATCCGGTCTGCGCGACCTCGTCGTCGCTCATGCCGGTCGGGTAGCGCGACGGCGTGACCGTCAGCGGGATCTCGAGCTCGGCGTCGAAGCCGAACTTCTCGGCCATCTCGCGGATGCGCTCATCGCCGAGCTCGACCGCGAGCTCGGCCATCGGGATGTTGCAGCTGAGCGTGAGCGCCTGTGCGAGCGTCGCCGTCTCGCCGTCGCCGCACTTTCCGCCCCAGGCGTTCGACACCTGCTGGCTGGTTCCGGGCAGCGTGTAGCTGGCGGGGTTGGGGAAGGTGGAGTCGAGGGTCCACTCGCCCGATTCCAGTGCCGCCGCCGCCACGATGACCTTGAACGTCGAACCGGGAGGGTTGAGGTTGCCGCCGATCGCGCGGTTGTAGAGCGGTTTGCTGGCATCGGCCGCGAGTCGATCGTGCTCGGCGTTGACGGCCGCCGGATCGTGAGCGGCGAGGGCGTTGGTGTCGAAGCCAGGAGTGGAGACCATGGCCAGCACGCGGCCGGTGGCCGGCTCGATGGCGACCACCGAGCCCTGCAGCCCCTGCATGGCGTCGTACGCGGCGCGCTGCACCCGCGGGTCCATCGTGAGCTCCACGCTGAGACCCTGCTGCGGCTGACCGGAGAGGATCCGCTCGATCTCGCCGAAGAACGCATTCGCCCCGGTGCCGGACAGCTCGGAGTTGAGCGCCTGCTCGATGCCGGTGCGGGAATCGAGCACGGGGTTGTAGTAGCCCGTGATGGGCGCCCACAGTGCGGGATCGCTGTAGACGCGCTGGTACTGGTAGCGGTCGTCGGCGGGCACGGAGGTGGCGATCGCCGTGCCGTCGACGATGATCGACCCGCGCTGGATCTGGTAGCTGTCGAGGCGCGTGCGTGTGTTCGCGGTGTTCTGCGCGAGGTTGTCGGCATCGACCACCTGGATCCAGCTGGTCGCGACGAAAAGCGACAGGAACATCGCGAGGATCACGAAGCTCAGACGGCGTAGTTCTTTCGTCATGCGACACCGCCTGCGGTGGGGCGCCCCGGTTCCTGAGCGAGGAGCGAAGCGACGGGTCGAAGGGCTTTCGTCATCCGATCACCACCCGGGGCTGGCGGCGCACCGCGTCGCTGATGCGCAGCAGCAGCGCGACGATGAGCCAGTTGGCCACAAGCGACGAGCCGCCCGCGGCGAGGAACGGAGTCGTGAGGCCGGTGAGCGGGATCACCCGGGTGACGCCGCCGACCATGATGAACACCTGCAGCGCGATGGTGAACGACAGGCCGGTGGCGAGCAGCTTGCCGAAGTCGTCCTGGCCGGCCATGCCGATGCGCAGGCCCCGGCTCACGAACACCATGTACAGGCAGAGGATCGCGAACAGGCCGACGATGCCGAGCTCCTCGCCGAGGCTGGGGATGATGTAGTCGCTGTGCGCGAGGGGTGTGATCTGCGGGCGTCCCTTGCCCCAGCCGGTGCCGATCAGCCCGCCGTGGGCGAGGCCGAAGATGCCCTCGACGAGCTGGTAGCTGCCGCCGTCGCGCGCGATGACATCGGGGTTGAACGCGTCGATCCAGTTCGTGAACCGGCGCTGCACGTAGGCGAGGATGCGCGTGGCGAGGAATGCGCCTGCGGCGACGCCGGCGAGACCGATCAGCACCCAGCTGGTCTTGCCGGTCGCGACGTACAGCATCGCGATGAACATGCCGAAGATCAGCACGCCGGTTCCGAGGTCGCGCTGGGTGACGATGATCAGCAGCGAGATCAGCCACACCACGAGCACCGGTCCCAGCTCGCGCATGCGCGGCCAGGTGATGCCGAGGAACCGCTTGCCCACCGAGGTCAGGCTCTCGCGGGTGCGCACCAGGTAGCCGGCGAAGAAGATCGCCAGGCAGATCTTGGCCAGCTCGCCGGGCTGGAACGAGAAGATGCCGCCGAGCGAGACCCAGACGTCGGCGTTGACGCCCCTGGCGCGCAGTCCCGGGATGAACGGCAGGATCAGCAGCACGATGCCGGCGAGCCCCGAGATGTACGTGAACCGGTAGAGCACGCGGTAGTTGCGCAGCGCGATGACGATCGCGATCGCGCCGGCCAGCGAGATCGCCGTCCAGGCGAGCTGCTTGCTCGAGAACATGTCCCAGCCGGTGTAGTTCTTGGCGATGTCGATGCGGTAGATCATCGCGATGCCGAGCCCGGTGAGCACGGTCGAGATGGGCAGCACGAACGGGTCGGCATCGGCTGCCACGACGCGCAGCACCACGTGCAGCGCGAACACGAGCACGGCGAGCCCGCCGCCGATCACGAGGATCATCGGGTCGATCCGGTCGAGCGCCCCGAGCTGCACAAGCGTCAGAGAGGCACCGGAGATGAGCAGGGCGAAGAGCAGCAGCCAGAACTCCCGGTTGCGCTGCTTCTGCGGCATCCGGATCTTCTTCAGCGCCTTCAGCACGCTGGTGTCGGCCGAGACGGCGGTCATGGCGTCGGCACCTCCGTCGTGGCGGTCGGGGTCGGAGTCGGATCGGGTCGCACCGGCTCGATGGGCAGCACCATCTTCGCGAGTCGGTCGGTGATGGCCTCGGCGTCTGCCAGCGAGCGGGCGTTGATCGTCCGCTCGACCGATGAGCGCTGGTACGACTGCAGGTCGGCGAGCAGGATGCCGGTGTCCTTCACCTCTGTCGACAGCGAGAAGGGTCCGATGCTCTGCTGCACGCCGCGATAGATGACGACGCTGTCGTCGTCGGCGCCGACGAAGTAGCGGGTCTGCGTCCAGTTGTAGGCGATGAACCCGGCGCCGACGAGCGCGAGCACAGCGAGGAACAGGGCGAAGAGCCACGCGAACCGGCGACGTCTGGCGCGACGGCGGTCTTCCTCGATGATCTCCTCGAAGTAGTCGTCCGAGTCGGGCTCGAAGTGGCTCGGCTCGTTGGCGGCCTGCAGCACGGGGTGCAGCCATCCGGTGAGCGACGGTCGCGGTGCGGGTACAGGGAGGTCGGCGGGGTTCGATGCCGCGCCGACGATGGTCGGCGTGCCCGACGAGAGGGGATGCGCGCCGCCCACGTCGACGAGCACGATCGTGACGTTGTCGGGGGCGCCGCCGTCGAGGGCCTGCTTGAGCAGGTTGTCTGCGGTGCGTCCTGGGGCGAGCCCGAGTCGCATCGCCTTCGCGATGTGCTCGTCGTCGACGACGCCAGACAGGCCGTCCGAGCACAGCAGCCAGCGGTCGCCGGGCTGTGTCGGCATGACGAACATGTCGAGGTCGGGCGCGATGTCCATGTCGCTGAGCACGCGCATGAGCACCGAGCGGCGCGGGTGGTACCTGGCCTCCTCCACCGTGATGCGGCCCGAGTCGACGAGTCGCTGCACGAAGGTGTGGTCGGTGGTGATCTGGGTGAGCGCGTCGTCGCGGTACAGGTAGATGCGCGAGTCGCCGATGTGCCCGATCACGGCGTGGTCGTCGACCATGACGATGGCGCACAGGGTGGTGCCGAGACCGGCGAGCTCGGGTCGCTCCTTCGAGGCCCGCACCAGGTCGGACGCCGCGGTGGTCGCCGCCGCCTGCAGTTCGGCCTGCGCGTCGTCGGTGGAGGAGTACGCGTGGTCGAGGGCTTCCATGCGGCTGACGGCCATCGTCGAGGCGACGTCGCCGCCGGCATGCCCGCCCATGCCGTCGGCGACGACGAACAGGTTGGCGCCGGAGTAGCCGGAGTCCTGGTTGTTGGAGCGGACCTTCCCGGTGTGGGAGATCGCGGCGCTCGAGCCCTCGAAGACCATCTCGGTGCGGAGCCTTACGATCGCAGCTCGAACGTCGTGGCGCCGACCTTGATGGGCGTTCCGATCTCTACCTGTGTGGGCTTGTCGCCCAGGCGGCGGCCGGCGAGGTAGGTGCCGTTGGTGGAGTCGAGGTCCTGGATGGTCCAGATGTCGCCGCGCTTGGACAGGCGGGCGTGGTGGCTGGAGGTGTAGTCGTCGCGGATCACGAGACCCGACTCGCTGGAGCGGCCGATCGAGAGCGAGTCGGCTGAGCCGAGCGGCACCTCGAGGCCGGTCTTCGGGCCGGAGGTGATGATCAAGTGGGTGGGGGTGCGGCTGCTGGAGGTGCTCTTCGACGGCTGCGGAGCGGGTGACGCAGCCGGCACGGCGGCCGCCTCGCCGGCGGGCATCTTGCGCACCCTGACGCCGAAGAGATCGGCACGCAGCGAGTAGACGACGCCGAACACGAAGAACCAGAGCAGCACCAGGAAGCCGATGCGCAGCAGCAGGAGCACCAGTTCGCTCATCGGGTGGCTCCTTCTGAACGGAAGGTCAGGAGACCAGCCGGTTCCTGAGCGAGCGTAGCGAGCGCCATGCTGAGCGAGCGTAGCGAGTCGAAGTGGCGAAGGACGCTCATTGGACAGCACCTCGTCGGGGGTTCGCGGTCACCGGCACGACGTGGAAGGTCAGCTCGGTGCGGCCGATCGTGAACGATGTGTCGGGTGCCAGGGCGATCTCGCGGATCTTCTGCCCGTCGACCTTGGTGCCGTTCGTCGAGCCCAGGTCGCGCAGCATCCCCCGCTCGCCGTCCCAGAGGATTTCGGCGTGCCGACGGCTGGAACCGGCATCGGAGATGGTGATGTCGGCGTCGCTGCCGCGTCCGATCACGGTGCGGGCGCTCGTGAGCGGGTGGCGGCGGCCGTCGATCTCGACGACGCCCTGCCACTCGACGCTGCCCTCGACTGACGACGAGGTGACCCGCACGACGCCGGTGGCCACGCGCTCGTCGGCCTCGGTCGCGATGTGCAGCGGTCCCGCGAAGCTGTAGCCCTGCGTGCGGGCGTGCGAGGTCAGCAGCGCGAACAGCTCGTCGTGCAGCGCCCGCCCGAGGGCTCGCATGCGCTCGTGATCCTCAGGGCTCAGCCGCACGAGGTAGTCGCTGGGTGTGATGATGCGGTCGCGGCTGACCACGGCCGCGTTCGTGTCCGCCTCGCGCCGCAGCGCGGAGGCGATCTCGACGGGTTGCACGCCGCTGCGGAAGGTCTTGGCGAACGCGCTGTTCACAGCGCGTTCCAGACCTTTCTCAAAGCTGTCAAGTAGTCCCACGGGGTTCCTCTGGCATGCCGACCGGTAGCGCCATCGTATCCATCCGGGCTGAGTATGCACCTGCGGCGCGTCTTTCGGCATCGGATGCGGCACGTCTCACGATGGGCGCCGCGTGACGCGCGCGGAGTGTGCGCCGGCTACGGACCACACGCTGAGGCATGTTAGTCTTGACAGGTTGAGTTCTTCGGAACGAGACGATGCGCGAGTGGCGGAATAGGTAGACGCGCTGGCTTCAGGTGCCAGTGCTCGCAAGGGCGTGGGGGTTCAAGTCCCCCCTCGCGCACAGAATGAGCAAGGCCCCGGATCGAAGATTCGGGGCCTTGCTCATTCTCGTGCCCGAGGAGGGCACCGTGGAGCGCTGGGCCCCACGCGGCCGGAGGCTCCGCGCGCCGCCCAGCCTGCCGAATGCGAGTCGAACTCGGCGACGAGGCGGCGGGCGGAGTGGCCGCGAGGGACTCAGGTCCCCCCTCGCCCGGGCTCTTGTCGGAGCGTCGGCGCTCCCGAGTGCCGTCGTCCTGGTTCAGACGGCCTCTGCCGGCGCGGGCAGGTACTCGTCGAGCACGAGCTCGCCGCTCGCGTTCAGCGCGGTCATGATCGCCGAGATGCGCTCGGGCTCGATCGGCGGCAGCGCAGGCACGTCGAACCCGAACTGCAGTGGGATGGCCGGATGCACCCAGATGGTGGTGCGTGCGTCTTCCGCGTCGTCGGTGCGCAGCCAGGTCATCAGGAAACTCTCGTTGCGCCGCAGCTTCGTGCCCATGACGATCTTCAGGTGCGCCAGTGTCGAATCGTCGATGGTGATCGGCGCCGCGGTGCCGTCGTACCTCAGTCTTCCCATACTGGATGATAAGCCGCCGACACCACCCGCGGGGATGCTTCTGACGCCGATCAGCCGCCGGCCCGCATGAAGTCCTCGGCCGCGCGCACCTGCCCGTCCGAGGGTCGGATTCCGGTATACAGCACGAACTGCTCGAGCGCCTGCCTGATGGCCACCTCGGCGCCGGTGATGACGGTCGCTCCCGCCGCCCGCGCGGCGCGGATCAGCGGCGTCTCTGCGGGCAGCGCGACGACGTCGAAGGCGACGGATGCCGCCGCGATCGCCGCTGCAGGGAACGACAGCTCATCGGCATCCGCTCCCCCTGCCATCCCGATCGGGGTGACGTTGACGATCACGTCGGCCGTCTCCTCCCCCGGCTCCGATCGCCACGCGAACCCGTACAGATCGGCCAGTGCGCGACCCCGCTCCTCGTTGCGCGCGACGATCGTCACACGCTCGAATCCGGCGTCGCGGAACGCGGCGGCGGTGGCCTTCGCCATGCCGCCCGATCCGCGCAGCAGCACCGACGATCCGCGAGACAGGGCGTTCTCGTCGATGAGCTGCGCGATGGCGGAATAGTCGGTGTTGTACGCGGTGAGCACTCCGTCATCGTTGACGATCGTGTTGACCGAGTCGATCGCCGTCGCCGAGGCGTCCATCCGGTCGACGAGGGCGATGACGTCCTCCTTGTAGGGCATCGAGATCGCGCAGCCCCGGATGCCGAGCCCTCGCACCCCGGCGATCGCCTGGCTCAGGTCGGCGGGTGCGAAAGCCTTGTAGATCCAGTTCAGCCCGAGCGCCTCGTACAGGTGGTTGTGGAACCGGGTGCCGTTGTTGCTCGGGCGGGCCGACAGCGAGATGCACAGCGTCATGTCCTTGTTCAGCATGGTCACGCGATCAGGCTAGACCGTCACCACTCGCGGTACAGGCCGCCCAGCGCCTGCACTCCCCCCGACTCGTAGGCCCGCAGCTGGCGCTGCGACCCGGTGCCCTCGGAGCGCAGGCGCGAGAGGTGCTCGTCGACGAACTCCTCGTCGCCCTGTTCGGCCACGGCGTCGCGGATGCCCTGCATCATCCGCTGGGTCGCCGACCAGGCGTCTTCGATCCCGCCGTCAGGGGTGAACAGGCGCGCCTGCATGCCGTGGCGCGCGGCCAGCCACAGCGACGCGTCGAGCTCGGCCGGCGGAGGGACGGCGTCCGGCAGGTCTTCGGCCACGACGATCGCGCGCATCAGCGACGCGAGCAGCAGCGCGTCGTCGACCCGGAGCTGGGCGTCGGCCACCCGCACCTCGACGGTGTCGAAGCGCTCCGACAGCCGCACCGCCCACGACGTCGATCCTCGCGAGGGCAGCAGGCCGATCGTCACCAGCTGCTCGACCGTGCGGTGGTACTCGTCTGCATCGCAGAACTCGGGTGGCGCCCACGACACCGGCAGCCGGCGGATCAGCACGCTGCGCCAGCTCGCCAGCCCCGACGTCACCCCGTAGCTGAACGGCGAATTGGCGCTCAGCGCGAGCAGCACAGGCAGCCAGGCCCGCACCCGGCGCAGCGCGCGCACCCGCTGCTCGTCGCCGAACACCTCGACGTGCACGTGCAGACCGTTGACGGCATGCTGCCTGGTGAGCTGCCCGAGCAGCGTCGACACGTCGTCATAGTGCTTCGAAGGCGAGATCAGCGGGGCCCCCGACTGCGTGAGCGGTGCACCCGTGGCCGCGACGAGCGCGTTCTCGGGGCGAGATCGGCGAGCATACGGCGCATGGCGGCGAGCTGCGAACCCGCCTGCTCGAGCGTGCGCACCGGATCGGTGGCGCACTCGAACTGGCACGTCAGGTACTCCGAGGTGACCGAGCCGCCGCCGGGGGCGGGACCCTTCACCCGCTCGACGATCTCGCTGCCTGACAGCGGCACGAGGGCCGATGCATCGAGCAGCAGGAACTCCTCCTCGATGCCGAATCGTGTGGCATCCATCGGCCCCTCCTCTTTCGTGTGCGTGCGCTGATACGACAAGCGCCGCCGACCCGGGGGTCGACGGCGCGCTGTCGGTCGTCACGGCCGCGAAGACTACTTGTCGAAGGCGTCCTTGACGTCGTCGCCGATCTTCTTGGCGTCGGCCTTCACCTGATCGCGCTTGCCCTCGGCTTCAAGGCGCTCGTTGTCGGTGGCATCCCCGATGCCCTCCTTGGCCTTGCCGACGAGCTTCTCGGCGTTGTGCTTGGCATCGTCCATGGCTCCCATGTCGTTCCCTCCGTTCGGGGCGGGTCACCGCCCTGTCTGACGTGGAGATGCCAGCGTGTCATCGGAGTACCGATTCGAGCCAAGGGATTGACAGGCGCCGCGGCTCGCGTTAGCGCGGACGGGGTTCGGGATGCTACTGGCGAGCCAGCCAGTCTTTCCAGGCCTGCTCGCTGAAGCGCGGGTCGTCGACGATCTGGATGAGGTTCTTGTCGAGCGCTCGGGCGCCGTCGAGGGCGAGCTGCCACGGGTCGCCCCCGTTCTCGGCGAGGAAGAGGTAGTACGACCCCGCGGCGACGTACGACAGCCAGGCGTCGTCTTCTGAGAACGTCTCGTCGTCGAGCGCCGCGGCGCCGTGCTCTGCAACCAGATCCTGCACCTCCCAGTAGCCGAGCCAGTTGCGCTCGGTGAGGCCGGTGCGCAGCTCGATGTAGGTCGCGAAGCCCTCGTACGCGGCGATCGGGGGCTCGTCGAACGAGGTCAGCGGAGCGGCCGCGTAGTGCAGACCGTGCGCGAACTCGTGGGTGAACGTGGCGAGGCGGTGGTCGGCGCTGAGCGGACCCATCACCACCTGCACTCCCGAGGTAGATCCGCCCACGGCGATGTCGGACTCGAAGAGATCGGAGCGCGACGCGGGTCGCTGGGTGGCCTGCGCGTACGCCGCGACGCCGAGGTCGTCGGCCTCCTCCTCTCCGCCGTACCAGCGGTTCATCCGCTCGGCCGAGTCGGTGATGCCCGAGACGAACCCGGTCATCGGCACCGCGCCGCCCAGGTCGGCGATCGCATCGATCGCCTTGACGGCCGCCTTCTCGGCGGTGTCGGCCTGGGCGTCGACCAGTGCCGCCTCGTCCTCCATCCCGTACAGCACCACGTGATCGCGCGTGGCGACGTGGATGGGGCCCTCATCCCACGGCATCGACGTCCAGGGCTCGAACGACGATATGCGCAGCTTCTCGCCCGAGCCCGTGGTCGTGATGTCGTAGCCGAAGCCCTGCGTGAGCCGGTAACCGGCGTCGGCGTCGCCGCTGCCGCGCAGCGGGCGTGCGGAGAAGGCCAGCTCGGCGCCGACGAAGGCGCCCTCTCCCCCGGTGCTGCCAAGGGCGGGAACGATGTACGCCGTCTCCCAGCCGATCTTCGTCGTGTTGTCCCACCAGAGCGCGAGATCGTCGCGGGCCTCTTCGGTCGCGTACGAGAGGAACCTCTCTCGATCCTTGTCGCGCAGCGCCTCGTTCATCGACACCCAGGCGTGCGGCAGTCGGACCGAGTCCGGCACGTAGTCGGGCAGCCAGGGCGACTGAGGATCGGGATCGGTGAAGTCGGCCACGGGGCCGGATGCCACGGCCGCCGGCCATCGTGGTGCCGCCCACGCCGCGCTCGCCGCGACGACGAGTGCCGCGGCGGCGACGATGAGGACGGGCGCGAGACGACGGCGCGGCACCTGCGGGGTGTGCGGTTCGGGGTGCCCGATCGGTTCGGGGTGGCCGGTCGGTTCGGGCTGGCCGATGGGGTCGGGGTGGCCGGTCGGCTCGGGCTGGCCGGTCGGGTCGGCATCGGCGAGCGGGTCGGGGTGCCCGGTCGGCTCAGGACGATCGATCGGGTCGGGGGTTCGCGGATCGGTCATCGCGCCCCCAGGTCCTCGATGCGCACCAGGCGCGTGGCGGACTCGTCGTCTTCGGTGCCCACCGCGGCGAAGGTGAGCACATAGCGATCGGCCACGAGATACTGCGTGAACGGCGCGCGCAGTGCGTGCATCGCATCGCCCTCGACGCGCATCAGCTCAGGCGGCATGGTCGCCGGATCGGTGTCGTCGATGGCGGGGAACGCGGCGATCAGGGCCTCCCGATCGATCCCCTCGGCCAGCACGTCCGCGCCGTCGTCCGCGCCGAGGAAGCAGCTCGAGGTCAGAGTGGCGTCGATGCGCGCCTCGTCTGAGATCTCTGCGAGAGCGCGGGCAGGGGTCTCGCACGCGAAGTCGTCGGCGGGGTTGCGCGCGTCGGAGACGAGATCGGATGCTGCGCGTGCACCCCGCTCGTCTGCCGCGGGAAGCGTGATGCCGGTGACCCGCCACGGGCCGACCGCCGAGGGAGTCTTCTTCGCGTCGGCGCGCTGAGGCACCGCGGAGTCGTAGTAGAACGGCCTGGTCAGCCACACCCGCTGGGGAATCGACGCCGTGCCGCGCTCGCCGAGGATCCGGTAGCGGTAGCGGATGGTCACCATGGCGCTCGCCGTGTCGCTGCTCTCGAGCGTTCTGCCGGCGAACCGCAGGTCGCCGGTGGTGTACGAGGCGGTGAGCTGCAGGGCATCCGCCGTCTGCTCCTCCCCGACCACCGGCGCGCCGATCGGCGCCACGCCGTGCAGCATGGGGCTCGCCAGGTCGCGCCAGTCGGGGTCGCCCTGTGTCGCGTCATCGAGGAAAGCCCGGAGCGCGGCCTCGGCGTCGCGACGTGCTCCGTCGCGCAGATGGCCGGGCAGCAGAGCAGCCGTGGCGACCGCGAGACCGGCGACGACGACGCACACGATCAGCAGCGCGGTGGTGCCGCGCGTCCAGGCGCGACGACGCGGGGGGACGGTGGGCATCGCACTCCTCGGCCAGGCGGGTGACGCCAGCGTACTTCGCCTCGGCGAGCGAGCCGAAACCTGCCGACATGAAGCGGCTCGGAGAGGGTGTCAGCCTCACTGTGCTGACGATCCTCTCCGAGCCTGCAATCCCCATGAGGTCCTTCAGGTCTTGCCCTGGAGGAGCGTGCGGTGGGATCTGATCGCTTGTTCCCCGAAATCCCCTTTCGGTGACGGCTACTCCCCAGTTTCCGACGATCTCCGCATGCAACCGGCCCTTTGCCTGTGCCTCCCCAGAAGGCAAGGCGAGGGTGCCGCTCTCATCATGACACCGAATCGTCGATTTGTCCCCCATATGGGGGACAAATTTCTTGGAACCTGTGTATGCTGGACTCTGACGCACCCTCCGGTCGTCTTCGGCCCCACCGCTCCCCCGCGGTGGGGGCCATCCACATTTCATGCAACATTTGCATCACCTTCTGCTCCGGCCTGTTGACGGAAGGGTCGCCTGGGATAGCGTTAGCGCAGTCGGGGCATCCTGCGTCGGCATAGCAATCAGCAGAACGGCAGTAAATGAGCACCCAGGGCACGGTCAAGTGGTTCAACTCGGAGAAGGGCTTCGGCTTCATCTCCCCCGATGACGGAGGCGCCGACGTGTTCGCGCACTACTCCGCGATCCAGTCCAACGGCTACCGCTCGCTCGACGAGAACCAGCGCGTCGAGTTCGATGTGGCGCAGGGTCCCAAGGGCCTGCAGGCCGAGAACATCCGCCCTCTCTGAGGCGGGTTCCGAACTCCCCGGTGCTGAACAGCACCGGGGAGTTCTGCGTTTCAGGGCAGCCGGCGCCGCCGGTGCGCACCGGGCCGCGGCCGCTCAGCCGAGCAGCAGGGCGTGCAGCTCTGCGGCGTCGGCCACACGGGCCTTCGCGCCCTCGGCCTCTGCGGGCCGGCCGAATCCCCATTCCGAGAAGATGACCGGGATGCCGTGCTCGGCGGCACCGTCGACATCGTGGTGGCGATCGCCGATCAGCACCGGGTGCGAGACGTCGGCTCCGGCGGCACGCAGCCGCTCGAGCGCCTGGGCGATCACGAAGGACTTGCCGTCGTGGTTGCCGATCATGCCGACTCGCGCGCCCGAGACCGCGGTGAACAGCGGCGACAGCTCGTAGTGATCGAGGATGGCCTGCACCTGGTTCTCCGGCTTGGTGCTGGCGGTCGCCTGCGGGATGCCCGCGGCGTGCACGGCACGCAGCACATCGGCGACGCCGGGGTAGAGGTCGACCGATGCGGCGTACCCGTCTGCGGCGGCGAGGCCGCGGTACCGCGTCACCGCCTCCTCCGCCTGCACGGCGTCCATCCCGGCACGCAGCTGGAACGACTCGAGGATCGGCGGACCGATCCAGAGCGACAGCGCGTCGGCATCGGGCTCGGGCAGATCGTACGAGGCGAGCACCTGCCGGAGGCGGGGCAGGATGCCGGCGGATGCGTCGGCGATGGTCCCGTCGACGTCCCAGAGGATGCAGGTGTAGGTCGAAGACGGCATGTGTCCAGCCTATGCCGCCTGCGAGTGCCCTCGTTCCAGGAGATACGGGCGGCTGGTCGCCGTGACGGATCGAGAGCGCTCAGAACAGGCGGGGGATGCCCGACTCGATGCCCTTCATGCCCTCGTAGTCGAGCACGACGCAGCGGATGCCGCGGTCTTCTGCCAGCACACGGGCCTGCGGCTTGATCTCCTGCGCGGCGAAGACGCCCGAGACGGGGGCGAGATGGGGATCGCGGCCGAGCAGCTCGAGGTAGCGGGTGAGCTGCTCGACTCCGTCGATGTCTCCCCTGCGCTTCACCTCGACCGCGATGGCGGCGCCATGGGCATCCCGCACCATCAGATCGACGGGGCCGATCGCGGTCGGATACTCGCGACGCACCAGCGTCGCGCCCTCGCTGATCAGGTCGACCTGCTCGGCCAGGAGGCGCTGCAGGTCGGCCTCCACGCCGTCCTTCTGCAGACCGGGGTCGATGCCGAGCTCGTGCTGGGAGTCGTGGATGATCTCGTAGATCTGCACGCGCAGCGCGTCGCCCGTCTTCTTGTGGGTGACGCGCCACACCTCGATGACGCCGGCGCTCGCCTCCTCCTCGCCCGGGACCTCGGGGGCGAGCGAGCACGGCGGGCTCATCCAGTTCAGCGGCTTGTAGCTGCCGCCGTCGGAGTGCACGAGCAGACTGCCGTCGCCCTTGTGCACCAGCAGGCGCGTGGCGAGGGGCAGGTGGGCGTTGAGTCGACCGGTGTAGTCGACCGAGCAGCGGGCGATGACGAGACGCACCCGACGAGCCTACTTCGTCGTCACGGGCTCGCCGGCGCGGAGCGGCCTGGCGGCCGATGAGAACAGGCCGGACATGATCACGAGCGCGACGAGGATGAACAGCGTGTTCAGCAGGCCGAAGTGCTGGCTGATCAGCCCCAGCACGGGAGGGCCGCCCAGGAACGCGATGTAGCCGATGGTCGCCGCCGCACTCACGCGCGCCGCGGCCTTGGCGGGGTCGTCGGCCGCAGCCGACATGCCCAGCGGGAATCCGAGCGAGGCGCCGATCCCCCAGAGCACGGCGCCCAGCAGCACCAGCGGCAGGCTGGGGGCGAGGATGAAGAGCAGGATGCCGGATGCCGCGGTCACGGCCAGCACGCGCAGCACCGCCACCCGGCCGAAGCGATCGACGAGCGGACCGCCGAAGAGCCGCACCACCGTCATGCCCACGGAGAACACGGTGAGGGCGAGCGCGCCCATGCCGGCCTCTGCCCCGTGGCCCTCGACGACGCCGAGGGCGATCCAGTCGTTGGCGCCGCCTTCGGCGAACGACATGCCGAGCATGACCACGCCCAGCGCGTAGGTGCGCGGTTCGCGCCAGGCCTCGAGCGCGGTGTGCACACGTTGGCGGAAGGGCGCCTTCTCGTCTGGGGCGGGGTCGAGGGCCGCCTCGCGCACAGGCACCTGGAAGAAGCAGACGACGGCCGCGGCGATGATGATGGCGCCGATGATGCCGGCGTGCGTGGCGACGTCGAGGTGCAGCAGCGCCGCGCCGGCGCCCGCACCGGCTCCGATGACCGTGCCGAAGCTGAAGAAGGCGTGGAACACGGGCAGGATCGTGCGGCCCATGTGCTGCTCGATGGCCGTCGCCTCGACGTTCATCATCACGTCGACGGAGCCGTTGCCGAAGCCGAACAGCACCAGACCCGCGATCACGACGGGCACCGACCCGAGCACGTCTGTGCCGAGGCCGATCAGGATGACGCCCGACCCGAACACGGCCATCCCGATCAGCATCCCCAGGCGCGCGCCGGTGCGGGCCATCACGATCGGCCCGGTCGAGATGCCGACGATCGACGCGATGCCCATGCCGAGCAGCAGCAGGCCGATCTGCGCCTTGTCGATCTGCAGCGCCGCGGCGATGCTCGGCACGCGCGAGGCCCAGGTCGCGATCGACAGACCGCTGGCGAGGAAGATCGCGAAGATGGCGATGCGCCAGCGCACGAACTGGGAGCGGGTGAGAGCGGTGTCCATCCGTCCATCGTAATCGAATCGATTCGATCCGCGTGAACCCGCGGCGAACTCATCGGGTTATCCTCGGATCATGAGCACGGGAGCGCGACGAGCGACCATCGCCGACGTCGCGCGCGAGGCAGGGGTGTCGACCTCGACCGCCTCGGTGGTGTTCAGCGGCAAGGTCAACGTCGCCGACGCGACGCGTGAGCGGGTGCTGTCGGCCGCGGCCGCGCTGGGCTACACCGGACCCGACCCGCGCGCGGCCTCGCTGCGCACCGGACGCAGCGGGATCGTGGGCGTCGTGCTCGGGGGAGAGCTGCGCCATGCCTTCCTCGACCCCGTGACGACCGCGATGATGGACGGCCTGACGGATGCCCTGGCGTCGATCAGCGCGGGCATCCTGCTGCTGCGCGACGACCCGCGGGAGGACGAGCCGCCGCCCATCGCCGACGCCCCCGTCGATGCCGTCGTGCTGATCGGATGCTCGACGCGCACCCGCGAGGTGCTCGAGGTGGTGCGGCAGCGCGGTCTGCCGGTCGTCGTGATCGAGGGCGACGCCGGAGACGACGTGCCGCAGGTGTCTCTCGACAACAGAGAGGCGAGCGCCGCCATAGCCCGAAAGGTATTCCAGCTGGGGCATAGACGCGCGGCGACGATCACCCTTCCCCTGGACTTCACACGCGAACGCGCCGCGATCACCCCCGACCGGGTGGCGGAGGCCACCGTGCCCGTCACGCTCGACAGGCTTGCCGGGTTCTGCGACGTGTTCCCCGTCGGCGCGGGGATCACCGCAGCCGGCAGCCTCGTGGACGAGGGCTACCTCGCGGCGCGGATGCTGCTCACCCGCGACGATGCCGAGCTGCGCCACGACAGGCCGACCGCCATCGTCGCGCAGAGCGACCTGCTCGCCGTCGGCGCGATCCGCGCGGCCGAGGAGCTCGGCCTGCGCGTCCCCGACGACCTCACGGTGGTGGGCTTCGACGGCATCGCCGCAGACGGGCTCGGCTCACTCGTGCTGACGACGATGGCGCAGCCGGCTCTGGCCAAGGGCAGGGCGGCGGGGGAGCAGGTGGCCCGGATGCTCGAGGGCGAAGAGGGGCGGTCCGTGCACTTCACCTGCGAGTTCCGCGCCGGCGAGACGGCCGGCCCGCCGCCCGCGGCCGACTGACACCGGGGCCGACCTCGGGCGCCGTGCATGCCTCAGAGCATCTCGAGCGGCACCGGATGGCGGGGAGCAGGGAGGAGCCGGTCGATCTCGGCCAGCGCATCAGCCGGAAGGGCGAGATCGAGCACGGCCGCGTTCTCCTGCGCGTGGGTCACCGAACCCGCCTTCGGGATCGCCAGCACGTCACCCTCCCGGATGACCCACGCCAGCACCAACTGAGCGGGGGAGAGGCCGAGTTCGGCGGCGAGGTGCGTCAGGTCGGGGCGATCGAGGAGCCGGGACTGCTCCAGCGGTGAATATGCCATCATCGGCATGCCCAGCGAGCGCAGCAGCGGGAGGAGGTCGAGCTCCGGCCCGCGGCGGACCGGGTTGTAGAGCACCTGATCGGTCGCGCATCCGCTCGGCAGCTCGGCCATGTCATCCGGATCGAGGTTGCTCACGCCCCAGGCGGCGATGTCGCCGTCGCTCTCGAGCCGCTCGAAGGCCGCCACGGTCTCGTCGAGCGGCACCGAGCCACGCCAATGGAGCAGATACAGGTCGAGCCGGTCGGTGCCGAGCCGCCGCAGACTGCCCTGCACCGCTCGACGCACGCCGGCCGCCGACGCGTTGTGCGGCAGCACCTTGCTGACCAGGAACACCTCGTCGCGGCGCCCGCGGATCGCCTCGCCGACGAGGTCCTCCGCGCGGCCGTCGCCGTACATCTCGGCCGTGTCGATGACGGTCAGCCCGGCATCCAGCCCGGCGCGGATCGCCGCGATCTCGTCGTCGCGACGCGATGCCTCATCGCCGACGAACCAGGTCCCGATGCCGATCGCGGGCACCGTCGGACCGTGCGGGAAGTGAACGCTCATGCGCTCAGATTACGATCCGCCGCGCCGAGGGGCGTGGACGCCCCCATAGAATAGAGAGACATCGCCCGCCTGTGCCGCAAGGCCTCGACGAGCCCGAGGAGCCGCTTATGCTGTTGCTCCTCGCCGTGTTCCTGGCAGGGTCGATCATCCTCCCCCTCCTCGTTCGCTGGCTCGGAGCACAGGCGTTCGTGCTCGGCGCGCTCGTCCCCGCCGCCGCGTTCGTGCACGCGCTCACGCAGACGCCGCAGGTGCTGGACTCCGCGGATGCCCCTTATGAGGCATACAGGTGGATCCCGCAGCTCGGCCTGAACCTGTCGATGCACATGGACGTGCTGGGCTGGGTGCTGACCCTCATCGTCACCGGCGTGGGTGCGCTCGTCCTGCTCTACTGCCGCTGGTACTTCCACGACGACGGACGTGACGTCGGTCAGTTCGCCGGCGTCCTGCTGGGCTTCGCAGGAGCGATGTACGGACTCGTGCTCACCGACGACCTGGTCATGCTCGTCATGTTCTGGGAGCTCACGAGCATCCTCTCGTATCTGCTGATCGGCCACTACCGGCGCCGTGCCGCCAGCCGACGCGCCGCCCTGCAGGCGCTGCTGGTGACGACGCTGGGCGGGCTCGTGATGTTCGTCGGCGTGATCCTGCTGGTCGTCGACGCCGGCACCTCCAGCATCCGGGAGCTGCTGGCCCTCGCCCCCACCGGTCCGCTGGTCGACGCCGCGATCGTCATGCTGCTCATCGGCGCGATCTCGAAGTCGGCGCTGTTCCCGTTCCACTTCTGGCTTCCCGGCGCCATGGCGGCGCCCACCCCGGTGAGCGCGTACCTGCACGCCGCCGCCATGGTGAAGGCCGGCATCTACCTCATCGCGCGTTTCGCGCCGATCTTCGCGCTGTCGGCCCCGTGGCGCCCGATCGTGATCACCCTCGGCGTGCTCACGATGCTGCTCGGCGGCATCCAGGCCCTGCGCGAGACCGACCTCAAGCGCATCCTCGCGTTCGGCACGGTCAGCCAGCTCGGCTTCTTCGCCGTGGTCGTCGGCTACGGCACCCCGGCGGCTGCACTGGCCGGACTGGCGCTCGTGATCGGGCACGCGCTGTTCAAGTCCGCGCTGTTCCTCATCGTCGGCGTGATCGACCGACAGCTCTCCACGCGAGACATCGACGAGCTCTCCGGCGTCGGACGCCAGGCGCCGGTGATGACCACCGCGGCCTTCATCTCGGTCGCCTCGATGATGGGCGTCGCCCCGACGATCGGGTACGTCGCCAAGGAGTCGACGCTCACCGCCCTGCTCGAGGACGCGCAGCACGGCTCGGCATGGGGCTGGGTCGCGCTGGTGGGGGTCACCCTCGGCGCGATCCTCACTGCGGCGTACGGCTGTCGGTTCCTGTGGGGCGCGTTCTGGCGGAAGAAGGATGCCGACGGCGTGAGCATGCCCGAGACGGCCTGGCCGGATCCGCCCGTCGGGTTCCTCTCCGCCCCGATCATCCTCGCCGGCCTGACGGTCGGCGCGGGCATCGGAGCTCCTGCGATCGATGTCGCGCTGCAGGGCTACGCGAAGACGCTCGGTCCGCAATCGCCCGGCCACCTCGCGCTCTGGCACGGCCTGGAGCCGGCGCTGCTGCTGTCGATCGGCGCGATCGTCGCGGGCATCGGGGTGTTCGTGCTCAGCATCCGGACCCGCTGGGACCGCCGCCGGAGACTGCTGCGCTTCACCGCCGCCGACGCCTACTACCTGGTGATGCGCGGGGTCGACCGCCTCTCGGTGCTGACGACGAGCGTCACGCAGCGAGGTTCGCTGCCGCTGTACGTCGGCACGATCTTCATCGTGCTGCTGGCGGCCGAGGCGACCGCGCTCGTCGCGGCGATGCCCGACCGCATCGCGCTCTCGGCCTGGCACACCCCGGTGCAGATCGTCGTCGCACCCGTGATGGCCGTCGCGGGCATCGTCGCCGTTCGGGCCCGCAAGCGCTACACGGGCGTCGTTCTGGTCTCGGTGACCGGCCTCGGCATGGTGGTGCTGTTCGCGACCAGCGGCGCCCCCGACCTCGCGCTCACGCAGATCCTGGTCGAGACCGTCACGATGGTGACCTTCGCACTCGTGCTTCGCCGACTGCCCTCGCGCATGGGCGAGCACAACGCATCGGTCGGCCGGATCCCGCGCGCGGTGCTCGCGGTGGGCGTCGGCGTCGTGATGGCCCTCGTCGCCATCGTCGCGACCCAGGCGCGCATGTTCGACCCGATCTCGCTCGACTTCCCGCAGCTCGCCTACGAGCTCGGGCACGGCAAGAACGTCGTGAACGTCGCCCTCGTCGACCTGCGCGGGTGGGACACGATGGGCGAGCTGAGCGTGCTCGTGCTGGCCGCGACGGGTGTGGCATCCCTCGTCTTCGTCACCCACCGCGCCGACCTGCTGTCGGCGACCCGCGATCTGCCCGAGACCGCACGGCGCTCCACCGCCCGCCGGCCGCTCGTCGAGACCGATGAGGGCCTGCGCTTCCAGACGGCCGAGAACAGCGGCGCGCCGCGCGCGTGGCTGGTGAGCGGACAGCAGGTGAAGGCCGAGAACCGCTCGATCCTGCTCGAGGTGATCGTGCGCGTGCTGTTCCACACGATCATCCTGGTGTCGATCTACCTGCTCTTCGCCGGCCACAACGGGCCTGGCGGCGGCTTCGCCGGGGGGCTGGTCGCCGGCATGGCGCTGGTGATGCGCTACATCGCCGGCGGACGCTGGGAGCTGGGCGCCGCCGCACCCACGGATGCCGGTCGACTGCTGGGCGCAGGACTCGCCGTCGCCGTCGGCGCCGCGCTGCTGCCGCTGTTCTTCGGAATGGCGCCGCTGCAGAGCACGGTGTGGGAGGCCGAGGTGCCGCTGCTCGGCCACCTCGAGTTCGTCAGCTCGACCGTCTTCGACGTCGGCGTCTACCTCGTCGTGATCGGGCTCGTGCTCGACGTGCTGCGCAGCCTCGGTGCCGAGGTCGACCGGCAGGCGCTGGAGATGCGCAGCCGCGGGGTGGTGATCTGATGGACGTCTCGATCACCCTCATCTTGATCATGGCCGTGCTGTTCGCAGCCGGGGTCTACGCGATGATGGAGCGCAGCCTCACCCGTGTGCTCATCGGGTTCCTGCTGCTCGGCAACGCCACCAATCTGCTGCTGCTGATCGTGATGGGCGTTCCGGGAGCCGCCCCGTTCTACGGCGAGGAGGGCGTGGTGAGCGATCCGCTGCCGCAGGCCCTCACGCTGACCGCCATAGTGATCACCTTCGCCGTATCGGCCTTCCTGCTCGCGCTGATCTACCGCTCGTGGCAGCTCGGCCAGGCCGACACCGTCGAGGACGACCTCGGCGACATCGCGGTGCGCGAGCGCACGGATGCCGAGGAGGAGCTCTTCGACGACGAGTCGACGCTCGAGGAGGAGGAGGCGACGACCGACTTCGTCGGCGTCACGACCGCTCCGATCACGGTGCTGCACATGCGGGACCACCCCGCGATCGACGACGACGCCCCCGTCGACATGGCGGACCGCCCCGCATCGGAGGCCCGGCCGCGCCGCGACGACGAGGACAACGGCGACGGGGACGACGACGGGGGCAACGGCGACGGGAGAGGGGATCGCTCATGAGCGCGCTCGTTCCGCTCATCGTGATGCTGCCGCTGCTCGGCGCCGCCGTCACGCTCATCTTCGGGCGCAACCCCCGCCTGCAGGTCGTGGTCACGACGGGCACCCTCGTGGCGGTGTCGATCATCGCAGCGGTGCTGCTCGCGGCCGTGGACGCCGCAGACGAGCCCTTCGCGGTGTCGGTGGGCGGCTGGCCGGTGCCGTTCGGCATCATCCTGTACGTCGACAGGCTCGCCGCGCTGCTCGTGCTGATCTCGAGCATCGTGCTGCTCGCGGTGCTGCTGTTCTCGATCGGTCAGGGTGCCGCTGACGGCGCCGAGGAGACGCCGATCTCGATCTTCAACCCGACGTACCTGATCCTCGCCGCCGGCATCTTCGACGCGTTCATCGCCGGCGATCTGTTCAACCTGTACGTCGGCTTCGAGATCCTGCTGGTCGCCTCGTACGTGCTGATCACACTCGGCAGCACCGAATCGCGCATCCGCACCGGGGCGGTGTACATCGTCGTCTCGCTGGTCTCGTCGATCCTGTTCCTCGCCGCGATCGCGATGATCTACGGCGCGGTCGGCACGGTGAACATGGCCCAGGTCGCCGAACGGGTCGCGCAGTTGCCGCAGGAGACCCAGCTCGTGCTGCATCTCATGCTGCTGATCGCCTTCGGAATCAAGGCCGCGATCTTCCCGGTGTCGTTCTGGCTGCCCGACTCGTACCCGACGGCTCCCGCGCCGGTCACAGCCGTGTTCGCGGGCCTGCTGACGAAGGTCGGCGTGTACGCGCTGATCCGCACCGAGACGCAGCTGTTCGCGAGCAACGACATCAACACCCTGCTGCTGATCGTCGCGCTGGCGACGATGGTGATCGGAGTGCTCGGCGCGGTCGCCCAGGCTGAGCTGAAGCGGATCCTGTCGTTCACCCTGGTCAGCCACGTCGGGTACATGATCTTCGGCCTGGCGATCGCGACCGAGAACGCCATCGGGGCCACGGTGTACTACATCGTGCACCACATCGTCGTGCAGACCACTCTGTTCCTGGCCGTCGGGCTCATCGAGCGCAAAGCGGGCAGCACGTCGATCCTGCGGGTGAGCGGGCTGATGAAGGCGGCCCCCGTGCTGGCGGTGCTGTACTTCGTCCCCGCCATCAACCTGGGCGGCCTCCCGCCGTTCTCCGGGTTCATCGGCAAGGTGGCGCTGTTCGAGGCGGCCGCCGGCGTCGGCACGCCGTTGATGATCGTGCTCATCTTCGGCGGCATCCTGACCTCGCTGCTCACGCTGTACGCGCTGATGCGCGCCTGGAACCTCGCGTTCTGGCGCGAAGACGACGGCGCCGCCGAGAACGACGGCCGCATCGAGTACCTCGGCAACGCCCCGGCCGCCGACGAGCAGGGCGAGACGCGCGAGATCCCCGGGATCATGACGTATGCCACCGCGGGCATGGTCACGGTGACCATCGCCCTCACCGTGTTCGCCGGTCCGCTCTACGCCCTCTGCGACCGCATCGGGGCCGGTCTGCTGAAGCCCGTCACCATCGAGCAGCTCGACGAGGGGGCGCACTGATGCGTGAGACCCGCCGCCGAATCCTGCGCGACATCGTGCTGCAGCTGCCGTTCATGCTGTGGCTCGTGCTGCTGTGGCTGCTGCTGTGGCACCAGTTCACCCCGCTGGCGGTGGTCACGGGCATCCTGGTGGCGGTCTTCGTCACCCGCGTGTTCCGGCTGCCGACGGTCGAGCTGGTCGGACGCGTGAACGCGTGGCATTCCCTGGTCTTCATCGTGCGCTTTCTCGGCGCGGTGGTGATGGGCGCGGTTAGCGTGACGGTGCAGGTGTTCGACTTCCGGCGACAGCCGGGGTCGGCGATCATCGAGGTGCCGCTGCGGTACGCCGACGACATCGTCACCACTCACGTCGCGGTGACGGCATCGCTGATCCCCGGGTCGCTCGTCGTCGAGAGCGACCGCGACCGACGCATCCTGTATCTGCACGTGATCGGCGTGCGCGACCGCGACGACGTCGAGCGGTTCCGCGCCGAGGTCCTCGGCTGGGAGCGCAGGATCGTGCGCGCAGTCGGGACGCCGGAGCAGTATGCCGCTCTGAAGGCCGACGAGTCGGGAGGCGCTCGATGAACCCGCTGCTCATCGCCATCCTCGTCGTCTTCGGCCTCGCGGCCATCCTGTGCGTGGTCCGCATCATCCGCGGCCCGTCGATCCTCGATCGCACCGTGGCCTCGGACGTGCTGCTCACCGAGGTGATGTGCGTGCTGGGCGCCGACATGGCCATCAACGGCCACACCCGCAACATCCCCGTGATGCTGATCATCGCCGCGGTGGGCGTGTTCGCCTCCATCTCGGTCGCCCGCTACGTCGCTCGAAGGGACAACACGACGCCATGACCGTGACATCCTTCCTCGAGATCGCCCTGCCGGCGCCGGTGGCCGAGACCATCGCGCTGATCCTCGTGCTGCTCGGCGCGATCCTCTGCCTCTCGGCCGCGGTCGGCCTGCTGCATTTCCGCGACGTGCCCAGCCGGCTGCACGCGGGCACCAAGCCCCAGGTGCTCGGACTGGTGCTCATCTGCCTCGCGATCGCCATCTCGCAGCGGACCATCGGCGGCATGCTGCTCGGGCTGGTGATCGTCATCCCGGTCATCCTGCTGCAGTTCGCCACCGCGCCGCTGTCGGCCCACATGGTCGGCCGGCAGGCGTACCGCAACGGCACGATCCAGGCGCACAGCCTGGTCGTCGACGAGTACGCCGAGTCGAAGCAGACCCCGCCTGCCGCCGGCTGAGCGGGCCGCCGGCTGAGCGGGCCGCCGGCTGAGCGGGCCGCCGGCTGAGCGGGCCGCCGGCTGAGCGGGCACGCCGCGTTCGCTCGCGCGCCGCCGTCGGCATGATGCACGGATGTCGGTCGGATGCACGGATGTCGGTCGATTCCGCGGGATTCAGCCGACATGCGTCCGTTTCGCCGACATGTGTGCAGGTCGGGCGACGCGCCGGGCGAGCCGGGCCGCGGTCAGAGGCTGCGGACGAAGTCCAGGATCGTGTCGGCGGCGCCGCCCGAGTCGCTGATCAGCGTGCCGTGGCCGTGATCGGGTATCTCGGCGAAGCGGGCATCCGGAACCATGTCGAGGATCTCGCGGCACCACTTCATGGGCGCGAGCGGGTCGCGCTGGCCGCGGACGACCAGCACCGGCACCCTCACGCGGGGATACGCGTTCTCGGGCCGGTGCACGATCGTCGCGCGCATCTTGCGCACGAGGTTCGGGCCGCCTCGCAGGTACTCGCGGGCACCTCGCCACAGCACGACCGGACGCTCGTGCAGCAGATCCCAGAGCAGGTACCCGGCCTGGGCCCGGATGCTGCGCGACGCGCTGTTCACGGTGGGACCGGCGAGCACGAGCGCCGAGACGACGTCCGGATGCCTGACCGCGACCTCGGCGGCGATCTGACTGCCCATCGAATGGCCGACGATCACTGCATCGGAGATGCCGCGACTGCGCAGGTACGCGGCGACGAGGTCGGCGTGCCGCTCCATCGTGAGAGTGCGCGGCGGCTCGGGCGCCTCGCCGAAGCCGGGCAGATCGAGCCCGATGATCCGGCCGTCGAGATGAGTGGTGAGGTCGAGGTAGACGCTGCGGCCCATTCCGATGCCGTGCACCAGCACGATCGGGTGCGGCCCGCTGCCGAAGTCCTCGTGGATCACCGTCGCCCCGGCATGGGTGAACTCGCCGATGTCGGCTGAGGTGCCCTCTGGCGCGAGCAGTCGTTCCGGCATCCCTCTACGCTACCCGGCGGGGGTGAGCACCAGCCGGTCGACGGTCGCCTGGGCGATCGCCTTCTTCGAGAAGGCCCACGGCTTCTGAACGCCCTTCGCCCAGTCGCCGGTCTGGTCGGTGTAGTGCGCGTTGAAGGCGTGGCCGCTCGCGCCGGTGAGGTGGTTCCACGTCGAGGCGTCGAAGTCGTCGAGGTCGATCACCATGCGCATCGACGGCACGGTGACGGTGGCGTACGACTCCCCGAGCTCCCAGCCGGTGGCGTTCACGACCGATGCTCCGCCTCCCACGGCATAGGGTCCGCGGTTGAAGAGCATCTCGACGGGCGCGATGCCCGACGTGCCGAGGGTGGAGTGGGTCAGCGAGAGGGCGTGCAGGTCGCCCCAGCGCCAGGCGGTCACGTCTTCTCCCTGCAGCTCGGCCAGTTCGTCGTACGCCTGGTCCGCCGACAGCGCGAGCATCGACTCCATGCCGTCGACGTCGAGTCGCTCGTTCGTCCACAGCGGGTCGGCGTCGTCTTCGAGCATCGCTCCGACCACCGTGAAGAGGCGGCCCTGATCGCCCACGGGCATCGGCACCTCGCGCTCGCGGAACACGTTGCGCACCAGGTTCGACCAGAGCACGTTGGCATAGGCCGCGGCGGGGGAGCCCGGCGCGTTCTGGGCATCCCAGGTGCGCAGCAGGGCGATCGCCGCCTTCGGGCCCGTTCGCTCGACGGGCACGGTGTCCATGACAGCGGCAAGTTGCTTGCCGATCCACATCTCGTCGTCCATCTGGATCTCGCGCATGTCCTGTGCGGTCAGGGGAGCAGCCGCCGCGCGACGCTCGATGAGGTGGGCGATGCGCGCTGCGCGATAGCCGTAGTCCCAGTCCTTCGAGAGGAAGTAGTCGTAGTCGTCGTCGACGATCGCGTTGTTGGCCGTGACGATGTAGCCCTCGGGCGGGTTGTACGACACCGGCAGCTCGTCGAAGGGGATGAAGCCCTTCCAGTCGTAGCTGCTGTCCCAGCCGGGCTGCGGCAGGGTGCCGTCGCCGGCTCCGCGGATCGGGAGGCGCCCAGGGGCCTGGTAGCCGATGTTGCCCTCGAGATCGGCGTAGATGAGGTTCTGCGCGGGCACATCGAACAGGGATGCCGCACGGCGGAAGTCCGTGAAGTCCTCTGCGACGTTCATCGCGAACAGGGCGCTGGAGGTCGTGCCCGGGTCGAGCGCCGTCCAGCGCAGGCTCACAGCGCTGTCTCCGGCGGGTATCTCGGGTGCTCCTTCGAGGGGGAGCGGTGCGTCGCCGACCTCGACGACCGGGTCGTCGCCGATGGCGGTGAACTCGTCGGTGAGCCCGGAGATGATCGGTCCGTGCGCGGTGCGCCTGATGGTGAGCGGCACGTCGTCGCCGCCGGCGACCTTGATGACGTCCTCCTCGATCTCGAGCGGGGCCAGCGCCCCGTCACGCCAGTACGAGTCGCCGTCGATCTTCTCGATGTAGAGGTCGGCGACGTCGGTGGTGAGGTTGGTGAAGCCCCAGGCCATCTTCGCGTTGTGCCCGATGACGACGCCGGGCATGCCGGAGAACGAGAATCCGCCGACGTCGAACGGACACGCCTTGCTCACCTCTCGGCACTTCAGCTGCACCTGGTACCAGACCGACGGCAGCGCGGCCCCGAGGTGCGGGTCGTTCGCCAGCAGGGGCATCCCGCTCTGCGTCAGATCGCCCGAGACGACCCACGAATTCGATCCGATGCCTTCTCCGCCGCCGCCGAGCAGCATGCTCGCGGCCTCGATGACGCTGTCGGCCTCCCGCCACTCGACGGTGCGCAGCGCATCGGTGACCTCGGGCCGGGTGCCGGCCGAGTACGACGCGGGGGCAGCATCGGTCGACACCGGCTCCACGGTGGAGATCTCGGGCACGATCACGGGGTTCTGCTGGAACGGGTAGTCGGGGTAGATCCTCTTCACGAGCTCGCCGGTCTGCTCGGTGGTCTCTCCGGCGGCGGCGAGCTCGGCCGCGAGCAGCGCTCGGTCGGTCTCGTCCTCGATGTTCGTGCGAAGGTCCCAGGCCATCGCCTTCAGCCACGCGACGGAGTCAGCGGGCTCCCACGGCTCGGGCTCGTAGTCGGGGTTCTGCATGCCCAGGACGGCGTACTCGAGCGACAGCTCGGCACCAGAGCGCGTCGACAGGTAGGCGTTCACGCCGTCGGCGTACGCCTGGTAGTAGCCGAGGGTCTTCTCGTCGAGTGCCTCGACCTCCTGCTCGGCGGTGGCCCGCCAGCCGAGGGTGCGCAGGAACTTGTCTGTCGCCACCTGCGATGCGCCGAACATCTCGGAGACACGACCAGAGGTCACGTGGCGGCGGAAGTCCATCTCGAAGAACCGGTCCTGGGCGTGCACGAAGCCCTGTGCGAAGAGCAGATCCTCGGCCGTGGACGCCGTGATGGTCGGGATGCCGCGGTCGTCGCGCTGCACCGTCACCGACTTCTCCAGGCCCTTCAGCGGCACCTCGCCCGAGGTCTGCGGGAAGGACCGCTGGATCGTCCAGGTGACGAAGAACGCGGCTGCGACGGCGACGACGACGAGGCCGGCGATGACGAGGAACGCGATCCTGCCGACGCGCGCAGCGAGGCTTCGGGGTGGTGCTGCAACAGGGAAATCAGTCGTCATCGGCGGAGATTCCTCACGGGTAGGTGGGACTGCGTATCACGAAGTCCGGGTGCGCGTCTCGGGAAAGCGCGTGCCCTGGCATCCTACCCACTCGCCGACGGCGTTCACATGAGCTTCGTCGACTTCAGCGCGGCCAGCATCCGCTGGTTGCTGCGGATGAACGGCCGTCGAAGAACCAGTCCGAGCAGCAGCGCCGGCACCGAGAAGGCAGCCAGCCAGCCCAGCGACACCCAGTAGTCGCCCTGATGCATCCCCGCGATCGCCGAACGCATCGCGTTCACGGCGTGTGTCGCAGGCAGGAGAGGGCTGATGCTCTGGAACCAGTGCGGCAGCACCTGCAGCGGATACGCCCCGCCCGACCCGGAGATCTGAATCACCAGCAGCAGCACCGCGAGCGCCTTGCCCGCGTTGCCGAAGGTGACGACGAACGTGTAGATGATCAGCGTGAACACCAGGCCCGCGACCCAACCGGCGAGGACGAGCAGGAACGGATGCTGCGGCTGCACCTGCGTGAAGAAGACGCTGCCGAGGCACACGAGAGAGCTCTGCAGGAATGCGACGAGCGCGAAGATGCCGAACCGCCCCAGGTACGTCTCGGTGGGGGAGAGGTCGGGAAGACCGGTGGAGCCGTCGCGGGGCGGGTCGACGCGGATCGCCACTGAGGTGAGGAGCGCGCCCACCCACAGCGCGAGCACCGTGTACAGGGGGGTCATGGCGGCGCCGAAGCTGACGACCGAGTACACCGGAACACGGGTGAGCTCGACGGGTTCGGCGAGCTGCGAGGCGAGGGCCCGCGGGTCGGTGCCGATCAGCTCGGTCAGCTCGCTGAGATCGCCGGTGTCGATCGCTGTCGTCAGTGCTGCGCTGAGCTCGGCGAAGCGGTCTGCGGTGTCGGTGAGCGATGCAGAGATGCCGGTCGTCAGCTTCTGGGCATCGGCCAGTGCCGAGCCGGTCGACGACGAGCCGGTGAGCGACCCCGCGGCAGAAGACAGATCCCCTGCGACCCCGTCGATGCCGCCGCTGATGCTCGAAAGGGTCGACGCGAGGGAGTCGAGCTTGGGCTGCAGGCTGTCGGAGTACGAGCGTCTGGCGTCGTCGACGGCGGCCTTGGCCTGGGCGGCGAGCGTCTTGATCTCGTCGCGAGTCGCCTGACTCGACGCATTCGCGTCGGTCACCTGCGATGCCGCCTGGTCCAGGCGGTCCTGCAGCGCCTGCTGGCGCGCGATGGCGGCGTCGATGCGCGAGACCGAGGCGTCGAACGCGTCGAGCAGGCTCTCGGGCAGCACGGGGCGCACGTCGTTCACGAGTCCGTCGCGAAGGTTCTGCTGCTGGTCGATCTGCACCTGCACCCGGTCGGCGAGGGCGCCGATGGTGCCGGCGGCGCTGGCCGACTGCGAGCCCATCGCGGCATACACGTCGTCGATGCTGTCCGAGACCCCCTGGTAGCTGGCGGAGGTCTGCGTCAAGGCGTCGCCGAGCGCCGCAGTCGATGACGACAGCACCTTCTTCAGCGACGCCGCGGCGTCCTCTCCGCCGCCGAACGCTCCTCGGGCGTCGCGCAGGGCGTCGCCTGATCCGCTGATGAGCCCCGAGGCGCTGTCGACCAGGGGCCTGCTCGACGCGATCAGCGAGCTGAACATGTCGGCGGTCGAGGCCCCGGCGCGCAGCTGGGCGCCGACCGAGTCGACGCGGGCCTGCAGCTTCGAGAGGGCGACCTGGGTGTCGGCGTCGTCGAGGTAGTCCGAGAGCGACGTGACGATATTCATGCCCGCTTCGCCGAGGGTCTCCGTGAACACCTCGTTGATGCTCGTCGACACCTCGCTCGCGCCCTGCCCCGTGACCTTCGGCGCGAGCGCGTTCTTCTTCTCATTGAGGTAGTAGTCGATGCGAGTGCGGTCGGCTCCGCTCGTGTAGAAGGTCATCATGTCGGCGCTGAACGTCGGCGGCAGCACGATAGCGGCGTAGTACTCGCCCGAGCGGGTGCCGTCGACGGCGTCGTCTTCAGAGGTGATGACCCAGTTGAGGTCGTCGTTGGCGCGCAGCGCCGATACGACCTGCTCACCGACGTTGAGCCGGATGGGCACGAGGTCGCTCTGGTACCCGTCGTCGGTGTTCGCGACGGCGACGGTCAGGTTGCGGGTGTTGTCGAACGGGTTCCAGCTCGCGATGACGTTGAACCAGGTGAACAGCGACGGGATGACGACGAGCCCGAACAGCACGATGACGGCCATGACGCTGCTGGTCGCGCGGCGGATGTCGTGCCGCATGACGGCGAGGATGCTGCTCACTTCTCGTCCTCCTTCTCGTGCGTCTTGTCGGTGTCGGTCCCTGTGGCTGGATCGGGTGCAGGGCCGGGTTCCGGATGCCCTGATTCGGCGTCGATGGACTCGGCCGCGGTCTCGGTGGTGGCTTCCGCAGCGTCATCCTCAGCAGGGTGCGCCGCGGAGGCATCCATGTCCGGCACCTGCGCGGCGTCTTCGGCGAACAGCTCGTCGAAGACGACGGTGTCGTCATCCGGGTCGGCCGTCGTCCCGGCAACCTGGGCCGGATCCGCAGGCATGCCGTCCACGGCATCCGGATGATCCAGCGCGGCGGTGCGAGCCGTGACCGGACCCGACGGATCGGCGGCCGAGACGCCGCCCGCAGCGGCGGAGGCGGAGGTCGCGGCGCCCACGGACGCGGCCGCGCCGGCGAGCAGTTCGCCCTTCCCGGAGTTCTCGACCGACAGCGCACGGCGCAGTTCGGCGTCCGGCATCTCGCCGACCTCTGCGGCCTGCTCGATGCTCTGTCTGATGTACTCCAGCGTGACCACGAAGCCGATGAGCAGCAGGCACCAGAGGGCTGCGAGGCCGAGCACGACCGCCTTCGCGTCGGGAATCAGCCACCCGCACAGCGCGAGCACCACGATCCCCGCAGCCCCGACGAGCAGAGTGAGGCGCAGGCGCGTCCTGTAGTGCTCGCCGAAGCGCTGGGCGCGCTGAGCGACATCGGCACGGAACCCGTCTCCGTCGGTGAGTGCGCGGATGATCTCGGGGGTGCGCCGGCGTCCTGTGATCTGCACGTCTTCGCTGATCATCAACCCGGTCTCGGCGAGGCGCCGGTTGAACAGCAGCGCGAAGCTGCCGAGCCGGCCGCGGAGGAACAGCCCGAGCAGCCAGGCCAGAGTGACGAAGAGCGCCAGCGTGCCCATGAAGCGCCACCAGTGCAGGCCGTAGAAGCCGCTGATGGTCTCGCGCATGGCGTCGATGCCGTAGGTGAACGGCAGGAACGGGTACAGGCCGCGGAAGAAGGCGGGCATCATCTCGATCGGATAGAGCCCGGAGGCGCCGGGGATCTGGAAGATGACCAGCAGGATGCACAGGCCCTTGCCGACGATGCCGAAGCACACCGACAGGGCGTAGATGATGCTGAGGTAGGCGAGGCCGATGAGCACGCCGGTGCCGACGTATGCGAACGCGTTCGCGGTCTGCACGCCGATCACGAGGTTTCCGACGCAGACCAGCACGGCCTGGAACACGGCGATCGTCGCGAAAAGCAGCCAGCGACCGATGTACGCCTGCCGCACGGTGATGCCCTCGACGCCCTCTGTGTCGACCTCGACCCGCATGATCACCATCAGCACGAAGGCGCCGATCCACAGCGAGAGGTTGGTGAACAGGGCCGCCATGGCCGAGCCGTACGCGGCCGTCGGGAACATCGCATTCGTGCTCACCTCGACCGGGGATGCCATGAAGCGCGCGATCTCGTCGGGCTCGAGGCCGCTGACGGTGCTGAGCCTGTTCCAGATGTCCGCCGACCCGAGCGCGAGCACATCGGTGCGCACGGTGCCCAGGCCGTTCTCTGCGGCGGCCAGGTTGCCGTCGAGCGCGGCGAGGGCATCGGAGGTGCCGGCGAGCTGGGTCTTCAGGCCGGCGAGCAGGCCCTGCGCCTGCGCGACCTGGGTGCGCTGAGCGCCCAGGGCCGACGAGAACGCGTCGGCGCTGGCCGACAGCTGCGACATCGCGCGGTTCAGCTGCGGCACGCTCGTGGTGAGCGCGTCGCGGATGGCTGTGGCCGATTCGGCGGCCTGTGAGACAGCACTGCTGACGCTGTCCGCAGCGCCGGTGACTGCGGTGATCGTGCTCGAGACGTCGTCGTTGAGCTGCGTCAGCTGCGTGAGGACTCGCTGGTCGGCCGTGTTGCGCTCCTTCAGGGCGTCGATCGCGACGCCGAGCCGCTGCGCGGCCTCGGATCCGGGCTGCGTGTCATCGAGAACGGCCTGCAGCTCGTCGAGAGCGTCGGCGTTCGTCTCGATCACAGCGGTCAGGTCGTCGACCGTGGTGCCGACCGCCACGTTCGCCTGCTGGAGTCCTGCGGCGAGTGTCGCGATCGAGCCGTTCATCCTGGCGGCGGCATCCGCGATGAGGGTCGACCCCGAGACGTAGGCCGAGGTGACGCTGTCGGTGAGGGTCAGCAGCTCCTGCTGCGCCTCTGCCGCGATCCTCTGCGCCTCGGCGACGGCTCCCTGCACCTCTCCGAGCGTGCGATCCACGGTGTCGAGGGTGCCGGATGCCCGGTCGATGCCGTTTCCGGCATCATCGAGTCCCGTCCGCAGCTCGGTGAGTCGGACGCGCGCGGATGAGATCTTCGCCGTCGCATCGTCGAGAGCGCTGACCGTGGAGTCGCGGGCGTCGCCGAGGCGGTCCTCGGCATCCAGGCCTGCCTTCCGCAGCTGCTCGCTGACGGCCTCGGCCACGGTCGACACGAACGTGCTGTTGATCTGGTTGTCGAGCGTCGAGGCGCCCACATCGGTGATCTTCGGGGCGATCGCGTTCGCCTTCTCGTTGACGTAGTACGTCAGCTCAGGACGTGTGAAATCGCCGGTGGTGATGCTGAGGAAGTCACGGCTGAAGTCGGGCGGGATGATGATGGCGGCGTAGCTGCTGCCGCTGCGCACGGCGTCCATGGCCTCGTCCTCGTCGACGAAGGTCCATCCCAGCTTGTCGTTCTGCTTCAGCTGGCCGACGAGCTCGCCTCCGATGTCGATGCGACCGGTGAGCTCCGATGACGCGCCCTCGTCCTGATCGACGATCGCGACGCTGACCTGCTGGGTGTTCGAGTACGGATCCCAGAACGCGACGATGTTGAACCAGGCGTACAGCGACGGGGTGACGATGACGCCGATGATGATGATCCACGCCTTGCTGACGCGCGCCAGCCGGCCGAGGTCGCGGCGGTACACGCTCCAGGCGTTCGGCCTGCCCGGCGTGGGTTCTGCGCTCACGCGGGCACGTCCGTGATGTCGGGGTGCGCGCTGAGCAGGTCGTCGGCCTCGCGCCATGAGAGACCGGCGATGCTGAGCACGGTGCGCACGGCGAGGTTCGCGGCGCCGCTGCTGGTGGCATCCGTGCCGGCGACCACGGTGCGGGCGACCACGGTGCGGGCGACCTCTTCGATCAGGCGCGAGAGGGTGGGCGCGGCGAGGTCGGCGCGGAAGCTGCCGTCATCCTGTCCCCGCTGGACGAGCTGCGAGACGGCGCGGCGCAGCGGGGCGAGGGCGTCGGCGGTGTGCTCGACATGGGCCTCGTCGAGGGCGAGTGCTGCGATGAACTGCACGTGGGCGGCCTCCTGCCACAGGCGCGCGGCGAGCCGCGCCAGTGCGATGCGCGCGTCGGGGTCGGTGACCGATTCGGCGATCGCGTTGAAGCGCTGCGCACCGGTGACGATCAGCTCGCGGATCAGCGCGTCGCGGTCGTCGAAGTGGCCGTACAGCGTGCGGCGGCTCAGTCCGGCGCTGCGGGCGATGACGTCGACGCTGGCGTGGGGGTCGATCGCGAGGGTGCTGCGCGCGGCGTCGAGGATGCCGGCGCGGTTGGCGCGCGCGTCGGAGCGAGGTGGGCGAGGCATGCCTCAAGGATACTTATGTTGCACATGGCTGTGCAACATAATCGGCGAACTCTCAGGTCCGGGTGCGTTCGCTGCCAGCGCCCACGCGCGCCGATGCCACGCAAAGGAGGGCGGATGCCGAAGCATCCGCCCTCCTTCGAACGGGGGGATCAGTCGGCGCCGAAGTCGAACGCGCCGCCCTCCGAGGCCAGATCGACCGCCTCGGCGAGCTGCTCGTCGTCGGTCTCGGACGCCGAGATCTCGGCCGCGCCGCCCGCAGTGACCTTGCCGACGAGTTCGCCGGTGGCACCGCCGACGAGACCGAGGCCCGCGTACTGCTCGAGACGCGAGCGGGAGTCGGCGATGTCGAGGTTGCGCATCGTGAGCTGGCCGATGCGGTCGACCGGGCCGAAGGCAGCGTCGCCGACGCGCTCCATCGAGAGCTTCTCGGGGCCGTACGAGAGGTTCGGCGAGACGGTGTCGAGGATCGTCCAGTCGTCGCCGCGGCGCAGGCGGATCGTGACCGTGCCCGAGATGGTCAGGCCCACCCAGCGCTGGATCGACTCGCGCAGCATCAGCGACTGCGGCTCGAGCCAGCGCCCCTCGTACATCAGGCGGCCCAGGCGGCGGCCCTGCTCGTGATAGGTCGCCAGGGTGTCTTCGTTCAGGATGCCGTTGACCAGGCGCTCGTAGGCGATGAACAGCAGCGCCATGCCCGGCGCCTCGTAGATGCCGCGCGACTTCGCCTCGATGATGCGGTTCTCGATCTGGTCGCTCATCCCGAGTCCGTGGCGGCCGCCGATCGTGTTGGCCTCCATGACCAGGGCGACCGGGTCGCTGAACTCGGCGCCGTTGATGGCGACCGGACGGCCGCCCTCGAACGTGATCGTGACGTCCTCGGTCTCGATCTCGACCGACGGGTCCCAGAACCTCACGCCCATGATCGGGTCGACCGTCTCGAGCGACACGTTCAGATGCTCGAGGGTCTTCGCCTCGTGCGTGGCGCCCCAGATGTTGGCATCCGTCGAATAGGCCTTCTCGGCCGAGTCGCGGTACGGGAAGCCGCGCTCGACGAGCCACTCGCTCATCTCCTGCCGCCCGCCGAGCTCGGTGACGAAGTCGGCGTCGAGCCACGGCTTGTAGATCCGAAGGCGCGGGTTGGCGAGCAGGCCGTAGCGGTAGAACCGCTCGATGTCGTTGCCCTTGTAGGTCGATCCGTCGCCCCAGATGTCGACGCCGTCCTCGCGCATCGCGCGCACCAGCAGCGTGCCTGTGACGGCGCGGCCCAGGGGAGTGGTGTTGAAGTACGTCTTGCCGCCGGAGCGGATGTGGAAGGCGCCGCACGACAGGGCGACGAAGCCCTCTTCGACGAGCGCGGTCTTGGCATCCACCAGTCGCGACGCCTCGGCGCCGTACTCCAGCGCCCGGCCGGGGATCGACGCGATGTCGCTCTCGTCGTACTGCCCCAGGTCGCCGGTGTAGGTGAAGGGCACGGCGCCCTTCTCGCGCATCCATGCGACGGCGACGGAGGTGTCGAGCCCTCCGGAGAAAGCGATGCCGACCTTTTCGCCGACGGGGAGGGACTGGAGCACCTTGGACATGGGGTCAAGTCTATCGGCGTGCGGCGTGTCGCCCCGGTCGGGAGACGCCGGGCACCCGAGTAGCGTGTGCGACATGGGTCAGGCGGTGCTGTGGGGTGCGGTGGCGGCGTCTCCGCTGCTCGTCGGAGCGCTGCTCGCCCTGGTGCGGACGTGGCCGGATCGGCTGCTCGGCATCATCCTCGGGTTCGGTGCGGGTGCGCTGATGGCATCCATCGCCTTCGAACTGTGGGAGCAGGGCGTCGCCCTCGCCGGCCACGGACCGCTCGTCGCAGGCGTGGCGGCGGGAGCGCTCTGCTACTACGTCGCCGCGCGGATCCTCGATGCGCGGCAGGAGAAGACGAAGCGGGATGCCGGTGGCGGGTCGCTCGCCGTCGGAGCGCTGCTCGACGGCATCCCCGAGCAGCTCGTGCTGGGCATCGGACTCGCCGCTGGCGAGGGCGTGGGCGTGGCCCTGGTGGTCGCGATCGTCGTGTCGAATCTGCCCGAGTCGATCGGCTCGGCATCCGACCTGCTCCGCACCGGGATGCGCCGCGGGCGCGTCGTGCTGCTGTGGGCCGGTGTCGCGGTGCTCTGCGCGCTCGCCACCGTGGCCGGGTTCGCCCTGGCATCCGTCGTCGGCGACGGGTTCCGCGCCGCGGCCAACGGCTTCGCAGCGGGAGCCCTGCTGGTGATGCTCGTCGACTCGATGGTTCCCGAGGCGCAGCAGAAGGCCAAGGAGGCGACGGGTCTCGCGACCGTCATCGGCTTCGCGTTCGCGGCCTGGCTCGCGCTCGCCGCCTGAGCCGGGCGTTCGGGAGGAGAACGCACGCACCGGAGGAGCGCTGGGCGCATCGGGTCCTCCCGAGCGCGCCTTCTCCTCCCGAGCGTGCGAGCCGTGTGGAGTCTGGGTGCCGGGTGTGCGGTACGACGGTGCGAGCTTCAGGCTGCGGGTTCGGGAGGAGAACGCACGCACCGGAGGAGCGCTGGGCGCATCGGGTCCTCCCGAGCGCGCCTTCTCCTCCCGAGCGTGCGAGCCGAAGCGAGGAGACGACCAGGGTCAGCGGGTGCGCTCGGCGAAGCGCTCGCGCAGCGGATGCCCGGCACCGAGGCGCGCGAGGGCGACGGCCCCGTCGAGGCCCGTTCCCGCGGGAGGGACGAACCGGGCATCCGGACGCTCGGCGCGCACGGCGTTCTCGAACGCGGTGCGGATGAGCTCTGAGCCGAACACCCCGCCGATCGCGCCGATCGCGGCGTCGGCGGGTGCCTCGGTGACGCGCAGGGCCGCGAGCACCGCGGCCGCCAGCTCCGCGGCCGCCTCGCGGCAGATGCGGATCGCGACCGGGTCGCCGGATGCCGCATGGGCGGCCGTCGGTGCCGCGAACGACGCCACCGTGCGCACGCGGTCCTCCGACGCCTGCAGGGGGACGTAGGCGGTCTCGAGGTCGGGCCAGCGCTCCTGCATCACCGCGGTCAGAGACGTCGCCGGTCCGCGTCCGTCATGAGCGCGCATCACGGCATCCAGAGTCTCCCTGCCGATCCAGTACCCGCTGCCCGCGTCGCCCATGATGTAGCCCCAGCCGTCGACGCGCGTCGAATGCACGGGGCCGACACCGAGTGTCACCACTCCGGTGCCGGCGGCCACCACCGCACCCTGCTGATCGCCGAGCACCCCGAGGAACGACGTGACCGAATCGTGGGTCACCACCAGCCGCTGCACGCCGGCGAGATCGGGGCGCTGCATCAGGGCATCCGCCTCTGCCTCGGCGGAGGTGAGGCCTGACACTCCCACGGTCACGGTGTGCGGAACCTCGCCGGTGGCTCGTGCGATCTCGGCGACGACGGCGGCGAGCTGCGGCGACAGCGGTCGATTGGTGAACACCGCGGGCAGCAGCCGGTCGCTGGCGGATCCGTCTGCCGCGACCAGGCGGGTCTTGATGCCGGTCTGGCCGCCGTCGATGGCGAGAAGCGTCTGCTCAGACACGTTCGGAGTCCTCTCGATCTGATCGCGCCGCGCGACCAGATGCCAGCGTAGGACACCGGCGCCCTTCGTCGTGACGAAGATGTCAAGGCCCCTTCGCCGGGCAGAGGATCACGATGTACTGGTGGCCCACTCGCCCCCAGCGAAGGAGACACCCGTGACGTCCCTCTGGCTCGACGACCAGCGTGAGCGCATCGCCTCCGACACCTTCGAACCGGGCGCGCGGTACGACGCCGTGGTCGCCGGGGCCGGCATCACAGGACTCACCACGGCGCTTCTGCTCGCCCGCGCAGGCCTCTCGGTGGCCGTGCTCGAGGCGCGTTTCGTGGGTGCCGTGTCGACGGGTCACACGACCGCGAAGCTGAGCCTGCTGCAGGGCACCGTGCTCTCGGGCATCCTGTCCCGCGGGTCGAGCCATGTGCTCAAGGCGTACGTCGAGGGCAACCGCGAGGGTCAGGCGTGGCTGCTGCGCTACCTCGACGAGCACGGCGTCGAGGTGCAGCGACGCGACGCGTTCACCTACGCCTCGACGCCGGACGGCGTGAAGAGGCTGGATGCCGAGTACGAGGCGTGCCGCAAGGCCGGTCTCGATGTCGAGCGCCTGCACACCCTCGACCTGCCGTTCGAGACGCACGGCGGCCTGCGCCTGCGCGACCAGGCCCAGTTCCAGCCGATGGACGTGCTGGCCGCGCTCGCCGCCGATCTGCGCGAGCGCGGTGGCGTGATCATCGAGGGCGCCAGGGTGAAAGACGTCGAGACGGGTGAGCCGAGCAAGGTCACCACCTCGCTCGGGGACGTGCGGGCGGGCACGGTGGTGCTGGCCACGGGCATCCCGATCCTCGATCGCGGTCTGTACTTCGCCAAGGTGAAGCCGCTGCGCTCATATGCGCAGGCGTACCGGGTGCCGGGGCAGCTGCCCCAGGGGATGTACCTCTCGATCGATTCGCCGAGCCGGTCGCTGCGCACGGCGCCGACCGGACAGGAGGAGCTGCTGGTGGTCGGCGGCAACGGCCACGTCGTCGGCAGGGAGGACGACACGCAGCGTCTCGTCGACGACCTGGAGCAGTGGACGAAGAAGCACTTCCCGGGTGCTGAGCGCACCCACGCCTGGTCGGCGCAGGACTACCGGTCGATGAACCTCGTGCCGTTCGTCGGGTGGATGCCCCGCACGGGCAAGCACGTGACACTCGCGACCGGCTACAACAAGTGGGGCATGACCAACGGGGTCGCCGCGGCACTGAGCATGACCGCCGACATCCTCGACGGGAACATCTCGTGGGCGAAGACGCTGCATCACCGCGTCACGCTGCCGAAGGACGTCGCGAACAGTGTCGTCGCGAACGCTCAGGTGGCTGGCGAGCTGGCATCGGGGTGGGTCGGAAGTCTGCACCCGCTGCCCGACGAGCCTCCGGGCGAGGGCGAGGGCGTGGTCGGCGCGGAGGACAAGGAGCCCGCCGCGGTCTCGACCGTCGACGGGGTCACATGCAGGATGTCGGCGGTCTGCACGCACCTGGGCGGCATCGTGTCGTGGAACAGTGCAGAGCGCTCGTGGGACTGCCCGCTGCACGGTTCTCGCTTCGCCGCCGACGGCACTCTGCTGGAAGGCCCTGCGGTCGAGGACCTCAAGCCCATCGATGAGCCAGAGCTGCCCGGCGACGAGCACGTGCCCGTGGAGGAGCTGCCGTAGGTCGATCGCGTGGTTTTCCGGGGGTGTTCGGGGGTTGTCCGGGAGTGTTTGGGGGTTGTCCGTCGCTGTCGGCCGCCCCGACGCCCGAGATCCGGCAGGTGCGCCGGGATCCGGATGCCTGCGGCCAAAGTGTCCGGATCTGGGTCGGTCTGCCGGATTTCAGGGCGGTGACGGCGGCACCGGTGCGCCTCGTGGTCCCATGGTGCGGCGACTGCGAGCAAGCGCCGGGCGCCTGAGATCCGGCAGGTGTGCCGGAATCCGGATGCCTGTGGTCGAAGCATCCGGATCTGGGTCAGTCTGCCGGATTTCGGGGCCGTGACGGCGGCACGAGTGCGCCTCGTGGTCCGGCGGTGCGGCGACTGCGAGCAAGCGCCGGGCGCCTGAGATCCGGCAGGTGCGCTGAGATCCGGATGCCTGTGGTCGAAGCATCCGGATCTGGGTCGGTCTGCCGGATCTCAGGGCGGTGGCGGCAGCCAGGTCACGCGTCGGCGAGTCCGTTCACCGGGCGCCTCGTAGCCCGGCGGTGAGGCGACCGACCGCGAGCGCCGGGCGTCTGAGATCCGGAAAGTGTGCCCAGATCCGGATGCCTGTGGCCGAAGCATCCGGATCTCGGGCGGGCGGCCGGATCTCGGCGACCGGATGCCCGTACGCGGCTGACCCGATGCCGCGAGCGGCGTCGGGTCAGCGGTTCCCCGCCAGTTCATCCAGGTGTCGCCCGAGGGTCTCCAGCATCTGCTCGGCGGCCTGCGGATGCCCTCTCCAGAGCCCGTGCATCGCGATGCCGTCGATCAGCGCACGCAGTCGTCTGGCCTCGTAGGCGGGATCGCGCCGCTGGCCGAGCCGCCCCGCGGCGGCGAGGATCTCGATGGCGGCAGCGCATGCCCTGTCGACGGCGGCGCTCAGGGCGATGGCGGCGGGTCGCAGCTCATCGTCGGTGAGGGCGAGCACGCCGAGCTGAACCTGGGCGAGCAGCTCCGCGCGCCGAACGGCATCGAGGGGCAGAAGCTGCGCGAGCAGGGCGTCGGCCAGTGGCCGGCCGGTGACGTCGAGTGCCAGGATTCTGCTCGTGACGCGCTGTTCGATGAGTTCGAGACAGTAGACGCGCAGCGCATGCTGGGTGGGGAACGCGCGCCGCAGCGACGCGGCGGCGATGCCCGCCTCGGCCGCGACACCGCGCACCGAGAGCCCGGCGAGTCCGTCGCGCTCGAGCACGCGCACGGCGGCGGCGGCGATCTGCTCGGTGCGCTCGTCGGCGTCGATTCTTCGCGGCATGGTCAGGATTCTGGCACGACGCTCGCGGGGGGAGCGGATGCCGGCTTCGGCCACACCGTGTAGCTGAGGGCCCAGATGAGGTCGATGGCGAGAATGATCCCGAGCGTGCCGAAACAGTTCGAGAGGGCTGCCGTGCGCTCCGCATCGCCGACGAGCAGGATGATCGCACCGAGGATCGCGGCGGCGATGCTCATCGCGATGCCGGTGAGCAGGGCGTCGCGCCAGCATTTCGTCGTGTAGCGGGCGCCGGTGAGGCGCTCGGGTGCGGGTCCACCGGCGAATCGGTGACGGAACCGGGTGTCGGCCCAGGCGATCATGCGCTTTCCGTAGGCGACCGAGACGCCGATGTAGATCGCCGCGAGTCCGTGCTGCCATGAGGCGGTGCCGCCGCCCAGCAGATCGATCGCGACGAGCGCGAGCAGGATCACGTCGATCACAGGAGCGAGAACGAGAAGTGCGGCGCCGAGGCCGGGTCGCCGTAGCAGGTACCGCGTGGCGAGTCCCGCGACGATCGCCACCCAGAATGCCACCTCGCAGATCACGATCGCCGTCAGGATCATGGCGCCTCCCCCGTTTGTTAGTACGAGTGTACTCAAACGCGGCGTCATGGAACAGATTCGATGGAATGTCGGTGCTCCGGCAGCCTCTCCCGGGCGCCCGAGATCCGGCAGGTGTGCCGAGGTCCGGATGCCTGTGGCTGAAGCATCCGGATGTGGGTCGGTCCTCCGGATCTGGGGGCGTTGCCGGACCGGGCGACCGAGGTCCGGCGGGCCCTCCGAGATCCGGATGCCTGTGGCTGAAGCATCCGGATGTGGGGCGGTCCTCCGGATCTGGGGGAGGCGCTGGACCGGGCGCCCGAGATCCGGCGGGTCTGCCGAGATCCGGATGCCTGTGGTCAACGCATCCGGATCCGGGTCGGTCTGCCGGATTTCAGGGCGGCGCCGGGCCGGGCGCCCGGGATCCGGCAGGTCTGCCGACATCCGGATGCCCGTGGTCGAAGCATCCGCATCTCGGGCGGTCCGCCGGGTCTCGGGCACCGAATGGCGGACAGCTGCGGGTCAGAACCCCGGGTACTCCTGCAGCCGCTGCTCGAACTCGGCGCGGTCGCCCTCGGGGAGCACGCGGCGGGCGAAGACCACGAGCTGGATGCCCTCGAGGGGCTCCCCGGTCTGCTTCGCGAGCGCTTCGCGCTGGGTGCGGAACTCTCCGGTCGGGTCGTTCGACAGGTCATAGGCGTACGCATAGAAGCGCAGCGGGCCGGGATAGGTGCCGCTGTAGTACTCCCAGGTGTGCTGTCGTGACGGCTCGGTCGACCCGTACAGCTTCGCGACCATGTCGGGAGAGATGCCCGCATCCACCTCGTTCAGCGGATAGAGCTCGCTCATGGCGCGTTCGAGAAGCACTTCGTCGATCGTCTGCATGACCTCGCGCTTGCGATCGTCGTCCTGCACCGGCTGCGCGGTCGTCCACGTGGTGGACGTGTACCTGCGCAGCATCGACTCGCCACCGTATCCGTTGCGCTCGGGGCTCACGTCCTGCGAGCCGCTCTGCACCCAGGTGTAGCCGAAGCGCTGGCTGACGCGCTCGCGGACGGCGGCCATCAGCGCGTCGCCCTCGGACTGCACGCCTTCCAGCGAGGGCCCGGCCAGGGCATCCTGAGGCGAGAAGTCCTTCACGCCCGGGTACGCCTCCTCGTGCCGCTGCCGCTCCGACTTCGTGCCGTCGTACGCCTGCGTCGCCGCCGACCGCAGGGCTCCCATCGCACCGACGGTCGCGACGTTGAAGACGAGCGAGACGGCGAGGGCGATCGCGCCGAGCATCCGGCCGCGAGCGGTGAGCATCGCCGCCACGATCAGCCCGGCGATCGTCAGCTGCAGCACGAGCATCGTCACGCCGTAGACGGCATCGGTGCCGCCGGCGAGCATGAGCAGCAGCAGGATCAGCGCGAAGATCGCCGTCGCCGAGATGGCGGCCAGGCCCAGCGCGTTGACGCCCTTCCTCTCACCGCCGTCGTCCGGTGCGGTGTAGGTGATTCCGGATGCCTGGGGCAGGCCGGCCGCGGCATCCAGCCCTCCTCGCGTGCGGGCGGCACCCGCGTAGCCACCGGGCGGGGGAGCGGCGGGGCGCCCTCCGCCCCGCCGACGTATCTGCTGCGCTGACGATCTACCACGGCTTGTCCGTTCCGCCGCCGCCTGAACCGTCGTCGCCCTGGCCACCGCCGAGCTGATCCTCGCGCTCCTGTGCGCCCTGGTTCAGTCGGTCTTCGATGTCGTCGAGCTTGTCCTGCGGGGTCTCGGACTGCTCGCCCTCGCCCTGCTCGGGCTGCTCCGGCTGCTCGGGCGGCGGCTGCTGGCTCTGGCGCTGCTTCTCCTGCTGACGCTGCTGGTTCTCGTCGAGCGTGTCGCTCATGTCGCGATCCGGCTGCGGCGACTGCCGCTGCGCCTCGTCGCTGCTGCACTCCTCTGGTGTCTCGACGGTGATCTCGAGCGCCTCGCCGTACAGCTCGGCGGCCTTCGCCGCATCGCCGTCGGCCTGCGCGGCATCCCCCTGGCGCTCGACGACGAGCGAGAGATTGATCAGCACGGGGCAGACCTCGAGCCCCTGCGCGAGGGGAACCGCCCGCTCGAGCTCGGAACGAGCCGCGTCGAGCTGCTCCGCCCCGGCGAGAGCGGTGCCGATGTTGTACGGAGCCCTGACCTGCTCGAACCAGTTGAGCACGTCCTGCCCGCGCGCGGCCGACTCCGACTCGGCGTACGCACCAGACACGAACGAGCTGATCGACGTATGCGCGAACGCGTACATGCTGAGCAGTTTCACGACGAGCAGCAGCGCGGCGAGCGTGAGAGGCAGGGTTGCGATCGAGACCCAGCGCCGGATGCTGCGGCGCCGGCGGTTCACGGCCAGCAGAGCCGCCGCGGCATCGGCGTGCGTGGGGGAGGTCATGAGGCGGCTCCCTTCGCGCGCGAGGTCGTGGTCGACTGCCCGCGCAGCCGCACGATCGACATCGTCGCGAGCGTCACCTCGACGGCGAGAAGGGCGACCAGCGCGAGAGCGGCGATCCAGTACAGCTCGATGACGTTGCCCACCTCGCCCGATGCCGAGTAGTCGGTGGTGCTGGTGGGCGCCTCCGGCAGCTCGATCGCGGCATCCGCCGTCCGCAGGAGGTACTCGACGCCCAGCTGCTCCGACACCTGCCGAAGGTTGTCCTCGTCGATCACCGACATGGCGGGACCGCCCTGGTACTCGATGTAGCCGCCGGCCTCCGCCCCCGCGCCCGTGGTCTTCCGCATCGGGCCGCCGTCGGTCGTGCCGTAGCCGAGCACGGCGCCGCCGTCGATGAACTTCGCGCTCGACGCGAACGACTCCGGTTCGCGCGAGGCGGTCTGCTCTCCGTCGCCCAGGTAGAACACCATGCGACCGCGCTCCGGCGATGCCTCGGCCGCCGCCGAGAGGGTGTCGGCCAGCATCCGGTTCGCGGTGCCGATCGACGATCCCCGCGACTGATCCGTGACCTCGGGACGCATCACGTCGAGCGACGACATGAGCGCTGTGGCATCGGTGGTCAGCGGCAGGCGCAGCTGCGCCGCCGCGTCGAAGCTGATCAGCGCGAAACGAGCGCCGGGGTACTCGTCGACGATCGCCTGCACGTCGCCGCGCACGCCGTCGATGCGGGGCCGGTCGCCTGCCCAGTCCTCGGCCACGATGCTCGCGGTGGTGTCGACGACGATCACGACATCGGTGTCGGTCGCGAGGGTCTGCGAGGTGCCCCCGGGGATGCCGGGACGAAGCAGCATCGCGAACACGACGACGATCATCCCGAGGCGAAGCGCCCAGATTCCGCGCGAGGGGCCGCGCACCAGCGCGCGGGACACGAAGAAGGCCGGCACCGCGCACAGCAGCGCCAGCAGGAGGGGATGCAGGACGGGCTGGAGGATCATGCGCGCCCCTTTCCCGCATCCCGGGCGCTGCCCGCGTCGCGCACCCGTCCCGTATCGCGTACTCGTCCCGTATCGCGTACTCGTCCCTTATCGCGTACGAAGATGAGCAGGACGATGAAGCCGAGCACGGCGACGAGCATCAGTGCGATCCAGAGGTCCGGGCTGTCGACGAGCACCACCTGCGCCTGCCCCTTGAGCGCCGTCGCCTCCTGCTTCTGGATCTCGGAGATGATGTCGCCCACCGTCGTCGTGTCGCGCAGCGCGTACGACTGTCCTCCCGTGAGCGCGGCCGCCTCCGAGAGCTGCGCGCTGACCTTCGCATCCTTTCCCTGCACGGGGTTGAGCGCGAAGACACGCACGCTCTTCGACTTCGCGTACTGCGCGGCCTCCTCGATCGTGAGGATCGAGGCGCCTGCCAGCTCGTTGTCGGTGGCGAGGATGACCGAACGGCTGCGCTCGTCGTCCTCATGGTCGAAGCGCATGGTGCAGGCGGCGAGACCGTCGCCGATCAGCGAGGCACCGGGTCCGTTGAGCGTGCCGACCCAGTGCTCGGGGGTCTCGTCGTCGTAGTCGAAGCTGCCGCGCACGTTCTGCAGCTGCTCGCGCACGAACCTGTAGTCGTCGGTGAGCGGGAAGACCTGCACCGGCGAGCTGTTGAAGATCGTGAGTCCGATCCGCTCGCCCTCGAAGCCCTTCAGCAGCTCTTCGAAGACGCTGAGCACCTCGACGTCGACCTCCGACATCGATCCCGACACGTCGAGGCAGAGCATGATGTCGCGGCTGCCGAGCAGCACCCCGACCACGATCGCCGCGGCCAGTGCGCCGAGGGCGACGAGCAGCATCCACCACATGCTCAGTGCCATGTCGTGACCACCTTCCGGGCGGCCTCGGCACCGTAGATCGGATCGATCGCGGGTCCGCGCTGGAAGATGCTCGGGTAGTAGTGCCGGCGGATCGCGTCGATGAGCGCAGGGTCGACGCCGCGAGTGACCAGATCGTCGAGCGACAGCACCGGCGCCTCGAGTCCGGAGTACTCGTTGACGAAGGCCCGCACGCTGCGGCTGAGCTCGAGGTTGGCTTGCCGCGGCGAGATATTCCCGGATCGGTATGCATCTTCGATGTGCTGCACGTCGGCGAGGTACTCGCCGCGCAGCTGATCGAGGAAGGCGGCAGCCGGGGGTGTGAAGGTCGTCTCGCCGGCGAGGTGGATGCTGCGCTTCGGCCGGGTGAGGACGATCAGCAGCCAGGCCGCAGCGGCGAGCAGCAGCAGGATGCCGATCGCCAGCGCGATCCAGCCCCATCCGTACTGCGCGGGCGGGTAGAGCTCGTCAGGAGCGGGCATGCGACCTCCTGTTGAGCATGGTCAGCAGCGTCGGCACGGCCGCGGTCTGCGCGCCGAACTCGGCGTGCGTGATCTCGAGGCGCCGCAGTGCGGCATCGCGTCGGGCGGTGTGCGCGGCTTCATCGGCTTCGAGCTCGGCCATCACCTCCGCGTCGCCGTGCACGAAGTCGGGGATCGCCCACCCGCTGTCGACATCGCGACGGTGGGTGCCGCCGGACCCGGGACGGACCACGGGGTCGGCGTCGCGGACGGTCAGCCACAGCACGTCGTGCTGCACCGTGAGCCGCCGCAGCAGCGGCTCGGTCTCCGACGTCATCGGCGCCTCGTCGGTGATGAGGACGACGATCATCCGGCGGGCGACGTTGCGCGCGGTGTAGCGGAGCAGGGCGTCCCGCTCGCCCGCATCGGTGCTCGAGTCGATGGCTGCGCTGACCGTGCGAAGGGCGTGCTCGAGCGCGCCCTCGCTGCTGCCCGTCGCCAGCCGGCGCACGCGGGCGCTGTCTCCGTAGACCACCGAGAAGTCGTCTCCGTGCCGCACGGTGAGGTAGCCGAGGGCGCCTGTGAGCAGCACCACGAGGTCGCGCTTGCTCCGCTCGTCTTCGGCGAGGGCTTTCATGCCGCGACCGGAATCCACGAGGAAGAGCACGGTGTGCTTGCGCGTCGCCTTCGTGCGCTTGATGAGCGGTTCCCCGTGCCGCGCGGTGGCGCGCCAGTCGATGTCGCGCACCTGATCGCCGAACTCGTACGGGCGCAGATCCTCGAAGTCGAGGCTGCGTCCGCGCAGCAGCGATGCGTATGCGCCGTCCAGCGCGTGCATCGACTTCTGCGACGAGCGGATGAAGAGCTTGCTCTTCACCTGGGTGATCAGACTTGCCATGGGGTCTACGGGGTCGGCACCGACGCGAAGATCTGGTCGATGATGTCTTCGCTGCGCACGCCCTCTGCCTCGGCCTCGAAGGTCAGCAGCACCCGGTGGCGCAGCACAAGGTGGCGGAGCGAGCGGACGTCCTCCGGCAGCACGTGAGTGCGCCCGTTCAGCAGCGCCAGCGCACGCGACGCCTGCAGGAACGCGATGCTCGCACGCGGGCTCGCGCCGTACTTGATGAACCGGGCGCGCTCCTCCCCGATGTACGGCGCAGGGTTGCGGGTCACGTACGCCAGCTGAACGATGTAGTTGCGGATCGCGGGGTCGATGTGCACGCGCGACGCGATGTCCTGCAGGTCGTGCACGTCGTCGAGGCCGATCGCCCCTGGTACGTGCCGGTCGGGGTCGAGCGCACCGGAGTCGATGCGGTTGAGGATCTCGAACTCCTCGGCGGGGCTCGGGTACTCGACGATCGCCTTGAGCAGGAAGCGGTCCATCTGCGCCTCGGGCAGCTCGTACGTGCCCTCCTGCTCGATGGGGTTCTGCGTCGCGATGACGAGGAACGGGCGGGGGAGCGGGTGCACCTCGCCGCCGATCGTGGTCTGGCGCTCCTGCATCGCCTCGAGCATCGCCGACTGGGTCTTCGCGCTCGAGCGGTTGATCTCGTCGAGCAGCACGAAGTTGGCGTGCACAGGGCCGAGCACCGTGCGGAAGCTGCCGGTGGCGGCGTCGTAGATCTGGCTGCCGGTGATGTCGCTCGGCAGCAGGTCGGGGGTGCACTGGATGCGCTTGAAGCTGGCCTTGACGGTGTCGGCGAGTGTGCTCGCGGCGGTCGTCTTCGCGAGCCCTGGCACCGACTCGAGCAGGATGTGACCGCCGGCGATCAGCGCGACGAGCAGGCTCATGCGAAGGCGATCCTGCCCGACCATCTTCGTGGCGTACGAGTCGGAGATGACCTTCAGGATGCGCTGTGCACGAGCGAGGTCGTCATTCGACAGCGGAGCCGTCGACTCCCCCGGTATCGCCGGTGCCGGCGGAGGGGGTGGCGCCGACGAGGTCGTTGCGGGAATCGGGAACTCGGACATCTCTCACTCCTCGTGCGCTCGGGGGCCCGTCGACCGAGAACCCCCGGTCAAGGGTAACCGCCCAGCCCGTGCCCGAGAGGATGGGCGGATGCCCCGCACGATCGCGCGGGTCAGCGGCTGAGCGACAGCTCGTCGCCCGACAGCAGGTCGATGCCGAGCAGGTCCACCGCGTACCCGGCTGTGCGCTCGACGAAGGCCAGGACCGAGCCCGGCTTCGCGTGAGGCGGCGGGTCTGCGCGCCCGCGCTCGCCCGGCCCGCGACCGCGGTCGCCATTGCCGCCGGGGTGCGAGGGCTCTGGGCTGGGTGCGGGCGCCGGAGGCGGGCTCGGCGACTGCTCCTCCGTGACCACCGGAGATGACGGAGGCTGCGGCTGCGGCTGCGGCTGCGGCTCAGCCGGAGCCACCGGCGGCACCGTGGGGTCGGGGTCGTCGCGATCGACGGGGCGGACGATGCCGCCGACGCCCTCGCCTCCGATGGACGCCACGGTGAGGTCGTGCTTCTCGACCGGCCGCGACTCGCGGACCTCGGGGTCCGGCATCGCGAGTCCGGCGACCAGCGCGCCCGCGCCGATCAGGGCGATGGCGGCGAAGCCGGCGATCAGGCGGCCTGCCCGCGCCGCGGGGGCGCCTGCAGCGGGGACGGCACTGCGCGCGGTGCGCACGTCGCGACGCAGCGGCGGCGCCGATGCGTCTTCGCTCACCCGAGAACCCCCGAAATCACATGGTCGGCCGTCGCCGCTCATCGTTCCAGTATGCCTTCCTCGCCCGCCGCGTCGAGTGGGCGGCCGCCGCTCGCGCGATGGCCGCTGCTCAGTCGGGCCGACCGGCGGATCGGGTGAGGCGCAGCGGATCAGGTTGGCCGGACGGATGCCTGATCGCGCGCGAGGAACGCTGCCACGACAGACATGTACGCCTCTCGCTCCTCCCAGTGCGGCATGTGGCTGGACTGCTCGAAGCGGTGGTGAGTGACGTCGGGGATGCCGGTCAGGAAGGGTTCGATCGTCTCGTCTGTGGCTTCATCGTGGCGCCCGTTGATGACGAGCGTCGGAACCGAGACCAGCGGAAGCCGACTCTCGACGGTCCATTCGCGAAGCGAGCCGATCACATGGAACTCGGTCGGGCCGTTCATCGCCCGGTACACCGTCGGATCCCGATCGAGCCACGCGAACGTCGCAGCCACCTCGGGCGGATGGGGGACGACGCGGCAGACATGACGCGCATAGAAGATGTCGCTCGCGGCGAGGTACTCATCGCTCTCGATCGTCCCTGCAGCCTCGTGCTGCTCGAGCACCGATCGCACGTCCTCCGGGAGCTCCGCCCGAAGCGCGGCGGCGGCGGCGCGCCATCGCGGCATCGACGCCGGCGAGTTCGCGATCACCAGCCGGCGAAGGCCTCGCGGACGCCGCACGGCGTGCTCGGCTGCGAGCATCCCGCCCCACGACTGCCCGAGCAGGTCGTACTCGTCGGTGAAGCCGAGGCCGTCGAGGAGCATGTCGAGTTCATCGAGGAAGAGCCCCACCGTCCAATGCTCGGGCGGAAGGTCCGGATGATGCGACGAGCGGCCGTTGCCGATCTGGTCGTAGAAGACGACCGGCCGCCCCGGCCGCACCAGGTCGGTCAGGCTCAGCAGATAGTCGTGCGTGCAGCCAGGACCGCCGTGCAGCACGACGAGCGGTGTTCCGGGCTCGGAGGAGGAGGTCTCGGTGTCCTCGGCCAGCCAATACGCCGTCTCTCCGTTCACGCGACGGAGACGCCCCTCTGTGATCTTCATGAATCGATTCCTCTCCGCTCCGCTCTCATGGGTGCGACTCCCCCGGGTCGGTGTCCCCGATACCCGTGAGGTGGCCGTCGAAGAACGACTGGATCGCGGGGGCGAACGGAGCGAACTCGTGGCCCACCCCTTCGAGGACCCGGTGCTCGACGTCGACGCCGTGCGCACGCCAGTCATCCGCGAGCGCCTGCAGGCGCTCGCCGCGCGTCACTCCGGCATCGTTGGCCCCCTCCACCCAGCGGGAATCCTGATGCCGGATGCGGATGACCTGCCGGTCGTCGTCGTCGCCGCCGACCAGTGCCTGCACGGGGGTCGAGCAGAGCGCCGCGAGATCGACGGGGCGTCCGAGCGCCTGCTGCGCATCGGCGACGCCCGCCCACCAGCGCCTGCCGTTGCCGAGCAGCGTGACGTTGCCTGGCGCGACCATGCTCAGTGCGGCGACCCGCTCCGGGTGGCGCAGCGTGAAGCGATGCGCGAACTGGGCGCCGCCCGAGAACCCGAGAAGCAGGAAGGGGCCGGTGGGCGTCGAAGTCTCGTCGGCGGCTTCGGCGAGCATAGACAGCAGCGCCTGGTCGAAGGCGTATCCGTCGGTGCGCAGAGACTTGTACCCGTCGCCGTCCCCGCGGACGGGGACGCCGACGGGGAAGAGCGGCGCGAAGAGCGCGACGCGGCGGAGCTCGGCCCAGCCGCGCAGCTGGCGCACCATGCCGACGGGGTCTCTGTCGCTGCCGTGGACCACGACGGCCCATCCGAGGGCATCGGTCGGGACGACCGCGCACCATGCCAGGCGGTCGGCGGAGAGGCTCGCGCGCAGCGGCAGGAATCGAGATGTCACGAGTCCTCCACGCGACCGGCGGCCGCGGCGATGAGCTCGGCGAGGCGCGGGGCGGCGTCGACGGGAAGGCGCGAGGTCGCCACGCGGATGTGCGGACCGGCCGCACCGGCGAACGACGAGGCTCCCCGCATGACGAGGATGCCGAGGCCGGACAGCTCTTCGGCGGCCGCGGATTCGCTGATGACCGGGACCCAGACGCAGAACCCGTCCTCCGTGGCGATCGGGATCCCTCGGGCGCGCAGCTGTGCGGTGAGCGCGGTGAGCCGCATCGCGTAGGTCGATCGAGCAGCTGACAGCGAGGCGGCCGTCGTCGGATCCTCCAGCATCCAGGCGAGGGCTGCCTGCAGGATCCGCGAGGTCCACTGTCGGGTGAGGCGGATCTGGGCGTGCGCATTGCGGATGACGTTCTCAGGAGCGCCGATGACGGCGAGCCGGAGGTCGGGCCCGTACGACTTCTCGTAGGAGCGGATGATCACGGTGTGATCCGGTGCGTGTTCGGCGAAGGAATGGTGACGGCCGCGGGCCAGGTCGCCGAGATCGTCGTACTCCATGATCAGCGGGTGATGGGGCCCGCGGATCATCCCCGCCAGCGCGGCGATCCGCTCGCGAGAGGAGGCGAGCCCCGTTGGCACCTGCGCACGCGGCTGGAAGAAGATCGCCGCGGGCCGCGTCGCGAGCGCGTCCCGGAAGGCACGCGGGTCGAGCCCGTCGACGCCGTACGGTATCGGGACGATCGTGAGGCCGAGTTCCACCATGAGGCTCAGCAGCTGAGGCTGGGTGGGCGACTCGACGAGGATGCGGTCGCCGGGAACCGAGATCGACTGGAGCACCGACCACACGGCGTCCGCACCTCCGTTGGCGACCGCGAACGCCTCCGAGCGGGTCGGCCAGCTCGGCTCGATGGCGCGCTGCAGAGCGGGAAGGATCGCCGAGTCGTAGTACTCGTTGAGGTTCTTCTGGTGGGCCGCTCCCACGAGGGCCTGGTCGAGGGCGGGGAGCAGCTCGCCATCGGGGTAGAGGAGGCGCAGATCGTTCACCCCCGGCACCGTGGCGTACATCTCCAGACCGCGGATGAGTCCGGTTGCGCTCGCCACCTTGACGCCGGCCTTTCCCGTGCCGGTGAGCAGGCCTCGCTTCTTGAGCAGTCCCCATGCGGTCGAGATGGTGGAGGGGCTCACCCGCAGCTCGCCCGCGAGCACACGCACGGGTGGCAGCACCTCGCCGAGAGAGAGCTCGCCGCTGCGCACCAGGGCCGCGACGTGCGATGCGATCCCGCGCGCCGACACATCGGGTATCTGCGTTGCATCCACCCACGCCGGAACAGCAGCGCTCTGGTCGCCCTCGGTCATCGGGCGGCCTCCTCCACACGGGCAAGGCCGGCGGAGCGGGGTGTGGCGTCGATGCGGAAACGTCTCTGCTGGAGCATCGGGAAGGTCTCGCGGGTCCGGTCGAGTCTCGCGGTCGACACCCGTGAGAGCACCAGCCCCTCATCCGTGCCCGCCGCGGCTTCTGCGATGCCGTCCGGACCGACGATCGTCGTTCGGCCGATGCGGTTTCCCCCCGTCTGCGAGGCACCGGCGATGTAGACGGTGTTCTCGATCGCTCGCGCTCGGCAGAACGTGTTCCAGTGCAGCTCCTTCATCGGCCCCCGCACCCAGGAGGTCGGGACCACGATGACGTCCGCTCCGCGATCGGACAGCAGACGCGAGAGCTCTGGGAACCTGATGTCGTAGCAGGTCATCATCCCGATGCTGAACCCGTCGACGTCGAACGTCGCGACGGGGCCGTCGCCCGGTGTGACGGTGTCCGACTCGCGGAAGCCCGCCGCGTCGTACAGGTGCAGCTTGCGGTAGGCGGACAGCACTCTGCCGCCGTCCAGCGCGACGAGCGTGTTGTACGGACGGCCCGCCGGCCCCGGCTCCATCACGCCCGCGACCACCGTGATGCCGGCGCGGGCGGCTGCGGCCGCGAGCCCGGGGACGAAGCCGAGGTCGAGGGGCTCCGCGATCGGGCGGACTGCGGGGTCGTCGGAGCGGCTCGATGCCGACTCAGGGAAGACCAGGAGTCGCACGCCGGCGCGCGCTGCGGTCTCGACGTACGCGACAGCGCGCTCGAGGTTCTCCTGGGGATCGAGGACCGAGCGCATCTGGACGCAGCCGACGACGAGGTCGGCGCTGCTGCGCAGAGGAATCATGCGCCGCCTCCGCGGAAGAGTGCCGACGCTCCGGTGAGGGCTCCGAGCGGCGTCCCGTTTCGGACCGACTCCCGTAGCGAGAGGATCACCGGATCGGCGTCCAGCTCTGTGATCCGGCGGACGATCTCCTCGGCTTCGGCGCGCGGGATCACGCACAGACCGTCGGAATCGCCGAAGACGATGTCGCCAGGCATGACGACGACTCCGCCGACCGCGACGGGAACGTTGATGCGGCCTTCCAGCCCGAGGATCCTCGTCGTCAGCGAGCCCGGGCCCCGTGAGAACACGGGGAAGCCGAGGTCGATGATCTCGTCGACATCATTCGTCCGACCGTTCGAGACCGCTGCGATCGCCCCAGCGTCGAGGGCGATGCCTGCGAGAGTCCCCCCGAAGCTGGAGCGGTCGTCGTCTCCGGACTGATCGATGACGAGCACGTCACCGGGGCGGATGTGCCGGAGTGCTTCGTGGACGGCCGTCGAATCCGCGTGCGGGATCTGCACGGTCAGAGCGGGACCGGCGAAGGCAGGGCTCGCCCCGATGGGCACGAGCCCGCGCACGAACCCGAAATCCGTCAGATGGCCGAGCGTGGCCGTCGATGAGCTGAGGAGCCGGGCGATCATCGCCGGATCGACGGCGGTCGACGCTGCGCCGAGGCGGAACGCGCTCATGCCGAGACCTCCGCGGGGACTCTCGCGCTTCCGGGATCCTTCAGCCTCCGCCTCATACGGCGCACGCCCTCTCATCATCGAAGTGTCAGTCGGTGGTCGATGCCATCCATGAGCGCCCAAGCCCCGGTGGTCAGACTTCGAACAGTATGAAAGAGCTTTTGTTCGACGACAAACGTTTTTGTTACTGCACAAAACTGCGACCATTGAGGGACCTTCACCGCGCCAATAGAGTGATCGTGCCCAAGCCCCCTCGAATCCCGAGGGGAAATCATGAACCGCGATTTTCGCGCGGCGCCTGAGCCTGTTCTGGACGTGCGCTCCCTGTCGATCGCCTACAGGGACACGCCCGTCGTCACCGATGTGTCGTTCGCCGTGCACGCGGGCGAGAAGCTCGCCATCGTCGGCGAGTCGGGCTCGGGCAAATCCACGCTCACCGGCGCGGTGCTCGGTCTGCTGCCGGCCACTGCCCGAGTCCGCGGGTCCATCACCCTCGCCGGCACCGAGGTCGTCGGCCTCGGGGAGCCCGCGATGCGCGGGCTTCGCGGAGACACCATCGCGTACGTGCCGCAGGACCCGATGTCGAATCTGAACCCGGGTGCACCGCATCGGAGCGCAGGTCGTCGAGGCAGGCGGAGTGCACCGCAGACTGCGCCCCGACGCGGCTCGGGCGCGTGCGCTCACAGCCCTGCAGAGCGCGGGCCTCGTCAATGCCGAATCCCGCTTCCGGCAGTACCCCCACGAGCTCTCCGGGGGTATGAAGCAGCGCGCACTCATCGCCATGGGCACCATCAACCGCCCACGCCTGCTGATCGCCGATGAACCGACGTCGGCGCTGGATGTCACCGTTCAGCGCGTCATCCTCGACAATCTCGATCAGCTGGTGGCAGAAGCCGGAACGGCCGTGATCCTGGTGACCCACGACCTCGGGCTCGCCGCAGACCGGGCGGATCGGGTGCTCGTCATGCACAGAGGCCGCGTCGTCGAGCACGGCGATTCGCGCGGCGTTCTCATCGCGCCTCAGGCCGACTACACGCGCGCGCTCGTCGCCGCCGCGCCTGCGAATCGGAGCGGCGACGGGGCTCCTCTGCCCGATCCGTCGGCGCCGGTCATCCTCTCCGTCGCTCACCTCGGCAAGACCTACCCCGCACGCGGACACGGTCGCCGGCGCACAGAGCCCGTGCACGCAGTCGACGACGTCTCATTCGCCGTCCGCCGCGGCCAGACGCTCGCGATCGTCGGCGAGTCGGGCTCGGGCAGGAGCACGGCGGCGAGCATCGCGCTCAAGCTGCTCGAGCCGACCACGGGCGATGTCCGGTTCGACGGAGAGGACGTCACCGCGCTGAAGGGGCGCGAGCTGCTCGCCTACCGGCGCCGCGTCCAGCCGATCTTCCAGGACCCGTATGCATCGCTCGATCCGATGGCGACCATCGGCCAGATCCTGACTGAGCCGCTGCGTGCCTTCCGCATCGGGGACGCCGCGTCGCGGCGGGTGCGCGTCCGGGAGCTTCTGGAGATGGTCAGGTTGCCCCAGGACATCATCGAGCGGTCTCCGAACGAGCTGTCCGGAGGACAGCGGCAGCGCGTGGCCATCGCCAGGGCGCTGGCTCCTGAGCCCGAGCTCATCGTCTGCGACGAGCCCGTCTCCGCACTCGATGTGCTCGTGCAGGCGAACGTCCTGGAGGTCATGCAGCGGATCCAGCAGGAGCTGGGCGTGGCCTACCTCTTCATCTCGCATGACCTCGGCGTCGTCGAACAGATCGCTCACGATGTCGTCGTGATGTCCGGCGGCCGCGTCGTCGAGGCGGGACCGACACGCGACGTCTTCTCGAACCCTCAGGCGGCCTACACCCGCGAGCTGCTCGAAGCCGTTCCCGGCCGAGCCGTGCTCGTCGGTCACCGGTCGTCCTGACCCCGGCATCGACACAGCCGATCCACCCCACCCAACCCGATACCGATCACGAAAGAGAGACCATGAAGTCATCGACACAACGGCGCCACCGCCTGGTCGTCGCCACTGCCGCAGCCGCGGGCGTGGCGCTGGCGCTGAGCGCCTGCTCCGCATCGCCCGGAGAGGCCGGCGTCAGTGGCGACGCCATCCTCACCGTAGGCATCCAGAAGCCCACGAGCCTCATCCCGGGCAACAGCTCGGGACTGTTCGCCAATACGGTCGTCGGCGCCCTCTTCGACGGGCTGGTCGACTACGACCCGGACACAGGCGAGGTGCGCAACCTCGTGGCGAAGTCGATCGAGACCGACGACCAGAAGGTCTGGCGCATCACGATCGCCGACGGATGGACGTTCCACAACGGCGAAGCCGTGGATGCGGAATCCTTCGCCCGCGCATGGAATGCCGCCGTCGATCCCGACAACGCGTGGGCGCAGGGCGACCAGTTCTCGAACATCGAAGGCTACGACGCGGTGGCTCCTGCCGAGGGCGAGCCGACCGCGGAGACGCTGAGCGGCGTCGTCGTCGAGGACAGCAGCCACCTCACGGTCACGCTGAAGGCGCCGAACAGCCAGTTCCCCTACCTGCTCGGCAGGCCGTACTACTCCCCCATCCCCGCGGAGGCTCTGACCGACGCTGAGGCGTTCGCGCAGCAGCCCATCGGGAACGGACCGTACAGGCTCTCCGAGCCCTGGACGGGAGGCGACCAGATCCCCACCGTCGTCTTCGACGAGTATGCGGGGACCGCACCGGCGAACGACGGTGTGACCTTCCGGATCTACACGGGGAACGACGTCGCCTACACCGACTACCAGGCGGGTGCGGTGGACATCGTCACCCTCAACCCCGCGGACATCCCTCAGGCGGAGGCAGCCGCGCCCGATCTGGTGCGTCGCATGGCAGTGGACGACTGGCGCAACTACCTCAGTCTTCCGACCTACCTGCCCGGGTACGACAACGCCGACATCCGTCGGGCGCTGTCGATGGCGATCGACCGGCAGGCGATCATCGACTCCCTTCTCGACGGAGAGGCGCATGTCGCCACCGACTACGACATCCCGGCGAGTGTCGGCTACCGCGACGACGCATGCGGCGCGGACTGCGAGTTCGACCCTGAAGAGGCCAAGAGGCTGTGGGACGCGGCAGGCGGCATCGACGGCGAGCTCGCGATCACCTCGGTGACAGGCACCGGCCGTGAGGTGTGGGCGGAGGCGATCGCCAACCAGTGGTCGAAGACGTTCGGCGTCGACGTGAAGATCAAGCAGGTCGCGTCGGAGAACACCTGGTCGGGCATTCTCGGCAAAGAGGTGCAGACGCCCGTCGCGCTGGGCGCACCCGCGAACTACCCCTCGCCGCTGGACACGCTCGGACCGTCGTACTCCTCCCACGGCAGCGTGAACGGATCGTTCTACGCGAACCCGGAGTTCGACTCCCTTCTCGACGCCGCCGCGGGCGCGCCGGGGCTCGATGAGCAGCTGGCGCAGTACGCCGCGGCGAAGGATCTGCTGGTGAGGGACACCGCCTCGATCCTGCTGTGGACGTACCCGAGCACCTTCGCCGTGTCGGAGCGCGCATCATCCTGGGTCCCGGACCCGTTCAACAAGGGCCAGTTCGCCGGCGTCGAACTCGCCGGCTGACGCGCAGGGCCCTCCCGATCCGCAGAGCTCGGGAGGGCCCGACGTACAGGAGTCATCCATGCATCCGTTCATCAACCGACTGCTCCAGGCCGTCGTCGTCTTCTTCGGCACGTCACTGCTGGTCTTCCTGGCGGTCTTCGCCCTCCCCGGCGACCCGCTCGGCACGCTCGCCGGTGACGCGCAGCTCACCGAAGCCGTGCGACGAAACCTCGAGCAGCACTACCACCTGGACCAGCCGGTCATCGTGCAGTACGGCCTCTACGTCTGGGGGCTGCTCCAGGGCGACCTCGGCACGACGATAACCGGCGAGAGCGTCGGGTCGATCCTGGGGCATGCCTGGCCGATCACGGTCAAGCTCGCGCTGACCGCGTGGGTGATCGAGCTCATCGTCGGCATCGGCGTCGGAGCGATCGCGGCCGTGCGTCCCGGCGGCGTCATCGATCGCATCGCGACATCGATCACGATCGTGAGCCTCGCGGTGCCCACGTTCGTCCTGGCGTTCTTCGCGCAGCAGGTGCTCGGCCTTCAGCTCGGATGGTTCCCCGTCGCAGGAGCGGGCGACGGGTGGCCCATGTCGTTCATCCTTCCCGCGGCCTGCATCGCGGCCCTCGGCGTCGGGCCGATCGCCCGGCTCACTCGGACCAGCATCCTGCAGACCGTGAACGCGGACTTCGTGCGCACGGCACGATCGCGGGGCATCACCCCGTGGAGGCTGGGCACCCGTCACGTCCTGCGCAACGCCATGGTTCCCGTCGTCACGTATCTCGGCCTCGACCTGGGGTCGCTCTTCGGCGGGGCCGTCCTCGTCGAGGGGATCTTCAATCTGCCCGGCATCGGCCGGGCGCTCTTCACAGCGGTGAACACCCAGCAGGGCTCGGTGGTCGTCGGGATCGTGACGGCGGGCGTGCTCGTGGTGCTCGTCGCGAACCTGCTCGTCGATCTGCTGCACCGTGTTCTCGATCCAAGGATCTCTCATGTCTGACATCGCGTTCCTCGCCGAGGAGACCGCCGAAACCCGCGCGCCGCGCGGTGGGCGGGTCCTCCGTCGCCTCGCCGCCAACCCCGAGTTCTGGATCGGCGCTGTGCTCGTGGCGTTCTTCCTCCTGATCACCGTCTGGCCCGCCAGCGTCGCGGGCCTCTTCGGGCACGGCGACCCGCGCGAGTGCGATCTCTCGTTCTCGCGACGCCCGCCGGATCCTGCGGCTGGGCATCCCTTCGGCTTCACGGTGCAGGGGTGCGATCTGTACGCGAGCGTCGTGCACGGCGCGGCCAACTCGATCACCGTCGGCATCGTCGTCACACTGGGCACGGCGCTCATCGCGATCGTGCTCGGAATGCTCGCGGGCTACCTGGGCGGATGGGTCGACACCCTGCTGTCGAGGATCTCAGAGGTCGTGGTGTCGGTGCCGCTGCTTCTCGGTGCCGTGCTCGTGCTCAACTCCATCGAGGCGCGCAACGTCTGGTTCGTCTCGGCCGTGCTGATCGCATTCTCGTGGCCGGCCGCGATGCGCGTGATGCGCACGTCGACGATCTCGATCCGCGCTCGGTCGTTCGTGACGGCGGCCAAGGCGCTCGGTCTGCCGACCTGGCGGATCCTGCTGTCTCACGTCATCCCGAACACGGTGGGCCCGGTGATCGTGCTGGGAACGCTGCAGGTCGGTGCGGTGATCGCCAGCGAGGCCGCGCTCACCTACCTCGGAATCGGCCTGCAGGCTCCGGCTCTGTCGTGGGGGCTGCAGCTCTCGCAGGCCGAGGCGTACTTCGCCGACGCCCCGCACCTGCTCTACTTCCCCGCCGGGGCGCTCACTCTCGCGGTGGGAGGTTTCGTGCTGCTGGGCGAGGCCGTGCGCCAGGCCGGGTTCCACTCGTCGAACGGGGCCTGACCGCCCCGCTCAGCGGGAAGCCCGAGCCTGCGCACGCCTGCGCGACCACCAGACGACGCCGGCGCCGACCGCGATGATCGCCACGGCGATGCCGACGATGTACCCTGCCACGCCCAGGTAGCCGCCCGGCGTGAGGTGCGGGTTGAGGAAGGGATACGGGTACCAGTACGCGTCGCCGGTGCCGGGCGACGTGATCAGGTTCGCGCGCACCAGGGTGTACACGGCCCAGACGATGGGGAACGCCGCGATCGTCGCGAGGGCCGGCCAGCCCAGCATCCGCCGCTTCGGCGCGAACAGCACGTCGGCCAGCAGGAAGAGCGGGATGATCACGTGCAGCACCTCGTTCGACCAGGGCACGGTCGAGCCCTGCGGCAGCTCGATCCCTCGCAGCAGCAGGTTGTAGACGATGCCCGTGGTGATCATGTACGTCGCGACGCAGGCGAGCGTCACGGCAAGCCATCGGGGCTCGCGCGTGGCATCCCGCCCCGTCGTCCAGGCCCACACGGCCGCGACGGCCAGCACTACAGCCGCCGCCAGGTTCGACAGCACGGTGAAGAAGCTGAAGAAGTTCACCACGACGGTCGGCAGGTGCCCGCCCCACGCCGTGGTCGATCCAATCGCGATGGTCAGAGTGAGGATGAGCTGGGCGATGATCGCCGCAAAGCCGAGGAGGGATGCTGCGAGTCGGCCCCACGGCCACCAGGTCGTCATGCTCGAATGCTAGCGAGCAGGCGGTCCGGTTCGCGTCAGGTGCGCCGTCGCCACCGCGTGCGCGTCACGAGCACGCCGAGCAGGCACAGGGCGCCGCCGAGCAGCATCAGGGGCGTCGGCACCTCGCCGAGGATCAGCCACGACAGCAGGATCGCGATCGCCGGCACGACGTACGTGGTCGCCGAGGTCTGCCCTGCGGTGCTGCGCTGCAGCACGTACGCCCAGGTGGTGAATGCGATCGCGGTGGGGAAGATGCCGAGGTAGATCACCCACAGCGTCGCGTCGAGCGGCGCGGTCTGCAGTGCCCCGACGAGACTGCCCGTCCACGGCAGCAGGGCGACGGTGCCCGCGGCCGCTCCGAGCCACGTGAGGGTGGTCGAATCGGCGCCCGAGGTCAGCAGGTGCTTCTGCAGCAGGGTGCACCCCGCGTACATGACGGCGGCGAGCAGGGCCAGCAGAAGACCGGTGACGTCGAGCCCGGCATCCGTTCGCGAATTCATCCCGATCAGCACGACGCCGGCGAAGGCGATCGGCGCGCCGATCAGCAGCGGCCGCGGGAAGCCCTCTCGCAGGAACAGTCCGCTGAAGACCACGACCATGAGCGGCGCGAGGTTGACCACCATCGCCGCTGTGCCCGCGTCGAGCGTGAGCTCGGCGGCGTTGAGCGCCACGTTGTACACGCAGAACCAGCCGATGCCCCAGACCGCGACGAGCCACCAGTGCCGCCGCTGCGGGAGGCGGATGCCCTGCCGCCACGCGATCAGGCCCAGCGCGACGGTGCCGACGCCCATCCGCAGCAGCGCGAGCGCGCCGGGGTCGTAGTGCGGTCCTGCGCCGCGGATGCCGATGAAAGCGGATGCCCAGAGCACGACCGTCACGAGGGCGGCGAGCAGCACGAGCGATCCGCTCGGGCGCGGTGCGGAGGGAGCGGAGTCGATCAGAGGATCCGGTGCGGGCATCCTCCGATCGTGGCAGGTGGCACCGACATCTCTCGAGCGGCGGGGACGGGCGATGGTCCACGGACTCAAGCGGTCAGCGCTTGATATGCTCTGGTGCTATGGCATTGACCGACCTTCCCCTGGATCAATTGCGGGCCTTCCGACCAGAAGTGGCCGAGCCTGATGATTTCGATCAGTTCTGGTCGCGCACTCTTTCCGAGTCGCGTGCGCTCGCGGGTGATCCCGCCGTCCGTTCGGTGAATGGCCCGATCACCGAGGTCGTCGTCGAGGACCTCACGTTCACGGGCTTCGCGGGCGAGCCGATCCACGGCTGGATCATCCGCCCCCGCACCGCTACCGCTCTGCCGGCAGTGGTGGAGTACATCGGGTACAACGGCGGTCGCGGCGCACCGAGTGATCATCTGAAATGGGCGGCCTCCGGATATGTGCACGTCGTCATGGACACGCGGGGGCAGGGCAGTGGCTGGGGATCGGGCGGGCGCACCCCCGATCCCCATGGCTCGGATCCGGCTGTTGCAGGATTCATGACACGTGGCATCTCGCATCCTGACGGCTACTTCTACCGCCGGGTCTTCACCGATGCGGTGCTGCTGATCGATGCCGTGAAGACTCTGCCGTTCGTCGATCCCGCGAGGATCGCGGTCACCGGAGTCAGCCAAGGCGGAGGTATCAGTCTCGCGGCGGCCGGCCTGCATGCCGGCGTACGCGCCGTCCTGCCGGACGTGCCATACCTCTGCCATTTCCGGCGTTCCGCGACCATCGCGACCCAGTTCCCATTCCGAGAGATCGAGCGCTATCTCTCTGTCCACCGTGATCGGGTGGATGCCGTGTTCGACACCCTGTCCTACTTCGACGGCGTGAACTTCGCACGGCGGATCGTCGCCCCGGCGCTGTTCTCGGTCGCGTTGATGGACGACATCGTCCCGCCGTCCGGCGTGTTCGCGGCGTTCAATCACTGCGCGTCGTCGGATGCCGAGATCGAGGTGTACGAGTTCAACGGCCACGAGGGCGGGCAGGCGGTGCAGTGGGCCAGGCAGGCCGATTGGCTCCTGGGGCGGATCTGAGTTCCCGGCAGGAGCCGATCGGCCCGCCAGTCAGATGCTCACACGCACGACCTGCGTCGCACCCTGAGTGCCGGCGAGCCCCTCGAACTCCATGCGCAGGCGCTCACCTGTCGTCACGGCGCTGAGAGTATCGGGCTGCTCGAGGACGGCGTTCACGGCGCGCTCCCATGTCAAGACGAGCCGACCGGTGGTGCGTGTCGGGTCGCTGACACAGATCGTCGCCTCCGTGCCGGAGACGCGGATCAGCACTGACGCGGGTCCGGAAGAGGAAAGGTCCTTGACCGTCGCCGACTGCCAGAAATTCGCCGCAGTGGTCTTCAACCGAGGAAGATGCACCGCCTGGACGGAGGCCGTGTTCGACAGGATCTGCACCGTTCCATGGATGCAGGCGGCGGCGCGACGAGTCTGCTCTGACGATGCACCGGGGAGCATTACATAGGAATATCCCTGATCGCCGGGGTTGACGCCGTGATCAATCGTCATCGTCACGTACGTCTCGGACACGGTCTGCGTATTGCTCGTCGATGAGTTGATGTCTCTCCAGCGACCGCTGCGCGTCTGTCGGGAAGCGTGCACGGTCTCGCCCGATGGGAAGACATAGCCGCCGTGGTCGCTCAGATGGGCCCACGTGGCAGTCACCGTCGCCGAGTCACCGGGTCGCGGGACCGATGTCACGCCGTCCAAGGTGAGGGTGTTGTCGCTCGATGCTCTGACACGACGGTTCTCGATCGTCGTGTGGATTGCTGCAGCATCCGAGGCGGTGATGCCTGCGCCGAGGCAGATCACCCTGTCGTCGAGGAAGATCCAGGACTTGCGGGCCTCCAGTGTGCTGGAGATCGCTTTCAAATATTGGCCGGCGATGCTCAGCGATCCGTCGCCTGCACCGCCGACCCAGGGGGTGTCCGGGGCCGTGCGGCCCCATGCGACGCCTTCGCCGTCGTTGAGCGGCTTCAGTGAGGTCGTGGTTCCCGTGTGGTGGTAGGGGTCGACGGTAGGCCAGAAGTTGCCCGTGTACTGATCCATGGTGTTCGGGGTGAGCCACTGGATCCAGCCATTGCTGGTGTTCCATCCGCGCAGATTCTCCCCGTTTCCGTACTCGTAGTAGCAGGTGCGAGCCGACGCCATGGACAGCGCAGCCGCCCAGTCGACGCGCTTGTGCGCGACGCGGTCCATCTGCGCGAAGACCCTGCTCTCGGCCCTTTCGGGAGCAGGCGGCACGTCGGTGCCGCGAAGCAGTTCGTCGAGGTAGGCCAGTCGCACCGTGGTGGCGGCGGAGTAGCCCATGGCGGGTTCCACAGCGTTGCGCAACAGCCAGCCCTTGACCATCGACCGCCAGCGCTCAGCCGTGGCGCTCTCGACACCCTTCGCGATCAGCGCGATGGATGCGAGGTGCGAATGCGCGCGCACGAAGCCCGAGGTGGCCGGCCGAGCGATACTGCGGCCCGAGACGGAATCCATCATGAACCCGTTGTACAGAAGCGGGGCGACCGCCTTGTCGACCGCATCGAAGAACTTGGGCAGGTTCGGAGGTGCGATCTCCCACTCGGTTCCGTGTAGCAGCGCGAGCAATCGGCCGACGCCGTCTGACAGTACGGCGCCATAACTGCCGATGTACGGGACGGTGTCGTGCTGAATGAACGATCCATCCGCGTAGTAGCCGTCTCCGGTGGTCACGTGATCGAAGACCGGGCTGAGCGCGGCGCTGGCCAAGGAGAGCCGCGCGGAGTTCTCCGACAGGAGAGCGCTGATGGCGATCGCACGGCAGAGGTCGACCCGGTTGGCGCCAGTGCTCAGCCCCGTGTACGAGCTCACGACCGGGTCGGGCAGATAGAAGTCGATGCACGCGGCGTAGTGTGCTCGTCGTGCACTGGAGAGGTGCTCGAACACGAGTGTCGCCGTGTCGCCGAGAGCCCGAGCCGCTCCGATCTGGAAGTCCCACCAATTACCGAAGCGAGGGTGCGCCGGGGAGTATGCATCGCTGGTGAGGTGGTCAAGGCCGGCGATGACCGCATCGAGCAGGGTCTGAGAGCCCGTGTGCCCCGTGCCCGGCTGTGCCCAGGCCTCAGCCATGGTCCACAGCCTCTGGAAAGAGCTGGTGATCTTGGCGGTGAACGCGATCGACTCGGCATCGCCGTCCGGCTCGGGGTCGAGGTAGCTGAGCGTCGGCCACAGCGAGCCACGCGCGGGCGCCATCGTGTTCATGAAGGACAGCGCCTGGGTGCCCAGGCTCAGGAGTTTCGCCTGGAAGGGCGCCGCGGTGGGGTCGAAGCCCACCCCGAGGTTCAGGTCACGCCACCGGATGCGCAACATGGCGAACGTGGCGTTCGCCGCGGAGTCCGTGACTGCTGAGGGGGGGACGGTCCACGCGGCGACGCTGCGGCTGTCGAGCAGCAGCGATGCCCCGATGGCGGCAGAGGTGCCGGCGAGGCCGAGGAACAGGCGGCGATCCATGGGGATGGCCTTCAGCTTCATTGATGAATCCATAGGGGCATGGTCGCGGCTCACCACCCCAATTGTCAAGCGCTGTGCGCTTGTGATACTGTCACGACAGCGCTGAACGCTTGACCAAGGAGGTTCGATGTCGCACAGCCGTCGCCCCGGACAGGGGCGGTTCATCCGCGACCGCGGACTGATCATGCTCGCGCTTCCCGGCGTCCTGCTCGTCCTTCTGTTCCACTACGTGCCATTGCTCGGCAACGTCATCGCGTTCAAGGACTATCAGCCGTTCCTCACCATCCCGGAGGCGCCTTGGGTGGGCCTCGACAACTTCGCGGTGCTCTTCGCCGGCGACCCGTTCTTCGTGAACGCGCTGCTGAACACGCTTGTGATCGCCCTCGTGCAGTTGGTTCTCGTATTTCCCGTGCCGATTGCTCTCGCGCTACTCCTGGACTCTTTGCTGAGTGAGCGGCTGAAGCGGCTCGTGCAGTCTGTGCTGTACCTGCCTCATTTCATCTCCTGGGTCATCGTCGTGGCGCTCTTCCAGCAGATCCTCGGCGATGCCGGGATGCTGAACACCTGGTTCGCTCAGAACGGGTTGCCGATCTGGCATGTGATCGGCAACCCGGACGGGTTCATCGCACTGATCACTTCGCAGGTGATCTGGAAGGACGCCGGATGGGGCACCATCATCTTCCTCGCGGCGATCTCGCAGGTGGATGTACAGCTTTACGAGGCCGTCGCGATCGATGGCGGCGGACGATGGCGTCAGCTCTGGCATGTCACACTGCCCGCGATCCGCGGTGTGATCATCCTGCTCCTCATCCTGCGACTAGGGGATGTGCTCACCGTCGGATTCGAGCAGATCTATCTACAGCAGGAAGCCGTCGGCCTCCAAGCGTCCGAGGTGCTCGACACATACGTCTATAACCGGGGAATCGCAGGCGGCGAATGGGGAGTCTCCGCGGCTGCCGGCCTGATCAAGGGACTGGTCGGGACCGCGCTGGTGCTCGGCGCCAACAAGCTTGCTCACGTGTTCGGTGAGCGCGGCGTGTATTCGAAGGACTGATCGATGACGACAACGAGACAGAGACTCGGCGGAACTCACCCGCCGTCGTTAGCCATGCGCGCGTTGAAGGGCATTGTGCTGTTCGCCTGCTGCATGGTCATCGTGATCCCCTTCATTGCAGTCGTCTCCACTAGCCTGGCTGACGAGTCGCAGATCCGATCCGCTGGCGGGTACGTACTGTGGCCGACGGCACCGACGTTCGAGGCGTATCGTGCGGTGTTCAGCGGCGGTATCGTCACCCGTGCCACGATCGTGTCGATTGGAGTGACCGCCGTCGGAACCGGTTTGTCCCTCGTGGTCACGACCTGTCTCGCATACGCACTGTCCCGGCCCGGCACCTTCGCGCACAGGCCGATCCTGCTGCTCGTCCTGTTCACCATGCTGTTCTCGGCAGGGATGATCCCCAACTACCTCCTTATCAAGTCGTTGGGCCTCCTTGATTCATACTGGTCGCTCATCCTCCCAGGGCTGGTGACCGGATTCCAGGTCGTTCTGATGCGCGGCTTCTTCCTCGAGATCCCGCGGGAACTCGTCGATGCCGCTCGAATCGACGGAGCCGGCGAACTGCGAACACTCTGGTCTGTTGTGCTTCCCATGTCCAAGGCCCCCATCGCGGTCGTGGGCCTGTTCAACGCGGTGGCCTACTGGAACGCCTTCTTCAACGCCGTGCTGTACATCAACTCGACCGAGAAGTGGCCGCTGCAGCTGGTGTTGCGGACATACGTCGTGGATAAGAACGAGATCCTGGCCACGATCGGCGAGGCGCCTCCTCCCCAGGAATCTCTGCAGATGGCGATCCTGGTGATCTCTCTCGTACCCATCTGCTTGATCTACCCGTTCCTGCAGAAGCACTTCGCCAAGGGCGTCATGATCGGCGCCGTGAAGGGATGACGACCAACATGACGACGACGGCGACGCCCATCTGGGGCCACCTGATGCACCTGAGCATGAACATGTGGGAGGACGTGCCCGGAGCAGGCGCGAATTCCTATCACCCGCAGCTGCTCTGCGAGGACGATGTCTGGGCTCGCATCACACAGCGACTGGCGGATGCCGGGGCGAACATGGTCGTCATCGACCTCGGCGACGGGGTGCACTACCGCTCCCATCCGGAGATCGCGGTGGAGGGTGCCTGGTCGGTGGACCGGCTTCGCGATGAACTGGGTCGTCTGCGTGACCTCGGGCTGGAGCCGATCCCGAAGCTCAACTTCAGCACGACCCACGACGCCTGGCTGGGCACATACTCGCGCATGGTGTCAACCGAGACCTACTACAAGGTGTGCACCGAACTCATCGACGAAGTAGCAGAGATCTTCGCTCCGCGCTTCTTCCACATCGGGATGGATGAAGAGAATGCCGCCTCTCAAATCGGGTGGGAGCTCGCCGTCGCCAGGCAGGGTGAGCTCTGGTGGCACGACCTCGAACTACTCGTCGGCGCTGTCGAACGGCATGACGCCCGCGCATGGATCTGGTCGGACTACGCGTGGGCTCACCCACGGGAGTTCTATGCCCGCATGTCGCGGGATGTACTCCAGAGCAACTGGTACTACCGGAACCTGTTTGACGGAGCCCCGAGGAGCAGCACACCGATTCGTCTCGGCGCGATCGAACAGTACCGCGCCTACGTCGACCTCGACCAGAACGGCTTCGACCAGATCCCCGCTGCCTCGAACTGGCTCTATGCGGACAATCTCACGCGCACCGTCGACTACGCTCTGCGGAACATCCGCCCTGAGCGTCTGCTCGGATTCATGCAGACGACATGGCGGCCGACAACCGCAAGATACGAGGCGCACATCGAGGAATCGATCCGCGATATTGCCCGTGCGATCGAGCACTTCGACGCGCCTCGGGAACTGGAGAACCATGATGGCGAATGACGCGGACCGGGCCGATTCCCGTAACCAGGGGGTGGAGCGTGCGCTGGATGCCCTGGGGCTGCTCGTCAGAGCGGGAAAGCCCCTGACCGGGACGGAGATCGGCGAAGCGCTGGGAGTCCACCAGACGTCGGCATCACGCTTGATGAGGACACTGGTCGCCTCCGGCTATGCGCGAGCGGCGTCAGGCGGTGGCTTCGAGCCTGACCTGCGCGTGTTCGCGATGGGCGCGGATGCCATCGAGGCGTTCCCTTTGGTCTCGGAGCTGCGCGAGCCGATGAACGCGATCGCGCAGGAGCACCCCGATTGTGAGGTCACGCTGGCCACCGTCGTCAACGGGCGGCCGCTCTACTTCCTGCGATCCATTGCCGGCCAGCGCATCTCCTTCTCGACCAGGCGGTATCCGCTCCACCTGTCAACGGCGAGCCTGCGTGTCCTGTTGGAACTGCCCGAGCAGACGATGCTCGATGCGCTCCGAGCGTCCGGCGACGAGCTCGGGTGGGAACGCCCGACGACTGCCGTCCCGGCGACACCCGAGGGCGTTCTGGAGGCGGCAAAGCAGAACCTGCGCGGTGACGCACTGGTGATCAGTTCCTGGCTGGGCCCCAAGCACATCTCGGGTGCGATCTCGATCGACACCGACGAGGCCGCACCATTCGTGCTCGCGATCATCAGCGACCTCGATCACACCAGCGAAAGCGAACTGCGACTGCACCTGGCCGAGGGGCGTCGTCGTCTTGAGAACCACCAACACACCAGAAGAAAGAGGTAACTGATGTCGACGCTGACACGACGGAACCTGCTGATCGGCGCCGGATTGGGTGCCGCCAGCATCGCCGCGGTGCTCACGGGGTGCGCGCCGCAGGGCGGACCGGCCGGAGCCGGTGCGGGCGGGAAAGCTGCTGCGTTGCCGACCTACCGTGCGTTCACGGGCGTGAAACCGGATCTCCCGGGGGCCGACGGCGTTCCGGAAGCTTTCTACCGCTATCCGTCGAATCCGGTGGCCGCGATCAGTGGCAAACCGGCCACGTCACCTGTCAGCTTCATGTGCGCTCTTGACAACCTGCCCCAGAAGCCTCCGGGGAACACGTTCTGGGCCGGTCTCAACGACCGCCTCGGCGCTGACCTCGACATCAATGGTGTGCCCGGCGCGGACTATCAGGCACGGCTCAGCACAGCGATCGCAGGCGGGCAGTTGCCTGACCTGGTCCAGCTGAACCTCGATGTGCCGCAGTTGAATCAGCTTCTTCCGCGCCGGTTCGCGAACCTCAATGAGTACCTCGGTGGTGACGCCGTGCTCGAGTACCCCATGCTGGCGAACCTGCCGACTTCGGCGTGGAAGAACGTGATGATCAACGGGAGCATCTGGGGCGTTCCATATCCCTCGGTCCGCGCCAGCAGCCCGCTCTTCTACCGCTCCGACATCACCGACTCGCTCGGCGTCAAGCCTGATCTGCAGGACGCACAGAGTTTCCTCGACTTCTGCAAGGAGGTCACCGACAAGTCCGCATCGCGCTGGGCGATCGCCAGCTGGCCCACGATCACGGACTGGGTGATGGAGATGTTCGGTGCGCCGAACCAGTGGAAGGTCGACGACTCCGGTGCCTTCACACGCATGTGGGAGAGCGAGTCGTTCCTCCGAGGCGTCGAGTTCCTCGTTCGAATGCACGAGGCAGGCGTGTTCCATCCCGACGCGTTCTCGGGTCAGTCGAACAACCTGCAGAACTTCAGCGCGGGGCACACGGTGATCAACTCGTCCGGATTCATGTGGTGGCCCAACTTCTACAGGGATAACGCCAGCATCGCCGGGTTCCGGGTCGAACCGCTGCTGGCGCCCCGCCACGACGGCGGTGGTCTGGCGGCGAAGTGGCTGCTGAACGGCCTGTACACCTTCGCCGCGATCAACGCCGACGCGAAGCCCGATCGCATCAAGGAGCTTCTGCGGGTGCAGGACTACCTCGCCGCGCCCTTCGGAACGGCTGAGCACCTCTACCGTACCTACGGGGCAGAAGGCACGCACTTCACCTGGGCTGACGGCGAGCCCGTGCTCACCGAGACCGGCGTCGCAGACGTCTCGGCAGTGCCCGTGCGATTCGCCTCAGGCTTCCCAACGGCCATCTACACGCCGGGGGCGCCGGAGATCACGAAGCAGAACTGGGAGCTGCAGAAGAAGGTCGTGGAGGGTGGCGTGGAGCTGCCCACAGTCGGTCTCATCTCCGATTCGCAGACCTCGCTGGGCACATCGCTCGATCGCGACGTGCGTGACGCGATCAGCGAAGTCGTGCAGGGTCGCCGGAAGATGGGCGACCTCGAAGCGGCGGTGAAGCGCTGGCGCTCCGGTGGCGGCGACAGGATCGCCGACGAGTACGCCGCGGCGAGGGCCTGACCGGACCCACAAGATCGAGACGCCCGCCGGTCGCGGGCGTCTCGATCACGTTCTGCATGCGCTGAGTCACCGAACCATGCCCACAGGCGGAAAGAGACCATGAGAGAGATCACGTTCGAAAGCGACATCACCGTCGTCGGCGGGGGATTGGCAGGAGTGTGCGCGGCCATCGCCGCGGCACGGTCCGGCGCTCGCGTCGCGCTGGTGCAGAACCGGCCCGTGCTCGGGGGAACTCCTCGTCCGAGGTGCGGGTGTGGGTTCGCGGCGCAACGGCCTTCGACGCGCACCAATGGGCACGGGAGACCGGGATCATGGGCGAACTCTGGCTGGAGAACCAGTTCCGTAATCCGGAGGGGAATCCCTACTACTGGGATCTCGTCGTGCTCGAGGCCGTTCGGGCCGAAGAGAACATCACCTTGTTCCTCAACACAGATGTCCATGAAGTAGAGGCGAGCGGTTCACCGGAACAGAGACGCATCGACTCGGTCACTGGGTGGCAGATGGGGTCAGAGCGTCGAATCCGTTTTCGGTCTCCGGCGTACGTCGACTGCTCGGGCGATGCGCTCGTGGGGCATCTTGCCGGTGCTGAGTACATGATCGGGCGGGAGAGCCGGGAGGACTTCGGAGAGTCCTGGGCTCCAGATGCCACCGATTCGGAACTGCTCGGGTCGACGATCCTGTTCTACAGCAAGGACGCCGGCCACCCCTCCGAGTTCGTGCCGCCATCGTTCGCCGTCGACATCTCGCAGACGGATATCCCGAGCCGGCGCGTGATCCGCAGCGACATGCGCGGCTGCGCGTTCTGGTGGATCGAGTGGGGCGGGGAGCGGGATGTCACGGATGAGAACGAGCTCATCCGCGATGAACTGCAGGGGATCTGCTATGGCATCTGGGACCACATCAAGAACTCGGGGGAGTTCGAGGGGGTCGAGAACCTCACCCTGGAGTGGATCGGCGCCGTGCCTGGCAAGCGGGAGTATCGGCGTCTGATCGGCGACCACGTGCTCACGCAGGAGGACATCCTCAGCCAGCGGGACTTCCCGGACGCAGTCACGTTCGGCGGCTGGTCAATCGATCTGCATCCGGCGGGTGGCGTGTACAGCTCGGCCCCCGCATCACGCCACTGGTTCTCGGATGGCAACTACGACATCCCGCTTCGCTCCCTCTACTCCCGCAATGTCGGCAACCTGTGGATGGCGGGGCGGAACATCTCCGCGACGCACGTGGCTTTCGGCTCCACTCGCGTGATGGCGACCTGCGCCGCGCTCGGCGAGGCGGTGGGATTGGCGGCGGCGATCGGCACGCGTGAGGGCCTGACACCGCGAGAGCTCGCCGGGGTCGAGTTCTGGCGCATGCGTGCAGCGATGACACGGGCCGACTCGAGCGCACTCGGGTTGCGCCATCTCGATCCGAGTGATCACGCGTTGGATGCGCGTGTCTCCGCCTCATCCACGCGCGCTGTGCTCGAGACGACTCCTGGTGGTGAGGCCCTCGCCCTCGCCTCCGACCTGGCGGTCGTCGTGCCGGTGTCAGGCGATGTCCTGCAGCTCGAGATCCGTGTCGGCGCGATCGAGGACAGCGTGCTTGCCCTCGACGTCCACGGGGTGTCCAAGGCCCGCAACTACCTGCCTGATCGGGTTCTCGCCAAGACGACGATCGACGTGGCCGCCAGCGACCCGGCGTGGTTGCGGGTGGATGTGCCACTTCCCGCACGTCCGGCGGAAGACGGCGAGAACGTGGTCGTCGTGCTCCGCGCTGACGACCGAGTGTTCGTCGAATCGTCCGACGCCGATGCTCCCGGGCTGAGCTTCATGCGCCGGAGGCCTCTGGAAAGTCACGAGGCATGGCCCCTGCAGTTCCGACACTGGAAGCGTTTTGCGACGGGGCAGGGGTTCGCTGTGCGGGTGCGGGGGGTGACAGGGACCTTTGCGCCAGCGCGCGTGCTCGGGGGCTACAGCCGCCCTTACGGTGGACCGCAGATGTGGTCATCCGAGAGGCTCGCCGTCGACGCGAACCCGACGCTGGATCTGAGTTGGGATGCGCCCGTGTCCGTGCACGAGGTGCAGGTGCTGCTCGACGCAGACCTCATGATTGATCTGGTCAATCTCCACCATCACTGGACGCCGGACCGCATCATGCCGACGCTGCTGCGTGATTTCGATGTTCTGGTCCGGATCGGCGGCCGGTGGTCAACGTTGCAGAAGGTCCGCGAGAACCGTCACCGCCGCGTTCGCATTCCGCTCGCGCTCCCGATCGCAATCGACGGATTGCGCATCGTGGCTCACGCCACAAATGGTGCCGACCACGCGCACGTGGTCGGTGTGAGGGCTTTCGGCACTCCAGCGGCGCCCAGCAGTCAATGACGAACACACGGTCGAGCGACGTCAACCGCTCATGGCTGACACCTTCCGGACTCTCGAGATGCTTCTGAGCCCACGGCGGTAGGGGTGCCATCTGTGGCACGTATCGGCCGTGGCCCCAGGGGGCGAAAGGCCTCTCCGATAGGATGGACTCGCCCGATCAGGGCCAGCTCATCTGCCGGTGCAAACCCGGCGAAAGCGTGCAGCACCAGGGGGTACACGCATGCCAGGAATCGTGATCGTCGGCGTCCAGTGGGGCGATGAGGGCAAGGGCAAGGCCACCGACCTGCTCGGCGAGCGCACCGACTGGGTGGTCAAGTTCAACGGCGGCAACAACGCCGGCCACACGGTCGTCATCGGCGACGAGAAGTACGCCCTGCACCTGCTGCCCTCGGGCATCCTCAGCCCGGGTGTCAACGCGGTCATCGGCAACGGCGTGGTCGTCGACCTCGCCGTGCTGTTCCAGGAGCTCGACGCGCTCGACGCCCGCGGCGTCGACACCTCGCGCCTGAAGATCAGCGCCAACGCGCACATCATCACCGCGTACCACCGCACGCTCGACAAGGTCACCGAGCGCTTCCTCGGCAACCGGCGCATCGGCACCACCGGCCGCGGCATCGGACCCGCGTACGCCGACAAGATCAACCGCGTCGGCATCCGGGTGCAGGACCTCTTCGACGAGAACATCCTGCGCCAGAAGGTCGAGGGCGCGCTCGACCAGAAGAACCACCTGCTCGTGAAGGTGTTCAACCGCCGCTCGATCACGGTCGACGAGATCGTCGACGACCTGCTCTCGTACACCGAGCGGCTGCGCCCCATGGTCGCCGACACCGGCCACCTGGTCGACGAGGCGCTGAATCGCGGCGAGGTCGTCGTGTTCGAGGCAGGCCAGGCGACCATGCTCGACGTTGACCACGGCACCTACCCCTTCGTGACCTCGTCGACCGCGACCGCCGCGGGAGCGGCATCCGGATCCGGCGTCGGCCCCAACCGGCTCGACCGCATCGTCGGGATCGTGAAGGCGTACACCACCCGTGTCGGCTCCGGCCCGTTCCCGACCGAGCTGGACGACGAGGTGGGCGAGTGGCTGCGCAAGACCGGCGGCGAATACGGCACCACCACCGGCCGCGAGCGCCGCACCGGATGGTACGACGCCCCGATCACCCGCTACGCGACCCGCGTGAACGGCATCACCGACATCGTCCTCACCAAGCTCGACGTGCTGACCGGTCTCGACCGGATCCCGGTGTGCGTCGCCTACGACGTCGACGGCACCCGCTTCGACGAGGTCCCGGTGAACCAGACCGACTTCCACCATGCGAAGCCGATCTACGAGGAGTTCCCGGGGTGGAGCGAGGACATCTCGAAGGCCCGCTCCTTCGAGGACCTGCCGCAGAACGCGCAGGACTACGTGCTCACCCTCGAGCGGATGAGCAACACCCGCATCTCGGTGATCGGCGTCGGCCCCGCCCGCGACCAGGTCATCGTGCGTCACGAGCTGGTCGACTGAGCACCGGTTCGGCGGTTCGTGGACACAGATGTCGGCGCGATGCACGGATGTCGGTCGATCCTGCCGAATCCGGCCGACGGGCGTGAGATCCGCCGACATCTGTGCAAGACGAGCGGAGCGGTGACGAGCGGAGCGGATGACGCATGACGCGATTCTGGGCCGGCGGCTACGGCGCCGACATGGACGGGGAAGCCGAGGGCATCGGCGTCCTGTCGGTCGATGACGGTCGAGGGCCGTCGACGCTGCGGCACCGCGGGGTCGCGGCGGCCGCGCCGTCGCCATCGTGGCTGGCCGCGCACCCGACGCTCGACGTCGTCTACGCCGCGCTGGAGGGCCAGGGCACGGTGCAGGCCTTCGCTCGCGCCGGCGAGGCGGCACTGCGCCCGCTCGGCGAGCCGGTCAGCGCGGGCGAGGGCGTCTGCCACCTCGCGGTCTCGCCCCGCGGGCGGATGCTGATCGCCAGCTGCTACGGCGACGGCCGCGTGGCCCGCTTCGGCATCGCCGACGACGGCGCGCTCGTGCCGCCCGGCGTCGACAGGGCGGCGGCTCTGCGTGCGGCGCTGTTCGGCGAGCCGGATGCCGACGAGGGGCCGGATGCCGATCCGTCGCGCGCCCGCGATCCGCACCCCGTGCCCGCCGGCGCCGATCCGCGGCAGTCGCACGCCCATGCGGCGGTCTTCCTCCCCGACGGGCGGATCGCGACCACCGATCTCGGGTTCGACCTGGTGCGCATCTGGAGGGTCTCGGGGACGGCGCTCGCCCTCGACCACGAGGTCGTGCTGCCGCGCGGCACCGGCCCGAGGCACCTGGTGCTGCACCCCAGCGGGCATCTGCACGTGGTCACCGAGTACTCGTGCGAGGTGTTCACCCTGGCATCCGCTCGCGACGGGAGCTGGGGCCTCGTCGCCGCGACGCCTGCATCCCCGATCGCGCAGGTGGGATTCGACTTCCCCGCCGAGCTCGCCGTCTCGCGCGACGGCGACACGCTCTACACGGCGCTGCGCGGCAGCAACACCCTCGCGGCGCTGCGCGTGCGCGGGGGCGGGGAGGTGCTCGAGCCTCTCGCGCTCTCCGACTCCGGTGTCGACTGGCCGCGTCACCACCTCGTCTACGACGGCACCCTGCTCGTATCGGGGCAGCGCTCGGGATCGGTGAGCGTGGTCGATCTCGACGAGCGCACCGGCGCTCCGCGCGATGTGCGCCACGTCACCGCGGCACCCACGCCGACGGTCATGCTGCCCGCGCGCTGAGTCCGTCGATCGCAGCCAGGCGTCCCGCGCACCGATCGAGCCGGTTCGGACCCACTGCCTGAATCGGGAATCGCCTGTCAACCCGTGGCGTCGCCTCGTCTGCTCGGCAAGACTGGCGGAATGAGCGACGAATACGACCTCATCGTCCTGGGCGCCGGCCCCGTAGGGGAGAACGTGGCGGATCGCGCCGTCGAAGGCGGCCTGACCGTCGTCATCGTCGAGAGCGAGCTCGTCGGCGGCGAGTGCTCGTACTGGGCGTGCACGCCGTCGAAGGCGCTGCTGCGGCCCATGCAGGCGCTGCGCGTCGCGCAGCACGTCCGCGGCGTGACGGGAGGCTCCGTCGCGCCCGCCGAGGTGCTCGCCAGGCGCGACCGATTCGTGGCGGATTGGTCGGATGACGGTCAGGTGACGTGGCTGCGCAGCGCCGGCATCGACCTGGTGCGCGGACAAGGCAGGCTCACGGGCGAGCGCGAGGTCACGGTCGCCGCCGACGACGGAGAGCGGGTGCTTCGCGCGAGGCACGCCGTCGCGATCGCCACAGGATCGGATGCGGCGATCCCCGGCATCCCCGGCCTTCGGGACGCCCGACCGTGGACCAGCCGCGAGGCCACCAGCGCCCAGCAGGTGCCCGCGTCGCTCGCCATCATCGGCGGCGGAGTCGTCGGCGTCGAGATGGCGACCGCGTATGCGGGGCTCGGATCGGCGGTCACGCTCATCGCCAGGCACGGGCTCCTTGAGCGGATGGAGCCGTTCGCCGGCGAGCAGGTCGCCGACGGGCTGAGGGAGCTCGGGGTCGATGTGCGGCTGAACGCGCAGACCAGCGCGGTGCGCAGGGACGGCGGCACGGTCACGCTCACCCTCGACGACGGTGAGGAGATCAGGGCCGACGAGGTGCTCGTGGCCGCTGGACGCACGCCGCGCAGCGCCGGCATCGGCATCGAGTTGGCCGGTCTTCGCCCCGGCAGCCCCATCGAGGTCGACGACACGATGCGGGTTCCAGGGGTCGACTGGCTCTACGCGGTCGGCGACGTGAACGGCCGGGCGCTGCTCACGCACCAGGGCAAGTACCAGGCGAGGGCCGCCGGCGACGTCATCGCCGCCCGGTCGCGCGGCGAGGTGGTGGCCGACGACGCGTGGGGCAGGCACGTCGCCACGGCCGACCACGCCGCGGTGCCCCAGGTCGTGTTCAGCGAGCCCGAGGTCGCCTCGGTCGGCCTGACGGCGGATGCCGCACGCGACACGGGACGTGAGATCGAGGTCGTCGACTGCGACTTCGCCTCGGTCGCCGGCGCAGCCCTGCATGCCGACTCCTACCGGGGCAGGGCGCGGATGGTGGTCGACACCGAGCGGGAGGTGATCGTCGGCGCGACCTTCGTCGGCGCCGATGTCGCCGAGATGCTGCAGGCGGCGACGTTCGTCGTCGCCGGCGAGGTGCCGATCAGCCGTCTCTGGCATGCGGTGCCCGCGTATCCGACGATGAGCGAGATCTGGCTGCGACTGCTCGAGGCGTACGGCAGGCAGTCCGCGTGAGCCGCGGCGACGCGCGCCTGGCCCGGCGTCGGCAATCCGCTGCGCCGTCGGCTCCGAACCCTTGTCATGGCCGGAAAAGCCGTGGGTTCCGGCCGCAATGTCCGTGACGTCGCCTACGCTCGAATGGATGCCAGGAGGTACGTGCATGAGAGCTGTCCCCGCAGGAGTCGAGATCCGATGATCGAGTTCAGGTCGGTCACCAAGACGTTCCCCGATGGCACGCGCGCCGTCGACGATTTCAGCCTGGTCATCCCGTCGCACAAGACGACGGTGTTCGTCGGATCGTCCGGCTGCGGCAAGACCACGCTGCTTCGCATGATCAACCGCATGGTCGAGCCCACGTCGGGCGAGGTCGAGATCGACGGCGAGAGCGTGCTCGGCGGCGACCCTGTGGCGCTGCGCCGGCGCATCGGGTACGTGATGCAGAACTCCGGCCTCATGCCGCACTTCACCGTGATCGACAACGTCGCCACCGTGCTGCGCCTCACCGGCGTCTCGCGCCGCGATGCGCACGCGAGGGCTCGCGAGATGCTCACCACGGTCGGACTCGACCAGTCCCTCGCCGAGCGCTATCCCAGCCAGCTGTCCGGTGGGCAGCAGCAGCGCGTCGGCGTCGCACGAGGGCTCGCTGCCGACCCGAACATCCTGCTGATGGACGAGCCCTTCGGGGCCGTCGACCCGATCGTCCGCGCCGACCTGCAGCAGGAGCTCATCCGTCTGCAGGTCGAGCTCGACAAGACCGTCGTCTTCGTGACCCACGACATCGACGAGGCCTTCCTGCTCGGCGACCAGGTGGTCATCCTCGACCGAGGGGCTCGTGTCGTGCAGGTCGGCAGCCCCAGCGAGATCATCGAGAACCCCGCGGATGCCTTCGTCGAGGCCTTCATCGGCGCCGAGCGGGGCCGCAGGGCGCTGACCGTCAAGCAGACGGCGAACGGGGCGGTCGTGGTCGACTCGGAGGGCCGCACGCAGGGGCGTCTGGTGGCGGAGCCGGGCGCATGACCTGGGTGGTGGACAATCTGGGGCTCATCGTCGAGCTCACCGTGACCCACCTGCGTCAGAGCCTCATCCCCATCCTGCTCGGCCTGCTGCTCTCGGTGCCGCTCGGCTGGATCGCCTGGAGGTACCGGCTCGTCCGCGGGCCGCTCATCGTGCTGACGGGTCTGTTGTACACGATCCCGTCGCTCGCGCTGCTGATCCTCATGCCGGCGGCGCTCGGATACTCGGTGATCAGCGAGGAGAACCTCGTCGCCGCGCTGACGATCTACGCCGTGGCCATCCTCGTGCGCGCCGTGGCCGACGGACTCGACTCGGTGGACGCGGACGTGCTCCAGGCGTCGACCGCGATGGGCTACGCCGCGCCGCGGCGCTTCTTCGCCGTCGAGCTGCCGCTCGCCGGCCCCGTGATCCTGGCCGGTCTCCGCGTGACCGCGGTGTCGACGATCTCACTCGCCACGGTCGGCATCCTGATCGGCGTGAGGAACCTCGGCTACCTGTTCACGAACGGTCAGCAGCGCAGGCTCATCCCGGAGGTGCTGGCCGGGGTCGTCGCCGTGGTCGTCATCGCGCTGCTCGTCGACCTCGCGCTCATGCTCGCGGGGCGGATGCTCATGCCGTGGACCCGCGCGACGTCGATCACGGCGCGACAGTCGAAGGCGGTCAGCGCATGAACCTCTTCGCCGACGCACTCGCATGGCTGTTCTCACCAGACCGCCTGGTGGGGACCTACGCGCTGCCCACTCTGCTCGTCCAGCACCTGCTGTACACGATCGTGTCGGTCGCCGTCGCGGCCGCGATCGCCCTGCCCGCCGGCTGGCTGATCGGCCACACCGGCCGAGGGCGCGAGGTCGCCGTCGCTGTGTCGGGTGCCGCCAGGGCGATCCCCTCATTCGGACTGCTCGTGCTGCTGGTGCTCGTGCTCGGCATCCTGCAGACGCCGCTCGCCGCAGTGATCACCTTCGTCCTGCTCGCGATCCCCTCGCTGCTGGCGGGGGCGTACACCGGCCTCGAGGCCATCGACCGGCGCGTCATCGACGCCGCGCGCGCGATGGGGATGACGGAGTGGCAGATCTTCACGCGGGTCGAGCTGCGACTCGGGCTGCCGCTGCTGATCGGCGGGCTGCGCTCGGCGCTGCTGCAGGTGATCGCCACCGTCACGATCGCCGCCTACGTCAACCTCGGCGGCCTCGGGTGGCCCATCATCCAGGGCATCCCGCTGAGCCGCTTCGACCAGGTGCTCGGCGGGGCGATCCTCGTCGCCCTGCTCGCTCTCATCGTCGACCTCCTCATGGCGCTCGCCCAGCGAGCAGCCGTCCCCGCCGGGCTGCGCACCCCCGCCTCCGGAGCACCCGCCTCGACCTCGCGCGCTCGCCGCGTGGCATCCGTCCCCGCCTGATCCCCATCGAAAGGCCGCCATGTCCACCCATCGCAAGACCCGCACCGCCTTCATCTCCGGCATCGCCGTCGTCGCCGCGCTCTCGCTCGCCGGCTGCGGATCGAACACGAACCCGCTCGACAAGCCCGCCGGCGACGGCGGCGACACGGGCGGCGGCGACACGATCGTCGTCGGCTCCCAGGCGTACTACTCGAACGAGATCATCGCCGAGATCTACGCCCAGGGCCTCGAAGACGCCGGCTTCACCGTCGAGCGCACCTTCAGCATCGGCCAGCGCGACGCCTACATGCCCGAGGTCGAGTCGGGCAACATCGACGTCTTCCCCGAGTACACCGGCAACCTGCTCGAGTACCTCGACAAGGAGGCGACGGCCACCAGCCCCGACGATGTCTATGCGGCGCTGCAGGACGTGCTCCCCGACGGGCTCACCGCCCTCCAGTTCGCCGACGCGAGCGATCAGGACACCTACACGGTGCTGAAGTCGTTCGCCGACGAGAACGGTCTCACCACGATCGCCGATCTGTCGAAGCTCAGCGAGCCCGCGACCATCGGCGCGGCGCCCGAGTTCGAGCAGCGCCCCTACGGCCCGGCCGGCGCCAAAGACGCCTACGGCGTCGACCTGAAGTTCTCGGCCACCGGACAGGGCACGCTCGACGCGCTGCTCGCCGGCACCGTGCAGGTGGCCGACATCTACACCGCTGACCCGGCGTTCCAGACCGAGGAGATCGTGGCGCTGGAAGACCCCGAGAACATGATCCTCGCGTCGAACGTCGTGCCGCTCGTCTCGAGCGACATCGCCGACGACGTCCGCGACGTCATCGATGCGATCAGCGCGGAGCTGACCGCCGAAGACCTCGTCGACATGAACGTGCAGAGCACGGTCGACCAGAAGTCGTCGGCCGAGATCGCCACGGCCTGGCTGAAGGAGAAGGGCCTGATCTGACCTCGACGGCATGAGCGCGGCCGGGTGGGCCTCCCACCCGGCCGCGCGTTCTGTCAGACGCGGGCGTCCTGCCGTGGGATGAAGATCTGATTCAGCACGATGAGGATGGATGCCGTCGCCGGCACCGCGACGAGGGCGCCGAGCAGCCCGAGCAGGGTGCCACCGACCAGAGCGCCGATCACGACGAGCAGACCAGGCACGGACACGGTGCGGTTCATCACCTTCGGGGTCAGCACGTAGGCCTCGATCTGGATGTAGACCAGGTAGACGACACCGAAGATCAGCGCGTTGACCGGGTTGGCGAGCACCGCCACGACCGTGCCGATCGCGAGGAACAGCAGCGGGCCGACCAGGGGGATGAGCGTCACGAGGAACGCCACGACCGCCATCAGCGGCGGGAACGGCAGCCCGAGAAGCAGGTACAGCACGAGCGCCATCATCGAGTTCGCGAACGCCAGGATCACCATGCCCTGCACGTAGCCGCCCACCGACTCGGTGATCTGCTCGACGATGCCGCGGGCCTGCGAGCGCTTGCGCGCCGGCGCGAGACGAAGCATCGAGGTGATGATGCCGGGGAGTCCGACGACGAAGTACAGGGTGAGCACGAAGACGATCACGAACGCGGAGATGCCGGTGGCGATCGAGCTGCCGACCTTCAGCGCGCCGCCACCCAGGGCCGTGAGCGTCTTGCCGTCGGTGAGCAGCTTCTCGCCATCGGCCAGCAGCGAGTCGATCTGGTCTCCGAACTGCTTCTCGAGAAGGAGGTAGAGGTCGGTGTGCATGAAGTCGTCGATCACCTGGGGCACCGACTTCACGAAAGACGAGACCTGCTCGACGACGACGGGCACGATCATCACGAGGATGAGTCCCACCGCGACGACCAGGGCGACGATGACGATCGCGACGCTGAGCCCGCGTGAGAGCCCGCGCCGCTCGAGCAGCCGCACGGCGGGGTTGAGGCCGAGGGCGGCGAACAGGGCGAACGCGACATAGACCAGGACGGTCGACAGGTTGGTGAGCGCCAGCGCGAGCAGGAAGGCGGACAGGCCGCCGAGGGTGATCAGGAACCCGAGCCGGAACGGGCGGTCCATGCGGGTCCAGGTCGAGCGGCGGGGCGTCGGGGCATCGGCGGGGGAGGGATGCTCCGCCCGCTCAGCGGCCTCCGCGGTGTCGTCCGCCTCGTCGGCCGCGCGGATCTCTGCGGCCTCCGCGTCGTCGGCCGCGCGGGTGGCCCTGGATTCGGCGCGGGAGTCGCCGCTGTCGCGGGAAGCGGACGACGACGGTTCTTCGGTGCTCATGGCGATTACTCTAGGGCGGCGTCGGCGCCGACCTGTCATGGCGACGCGGGGGTTGACTATCGTGAGAGTCCCGACCCCAGGAGGATCATGTCCGACGCCGCCGCCCCCGCCGACGCCGCCCGTGCCGAACTGCTGCGCCTGCGCGCCAGCATCGACAACATCGACGCCGCGCTGATCTTCATGCTCGCCGAGCGGTTCCGCTGCACGCAGCAGGTGGGCAGACTCAAGGCCGAGCACGAGATGCCCGCCTCCGACCCCGGGCGCGAGGAGCAGCAGACCGCACGACTTCGGGCACTCGCCGAAGAGGCGCACCTCGATCCGGAGTTCGCCGAGAAATGGTTCAACTTCGTCGTCGCCGAGGTCATCCGGCACCACACCGAGGCGGCCGAGGGGCGCTGATCCCGCTTCAGTGTGTCGCAGTTTCATGGCACAATATGAGCGTTACCCGCTCTTAAGCGTCAAAAACTTGCATCCAGGAGTTGCCATGACCATCACCGCCGGCGCGCACATGCGCGTGGAACTCACCTCGCAGCCCGACACCTGGGCCCGCGCGGCCGCGATGCGCGACGAGCAGGCCCTGCTCCCGGCATCCGGCGCGCGCATCGCGGTGGTCGGCTGCGGCACCTCCTGGTTCATGGCGCAGGCGTACGCGTCTCTGCGAGAGACCGCCGGTCACGGCGAGACCGATGCGTTCACGGCATCCGAGTTCCCGTTCGGCCGCGGCTACGACGCGATCGTCGCGCTGACCCGCTCCGGCACGACGACCGAGGTGCTCGAGCTGACCGAGCGCGTCACGGGCTCGACGCCCGTGGTCGCCGTGGTCGGCGACACCACCTCGCCGCTCGTCGACCTCGCCGACACCGTGATCGGCCTGCCCTTCGCCGACGAGCAGTCGGTCGTGCAGACCCGTTTCGCGACCACGGCGCTCGCGCTGTTCCGCGCCTCGCTCGGCGAGAACCTCGACGCCGCGATCGCCGATGCGCGGAACGTGCTCGACGGCGCCGACGACACCGCCCTCCGCGACGCCGAGCAGTACAGTTTCCTCGGCATGGGATGGGCGATGGGTCTCGCCCACGAGGCCGCCCTCAAGATGCGCGAGTCGTCGCAGTCGTGGACCGAGTCGTACAGCTCGATGGAGTACCGCCACGGCCCGATCGCGATCGCCGCTCCCGACCGCATCACGTGGCAGTTCGGCGCCGCCCCCGACGGCCTGCAGGCGCAGGTCGAGGCGACCGGTGCACGGTTCGTGCAGCACGCGATCGACCCGATGGCCGACCTCGTGCGTCTGCACCGTGTCGCCCTCGACCGCGCCATCGCGAAGGGCCTCGACCCCGATCAGCCGCGCAACCTCACCCGCTCGGTGATCCTCGCCGGCTGACGACCGACGACGACCGACGACGACGGAGCAGGACATGTCCGAGCAGAGCGGCATCCCCGAGGTGGTCAGCGACGAGTCCGGTGAGCGCCTGGCGCGCGCCGTGACGATCGGCGCGGGCGCACCCGTGCTCGCGTTCGACGTGGGAGGCACCGACATCAAGTCGGCCCTGTTCGACGCCAACGGCACCGCGCTCGGACTGCGACGCACGCCGACCCCGGCGGGCGGTGAGGACAGCCCCACACGGCTGATCGACCGGCTCGCCGAGCTCGCAGGCGAGCTGCGTGCGCAGTATCCGCACGCGCAGCCGAAGGCGGTCGGACTGGTCGTACCGGGCATCGTCGACGCCGAGAACGGCATCGGCGTCTTCAGCAGCAACCTGGGCTGGCGCGACGCGCCGATCCGCGATCTGATGGCCGCGAGATTCGGGATGCCCGTGGCCTTCGACCACGATGTGCGGACGGCCAGCTGGGCCGAGCACGTGCTCGGCGGGGCGCGGGACTTCGCCGACTCCGTCGTGCTGATCATCGGCACCGGGATCGCCGGCGCGCTGCTCGTCGACGGCCGCCCGCACACCGCCGGCGGCTATGCGGGGGAGGTCGGCCACTCGCCGATCGGGGAGTGGCCGTGCCCGTGCGGCGCCCGCGGGTGCCTGGAGGCGGTGGCCTCGGCCGGCGCGATCTCGCGACGCTACACCGACGCCACGGGCGAGGTCGTCGACGGAGCCCGCGAGGTCATCGCCCGCGCCGCAGCCGGAGACGAGACCGCTGGCCGCATCTGGAACGAGGCGCTCGACGCACTGACCATGTCGATCGCGCAGCTGACCGCGGTGATCGCCCCGCAGGCGGTCGTCATCGGCGGAGGTCTGTCGCGCGCGGGCGGAGCGCTGTTCGACGAGCTGCGATCCCGGCTCGCCGAGCGGCTGAGCTTCCACCGCATCCCGGCCCTGGTTCCGGCCGAGCTGTCCGGCAACGCGGGCATCCTCGGGTCGGCGCTGCGCGCCCGACAGGTGGCAGCGGCATGATCGTCACCGTCACGCCCAACCCGGCGCTGGATCTCACCTGGCACGTCGCGTCGCTGGTCGTCGGCGGCACGCACCGGGTGGATGCCGGGCAGGTGCGCGCAGGGGGCAAGGGCCTCAACGTCGCCCGCGTCGCCCACGCCCAGGGCGCTGACGTGCGCGCCGTGACGACATCGGGCGGCGCGACCGGCGAGGAGCTCGCCGCGGAGCTCGCGTCGTCCGGCGTGCCGAACGTGCTGGTGCCGGTCGCCGCCGCCACGCGGCGCAGCGTCGCGCTCGTCGACGAGGCTCTCGGCGACACCACCATCATGAACGAGCGGGGCGTGGCGCCGTCGGCCACCGAGTGGGATGCGCTGAGGGAAGCCGTTGCCGAGGCGCTCGGCGCCGCGGCGGGCGGCGACCTCTCGATGGGTGCTTCGGCTGTCGGACGCACCCCCGCTTCCGGTCCGACCGCCGACGCGTCGGCGCCCGACCCGCATCCGGTCGCCGACCCTTCGGCGCCCGACCCGCGTCCGGCCGAGCGCGCCAGGGTGCTCGTGATCTCGGGAAGTCTGCCGCCCGGCACGCCAGACGACGCTCTGCCCTCCCTGATCCGGCTCGGCCTCGAGGCGGGCGCGACGGTGATCGCCGACACCTCGGGCCCGGCGCTGCTGGCCGCGGCGGAGGCCGGGGCATCCGTCCTCAAGCCCAACGAGCACGAGCTGCGCGATGCGACCGGCCTCGACGACCCGATCGACGGCGCGCGCGAGCTCGTGCGCCGCGGTGCCCGGCTCGTGCTGCTCTCGCTCGGGGCCGACGGGATGCTCGCGGTCTCTCCCGCGGCATCCGGAGGCCTCTCCGTGCTGCACGCGAGGCTTGACCGGTCGCTCGCGGGCAACCCGACCGGTGCGGGGGACGCCGGGGTCGCCGCGTGCGCGGTGCTGATGGATGCAGGCATCCACGAGCCCGCGCAGATCCTGCGCCGCGCGACCGCCTGGTCTGCCGCCGCCGTGCTCATGCCGCTCGCCGGCGAGATCCATCCCACCTGGCCCGACCTCGAGGCCGCCCTCACCCTGACGTCCGGTGCGCCCTCCGGTGAGAAACCGCATCCTGCCCGGGAAACACGCGCACGCGTGGCTCCCCATGCGGAATCCGGTCTCTCGCCGGGCGAGCGCCCGGCATCCCACCCGAAGGAGCCCCGATGACCCTCGTATCCGCACGTGAGCTCATGCGGTCAGCCGCATCCGCCGGCACCGGGATCGGCGCGTTCAACGTCATCCATCTCGAGACGGCAGAGGCGCTCGTCTCGGCGTCCGAGCGCGCGAACCTCCCCGTGATCCTGCAGATCTCGCAGAACTGCGCCGACTACCACGGGGGCCTCGAGCCCATCGGCTGGGCGACGCTCGCCATCGCCCGGCGCGCGAAGACCCCGGTCGCCGTGCACCTCGACCACGCCGAGCGCCCCGAGCTCGTCGACGAGGCCATCGAACTCGGCTTCGGATCGGTGATGTTCGACGGGGGCAGGCTCGACTACGAGCAGAACGTCGACACCACGGCCGACGTGGCGGCGCGCGCACGAGCCGCCGGCGTGTACATCGAGGCCGAGCTCGGCGAGGTCGGCGGCAAGGACGGGGCCCACGCCCCTGGCGTCCGCACCGACCCCGATGAGGCCCGCGCGTTCGTGGAGGCGACGGGCGTCGACTCGCTCGCCGTCGCCGTCGGCTCATCGCACGCGATGCTCGACCGCTCTGCGTCCCTCGACATCGACCTCATCGGACGCCTGAAGAGCGCGCTGCGCGGGATCGGGCGCTCCGGCGGCGACATCCCGCTGGTGCTGCACGGCTCGTCCGGCGTCGCAGACGACGTCATCGTGCAGGCGGTGCGCGCGGGCATGACGAAGATCAACGTCTCGACCCACCTCAACGGCTACTTCACCCGGGCGATCCGCGAGGCGCTCGCCGCCGACGAGAACCTCGTCGACTCGCGCAAGTACCTGAAGCCGGCCCGCGAGGCCGTCGCCGAGGAGGCGGCGCGGATGCTGCGCCTGTTCGCCCTCGAATCCGCCTGACAGTCGCCCGGACTGCCAGACTGAGCACGATATGAAGCGCGCCGCCAGACTCACCGCCATCCTCGACCTGCTCGCCGCACAGGGCGAGGTGAGCGTCGACGATCTCGTCGAGCGGTTCGGCGCGTCGGCTGCGACCACCCGCCGCGACCTCGACAGCCTCGCCGAGCGCCGGCTGCTCACCCGCACGCACGGCGGCGCCGTCGCGCAGTCCGTCGCCTACGAGCTGCCGATCCGCTACCGCAGCCATCACGGCACGGGAGCCAAGGAGCAGATCGCGGCCGTCGCTGCATCCCTCGTCGAGCCGGGCCAGGTGGTCGGGCTCTCTGGTGGCACGACGACCAACGCGATCGCCACGGCGCTCGCCGCGAGGGACGACTTCGCCGAGCAGGGCCTCACCGTCGTCACCAACGCGGTCAACATCGCCGCGCAGCTCGCGATGCGACCCGAGTTCAAGGTGGTGGTCACGGGCGGCGTGATCCACCGTCGCAGCTTCGAACTGGTCGGGCCGTTCGTCGAGCAGCTGCTCGGCGGCATCCGCCTCGACATCGCCTTCATCGGCGTCAACGGACTCTCGGCAGAGTCGGGAGGCAGCACGCACGACGAGGCAGAGGCCGCCGTGAACCGGATGATGGCCGAGCGCGCCGGGCGCGCGGTGATCGTCGCCGACGCCTCGAAGATCGGCCGTGCGGCCTTCGCGCACGTCGGAGATTCCGACCTCTTCCCGCTGATCATCACCGACCCCGCTGCCACCCACGAGCAGCGCGCGGCGCTGGCGGGAGCCGGATTCGAGGTGCGCGTCAGCTGATCCGCGCGCTGCCCGGGGTCGGCGCTGCCCGGGGTCGGCGCGCTGCCTGGGTCGGCGCGCTGGGTCGGTGGGGTTAGTCTGCCCGGAATCCGGCAAGTCTGCCGGGATCCGGATGCTTGTGGCTCGGACGTCCGGATCTGGGGTGGTCTGCCGGATCTGGGACAGCGCGGGGTGCCGGGCGGCGGGCGGTCGGACGGCGGCGGTCAGATGCCGCGCGATCCGGCGGCCTGGGCGAAGATCAGGCTGGTGCTGGTGGATGCCACCTCGGGCTGCAGGCTGATGGTGTCGGACACGAGCTCGCGCAGTGCCGAGGCATCCGGCACCGCGACGTGCACCAGGAAGTCGCGGTCGCCGGCCAGGAAGTAGACGCGCTGCGTCGCCGGCAGCTCTTCGAGGTAGGTCTGGAATCGGCGCAGTTCTCCGCGGGCGTGAGCGTGCAGACGGATCGTGATGAGCGCCTCGAGGTGCAGGCCGAGGGCGGCGGGTGCGATCTCGGCGTGGAAGCCCACGATGACGCCGTTCGCCTGCAGCGCGCGCACCCGCTTGAGGCAGGTCGATTCGGCGATGCCGGCGATGGCGGCGAGCTCGGTGTTCGAGATGCGTCCGTTGCGGCTCAGCTCGTGCAGCAGGGTGCGGTCCACGGCATCCAGGACGGGGCGCGAAGATTCAGCGACCATGCAGGGCCTTCCTCCGTGAGGGGTGAAGATTGCCACCATTCATACCTGATTCTACGCAGAATCTTCGGCGGAGCATCCATCCATCCTCGGAATCTGCATAATCGCAGGTAGTGGGCGTCTTCTCGCGCCCACGCTCAGCTGTCTCAGGAGGACGCAATGACGCGGACGATCGTCGTCGGTGCCGGAATGGTCGGACTTGCCACGGCATGGCATCTGCAGGAGCGCGGAGTCGACGTCACGGTCATCGACCGCGTCGGCATCGGCGCGGGCTCGTCGTGGGGCAATGCCGGCTGGCTGACCCCGGGCAAGACCATCCCGCTCGCCGACACCGGGCTGTGGACGTACGGTCCCAAGGCGCTGCTCGACCCGGATGCCGCCCTGCACGTGCCGTTCCGGGTGGATGCCGGACTCTGGTCGTTCCTCGCGCAGTTCGCCGCGCACGGCACCAACCGGGCGTGGGACAGGACGATGGCCGACCTCACGCCGATCGACAAGATCGCGCTGGAGTGCTTCGACGAGCTGATCGACGGCGGCGTGAAGTCGTGGACCCGCGAGGGGCCTTTCGTCATCGGCTTCAAGCAGGAGGCTGATTCGAAGGGCTTCCTGCACGAGATCGAGGGTGTCGTCCGCCACGGACAGGACGTGCCCTTCGAGCGCCTCGAGAACCCGCGCGAGCTGGCTCCGGTTCTGTCGGATGCCGTGACGCATGCGTACCGGCTCGACGGTCAGCGCTTCTTCGAGCCGGCGCCGTTCCTCGAGGCGCTCGGCGCCGCTGTGGTGGGACGGGGTGCCGAGCTGGTCACCGGATACGAGGTCACCGACGTCTCGTCGACTCGCCGCCCCGTGGTGACGATGTCGAACGGTCAGCGCCTCGAGGCCGACTCGGTCGTGATCGCGACGGGCGCCTGGATGCCTGCGCTCGCCCGCAAGCTGGGTGTGCGCACGCGCGTGCAGGCCGGCCGCGGGTACTCGTTCACCGTCTCGACCGAGGTGCCGCAGGAGCATCCGGTGTACTTCCCGTTCCAGCGCATCGCGTGCACCCCGTACCAGGGGCGCTTCCGCATCGCGGGCACCATGGAGTTCCGCCGCCCCGACGAGCCCTTCCAACCTCGCCGAGTGCAGGCGATCATCGCCCACGCGCGGGAGATGTTCCAGGGCATCGATCTGGACGACTGCCAGGACGAATGGGTCGGCTCGCGCCCGGTCACACCCGACGGGCTTCCGCTGGTCGGCGCGACCCAGGCCCCGAACGTGTACGTCGCCGGCGGCCACGGCATGTGGGGCATCGTGCTCGGCCCCGCGACCGGCAAGCTGCTCGCCGAGCAGATCACCACCGGCCGCATCGCCGACGAGATCCGCCCCTTCGACCCGCTGCGCTGAGCCGCGCGTCGTGCCCGCGCCCGGCGGCGGGCTGCTGCGCTGAGCCGCGCGTCGTGCCCGCGTCGGGTTGCGTCCGAGTTACGTGGCTCGACGGACCGCAGCTGTCGGACGGGAAACGCCGGTGCCGGATGCCTCCCACCGGCGTTTCCCATCTGCCGCCCGGCCGCACAGATGGAAATCGCCGGTTCCAGGGGGCGCGCACCGGCGTTTCCCATCCGGCGCGGGCATCCGGGTCGGTCGGGCACGCCCGGTCACCAAGGCGGACTCGTCGTCCTGCGGCCAGGAGCGCACGTACAGCTCGCGGCAGGGTCCCGACGGTGCGAGTCCTCGGGCGAGCATCTCGGCACTGTGTCCGGGCCGATTCTGGTCGGTGCTTCTACTTGTAGAAGCCGTCTCGCAGGTTGATGCCGTGTTCGACCCATGCCTTCATTGCGGACAGCATCCCGGTCCAGCCCTCGCAGTTGCCGAAGGCGCTCTTCGCGCCGGCATCGGTCGCGCGCCAGGCGCTCTCGGTGATCGTGATGAGCGTGCGTGTGCCCTCGTCGATCGCGGCGAACTCGAAGACGGTGCGGGTGCGTCCGGTGTCGGATGCCGTGTCGGACCCGTCCCATTCGAGCACGATGCGGTTCGGAGCCTGGGCCTCGACGACTGTGACCGGGAAGCGTCCGGGAAAGTCGGCGAAGTCCCATGTGACATCGGCGCCCGTCTCGAGGCGGCCACGGGCGCCGCCCGTGGTGAAGTACTTCGACAGCTGGGCGGGGTCGGCGACGGCTTCGTAGACCTCGGAGACGGGCCGCGACACGCGACCCGAGACGGTGAAGGAGAGTTCGGTGATCTGCTCCGACATGTTGTAAAATTACAACATGTCATCGTCCGATGGAACCCCCGCCGACGACGACCTCGTCTTCAAGGCGCTGGCGGCACCGGCGAGGCGCCGGATGCTCGACGCGCTGCGCCCCGGCGAGCTGACTACGGGCGAGCTGTGCGCGGCCTTGCCCGAGCTGGATCGCACCACAGCGCTGCAGCATCTGCGGGTGCTGGAGCGGGCCGAGCTCGTGATCGGCCGCCGCGTCGGCCGGGAGCGCCGCCTCTCGCTCGCGCCGATGCCGATCAAGCGCATCTTCGACCGCTGGATCGGTGACTACGCACGCGCCGCCGTCGACCTGCTCGACGATCTCCACCGCTGAGCGCCTGCTCGCCGCGGTGTGGGGCGGTCGATTCCTGCTCGCCGCGGTGTGGGCCGTGCCCGCATCCGGGTCACGTGACTCGACGGACAGCAGCTGGCGGATGGGAAACGCCGGCGCGCGGATGCCTCCACCGGCGTTTCCCATCCGCCGCGGGCGACCGGGAGTCGATTCGGCACGGTCTCCTGCCGTTTCGCGTACGCGATCGACCCCGGGGCCGGGCAAAACCCGGCCGTCCGCGCTCCGCCCGACCCGACCGTCCGCACCCCCGTCCGCTCAGGAGACCCCGACCGGTGAGGCGGGCTCGAACTGCGCCGCATGCGCGCGCCAACCCGCCTCGGACGGGAGCGAGCGCAGCGGACGGTTGACGAGGGCGAGCAGGGCGGCGACCGCGCACAGCGCACCGCAGAAGAGGATGGTCGTCGTGCGACCTGCCCACGAGAGGCCGAAGCCGGCGATGAGCGGAGCCAGCGGCATCGCCCCCATGCCGAGCACTCCGGCTGCGCTGTTCGCGCGCCCGAGCAGGTGCGAGGGCGTGGCGACCATGAAGTAGCCCATCATCGCGGCGTTCAGCGCCGGAAGGAGGAACACCGCGGCGCCGAACACGATCGCGATGGCCACCGGCGCGTCGACGACGCTCATCGCGAACACCCCGGCCGTCGCGACCACCAGGCCCAGAGAGGTCAATGTGCCCGCCTTGACGCGAGGCACGAGCATCGGCGCGACCAGGGCGCCCACCAGCATCACCGCGCCGATCGCGGCTGAGATCACCCCGATGACGACCTCGGAGTGTCCGTCCTGCTGCAGGGAGTACACGACGCTCGTGCTGGCCGCGTTGAAGCCGAGGTTGATGACGGTGATCACGATCAGCACGCCGCTGAGGTCGGGGCGGGAGAAGAGCCACCGGAACCCGGTGCGGATCTCGCTCAGCATCCCGCCGCGCGGGGCCTCCTCGGCGACGGCCGCCGCCGCGGCATCCCCTTCGCTCTCCGCGCCGGAGGTCGCGCCGGGGCGCACGTCGGTCGCGAATCCGGATGCCATGGCACCGGCGTCGCCGTCGGAGCCGTCGTCTCCTCCGCGCGCCGCTCGCGTGCGACGGGTGGCGCGCACCAGCATCCACGCGGTGATCGCGGCGAAGCCGTATGCCGCCGTCATCACGACTCCGACCACCCATGCTCCTGCCGCGAGCAGGACGCCGCCCAGTGGTCCGCCGGCGAGCTGCAGTGCGGCGTCTCGGCCTTGGTTGGCGGCCTGGGCGCGGCCCATCGTCTCGTCAGAGACGAGCTGCTTCAGAGCGCTCTCGCCTGCCGGCTCGAACAGTCCCGCTCGCACGCAGAGCACGATCTCGAGGGCCAGCAGCACGGCGAAGGTGAGCGCATCGGCGGAGGCGAGCACGGCGAAGGCCGCTCCGACGAGCATCGCGATCAGCGAGCCGACCAGCATCATCAGGATGCGGTCGTGCCGGTCGGCGAGCGCGCCGCCGACCAGCGTGCTGATCAGGCGCACGCCCATGCCGACGCCGCCGATGATGCCGGCCTGCGCCGGGTCGTCGGTGACGAAGAGCGCGACGAGCGGGATCGCGAAGCCGAAGAGCGTCGTGCCCAGGCCCTTGCTCGTGTCGCTGACCAGCCAGAGCAGTAGCGGCGATTGCTCCACAGGCGCGCGGGCGAGTCGGTCGTCATGATGGCGATGCTATCTGCGCAAGAAAACTTGCGCAACTAAAGTTGCGCAAATTTGGCTGAGTACAATGCGGTCATGCCGGACGACACGAAGAGCAGCGGTCACCAGGGCGTGACGACCATGACCTCGGCGATGCTCAAGGCTCTCGCCAATCCCCTTCGCCGCCGTATCGTCAACGAGCTGATCCGCCGCCGGCACGCGCGCGCCGCCGACCTCGCGGCCGACCTCGACGTCGCGGCCAACACCCTCAGCTTTCACCTTCGCGTCCTTGCCGACGCCGGCCTCATCGAACCCGATCCCGAGCACGCGCGCGATCGGCGCGACCGGGTCTGGAAGCCGGCTGAACTGCACGCCCTCGAGCTCGGCTCACCCGATCACCCCATCGAGGACACCGCGGCCGGGGCTGCCTTCGTCCGACTGGTCATGGACGAGCACGCCGACCTGCTGCGCCGCGTAGCCAGTTGGACGCCGGAGTACACGCAGGGCCGCGACCCGGTGGTCCGCGGCACGTTCCAGCAGCGCCATGCCCGCCTCACCCGTGCGGAGTTCGAGAAGGCGATGACCCGGGTCGACGAGGTCTTCCGTGAGATCGAAGAGGCGCACGATGAAGCCGATCCCGCCAGCCTCTTCTGGCAGATCGACATCCTCGCAGCGGACGAGACGATCTGACCGGCTCGCGGGGGGCCGCCGCGCGGCCCCCCGCTCGCCTAGGGAGTCGCCCTGCGCAGAGTGAGGTACGAGACGGCCATGAGTCCGACCACCCCGACCAGGCCCCAGAGGGCGATCCCCAGCGCGCCGAGCTCACCCAGCACTCTGCCGACCTGCATCCAGAGCTCGAGCCTGGTGATCACGAAGGCTACGGCGACCAGCAGCAGACCGATTCCGACGCCGACGAGCGAGATGGTCATCGCCCCCCACCGCTTGTAGATCGTGGCGCCCGTGAACCCCGTGACGAAGAAGAACAGCGCGAGGGTGAAGAAGATCACGAACGCACCGGCGGGACCGGCGGTCCACAGGTCGGGCAGGTGGAACACCCATCCGTTGACGCCCCACCCGTCGGTCAGCAGCTCGATGCCTCCGCCGATCAGGAAGAGCAGTCCCATGAATGCACTGCTGATGACCGCGGTCAGCATCGTTCCGATGAAGAACTCTCGGCGGGTGATGCTGATCGCCTGCGAGAACGGGAACGTCAGGGTCATCGCCGACATCCCCACGCCGAAGAACACCCACAGCGGGGCCTGGCCGCCACCGCCGTACTTCGGGGTGTCGACGGGGATCATCGCGTAGATGAGCACGGAGAGCACGACGGCTCCGGCGAGAACGATGAGCGGCACCCAGATCAAGGGGGCTCGGTTGATCATCTGCAGTCGGACGACATTGAATACGCGTCGCATCAGCGGACCTCCTCGGCAAGAGCGGGCGTGGTGGTGGAGCGCGCCTGGGCGGCGTTCTGGGTGAGGCGCACGATGAGCTGCTGCAGCGATACCGGCGCGAGGTCGAGATCGGCCTCGGCTACGGCGGCGCGGTCGGCATCGGTGAGGTGACCGAGCACGGTGACGGATGCCACTCGGCCGAGCGATTCGCGATGAAGGACCTCGCGTCCTTCGGCCCACGCCTCGACCTTGGCGGCATCGCCGACGACCGTCGACGCACGCCCCCGCACCGCATCCGTGTCCTCGTCGAGCAGCACCCTGCCCTCGTCGATCACGATGACCTTCTCGATGAGGTTCGACACCTCGTCGATCAGGTGGGAGGAGAGGATGACGGTGCGCGGGTGCTCGGTGTAGTCCTCGAGCAGGCGGTCGTAGAAGATCTGACGCGCGACGGCATCGAGACCGAGGTACGGCTCATCGAAGAAGGTGATCTCGGCGCGGGATGCGAGGCCGATGATCACACCGACGGCCGACAGCTGGCCGCGCGACAGCTTCTTGATGGTCGTCTTCATCGGCAGCTGGAAGTCTGCGATCAGACGCTCGGCGAAGGTCTGGTCCCAGTTGTCGAAGAACATCCGGGCGGCGCGGAACGCATGCGTCGGCGTGGCGTCGTCGGGGTACTTCTGGCTCTCGCGCACGAAGCAGATGCGGCTGAGCACGCGCGCGTTCTCGTACGGGCGCTCGCCGAACACCAGGGCATCGCCGGATGTGGCGAAGTTCTGCGCGGTGAGGATCGACATCAGCGTGGTCTTGCCGGCGCCGTTGCGGCCCAGCAGCCCGTAGATGGCATCCTTCTCGATCGACAGCGAGACGCCGTCGAGAGCGAGCTTGTCCTTGTAGCGTTTGGTGACGTTCCGAACCTCGATGACAGCGGTCATGCGCGGCTCCTTTCTGTCGATGCGTGTTCATCCGCACGCCGCACTCGCTCGCGCAGCAGGGCGGTCAGGTCTTCGGCGCCGAGGCCCAGCGTCGCCGCCTCGGCGATGAGCGGGTCGATGTACCGCTCGGCGAACGCGGTGCGCCTCTCGGCCAGCAGGATGTCGCGTGCGCCGGCGGCGACGAACATCCCGATCCCGCGACGCTTGAGCAGGATGCCCTTGTCGACCAGCATGGCGACGCCCTTCGCGGCCGTGGCCGGGTTGATCCTGTAGAACGCGGCGAGCTCGTTCGTCGAGGGGGCCTGGTCGTCCTCGCTGAGCGTGCCGTCGAGGATGGACTCCTCGATCGACCCGGCGATCTGGAGGAACAGCGGCCTGGCTTCGTCGATCACGTCGCCTCCGGTTAGATGGTTGGTTACTTAACTAAGTAACCACATGACCGGCGATGGTGTCAAGCCCCGGATACGACGGCGGGCGAGTACAGCGGCCGGGTCAGGTCATCGAGAAGTCGTAGCGGGCCGGAACGGGGCGGTCGGGGAACGCCTGCTGCCACAGCGCCGACATGCTCAGCTCTCCCTCGCGGATGTCCGGCACGTCGAACTCGGCTTCCAGCATCCGTCCGGCGTCGTCGCGAGCTCCGGATGCCAGCGCCGCGCGCACCGCGAGCACCCGGAACCGACCCCGCTCCCGCACCTCGGCGGGCAGTGATGCGATGAGCCCCGATGCCTCCTCCGCCCGCTCCGCGGTCAGCAGCGCCTCACCGAGCTCGAGCGCGAGGGGAGCGAGATCGGGGGCGAGCGAGAGGGCGTCGGCGAGGGCCGCGATGCCGGCATCCGTCTCCCCGCCGGCGATGTCGACCAGGCCCAGCCCTCGCAGCGCCCAGGCCGTGCGGCGCAGGCGCAGCGACGCCTCGTAGGCCGCCTTCGCCCCGGCCAGGTCGCCGCGCGCGTGCGCCATGACTCCACGGTGGTGATGCGTGAGCCAGCTGGCCGGAGCCTCGGCGAGGAGCCGATCCCAGAGCGGGCCGGCGACATAGCTGGCAGGCGGTGCACCCGCGTCGAGATCGGAGTCGTCGCCGTCCGCGTCGATCGCGCCGGCATCAGAGCCCGCCCGAGCGTCGGCTTCGCTCAGCCCGAGCAGGCGGCGCCAATACGCGGCGTCCTCCCCTGCCGTCGCGTCGAACCGCACGCCGGGCAGGCTCTCGAACGCCTCTCCGTACCGCTCCGCGAGCACAGCCTCCAGCGCGCCCCACGGCGAGCCGACGTTCAGCAGTCGCTCCGGAGCGACGTCGGCGACGGCGTCGAGGCGCGACGCATCGGTGGCTCCCGCCGCCGTGCGCAGCTGCGCCCCGACGACCTCCACGGCCGAGGCCCACGCCCCGTCGACGTCGCCGTCGACCTGCAACGGCAGGAAGGTCTCGCTCCACTCCCAGGTCGCGCCTCCCGGCATCCGCAGGTGCTCGTACTGCGTCGTCGCGAGCCCGCCCTGGATCTCGAAGTACGCGCCCGTCCGTCCTCCCAGCCACTCCTGCCAGTGCCGCCCACCGGTGGTCTCGCCCCACACGAACAGCTTGCGTCCCGACAGGCGCGGCGAGGAGACGTGGCCGAGGCCGGAGCCATCCGGCTCGAGTGCGGCGATCCAGGGCACGACCGAACCCTCGAGCGAGTAGAACCAGTCAGCCGCCGCGCGGGCTTCGGCCGGGCGGCTCACGTCGGGCGAGGCGACGTCCACCCGCCCCAGCGTCCCGTCGTACTGGGTCTGGTACGCGTGCGTCGCAGGGGCGAACACACGCGAGCCCGCGGTCTGCGCGACCGCGATGTTGGTCCACCAGTACATGCCGGTCTCGTCGGCGTGCGGATTGCGCACCCGCACGCGCACATGCAGTGCCGCGACGGCGGAGTCGAGAGTCGCGTCGATCTGCACGATCAGCCCGCGCACCCGCTCGTACTCCCACATCCGCAGCACCGGCTCGCCGTCGGGCGCGATGAGCGATGCGGCGTACATCGGATCGCAGGTGAGCGGCCAGTGCCCGCGCATGCCGATGTTCCACTCGACGCCGCCCGAGAACCAGGCGCCCCGCAGCGCGAGATTCGCCGGCTGGAACATCGCGTTGCGGTACACCAGATCGCGCCCCGTGGCCTTGTCGAGCAGGCGCACCAGCCGCCCACCGAGCTCGACCGCGAACTCGGCTCTCATCAGGTCGTTCTCGAGCACTGCCACGCGCATCGGCGTGGGGGTGCGCTCTCGCGTGTACTCATCCTGCAGCAGGTAGGGGTGGATGCTCGTGACCTGGCCGTACCGGATGTTCTCGGCGATGTCATCCGGAAGCCCGTCGACCGACGCCTCGTACGGCGCCTGCGGCATGGCCGCCACAGCCGGCAGCGGATTCGGCGCCCCGACGGGAGCCGACGGGAGAGTGACCGAGGTGAGCGCGAGCGTGGCAGTCATGATGCTGCCACGCTAGCGCCGCCGGGCTCACCCGCGCAGGTCGCGGCGCGAGAGCGCGAGGGCCGATGCGACGCCGAGCACCACGGCGATCCCCCAGACGAGCAGCAGGCCGCCCGTCTCGACGCCGTCCCTCAGCGGCGGCTGGTGGTACACCCACGCGTAGGGCGAGAGGGCGTTGAGCCATTCGAGGTCGTCGGACTGCTTCGCGACGGCCTGGAGCACGTATCCGAGCACGGCGACGCCCGCCGCGACGCCGGTCGCCCATGCCCTGCGCCCCGTCAGGGAGCCGGCGAGCAGACCTGCCATCGCGCTGAGGAACGCCAGCCCAGTGAGCGCGAGCGCGGCTCCGACGATGTGCGGAGGATGGATGCCCAGCTCCGCCGGCTCGTTCAGCGCGAACACGATCGCGCCCGAGAACGCCCCCAGCCACAGCAGCCGCACGAGCACCGCCAGCGCCGACTCGGCCGCGTACTGCGACCGGCCGATGCCGTGGGCGAGGTCGAGCTCGAGCCGACCCGACTCCTCCGCGCCGGCGACCGCGGCCGAGCCCCACAGCACCGCGGCGATGGTCAGCAGCAGGAAGCCCATCAATCCGTAGAAGGTGCTCTGCGCGTATCCGGCGCCGGTGGCGATCTGGTCGTAGCCGATCGTGTCGACGAGCTGTTTCGGCAGCGCCTCGATGACGCCGTCGAGCTGGCCGTTCGCCCCGAAGCTCGGGTACAGCGGCAGGTACAGGAAGAGCACCGCCGCGATGCCGAGGCTCCACCCGATCAGGCTGCGCCACGACTCGCGGATGCTGCGCCGGAACACCGGCAGGATGCCGCTCATCGCGCACCTCCCTCGTGACGTGAGCGTCTGGTCTCGCCGACACCCCCACCTGTCGCCGACACCCCCGCCTGCGAACGCCCATACCTGGGGGTGTCGGCAGGAACCAGGGGTGTCGGCGAAGGGGCGGTCGGGCCGTACAGCCGCAGCACGCTCTCCTCGAGGTCGGGCTCCTCGACGGTCAGGTCGCGAACGGTCACCTGGGCCAGCGTCTTCACCAGCGGGTCGATGTCGCCGTCGACGGTGGCGGCCAGCTGCAGCGCGCCCGCATGAGAGGTGATCTCGAGCTCGGTCACACCCGGGATGCCCGTGAAGCGGCGGTGCAGGGCATCCGGATCCTGCCCGTCGAGCGCGACCCTCACCCGGCGCACCGAGCCGAGGCGCAGTGACGCCACGTCGCCCTGGGCGACGATGCGACCCGCGGCGAGCACGGCGACCTCGTCGGCGGTCTGCTGGATCTCGCTGAGCACGTGCGAGCTGAGCAGCACGGTCTGCCCTGCGTCGCGCGCCTCGCGCACCATGGAGAGGAATTCGCGCTGCACGAGCGGGTCGAGACCGCTGGTCGGCTCGTCGAGGATCAGCAGCTCCGGTCGGTGCATGAACGCCTGGATCAGCCCGACCTTCTGCTTGTTCCCTTTCGACAGACTGCGCACCGGGCGCGACAGATCGACCCCGAGCCGCTCCGCGAGCTCGGAGACGTAGCCACGCGCGACGGGGGCGGAGACCTCGGAGTAGAACGACAGCATCCGGTGCCCCGTCACGCGGCCTTCGAGCCGCAGCTCGCCCGGCACGTAGCCGATGCGCCGCCGCAGACGCGCGCCGCCGTGCCGCGGATCCTCGCCGAGCACGCGCACCTGGCCGGAGGAGGGCCTGATGATGTCGACGAGGGTGCGCAGAGTCGTGGTCTTGCCTGCGCCGTTCGGCCCGATGAGGCCGTAGATCGTGCCCGGCCGCACGTGCAGGTCGAGGTCGTGCACAGCGGTGCGGCGACCGTATCGCTTGTGCAGCGCGGAGATGTCGATGACGGAGGTCATGAGGCCCCTCCTTCGGTGGGCTTCGGGGTGCGGGTCTCGGTGAACTGCTCGGCTGCGGATGCCACGGCCTGGCGTGCGCCGTCGAGGAAGGCCGTGCTCGAGTAGATGCCGTGGGTGAGCAGTTCGAGGGTGGGCAGGGTGGTGCGCAGCATCCCGGCCGGGCTCAGCTGGTCCTGGCCCAGCACACGGCCGATCTGCGTGCGCATCATCACCGGCGCGAGGCCCATCATCGCCACCAGCAGCGTGGTCATCTCGGGGTCGCTCATCTCGACGAGCAGGCCGGCTGCGCGCTGCTCGTCGAGCACGCTGCGGGTGACCTCGATGATCTCGTCGAACAGGCGGTCCGCCGCCGGCGAGCTGTCGCTCAGCATGCGACCGAGGTAGTCGACGTAGGGGCCGTAGCGCTCGACGTCGTTCAGGGCCGCGCGGATGCGGTCGGCCGTCGGAGCCTCGATCAGCTCGTGCTTGTCGTCGAGGAACGCCGCGAGCACGTAGTCGTCGCACGCGGCGCGCAGCGAGCTCTTGTCGCCGAAGTGGTGCACGATCAGCGCGGCGCTGACGCCCGCGTCCTTCGCGATCGCTCGCATGCTGGTCGCGTCGAAGCCGTCGCGCGCGAACGCGCGGATCGCGGCCTCGCGGATGCGGGCTCTGGCGGTGAGATCATCGGATGCTGAACGCATGTACAGCACACTAAACGTACGTTCAGTCGCTGTCAAGGCGCGCGGCGATAGTGTGAGCGGATGGTGTTCGACTTCCGCGCCCTGCGGCGCTTTCCCGACGTCGAGGCACCGAATCTGCAGGCGTGGGACGCCACCGACGAGCTGCTCGTGCAGAGGGCGCTCGCGGCCGAGGTCGCCGGTGATGAGATCGTCGTGATCGGCGATGAGTACGGAGCGATCGCGCTCGCCCTGACGGAAGCAGGGATGCACGGCATCCGCGTGCACCAAGACCTCATCACCGGGCGGCGTGCGCTCGTCGCCAACGCGCGGACGCTCGACCTGCCGCTGCCCGCGGCCCACGAACTCGACAGCTCGCTGCTCGCCGGTGCGCGCCTCGTGCTGCTGCAGCTTCCCAAGGGGCTCGCCGAACTCGAGGAGATCGCCGACGCCGTCGCCCGGTGGGCGGCGCCCGACGCCACGCTCATCGCCGGCGGGCGCGTGAAGCACATGACGCTCGCTCAGAACGAGGTGCTCGGGCGCTTCTTCGGCGAGGTGCAGCCGCAGCGCGCCGAGCGCAAATCGAGGCTCGTCGTGGCATCCGCAGCCCGACCCGTGCCCGATCGGCCCCCTTTCCCGGTGAGCCGGCAGCACGACGGCTTCACCCTGAGCGCATACGGCGCGGCGTTCGCCGGCGCGCGTCTCGACATCGGCACGCGCGTGCTCATCGACGTCATGGCGACCCGGTTCCTGAGCGAGGAGCGCAGCGACGAGACGAAGGGCGACCCGCCCTCGGGCGACGGGCTGCAGGTCGTCGACCTGGGCTGCGGCACCGGCGCGCTCGCCGTGGCGTTCGCGCAGCGGCATCCGGATGCGGTGGTCACCGCCACCGACAGATCGGCCTCCGCGGCGCGCTCGGCCCAGGCGACCGTCGTCGCGAACGGGCTCGCAGGCCGGATCACCGTCACCCTCGACGACGCCGGCGCGGAGCTGCCCGACGGATCGGCCGACCTCGTGCTGCTCAACCCGCCGTTCCATCTCGGCGCGGCCGTGCACGAGGGCGCGGGGCACCGGCTCATCCACGCCGCCGCGAGGCTGCTGAGACCGGGCGGGGAGGTGTGGACGGTGTTCAACTCGCACCTCGATCACCGGGGTGTGCTGAGCCGCGATGTAGGGCCGACCGAGCAGGTCGCCCGCACCCCGAAATTCACCGTGACGCGCAGCATCCGCCGCGGCTGACGATTCGCAGAACCCCCGGTGAGAGCGGGATTCGCGAAAGCAGATTTGCCACCGGATCAGCCATTCGTTAGCGTGGACAGGTGGCCGGGAGGCCACCATGACCAGTCCGCGGTCTCGTCCTTCTTTCGACTCGAGCTGTACACGAAGAGGCGTGAGCGTACGGTCGATGTTCTATCGCGGGGATCCGAAATCCTCGTCTGTGCCGCCAGTGCAGCGTTGTCGAAACGGCCTTGAGAACGTCACCCGGGCGTAACCGAAGCGGCCCGCCGAGACCCGAAGAAGTCGGTGGGCAACGGGGGAAACGTGTCCGAAACCGCTCTTGAAGCGCGCAACATCTACAAGGTCTTCGGCCGGAATCCGCAGCAGGCCGTCAAGCGTCTGAAAGCCGGTGAGACCCGCACCGAGGTGCAGGACGTCGGCACCGCCGCCGTGATCGACGCGAGCTTCACCGTCAACCGCGGTGAGATCTTCGTCATCATGGGCCTGTCCGGATCCGGCAAGTCGACCATCATCCGCATGCTCAACGGCCTGCACGACGCGACCGCGGGAAGCATCACGATCGGCGGCGACGCGATCACGGGCATTCCGGCGTCGCGGCTGCGCGACATCCGTCGCGACCGCGTGTCGATGGTGTTCCAGCACTTCGCACTGCTGCCGCACCGCACGGTCGCCGCCAACGTCGCGTACCCGCTCGAGCTGAAGGGAGTCGGCAGGACGGAGCGACTGCGCAAGGCCGACGAGATCCTGGCCCTCGTGGGCCTGGAGGGCTGGGGCGACAAGCTGCCCAGCGAGCTCTCCGGCGGCATGCAGCAGCGCGTCGGCATCGCCAGGGCGCTCGCTGCAGACACCGACATCCTGCTCATGGACGAGGCATTCAGCGCCCTCGACCCGCTGATCCGCCGTGAGATGCAGGAGCAGCTGGTCGAGCTGCAGGCCAAGCTGCAGAAGACCATCGTGTTCATCACGCACGACCTGAACGAGGCGATGTTCCTCGGCGACCGCATCGCCGTGATGCGCGACGGCCGCATCGTGCAGATCGGCACGCCCGAAGACATCCTCACCGACCCCGCCAACGACTATGTCGAGCAGTTCGTGCAGGACGTCGACCGCGCCCGCGTGCTCACGGCCTCGAACGTCATGGAGCGCCCGCGACCCGTCGTCGCCGAGTCGGCCGGCCCCCGCACGGCGCTTCGCCAGATGCGGGATGCCTACATGTCGGCGACCTACGTCGTCGGCCGCGACCGCAAGCTCGTCGGCATCGTCACCGACCGCGACGCCGTCAAGCTGGTCCGCAAGGGCGAGTCGTCTCTGGCATCCATCCTCAAGCCCGTGCCGCAGGTGGTCGACGAGAACGAGGTGCTGATGAACCTGTTCATCCCGTCGGTCGAGTCGCCCCTGCCGCTCGCGGTGACGGATGCCGAGGGGCGCCTCACCGGTGTGATCCCGCGCGTCACCCTGCTCGCAGCCCTCGGCCCAGGGCCCGGCGCGACCGGCGAGCTGACCCTGCCGCTGAACCCCATGCCGCAGGCCGTGATCGATGAGGTGCTCGCCGAGGCGAGTGCCGTCACCGAGGCGGCCGCGGAGGACTCGACCACCGCCGGCACAGCCGGTGCCGCCGACACCGAGGAGGTGCGCTGATGGACTTCCGCATCCCGATCGGAACCTGGGTCGCCGCCTTCGTCGACTGGGTCAAGGACAACCTCGACGGACTGCTCGACGGCGTCGCCTTCGTCTTCGGCTGGCTGGTCAACGGCCTCACCATGGGACTGCTGTCGGTGCACTTCGCCGCGATCATCGCGATCGCAGCCCTCATCGCGTGGCTGGTGCGCTCGTGGCAGCTCGCGATCGGCACGGCCGTCTCGCTGCTGCTCATCGTCGGCATGGATCTCTGGGTGCCTGCCATGCAGACCATGTCTCTCGTGCTCGTCGCGACCGTCGTCGCCGTGCTGATCGCGGTGCCGCTGGGCATCTGGTCGGCGCGCAACGCGACCGTTCGCACCCTGCTCAAGCCCGTGCTCGACTTCATGCAGACGATGCCGGCGTTCGTCTACCTGATCCCCGCCATCGTGTTCTTCGGCATCGGCGTGGTGCCCGGCATGGTCGCGACCATCATCTTCGCGCTGCCTCCCGGCGTCCGGCTCACCGAGCTCGGCATCCGCGGCGTCGACAGCGAGACGGTCGAAGCGGGTCACGCGTTCGGCGCGAAGCCGGGGCAGATCCTGCGCGGCATCCAGCTGCCGCTCGCGATGCCGACCATCATGGCCGGCATCAACCAGGTGATCATGCTCGCCCTGTCGATGGCGGTCATCGCCGGCATGGCGGGCGCCGACGGCCTCGGAAAGATGGTCGTCGAGGCGATCTCGACCATCAACATCGCCAAGGGCGTCGAGGCCGGGCTCGGGGTCGTGCTGATCGCGGTCTTCCTCGACCGCGTCACCGCAGCACTCGGAACCCCGGCCGAGAACCATGCGTCGCTGCTCGGCATCATGGCTCGTCGCCGCGACGCGCAGCGCCGAGCCGCGGCATCCGTCCCGGCTCCGGATGCCGCACTGCAGCCCGCCTGAGACCCGCATCCCGCAACACCCGCAATCACCTATACGCAACAGAGAGAGAACATCGTGAAGAAGAAGATCACAGCACTCCTGGCCATCGGGGCCATCGGCTCGCTCGCACTCACCGGCTGCGCTCCCGGCGGCGCCGGAGGCACCGGCGGCACCGGCGGCGGCGACGCCGAGGGCTCCACGGGCGACAAGGGAACCATCACGCTCGGCTTCCTGCCGTCGTGGACCGACGGTCTCAGCACCGCGTACCTGCTCGAGAACAAGCTCGAGGAGCTCGGCTACGACGTCGAGATGAAGACCCTCACCGACGCCGGCCCGCTGTACACCGGTCTCGCGCAGGGCGACGTCGACATCTACCCGTCGGCCTGGCCCGAGCTCACCCACGCCGAGTACATGGACGAGTACGGCGACGACATCGAAGACCTCGGCACGTACTACGAGAACGCGAAGCTGACCATCGCGGTGCCCGAGTACTCGTCGCTCACCTCGATCGACGACCTCAAGGGCAAGGGCGCCGACTACGACGGCAAGATCATCGGCATCGAGCCGGGCGCGGGTCTCACCAAGCAGACCACCAAGATGCTCGGCGAGACAGGTCTGAACAGCGAGTACGAGCTGATCACCTCGTCGACGGCCGCCATGCTCACCGAGCTGAAGAAGGCGACCGATGCGCAGGAGGACATCGTCGTCACGCTGTGGCGTCCGTTCTGGGCCAACGACGCGTTCCCCGTGAAGGACCTGGAAGACCCGAACGGCCTGATGGGCGAGTCGGAGGGCCTGCACTTCCTTGGCACCAAGGGCTTCGCCGAGGAGTTCCCCGAGGCGGCCGAGCTCATCGAGAGCATCCAGCTGGACGACGAGCAGTACGGTGCGCTCGAAGACCTCGTCGTCAACGAGTACGGCGAGGGCAAGGAGCGCGAGGCCGTGAAGGCGTGGCTGAAGGAGTACCCCGACGTGATCAAGTGATCTGATCGCGTTCTCCGCTGCACCACCTGCGGCGGACTTCGCACGGATGGGAGGAGCTTTCCCCGCGAAAGCTCCTCCCATCCGTGCTTTCTCCTCCGGACGAGGGCTGGACCGAGAGCGCCGTCTGAGTGCGCGACCGCAGACATGTGCTCGTGCGCCCGCTGGGCCTGCGCGATTCCTCACCCCTGCAGGGGTGAGGCGCGGTCAGAACGTGACGGGACGCCTTCCCGCGAGGGATGCATAGGCGGCATCCACCAGGGCGACCGCGGCCAGCCCGTCTTCGGCCGTCACGCGCGCGTCGCGGCCGGTGCGGATCGCGTCGGCGAAGTCGGCAAGCTGCGCACGGTACGGCTCTGGCCCGATCGGGTCGACGTCGGTGTCGTGACGCAGGATGCCATCGGAACCGGCGACCTCGACCGTCGACCGGAACGGCGTGCCCGGCTCGAGCCAGTCGGCGCGCAGGTGGCTGATCGCACCGTTCGCGTGCGTGAGCGCGACGTGCGCCGAGACCGGCGGCGACACCCGGCCGCCGACCGCGGGGGATCCTGCGTGGCCGACACCTCGACGACGGATCCCGCCAGCCACAGCGCCTGGTCGATGTCGTGGATCATCAGGTCGCGGATGACCCCGCCGCCGGCATCCTCGGCATAGAACCACGCCGAGTCGGGAGCGGCGACCGTGCGGCGGAAGGTCAGCTCGGTGAGCCTGCCGACCGTGCCGATGCGCGCGTGCAGGTCGCGATAGCCCTCGAAGTACCGCACGACGTGCGCGGGGAAGAGCCTGACTCCGGCCTCATCCGCGGCGTCGATGAGCGATCGCGCATCGGCGGTGCTCACTGCGAGCGGCTTCTCGCACACGACGTGCCGACCGCGGGCGAAGGCCGCGCGGGCGATGCCGAGGTGCGTCGAGGTGGGGCTGATGATGTCGACGACGTCGACCGCACCGATCAGCTCGTCGAGACCCCCGACGATCCGGATGCCGTAGCGGTCGGCCAGCGCCTCGGCATCCGTACGGCGCAGGATGCTCACCTGAGCGCCCAGCGCGAGCCAGCCCTCGATGTGCGGCGGCGCGATGCCACCCGCTCCGACGATGCCGACCCGCAGCGTGTTCTCCATGCGCCCGAGCCTACGACCCTCACCCGCCGGCGACACCCCCAGGTATCGCCGACACCCCCAGGTATCGCCGACACCCCCAGGTATGGCCGTCCCCACCTGGGGGTGTCGGCGAGAACCAGGGGTGTCGGCGAAGACGAGGAACGGGCGGTCAGCCCGCGAAGGGGAGGGGCGGGAGGCCCCGGATGCCGAGGTCGGCCGCGAACAGCGATCCGGCGTCGGTGCCGTGGTCGGGGTCGAGGCCCTGTGCCGACGTCGTGATGAACAGCGTGCTCAGACCCGGCCCGCCGAACGTGCAGGCGCTCACCTGCGGCACCGGCAGCCGGATGCTCTCGATCAGACCCCCCGATCCGTCGTAGCCGTGCACGGCGGATCCGCCCCACAGCGCCACCCACACGCTGCCGTCGGCCGCGACGCACAGTCCGTCTGGTGCGCCGACCTCGGAGGGGACCGAGACGAACGGCCGTCGGTTCACGAGGTCGCCATCCGAGACGTCGAACACGTCGATCCGGCCGGTCGCCGTGTCGGCGTAGTACGCGTGAGAGCCCTCGGACGTGAACGCGATGCCGTTCGAGATGGTCACCGACGGCAGCACGGTGCTGATCGAGAGGTCTGCGGCGATTCGCTGCAGCGACCCGCCGCCCGGCCTCTCGTCGTACGCCATGGAGCCCGCGAGCAGTCGTCCGTCGGGGTCGCAGCATCCGTCGTTCATCCGCACTCCGGGGTCGTCGCCCAGTCGTGCGACCGCGCGGGGCTCTCCGTCGGCCTCGTCGGCGAGATACAGGGTGCGGGCGCCGGCGGCCACGCAGCCGCCCGAGCGCCGCGGGCGCACGAAGGCGACGAACTCGTCGTCGACGTGCTGGCGGGTCACGCCGTCGTCGCGCAGCGTGAGCAGGTCGCCGGCGGCGGCATCCACCCACCGGAGCCCACTCCACGCAGCCGCCCAGACCGGACCCTCGGCGTGTCCTGCGATCGGGCCGGTGACGTTCTCGACCTTCATGTCCGCGGCTCGTCCCGATGCAGCGGCATCGGCTCCGGCCGGGGCTCGGCGACGGGCGCCGCAGAGCCGGATGCCGTGCTCGCGCGGGGCGCGGCGGAGCCGGAGCCCTGCGCCGGGCCGAGCTGTCCAGCGACCTTCTGCTCGAGCACGTCGACAGCCTCGTCGGAGAGCAGGATCAGGCCGTCGAGCTCCTCGCGCACCCGCTTGTAGGCCAGGTTGCGCTCGGCCTGTGTGGCGGCGTCGTCGAGGGCGACGGTGAGCAGGTGCCGGGCGCGGTCGAGGCGCTTGCGCTCGACCTCGCTGAAGTTCGCGTCGCGCAGGCGGCGGGCGTCACGCTCGGCGACGTCGAATGCGACGGCGTAGCTGCCGACCGCGTCGAGGTACTCGGCGATCTCGGATTCGCTGAGCTGGGCATCCGCCGACGCCGGCCGCAGGGTGTCGGCCGTCTTCTTCGCACGCAGGAAGGCGGCGGTCAGCGGCTGACGGCCGTCGCTCATGGCGGGGAAGGCGATGAGTTTGGCCACATCGAGCTCGTAGTCGAGCCAGCGGGCCGTGATCTCGTCGTGCTCGGCAAAGAGCTTCTCGAGCAGCTCGCGGGTCGCGTTGCGCTCGTCGGCCGCGGCCTGGCGTGCATTCTGCCTCGCCTGCAGGGGTGTGCCGCCGCGCGCGGCGAGCTGCGCGGCTTTGATCTCGCCCTTCAGGCGCAGGGTCTCGAGGCGTCGCTCGTGGCGGCGCTTCGAGGCGCGCTCCCACGACTTGCCGATGCCGCCGGCGACGCCCATCAGGGGGAAGGCGAGCCACCAGAAGCTGCCGACGAACTCCCCGACGCCGTTCCAGAACTGGTCCATGATGCGATCAGCCTAGTTCGGTGGCGGGCCCGGCCGAAGGCGAAGCCCGCTGGGGAGGAGTTCTCATGTTCAGACGGACGCCCTGCGCTGAATGCTTCCTCCTGTTGGGGAGTTCTCCTCCCCAACAGGCGCCGAGGCGAGCGTGGCCGGCTCAGGCTGCACACAGATACCCCCGGGGGTATCTCCTAAGCTGGTCCCGCACCCGAACGAGGAGACCACCATGTGCCGAGCAGTGACGTGCCGCCAGTGCGGCAAGACGACCTGGGCGGGCTGCGGCCAGCATGTCGACAGCGTGATGGCGGGCATCCCGTCAGGCGAGAGGTGCCGCGGGCACGAGAGGCGGTCCGGTTTCTTCGCCCGGCTGCTCGGAAAGGGCTGACCACGTGCGCGTCATCATCATCGGAGGAGTGGCCGGCGGGATGTCGGCTGCGACCCGCCTGCGGCGGCTCGACGAGCACGCCGAGATCATCGTCGTCGAGCAGGGCGACCACGTCAGCTTCGCCAACTGCGGGCTGCCGTACTACGTCGGCGGGGTGATCGCCGAGCGCGAGTCGCTGCTGCTTCAGACGCCCGCCTCGCTGCGGTCGCGGTTCGCCCTGGACGTGCGCACCGGCGCCGAGGCGGTGGGGATCGATCGGGATGCCCGCACCGTCAGCATCCGGGATGTGGCGACCGGCACGGTCGTCGACGAGCCGTACGACCACGTCGTGATCGCCACGGGCGCCGCGCCGCGCGCCGCCTTCGAGCAGCAGCAGGGCGCGCCGGTCGTCTCGACCCTGCGCACGATCGACGACGTCGATCGCATCACCGATGCGCTCGCCACCCTGCCCGACGCCGGCCGGGCGGTCGTCGTCGGCGGCGGGTTCATCGGCCTCGAGGCGGTCGAGAACCTCGTGCGGAGGGGCCTCGAGGTCATGCTCGTGCAGCACGGAACGCATCCGCTCAGCCCCCTGGACGTCGAGATGGCGGAGGTCGTCGTCGGCGAGCTCCGCGCCCGGGGCGTCGACCTGCGACTGCGCACGTCGGTCGAGTCGCTGGATGCCGAGGGCGTGCACCTCGACGACGGCACGACGCTCGTCGCCGACATCGTCATCGATGCCAGGGGGGTGCGCCCTGCGGCATCCCTCGCCGTCGGCGCCGGACTCGCCACAGGACCGACCGGCGGCATCGCGGTCGACGCGATGCAGCGCACCAGCGACCCGCGCATCTTCGCCGTCGGTGACGCCGTCGAGAAGGTCGACGCCGTGTCGGCCGAGCCGACGCTCGTCACCATGGCGGGCCTCGCGAACCGGCATGGGCGCATGGCGGCCGACGCGATCGCCGTCGACGCCGGCCTGCTCGACGGCCCTCCGGCCGACGGGATGCCCGCGCTCGGCACGGCGATCGTCGGAGTCTTCGACCTCGCCGTCGCGATGACGGGATGGAGCGAGAAGCGGCTTCGGGATGCCGATCGCCCCCACCGAGTGATCCACGCGCATCCCTCCGATCACGCCGGCTACTACCCGGGGGCCGAGCGGCTGACGATGAAGCTGCTCGTCGATCCTTCGTCCGACCTGATCCTCGGCGCGCAGGTGATCGGACGCCGCGGCGTCGACAAGCGCATCGATGTGATCGCGACCGCGATGCAGGCAGGGCTCACGGCGTCGCAGCTGAGCAGGCTCGAGCTCGCCTACGCGCCGCAGTTCGGATCGGCGAAGGACCCGGTGAACATGCTCGGCTACATCGCCGACAACGCGGCGTCCGGGCTGACCGGATCGATCCAGTGGCATGAGCTCGAGGCGGCTGTCGCCGCCGGGGCCACCGTGCTCGACGTGCGCAGCGCCGCGGAGCACGAGGCGGGCGCGATCCCGGGGAGCGTGAACATCTCGGTCGACGAGCTGCGTGAGGGCCTCGGCGGCCTGCCCGCCGGGGAGCTGATCGTGCACTGCCAGGTCGGTCAGCGTGGGCACACCGCCGTGCGTCTGCTGCGCCAGCACGGCCGCGACGCGCGCAATCTCGACGGCGGATACCTGACGTGGGCGGCGGGGACCAGGATGCTCGCCGCAGACCGCGCTCTTGAGAAGGAGTCCGCATGAGCACCGCACCCGATGAGGAGATCCGCAAGGTCGTGAATCGGCTCAAGCGCGCCCGAGGTCAGCTCAGCGCGGTGATCGACGCGATGGAGACGGATGCCGACTGCCGCGACGTCGTGATCCAGCTTGCGGCCGTGGGCAAGGCGATCGACCGCGCCGGGTTCGCGGTGATCGGCACGGCACTGAAGCACTGCATCACCGAGGACGCCGACGAGGGCGCGCCCAGCGTGCAGGAGCTCGAGAAGCTGTTCCTCACGCTCGCCTGACGCTCGGCCACCCGACCTGCTCGGGAGGAGTTCGCGCCCACGGGAGGACTCCTTCTGCTCAGGAGTCCTCCCGTGCGTGCGTTCTCCTCCCAGGCGGGCGGGCGCCCGTGCGGCGAGGGCGCCTTCGTCAGACCCGTGCGATGCGGTTCGCGAGGTCGGCGCGCACGCGATTCTGCGTGGGCAGCGGACGCAGGTCGAGAACGCTCGCGACCTCCGCGGCGATGACCGCATGCCCGGTGGCATTGGGGTGGAACGGGTCGTTCATCAGGCCCCACGGGATGCCGCCGGTGCGCCCCGTTCCGAGCTCGGCGAAGCGCGCGAAGTTGTCGACCAGGATCGTCTCGTGGTGATCGGCGACGTCGCGCAAGGCCTGTGCGAAGTCGGCGATCCGTGCGCGCTCCGGCGCATTCGTCACGTCGACCGCGGGCTGGGTCATCAGCACGGGGACAGCGCCGGTCTCGCGCACGCGTGTGACGAACTCGGTGAGCGAGGCCGCGAAATCGGCGGGCTCTATGATCGGGAACACCCCGCCCGTCGAGCAGTCGTTCGTGCCGACCATGAGGGTGACCACGTGCGGGCGCCAGGTGGCGACGCGACGGTCGAAGTCCTCGAGCAGCTGCACGATCCGCCAGCCGCTGATCGCGGTGTTGATCACGACGTCGCGCACCCTGGCCAGATCTCCCCGGATGAGCTCGTGCAGGTGGTCGACGTAGTTGCGCTCGCCTTGAGTGTGGATCAGCCCGTGCGTGATCGAGTCGCCCGTGAGCACCCAGTTCAGCGGTGTCTCGTCGTGCAGCAGTTCGCGCAGGCGGGTGAGGTCGGTGGTCATCGGTGTCCTTTCCGACAGAGGCGGTCGTCGGGGTGGTGCAGCATGACCGCGAGATGGGCTGATGAATACTCCAACGAGAATATTCCATCGGTGGGTTGACATGTCGGGATCATTCGGTAATTATCAAACCTAAGTGTTATAACTCAGTCGGTCAGCCCCGACTCGAGCGAACGGAAGTGGTGCTGGACTGTGGCAGTCGAAACCGAACGACGGGATCACGAGCGCGTGCGCTCTGCCCGGAGCCGCGCGGAGATCGTGGGACTCCTCCGCGAGGGGATGGTGATCCCCGCGATGCCGCTCGCCCTCGACGACCACCGGCGTTTCGCGCCCCGCCACCAGCGCGCCGTCGCCCGGTACTACGCAGCCGCGGGTGCGGGAGGCATCGCGGTGGGAGTGCACACCACCCAGTTCGAGATCCGTCTGCCGGAGTTCGGACTCCTCGAGCCTGTGCTCGCTGTCTCGGCCGAGGTGCTGCACGAGAATCCGTCGATGCTGCGTGTGGCAGGGGTCGCCGGTGATCGAGCTCAAGCGGTCGCCGAGGCCGAGCTCGCCGCCGCACTGGGCTATGAGGCCGTGCTGTTGTCTCCGCCGCGTCACCGGCAGCTCACCGATCAGGAGATGCTCGAGCGGGCCCGCGCCGTCGCCGAGATCCTGCCTGTCATCGGCTTCTACCTGCAGGAGGCGATCGGGGGCCCCCGGCTCTCGGCCGGCTTCTGGCGCTCGTTCGTCGAGATCGAGAACGTCGTGGCGGTCAAGGTCGCCCCCTTCGATCGCTACCGCACGCTCGACGTGGTCGAAGCCGTGCTGAACTCCGACCGGGCAGACGATGTCGCGCTCTACACCGGCAACGACGACAACATCCTCGGCGACCTCTTCACGCCGTTCGAGACGCCGCGCGGCACCCGCTGGTTCGACGGAGGGCTCCTGGGCCAGTGGGCCGTGGGAACGCGCGCCGCCGTGAAGATGCTCGACACCGTGCACGCAGCGCGCCGGGGCGACGCGGCTGCGGCGCGGGCCGTCATCCGCTCGGCACCGCAGCTGACCGCTGTGAACGCAGCGGTCTTCGATGTCGCGCACGACTTCCGAGGATGCATCGCCGGCGTGAACGCCATCCTGCACAGGCAGGGCCTTCTGCCGAGCATGCTCTGCCTTGACCCGGAAGAAGTCCTGTCGCCGGGGCAGCAGGCGCTGATCGATGACGCTTTCGCACGCTACCCGTGGGCCGGGGACGACGAGTTCATCCAGGCCCACAGACACGAATGGCTGAAGTAACACGCGACGCCGCACTGGAGCGGCGTGCCGACCGATGGAGGAAGACATGAAGGGCATTCACCGGCTGAGCGCCATCGCGGGGATCGGAGCGCTCTTCGCGCTCACGGCCTGCGCCGGAGGCACGGTCAAGGGCGGAGACCCGAACGGCTCCGATGAGATCGTGCTGCGGTACGGGATGTGGAACGTCAACCAGGAGCCGACGTTCCGCGCCATGGCAGACGCTTTCGAGAAGGCCAACCCCGGAGTCACGATCGAGATCGAGCTCACGCCGATCAGCGAGTACTGGACGAAGCTGCAGACCTCGCTCCAGGGCGATTCGGCACCTGACGTGTTCTGGATGAATCACCTCAACCTGCCCCTGTACGCCAGCAATGGCGTGCTGGCCCCGCTGGACGACGTGATCGAGGCGGAGTCCATCGACCTGGGCGAGTATCCGGAGTCGATCGTCGAGAAGTACACCTGGGATGGCGCGCAGTACGGACTGCCCCAGGACCTCGACACGATCGGCCTCTGGTACAACAAGCAGCTCTTCGATGCCGCCGGTCTCGCCTACCCGACGGCCGAATGGACGTGGGACGACGTGAAGACCGCCGCTGCGGCACTCACCGACCCGGCGAACGGCGTCTTCGGCATCGCGGCGAGCGTCGATTCGCAGTCCAACTACTACAACACCGTGTATCAGGCGGGCACCGAGGCGCTCTCGGCCGACGGCAGCAGCAGCAACTGGGACACGGCCGAGGCGAAGGCTGGCATCGAGTTCTGGCGCCAGTTCATCGAAGCGGGACACTCTCCCGGCGTGGCGCAGCTGGCCGAGACGCCCGCACACCAGCTGTTCCCGAGCGGCAAGCTCGCGATGTACTACAGCGGCACGTGGAACGTCGGTCCGTACACCGACGATGCTGCGCTCGCATCCATCGTCGATGTGGCGCCCCTGCCGGCCGGCGCCAGAGAAGGCGTCAGCGTGAACTCGCTGGTGTCGGCCGTGAACGCGAAGTCGCCCAACCTCGAGATGGCCGCCAGGTTCGCCGCGTTCACCGCCTCGGAGCAGGCGGCGCAGATCCGCATCGACGTGCAGGACAAGGCCCCGGCCTTCGGAGACAAGTGGCGGGACTGGGCCGAGGGCTCGCCCTTCGCGCTCACCGAGCTCTACGAGGAGTCCCTGGGAGCCGCGTTCGCGCTGCCCGCCACCCTCAACACGCCGAAGTGGACGAGTCTCGAGGTCGACGCGATGACGAAGATCCTCGGTGGCGAGGTGCCTCTCGACGCTGGTCTCGCTCAGCTCACGAGCGACATCGACGCAGTCCTCGCTGAAGAGCGGTAGTGCTATCGCGGTGGGGTCGGGCAACCCGACCCGGCCCCACTCTCTGAGAACGGAGAAGACGTGTCACGCCTGCGCAGACCTCGTCGCTATCGCCCCGGACATGTTCTCTGGGGGTACCTGATGATCGCCCCGCTCGGGCTCGGCCTGGGGATCTTCTACCTCTGGCCGGTGGTCCAGAGCATCGCCTTCAGCTTCACCGAGTGGAAGCCGTTCGGCGGTCAGGAGTGGGTCGGCTGGGAGAACTACCTCCGGCTGATGGCCGACGAGGAGTTCTACCGCACCCTCGGCAACAGCGGGCTCTACACCCTCGGAGTGCTGGTCTCGGTGCCGCTGAGCATCGTGATCGCCGCCATGCTCAACAGGCCGGGGCTGAGAGGACGATCGGTCTATCAGGTGCTGTACTTCGTGCCGATGGTGACCATGCCCGTCGCCATCGCGATCATGTGGCGCTGGATCTACAACGGCGAGTTCGGCGTGCTCAACGCCGCGCTCAGCGGCATCGGGCTCAGCGGCACCAACTGGATCAGCAACGGCGACACCGTGATGTTCGCGATGGTCATCGTGGGGATCTGGTCGGTGATCGGCTACAACGTCGTCATCCTCTCGGCCGGGCTGCGCAGCATCCCACCGGAGATCTATGAGGCGGCCGCGCTGGACGGCGCAGGCGGGCTGCGCCAGTTCATCTCGGTCACCGTTCCTCTCGTGAGCCCCACGACGTTCTTCCTGACAGTCATCACGGTCATGCGCTCGATTCAGATCTTCGACCTCGTCTTCATCATGATCGGGCGGATGAATCCAGCCCTGCCGCAGGCGAAGACGATCGTCTATCTGTTCTTCGAGCGCACGTTCGAGCTCAACGACAAGGGGTACGGCGCCGCCATCGCCGTCGTGCTCCTCGTGCTGATCATGCTGCTGACGCTCGCGCAGTTCGCCGTCCAGAAGAAGGTGGTCCACTATGCGTGATCGTGTCGCGACCGCGCCCCGTCGACCCAGAGACGTCGCGGTGTCGACGGTCAGCCACCTCGTGCTCGCCGCAGGGGCGCTGCTGATGGTGTTCCCGTTCGCATGGCAGGCGCTGACCAGCGTGAAGACCTACGGCGAATCGATCCTCGTGCCCCCGACGATGCTTCCCGAGGTCTGGGATCTCGCCAACTACGCCGAGGTGTTCGACGTGCTGCCCTTCGGGCAGATGTTCGTCAACACCGTGCTGATGACACTGGGCAGGACCATCGCGCAGCTCGTGTTCTGCGCGCTCGCCGCCTATGCGTTCGCGCGTCTGCGATTCCCCGGCAGGGACCTGATCTTCATCGTGTTCCTCTCGGTGCTCATGGTGCCGGGTGAGCTGTTCCTCCTGCCGCAGTTCCAGATCATGTCGAGCCTCGGCTGGCTGAACACCCTCCAGGCGCTGATCGTCCCGGGAATGTTCAACGCGTTCGGCACCTTCCTGCTGCGCCAGTACTTCCTGACCCTGCCGATGGAGCTTGACGAGGCAGCAGAACTCGACGGCTGCAATCCATGGCGATCGTTCTGGCACGTCACGCTGCCCCTGGCGAGCCCAGCACTGGTCACGCTCGCCGTGCTCGCCGTGCTCTACTCCTGGAACGACCTCATGTGGCCGCTGATCGTGAACACCCGGCAGGAGACCATGACGCTGACCGTAGGTCTCGCCACGCTGCAAGGCGACCAGATCACCGACTACCCCGTCATCATGGCCGGCAGCGTCATGGCGACCATCCCCATCCTCATCGTGTTCATCCTCTTGCAGCGCCGCGTCATCGAGGGCATCGCCTTCAGCGGTCTCAAGGGCTGAGCACGTTCCCCCGCATCTACAGCCCACGAAGGAGAGACGATGACGTTTCGACGATGGACCGCGCTCAGCGCGGCAGTACTGACCGCTGCGCTCGCGACAGGGACGATCGCTTCGGCGGCCGCTTCCCCCAGCGGTGCGACGACCGTGACGTGGCAGGACCGTCTGGGAGAGATCGCTCAGGGCGTGGTAGCCGAGGTGGACGACTTCCAGGCCTCCATGTACGAGCGGACACCACAGGTGACTGCACGACGGATGATGAGCGTCGTCGCCCATGAGCTCGCCGAGCACTCCGACCCGGTGGCGGCGTGGGAGGCGCTGCAGCTGGTGCTCGACCATCAGATCATGGACCCCTCGCACGAGGCGTACGGTTCGCTGCCGAACGACATCTGGGGCGATTGCTGGTACGGCGTGGAGTGCCACCAGTTCACCGTCGCGCCGAGCACACCGACGTCGGCGGGAGCGGCATCGCAGGTCGCGCGCACGGCCGAGCTCGAGGCGGGGCCCCATGTGCTCACGTTCGATGTCAGGGATTCGGTCACGGCGGTGCAGGCCAACTACCACGTGTTCCAGGCGCTGGTCGGCGGACAGGTGGTCTGGGAACGCGACGTGTCGGGCGGTACGACCGCGTGGGAGCACGTGAGCGTCGACGTCTCAGCGCAGACATCCGGCGCGGCCAGCACGACCGTCTCCTTCCGACTTCTCGAGAAGAGAGGGGTCACCAACTTCGCCGTGCAGGTGTCGCTCGACTCCATGGCGCTCAGCGGCTCGTCCATCGACGATGACGCCCCGTCCGCCTGGACAGCGTCGCAGACGGGAACAGGGGTGGAGGTCGTCGTAGGGCCCAACGGCACGCCCGAGATCAACGCGACGTCGTTCTCGCTGCTTCTCGGCGCCGGCATCCTGAACGCGCCTCAGTACTTCACCCAGTTCACCCCGGCGCAGCAGCAGGTGATCCGCGACCGGTTCGTCCTCGCCTCCCGCTCGACGCTCGAGGCGCCTCACGCCCAGCTCGGTTACACCAACGCCCGTCTCCTGCGCGATGTGCAGATGATCCTCGTCGGTCAGGGTGCGGGTGATGCCGCGCTGTACCAGGCGGGGGTCGAGCGCTGGCGGGACTGGCTGCAGTACACGCGGGAGTGGGGCATCCGCGAGTACGGTTCGACGGTCTACTACGGGATCGACCTGGGTGCGCTGATGATGGGTCACGGGTACGTGCAGGACCCCGTGCTGCGTGACGAGTTCCGCAAGGCGCTGGACTTCTTCTGGTACGACATCGCGGCGAACTTCCTCCCCGCCTCCGAGACGATGGCCGGATCGTCATCCCGCGAGTACGACTGGACGCATTCCAGCGGTCCTGCGTACTTCCTCCGGGTCGAGGACTGGCGCACGCGACCGCTCGACTCGTACTCGGTCTTCAACTACCAGGTGCTCGTCTCCTATCGTGGCGGCGAGGTCTATCACCCGGGTACCGCACATCGTGCGCTGGCGACCACCTCTCCCAAGATCGTCGAGGCGAAGACCGACCCGAATCGCTTCCTCGACCGCTACGCCTACATTCAGGACGGACGTGCGATGGGGAGCACGAGTGAGAGCTTCACGAATGTGATCCCCGGTATGGGCGCACCCACGCCGTATGACAAGGCGATCAGCATCAGCGCGGTCGGCAGCGATCCGGCGGTCGGAACGGTGAGCATCGTGCCGGCCGCAGGAACAGACCCCTATGGCAAGACCTACCCGGGATCTGCGCCCCTGCACGCGATCCTGCACCCGGTGACCGCACAGAAGGGCGGTGATCTGCTCACCCAGCTGGATCTGCGTCCGGCTGGAACGCGGACCTCGTCGTTCGAGACGAACGTGATGATCCCGGCTGGATCCGAAGCAGTTCTGCTCGATGGTGGCGTGGTCGACACCACGGTGCTGGGTTCGACGCCCGCATCTCTCACCTCGACGGTCACTCTGTGGGAGGGAGACAGCTGCATCGCCGTGCGCGTGCTCCGCGCCGACGGGATCGACGGACAGACGCCGCAGGCCGCCTTCGTGGTCGACCAGGCAGGGTCGGATATCGGGATGGCGCGGTTCGCGATAACCCAGTTCACCTCGCCGAGCCGCACCACTCTGCTCGCGGAGCGTGCAGCGGTCACCCTCTATGCGCGGACCGGAGCATGCGCCTCGCTCGCCGACGCTCAGACCTTCGCGGCCGAGACCGCGTCGGCGAAGATCTCGCAGCAGCAGTCGGCGACCGTGCACTCATCCGCGGTCACGACTCCGGATGGCGACCTGCTGCAGGTGGGGACCGATATCGTCGCTCGTGACCAGCTGTTCCGCAAGGTGAACGGCGTCGCCGTTCTCGCACCCTCCATCCTCACGGTCAACGGCGTCGATTACTCGACGGTGCTCGACTGACGTCAAGGGACGATCGCGCATCGTCGGAAAGGAGAGTCGACCCGTGAAGGTCGTGCTCATCGGTGCGGGGGCATATGCTCGCGCCCACGCCAACGCCATCCGTGGCATCGCGGAGCTCGAGCTGGTCGCGGTCGTCGATCGCGACGCCCAGCGCGCGGGCCAGCTGGCCGCCGAGTTCGAGTCGACGGCCTTCACGGGCGTCGAGCAGGCATGCGTCGCGGTGCAGCCCGACATCGCCACTGTCATCGTGCCCACCGCGGCGCATGTCGACGTCGCGCTCCAGGCCCTGCGTGGGGGCGCGCACGTGCTGCTCGAGAAGCCTCTCGCGCGGTCGGTCGCCGAGTGCGCGACGCTGGCTGAGGAAGCGGATCGGCGGGGGCTGCTCGTCGACGTCGTCAGCCAACGCCGTTTTCAGGAGGGCGGAGCCGCCGTGAAGGAGGCTCTTCGTCAGGGGATGCTCGGGAGGGTCGGCACGGCCCATCTCGACACGTCTGTATGGCGTGACGATGCGTACTTCACCGACGCGGGCTGGCGCGGCAGATCGGCGGAGGGCGGAGGGAACCTGCTGAACCACGGATGGCATGCCCTCGACCTGCTGATCTGGTTCCTCGGCGTGCCGGACGAGGCGCACGGGTTCCGGGTGACGTCACGCGTCCCGGGCGTCGACGTGGAGGAGAGTCTCGCGGCGGCGCTGCGCTTTTCCGGCGGGAGCCTGGGCGTTCTCGAGGCGAGTCTGGTCGCCAGAGGTGGGCCGCGCATGAGGCTCACCCTTACCGGCGATCGAGGAACCGCCTGGGTCGAGGACACCCAGGCGGGGCTCGTCCACATCGACGATCGAGGTGGCACCCGGGAGTTCCGCTGGGATTCGGTGGATGCCGATGCCGCCCTGCGGACGCAGTACCTCGGACTCATGCGAGCGATCCGTGGCGGAGAGCAGCTGCGTGTAGGACTCGACGGCGCCCTGCAGACCCTTCAGGCGGCGGAGCTGGTCTTGGCGGCTGTGGCGGACGGCTGACGCCCGCTCTCGCGGACGGCCCGCTCTCGCGGACGCCCGCTCTCGCGCGACGACTCGCTCAGCCTGCTGCGAGCGGAACGATCCGCGGGCGCGGCAGCGCGACGCCGCCGTGGATCGCGTCTGCGCATCGGTCGAAGGCGAACACGACCGCCCCGTAGGCGGCCGCGTCCGCGCCCAGCGCGGCGCTCACGATGGGGAGTTCGAACGGAAGGGCGGTGTGTCGTGCGACTGCACGGGCCAGCGGCTCGCGGAACGCATCGCGTGCGAGGGACATGCCGCCGCCGACGACGACGATGGCGGGGTCGAGGGCCATGGTGAGCAGCGCGATGCTGCGACCGAGGTCGTCGATGAGCTGCTCGATCTCGTCGCGCGCGTCCAGATCGCCGGATGCGGCCCGCTGGGCGACCTCTTCGCCGGTGGGAGCGGTGCGCCAGACGATCTCACCCGTCGTGGGATCGCTCTGGCTGACGGCGAGACGTCCGATGTCGCCGGCCACGTTGTGCGATCCGCGTCGAGCTAGTCCGCCGAGGATCGCTCCCGCCGCGACGCGTGTGCCGACCGAGACGTAGAGGACGTCGTCGACGAGGCGCGCCGCACCGAGGTGGTGTTCTGCCAGAGCGGCGAGACGCACGCCGTTGTCGATCGCCAGCGGGCAGCCGAACGCACTCTGGAACTGCGCGGGCAGATCGATGCTCGCCCACCCGGGGATGATCACGGAGGTCAGAACCCGGCCACTGACGTCGACGATGCCGGGGAGGGAGACGCCGATCGCACGCAGAGCCGCCGGATCCACTCCGTCTGCGGCGAGAGCGGTGCGCAGGTGGCTGATGACGGCGTCGATCTGCTCGGCGCCGGTCGATGCGGTGTCCACGCCGGGGAAGCTGTGCCTCGAGAGCACGGTTCCGGAGAGGTCGGCGAGCAGAACGCGCACGCTGTGAGTGCCGACGTCGATGCCGGCGACCACTCCGGCTCCTGACCGGAACTCATAGGTTCGCGCGGGGCGCCCGGCGGTGCGCGGTCCGGCCGGCGATGCCGTCTCGGTCACGATCCCCATCGCAGAGAGCTGAGCGAGCGAGCTCTCGACGGAGGTGCGGGAGATGTCGAGGGCGCGGGCGAGGTCGGTCACGGTCGCGGAGCCGGAGTCGCGCAGATGCACGGCTGTGCGGGCCGGCAGCGAGAGGCGATCGGAATCGTTCATGTGCCCTCCCAGCTGATCGACGGTGGAGTAAACGTAACACAATGGCCAAACGGCGCCGCGGGGTCGAGACGCCGCGATACGGCCCGATTGAGGGGGTGATGTGCGATTGGTGATTGAATTATCACAGTACTGTGGCATAATTGAATCGATTTCTCAGAGCAAGGGAGCGGGATGAGCGGCGAATCGATCCGGGCAGATGGTTTCACGTCGGAGCAGGAGCTGGAGGATGCGCTGACCGAGCCGCGCTCGTCGCTCATCGACGACATGAGGCGGCGCAGCGGAGACCTGGTGCTGCTGGGGGCGGGAGGCAAGATGGGGCCCACTCTCGCCATCCTCGCCCGTCGCGCGATGGACGCCGCGGGTCGGACCGGTGACAGGGTCTACGCCGTATCGCGGTTCGGTGATGGGCAGTCTCGCGATCGGCTCGAGGCGGCGGGGGTCACGGTGATCCCCTTCGACCTCGTCGACAGCGACGACCTCTCCGCCCTTCCGGATGCCGATGACGTGATCTTCATGGTCGGCGCGAAGTTCGGGGCGGCGACCAATGCCTCATGGGCATGGGAGGTCAACGCCGCATTGCCCGACCGGATCGCCCGTCGGTACCGGGGCGCGACGATCGTGGTGTTCTCTACGGGGAACGTCTACCCGTTCGTGGCGCCCACCACCGGCGGCGCGGATGAGACGACGACTCCGGCCCCGATCGGGGAGTACGCCCAGTCGTGTCTCGGGCGGGAGCGGGTGTTCGAGTTCGCTGCTCGAGAGCGGGGAACGTCGGTCGCGATCGTTCGTCTGAACTACGCGGTCGACCTGAGATACGGCGTGCTCGCCGACATCGGCCAGGCAGTCGCGTCCGGGGAGCCGGTCTCTCTGGCCACCGCCAACGTCAATGTCGTATGGCAGGGATACGCGAACGAGGTGGTGCTCCGCAGCCTCGGTCACGCTGCACCCGAGCCCTTCATCGTCAACCTCGCCGGGCCCGAGCTGCTGAGTGTCGAGAAGCTGGCGCGCGAGTTCGGACTGCTGCTGCACGCAGAGCCCGTGCTCGAGGGGCAGCCCGAGAGCAGCGCTCTGCTGAGCGACTCGACGAAGTGCATGCGGCTGTTCGGCTACCCCGATGTGTCGGCAGCGCAGCTGGTGCAGTGGCAGGCGCAGTGGATCCAGCGAGGTCTGCCGCTTTCATCCAAGCCGACGAAATGGGCCGTGCGCGACGGCCGATTCTGAGCCGCATCCGAGAGGGCGGTGCCCCCCGACCCGGCGCGCGTCAGCCGGCCTTCACACCGTCAGCCGGCCTTCTCCGCGCACGGCACGCACAGGCGCGCGAACGGCCGCACCTCCAGCCGCGCCTCCGGAATCGGGCGGCCGCACGAAGCGCAGACGCCGTACGCACCGGCATCCCACCGCTCGAGAGCCTCGTCGTACTGACGCACCTCGTCGGCCGCTGCATCGGCCAGCGCCGACAGGCGCGACCACTCCGACGACAGGGTGACGCCCTCCGGGTCGTGCTCGTCGTCGTCGTTCGAGCCCTGACGGTCGTGCACGAGCGAAGCGAGGGCGGATGCCGCATGCGCGGCGCGCGCGGCCGCATCCGTCCGCTGCGCGGCGAGCGACTCACGACTGACCATCCGCACACCCTAGCGCCCACGGAGCACGCGGGCGCAGGGGTTGCCAGGCCGTCCGGCCGTGCGTGACGATGGGAACGCCGAATCGACGGGAGACATGATGCAGCTGGGAATGATCGGACTCGGACGAATGGGCGCCAACATCGTGCGCCGTCTGATGCGCGACGGACACGAATGCGTCGGCTACGACGTCAACCAGGAGGCCGTCGAGGCGCTCGTCGCCGACGGTGCGGTCGGCGCGAGCGACCTGAACGACTTCGTCTCGAAGCTCGAGGCACCGCGCGTCATCTGGCTGATGGTCCCCGCCGGCCTCACCGGCAGGATCGTCGACCAGGTCGCCGACCTGCTCGACGAGGGCGACATCATCATCGACGGCGGCAACTCGAACTACCGCGACGACGTGCGCCGCGCCGTCGCGATGCGCGAGCGCGGCCTCGAGTACGTCGACGTCGGCACGAGCGGCGGCGTTTTCGGTCTCGAGCGCGGGTACTGCCTGATGGTCGGCGGGTCGGATGCCGCGGTGCAGCACATCGAGCCGCTGCTGAAGACCATCGCGCCCGGAGTCGGCGAGATCGAGCGCACGCCGGGCCGCACCGGCGACCTGGCCCCCGAGGAGCAGGGGTACCTGCACTGCGGCCCCGCCGGTGCGGGGCACTTCGTGAAGATGGTGCACAACGGCATCGAGTACGGCATCATGGCCGCGATCGCCGAGGGCCTCAACCTGATCGAGAACGCAGATGCCGGCGTGCGCGAGGCCGAGCACTCGGCCGAGGTCGCCCCGCTCGAAGAGCCGGAGTTCTACCAGTTCCCGATCGACACCGCGAAGGTCACCGAGCTGTGGCGCCGCGGATCGGTGATCTCGTCGTGGCTGCTCGACCTGACCGCGACCGCGCTGAACGAGAACCCCACGCTCGACGGTCTGGCCGGTCGCGTCTCGGACTCGGGCGAGGGCCGCTGGACGGTCAAGGCCGCGGTCGACGTCGGTGTGCCGGTGCCCGTGCTCGCCGCGTCGCTGTTCGAGCGGTTCGCGTCGCGCGATGAGGACAAGTTCGCCAACCAGGTGCTCTCGGCTATGCGACTGCAGTTCGGCGGCCACAAGGAGCTGCCCGCCGGTGACGTCCTCGAGGCCGGTGGCCGCAAGTCGGAGTCGAGCGACAGCGGCCAGTCGGACACGGCGTCCTGAGAGCGCGCGAGCGTCAGGGATCCGTCAGCACGCACACATGTCGGCGCAGAAGACGGATGTCGGTCGATAGCTCCACTCTCGACCGACATCCGTGTTTCCTGCCGACGTGTGTCCGGTGAGCGGATCGGCGGATGTCTACGACTCGGCCCACTCGGTGACGAACCGGTCGTTGGCGTGGACATGCGTCGCCTCGTAGGTGCCGCCCTCGAGCACCTCGAAGCGGTGCCAGACGAGGGCCGGCACGACGAGGATCTGCCCGCCGACGCCGACCAGCTGTTCGTCACCCACGGTGAACAGCGCCCGTCCGCGGTGGATGACGAAGGTCTCGGCGTACGGATGCCTGTGCAGGCGCGGCCCCGACCCCGGGCGGGAGTCGAACTCGCGGATGATGCTGACCGGCGACCCGATCAGGTACCCCTCGAGGTTCTCGTCGGGGCCGACGTCGGCGACGCGGACGCTCATGATGCCTCCCTGGTGCGGGTGAGGTCTTCGGCCAGCATCACGAGGATGCCGCTCGGTCCACGCAGATAGGTGAGCCGGTAGACCCCCTGGTACTCGGCGACGCCGCGCAGCGGGTGGCATCCGTGCTGCGCGGCGATCGCCAGCGCCTGGTCGAGATCGTCGACCGAGAACGCGACCCGGTGCATGCCTATCTCGTTCGGCAGGGTGGGGTCGGTCTCGATCGCGTCCGGATGCACGTACTCGAACAGCTCGATCCGGCCGTCGCCCTCCGGCGTCTGCAGCATCGCGATCCTCGCGTGGTTGCCGTCGAGCCCGACTGCCGTGTCGGCCCAGTCGCCGCTGACCTCGTCGCGCCCGACGAGGGTGAGGCCGAGAGCGGTGAAGAACGAGATGGCCTCGTCGAGGTCGCGCACGGCGATGCCGACGTTCTCGAAGCGGATGGTCATGCCCGGGATGCTACTCCCCGGCGTCCCTCTCGTCAGCAGCGTCCTCCTCGGCGGCGTGCTCGCGCACGGCCTCGTCGTCGACCTGCGCCGGCGCCGTGTCCATGAGGTAGGCGCGGTCGTCGTTCGGGTCGCCGGTGCCGTCGTCGAGGCCGTTCGCGAGCAGCTCCTGCCCGGTGGGCTCGTTCTCGTTCTCGGCCGGCTGGTTCTGTGGCGTGCTGTCGCTCATGCTGACTCCTCGGTTCGGTGGGAGTCCACGATCGTGCCGGTTCGCGGGAGGGTCGAGAGGGTTGACACACTCGCCGGCCAGCGGTTCATGAGGCCGGTGCGATCGCATCCGGGTGCGTCGCGGCGACGCGATCGACCGCAGGGCCCTCCTCGGGAAGGCGAGCCCTGCGGTCGATGCGCTCGGCAGATGTCAGGCCGGCACCGAGGCGCCGGCGAGGAGGCGATCCATGAGGTCGCGTGCGTTGCCGTACCCCTCCGAGATCGCAGCGTGCTGCATTGTCAGGAGCACGTAGTCGGCGTTCTCGGCGATCGCGAACTCCTTCTCGACGGTGGTCCATGCCGGCAGAACCCACGGCTTGCCGTTCGCACGCGCCGCGGCGATCACCTTCCGGAAGTCGTCGAAGTCCGCCTCGGTCTGGCGGTACGCGCCGCGGCCGCTCATCGCCGCGAGATCCCCCGGGCCGATGAAGATGCCGTCGACCGTGGGCAGCGCCGCGATCTCGTCGATGTCACGAAGCGCGCGCGGGTCCTCGACCATCGGGAAGACCTTGATGTCGCGATCCTGAGCCGCGATCCATTCGTCTGAGTAGCCGCGGTAGCTCATGGTCCGTCCGCCTGCGAGGCTGCGAGAGCCCAGAGGCGGGAACTTCGCGAAGTCGGTGATGCGCTTGGCGTGCTCGAGCCCTTCGATGTGCGGGATGATCACGCCGTCGGAGCCGAAGTCGAGGGCCTGCTGGATCGCGCCGCGCTCAGGGACGAGCACCTTCGACAGCACCTCGAGACCGAGGCCCTTGAGCAGGGGGATGAAGCGCTCGAGGGTGGCGAGATCGAATGAGCCGTGCTCGATGTCGAGCACGACGAAATCGTAACCAAGGCCCGCGACGATCTCGCCGATCGCGCTGCTTCCGTCCGAGAGCCAGGCGCCCTGCTTGAGTGTGTGGGTCATGATGTTCCTTTCGGTGTTCTGGAGTGGCCGGCGTCAGGCGGATGCGACGACGGAGAAGCGACGGTTGGCCAGCGACGGGTTCAGGGCGCGCACCTGCGCGACTCGATCCGGGCGGGCGTCCGCGACGGCGATCCCCGTGCTCTCGCCGATCTCGCCGAGGGTGATGCCCATCGGATCGACGATGATGCTGCCACCGGTGCCGACGGACGGTCCCTGCGACACCGCGGCGACGTAGAGGGTGTTCTCGATCGCGCGGGCCCGCGCGAGGGTGTTCCAGTGGTCCTCCTTGCGGGCTCCCGGCATCCACGCGGCGGGGTACAGGAGCAGGTCCACTCCGGCGTCGGCATGCTCGCGAGCGGCCTCGGGGAAGCGCAGGTCGTAGCAGGTGAGCATCCCGACGGTGACGTCGTCGACGGTGAAGGTCACCGGTCCGGCGATGTCGCCAGGGCGGATGTGATCCGATTCCAGGAAGCCGAACGCGTCGTACAGGTGGAGCTTGTGATAGACGCGCGAGAGGCCCTCGTCGGGGGTGACGAGCACAAGCGTGTTGTACCCTCGGTCCTCGCCGTCGATCGCCTCGAGCATCCCGGCGACGATGGAGACGCCGGTGCGGCGGGCGAGCTGGGCGAGGCCGGTGACGAACGGTCCGTCGAGCGGCTCGCCCTGCTTGACGAACTCCGCGTCGAGCGTCGGGACGTCGAACATGGCGAACTCGGGGAAGACCGCGAGGCGAGCGCCGGCAGCCGCCGCCTCCTCGGTCAGGCGAGTGATCTCCGCCAGGTTGGCGGCCTTGTCGGCGCCCGAGACCATCTGGCCGATCGCGAACTTCATGATGCTCCTTCTTTCGTTGTGAGGCTCTCCGGAACGGAGAGCTCGGTGATGCAGTGCTGCACGAACGCCCGTCCGACAGCGTCGAGACGACGGTCGAACCAGGAGATCGAGGTGGTGAGTCCCACCGAGGGGTTCACGAGCGTGCGGTACACGACGTCGTGCTGCGGGATGTCCGACAGGGACTCGGGGATGAAGCACACGCCCATGCCCGCAGACACCATCGCCGCCTGGTCGAGGTACGAGCCCATGACTTCGAGAGAGCGCGGCGAGAAACCCGCGCGCATGCAGGCGGTCACGACCGCGTCGTACCCTCGCGGGTTGGCCGTGCGCGGACCCTGCAGGATGCGCTCGTTGCGCAGCATGGCGAAGTCCACCTCGTCGACGCCGGCGAGCGGATGGTCATCGGGCAGCGCGACGAGGTACTCCTCGGCGAACAGCGCAGTCGACGAGAGATCCTTCAGGTCGGGTTCGGTGAGCAGGATGGCGACGTCGACCGACCCCTGCTCGAGTTCGTCGATGAGCAGCGAGGTCGGGATGCTGCGCACCTGCACCGTCGCAGTCGGATGCGTGCGGATGAACTGCCGCACGGCGCGTGCCGGCGTGCTGAACATCATGGCGGGCACGATGCCCACCCGCACGCGGCCGAACTCGTGGCTGCGCTGGTCGTCGAGCAGCTGGGTGATGTGCTGCATCGCCTCGAGCACTCGGCGGCATCGGTAGTAGAACTCGCGTCCGGCATCGGTCGGAGTGATGGGTCGAGTCGTGCGGTCCACCAGCGCGACGCCGACGTCCTTCTCGAGCCGCGAGATCTGCTGCGAGAGCGCGGGCGCCGTGATGAAGAGGCTGTCCGCGGCCTGCTTGAACCCGCCGGCATCCACCAGCGTCACGAACAGCTCCAGTCGCCGTGTCTCCATGCCTAGCCCCTCCTCAGGGCGAGGCGCTCTGCACGCCGCACGCGCTGGATCTGCGGGTCGGGCACAGGGGCGGCGGCGATCAGACGCTGCGTGTACTCGTCGCGCGGGTGATGCAGCACCTCCTCCGTCGGGCCCGTCTCGACGACGTCGCCGTGTCTGAGCACGACCACCCGGTTCGACAGGGTCTCGACGACCGACAGGTCGTGGCTGATGAACAGGCACGAGAACCCGAGCTCGCGCTGCAGGGCCAGGAACAGGTCGAGCACCTGCGCCTGCACCGACACGTCGAGCGCCGAGGTCGGTTCGTCGGCGATCATCAGCACCGGATTCGTCGCGATCGCGCGCGCGATCCCGATGCGCTGACGCTGTCCGCCCGAGAGCTCGTGCGGGTAGCGATCCGACCAGTCGGGGTTCAGCTGCACCCGCTCGAGCAGCTCCTTGGCCCGTGCTCGTCTCGCGCGTGGATCGCGGACGATTCCCTGCCACAGGAGCGGGTCCGAGATCGCCTGACCGATCGTGCGGCGCGGATTGAGTGAGGAAGCAGGGTCCTGGAACACCATCGTGACGTGGCGTCGCAGCTGGCGCAGCGCGCGACCAGGGCGACCGGTGATGCGCTCGCCGCGCACCTCGAGCGTGCCCTCGGTCACCGGGAGCAGGCCGATCGCGGCTTTGCCGATCGTCGACTTGCCCGATCCTGATTCGCCGACCAGCCCGACGATCTCGCCGCGCTGGACCTCGAGGTCGATGCCGTTGATCGCCTGGAAACCAGGACGCCGCCAGCGCCCCGGGTAGCGGATCACAGCCTCCTCCAAGCGCAGCACGGTCTCCGGCAGCGGCGTTGTGGCCGTGACGCCGTCGATGCGCAGCTTGTTGCGGGCGGCGGAGAGGAAGTCATCCGCCTTGCCGAGGTGCGGCACGGCGGCCAGCAGCGCCTGCGTGTACGGCTCCTGCGGGCTCGTGAACAGCTGCGCGGACGCAGCCTCCTCCACGACACGGCCGTCCTTCATGACGACCACCTCGTCGGCGACGTCGGCGACCACGCCCATGTCGTGGGTGATGATGAGCACCGCCATGCCCATCCGCTCCTGGAGCTCGGCGATCAGATCGAGGATCTCGGCCTGCACCGTGACGTCGAGCGCGGTGGTCGGCTCGTCGGCGATGAGCAGGTCGGGCTCGGACGAGATCGCCATCGCGATCATCGCGCGCTGTCGCTGACCACCCGAGAGCTGGTGCGGGTAATGATCGACCTTCTCCTCGGGCGCGGGCATGTGCACATCGCGCAGCAGCTGCACGGCACGTTCGCGGGCTGCCTTGCGATCCATGTCGTGGTGGCTCGTCAGGGCCTCGATCAGCTGGTGCCCGATCGTGTAGACCGGGTTCAGGGCGGTCATCGGCTCCTGGAAGATGGTCGCGATGCGCGAGCCCCTCAGAGGCCTCAGACCCTTGTCGCGGAGCGGCACGAGGTCGGTGCCGTCGAAGAGGATGCGTCCGGTGCGGCGCGCGTTCGGCGGGAGGAGGTCGAGGATCGACATCGCGGTGACCGACTTGCCCGAGCCCGACTCGCCCACGAGCGCGAGCGTCTTGCGACGGTCGACGCTGAACGACACGTCGTAGGTCACCTGGCGCCAGCCGTCCGGCGTCTGGAACTCGACGGACAGGCCGTCGACCTGCAGCAGAGGTTCGTTCATGAGCGCTTCTTCGCTTTCGGGTCGAGGAGGTCTCGCAGGGCGTCGCCGAGGATGCCGAACGCGAGGATCGTCAGCACGATGACCGCACCGGGCACGAGCAGCACGTGCGGGTCGGTCGTGAGGTACCGCTGGCCCTGCGCGACCATCGAGCCCCAGGACGGCGTGGGCGGCACCACGCCGAGGCCGAGGTAGCTGAGCCCGGACTCCATGAGGATCGCTGCGGCCATCGTGAGTGAGAACTGCACGATGATCGGCGCCGACACGTTCGCCAGCACGGTGCGGAACAGGATGACGACGGTCGGGGCCCCGAAGGTGCGCGCCGCGTCGACATACTCCTCGCGCTTCGTCGACAGCACCTGTCCATAGGTGATGCGAGCGAAGATCGGGGCGAACAGCACACCCATCGCGATGATGAGCGTCACGGGGCCGGGGCCGTACAGCGTCACCGCGAGCAGTGCGAGCACGATCGGCGGGAAGGCGAGGATGACATCGACGATGAGGCGCATCGTGACGACCTCCGTCAGGCCGTTGAAGTAGGCGCCGAGGAGGCCGAGCAGGGTGCCGAGCACGGTGGCGAGCACGGTCGCGCCGAGGGCGATGAACAGCTCCACCTGGGCGCCGAACATGATGCGCGAGAGGATGTCGCGGCCGAGCTCATCGGTTCCGAGCAGGTGGCCGGGGCTGAACATCGGCTGCAGGCGGATCGCCACGTTCTGCGCGATCGGGTCGTACGGCGCGAGCAGTGGTGCGAACGCCATGAGCACGATGATGATGACGAGGTACACGACCATCACGGCGCGCAGCGGGGTGATCGCCTGACGCAGGCGGGGACTGAGTTTCATGCTCGCCTCACTCGCGGGTCGAGGATTCCGTAGGTGATGTCGACGACGATGTTGATCGCGATGAAGAGCATGGCGATCACGATGACGACGCCCTGCACGACCGGGTAGTCGCGGGTCGTCACGCCGTCGACGAGCAGGCTCGACAGGCCGGGGTAGTTGAAGACGCGCTCGACGAGCACGGTCGACCCGAGCAGCGTGCCGAACCCGATGCCGACGACCGTGACCACCGGCGTCAGGGAGTTGCGCAGCACGTGCCGGCGGAACACCGTCATCGGGGCGAGGCCGATCGACTTCGCGGTGCGAACCCAGTCCTGCGTCTGCACCTCGAGCACGGCCGACCTCGTCATCCGTGCGATCTGAGCCGCGAAGCCCACCGCCAGCGAGATGGCGGGGAGCGTGAGTGTCTTCAGGGCTCCGAGGAAGTCCTTGGACGGATCCACGTAGCCGCCCGCCGGGAAGAGGCCGAGCGTGATCGAGAAGACGAGGATCAGCACGGCGCCGAACACGAAGACGGGGAGCGCGACGCCGATCGAGCTGAGCGCCGTGACCAGCGTGTCGACCCATCCGCCGCGCCGCGCCGCGAGAGCGCCCATCGTGACGCCGATAACGATCGACAGGATGGTGGCGTAGGCGACCAGCAGCAGCGTGCGGGGCAGTCGGGCGCCGATGGCCTCGAGCACGGGCTGCGAGGTGCGGAAGGATTCGCCCAGGTCTCCGGTGAACACACCGGAGAGGAACGAGAGGTACTGGGAGATCAGCGGCTGGTTGAGGCCGAGCTGCTCGCGGAGGGCCGCGACGGCCTCCGGGCTGGGCGCCCCGCCGTCTCCTGTGCTGAGCAGCAGCACGGCGGGGTCGCCGGGGACGAGTTGCAGTGCGGAGAAGATGAGGGTGAGGACCAGCAGCACCAGTCCCACCCCCATCCCCAGCCGCTTCGCGATGAAGAGGATCACGGCGCAGTCACTCCACCGAGGCGTGTGCCAGGTTGAGCGAGCTGTAGAACACCAGGAACCCTGGCAGCGTCTCGAAGCCCTTCACCTTGTCGTTGTAGGCGTAGGCCTGCTCGCGGGTGTTGATCGACGCGAACGGCACGTCTTCGGCCCAGATGTCGGCGATCTGCTCGTAGATCTCCTTCTTGGCGGCGTCATCGTCGGCGGCGCGGAGCCCGTCTTCGATCAGCCCGCGCAGCGTCTCGTTCGAGTAGCCCCAGCCGACATTGAAGTTGCGGCTGTCGACCACCCAGTTGAGCAGGTACGACGGGTCGGTGATCACACCGGCGTCACCCGACACGGCGAGGTCGTACTCGCCGGCGTTGCCCTTGCTGACGCGCGTCGACCAGTCGGGGGCGTCGAGGGTGACGTCGATGCCGACCGCGCGGAGGTCCTCCTGCACCGACAGCGCGTTGTCCTGCAGGAAGGTGTACTGCGAGGTCGACAGCAACGTCGCCGAGAAGCCGTCGGGGTAGCCCGCGTCGGCGAGCAGCTCCTTGGCCTTCTCCGGGTCGTAGCTCCACAGCTCGGCCGCCTTCGGGTCGTATGCGGGGTCGTCTTCGGGGATCACGATGCCGTCGAGCGGGGCGCCGTTGCTCTGGAACGCCGCGGTCACCGCGTTCTCGCGGTTCAGGGCGTAGGCGACGGCCTGTCGAACCTTCGGGTCGGAGAACGGTCCGTCCGTCACATTGAACTGGACGTACTGGAAGGGGCCCTGCTGAGCATCGACCGTGAGGCCGGCATCCGAGACGCGCTGGAAGTTCTCCCACGGCACGTACTCGATCATGTCGACGTCCCCGCTGAGCAGTGCGTTCGTGCGCGCTTCGCCGTCGGGGTAGAACTTCACCTCGATGGTGTCGAGCGACACCTCGTCGGCCTCGTAGTAGTCGTCGTTCTTCTCGACGGTGAGGCCGATGCCCTGGTCGAGGTTCGTCATCTCGAAAGGACCGGCGCCGACCCAGTTCGGGGTGTCGGCGTTGAGCGACGCGTCGGGCACGATCGCGGCGAAGGGCAGCGCCAGGTACTGCAGGAAGGCCGTGTTCGGCTGCGCCAGGGTGATGGTCACGGTGTCGCCGTCGGCTGCGATGTCGGTGATGTCCTTCAGCCCTGCGGCCAGCTGCGATCCGTTGGCCGGGTCGCGGTAGTAGTCGAGGGAGTTCTTCACGTTCTCAGCCGTGAGCGGGCTGTCGTCGTGGAACGTCAGGTCGGGGCGCAGCGTGAAGATGTACTTCGTGGGGTCGCTGGTGTCGACGGACTCGGCGACGCCGGGCACGACCGCGCCGGTCTCGTCGTAGGTCATCAGACCTCGATGCACCATGGTGAGCAGCTGGTTGACCGCGCCGCCTTGCTGCATCCCGGTGATGGGGGTGGCGGGCTCGGCGGAGAGTCCGAAGACGAGGGTCTGAGTGCCGTCCTCGGCCGCCGTGTCACCGGCGGCGCTGCAGCCGGCGAGGACGAGGACGGATGCGGCGCCGAATGCGACGGCTCCGATCCAACGGTATGAGGTGGTGCTCTCGTGCCGGCGGGGATGCTGTGAAGCAGGCATGACGAAGTCCTTCCATGGTGCGGGGCACCATCGCTCGAGATGTCACGAAAACGGAGCGTCGTCAGCGACGGCTCCGTCGCTCGTCGGGGGGCGTCAGGTCTGGGTGGACCCTTCGTGAACGATTATCTCGATGGACGACATAAGTGTGAAGTTCGTTTTCGCAACTCAACTTCACGTTCTGCTTAACCTGAGAGCGTGATCAGGCGTTTTATCGTCGTAGGAATGTGCAGCACTGCGATATTGGCCTGTCGTCGAGGTGCGCTCGGCCTCGACCGAGCGGGAGGTCAGCCGGCAGCCGGGCAGAACTCAGCCGGGCAGAGGGCAGCCGGGCAGAGGGCAGCCGGGTGGAGGGCAGCCGGGCGGAGGGCAGCCGGGCAGAGATGAGCAGGGCAGGACGTCAGCCGGGCAGGAGATCAGCCGAACAGGAGACCAGCAGGACAGAGCACATCCGGGCAGAGGTCCAGGGCAGGACGTCAGCCGGGCACGACGTCAGCCGGGCAGAGATCAGCCGAACAGCAGCGTCAGGGTGGTGACGGTGCCGCCGCCCAGGATCAGCGCGCCGATCGTGATCCACGCGACGATCCGGATGCGGCGGCTGCGGCGCTCACCGAGATCGCCGTAGTCCTCGTCGGCCTTGGTCATGCGACGGGCTCTGTGACGGTCGGTCCGAAGACGGCGGGCAGCGTGCCGCGCGAGGTCTCGCGCAGTTCGTCGACCGAGACGCTGAAGACGTCCTGCACCTCGAGGGTGGGTTCGGTATCGGTGACCCCGATGCGCAGCACCGGGTAGTCGCGTCCCTCGCAGAGGCCGCGGAACTTCACGTCCTCCTCGCGCGGCACGGTCACGATCACGCGGCCGGTCGACTCCGAGAAGAGCGCGGTCGCGGCATCCACCCCGTCCCGCTCCATCAGCTCGGTCAGCCAGACGCGCGCGCCGACGCCGAAGCGCATGACGGCCTCGGCGAGGGCCTGGCCCAGGCCGCCCTCCGAGAGGTCGTGTGCCGACGAGATCAGCCATTCCTCGCGGGCTGCTCCGAGCAGGCCCGCCAGGCGACGCTCGGCGGCGAGGTCGACCTTCGGCGGCAGGCCGCCGAGGTGGTCGTGCACGACGTCGGCCCAGGCCGATCCCGACAGCTCGGTCGAGGTGACGCCGAGGAGGTAGATGTTGTCGCCGGCGTCCTGCCAGCCCGACGGGATGCGGCGCGAGACGTCGTCGATGATGCCGAGCACGCCGACCAGGGGCGTCGGGTGGATCGGCACGTCGCCTGTCTGGTTGTAGAAAGACACGTTGCCGCCGGTGACGGGGGTGCCCAGCTCGTAGCATCCGTCGGCCAGACCGTCGACGGTCTGCCCGAACTGCCACATGACCTCGGGGTTCTCGGGGGATCCGAAGTTGAGGCAGTCGGTGATCGCCGTCGGGGTGGCGCCGGTGACGGCGACGTTGCGGTACGCCTCGGCGAGAGCGAGCTGAGCGCCGGCGTACGGGTCGAGCTGGCAGTAGCGGCCGTTGGCGTCGGTCGAGACGGCGAAGCCGAGGCCGGACTCCTCGTCGACGCGCACCATTCCGGCGTCGTCGGGGAAGGCGAGTGCCGTGTTGCCGCCGACGTAGAAGTCGTACTGGTTGGTGATCCAGCTGGTGTCGGCGAGGTTCGGCGAGCCGAGCATGGCGAGGAACTGCGCCCGCAGCACGTCGGCGTCGTTCGCCCGGGGGAGGTTCTCGGCGGCATCCGCCTGGAGTGCGTCGATCCACGCCGGGTATGCGACGGGGCGGTCGTAGACGGGGCCGTCGACCGCGACGGTCGAGGGGTCGACGTCGACGATGCGCTCGCCCTGCCAGTCGATGACGAGGCGGCCGTCGCCGGTGACCTCGCCGAGCACGCTGGTCTCGACCTCCCACTTGCCGACGACCTCGAGGAAGGCATCGAGCTTCGCAGGCGAGACGATCGCCATCATGCGCTCCTGCGACTCGCTCATCAGGATCTCTTCGGCGGTGAGCGACGGGTCGCGCAGCAGCACGTTGTCGAGCGACACGTGCATGCCGCTGTCGCCGTTGGCGGCGAGCTCGCTCGTCGCGCACGAGATGCCGGCGGCGCCCAGGTCTTGAATCGCCTCGACGAGCTCGAGCTTGTACAGCTCGAGGCAGCACTCGATGAGCACCTTCTCGGCGAACGGGTCGCCCACCTGCACGGCGGGTCGCTTGGTCGGGCCGGCCTGGTCGAAGGAGTCGGATGCCAGGATGCTGGCGCCGCCGATGCCGTCGCCGCCCGTGCGGGCGCCGAACAGGACGACCTTGTTGCCGACGCCCGTCGCGTTGGCGAGCTTGAGGTCTTCGTGGCGGAGCACGCCGACGGCGAGGGCGTTGACGAGCGGGTTGGCCTGGTAGACGGAGTCGAAGACCGTCTCGCCGCCGATGTTGGGCAGGCCGAGGCAGTTGCCGTAGAAGCTGATGCCGCTGGTGACGCCGTGCACGACGCGCGGGGTGTCGGGGTGGTCGATGGCGCCGAAGCGAAGGGCGTCCATCACCGCGACAGGGCGGGCGCCCATCGAGATGATGTCGCGGACGATGCCGCCGACGCCGGTGGCGGCGCCCTGGAAGGGCTCGATGAAGCTGGGGTGGTTGTGAGACTCGGCCTTGAATGTCACGGCCCAGCCCTCGCCCACGTCGACGACGCCGGCGTTCTGGCCCATGCCGACCATGAGGCGCTCGCGCATCTCGTCGGAGACCTTCTGGCCGAAGCGGCGCAGGTAGTTCTTCGAGGACTTGTAGGAGCAGTGCTCAGACCACATCACCGAGTACATGGCGAGCTCGCCGGAGGTGGGCCGTCGGCCCAGGATCTCCTTGATGCGGGCGTACTCATCGTCCTTGAGCCCGAGGGCGCCGTACGGCTGCTCCTTCTCAGGGGTTGCGATGGCGTTCTCGACCGAGTCGGGAACGTGGGTGGTGGTGTTCGGGGTGGTCACGCGCACTCCAAGAGAAGGGGGCCGGCGGGCAGCACCAGTTTAGTCGCACGGTGCCCCACCGCCCGACCTGCACAACTCCGGAAGAACACGTCGTCGCGCATCGGTTGGCAGCCGGTGCACGGTGGTGCACAGTGGAGAGATGACCTTCGAGGCGCAGAGCGATGCCTGAGCACTCGCCCTCGCTCGGTGTGCCCGGCCTGTCGGCCGAACTCGAGCGCGTGTACGTCTTCGTCGTGCACCGCGGTCCGACGCAGCCGGCCGACGTCTCCGACGCGCTCGGCATCGCCGAGACGCGGGCGGCGGATGCCCTCGACGCGCTGCACGACATAGGGCTGATCGTGCTGTCGGAGATCGGCGACGGGGCCTACCTCCCGGTCGACCCGCAGGTCGCGCTCGGTGCCGTCGCGGATCGCCTCAGCGACCAGGTCGCCGATCTGCGGCGCCAGATTCCCGACTTGAGCGAGCAGTATCAGCGCTCGATCAGCAAGGCGCCCGCGGAGCCGCGCACCCTGGTGATCACCGACGCGACCGAGATCGCGCACTGGTACGTGCGCCTGCAGCATCAGGCCGGCCGCGAGCTGCTCACCTTCGATCGCCCGCCGTACGTGTCGCTGGGCATGGAGCCGCTCGAGGTGTCGACGATCTCGAGGGGCGTCACCTGGCGGGTGGTGTACGCCCCCGAGAGCTTCGCGAGGGAGAGCGCATGGGCTGAGGCCGTTCGGCTGGCGGGGCGCGGTGAGCACGCCCGTATAGCCGCATCTCTTCCCATCAAACTCGTCATCGCCGATCGCGAGATCGCGCTCGTCGGGCTCAATCTGCACGGCAGCCGGGTAGAGGCGCTGGTCACCGAGTCGCCGCTGCTGATCGGGCTGCTTGCCGAGACCTTCGAGCGGTACTGGGATCGCGCGCTCCCGCTCGGAGCGGTGCCGCAGGAGGAGGTCGCCGGCGCGGACGACATCGCCGAGGCGCTCGGCGCAGCCGTCGCGACGGTCACGGCAGCCGATGGCGGGGCATCGCGTCCGACGCCTGAGCAGCAGGCGATCCTCGCGCTGATCGGCGCGGGCCTGACCGACGACGCCATCGCGTCGCAGCTCGGCTTCTCGGTGCGCTCACTGCGCCGCCGCAGCAGTGAGCTGATGGCTGACCTCGGGGTGCAGAACAGGTTCCAGCTGGGAGTCGAAGCCGCGCGACGAGGCTGGGTCTGATCCCGGTCGCCGCCGCGTCCGCATCTGCGCGCCGACGGGGTGGCATCGCCGTGCACTGACCGGCTGCGGCCACTGACCGCCGGATGCCGCGCCGCGGGCTATATCGTCATCCGGTACCGGCTCCACCCGTGCCGGAGAGCCCGAAGGAACCCTCATGGCCGAGCCGTCCTCCGCGCGTCGTCGCCGACGCGTCCTGTCCACCTGGCTGCTGACCGCATCCCTCGTCCTGTCCGCGGCGGTGACGTCGGTCGCAGCTCCCGCCGTGGCGGCGCCAGACGAATCCGGCCTGCGCGCCGAGAAGTCGCAGGGAGCCGGTGCGCCCAAGCACGGCTTGAAGGCCGGCGAATACGTCGTCGTGCTGCGCGATCCGGCGGCGGCGCGCTACACCGGCGGCATCCCCGGTCTGAAGGCGTCGGCCGAGCGGCGGAAGCCGTTCTCGCCGAAGAGCACGGCCGTGCGCAAGTACGTCGATCACCTCAAGGGCGCGCAGCGTTCGGTCGCGAACGACGCGGGCGTGAAGCCGTTCGCGACGTACCAGCTCACCACCAACGGCTTCGCCGCTCGCCTGTCGGCCAAGCAGGCGAACGCGCTCGCGAACGACCCGCGCGTCCAGCGGGTGGTCAAGAGCGAGCTCCTGAAGGTGCAGGACGCCACGACATCGACCGGGTATCTCGGTCTCGAGGGTGCCGACGGCGTGTGGCAGGGGATCGGCGGAGAGCAGAACGCGGGCGCCGGCGTCGTCGTCGGCGTGCTCGACACCGGCATCGCCCCCGAGAACCCGTCGTTCGCCGGGGCTCCGCTCGGCACCGACGCCGGCGCCGAGCCCTACCGCGACGGCGACGCGATCGTGTTCGACAAGAGCGACGGATCGCAGTTCCGCGGCGTGTGCCAGACCGGCTCGCAGTTCGGCGCCGACGAGTGCTCGACCAAGATCATCGGCGCGCGCTGGTTCGTCGACGGTTTCGGCGCCGACAGCATCGGAGACGAGAGCATCGGCGAGTACCTGTCGCCGCGCGACGGCGGCTCGCACGGCTCGCACACCGCGAGCACGGCGGCGGGTGCGTTCGACGTCGACGCCGGACAGGCGCACATCTCGGGCGTCGCGCCGGCGGCCAAGATCGCTGTGTACAAGGTGTGCTGGTCGGGCGAGGATGCCACGACCGACCGAGACGACGGATGCGCCTTCACCGACCTCCTGTCTGCTATCGACGCCGCCGTCGCTGACGGCGTCGACGTGATCAATTACTCGATCGGCGGTGGCAGCGCCGCCTCGACGAACGAGGTCACCGACCAGGCGTTCATGGCCGCGGCATCCGCCGGCGTGTTCGTCGCGGCCGCTGCCGGCAACGACGGGCCCGACGCCACGACTCTGTCGAACGCCTCGCCGTGGATCACCACGGTCGCGGCGTCCACCTTCCCCACGCCGGTCGCGACCGTCTCGCTCGGCAGCGGCGAGAACATGCTCGGCGCCTCGATCACGGTTCCGGATGCCGGGATCACCGGCCCCTTCGTCGAGGCGGCCTCCCTCGCCGTGGCCGGCGCCTCTTCGCCGCGCCTGTGCGGACCGAACACGCTCGACCCGGCCAAGGCCGTAGGAAAGATCGTGCTCTGCGACCGCGGCACCGTCGACCGCGTGGCGAAGTCGGCCGAGGTGAAGCGCGCCGGCGGCATCGGCATGGTGCTCGTCAACACGAGCCCCGACTCCACCGACTTCGACGCGCACAGCGTGCCGACCGTTCACGTCGACGCTGACTCCGCAGACCTGCTGCACACCTACGCGCAGACCACGGGAGCAACGGTCACCCTGCGTGCCGGCAACCCCGAGCAGCTCCCCGTGTCGCCGGCTCCGCAGATCGCAGGGTTCTCGTCGCGCGGTCCGATCGAGGTCGACGGCTCCGACCTCATCAAGCCCGACATCGCGGCTCCGGGCGTCAACGTCCTCGCGGCGTACGCGAACGCCGACGGCGCGACGCCGAAGTGGGGGTACATGTCGGGCACGTCCATGGCATCCCCCCACGTCGCCGGTCTCGCGGCGCTCTACCAGGGCACCCTGCCGGCCGCGACGCCGGCTGAGATCAAGTCGGCGATCATGACCTCCGCGACCGACACGGTCGACGCGGCGGGCGACCCGGTCGCCGACCCGTTCGCGCAGGGCAACGGCCAGGTCGTGCCGAAGGGGTTCCTCGACCCCGGCCTGGTGTACCTGAGCGACGTGGACGACTGGAACGGCTACCTCGCCGGAATCGGCCAGCCGACCTCGGCACCGGCCGTGGCGATCGACGGCTCCGACCTGAATCTCCCCTCGATCGGCATCGGCAGCATGCCTGGCCGCCAGACGATCACCCGCACCGTCACCGCAACGCACGCGGGCACGTTCACCGCGTCGGTCACCGGCCTGCCCGGTGTCACTGCGACCGTCGAGCCGTCGACCCTCACCTTCGCCGAGGCCGGCGAGCAGCGCACGTTCACGGTGAGCTTCCTGCGCACCGACGCCGCGCTCGAGCAGTTCAGCACCGGCACGCTCACGTGGAGCGACGGGGAGTCGAGCGTGCGCAGCGCGCTCGCCGTGCGCCCTTCGGCGTTCGACGCGCCGGAATCGGCCGCGGGCATCGGCACGACCGGGTCGGCCGAGTTCCAGGTGAGCCTCGGCGAGGACGCCTCGATTCCGGTCGCCACCGCGGGTCTCGCCCGTGGCGACCGCGCCGAGGGCACGATCACCGAGGCCGAGGGCACCCAGCGCTATGCGGTGGACATCCCCGAGGGCGCGTCGTTCGCACGGTTCGACCTCGACACGCTCGACGAGACCGGCGACCTCGACCTGCAGGTGTGGCGCCGCGAGGCCAACGGCGACCTGACCTCGATCGCGGGATACTCGGCCACCGATTCGCCCGACGAGCGCGTGGATCTCACCTACCTCGAGCCCGGCACCTACGTCGCGATCGTGCAGCTGTACCGCCCCGGCCAGTCCGCCGGCGTCGACTACGAGCTGACCAGCTATGTCGTGTCCCCCGAGACCACTGACGGCGGCCTGCAGGTCACCCCGAACCCGGTGGCGGGCGCCGTGGGCGACAGCCCGACCGTCACCGCATCGTGGAGCGACCTCGCGCCCGGCCAGTACGTGGGCGTCGTCTCGTTCGGCGACACCGGACGGCAGACGCTGATCGAGGTGGATGCCGGTGAGGACGTGCCGGCGGAGCCGGGGATCCCGACCCTGACCGTCGACCCGGGAGCCGACGAGTGGGTCGCGCGCGGCGCCGACCTGCGGCTGACCGCTGCCGGCCTCATTCCGGGAGCGACCTACTCGGTGTCGTTCGGCGACGGCGATGTCGTCCGCTCCGGGCGCGCAGGAGCCTCCGGCGCGATCGACTGGACTCTCGTCATCACCGATGAAGTGCCGCTCGGCGACGCCGTCGTGCACGTCCGCGGCGAGGGAGCGGACCTCAGCGCCGCATTCCGCGTCACACCCGTGGCGATCTCGGAGGCCCATGTCGATACCCGCACGGCACTGAACGCGCAGGTGTTCACCACGGCGCTGATCTTCTTCACCGGGCACGGCGATGTGCGTTACCGCTTCATCGCGACGGAGACCGGCGAGGTGCTGGCCGAAGGCGTGACGTCGGTCGCGGGGCCGGCCTTCGCCGCCAACACTCCGACCGTGCCCACCGCGGCGGTCGAGATGCACGCCGAGCTCACACCGGTGATCGCCGAGGGCGTGGACGGCCCGACGTTCACGACCACGTCGGCGACACCGGACACCTGGGAACCGGGCTCGGTCGTGATCGAGCCGTCTGCGGACGGCGCGAGCACGGTCGACGTGACCCTGACCAACAACGGGTACTACGCACCCGCGGTGACCGTGCAGTACCGCACCTGCGACTCGCGTCGCATCGATGCGCACCTGTTCGTCCCGACCGGCGAGGCGTCGCAGACGTGGAACGTCGCCGGGGTGACCGAGGTGAGTGTCATCGACGAGTATGGTCAGGTGCTGGCGACCCACCAGGTCGCGAGCGCGGCGGCGTGCGATCCGACGGCGATCTCGATCACACAGGACTTCTGGGTGACACTGAGCGCGACGCCGCAGAGCGATGGCGCGTACGAGGCCGAGCGCCCGATCACCATGGAGCTCAGCAACCGGTACGCGCCGCGCATCGACGGGTTCCAGTTCGTGGTCGGAGCCGCCCCGCGCGAATCGCAGCCGTTCCTCGTGAAGGACGCTCCGACGGAGTATGTCGAGGAGCGCGGCCCCATCGAGACGGCCACCGTGCAGGTCGCGGAGAACACCCGCCACTGGGCGCTGATCCGCTGGAACGAGAAGCTCGGTCCGATCTGGCTGCAGAAGGGCTGGTGGCACTGGAGCGCTCCGGTGTCGGTCGCCGAGCTGCAGAGCGGCGACGCCACCCCTCCCACCACGACGCTCAGTTGGACGCCGGCCGAGCCCGACGGCGAGCACGGCTGGTACGTCTCGAAGCCGTCATTCACGCTGAGCGCGACCGATGTAGGCGGCAGTGGAGTCGGCGCGGTGCAGTACCGCATCGGCGGTGGGCGCTGGCTCGACTACGTCAAGCCGGTGACGGTGGATGCCCAGGGTGAGGCGGTCGTGCAGTACCGGACCACAGACACGGCCGGCAATGCCGAGGAGATCCGCTCGACCACCGTCCGGGTGGACTCAGTCGCGCCGACCTCGACCGCCTCGGCGGAGGTCGTCGGCGATGCGATGCGTGTCTCGGTGGATGCCGACGATGCGGCCTCTCGGGTCGCCGGCACCTCGGTGCGCGTCGACGACGGCGAGTGGGCGGCCTACACGGCGCCGATCGCGGTCGCCGGTGCCGGCGAGCACGTGGTCGAGTACCGCTCGACCGACTTCGCCGGCAACCAGGAGGAGGTGCGCCGCCTGACGGTGATCGTGCCCGCGGCGCCCGCGCCCGACTCCCGCGCCCCGAGTACCGTCTCGGCCTCGGCTGACGAGGTCGTCTTCGGTGACGACGCCAGCATCGATGTGAAGGTCACTCCGGCCGCGCATGGGCGGATCGAGGTGCGCCTCGGCGGCGAGCTGCTCGGTTGGGCGAACGCCGGCAACGGCAAGGCGACCGTGAAGCTCAAGAACGTCACGCTGACGCCGGGCGAGCACCTGCTCGGTGTCACGTACGAGGGCGATCGCAAGACGGCACCGTCGGCTACGACGCTCGAGCTCACCGTGTCGAAGGCGACGCCGAAGGTCTCGGTGAAGGCAGCCAAGAAGGTTGACGCCTCGAGCACGACGATCGAGGTGCGGGTGGCCGGCGTGGCCGAACGCGCGGCGACGGGAGCTGTCAAGGTGTCGGTCGGCTCGCGGACGTTGAGCATCGAGGCCGCCGAGGCGTGGGTTCCGGTGAGGATCGATGGACTCTCCCAGGGTGACAACGAGATCACTGTCATGTATGAGGGCGACGTTCACTACGCCGCCGGCTCGGCGAAGGCGGTGATCAAGGCGCAGCTGCGCTGATCAGTGGGTGGGGATGCCGTGTAGCCGGGTCGGCAGGCGGCGGCCTCGCTGAGATTGCGCTCGAATGCGTACTCCATGTCGCGCATGTGCGTGCGCTGGAACGGGTTGCCCGCGTTGGCGGAGGTAGGAGTACAGGTCTCGGCTGGCGCTGGACGCCGGAGGGGGATGAGGGCGACTTCGTGCCTTCTCGGCGAGCCGTGGGGTTCCGTCGCGAAGCCTGTCGCCCGCCGCCAGGTCGCCATTGACGATGGATTGCGCCTCCGCGACGCAGGAGTGAGTGAGCGGTCGGCGTCTCACCTGCTGTCCGGGCCGCACCGTCGACTCATCGCCGGCACCGTCATCCCGTCGGTCGCCCGTCGTCCCTTCGGTCGCCCGTCATCCCGTCGGCCGCACCGTCACCCGGTCGGGCGGAATCTCGGCGGCGGAGGGTCGATCCCGGTCCACGCCGCTGTGAGCGCCGCCCGAGGTCGAAGCCGGGTGGGACCTCGCCCTGGTCTCGTGCCCGGCGGATGCAGTACGAAGTCGTCCTTGCCCGCCCTGCTCAGTCGCCAGCCGTGGTGGTGCAGGTTCATGTGGTGGAACCGGCACAGAAGAATCCCGCGGTCGATGTCGGTGCGGCCCTGGTCACGGTGCCACTGATCGATGTGGTGGGCTTCGCAGTACGACGGCGGCCTGTCGCATCCCGGCCAGCGGCATCCGCCGTCGCGCACGGCGAGGGCGATCCGCTGCCGCGGCGTGAAAAGGCGGTGCTCGCGTCCGACGTCGAGAGGGTTGCCGCACGCGTCGACGGCGACCGGCACGTATCCGTTGTCGCAGATGCGCTGATCGGCTGCCTCGGCCGGTAGGGCGACGAGTCCGTCTTCGCTGTGCGCCGCACCAGCGGCAGTGCCCGCGCCGTCCACCACCTGCACCAGTCGCACCCCGGCCTGACGAGTCCCGAACACGGTCTCGGCGTCGGCGAGCGCTCCGGCGCGCAGCACATCGACGAACAGGTCGTAGGCGAGTTGGTCGTTGGTGCGCTCGTCGCGGCTCAGCTCGTCGGCGCGCTCACGCTCGGACGAGTCGACGAAGCGAGGACCGCCCCGTCGCGGTCGAAGCGCGCTGGCCAGCACGGTCTCGGCGAGCAGCCCGCCCTCGTCGTCGAACAGGAAGGATCCGCGCCGGTTGCCGTCGGCGTCCGTCCACAGTCGGAAGCTGCGGCGTTCGTGCCTCTCGAGGAACCGTCGATGCGCTCCGTCGGGGTCGAGCCGGTCGCGGATGGCCCGCGCCGAGTTCCGCAGCTCCTCCAGCGAGCGTGCCGAGCACTCGGCGATCAGCTGCTCAGCGGCCTCCGCCCATGCATCCCGAACCGCGTCGGACTCCACCGGCGGATCCCCCAGCCCCAGCCGGATCGCGTCCTGCTGCACCGCGGTGATCTGCCCTGCGACCAGCGCTGAGGTGAGCGGTGCATCCCACGCGGGAGTCGGGCGCTCGGCATCCGGCTGATCTGTCGTCGGCAGAGGCGGTGTCAGCAGCGATTCGCCGACCCGCACCTTTCGGGCGGCATCGGCTTTGGTCGAGCCGGTGAGATCCTGCAGCAGGGATGCGGCGGTGCGGTGCCCGCGCGACTGCGCGAGGCCAGACTGCCCCGCATCCCGTGCAGAGCGCGTCGCGATGACTCCCGCCGCTGCGACCTGCGCGAGCTCGGCCTCGCGGATCAGCGTCGCCGATGCCTCGGCCACCGCGACGGCCTCGGCGTCGCTCAACTGCGATACATGCGAAGCGAGATCGCACGGCTCGACGACCTCGCCGAGAAGCGCGATCAGCGCGGCTGCGCTGTCGGTGATCTCGGTCGCGAACGTCATGCTTCCAGTATCGAGAAGGCCACCGACATTCGAATCTGTATTCGAGGCGATCGGGAGCCTGACCGGATCACGAACGTGTAACGAAGCAACCCGTGTCAACTTTCGAACGGCTATCCCTCGCCTGACGTGGAACGTATGCAGAGCAGGTCGTCGATCGAGCGGATGCCCTGATCGACACCTCCGGTACGAGCAGTCGAACCGGAGGTGTCGATCCTGCTGCATGGCGAGGAGCGCTCGACGTGGCCAGCGTTCGATCTCGCGAGCGCGCGCGAATTCCACGCGCGGATCGGTCTGGAAGACACGTTCACGCTGCTCGACGGCGCCACCGCGGCGGGCAACGCGGAGCTCGTTCGCGCGGTGCTGCGGCGCTGAGCCGAACACCGGCACTGCCCACCGAGCGAAGCGTGTTCGCTTGCCCCAGTAAGCCGGCCGACAGCACAGAACCCCTACAGCTCCACCGTGGCGTTCTCGCCGCCGTCGTATCGCTCGCCCGTCAACCGAGACTTCACGAAGCTGAACGCAGTGGCGATCTTCCCGCCGGGGCTGTCCCAGTACTCTGCTGACTCGGCGCTGAACCTCAGCACGCCGACGGCCGGGTCGTCGGGCCCTTCGGGGAACCACGCCTCGACCATGGGGTTCCAGAGGTCGCGGATCCTCTGCCTGTCCTCCACCAGCCGGGCGGTGCCCGAGAGCGACACCCACGACGAGTCGCCGCTGAACGAGACGTTCACCGGGGCATCCGGGACCAGATCCGCCACGGGACCCGCCACCTTCGAGACGAGGAACCACAGGTCGCCGTCGAACTCGGCCTCCTGCACGGTGAGCGGGTGCGCGACCAGCTTGCCGTTGTCGGGGTCCTGCGTGACGAACATCGCGAACCGGAAGTCCTTGATCAGCTCGGCGACCTTCTCGTGCTCATCTGTATGGGTCATGGCGTGGCACCTTCCTCTGCGAATGCCCCACGATTCCGCAGACCTCGGCATCCGCACAGGGGGTTGAGGGCGCGACGCGGGTCGTCTACCCCGCAGTGAGGGTTGACACGGAGCCCGACTCGTGACAGATTTACCAAATCGATTTGGATGCTTCAAGGAGGAGGCGGGCAATGGCAGAGAGTTCTGAGGCTGCGACCGAGCAGGTCGTGGAGGGTGCCGTGCACCCGGTCGATGAGTTCAGGCCGGTGGGCAGGCTCATCCCCTTCGCCATCCAGCACATCCTCGTGATGATCGCGACCCCGATCTCGTCGGTCTTCCTGATCGGCAAGTCGCTGAACCTGTCCGACGAGGTCACCGCGGCGATCCTCACCGCGGTGTTCGTCTTCAGCGGCCTCGGCTCGCTGCTGCAGTCGCTCGGGCTCTGGGGCATCGGCGTGCGGCTGCCGTTCGTCATGCTGCCCGGCGGCGCCGCGACGATCCTGTTCATCTCCACCGCGCAGGGCACGAACCTGCAGACCGCGGTCGGTGCGGTCATCCTCACCGGTGTCTTCTACATCCTCGCGGTGACGGTGTTCGTGAAGGTGCTGAAGTACTTCCCGCCGCTCGTCATCGGCAGCATGGTCGTCGTCATCGGCATCAACCTGATCGGCGTCACCGGCACCCTGATCACCGGACGCCCCGGTCAGCCCGACTTCGGCGACCCGATGAATCTGCTGCTCGCGCTCGTCACCATCGTGCTGACCGTGCTCGGGTACCGCTTCCTCCCCGGCATCCTGCGGCAGCTCTCGGTCGCCATCGGGCTGATCGGAGGCACGATCTTCGCCGCCTTCTTCGGCATGACGACGTTCGCCGACCACGTCGAGGGCCCCGCGTTCTCCGTGCCGACGCTGATGCCGTTCGGCCCACCCGAGTTCAACCTCGTCGCCGCCATCCCGATGCTGGTGTGGAGCCTCGCCTCGATGGCGGAGGCGACCGGACAGACGGTCATCAACTCCGAGATCGTCGGTCGCGAGGTGCGTCCCGTGCGCGACGTGCCGCGCGTCATCCGCGCCGATGGCGTGGTCACCATGTTCGGCGGCCTGTTCGGCACGCCCGCCATGGTCACCAGTGGCGAGAACGTCGGCATCGTGCGCGCCAGCGGTGTGCGCAGCCGCTACGTCACGGCGATCGCCGGCGTGCTCCTGATCGTGATGGGCTTCAGCCCCCTGGCGCGCCTGCTCGGCGGCATCCCGGCTCCCGTCGTCGGCGGCACCGCTGTTGTGGTCTTCGCGATCATCGCCGTACTCGGCATCCAGATGCTCGCGCGGGTCGACTTCCACCAGAACGGCAATCTGATCACCGCGACCCTCGCGATCGGCATCGGGATGCTGCCCGTGCTGATCCCCGGCATGTACGCGCAGCTGCCCGGGCCCGTCGCCTCGCTGCTCGGCAGCGGCGTCGCGATGAGCGCGGCGGTCGGCGTCATGCTGAACCTGCTGTTCAACCACACGGGTCGCCGCGACGAGTCGGAGGACGCGAAGGCCGAGGTCGCGGGCGAGCCCAAGCCCGGCGTCAACACCCGCATCATCAAGACGGTCAAGCGTCGCCCGGGCGACTACCGGATCTGAGCTGTTCGGCGCTCAGCCCGCGGTGGATGCCCGCGGGCGGAGCATCGGCAGCGGCGGGACTGCAGGCTCGGCGTGGGGAACCGCGCCGAGCCTCTGCAGCAGCAGCGACACCGCGGCCGCCGAGACCTGGTTCAGGTGCAGGTCGAAGGCGGTCAGCGGCGGCGCGCTCGTCTGCGCGCGAACGCCGTCGTAGCGGGTCGCGATGAGAAGGTCGTCGCCGACGATGCGGCCGGATGCCTGTGCCGCATGCACCGCGCCGGTCGCGAACGCGTCGACGGGAACTCCGATGGCATCGATCTCGGGGTGCTCGGCCAGCATTCGCTCCGTGGCCGCGGCGCCGGCGCTCTCGCCGTCGCGCTCATCGACCATCGCGACGACAGGGGGGAAGCCCTCTCGGGCGGCGAGCGCGAGGTAGTGCTCGTGGAAGACGCGCTGCGATTCTCGTCCGCTGGCGCCGATCAGGATGCCGGGGGCGCGGGCGCCCCGCTCCGCGAAGTGCTCGAACAGCAGCCGGGCCGTGTCTTCGTGGTGCAGATCGACGTTGTCGGGGCCGAGTGCGGCGCCGATCGTGACGAACGGGATTCCCCTCGCGGTGAGTTCGGATGCCAGCTGGTCGGAGTCGACCGGCTCGAGCAGGATGGCGCCGTCGATGTCGAGACGATCGAGGACGTTCTCCTGATCGGGCGGGGTCAGCACCAGGGTGTAGCCGTTGACGAGCGCGGTCTCGGCGCAGCCGACGGCGAGCTCGGTGAAGAACCCGAGCCGCGACACGCCCGCCGAGACGGCGGAGGGCATCGACGAGAGGATGGCGATCGCCTGCGACCTGCCGGAGCGCAGGCGCTGTGCGCGCACGCTGGGGCGGTAGCCGAGCCGCTTTGCGGTCTCGAGCACTCGCGAGCGGGTCTCGTCGTTGACGTGTCCGAGGCCGCTGAACGAGTGCGAGACGGTGGTTCGCGACACTCCCGCTTCGCGAGCGACATCCGCGATCGTGATGCGCGCAGACGGGGTCTGGCTCGGTGGGGTGTCGGTCACGGCTCCAGTCTGCCGTCTACCACGCCTGGATGATGACCACGACGCCCGAGACCACGGCGAAGCCGAGCACGATGTAGCGCAGCAGCGGGCCGTCGAGGCGGTGGTGCACGAACCGGCTCGCCCACGAGCCCACGGCGAGGAACGGCAGCAGAGCCGCTGTCGCGATCAGGGTGCCGAGGGTGAACTTGCCGCTCACGGCGAGCACGATCACCGAGATGACCTCGCCCACGAGAAAGCAGAGGGCCACGGTCGAGCGCAGCACGGGAGCCGCCTTGTGCTGGAACGCGAGAGCGAGCGGCGGGCCGCCGACACCCGTGGAGGTCTCGGTGATCCCGGTGATCAGGCCGACGGCGACCAGGCCGGTGCGGTTCGGGTCGAACGCAGGGGCCACCAGCGCGACGGCCGCGGCGAGAACGGTCGACCAGCCGATCAGCAGCGACAGCTGCTGCAGGTTCACGACGAACAGGATCCACAGGCCGAGGAAGGTGCCCGCGAATCTGCCTATGCTGACCCATTTGACGCCGCGCCAGTCGATGGCCGTGCGTTCTCGGAAGCCGATGTAGCCGTTGAGGGGGATCATCAGCAGCAGGATGGCGACGGGGATGAGTGACGGATCGAGCAGCGTCACGACGGGGGCGGCGATCATCGCGAAGCCCATCCCGGTGGCGCCCTGGATGAACGCGCACACCAGGATGGTGATGCCGATGATGATGAATGCGGTGAGCGTCATGCCCGGGCGCCCGTTCGAGCCGCGCGGTGCTCTGCCGCGCGGTGCTCGGCGGCGCGAGCGTCGACGGTCACGATCGGAGACGAGCGCACCACCCGCTCTGCGGTCTCGCGGGCGCGGTCGAGGAGGGCGTCGCCGTCGGCGTCGACGAGCTGACCCTTCTGCACGCGAAGGCGCCCGTGCACGATGACCGATTCGATGAGGTCGCGGTTGCCGAGGCGCACCAGCTCCCACATCGGATCCCACGAGGGGACGAGCTCGGGCACGCGCAGGTCGAGCACGAGCAGGTCGGCGTAGGCGCCGGGGGCGATCACGCCGACGCGGCCCGCCAGGCCGACGGCGTCGGCGCCGCCCTGCAGGCCGGTCTCGAGCCAGGTCCAGCCGCCGCCGGCGGAGGAGTCGCCTGTGGCGAGGGCGTGGGTGAGACGCTGGGCGGTCTCGGCAGCATCGAGCAGGCGGAAGGCGTCGCTGCGGGTGCCGTCGGTGCCGAGGCCCATGCGAACGCCGAGCTCGTGCATCAGCAGAGCCGGAGCGACCGCGTTGCCCTTCCACGAGCTCGCGACGGGGTTGTAGCTGATGGCGCCGCCGGCGTCGCGCAGCAGGCGGATCTCCCGCGGGGTGAGCATGGTGGCATGTGCGGCGAGCAGCTCGGGGCCGAGTGCGCCGATGCTCGCCAAGCGCTCCATGGGGCGCTTGCCGGTGGCGACGAGCGAACGCTCGATCGCGGCGAGGTGCTCGTTGACGTGCATCTGCAACGGCACCCCCGCCTCGCGGGAGAGCTGCGCCACGGCGACGAGTGCGTCATCGGTCGCCGCCTCGGGGATCGAGATCGCGAGCGATGGGTGGATCAGATCGTCGTCGTCCCAGCGGGCGAGGTGCTCGCGCGCGCCGGCTTCGATCCGGTCGAGGGGGATGCGCGTGTCGCCCTGCAGGTCGTTGCAGATGGCGCCGAGCACGCAGCGCAGGCCCATGCTCGAGACGGCGTCCGCCACGACGGCGAGGTCGCCGGTGGCGCGGGTGCCGGCATCCGCGACGGTGGTGAAGCCACCGCGCAGGGATTCCCATGCGGCGAGGCGGGTCGCGACGTCGATGGCGTCGGCATCCATGTGACTCTCCATCGGAACCCACACGCGACGGAAGATCTCGGACGGCTCGCCGAACACGAGCGCCTTCCCGAAGGTCTGGGTGACGTGATGATGCGCGTCGATGAAGCCGGGAATGATCATTCGACCAGGAAGATCGACGGTCGGGCCCTGCCATGCGACGAACTGCTCGACGGGGCCGACGTCGGCGATGACGCCGTTCTCGACCAGCACGGCGTGGTCGCGCACGGGACCGGCCGGAAGCAGGATGCGCTCCGGCCGGAGGAGGGTCTTGCGGTGGTGCAGCGACGTCAGATCAGGCATGGGGCTCCTCACGGAAGTGGTGCATCCCAGATTACCAAATCGATTTGGATCGCGAAACCCTGGGCCTCTGCATCCCAACGGGCGCGGGCGCTCAGACGCGGTTGTAGGCGGCTCCGTCGAACTGCGCATCGGCGAGTGCGACGGCCGCGGATGCCGTGGTCGTCACGCCCGACTGCAGCGCGTCGACGGGGATGTCGCGCGCGCGGAGCCCTCCTTCGCAGATCTCGATCGAGGCGAAGCCGGGAACCTCGAGCGGATCGGCATCGAGAGTCGCGCCGCGCACCGCGGGTCCGTTGACGATGATCCGGATGCCGTACCCCGGCCGCGCCTCGTGCAGGGTGTGCGCGATGCCGATCGCGCGGGAGATGTCTTCGGGGCGATCGGACACGTGCAGAAGGGCGATGCGCGGGGAGGTCATGTGTCCAGTCTGCCGACCGGATGCCCGGGTGGGGCGCTCCTCGGCGTTACGGAACGGATGGCCCCGCGCGACGTGAGGGGCCCGATCGGGCATCCGCTCGCGGGAGATACGACGAGGGCCTCGCCGTCGTGGGGTGCGACTGCGAGGCCCCCTGGGTGCGGGGGGAGTCAGTTCGGCTGCACCAGCCGCCAGTCTCCGTGCGAGGTGATGTCGATGTGCTCGGGGTGGTCCAGGTACTCCTCACGCATCTTCATGCACAGCGATCCGCTCCCGTCTTCGAGCTCGATCACGGTCAGCTCGAGCTCTCTCGGTTCACGAGGCAGCAGCTTCTCCCGCAGCACGGCGTAGTCGACTTCGTAGACCTCGCCGTGCACGTGCGACCCGCCCTCGTCGACCGGGTACAGCCCGGGGAACTCGTCGCGGACGTTGAAGAAGCGATACCGGGGTGCGGTCTTGAACCGCCCGACGAGGGATGCCTCGGCGAGGGCGTCATTGAGGGATCCGCCCGACATGGCCTGTCCGTTCACGAACATCCGAACCTTCATGAGTCTTCCTCTTCTCAGCTTCAGGCGCCCGGTGGTCTCAGGCGCCGGTGCGCAGATCGTCGACCCGAGCGGCGAGGTTCGGGCGCAGGCGGTTCACGAGGAGGCAGCTGGCGACGCCGAGGGCGGCGCCGATGGGCCACGCGAACGGGGCGATCGCCGAGAACTCCGGCACCAGCGCGATGCAGATCGCGATGCCGCCCGAGATCGCGAACGCGATGATCGAGTTCATGTTCGTGCCCCGGCCGTAGAAGTACTTGCCGTTCGGGTCGTCGCTGTACAGGGCGTCAGCGTCGATCATCTTCTTGCGGATCAGGTAGAAGTCCGCGGCGATGATGCCGGCGAGCGGTCCCATGAGCGCTCCGATGCCACCGAGGAACAGGTTGACGACGGCGGGCGACGAGTACAGGTTCCATGGGGTGATCACGACCGCCAGCACCGCGGTGATCAGGCCGCCGGTGCGGAAGCTGATGCGGTGCGGTGCGATGTTGCAGAAGTCGTATGCGGGCGAGACGAAGTTGAGCACGACGTTCGCGCCGGCGGTGGCGATCGCCACGAGCACGATCGAGAGCAGCAGCAGCGTCACGTTGTCGATGTCGGCGAGCAGGTCGGTCGGGTCTTCGATGGCCTTGCCGTAGACCTCGAGCGCCGCCAGGCCGATCACGACCGAGACGAGGCAGAAGGCGATGCCGTTGACAAGCAGGCCGAGACGGTTGCCGTTGATCACCGTCTTGCGGCTGGGTGCGAGGCGGGTGAAGTCGGCGAAGTTGAGGATCGGGCCGCTGAGGTTGGAGGTGAGCAGGAACGCGGCCGCGAGGATGGCACCGACCGCGGGCCAGAACTCGAGGGGTGCGTCGCCGACGTGGTAGTTCCAGTTCAGCTGCCAGTCGGCGCGCTGCAGGGTCCAGATGGCCAGGGCGAACATGCCGATCCAGATCGTCGGACCGGCGAAGTCCGAGAGCCTGCGCACGGTCTCCATGCCCTTGTAGAGCACGGCGAGCTGCACGAGCCACATGCCCAGGAAGCAGTACCAGCCGAGGGGCGAGAGCCCGAGGAACCCGCCCTCGGTGAGCGCTTCGGCGTCGGGCCAGATCTTCAGCACGAGCACCATCACGACGACGGATGCGAGGTAGGTCTGGATGCCGTACCAGGCGACTGCCACGATCGCGCGCAGCAGAGCGGGCAGGTTGGCGCCGAAGACGCCGAAGCTGGCGCGGGCGAAGACCGGGAAGGGCACGCCGATCTTCTGACCGGCGACGCCCATGATGTTGCTGGCGACGTAGATGAAGTACACACCCAGACACAGGCCCACGGCCAGCTGCCAGCCCATCAGGCCGAGCACGAGCAGGCCGACGGCGGCGGTGTAGTTGCCCAGGCTGTGCCAGGCCGACATCCACCAGGCGAACAGGTTCAGGGTGCGCCAGTGCCCTTCGTCGCCACGCGGGGCGATGTCTTCGTTGTAGAGGCGCGGGCTGTACCGGTGACCCGGCGCCTCGGGCGAGCGCTCGGGGTCGTTGACGAGGGGGGAAGGCTTAGACGTCATCGTCCATCCTTTGCATCGGATAGGGCTCCGTCGCGACGCGGAGGGGTGGTGCCGCAGCGGTGCGGGTGACGGGAGGCTGATTTGGGATCCCGTAGACGGCAGAGTAACGGGATCCCAAATTCCTGTCAACGATCTGCGCACGACGTCGAGCCGTTAGCCTGGAGGCAGACAGGGGGTCTTGCTCGTGGTGAAGAACGCGTCCACTCGGCTGTACCAGAACGATCGGCCGATGCGCGACATCGTCGCGGAGGAGATCCGCGCGCAGATCTTCGACGGCAGGCTGGGTGAGGGGGAGCGGCTCGTCGAGCGCGAGCTCGCCGAGCAGTTCGGGGTGTCACGGCATCCGGTGCGGGAAGCGCTGCGCGTGCTGCAACGCGAGGGACTCGTCGATTCGCTCCGCTCGCGCGGGCTCGTGGTCAGTGCGCTGAATCGCCAGCAGGTCATAGACCTGTATGCGATCCGCGAGGCGCTCGAGTCGCTCGCCACTCGTGAAGCAGCCAAGCGCATCGCCGCCGGCGCGCCCAGCACGCTCGCCGAGACGATCGCCGAGGCGCGCGCCGCCGTCGACGCCGGCGACATCGAGGCCGCTCACGAGGCCAATGCGCGCTTCCACGACGAGCTCGTCGCGCTCTCCGGCAACGCATCGCTCGAGCAGATGCTCGCCCCGGTTCTCGGCCGACTGCACTGGCTCTTCCGGCAGGTGGCCGATGTGTCGTACGTCGTCGACGACCATGCGAGGATCGCCGATGCCGTGATCGCCGGCGATGCGGAGTGGGCGTCAGCGCTCGCGAAGGCGCACGTTCTCGCCTACCGGGCACACACGATGAAGCTCCTGTTCGGCGAAGATGCACGTGTTGACGAGGGCGGCAGCGTCGACTAGCGTCACTTGGGATCCCAACTCCTGATCAGGGTCGATCAGGAACGACTCGGGAGACCTAGACCGACGGAGTCACCATGACCTTCGACCTCCTCATCGCCAACGCCACGATCGTGAATGCCGACGGTGCAGTGCGAGCATCCATCGGCATCCGCGGTGGCATCATCGAAGCCCTGCTCGCCCCCGATGCGTCACTGCCCGACGCCGCGCGCACGATCGACGCGAGCGGACTCCTCGCCATCCCGGGCGGCGTCGACGGGCACTGCCACGCCGAGCAGCTCACCGGCAAGTACCTGTCACTCGATACCTACGCGTCGACGACATCGGCGGCGCTGCGAGGCGGCACGACGACGATCATCGACTTCGGCATCCCGTCAGATCCGAGCCAGACGCCGATCGACGCGCTCGAGCGCAAGATCCGCCTGGTGGCCGAGAACGGTGCGCGGTGCGATGTGGCGCTGCACGGATCTGTCATCACGTGGGACGACACCACCTCTGCCCAGCTCGAGAAGATGGCCGAGCTCGGCGTGCACTCGGTGAAGATGTACACCACCAACCGCGGCTCGACCATGAGCGACGATGACACCATCGTGCGGGTCATGCACGAGCTGAAGCGGCTCGACGGCCTGGCGTACATCCACTCCGAGCACGACGGCATCATCCACGATCGCACGACCAGCTGCGCCGGGCGCGGAGAGATCGGCATCGAGCACCTGCACGAGTCGCGCCCGGCGATCTCGGAAGATGCCTCGGTGCGTGAGATCATCGCGATCGCCGAGTACACCGGCGCGCCGGTCTACTTCGTGCACCAGTCGACGCCGGCGGCGGTGGATGCCGTGCGCGAGGCGCGCACGCGCGGTCTGGATGCGTTCTCAGAGGTGTGCCCTCACTACCTCCTGCACGACGAGTCGGTGTACTCGGGACGCACCCCCGAGAAGTTCGCCTGCTGTCCTCCGTTCCGCACCGCCGACGACATGGCGGGGCTGCGCGAACGCGTGCGGCGCGGGCTCGTCGACACCCTGTCGAGCGATCACACGGCCTACGACCTCGCGCAGAAGCGTGAGCACAGCGACGACGTGCGTTTCATGCCGCACGGGCTGCCGGGCGTGCAGACGCGGATGCCCGCGAGCTACACCGCGATGGTGGTCGAGGGCGGGGCTCCCCTCGAGCACTTCGTGGCGCTGTTCGCCGCGAACCCCGCGCGAGTGAACGGCCTGCACGGCAAGGGTGCCGTCGTCGCCGGCAATGACGCCGACATCGTGCTGTTCGACCCCGAGGAGCGACGCGTCGTGAACGCCGCTGAGCTTCACCAGGACAGCGACTTCTCGCCCTTCGACGGCATGGAGCTGGCCGGCTGGCCGCGCTACGTCGTGAGCGGCGGGCACCTGTCGGTCGACGAGGGCGAGTTCGTCGACCCGGGTGCGGTCGGCCGGTTCATCGGCCAGGCTCCGTTCTCGCAGCGCCCGGGCGTGACGAGGCCCTGAGCGTGGCTCGGGTGGTTGACTGCCCCCATGCATTCCGACATTGAAGTCGATACCGCTGCGGCACCGAGGCCGGCCCGGATCTCTCTGGTCGTCGGCACGGTGGCATCCGTGGTCCTCCTCTTTCCCTCGTGGGTCGGAGGCGGCCGACTGCCGCTGCAGAACCTGTGGCACGAGCGGACGATGCCGGAGGACATGCCCTTCTCGCTGCTGCCGCTGAGCCAGTACTACGCGTTGAGCATCTTCGTCATGCTCCTGCTCGGCGGGGTGGTCGCCGGATTCGTCGTGCGGGTGCTGCGGGCGCGCCCCTGGCCGGCGGCGCTCGGCGTACTGCTCGTGCAGGTGATCGTGACGGTGCAGAGCTTCGCGGTGCTGGGGAATGGTCTGGGCATCGCCGACGGCTCAGCCGGGGCGCGCGAGGTGCTCTATTTCGGAGGGATGCTCGGCGGTGTGCTGGTCGGGATGCTGCTGGCGCAGGTCGGATGCTGGATGGCATCGCGCCGTACCGTGGCGCTGCCCGCGCTCGCCGCAGCCCTGTCGGCGGTGCCTGTGGGCAGCTGGATCGGCTTCGCGATCGCATCGTTCAACCCGATCACCGGCTACCCGCAGGAGGTCGGGATGGTGCTGCGCTGGGTGCCTGCGGTGACCGTCGCGGCCGCGCTGATCTGGTGCGGAGTGCGTCCGCTGTCGCGGCTCGTCGTATGGGTGGTCGGCCTGCTGGCGCTCTGGGTGCTGCCGGCCGTGTTCACGGCCGTGAGCTACGCGCTCGGGATGCGGGTGCTCGACGGCGACCTGCGCGAGATGGCGCAGGCGGCGGGGCAGGTGTTCCCGATGGCGCTCGGGGTGGAGGTGCTGCCGGTGGTGGTCGCGGCGGTGAGCGCGGTGGTGGGGACGATCGTCTTCCAGATATGGAGACGACCGTCCCCTGCCGGACGGGAGTAGGCGCAGCCCTCCGCTGCGGTCGTCACGTTCGGGTGCGGGCCTACTGCACCGCCCATCCGCCGTCAGAGGCGAGGATGGCGCCGTTGATGTTGACGGCGTCATCGCTGAGCAGGAAGGTGATCGACGCGGCGAGGTGCTCCGCCGTCGCGACCGTGGGGATCGCCTGCTGGAACGGTCCCAGGCGGCGCGAGCCGTACTCCGACATGTTCGGCGGCATCGGGATGCCCGTGGCGACGCCGCCGGGAGCCACGGAGTTGACCCGGATGCCCTTCGGTCCGTACATGAACGCGGCCGACTTCGTGACGCCGATGATGCCGTGCTTGCTGGCTGTGTAGGCGTTGCCGGATGCGTTGCCGCGCAGGCCGGCTTCGCTCGAGACGTTGACGACGGCGCCGCGGCCGGCCGCCTCCATGATCGGCAGCACCGCTCGCATGAGCTTGAAGGGAGCGGTGAGGTTGATGGCGATGACGCGGTCCCAGACGGCGTCGGTGGTCTCGCCTGCGGGAGAGAAGTCGTCGTTGATGCCCGCGACGTTGGCGAGGGCGTCGATGCGGTCGCCGGCGGCGGCGATGACGGCGTCGATGGATGCCTGCTGGGTGAGGTCTCCCGCGACGGCGACGACGTCGTGGCCGGAGAGGTCGGCCGTGAGGGCGTCGAGCTTGTCGGCGGAGATGTCGGCGGCGATGACGCGGCCGCCCTCGCGGGCGATGCGGGATGCCGTGGCGCGGCCGATGCCGGATGCTGCGCCCGTGACGATCACGGTCTTGCCGCAGAAGCGGCCGGGGGTGATGGTCTCGGTCCAGCCGGCGCTCTCACCGTCGGTGGGGATCTCGCCGCCGTTCGCTGCGCGTACCAGGTCGTCGACGACGGACTGCGGCATGGCGCCCTGGCTCATGACGACGAGCTGCTGCAGGGGCAGGCCGAGCACGGGGGTGAGCTGCGCGCGGTCCGAGCCCGACTGGGCGAGCAGGCCTGTGATGAGGTCGCCGCCGATCGGGTCGTTCAGCCAATCGCCGATGGTGGAGTGTGCGGTCAGAGCCATGGTCTCTCCTTGCTCGTGCATGCCTTCAGAGTTTCGCAACGCTGCGTCTACTAATGGTAGCTCTTCGGTACGCTTCTCGGGTGGCCAGACCCCGAAGTGAACAGGCCCGCCAGGCTGTGCTGGCGGCGATGCGTGCTGCGCTGAGCGCAGCGGGGTACGCCGCGGTGACGATCGAGGGCCTGGCTCTGGAGGCGGGCGTCGCCAAGCAGACGATCTATCGGTGGTGGCCGTCGAAGGCGGCGATCCTCGGCGAGGCGCTGCTCGACGGAGCGCTGCCCGCCGTCGAATTGCCCACGACCGACGATCTGCGCGCCGACCTGTGCTCGGTGCTGTCCTCGCACGGAGACGACGCCGTCGCGCTGGCGCGTGCCCTGATCGCTGTCACGGCCACCGACCCCGAGCTGGGCCAGAAGCTCAACACGCGCCTGGCGGCCCCGCTGCGGGAGTGGACCGCGGCTCGATTGGCTGCCGGAGTGGCGGCCGGCGAAGTCCGGTCGGACGTCGATGCCGGGGTCGTGGCGGATCAGCTGATCGCACTCGGGTCATACGCGGCTCTGGTCGGCGGGCCGATGGAGGCCGAGCGGGTGGATGCCGTGGTCGACGTCATCGTGCGCGGGATCGGGCTCGGCGACTCGACGGCCTGAGCCGGATCAGACGGGCTGATCGAGAATCACATCGGCGTGCGTCTGCAGCATCCGCCACCCCGCGCCGCGCGCGGCCGGAGCCGACAGCACGTCTGCGTCAGACAGGATGCCGAGATCGACCCCGGTCATCGCGGCGATGTCGACCACCGGCACCTGGAACGTGCGGAACGCGCCGAGCGGCGGTGCGCTGAGCAGTCCGTCGCGGGTGTCGACGAGTTCGCCCTGGTCGAGCACGAAACCGGCCGCGACAAGGTCTTCTTGGCCGGCCCAGGCCGCGATCTTCCAGAACCGAAGCGGGATCCGGATGCCGCGGTACGGCGGATCCTGTTCGCCGAGCACCGGGGCTGTGAAGACCGAGATCCGCTGATCGGTCGTCTCGGCGTAGCCGAGCACGTGGTCTTCGAGGCCGAGCCACAGCTCCTTCGACTGGTTGAACCCGGCCGCCTGCGGGGCGGCGTTCGGGTAGAAGAAGGTGGCCTCCATCGCGCCGGCCGCGTTCTCGCCCCAGCCGGGATCGCGGCGCCGCACGAGGTGCCCGCGGTCGAGATCGTTTCGGGCGTACACCTCCGGGCCGGTCTGTGCGCTCTCCGGCGCCCGCGGGTCGAGCCGCCAGTCGCCCGACCGCGGCAGCTCGCGCAGCAGTGCGCCGTCGATGTTCACGGCGGTGACGGCGGCGAGCCGCCGCCCCGGGTCGAGCAGCACCGTGAAATGCGGATAGGTCAGCTCGAGCGCGTCGAGGGCGGATGCCGGAAGCGGCACCCGCACGGTGAGGAAGTCGGGATCGTATCCGTCGGCCATGAGGTCATGATGGCGGAGGGGGCGGACACGGTGGAGGGTGCAGGCGGAGGCACCTGTACAGGGGAGGTGCCGGGGGCGAGCGATTGGGTAGCCGGTCGGCCGCGACCGCGTCGCCACCAGGGTCGCTGAAAGCCCCCTTTGCGATCACCTCTGGGTGCGAAGGTAGCGCTCCTCATACGGCCGGAACTGGCCGGGGTCGGGAACGGTGTTCATGAGCCGCTGATTGATGTGCTCAGTGAGGATCCAGTTGCTGGCCGCAGTCGGGGTGACCGCCTCATGGACTCCGATGGAGGGTTCACGCCCTGCGATTCCGTGGATGCTCGTCGTCCCGTGGCCGAGTCCGAGCACCACCTCAACGCCCCGCTTGGTCAGCGCCTCAGCCGCGTCGATGATGACGTTGCAGGTCGCCGGCTCCGGCGGATTGCTGCCGGTGAATCCGCCCCGATAAAGAAGCACCACGTCGATGTCCTTCGTCTCGGCCTTCAGCAGGGCATTGAGCGCCTCTGCCTGCACATGGCCTGCGGCTTTGCTGCCTTCGTGGCGCGCCCGGCCTTCTTCGTGGATCAGCAGGTCGCCTGCTCGGGCAAGGGTCTTGGTGACATCAGCTCGGGTCTGCCCGCCGGACGCCGGCCCGATGCTCAGCACTCGGATCGGATCCCCCTCGAGGCGAACACACCCCCAGTCGTCCGCACTGTTCAGGCTGGGGTCGACGCCTACAGGAACGCTGGGATACAGCGCCGAGAACAGGTCATGGACGTGTCGGTTGAAAGCGCGCTTTCGGCTCCACGACGGGCGCTCCCAAAGCTCGTCGGTCACCGCAGGCAGGCTAGGGTCCAGGTAGCGCTCGATCCAGTGCTCGGTCTGTGCGGTCGTCCACCAGAACAGGTCAGGAGCACCGTTGGCATGATCGACTCCAAGCCGATAGCGAAGGCGTCTTCCGATGACGCGCAGCTGCCCGCGATCGCGTCCATCACGCATCGCTGACGCGTCCAACAGAACATTCAGATGCTTTCGAGCTATTGCATCAGGCCATGCGAATCCAGTTCCCAGCCACCCTTCTCCTTCGGGCATCAGCTGCGGTGCGATCTGCACTGCGCGGGGCCACCCGCCGATGCTCTCGCTGAGCTCGTCCGCGACGAGGTCCTTCGCCCCGACGACGACTGCGACTTCCGTTGCACCGTAGAACCCAAGGCGAACCTCCAAGCCCTGACCGTAGTCCCGTGGTCGAATTCCAGAAGCTAAGGAACCGAACCCCAGAACCTCTGCCGTCAGCAATGCACGTCCGACAAGGCGACGATGTTCAGCCTCACGGGAACTTCCCGGTGTGGCGATGAGGCGGTGCGCGGTCTCGACTACGCAACTCGCAATGGAGTAGCTCGGCCCTGTGGTCATCACGTCCTCAGCTCGAAATCATGCTTTCGGTAGCAGCCAGGCGCTACAGGTCCAGCTCTACCGGCGCTTTCGAAGAGTCGACGCAGGCCGGCAACGCCGACCGCAACTCCGGATCACACACATACACGTACGTCCCCAACATTCCCCGCGTGAGCAGCACGCCATAGATGTTCCGGATGAACACGAGCAGATCGTCATCGCCGAACGCGTCCTTGAGATGCCCGGTGTTCTCCTTGCCTTTCTTGTCGCGGTACGCTTCGCGATCCGCGACTATCGCCCCAGACGACGAGAGACGCAGATCCGGCCCGATGATCACGCCGGCGTAGTTCAGGTCGTACCCCTGCACGGTGTGGATCGAGCCGACCTCCTCCAGCGACCCGGGGGCGTTGATCCAGTCCTTGTCGGTGCTGTTCCAGTGCATCCGCTCGCCATCGATCTCGATGTCGAACGCTGAACGGTCTCGACGCGACACCCAATCCCAGGCGTATCCGGCGACGAGACGAGACAGCCCTACTTCGCGATCGCGCGCTCGAATCGCACGACGCATCTCGCCGAGGTCGTCGAAGAAGCGCAGGTCGTAATCGCCGAGATCCGGGCGCTCCGGATGCTCGCCGCGCAGAAGCGCACGGATGTATTCGACATAGTCGGCGCCCGCGCGTACTCGCATCTGGGTGGTCAGGCGGAAGTGCCGGTGCGAGTTCTTGGCATCCCGCAGTTCCTGCTCGAGTGTCGCGGGCGCGAGGTCGTGCGGCCGAACGCTCTGGGCGCCGTCGACAAGCAGCAGTCGATGGCGACTGCGCGCTTTGATCCAGTCCAGCTGCGTGCGCGTCGGATCGTCCCGGCCGAACAACTTCTCGTTGATCTGGCCGAACTTCTTGTTCTGCACGCCCGAAGCCTGATTCGCCCGCTGGTTGAGCCGGTGCGTCTCGTCGACGAGGATCAGGTCGAACATGTCATCCGACTGCCCGACCTGGAACGGCGTGAGCACCATCGCCGGGTCGAGCTTCGGTGTCTTCTTGAACACCTGCCGCACCGACTGCCGCAGTGACTGCTGCGGAATCACGAGCGCCATCTTCAGATCACGTAGCAGCTCTCGATTGTCGGCCGTGAAGAACTCGGCGAACATCGAGTCGGGCTGGATGTCGTCGTGATCCTGGTAGTCGCGGATGTCGGCCAGCAGCTTCATGAGGAAGATGGCGATGATCGTCTTGCCGGTACCGGGGTCGCCTTGCACGACGAGGGTCGAGTGAGCATCCGGATGCTGCAGATCGGTCAGCAGGCCTTCGACGATGTCTTCGATCGCGATGGCCTGATCGCCGGTGAGCGCCTTGAACGGCGAGAGCTTGAAGAGGTCGCTGTTCTCGATCTGCGGGATGCTGCGGCTGAACAGCCCTTCGGCTCGCAGTGCCTCGAAGACGTCACGGAACGACTCGCGGTAGATCTCGCGGTCGTAGTAGCGCGCGTCGCTGAGTCCGTCGTTGCCGTTCAGGATGCTGTACTGACCGTCACCGTGAAACCAGCGGATCAGGTGCGATTCGAGGTCGAGGCAGACGGACTTGTTGAAGCGCTCGCCGATCACGACGCGGATCGACTCGAGCCCTTCGTCCTTCTTCGAGCTGGCGAGGTGCTGCCGCATTCGGGATGCCGCATTGACCGTCTCTCCGACATAGAGCTTCTTGCTGCGGCCCGAGCTGTCGAGCACGTACACGACCGGCCAGTCGGTGTGCAGTGCATCGCTGCGCCCCCAGGCGTCGACGTGCTGCCGCTCGAACGGGAGTCGCTCGATGCTGAATTCGGTCATGGGTGCAGATCCGTGTACTTCGTGATGCGGCCCTTCGACAGTTCGACGGGATACTTCGCACGGGTCTTCTCGAGCTTGCTCATCACGATCTCATCGATGTCGACTCCAAGACGTGTCGCCATCTGGAAGCAGTAGGTGAGCACGTCGGCCAGCTCTTCTTCCACCCGGGTCTGATCCGGCGTCTGCCCCCACTGGAACAGCTCGAGCAGCTCGGCCGCCTCGATGGAGATCGACTTCGCGAGGTTCTCAGGCGAGTGGAACTGATCCCAGTCGCGCTCGATAGCGAAGTCACGGAGGGCTTGCAGCGTTGCGGGGGTCGGCATGAGGAGAACGTAGCAGGGGCATGGATACAGCGCCGAATACGAGACGCATGTGCGCGCGGTAGACCGATATTGTTCACTCATGCCTACTTCGCTGCCGCTTATCGTGGGGGAGCTCTATACACGGAGCGACCTTGCGATTGTGTATGGCGGATCCACACAAGGCGGCATCATCGCGAGCAACAAGTCGAGCTCTGTGTTCATATTCACCGACCACGCTCAGGCCAACCAGTTCGGGTACGTCTATGACGGCTTCAGTCCTGACGGTCGGGTGCTCCATTACACGGGTGCAGGGCAGGACGGCGATCAATTGGAGAGTCACTCCAACGCGCCGGTTCTAACTCACGCAGCAAGAGGGCGTACTCTGCACGCGTTTGTAGCTGACGGTTTCCTCGAGGGCACGCAGAGAAAGCGGCAGCGCTACATGGGCGAGTTTTTCCTCGATCCCGCGCGCCCCTTCGAGAGGATGCCTGCTCCGGATAAGAGTGGCGCGTTGCGTACCGTTATCGTGTTCCGCCTTCTTCCGGTGGGGCCCGTGCCGGATCGAGTCATCGAGACGATGGGGCTGAGTCAGATCTCGGACAGAGCGGACACGCTGGAAGTGCCAATCGAGATCAACTCCACTCACTTCTTCGAAACTTCCGGTCGCGCTGCCGGCAGTGCGGTGCGTAGGGAATCCCAGCTTGTCGATGAGTTTGTAGCGAGCCAGCACGGGCACGAGTTCAAGCGTTGGGCGATCAAGCTGCCTGAAGAACGGTCGCCACTACTGACAGACGTTTACGACAAGACCAATCGAGTGCTTTACGAAGCCAAGAGTATGTCCGGTCGCTCGGCGCTTCGGATGGCCGTGGGCCAGCTGTACGACTACCGCCGTCACGTCGAGGTTGATGGCTTGCGGTGTTCAGTCTTGCTACCAGAACGCCCGAAGGCTGATCTTCGCGACTTTGTTGAGTCCGCGGGGCTTGGGCTCGTCTTCAAGGATGGTGCGCAGTTCCTCTTCGAAGGGCAGGGCGACTGGGGACGGCCGTGAGATTACGGACCACCCGCAGAACGGCCGGTGTGTCGGCCGGTGCCCAATCGACCGTTCCCAACTCTGTAGCGCGGATCCACCGGATCTCTGAGTGCTCGGTCGACATCGGCTCTTCAGATATGAGCGTCGCGTAGAAGGTCGTAAGAGTCACGATTCCAAACTCGTACTCGTGGCTGGTCGTTTCGACCCTTTCCCCCACCTCAATCCTGCAGCCGAGTTCCTCCTCGATCTCGCGGCGAAGCGCCTCCTTCGGGGTTTCGCCCTTCTCGATCTTCCCGCCCGGAAACTCCCACATGCCCGGCAGCGTCTTAGTTTGCCCGCGTCGTGCCGCGAGGACAGTATCGCCCCGAACGATTACCGCTCCAACGACGTCAATCTGGGTCATCTGCTTCGTCTCCCCGGGCCGAGCGTAGCGATGGAGCGCCGGTGATGAGAGGAGTGGCGCGCCGCTTCCGGCGTTACGATCACGCAATGGGGATGAACTCCGATACGTGCCAGCTCGTCGCTACAGTCTTGCCGTTGGTGATGGTCACGCTCGTTGTCGAGCGGCGGTCAATGCGGATCAAGCTTAGACGTCGACTGTGGTTTAGGCGCGGGATGCTCTTCTTGTTTTCCTGCTCGTTCCTCGGGCTCGGGTTCACGATCTGGGGCACCCAAGTCGGCGGCCTCGAAGGTTTCCCGGCGCTGGCGGCATGGATCCTCTCCGGCGCATCAACCGTGGGGCTAGCCCTACTGATTCTGATGTCCATGGCGTCGACAGAAGTTGATGAGGACGAAGCAGTGCAGCTTGGGCTCCAGTGAGATGAACGTTGCGGTCAACGAGGCTGGTTGCGCACTCCCGCGTGAGTCCCGCTATGGTCTGAATCAGGCTCTCTGAGGGGGGGAGCCGGTTTCACTCAGTCAACGAAGATGGGAGCGACTAGTGGAGTTTGCGGAGCGCCTTGAATCGCTGGCGGTGAAGGTCCGAAATCAAGCAACGGCAATCGGCACAGAGGAAGCGACGAAGAACGCGTTCGTGATGCCCTTCATCTCGACGATTCTTGGATACGACGTGTTCGATCCGCTTGAGGTGGTGCCTGAATTCACCGCTGACGTGGGCACCAAGAAGGGCGAGAAGATCGATTACGCCATCATGCGAGATGGCGAGGTGCAGATTCTCATCGAGTGCAAGCCGTCGATGGGCTCCTTGAAAATCGAGCATGCCTCGCAGCTGTTCCGATACTTCTCGGTCACGAACGCGCGGATCGCGGTGCTCACGAACGGCGTCGTGTGGCACTTCTACACGGACCTCGATGCCCCCAAACCGAATGGATGCCAAGCCCTTCCTTGTGCTGGACCTACTTGACATCGAGAAGCTGTCCTTGCTGAGCTTCTGAATCTCGGCGATCAGCGTCTCGTCACCGATGTACTTCAGTTCCTCGGCTGCACTGATGATCGAGTCAAGGTCGCATTGAAGCGAGAGATCGCTGCCCAGTTCCGAGAACCGACCGACGAGTGGATCAAGTTCTTCACCAGTCGGGTGTACGAGGGTGCGTTCACACAGCGCGTGCGTCAACAGTTCACTGGGCTTGTGGGTAAGGCCGCTCAGCAGTTCCTCACTGAGCGTGTGAACGACAGACTCAAGGCCGCACTCGGCGTCAGCGGAGCGAGCCATATCGCAGATGTCCCACCCGCCTCGAGCGCCGCGGTGGCCGAAGCAGATCTGGATCGCGACACGGAAATCGAGACAACACTTCAGGAACTTGAGGGCTACCAGATCGTGAAAGCGATCGCCTGTGGCGAGGTCAAGCCGCAGCGGGTAACGCAGCGTGATGCGAAGAGCTACTTTGCCGTTCTGCTAGACGACAACAACCGCAAGCCAATCGCGCGGCTTCATTTCAACGGCAAGCAGAAGTACATCGGTTTGCTAGACGAAGAGAAGGCGGAAACCCGCCATCCGATCGTCGATCTCGACGAGATCTACCACCACGCGGAAGGTATTCGGGCAGCTGTGCGGCGCTACGCGTAAGCGACCTCGAGCGGCGAGATGGAGCGGTCGGGCGCGAGGGTACTCGGCCGAGCTGCTCGAACCAAAGGGGTCGCGCCGTGACGCTACGCGAGCGCCTCGCCGAGCCGCTGAACCGCCGCAATCAGCTCATCGGGCCCACCGCTCAGGTCCACCGCATGTGCCACGACGGTGACCCCTGCCGAAGCGATCTCGTATCGCCGTGGCTCGACCTCACCAGACACGTAGAGAAGGTGGGCTTCAGGGACGCCTGCCGTTATCGCGTAGGCGAGCGCCTGATACACGTCGGCGTTGGGCGGTGAGCCGCTGGTGCCGCCCCACACCTTGTATTTCGTATCCGCGACGGTAACCACTCTTCCGCTGCGCGAGACCACGATGTCGGGCCGCATTCTCACGCGGCCGCCCGCGTCCAAACGCCAGTCGGACACCTGGAGGTCGACGTCGTAGCCGGCGACGTGCAACTGCTCCTGAAAGACTCGGCCGACGAAGTCCTCGTAGACCTTCGCGACGTTCAGCAAGAAGGTCGCACCGGCGCTCACGCCTGACGCGTGAGCCCACGACATCGCTTCGAGCACCCAGCGGGCGAGCCTCAGCGCCGGTTGATAGTGCGAGTTCAGGCGCGACTCAGAAGGCAGGATGACCGGCGCGCCTGGGCGCAGATCTGAGACCTCGGAGAACGGAATCAGCGATGTACCCAGCCGATCGACGATGTGCGCTGGCAATTGCTGCATGCGCATCAGCGCCCGCAGCGCGGCTTTCAGTATGCGGTTCTCAGCGACGTCTTCGGTGTAGTCGTCGTAGGTGAGCTCAACCGGTGCGGGTATGCCCGGTCGCTTCGTCAGCTGTCGGGCGATGTCCCACCGGCCGCGGATGACCGTGCCCGTCTCATCAACCGCCACATACCCCTTCAACAGTGTCCGTCTCGTTACCTCGCCTACCGCGCGGAGCAGGGCATCGGCCAGAGCAGTCGGAATGTCGTCGTCCGACTCGTACGTGTACGCGGAATCGCTCACCTGCGCCTGCACGCCGGAATAGGACGCCATGAAGATGAGGCTGCGCAACGGCGTCTTGGGGCGGACGAAAAGGCGCCGCTCGTCGATCGCCACGACCCCGACTCGCGTGACGTCAGCGATCCGCCAGATTCCCGGCTCGGGCGTCGGGCTGACGCGGCAGAAGTCCGCGGCCTGCAGGCGGGATACCTGCGCTGCAGTCAGCGCGACAAGAGACTCGCCCTTCTCGGCGATCTCCTCGACACGCGATCTGACTGCGGGCAGGGTCACGATTCGCTCGACACCCCCGCCTTATCGGCGAGCGCCGTGAACAGGGCATCCAATCCGTACCTGACATGCACATCGACGCCCGTGCCTACGTGCCGCTCTTCTAGAAGCGGAAGGATGCTCTCTTCCCAGACAGCGCGCAGGTCATCTTCACTGAAGTCGCCGGGACGAAGCAGGTGGCTCGGTCCGATGCGGTCCTCGCGATCTCGAATGCTCGAGTTCAACAGGTCGAACAGATCCGCAACCGGCAGCGACTGAGGATGCTCGGCGGCCCAGCGATCCAGGATGCCCTTCACCGGCGCGACATCCGGATGCAGCTCGAAGAACGAGAATCGGCGTCGCATGGCCGAGTCCAGCAGCGCGATGGACCTGTCTGCGGTGTTCATCGTCCCGACGATCAGCACGTTCGGGGGCAATGTGAAGGACTTCGCACCATCGTCTCCCGAGCCCGCGTAGAGAACGTCGATGGGGTCGTTCCGGTATTCGAGCAGGTAGTACAGCTCGCCGAAGACCTTGCTCAGATTTGCACGGTTGATCTCATCGATCATGAGCACGTGGGGCACATCGGGGTTCTTCCGAGCCTCGTCCGCGATCTCTCGGAGCGGCCCGCGGGTTAGAGAGAACGAGAGCTGCCCGGCTGCGTCCGTCACCGGTCGATAGCCGGCGAAGAAGTCCTCATACGTGTAGGACGGGTGGAACTGGATGCGCTTGATCACGCTGCCTGGTTTTCCGAGTCGCTCGGCCAGCGCACGCGCGACGTAGGTCTTGCCGGTTCCGGGAGGGCCGTAGAGGATGACCTGGCCTCGGCGGTACAGCGCACTTGTCAGCTTGCGGAACCACGACACGTCCAAGTGAGTCGTAGCGGCGAGTCCTGCGAAATCGACATCGGCAGGGGTGAAACCGCGTGGGTCGAGCGCCTCTGTATCGAGCTCTGGCTGCTCGAGTGCCGGCGGGTCGTCGGGGTCGGGAGGGGCCGGCTTCTTCCATCGCTCTTCGAACGCGGCATCGTATAGATCGATCGGTTTTCCTTCTTTCACCTGCAAGGCGATCATGATCGCCCGCAGATCGGCATCCGCATCGTCCGAGAACTCCCCTCCGATCTCGCCGATGAAGGCCGAGCGGATCTGCTCGCGGTGCTCGGTCGAGACGACCGGACCGAAGAAGCCGGGGTGCACCAGATAGAGGAGCGCGTATCGCTGCGTGGGGAAGCGCTGATCCGTGCCCATGACGACGTCGCGCCAACGGCGCGGGTCGGCGAGCGCGCTCTGCTGCTCATCGTCGCTGAGTTCAGTCCACGCCAGCAGCACGTCGAGGACGACGGTAACGGCGCGATTGATGTGGGACTGCATGCCTACGCCGGGGTTGAAGGCGCCACCAGCGAAAGCCGTGTCGAAGACGCGCGGGATCTCGACGGGATGCTGCATGAGCTTCAAAGCGGAGTCGACCCGCTCGCGCTTCTTGGCGTGGCCCATGACGCGTGCGATGGGCAGCAACTGAAAGGCGAGCACCTCCGCCATGAGCAGCTTCTGGTCGTCGCTCGCGCCAGCGATCTGCAGTTCGAGGTTTGCGTTGAACCCCTTGCCATCGTGCTTCTCGGCCGCCGCCCAGAGAGTATGGAGGTCGCGAATATTGTGCGCCGTCCAGACTTCGCGTCCTGGAGCGAAGGCTGAGAGTCCCTTGCGCAGACACTCGTCGACGATGACCTCCGCTGCAGCTAGCAGTCGGCGTTGATTGTTGTCGTCACTCACCCAACGTTCCGGGAGGGCACGCTCGACTTCGTTCCGGCGCCGATCCCGTTCGATGACGCTGAGGCGTTGAGCCTCGAGGTGCAGCTCATTGCCGGAGTAGTCGCGGATGGCGGCGAGGCCTTTCGGGGTGATCGACCATTCTCCAGCGAGAGACGGGTTCTTCTGCAGCCAGCCGGCGGCCACAAGATCCGAGCTGGCGAAGCGCCAGTTCGTTTCTCCCCGCGGGAGGTTCCTTGTGTTGATCTCTGCCTCGTACGCGGTGAGCGGTACGCGAAGCCTCACTGCCTCCCAGAGGTCGGCGATCGACATGTACTCACCGTTCGGGGCTCTTTCGGCGAGCACCTCCAGGGCGAATCGCGCGCGCTCGGAGGTCTTGAGTTCCTTGTCCATGCTGCTCCTATGCCTGGCTCGTTGCGAGTCTAGAAGAACGTGTCTCCGCACCTCGTCCACAGATTTAATATCGGATCCAATATTGACTATCCGATCTGAGGCGCCATAGTGTCTGAGCTGTGCCGTACTCAAGGCGCGGACGTGGAAGGGCATCGTGACCGAGAGCAACGCTGTCGCCGAAGGATCACCGCTGTCGCGTCGTCCCCAGACCACTCAGCAGTACGTGCTTGACGAGTTGCGTCGCGCCATCATCAGGCGCGAGCTGAAGCCCGGTGAGCCGATCCGACAGGATGCCCTCGCCGATCGGCTCGGCGTGAGCCGCGTCCCCCTTCGCGAGGCGCTCAAGATCCTCGAGGGTGAGGGGCAGGTGCTCTACCTGCCTCGGCGCGGATACCAGATCGTCGACCTCTCGATGGCTGATCTCGTCGAGGTGTACCACCTGCGAGCGATCCTGGAGACTGAGGCAATCCGGCTGGGTGTGCCCGCCCTCGGAGACGAAGATCTCGACGAACTCGAGCAGCTGCAAGACGAGATTGAGGCCGCTGGAGCGGTGGGGGATGTCATCACGATGTCGGCGGCGAATCGCCGGTTCCATTTCCTCGTCTTCGACCTCGCGGGCATGCCGCGGCTCAGCCGGATGATCCGCAACCTCTGGGAAACGACCGACGCCTACCGCTCCTTGTACTACGCGGACGTCGACAACCGCGCGCACGTGCGTGCCGAGCATCGGGCCATCGTCGAAGCCGCGCGGGCGCGTGACGTGGAGCGCTTCATCGCGCTGCAAGATGAGCACCGCAGCACAACGGTGCGTGCGCTGAGCGTGATCGTCGACCCGTCGTCCGAGGGGTGATCCGATGAGTCTTCCGCTCGAAGGAATCGTGGTCGCTGATTTCAGCCGAGTGCTCGCCGGGCCGCTGGCGGCGACCCTGCTCGCCGATCTCGGGGCCACCGTGATCAAGGTCGAGCGGCGGGGCATGGGCGATGACACCCGGCAATGGGGCCCGCCGTGGACGCCCGCGGCCAGTTCGTACTTCGACAGCGCCAATCGCTCGAAGAAGAGCATCGAGCTCGACTTCGATGATCCAGAAGACCGGTCTGTCGCCTCTGAGCTGGCGGGTGTCGCCGATGTGGTCATCGAGAACTTCCGGGTGGGACGCCTGGATCGCATCGGCCTGGGGTATGCGGACGTCAGCGCGCGGAACCCGAGAGTGGTCTACTGCTCGATCAGCGGGTTCGGCTCCGGCGGTGGTGCGGATCTGCCCGGATACGACTTCATCGCCCAGGCCGTGGGCGGGCTGATGAGCATCACCGGCGAGCGTGACGGCGAGCCTCTCAAAGTGGGAGTCGCCGTCGTCGACGTGCTGACCAGCAAGGACGCGGTCATCGGGATCCAGGCGGCGCTGCTGGAGCGCGAGCGGTCTGGGCGAGGCCAGCATGTCGAGGTCAACCTGCTCTCAAGCCTGCTGGGCTCGCTCGTGAACCAGGCATCCGGATACCTCGCCAACGGCGACTCACCCGCCAGGCTCGGCAGCAGGCATCCGTCGATCGCCCCATACGAAACCCTGCGCTGCGGTGACGGCATCATCGCGATCGCTTGCGGCAACGACGTTCAATTCAGAAGGCTGACGGAGGTGGTCGGACGCAGCGCGCTCGCCGCAGACGGTCGATTTGCCACCAATCCCGCACGAGTGCAGCACAGGGATGAGCTGGCAGCGGAACTGGAGTCGGCGCTCGCAGCAGCGTCGGTCTCGACGTGGACGCAAGCCCTCACTCGTGCGGGGGTGCCGGCGGGCAGGGTGAACGACATCGGCGCCGCCTTCGAGTACGCACAGTGGCTCGGACTCGAACCGCTCATCGAGATGCCAGGCGACGCGCTCCCGCAGGTGCGGCATCCGATCCGATACTCCCGCACCAGCCCGGTGCACCCCACGCCGCCCCCTCATCTCGGGGAGCACAACGACGAGATCCGCCGCTGGGTGGCGGAGAAAGCGAGCAGGCTATGAGCCCGACCACTGTCCGCCCTGTCGCCGAGGCGATCGACATCGCCGACACCGACTCCCTCCTCTCAGAAGACGAGCGAGAGGTCCGCGCGGTCGTTCGCTCGTTCTGCGAGCAGCGTCTCGACCCGCATGTCGCTGAGTGGTTCGAGTCGGGGGATCTCCCCGGGGCCCGCGAGCTCGCGCGGGGGTTCGGTGAGCTGGGCCTGCTCGGCATGCATCTCGAGGGCTACGGATGCGCCGGCATGTCGGCGACCGCCTATGGTCTCGCCTGCCTCGAACTCGAGGCCTGCGACTCCGGCATCCGCTCCTTCGTCTCGGTTCAGGGGTCGCTGGCGATGTACGCGATCCATCGCTGGGGAGCGAGGCGCAGAAGCAGGAGTGGCTGCCGCGGATGGCGTCCGGCGAGATCATCGGATGCTTCGGCCTGACCGAACCAGATCGAGGCTCCGACCCCGGCTCGATGCTGACCCGCGCCAGGCACGACGGCGACGACTGGGTGCTTGACGGCCGCAAGATGTGGATCACGAACGGCTCCATCGCCGACGTGGCGGTCGTCTGGGCGCAAACCGACGACGGCATCCGTGGCTTCGTCGTTCCGACCGAGACCGCGGGTTTCTCGGCGTCGCGCATTCCGCACAAGATGTCGCTACGTGCGTCTATCACCAGCGAGCTGGTGCTCGATGGCGTGAGACTGCCCTCGTCCGCCATGCTGCCACTCGCCCGGGGACTGTCCGGTCCGCTCTCGTGCCTGAACGAGGCGCGCTTCGGCATCCTCTTCGGGGCGCTCGGCGCTGCTCGCTCGTCGCTCGAAACAGCCGTGCGCTACGCCCGTGAGCGCGAGCAGTTCGGTCGTCCGATCGGGGGCTTTCAGCTCACCCAGGACAAGCTGGCGTCGATGACGCTCGAGTACCAGAAGGGTCTACTGCTCGCACTCCATCTCGGACGCCTCAAGGATGACGGTCGTCTGCGACCCGCGCAGGTGAGCCTGGGCAAGCTCAACAGCGTCCGTGAAGCGCTGGAGATCTGCCGGACGGCTCGTACCATCCTCGGCGCCAACGGCATAAGTCTCGAGTACCCCGTGATCCGGCACATGAACAACCTCGAATCGGTGCTGACGTACGAGGGAACCAGCGAGATGCACACCCTCGTGCTTGGCCAGGAGCTGACGGGATTGGCTGCCTTCCGATGACCCGGAGGGCGTGACGGGGCGGAGCTGCCGGCGGAGGGGTCACGACGTCTCGTCTCGCTCCGCGGTTCCTGAGCGAGGAGCGCAGCGACGAGACGAAGGGCGCTCAACGACCGGATGCCCGAAGAACTAGGCTTGTCCTCAGGTCGAAGGCGACCGGGAAGCACCGCCGAAGGGGACGATCAGTCATGGCGCACACAGTCGAATCCGCTGAACTCCGAGACGTGATCGCGGGGCTCGACAACAGCATCAAACCCACGGTCGAGAGTCTGGTCGGCCGGCTCGATGCGGTGGATCTCGCCGAGCGCGAGCCGCGCGACGTCGTCGGCGCTGCCGTGGCGATGCGCGCCCTGGCCGCACGCAGGCGTAGAGGCGAGACGCATGTCTCGGTCTTCACCCCCACGCTCAGTGAGCACGGCTGGACCTCGCGCCGCACGATCGTCGACATCTGCACCGACGACGCGCCCTTCCTCGTCGACTCGATCACCGCGGCGATCGCCGGTCAGGGTCTCGCGGTGCACCTTCTTCTTCATCCGCTGGTCTCGGTGCGCCGCGGCGACGACGGAGAGCTTCTCGAGACGGATGCCCACGGCGGCGAGCTCGAATCCTGGATGCACCTCGAGGTCGATCGCGTCGCGACCGACGAGGGCCGCGATGCGCTCAGAGAGAAGCTCGAAGGAGTGCTCGGCGACGTGCACGCCGCGGTGAACGACTGGCCGGCGATGCGCCGCGCGTGCCTCGATCTCGTCACCGACCTGCGCACCGAGCCGCCCGCCACGGCCGACCCCGCCCACATCGGCCCGGCCATCGACTTCTTCAGCTGGCTGGCCGACGACAACTTCACCTTCCTCGGCTATCGCGAGTACCTGCTCGAGAACCAGAACGGCGAAGACGTGCTGGTGCCCGTGGCGGGCTCGGGCCTGGGCATCCTGCGCAAGCCCACCACCGCCGTCGCCCACCTGCGCCCCGAGGCGCAGCGCACCGCACGCGAACCGCGCCTGCTCACCATCACGAAGGCGAACTCGCGCGCAACGGTGCACCGCGATGTCTACCTCGACTACATCGGCGCGCGCATGTTCGACGACGCAGGCAACGTCATCGGCGAGCGGCGCTTTCTCGGCCTGTTCACCTCTGGCGCCTACGCGGCCTCGGTCACCACCCTGCCGATCGCCGCCGACAAGGTGCGCGCCGTGCTCGATGCATCCGGATTCTCTCCCATGTCGCACTCGGGCAAGGACCTGCTGCAGATCCTCGAGCAGTACCCCCGTGACGAGCTGTTCCAGGACTCGGTCGAGCACCTGCTGAAGATCGTCACCGAGGTCACCCGCCTGAACGAGCGCCGACGCGCGCGCACCTTCCTGCGGCGCGACGAGTTCGGCCGCTTCGTCTCGGCCCTCGTCTACCTGCCGAAAGATCGCTACAACACCCCCGTGCGCCTGCGCATCGAGGCCGTGCTGCGCGAGGTGTTCGGCGCCGAGCACGTCGACCACGCCACGCGTGTCGTCGACTCCCCGCTCGCCCAGCTGCACTTCATCGTGCGCGTGCCCCGAGGCACGTCGCTGCCCGACGTCGACGAAGACGAGGTGCAGGCGAAGCTCGCCGATGCCGTGCGCGGGTGGGACGAGGGGCTGGTGGATGCCCTGCACCACGCTCACGGCGACGATGAGGCCGCGCGTCTGCTTGCCGACTACGGCCAGTCGTTCCCCTCGGTGTACAAGGAGACGGTCACGCCGGAAGAGGCGGTGGACGACGTCGTGCTGCTCGAGCAGCTGCGCGAGCGGGAGTTCGCCGTGCGGCTCAACGTGCCCGAGAAGGACGCCCCCGGGAAGCGCGTGCTCACTCTCGTCTCGCACCGCGAGTACCCGCTGACCCGCGTGCTCCCTGTGCTGACCGACCTCGGTGTCGACGTCGTCGACGAGCGCCCGTACAGCGTCGCCCTGCCCGACGGCACGGCCGGCCACGTCTCCGACTTCGGCCTCACGGCCGAGGGCGTCGACCGCTGGAGCGACCCCGCGTGGGGCGCCGTCTTCGAAGACGCTTTCACGGCGGCGTGGACGGGCGCCGCCGAGAGCGACCGGCTGAACACCCTCGTGCTCCAGGGCGACCTCGAGTGGCGCCGCATCGTCATCCTGCGCGCGATCGCGATGTACCTGCGCCAGAGCGGCTCCGCGTTCTCGGTCGAGTACATCGAGAACGCCCTCGTCTCGAACCCCGAGCTCGCCGCCACGCTCGTGCGCCTGTTCGAGCTGCGCTTCGACCCGGCTGTCGAGGACACCGCCGAGGGAGACCGCGACGCACAGGTCGAGGCTGTCGAGGCCCGACTGCTCGAGGCGCTCGACCAGGTCGCCAGCCTCGACGACGACCGCATCCTGCGCTCGATCGCGGGCGTCATCATGGCGACCTGGCGCACGAACTTCTATCAGACCTCCGCCGACGGATCGCCCAAGCCGTGGGTGTCGATGAAGCTCGACTGCGCCCGCGTGCCCGGGCTTCCCAAGCCCCTGCCGATGGCCGAGATCTGGGTGTACTCGCCCGAGGTTGAGGGCGTGCATCTGCGCTTCGGCAAGGTCGCCCGCGGGGGTCTGCGCTGGAGCGACCGCCGCGAGGACTTCCGCACCGAGGTGCTCGGCCTGGTCAAGGCGCAGATGGTGAAGAACGCCGTCATCGTGCCCACCGGGTCGAAGGGCGGGTTCTATGCCAAGCGCTTGCCGTCGCCCGCCGACCGCGGTGCGTGGCTCGAGGCCGGCAAGGCGGCCTACCGCACCTTCATCCGCGGCCTGCTCGACATCACCGACAACCGCGTCGGCGCCGACATCGTGCCTCCGGCCGATGTCGTGCGTCACGACGGCGACGACCCGTACCTCGTGGTCGCGGCCGACAAGGGCACCGCATCGTTCTCCGACATCGCGAACGGCATCTCGGAGGAGTACGGCTTCTGGCTCGCGGATGCCTTCGCGTCGGGCGGCTCGGCCGGCTACGACCACAAGGGCATGGGCATCACCGCCCGCGGCGCGTGGGAGTCGGTCAAGCGGCACTTCCGCGAGCTGGGCGTCGACACCCAGACCGAGGACTTCACGGTCGTCGGCATCGGCGACATGTCGGGTGACGTGTTCGGCAACGGGATGCTTCGCTCGCGCCACATCCGTCTCGTCGCGGCGTTCGACCACCGTCACGTCTTCATCGACCCGAACCCCGACGCCGAGGCGAGCTTCGTCGAGCGCGAGCGCCTCTTCAATCTGCCCGGCTCGTCGTGGGACGACTTCGACCGCAGCGTCATGTCGCCCGGCGGCGGGGTGTTCCCGCTGTCGATGAAGTCGATCCCCATCACGCCCGAGATCGCCGAGGCGTTCGGCCTCGACCCCTCGGTGCAGAAGCTCACCCCGCTCGAGCTGAAGAAGGCGATGCTGCTCGCGCCCGTCGATCTGCTCTGGAACGGCGCCATCGGCACGTACATCAAGGCGAGCGACGAGACCGATGCCGAGGTCGGCGACCGCGGCAACGACGCCGTCCGCGTCAACGGCCGGGACCTGCGTCTGAAGGTCGTCGGCGAGGGTGGCAACCTCGGTGTGACCCAGCGCGGACGCATCGAGGCGGCGCAGTCGGGCATCCGGATCAACACCGACGCGATCGACAACTCCGCGGGCGTCGGCACCAGCGACCGCGAGGTGAACATCAAGATCCTGCTCGGCGCCCTCGAGCGCGACGGCCGGCTCGATCGTGCCGCGCGCAACGAGCTGCTGCAGTCGATGACAGACGAGGTCGCCGTGCAGGTGCTGCGCGACAACTACGAGCAGAACGTGCTGCTCGGCAACTCGCGAGCAAACGCCGCAGTCATGCTGCCCGTGCATGAGCGGCTGATGGAGTGGCTCGAAGAGCGCGACGAACTCGACCGCGAGCTCGAGTTCCTGCCCAGCCGTGCCGAGGTGGCCGACCGCATCGCCGAGCAGCAGGGCCTCACCCGCCCCGAGTTCTCGGTGCTGGTCGCCTACGCGAAGCTGGCGCTGAAGACCGACCTCGCGGCGACCGGTCTGGCCGACGACCCGTGGTTCGCGCGCACGCTGGCCGAGTACTTCCCCGAGCCGATCCGCCAGGCGTACGCGGGCGACCTTGACGCCCATCCGCTGCGCACCGAGATCATCGTCAACTCGGTGGTGAACTCGATGGTCAACCGCGGCGGCATCACCTTCGCCTACCGCGCGGCAGACGAGACCGGGGCGTCGAGCGAGGACATCGCCCGCGCCTACGTCGCGGTGCGCGAGATCTTCGACCTGCGCGGCTTCGTCGTCTCCGTCGAGGCCACCGACAACGTCGTCTCGACCGAGGTGCAGACCAGCCTGTACCTCACGTTCCGCCGCCTGCTCGACCGCGCCACCCGCTGGTTCGTGCAGCACCGGCCTGACGGGGTCGACATCGGCGCCGAGATCGAGCTGTTCACCGAGCCGGTCACGCACCTGTCGGCGAACATCGACCGGTGGATGCAGGGGGTCGACCTCGAGCGCTTCGAATCACGCACCCGCGACCTGCAGGAGGCCGGCGTCTCGCTCGAGCTCGCCCGTCGCGGTGCAGGACTGCTCGACGTGCTCTCGCTGCTCGACATCGCCGAGTGCGCCCGAACCCGCGGATGGACGCTGGAGGGCGTCGCCGGCCTGTACTTCGCGCTCTCCGCCCGCCTGTCGTTCGAGCAGACGCTGACCCGGATCACCGCCCTGCCGCAGACCGACAGGTGGGGATCGATGGCGCGCGCCAGCATGCGCGACGACCTGTACGCCGTGATGATCGAGCTCACCGCCACGATCGCCCAGGTGACCGACGACGGCGCAGCCGACGACCGGATCGAGGCATGGCTCGAGCAGGGCGGCCCGTCCACCCGGCGCGCGGTCGACGAGGCGATCGCCGCGGCGACCGCGCAGGACGGCGAGGGCCTCGCGACCCTCTCGGTCGCGGTGCGCAGGCTGCGTTCGCTCGTGCGGTGAGATGCGGCACCGGATGCCCGAGTGCCGACGGCGTGGGATCAAGAAGTCAAGCGTTCTGATGATAAAGTGATCAGTTCACCCTATTGCGTAGTGATGTTACTGCGCTGATTGCTCCGCGATTTTGCGAGGATCGGCCCGCGGGCGGATACTCATCCCGGAATGAGCACCCCTCCAGCAGCATCAGAGCCCTCCCTCACGACCGTCGCCGTCATCGGCGGTGGCCGTCTCGGCGGCGTGCTCGCGCGGGCGCTGACCGAAGCCGGACTCACCGTGCACGGCCCCCTTCGCCGGGGAGACGCGATCCCGGCATCCGACCTCGCCCTGCTCTGCGTGCCAGACGCCGCCATCGCGGCAGCGGCCGCCGCCGCCCGACCTCACGCACGCCTCGTCGGTCACCTCTCGGGTGCCACCGGTCTCGACGACGTCGACCTCAGCATCCACCCGCTGCAGACCTTCACGGGGGATGAGTCGCCCGACGTGTTCCACGGCATCGGGGCGGCGATCGCCGGGCGCACGTCCGAGGCTCGCACCGCCGCCGAGAAGCTCGCCCGTGCCCTCGGCGCGCGCCCGTTCGATGTCGCCGACGCGCACCGTGCGGGGTACCACGCCGCGGCATCCATCGCGTCGAACCTGCTGCTCGCCGTGCTCGACGCGGCGGAACGGGTCGCCGCGGCGCAGGGCATCCCCGATGCGCGTCGCCTGCTCGAGCCGCTCGTCGCGCGCACCGTCAGCAACTGGACCGAGCAGGGTGCCGCCGCCGCGCTCACCGGGCCCATCGCCCGGGGCGACGACGGCACGGTCCGTCGCCAGCGTGACGCCGTCGCCGCGACGAATCCCGATCTCATCCCCCTGTTCGATCAGCTGTGCGACAGCACCCGAGGCCTCGCCGGGAGATGACGAGATGAAGATCCTCCGCACCATCGCCGAGGTGCGCGCCGCCGTCCGCGAGGTGCGCGCCGCAGGCGGCGCCGTCGGACTCGTGCCGACCATGGGCGCCTTCCATGAAGGGCACCTCTCGCTCATGCGCGCCGCCCGGGCGCACAACGACCTCGTCGTGGTCTCGCTCTTCGTGAACCCGACCCAGTTCGGTCCGACCGAGGACCTCGCCTCCTACCCGCGCGACGAGGCCAGAGACGCCGCGCTCGCCGAGGCCGAGGGCGTGGACGTCCTCTTCGCACCGGCGCCGGCTGAGATCTACCCCGACGGCTTCGCCACGACCATCCACGTCTCCGGCATCACCGACGTGCTCGACGGGGCCTCGCGCGGTACGTTCCACTTCGACGGCGTCGCGACCGTGGTCGCCAAGCTGCTCGGCATCGTGCATCCGGACGTCGCGTATTTCGGGCAGAAGGACGCGCAGCAGGTCATGGTCGTGCGCCGCGTGGTGCGCGACCTCGACCTCGACGTGCGCATCGAGGCATGCCCCATCGTCCGCGAGCCGGACGGGCTCGCCATGAGCTCGCGCAACGTCTATCTCGACGAGCACGACCGCAGGCGTGCGGTGGCGTTGAGCAGAGGGCTGGATCGGGCATCCGCTCTCGCTGCGACCGGAGTGCGGGACGGCGTCGTCCTGACCGATGCCGTGCGCCGCGTGCTGTCCGACGCCGGCATCGAACCCGAGTACGTCGAGCTGCGCTCTCTCACCGACCTCAGCCCCGTCGCCGAGCTCGACGGCGAGGCGCTGCTGGCCGTCGCCGCCCGTGTGGGCGGCGCGCGGCTGATCGACAACCACATCCTGAAAGCGAGCAGCTGATGCGACGCACCATGCTGAAGTCGAAGATCCACCGAGCCACGATCACGGGCAGCGACCTGAACTACGTCGGCTCGATCACCGTCGACGCCGACCTGCTCGACGCCGCTGACATCCTGCCCCACGAGCAGGTGCACGTCGTCGACGTGAACAACGGCGCGCGCTTCGAGACCTACACGATCGCAGGGCGGCGCGGCACCGGCGTGATGCAGGTCAACGGCGCAGCCGCGCGTCTCGTGCACTCCGGCGACACGATCATCGTCATCTCGTACGCCGACTACTCGCGCGAAGACCTCGAGAGCTACGAGCCGACCGTCGTGCACGTCGACCGCGACAACAGCATCGTCCGCATCGACGACCTGGTGGACGAGCTGGTGACGGCGTGCGATGTGCTGAGCGAGCGGAGCGAGACGAAGTGAGCGCGCAGGCCCAGGCCCGCCCGCTGACGATGGGCGACCTCGCCGCCAAGAAGGAGGCGGGCGAGCCGATCGTGATGGTCACCGCCTACGACCACCCCAGCGCGCGGATCGTCGAGCAGGCCGGGGTCGACATGGTGCTCGTCGGCGACTCCGCCGCGATGACTGTGCTCGGCTACCCGTCGACCGTTCCGGTCACCGTCGACGAGATGCTCATGCTCACCCGCGCGGTCAGGCGAGGACTCGCACGGCCGCTGCTCGTCGGCGACCTGCCGTTCGGCTCGTACGAGGCATCCGACGAGACCGCCGTCGCCACCGCCCAGCGCTTCGTGAAAGAAGCCGGGTGCGACCTGGTCAAGATCGAGCGCGGCGGCACGACGGTCGACCGGGCTCGCGCGATCGTCGCATCCGGGATCCCGGTCGTCGGACACGTGGGCCTGACCCCGCAGACTGCCACGGCGCTCGGCGGCTACCGCGCGCAGGGACGCACGGCCGAGGCGGCCGCGGCCGTCATCGACGATGCGCTCGCGCTGCAGGACGCCGGATGCTCGTTGCTCGTCGTCGAGGCCGTGCCCGCCGAGGTGACCGCCGAGCTGATGCGGCGCGTGCGCATCCCTGTCATCGGGATCGGCGCAGGTCCGGAGGCTGACGGGCAGGTGCTCGTGCTGCACGACCTGCTCGGCGTCTACGACGGCCCGGCCGCGAAGTTCGTCAAGCGGTACGCCGACCTGCGTTCAGCGGCCCTCGCCGGCGTCGCCGACTACGCCCGCGAGGTGCGAGCGGGGGAATACCCGGCTCCGGAGCACGGATACGGGATGCCCGAGGGCGAGGCCGCGCGGCTGCGGGAGCTGCTCGCAGCGCGCTCCTGATCCTGCCGAAGCCTCGTCGTGCCTCAGGGGATCCGCGGGAACTCCTCCTGCGGGTTCTGCACGTCGGCGGCGATCTGGTCGTGCACCCGCTCGTCGTGCGTGGGCTCGCCGTCGTCTGGGCGCTCCTCATCCGTGCCTTCGGTGGCCTCGCGCGAGTCGTCGTCCTGACTGAGGTCGGGGTCGGTGCCCTCCGCCTTCATCGGGTCGGTGGGGAACGGCGTGGGGTCGGACATGATCGCTCCGATCGGTCGATGGGCGTTCAGCGTCGCATCCGGATGCCGCAGACGGATGCCCGTTGACAAGCGGCGGCCTCGGGACTGATCATCCGGCCGCTCGCGAAGACAGGAGAACACGCGAGAACAGGACGAATGCCGTGAAATGGTCCTGTTCTCGCGTGTTCTCCTGTTCTCGAACGCTCAGCGGTCGGCCTCGTCGGGCTCCCAGCGCAGCAGATCGCCGGGTTGGCACTCGAGCGCCTCGCACAGGGCATCCAGCGTGGTGAAGCGCACGGCCTTCGCCCGACCGTTCTTCAGCACGGCCAGGTTCGTCGGGGTGATGCCGATGCGTTCGGCGAGCTCTCCGACGCCCATCTTGCGGCGGGCGAGCATCACGTCGATGTCGACGATCACGGGCATCAGATCACCTCGCCCAGCTCGTCGCGCAGCGTGCGCGCCTCGACTTCGCGCTCGATCGCCTGGCGCAGCAGCGCCTTCATCACGACCACGAGCAGTGCGAAGCCGGCGAGCACCAGTCCCGCGCCGGCGATGAGAGCGACCGCTCCCGGAGCGATCTCGCCCGGAGCGAGCAGCGCCGCCAGGGAGAACGCAAGCAGTGCGGCCGCGACGATGGTGCCGATGATCACGTTCACGCAGCGGAACGACGAGGTCTGGAAGATCGATCCGTGCCGCACGCGGGTCAGCAGCATCCAGACGCAGACGGCGAACACCTGCATGCTGAGCACGCCGAGTGCCGCGATGCTCACCAGCACGATGCGGCCCCACAGTACCTCGCTCTCGAGATCGCGCCAGACGGCGGGAAGGATCATGACCTGCACGATGAGCGAGCCCGCCAGCGCGAGCGCGATCACGACCTTCAGAAGCAGGATGGTTCCGTTTCGCATGCCCGGCCTTTCGTTGATTGACGATAAGAATCTATCGTTAATCGTTCGATTGCACCAGCGCTGTCGGACGGTTGGTTCGCGAGAACAGGCCGTTCTGCGAGACCAGGACGGATGCCGGAGTTTCGGCCTGTTCTGGCGAACCGGCCTGTTCTGGCGAACCGGCCTGTTCTGGCCAACCGGCCTGTTCCGGCGAGGGCGGATGCCGTGCCGCGTGCTTCGCATGGTGGGAGACCCCTGGGCAGATCAGCCCGAGCGCTCGGCCTCGGCCGTGATCCGGGCCGCCATGCCCGCGAAGATGAAGCCGTGGAACGGCAGCACCGCGAGCCAGTACAGCCGGCCGGTGAGACCCCGGGGGAAGAACACCGCGCGCTGCTCGTAGCGGGTGCCGCCGGCATCCGGAATCGCCCGCAGCTCGAGCCACGCTGAACCCGGCACGATCATCTCGGCCCGCAGTCGCAGCAGCCCGCCCCGCGAGCCCGACTCGAGCACCAGCGGCTCCTCGACGGCCTCGACCCGCCAGAAGTCCACCGCATCGCCCGGACGCACGCGCGAGCGGCTGCGGCGACCGCGGCGCAGCCCGACGCCGCCGATCACGCGATCCATCACGCCGCGCACCGCCCACAGGAACCGCGACGAGTACCAGCCGTTCTCGCCGCCGATGCCCGTGATCACACGCCATACCTCGGTGACCGGGGCGGTCGTGTGAACCGACCGCTCGTCGGTGAACACGGTGCGCCCCGCCCAGTCGGGGTCGCTCGGCAGCGGAGCGCTCGGAGCACCAGAGACCTCGGCATCTTGCCAGCTGGTCTCGACGCCGTCGGCATCCACCCGTCCGAGCGCGAGCGCGACCGCCCGCCGATACGGCGTCAGCCCTCCCTCCGGCTGCGGGATCAGCTCGTCGATCGCGTGATTCTTCATGACGCACTCGTTCTGCAGCGACTCGACCAGCGGCCGCGCGATCGAACGAGGCACCGGCGTCACGAGGTTCACCCAGTGCGATGCGAGCCGCGGTGTCAGCACCGGCAGCGCCGCGATCGCACGCTGCGGCAGACCCGCCTCGACGGCGTAGCCGTTCATCATCTGGCCGTAGCGCAGCACATCGGGGCCGCCGATGTCGACGGCGGTGCTCATCGACTCGTCGACCCTCGCCGACCCGAGCAGGTAGTGCAGCACGTCGCGGATCGCGATCGGCTGGATCCGGTTGCGCACCCACTTCGGGGCGGGCATGTACGGCAGCACGTCGGTGAGATGGCGGATCATCTCGAACGACGCCGACCCCGACCCGATGACGACCCCGGCCTGCAGCACCAGCGTGGGCACGCCCGATGAGAGGAGGATCTCGCCGACCCGCACCCGCGACCGCAGATGCGGCGACAGGTCGGCGTCGTCCGGATGCAGCCCGCCGAGGTACACGATTCGGCTCGCGCCGGCCGCGGCCGCGGCAGCCGCCACCGACTGCGCGGCGTCGGCGTCCTGATCTTCGAAGTGCCTGCCGCCTCCCATCGAGTGCACCAGGTAGTAGACGACGTCGACGTCGCGCATGGCCGCGGTCACGGCATCCCGGTCCTGCGCCTCGCCCTCGACGATCTCGACATCGCGACCCCACCCGAACGACTCCGCTCGCGCCGCGTCGCGTGCGAGCACGCGCACCCGGTATCCGGCGTTCAGCAGACGAGGCGTCAGTCGCCCGCCGATGTACCCGGTCGCGCCGAGCACCAGCGCACGGGGCGCCGTGCCGTCGTCGCGGGGGATGGCGCGAAGCGCCGGTTCGCGCCCGGTCGGGGCGGTGAGCTCGCTCATGCGTCGAGAGTAGGGCGGATGCCTCGGTCGGCCGAAAGGGTTGACGCGGGCGGCCCGGGTCTGTCAGCCGCTTCCTCTGGTCGTGGTCCCTCGGGTGCGGCCGGTCAGCGAGAACAGGACTGTTGTCGAGGACAGGACGGATGCCGGGTATCCGGCCTGTCCTGGCGAAACAGCCTGATCTCGAGCGGACGCGCGCCCGGGAACTGACAAGAAAAGGGGGTGGATGCCGCAGCATCCACCCCCAGAACCGGACTCAGGCCGACGCCTGCTCGGCCTTCTTCTCGCGGCGCAGGCCGTGCAGCAGCGGCTCGGTGTAGCCGCTGGGCTGCGCGGCGCCCTCGACGATCAGGCGGCGGGCCGCGGTGAACGCGATGCCGGGCTTCTCTCCATCGGCGAAGGCGAGCTTCTCGTAGTTGGGGTCGCCGGCGTTCTGCTCGTCGACCACGACCGCCAGGCGGCGCAGGCTGTCATCGATCTGCTCTTCGGTGATCACGCCGTGCTGCAGCCAGTTGGCGAGCAGCTGGCTCGAGATGCGCAGGGTCGCGCGATCTTCCATCAGGCCGACGTCGTGGATGTCGGGCACCTTCGAGACGCCGATGCCCTGGTCGATCCAGCGCACCACGTACCCGAGGATCGACTGCACGTTGTTGTCGATCTCCTGCGCGACGACCTCGGGGGTCAGGTCGCCCTCGCCCGCGAGCGGCGGAACGAGCAGCGCGTCCAGGGCCTCCTCGCCGACGGGCGGCAGCGACGCGCGCACGACCATCGGGTCGACCTGGTGGTAGTGCAGGGCGTGCAGGGTTCCGGCGGTGGGCGACGGCACCCAGGCGGTGGATGCCCCGGACTTCGGGTGCGCGATCTTCTTCTCGAGCATGTCGTGCATGAGGTCGGGCTCGGCCCACATGCCCTTGCCGATCTGCGCGTGTCCGCCGAGACCGGCCTCGAGGCCGATGGCGACGTTGCGGTCTTCGTAGGCCTTCATGAACGGCTGCTGCTTGATCAGCGCCTTCGGCAGGAAGGGCCCCGCGTGCATGGAGGTGTGGATCTCGTCGCCGGTGCGGTCGAGGAATCCGGTGTTGATGAACGCGACGCGGTCGGATGCCGCTGCGATCGCGGCCTTGAGGTTGGCCGAGGTGCGGCGCTCCTCGTCCATGATGCCCACCTTCAGGGTGCGCGCCGGAAGGCCCAGCAGCTGCTCGGCGCGGCTGAACAGCTCGACGGCGAACGCGACCTCTTCGGGTCCGTGCATCTTCGGCTTCACGATGTACATCGAGCCGGTGCGCGAGTTGCTTCCCCTGTTCGGTCCCTCGAGCTCGGGCAGCGATCCGAGCGAGGTCATGATCGCGTCGAGGATGCCCTCGAACACCTCCTCGCCGTTGCGGTCGAGCACGGCGGGCGTGCGCATGAGGTGACCGACGTTGCGGATGAACAGCACCGCACGACCGGGCAGGGTGATCTCTCCGCCGTCGGCGGTGCGGTAGGTGCGGTCGGCGCTGGGCACGCGGGTGAACGTGCGGCCGTTCTTGGTGACCGACTCGCTGATGGTGCCGTCCATGAATGCACGCCAGTTGCGGTAGCCGAGGGCCTTGTCCTCGCCGTCGACGGCCGCGACCGAGTCCTCCAGGTCGAGGATCGTCGTGATGGCCGACTCGAGGACGATGTCCTGCACGCCGGCGGCGTCGGTGGCGCCGATGCGCGCGGAGCGGTCGATGACGATCTCGGCGTGCAGGCCGTGGTGCACGAGAAGCACGCCGGCGGGGGCATCCGCGTCTCCGGTGTAGCCGACGAACCCGGTGGCGTCGGCCAGGCGGCGGTCGCCGTCTGCGGTGCGGACGATCAGACCGTCGCCGTCGACGGCGTAGCCGGTGGCGTCGCGGTGCGAGCCCTCGGTGAGCGGTGCGATCTGGTCGAGCAGCTCGCGGCCGCGCTCGACGACGGCCGCGGCGCGGGTGAGATTGAACTCCTTGCCCGGCGCGAGGTCTCCTGACTGGTCGATCGCGTCGGTGCCGTACAGCGCGTCGTACAGCGAGCCCCATCGGGCGTTGGCGGCGTTGATCGCGAAGCGGGCGTTCAGCAGCGGCACGACCAGCTGAGGTCCGGCCATCGTGGCGATCTCCGGGTCGACGTTCTCGGTGGTCACCGACACGCTCTCGGGAACCGGAACCAGGTACCCGATCTCGGTGAGCAGCGCGCGGTAGGCGTCTTTGTCGGGCGTACCGGGGTTGGCTCGGTGGAACTCGTCGATCTTCTGCTGCAGCTCGTCGCGCTTCGCAAGCAGCTCTGCATTGCGGGGCCCGAGGTCGTGGATGATCGCACTGGCGCCGGCCCAGAACTCGTCGATGTCACGCCCGTTCTCGGCGAGCGCCGCCTCGGCGAACTCGACGATAGGGGCGGCGACCGAGAGATCGGCGCGACTGAGGTGCGAGGTCATAGTTCCATTCCTTCTGTTCGAGCGCCGATCCGGCGCAGGGTCTCCAAGGCGATCTCCGCGTCCTGTGCGGGTGTGCCTCCGGCGACACCGAGGCCGCCGGCGTGCTGATCGCCGAAGTAGATGGGGAGGCCGCCGTCGATCGTCGTGAGCAGGCCGCCCGTGCCGAGCGGCAGCGCTACGGCGACCGCTTCGGGGATGAGCGCGGTGCGACGACGGGTGGATGCCGCGGTCGCGGCCTTGCGGCGGCTGGTCTCGACGCTGTGAGGGGTCGCGCCGTCGGCCATGCCGAACGAGATCACCGTCATCGACGGGTCGGCCACCGCCACCACGGGGCGCACGCCGCGCTCGGCGCCGATCTGCATGGCGAGCGCGACCGCCTGTGCCGCTGTGGCATAGGTGATGGCGACGATCTGGCGTGTGTTCGTCATGTCATTCCCCTCCAAAAGTGCAGTACCAGATTAGGTAAGAGTGCATCTTTCGGAGCGGCGATTTCATATGATGGAACTCATGGAGGGAACAGCTGCAAACCCAGGCCGGAGCACACCCCAGCCCGGCGCGACGCCGGCCGGAACGGTGCAGTCGGTGGCGCGTGCCTTCTCGCTGCTCGAGGCTCTGGCGGCATCAGGAGGCGAGGCGTCGCTGGCATCGATCGCCGGGCGCACCGGACTCGCCGTGCCGACCGCGCATCGCCTGCTCGGCACGCTCAACCATCTCGGCTACGTGCGTCAGCTCGAAGACCGCAGGTACGCTCTCGGCGCGAGTCTCATCTCCCTCGGCAGGCACGCCGTGCCGCCGCTCGCCGATGCCGCCCTGCCCCTGCTTCGCCGGCTCGAGGACCAGTTCCACGAGACGGCGAACTTCGCCGTGCTCGACGGCGACCTCGTGCTGTACGCCGGCCAGGTGGCATCCCGCCAGCGCATGCGCATGTTCACCGAGATCGGGCGACGAGTGCTGCCGCACTCGACTGGTGTGGGGAAGGCGATGCTCTCGACCATGCCCGAGCGTCAGGTGCGCGCACTGATCACCCGCACAGGACTGCCCCGCTTCACCCCGCAGACGATCACCGACGAAGAGGCGTTCATCGCCGACCTGCGCCGTGCACGCGGACGCGGCTTCGCGGCCGATGACAGCGAGCAGGAGGTCGGCGTGCGCTGCATCGCCGTCTCGGTGCGCGGCCTCGGTCAGCCGGCTGCCGTCTCGGTGTCGGGCCCGGCTGCGCGCATCACCGACGCCACCGTGGTCGAGGTCGTGCAGGCGCTGCGCGAGGCTGCGGAGGAGCTGGCCGAGCTCGCGGCCGAGCGCGGGGTGGCGGGCGACGCGAGCTGATTCGCACCCTCTTGCCGAACGACTGTCAACGACATATCGTTAACCATCGTTCAGCAACAGGAGGTCATCATGAACGGATCGTTCCCCTCCAGTGGGTTCACCTTCGGCTCCAGCAACGGCGCGGGTAATCCGCTCGCGGGCGTCTGGGAGGCGGTCGAGCAGTTGCGCAGCGGCTTCGAGCAGCGCACCGGCGGCTCGCGCATGGCCCGCGGCGATGTGCGTGCGGCGGTCATCTCGCTGCTCGCCGAGCGTCCGATGCACGGCTACCAGATCATCAGCGAGATCAGCGAGCGCTCCGGCGGCGCCTGGAAGCCCAGCGCCGGCTCGGTCTACCCGACTCTGCAGCTGCTCGCAGACGAGGGCGTGATCACCGCCGCGGAGCAGGGCGGGCGCAAGACGTACTCGCTGACGGATTCCGGGATCGCAGAGTCCGAGGACCTCGCAGCCAAGCCCGCTCCGTGGGAGAGTCTCGGTCAGCGCGGCAGCGGTGGATCCAGCCACCTCACCGCTCTGCCGAAGGCGGGGATGGAACTCGCCAGTGCGGCCGCGCAGCTGGGCCGCACCGGCACGCCCGAGCAGGTGAAGGAGGGCGTCGAGATCCTCGAGGACGCCCGGCGTAGGCTGTACGCGATCCTCGCCGAGGGGTGATCCCGCCAGAAGGAGGGTCGGGCGTGCACCGATCTCGCTACCGCCGCATCCTGCGCTTCGCCGCGCGGGCGTTCGCGCAGATCTGGTGGTTCGAGCTCGTGCTGCCGCGCCTCGGGTTCGCTCGCGTGGCCGACCGAACGCGGGATGCCCGGATGCTGCGGCTCGCGCGCCGCTTCAGGGCGCTCGCCGTCGAGCTCGGCGGGCTGATGATCAAGGTCGGGCAGTTCATGTCGTCGCGTCTCGACGTGCTGCCGCCCGAGATCACGGCCGAACTCGCGGGGCTCCAGGACGAGGTTCCGGCGGAGCGGTTCGACGACATCCGCACCGCCGCCGAGGCCGAGCTCGGGATGCCCCTGTCGCACGCGTTCGCGTCCTTCGACCCGGTGCCTGTGGCGGCGGCATCCCTGGGCCAGGCCCACCGCGCCACCCTCACCGCGACCGACGCGGCCGACACCGGCCTCGACCGTGTGATCGTGAAGGTGCAGCGGCCGGGGATCGACGAGATCGTCGCGGTCGACCTCGCCGCCCTGCGCCGGGTGGCGCGCTGGGCGCAGCGGGTGCGCGCCGTGGCCTCCCGCGTCGATGCGCCCGCGCTCGTCGAGGAGTTCGCCGCGACCTGTCGCGAGGAGATCGACTACCTGCACGAGGCGGCGAGCGCAGAGCGCTTCGCCGAGGACTTCGCGGCGGATGCCAGGGTGGCTTCGCCCGCAGTCGTCTGGGAGCGATCAACCCGCCGCGTGCTCACGCTCGAAGACGTCACGGCGATCAAGATCAACGACACGGCGGCGCTGCGCGCGGCCGGGATCGACCCCGCCGAGGTCGCTCAGGTGTTCGCGCAGGTCATGCTCGACCAGGTGTTCACGCATTCGTTCGTGCACGCAGACCCGCACCCAGGGAACATCTTCGTCACCCCTGCTGCTGCGGGTGGGCAGTGGCGGCTCACCTTCATCGACTTCGGGATGATGGCCGAGGTGCCAGACGGCATCCGGGCGGGCCTGCGCACCCTGGTGATCGCCGTCGCCTCCCGTGACAGCCACGGCCTCATCGTCGCAGCGCAGCAGATCGGCGTGCTGCTGCCGGCGACAGACACCGCCGAGCTCGAGCGGGCCCTCACCGTGCTCTTCGCGCGGTTCGGCGGGATGGGCTTCAACGAGCTTCGCGATGTCGACCCTCGCGAGCTGCAGAAGTTCGGCATGGAGTTCGGCGAGACCGTGCGCGCGCTGCCCGTGCAGTTCCCCGAGAAGCTGCTGCTGCTTCTGCGCGCCGTGTCGCTCACCTCGGGCATGTGCAGTTCGCTCGATCCCGCGTTCAACATCTGGGAGCCCGTCGAGCCGTACGCGACCAAGTTGCTGCGCGACGAGAGCGGCAACCTGATGCAGGACCTCGGTGCGCAGACGATGGCCAACGCGTCGACACTGTGGCGCCTGCCCGCCCGCGTCGATGCGGCGCTCAACAGGCTCGACTCCGGGTCGCTGACCTTCGACATCTCGAGCCTCGAGAATCGGCTCGACAGGATCATCCGGGTCGCGTATCGCGCGGTGTCGGCTGTGCTGTTCGGCGGGATGCTGATCGGAGGCGTGCTGCTGCTGGGTCCGGCGCCAGGGCTGGGCGTGACCCTGATGTGCGCGTCGGCGGTGCCGCTGCTGCATGCGGTGTTCGGGAAGCGGTGACGCCTGGTCGGGTCTGCATGACGCCGGCGATCCTGGAGGATGCCCGCGGCGCGAGCATCCTCCAGGATCGTGGATCTCTTCACGAGGGTCGGCGATCTATCGGCGCCCGCGGAAGAGGATCATCGTGAGCACGGCTCCCAGCAGAGCGAGCGCGCCCGCGGCGATGAACGCCGCCGAGTATCCCTCGGTGAGCGCCACGGGATCACCCAGCTGCGAGGCGCCGAAGGCCGATGCGATGGCCGAGACGACGGCGAGTCCGACGGCCGATCCCACCTGGTAGCTGGTGTTCACGATGCCCGAGGCGAGCCCGCCCTCCTCGGGCGGTGCGGCCGAGATCGCGGTCTGCAGCGAGGGGATGAAGGCGAGGGCCTGACCGAACGCGACGACGAGCGAGGGCAGGAGCGCATCGACCCAGTAGTCGCCGTCGGGGCTCACGAACGCCATCCATGCGAGTCCGGCGGCGAGGATCAGCAGTCCGCTCACGATCGGGACCTTGGTGCCGAAGGTCGCGATCACTCGCGGTGCCAGCAGGATCATCCCCACCATGATGAGCGTCGTCATCGGCAGCAGCGCGGCCCCTGCGGGGAAGGCGGTGAAGCCCAGCACCTGCTGCAGGTAGAGGTTCAGGAAGAACCACATGGGGATCCACGCCGCTCCGAGCATCACCTGGGCGAGGTTGGCGGCGCCGAGGTCCGGGGAACGGAAGATCGACAGTCGCACGAGCGGCTCGCGTCTGACCCGCTGGATGATCAGGAACAGCACCAGCAGCAGCGCTCCGCCGCCGAGCGCGATCCAGGTCTCGGCGGCTGCCCAGCCGACGACCTCCGACCGCACGATCCCGTACACGAGGGCCGCGAGGCCGACCGTCACCGTGAGGGCGCCGAAGACATCGACCGACCCGCGAGCGCCGACCTTGCCGCCCGGCAGAGCCTTCCACATCACGAGGAGGATGACGGCCGCGATCGGCACGTTGATGAAGAACACCCATGGCCACGACGCGAACTCGGTGATGACCCCGCCGAGGAAGACGCCGGCTGTGCCGCCCGCCGGCGCGGCTGCGCCATAGAACGCCATGGCCTTGGTGAGCTCACGCGGGTTCGAGCCGAAGAGCATCATCAGCATCGTCAGGGCGGCGGGTGCGATGAGCGCCGAACCGGCTCCCTGCAGCACGCGGCCGATCAGCTCGGTGGGCACGTCGCCGGCGAACCCGGCGACGAGCGAGCCGGCTCCCAGCACCATCCAGCCGAGGGCGAACATCCGGCGCGGGCCGAAGAGGTCGGAGAGGCGGCCGCCGAGCAGCAGCAGGCCGGCCAGGGCGATGACATAGGCGTTGAACACCCACGAGAGCGTGTTCGGGGTGAAGCCGAGGTCTGCCTGCATCTCGGGCAGCGCGACTCCGATGATCGATGCGTCCATGATGACCATGAACTGGGCGAGGGCGATGATGGCGAGGCCCCACCACCTGGCACCTCCTCGCCGGGGTGCGGTGATGCTCGCTGTCGCGAGGTCTCTTGTCGAGGATGACACGATGAATCCGTTCTGAGGTCGGTGCGGGTGGGTCACGCCACGTGCGCGGCGTATCTGGCAGGGTCTGCGTCGAATGCCGGCGCGCACCCCGGGCAGCAGAAGTGGGACCGCTGACCCTCGTGATCGCGGAAGAGTCCCGCCGCCTCGGCGACCCTCTTGTCGACGGGAGTGCCGACCATGACCGGGCAGGTGGTCATGTCGGCGGCGCCCGCCAGGAGGTTCGGTCGGTCGCTCGCCGCTGCGGCGGGGTTCGCGGTGCCGGTGCTGCAGCAGCTTCCGGTGCTCGTGATGTCTTCGGTCATGTCGTCGCGTGCCTTTCGTCTCGGGGCCGGGAGGCGGATGCGCCGAGCATCCTTAATACCCCTCGGGGGTACTAAGGATATACCCCCAGGGGGTATTCCCGAAAGAGCGCGCGACGTCGACCGGAACCGCACGACCAGCCGGAGGTCAGGCCGGGAGCACCTCGCGAAGCAGATCATCGAGCGTCACGACGCCCAGCAGGCGCTCGCCGTCCACGACGGTCGCCAGCTGCGCGCGCTCCCGCCGCATCCGCGTCAGTGCGTCGTACGCCGAGATCGACGGCGCCACGACGAGCGCGTCACGCGCGATGGCGTCGGCGAGCGTTCCTGCGGGAACGGTCAGCGTGTCGCGCACATGGGCGACCCGTGCCGAGGGCCCACCGCCCACGAGTATCCGCAGATGGCTGGATGCCGCTGCGGCCGCCTGCACGTCGGCGACCGTCGCCGAGGCGGGAACGGAGGTCGGCACCCGGTCGGTGCGGACGATGTCGCCGACGGTGAGTGCGCTCAGGTCGATGACCTTGGCGATCGGCTCGGAGTACAGCTCTTCGAGCGTTCCCGCAGCCCGTGAGTGGTTCACCAGTTCGCGGATCGTGTCGGCATCCTGACCGCCTGCGGCGGCCTTCTCGACCGGCTCGACGCCCGAGGCCTTCACGAGCCGGTTCGCGATGTGATTGATCCACAGCAGGAACGGACGAAGCGGCCAGGTGAGTGCACGCGCCGCGATGCCGGTCGCCTTCGCCGCAGTCTCAGGGTGCGCGATGGCCCACGACTTCGGTGCCATCTCGCCGATCACGAGATGCAGGAAGGTGACGACGATGAGGGCGATCATGAACGCGGTGACATCCGCGAGCACTGCCGACAGCCCCCATTGTGCGAGCAGCGGCGAGAGGGCGTAGTCGATCGCCGGCTTCGTGATCGCGCCCAGGGCGAAGGTGCAGGCCGTGATGCCGAGCTGCGCGAAGGCGAGCATGACAGTCAGCTCGTTGACGCCGCGAAGCGCGGCGCGTGCCGAGGCGCTGCGCTCGGCCTCCTCCTCCAGGCGGTGCCTGCGAGCGGCGAGCAGCGCGAACTCGACGATCACGAAGAACGCGCTGGCGAGGATCAGTCCGGCCGTGACGATGGTCACCATCCACCAGCTCATGGGGCCACCTCCTCATCCGGGCGGTCCTCCGGGCGGGTTCGTCGCCCGCCTTCCGCGACGGCGGGAGCGTCCGCGCCGGTCTCGTGCAGACGCACGGCCAGGCGGGACGGCACCAGGCGCGCCACCTCCGTGACCTCGACCTCGAGCCAGCGCTCGATCCGGATGCCCTGGATCGTCTCCGCCGCCTTCTCGGGTATGCCGATGCGCAGCCTCGCGCCCTCGGTCGGGAGGTCGCCGTGCTCCCGGATCACCAGGCCCGCGATGGTCTCGTCGTCGTCGCGCGTGAGGTCGTGTCCGATCAGCCGCTCGACCTCGTCGAGGTGCACGTCGCCCGGCAGTGTCCAGTGCCCGTCGCCGACACGCACGACACCCTGCGTGAGCGGGTCGTGCTCGTCGGAGATCTCGCCGATGACCTCCTCGGTGAGATCCTCGAGGGTGAGGATCCCGTCGAAGTTGCCGTACTCGTCGACGACGCACGCGAGCTCGTTCCTCGTCTGGCGCATCCGCTGAACCGCTGCGGGCAGCAGCATCGTGGCGGGCAGCACGACGGCGTCCCTCATGATCGACGAGACCGGTGTGGCGTCATCGTGTTCGCCGCGGAGCACGTCGATGAGCTCGACCACGCCGATCGGAGCGTCCTCGTCGTCGATCACCGGGTAGCGGGTGTGCCCGGTGGCCATGAGCGCGCGCACCGCGCCCACCGTGGTCTCAGGGGGGATCGAGTCGATCTGCGATCGCGGGACCATCGCGTGCTCCACGTCGCGCTGCGGGAAGTCGAGGATGCGATCGATGATCATCGACAGATCGTCGGGAAGGTCACCGCTCGTGCGGGACTCCTCGATGATCGCCTCGAGGTCGCGAGCCGTGGCGCTCTCGTCGACATCCTCGAGCGGTTCGATGCGCACCAGGCGCAGGAGGGCGTTCGCGGCGACGTCGAAGACCGTGATGAGCCATCCGAAGATCATCAGGTAGATGCGGGTGGGCACCGCGAGCGCACGCGCCAGCGGTTCGGGGTTCGCGATGGCGAGGTTCTTGGGGTACAGCTCGCCGAAGATCATGGTGACGACCGTCGCGAGCAGCAGGGCGCCGATCGTGCCGATCGTGATCGACACCGCCGGATCGATGCCGGCGCCGCCCAGCAGCGTGCCGATCGATTCTCCGATGAGCGGCTCGGCGACGTAGCCGATGAGAAGACCCGTCACGGTGATCCCGAGCTGAGCGCCGGACAGCATGAACGAGGTCCGCTTCGTGATCGCCAGGACCCGCTTCGCCTGAGCGTCGCCCTTCTCCGCCTTCGCCGCCATGCGGGAGCGGTCGACCGACATGTACGCGAACTCCTGCGCCACGAAGAAGCCGCACGCGGCGATGATGGCCAGGGTCAGAAGCACTCCGACCAGCAGCGTCAGCACGGCGGGAAGCATCCGGGATCACCCCCTCTCTCAGCGAGGGGGTCGGGAGATCGACCCTCCTGGTCGGTGGAGGTGCGCGGAATGCTCACGGGTGTTCTTTCTGTAGGGCACGGGTGGGCGAGACGAGAGTAGCGAGCGCGCCTATCGCTGGGCTGGGAGTGTCGAGGCAACAAACTGGACCGTACCAATCTTGCAGAATCGCTTGCTTTTCTTGCGAGCGCTGCTATCGTCGTCGAAGTTGGCAACTCAACTGGACCGTACCACTGGAGGTATGATGCGTAGGAAAGCAATGGTGCTCGGCGCGATGGTCGTGTCGACTGCACTGCTGGCGGGCTGTTCAGCCGGCCCCGGTGGCGCCGGCGGCGACGAGGGCTCTGGCGAGGGCACCGTGAAGCTGGTCGCGTGGCCCGGACCCGAGGGCGACGCGATGAAGAAGGTCGTCGATGCGTACAACGCCGATCAGGGCAAGGACGACGGGATCACCGTCGAGCTGACGCTGCTCTCGCGACAGGACACGTTCTCGAAGGAAGCGGCGCTCATGGCGTCGAAATCCTCCGACGTCGACATCTACTTCACGGCGTCGTACAACATCGGTCAGTTCGCCCCGTCGCTCGACCCGCTGACCGACATCGACACATCGGGATACTTCCCGGTCGCCGTCGAGGGTCTGACCTACCAGGACGAGCTGTACGCGCTGCCTCTGGATGTGAGCAACCACTTCCTGCTCTACCGCAAGGACCTCACCGACGCACTGCTGGCAGACCCCGCGGCGCAGGCGGAGTACGAGAAGATCAGCGAATCGGTACTCGGCGAGTCCCGTGCGCCGAAGGACCCGAACGAGTGGGACCTCGATGACTTCAAGGTGGCCGCCGCCTACTTCTCGAAGAGCGAGAACCCCAGCTCGCCGACCGAGTACGGCACGATCCTGCAGGCCAAGAACCTGCTCTACAACACCATGATCTGGAACGACGTGCTGTGGGGCTACGGCGGCAACTGGGAGAAGGACGGCAAGGCCGATCTGACCAGCGACGCGGCCAAGAAGGCCGTCGAGCTCTATGCCGACATCTACACCAACGGCTGGACCTCGCCCGACAGCTCGCAGGCGGAGTTCCCCGAGACGCAGGCTGCTCTGCAGTCGGGTGACACCGCGTTCGCGATGCAGTGGTCTGCGGCCTTCGCGTCGCTGAACGACCCCGCCCAGTCGCCGGACGTGGCGGGCAAGATCGCCATCGCCCCGGTGCCGGGCGGCAAGACCCACGTGCACGCTCTCGCGGTCTCGCTGAACAAGTACAGCGAGAACAAGGGCGCGGCGAAGAAGTTCCTGTCGTTCCTCGCCACCGAAGACGCGACCGCTCAGTATGCGGAGGCAGGCGGCATCCCGGCTGCTCCGGCGGTGCTCGAGGCCAATGCCGATCTCAACCCTGCGTTCGGCAAGGTCGCCGAGACCATCGCGAAGAACGGCTTCTCCGAGCCGGTGTTTCCGCAGACGTTCCAGGCGTACAGCAAGATCGCCGAAGATCTCAGCGGCGCCTGGGTCGGCCAGGCCGACATCGACGAGGCGCTGAAGACCGCCAACGCCACCCTGCAAGAGCTGCTCGGCTGACCGAGCTTCTGAGGGGCGGCGCTCACGGGCCGCCCCTCAGACACCACTCGCTGCACAGAAGTGGAATCACAGATGCCTCACACCGTCGAGCGCTCGAAGTCGATCGCAGCTGAGCGCCGCAAGCGCACTCTGGCCGCGACGATCCTGAGCCTGCCCCTCATCGTCTTCGCCGCTGTCTTCGTCATCTATCCGCTGGCCACCGGTGCGCTCACCGCGTTCCAGAGCAGCACTCTGCTCAACCAGACCAACGACCTCAACGGCATCGACAACTTCATCTCGCTGTTCCGCAGCGACAGCTTCGCCAAGGCGGCCGGCTTCACGATCGGCTTCTCGGCTGTCGTCGTGACGATCGAGATGGTGCTCGGCTTCGGGCTCGCGCTTCTGATGAATCGCATGTTCCCGGGCAAGAAGCTGTTCTTCACCCTGCTGCTGCTGCCGATCATGGTCGCACCCGCGCTGCTCGGCGTGATGTTCCGTCTGCTGCTCAACGGCGACATCGGAGCCCTGCCCGCACTGCTCGAGACGTTCGGTCTCAGCGTGTCGCTGTTCTCTCCCGATTCGGTTGTGCCGCTGCTGGTCGTGCTCGACGTGATCCAGTGGACGCCCTTCACGTTCCTGATCATCTACGCCGGCCTGCAGTCGTTCCCGAAGGAGCTTCTCGAGGCCACCGCGGTCGACGGCGCCGGCTACTTCCGGTCGCTGACGTCTGTCGTCGTTCCGGTTCTCAAGCCCGTGCTGTTCGCGGCGTTCTTCCTTCGCGCGATCGACGCGATCCGCACGTTCGACGTGATCTACGTGCTGACCGCCGGCGGGCCGGGCACGAGCACCACGACCATCAGCATCTTCATCTACAAGACGGCATTCGAAGCAGGCGACTTCGGCAAGGCGGCGGCAGCCGCCCTGGTCGTGCTCCTCGTGCTCATCCCGTTCGTGCCGTTCATCGTGCGGCGCATCTCGTCGACTGGAATGGAGGCCAAGAAGTGAGCGTCTTGGCACAGAACTCGACCCGGGCCATCACGACCGGCTCGAACCACCGCACTCCGGCACGCGGCCGGATCGGCTGGCTGTTCACCGCCGTCGCCGGGCTCATCGCCCTGCTCGTCAACGTGCCGCTGCTGAACGCGGCGCTGGTCAGCTTCAAGCCCGACGGCGAGATCGCGGCCGACCCGATCGGCCTGCCGGATTCCCCCACGCTCGACCACTACGCGAACGTGCTGTACGCATCGGGCTATGACTTCCCGCGGTTCTTCGTGAACTCGGCGATGATCGCCGTCGGCACCGTGCTGGTCGTGCTGGTCGTCGCCGTCCCTGCCACGTACGCCATCGTCCGGCTCGGGTTCGGGGGACGATGGATCATCAGCAGCGCGTCCGGTCTGAGACTGCTTCCTGCGATCTTCTTCGTGGTGCCCTTCTTCATCCTGTTCTCGACGCTGGGACTGGCCGACACGATCCCCGGCCTCGTCGCGGCCAACACGTTCCTCAATCTGCCGCTGGCGATCATCCTGCTCTCGTCGGCGCTCAGCGACATACCGCACGAGATCGAAGAGGCCGCAGCCGTCGACGGGGCCACCATCTACCGCACTCTCGGGTCGATCGTGCTGCCGTTGCTGGCGCCCACGATGGTCGCCGTGGCTGTGCTGGTGTTCATCTTCAGCTGGAACGACTACCTGTTCGCGCTGGTGCTGTCGACCTCCGACGCCACGCCCGTCACGCTCGGCGCCGCGAACTTCATCACCAGCACCGGCATCCGGTGGGGAGACATCTCAGCAGCATCCGTGCTCTCGACCCTGCCACCGTTGCTCTTCGCTGTTTTCGCACAGCGATACCTTGTCAGTGGCCTGTCCTCCGGCGCGGTCAAGGGATGACGGGTGACAGCAGGAAGGGCACGATCATGGCGCACAAATACGAGCAGGTCGCGGCGAGCATCCGGGAATCCATCGCACAGTCTCTCGCCCCGCACGACGCTCTCGCGTCTGAGCGAGAGCTGATGGCCATCCACGGGGTCAGCCGGATGACCGTGCGCAAGGCCATCTCGGTGCTCGTCGACGAGGGCCGGGTCTACAACATCCACGGCTCGGGCACCTACGTCGGATCGGCCGACATCTTCTCGAAGACGCCGAAGCTGACGTCCTTCACAGAAGACATGATCAGTCGCGGCTCGGCTCCCTCGTCGCGGGTGCTGGGAGTGGCGCGCATCGTCGCGCCGGACAACGTCGCAGCCGCGTTGCATCTCGAGCCAGGTGCCGAGGTGACGCAGGTCCGCCGCCTCCGTCTCGCCGACGACACGCCCATCGCCCTCGAGGAGGTGCATCTGCCCACCGCGGTGCTCGAGACCGACTCCCTCAACCTGGGCGCGTCGCTCTACGAGCAACTCCGCTCGGCCGGCTTCGAGGTCTTCCGAGCCGAACAGGAGATCCAGGCCATCACTTTGTCTCACGTCGACAGCGACCTGCTGGGCGTGCCGCAGGGGTCGGCGGCGCTCTCGGTGACGCGGGTCAGCTCGTCTCGTCGCGGACAGCTGATCGAGTTCGCCCGCACCACCTACCGGGCCGACCGGTACACCTTCCAGCTGGTCGTCACTCGCGATGACAAGTGACGCCTCGTCGCACCGATAGAAAGTCCCAGATGCTCCCCACCCTGCGCGGTCGCCTGATCGTCTCCTGTCAGGCCTATCCCGGCGAACCGCTCCGTCACCCCGACACGATGGCACGCATCGCCCAGTCCGCCGTCATCGGCGGAGCCGCCGCGATCCGCTCCCAGGGTCTCGACGACATCCGGGCGATCGCCCGTGCCGTGAGCGTGCCGCAGATCGGCCTCTGGAAGGTCGACGCCGAAGGGGTGTTCATCACCCCGACTCTGGATCATGCCATCGCCGTCGCAGAAGCAGGCGCGCAGGTCGTCGCCCTCGACGGTACGCGAAGGGAACGACCTGACGGCCGCACTCTGCAGCAGACGATCCGCGAGCTCAAGCAGCGCGTCGACGTACTGGTGATGGCCGATGCCGGCGGCGTCGATGACGCGCTCGCGGCCGAGGACGCCGGCGCCGACATCGTCGGAACCACCCTCGCCGGCTACACCGGCGACCGACCGCGCACCGACGGACCCGACCTCGAGCTCGTGCGAACGCTCGCCGCGCGACTCAGTGCGCCGCTGTTCGCCGAGGGACGCATCCACACCCCGGCGGATGCCCGTGCCGCCCTCGACGCGGGAGCGTACTCCGTGGTGGTCGGCACCGCGATCACCCATCCCGCCTCGATCACGTCGTGGTACGTCGACGCGCTCGCCGAGGCACGTCGCGCCCGCGCCGACGCACAGCCGCAGGACTGATCGGACGTGTCGTCCGAGCGCGCAGCCGCGCTGACGACACCTTCGTGGAAAGGAATCACGTGGTCGACTTCGCCATCGACATCGGCCAGACGCAGGCTCGCATCCGTCCTCTGGGGGCAGGCGGCCCGCTAGGCGAGATCAGGGTCGACGGCTTCGCCTATGGAGCCGACCTTCTCGACACGATCGCACGCATCGCCGACACCGCGGCCGAACGGATCGGGGCAGACGTCGTCTCTGCCGTCGCCGTGGGAAGCACCGGTCTGTACGGCCGCGTGCCGCCGATCGACGATCTGCTGGCTCGTCTGCACGACCGCTTCGGCGCGCGGAACGTCGTCGTCGCCGACGATGCGGTGACGGCCTATCTCGGCGCGCGCGGAGACAGCGATGGCGTCGTGGTCGCCGCCGGAACGGGCATGGTCGGGTTGGGGCGTGGACCCGCCGGGGCTGTCCGAGTTGATGGCGCGGGCGGGATGATCGGCGACGAAGGTGCCGGATGGTGGATCGGCAGGCAGGGGCTCATCGCGGCGATCAGCGCGACCGACGGACGTCTGCCCGCTTCACCCGCGTTGCTCGCCAGGCTGGAGAAGCGCTTCGGCGCGGTCGAGGAGTTTCCGGCCCGGCTGGCGGCTGAGGCCGCGCCGGTCGCGGTCGTCGCCTCATTCGCCAGGGACGTCGCCGACGTCGCGCGCGAGGGTGATGCCGTCTCGGCTGAGATCTGGCGACGAGCAGGCGAGCACATCGGTGGTGTGATCGCGGCGGCCGCGGCGCGCGCCGGGCTGGGTGATGGCGCGCCGTGGGCGCTGATCGGGCGCCTGACGGCTGCAGATGACCTGCTTCAGCCGGGGCTGGAAGCCCGGCTCGCAGAGCTTCTGCCGCACGGCATCCGCGCCGACGCGATCGGCGAGCCGCTCGACGGCGTCGCCCGTCTGCTCAACGTCGACACTGCAGGGTACGGGCCGATGGTTCGTGAGGTGTCGATGCGCTGACCCCTGGCGAGTTCTCTGGCCAGAAAGTTCTTGACACGCGCATCCGCTCGGCATAACGTACAACCAAATGGTTGTACAAACAGAACTCAGCGAAGCGGAGATCGACCGTGTGTTCCATGCACTCGCGATCTCGACCCGGCGGGACATCCTCCGCCGGACGATCGAGCGCGAGCAATCCGTCTCCACCCTCGCGAGCGACTACGAGATGTCGTTCGCGGCGGTGCAGAAGCATGTCGCCGTCCTCGAAGAGGCCGGCCTCATCGTCAAGCGCGCCGAGGGACGCGAGCGGCTCGTCCGCGCGAACCCCGAGATGATCGCCCGTGCGCGGGCGCTTCTCGCCCGATACGAAGAGCTCTGGCGAGCACGCATCGCCCGACTCGACGACCTGCTGGCAGAGCCGGCATCCGACAACTCCAACGAAGGAATGTGAAATGCCTGTCACCGACATCATCACCGACCACGAGAACCTGACGATGACCGTCGTCGCCGACCTCGCGGCGCCCATCGAGCGGGTCTGGGGCGTGTACGCCGACCCCGAGCAGCTCGGCCGCTTCTGGGGCCCTCCCGGCTGGCCGGCGACCTTCACCTCGTGGAACCACGAGGTCGGCGGCCGCGCCACCTACACGATGCACGGCCCGCGCGGTGAGAAGTCCTCTGGCTACTGGGAGTTCCTCGCCATCGAGCAGCCGCACCGGTTCGAGGTGCTCGACGGCTTCAGCGACGAGCAGGGCAACCCCAACGAGGACTTCCCCGCGATGCGAATGGAGTTCACCTTCGAGTCGACCCCCGACGGAACCCGGATGCGGAACACCAGCCACTTCGTCTCTCTCGAGGCGCTCGAGCAGATCGTCGCCATGGGCGCCGTCGAGGGCACGCGCATGGCGATGGCGCAGCTGGATGCCGTGCTGCAGGACCTGCGCGACTACGCGCAGGGCAAGGGCACCGAGGTCGAGCTGCTCGACGACACGCATGTGCGCATCACCCGCCTGGTCGAGGGATCGCGCGACCTGGTCTGGCGAGCCCACACCGAGCCCGAGCTGATCAAGCGGTGGATGCTCGGACCCGACGGCTGGGAGATGACCGTCTGCGAGGTCGGGCTCAAGGCCGGCGACCGGTACCGCAACGAGTGGGCGCCGGTAGGCGACACCGAGGGCGAGCCCTTCGGCTTCGAGGGAGAGGTGCTGCTCGTCGACGCCCCGCGCCGTGCCGTGCAGCTCGAGCGGATGTCGGGAACCGAGGGCCCCGACGTGCTCAACGACGTCAACCTCTACGAGGAGGACGGCGCGACGCTCATCACCGTGCTGATGGAGTTTCCCGACAAGGAGACCCGCGACATGATCCTCGCCACCGGCATGGCCGACGGCATGGAGGCCTCGTACCAGCGCCTCGAGGGCTCGGTGCTCACGGTCTGAGCGGTCACGACTCAGGAACCGGTCGGTCCGTGTGCGGATCGGCCGGTTCCTGCTGTTCGGAGGACGGGTCTCGGGAGTTGTGAACGCCGCGGCGGGCTGACTCAGCCGCGCCGGGTGCTCCAGAGCGCCAGCAGCACGAGCACCGGCTGGAAGAACAGCCGTGCGAAGCGCTTCATGTCGGTGTCGAGTCCGAACCCGTCGCGGCGGTGGGTCCACTGCGACACGTTGCCGGGGAAGATCGCGATGAAGAACAGCGCGGTCAGGACGCCCACCAGTCGACGTCGACGCCAGGCGAACAGCAGTGCCGTGCCCAGGCCGACCTCCACCACCCCGGATGCCACGACCGTGGCATCCGGGTCGAGCGGAACCCAGTCGGGAACCTGCGCCTGGAACTCACGGCGTGCGACGGTCAGATGGCTGACTCCGGCGAAGGTGAGGAAGCCGCCGAGGGCGACGCGAGCGAGTGTGCGAGCGGTGCCGGTCATGCCCCGATGGTACGCGCGGGAGAGGCGGGGCGGCCCTGGACGGCATCCGACGGGAGCCGATCAGGAATCGAGAAGCCGAGGTCGAGCCTGCTGGCTATCGTGGACGACGACCGCACCGCATCACACGGAGAGGGGCAGCGCCATGACCGGCAGAACAGGGGACTCGGGGTTCTCGGCGCAGGAGCGCGCGGCCATGAAGGCCAGGAACGCCGAGCTGAAAGCCGAGGCGAGACGCGAGAAGGACGCGCAGAAGGCCGCGGCCGATGCGGAGGACGTGCGCGCCAAGATCGCGTCCATGCCAGACGGAGACCGCGAGATGGCTGAGCGCCTGCACGCCCTGGTGGCCGCGGTCGCGCCAGACCTCGCACCCAAGCTCTACTACGGCCAGCCCGGGTACGCCCGCGGCGGGAAGGTCGTGGTGTTCTTCCGCAGCGGGCAACAGGACAAGCTTCGCTACTCGACGTTCGGGCTCAGCCCCGAAGCCGCGCTAGACGAATCCGACGGCCTCTGGCCCACCTCGTACGCGCTCATCGACCCGACGGACGCCGCCTGGAAGCAGATCGAAGACATCGTGCGCCGCGCGTGACTGAGAGCGTCGACCCGAAGGCGTGACTCGCCTCATCCGTCGCTGCTGGAATGCAGGCCTCGCCGGGCGGAGAGCAGGGTGATCTCAGGATGCCGCTCCACCAGCATCCGCTCCGCCTGATCCAGCACGTCGCGGACGTGGGATGCGTGGGTCGCGACCACCGAGACGCCGATCAGGGTGCGCCGGTGCAGATCCTGCGCCCCGACCTCAGCGGCAGCCGCCTCGGTGCGATGACTGAGGTCGGCGATGATCGGCCGGATGACGCCGCGCTTCTGCTTAAGCGAGTGCACATCGCCGAGGAGAAGGTCGAACTCGATCCATCCGATCCACATGCCGCCAGTGTGGCATGTCCTGAGGGGTCAGATCAGGCGCCGCAGGGCGTCTTCGAGCGAGATGCCCTGCGCGTCGGCGCGGTCGCGCAGCCGCGCGTGCTCGGCCGCGGTGAGAGAGACGGTGAGCTCGATCGGGGCGGATGCTCCCGACTCGTCGAGCCCGTCGAGAAGATCGGCAGGCTCGGCCCAGAGGACAGCGGTGTCACGCCGCAGCTCCACTCGCTCGGCCTCCGGAGCGGACGCCGCAGCCGACGCGGAGACGGCCATGGCACCGGCGAGGGCGGCGCCGCCATCGGCGGCAGAGACGAACCCCGGGCCGCGCCGCGGCTCCTGCTTCTGCTGGTACGCCTTCGCCGCGGCGTTCGCCCGCTCGTCGGCGGCTTCGTTGAGCGGATGCCCGGCGTGCCCCTTCACCCACGAGAACTCGACGTCGCGTCCGCGCATCGCCTCGTCGATGCCCTCCAGCAGGTCGCGGTTGAGCACCGGCGCGCCGTCGGCCTTGCGCCAGCCGCGACGCTTCCATCCGGGCATCCACTTGGTGACGGAGTCGATGACGTATCGCGAGTCGCACTCGATCACGATCTTCTCGTCGATGCCGGCGGTTGCGCGCAGCAGCTCGAGCACCGCCTGGAGCTCGCCCTGATTGTTCGTGCCGTGCGGTGAGCCGCCTGCGGCCCAGCGGTCGTCGTCGATGTACCAGGCCCAGCCGTTCGGACCCGGATTGCCGAGGGCGGAGCCGTCGGCGGCGGCGGTGATCGTCATCCTTCCACCGTAGGGCGTCGGTGCGACACCGACCGCAGCCGGTACGCTCGACGGGTGACCGGACTGGCCCTGAAGACCGTGATCATCGTGGTCGTGATCGCGCTGATCGTGATCGTCATCGCGCGGATGTTCCACCGGCCGGCCCCGGGCAAGAGCCTCTCGAAGGGCGCACCGGCTCAGCGCATGCCGCTGCTGGTCTGGCTGGGGGCGGCTGTGCTTCTCGCGGCCGGATTCTTCCTCGCCCTCGTCTCGTTCACCTCGCGCTACACCGAAGACCTGCTGCCGATGCGCATCGCCGCCGTCGTAGCGCTGCTCGCGGGAGGCGCGGTGCTGTTCTTCGCGTCGCGGCGAGCTCGAAAGCGCTGACCGCAGCGTTCGGGCGGACAACGCGCGCATCGGCGGAACCCCGCGCGGGATCGGTCCTCCCGAGCGCGGTTTCTCCTCCCGAGCGTGATGGGTGCGGGTGCCCGGCCTGCTACTCGCCCGCGTCGGCGACGTCCGCCGCCTCCGGAGCCGGCGCCTCGACCGGGAAGACCACCGTGGAGTACTGCGCGCTCAGCCCGACGTCCATCGGATCGATCGATGGCGCCTCGTCGAGCCGCTCGCTCGGATTCGTCTCATCGAGGGGTTCGCCCGGCAGCGATGCCCATGCGCTGGGCTCCTGCGGCTTCTGCGTGAACAGTCCCATGTGTGCTCCCTCCGAGCTCAGAAGTCGGTGATGACCAGCTTCTTCATGCCGAGCATCCGCTCATACGCCCCCGGCTTCGCCAGCAGCTCGCCGATGTTCTCGGGCACGATCTGCCAGCTCACCCCGTAACGGTCGACCAGCCAGCCGCACTGCTCGGCCTCGGGCACGGCCGACAGGGCTTGCCACAGCCGATCGATCTCGGCCTGATCCGCGCAGCGCACCTCCAGCGAGACGCCGGGTGTGAAACCGAACTGGTGCTCGACGTTCGAGTCCATGAACGAGAACCACTGCTCGCCGACCCGGAACTCGCCGAACATGACGCTGCCGGCTGCTGCGGTTCCCGAGGCCTCGGGGTACTCGACGACCGTGCCGTATGCGGCGTCGTCGAGCAGCGACAGATAGAACTCGGTCGCCTCGCGAGCCTTGTTCTGCGCATCGCCCGAGAACATGATCTGAGTGATCACGAACGGACGAGGCTCCCCCTTCGGATCGGTCAGCATCAGCTGCCAGCTCACCCCGTACCTGTCCTGCACCCAGCCGTAGAGGGGGCTGAACGGGTACTCGCCGAGCGGCATGAGGGCCTGCCCGCCGTCAGAGAGGGCGGCCCAGGTCTTCTCAAGGGATGCGCGGGCGGCGTCCTGATCGCCGTCGAACAGCAGCGGGTCGAAGTTGAGCATGAACGAGATCGACGGCGTCGGGCGGAACGTGTCGTCCGAGTTGATCATCGTGATGCGGAAGCCGGCCACGTCGAGGTCGACGACCACCGGCTCGCCCTCAAGACCCTTCTGGAAGTCGGGGACCTCCTCCGGGTAGCGCATCGTGACGCGCGCGCTCGTCCACGGCAGCGCCTCGCTGTAGAAATCGCCTGCCTCACCCGCGTTGCGGGCGAACCAGAGGTTGGGAACGATCTTCTGTGTCATATCCACTCCATCGTGTGTCAGCGTCTCGGTCGGTGGTTCTCGGCGCCAGTGCCGGGGTCCGCGTGAGTGCCGGGGTCGGCCTGGGGGCCGGGGTCGGTCTGAGTGCCGGGGTCGGTCTGAGTGCCGGGGTCCGCGTCGCGGACCGCGTCGACCAGCTCCCGCCACGCGCCCTCGAGCCGCGCGTCGGGAACGACCTGCTCGAGCTGCTCGTCGCGCACCCGCACGTGGATGCTCCACACATAGCGGTCGGCGCCACGGGCATCCGGATCCAGTCGCTCGTCCCAGGGGCAGCGCTCGACCAGTTCGAGCCATGTCGGCGCCTGCTCGGGTGCCGGCTCGGCGCGCCAGCGCCGGCGGAGCCCGGCGATGCCTCCGGTGCGCACGACGGCGATGACGATGCGATCCTGCGCATCGTCCGATCCCGCGTCGTCAGCGGGGGTCTCGTACTCGTGCATCCTCGATCACTCCGACCGCGATCCACGCGTCGCGGACCGCTGATTCCACGGTAGCCCCGATCTCGGCCGCAGCGGCGATCGTCTTCTGAGCGAAGTCCGTGAACCCGGCGGTCGACGAGAGGCCCCCGGTCAGTGCGCGGTACCAGGCGAGTCCCGCGCCTTCCCAGGCGTGACCCCCGATCGTGCGCGCGGCCAGCGCGAACGCGCGATTCGGGATGCCCGAGTTGATGTGCACGCCGCCGTTGTCCTCCGCGGTCTGCACGTAGTCGTCCATGTGCGCGGGCTGAGGGTCTCTGCCGAGCTCGTCGTCGTCGTACGCGGTGCCGGGCTCGAGCATCGAACGAAGGGCGCGGCCCTGCACGGCATCCGTGAAGATGCCCTCGCCGACCAGCCACGACGCCTGATCCGCCGTCTGGCCCAGCAGGTGCTGCTCGGTGAGGGCGCCGAGCACATCGGCGATCGACTCGTTCAGCGCGCCGGACTGATCGCGGTACACGAGCCCGGCTGTGCTCTGGATGACACCGTGACCGAGCTCGTGCCCGATCACCGACACCGAGCGGGTGAAGCCGACGAACACCTCGCCGTCGCCGTCTCCGAACACCATGCGAGAGCCGTCCCAGAACGCGTTGTCGTAGTCCTCGCCGTAGTGCACGGTGGCGTTCAGCGGTGCACCCGCACCGTCGAGCGAGTCTCGCTCGAACGCCTCGAGCAGCAGCCGGAACGTCGCGCCCAGCCCGTCGAAGGCCTCGTTCACCGTGGCGTCGTCCACCGGCGCATCGTCTTCGGTGCGCACGATCAGCCCGGGCAGGGTCTCGGTGTTCTGCGCGTCGAAGATCGTGCGCGTGGGAGCCGCGGTCACCTCGGCGACCAGCGCTCCGTTCTCGTCGATCGACAGCTCGAGCGTGGAATGGAAGGCGGGGCGCCCCGCGATGAGCGTCTGCCGTGCGGCCTCGGCGGCGCGCGGATAGCGCTCGGATCTCGCCAGGCGCGCCAGCAGGTAGCCGGGCACGATGCCCTGGTGAACAGACGTGTACGCAGCTTCTCCGGTGCTCATGTGCCGACCCTACGCCGGGGTGCCGACAACGCCCAGGGGGTCTCAGGCGGGGCGCGTAGAATCGGCCCAATGACCGATGCCCCCTCGCTGCCCGCCTCCGGCATCGACCCCGACGACCTCGCCACCACCCTCCGGGTGCTCGCATCGCTCGATGAGGTCGATCAGCAGCATCCGGACTATCTCGCCGTCCGCCGCGCCACCGCCAACATGTTCAAGGCGGTCAAGCGCGCCAGGCGCAAGGAGATCCGTGATGCCATCGCCGAGGCTGACAAGGCGGTCGTCGCCCGCACCGCGACGGGTGCTCCCGACCGCATCGACGACGAGACGCGCGGACTCGACCTGGCGTCCAGCGTCGTCGACGCCCCCATCGCGGGCGAGCTGCTCAAGCCCCGCAACTGCTACATCTGCAAGCAGCCGTACACGCTGGTCGACGCGTTCTACCACCAGCTGTGCCCCGAGTGCGCACGGTTCAGCCACGGCAAGCGCAACGCGCGCACCGACCTCGCAGGCAGGCGCGCGCTGCTCACCGGCGGTCGCGCCAAGATCGGCATGCACATCGCGCTGCGACTGCTGCGCGACGGCGCGCATCTGACCATCACGACCCGATTCCCGCGCGACGCCGTGCGCCGCTTCTCGTCTCTGCCCGACGCCTCCGACTGGCTGCACCGGCTGCGAGTGGTCGGCATCGACCTGCGCGACCCGGCGCAGGTGATCGGACTCGCCGACTCCGTCGCGGCCCAGGGGCCGCTCGACATCCTCATCAACAACGCCGCGCAGACCGTGCGGCGCTCGCCGGGTGCGTACTCGCTGCTGGCGGATGCCGAGCTGCAGCCGCTCCCGGACGGCCCGCTGCCCGAGATGGAGACCTTCGGCCACACGGCCGACCCGCACCCGCAGGCGCTGCAGGCCTCGGTCGATGCGCATCCTCTGCTGTCGGTCGCTGCCCTCGGCGGCACCGTCGCCGAGCAGGGCGGCCAGGCACTCACCGCCGAGGACCTCGCGCGTCTTGCGATGGCGCCTGGGTCGTCGTCGCTGGTCAAGCACGCCGACGGCACCGCGATCGATGCAGGCGGCCTCGTGCCCGATGTGAACCGCGTGAACAGCTGGGTGCAGTCGGTCGACCAGGTCGATCCGCTCGAGATGCTCGAGGTGCAGCTGTGCAACACCACGGCTCCCTTCCTGCTGATCAGCAGGCTGCGCGCCTCGATGGCCGCGTCGACAGCCCGCCGCAAGTACATCGTGAACGTCTCGGCGATGGAGGGGCAGTTCTCGCGCCGGTACAAGGGCCCCGGTCACCCGCACACGAACATGGCCAAGGCCGCGCTGAACATGCTCACACGCACCAGCTCCGGTGAGATGCTCGAGACCGACGGCATCCTGATGACCGCCGTCGACACCGGCTGGATCACCGACGAGCGCCCGCACTTCACCAAGGTGCGCCTGGCCGAGGAGGGCTTCCACGCCCCGCTCGACCTCGTCGACGGCGCCGCCCGGGTGTACGACCCGATCGTGCAGGGGGAGGCGGGCGTCGACCTGCAGGGCGTGTTCCTCAAGGACTACCGGCCGAGCCCCTGGTGACTTGAGGGGCCGGTGCCGTCTCGCGGTCCGCGTGCGCGCGGATGCACAGGATTCCCCGTTCTGCACATGAATCGGCCCGATCCGTGTGCAGGGAGGGGAGAAGTGTGCAGGCGCGGTGGCCGATGGTGCGTCAGGCCGGGGGCCGGGGCAGCCACACCGTCACGTTCAGCCCGCCGCCGTCGCGCGGCGCGAGCATCAGCGACCCGTCGTGCGCCTCGGTGATGCGCTGCGCGATGGCCAGGCCGAGCCCGACCCCCGCGAGATCGGGGTCGCGCTCCCGCTCGGCACCGCGCTGGAACGGCTCGACCAGCGTCTCGACGAGGCCTGGTGCGAGCACCTCGCCGGTGTTCTCGACGACGAGGGCCACCGACCGCGGCCGCACATGGGTGCGGACGGCCACCATTCCTCCGGATGCCAGGTTGTGCACGACCGCGTTGTGAACGAGGTTCATGATCAGCTGCTGCAGCAGCGCCGGCGAACCGAGCGCGGGCGCTTCCTCTCCGCCGACCTCCAGTGACACGCCGCGTCGATCCGCCAGCGGAGCCAGCGTCTCCACGGCCTCTTCGGCCAGCAGCGACAGATCCACCGGCTCGTTCGTGAACGCGCGCCGATCCGCGCGGCTGAGCAGCAGCAGCGCCTCGGTCAGCTCGATCGCCCTGGTGTTCACCTCGCTCAGACGCCCGATCAGGGCATCCGCATCCCTGCCGGGATCGGTGCGGGCCACCTCCAGCAGCGCCTGCGAGATCGCGAGCGGGGTGCGCAGCTCGTGCGACGCGTTCGCCGCGAACCGCTTCTGCTCGGCCATGTTCGTCTCGAGCCTCTCGAGCATCGAGTCGAACACGTCGGCGAGGTCGCGGAACTCGTCGCCGCGGCCCTCCATCGCGATCCTGTGCGACAGCGAGCCCTCCGCCGCGAGACGCGCCGCGTGCCCGATGCGGTCGAGTGGGGCGAGCATCCGCCCGGCCAGCAGCCATCCGCCCCCCACCCCGATCAGCAGCAGCACGACGAGGGCGACCACGACGGCGGGTGTGAAGGCGCGCACCAGGTCGGAGCGGTTCGGCACGAACCGGTCTGCGACGATGGCGCCGTCGGGCACGTAGCGCAGCAGCCATGCCGACACGACCGTCAGCAGCACCACGCCCGACACGATGACGATCGCCGCATAGCTCAGGGTCAGCCGCCAGCGCACGCTGAGCCCGCGAGCCCTAGGCATCGGCGTCGATCCGATAGCCGACGCCTGGCACGGTGAGGATCAGCCACGGCTCTCCCAGCCGTTTGCGCAGCGACGACACGGTGATCCGCACGGCGTTGGTGAAGGGGTCGGCGTTCTCGTCCCACGCCCGCTCGAGCAGCTCCTCTGCGCTGACCACGCCGCCCGCGGCATCGACCAGCACCTCCAGCACCGCGAACTGCTTGCGGGTCAGGGCCACGTAGCGCTCGTCGCGGAACACCTCCCGCCGGAACGGGTCGAGCCTGAGTCCCGCGAGCTCGCGCACCGGCGGACGGGTTCTCTCTCGCCGCCGGTCGAGCGCTCGAAGCCGCAGCACGAGCTCGCGCAGCTCGAACGGCTTGGTGAGGTAGTCGTCGGCGCCGATCTCGAAGCCGGTCGCCTTGTCGTCGAGCCGGTCGGCGGCGGTGAGCATGATGATCGGGATGCCACTGCCCGACGCCACGATCGAGCGGGCCACGTCGTCACCCGATGGACCGGGGATGTCCCGATCGAGCACGGCGATGTCGTAGGCGTTGATGCTCAGCAGCTCCAGCGCGGTGTCGCCGTCCCCTGCGATGTCGGCCGCGATCGCCTCGAGCCGGAGTCCGTCGCGGACGGCCTCGGCGAGGTAGGGCTCGTCCTCGACGATCAGCACGCGCATGAGAAGGATCCTACGCACGGGGACGTATCGAGAACGTATCGGAAACCGCATACGCCCTGGCAACGCGCCGACGGGTCGACTGGTCGCATGACGACAGCATCTGCCCTCAGCCGCCGCCAGCGGGCGGCCCTCCTGGCGACCCTGGTCACCGCGGCCGCCGCGTTCGTGTTCGTGCTGGCCCAGGCCCCGAACGCGATCTCGGCGAGCACGTTCGCGACTCCGGCGGGGCCGGTCTCGACGGCGCAGGAGCGCGGTGAGGCCGCCGCCGACGGCCGGATCACCGCTGCCGACGGGCAGATCGAGCCCGGATCTGCTCTCAGCCTCTACGACGGGTCGCCCGCGGTGGCGGGACTGGACGGCGCGCTGCTCGAGGCGGTGCGCAACGCGGGCGCGGTGGCTGTTGAGGACGGCGTCGAGCTGCGGGTGAACAGCGGATGGCGCTCGGCCGAGCTGCAGGATCATCTGCTTCAGGAGGCGGTGGGGAAGTACGGGTCCGTCGAGGAGGCATCGCGCTGGGTGGCGACCGCCGAGACATCCGAGCACGTGTCGGGGCATGCCATCGATATCGGCCCGTGGGAGAGCGCGGAGTGGCTCGGGCGCAACGGCGCGGTCTTCGGGCTGTGCCAGATCTATGAGAACGAGCCGTGGCACTTCGAGCTTCGGCCGGATGCCAGAACGGAGGGATGCCCGCGGATGTACCGCGACCCGACTGAGCGGTGAGCCGGTCGCACCGGGGCGCACGGGGTCGCGGATGCACAGGAATCCCCGTTCTGCACACGGATCGGGGGGATCCGTGTGCAGAACGAGGAGAAGTGTGCGAGTGCGGCGCGGGGTTACAGCCGGGGGACGCCGGTGACGGTGACGACGGCCTCGCCGGCCTCGTCGGATGCCGCGAGGTCGACCGTCGCCGTGATGCCCCAGTCGTGGTCTCCGGCGGGGTCGTCGATGATCTGGCGCACCGTCCAGGTCTCGGAGCCCTGTTCGATCAGCAGCAGCTGCGGACTGCGCGCGTCGGCGCCGGTGAGCATCTCGTCGTGATCGGCGAAGTAGGCGTCGAGGGCGGCATTCCAGCCGTCGGCGCCGAAGTCGCCGTCGAGGGATGCCAGTGACTCGACGTCTTCGCGGGCGGCGAGCAGCACGCGGCGGAACATCTCGTTGCGCACCAGCACTCGGAACGCCCGGGTGTTCGAGGTGAGGCGCTTGGGTGCAGGCGGCACGACCGGCTCGTCGGGGCGGTCGTAGGCGCCGTTGTCGACGCCCGCGATGAGCTCGGACCACTCGTCGAGCAGGCTGGAGTCGACCTGGCGCACGAGCTCGCCGAGCCAGTCGATCAGATCGTGCAGCTCTTCGCTCTTCAGATGCTCGGGGATGGTCTGGGATGCCGCACGGTAGGCGTCGGAGAGGTACCGGAGCACCACGCCCTCCGAGCGGGCGACCTTGTAGTAGGCGACATATTCCCCGAACGACATGGCTCGCTCGTACATGTCGCGCACGACCGACTTCGGGTGCAGCTCGAAGTCGCGGATCCACGGCTGCGATGAGCTGAAGGTCTCGAACGCCGCCCCGAGCAGCTCTTCGAGCGGCTTCGGATAGGTGATCTGCTCGAGCAGCTCCATGCGCTCGTCGTACTCGATGCCCTCGGCCTTCATCGCACCGACCGCCTCGCCGCGGGCCTGGAACTCCTGCTGGCTGAGGATCGCGCGCGGGTCGTCGAGCGTCGACTCGACGATCGAGATCATGTCGAGCGCGAAGGTCGGCGACTCCGGGTCGAGCAGCTCGAATGCCGCGAGGGCGAAGGGTGAGAGCGGCTGGTTGAGGGCGAAGTTGGGCTGCAGGTCGACCGTGAGCCGCACCAGTTTCGACTCGGTCGCTTCGCTCCCTCGCTCGACAACCGGGTAGGTCTCCACCACACCCGACTGCAGCAGCGTGCGGTAGATGCCGAGGGCGCGCAGCGCGAGCAGGCGCTGGTTCGCCCTCGACTCGTGATTGTCGTATACCAGTGCGCGCATATTCCCGAACACATCGCCTCCACGGGCGATCACGTTCAGCATCATCGCGCTGGTGATCTGCATGTGCGAGGTCAGGGTCTCCGGCTGCGATCCGATGAGCTTCTGGAACGACGGCTCGCCCCACGACACGAATCCGTCCGGTGCCTTCTTGCGGATGATCTTGCGCTTCTTCTTCGGATCATCGCCGGCCTTCTTCAGCGCGGCGAGGTTCTCGCTCTCGTGCTCGGGTGCCTGCGCGACCACGGTCCCGGCGGTGTCGTATCCCGCGCGCCCCGCGCGACCGGCGACCTGATGGAACTCGCGGGCGTTCAGCTGCCGCATCCGCTTGCCGTCGAACTTCGTCAGTGCGGTGAGCAGCACGGTGCGGATCGGCACGTTGATGCCGACCCCGAGGGTGTCGGTGCCGCAGATCACCCGCAGCATGCCGCGCTGTGCGAGCTGCTCGACCAGGCGGCGGTACTTCGGCAGCATCCCTGCGTGGTGCACGCCGATGCCGAGCCGCAGCAGTCGTGACAGCGTCTTGCCGAACGCGGTGGTGAACCGGAACCCGCCGATCAGCTCTGCGATCTCGTCACGCTGCTCGCGAGTGGCCACCTTCGCGCTCGCCAGTGCCTGCGCGCGCTCCATGGCCGCCGCCTGCGAGAAGTGCACGACATACACCGGCGCCTGGCCTGTCGAGAGCAGGTCGTCGATCGTCTCGTGGATCGGCGTCGTCTCGTAGTAGAAGTGCAGCGGCACCGGGCGCTCGACGCCGGTGACCACGGCGGTCTCGCGCTTCGTGCGCCGAGTGAGGTCGGCGGCGAGGTCGGTCACGTCGCCGAGGGTCGCCGACATGAGCACGAACTGCGTCTGCGGCAGCTCGAGCAGCGGCACCTGCCAGGCCCATCCGCGGTCAGGGTCGCCGTAGAAGTGGAACTCGTCCATGACCACCTGGCCGACCTCGGCATCCGGTCCCTCGCGCAGGGCGAGATTCGCGAGGATCTCGGCCGTGCAGCACACGATCGGCGCATCGGCGTTGACCGACGAGTCGCCGGTGACCATGCCCACGTTCGCGGCGCCGAACACATCGACCAGCGCGAAGAACTTCTCGCTGACCAGCGCTTTGATGGGAGCCGTGTAGTAGCTGCGTCGTCCAGCGGCGAGGGCTGCGACGTGCGCGCCGATGGCGACAAGCGACTTGCCGGTTCCGGTCGGGGTCGACAGGATCAGGTTCTTCCCCGAGACGATCTCGATGACCGCTTCATCCTGCGCGGGGTACAGGCTGATGCCCGTGGATTCCACCCACTCCACGAATGCCAGATAGACGGCATCCGGATCGGCGTCGCGGACGAGGGAGGGATCGAATGGCATGATGCCTCGATCCTTTCACGCCGGAGACCGCATGCTCTCAGGTCTCGTCGCGCAGCTCGCCATGGATCCGCCGCAGGTCCTCCATCAGCGACCCCACGAGGATCCAGTGGTCGGAGGCAGGGGGTCGCACGACCAGGGGAGTGGTCAGCGCCGGCACGGCCGAGGTCAGGGCATCCGGTTCTGCGCCCTCGGACGACTGCACCGCCAGCCGCACGTCGTGACCGGCGCGGTGCAGCTGCTCGGCGATCGCCCGCACGGTCGGGTCGGTCGCGAGCGAGTCGTCGTAGTGGTCGATGTACGCGCGCGTCATGCCGATGACCTGGGTGACGACGGGTGAGAGCCGTTCGAACACCGCTCGCAGCTCGTCGATGTCGTCGCGGTGCCGGCCTCGGCGCGGGTTGAGCGAGAGGGACTCCGCGGCCGCGGTGAGGGATGCCTCTGCCGAATCCTTCATGGGCCGAAGCAGCCGGGCCTCGAGCATCAGCTCCTGCAGCTGCGCGGGCGTGCGGGTGACGGGGAGCGCCTGCGCGAGGCGGTCGAGGGATGCGGCGAGCTCGCGCCCGAGCATCCCGATGTCGCGCCTCGCCGGGGCCGAAAGGGCCGGCGGGACGATCGCGATGTTCACGACGAAGCCGATCGCCGCGCCGATGAGCGTCTCGAGGATGCGGTCGAGGGCGTAGTCGGGGTTCGACGAGCCGAGTGCCAGCACCAGCACCGCCGAGATCGCGACCTGGTTGCCGGTCCCGGTGGATGCCCGCAGCGACCAGGCGACGAGCATCGCCACCACGACGGCCGCGAGCACCACCCAGCTCTGCGCGCCCAGGACGAGGCTCAGCAGCACCGCGATCACCACGCCGAGGATCACCCCGGCGCTGCGCTCGAGGGCCTTCGACAGCGACTGGTTCACGCTCGGCTGCACGACCAGCAGCGCGGCGATGGCGGCGAACACGGGCAGCGGCCCCGGGATCAGCCAGCCCGCGATCAGCCAGGCCGCGATGGTGGCTGCGGCCGACTTCAGCACCTGCAGCAGGGGAGCCCTGCGTGCGGCGCGGATCGCGGCGGGGAAGCGCATGTGTCAACGGTAGCCGGGTGCGGTGGAGCGCACGGATGTCGGCGCCGATCTCGGATGTCGGCCGATCGGGCCGATTCCGACCGACATCTGTGATTCCTGCCGACATCCGTGCGGGCCGGTGCGGGCCGCAGGCGCTGCGCCGCGAGGTCGGCGGGCCCGGGATGCCGTGATTCAGGCGGTCGCCGCCCGCAGGGCGATCTCGATCATGTCGCCGAAGCTCTGCTCGCGCTCCTGCGCGGTGGTCGCCTCGTGCGTGACGAGGTGGTCGGAGACGGTGCAGATGCTCAGCGCGCGGCGCTGGTGGTACGCCGCGAGCGTGTAGAGACCGGCGGTCTCCATCTCGACGGCCAGGGCGCCGTGCGCGACGAACGGCTCGGTCAGCTCGGATCTGGTCGAGTAGAACTGGTCGCTCGAGAAGAGCAGGCCGACGTGCACGGAGGCATCAAGAGTCAGGCCCTCCGCAGCCTCGACCGCCGCCCGAAGCAGCGAGAAGTCGGCGACGGGCGCGTAGTCGAGACCGTGGAAGCGCACGCGGTTGATGCCCGAGTCGGTGCACGCGCCGTTGGCGATGATGACGTCGCGCATGCCGACGCGGTCGGTGAGACCGCCGCACGAGCCGACCCGCACGATCGTCTGCACGTCGTACTCCGAGAACAGCTCCGTGGCGTAGATCGCCATCGACGGCTGGCCCATGCCCGAGCCCTGCACCGATACACGCTCGCCGTTCCACGTGCCGGTGAACCCGAGCATCCCGCGCACGTCGCTGTAGAGACGCGCGTCGTCGAGGAAGTTCTCGGCGATCCACTTCGCCCGCAGCGGGTCGCCGGGGAACAGGACGATCGGGGCGATGTCGCCCGGGGCGGCTGCGATGTGGGTGCTCATGTCGTCCAGCGTATGTCCGCCGCGGATGGTTCGATGAGGGAATGGACGTCGGCGGGCGGCTGCGCGAGCAGGAGCGGATGCTGTGGGCGACCGCGCTGTGCTTCGCGGCCGGTGCGGTGGTCGGCACCGTCGTGCTGTGGGGTGCTGCGCGCCCGTTCAGCGGCGACGGCTCTGTGATCATCCCGATCGCGCTCGTCGCGGGGGCGATCGCCGCGGTGGGGTTCGCCGTCAGCACCCGGATGCACAGAGCGGGCGAGACCAGGCCCATGCCCGCGTGGCAGGCCTGGGTCTCGCACGTCAGCGCGACCGCCGTGACCGTGGCCATCGCCGGCGTCACGGCTCTGGGGGTGCTGCTCGCCGGCGAGGTGCTCGCCACAGGGCTCGAGGGGCTGACCCTGCCGGCGCCGGCGGGCGGAGTGTTCACCGGCGTCGCATCTGCCCTCGGCGGACGCCTGGCGTTCCGCATGGGCGTGCGCCTGAGGACGCAGGACATCGCCGCGCTGCTGTCGGCCTTCCTCGTGATCGGCACTCTCTTCGCGATGCTCACCGCGACCGACCCGGCATGGTGGGAGCGCAGCTTCTCGGATCTGGGCATCGGCGCCGGCGGCTGGGCGTTCAACGGCACACTGGTCGTCGCCGGGCTGCTGATCGCGACGGCCGGCTCCTACCTCGGTCGCGATCTGCACCGGATGCTGGGTGACCAGGCCTTGCGCCGGATCGCCGCGATCGTGTCGACGTGGGCCGGTGCGGGGCTCGCGCTCGCCGCGGTGGGGCTGCTGCCGCTCGACCGGGTTCGCGTCGCACATGCGATCGCCGCGTACTCGACGCTGGGCCTGATCCTCGCGGCCACCGTGCTGACGACGCTGCTGCTGAGCGGCGTGCGGATGCTGCGCGTGCTCACGAGCGTCTTCGTCGTCTTCGTCGTCGCGGCGACGGTCGCCTTCGGCTTCGGGATGCTGTCGGTCGCCGCCCTCGAAGCGGTCGTGGTCGGACTCGTGCTGCTGTGGCTCACGACTCTGGTGCAGCTGCTCTGCGTGCTCGCCCCCGATGAGTCGCGTCCCTCGGCGCGTCGCTCGCCGCTGCGCGCCTGAGCCTGCACGCGAGCGTGAACCGCTCTGCGGCCGGTGCACGCGTGCGCGCGTTCGGGAGGAGAACGCGCGCATGGGAGGTGGCGTGGGCGGGATGCCTCCTCCGGAGGGTGCGAAGTCCTCCCGAGCGCGCGGCGAGCGGCGAACCCGGGTCAGCCCTGGCGCCGCACCATCTCGGCGATCCAGGCCGGCGCGAAGGGAGAGGTGCAGTTCGGCGGCACCGGGTAGTCGGAGAGCACCTGGAGGCGCTCGCCGATCGCGACGGCGCGCTCGCGGAGAGCCGGGTGATGGATGCCGATGTACGCCAGCGTCTCGTTCATCGCCCACTGCTCGCGGCTCGGCGCGTCGCGCAGCTCGCGCTCGATGCGCTCGAGCACGGCATCCAGGTCCAGCCCCTCGGGCTTCTTCTGCACCCGCACCGAGGTCAGCGACCACGCGGCGGCTCTGGCGTCGGCGTCAGGATCGTCCATCCAGCGCAGTCGGAGCTCTTCGGCAAGGGGCGACTTCTTCGCGATGTAGTTCACCAGCCAGTCGTGCGCCTTCGCACTTCTCGTCGAGCGCAGCATGGCGTCGATCTCGTCGGCCGACAGCTCGCGTGGCTTCGCGACCAGCAGGCCGACCAGCTGCGCGGCGACGTCGTCGGTCGCCCAGAGCGCGCGAGCAAGGTCGGTCGACATGCCTGCGCTCTTCGCCAGCGCGCGCAGCTTCGACAGGTTCACGCCGTGCGCATCGCCGTGGCGTTCGTTGACGGCGCGGGCCTTCGGGTCCTCGAGGGCGGACAGCTCGGCGCGGATCTCGTCGACGATCGAGTCAGGCATCCCGAAATCGTACCCGGCAGCCCGAGTCAGTCTGGAAACTGGGAAAAGGCTGTGCCATCCTCGGAGGGCACCGAAGCGGCGAGATTCGTCGCAGAAGGGACGACGATGTCCGATCAGATCTTCATCTACGTCGCGCTCGGCCTGTACTTTGCGGCGATGCTGGCCATCGGCTATCTGGCCTACAAGCGCACGACCGACCACGAGGACTACATGCTCGGCGGGCGTAACCTCCCACCGTGGGTCGCCGCACTCAGCGCAGGCGCGTCGGACATGTCGGGCTGGCTGGTGATGGGGCTTCCCGGCGCGATCTACCTCTCGGGCCTCATCGAGGCCTGGATCGCGATCGGGCTCACGATCGGTGCTTACCTGAACTGGCTGCTCGTGGCCCCGCGCCTGCGTGCCTACACCGAGGTGTCCCGCAACTCGATCACGGTGCCCAGCTTCCTCGAGAACCGCCTGCGCGATTCGACCCACCTGCTGCGCATCCTCTCGGGCATCGTGATCCTCGTCTTCTTCACTCTGTACATCTCGGCCGGTATGGTGGCGGGCGGCAAGTTCTTCGTGAGCTCCTTCGACGGCGACTACCTCACTGGAATGCTGCTAGTCGGAGGAATCACGCTGCTGTACACCCTGTTCGGCGGATTCCTCGGGGCGTCGCTGACCGACGTGGTGCAGGGGATCATGATGGTCGTAGCGCTCATCGTCGTGCCTATCGCGGCCGTCATCGCGATCGGCGGCGTTGATGAGACCGGCGGCCTCATCGCCGAGAACGCCTCGCAGGGGCACCTGTCGTTCTTCGGCAATGACGGGCTCACGGGGGCAACGGTGCTCGCGATCGTCTCGTCGCTCGCCTGGGGACTTGGCTACTTCGGCCAGCCGCATATCGTTGTCCGCTTCATGGCGTTGCGCTCACCGCAGCAGGCCAAGAGCGCACGGCGCATCGGGATCTCATGGATGGTGGTGTCGATGTTCGGCGCGATCATCTCGGGTCTGATCGGCATCGCCTACATGGCGGCCAAGGGCATCGATCTCGCTGATCCCGAGACGGTTGTGCTGATCATGTCGAAGACGCTGCTGCACCCCTTCGTCGCCGGAATCGTGTTGGCGGCCGTGCTCGCGGCGATCATGAGCACCATCTCGAGTCAGCTGATCGTGAGCTCGTCGGCGCTGGTCGAAGACCTCTTCAAGGTGTTCCGACGGACCCCGCCGCCGACGAAGTCCCTCGTGATGCTCGGTCGCATCGCCGTGCTCGCCGTCGCCGTCATCGCGATCCTGCTGGCCATCACACCCAACGACACCATCCTCGGCCTGGTCTCGTTCGCATGGGCAGGCTTCGGTGCCGCGTTCGGCCCGGTCATCCTCCTCAGCCTGTTCTGGCGCAAGCTCACCAACTGGGGCGCTCTGGCCGGCATGTTCGTCGGCGCGGCCACGGTGTTCATCTGGAAGGCGCTCGAGACCGGGCTCTACGAGCTGCTGCCTGCGTTCGTGTTCGCCATGGTCGCCGCAGTCGTCGTCAGCCTGGTCACCTACCGCCACGACGAGGAGATCCAGCAGGAGTTCACCGAGACCGGCGCGATGCTGACGGTCCCGCGCCCGCACGCGGTCGGCGACACTCCCTGACCCGTGCTCCGCGGATGAAGAGGGCCCCGATCGACGATCGGGGCCCTCTTCGCATCCTGCGGGGTGCGAAGAGGCTGGAACAGAGACTGTTTGCGTTCTCACGGCATCCGAAAATATGTCTGGAAATGATCAGAAATGCAGTTGTTTTCGCAAACATGATCTGGAATCATCGTGACCGTCGCCAGCCGATTCGAAGGAGAACGAGCGAATGAGAAACCAACGACGGTGGACGGGGGTGGGCCTCACCTGCGCAGTCGTGGCGGCCGGCCTCTCGGCGTTCACCGCAGCCCCCGCCATGGGCGCAGACTCGAACATCGTGCTGCGCACCGGCGTGCTCGAGGTGCATGCGTCGAGCGCGTTCCCCCAGGTCGTGCAGTACACCGACCGCGCGAGCGGCGCGGTCATGCGCGGCAACGACATCGCTCTCACGAGCGTCGAGATCAACGGCACAGCGCACCCCGTGACCGTCGAGCACACGCAGATCGACAAGAGCACGATCGAGTACGTGCTCTCCCCGACAGCGCTCGAGGGCGTCACGCTCACCGCCCGGCTCAGCGTCAAGAAGAACGTCGTCACGCTGAAGTTCACCGACATCGTCGATCCCGACGCGAAGGTCACGACCCTGCGCATCCCGGGGCAGAACCTCGTCACCGTCTCATCGGCCGACGCGGGGTCCGCCGTCGCCGCGGCGAACCTGTCGGTCGACCGCGCGGTCTCGGGAGACACCTTCATCCCCCTCACCGCCGAGACTCCGCTCGACGCCAAGCCGGTCTCGTCGAACACGGTCATCGCGAACACCGATCGGCTCGCTGCGGCATTCACGACGAATGCGCTCTACGACTCGTCGAGCGGCCCCGCGAACAAGGACGGCGGCAACTTCTGGCGTCAGGCCGTCAGAGACGGCGACGCCGTCGAGATCGGTATCTCGAGCGGCCAGTGGCTGTATCGCCCGGCGGCATCGCCGAAGACCGACCGCACCCAGACCGAGGATCTTCCCTGGGTGAAGGTCGCGATCACTCCGGATGCCAATGGCGACGGCGCCGTCGACTGGCAGGACGGCGCCATCGCGCTGCGCGACCTGCGGGTGGGCCCGTACAAGGGCGACCAGACGCCCGACAACGTCATCACGCACATCCCGTTCAACTTCGCCTCGCAGGCGACCCATCCGTTCCTGCGCACCCTCGACGACGTCAAGCGCATCGCACTGAACACCGACGGGCTCGGCCAGGTGGCCATGCTCAAGGGATACACGAGCGAGGGCCACGACTCGGCGAACACCGACTACGGAGACAACGTCAACGAGCGTGCGGGCGGACTCGACGAGCTCAACGCCGCACTCGCAGCGGGCGAGAAGTGGAACGCCTCGTTCGGCGTGCACATCAACGCCACCGAGATCTACCCCGAGGCGAACTCGTTCAGCGACGAGATCATGGACCCGAAGGCGCCGGGCTGGAACTGGCTCGACCAGTCGTACTACATCGACCAGCGCTACGACATCCTCTCCGGCCAGCTCGACGAGCGCATCGGCGAGCTCGCGGACGCGACGCACGACAACCTCGACTTCGTCTACGTCGACGTCTATTACCAGTACGGCTGGCTGGCGAAGTCGATCCAGGACTCGCTCACAGAACACGGCTTCCGGGTCGGATCCGAGTGGGCCGACAAGCTCGCAGCCAACAACACCTGGTCGCACTGGGCGAACGACGAGAACTACGGCGGCTCGACCAACAAGGGCGTGAACTCCCAGATCCTGCGCTTCGTGAACAACACCGAAGCCGACGTCTGGAACCCCGACCCCCGCCTCGGCACCAGCCACATCGTCGAGTTCGAGGGCTGGACAGGACAGAACGACTTCACCGCGTTCCTTGACAACGTGTGGACCGCCAACGTGCCGGCGAAGTTCCTGCAGCACCACGAGATCACCCGGTGGACCGACGAGGCGATCGACCTCGAGGGCGACGTGCGCGTCACGGGCACCACCGCCGAGAATCGGTCGATCACGGTCGGCGGTGACGAGGTGCTGCGCGGTGACTCGTACCTGCTGCCGTGGGCGTCGAAGGACGGCGGCAAGATCGACAAGCTGTACCACTACAACCCCGCCGGGGGCTCGACCACCTGGAACCTCACCGACCAGTTCGCAGGCAGCTCTTCGCTTCAGCTCTTCTCGCTCGGCGACGGCGGCCGCACCAAGATCGCCGACCTTCCCGTCGTGAACGGCGCCGTCACGATCGACGCGAAGGCCGGTCAGCCGTATGTGCTGGTCGCAGGCAAGAAGGCGGATGCAGGCAGCAGCCTTCCCGGCAAGACCCGGTTCGGCCAGGGGACTCCGGTCGTCGACCCCGGTTTCAACGAGACCTCGCTCGCCGTGTGGAACCCCGCGGGCGACGTGACGATCGAGCGCGACTCGCTCGGACGCCGCTCCGCTCTGCTCGGCGCCGGCGAGGCATCCGTCCAGCAGCGTCTCGGCGGGCTCGCTGCGGGCGAGTACACCGCGAGCGCCTGGGTCGGCGTCGACAGGGGCAAGACCCGCCCGACGACGCTGGGCGTCTCGGTGCCTGGAGGGAAGGACGCGAGCGTCAGCATCGACTCGTCGAACGCGGTCAACTACATGGCCTCCGACGAGTGGAACGGCACCACCCTGCAGCGCCTCAAGGTGCACTTCACCGTGCCTGCGGACGGCGTCCGCCCGACGCTCTCGATCAGGACCGGCGACGGCGACGCCGCCGTGCGCGTCGATGACGTGCGCATCATCGAGTCGGCCGCCCCCGATCTCGCGGGCGACGTGATCGCCCGGGAGGATTTCGAGGACGTGGATGCCGGATGGGGGCCCTTCTTCAAGGGCAACGCCGGCGGCACCACCGACCCGCGCACCCACATCGCCAAGCGCAACGACTTCACCCAGAAGGGCTGGAACGGTCGCAAGATCGATAACATCCTGAACGGCGACTGGTCGCTGATGGCGCACGACGAGAACTCCGGCCTCGTCTACCGCACCACCGAGTACTCGGTGCCGTTCGAGGCAGGGCACCGCTACCGGGTGTCGTTCGACCACCAGTCCACGAAGGCGGGTGAGTACGCCTGGGTGTCGGGTTACGACTCCACGACCGGGCCTCGCGTCACTCAGCGAACGGGCCTGGGCGAGGTGCACGAGACCACTCGTTTCGAGCAGATCATCGACGCCGGCCCGTGCGGCGACACGTTCGTCGGACTGGAGCGCATCGGCGACGGGGCGTCCGACCTCATTCTCGACGACTTCCTCGTCGAGGATCTCGGGGCATCCGACGCCATCCCCGCCTGCGCGCAGATCGCAGGCGAACTCGACGTCGACGTGATCGAGCAGGGCAGGGCCGTGCCGTTCACGACGACCTTCACCTCAGACGAGAGCGCGCCGATCTCCGACGTGGCGGTCTCGCTCGACCTGCCCGAGGGCTGGACGGCCGAGGCCACCACCCCCGCGACGGCAACGACCGTCGAGGCCAAGGGCGGGCTCGTCACCGAGTGGAGCATCACCGCTCCGGCCGACGCCGACGGCTCGTACGACATCGGGGTCACGGCGACCTACACCACGACGGTCGAGCCGATCGGCCCGCGCACGGTCACCGGCACGACCGCGGTCAAGACGCTGCCCGCGCCGCCGACCAACACGGTGTTCGCGAGCGACCACGACTGGGTCAGCGCGACCAACGGCTGGGGTCCCGTCGAGCGGGACATGTCGAACGGCGAGCAGGGCATCGGCGACGGCAAGCCGCTGACGCTCAACGGCGTCACGTACGAAAAGGGTCTCGGAGCCCACGCACCGAGCAGCATCAGGTACTACCTCGGCGGCTACTGCACGGCGTTCACCGCGAAGGTCGGCATCGACGACGCGCAGCCCACCCGCGGCTCGGTCGTGTTCTCGGTGAAGGTCGACGGCCGCACGGTCGTCACCTCGCCGGTCATGAAGGCGACCACCGCGACCTTCGACCTGTCGGCCGACATCACCGGCGGGCAGTACGTCGAGCTCGTGGCGGGCGATGCGGGAGACGGCAACGGCAACGACCACGCCGACTGGGCCGACGCGACCTTCGAGTGCGGCGATGTCGCGAACCCGGGTGGGGGCACCGGCGGCGGCACGGGCACGGCCCCCGAGGGCACCGTGTACATCAGCGACCTGCCCTTCGTCAGCGAGGCGAACGGCTGGGGCCCTGTCGAGCGCGACATGTCGAACGGCGAGGACGCATCGGGCGACGGCTCGCCCCTCACGATCGGCGGCGTCACTTTCGCGAAGGGCCTGGGCACGCATGCCGACTCATCGGTGAAGGTGTACCTCGGCGGCCAGTGCAGCACCTTCACCGCGAGCGTCGGCCTCGACGACTCGAAGGACGAGAAGGGCGAGGGAGACGTGATCTTCCGTGTGCTGGGCGACGGCGACGTGCTGGAGGACACCGGTTCGATCACCTGGGCCGACTCGGCGAAGGCCATCTCGGTCGACGTCACGGGCGTCGAGGTGCTCGAGCTGGCGGTCGACACCAACGGCCCGAACTACCGCGACCACGCCGACTGGGCCGACGCGAAGCTGGTCTGCGCGTCGTAGGCGTCGGGTCACGTCGAGGGGGTGGATGCCCGGGCATCCGCCCCCTCGTTCTGTCTGTCGGCGCGGCGAGTCAGGTGCGCGGCGGGGCGGTGGATGCCCGGATGACCAGCTCGGGATGCAGATCCGACACACCCTGGGCGTCGGTCCCCTCGATGTGCGCGATGAGGCGCAGGGCGGCCGCCCTGCCCATCTCCTCGAACGGCTGGCGCACCGTGGTCAGTGCGGGCGAGGCATAGGCGGCGAGGGCGATGTCGTCGACGCTCACCACCGAGACGTCCTCGGGCACGCGGCGGCCGGCCTCGTGCAGGGCGCGGATCAGTCCGAACGCCATCTCGTCGCTCGACACGAACACCGCCGTCGCGTCCGGGATGGCGGCGATGGTGCGCCCGGCGCGATAGCCCGACTCCGGCGTCCACTCACCGGGGATCACCGGCGGCGGCACGATGCCTCTCTCGCTCAGCACCTGCTCCCACGCCTCGCGGCGGTGACGCCCCTCGATCCAGTACTCGTCGCCGCCGACGTGCCAGACGGTGCGGTGGCCGAGGTCGAGCAGATGCTCGACGGCGAGGCGCCCGATCGCGTGCTGGTCGACGAGCAGCGGAGCGTCCGGCTGCAGCGAGGCCACCTCGCTGCGCGTCGACGGCGTGCGCTCGGTGCGGGCGCGCATGGCGGGGCTGTCGAGTTCGACAGGAACGCCCAGCACGATGCCCTCGGCACCCTGGCGTTCGAGGCGGTCGAACGCCTCGAGAAAGGCCGAGCTCGACGAGTGGTCGGCCACCGAGGCGGTGGTGACGGTGTAGCCGTGCGCTGCCGCGGCCTTCTCGACGCCGGCCCCGAGGGCCGCCGACGAGTAGCGGTCGGTCGAGACGACGATCATGCCCAGGATGCGCGTGCGCCCGGATGCCAGCGACGCGGCGGCCGCGTGGATCCGATACCCCAGCGTCTCGATCGCCGCATGCACGCGCTGCGCCGTGTCGGGGCGCACGTTGGGGTGACCGGAGAGCACACGCGAGACAGTCTGCGCACTGACGCCGGCGACCCGTGCGACATCGATCTGATTCGGTGCGCGATCGGCGCTCTGGCGGCGGGGTGACATGCGGCAATGGTAACGGTATCTCCGCGGAATATCGGGGCTCTGAGCCCGACTCTGTGCGGTAATGTGATCGCAAACATCCCCTGATCCCCAGCAGCGAATCGGAACCCGCATGTCCCCAGCATCCGCCTCTCTCACCTGGCGCGACGGTGAGATCCTCCGCGACGGCGAGCCGCACCGCATCCTCTCGGGGGCCGTGCACTACTTCCGCATCCACCCCGACCAGTGGGAGGACCGGCTGCGCCGCCTGGCGGCGATGGGGGCGAACACCGTCGACACGTACATCCCGTGGAACTTCCACGAGCGCATCGAGGGCGAGGTCGACTTCACCGGCTGGCGTGACGTCGCGCGATTCATCCGCCTCGCCGGCCAGGTCGGTCTCGACGTGTACGTGCGCCCCAGCCCGTACATCTGCGCAGAGTGGTCGAACGGGGGCATCCCGTTCTGGCTCTCTGCGCGCACCTCAGCCGTGCGCACGAGCGACCCCGTCTTCATCGAGGCGGTCGACCGCTGGTACGACGCACTGATCCCGCAGCTGGCGCCGCTGCAGGCGGCGCACGGCGGTCCCATCCGCCTGATCCAGGTCGAGAACGAGTACGGCTCGTTCGGATCGGATGCCGACTATCTCACCCACCAGCGCGACGCGCTCGTCTCGCGCGGCATGGTCGAGCTGCTCACGACCGCAGACGGCACCACGGCCGACATGGTGCTGAACGGCAGCATCCCCGGCGTGATGGGCACCTTCACATTCGGCACAGGGGTGCAGGCCGCCGCCGAGCTGCGCCGCGACGATCATCACCTCATGTGCAGCGAGCTGTGGGGCGGCTGGTTCGACCACTGGGGTGAGAAGCACCACGTGCGCTCGGCCGACAGCATGATCTCCACCGTGCGCGAGCTGCTCGACGCGGGCGGATCGGTCAGCATCTACATGGCGCACGGCGGCACGAACTTCGGTCTGTGGGCAGGTGCCAACCACGACGGCACCCATATCCAGCCGACCGTCACGTCGTACGACTCCGACGCGCCGATCGGCGAGGACGGATCGGTGAACGAGAAGTTCCTGGCCCTGCGGGAGGTGTTCGCACCGTTCCACGGGGGCGAGCTGCCGCCGGTCCCCGATGCGCCCGAGCATCAGCCCGCGGCATCCGCCCCGCTCGTGCCCACCGCCTCGCTGCTCGAGGTCGCGCGAGCGCAGCCGGTGGCGCAGAGGTCGGCGCAGCCGCTGACCTTCGAGCAGCTCGGCGCCGAGGACGGACTCGTCGCCTACGAGACCGAGCTGTCGTTCGCGCCCTCTTCGACGCTGTCCGTCCTCGGGCTGCGCGACAGAGCCGTCGTCTTCATCGACGACGAGCGCGTCGGCGTGATGGAGCACGATGGTGAGCACGTCGTCGCCCTGCCCGCGGCGGGAGGAGCCGGCCGGCTCACGATCGTCGTCGAGAGCCTCGGCCGCATCAACTACGGTCCGCTCACCGGCGAGCACAAGGGCATCCTGCGCGGCGTGGTGCTGAACGGACGCCGCTACGTGCACGGGTGGGATCACCGGGTGCTTCCGCACGATGCGGCCCCGTCCGTCATCGGCGCCGCCGATGGAACAGGGCTCGCCACCGCAGCCCTCACCGTCTCACGCCCTGCCGATGCCTGGATCGCGCTGCCGGGTTCGGCGAAGAGCATGGTGTGGCTGAACGGATTCCTTCTCGGGCGTCTGTGGGATCGCGGCCCTCAGGCCACGCTCTACGCGCCCGGCCCGCTCTGGCGCGAGGGCGAGAACGAGCTCACCGTGCTCGACACCGACCGCCTCGGCGGCACGGTCGAGATCAGGGAGGCAGCCGAGTACGGCGAGGTCGAGGAGTTCATCGGCTCGTGATCTGAGGCCTCCGCCTTCTCGGAATAGGGATTCCTTCCGATGCATCCGCTCCCCCTCAGCGAGGAGTGTAGGGATGCATCGAAAGAGGAGATCCCATGTACGAGCACCCCTACCTCACCTACCAGGTCAGCGCCGTCGAGATCGAGCGCATCGCGCAGGCGGCGGAGCGCCGCAGGATCGTCGCCGAGAACCCGTCCCGAATCGTGGCGCGCGAAGGCCTGCTGACCCGGATGCTGCGCCGCGCGGCGCCTGCGAAGCAGAACCGCCCCGTCGCGCCGGCCGAGGCGCCCTGCGTGACGGGTGCCCGCTGCGTTCCGCTCGAAGCGTGACGCTCGCGGCGACCGTCCCCGACGTCGGCGGTCGGTGGCACGATGAGAGCATGTCCCTCATCGCGTCGACCGCCGACATGGTGGGCCGAGACGCCGAGCTCGAGCTGCTCGACGCCGCGCTGCGGCGTGCGGCGGCGGGTGAGGCCGCCTCGGTCCTCGTCGCCGGTGAGGCGGGCATCGGCAAGTCGCGGCTGCTGCGCGAGTTCCGCGGGCGGATGGCTGAGTCTGCGCTCGTGCTGACCGGCTGGTGCCTCGACTACGGTTCGACGCCGGCCCCGTACGCGCCGCTGCCCTCGATCCTGCGTGGGGCTCTCGCGGCGCTGGGCGCCGACGCGGCGGAGTCCGCGGGGCCCGCCCGCACGGCGCTGCGGCTGCTGCTGCCCGAGCTGGGGAGGGCCCGGTCGACCGCACGGCGGGGCCGGAGGGTCTGCGCGAGGCGATCGCCAACGTGCTCGAGGCGGCGGCGGCACGGCATCCGCTCGTCGTCGTCGTCGAAGACCTGCACTGGGCCGACGACGCCACTCTGTCGACCCTGTCGTTCCTGCAGCGCGCACTCGCAGGCAGTCGCATCCTGTTCGTGCTCACCTGCCGGGTCGACGAGGTGCGCCGCGGAGGGGCCGTGCGCACCTTCCTCGTCGAGTCAGAGCGGGCCAGGCTCATCGAGCGGATCACTCTCGAGCGCCTCGACGCCGTGCAGGTGCGGGCGATGCTCGAGGCTCTCAGCGGTCCGGCCGACGACGCCACCTTCGCACGACTGATGGAGCGGTCAGAGGGCGTGCCCTTCTTCATCGAAGAGCTCTCGTGCGGAGCTGCCGGCCCGCTGCCCGAGTCGCTGCGCGATGTGCTGCTGGTGCGCTTCGACGCGCTCGGCGACGACGCCCGCCGGGTGGTGCGCACCGTGTCGGCGTCCGACGCGGCGGTCGACCACGAACTCCTCAGCATCGTCGCGGGGCTCGCCGACGAGCGGCTCGACGCGGCTATCCGCGAGGCGCTCGGAGGGGCCGTGCTCTCGGTGCGCGACGACGGGTACGGCTTCCGTCACGCGCTGCTGCGCGAGGCCGTGCACGACGACCTGCTGCCCGGTGAGCGCGCCCGCCTGCACCGCGCCTACGCCGAGGCGCTCGAGGAGCGCGGCGCCCGCTGCAACGAGGCGGCACTGGCCTTCCACTGGCATCAGGCGCACGACGCACGCCGAGCGCTGGTCGCCGCGATCGCCGCGATGGATCGAGCGAAGAGCAGCTTCGCCTTCTCGACCGCCGCACGGTACGGCGAACTGGCATCGGAGCTGTGGGAGCAGGTCGCCGATGCCGCCGAGGTGACCGGAATGAGCAGGATGGCCCTGCTGTCGCGGCTCGCATCGATCCTGCGCAACGCCGGTTACGACGAGCGTGCGCTGACCGTGGTCGACCTCGCGATGGCGGAGGTCGATGACCGCACGCCCACGGCCGTGCGGGTGCGGCTGCTGCGCGACCGGGCCCTGTATCTGCAGAACCTCGCGCGGCCGGGCGCCGTCGCCCTGCTGCGCGAGGCGCTCGAGCTGATGAACGGCGTCGACGACGAGGCTCTGCGGGCCATGCTGCTGAACTTCCTCGCCGGGCGCCTGATGGTCGAGGGCAGCCTCGACGAGGCGATCGGCGCTGCCGGCGAGGCGCTGCGCATCGGGCGCGAGCAGGGGCTCGACGACGTCATCTCCATCGCTGCGAACACCCTCGGCGGGTGCCACCTGCATGTCAGCGGCGCCGACGAGTCGATGCGGTTCTTCGCGGTCGCCCGCGAGCACGCCGCGCAGCACACCGCCATGCTGCGCTATTCGGTGAACTACTCGGACTCGCTCAGCACGATCGGCCGCTTCCGCGACGCCGTGGCCGTCGCCGAGGCCGGCATCGCGCACGCCCGCGAGCTGGGGGTCGAGCGCACGAGCGGGTCGATCCTCACCCAGAACATGGTCGAGCCGCTCATCGAGCTCGGCGAGATCGACCGCGCCGAGGGGCTGCTCGCGAGAGACCTCGTGGTGCGCACCTTCCGCATCTTCCGCGTGTACACCACGGCCTCGCGCATCAGGGCCCTGGTCTGGCGAGGCCGGATCGCCGAGGCGACCGCGCTGCTCGACGAGTGGCGACCCGTCATGCAGCGCGCCGCAGTGATCGAGCGTCAGGTCTGGTACTCGCTGATCGACGCCGAGATGGCGCTCGCGATCGGGGCCGGGCGGATGGCGGATGCCGCCGACACGCTGCTGCGCATGATCGACGACGAAGGCCCGCGGCTCACGCACGAGGCGCGCCGTCTTCTCGACGGCGGGGTGGTCGTGGCCGGTCTGCGCGCGAGCGGAGAGTCCGCGCGGGCGTCGGCACTGGCCGGACGCATCGATGCGGCGTGGCAGCCCTATCGTGACCGGCTGCCCGAATGGTCGACCGTGCTGCGGGCCCTGCTCGACGGGTCGTCGGCGGCTCTCAGCACCGCACTTCCCGCGGCCGACCACCCGGATGGTCCCGCAGTGTTCGCGGGGGTGCTGCGATTCGAGCTCGCACGCGCACTCGTGGCGGAGCACGGCGACCGCGCGGCCGCCGCGTCCGCTCTCGCGGAGGCGACCGCGATCGCCGAGCGCATCGGTCATGCGCGCCTGCGCGGCGAGACCGCCGCGTTCGCCGACGCCACCAGGCTCGGCGCCGCACCGCCGCGCGGAGACGGCACCGCGCTGACCGAGCGCGAACGACAGGTGCTCGACCTGCTCGCCGAGGGGCTCAGCAACCGCCAGATCGCCGATCGGCTCTTCATCAGCATCAAGACCGTGAGCGTGCACGTCTCCGCTGTGCTGCGCAAGCTCGGCGTCTCGTCGCGCACGGAAGCCGCTGCCCGGTCGGCTCTGCGGCGGTCGGGCTCCGAAATGCATCACGACGCACGCGGTCTCTGAGAACTCTTCTCCGGTCGGGAATACCCTAGGGGGGTATCAGGTAGTACTCTGGTGACAGTACCCCGTGGGGGTACACCGAAGAAGGAGACACCATGAGCACCACCGAGTTCCAGGTCACCGGCATGACGTGCGGCCACTGCGAGATGTCCGTGCGTGAAGAGGTCGAGAAGATCGCCGGCGTCGACTCCATCGACGTCAGCGCCCAGACGGGACGCCTCGTCGTCACCTCCGCCGCCCCCATCGACGTCGACGCCGTCATCGCGGCCGTCGACGAGGCCGGGTATCGGGCGGTGTCGGCCTGATGAACACCGCGGCACGCCTGAGCCTGTACGGCCTCGGGCTGGTGGCGGTGTTCGGCGTCGCCGCAGCCCTGTCGGGCGCGCTCGCGCCCGAGGGCATCGCCACCGAATGGACCACCTCCCAGAAGGAGACCGACATGCAGCAGCACAGCACAGCAGGGGCCCACGCCGACGTGACGGACGACCCGGGCCACGGCGGGCACGCCTCTGCGGGGACCGCGCACCTCGGCGGCCTCACCATCTCCGATGGCGGGTACACGCTCGACGCCATCGCAGCGCCCGCCTCCACCGGCGAGCAGGGCGTGCTGACGTTCCGCATCGTCGACGAGCACGGCCGTGCGGTCACCTCCTACGAGACCGAGCACGACAAGGAGCTGCACCTCATCGTCGTGCGCACCGACGGCACGCAGTTCCGCCATGTGCATCCTGAACGCGATGCCGATGGAGTCTGGTCGATCGCGTGGTCGTGGGATGCCGCGGGCAGCTACCGCGTGTACGCCGACTTCACGGCATCCGGATCCGACGCCGTCACCCTCTCGCGCATCGTGCAGGTCGCGGGCGATCACGCCCCGGTCGACCCGCAGCCGTCGCGCCTCGCGCAGGCCGACGGGTACGAGGCCGCGCTGAGCGGCGACCTCGTCGCAGGCGAGGCGTCCGAGCTGACCGTCTCGGTGAGCCGCGACGGCGAAGAGGTGACCGGCCTCGAGCCGTACCTCGGCGCCTACGGCCACCTCGTCGCGCTGCGTCAGGGCGACCTCGGCTACGCGCACGTGCACCCCGAGGGCGACGCGCCGCAGGCCAGCGAGACGGCCGGCCCTGACGTGTCGTTCGCCGCGTCCGTGCCGACCCCAGGGCGCTATCTGCTGTACTTCGACTTCCAAGTCGAGGGCGTCGTGCACTCCGTGCCCTTCGTCGTCGACACCACCCGCTGAGCCACCCGCCGATACGACAAGGAGCACATCGTGAGCACCGACACGGCGCAGACCGACGCCGAGCAGACCCGCATCGATCTCGAGATCGGCGGGATGACCTGCGCGTCGTGTGCGATGCGCATCGAGAAGAAGCTGAACCGGCTCGACGGCGTCAGCGCGACAGTCAACTACGCCACAGAGAAGGCGCAGGTCGTGGTGGACGGGCCCGTCGACACGGCCGCGCTCATCGCCGAGGTCGAGAACGCCGGCTACTCGGCGACACTGCCCGCGCCTCCCGCCACGGCGAGCGAGGATCGGACCGAACACGACGACGGCGAAGGGCCGGAGCTGCGCTCGCTGCGACACCGGCTGATCGGCTCGGCCGTGCTGTCGATCCCCGTGATCCTGCTGGCCATGGTTCCCGCTTTCCAGTTCACCTACTGGCAGTGGGCGTCGCTCGCGCTCGCCGCGCCGGTGATCGTGTGGGCGGCCTGGCCGTTCCACCGGGCGGCATGGGTCAACCTCCGCCATGGCGCCGCCACCATGGACACGCTGATCAGCCTCGGCACGACGGCGGCGTTCCTGTGGTCGCTGTACGCGCTGTTCCTCGGCACCGCGGGCGAGCCCGGCATGACGCACGGCTTCTCACTGACGATCGCACCGAGTGACGGTGCAGCCAACATCTACCTCGAGGTCGCCGCCGGGGTGACCATGTTCGTGCTCGCCGGCCGCTACTTCGAGAAGCGCGCCAAGCGCCAGGCCGGAGCCGCGCTGCGCGCTCTCATGGAGCTCGGCGCGAAGGACGTCGCCGTCCTCCGCGGCGGCTCCGAGACGCGCATCCCGATCGGCGAGCTGCGTGTCGGCGACGAGTTCGTCGTCCGTCCGGGCGAGAAGATCGCCACCGACGGCGTCGTCGTCTCGGGCACATCCGCGGTGGACCAGTCGATGATCACCGGTGAGTCCGTACCGGTCGAGGTCGGTCCGGGGGATGCCGTGACCGGGGCGACCGTGAACGCCGGCGGCCGTCTCGTCGTCCGCGCGACGCGCGTGGGAGCCGACACCCAGCTCGCGCAGATGGCCCGCATGGTCGAGGACGCGCAGACCGGCAAGGCCGAGGTGCAGCGTCTCGCCGACCGCATCTCGGGCGTCTTCGTGCCGATCGTCATCGCCATCGCCGTGGCGGCACTCGGTGCATGGCTCGGCGCAGGCTTCCCGGCATCTGCCGCCTTCACCGCGGCCGTCGCCGTGCTGATCATCGCCTGCCCGTGCGCCCTCGGCCTTGCGACGCCGACCGCGCTGCTCGTCGGCACGGGGCGCGGAGCGCAGCTGGGCATCCTGATCAAGGGGCCCGAGGTGCTGGAATCGACCCGCCGCGTCGACACCGTCGTGCTCGACAAGACCGGAACGGTCACCGAGGGGCGCATGTCGGTGTCAGCCGTGGTGCCGGAGCAGGGAGTGGATGCCGGGGAGCTGCTGCTGCTCGCCGGAGCGATCGAGCACGCCAGCGAGCACCCGATCGCACGCGCGATCGCGTCGGCTGCGTCGGAGATCCCGGGCGGGCGGGTGCTGCCGCCGGCGGGGCCTGCGGGGTCTGCGTCGGCGGGGTCTGCGTCGGAGATCTCGGATGATCCGGATGCCATGCGGCGCGGCGCAGCCCGACTCGCCGACGGACAGGCGGATGCCCTGTCGATTCCGACCCCCGCCCCGGCACTCCGGCGCGCGCTGCCGGCGGTCGAGTCGTTCCAGAACCACGACGGACGCGGGGTCACCGGCGTCGTCGACGGACACGCGATGGTGGTCGGCCGGCTCTCGCTGCTCGAGGACTGGGCGATCCACCCCTCGGCTGAGCTGCTCGCCGCGAAAGCGGATGCCGAGGCCGCGGGCCAGACGGCGATCCTCGTCGGATGGGACGGTGCCGCGCGAGGTGTGATCGTGGTGGCCGACGAGGTCAAGGCGACGAGTGCCGAGGCGGTGGCATCCCTCAAGGCGCTGGGGCTGCGCCCGGTGCTGCTCACCGGTGACAACGAGGCCGCCGCCAGGCACATCGCCGCCCAGGTCGGCATCGATGACGTCATCGCAGAGGTGCTGCCCGCCGACAAGGTGGCCGTGGTCTCGCGGCTGCAGGGCGAGGGGCGGGTCGTGGCGATGGTCGGCGACGGGGTGAACGACGCCCCCGCGCTGGCGCAGGCCGACCTCGGCATGGCGATGGGAACCGGCACGGACGTGGCGATCGAGGCATCCGACATCACCCTCGTGCGGGGCGACCTGCGCACGGCAGCCGATGCGATCCGCCTCTCCCGGCGCACCCTCGGCACCATCAAGGGCAATCTGTTCTGGGCCTTCGCATACAACGTCGCGGCGATCCCGCTCGCGGCCCTGGGGCTGCTGAATCCCATGCTCGCCGGCGCGGCGATGGCGTTCTCGAGCGTGTTCGTCGTCGGCAACAGCCTGCGGCTGCGTTCGTTCCGCTGAATCGAACAGGAGGGGCGGATCGCCGAGCTGTGATCCGCCCCTCTCGTGCGTCAGAGAGCGTCGAGCATCGAGCGCATCTCGTCGATCTCGGCGGTCTGGTCGTCGATCATGCGCTGAGCGAGCTCGAGGGCATCGGCGTCCTTCCCGGCCGAGAGCTGCTGCTCGGCCATCTCGACGGCGCCCTCATGGTGCACGATCATCTGCTCGAGGAACAGCCGCGACGCGGCGGGGCCGTCGGCCTCCTGCAGGGCGGCCATGTCGTCGGCCGACATCATTCCGTCGCCGTGATGCATGCCCTCCATCTCGGGATCCTGCCCCCAGGCGGACAGCCATTCCCGCATGGTCTCGATCTCGGGCTGCTGCGCGGCCTTGATCCGCTCGGCGAGCTCAGCGACCTGCGCGATCGTGCCCTCTTTGGCCAGCAGCACGTCGGACATCTCGACGGCCTGCTGGTGGTGGGCGATCATGTTCATCGCGAAGTCGATGTCGGCCTGCGCGGTCGCGATCGCTTTCGCGCTCGCATCCGGTGCGGCGCTGGCCGATCCGTGGTCCATTCCCTCCATCTCTTCGCCGGGGTTCGTGCATCCGGCGAGGGTGAGGGCTGTCACGACGGCGAGCGCGCCGACGGTGAGTGTGCGAATTCGCATGGGATTCTCCTTTGTCTTCAGTCGTCATGGGTCGTCCGTGCACGCCATCGGTCGACGGCGTGCGACCGGCGAAGCGCCGGTCGACGACAGCTCACGTCCGGCTGATGCAGAGGGCGATGTGCGAGGGCGGTCGCGCGGGAGCCGCGCGGGAGGCGGATGCCCGGCCGCAGGGCATCCGCTGCAGGCTGCGTCCGATGATGACGGATGCCGAGGGGCGGACGACCAGCATGAGTGCGGCCAGCAGGGCGAGCACGCAGGTCATGGCCATGGCCGCATGCGCCGGCGGACCAGGTGCATCGGCCACGGGTGCCTCGGCAGACCATGCCTCGGCAGACCGTGCCTCGCGGTGATCATCGGCGTGGTGCACGGTCGCGGCGGTGCCGGCGGCCGCGCTCATCGCGTGGTCGGGGTTCGTGCCGTGCCCCATCGCGTCGCCGCTGAAGGTGTGCATGCCAGAAGGCCGAGCATGAGCCCGAGCGCGAGGAGCACCAGCGGCGCAGCCGTGCGGGCTGACGGTGTCGGCATCCTCCGCCTCCTTCAGTCATCCGGGCAGCGTTGCTGGGAATACCCCCTATGGGTATCTTAGTTGAAGATCTCAGAAGCCGGTGACCCGGCGCCTGATGCTGAGGAGGAACCGATGGCTGCGCACCCGCACCACGAGCACCCGCGCGACACTGCGTCGGCCCATGATGCGCACGCGCACGGTGCGCACGGAACGCAGGAGATCGCACGAAACGGAGGAGCATCCGGTTCAGAAGCTCCTCCGATTCGTGAGAACTCCTCCGATCCGGATGCCCAAGCCCACGCCCACGAGGGTCACGGCGTTCACGCCGGCCACGGCGACCACGTCGGGCAGTTCCGCCGCCTGTTCTGGATCAACCTGCTGATCGCGATCCCCGTCGTCGCGACGAGCGGCATGTTCGCGATGATCATCGGCTACGAGGTCCCCGGCTGGGCGCGCTGGATCGCGCCCCTGCTCGGCACGGTGATGTACGTCTGGGGAGGACGTCCCTTCCTCACCGGCGCGGTCGCCGAGCTCAGGAGCCGCAGGCCGGGAATGATGCTGCTCATCGGCCTGGCCATCACCGTGGCCTTCCTCGCGTCGTGGGGCGCGAGCCTCGGCATCCTGCACCACGAACTGGAGTTCTGGTGGGAGCTGGCGCTGCTCATCGTGATCATGCTGCTCGGGCACTGGCTCGAAATGCGCTCCCTCGCCCAGACCACCTCCGCGCTCGACTCGCTGGCGGCCCTGCTCCCCGACGAGGCCGAACGCGTCGACGGCGACCGGATCGAGAAGGTCAGCCCGGCCGACCTGCGCAGGGGCGATGTCGTCATCGTGCGGCCGGGCGGCAGCATCCCGGCAGACGGCGTGATCGTCGACGGACGCGCCGACGTCGACGAGTCGATGCTCACCGGCGAATCCCGCGCCATCAACCGCGGCCAGGGCGACCACGTGACGGCAGGCACGGTCGCCACCGACTCGGGGCTGCGCGTCGAGGTCACCGCGACCGGAGACGACACCGCGCTCGCCGGCATCCGCAAGCTCGTCGCCGACGCGCAGGCGTCGAGCTCGCGCGCGCAGCGGCTCGCCGACCGCGCGGCCGCGTGGCTGTTCTGGTTCGCTCTGGGTGCCGCCGTGCTCACGGCGCTGGTCTGGACCGTGTTCGGGATGCCAGATGAGGCCGTCATCCGCACCATCACCGTGCTCGTGATCGCGTGCCCCCATGCGCTGGGCCTGGCGATCCCGCTCGTCGTCTCGATCGCGACCGAGCGCGCTGCGCGGGCGGGCGTCCTGGTGAAGGACCGCCTGGCCCTCGAGAGCATGCGCGACATCGATGCCGTGCTCTTCGACAAGACCGGAACGCTCACCAAGGGCGAGCCGACCGTCACCGCCACAGCGCCCGCAGAGGGCTGGAGCGAGGACGAGGTGCTGGCGCTCGCGGCATCCGCAGAGGCGGACAGCGAGCACCCGCTCGCGAAGGCCATCGTGCGGGCGGCCCCGCAGCCGCTCGCGAAGGCGACCGGCTTCGCCTCATCGCCTGCCGTCGGGGTGACCGCGACGGTCGAGGGGCACGAGATCCGCGTCGGGGGCCCGCGGCTGCTCGAGGAGATCGGCGCCGAGGAGATCCCGGATGCCGTCGACTGGCGCTCCGAGGGGGCGATCATCCTGCACGTCGTGCGCGACGGGGAGGTGATCGGCGGGCTGAAGCTCGCCGACGAGATCCGCGCGGAGTCGCGGCAGGCCGTCGAGGCGCTGCGCCGTCGCGATGTCGAGGTCGTGATGATCACGGGCGACGCCGAAGCCGTCGCGCAGGCGGTCGCCGGCGAGCTCGGCATCGAGCGGGTCTTCGCGGGCGTGCGACCCGAGGACAAGTCGGCCAAGGTCGCCGAGCTGCAGGGCGAGGGCAAGAAGGTCGCGATGGTGGGCGACGGGGTGAACGACGCCCCCGCGCTCGCGCAGGCCGACGTCGGCATCGCGATCGGCGCAGGCACCGATGTCGCGATCGCCTCGGCCGGGGTGATCCTGGCATCCGACGATCCCCGATCGGTCGTCTCGGTGATCGAGCTGTCGCAGGTGAGCTACCGCAAGATGAAGCAGAACCTGTGGTGGGCGGCGGGGTACAACCTCTTGTCGGTGCCGCTGGCGGCAGGGGTGCTCGCGCCGCTCGGCTTCGTGCTGCCGATGTCGGTCGGCGCCGTGCTGATGAGCCTGTCGACGATCGTCGTCGCGCTCAACGCCCAGTCGCTGCGCCGCCTCGACCTGCGCCCCGAGCGCATCTCCTGACCCCCGCCTCCTGCCCCTGACCCCCGCCCCCCTGCGTCGAGAGCACCCCATCTCGCTCGCGCACGGGTTCTTCACGCGAAGAGCCCGTGCGCTCGGCGAGGTCCCGTGCTCTCGACGCAGAAATGGGCGAAGAGAGAGCTCAGTGCATGGTGTCGGGGTCGGAGTCGCCCATGTGGCCGGGCAGGGTGCTCGAGAGCACCCGCTCGACGAACGCGGCGTACTCGTCCATGTAATGGCCGAGGAACTTCGCGGTGCTCTCGTCGTTCACCTCGCCGTCGGCGCCGTACACGTCGGGTTTGAAGGTGATGTACGCCTCGGGGGCGTTCAGCTGCGGAGCATCGAGGAAGCTGAGAACGCTGCGCATCGACGACTGCATGACCGCCGTGCCGATCGCGCCCGTCGAGGCGCCGATGATGCCGGTGGGCTTGCGGGCGAAAGAGTTCTGCCCCCACGGGCGCGAACCCCAGTCGATCGCGTTCTTCAGCGCGCCGGGGATCGAGCGGTTGTACTCGGGTGACACGATCAGCAGGCCGTCTGAGCCCTCGACCGCCTGCTTGAAAGCGGTGACTGCGGCGACCGGCGTGTGCTCGTCGTCGCGGTTGTACAGGGGCAGCTCCCTGATGGGGATCTCGGTGAGCTCCAGACTCTCTGGCGCGAGGCGCACGAGTGCGCCGGCCAGCACGCGGTTGATGGAATCGCTCGCGAGGCTTCCGACGATGTAGCCGATGCGGTGGACCATGTCATTCTCCGATCTTCTGGGGTGTTACAGGTCTACCCGCCGAAGCCGGATGCGACAACAGAACGTCCCACCGCCGGATGCCCTGCCCCGCGGTCAGCGCCTGCCGGACCATTCCTCGGCCAGCAGGCCGTAGTTCATCCCGTCCATCCACTCGCCCGATCGATGCAGAGCCGTCCCGCGGCTGTACTCCTCGCGACGCATGCCGAGGCGCTCCATCAGCCGCCAGGACGGCTCGTTGGCGGCGAAGCATCCGGCGTGCACCCGCCGCAGTCCGAGCGAGCCGAAGCACAGGTCGATCACCGCGCCGACCGCTTCGGCGGCGAGACCGCGGCCGGCGAACGCGGGCGCGAGCACCCATCCCAGCTCGGCCTCCGTGCCGGCCGCCTGCTCGGCGACCTCGGCCTGAGCCCAGCCGTCACCCTGCTTGACCATCAGGTCGCCGATGATCGCGGGGCGACCGTCATCGGCATCCGGATGCACGATCACGAGCGTCATCGCGAGTCGCGCCGGGTCGGAGTACGTCTCGCCGAAGGCCTCGCGCGTGGCCGGAGCGCGTCCGAGCCACCTGTTCACCTCGGGTAGTCGGCGGAACGCCCAGACGGCGTCGAGGTCGTCGATCGTGCATGGACGGATCTCGAGCCGCTCGGTGCGCAGGGGCCAGGCGACATCGCTCAGGGAGGACATCCGGTCAGCGTAGCGCCCGGCAATAGACTCGCTGACCGTGGGGGAACAGGTTCTGCTCGGTGCATTGGCCATCGGCATCGGCGTGCTCGCCGGTGTCGCGCTTTTCGTGCCGTTCGTGTCGATCAGCTATCGGCGGCGGGGTCGGCTGAGCCTGCCGCGGCTGCTGATGTGGTTCGCGGCGCTCGTGTACTTCTGGGCCATCTGGACGTACACGCTGCTGCCGCTGCCTGAACCCGACTCGATCCGGTGCGTCGGAATGATCACCGACCCGATGGAGATGGTGCGCGATGTGCAGAAGGCCATCGCCGCACCGGGCAGCGCGCTGTCGAATCCCGCGTTGCTGCAGCTGGTGTTCAACGTGCTGCTGTTCGTGCCGCTCGGCTTCTTCGTGCGGGTGCTGTTCGGCCGTGGCATCCTCACCGCCCTGCTCGTCGGCTCAGGCCTGTCGCTCTTCGTCGAGACCACCCAGCTGACCGGTGTGTGGGGCGTCTACCCCTGCGCGTACCGCTTCTTCGACGTTGGCGACCTGGTCACCAACACGAGCGGAGCGCTGCTGGGCGCCGTGTTCGGGCTGGTGGTGCCGCGGGCGAGACGTGGCCTGTCGAGGGCGGCGGATGCCCTGCAGCCGCGCCCTGTGACGCGCGGGCGCCGCGCGCTGGCGATGCTGTGCGACGGACTCGGGTTCTTCTTCACGTCGACCACGATCGCGATCGCCGTGCAGTTGTTCATCGGGTACGTGCTGCACGACAGGGTGCTGATGATCGAGGGCGTCGTCTCGGGGCTGGCCGGCACGGGCGGAGCAGCCGCGGTGTGGCTGGTGGTCACGCTGGTCACCGGGCAGTCGGTCGGGGACGCCGCGGTGCAGCTGCGCTACGCGGGATCGGGGATGCCGCCGTTCGCTGCGCGCCTGCTGCGCTGGCTGGGCGGCGTGGCCGGACTCTCGGCCGTCGGGCTGATCGGCAGCGGCGTCGAGGCGCTGTCGAACCTGGCGATGCTCGCGGCGTGCGTGCTGTTCCTCTTCACATCGAAGGGGCGGGGGCTGCCCGGTATCCTCTCCGGTCAGCAGCTCGTCGATGCCCGCGAGGAGGGGTCGGGTCAGGATGCCTCGGCGCGGCCCTCTCGCCAGTAGCCCATGAACGCGACCGAGCGCCGGTCGATGCCGAGGTCGCGAACCAGGTGGCGCCGCAGCGCCGTGATGGTGCCGGCCTCGCCGGCGAGCCATGCGTACTCACCGCCGTCGACGGCATCCGGAACCTCCCAGAGGATCTCGTCGCCTTCCGGCTCGGCGAGTGCAGCCTCCGACACCGCGGCGTCCCTGTGGGCTGCGGCGCGGCGAAGGCCCCACTCGTGCACGGCGGCGCTCAGGCGCACGCCGTGGGCGCCGCTGCCGCGGGCGAGCCACCGCACGTTGACGCCGGAGGGCGCGGAGATCGCGAGGGCGTCGGCCTCGGTCGGCACCTCGATGCAGACCTCGCCCACCGCGTCGGCCGGGAGAGATTCGACGATCGAGCAGATGGCCGGGGTCGCCGTCTCGTCGCCGGCGATGAGCACCGATGTGGCCGCGCCTGGTCGCCACTCGATGCCGCCGCCCTGCTCCTCGGAGCGGGAGTCGGGTCCGACGACGAACAGCGGATCGCCAACGCGGGCCGCCGTGGCCCAGGCGGATGCAGGGCCCTCGGTGCCGTGCAGCACGAAGTCGACGTCGATCTCGCGTGCCTGGGGCCGAGGCGAGCGGATCGTGTAGGTGCGGATCGGGTTGCGCTGCTCGTCGGGCAGTGCGCGCCACCGGCGGTACCACTCGGTCATGCTCTGCGACTCGTCGAACTGTCCGACATCGGTGATCGATCCGTCGGCGAACGGGATGATCAGCTTGATGCGCTGATCCAGGCCGTCGGTGCCGAAGTGCTCGAGGTCGTCGCCCTGCAGAGTGATGCGCGTGAAGTGCGGCGAGAGCGCGATGATGCGTGCGACGGTCGTGCGGAATGTTCGATAAGGGTGGTGGCTCACCACTTCAGCATAGGTTAGGCTCTCCTAACGTGAACAACCCGATCGAGGAATCCGCCCTCCCGGCGGCCTCGCCGGCACCTCGCGCCGACGAGCTGCACGGCGACGCGCTGGCGCTGAGCTACGGTCGCACCCGCGTCGTGCACGAGGTCTCGCTGCACCTGCGCCCCGGCGTCGTCACCGCGCTCATCGGCCCCAACGGCAGCGGCAAGTCGACGGCGCTGCGCGCCCTCGCCCGCCTGCACCGGGTCGACGAGGGCATCGTGCGCGTCAGCGGTGCTCGGGGCGAGCGCGATGCGGCATCCCTCTCGGCGAAGGAGTTCGCCCGCACCGTCGCGATGCTGTCTCAGTCGAGGCCGCACCCGTCCGGACTCGAGGTGCGCGACGTCGTCGCCTACGGCCGTCATCCGCACCGCGGCCGCTTCGCCGGCATGACGGATGCCGACCGCTCGGTGATCGCGCACGCCCTGGAGCTGACCGACCTCGACGGCATGGCGCACCGCCCCGTCGACGAGCTGTCCGGCGGCGAGCTGCAGCGCGTGTGGCTCGCCACCGCGCTCGCGCAGGACACGGGCATCCTGCTGCTCGACGAGCCGACCAACCATCTCGACCTGCGCTACCAGGTCGAGACGCTCGATCTGGTCTGCGACCTCGCAGATCGCGGCACCGCCGTCGGCGTCGTGCTGCACGACCTCAGCCATGCCGCCTCGGTCGCCGACGAGGTCGTGCTGATGCACCGCGGCCGCGTGCATGCGGCCGGCAGCCCCGCCGCCGTGCTCACCTCCGAGCACCTCACCGAGGTGTACGGCCTGCCCATCGACGCCGACCTCGACACCCGCACCGGACGCGTGCAGGTCACCCCGCGAGGCCGCCACCACGACCGCGCTCGCCGCGCGCTCTCCGCGCTCTCGGCCTGACTCCGCTTCTGCCCCCGAACCGCTTCTGCCCCCGAACCGCTTCTGCCCCCGAACCGCCAATCACCCGAATCCACGGAGCCTCCTCTGATGAACAAGCCCCTCGCCGCCCTCGCGACCCTCGGCGCGCTCACCTTCGCCCTCACCGCCTGCGGCACCACGCAGTCAGCCGAGAATCCCGCCGATGAGAAGACCGCTGCGGCGACCGGCGTCGGCTGCGCCGACGACAGCACCGCCACGGCGACCGGCCCTGTCGAGCTGACCGACGCCTTCGGCCGCACCGTGAAGCTCGACAAGCCTGCCGCCAAGGTCGCCGTGCTCGAGTGGCAGCAGATCGAGGACGTGCTCTCGCTGTGCCTCACCCCCGTCGCCGTCGCGGACGCGGAGGGCTACAGCACCTGGGACACCGCCGAGAAGCTGCCCGAGGGCGTGAAGGACGTCGGAACCCGCCAGGAGCCCAACCTCGATGCGCTGTTCGCCACCGAGCCCGACCTCGTGATCGTCGAGGCGTACACGCGCGACGACGCGATCATCGCTCAGCTCGAGAAGTACGGCGTTCCCGTGCTCGCCACCCTCGGCGCGAACGCCGAGGACCCGATCGCGCAGATGCTCGACACCTTCGACCTGATCGCCGAGGCCACCGGCCGCACCGAGCGCGCCGACGTCGTGAAGGGCGAGTTCGAGCAGAAGCTCGACGACGCAAAGGCCGAGGTCGCCGACGCGTCGCTCGAAGGCGCGCCGTTCGTGTTCTTCGACGGCTGGGTCGACGGCGGCAACGTGTCGCTGCGTCCGTTCGGTCAGGGCTCGCTGATCGGCGAGATCGGCGAGGAGCTGGGCCTGACGAACGCCTGGACCGGCGAAGTCGACCCGGCGTACGGACTCGGTCAGACCGACATCGAGGGCATGACCACGATCGGCGACGCGATGCTGCTGCACAGCGGCACCGCCGACCCCGACTCGGAGAGCTTCGTCGACGCAGCCCAGAAGAACCCCGCCTGGGCATCCATCCCCGCGGTGAAGAACGACGACGTGCACGCGTTCCCCGCCGGCATCTGGACCTTCGGCGGCCCGCGCTCCGCCGAGCAGATCATCGACGCCTACGTCGACGTCATCACCAAGTGACCGTGAGCGGGCCGGGGGCCGGTTACGAGATGGAGGCCGGCACGCCAGATGCCGGACCGGATGCCCGGACCCGTCCGGCATCCGGAGCGTCGGCCGACGGATCGTCACCCGAGCAACCGCGCCCGCGCGGGCGCCTCACCGCCGCGGGGGCGCTGCTCGCCCTCGTGGCGGTGCTCGCGGCATCCGCCCTGTGGCACCTGACCCAGGGCACGAGCGGGCAGGTGCTCGCCGACCCTGAGATCCTGTACGGCTCACGCCTGCCGAGACTCGCCGCGGGCGTGGCCGTCGGCCTCGCGCTCGGGGTCGCGGGCTTGCTCATGCAGTCGCTCTCGCGCAATCCGCTCGCCTCGCCCGACACGCTCGGCGTCACCGGAGGCGCCTATTTCGCCGTCACGGCGGTCACCGCCTTCGGTCTCAGCATCCCGTTCTGGGCGTCGGGTCTGGTCGCCTTCGCGGGCGGCCTGGGGGCCGCAGCCCTCGTGCTCGGCCTCGCCGGCGGCGCGGCCTCGTCGACCACCAGGCTGGTGCTCGCGGGCTCCGCGCTCGCCCTCGCTCTTCAGGCGGGAACCTCGGCGCTGCTCGTGCTGTTCGACGAGGAGACCAAGGGCCTCTTCGCCTGGGGCAGCGGCAGCCTGTCGCAGCTGGGCCTGGAGTCGTTCCTGCGCGCGGCGCCCGTGGTCGTCGTCGGAATCGCACTGGCGCTTGCGCTCACTCGGCGGCTGGACGTGCTCGCCCTGGGCGACGACACCGCGTCGTCGCTGGGCGTCCCGATCCGCTCGACGCGCGTCATCGGCATCCTGCTGTCCGTGGTGCTCACCGCCGCCGCGGTCACCCTCGCCGGGCCCATCGGCTTCGTCGGCCTGTGCGCTCCCGTGCTCGCACGGCTGCTGTCGCGGCTCGTGCCCGCGCTCGGTCGTCACCTGCTGCTCATCCCCACGGCCGCCCTCATCGGCGCGATCGTCGTCGTCCTCGCGGATGCCGTGCTGCGCGCGCTCATCGGAGCCGAGGGCGCCATCGCGGTCCCCACCGGCGTCGCGACCACGCTGCTCGGAGCCGTCGTGCTGGTGACGATGGCGCGGCGCCTGCGCGACGCGGGCCCCACCCGCCGCCCGCCGAGCATCCGCTTCGGCGTGCGAAGCACCCGCCGCTTCGCGATCGTGCTGGTCGTCGGCGTCGCCGCGCTCGCCGCCGTGGTCGTGATCGGGATGCTCGTCGGCGCGACGCCCCTGCTCACCGGAGACATCGCGCTGTGGCTGCAGAACCAGGCTCCGCCGTTGGTCGCCTTCGCGCTCGACGAGCGCGCGCCGCGGGTGATCGCCGCGGTCGTCGCCGGCGGCGCCCTCGCCCTCGCGGGAACGGTGACGCAGGCCGTCAGTCGCAACCCGCTCGCCGAGCCGGGACTGCTCGGCATCACGGGAGGCGCAGGACTCGGCGCCGTGCTGATCGTCACGAGCGCCGCCGCATCGACGTTCGGGATGCTCGTGGCAGCCGTCCTCGGTGCTCTGCTGGCCTTCGGGCTCGTGTACTCGCTCGCGTGGCGTGGCGGCCTGAGCGCCGACCGGCTCGTGCTCATCGGCATCGGCGTCTGGTACGGCAGCACGGCGCTGACGACGTTCGTGCTGCTGCGCTCGAACCCGTGGGACACCCCGAAGATCTACACCTGGCTGTCGGGCACGACGTACGGGCGCATCTGGGAGCAGGTCGTGCCGCTGGCGATCGTGCTGCTGATCGCGCTGCCGTTCGTGATCGCGCAGCGTCGCGATCTCGACATCCTCGCCATGGACGAGGACACTCCCCGCTTGGTGGGCATCCGGCTGGAGCGCACGCGCCTGGCGCTTCTGGTGGCGGCGGCCCTGCTGGCGGCCTTCAGCGTGGCGGCGGTCGGCGTGGTGGGGTTCGTCGGCCTCGTCGCACCGCATGCGGCGCGCGCGCTGGTGGGAGCACGCCACTCGCGGGTGATCCCCGTCGCGGTCGTGCTCGGTGCCGTGCTGGTCGGGGTGGCGGATGCCATCGGCCGCACCGTCCTCGCCCCCGCACAGCTTCCGGCCGGCCTCGTCGTCGCGATGCTCGGGGCCCCGTACTTCGTCTGGCTGCTCTGGCGCTCCCGCGACGCCTGACGCCCTTCCCTTCGCCGACACCCCCAGTTGCCGCCGACACCCCCAGGTGCGGCCGTCCGCAGATAGGGGTGTCGGCATGAAGTGGGGGTCTCGGCAGGGGGCGGATGCCCAGCCGATTCCGAACGGGCGGGGCTAGGGTCGGGGGCATGACGACTCTTCCCGTCGACGACGCCGCGATCGCCGAGGCGAAGCAGCTGCGCGACGCGTTCCAGCGCTTCCTGCGCGAGTACGAGTTCGGCATGCGCGAGGTCGAGACGAAGATCTCGATCCTGCGCGACGAGTTCACGCACATGCACGCGTACAACCCGATCGAGCACGTGAAGAGCCGGCTCAAGTCGCCGGACAGCATCGTCGAGAAGGTCGCGCGCAAGGGCATCGACGCCGACTTCGAGGTGATCCGCCGTGAGATCACCGACATCGCCGGGGTGCGCGTGACGTGCAGCTTCGTCAGCGACGTGTACCGTCTCTTCGACCTGCTCACCCAGCAGGACGACGTGACCGTGCGCGCCGTGAAGGACTACATCGCTCAGCCGAAGGAGAACGGCTACCGCAGCCTGCACGCGATCGTCGAGGTGCCGGTGTTCCTGTCGACGGGACCGGTGCTGATCCCCGTCGAGGTGCAGTTCCGCACCATCGCGATGGACTTCTGGGCCAGCCTCGAGCACAAGATCCACTACAAGTTCGCCGGCCGTGTACCAGGGCACCTCGTGCAGAGTCTCACCGACGCCGCCGAGGCAGCCGGTGAGCTCGACGTGCGCATGGAGCGCCTGCATCGCGAGGCGCACGAGAGCAATCAGAGGGTCATCGAGGCCTGATCAGCCCGCGCGGCGGCCCGATCAGTCGAGGAACTCCCTGGCAGCGGTCGCCAGCGCGGTGACGCCGACCTCGATCGTCGGGTGGATCGCCGGGGCGAAGAACGGCGAGTGGTTCGTCGGGATGTCCTTGTCGACGGTGTCGTTCGCCACGGCATCCGCGAAGACCTTGGGATCGACCCCGCCCCAGAACCAGAACACCAGAGGCACGCCCGCATCGCGGGCGAACCACGACACGTCCTCGCTGCCCGTGAACAGGCCGGGGTCGATCACCGACTGCTCGCCGAAGACGCCCTGGAACGCCGAGACCACGCGGGCGCTCGCGTCGGCGTCGTTGATCGTGGCCGGCAGCGTGTGCAGGGTCGAGATCTCGGGCTCCCGCTCTGCTCCGGATGCCATGGCCTCGGCCCGGACGACGCGCTCGACCTTCTCGAGCACCTTCTCGCGCAGCTGCTCGTCGGGGTAGCGCAGGCTGAGCTGCAGCGTGGCGTCGGCGGGGATGATGTTGTTCTTGGTGCCGGCGTGGATCGCGCCGACGGTCACGACCGCGAGATCGTGCGGGTCGACCTCTCGCGAGACGACGGTCTGCAGCCGCATGATCGTCGACGCGGCCATGACGATCGGGTCGATCGTCGAGTGGGGGCGCGAGCCGTGCCCGCCGCGGCCGTACAGCACGACCTGGATGCCGTCGGACGCCGACATCTGCGGGCCGGGGCGCACGCCGATCGTGCCGGCCGGCAGGGGCGTCACGTGCTGGCCGAGCACCACATCGGGGCGCGGGAAGCGATCGAGCGCGCCGTCATCGAGCATCGCCCTGGCACCGGCGCCGTACTCCTCGGCGGGCTGGATCACCACGACCACCGTGCCCGACCACTGATCGCGCTCGGCGACCAGGCGCTCGACGGCGCCGATCATGGCGGTCACGTGCATGTCGTGACCGCAGGCGTGCATCACGCCGACCGTGTTGCCGTCGGGATCGACCCCCGTCGCCGTCGACGCGTAGGCGAGGCCGGTCTCCTCGACGACGGGCAGCGCGTCCATGTCGGCCCGCAGCCAGACCACGGGGCCGTCGCCGTTCGTCAGCACCCCGACCACGCCGGTGATGCCGACGCCGTCGGTCACCTCGAGACCCAGATCGCGCAGGTGCGCCGCGGCGATGCCCGCCGTGCGCGTCTCCTGGAACGACAGCTCGGGATGCTTGTGCAGATCGATGTAGAGGGCTTCGAGGTCGACGGTCATGGCACCGACTCTAGCCAGTGGCATCCGGCATACCGGCATTCACCGCCCGCCCCGTTGACGCCCGAGCTGCCCCCGGATTCAGTGGCCCGCGTTCAGACCACCGCTCAGGCGGTCGCGGAATGCCGCAGCCGTGTCGTTGAGCCCCGTGATCTCGACGGCTGTGCCGTGGGCGGCGTACTTCGTGATCACGGCGTCGAGCGCGGCGACCGTCGAGGCGTCCCAGATGTGCGAGCGCGACATGTCGATGACCACTCGGCGGGGATCGGCCGCGTACTCGAACTGCGTCGTCAGGTCGTTGCTCGACGCGAAGAACAGCTCGCCGTCGACCCGGTAGCGGGCGGTGTCGCCGTCGACCTCGCGGGTCACCGTGACGAAGTGGGCGACACGGCGGGCGAACATCACCATGGCGGTGAGCACACCGAGCACGACGCCGATCGCGAGGTTGTGGGTGACGACCGTCGCGACGACGGTGATCAGCATCACGGCTGTCTCGCTCTTGGGCATCCGCCGCAGAGTGCCGAGACGGATGCTGTGCCAGTCGAAGGTCGCGACCGAGACGAAGATCATCACGGCGACGAGCGCGGCCATGGGGATGATCGCGACGAGATCGCCGAGCACCAGCACCAGCACCAGCAGGAACGCTCCGGCCAGGAAGGTCGAGATCCGGGTGCGGGCCCCCGAGGCCTTCACGTTGATCATGGTCTGCCCGATCATGGCGCACCCGCCCATGCCGCCGAACAGGCCGGACAGGATGTTCGCCCCGCCCTGGCCGAGAGCCTCCCGGGTCTTGCGGGAGTGCGTGTCGGTGATGTCGTCGACCAGCTTGGCCGTCATCAGCGACTCCATCAGACCGACGAGCGCCATGGCGAGGGCGTACGGGCCGATGATGCCGAGCGTCTCGAGAGTGAACGGCACATTCGGTATGAAGAGGGCAGGCAGGCTGGTCGGCAGCTCGCCCTGGTCGCCGACGTTCGGGACGCGGATGCCCAGGGCGACCACGGCGACGGTGAGCACGACGATCGCGACGAGCGGCGCGGGCACGGCCTTCGTCGCCCGCGGGAGCAGGAACACGATCGCGAGGCCGATCGCGGTCAGCGGGTACACGGCCCACGGCACCCCGATCAGCTGCGGCACCTGCGCCGAGAAGATGAGGATGGCGAGGGCGTTCACGAACCCGACCATGACGGAGCGCGGGATGAAGCGCATGAGCTTCGCGACGCCGAGCGCGCCCAGCAGCAGCTGGATGACTCCGGCGAGGATCACCGTGGCGATGAAGTACTCCATGCCGTGCTCGCGCACCACCGGCGCGATGACGAGGGCGACTGCGCCGGTGGCGGCCGAGATCATCGCCGGGCGCCCACCGAGGAAGGAGATCGTGACCGCCATGATGAACGATGAGAACAGGCCGACGCGGGGGTCGACTCCCGCGATGATCGAGAAGGCGATCGCCTCGGGGATCAGCGCCAGCGCGACGACCAGACCCGCGAGCACCTCACGGGTCAGCAGGCGAGGGCTGCGCAGCGCCTGCCGGACGGTCGGCTCGATGCGGTACCGCGACCCGTGATCGCGGGCGGGGGTGACGGCGGTCATGATGCTCCTCGGATGAGGGTGCGCGCGGCGCAGCCGGGCGGGAGAGAATGGGGAGGGCGGAGACGAAGCCGCCCGACAGCAGACTCTAACGTAACGTGAGGTTTGCGCGGAAACCGGAGGTCGCGTGGAACAGCTGAAGATGCGCATCGGCGATGTCGCCGAGCGCACCTCGCTCTCCCTTCGCACGCTCCGGCACTACGACGAGATGGGGCTGGTCGAGCCGTCCGCGCGCACGCACGGGGGCTTCCGGCTCTACACCGAAGACGATGTGAGCCGTCTCATGCTCGTGCGCCGCATGAAGCCGCTCGGCTACACCCTCGAGGAGATGCGCGAGCTTCTGCTCGTGGTCGACGCCGTTCGCGCTGATCCCGACGACATCTCGGCCGCTGCCCGTCTGGACGAGCTGCGGGTGGAGGCCAGCGACCGTCGCGCGCGCCTCGCCGCGCAGGTCGAGATGGCCGACGAGTTCCTGGAGCAGCTCGACGGAGTCTGAGCCCCGCCCGTCGGGTTGCCGATGCCGGCGTGGTACCGTTGCGTGTCCCTCCGCCGGAGGGCCCACTCTCACAAGGCTCGCGAATCTCGCTGCAGCCCATCACCCCGATCCCTTCCCGCGTGTGAGTTCCGCGGACCCGGATCCCCGATCCCGTCGGATCGCGCATCGCGCCAGTCGATCGGCATCGTCTCTTCGTGCCCGCCGGACAGTTCAGCGGGGCATAGCGATCGCGACAGCGATCAGAACAACAGAAAGCAGAAGCACATGGCCACTGGCACTGTGAAATGGTTCAACTCCGAGAAGGGCTTCGGCTTCATCGCTCCCGATGACGGCTCGGACGACCTGTTCGCGCACTTCTCGGCGATCGAGGGCAACGGCTACAAGGAGCTCACCGAGAACCAGAAGGTCGAGTTCGAGCCCGAGCGCGGCCCCAAGGGCATGCAGGCGGCGAAGATCCGCGCGCTCTGACCCGAGCATCATGAACCGGCCGGGGCCTTCGGGCTCCGGCCGGTTCGTCGTTCTCGGTCAACTCGATTCGTATCTGCGGTAACGACGGTTACGCAGGCCGAGGAGGACGGATGCCAGCAGCGCCGCGCTCACCGACGCGGTGAGGATCGCCACCTTGGCCTGGTCGTGATGCGGGTCGTCGACGCTGAAGCTCAGCTCGGCGACCAGCAGCGAGACGGTGAAGCCAATGCCCGCGAGCAGCCCGACCCCGATGATGTCGATCCACTGCAGCGAGGGGTCGAGGTTGATCCGTCGCACACGGGTCACGATCCACGTCGCCGCGGCGATGCCGAGCGGCTTGCCGACGACGAGTCCGAGGATGATGCCCAGCACGACCGGGTCGCTGAGCGCCGAGACGAAGCCCTCGGCGCCGCCGATCGCCACACCGGCCGAGAAGAAGGCGAAGACGGGCACGGCGATTCCGCTGGAGATGGGCCGGAACCGGTGCTCGAAGACCTCGGCGAGGCCGGGCCCCGCGTCATCTCGGCGGTCCTTGCGGCGGTGCAGTACCGGGATCGTGAAGCCCAGCAGCACGCCCGCGATCGTCGCATGGATGCCGGACGCGTGCACCAGCGCCCAGGCGACGAAGCCGAGCGGAAGCAGGATGAGCCATGCCGCCGCCGGACGCAGGTGGAAGAACTGCCGGTATCGCTGGGCGATCGCGCCATACACGGCGATGGTCGCCAGAGCCAGCAGAAGCGGCACGATCTCGATGGTGTCGGTGTAGAAGATCGCGATGATCCCGATCGCGACGAGGTCGTCGACGACCGCGAGCGTGAGCAGGAAGATGCGCAGCGCGCTCGGCAGGTGGGATCCGATGATCGCCAGCACCGCGACGGCGAAGGCGATGTCGGTGGCGGTGGGGATGGCCCAGCCGTCGGCCGCGCCGGCTGTGCCCGAGGTGACCGCCACGTAGATCAGAGCGGGCACCGCGACGCCGCCGAGGGCGGCGACCACCGGAACCACGGCCGTGCTGAACTGGCGCAGATCGCCCGCGACGAACTCGCGCTTGAGCTCGAGGCCGACGAGGAAGAAGAAGACCGCGAGTAGACCGTCGGCGGCCCATTGCCCCAGCGTCAGCCGCAGGTGCCAGGGCTCATAGCCGAACTCGATGTCGCGAAGGGCGAAGTACCCCTCCGCCCATGGCGAGTTGGCCCACAGCAGAGCCAGGGCAGCTGCGACGACCAGGAGCAGGCCGCCGACGGTCTCCTTGCGGAGGATCTGTCCGATGCGGACGGACTCGGCCTTCGAGGAGGACGGGAACAGGGTGCGGCGAAGCCGCGACGGGGAACGTGTCATGGGGATCTTTCCGGTCGACCGACGATGACGTCGACCAGGCTTCCCGACACTCCTCATCCAGCCTATCAAAGGGGTCGTCAGCGCAGTTGCGCGAAACGCTCCACGCGATTGATCGGACCCATCACGAGCATTGTGTCGCCCGGACCCAGCACCGTCTCGGGAGCGGCATTGGTCCACTCGCCGTGTTCATGCCGATACGCCGCGATGGTGATCCCGTAGGTTGCGCGCACCCCCGCCGTGGCGAGGGTCATCCCGTGCAGCAGCTGCGGTGCGACGGTCTTGACGACGGCGAAGCCCCGGTCGATCTCGAGGTAGTCGGCCGCGGCGCCGCGCACGAGGTGTGCGACCCGGCGCCCCATGTCCTTCTCGGGGTAGATCACCCGGTGCACGCCGAGCTGCTCGAGTACCGCTCCGTGCCTTTCGTCGACAGCCTTCGCCCAGATCACCGGCACTTCCAGGCGGAGCAGCAGCGAGGCGGTGAGGATCGACGCGGTGATGTCGTTGCCGATCGACACGACCACCCGGTCGAAGTCGCCGATGCCGAGCTGATCGAGGACGTCGAGCTTGGTGGAGTCGGCGCGGACCACCTGGGTCAGCTCGCCGTTCAGCGACTGGACGATGTCTTCGTCGACGTCGACTCCCAGCACGTCGGTGCCGGATGCCATGAGCTCCAGCGCCAGCGAGATGCCGAAACGGCCGAGGCCGATCACGGCCACGGAGTCGGCTTCGGCGATGCGCCGCGGTGTGCGTCCGAAGGAGAGGAAGGACGACATCTCGTTCCTTTCGTGTGTTGAGCGCCGGCGGATCATCCGATCGCCGGACGCTCCTTGGGCAGTTCATAGGCGATCCGCCGCTCGCGCAGCGCGAGAGCCGAACCGAGGGTGAGGGGGCCGATACGGCCGAGGAACATGAGCAGCACGAGGATCATCTGCGCCGCGGGCGGCAGAGACGCGGTGATACCCGTCGACAGGCCCACGGTGCCGAAGGCCGACACGACTTCGAACAGCACGCGGTCGAGGTCGAGGTCAGTCATCGCGAGGATGGCGATCACCCCGGCCATGACGGCGGCGAGCGCGACGAGCACCACGGTGATCGCCTCGCGGTGCACGGCGCGCGAGAGCCGCTTGCCGAACACGTTCACGGCGGCGCCGCCACGCAGCTCGGTCCACAGGATGAAGAACAGCACGGCGAACGTCGTCACCTTGATGCCGCCAGCGGTGCCGGCGGGGCCGCCGCCGATGAACATCAGCACGTCGGTGATCAGCCAGGTCTCGTCGTTCATCGCACCGACGTCGACGCTGTTGAACCCGGCTGTGCGGGCCTGGGTCGAATAGACGAATCCGGCCAGCACCCGCGACCACGGGTCGAGCGACCCGAAGGTGCGCGGGTTGCCCCACTCGATCACCGTCACACTCAGGGCGCCCACCGTGAGCAGGGCGACGGTCGCGGTGAGCACGATGCGCGTGTTCATGGTCCAGTGCAGCGGCCGGCGCAGCTCGCGGCGCAGCTGGCGCAGAACGGGGAAGCCCAGCCCGCCGAGGATGATCGCGGCGCAGATCGGCAGGGTGATCCAGGGATCGGAGACGAAGCCCATGAGGCTGTCGGTGTAGAGCGCGAAGCCGGCGTTGTTGAACGACGAGACGGCGTGGAACACGGCGTGCCGCGCTGCGCGACCGACGTCGTAGCCATGGCCGGTCAGGAAGCGCACGAACAGAATCACCGCGACGATGGCCTCGATGGTGAGGGTGGTGAGCAGGATGCCCGTCGCCAGGCGCCGAACATCGCCCGCGCCGGGCGACTTCGTCTCGGTCGTCGTGATCATGCGCGAGCGCACCGACAGCCGTCGGGCGAGCGCGAGCCCGATCAACGCGGCGAACAGCATGATCCCCAGCCCGCCGAGCTGGATGAGCAGCATGATGACGACCTTGCCGAATGCGCTCCAGTGCACCGCGGTGTCGACCACGATGAGACCGGTCACGCACACCGCCGAAGTGGACGTGAAGAGCGCTTCGAGAGGGCCGGTCCACTGCCCGTCGGCCGATGAGATGGGCAGCATGAGCACCAGGGCGCCGAGCAGAATGGCCGCGGCGAATCCTGTCACGATCACCTGGGCGGGTGCGAGGTGTCGTGCGAGCCTCGCTCTCACGCGAGCACCAGCCGGTAGCCCATCCCCGCTTCGGTGAGGAGGTGCTCCGGTCGGCCCGGTTCGCGTTCGAGCTTCTTGCGCAGCTGCGACATGTACAGCCGCAGATACCCCGAGTCGGTCACCTGGTCGCTGCCCCAGATCTCGCGCAGCAGCTCGTGACGGGTGACGAGGGCGCCGGGATGCCGGCACAGGTGCTCCAGCATCCGCCACTCGGTCGGCGTGAGATGCACCGGCGCGCCGGCGCGGGTGACGAGGGTGGCGGCGAGGTCGACGACCACGTCGCCGAACCGCACCACCGACTCCGCCGTCTCGCCGATCGGCGCGGCGCGGCGCGCGAGGGCGCGCAGGCGCGCAAGCAGCTCGTCGACCTGGAACGGCTTGGTCACGAAGTCGTCGGCCCCGGCATCCAGCGCATCGACCTTGTCGGCCGAGCCGGTGCGGCCGGAGACGACGATGATCGGTGCCCGGGTCCAGCCGCGCAGCGCGTGGATCACCTCCATGCCGTCCAGCCGCGGCATCCCGAGGTCGAGCAGGATGATGTCGGGATGCGACTGAGCTGCGAGCGTGATCGCCTCGGCGCCGTCGGATGCGGCGATCACGTCGTAGCCGTGCGCGGCGAGCGTGATGCGCAGGGCCCGCACGAGCTGCGGATCGTCGTCGGCGATAAGAAGCTTCACTCCGTCTCCTCCCCAGGGGAAGCCGGATGGGATCCGGACGGAGGGGCGAGGGGAAGCGAGACGATCATGGTCAGCCCGCCGCCGGGGGTGTCCTCGGGGATGAGCGTGCCGCCCATGCCCTCGGTGAAGCCCTTCGACAGGGCGAGCCCCAGCCCCAGGCCGGTGGTGTTGTCGGTGTCGCCCAGGCGCTGGAAGGGTGCGAACATGCTCTCCTGTCGTGCCGCGGGGACGCCGACGCCGCGGTCGATGACCCGGATCTCGCCGTAGCCTCCGCGCCGCGCGGTCGAGACCAGCACGGGCTCGCCCGCCGGCGCGTGCCGATGCGCGTTGGCGAGCAGATTGACGACCACGCGCTGCAGCAGCACCGCATCGGCGAGCAGCGGCGCGAGTCCTGGGTCGAGTCGCAGCTCGACCTCCGAGGGCGGAAGGCTCAGCTCGTCGAGAGCGGCGAGCACGGTGTTCTCGGCATCGGTCGGTGCCAGCGACACGGCCAGCACGCCTGCCTGCACGCGGCTCACGTCGAGCAGGTCGGTGACCAGCGTCGACAGTGTCGCGAGGCTCTCGTCGGCTGTCGCCAGCAGCTCCTCGCGGTCGGCGGGAGAGAGGTCGTGCGCACCGCGGAGTCCGCCGACCGCAGCCATGGCGGAGGCGAGCGGGCGACGTACGTCGTGACTCAGAGCGGAGAGCAGGGCGCTGCGCACCTGGTCGGTCTCGGCCAGTGCCTCGGCCCGCTGCGCGGTGGCGCTGAGGTCGGTGTGCTCCATCGCCGCCCCGAGCTGGGCGACGATCACCTCCAGTAGACGTCGTGCCGGAGCATCCAGTGGTCCGCCGTGCAGTTCGAGCACGGCCTCCGGAGCGCCGTCGGCGTCACGGCCGACCTCGACGGTGGTGGACCGTCCGTCGCGCACCGGCTCGCCGTCGACGGCGAGCACCTCTCCCGAGCGCGACAGCAGGCGCACGCCGCTGAGCCCGAACGCCTCGCGAGCGCGCGAGATCAGCGCCTGCACCGCGTGCTCGCCGCGCAGCACGTTGCCCGCGACTGACACGAGCAGCTCCGCCTCGGCTGTCGCACGCACGGCCGCGCGCCCGCGTCGGGCAGCGACGCTGACGATCAGACCGACCAGCACGGCGATCACCACGTAGAGCGCCAGCGCGATGGCGTGCAGCGGGTGCGCGACGGTGATCGAGAACTGCGGGGCGACGAACAGCAGATCGAGCGTGAGCCCTGAGAGCACGGCGGCGAAGACCGCGGGGAACAGGCCGCCGATCAGGGCCACCACGACCACGAGCAGCTGATACCAGAGCACCTCGGCGGTGATCGACTCGGGGCTCCGCAGCGTGAACAGGGTCCAGGTCAGCAGCGGGCCGAAGATCAGCGCGACCGCGAACCCGGCGACCTGGCGCCGCCATCCGAGCGCCACTCCGGTGACGCGGGGCAGGACGCCCCGCACGCCCGCCGCGCTCTCGCCGCTCATCGCTGCCCTCCCGTTCGCATCCTAGACGCGGGCCCCGCTCCGATGCGCGCGTCGTCGGCTCGCGAATCCGGGTGCCAGGCATCCGCTGCGGCGCCCGTCGATCCGGCATCCGGGGGTCCGGCCGGACGCTGCGCCCGGCGACCGGAGGCCGCCAGCGGTCGACCTGCGCGCTCCTGACCGGGTACGGGACGCGAGCGGCGGCCGTAGATGAGCTCGGACGAGTCGAGCAGCCATGGCACGAGCGTGATCGACACCCCGTGCACGAGCATCAGCTGGTTCGCGATCCGCCTGGCTCGGCGGTTGTGCAGCAGCGCCTCCCACCAGTGGCCGACGATGTACTGCGGCAGGTACACCGTGACGACGCTCGAGCCGTGCTTCTCTCGGTACCGGTCGATGAACTCTGCCACCGGCTGCGCGTACGAGCGATACGGCGAATCGAGGATCACCAGGGGCACGGGCATCCGCCGTGCGGCCCACTCGCGTTGCAGCTGCTTTCCGTCTTCGGCGCTGAGGGCCACGTGCACGGCCAGGGTCTTGTCATGCTGGGCGGCGATGGCGTAGTCGATCGCCTTCAGCACCGGCTTCTGCAGCCGGTTCACCAAGATCAGCGCCACGTCGCCGCTCGAACCGAAGTGGTCGGAGTCGTCGACCGCGATCTCGTGCTCGACGTCGCGGTAGTAGCGCTTCACGCCCATCATCAGCAGCGCCAGCAGCGGTATGGCGAAGAACACCAGATAGGCGCCGTGCGTGAACTTGGTGATGGTCACGATCACGAGCACCAGGACGGTCAGCGTCGCCCCCGCCGAGTTGATCACGAGTCCGGTGTGCGCCGAACGACGGATGGTCGCGGCATCCGCCCCCTCGGTGCGGGCTGTCTCGCGCAGCAGCCGGCGCCAGTGCCGCACCATGCCGATCTGCCCCAGCGAGAACGACACGAACACACCGATGATGTACAGCTGGATGAGGGTGGTCAGCTGCGCACGGAAGACGATGAGCACCGCCATCGCCCCGATGCCGAGCAGGATCATGCCGTTCGAGAACACCAGTCGGTCGCCGCGGGTGTTGAGCGCCTTCGACGCGTAGCCATCGCGGGCGAGCACCGCTCCGAGCAGCGGGAACCCGTTGAACGCGGTGTTCGCCGCCAGCAGCAGCACACAGGCGGTCGCGGCCTGGATCAGGTAGAACGGGATGCTGCCGCCGCCGAAGGTCGCGGCCGCGACCTGAGCCATCAGGCTCGGCTGCGGAGAGGTGCAGTCGAAGCCGATGAGCTCGCACGGGTTCTCGGCGTAATGCACCCCCGAGATGAGAGCAAGGGCGGTGAGACCTGCGAACAGGCAGATCGCTATCGTGCCCATCAGCGTGAGCGTCGTCTGGGCGTTGCGCACCTTCGGTGCGCGGAACGCGGGCACTCCGTTCGACACGGCCTCGACGCCGGTGAGCGCCGAGCAGCCGCTCGAGAAGGCGCGCAGCACGAGCAGGATCACGGCAGCCTGGCTGAGGTCCTCGGCGTGCACTCCGAACTCCGCGCTCGAGGCGACCGGCGGGTCGCCGAGCAGGGTGCGGATCAGCCCGGTGACGATCATCAGCCCCACCGAGCCGATGAAGACGTAGGTGGGGATCGCGAAGACGAGGGATGCCTCGCGAACGCCGCGCAGGTTGATCACCACGATCAGCACGACGAAGCCGACCGCCAGCTCGACGCGCGCGGGGTCGAGCTCGGGGACGGCGGAGATGATGTTGTCGACCCCCGATGCCACCGACACGGCGACGGTGAGCACGTAGTCCACGAGCAGCGCGGCTGCGACGGTCACCCCGGGGATCTCGCCGAGGTTCTTCGACGCCACCTCGTAGTCGCCGCCGCCGGAGGGGTAGGCCTTGATCAGCTGCCGGTAGCTGGGCACGACAACCGCGAGCAGCAGGATGACCGCACCGGCGACCCACGGCGTGAAGCTCAGGAACGCCAGACCCCCGAGGGCGAGGATCATCAGCAGCTCCTGCGGGGCGTACGCCACCGAGCTCAGTGCGTCGGAGGCGAAGATCGGCAGGGCCATGCGCTTGGGCAGCAGCTGCTCGTCGACCTGCTCGCTGGTGAGCGGGTCGCCGATGATCAGGCGCTTCGCGATCTGCGGCGCCTCGGAGAGGTCTTTTCCATCCACGGCTGGAGACGCTACGCGCGTCGCCGCAGCCCATCACCGATCCTCACGCAATCCCTACGGATGCGACGCGCGTCCTCACACGATCCTCACGGCCGGGTGGCTCACGGCCGGGCGGCTCCCGGCCGTGAGGATCGCGCGGCGGTTCGTCAACGGCGCGAGCTGCGCTCCGCGACCGGTACGGGCCCTGTGACGCTCAGCTCGTCCTCCCAGCACTGGATGCCCGTGACCTCCGGCATCCGAGCGCGGGTGAACACAGGGTCGAGACCCGCTCGGCGCTGGTCGAGGTAGTCGCGCAGCAGCTTGAACGCGACGCCCGACAGCAAGCCGATGGCCACGAGGTTGATGAGGGCCATGATGCCCATGATGCCGTCGGCGGTGTTCCAGATGAGATCGGCCGAGGCGATCGAGCCGAGGAAGACCACCATGACCACGACGATGCGGAACACGGTCAGCACCACGGGCTTCGCGTTGATGAACTCGATGTTCGACTCGCCGTAGTAGTAGTTGCCGAGAATCGAGCTGAAGGCGAGCAGAAAGATGATGACGCTCAACAGGACGTTCGACCAGGAGCCGAGGGAACTGACCAGTGCGTTCTGCGTGAGCACGATGCCCCGCTCTGCACTCGCCAGATCGGGGGTCGCGACCAGAACGATGAAGGCCGTGATCGAGCAGACGAGGAACGTGTCGAAGTACACCCCGAGGGTCTGCACCAGACCCTGCTTGACGGGGTGGGTCACGGCCGCGCTCGCTCCGGCGTTCGGCGCCGAGCCGAGACCGGCCTCATTGGAGAACATGCCGCGCTGAGCGCCGACCATGATGATCGCGCCGATCGTTCCGCCGACCACCTCCTGGGTGCCCCACGCCTGCGTGTAGATCGAGAGGAAGACGTCAGGGAGTCGATCGATGTGGATGCCGACGATCACCAGCCCCAGGATGAGATAGATCAGCGCCATCAGGGGCACGACCGCCTGCGACACGGAGGCGATGCGGCGGACGCCGCCGAAGATCACGAGGGAGGTCAGCACAGCGAGCACGCCGCCCACCACCCACGGGACCCACGTCACCGTGCCGCCGAAGCTGCCGGAGATCGTGGCGCTGATCGTGTTCGCTTGAAGGGAGTTGAACGACAGCGGGAAGCAGAGGATCAGCACGCAGGCGAAGACGATGCCCATCCATCGGGCCTTGAGGCCGTGCTGCATGTAATACGCCGGGCCGCCGCGGAAGCCCTCGGAGTCGCGGACCTTGAAGGCCTGCCCGAGGGTCGACTCGATGAAGCTCGAGGCCCCGCCGATGAACGCCATCGTCCACATCCAGAACACCGCGCCCGGCCCGCCGATCGCGATCGCGGTGCCGACGCCGGCGATGTTGCCGACGCCGACGCGGGATGCCGCAGAGATCGTGAACGCCTGGAAGGCCGATACCGACTGGGGTCGGCCCTCGGCGTCCGTCGGGGTGCGATCCGTGAGGGTGCGGAACATCTCGGGGATGAGCCGGAATTGCACGACGCCCGAACGGAACGTGAAGTACAGGCCCAGCAAGAGGAGCACGGGCAGCACCGCCCAGCTCCACAGTGTGCCGCCGGCGGTGGTGACGAAATCGTTGAGCGCGTCCATGTCGACAAGTATTCAGTGGAGTAGGGGGAATTGAACAGCGCCGGGCGGAACCGGGCATCCGGGACTTCTGGTTGGATGTTTTTGTGAAGACGACTGACGAAACCCGCCCGGCCGGGTTCGGAGCCCTGCTGTGGCTGGCGCTGGCGACGTTCTCGATGGGCATCGACGGCTATGTGCTGGCGGGCCTGCTGCCGCAGATCGCCGACGACCTCGACGTCTCCGAGGCGGCCGCGGGCCAGCTCGTCGCCGTGTTCGCCCTCACCGCGGCCCTCGCCGGTCCCGTGCTCTCGTCGTTCACCGGACGGTGGGAGCGCAAGCTCGTCATCTCGCTGTCGCTGGGCGTGTTCGTGCTCGGCAACCTGCTCATCGCCCTGTCGGCGAACTACGCGATGGCCATGACCGGACGCGTCGTCTCCGCCCTCGGCGGATCGCTGCTGAGCGCCGTGGTGAGCGCCTATGTGCTCGCGAAGACCGCTCCCGAGCGGCGCGGCCGCGCTCTGTCGTTCGTGCTCGGCGGATTCCTCGCCGCGACAGCGCTCGGCGTTCCGATCGGCCTCGTGATCGGCCAGGACGACTGGCGCCTGCCTCTCTTCCTCGTCACCGGCGTCGGGGCGGTCGCCCTGGTCGGCATCCTGATCAACGTCCCCCGCCTGCACCTGCCCTCTCTCACGCTGCGCCAGACGCTGCGCCCTCTCGCGCGTCCGGCGGTGATCGGGGCGATCTTCGTCGCCACGGGGATCATGTGCGCGAGCTACCTCTGCTTCACGTACGCGACGCTCATCTTCGAGCCGCGCGTGGGAGCGGGAGCACCGATCATCGCGGCCATGTTCGGCTACGGCATCGTCAGCCTCGGCGGCAACATCCTCTCGGGCCGCATCACCGATCGCATCGACCCGAAGACCGTGATCGCCCTGATCATCGGCATCCTCATCGTGGTGGCGCTGCTCGGCACGGCCGGCCTGCTGCTCCCCGGCGCCGCCGGCGCGGTGGCGGCGTTCGCCTGGTTCTTCGGATGCGCGTTCTTCAACGGCGGATCGGGTGTGGCCCTCCAGTCGCGCCTCGGAGACATCGCCCCCGACTCGATGTCGCTCGTGCTCGCGCTGAACGGCAGCGGCATGCAGCTCGGCTCCGCCCTCGGCGGCATACTGGGCGGCGCGCTGCTGACATCCGGGATCGACGCCGACGGGCTGCTGCCCGCCTCGGCCGTCGTGCTCGCCGTGACGATGGGCCTGCACCTGCTGGTCTCGCGCGCAGCGCCCCGCACCGCCTGACGCGTCGCATCGCCGCGTCGCATCGACGCGTCGGATCGCGACGTCGGATCGCGAGACGTGCGTTGCAGCACGAGACAGGGCCGCGGAGCGGCGGTCTCGTGCTGAAGACCAGGTCTCGCGGACCGGGTCCGACGAAGAACGACGGATGCCGGGGATGCGCGGCTACGCGCGGGCGGTCGTGCCGCGCACGATGAGCTCGTAGGGCAGGTCGGCGGCGACCGCGGCATCCGGATCGTCCTCGAGCTGCGCGAGGATCGCGCGCGCCGCCCGCTCGCCCTGCGCGAGCGGGAACTGGTCGACGGTCGTCAGCTGGAAGAACTCGCCGAGCTCATGGCCGTCGATGCCGACGATCGAGAGGTCCTGCGGCACGCGGAACCCGAGATCGCGAGCGGCGAGCAGCGCGCCGACCGCCATCTCGTCGGAGGCCGCGAAGATCGCGGTCGGGCGCGGGCCCGGCCTTCCCAGCAGCTGCTTGGCGGCGCGGAACCCGCCGTCGACGGTGAAGTCCGCGGGCTCGAGGAAGGTGTGCTTCGCGGTGATGCCTGCGTCGGCCAGAGCCCGCTCGAAGCCGAGGCGCCGTCGGGTCGGCACGTGGAAGTCGATGTCGAACTCGGGGTTCGCTCCGATGTGCGCGATGTCGCGGTGCCCGAGGCCGATCAGGTGCTCGGTGGCGAGGCGAGCCAGCGCCGTGTCGTCCACGGTCAGGGTGTTCAGCCGCGGGTTCGGGCCGCCGATCCCGATCACCGGAAGCCCCAGGTCGAGCAGCTGCGCGGTCTCATCGTCGTCGAGTTCGATGGCCACGGCGATCACGGCATCCACCCGCTGGCGACGCAGGAACGTCGAGAAGACCTCCCGGCGCACGGCGGCGTCGGCCGTGATGTTGTACAGGGTCACGTCGTAGCCGGCGCGCATCAGCGCGCTGGTCGCCCCCGACAGCACGGTGCTGAAGAACCAGCGGTCGAGGAAGGGCACGATCACGCCGATGTTCTGCGTGCGTCCGGATGCCAGGCTCGACGCGCGCGACGAGACGACGTAGCCGAGCGACTCGGCCGCCGACCGCACGCGCTCGCGCGCCCCGTCCGACACGTGCCCGCGCCCGCTGAGGGCACGCGACACGGTGGCCGTCGAGACGCCCGCGAGCTTCGCGACCTCGTCGATGCTCACCATGTCGTGGCTCCTTCTCTCAGCGATCCGCGAGCCCCATCGGCCCCGCGAGACTTGCCTTCGAGCATGAGACAGAGCTCCGGAAGCCCGGTCTCATGCTGCAAGGCAAGTCTCGCGTATTGATGCCGCGCTCAGGCGCGGGTGAACCAGGCGGCGGTGTTCGGCGGCAGGGCGGTGCCGGCGAACGGCTCGCTCTGCACCACGAAGGTCACGTCGTCGCCGAGCTCGATCGGCGTCTCGCCGAGGTTCGCGACCACGTGCAGCTCGCCTCGGTGGAAGGCCACGGCAGAGGCATCCACGTCATCCCAGACGAGCGAGCCGCCGCCCAGGCCGCGCTCGCGGCGCTCGGCCAGCAGACGCCTGTACAGGTTGAGCGTCGAGTCGGCGTCGCCCTCCTCGGCGTCGCGGGCGAAGGCCGCCCATTCGGCCGGCTGCGGCAGCCACGACGCGCCCGTGTCGTTGAAGCCGAAAGCGGGTCCCGAAGCCGTCCACGGCAGCGGCACGCGGCAGCCGTCGCGGCCGTAGCGCTCGCCGTTCGTGCGGAACCAGGTCGGATCCTGACGGAACTCGTCAGGGATCTCCATCGCCTCCGGAAGACCCAGCTCCTCGCCCTGGTAGACGTAGGCCGAGCCGGGGAGCGACAGCATGACGGTCGTCGCCGCGCGCCCACGCGAGAGCCCGACGGCGGCATCGGGCTTGCCCTTCGAGTTCGGGCCGATGCCGTCGCCCTGCGGGCTGTCGGCGGTCAGGGCGAGACGCGAGGCGTGGCGGATCACGTCGTGGTTCGAGAGCACCCAGGTGCTCGGTGCGCCCACCTCGCCGAAGGCGTCGAGGGAGTCGCGGATGACTCCGCGCAGCGCCTCGGCGTCCCACGGCGTCATCAGGTAGGGGAAGTTGAAGGTCTGGTGCATCTCGTCCGGACGCACCCACAATGCGGTCTTCTTGAGCGTCGGCAGCCAGGCCTCGCCGCACAGCGCGCGGTCGCCGTCGTACTCGGCGAGCACCTTGTGCCAGTCGCGGTAGATGTCGTGCACCTCGTCCTGACCCCAGTACGGCACGTTCTCCTCGCCGCCGCCCATCGAATCCGCGTCGGCGACGGGGGCGTAATCGGGAAGGCCGGCCTCCTTCACCATGCCGTGCGCCACATCGACGCGGAAGCCGTCGACGCCGCGGTCGAGCCAGAAGCGCAGGATGCTGCGGAACTCCTCGCGCACCTCTTCGTTGGTCCAGTCGAAGTCGGGCTGGGTGGCGTCGAAGATGTGCAGGTACCACTGGCCGGGGGTGCCGTCGGCCTCGGTCACGCGGTCCCACATGCGGCCGCCGAACACGCTCTCCCAGTTGTTCGGGGGCAGCTCGCCGTTCTCGCCGCGGCCGTCGCGGAAGACGTAGCGGGCGCGCTCGCGGCTGCCTGGTGCCGCCTTCAGCGCCTCCTGGAACCAGACGTGCTGGTCGGAGGAGTGGTTGGGCACGAGATCGACGATGACCCGGATGCCGCGGGCGTGCGCCTCGTTGAGCATGACGTCGAAGTCGGCGAGCGTGCCGAACAGCGGGTCGACATCGCGGTAGTCGGCCACGTCGTAGCCGGCATCCTTCTGCGGGCTCGTCATGAACGGGCTCAGCCAGATGGCGTCGATGCCCAGGCTCTTCAGATCGTCGAGTCTGCTGGTGATGCCGGGGAGGTCGCCGATGCCGTCGCCCGAGGCGTCGGCGAAGGACCGGGGGTAGATCTGGTAGATGACGGCGGTGCGCCACCACTCGGAACCGGGGGCTGCCATCTGCTCACGCTGTGCCATCTGCTCAGGCTAGTGCAAGCGCTTACAGTTTTGAAAGGCGACCCCGTCAGCACCGCTGAACGGCGCCGCTCACGAACCGGGGATGACGATGTTCAACGGCGGCTCGCCTGCGAGCATCCGGTCGATCTGGCGACGGATGAGTCGCGCGATGCGCGGATTCATCGCGGTCGACGCGCCGCCGTTGTGCGGGGTGATGAGCAGGCCGGGTGCGCTCCACAGCGGGTGGCCGGCGGGCAGAGGCTCTTCTTCGAAGACGTCGGATGCCACGCGGATCGCATTCGAGTTCAGCGCGGCGATCAGGGCATCCGTCTCGACCAGGGGCCCGCGCCCGACGTTCACCAGCAGCGCTCCACGCGCCATGCGGCCGATCCTGGCGGCGTCGAACAGGTGGTGCGTCTCGGCGGTCGCGGGCAGACTCAGCACGACGATCTCGGCATCGGGCAGAAGCGTGTCCAGCTCATCCATGCCGTGCACGGCGAGCTCGCCGACCCCGTCGACCTGCTCGGTGCGAGGGGTGCGGGCCACCGCGGTCAGCTCGACCTCGAAGGGGGCCAGGCGCCGGGCGATCGCCGTTCCGACTCCGCCGAATCCGACCAGCAGCACGCGCCGATCTGCGAGGCTCTCGGCGAAGACGGGCGCCCATTCGCCGCGTTCCTGCGCGCGCACGAATCGAGGCAGCTGCCGCTGCGCCGCGATCATCATCCCCACGGCGAGCTCGGCGGTCGACGCCTCGTGAACGCTGGCGGCATTGGCGAACGGGATGCCAGGGGGCAGCACCTCGGCGACGCCGTCGTAGCCGATCGACTCGCCCTGCACGAGCCGCACGTCGAGTCCGTCGAGCGCGGCGAGCACTCCGGTGCCGTCCATGTACGGCGGCACGACGATGTCGAGGCGATCGGCCGGGGCGGGGGAGCGCAGATCCCAGAGGAGCAGTTCGACGCCGGGCGGCAGCGCGCCGAGGTCGTGGACGAGGCGGTCTGTGGGGACGGTGACGATGAGGCTCACGGCTCGACCTTAGCGCCGGGTCGCGCGGGCCGGCCGCGCCCGGGCCGGCTGCGCGTGGGCCGGCTGCGCCCGGGCCGGCCGCGCCCGGGCCGGCTGCGCCCGGCGGTGGGGCGGATGCCGTTCAGCCGCCCGCATCATGCTGAGGCCCGCCCTGACCGGGCATCCGCCTCACCGAGAACAGGGGATCTCGCGAGCACAGGAGATTCCAGCGCGGATCGTCCTGTTCCGGTCGAATCCCCTGTTCTCGCGCACTCGGCTGCGAGGCTGCGAGGCTGCGAGGCTGCGAGGCTGCGAGGCGGCGAGGCTGCGAGGGCGCGAGGTACGAGGCTGCGAGGCTGCGAGGCTGCGTGCGGCGGGCGGGCGTCGAACCGTCGCGATCGGGCCGGCCTCCGCGCATCACGCGCCGCGGAGCTCCACCACGCTCGTGCGCGTGCCCGCGGCCTCGAAGCGGACCGGCATGCCCGGATGGGCGAGCGCGAACCAGAACACGGCCGCCGGCTCGTCGTCGGTCGCCGCGGTGTCGTAGCGCAGGCAGTCCAGCCGGCCGAGGGGCGAGTCGAGCACCTCGGCGCGTACGGTCGTCGTGGCCGAGGGAAAGGCTGCATGTCGCTGCAGCTCGAGCCAGCTCACCCGGCGGGCGGTGATGTCATCAGGGGCATCCGCCCGCCACTGCTCCAGCGTCGCCCCCTCGTCGTCGCCGTCGCGGAACCGGTTGAACCGCTCGAAGCCGGTGCCGTCGGGCAGGTCGACCCGCAGCCGGATCAGCTTGCCAGCCCGACTGGCCTCGCGGATCTCGGCCGCGGTGAAGGGCGTGGGGAGCAGGTCCGAGCCGAGCACGCGGGGGTCGGATGCGGTCATGCCATCATTCTGCGCGCACCGGGCGTATCCTGACCGCAACCGAGCGAGGAGACGTCATGGTTCCCGAGATCAACTACTGGGCCGTGCTGGTCGCGACCGCGTCGAGCATGGTGGTCGGAGCGATCTGGTACGCGAGGGGTGTGATGGGCGAGCGCTGGGCTCGGCTCGCCGGCGTCGATCTCGATCATCCGGCCCGCGGGCCGCTGTGGCCGATGATCACGACCGTGCTGGTCAGCTTCGTGACCGCGTGGGTGCTCGCAGGCGCCGCCACGATCGCCTGGCACTTCTACGAGGGGTCGTACCTCTGGGCATCCGTCGTCACCTCCGTGACCCTCTGGGCGGGGTTCACGGCCGCACGATTCATCACCCACGACGCGTTCGAGGGCCGCTCGACCCGCCTCACCACGCTCAACATCGGCCATGAACTCGTGACGGTCGTCGTGATGGCGCTGATCATCGGCGCCTGGCCTCCGGCCGGCCTCTGAGCGGTGCGCAGTTCCAAGAACGGCGCACAGTCGCGAAAGGCATCACGCGGGAAGGCGTGAGGGCGGTGACGCGGGATGCGGGTGAGAGGCGCTACGCGGCGATGCGCGCGACGGCGGCGATCGCGCTCTCGAAGAAGCCGAGCCCGTCGACGCCGGAGCGCATCGCGGCGCTCGTGTCCGGGCCGAAACCGGCCTCTGTCGCGTGCTCCGGGTGCGGCATGAGGCCGACCACGTTGCCGCGCTCGTTGGTGATTCCTGCGATGTCCCGCAGCGATCCGTTGGGATTCACCCCGGCGTAGCGGAAGGCGACGAGGCCCTCGCCTTCGAGCCGGTCGAGGGTGTCGTCGGCTGCGATGTAGCCGCCCTCGCCGTTCTTCAGCGGGATGACGATCTCCTGGCCCTTCGAGAACGCACTGGTCCATGCGGTGTCGGCGTTCTCGACGGTCAGGCGCTGGTCGCGCCGGACGAAGTGCTGGTGGTCGTTGCGGATCAGGCCGCCCGGCAGCAGGTGCGCCTCGACGAGCATCTGGAAGCCGTTGCAGATGCCCAGCACGGGCATGCCCTTCGCCGCGGCGTCCGTGACCTCGGCCATGATCGGAGAGAGGGCCGCGATCGCACCCGAGCGGAGGTAGTCGCCGTAGCTGAAACCGCCTGGCAGCACCAGCGCATCGACGCCCTCGAGGTCGTGCGAGCCGTGCCACAGGGCGACGGGCTCGGCGCCGGCGATGCGCACTGCGCGCTGAGCATCGCGGTCGTCGAGAGAACCCGGGAAGGTGATGACGCCGATGCGCACGCTCACTGCGCGACCTCGACTCCCACGACATCCTCGATGACGGAGTTCGACAGCACGTCCTCGGCGAGGCGGCGGGCCTCGGCCAGCACCTCGTCGGTGACCTCGCCGTCGACGGTCAGCTCGAAGCGCTTCCCGATGCGGACCTGGCTGAAGCTCTCGACGCCCAGGCGGGCGAAGGCGCCGGAGACGGCCTTCCCCTGCGGGTCGAGCAGTTCGGCCTTGGGCATGACGTCGACGACGATGGTGGGCATACCCCTGATTCTAGGCGATCACGGGGCGAGCCGACGCACGGGTGATCCGCTCGAACGGCGTGGTTCGGAGGAGGCTCGAGCGGCGTCGTCGGGAGACGCGCGAGCGGCGTCGTCCGGAGACGCGCGAGCGGCGGGGTCCGGAGGAGGTCGAGACGGCCCGGTCGAAACGACGCACCCCCCGATGATGCTTCGACCGGGCCTGTCGATGAGTCCCCACTCAACGACCCCTGCGATCAGTAGCCCCCAGACGCAGGATGAGTCCCGTGCCTCTCAGGCTAGAGTCGTCGCAGCAGATGCGCATCGTGGAGAGCGTCGACGTCGATTGCTCTCCAATACGGCGGTGCACCCGCAGTGACCTCGGGGGAGGAGAGGGCATGAAGCTCAGCGCGCTCGCAGCGCAGAGCGGCGTCAGCACGACGACGCTGAAGCACTGGATCAAGGTGGGCGTGATGCCGGCCGGATCCCTGAAGAACCGCACCACGGCGGTATACGAGCAGCGGCACGTCGACCGGGCCAGGCTGATCCTGGTGCTGCGCGACATGTACGGCGCCTCGACCGCGGCGATCCTGGCGCTCACAGGGTTCATCGACACCCCCGGCGTCACGACCCTCGAGGTGATGAACGCCTGTCAGGCCTTCGCGCTCGGTGTGCCCGACGACATCGCCACGGATCCCGGTTACGACGAGTTCCGCGAGCGCACCCATGAGCTCATGCGGCGACGTGACTGGCGCGGCTATCCCGGAGCCGCGGAGCGAGGACTCACGTTCGCACTCGCCCAGGCCTCGCAGGTCGGTCTCGACTACGACGTCGAGACCCTCATGCAGTACGCCGACGCACTGGAACCGCTGGCGAGCGGCAACGTCGCGGCGCTGCAGCCGGACGGATCGGCCGACGAGGTGGCGAGGCGCATGCTGCTCGCGGTGAACGCCCGCGCCCGACAGCTCGTGGCTGTCAGCAGCCTCGCCCATGCCGCCGCATCCGTCCGCTCCGCGATCGAGCGCGGCGCGGCCCCGGCTGACATCGCCCGGCCGCCCGCCCCCTGACGTCGGGCCGTCGCCGGGTGCCTGTCGCATGTCGGAGATCTCGGACGATTCGAGCCCTGGCCGGAGTGGCGGCGTGCGCCACGCCGGCGCTGGATCGGATGGTCTGGTGGTTCCGACCTGGCTCAGGTCGAGCGGAAGACGGTGTGCAGGTCGCCGATGACGTCGCGGCCGCCGAGGCCGTCGATCTCGAACAGCACGCTGATCCCTGCGACGGTGTAACCGAGCCTCTCGACGATCTCCCGTCCGGCGGCGAGCGTGCCGCCGGTGGCGAGCACATCGTCGATGAGCAGGATGCGGGCTCCTGCCGGCAAATCGTCGTGCATCTCCACGGTCGCGGTGCCGTACTCGAGCGCGTAGTCGACGGAGGCCGCCGGGCGGGGCAGCTTGCCCGCCTTGCGGATCGGGACGAAGCCGACGCCGGCGCTGATCGCGGCGGCCCCGGCGAGGATGAACCCGCGCGCCTCGATTCCGGCGACGACGTCGAAGGTGCCGGCGAAGGGCTCGACGAGCGCCGCCGTCGTGGCGTGCAGCGCCTCGGCATCCGCGAGAAGCGGCGTGATGTCGCGGAACAGGATGCCGGGCTGCGGATAGTCGGGGATCGAGGCGATCAGGGACTCGGCGCGCGCCAGTTCTGAGTTCACCCGGCAAGGGTACCGAACCCCAGTCGGTCGAAATCATGGGAGCGCTCCCAGCCCAGTCGTGGCATCATGTTCCCATGACCCGATCCTTGCCAGAGGGCTTCCTCTTCGGCGCCGCGACCGCCGCCTACCAGATCGAGGGCGCAGCATTCGAAGACGGCCGCACGGCGTCCATCTGGGATGCCTTCGCGCGTGTTCCCGGTGCCGTCGTCGGCGCCGAGAACGGCGACGTCGCCTGCGATCACTACCACCGCTACGCCGACGACGTGGCGCTGATGAGACAGCTCGGGCTGCAGACCTACCGCTTCTCGACCTCGTGGTCGCGAGTGCGCCCTGACGGAGGCCCGGTCAACGCGGCAGGGCTCGACTTCTACAGCCGGCTCGTCGACGAGCTGCTCGCGGCCGGCATCGTGCCGTGGCTCACGCTGCACCACTGGGACATGCCGCAGGCCCTCGAAGAGCAGGGCGGCTGGACGAACCGCGACATCGCCGACCGGTTCACCGACTATGCGCTGAGCGTGCACGATGCGCTCGGCGATCGCGTGCAGCACTGGACGACCATGAACGAGCCGTGGTGCTCGTCGTTCCTCTCGTACACGGCCGGCGTGCATGCGCCGGGTCGCACGAGCATCCGCGACGGGCTGCTCGCCTCGCATCACCTGCTGCTCTCGCACGGACGCGCGGTGCAGGCGCTGCGCGAGCGCGACGCGTCGCTCGACCTCGGCATCACCCTGAACCTCACGGTCGCCGACCCTGCCGACGTAGCCGACCCCGTCGACATCGACGCCGCCCGCCGCATCGACGGGCAGTTCAACGGCTGGTTCCTCGCACCGATCTTCCACGGCGAGTACCCGGCCGACATCGTGCGCGACATCCGAGAGGTCGACCCCGCGGCGATCGCCGAGTGGCAGGATGCCGTGCGGCCGGGCGACCTCGAGATCATCTCGACCCCGCTCGACGCGCTCGGGGTGAACTACTACCACGGGGAGCTGCTCTCCGGGCATCCGCAGCCCGGCGGTGGCGATCCGCACCAGACCGAGGGGCAGCAGCGCGAGACCCGCTCGCCGTTCCCGTCGCATGAGGGCATCCACTGGGTCGAGCGCGGCCTGCCGCGCACCGGAATGGACTGGGAGGTGCAGCCCGACGGCCTCACCAGGCTGCTCGTCCGGGTCGCGAACGACTACTCGGGCGATGTGCCGCTGTACGTCACCGAGAACGGTGCCGCCTACGACGATGAGGTCGGCCCCGACGGGCAGGTGGACGACGCCGAGCGGACGGACTTCCTGCGGGCGCACGTCGAGGCGACACGGGATGCCATCGAGCAGGGCGTCGACGTGCGGGGCTACTTCTACTGGTCGCTGATGGACAACTACGAGTGGGCGTGGGGGTACGCCAAGCGCTTCGGCATCGTGCGCGTCGACTACGAGACGCAGCGGCGGACGATCAAGCAGAGCGGCCGGGAGTACGCTCGGATCATCGCGGCCCGCGCGATCTGACACACCGGCCCCCCAGGCCATCCCGCAAGGACACCCGATGCCCCGACCCACCATCGAAGAGGTCGCCGCCCTCGCAGGCGTCTCCCGCTCCACGGTGTCGCGAGTCGTCAACGGCTCGAGCTCGGTGAGCGCCGAGGCCCTCGCCGCCGTGCAGGACGCCATCGCCCAGCTCCGCTACGCCCCCAACCGCGCCGCGCGCTCGCTCGCGAGCCGGCAGACCCACGCGATCGGGCTGGTGGTCCCCGAGGACACCACGCGCTTCTTCGGCGACCCGTTCCTGGCATCCGTCGTCGCGGGCATCAGCGCCCGCCTGGCCGAGTCGGAGTACATCCTCAACCTGCTCATCGCCAGTGACGACCCCGACGGCAAGATGACGCGCTTCGTGCGCAACGGCGGTGTCGATGCCGCCATCATCGTCTCGCACCACGCCAGCGACTCGTTCGTCGAGCGCATCGCCGAGGCTGTGCCGGTGGTCTTCGGCGGCCGGCCCGCGACGGTGCGTGAGAACGACATCATCGTCGACGTCGACAACGTCACCGCCGCCCGCGATGCCGTCGCCCATCTGATCGCCATGGGCCGGCGGCGGATCGCGACCATCACGGGAACCATGTCGATGTCGGTGAGCGTGGATCGCCGCGACGGCTTCCTCTCCGCCCTGGCGGATGCCGGGCTGCGGCCGGCAGGCGAGATCGACGGCGACTTCAGCGAGCAGGGCGGTGCCGAGGCGGCCCGGCTCCTCCTGCAGCGCGACGAGCGCCCGGACGCGATCTTCGTCGCGAGCGACCTGATGGCCCGCGGCGCCGTCGGAGTGCTGCGCTCGGCGGGACTGCGCGTGCCGGACGACGTGGCGATCATCGGCTTCGACGACTCGCCGCTCGCCGAGGCCTCCGACCTCACGAGTGTGCGTCAGCCGATGTTCACACAGGGCGAGATGCTCGCCGGGATGGTGATCGACCTGCTCGCGGGGCGGCGGCCGGACGCGCTCACGATCCTGCCGACCGAGTTGATCGTTCGGGGCTCAGCGCCCGCAGTGTGAGGTGCAGGGCTGCCGGGTGGGAGTCGTGCGGCATCCGCCTGTCGGAAACCTCGGACCGTTCGCTCCGCAGGCGGTGTGTCGTGCCCCGACACGCCGCGCGACGGGCATCCGGTCTGAGAACCCCGACACGACCGCCCGGATGGACAGCCGCCGATCTGTTGGGTAGACAGGCGGCATGGCATCCATCGATCTGAACTCCGACCTCGGCGAGAACTCCGCCGAGCGCGTCGTGAGCGATGACATCGCGATGCTTCAGATCGTGACGAGCGCGAACGTGTCGTGCGGTTTCCACGCGGGCAGCGCCGAGGGCATCCGCGACACGCTCGCCTCCGCCGTGGCGAAGGGGGTCGTGATCGGCGCGCACCCGTCGTACCTCGACCGCGAGAACTTCGGTCGCACCCCGCGCAACCCCGACCCGCGGGTGCTCCAGGCGGAGACCGAGTACCAACTGGGCGCGCTCATCGCGCTCGCCGGTGCGGTCGGCGCGCGTGTCAGCTACGTCAAGCCGCATGGCGCGCTCTACAACACGATCGCGCGCGACGAGAGTCAGGCTCGGGCGGTGGTCGCGGGCATCCGCTGCGTCGACCCCGGCCTTGTCTTGCTGGGGCTCGCAGGCGGAGTCGCGCTGGAGGTCGCCGCGCGCGCGGGCCTGCAGGTCGCGGCCGAGGCGTTCGCCGACCGCGGCTACCTGGCCGACGGATCACTGGTGCCGCGTTCGCAGCCCGGCGCCGTGCTGCACGATGCCGGAGCGGTGGCGCAGCGGATGGTGCGATTCGTCGAGACCGGGCTGATCGAGGCGGTCGACGGCAGCGACGTGCGCGTCGAGGCCCGGTCGATCTGCGTGCACGGCGACAGTCCTGGTGCGGTGGAGATGGCGGCGGAGACGAGGCGGATGCTGGTGGATGCCGGCATAGAGATCGCCCCGTTCGTCGCGGGCTGAGCGGGCTGATCGCGTGCGCGTGCTGACCGCCTCCGACCGCGCCCTGCTCGTCGAGTGCGCCGACCTCGACGAGGCCATGCGGATGCATCGCGCCTGGGCCGATGTGCCCGGTGTTCTCGAGCGGGTGCCGGGTGCGCGCACGGTGCTCGTGCGGTTCGACCCGCTGCGGACGTCGGCTGACGAGCTCGCGCTCGAGCTGACCGCGGTCGTCGCAGGCGGCTCGGCGCAGGCATCCGGAGTCGAGGTGACCGTGCCGGTGCGCTATGAGGGAGAGGATCTCGGCGACGTGGGCGAGATGCTCGGCGTCTCGACTGCGGAGCTGATCCGAAGGCACAGCGCAGCACGCTGGACGGTCGCGTTCACCGGCTTCGCGCCGGGATTCGGCTATCTCGTGGGCGATGATCCGCTGTTCGACGTTCCGCGCCGCACGTCGCCCCGCACACGTGTGCCCGCCGGATCGGTGGCGCTCGCCGGACGGTTCAGCGGCGTGTACCCGCGCGAGAGCCCTGGCGGATGGCAGCTGATCGGAACCGCGGATGCCGTGATGTGGGACGTGCATCGAGACCCTCCGGCCCTGCTCGCACCCGGCACGGTCGTGCGTTTCGTGGACGCGGAGCGGGCTGCTGTGTCGGGGGTCTCGGATGCTTCGGTCGCGGAGCGGCGTGTCGAGTCGCGGCGCGCGGGTGGTGGGCCGGATGGTCTGGTGGTTCCGACGGGCGCGGGTGCGCGTGCTGCTGTGTCGGGGGTTTCGGATGCTTCGGCCGCGGAGCGGCGTGTCGAGTCGCGGCGCGCGGGTGGTGGGCCGGATGGTCTGGTGGTTCCGGCGGGCGCGGATGAGCGTGCCGTCGAGGTCATCGATCCGGGGCTGCAGCTTCTCGTGCAGGATCTCGGCCGGCCCGGCCACGCCGAGCTCGGGGTTCCGGCATCCGGAGCCGCCGACCGCGTCGCTCTCCGCGACGCGAACCGCGCCGTCGGCAACGCCCCTTCCGCGGCCGTGTTGGAGGGCGTCGGCGCGATCGCACTGGGATTCCGCGGAGCCGGGGTCGCGGCCGTCGCGGGCGCCGATGCCGAGCTCGCGGTGATCCGTGCCGACGGGAGGGCCGTCAGCATCCCTCATGGCGCCCCGTTCGCCGTGGCCGACGGCGACCGGCTCGAGATCGGTCCGCCGATGCGAGGGCTGCGGGTCTCGATCGCGGTGCGCGGCGGCATCCGGATGCCCGATCAGCTGGGCAGCCGATCGACAGACACCCTCTCTGGGATCGGCCCCGCGCCCCTGCGGGCCGGCGACCTCATCGCGATCGGCGACGCCCCGACGACCGCGGTCGAGTCGGCGTCGCCGCCCCGCGAGCTGCCGGCACCCGGTGACCTCACCGTGCTCGACATCACACGTGGTCCCCGCGACGACTGGTTCGTGCGCGATTCGGTCGGGCTGCTGACCGAGCAGGAATGGCTGGTCACTCCGCGCTCCGACAGAGTCGGCATCCGCCTGCACGGCGAGCGTGCTCTGCAACGCGCGATCCCCGACGAACTGCCCAGCGAAGGAGCGGTCGCCGGTGCCATCCAGGTGCCTTCCGACGGGCAGCCCGTGCTGTTCGGTCCCGACCATCCGACGACGGGTGGCTATCCGATCATCGGCGCGCTGACCGACCGTGCCCGCGACCTGGCGGGCCAGCTGCCGCCCGGAGCGCGCATCCGGTTCCGCCTCGCGTCGGGAATCTCAGACGATTCAGCGGGCACACGGCGCGTCGACCCTCGACACGCCTGGTCGCGGCCATTCGGTCAGTGATCCCCCGCACCGTCCACCCGGCCGGCGTGGAAGGTCAGCAGCTGCACCGCCGCCTCTACCGTGGCCTCGAGCACCTCGTCGGGCTCCCCGTCGAGGGCAAGGCGCCGGTGACCGGCGCCGTCGCGTGTCGCCCACCCGAGGAACACGGTTCCCGCGGGGTGCCCGTCCTCGGCATCCGGACCCCCTACGCCCGTCGTCGAGACGCACAGGTCCGCATCGAGCAGCTCGCGCGCGCCGCGAGCGAGCTGCTCGGCGCACTCCGCCGAGGTCGGGTCGCGATCGGCGGGAAAGCCGAGCACCCACTCCTTCACCTCGGGAAGGTACGCCACGACGCCCCCGCTGAACCAGGTGCTCGCCTCGGCGCCGGCGCCGACGGCGCTGGCCAGCGCTCCCGAGGTGAGCGATTCGGCTACCGCCACATGCAGGTGACGGCTTCGGGCGAGATCGGAGAGAGCGGTGACGTCGACCATGTGCCGACGCTACCGCCCGCCCGGGATGCCGCGGCGGGGCCTTGACAGCCGTCCCGACCCGGGTCGTGTCGGAGGCCTCGGACGGTCGGGCGCATGCACGGCGAGTCGTACCGCGACACGCCGCCCTGCGGACGTCTGGTCTGAGATTCCCGACATCCGCCCGCCGCAATCTGGATGTCGACACCGGATGCCCGCGCAAGCCCCCGGACGGACGCAGGGCCCGGTATCGCGACCGGGCCCTGCATGAGGAGAAGGTGATCAGCTGCCGTAGAGCGCCACGACGCCGGCGCGGTCGGAGCTGGTCATCGACAGGTCGTCGGACGAGCCGTTGCACTGCGGGTAGTGCATGATCGACGACGAGTCGTACGGGGTCAGCGGACGCCAGTTGTTGTCCTCGAAGCAGGTGCCCGACTCGGGGCGGGTGTGCTCGTGGCGGAAGCCCAGCGTGTGGCCGAGCTCGTGGCCGATGATGTTCGTGGGGGTCCACGAACCCGACGTCCAGATGGAGTCGTCGATCAGCACGTTCATCTGACGGTCGGGGCTGCTCGGGAAGAACGCCCGTGCGATGTACTGCGAGGTCTGCACCGGCTCGACCGAGAACAGCACCGACTTGTTGCGGGTGGTGCAGCTGCTGTCGGCGCTGCTCACGTAGACGAAGTCCACCTTCGACGACGCCGACTCCCACAGTGCCGCGCCGCTGGCCATCGCCGCGACCACGTCGGCGTGACGAGCACCGAACTTGGTGCTGACGCAGTAGGTCAGGTTGCCGACCTGCGACGCCGACCACTTGTCGTCGACGCCGTTCACCGTGTTCACGATCAGACCGTCGGTCATCGAGTCGGGGCCGAGGAGGCTGTCGTAGAAGCTCCTCAGGTCGCCCTGGGTCGAGACGAGCTCGTCACCGTTGACGACGTAGCCGCCGTCGACGTCGCGATAGGTCGACGCCGCGAACTCCTGGTAGGTCGGGGTGTCTCCGCTGCTCGCCGCAGGGGCGGCGCTGGCGGCCGGCGCCATGGCGCCGATGCCGAGCGCGACGACCGCGGTCGCTGCGAGGGCGAAGGTTCTGGTGATGCGCATTCAGTGCTCCTTTTGAACTGAACGATGACGCCCGCCCGGTCGGCGAGCGCACCTCGACGTCGAGTGCCGGGCATCTTCGCACCGTCTCTCCCGCCGAAGCCCGCTCAACGTACCCAGGCGATTTCTCGCATGTCAAGGCTTGCCATTCGGCCGATATTCTGCTGGCATCCGGTGGGATCGCTCCCAGGATCACAGCCGATCGGATGATTCCCGCAGGACCCTCCGATCCGTAGGCTGTGCCCATGACATCCGCGCTCGACGCCCCTGAGACAGGCGTCCGCGGCATCCTCGCGCCGGTGCGCTTCGCCCGGATGCTGCAGGTCGTCCTGCTGGTGCTCCTCGCCGTCTGCGCCGTGCGATACGTGCTGCGGCACGAGTGGGATGCCACGGCCGCGATGATCCTCGGCGGAGCCGTCGTGCTCGCCGTGATCGCGATGATGCAGGGGATCGTCCCGCGCCACGGCGCATGGCCGGCGGCATGGACGCTGATCGTCTGCGTGCTCTGGGTCGGGCTCACCCTGACGGCCCCCTCGTTCGCGTGGTGCGCGGTGCCGCTGGCCTTCCAGGTGCTGCAGATCCTGCCGTTCTGGCCGGCGTCTGCTGTCGTGTCGGTGATGACGGCCGTGGTGATCGCGGCCGAGCTGCGGCTGAACCCCGAGCTCGACCCGACGATCTTCGCCGGGCCTGTCGGCATCGCCGTGGCCACGGTCGTCGCGTACCGTGCGCTCGATCGTGAGGCCACCGCGCGGCAGCGACTGGTCGACGAGCTCACCGAGGCGCAGGCCGAGCTCGTCGCGGCCGAGCACCGCGCCGGCGGTCTCGCCGAACGCGCCCGCCTCTCGCGCGAGATCCACGACTCCGTGGGGCAGAACCTCACGAGCATCAACCTGCTGTTGCAGGCCGCGGAGCAGGGCTGGGAGCGCCGGCCGGATGCGGCGCGCGACCAGGTCCGCACGGCTGCCGACTCGGCGCGAGCGGGGCTCGACGAGGTGCGGCGGGTGGTGCGTGATCTCGCACCGGCCGAGCTCGACGGCACGGCCGCGTCGCTGTCGGCCGCGGTGCAGCGGGCGGTGACGGATGCCGCGCAGGGCGACCTCACGGTGGACTTCCGCAGCCACGGCGAGATCGGCCGGGTGCCCCTGCCGGTGGCATCCGCCGTCATCCGCACCGTGCGCGGGGCCCTCGCCAACGTCGCCGAGCACGCCCGCGCGACCCGCGCGGTGGTCAGCCTGACCGCGCAGCCGGGTGAGCTGCGCCTCGACATCCGCGACGACGGCGTCGGCTTCGACGCCAGGCCCGCGGCCCGCCGACAGGCTGCCGCCCATCGCCGAGCGCAGGGGCGCGGCTACGGGCTGGACGGCATCGCCGAGCGCATCGCCGCTGTCGGCGGTCACCTCGACGTGGAGAGCGCGCCCGGTGAGGGCACGACGCTATCGGCGGTGTTCCCCGTCGCGGCGACCGGCACCGGAAGGGGCGGAGCATGACGCTGAGACTCGTGCTGGTCGACGACCACCCGGTCGTGCGCGCCGGGGTGCGCGCGCTGATCGAGTCGAGCGACGACCTGATCGTCGTCGGCGAGGCGTCGAGCGCGGCCGAGGCGATCACGGTCGTCGAGCGCGAGCGGCCGGACGTCGTGCTGATGGACCTCAGCCTCGGCGACGGCGTGGGCGGCATCGAGGCCACCGCCGGACTGCGTGCGCTGAGCGAAGCGCCGGCGGTGCTGGTGCTGACGACCTATGACAGCGAGTCCGACATCCTGAGGGCGCTGGATGCCGGCGCCGGGGGCTACCTGCTGAAGGATGCGCCTCCCGAGCAGCTCTTCGCGGGCATCCGGTCTGTCGCCGAGGGATCGCCGGCGCTCGCGCCCTCGGTCGCGGCCATGCTGATGCGACGGGCGTCGTCGCCCGAGCCGCGCGTGACCGAGCGGGAGGTCGAGGTGCTCGAGCTGCTCGCCGACGGACTCGGCAACCGCGAGCTCGCCAAGGCGCTGTTCGTGTCGGAGGCGACGGTCAAGTCGCACCTCTCGCACATCTACGCCAAGCTCGGCGTCGACACGAGGGCAGGGGCGGTCGCGGCGGCGATAGAGCAGCGGATCATCCGCCGCTGAGGCGCGCCCAGGGCATCCGGATGCCCGGCAGCAGGCCCGGATGAGTGCGCCACCAGGCATCCGGATGCCCGGGAACAGGAGAACACGCGAGCGCAGGACGGATTCGGTGGAATCCAGCCTGCGCTCGCGTGTTCTCCTGCGCCGGGGCGTCAGGCCGGGTCGCCTCCGGGTGCGCCCACGCCGGCCAGCGGCTTCGGGTCGTCGGCGCCCGTGCCGCGGAGGCGCGCGACGAGGTTGCCGAGGTGGTAGATGAGGATCGCGCCGACCGTGGCGAGCACGATGCCGCCGAGCTCGAAGCCCGACTCCGGGTCCTTGATCATGAAGCCGCCGACGGCGACGATCAGACCGACCGCGGCGGTGTACTGGTTCACCGGGCGCGAAAAGTCCACGCGGTTGTCGACCCAGATCTTGATGCCGATGACGCCGATGAGGCCGTACAGCGCGGTCGTGACGCCACCGAGCACTCCCGCGGGGACCGAGTTGATCACGGCGCCGAACTTCGGTGACATGCTCAGCAGGATGGCGGTGATGCCGGCGACCCAGTACGCCGCGGTCGAGTAGACGCGGGTGGATGCCATGACGCCGATGTTCTCGCCATAGGTCGTGGTTCCCGAGCCGCCGAAGAAGCCCGCGAGCGAGGTCGAGATGCCGTCGGCGATGAGCGCCTTGCCCGTCTGCTGGTTGATCGCGGGGTCTTCGACCATGGTCGCGACTCCGCGCACGTGGCCGACGTTCTCGGCGATCAGCACGAGCACCACGGGCAGGAACATCGCCATCGCAGACCAGGTGCCGGGGTCGACGAAGTTCGGCGCGTGGAAGGTGGGCAGGCCCACCCAGTCGGCCTGCTCGACCGAGGTGAAGTCGAGCTCGCCCCTGACGCCGGCGAAGATGTAGCCGGCGATGACGCCGAGGAAGATCGAGATGCGGCCGAGGAAGCCGCGGAACACCACGGCGAACAGGATCGTCACGGCGAGCGTGAAGGTCGCGGTGATCGGCGCCTGCTCGTAGTTGCCGCGTGCGGCGCCGGCGAGGTTGAACCCGATGAGCGCGACGATCGTGCCGGCCAGCACGGGCGGCAGGAAGCGGTCGACCCAGTGCACTCCGACGGTGTGCACGACGACGCCGATGATCGCCAGCAGCACGCCGACCGCGACGATGCCCGCGAGTGCCGAGCCGATCTCGTTCGTCGCGGTGGCGGCCGTGACAGGGGCGATGAACGCGAACGACGAACCGAGATAGCTGGGCAGCTTGTTGCGGGTGACCAGCAGGAACAGGATGGTGCCGACGCCGCTGAACAGCAGCGTGGTCGGCACGGGGAATCCGGTGAGGATCGGCACGAGGAACGTCGCGCCGAACATGGCGATGACGTGCTGCACGCCGATCGCGATGGTCGCCGGCCAGTTCAGGCGCTCTTCGGGGCGGACGACGGCGCCGGGCGCGACGGTGCGACCGTCGCCGTGGATCTTCCACAGCGGCATGAGGGCTCCTCGGGAGTCTGGGATCAGGGCCGAGGAAACACTATCGGCTACCGGCCGTCTGGCTCATCGGACCGTGGCGCCGAGAGCCGCGCCGTGGATGCGCGCGGGATCACCCTGGGCGACGGGGACGGTGCGGTGTGCACGCCATCCGTGTCGAGCGCGGCGAAGACCAGGCCCGCGATCTCGCGGCCGAGGGCGGGGAAATCGAGGTCGAGTGCGGTGATCGGCGGCTCGGATGCGGTGGCGCGGCGCCCGTCGTAGTTCGTGGCGACCATCACGCGGTCGGGCACGGCGATCCCCAGCTCGTCCGCGGCGCGGATGGCGCCGGCGGCGAAGGCGTCAAGCGGGGCGTAGATGGCGTCCAGGGTGGGGTCGGCCCTGAGGGTGTCCAGCGCTGCACGGTGACCGGCGGACTCTCCTTCGGACGCGTGGGCGCGCAGCACGGTGCATCGCACCGGGGCGGCTCCGGACTCGATGAACTCGAGCACGGTCGATGTCACGCTGTAGTCCTCCACGCTGAGCATGACCCCGACGTGTCGGGCGCCCTGCGCGGCCAGATGAGCGAGCATGACGTCGGCGCCGGCACTCCCGCGATCGAGGTAGCCGTCCGCGTGCGCGGCCCGTCCGAGCGTGACGACCTTCACGCCCCGCGAGCGCAGCCGCGAGGTGATCGGGTCTTCGCCACTGGCGTCCATCACGACTGCTCCGTCGACGTCGAGCGCGTCCAATTGGGCCACGTCCGACACGGGTGGCACGATCGTGAGGGTGTAGCCGCGGTTCAGGCACTCCTTCGCGATCGGCATCGACAGTTCGAGCATGAACCCGAGCTCCGACACCTCGTTCACGACCTGCTCCGGCAGGGCGGTCACCAGCGCGATGCTCTGGGAACGGCCGGTGCGGAGCCTCTGGGCGCGAACGTTCGGGCGGTAGTCGAGTTCGGCGGCGACACCTCGCACGAGCAGACGCGTCCTCTCGTCCACGCGGTCGCGGTCGTTGAGTGCGCGAGAAGCGGTCGACACGGACACGCGGGCTGCTCTGGCGACGTCGACGATGGTCGTGCGGCGGTTCTCCACGGCCCTCACCCTCCATCGTGCCTGTCTTCGTCGCAAGCCTATCCTGAAATTCTGCGGTAACGTTTCGACAACCCTCTTCCCCACGCACCACAGGCGTCTTATATTGATGTGCGGAAACGATTCGACATCGTTCTGCACTGGCCGACGGCATCACTGACGAATGGACCCCCGGATGTTCCTCATCGACACCGATCCCGGCATCGACGACGCGCACGCGCTCGCCATGGCGTTCAGCGGCCTGCCTCCCGAGCAGCTGATCATCACCACGGTGGCAGGAAACGTGGGCATCGACGTGGTCACCGAGAACGCTCGCCGGCTGGTCGGCGCTCTCGCTCCTGGAGTCGCTGTGCACCGCGGCGCAGCCGGCCCCATCCTGGGAGCATCCGTCGAAGCCCCGCACATCCACGGCGACGACGGCATGGGCGGCTTCGCCTGGCCCGATGCCCCGCTCGCGCCCGAGGCCGCCACCGGTGCCGTGCGGGCGATCCTCGACGCAGCCGACCGCTATGGCGAACAGCTCACCATCGTGGCGCTCGGGCCGCTCACCAACGTCGCGCTGGCGATCAGAATCGACCCGAGTCTGCCCGAGCGCATCGGCCGAGTCGTCTCGATGGGGGGAACACCGGCCGGATGGGGCAACGCCAGCATCAACGCCGAGTTCAACGTCTTCGCAGATCCGATCGCCGCCGAGATCGTCTACTCGACCGTCCCGCTGACGCTGATCACCTGGGACCTCACTCAGCAGGTGCGCTTCAGCCCAGCCGAGCTCGATTCATTCTGGGCCGGCGACTCCGACGCCGCCGGGATCCTCCGCGGGATCCATGAGCACCGCAAGGCAAGCGACCCCGCCATCGCGCGCATGCCCGACTTCGGCCGCGTCGACCCGCTGGCGATGGCCATCGCGCTCGATGAGACCGTCCTGGTCGACGCAGTCCGGCATCCGGTCGTCGTCGGCTACGGCGGCCTCGGCCACGGCGTCACCGCGGTCGACTGGAAGGACGAACGATCCCTCCGCCCCCGGCTGACCATCCCGACCCGGATCGACCGCAAACGCGCGATCGAGCTCTTCACCGTCTGATCGCTCCCTGATCACCTGAACCCGAACGGTACGAAAGGAAACAACGATGTCCCACCTCTCCGCGCCCGCGCGCGTCGGCCGCAGCGTCGCCGCCGTCGCCGGCATCGCCGCCCTCGCTCTGCTCACCGCCTGCAGCGGCGGCTCCGAGACGCCGGCGTCCGACGGCGCCGATGTGAAGCCGCTGGAATCGGCCGCCTTCCAGCTCGGCTGGATCCCCAACGTCGAGTCGATGGCGCCGATCGTCGCCTCCGCCAGAGGCTATTTCGAGGACGAGGGCGTCGATGTCGAGCTCCTCCCCGGTGGTCCCGAAGTGACCACGGATGCTCAGATCGTCAGCGGCAACGCCCTGGTCGGCAGCCTCTCGAGCGAGGGTCTCGCCAACAGCGTCCGAGCCGGCGCGCCGCTGGTCGCCATCGGAGCGATCTACCAGACCTCGTCGTCGGCGATCATCACGACCGAGGCCAGTGGCATTTCCGAGCCGAAGGACCTGGAGGGAAGGCGCTTCGGCATCTCGCAGACCGACGCGCGCGTGTACACGCCCTTCTTCTCATTGAACGGCGTCGATGAGACGAAGATCGACGAGGTCTCCACGGGTTCCGACCCGGCATCGCTGATCTCGGGCGAGGTGGATGCGATGAGCGGAACGCTGGCCAACCAGCCCATCGCCCTCGAGGCAGCCGGAGTCAAGACGAAGACGATCCGGCTGGCGGACTACGGCTACAACCGCTGGAGCCAGCTGCTGGTGGTGCGCAAGGACTCGCTCGAGGACCCGCAGAAGCGCGCCACCGTCGAGGCGATGCTGAAGGCGATCACGAAGGGTCTCGAGGAGTCGGTGGCCGACCCGGATGCCGCAGCGCAGACCGTCTACGACGTGTATGGAGAGCAGCTCGGCCTCGAGCTCGACCAGCAGAAGGCCTCCGCCGCCGTCTGGGCGGAGCTCGCCGCCAATCCGACGACCGACCAGGGTCTGGTGCAGATCACCGAGGAGGGCATCCAGAGCCAGCAGGAGTTCTTCGACACCATCGGCATCGAGGTCGACGCCGCCGATCTCTTCGACCTCAGTGTGCAGGAGGAGGGTTCTCGATGACGGGCTTCGTCGCGGAGCACGTCTCGAAGACGTTCGCCGACGGCAGGCGCGCCGTGCAGGCGCTCGACGACGTCTCCCTCGACGCGCCGGTGGGTTCGTTCATCGCGTTGATCGGCCCCTCCGGATGCGGCAAGTCGACGCTGCTGCGGATGTTCGCGGGGCTCGACGATCCCACCTCGGGATCGGTCGCGGTGCTGGGCGACACCCCCGCTGCCGTGCAGGGCGGTCACTCGGTCGGTGTGGCGTTTCAGGATGCCGCGCTGCTGCCCTGGCGCAGCGTCGAGACCAACATCGCCCTGCCCCTGCAGGTCGCCGGCAAGAAGGTCGATCGCAAGGCGATCGCCGACCTGATCGCTCTCACCGGGCTCACCGGGTTCGAGAAGGCTCGGCCGGCGCAGCTGTCCGGCGGTATGCGCCAGCGCGTCGCCATCGCGCGTTCTCTCGTGCTCGAGCCGAAGGTGCTGCTGCTCGACGAGCCCTTCGGCGCCCTCGACGACATGACCCGCCAGCAGATGAACGTCGAACTGCAGCGGATCTGGACGGAGCGGCCCACCACCACTCTGCTGGTCACGCACTCGCTCGACGAGGCGGTGTTCCTCAGCGACCGCGTCTACGTGATGGCGGCTCGCCCCGGCCGCATCGTCGCGGAGGTCGAGATCCCGCTCGGACGCCCCCGCACACCCGAGGTGCAGCAGTCGGCCGCGTTCCACGCCCTCACCGACGAGCTCTCGCGTCTGCTCTTCCAGGCGAAGACCGAGCCGGGGCGGGCCGCGTGACGACCGCGAGCACCTCGAGCACAAGAGCGGTGCGGCGGCCCGGTGCATCGCGTCAGGAGAGACGCTGGCCGCTCCCGGTCGCGATGGTCGTCGGCTTGCTCGCGCTGTGGATGCTGTCGGCAGCCCTGCTCTCGGGCACGCACCTCGTGCCATATCCCTGGGAGCTGGCGGGTCGCATCGTGCAGGACGCGCCCCTGCTGGGGGCGAACATCGGCCCGACCCTCCGGGTGGCGGCACTCGGATTCCTGTTCGGGGCGCTGGCCGTGCTGCCGCTCGCCGCGGTGGGCGTGGTGTGGGCTCCCGTCGAGCCGATCGTGATGCGAGTGGCTGTGGTCGTGCACGTGATCCCCTTCGTCGCGATCGCGCCCATCATCGTGGTCACGATGCCAGGCGAACCGGCGCGTGTGACGATCGCCGCTCTGCAGGTGTACTTCCCGCTGCTGATCGGCGTGCTCCTCGGGCTGAAGTCGACCGACGAACGTGCAGTCGACGTGGTCACCACATCAGGCGGCGGACGCTGGGCGGTGCTGCGCTACGTACGACTGCCCTCGGCGGTGCCGAACCTGCTCGGCGCGCTGCAGATCGCGGTGCCGGCGGCGGTGCTCGGCGCGCTGATCGCCGAGTTCTTCGGGGCAGACCGAGGCCTCGGCGCGATCCTGGTCAATGCGCAGGACTCCCTGCTCACCGAGCGGGTGTGGGCGATCGCGCTCACGATCGGGGCCATCGCCACCCTCGGCTACGGTCTCGTCACGCTGATCGGCAGGCTCGTCTTCCCCTGGGCGGGCAGGGGAGCCTCGGTCGGCACGACGGTCGCCGGCGCGGAACAGGCAACCGTGGCGCGGTGGCAGCTCATCCTCGGCTCGGTCGTCTCGGCGGCGCTGCTGCTCGGGCTGTGGTGGTCGCTGCGTCCGGCGTTCCAACTGGATGCGTTCTTCGTGAAGGACCCGATCGATGTCCTCCGCTTCCTCACCGAGGGCAACATGCTCACCTCCGAGCCCGCATCGGTGTTCTGGAGCAGGTTCGCCGTCGCGACTGCCGAGACGGGTGTGCATGCGGGTATCGGCTTCGTAGTGGGGACGGCCGTCGCGGTCCTCGGCGCGATCGCCCTGGTGGCCGTGCCGGGACTGGAGCGAGCGGCGATGCCCTTCGCCATCGTGCTGCGGTCCATGCCGCTGGTCGCCCTCACCCCGCTCATCGTGCTGCTGTTCGGCCGCGGGCTGTTCGGTGTGACGGTGCTGATCACGCTGGTCACCTTCTTCCCGACGCTGGTCACGGTCATCCTCGGTCTGCGGGCGGCGCCCGAGGGCGCGATCGACGTGATCCGCGCGTCCGGCGGCTCGCCGCTGTCGGCGGCCCTTCGGGTGCGCCTGCTGTACGCGGTGCCGGCGATCACGGCATCCGCCCGGATCGCCATCCCTGCGGCGGTGAGCGGCGCGATGCTGGCCGAATGGCTGGCCACCGGCGACGGCCTCGGCGACATGATCACGCTGGCCGCGGTCAACGCCGACTATTTCACGCTGTGGAGCGCTGGTGCCCTCGTCGTCGTCCTGGTGCTCGCGCTGTACGGCCTCGTCAACGTCGTCGACCGCGCGGTGTCGCGTCGTCTCGGCGTGGCGTTCTGACGCAGGCATCCGCTCAACAATCCCCACTCATACCCGGAAGAACCATGGTGAACCAGACCGCTGACACGATCCTCCGCAACGTCCACCTCGTGACCTTCGACCGCGATGACACGATCATCGCCGACGGCGCGCTGGCCATCCGGGACGGAGTGATCGTGGATCGCGGCACCACGGGCGAGATAACCGGCAGATGGGATGCCGCCCAGCGGATCGACGGCAGGGGCATGATCGCGATACCCGGCCTGACGGATGCCCATTTCCACACCGCTCAGACCCTCATGCGGGGAATGATCACGACCCTGGGTCGCACCCGCAAGCTGAGGGTGCCGACCTGGCGAGAGTACTATCTGCCGTTCGAGGCGCAGCTGACGCCCGAAGACGTCGAGCTCTCCGGCGACCTTGCCTACGCCACGATGCTGCGCAGCGGCACCACCCAGATGCTCGAGGCGGGCGGGCCGCATCCGGAGGCGATGGCCAGAGCGGCTGAGCGCACGGGCATCCGCGCGACGGTCGCGGTGTCGACCATGGACGGCGGCTCGCGCATCCCGGCATCGATGATCATGACGACCGAGCAGGCCATCGCGCGCAACGTCGAGGTGGCCGACGCCCTGCCTCGAATCGTCGACGGACGGCTTGCCCGCGTGCACGGCGGCATGTCGCTGCGACAGGTGATCACCTGCAGCACCGAGTTGGTCACCGCGGTGCACGCGGAGGCGAGAGCGCGCGGGGTGAAGGTGCACACGCACCTGCTGGAAGGCACCTATGAGATCGACTTCTGCCTCGAGCAGTTCGGACGGCGCCCGATCGAACACCTCGTGGACATCGGAGTCTTCGACAGCACCCTGCACGGCGCGCACTCCGTGCTGACGAGCGACGTCGAGATCGACCTCTACGCCCGGCACGCCGCGTCGGCGTGCCACTGCGCGAAAGGCAATTACGCCATCGGGTCGGCGCCCGCCTTGCGGATGTGGCGCCGGGGCGTCGACATCGGCATCGGCAGCGACGGCGTGGCGAACCTCGGCACGTTGGACATCTTCCGCATCGCGATGCTCGCGCGAGTCGGTCAGCAGCTGATCGAGGGAACCCCGAATCACAACCGCAATGCGGTCTCGGCCGAGGAGCCGCTGGCGATGGCTGTCACCGGCGGTGCCAGGGCAGCCGGGTTCGGCCATGATCTCGGCGCGCTCGAGACCGGACGCCGCGCGGACGTGGTGCTGGTGAGCATGGACGGACCCGATGCCGCTGGGTACACGTCGCCCGAGGCATTCCTCTACGAGTGCGCCTCGGGGCGCGATGTGACCACGGTGCTGGTCGACGGCGACGTGGTCGTGAAGGACGGCGAGGTCGTCGGCGTCGACTTCGATGAGGTCCGAGCGCGAGCGGCGGCCCGGCAGCAGCAGCTGGTGGACGCCATAGCCTGAGCCGGGGTGCGGGTGCCCGCGGACGCCGGCGAACGCCGGCCGGGCTCAGCCCTTCAGGCGTCCGATGAGCTCGCGGTAGCGGGCGGCGGTCTGCTCGACCACCTCGTCGGGCAGCGCGGGCGGCTCGCCCTGCTTGTCCCAGTTGGCTGCGAGCCAGTCGCGCACGATCTGCTTGTCGAAGCTCGCCATCCGCTCCTCCGGCGTCGTGCCGGACGCCCAGGCCTCGGCATCCCAGTAGCGGGACGAGTCGCTGGTGAGCACTTCGTCGGCCAGGCGGAGGGTGCCCTCTGAGTCGACGCCGAACTCGAACTTCGTGTCGGCGAGGATCAGGCCCTTCTGCTCGGCGATCTCCGAGGCGCGGCGGTACAGCGAGAGCGAGGCGTCACGCAGCTGAGCCGCGCGCTCGGCGCCCACCAGCTCGACCACGCGCTCGAAGGTGATGTTCTCGTCGTGCTCGCCCAGGGGTGCCTTGTAGGCGGGAGTGAAGAGCGGCTCGGGCAGGCGGTCGCCGTTCGAGAGCCCGGCGGGCAGAGCGATGCCGCACACGGTGCCGTGCTCGACGTACTCCGCCCAGCCGGTGCCGGTGATGTACCCGCGCACCACGCACTCGATGGGCAGGATCTCGAGGGCCATCGCGAGCATGGCTCGGCCGGCCACGGCATCCGGGATCTCACCCTCGGCGAGGTGATTCGGCACATCGGAGAGCTGCTCGAACCACCAGTCGCTCAGCTGCGTCAGCAGTTCGCCCTTCTGCGGGATGCCGGGGCTGAGCACGAAGTCGAAGGCGCTCACCCTGTCGCTGGCCACGACGAGGATGCGCGTGTCGGCCGGGTCCTCCGAGGCGTACAGGTCGCGGACCTTGCCCGAGTACAGGTGCCGCCAGCCGGGGATGCTCTGTGCTTCGCTCACGCTCCCATCTTCCCATCCGGTGGGAGCGGGTGTCGGCGGTGCGTCGTACCCTCGTGGCGATGGATGACGAGACCCTCACCGACCGCCTGCGCCTGCGGCGCCCCACGGATGCCGATTTCGAGGCGATCCACGAGATCCATGCCGACCCCAGGGTGTGGCTGCACTACCCGACGCTGCGGCATGCCGACAGGGCGCCCACCGAGCGGATGTTCGCACGGTGGGCGGCGGCATGGGACGAGATGGGGCTCGGCTCGTGGGTCGTGCGGCTGCGCGACACCGGCGAGGTGATCGGCGCGGGCGGGTGCACGATGCTGCCCGGTGAGCCGGGAGAGCGGGTGTGGAACCTCGGCTACCGCATCTCGGCCGACCATCACGGCCACGGCTATGCGACCGAGCTCGCGCGCGCCGCGCTCGCCGCCGCTCGCTCCGTCTCACCCGACACCCCGGTCATCGCCTATCTCGTCGAGCACAACCGGGCGTCAGCCGCGGTGGCCGAGAAGGTCGGGCTGCGTCTGGTGCATCGTGCTCCGGATGCCGGGAACCCCGACCCCGAGGTGATCCGTCTCGTCTACGCCGACCGCGAGCTCGCCGACGCTCAGCTCGCCACGGCGCTGCGCTGACAGTGCGTCCCGGTGTCGGCGGGGAGGAGTAGCGTTGCCGGGTGACTTCGACGCAGGCGACCCGCACGCAGACCCGCAGCCCCTGGCCCGCACTGTGGGCGCTCGTCATCGGCTTCTTCATGCTGCTGGTCGACACGACCATCGTCTCGGTGGCGAACCCGGCGATCAAGGCCGCGCTCGACCCCGACACGAACAACCTCGACAACGTGGTGTGGGTGACCAGTGCGTACCTGCTCGCCTATGCGGTGCCGCTGCTGATCACCGGGCGCCTCGGCGACCGGTTCGGGCCGAAGAACATCTACCTGATCGGCCTGGCGATCTTCACCCTGGCATCCCTCTGGTGCGGACTGTCGACCACGCTGGAGGGCCTCATCGCCGCCCGAGCGGCGCAGGGCCTCGGCGCGGCCTTCATGACGCCGCAGACGATGGCCGTGATCACGCGCACCTTCCCGCCGCAGCGCCGGGGTGCCGCGATGGGGCTGTGGGGTGCGACCGCGGGCGTCGCCACACTCGTCGGCCCGCTGCTGGGCGGTGTGCTCGTCGACGCATTCGGCTGGGAGGCGATCTTCTTCGTCAACATCCCCGTCGGCGTCGTCGGGTTCGTGCTCGCCTGGATCCTCGTGCCCACGCTCGAGACCCATCCGCACCGTTTCGATCTCGTCGGCGTGGTGCTCAGCGCCGTCGCGCTGTTCCTCATCGTGTTCGGCCTGCAGGAGGGTGAGGCCTACGACTGGGGCACCATCGCGGGCCCCGTGTCGGTGTGGGGCCTGATCATCGCCGGTGTGGTCGTGCTGGCGCTGTTCATCGTGCAGCAGGCGCTGACCAAGAGCGAGCCCCTCGTGCCGCTGGCGCTGTTCCGCGACCGGAACTTCTCGGGTGCGAACGCGGCGATCGCGGTGGTCGGGTTCGCTGTGACGGGCATGTCGCTGCCCTTCATGTTCTTCCTGCAGCTCGCTCGCGGGCTGACACCCACCGAGGCGGCGCTGCTGATGATCCCGATGGCCGTGCTCTCGGGTGTTCTCGCCCCCGGTGCGGGCAAGCTGCTCGACCGCATCGACCCGCGGTGGATCCTCATCCCCGGCCTGCTGTGCGTCGCCGGCGGCCAGCTGTGGAACGCCGCGCTGATGAACATGGACACCCCGACCTGGATGTTCCTGCTGCCCTCCGCCGTGCTCGGCATCGGCAACGCGGGCATGTGGGGACCGCTGGCGACCACGGCGACGCGCAACCTCCCGCCGCGTCAGGCGGGCGCAGGTGCCGGCATCTACAACACCACTCGCACGATCGGCTCGGTGGTCGGTTCGGCCGCCATCGCGGCGTTCATGCAGTCGAGGCTCGAAGCGAACCTGCCCGGGCTCTCCGAGGCTCCGGCCGGTCTCGCCGGCGGCGGGCAGATGCCGCCGCAGGTCGCCGAGGGCTTCTCGGCCGGTATGGCGCAGGCGATGATGCTGCCGGCCTGCGTGCTGGGCATCGCCCTGATCGCCGCGCTGTTCCTCGGACGGAACCGTGCCGAGCGGTCACAGTCGCACTGACCGCCGCCGCGAGGCGCCCTGCTGCGCGCCCGGGAACCGGCAATTGGCCTGAGTTCCGGATGCCCGGTGCTGTGGCATCCGGGTTTGGGGCGGTATGCCGGATCTGGGGAGTGGCGTCTGAGATCCGGACGTGGGCCTGAGTTCCGGATGCCCGGTGCTGTGGCATCCGGATCTGGGGCGGTGTGCCGGGTCTGGGGTGTGGGGTCTGGGGTCCGGACGTGGGCCTGAGTTCCGGATGCCCGGTGCTGTGGCATCCGGGTCTGGGGAGAAACGCCGGGGCTTGGGGAGTGGCGCCCGGGATCCGGAAGTCGGCCTGAGTTCCGGATGCCCGGTGCTGTGGCATCCGGATCTGGGGCGAAAGGCCGGTGTGTGGGCCCGCCGGCTGGGGCGTGGCGCCTGGGATCCGGAAGTCGGCCTGAGATCCGGATGCCTGGGCCGCAGGCGTCCGGATGTGGAGCAGGTTGCCGGTGTCGGGGCGGCGCCTGGGACGCGGGGGTTCGGCCTGAGATCCGGATGCCCGGGCCGCTGGCATCCGGATCCGGGTCGGGTTGCCGGTGTCTGGGCCGCTCTGCTGGGGCGCCCGAGGTGCGGACGTCGGCCTGAGATCCGGATGCCTGGGCCGCAGGCATCCGGATCTGGGTCGGGTTGCCGGATCTGGGCGAACGCCCCCGGGGTCGAGCCCGGCTGGAGCCAGGCCTCAGCGGAAGAGGGCTATGCCGGCCTGGCCGATGAGGGCGAAGACGATGGCCCAGACGATGATCGAGATGACCTGCCAGAAGATCACGACGTTGCGGTTGGCTCCGAACGACACCATCATCCCCGAGGTGATCTGACTGGGCAGCACGGTCTGGCCGAGCAGGCTGACGCCGGGAACGCCGAAGCGGTCGAACATGCGCTTCACCTTCACGCGACGAGGCGAGGGGGCATCCGTCTCCGCATCTGCCCCGCGACGCGCGAGAACCTTACGACGGCCGGCATCGGCGAGGAAGACGAAGACCAGCATCGAGATGACATTGCCGACGACGGCGGCGAGCACGGCGATCGGCAGCGGCACGCCCGCGATGGCGCCGATCAGCGTGCCGAAGTACGACTCGATGAACGGGATCGCGGCTGCGAGCATCACCCCCGCCCACTGCAGCCAGAGGGGGAGGGACTGGGTGAAGTCGACGAGTGCGTCCTGCATGATGGCCTCCGATGTGTAAAGCACGTTTGACATGACAAGCATGCTTGACATATCTCCACGATGTCAAGTCGGCTTTACACGCGGTCGCCCGTCGCCTACGTTGGGAGTCGTGCAGAGCAGGGTCAAAGAGCTGAGGACCGAACGCGGTCTCTCGCAGCAGGCGCTCGCGACCGCGCTCGGGGTGTCTCGCCAGACCATCAACGCGATCGAGACCGGCCGCTACGATCCCTCTCTCACGCTCGCCGTGCATCTGGCGAGGCACTTCGGCTCGACCGTTGAGGAGGTCTTCGATGTCGATGCATGACGATGCCGCCGGGTCCGCTCGCCGCCCCTGGCCCATGTCGCGCACCAACGCCGCACTCGTCGCGATGTGTGCTGCAGGGGCGCTGATCTGCTTCGTGTTCGGCCAGACCGTGGCCGCTGTCGCCCTGCTGATCGGTGCGGTGGGCGGAGGGCTCGGCGCCGTGCTCGCCCGTCGGGGCAGTGCAGGCGACCTCGAGCGCGTGAACGCCCTGGAGTACGCCGACGAACGCGATCGGGTGGCAGGGACGAAGGGTCTTGCTGCAGTCGGGGTCGTCGCGCTGGTGCTCGGCACGGTGCAGCTGGTGGTGCACGCGGTCGTCGACACCGACCCGGTCTCCCGCTGGACGGCCATCGTGTTCTACTTCGCGCTGGTGATCAGCTGGTTCGTCGCGAACTGGTACTTCGTGCGACGCGGCTGACACCGGGTGCCGACCGCACAGATGTCGGCGCAATGGACGGATGTCGGCGCAGATCGCTGGTCTGAGCCGACATGTGTGCGTTCTGCCGACATGTGTGCAGGCGGAGGGGCCGGATGCCATCCGCGCGGGTGCCGCAGACGCCGGGTGCCGGGTGCCGGTCGCCGGGTGCCCCGGATGCCGGGTGCCCTGGTCGCCGACTGCCGACCGCACGGATGTCGGCGCGATAGACGGATGTCGGCGGAGATCGCTGGTCTGAGCCGACATGTGTGCGTTCTGCCGACATGTGTGCAGGCGGTGCAGGCGGTGCAGGCCGAGCAGGCGGAGCAGGCGGCGCAGGCCGTGCAGGCGGAGCAGGCGAAAGGATGCCGGAGGCCGGTCGCCGGCATGATGGGATGGAGCGATGACGATCGCCCTGGCATCCCCGTCCCTGTCCCTCTTCGACTCCTGGTCCGACACCGTCGCCGAGTTCGGCGACGTGCACATCGACGGAGCCGGTCTCGAGCGCGGGCAGTCGGCCGACCGGGATGCCTGTGCGGCCTTCATCGAGAAGGCCGAGCTCTACGCCGACCCGAACGCGACCCTGCCCGAGGGCCATGTCGCCTGCGACTACTTCTGGATCACCGACGATGACGAGGTCGTCGGCTTCATCGCGTTCCGTCGCGAGCTGAACGACTGGCTGCGCAGCTACGGCGGGCACATCGGCTACTCCGTGCGCCCGTCCCGCCGCCGCCGGGGCATCGCCCGCGCCGCGCTGGACCTCGTGCTCGACCGCGCCCGCGCGCAGGGCTACGACCGCGTCATGCTCACCTGCGACGACGACAACGTGGGTTCGTACCGCACGATCGAAGGCGCGGGCGGCGAACTGGCCGGGGTCATCGAGAAGCCCGAAGCCGCGGAATCCGGTGAGCGCGTCCGCCAGTACTGGATCAGCCTCTGAGAGCAGCGCGGCGAGCGCAGACAAGGGGAGGGCCCGGCATCCGAACCCTCCCCTGCAGCGCGTCCGCCGACGTCAGCGCGTCGAGAACGCGGCGTCGAAGGCTGCGCCGGACGGCTCGTACGACGACAGCTTGCGCACGAAGGCCAGGGCCTCGGGAGCGCCGACGAGCCGGTCCATGCCGGCATCCTCCCACTCCACCGAGAGCGGGCCGGCGTAGCCGATGGCGTTGAGCATCCGGAAGGCGTCCTCCCAGGGCACGTCGCCATGGCCGGTCGAGATGAAATCCCATCCGCGGCGGGGGTCTGCCCACGGCAGGTGCGATGCGAGGCGTCCGTTGCGTCCGTTGCCGAGTCGCTTCTTGGTGTCCTTGCAGTGCACGTGGTAGATGCGGTCCTGGAAGTCCCACAGGAACGCCACGGGGTCGAGGTCCTGCCAGACCATGTGCGACGGGTCCCAGTTGAGGCCGAACGCCTCGCGGTGGCCGATCGCCTCCAGCGTGCGTCGGGTGGTCCAGTAGTCGTAGGCGATCTCGGACGGGTGGACCTCGTGGGCGAATCGCACGCCGACCTCGTCGAACACGTCGAGGATCGGATTCCAGCGGTCGGCGAAGTCCTGATAGCCGGCTTCCACCATCTCGTCGGTGGCGGGCGGGAACATGGCGACGTACTTCCAGATGGATGAACCGGTGAACCCGGTCACGGTCTTCACCCCGAGCTTCGCGGCCAGCCGTGCGGTGTTCTTCATCTCCTCCGCAGCCCGCTGCCGCACGCCCTCTGCGTCGCCATCGCCCCACACGCGGTCGGAGAGGATGTTGCGGTGACGCTCGTCGATCGGGTCGTCGCAGACCGCCTGGCCCTTCAGGTGGTTCGAGATGGTCCACACCTGAAGGCCGTGGCGCTCGAGGATCGCCTTGCGGTCGGCGATGTACTCGGCGTCATCCCAGCGCCAGGGGTCGAGGTGATCGCCCCAGCACGCGATCTCGAGACCGTCGTACCCCCACTCGCCGGCGAGACGGCAGACCTCCTCGAAGGGCAGGTCGGCCCACTGGCCGGTGAACAGCGTTACTCGTCGTGACATCGTCGTCCTCCTTCTCGCCGGCTCGCGCCGGATGCTTCTTCTGCCGACCGCTCAGGCCGACGTCATACCTCGGTCCACGCCGACCTGTCGGCGGCACTGCGCTCGACCGCGTCGAGCACACGCTGCACGTGCAGCCCGTCGTCGAAGCTCGGCGTCGGCTGCGCGCCCGCGGCGATCGCCTCGACGAAGTCTTTCACCTGGTGCGAGAACCCGTGCTCGTAGCCGAGCATGTGCCCGGCCGGCCACCAGCCCGAGAGATACGGATGCTGCGGCTCGGTCACCAGGATGCGGGTGAACCCCTGCTCTCCGGCGTCCTTCGTGGCGTCGTAGAAGTTCAGGGCGTTCATGTCCTCGAGGTTCCAGTGCAGGGCACCGCGCTCGCCGGAGACCTCGATCTCCAGGGCGTTCTTGCGCCCCGTCGCGAACCGGGTCGCCTCGAACGAGGCGAGAGCGCCGGAGTCCAGGCGTGCGCTGAACAGCGCGACGTCATCGACGGTGACGCGGCCGCGGCCGTCGCCGGCGGTTCCGCCGAGACCGACGGATTCACCCAGAAGCGGGCGTTCTTCGACGAGTGTCTCGACGATGCCCGAGACGCTGCGCAGCGACTGCCCCGTGACGAACTGGCACATGTCGATCGCGTGAGCGCCGATGTCGCCGAGTGCGCCCGAGCCTGCTCGGTCCTTGTCGAGCCGCCAGGTCATCGGGGTATCCGCGTCGGCGAGCCAGTCCTGGCGGTACGAGGCCCGCACCTGGCGGATGCTGCCGATGCGTCCCTCGGCGATCATGTCCCTCATGAGCGTGGCGGCGGGGACGCGTCGGTAGGTGAATCCGACCATCGACCGGATGCCGGATGCCGCCGCGCGCGTGGCGGCATCCGCCATCAGCTGCGCTTCGGCGACGGAGTTCGCGAGAGGCTTCTCGCAGAGGACGTGCTTGCCGGCTGCCAGCGCCGCCACGGCGATCTCAGCGTGCGAGTCGCCTGGCGTCACGATGTCGACGATGTCGATGTCGTCGCGCTCGATGACCTCGCGCCAGTCGCTTGCCGCCTCCTGCCATCCCCAGCGGGCGGCTGCCTCGCCTGCGGCTTCGGCGTTGCGCCCGACGAGTGTGGACATCACCGGCTGAGCCGGCAGGGTGAAGGCGGCGGGAGCCTGGCGCCAGCCGACCGAGTGGGCGGCGCCCATGAATCCGTGGCCGATCATCGCCACGCGCAGCGGTGCAGACATGTGCACTCCTCCGGGATGAGGTGGTGGGGCGGCGAACTGCGCCGCCCCACCGAGGTGGTCAGGACTCGAAGGCGAGGTCGATGAACTCGTCGACGTTGTCCTTGGTCACCACCGGTGCGTCCAGCACGATGCGGTACGGGACGCTGGGCGTGATCAGATCGCTCATGGTCTTGCCCTGAGCGATCAGGCGAGCGAGCGCGATGCCGTCGGCCGCCTGCGTCGAGGGGTAGATCACGGTCGCCTTGATGACTCCGTCGTCGGCCTTGATGCGGTCCATCATGTTGACGCTGCCGGCGCCGCCGACGAGGAAGAAGTCGTCGCGACCTGCTGCATCGATCGCAGCCATCACGCCGACACCCTGGTCGTCGTCGTGGTTCCAGATCGCGTCGATCTTCGGGTTGGCCGACAGCAGCTGCGACGCGGCGCTCTCGCCGCCCGCCACGGTGAAGTCGGCTGCCACGCGGGCCGTCACGTCGAGGCCGCAGTCCTCGAGGGCGTCCTTGAAGCCCTGCGAGCGGTCCTGCGTCAGCGGCAGCGAGTCGATTCCCGCGATCTCCGCGACCACGGCGTCGGACTGGCCATCCAGCTGCTCGCAGATGTAGGTGCCGGCGCTGACGCCCATGCCGTAGTTGTCGCCGAGGATCGTGGCGCGCGAGGCGAAGGTGCTCGAGAACTCGCGGTCGACGTTGATGACGGGGATGCCGGCTTCCATGGCCTTCATGGCGACCTCGGTGAGGGCCGCGCCGTCGGTCGGCAGCAGCACGATCGCGTCGACCTTCTCGTTGATGAACTGCTCGACAGCGGCGATCTGCTGGCTGGCGTCGTTGGTGCCCTCCGCCTGTCGCAGCTCGACGTCGTCGAATCCCTCGGCTGCGGCGATGGCGCCGGAGTTGATGGCGCCGAGCCAGCCGTGGTCGGCCTCGGGGCCCGACCAGCCGATGACGACGCTGTCGCCCGTGGCGGCGTTCTCGTCGCTGGTGGTTCCCTGACGGTCGGTGGTCTCGCCCTCCGAGCCGTCGCTGGTGCAGCCGGCCAGCAGGCCGACCGCGAGCAGTGCGGCCGCTCCGGCCATGACCGGCCGCAGCCGACGTGTGCGCATGCCGTGCATGTCTTTCCTCCTTGAAACGCGATGCAGTAGGTGCGGTGCGCGGCGGCCGGCGTCGTACAGATCCGGATGAGCACGTGCACTGTCAGGACCAACGTAACAGAAGTCAGTCGAGAACGTATGACTTTTGCATAACGAACGACAGAAGTGGTGTCGTCCCCTCTGATCTCCTGGCCTGCGGGCGATCGGCTCATCGGTTGCCGATCTCGCGCCGCGGGCGATCCGGCAGCCGATCCCATGCTGGCGTGCAGTGATCCGGCATGTTATGTTCCTCGTGTGATCGAAGATGACCAGTCACCGGCATTACTGCGGATGCACGGTGTGCAGAAGAGCTTCGTCGGCGTCCACGCCCTGAAGGGCGTCGATCTCGACGTGCGGGCCGGAGAGGTGCACTGCCTGCTCGGCCAGAACGGCGCAGGCAAGTCCACGCTCATCAAGACGCTGGCAGGCGTGCATCAGCCCGACGCGGGAGAGATCGTGTGGATGGGGGAGACCGTCGAGATCTCCGACCCGCAGACCGCCATCTCGCTCGGCATCGCGACGATGTATCAGGAGCTCGACGTCGTCGACGGCCTCACCGTCGCCGAGAACGTCTTCCTGGGCCACGAGTTCGAGCGCTTCGGCATCACCCGCCGACGTGAGCTGACCCGCGAGACGCAGCGACTGCTCGAGCGGCTCGGCCACGGGCGCATGTCGCCGCACGCCGAGGTCGGTTCGCTCAGCGCCGCAGAGAAGCAGATCGTCAGCATGGCGCGCGCACTCTCGCACGACACGAAGCTGATCATCATGGACGAGCCCTCCGCCGTGCTCGACAGCGAGGAGGTCCGCAATCTCTTCGCGGTGATCGGAGAGCTCACCTCCCAGGGCATCGCAGTGGTCTACATCACCCACCGCCTGGAGGAGATCCGCGCGATCGGCGACAGGATCACCGTGCTGAAGGACGGCTCGACGGTGGCCAACGACCTCTCGGCGAAGAACACGACCACGGTCGAGCTGATCCGCCACATGACCGGCCGCACGGTCGAGAACGTCTTCCCTCCGGCGACTCCGATCGCCGCCGACGCGCCCGTGCTGCTCGAGGTCGACGGCCTCGGACTCGATGGCGTGTTCGACGACGTGTCGTTCTCGGTTCGCGCCGGTGAGATCGTCGGCCTCGCCGGCCTCGTCGGGTCGGGACGCAGCGAGATCCTCGAGACCGTCTACGGAGCCCGTCGGGCGACAGCGGGCACCGTCGCCGTCGACGGCACTCGCATCCCTCGGGGGTCGGTCACCGCCGCTGTCTCGGCCGGAGTCGGGCTGAGCCCCGAGGAGCGCAAGTCCCAGGGCCTCGTGCTCGGCGAGCCGATCTTCAAGAACATCACGCTGTCATCGTTCGCTCGTCTCGCGAAGGCCGGCTGGCTCGACGAGAAGCGCGAGATCAGCATCGCCGACGATCAGATCGCCGCGCTCGACCTGCGCCCCGCCGATCCCGAGCGCCCCGCCGCCACGCTGTCCGGCGGCAACCAGCAGAAGATCCTGCTGGCCCGCTGGCTCGTGCACGGCAGTCGCGTGCTGCTGCTCGACGAGCCGACCCGCGGTGTCGACGTCGGTGCGCGCACCGAGATCTACGCCCTCATCCGTCGTCTCGCCGCGGCCGGCGACGCCGTCGTCGTGGTGTCGAGCGAGATCGAGGAGGTGCTCGGCCTCGCCGACACCGTGCTCGTGATCGGCGACGGCCGCGTGCTCGACACCCTTCCCGCATCCCAGATCGACGAGCACGGTGTGCTCGACCTCGTCATGAAAGGGGCAGCCGCGTGAGCGCCCAGCCTTCCGCCGCTGAGGCGGCACGACCCAACACCGACCCTCGCACCTCACCGCTGAGCCGTCTCATGGCCGGCTCGGTGGGCCGCAATCTCGGCTTGGTGCTCGCCCTCATCCTGCTCGTCATCGTGGGCGCGCTGACCTCGCCCAACTTCGCGAACTTCGACAACGCGCTGGTCATCCTGCGCCAGGCGTCGATCGTCGGTGTCGTGAGCATCGGCGCGACCTTCGTGATCATCGCCGGCGGCATCGACCTCTCGGTGGGAGCGGTGATGGCGCTGTCGTCGGTCGTCGCCTCGCTCGCCGCCGTGCAGACGGCTGCGAAGGGCAGTCACTGGATCGTGACCGTGCTCGTCGCCGTCGCCGTGGCGCTCGTCGCCGGCCTGATCAACGGCGTGGTCATCGCCTATGGCAAGGTCATCGCCTTCATGGCCACGCTCGCGATGCTGGTCGGCGCGCGTGGGCTGGCCGAGATCCTCGCGAACAACCGCACGCTGGTCATCTCCGACCGCGATTTCGTGAAGGCGCTCAACGCCGACATCCTCGGCATCGACATGCTCATCTGGATCTTCGTCGTCGTCGCCGTGCTCGGCTGGCTGCTGCTCAACCGGACGACCTTCGGGCGCCGCACCGTCGCCATCGGCGGCAACGCCGAGGCCGCACGCCTGGCCGGAATCAAGGTCAAGCGTCACACGATGTGGCTGTACGCGCTCGCCGGGCTCACCGTGGGCATCGGCGCGGTCATGATCATGGGCCGCACCACCGCCGGCACCTCGACGCACGGGACGCTGCTCGAGCTCGACGTGATCGCCGCCGTCGTCGTCGGAGGAACGCTGCTGATCGGCGGCCGTGGCACCATCGTCGGCACCGTGCTGGGCGTGCTCATCTTCGCCACGCTCACGAACGTGTTCGTGCAGAACAACCTCAGCTCGTCGATGCAGTCGGTCACGAAGGGCGTGATCATCGTGATCGCCGTGCTGCTTCAGCAGCGCTTCGCCGTCAAGCGCGTGGGACGCTCGACCTGAGCCCCCGGATCTGGGCGCGGCCGGCGGGCCGCGTAGACTTCGCCTACTGAGGTCAGTGCCGCCGATCGCCCTGGTGGCGCGTCGGACCGACCGCGAGACACAGGGAGATGAATGGGTTCGAATGTGAGTTCGGTCGGCGTCGGCGAACTCTTCCAGCTGCTGCGCGACGGGATGCCGCGTACGCGGGCCCAGTTGGCGAAGGCCACGGGGCTGGCGCGTTCGACGGTCGCGGCCCGCGTCGATGAGCTCATGCAGGCGGGACTGATCACCGCCGTGGCCGACGCCACCTCGACCGGAGGGCGCCCGCCGTCGCAGTTCGCGCTGAACCCCGCGGCGAAAGTGGTGCTGGCCGTCGACATCGGCGCATCGCACACCACGGTGGCCGTATCCGACCTGACGGGCGGCATCCTCTCGGAGCGCACCGGTCAGATCGAGGTCGCGCAGGGGCCCGAGGCCGTGCTCACCTGGGTGTCGGAGACGGCCCTCGCGCTGATGAGCGAATCGGGACTGGGCAAAGACCGCATCGCAGCGGTCGGCATGGGAGTGCCTGGGCCGGTCGAGTACCCGGCAGGTCGTCCGACCAACCCGCCGATCATGCCGGGGTGGGACCGTTTCGACGTGCCCGGATGGGTGCAGCAGCACCTGCAGGTGCCCGTGCTCGTCGACAACGACGTGAACATCTCCGCGCTCGGCGAGCGCTCGGTGGCCTGGCCGAAGGCCGATCACCTCATCTTCGTGAAGGTCGCCACAGGCATCGGTGCGGGCATCGTGTCGGACGGGCGACTGCTGCGGGGTGCGCAGGGCATCGCCGGCGACATCGGCCACGTGCGCGTGGCGAGAGGGTCGGACGTGCCCTGCCAGTGCGGCAATCGCGGATGCCTCGAAGCCCTGGCATCCGGTCCGGCGATCGCCCGTGCGCTGACGGCGCTGGGGGTGCCGGCTCGTTCCGGCGCCGATGTCGTCGAGCTGGTCAAGGCAGGCAATCTCGAGGCGATTCAGGCCGTGCGGCAGGCAGGACGCGATATCGGCGAGGTGCTCACTGCGTCGGTGAGCCTCTTGAATCCGTCGGTCATCTCGATCGGCGGAGCGATGGCCCGCGTCGGTGAGCACCTCATCGCGGGCGTGCGCGAGGTCGTCTACACGCGCTCGACACCGCTGGCGACCGAGCATCTCACCATCGCCCCTGCCGCGACCGCCGGCCGCGCCGCGGTGATCGGCGCGAGCATGCTCGCGGTCGAGCACGCTCTCTCGCCCGCGATCCTTCCCCAGAGCTTCTCGCTCAACGGCTGACCGGGATGGCCGCTCTCAGTGGCCGCTATCCCGTCGAAAGAAGGAGCGGATGCCCCGATCCGGGCATCCGCTCCTTCGTCGCGAGATCATGCGATCCGATCAGCGACCGCTCGCGTCACCGCCCCGCAGGCCCTCGATGCCGCGATAGCTGCGTGCGGCATTGCCGAGCGAGTCGAGGGGGTTGGGCGCAACGGCCGTCGTCGCGGCGTTGTCCTGCTCGTACATGCCCCAGCGCTGCCCGCGGTTGCGCAGCGGAGCAAGGAACGACTGGTAGTCGATGTCGCCGGCGCCGAACTCGATGATGTCGTAGCCGTTGCCGCTCTCTGGGTTCAGCTTGCCGTCCTTGAGGTGCAGCAGCGGGAAGCGGTCGGGGTCGCGCAGCACGTAGTCGATCGGCGAGAACCCGGGGCTCAGGTGCTGGCCGACGTGCGCCCAGAAGACATCCATCTCGAACGCGACCAGAGCGGGGTCGAACTCGTCCCAGAGCAGGTCGTACACTCGTCGGGTCGGGTCGTCGGAGGTGAAGCCGAACTCTCCGGCGTGGTTGTGGGCGTAGAGCCGGATGCCCGATGCGGCCGCCTTCGCGCCCATCTCGTTCCATGTCTGCGCCGCCGTCGTCCACCCCGAGACGGTGTTGGTGCGGGTGATGGGGCCGCCCTGACCGAGGAACTGCGTGCCCAGCTGGTGGGCGATCTCGATCTGCTGGTCGATGTTCGCCGGCGTGAGGTTGACGTGCGATCCCGTCGCCCGCAGTCCGTTGTCATCGAGCAGACGGCGGATCTCGGCGATGGTGATCGGGCCGACGTTGCCCTGCGTGTAGCCGGCGAACTCGACATCCGAGAAGCCGATCTCGGCGAGCTCCTCGAAGACGGCGCGGAAGCCGACCGATGCGACCTTGTCGCGCACGGTGAACAGCTGGATGCCGATGCGGCTCTTGGGCACGAGGCGGGCCCCCTTGCCGTCTGCGGCATGTGCCGGGGGCGCGGCGGTCGCTGCCGAGGCGCCGAATGCCGCGCCTCCGAGGCTGACGGCGACCGACGACGCGGCCAGGGCCTTGAGCATCGTCCGGCGGCTCATCGGCTTCGGCGAGATCGTGGGGTGAGCGTGATCGTGGTGCATTGCGTGTCCTTTTCTGAGGGGAGGACGGCTCGCGCCGAGGCTCGACTGCGCCGTCGGGCCTGTCCCTCAGCATAGGGATCTTTTACCGAAGGTCAAGCAAAAGATGCTTAACAGTCGTTAACTACTGGTTTATGAAGCTGTCGCTAATGTGTCACGGCCGATGCGCCACGGTGCCCCACGCCCGTGCTCCGGATAGGGACGCGCGCGTGCATCCGGGCGCGGGTGCCACACGGATGTCGGCGCGATGCACGCATGTCGGCAGGAACGGGCTGTTCCCGCCGACATGCGTGAATGCTGCCGACATCCGTCCGGGCGGATGCGACGGATGAAGGCGGATGCGGATGCCGGCGGATGCGACTCCGCGAACCTACTCGGCGACGCGGGCGGCGATGTCGTGGCGGTAGTGCGCGCCGTCGAGCGAGATGCGGCCGATCGCCTCGTAGGCGCGGGCACGGGCATCCGCGAAGTCGGATCCGGTGGCGACGACGTTCAGCACCCGCCCGCCGGTCGCGATGAGCGACCCGCCGGGGGCATCCGGAGCGCCGGTCGCCGCGTGCACGATCGAGACGCCGTCGACGGATGCCGCATCCGCCAGCCCCTCGATCATGCGGCCGGTCTGCGGGGACTCGGGATACCCCTCGCTCGCCAGCACCACGGTGATCGCGACCTCGTCGGAGAACTCGGGCTGCGGCTCGTCCTCGAGGGTGCCCGACGCGGCGGCGAGCAGCAGACGAGACAGCGGTGTGCGCAGGCGCGGCAGCACGACCTGGGTCTCGGGGTCGCCGAAGCGGGCGTTGAACTCGATCACCCGCACGCCGGCCGGGGTGAGGATGAGGCCGGCGTAGAGCAGGCCGATGAACGGCGTGCCCTCGGCATCGAGCTGACGCACGACGGGCACGGCGACCGTCTCGGTCACCTCGGCGACGAACGCCTCGACGCTGCCGAAGCCGTCGGAGAGCCAGGGCAGGGGGAGTACGCGCCCATGCCGCCGGTGTTCGGTCCGCCGTCGCCGTCGAGCGCCCGCTTGAAGTCCTGCGCCGGGCTGAGGGCGCGCACGGTGTCGCCGTCGCTGAGGAAGAAGAGCGACACCTCGGGACCGGTGAGGAACTCTTCGACGAGCACCGGGCCAGATGGCAGGTAGTGCTCGGCGTGCGCCAGAGCCTCGGCCCGGTCGGCGGTCACGATGACGCCCTTGCCCGCAGCGAGGCCGTCGGCCTTCACGACGTGAGGGGCGCCGAGGTCGTCGAACGCCGACTCGACCTCGGCGACCGTGGCCGCGCGCACCGCGCGCCCGGTGGGCACGCCTGCGGCATCCATGATCCGCTTCGCGAACGCCTTCGAGCCCTCCAGCTGCGCTGCGGCGCGGCCGGGGCCGAAGACCGGGATGCCCCGCTCGCGCAGCACGTCGGCGACGCCGGCGACGAGGGGTGCCTCGGGGCCGACGACCACGAGGTCGATGCCGTGCTCGTTCGCGAAGCCGGCGACGGCGGCGCCGTCGAGCTGATCCAGGTCGACCAGCGTCGCATCCTGCGCGATACCGGCGTTGCCGGGTGCGGCGAAGATCTCGTGATCGGTCTGCTCCGATCGCAGGGAGAGGATGATCGCGTGCTCGCGCGCGCCCGAGCCGAGGACGAGGATCTTCATGCCGCCAGCCTACCGGCGCGGCATCGAGGCGATCAGATCGTGACGGGGCGCTCGATGCTGCGGTCCCATGGCTGCGCCCAGCCGGTCGCGTCGAAGAGAGCGCTCAGGATGCCTGCGGTGAAGCCCCACACGAGCGTGCCGTCGATGTCGAACGCGGGACCGCGGTAGGTCAGGCCGTCGCGGGTCAGCGTCGAGGTGTGCCGGTTGGCGGGATCGACGAGCTGCGCGACCGGCACGCGGAACACGTCGACGGTCTCTGCGTGGTCGACCGCCGCGACACGCGACGGCGTGCGCCACCAGCCGAGCACGGGAGTGACCAGATGGTTGCTCGCCGCGAGGGGCAGCTCGGGCAGCGTCGCCAGGATCTCGACTCCCGACGGGTCGAGCCCTGTCTCCTCCCGCGCCTCACGCAGCGCGGTGTCGACCGCGTCCTTGTCGCCGGGGTCGCGTCTCCCGCCGGGGAACGCCACCTGGCCCGGGTGCGACGAGAGGGTCGCGGCGCGCCGCTGCAGCAGCACGTCGAGGTCGGCGGACACGGTCTCGGCATCGGTGCGGGCGGGGATGCTGTCGAGCCGGCCGAACAGGATGAGCACCGATGCGGCAGCGGGTTCGTTCACGGGCTGCGGGAATGGAGGCATCCAGGTGCGGCCGTCGCGGGCGGCCGCGATCAGCTCGGCGCGGGCGCCGCGCATCTCTTCAGCAGGACCAGTCATCGGATCCGAGCCTATGCCGCCCCGCGCGCGGAGTTCCCATCTCCGGACGTTCACGGCTCTGAGCGGAAGGGAAGAGGGAGAGGGAGGGGGCGCGTAGCCTGGAGGTATGGCGGCGCGCAGGATCGACGTGGGGGCGGGGCGCGATGCGCTCGCGGCGGTCGCCGCGGGCGGCGCGGCACGGACGGCGACCGCCACTGCCGTGCGCTATCTGCTGCAGCTGCTCGACGAGAAGGCGCCGGGCAACAGCGTCGAGGTGCGCGTGCCTCCGTTCGGCGCCGTGCAGGTCGTGCAGGGGCCGAGGCACACCCGCGGCACGCCTCCGAACGTGGTGGAGATGGAGGCTGCGACCTGGATCGCCCTGGCGACCGGTGCCGAGCAATGGGCGGATGCTGTCGCAGCCGGCCGCGTCATGGCATCCGGAACCAGGGCCGACCTCTCCGACCTTCTCCCCCTTCGCCCCTGATCCCGATCCCCGCTACCGTCGCCTGCCGTCGACAGGGCGGCCGCCCACGCGTAGGCGCCCGCGCATAGACGGGGCGTGGGAGAATGGGAGCATGTCCCGCACACCCAGCCACTCCACGGTCGAAGCGAAGATCCGCCCCGTGCCGCGCTACGGCGTGTTCATGGTGACGGGCGCCGTGGTGGGCGTCATCGTGGCGGGCATCCTGACGCTGCTCGGCTCATACGAGCCCTCCGACGTGCTCGGGGTCGTCTACCCGCCCGGGCAGGTGTTCGGCTTCGCACTGCTGTGGACGGTGCCGATCGGGGTGGCGCTCGGCGGCATCATCGCCGTGGGACTCGATCGTGCGGCCCGCAAGCACGCCAGGGTCGTGCGCGTCGAGCACGAGGTCGTCGTCGAGAACGACGACGACCAGGCCTAGGCCAGCTCGGCGATCACCGGACGCATCGCCGCATCGAAGGCGACCACGTCGCGCCGCAGTCCGTCGGTCACGGCGACGCTGAGCGCGCCGATCCACCAGATGCCGCGCTGGGTGAACGGCAGCACCTGCACGTTCAGCTCGAACGAGTGCGCGCGGCGCCCGATCTCGCGCTCGAACTCGGCGATCGCGCTGGCGTACGCGCGGTACGCCCCGCCCGAGGAGCTGACCGAGTCGACGTATCTGTTGTGCGCACGCTGGGCATAGTGCAGCACGGCGTCCGCGTGCGGCACGATGGCATCGCGCAGCTCCTCGGCGCCCGTGGTCGGCAGAGCGATGAGAGTGTCGAACCCCTCGACGAGATCGAGCGGCACCTCCGAGCGGTGCGCACGCGGCTCGACGGTCATGTCCCAGTAGTCGCGCCACTGCTTCTCGAGCGCGTCATCGACCTCGGTCGCGTCGGGGCGACGCACGTCGAGCCCGCGCAGCGCCGGCAGATCCTCCGGAGCCCGGATGCCGAGCAGCTGCCGCAGGGCGAGCGCGACGAGCACCGAGGTGCCGGCGTCCTCGCGGATCAGCCACTGCGGCTTGTCGACCATGGCCCCATCGTATGGTCAACAGCCCGCCGACGGCACTGATGCTGACGGTGCAGACGGGGGAGCGTGCGACGGTCAGCGTCGGCGCGCGAGGATGCGGCGGCGCAGACGCTCGCGGCTGCGCGAAGGCGGCCGCGTGGCATCCACCAGCGCCTGCCGAGCGGCGGCGAGGCTGGGGTAGCTGCCGATGCGGCGGCTGTGGCTGTCGTGCACCACGTGAGCGGTGTCGTCGACGGTCACGAAGCCGGCGAACTCGCCTCGGCTGGTCGCGACGAAGACGTCGTCATCGGCCTGGCGCCAGGCCAGCTCCACCGGTTCGGTGTCGGCTGCGTGGTCGTGGTCGTGATCGTGGATGGGCGCGCCGGAGCGCGCTGAAGTGCTGGTACTGCTCATGATCTCTGGTCTGTCTGCGGGCGGCATGCTGCCGCCTGTGGTTCGGCCGGGGCGCCGTGACCCGCATCGGTGCGGATCGGCCACTCATGCCCGGCCGGAATGTGTGCGCTGCGCCGGTGAGATACGGCGGAACTTCGCGCAACCGCCCATACTAGCACAGGGTGTCGAGAGCTGCCGCGAGAGCACCGAGACGCGGGGTCGATGCAGCCGCGCGGGCCGGTAGGCTTGACGTGTGGCAGACACCCCCACCAATCCCTATGCCCAGGCCGGCGTCGACACCGCTGCAGGCGATCTCGCCGTCGAACTCATGAAGGCCTCCGTGCGCGCGACGCATGGACCCGAGGTGATCGGGGGCGTAGGCGGCTTCGCCGGCATGTTCGACGCCAGCGCGCTGCTCGGCTACACGCGTCCGCTGCTCGCCAGCAGCACCGACGGGGTCGGCACGAAGGTCGCGATCGCGCAGGCCATCGACAAGCACGACACGATCGGGCAGGACCTGGTCGGCATGGTCGTCGACGACATCGTCGTGGTCGGCGCCAAGCCGCTGTTCATGACCGACTACATCGCCTGCGGCAAGGTCGTGCCGGAGCGCATCGCCGACATCGTGCGCGGCATCGCCGAGGCCTGCTCGGCCACCGGCACCGCGCTGGTCGGCGGTGAGACCGCAGAGCACCCGGGTCTGCTCGGCCCGCGCGACTACGACGTCGCGGGTGCCGCGACGGGAGTCGTCGAGGCGGATGCCCTGCTCGGCGCGCACCTGGTTCAGGACGGCGACGCCGTGATCGCGCTCGGATCGAGCGGTCTGCACTCCAACGGCTACTCGCTCGTGCGCCACATCGTCGCCAACGCCGGCATCGGCTACGGCGACAACGCGACAGATTTCGGCACCACCTGGGGCGAGGCGCTGCTCGAGCCGACTCGCCTGTACACGACCCCGCTGCTGAGGCTCATCGAAGCCCTCCCCGGGGCCGTGCACTCGCTGAGCCACGTGACCGGCGGCGGCATCGCCGCCAACCTCGCCCGCGTGCTGCCGCAGGGCAGCTGGGCCGAGGTCGACCGGTCGACATGGACGCCCAGTCCCGTCTTCCGTGTGCTGGCCGACATCGCGAGCACGCCGATCGTCGACACCGAGGGCACCTGGAACCTCGGCATCGGCTTCCTCGCGGTGGTGGCGGCGGAGCAGAAGGACGCCGCGATCGCCGCGATCGGCGCGCAGGGCATCGCCGCATGGCAGGTCGCCACGGTGCACACCGGTGCACGTCCGGACGGCGAATTCGAAGAGGGCGCCAAGGGCGTCGACGGCGGGGCAGTGCGCCTGGTCGGCGCATACGCGGACGGAGCGAAGTAACACCCATGTGCGGCATCGTCGGAATGGTCGGCAACGGACCGGTCAACCAGGATATCTACGACGCCCTGCTGCTGCTGCAGCATCGCGGGCAGGATGCCACGGGCATCGCCACGGCAGAGCCGAACGGCGTCATGCACATGGCGAAGGCCGAGGGCATGGTGCGCGAGGCCTTCCGCACGCGCGACATGCGAGCACTGCTCGGCAAGATCGGCCTCGGACACGTGCGCTACGCGACCAAGGGCACAGCCTCGAACGAGGAGGAGATGCAGCCGTTCTACGTGAACGCGCCCTACGGCATCGTCCTCGTGCACAACGGCAACCTCACCAACACCCGCGAGCTGACCGCCGATATGGCCAACCGCGACCGCAGGCACCTGAACTCGTCGAGCGACACAGAGCTGCTGCTCAACGTCCTCGCGGGTGAGCTGCAGGCATCCACCTCGAGCGTCGATCTCGACGCCGACCGCATCTTCGACGCCGTCGCGCGCACGCACAACCGCATCGAGGGCGCCTACGCGGTGATCTCGATCATCGCCGGACACGGCCTTCTCGCGTTCCGCGACCCGTTCGGCATCCGCCCGCTGATCCTCGGCCGCCGTGCGGCCGCCGAGGGGCACGACGAGTGGGTCGTGACCAGCGAGTCGCTCGTGCTCGAGAACGCCGACTACGAGGTCGTCCGCGAGGTCGAGCCGGGCGAGGCGGTCTTCATCACGAACGAGGGCGAGCTGTTCTCGCGCCAGTGCGCCGAGAACCCGCAGCTCGTCCCGTGCGCGTTCGAGTACGTGTACCTCGCACGCCCCGACTCGGTGATGAACGGCGTCTCGGTGTACGAGTCGCGCCTGCGGATGGGCGATCGCCTCGCCGACACCATCGCGAAGCATGTGCCGCTCGACGAGATCGACGTGGTCATGCCGATCCCCGACTCGTCGCGTCCGTCTGCCATGCAGGTGGCGCGCAAGCTGGGCAAGGAGTACCGCGAGGGCTTCTACAAGAACCGCTACGTCGGCCGCACGTTCATCATGCCGGGGCAGGCCGTGCGCAAGAAGAGCGTGCGCCAGAAGCTCAACGCGATGTCGGCGGAGTTCCGCGGCAAGAACGTGCTGCTCATCGACGACTCGATCGTGCGGGGCACGACGAGCAAGCAGATCATCCAGATGGCCAGGGACGCCGGTGCGAAGTCGGTGATCTTCGCCTCGGCCGCCCCGCCTGTGCGGCACCCGCACGTGTACGGCATCAACATGCCCTCCCGGCACGAGCTCATCGCTCACGACCGCACCATCCCCGAGATCGCTGCGGAGCTGGGCTGCGACCGGATCGTGTACCAGGAGGTCGACGACCTCAAGGCGGCGATCATCGAGGGCACCGAGCTCACCGACCTCGACATGAGCTGCTTCGACGGACGTTACGTCACGGGCACCGTCACGCCCGAGTACCTCGCCTGGGTCGAGCAGTCGCAGTCGTCGTGAGCGCCTCGGCGCAGCCGCGGTGGCGCGGTCGGATGCTGGCGGTGCTCGGCATCCTGCTCTGCGCCTTCTCGCTGCGCTCGGCCGTCGCCTCGCTCTCTCCCGTCGTAGACCTGATCGGCGAGGACTTCGCGGTCCCGCCGGCGGTGCTCGGCGTGATCGGCACTCTGCCCCCGGCGTGCTTCGCGGTCTTCGGCATCCTGACCCCGATGCTCGAGCGCAGGCTCGGCATCGAGCGCCTGACCGTGATCGCCCTGAGCGCGATCACCGTCGGACTGGTCGGCCGCGGCTTCGCCGTCGACTCGATCGGGCTGCTGTTGGGCACGGCGGTGATCTTCGCCGGCGTGGGCATGGCGAACATCCTGCTGCCGCCGCTCGTGAAGAAGTACTTCGCCGACCGCATCGGCGTGATGATGACGGTCTACACCACGACGATGGCGTTCTCGACCTTCGTGCCGCCGCTGGTCGCCGTGCCCGTGGCGGATGCCCTCGGCTGGCGATTCTCGATGGCGATGTGGGCGGCCTTCGCGTTCGCCGGCGTCGTCCCGTGGCTGGTGATGCTGCTCCGACCAGCGCCCGGCGGCGGTTCGGCTCCGGCTCCGCGTTCCGGGGCGTCGGATGCAGCGGGGGTGCGCGTCGGGCATGGGCCGGAGGGTGCACCGGACGAGCCGGTGTTCGCCGCGACCGGTCCGATCGCCACCGCGCCCACCAACCGCCGCCTGTTCGCGCGGCTCGCTCGGATTCCGCTGGTGTGGGCGCTCGCGTTGACCTTCGGCACGTCGTCGACGATGGCGTACGTCTCGTTCGCGTGGCTGCCGTCGATCCTGATCGACACCGCCGGCGTGGATGCCGCGACGGCCGGGTTCCTGCTGTCGCTGTGGGCGTTCATCGGCCTGCCCGCCGGGCTGCTCGTGCCGGTTCTGGTCGTGCGATTCCAGGCGACGCGGCCTCTGTTCATCGTCGGGACCGTCGGCGCGCTGACCGGTCTGCTGGGGCTGCTCCTGTTCCCCGTGCCCGAGCTGCTCTGGCTGTGGATGACCCTCTTCGGCCTGGTCGGGGTGTCGTTCCCGCTGGCCCTGGTCCTGATCAGCATCCGCTCGCGCACACCCGAGAACGCTGTGCTGCTGTCGAGCTTCGTGCAGAGCGCCGGTTATGTGCTCGCCGCGGTCTTCCCGGTGCTGATAGGGATACTGCATGACGCCACCGGCGGCTGGACCGTGCCGATCATCGCTGTCGCCGCCGTGCTCGTGCTGACCTTCCCCGCCGGCATGATCGCCGGTCGTCGGGTCACCGTCGAAGACGAGTGGGAGCGCAGGCACGGTCGCTGGTGAGCGGGGTCACCCCTCGCCGTGAGGCGCCCGGTCCGACGACGAAAACCCTGGTCGACGCGGCGGATGCCGGTCGCCAGGGTGTCTGCCCTTCGACGGACTCAGGGCGCGGAGGGAAGAATCAGGCTCGCTCGAGCTCGTCCTCGTCTTCGTCCTCGTACAGGTCGGCCCACTTGTCGACGTACTGGTCGTCTGACGCCGGGTGTCCGAGCTCACTCTCCAGTGCGGAGAAGTTCACGTCGGGACTGTACGACTTGAGTTCGCGGGCGATCTTGGTGTGCTTCGCCTTCTGACGGCCACGGCCCATGCGCGAGACCCCCTTTTACGAGTTCAGCAGCGGGCTTGTGCAGGGCCCGATGATATTCACGGCACCGGCGCGAAGCCGGTAAGAGTAGCATTCAGGATAGCACGCACGCCAGAGCATCCGGCCGTCCTGCGGCCGCCCTGCGGAAGGATCGACATGACGGATTCCACGCCAAGAGCAGCTGATGAAGCGGCACAGAACGCGGCCCTGCAGAAAGCAGTCATCGTCGGCCTCCAGCCGGGCCAGCCGCCGCACGTCCTCGATGAGGCGCTGCGCTACGCGCGACTGCTGAGCGCGCCCCTCGTCGTCGTGCACGTCGACGTGACCCGCTTCGTCACCTACGAGGACCCGGACGGCTACGTGCACTCGGCGCCCATCGACCTGAACCTCGACGCGGGCGCAGCCGAGTTCGAAGACGTGCAGCGCGCGGCCGAGCAGGCTCTCGCCGAGGTCGACGTGCCGTGGACGGCACGTCAGCTCGTCGGCGACCCGGCGCTGGCGATCAAGCAGCTGGCCGAGAAGCTCGACGCGCAGCTGATCGTCGTCGGCACGCGCAAGCGCGGCATCGGCGAGTCGATCCGCGAGTTCTTCACCGGGTCGGTCGCGGCCCGCCTCGCCCACCGGCAGCACCGCTCGGTGCTCGTCGTGCCGCAGGGCGATTCGGTGCCCGATGATCAGAAGGACATCTGGACGGAGTAGACGCGCTGCAGCGCTCCGGCAGCCGGAACGGATTCGCGGACAGCGCCGCGGGCGACTTCAATGGACAGGTGAACCTGTCCACCCGTCGCACCTTCGCGCTCATGCTGGTCGCGCTGCTGCTGCTCGCGGTCAACCTGCGCCTCGCCGTGACGACGGCATCGGTGCTGCTGCCCCTTCTGATCGACGAGGGTGCGCTGACGCCGCGGGCCGCGATCCTCATTCCGGCGCTGCCGACCGCCATGTTCGCGGTGGGTGGCGTGTTCACGCCGTGGCTGAGCCGGCGCATCGGCGCGGTCGCCGCGGTCACGTGGGCGATGGCGGCGGTCGCGGTCGGGATGCTGGTGCGCTTCGCTCCTCATTCCGCGGCGATCGTCGGCGGCACGGTGCTCGCGACGGCCGGGATCGCGGTCGTCAACGTCATGCTGCCTGCGCTCGTGCGCGCAACCAGCGGCAGCCGGATCCGGTCGGTGACGACCGCGTACACGACCGTCCTCTCCGCTTCGGCGGCGATCGGCGCGTCGGCGGGAGTGCCTGTCGCGCATGTGTTCGGCTCGGCGTCCGTGGGGCTCGGCTCGTGGGCGGTGTTCGCCCTGCTCGCGCTCGTCGTCTGGGTGGTCGCCGCACGTGGTCACGACATCGACGGCGCTCTCGCGGCCCCCGTCTCGCAGGTGCGCACTCCGCTGCCGCAGGGCACGTGGGCGCTCACCGTCTTCTTCGCGCTGCAGGCGCTGCTGGCGTTCGTGATCATGGGATGGCTGCCGACGATCGCGGTCGAGACGGGGATCAGTCCCGCGCGGGCCGGCGTGCTGCTCGGGATCGTGATCGTGGTCAGCATCCCGGCCGGGATCGTCGCGGTGAGCATGGCGCACACGCTGCGCGGCGTGCGCATCGGCGTCGTCGCCGTCTCGCTGGGCACCGCCGTCGGCATGCTGGGGCTGTGGCTCGCGCCCTCGGCCGCTCCCGAGCTGTGGGCTGTGCTGATGGGCGTCGGCATGGCCGCCTTCCCCCTGACCCTCGCGCTGATCGCGCGAGCGGGCAGCGGTGCCGCGGAGGCGACGCGGGTGTCGGGTGTGGCGCAGGGCGTGGGCTACGCGATCTCGACGGTCGGACCGCTCGGTGCAGGAGCCTGGTACAGCTCGGGCGGCGAGTGGGCGCCGGTGCTGGTGGTCATGATCGCCGGTGCCGTGCTGCAGGGCCTGATCGGGTTGATTCTGGCATCCGCCCCCAGGGCGCCGAAGGACGGGCCGGAGTCGCGCGGAACGACCGTCGATCCGGCCTGACATGACGACGCCCCCTCCCGATCCGTCGGGAGAGGGCGTCGTGAGCGGGTGCTACTGCTCCGTCGACAGAGTGCTGAGCGCGCGGGTGACGGCGCGCGACGCCTCGTCCATCGCGTGCTCGAGCTCGGTGACGACGGATGCCGGAAGCGAGCCTCCGCGGGCGACATGCGTGCGCAGGTCGGTGCGAACCTGGGCACGGAATGCGTTGATCGAGGCATCCGCCCGCTGCAGGTGCTCGCGGCTGGTGACCCGGTCATCGCTCATCCCGTCGAAGCGCGGGCGAGACTTCGCCGCGCGATGCTCTTCGTGGGCGGCAGTGGCGAGGTCGGCGCGAAGGCTGCGCATCGCGTCCTGCACGCTCTGGCGCACCTCGTTGGCGATCAGCCGCACCGAGTCGGCGAGACCCTGCTCGATGCCGGCGAGGTCGCCCTCGCGAGCGGCCAGCTCGGCGCGTCCTGCATCGGTGATCGCGTAGATCGTGGTGCGGCCGTCGACGGTCTTGGAGACCAGGCCCTCCTCCTCGAGCTTCGCGAGCCGCGGATAGATCGTTCCGGCGCTGGGCGTGTACGTTCCGCCCGTGCGGTCGGTGAGCGCCTGGATGATGCCGTAGCCGTGCTGCGGCGCCTCGTCGAGCAGCGACAGCAGGTACAGGCGCAGATCGCCGTGCGAGAAGACCGCGGGGCTCATGATTCCCACTCCGCGTCGTCGGCGACCGACACCTGCGGGCGACGAAGCACCGTGACCCCGCCCGAGACCGAGTTGGCCCGCACGTCGACGAAGCTGCCGGCGAGTTCGCCGATCTGCCCTGTGTAGCTGCTGGGGCCGCCGCTGGAGCGCTCGACGCCGTCGACCGTCAGTCGACCGCTCATGCTGCGCAGCACGTAGTTGGCAGGCAGGGTCTCGTCGAGACGCACGGTCATCCCGCCCGAGACGGTGTTGAGGTTGATCGTGTTGATGTCGCCGACCGCGTCGACGAGGATCGACCCCGAGACCGTGTCGACGGTCGCCTTGCGCAGGCTGCCGGTCACCGCGACGTCTCCGGAGACGCTGTTCGCGTTGATCGAGCCGGTGAGGGCCCGCACCTGCACATCGCCCGAGACGGAGTTGGCCGTCAGATCGCCGCTGATGCCGTCGGCGATGAGGTCTCCCGAGACGGTGTTGAGCTTGGCGTCGTTGCGGATGCCCGAGACGAGCGCTCCTGCACTGACGACGCCGAGCGTGAGGGCGATGGCGCGCGGTACGGCGATGCTGACCTCGGCCTTGGGGCCGCCTGCGCCGAAGTTGCGGAACACGTCGAGGAAGTTGTCCCACCCGATCTGCGGGTGGTCGATCTCGACCTGGGTGCCGTCGGATTCGATGCGCAGGTCCTTGACGGTCACCCCGTGCACCTCGATGCGGATGCCCGGTTCGTCGTGCGCGATCACATCGACCTGGCCGCCGACGAGCCCGACCTTGAGGCGGGAGGCGGAGTCGATGTCGATGACGCGTTCCTCGCCGGGGGCGATGAGCCACTTCTCGGTCATGTCGTTTCTCCTTGGTGAGTCGATATCAAGATATATCGCGTTGGACTCACTGTAACACGATATATCTCGATTTGTGCCTGGCAATGCGCTGAACGCCGTTTGACCTTGACGCAACGTCAACTTCTACGGTGGAGTCATCGACGAGAGGAGACGTCATGGACTGGTCGATCCAGGAGATCGCCCGGCTGGCGGGGACGACGAGCCGCACGCTGCGTCACTACGACGACATCGGACTGCTCGCGCCGTCGCGCATCGCGCACAACGGATACCGGCACTACGACCAGGCGGCGCTCGTGCGCCTGCAGCGCATCCTCCTGCTGCGCGAGCTCGGGCTCGGTCTTCCGCAGATCGCCGAGGTCCTGAACCCGTCCGTGGGATCAGGACGCCGCGCAGAGGCATCCGCCCTCGAGACGCATCTCGCCTGGCTGCGCCAGGAGCAGCAGCGGATGCTGCGCCAGATCGCGTCCGTCGAGAACACCATCAACGCATTGAGAGAAGGAGAAGAGATCATGGCCGAGAACATGTTCGACGGCTTCGACCACACGCAGTACAAGGACGAGGTCGAACAGCGCTGGGGAAAGAACGCCTACGCCGACAGCGACCGCTGGTGGCGCGGCATGAGCGCCGACGAGCGCAGCGCATGGCAGCAGCGCGTCGCCGATCTTGGTCGCGACTGGATCGCCGCCGCCGAGAGCGGCGTCGACCCGGAATCGGATGAGGCGCAGGACATCGCCCGTCGTCACGTCGAGTGGCTCACCGGCATTCCCGGCACCCCGGCATCCGTCCCCGGTGGCGACGTGAAGACGTACGTGATCGGGCTCGGCGAGATGTACGTCGCCGACCCGCGATTCGGGGCCAACTACGCCACCGGCGACGGCGGCACCGCCGGCGCCGAGTTCGTGCGCGACGCGCTGCGCGTCTACGCCGAGGCGAACCTGTAAGGCACCCGCCCCGAGGGTTCTCGCGCCGCACGTTCGGGAGGGGTTCGCAGGCTCGGGAGGGAGCTCGTGTGTCTGGGCTCCTCCCTTGCGTGCGTTCTCCGCCCGAGCGCGCGTGCGTATCCCGCGGGTAGTCTGGCAGGCACGATGAGCATCACGCGCCGCACCCTGCTCGTCGGCGCCGGAGCGGGCGCCGTCGGACTGCTGCTCGCCGCCTGCACGCCCGAGCCCCAGCCCGCACCGACGCGCACCAAGACCCCAGGGCCCAGGCCCACGGCTCCGTCGGCTGTGCCGGCGCCGGCCGGCTGGCTGCGCAGCACCTGGGCCACCGATCCCTACTCGTTCGGGTCGATCAGCTACCTGCCCGTCGGCGCCGACCCAGGTGAGCGCGAGCGGCTCGCCGAGCCGGTGCTCGACCGCGTGTTCTTCGCGGGCGAGGCCGTCGACACCGCGAATCCCGGCACCGTGATCGGCGCGGTCGACGCCGCGCGCCGCGCCGCGCTCGCCCTCATCGCCAGCGCCGGCGACACCGAGCGGATCGCCGTGGTCGGCGCGGGTGCCGCGGGCGTGATCGCCGCCCGGATGCTGGCGGATGCCGGCCACGACGTCACCGTGTTCGAGGCCCGCGAGCGGCTCGGCGGACGCATCCGCAGCGAGGTCGATGACGAGCAGTGGCCGATCCCGCCGCAGCTGGGCGCCTGGCTGCTCGGCGGCGACGAGCTCACCGCCCTCGGCGACCGGCTCGTCGACATCGGCGATCGCACATTGACGCTCGACGCGCCGACGGCGCGGACAGCCGACGGCGAGGCGCCGGCGGTCGACGGCACCGCCGTGGCCCAGGCCGTCCAGAGCGCCGAGTCGCAGGCATCCGACCTGCCCATCATCGACGCCCTCATCGCGAGTGGCGCCGACCCCGAAGACCCGGCGCTCGCCGCATCCCTCGGCTGGATGGCGGCGATGACCGGCGCCGACCCGGCGCGAGCCTCGAGCTGGTACCCGCCCGCGTTCCCCGCCGACGCCGTGCACGGGGTGATCGGCGATCTGGACGCCTTCCTGAACGAGCACCTCGACGGGCTCGACGTCACCACCGCGTCGCCCGTCGTGCGCATCGCCTACGACGACAGAGGCGTGAGCCTGCGCCTGGGCACAGGGGAGGCGCTCTCATACGACCGCGTGATCGTCACGGCGCCGCTCGGCGTGCTGCAGAAGCAGGGCATCGAGTTCGCCCCCGCCCTGCCGTTCTCGCACCGCGGTGCGATCTCGGCGCTGGCATCCGGTTTCGTCGAGACGGTCTGGATGCGCTTCGACGAGGCGTTCTGGACGACCGAGGCGACGATCTGGCACGTCGTGGGAGGCGACGCGGTGATCCGCACCTGGCTCAATCTGCAGCCCTTCACCGGGGAGCCCGTTCTCGTCGGGCTCGTCGGCGGCCCGGAGGCCGAGCAGTTCGCCGATCTCAGCGAGCGCGACGCGACGATCGCCGCGCGCGCATCGCTTGTCTTCTTCGCAGAGCCGCCAGAGGACGAGGGCTGATCTCACCCCACGGCGGAACGGTCGGGCGCACGCGGCTGAGCAGCACGAGGCCGGAGGCGACCGCCGCGAAGATCGACAGCGCGAGGGCACAGCTGAGCACCATCTCGCCCAGGCCAGACACCTGCCTCAGATCGAGGAAGTAGTACGGATACCAGCCGATCAGGCTGCCGCGCCAGATCGTGAACACACCCCACAGCAGCGGGTAGAGCAGCACGAACGGAACGACCCGCCACGACGCCGCGCGGCGCCCGGGGCCGAACACCCATGCGACGATCGTCCACGCGGGCAGCACGAAATGCAGCATGACGTCGGACCAGGGCACCGTGATCGGGATGCCCCTCTCGCCGGCCTGCCAGACGATGAGCCCGAAGGCGAGGCCCGCCGTGATCGTCCAGCTCAGCACGAGCGCCCGCGCGGTGGTCAGCCAGCCCGGATCCTCGTCGTGGCGCAGCGCGATCACCCCTGCGACGACCGCAAGCGCGGCGAACGCCGTGTTCGACTGGATCGTCAAGTACGCGAAGAAGTTGGCGCCGGCGAGCGTCTGAGAGCCCATACCCCACAGCATGCGGTGCACGAGCGCCGCGATGCACACGGCCGCGGTCAGCAGACGCGACCAGCCGAAGATCCTTCGCGTGAGCACTCGAGCGTCGTCCTCCCGGCGGTGCAGCGGCATCGGGAGCGGAGCCGCACCGCCATCTCGAGTCTATGCATGCGCGGCGCGGAGGCTCCCGAGCGCGCGACTAGAGTGACGCAGGTGAGCACCCCACCGCCTGCGAGCACCGTGCTGCGTCGAGCCGCGCTCGCCGCGACGGGTGGTGCCGTCGGCACCGCCGCGCGGCTGGGGCTCGGGATGCTGATCACCGGCGCCCCCTCAGCCGTGCTGACGGTCAACATCGTCGGCGCGCTGCTGCTGGGCGTCCTGACGGCTCGTCTTCCCTCCGGCGACCTGCGGATCCTGCTCGGCACCGGCCTGCTCGGCGGCTTCACCACCTACAGCGCCTTCGCGGTCGACGGCGTGGAGCTGTGGGAGGCGTCGCCGCTGCTCGCCGTCGGGTACATCGCCGTGAGCCTCGCAGGAGGACTCCTCGCGGCGTGGCTGGGCCTGCGTCTCGGGGGCGCGCTGGGCCGCAGGAGCGCGTCGTGAGCCCTCTCGTGTTCCTGCTCGCCTCGGCGTGCGGCGGGCTCGGAGCGGCCACGCGATACCTGGTCGACATCGGCGTGGCGCGTCTGACCGGATCGCGATTCCCGTGGGGAGTGATGGTGATCAACATCACCGGCTCGCTGCTGCTGGGGGTGGTGATCGGGATGCTTCCCGGCGCGGCCCTCGTGGTGGGCGGGGGGTTCCTCGGCGGCTACACGACCTTCAGCACGGCGATGATCGATGCGATCTCGCTGTGGCGCGACGGCGAGCAGCGGGCCGCCGTCTTCGACGTCGTCGGCATGCTGGTGCTCTCGCTCGCCGCGGCCGGCGCCGGTCTCGCACTCGGCGGCGCTCTGGGCTGAGGGTCTGCCAGTCGGGGCACAGGTTCGCGGGACCATAATGTACAGACGTACATCTTCGATGCGGGGAGGGGCCATGAGCGATTCGCCACGTCGCCGCCGCGACCCCGAGGCGCGCCGTCGCGAGATCATCGCGGCCGCCGCCGAGCTGATCGTCGAGGTGGGGGTCAATGCCGTCACGCACCGCCTCATCGCAGCCCGTGCCGGCGTGCCGCTCGGCGCCACCACCCAGTACTTCGCCACGCTCGACGACCTGCGCTCCGAGGCGCTGCACCACCTGGTCACCGGGGTCGACGCCCGCATCGACGGCATCCGCTCGGCGCTCGAGCAGCACGGCGCGACCCCCGCCGTGCTCACCGACCTCCTCGTGCAGGGCCTCGCCGATGCCCGCGCGCTCGAGGCCGACCGCGCCGTCGTCACCGCCGCGGTCGACGATCCGCAGCTGCGCGCGCTCGCCCGCCGGTGGTCCGAGCGGATGGTCGGCTTCCTCGTGCCCGCGTACGGCATCGAGCGGGCCACCGCGGCATCCGTGTTCATCGACGGCGTGCTCTGGCACGCCCGCATCCATGACGAGACCCTGAACGCCGGCCTGATCGAGGGTGCGCTCACGCGCATCCTCGGAACCGAATCCACGACCACGAGCGACTGAAAGAGCACCCGCGTGTCGAACCTCGCCACCCTCAGCCTGCGCAACCGCGCACTCATCGCGCTGATCACCATCGTCTCCGCCGTCTTCGGCGGCCTGGCTCTCACCAACCTCAAGCAGGAGCTGATCCCCTCGCTCGAGCTGCCGGCACTGGTCGTCATGACCACCTACCCCGGTGCCTCGCCCGAGGTCGTCGAGAACGACGTCTCGACGCCGATCGAGAACGCGATCCAGGGGGTGCCCGGGCTCGAGTCGAGCAGCGCGACGAGCACGACGAATGCCTCGATCGTGCAGGCGATGTTCGCCTACGGCACCGACCTCGCCACCGCCGAGCAGAAGATGCAGCAGGCCATCAACCGCATCTCACAGCAGCTGCCGGAGGACGTCAGCCCGCAGGTGCTCAGCGTCTCGATCGACGACTTCCCCGTCATCCAGATCGCGGTCACCGGGTTCGGCGACTCCGAGACCGCGCAGCAGGATCTCGAGACGACCGTCATCCCCGATCTCGAGGACGTCGACGGCGTCAACGCCGCGCAGATCGTCGGCGGTGTCGGGCAGCGCATCACGATCACTCCCGACGCGGCGAAGCTCGCGGCGGCGCGGCAGACCCCCCAGGCGATCGGGCAGGCGCTTCAGCAGAACGGCGTGCTGCTTCCCGGCGGCGACATCACCGACGGCGATGAGACGCTCACCGTGCAGTCGGGCGCGAAGCTGTCCTCGGCCGATGATGTCGCGGCCCTGCCGCTCAGCGGGTCCGACGTCACGATCGGCGACGTCGCCGACGTCGAGCAGGTCGCAGACCCCGTCACCTCCATCTCCCGTGTCGACGGAGAGGACGCCCTGTCGATCGCGGTCACGAAGCTGCCGGCGGCGAACACCGTCGAGGTCTCGCATGGCGTGCTGGCCGCGCTCGACGAGCTCAGCGAAGCCTTTCCCGATGCCGAGTTCACCGTGATCTTCGACCAGGCGCCGTACATCCAGCAGTCGATCGAGACGCTCGCGACCGAGGGCATGCTGGGGCTCGCGTTCGCCGTCATCGTGATCCTCGTGTTCCTGCTCTCGATCCGCTCGACGCTCGTCACGGCGATCTCCATCCCCACGAGCGTGCTGATCACGTTCATCGGGCTGCAGGCGTTCGGATACTCGCTCAACGTTCTGACGCTCGGTGCGCTCACCATCGCCATCGGACGCGTCGTCGACGACTCGATCGTCGTGATCGAGAACATCAAGAGGCACTACGTCGAGGGTGCCGACAAGGGCGACGCGATCCGCCTGGCCGTGCGCGAGGTGGCATCCGCCATCACCGCGTCGACGATCACCACCGTCGCGGTCTTCCTGCCGATCGTGTTCGTCGGCGACATGGTCGGAGAGCTGTTCCGTCCGTTCGCGATGACCGTCACGATCGCGATGGTCGCCTCGCTGCTGGTGGCACTGACGATCGTGCCGGTGCTGGCGTACTGGTTCCTGCGGCCCGGCAAGCCGCTGGTCGCCGAGGACGGCTCGCGGATCGATCCCGAGCATCCGGATGCCCCGCCCACGCCCCTGCAGCGGATGTACCGGCCGATCCTCGGCTGGACGCTGAAGCACTCGGCCACGACGGTCGTGCTCGCCGTGGTCGTGCTCGCCGGAACCCTGGCCGCGGCGCCCCTGATGAAGATCAACTTCCTCAGCGACTCCGGGCAGAACACCATGACCGTCACCCAGGAGATCGGCGAGACCGCCAGCCTGGAGGCGAAGTCCGAGGCTGCGAAGAAGGTCGAGAAGGCCCTCGACGGCGTCGACGGCATCACGCACGTGCAGGCCTCCATCGGATCGAGCGGCTCGGCGCTGCGCGACGCGTTCTCCGGCGGCGCCGGCATCACCTACTCCATCCAGACCAGCGACGACGCCGACCAGGAGCAGCTGCGCGCCGAGGTGCAGAAGAAGGTCGACGAGCTCGATGGCGCAGGAGAGATCACGGTCGCGGCCAGCTCGGGCGGCTTCGGATCGAGCGACATCGAGATCACCGTGACCGCGCCCAACGCCGATGACCTGCAGTCGGGCACCGACGCGCTCATGGACGAGCTCGACGGACGGGACGGCATCGGCCAGGTCACGAACAACCTCTCCGCCTCGCTGCCGTACATCGCCGTGGTCGTCGATCGCGAGGCCGCCGCGGCACGCGGGCTGTCGGAGATCGCGGTCGGGTCGATCGTGTCGAACACGATGCGCCCGCAGCAGATCGGCTCGGTCGAGGTCGACGACTCGGCGCTCACGGTGTACCTCGTCGACCCCGAGCCTCCGGCATCCGTCGACGCGCTGAAGGAGCTCACGATCCCGACGGCGACCGGGCCCGTGCCGCTGAAGGAGCTCGCAGTGGTCGAGCAGCGCGACGGCCCGACCTCGATCTCCACCGAGCAGGGACGCCGCACGGCGACGATCACCGTGCCCCCTGCGTCCGACGATCTCGCCGTCGCCACCGCGTCGGTCGCGGCAGCCCTCGACGCGGTCGACCTGCCCGACGGTGCGCGCGCCGAGATCGGCGGCGTCGCAGAGCAGCAGACCGAGTCGTTCTCGCAGCTCGGGCTCGCGATGCTGGCCGCGATCCTCATCGTCTACGTGGTGATGGTCGCGACGTTCAAGTCGCTGCGCCAGCCCCTGCTGCTGCTCGTGTCGGTGCCGTTCGCGGCGACCGGCGCGATCCTGCTGCAGATCGTCACGGGTGTGCCGCTGGGCGTCGCCTCGCTGATCGGCGTGCTCATGCTGATCGGCATCGTTGTGACGAACGCCATCGTGCTCGTCGACCTGGTCAACCAGTACCGCGAGAAGGGGCTGTCGACGCCAGAAGCGGTGATGGCGGGCGGTGAGAAGCGTCTGCGCCCCATTCTCATGACGGCACTCGCGACGATCTTCGCGCTCACGCCGATGGCGCTGGGCATCACCGGGCACGGCGGCTTCATCTCGCAGCCGCTCGCGATCGTCGTCATCGGCGGCCTCGTGTCGTCGACCGTGCTGACGCTCATCGTGCTGCCCACGCTCTACAACCTCGTCGAGGGGCGAAGGAGCGTCGTGCGGCCAGACGCGCGGCTGGCGGGGGCGACGACGGACCCGCTGGCGGGGAGCCGGGTGACGGCCAGGAAGGCCCGACGCCGGCTGGCACGGGTGCCGCCGCGGACGCTGCGGCGGCCGCGCCTGTCGCGGACATTTCGGATGCTCCTGCCGCACCGGCACAGGCTGAGGCGGCGCCGACCTCGGCGGCTGCGCCCGGGGGAGCGGCGGCTGCGCCCGGGGGAGCGGGGACTGCGCACGCGACAGCGGAGACTCCGGCTCCGGCCACGGCGACCGTCGTCGTCCCCGCCGAACCGCGTGCGAACGATCCGATGATGGCCGCCGCTGCTGCGGCGTCAGCGGCGGCGGCAGCCGCATCGGCCGCTGCGGCTGCGGCGTCCGTGTTCGCCACCGCGATCGCAGAGGGCGGCGAGCATCATCCGACGCGCCGTGAGCTGCGCTCGCGCGGTCTGCCGCCGGCGAATCAGGTCGACTGAGCACGCTCGACGCGCCCATCGAGATGGGAAACGCTGGTGGGCAGTATCCGGTACGGGCGTTTTCCGTCTGGGAGGCTGCCGGCCGGATGGGAAACGCCGGTGCGCAGCATCCGGGACCGGCGTTTTCCGTCTGCGAGGCTGGCGGCCGGCTGGGAAACGCTGGTGGGCAGCGTCCGGTACCGGCGTTTTCGGTCTGCGAGGCTGGCGGCCGGGTGGGGAACGCGGGTGGGCAGCATCCGGGACCGGCGTTTTCCGTCTGCGAGGCTGGCGGCCGGATGGGAAACGCTGGTGGGCAGCATCCGGTACCGGCGTTTTCCGTCTGCAGGCTCAGCAGCCGGGGCGGAGTCAGGAGAAGCGGATGCCCCACTCCAGCGTCCACGATTCGCCCTCGGCGAGCCGGCGCAGCCCGCGACCCGAGTTGAACGCCTCGGCCGGCGCGGTCATCGGCTCTATCGCCACCGCGAGCGGCTGGCCGGGGTACTTCACGGTCGTGAACGCCTGCGTGTAGTCGAAGCCGGGGCCCTGCTGCAGCGTCACCGCCCGGCCATCCGGGGCGGTCAGCGTCGTGCGCACGAACCCGTCGGCGTCGCGGTGCAGGTTCGCATATCCCGTGTCGAGCTGCACGTCGCCGAGGCGACGGCCCTCGCGAAGGTCGGTTCCCATGGCGACGGGGCTCTCGCCGACGGGCAGCATCCGGTCGTCGGTCTCGAAGTAGGTCTCGGCCGGCAGACGAAGCACCAGCTCGCGCGCGTCGACGCCGCCGATCACGAAGAAGGGATGCGTGCCGAGCGCCACCGGAGCGGGGTCGACCGAGTGGTTCGTCAGGGTGTGCGTGACGTCGATCCCGGCATCCGTGAGCGCGTACGTGACCGAGGTCGCGACGAGGTACGGGTACCCGGTCTGCGGCACGACGGTCGCCGCGAGCGTGACCGACTCGTCGGTGTGCTCGGCGATCTCGTAGGCGGTGAAGCGCAGCAGCCCATGGCTGGCGTTGCGGAACTTCGGCTCCGTCACGGCGAGAGCGCGCTCGATGTCGCCGTCCTGCCAGACGCCGTCGCGGATGCGGTTCGGCCACGGTGCGAGCACCACGCCCGAGCACGACGGCGTCGGCTGATCGGACGGGTACGGCGGAACGATCTCGACGCCGCCGACCGTCAGATGGCGCAGGGATGCGGCGACCTGTGCGATCTGCGCGGTCACGTCGCCGCGTCGAAGGTGGATCTGGACGCCGGTGGGGGAGTCGAACACGTCATCAAGGGGCATGTCGCCATCGTACGGCGGGCACACTCCCAGCAAAGCCCGGTATTCTGGAGGGAGTCGGCTTCGGGCACCCGCGTCATGCGGTTTCTTCCGAGCACTGCTCATTGTGAGCCCAGGGGCCGATGGTTCATAACCATCACATGAATGGCCCCGGCCGACGGATGCCCGGGTATGTCCCACGCGCGCTGATCTCTGTGCCCGCGGAAGGGACGCTGTTCTCGTGTCAGAGACAGTCAGGAAACACCATGCCCAAGAACGGCAAGCCCAAGGGCGGACGCCCCTCCCGCAACTTCGAGCCGCGATACGCCAAGAAGACCTCGTTCCACGACCGCCATGCAGGCGGACGCCCGTCGCGCGACGACGATCGCCGGACCGACGGCGGCGACCGCCGCTCGTTCTCGTCGGATGCCCGTGCCGACCGTCGCCCCGGCAGCGTCAGCCCGAAGCACCGCGGCTACCGCGCGGCCGACACCGAGGGCTCGGCGCCCAAGGGACGCTGGTCTGACGCTCAGCGTGCAGGCCGCGACGAGGCCCGCTCCATCCGCAACCGAGCCGAGTCCGGCCGCCGTGAGGCCCCGCACCACCGAGCTGATCGCGACGACCGCGGTGGACGCGGCTTCGACCGCGGCGACCGGTTCGGTCGTGACGCGCGTCCGGCGCGCGACGACCGGTTCGGCCGGGATGCGCGTTCCGCGCGCGACGACCGGTTCGGTCGCGATGCGCGCCCGGCGCGTGACGACCGCGGTTACGGCCGCAACGACCGTTTCGACCGGGACGCCCGTCCTGCACGGGGCGACCGCTTCGACCGCGATGCGCGCCCGGCGCGCGACGAGCGCGGCGGGTTCGAGCGTCGTGGCGGTTTCGACCGTGACTCTCGCCCGACACGTGACGACCGTGGCGGTCATGGCCGCAGCGACCGCTTCGACCGCGACTCTCGCCCGGCACGTGATGACCGTGGCGGTTTTGGCCGCAGCGACCGGTTCGACCGTGATGCCCGTCCGTCGCGTGCCGATCGCTTCGACCGCAGCGAGCGCCCCGCACGTGATGACCGTGGCGGTTTTGGCCGCCCGGCCCGCTTCGACCGTGACGCTCGTCCTGCCCGTGACGACCGTGGTGGCTACGGCCGCAGTGACCGGTTCGACCGCGATTCGCGCCCCGCGCGCGACGCGCGCTTCGACCGCGGCTCGCGTCCGGCCCGCGACGACCGCCGCGACGGATCCGACCGCGCCGAGCGCCCGCGCTTCGACCGCTCCGAGCGTCCCGCACGTCAGAGCCGTGACATCCGCCCGAATCGCAGCGACTGGAACGCGACATCTACCGCCAAGACGCACGACGACCACGTCGACGTCGTGCACGAGCGGCTCGAGGCAGAGGCCGTGCAGGCCACCGAGGTCGCCGATGTGACCTTCGGCGACCTGGGACTCGGGTCGAACATCGTCGAGATCCTGAAGAACATGGGCGCCGAGACCCCCTTCCCGATCCAGGCGGCCACGATCCCCAGCATCCTCGAGGGCCGTGACGTGCTGGGGCGCGGACGCACCGGCTCTGGCAAGACGATCGCGTTCGGCGCGCCCCTGGTCGAGAGCATCCTGCTGTCGCAGAAGGGCAAGCGCCGCGAGATCGGCCGCAAGCCCCGCGCGATCATCCTCGCGCCGACCCGCGAGCTCGCCCTTCAGATCGACCGCACCGTGCAGCCGATCGCTCGCAGCGTCGGCCTGTTCACCACGCAGATCTACGGCGGCGTGCCCCAGGCGCGTCAGGTCGGCGCGCTGAACAAGGGCGTCGACATCATCATCGGCACCCCCGGTCGTATCGAAGACCTCATCGAGCAGCGCAAGCTCGACCTCTCCGAGATCCGCATCGCCGTGCTCGACGAGGCCGACCACATGGCAGAGCTCGGCTTCGCCGAGCCCGTGCAGCGCATCCTGCGCAAGACCGGCACCGCCCTTGGGCAGGCTCAGGAACCGGGTATCTCACGCAGTCAGAAGCTGCTGTTCTCGGCGACGCTCGATCGCGAGGTCGCCGCGATCGTCGACGAGTTCCTCGTTGATCCGGCCGTCTACGAGGTCGCGGGTGAAGATCAGGACTCGAGCACGATCGACCACCGCGTGCTCGTGATCGAGCACCGCGACAAGGCCGAGGTGCTCACCTCGCTCGTCGACCGCGACGGCCAGACGCTGGTCTTCGCGCGCACCCGCGCCTACGCCGAGATGCTCGCCGAGCAGTTCGAGGATGCCGGCATCGCCGCCGTCTCGCTGCACGGTGACCTCAACCAGGCCAAGCGCACCCGCAACCTGCAGAAGCTGACCGCCGGCAAGGTGCAGGTGCTCGTCGCCACGGATGTCGCCGCCCGCGGCATCCACGTCGATGACATCGACCTCGTGGTGCAGGCCGACGCGCCCGACGAGTACAAGACCTACCTGCACCGTGCGGGCCGCACGGGCCGTGCCGGGCGCTCGGGCCGTGTGGTCACGCTGATCACCCGCCACCGTCGCCGCCGGATGGAGGATCTGCTCGGTCGTGCCGAGATCGACGCGCCGTTCGAGCAGGCGGCCCCCGGTGACGACGTGATCGAGGAGATCACCGGTCGGATGCCGTCGGAGGCCGAGCTCACCTCCTGAGCCCGTTCACGGTCCAGGCCCGTTCACGATACGAGCCCGTTCACGATCCAGGAGAGACCGCCGGGTCCGCGCCCCCACGGGGTGGGATTCCGGCGGTTTCTGCGTGATTCTCCTGAGTGATGCGCGGGGACATAGTCTGGGGTCATGGAGTGGCAGGGTTGGGCCGGAGCGGGGTGGGTGACGCTGGCAATGCTGGCCGCGGGGCTGGCGGGTGTTCAGGGACGCAGCAAGCTGTGGTGGTTCTTCGTGACGCTGCTGTTCGGACCCTTCGCGCTGTTCTTCCTCGTCATCTGGACCGAACCGCTGACGCGCCGCGAGCCGTAGCTCCCGGCATCGATCCCGCTCAGAAGAGCATGTCGGCCCGGGTGGTGCGGACGGATGCCGGAGCCGGACGCTCGCGCATGCGCCGGCCGCGCATGCTGTCGTTCTCCTCTTCGGAGCGGGCGTCGAGCCCGTGCGCGCGCATGAGCGGGCGGACCCGTCTGGCCAGCCACTGACGGTACGCCTTGGGAGCCTCGACCGAGACGCCCGGGTACAGACCGCGGTACGACGAGAGCAGTTCGGGATGCTCTCGCTCGAGCCATTGGAAGAACCACGGCTTCACGCCGGGGCGCAGGTGCAGCGATCCGTAGACGACGTGGTCGGCGCCGGACTGCCTGATGCGCCGCAGAGCCTCGTCGATGGCGGCGAGCGAGTCGGTGAGGTGCGGCAGCACGGGCATGAGGAACACACCGACCCTGAAGCCGGCGTCGCTGAGGGCCCGGACGGTGTCGAGTCGCGCCTGCGTGCTCGGCGTCCCCGGTTCGATGGCGTGCTGCAGAGCCTCGTCATACATCGCGATCGACATCTGGATGTCGATCGGCACCCGTTTCGCGGCTTCGACGAGCAGCGGGATGTCACGGCGGATCAGGGTTCCCTTGGTGAGGATCGACATCGGCGTGCCCGAGTCCGCGAGCGCCTGCACGATGCCGGGCATGAGCTTGTACCGCCCCTCGGCCCGCTGATACGGATCGGTGTTCGTGCCGAGCGCCACGGTCTCGTGCTTCCACGATCCACGCCGCAGCTCCCGCTGCAGCACCTCGACCACGTTCGTCTTCACGACGATCTGCGAATCGAAGTCCGCACCGCCGTCGAGGTCGAGGTACTCGTGCGTCCCTCGGGCGAAGCAGTTGTGGCTGATGACTCCGTTGGCGATGAAGTCGCCGGTGCCGGTCGTGATGTCGACGAGATCTCGCAGCCCTGGCACCGGATCGATGCTCACGACCCGAAGATCGGCGACCGTCTTCACGGCGTCGCCGTCTCTCGGACCCGGATGCCCGACGCCGAAGCCCATCAATCGGTCGTTCGATGTGAGGTGCGGACGCTGGCCTGCGTGCGCGTCTGCGACATGCTTCCATCCGCGGTCCGTGAGGAAGCGGTGATCGCCACTCGCGATCACCTGCGTTCCGTCTGCAAGCGTCACGCGGTATGAGGGCTTCTGGGTGGACCATCTCGCTTCGATGCGCGTCTTCACGTAGCGGCGATACGCCCCCCTGCGCCGTGTGCCGATGATCTCATCGCCGACTTCGAGGTCGGCCAGAGGGCGCTGCGAGCCGTCTGCGCAGAGCACGAGCGTGCTCGGATCCAGGCAGTACACGCATGCATGACTGCATCCGCGGTAGGGATTGATCGTCCAGCTGAACGGCATCTTCGAGGGGCCGGGCACCGAGTTCAGCGCCGACTTCGCAAGCACTTCATGGAAGGTCATGCCGGCGAACTCGGGAGTCGTCACCGAGCGGACGATGCCCGTGCGGCTCTCGAGACCGGGGAGGGCGTCCGCGTCCACGTCGCCGATCGCCTGGCCCTGCCACCTCATGACAACGATTAGAACATAGCAACGAAGAAAAGACAATCAGTTGTCGCGCGATATTCGTACAGCATGACTGTCGCTCGCCAGGGGTCTTGACTATCCCAATTCGTCGTGAGAACGTTTACAGTGGCGATGGGAACGTTTACAGCACTCAAGGGAGAGTTCATGCCCCGAGCAACGATCACGCAGGTGGCCGCGCGCGCAGGCGTGTCGGTGGCATCCGCCTCGCGCGCGCTCAACGGTCAGATAGCGAGCGCCGAGACCATCGCCAAAGTCGAGAAGGCCGCCTCGGAGCTCGGCTATGTCGCCGACGCGACCGCGCAGTCGCTCAAGCGCGGCCGCACCTTCCAACTCGCCTACGCGGTCGCCGACATCGGCAACCCGGTGTATGTCGAGATGATGACGGCCATTCAGAAGGTGACCTCGGCATCCGGCTACCGCCTGATCCTCTCGTCGACGGGCGACGCGTCGTCATCCGTCGACGTCGTCCGCGACCTCAGTCGCGGTTACGTCGACGGCCTCATCATCTCGCCGCTGCGCGTCACGCCGGAGCTGCTCGATGCCCTCAGTGCGGTGCCGGTTCCGGTCGTGGTGCTGGGGCGGGTGCCAGGGGATGCCGGGTTCGACACCGTACGGGCAGACTCGCTCACCGCGATGAGACAGGTCGTCGACCACCTCGCCGAGCGCTCGCACCGCGACCTGGCGTTCATCAACGGCCCCGTCGACACGACGCCTGGTGCGTTCCGGCGCGACGGCTTCACCGCCGCTGTCGCCGCGCACCCCGAGGTGCGGGCACAGAGCGTGGTCGCGACCGATTTCACGATCGCCGCCGGGTATGAGGCGGCGATCCCGCTGCTCAGCGGTGCCGAGCGTCCGCACGCGGTGATCGCCGCGAACGACCTCATCGGAGTCGGAGTGCTGCGCGCCGCGGAAGACCTCGGGCTCTCGGTGCCAGGCGATCTCGCCGTCACCGGCATCGACGACACCGAGCTCGCCGCGGTCATGCGCCCCGGGCTGACCAGCGTCGACATGGGGGCCGCCGAGCGCGGTCGAGTCGCGGCCGAGCTGCTGCTCGCCCGCATCGCCGACGCCGAGCGGCCGACCCAGACCGTCGCCGTCGCGCCGCGGCTCGTGGTGCGCGGATCGACGCTCGAGAGCACGGAGCGCGCGGGCATCCCACTCGCGCCCGTCGACCTGGGGAGGGCTGCCGGATGAGCATCACCGCCGAACGGGCGCAGAAGCCCCCGCAGAAGGTGCGCCAGATCGGCGCACGCACGCGCGCCCAGCGCAAGGAGGCGATCGCACTCGTCGTCCCCGCGCTGCTGCCGATCATCATCTTCTCCGTCATCCCGCTGGTCAGCGGTGTCGCGATCGGCTTCACCGATGCCACGCTCAAGCGCAACGCCGAGATCAATTTCAACGGCTTCGAGAACTACATCGACCTCGCCGACAACCAGCGCTTCTGGGGTTCCTTCGGCATCGGCCTCATCTGGTCGGCATCCGTGGCCCTGCTGACGCTCGTGTGCGCGATGTGCCTCGCGCTGCTGCTCAACAGCGACCTGCGCCTCAAGGGCGTCACCCGCGTTCTCGCGCTCATCCCGTGGGCGATGCCGCCGGTGGTGATCGCGATCGTGTGGCGGATGATCTACAACCCGAACTCCGGTCCGCTCAACGGCATGCTCGAGTGGTTCGGCCTCCCGGGGGTCAACTGGCTCGGCGACTTCTCCACTGCGCTGCCCGCGGTGATCGTGGTCGGCGTCTGGTCTGGCATCCCGCAGACGACGGTGCTGCTGCTCGCCGGCATGCAGGCGATCTCGGCCGAGCAGCACGAGGCGGCCGCCGTGGACGGCGCCGGCGTCTTCCGGCGCTTCTGGCACGTCACGCTTCCCGCGCTGCGACCCGTGATCTTCGCGGTCACGTCGCTCGACTTCATCTGGCAGTTCAACTCGTTCGGCCTCATCTACGTGCTCACCGAGGGCGGACCCGGCGGACAGACGATGATCCCGCCGCTGTTCACCTACCTCGAGGCGTTCCGCAACCGCGAGATCGGCGCGGCGTCGGCCATGGGCAACGTCCTCGTCGTCGCGATCCTGATCATCCTGTCGCTGTACCTGATCAACCAGTTCCGCCAGAACAAGGGGGCGCGCGCATGATGACCAGACGCCCCTGGTACGCCACCGTGCTCATGTACGCCGGGCTGGCGTTCTTCCTCGCCTTCCTCGGCTTCCCCCTCGTGTGGCTCGTCTCGGCATCGTTCAAGTCGTCTCAGGAGCTCAACTCGCTCGCGGTGAACCTGATCCCCGCGCAGTGGGACTTCTCGAACTACGCCGCGGCCCTCGAGCGGCAGAACCTCATCCCCGCCGCGGCGAACTCGCTGCTCGTGTCGGTGGCGACCATGATCATCACCGTGCTGCTGTCGATGCCGATGGCCTACGCGCTCGCGCGGCTGCAGGGAAAGCTCCGGGCGGCCGGCACGATCTGGATCCTCACAAGCCAGGTGTTCCCGAGCATCCTGATCATCATCCCGCTGTTCCTGCTGCTGCGCACGATCAGCCTCAACGACACCCTCCTCGGCCTGATCCTCGTGTACGTCACGTTCACCATGCCGTTCACCCTGTGGATGCTGCAGGGGTACGTCGCGGCGATCCCGGTCGAGCTCGAGGAGGCGGCCGAGATGGATGGCGCGAACAGATTCACCATCCTGCGCCGCGTCGTGCTGCCCCTGCTCGCGCCCGGGCTCGTCGCGACCGCGATGTTCACGTTCGTGTCGGCATGGAACGAGTTCTTCCTCGCCCTCGTGCTGCTGCAGAGCCCCGAGCTGTACACCCTGCCCATCGCGCTGCGCTCGTTCCTCGGCGCTGAGGGCCAGACCCAGCTCGGTCCGCTGGCCGCGGGCGCGGTGCTCGCCACCATCCCATCGCTCATCATCTTCGGCATCCTCCAGAAGAAGCTCACCGGCGGCATGCTCGCCGGTGCCGTCAAGGGCTGATCCGCAGGGCCGAAACCCCCACCACCAGAACCACCGCATCACTGAAAGGCGATCATCATGAAGAGAATCCGAGGCATAGGCGCCATCGCACTCGCCGGCGTCGCAGCACTCGCCCTCACCTCCTGCAGCCAGGGAAGCGCGACGCGCGACTCCGGCGACGGGGAGGGCGGCGCAGTCACCCTGCAGTTCCAGTCGCTCTCCGACCAGCCTGCGACCCAGGCCGCGGTCAAGAAGGTCGTCGACAGCTGGAACAGCGAGAACCCCGACGTCCAGGTCGAGATCATCCAGGCCGGCTGGGACGGCACCTACGACAAGCTGATCACGCAGTTCACGGGCGGGACCGCACCCGACATCATCCACTTCGAGGCGAGCTCGATCGCGTCGTTCGCGGCAGACGGCTACCTCGCCGACCTCAGCGACCTCATCGACCCCGATCTGAAGTCCGACATCTCCGACGGCATCTGGGATTCGGTCACCGTGGGCGACGAGATCATCGCCTACCCCTCGACGCTGCAGTCGTACATGGCCTTCGCCAACGCGGATCTGCTGGAGCAGGCGGGGGTGGAGGTTCCCACCGGCGACAGCATGACGTGGGACGAGCTGGCCGAGATCGCGAAGGCGACGACCACAGCCGAGCACAAGGGCCTCGGCTGGGGCCTCGCCTCGCCCACCGCGACGATGATGAGCCTGTCGCTCGGCTTCGACGGCGGCTACTTCTCGGGCGAGGGCGAGGACGCGAAGATCGAGGTCGGCGACGACGAGCTGGCTGTGCCCGAGCGCATCCACGAGATGGCCTACACCGACCAGTCGCTCGACCTGACGTCGCTGACGCAGTCGGGTTCCGACGTGCTGGCATCGTTCTACGGCGGCAAGGTCGCGATGACCGTGCAGGGATCGTTCCAGGTCACGAACATCGCGAAGGACGCCCCTGAGGGCTTCAACTGGGTCGCGCTTCCCCCGATCGAGGGCTCGGCGGGCGCCTTGCAGGCGGCCAACCCGCAGACCTATTCGGTGAACGTCGACTCCGAGCACGTCGACGAGTCGGCCGAGTTCCTGAACTACTTCATGAGCGCCGACAACCTCGCCGAGATCGCCTATGCCGACGCGCTGATCCCGTCGTCGGGCGAGGCTCGCGCGGCGCTGGAGGAGATGGCTGCCGACAACCCCGCATGGACTCAGGTGCTCGCCTCCGGTGAGGGACTCGAGGGTCCTCCCTTCCTCAAGGCCGACAAGTACACCGAGTGGAAGGACACCATCGCGACGCCGGCCTTCCAGCAGTACCTGGCCGACAAGATCAGCAAGGAGCAGCTGGCGACCCAGCTGTCCGACGGCTGGGCCGACATCGCCGGCTGAGCGCATACCGGCTGAGCGCATAACCGCTGAGCCTGGGTGGGACGGGCGCCGTGCCCGTCCCACCCGAAGAAAGACATACGAGACGAGGAGTGGAATGGACGTGCTGCAGGACCGAGTGGCCGGAGTGCTTGCGGGAGCCGCCGTGGGCGACGCGCTCGGCGGAGCCACCGAGGGATGGACCCCCGAGCAGATCGAGGAGCGCCACGGAGGCCGGGTCGAGGGCATCGTGGGACCGTTCCTCGATGACTGGCGCACGGCCCGCCCGATCGCGCCGTACCACAAGGGCGACGGTCACGTCACCGACGACACCCTGATGACCCACGCCCTCATCGAGGTGTACGCCAAGCGACGTCGTCATCTCGACGCGTTCGATGTCGCCGCCGACCTCGTGCCGCTGATGATCGGCGAGCGCCGATGGATCCCCGAGCTCGAAGACCAGGCGCTCATCCTGCAGCGGGTGTTCCTGGCCGAGAAGTGGATCGTCGCCAAGCTGCACTACGGCCACGCCGATCCGCGCGAAGCCGGTGTCGGCAACATCGTCAACTGCGGCGCGACCATGTACATGGCGCCCGTCGGGCTCGTGCACGTCGGCGACCCGCGCGGCGCGTACGCCGAGGCCATCGACCTCGCGGGTGCTCACCAGTCCTCGTACGGGCGCGAGGCTGCGGGCGTGTTCGCGGCCGCCGTCGCCGCCGCGGCCGCGCCAGGCGCATCGGTCGGCGACGTGCGCGCCGCGGTGACCGATGTCGCGCACGACGGCACCGCCGCCGCGATCGACGCGGTGCTCTCGGCCGTCGACGCCTTCGTCGCGGCAGGTGGCTCCGACGACCCGCGTGAGCTCGGTCGCACGATCCGCGCTGCGGTGTCGCCGTACGACACGGTCGGCGACCAGTACCGAGCGCCGGCGATGGACGCGCGCCTGCCCTCGCGCACCAAGTCGATCGAGGAGCTCCCCGTGGCTCTCGGCTTCGTGGTCGCACACGGCGGCGACGCCCGCGCCGCGATCCTCGACGCGGTCAACTACGGTCGCGACTCGGACTCGATCGCGACCATGGCCGGTGCGATCTGCGGCGGACTCGGCGGGATCGACGCGATCCCCGCGGAGTGGGTGCGCGATGTCGTCGCCGCGAGCCGGCTCGATCTCGACGGCGTCACGGCTGCGATGACGGAGGTCGTCCGCGATGTCGCCCTGGCGGACGCCGAGCGGGCGTCGCGTCGCGCCGCGAGCCTGCGTGAGCTGCTCGGCGCGGAGGCGGCCGCGTGAGACTGACCTGGGCCCAGCCCGAAGACCTCGTGCCGGCGGAGTTCGCGGCGCTGCGCGAGCAGGGCGTCGCCGAGTCGGCGCTCACTCCGATCGAGGAGCGGTGGGCGAGCGCCGGCGGATCGACGACCCTTGCTCCATCCGGCGCGAGCGCCACACCCGCGAGCGCCGAGCTGCGCGCGCTCGCCCGCGACGTGCTCGCCGAGCTGCAGACCCTGCAGCTGCCGGATGCCGCCGAACCGGACGAGTGGGACGCCATCGTCGGTCTCATGCGCGAGGCTCCGGTGCTGCCCACCACGGCCGCGTTCGACCGCGTCCACGGCGCGTGGGCGGGACGAGCCGCTGGATGCCTGCTTGGCAAGCCCGTCGAGAAGATCCCCCGCGAGGGCATCGAGCAGATCGCACGTTCGACGGGCAACTGGCCTATCCGCGGCTACTTCACCGCGGAGGGGCTGCCGCCGGAGGTCGCGGAGCAGTGGCCCTGGAACCGGCGCTCAGCGCCCACCTCGCTGGTGGAGAACATCGACGGGATGCCCGAGGACGACGACCTCAACTTCCCCATCCTCGCCCTCGACCTCCTCGAGCAGCACGGCGCGCAGCTGTCGACCGACGACATCGCGCAGGCCTGGCTCGCCTCGCTGCCGGCCGGTCGCGTCTTCACGGCCGAGCGGGCCGCGTACCGCAACATCCTCGACGCCAGGCCGGTGCCCGAGACCGCCACGCACCTCAACCCATTCCGCGAGTGGATCGGCGCGCTCATCCGCGCCGACGTGCACGGCTGGGCGCACCCCGGCGACGTCAGGGCGGCGGCACGGTCCGCATGGATCGACGCGCGCCTCAGCCACACCCGGAACGGCATCTACGGCGAGATCTGGGCGGCGGCGCTGTGCGCCGCCTCGATCGTCGCCGAGACGCCGGATGAGGTGCTGGATGCCGCCGATGCTGTCGTGCCACCGGCATCCCGACTCGCCGCGGCGGTGCGCCTCGGGCGCGAGACCGGGCGCGCGCTCGCGTCGGGAGACCTGACTCTCGACACCGCGCTGGATGCCCTGCACGACGAGTTCGTCGGCATGCACTGGGTCCACACGCTCAACAACGCCGCCCTCACCGCGTGCGCAGTGCAGGCACACGGCACCGACTTCGGCTCGGCGATCGCCCTCGCGGTGGCCGGCGGGTGGGACACGGACTCGGTGGGAGCCACGGTCGGGTCGGTCGTGGGCGGGCTGATCGGCGCCGACGCGATCGACCAGGCCTGGACGGCTCCGCTGCGTGACAGCATCGCGACCTCGATGCCGGGTGGTGCCGAGCGCTCGATCCGCGAGCTCGCCGAGCGCACTCTGCGCCTGTCGGAGGAGCGGTCATGAGCGTCGTCATCGTCGGCAGCGTCAACCAGGACGTCGTGGCGCGCGTCGCGCGCATCCCGATGCCCGGCGAGACGGTGCTCGGCAGCTCTCTCACGCGCTCGGGCGGCGGCAAGGGCGCCAATCAGGCGGTCGCCGCGCGGCGCGCCGGCGGTGCGGAGGTCGCGTTCGTCGGCGCTGTGGGGGCGGATGCCGACGGCGCGCTGCTGCGCGCCGCCCTCGAGCACGATGGCATCGACGTGTCGGGGCTCGCCGAGGTCGACGGCCCGAGCGGCACCGCGCTGATCGCGGTCGACGAGCACGCCGAGAACACCATCGTGGTCGTGCCGGGGGCCAACGCCGCCCTCGGGCGGCTGACCGACGCTCAGCGCGCGGTCGTCACCCGATCGCGAGTGCTGCTCACCCAGCTCGAGGTTCCCGCCTCGTTCGTGCTGGATGCGGCGCACGCGCGACCCGCCGATGCCTGGCACGTGCTCAACGCGGCGCCTTCCGCCCCGTTCGCCCGTGCAGCGGATGCGCTGTTCGCCACGACCGACGTGCTCGTCGTCAATGAGCACGAAGCGCTCGAGATCGCCGGTGAGACCGCCCTCGAGAAGGCCGTGGTCGCGCTGTCGGCGCGCGTGCGCTCCCTTGTCGTGACCCTCGGCGCGAAGGGCTCGCTGGTCGCGGTCGACGGCGAGCGTGTCGAGGTCGCCGCCATCCGCGCCGACGCCGTCGATACCACGGGAGCCGGCGACACCTTCTGCGGCGTCCTGGCCGCCCGTCTTGCGGCATCCGGTCGGCGGCCGGACGAGGCCGATGCCGGGCTGCTGGCCGATGCCGCGAGGTGGGGAGCGGCGGCATCCGCCATCTCCGTCACCCGATCAGGGGCACAGGACGCCGTGCCCACCGCCACCGAGGTGGCCCATCTGCGCCGAGAGAGCGAGTGAGACCGTGAGCAGTGGATTCGATCCCCTCCATCCCCGGGAGCTGGACCGTCCGACGACCGTGCCGCTGCGTGATGCTGACGGCGCCCTGATCGATGTCGCCGCCGGCGCCGACGCGCTGGTCATGGACGACGGCAAGATCTTCGCCGCGCCGTCGGACCCCGCGCAGCTCGACGACTGGCGGGCGCAGCTCACCGCCTGGCGGGAGGGCGCCCGCGCCAGGAACGGGATCCCCACGCGGTACGACGACGAGGCCTCGCACTGGGCCGCGCGATGCTTCACCGTCGCGCAGGTGTGGCTGTGGGACGAGCTGTTCTTCGACTTCGAGGCGCAGCGGTTCACCCCTGAGCGGTTCGCCGCCGACGCCCGCCGGCGCTTCGGCGGCCTCGACGGCGTCGTGCTGTGGCATGCGTACCCGGTGATCGGCATCGACGACCGCAACCAGTGGGACTTCTACGACGTGCCTGGACTCGCCGACGCCGCGGCCGCACTGCACGAGCTCGGCATCGCGGTCTTCGTCGACTACAACCCGTGGGACACGGGTACGCGCCGCGCCGGCGACGACGCCACCGAGCTCGCCGCCACCGTGCGCCGGCTCGGCGCCGACGGCATCTTCCTCGACACGCTCAAGAAGGCCGACCCCGAGATGGTCGCCGCCCTCGACGCCGCGCGCCCCGGCATCGGCTTGGAAGGCGAGTCGAAGCTCGCGACCGAGCGCATCGCAGATCACACCCTGTCGTGGGCGCAGTGGTTCGCCGACTCGGAGGCGCCCGGCGTGCTGCGCGCGCACTGGTTCGAGCGCAGGCACATGCAGCACCACATCCGCCGGTGGCACCGAGACCACGCCGAAGAGCTGCGCTCGGCCTGGCTCAACGGTGTCGGGATGATGGTGTGGGAAGTCGTCTTCGGGGTGTGGGTCGGGTGGAACGACCGCGACGCCGCGACGCTGCGGCGCATGCTGCCGGTGCAGCGCGGACTGCACCGCTGGCTGGTGGACGGCGAGTGGACGCCTCTCGCCGTGCATCAGGCTCCCGTCTTCGGGTCGACGTTCGACCTCGACGGATCGCTGCTGCTGCTCCTGGCCAACACGTCCGATGCGGACGTCTCTTACCGGCTGGAGGGCACCGGCTGGCAGCCGCTGCATACCGGCGACTCGGCGGGCGCGATCACCGTGCCCGCGCAGGGCATCGCCGCCGCGATGAGGGTCACGGGCGAGGAGCCGGCTGAACTGGCCGCCGTGCGTGCGGCTCTGACCCACGAGGTCGCGGTGGCGAAGGCATCCTTCCCGCACCGACGGGCGCACCGGCTCGCGCCGGCTCCGAGCGGACGCATCGTCGCCGACGATGCGGTGCGCACTGACGCCGCCGCCCGGACCGTGACCGTTCCCGCAGGCGAGCACGTGCTGACCGTCCGCTACCGCGCTCGCGAGACGGGCATGTACGACGGTGCGCCGTACGTCGACGAGTGGAAGCCGCTTCCGCCGCGCCTGCATGACCAGCGCACGCTCGAGCGCGTCGCCGAGCTGGCGCTGCCCGTGCGGGTCGCCGCCGCCGAGGTGAGCGAGGCGGACTATGCGCTCTACCTCGAGGCCATCGGGGAGCCTGTCGTCTCGCGCGGCCCCGAGCGACCCGCGACCGGCGTCACCTTCGCCCGGGCGCGCGACTACGCGCGGTGGGTCGGCGGGCGGCTGCCGACGGAAGACGAATGGCAGCTCGCCGCCGTGATGCCGGGGTTCGAGCGTCGCACCCCCGAGGTGTGGAACTGGACCGAGTCGGAGCACTCCGACGGACGCACCCGCTTCGTCATGCTCAAGGGCGGCAGCGCGCATGAGAGCACCGGATCGGACTGGTACGTCGACGGCGGCGTGCGCGACCCCGAGTTCGCTCTGAAGCTGCTCCTGCCCGGGCTCGGGCAGGACGCCTCGCCCTCGATCGGATTCCGAGTGTGCTGGGAGGATGAGGCATGACGACGCCGCTGACCGGACTGCGCGTGGTCGACGCGTCGACGCTGTTCGCAGGCCCCATGGCAGCCATGCACCTGGGCGACATGGGCGCCGAGGTGATCAAGGTCGAGCACCCCACCAGACCCGATCCCGCGCGGGGTCACGGCCCCAGCAAGGACGGCCAGAACCTGTGGTGGAAGACCCTCGGTCGGAACAAGCGCACCGTCGCGATCGACCTCCACACCGACGGCGGGCGCGAGGCGTTCCTGCGTCTGGCACACTCCGCCGACGTGGTGATCGAGAACTTCCGGCCAGGCACGCTCGAGCGCTGGGGGCTCGATTACGAGACCCTGTCTTCCGAGAATCCGGGGCTGGTGCTCGCGAGGGTGACCGGGTTCGGGCAGATCGGCCCGTACCGCTCCCGCCCCGGGTTCGGCACGCTCGCCGAGGCGATGAGCGGCTTCGCCGCGTCTACCGGCGAACCAGACGGCCCGCCCACGCTGCCGCCGTTCGGGCTGGCCGACGGCATCGCCTCACTCGCAACGGCGTACGCCGTGATGGTGGCGCTGCACTCGCGGGCGGCATCGGGCGTCGGTCAGGTCGTGGACGTGGCGATCATCGAGCCGATCCTCGCGATGCTCGGCCCGCAGATCACCCGATGGGATCAGCTGCAGACGGCGCAGCCGCGCACGGGCAACAGGTCGATGAACAACTCGCCGCGCAACGCGTACCGCACATCGGAGGGGTCATGGGTCGCCGTGTCGGCGAGTGCGCTCTCGATCGCCCAGCGGGTCGTGACGCTCGTCGGCCGGCCCGAACTCGCCGACGAACCGTGGTTCGCGACCGGCGCGACGCGCGCCGAGCATGCGGACGAGATCGACGAGGCCGTCGGGTCGTGGATCGCGAGGCACACCAGAGACGAGGTCGTCGCCGCGTTCGAAGAGGCCCAGGCGGCCGTCGCCCCTGTGTATGAGCCGGCCGACATCGTCGCCGACCCGCAGTTCAACGCCCTCGGCACCATCCACCGCATCCACGATGTCGACCTCGGCGAGATGGCGATGCAGGGGCCGCTGTTCCGCCTCTCCCGGGACGACGCGAGCATCGCCTTCACCGGCCGAGGCCATGCAGCCGACACCGACGAGGTGCTCGCAGAGCTCGGTTTCGCCGAGGCCGACATCGCGCGCCTGCGCGAGGAGGGGGCGGTCGCATGAGCGATCGGCCGACCATGGTGGCGCTGTACGCGCCTGCCGATCGCCCTGAGCGCTTCGGCAAGGCGCTGGACGCCGGTGCAGATGCCGTCATCGTCGACCTCGAGGACGCCGTGACCGCGTCGCGCAAGGACGAGGCGCGGGCGGCGCTCGACGCCTTCGCCGAGGAGTGGCGCTCGCGCGCTTCTGCGCGGCCGACGGTGCAGGTGAGGGTGAACGCGATCGGGTCGCGCTGGCACGATGACGATCTGGCCGCTGTCGGCCGACTGCCCGCCGAGTTCGATGTGCGCCTGCCGAAGACGCAGTCCGCCGCAGATGTGCAGGCAGTGAGCGCAGCCGTTCCCGCCCGGCGGGTGCATGCCCTGATCGAGACGCCGCTCGCCGTCGAGCGGGCGTACGAGATCGCGTCGTCGGGTGCGGCGTCCATCGGGGCGGGAGAGGCGGATCTGCGCTCGGCGCTCGGCATCCCCACCGGCACGGCGGGCGAGCCCGGCCTGCTGTACTCGCGCTCGCGGCTCGTGAACGCAGCCGCCGCCGCAGAGCTGCCGCCGCCGCTCATGGCCGTCTGGGCCGACGTCGCCGATCTGGATGGCCTCGAGCAGAGCTGCCGTGCCGGCAGGGCTCTGGGGTACGCCGGTCGCACAGCCGTGCACCCCAGGCAGATCGACGTGATCCGCCGGGTGTTCACCCCGACCCCCGCCGAGGTCGAGCGCGCGCAGAGGATCGTCGACCGGGTCGCATCGGCTGCCGCAGACGGCTCGGGCGCCTTCGTCCTCGACGACGGCACGTTCATCGATGTCGCGATGCTGCGCGGCGCCGAGCGGATCGTCGCGGCGGCCTCCAGATCCTGAGCCGCAGATCAGGGCCACGTGGGGGACAATGGTGCGGTGAGCGCCGCGCAGACCCGACATGCCGCGCGTGAACCGCTCGCCGTCCGTGTGGCGACACCGATCGGCGTGCTGTTCACGGCGGTCGCGTCGCTGGCGACCCTGTGCGGAGTGCTCGCCACGCAGCCGCCCGCAGTACCTACGCCGCCCGCTCCGGCCGCGGCCATGGCGATCCCCGGGATCCTGGTCGACGCGCAGATCGCGGCGAACCCGTGTGCGTCCGACGAGGTTCGCGCCATGCTCGAGGCGGGCGACGACGCGGCCACCGTGATGTCGTTCGGAGGAGGGGCTGAATTCCGCGAGGCCGTCGTGAGTGGCAACGCGCCGTGCATCTCGCTCTCGGATCCGAGTCGATCGTGGGTGGTCGTCAACAAGCAGCGCCCGCTGGAGCCGGCGAGCTTCGCCCCGGCATCCCTCGCCGACATCGACCTGCGCGCCACCACCCTCTCGAACGAGCTTCGACCAGAGCCCAAGCTCGCGCTCGAGGCGATGGCGGCCGACGCGCGTGCGGCCGGGGCGGGCGTCATCGGCGTCAACAACGGCTACCGCTCGTACGGGGTGCAGCAGCGCACCTACGGTGCGCACGTGCGCGATCGAGGCCAGAGCGGCGCGGATGCCGTGTCGGCGCGTCCTGGGTTCAGCGAGCATCAGAGCGGTCTCGCGTTCGACCTCGTCGCGTGCGACGCGACCTGCGGCAGCATCGAGGCGTTCGGGCCGACGGCTCAGGGGCGCTGGGTCGCCGAGAACGGGTGGCGCTACGGGTTCATCGTGCGCTACGAGCACGGTCACACCGGCACCACCGGCTACGCACCCGAGCCGTGGCACATCCGGTACATCGGACCCGAACTGGCGAAGGCGTATCACGACGGCGGATTCCACACACTCGAGGAGTTCTTCGGTCTTCCGCCGGCGCCGGACTACAGCCACTGAGGCTGCTCTGAGGCATCCGACAAACGCGATACGCAGTGTCACGGTGTGTGAGACTTGTTCCCACAAATCACTGTTCGGCGGTGTCTTTCCGACCTAGACTCGCCGTGCGAGGACGCACACGACTTTCAGGAGGACGCCATGCAGCGCGACATCTACGAAGAGGATCACGAGGCCTTCCGCGACCTGGTCAAGGACTTCGTCAAGCGGCACGTCTCGAACGAGTCGATCGAGCGGTGGGATGCCGCGGGCGAGATCGACCGCGAGACGATGCTCGCCGCAGGCGAGGCCGGCATCATCGGCCTGTCCGTTCCCGAGGAGTTCGGCGGCGCGGGGATGCTGCAGGACTACCGCTTCCGCGCGATCGTGAACGAGGAGGTCATCGGCGCCGGCGCCGGCTCGCTGGCCGGCGCCCTCGGCATCCAGGACGACCTGGCCGTGCCCTACCTCGTGCACATGGGCACGCAGGCGCAGAAGGAGAAGTGGCTGCCGCGCATGGCGACCGGCGAGATCCTCGGGGCCCTCGCGATGACCGACCCCGGCGCCGGCAGCGACCTGCGCGGCATCAAGACCAATGCCAAGAAGGTCGACGGCGGCTACATCCTCAACGGGGCCAAGACATTCATCTCGTCCGGCACCACAGCCGACATCGTCGTCACCTTCGTCAAGACCGGAGAGGGCAACCGCCCCGACGCGTTCAGCCTGCTGATCGTCGAGAAGGGCATGGAGGGGTTCGACCAGGGAAAGAAGCTCAGCAAGATGGGCTTCCACGGGTGGGACACCGCCGAGCTCAGCTTCACCGACGTCTTCGTGCCCGACGAGAACCTCATCAGCGGCAAGGAGGGTCAGGGCTTCATCCAGCTGATGATGAACCTTCCGCTCGAGCGTCTGTCGATCGCCGTGTCGGCTGCGGCCGTGGTGCAGGCCGCCGTGAGGTGGACGGTCGAGTACACCAAGGACCGCGAGGCGTTCGGCGAGCGGGTCATCGACTTCCAGAACACGCGGTTCCGCATCGCCGACATGGCGACCACCGCCGACGCCGTGTGGGCTTACGTCGACCGTGGCCTCAAGGCCTACGCCGACTCGAAGCTCACCGCCGAAGAGGCCGCGCAGCTGAAGTTCTGGGTGACCGAGCGCGAGTGGGAGGTGCTCGACATGGGCGTGCAGCTGCACGGCGGCTACGGCTACATCATGGAGTACCCGATCGCCCGCGCCTTCACCGACGCCCGCGTGCACCGCATCTACGGCGGCACGAACGAGATCATGCGCGAGATCGTCGGCCGCCAGATCGCAGGCAGGCGCTGACCTCATCGCAGACGGCGCCGATGCGTCGCTCGAAAGATCAGAAGTGCAGGTTCCCGGCCCCGGGAGCCTGCACTTCTGATCTTTCGCCGTGGTTGAGGACCGGCGCGGCGGATCAGGCGGGCCGCGCCGCGGCCGCGCGTGCCGCGTTCGACGCGGGTGACGCGGAGCCGATCTTCCAGTAGCCGGTGAAGCTCACGAGGTGCTTGTCGACGCCCCGCTCGCCGACGAGCAGCCTGCGGCCGCCGGATGCGAGCGACTGCTCCCCCGCGATGTAGGCGTGAGCCCCGGCATCCGGCGAATCCGCCGAGCGCAGCGCGGCCAGCGCGCCAGCGCCAGGCGCGGCGGGGCCGGTGCGCACCACCCACCGCAGCTCGATGCCCTCGGGGTGCGGGAAGTCGAGCGCGTCGGCCTCCGTCGGCACCTCGACGATCGCGATTCCGGATGCCGTGGCCGGAAGCGACGCGCAGATGCCGGCGATCGCCGGCAGCGCCGTCTCATCGCCCACGAGCACGACGCGCTCCTCGCCACGCGCCGGGTTGAACGAGAGCCCCTCGTCGATGATCAGCACATGCTCCCCGGGGGCGCAGGTCTCGGCCCAGCGCGACGCGGGCCCCGCCGTGCCGTCGGCCGCTGAGCCGTGCAGCACGAAGTCGACGTCGATCTCGGCACCCGCGTCGGCCGTCGCCGTGCGGTGCGCGCGGATCGTGTAGTTGCGCAGGACGGGTCGCTCGCCGTCGGGGATCCGCAGGAACTTCAGATAGCCGAACACCTTGTTGGCCTTCGCCGGGACCCGCTCGAGCCCGGCCTCGCCGCTGATCGGCAGGAACAGCCGCACCCACTGGTCGTAGCCCATCGGCTGGAACCGGTCGATGTCGCCGCCGCCGAGCGTGACGCGCATCCATCCGGGTGAGAGCCGCTCGGTGCGCAGCACGGTCAGGTGCAGAAGCTCGGCCGATGCCGGCTTGACGATCTTGCTGATGGACATGAGTCGCCTCTCAGATGGGCTGCCAGGGGAAGGTGACGGTGAAGACGACGGCCGACGCCAGCAGCACCGCTGCGGTGAAGATCGTGTCGCGTGCACGCCAGACGATGAGGTGCCGCTCCGTGCGGGAGGCGTGGGCGCCGAAGGCGCGGGCATCCATCGACAGCGCGACCCGCTCGGCATGGCGGATGCCCGACGCCAGCAGCGGCACGATGTATCCCCAGCCGCGCACGAGCCTCGCCAACGGCCCCTTGCCTCCGCCGTGCCCGCGCACCCGGTGCGCGGCGCGGATGATCGACAGCTCGTATCCGAACCGCGGAACGAAGCGGTACGCCGCCAGGGCCGTGTACCCGATCCGGTACGGCACCCGAAGCTGCTGCACGGCGGCGCGCACGAGGTCGGGGCCGCTCGTGGTCAGGCCGCTCACGAGTGCGAGCGCGAGGATCGCGGCCAGGCGCAGCGCGGTCGCGAGACCGACGACCAGAGCCCCGGACCGCAGCGTCCAGTCTCCGATCGTCAGCACCGCATCGGTGCCCGACACCTGCCCCGGGTCGATCCACACCCCGAAGCCGACGGTGAGCACGGCGATGGCGATCGGCACGCCGAGCAGCAGCACCGCGCAGGCGCGGCGGGTGAGTCGTGCGCCGGTGAGCACCACGAGATACGCCAGCGAGAGGAGGATCGCCGGGGTCAGCAGATCGCGGGTGAACGCCAGCAGCACCATCGCTGGCACGACCGCGCCCAGCTTGGCGAGCGGGTTGAGCGCATGCAGCCAGAACCGCGGAGGCACCGCGGCGTCGGCGTACGGATCGGTCGGGGTGGGCTCGGTCGCAGGCGAGACCCCGGATGCCGTGGCAGGCGGCGCCTCACCACTCTGCTCCGCTCGCAGGACATCGGCGGTCGGGCCGGACGCGACCACCTTCCCGCCGTCGAGCAGCACAGCGTGGGTGGCGTACTCCTCTACCAGGCGTCGATCGTGCGTGACGATCACGACGGTCGTGCCGCGGCGCTGCAGATCCTGCAGCATGCCGAGCAGCTCGGCGGCCCGCGCACGATCCTGGCCGAAGGTGGGCTCGTCGAGCGCGATCACCGCCGGGCGGGCGATCAGTGCGGTGCCGACCGACAGGCGGCGCTTCTCTCCGCCCGAGAGCAGGAACGGGTGCACATCGGCCTTCGCCTGCAGGTCGAGGCGCGTGAGCATCTCGTCGACGCGTTCGTCGATGTCGGCGGGGTCGAGGCGCTGCAGGCGCAGTCCATGCGAGAGCTCGTCGCGCACGGTGCCCGCGATGAACTGGTGCTCGGGGTTCTGGAACACGAAGCCCACGCGAGAGGCGAGAAGGCGCGGCGAGGCGCGGCCGGCATCCAGCCCCTCGATCAGCACCTCGCCCGCGGTCGGCGGCACCACCCCGCCGAGGGCCTGCAGCAGCGTCGTCTTGCCGGCGCCGTTGGCGCCGATCATCGCGGTGAACGACCCCGCCGTGATCTCGAGGGACGGCACATCGAGTACGCGCGTGCCGTGCTTGTCGACGACCAGATCGCGCACCGAGATCGCGGAGCTCCCATCGGACAGGGCCGGGCCAGCCGCGCTCGCCGCGACGGCGGTCGCTGGGCCAGCCGCGCTCGCCGCGGGCGACGGGCCGAGGTCGAATGCCGGCAGGACGCCGAGTCCGCGCAGCGTGTCCGCATGCTCGTGGATGACCTGCTGCGGCGGCCCGTCGAGCAGCAGTCGGCCGTCATGATCCAGCACCATCACCCGGGTCGCGAGGTCGATCGCCGCATCGACGTCGTGCTCGACCAGCACGATCGCACGCTCCCCGGCATCCCGGACGAGAGCCGCGAGCGCGGCATAGACGTCCTGCACACCCTGCGGATCCAGATTCGCGGTCGGCTCGTCGAGCACGATCACCCGTGAGCGCACAGCCAGGGCGCAGGCGATCGCGAGACGCTGCCGGCCGCCGCCCGAGAGGAGATCGGGGTTCCAGCGGCGGCGGCTCCAGAGCCCGACACGACCCAGCGCATGCTCTGAGCGGGCGAGGACCTCGGATGCAGGGAGGCGGAGGTTCTCGAGAGCGAAGGCGACCTCGTCGAGCACGGTTCCGGTGACGAGCTGAGAATCGGGGTCCTGGAAGACCAGCGACACCTCGGTGCTGAGCTCGGCGACCGGCGCGTCGCGGGTATCACGGCCGGCGACGTGCACCGTGCCGTCGAGCCGTGCCTCGACGGACTGCGGGATGAGCCCGTTCAGCGCGAGGGTGAGGGTGGATTTGCCCGACCCGCTCGGGCCGAGCACCAGGACCACCTCTCCCGGATGCACGTCGAACGAGATGCCGCTCGGGGAGGGGTGCGCGGCGCCCGCGTGCGTGACGCTGAGGTCGCGCACGCGCAGCAGGGGCGCGGAAGAGCGCACGGCGGGTCCTCTGTGAGCGGGCGGTTCAGTACCAACTTAGCCTGCCCTAACCTGCGATGTCGCGGAGGTGCAGGGTCGCGCTCAGCGCGGGGCGACTCCCGCCCTCCGCAGCGCGTTGCCGATCGCGATGCCGACGGCCGTCCAGGCGATCGGGCCGAGCACCGAGATGACCAGATAGCTCAGCTGCACCCATGGCGCGAAGCGCGCAAGGTCGACGACGACGGCGACCACGACGGCCACGATCACGCCGATGATCGCGGCCGAGACGAAGAAGCGCCAGCGTCCCCATGCCCGATAGCGGGTGAGGGCGGCCACCCCCTCCTGGATCGCGCCGAAGAGCAGGGCGGTGCCGATGAAGCGCATCGCCCACATCGGGGTGAACGCGCTCGAGATGAGCGCAGCGATCACGTGCGTGATCAGGGCGACCATGGGCCTGCGCAGCACCTCCTGGGCGATGATGCCCGGGAGCACGTGCACGCCCAGCACGAGGCCGTAGAGGTACGGCACCAGCGTGATCACGCCCACGGTGACGAGCCCCGCGATACCGCCGAGGATGCCGGTGGCGACGCCGATGGCAGCGCAGACGAGAAGGGTGCGCGTGCTCAGCGCCGGTCGGGATGCCACCCCGCAAGGCTATCGGGCGCCGCCGACCTCGGGCTGTGGACGACGGGAGCCGATGTCGGCGCCGATGGCTACGCTGGAGGGATGCCGCAGCCTCCCCGTGACCCCTACGAGGATGTGCCCTATCCCGAAGACCCGTACGACGACCTCCCTCCCGAGGAGCTCGACTGGGTGCCGCCAGAGGACGGCTGGGAACCGCCGCTCGACTGGGGCCAGGGTCCGATGACGCCGGCTCCCACGGCCGGGCGCACGCACGCATCCGTCCCGTCCGCCGCAGCGCCCTCGCGGTTCCCGACAGCGGTCGAGGCGCTGCGCACGGTCTTCGGGTACGACGCGTTCCGCGGCGATCAGGCCGCCATCGTCGAGCACGTCATCGGCGGCGGAGACGCCGTCGTGCTCATGCCGACCGGCGGCGGCAAGTCGATCACCTATCAGGTGCCCGCGCTCGTGCGCGAGGGCACCGGGCTCGTGATCAGCCCGCTGATCGCGCTCATGCACGATCAGGTCGACGCGCTGCGAGCGAACGGCGTCCGCGCCGCCTATCTCAACTCCACCCAGGCTCCCGACGAGCGCCGCGAGGTCGAGCGGGCCTATGTGGCGGGCGAGCTCGATCTCATCTACGTCGCACCCGAGCGGCTGTCGTCGGCGCAGACCACTCAGCTGCTGCAGCGCGGCACGCTCAGCGTGATCGCGATCGACGAGGCGCACTGCGTGTCGCAGTGGGGTCACGACTTCCGACCCGACTACCTCGCGCTCGGCGACCTCGCCGAGCGGTTCCCCGGTGTGCCTCGCATGGCCCTCACCGCCACCGCCACCCGCGCCACGCACCAGGAGCTCACCGAGCGCCTGCAGCTGCCCGGGGCGAAGCACTTCGTCGCGAGCTTCGACCGCCCCAACATCCAGTACCGCATCGTGCCGAAGGTCGAGGTGCGCAGGCAGCTCGTCGAGTTCATCTCATCGCAGTCCGCCGGGGCCGCGGGGATCGTGTACGCCCTCAGCCGCAAGTCGGTAGAGCAGACCGCCGAGTACCTGGCGTCCAAGGGCTTCGACGCCCTCCCGTATCACGCGGGCCTTCCGGCTGAGGTGCGCGCCGCCAACCAGGCGCGCTTCCTGCGTGAGGACGGCATCGTCATGGTCGCGACGATCGCCTTCGGCATGGGCATCGACAAGCCCGATGTGCGCTTCGTCGCGCACATCGACCTGCCGAAGTCGGTCGAGGGCTACTACCAGGAGACGGGTCGCGCGGGCCGAGACGGCGAGCCGTCGGTGGCGTGGATGGCATACGGGCTCGGCGACGTCGTGCAGCAGCGCCGGCTCATCGACCAGAGCCCGGGCGATCGCACCTTCAAGATCAGGATGGGCCAGCACCTCGATGCCATGCTCGCCCTCTGTGAGACCGTGGCCTGTCGTCGGCAGAACCTTCTGCGCTACTTCGGGCAGGACAGCGATGCATGCGGCAACTGCGACACCTGCCTCGAGAAGCCAGACACCTTCGACGGACTCGTCCCTGCTCAGAAGCTGCTGTCGACCATCGTGCGCCTCAAGCGCGAGCGCAACCAGGCGTTCGGCGCCGGTCACCTGATCGACATCCTGCGCGGGGCGTCGAACGAACGCATCCGCAAGATGCGCCACGAGCAGCTGGCCACCTACGGCATCGGGACCGACCTGTCGGATCAGGACTGGCGCAGCGTCGTTCGGCAGCTGCTCGCCAGAGGCATCCTCGTGGCGCAGGGCGAGTACGGCACCCTCGCCCCTGGCGAGGCGTCCGCCGGAGTGCTGCGCGGCGAGACGGCCGTTCCGCTGCGCAAAGACACCATCGGGCGTGCGAGTGCCGGTCGTGTGCGCAAGGCGAGCGCGGCCGATGCCCTGGATGCCGGAGACCGCGATCTCTTCGAGGCGCTGCGGGCCTGGCGGGCGGCGACCGCCCGTGAGCAGGGCGTGCCGGCGTACATCGTCTTCGGCGACGCGACTCTGCGCGCCCTCGCCGAGCACCGACCGACGACCGTCGCGGGGCTCGGCGGAATCAGCGGCATCGGCGAGAAGAAGCGGGATGCCTACGGCGCGGCCGTGCTCGAGGTGATCGCAGCGCACTGAGCCACGTCTCTGCTGTTTCGGTGCTGCGAGTGCTGGACGCCCTGGTCTGCGGCCCCCTCGGCTGGCGCCTAGGTGGTGACCGCTGCTCATCGCCCTGATGGTTTGGGGAGTCGTGCGGCTTCGTGACCCCTGAATGTCGTATTTTCGTTCGAATGTCGGTGCTGGTCGGAATCATGGATGCATGGCCATCTTCACCGGTATCGATGCCCAGGTCGCGGCTCTGCGTGACCTGCTCGGTGACGATGTCACGGTGGGCGACCTGGCGGCGCGGATGTCGTCGTTCAGTGGCGAGAAGCTCGTCGATGCGATGACCGCGGCCGCCGCTCTGGTGCAGTGTGCGGAGCGGATCGGGATCATCGGCGCGGGCATCGTCGCCACCCGCTCCCGCCGGGAAGTGAGGCAGGACGGTTTGGCGCAGTCCCGTGGGCATCGGTCTCCGGCGGCGCTGGTGCAGGAGATCACCGGCACCAGCCACGCCGACGCGCAGCGTCAGGTGCGCCTGGGCCAGTCGATCCTCGACGCCGAGGCCGCCGCAGCCGGCGAGTCGGCAGCCGCTGGTCCGGATGCCGCTGACAAGGGCAACACTGGCTTCGGAACGGACACGACCGAAGGATCCGGTGCGGGTGCGGGTGCGGATACCGAATCCGGCGCAGACGGGACCGGGTCCCTGGTGCGGGTGATGGCACCGGTCCGGATGCCAGTCTGCTCCCCGGGCGGGGAGCCCCGCATGCGCCGTGACATGCGCCGCTGTCGGCGGCGCTGCTGGAGGGGCGGATCTCCCCCGCCCAGCACGACGCGATCCAGCGCGGCCTGGGCCACCCGATCGACGACACTCCCGACACGCACGCCGCGTGGACTGCGGCTGCCGAGCAGTTGATCGGGGACGCGGCGGAGCGGACCGTCGAAGAGCTGCGCGTCCAGGCCAGGGCGATCCGTGACCAGCTGGATCCGGAGGGTGCCGAGCGGCGGTACCTGGAGCGGTATGAGCGGCGCGCGTTCCGGATCTGGACCGACGCCGACGGCATCGAGCACGGGCGGATCGAGTTCGAAGACGACGGCGCCGCGTGGATCCGCACCATCCGCGACGCCACCCTCCGCCCACGACGGGGCGGACCCCGCTTCGTGGATGCCGCCGAGGCCCGCCAGGCCGCGGACCTGTCCGCGGATGCGCGGACGAACGATCAGCTCAGCTACGACCTGCTCATCGACCTGCTGCGCGCCGGAGCCCTCGCAGACGCCGCAACGGTGTTCGGCACCCGGCAGGCCGGGGTGCGCATCGTCACCATCGTCGACGACCCCGGCGGTGCGACCTCGGCCCGCACGGAGGACTACGGCCACCCGATCCCCACCACCGCCGTCGACCGGAAGATCTGCGAAACGGGCACGGTCACGATCTCCATCGACAGAACAGGCAACCCGCTCGACGTCGGCCGGGAGCACCGCCTGTTCACACCCCGCCAGCGCATCGCCCTCGCCATCCGCGACGGCGGCTGCCGGTGGAAAGGCTGCGACCGCCCCGCCTCCTACTGCGAAGCACACCACATCGACGAATGGCACAGAGACGGCGGACGCACCGACATCGACCGCGGCATCCTCCTCTGCCGCCACCACCATGTGCAACTCCACCACGGCGGCTGGCGCATCACCCGACACGGCACAGACCACTTCACCCTGCACCCACCCGGCAACAGACCAGCCATCCCCCTCATGCCCCGAACCGCACTCACCGCAGCCTGGGCAGGAATCGACCCACCACCACCCCGCTTCACACCAGCCGCCTGAGCGCCGGGGCGGCTCCGGCCGAGCTCAGCGACACGAACCGGCCGAGGCCGAGGTCACACCGCCGGCTCGGCGGCGTCCGTCAAGCGCAATGTGCACGACCGCAAGTCCGGCGCCCGATGTTGTTCGCAGTGAGCGCCTAGATTCGGAGAATAACCGAATTCGTGCGCTTCCAGAGCATGGCGCCGAACCGACGGGGCGATTCCCTGGCGTCTTCGCTCTCGTGAACGGCCTCCTGCGCGGCGGTGCTCTCTCCATCGAGGATGCACAGCGGGTGCGGGAGTGCAATGCGCGAGCCAACGCGTCGTACACCGATCCGACTACGGTCATCCCCGATTGCTACGACCCGGTCGATCACCCCGGAGCAGGGTCGTGGTTCAAATCCTCCGCGACTTCGCTCCTCGAACTGACCCGAGAGTATCTGGACATCCTGGATCGCTACGGAGTGCTCTGGGTCGAGCTCCGCACCGCCACACCGGGAAGGATCACCTATGAGGACGACGTCCAAGCGGTCGCCGTACCCTTTGCCTACCCGGGAGACTGGCCTTTCGAAACCTGACGCCAGCTGTGCTTACCGGACCAGGTGGTGTGCAGGCGCGGGAACCGCTGTCTAGCAGAGTCAGCCCAGCTGGAGGACTCGAGGTGATCGCCGCGCACCAAGCGCCGTCCCTTGACCGGCTCGCACGAAACACAGGAGCCGATCGGCAGAAGCATCCTGCATTTCGTGCGAACTCCTGCGATTCGCGAGTGCCAGAGTCGGGCGAAGCTCAGCCCGCGAACTCCTCGGCATGCACCCGCACCGTCGTCGCTCCCTGCAGCAGCTTCGACACCGGGCAGCGCGCATGCGCGCGCTGCAGCAGGTCCGACGTCTCGTCCAGTGATAGCCCCTCCGCAGACAGATACGTGTCGACGTGGAACTCGTATCCCGGTCCTTCCGACGCATCGTGCAGCTCCACCTCGATGCGCACCGCCGTGCGGCGCTCGCGCTTCACCAGCGCCTGTGCGGTGGCGTTCAGGCACGTCGACCAGGCGAGCGCCAGCAGCTGCTCCGGGTTCGAGGCATCCGGGTCCGGATTCGGCGCCAGGGGAGAGGCGACCGGCACCTCCATCCCGCCCGTCACCCGGGCCGTGCCCGTTCCTCCGTCGCCGTTGATCGCTTCCGTCCGGTACCTGAGGGTCATAGCCCAACTATAATTTGGATCACGTACAGAAAGTGCCGTTCGGCCCGTGGGGCCGGCCCGCACCCCTCCTCTCACGAAAGACGGCGATGGCCACCGACCTGCCCGCGATCGTGGAGTTCCGCCATGTCACGAAGCGGTTCCGCCCCGACGCCGATGAGCGACCGGCGCTCGACGACGTGTCTCTCAGCATCCGGCCCGGTGAGATCTTCGGGATCATCGGCGAGAGCGGCGCAGGCAAATCGACCCTGCTCGAGCTGATCAACGGCCTGACCCGCCCGACCGACGGCGACGTCGTCGTGCGCGGTGAAACAGTCGCCGACCTCGACCGCGCCGGCCTCCGCGCCCTGCGACGCGACGTCGGTGTCGTCTTCCAGGGAGTGCACCTGCTGAGCAACAGCACCGTGCGCGACAACGTGCGCCTGCCGCTGCGCCTTGCGCGGGCCACGCGATCGAAGGGCCAGCAGGATGCCGTCGACGAGATCCTCTCGTTCGTCGGCCTCTCGCACCGCGCCGACCACTACCCGGCGCAGCTGTCAGGCGGCGAGCGCCAGCGTGTCGGCCTGGCCAGAGCCCTCGTCGCCCGCCCGCCGCTGCTGCTCTGCGACGAGCCGACCTCGTCGCTCGACGCGTCGACCACCGCTGACGTCCTGCGGGTGCTCGCCGACGCGCGCGAGAAGCTCGGCACCACGGTCGTCGTCATCACGCACGACCTCGACGTCGTCAAGGCGATCTGCGATCGGGCCGCGCTGCTCGAGAAGGGGCGCCTGCGCGAGATCTTCGAGATCGACGCGGCGGGCCCCCGCTCGCTGCCCAGCTACTACGAGCAGGTCAAGAGGGAGTTGACCGCATGAGCTGGCTCACCGACCTGCTCGCCGAGTACGGCGAGGACATCGCGCAGTCGATGGCCGAGACCGGGTACATGATGCTCGTCTCAGTGCTGGCCGCCGTGCTCATCGGACTGCCGCTCGGCACCGTCGTGTACCTGACCGAGCGCGGCGGCATCGCCGAGAACCGGGTGATCAACACCATCGCGAACCTGTACATCAACGTGGTGCGCTCCTTCCCGTTCCTGCTGCTCGTCGTCTTCCTCATCCCATTCACCCGTGCGGTGGTCGGCACGAGCTTCGGCACCCAGGCCGCCACGCTGCCGCTGTGCTTCGTCGCCGTGGCGATCTACGCCCGCCTGACCGAGCAGATCCTGCGCGAGATCCCGGCAGGCATCTCCAAGGTCGCCGTCGCGTCGGGCGCGACCGTGCCGCAGGCGGTGTTCCGGATGCTGCTTCCCGAGGCGCGCTCCGGACTCGTCTACGCCCTCACCTCCGCCGCCATCAGCCTGCTGTCGTACTCGACCGTGCTGGGCGTGGTGGGCGGCGGCGGCATCGGCGACTTCGCGATGCGCTACGGATACCAGGTCTACAACGACAACCTCATGTACCTCACGATCGTGCTCATCATCGTGTGCGTGCTCGCCATTCAGGCACTCGGCCACCGCACCTCCACGCGACTCGATCACCGCTGAGCGCCGCCGGCCCCACCGACCCGAACCCCATCGAAACGGAAGAGAACAGATGAAGAAGACACGTGCCGTCCTGGCCGCCGCCGCCCTCGGCGCGGCTCTGCTCGCCTCCGCCTGCGCTCCCGCGGCGGAGCAGAAGCCGGATGCCGCGGCCGGCGAACCCGTCATCATCAAGGTCGCTGCGGTGCAGGCGCCGATGACGGATGTCGTCGAGGCGGCCGGAGAGGCGATCGAAGACGGCTACGAGGTCCAGCTCGTCGAGGTCGCCGACTACGTCACCGCGAACACCATCCTGGCAAGCGGCGACGTGTACGCGAACTTCTCGCAGCACGTGCCGTACATGGAGACGTTCAACGAGGGCAACGACGCGAACCTCGTCGGCGTGCAGCCGGTGTACAACTTCGTGATCGCGTTCTACTCGAAGACGCTCGACGACATCGCCGACCTGCCCGACGGCGCGAAGGTCGCGATCCCCGACGACCCGTCCAACACCGGCCGCGCGCTCAAGCTGCTCGCCGCGAACGACATCATCGCGCTCGACCCCGAGGTCGACCCGTACGCGTCCACGGTCAAGGACATCACCGAGAACCCCAAGAACCTCGAGTTCATCCAGGTGCCGATCTCCTCGCTGAACGCCGCCTACGAAGAGGCCGACCTGGTCTTCCAGTGGCCGTCGCACATCAAGGCGCTGGGTCTCACCCCGAGAAGGACGGCCTGATCACGGAGCTCGACGACCGGTTCGCCCTGAACCTCGTCGTGCAGCAGAAGGACGAGAGCTCCGCGGCTACCGAGGCGCTCACGAAGGCCTTCACGAGCGACGCGGTCCGCGAGGTCATCGAGGGCAACGGCACCATCGAGACCGCCTGGTGATTCATGACGCTGCATGACGTCTCGTGGCGTCATGCAGCGTCATCGAGCTCTAGCGTTGACGCTCATGAGCATCGACCACCAGACCACCTCGACGGTCATCCGCAGCGCTCGCGACGTGCACGCTCTGCTCGCCGAGAAGGGGTCTCAGGGCACCAAGACCAAGGCGATCATCGTCCTCGCCCTTGGCGGCATCTTCATGGATGCCTACGACTTCTCATCCCTGGCGTTCGGCATCACCGCTGTCAAGGAGGAGTTCGGCCTCGATCCGCTGATGACCGGCGTCGTGAACGCGGCGATCATGGTCGGCTCGGTGGTCGGGGCGATCTTCGGCGGCATGCTCGTCGACCGCTTCGGTCGGTACAAGCTGTTCATGGCGGACATGGCGTTCTTCGTCGTCGCCGCCATCGGGTGCGCGCTCGCTCCGAACGAATGGGTGCTCATCTTCTTCCGCTTCGTGATGGGCGTCGGCGTGGGTCTCGACCTGCCCGTGGCGATGGCCTTCCTCGCGGAGTTCTCGAAGCTGCGCGGCTCGGGCAGCCGCTCTCAGCGTGTGAACGCGTGGTCGCCGGCCTGGTACATCGCGACGGGGTTCGGCTATCTGCTCGTGCTGGCGGTGTTCCTGCTGCTGCCGGTCGCGCAGCACGGCATCCTGTGGCGGGTCGTCGTCGGCTTCGGGGCGGTGCCGGCGATCGTCGTGCTGCTGGTGCGCCGCAAGTACATGGCCGAGTCGCCGCAGTGGCTCGCAGATCAGGGCGACCTGCGTGGTGCCGTCGATGTGATGCGCTCGCACCACGGCCTGGACGTCGAGCTGGCGCCGGATGCCGAGAGCGCCCGCACCACGGTCAAGGCACGCACCGGCCACTGGCGTCAGTACGGCGAGCTGTTCGCCCCGCGCTACCGGCTGCGCACGATCGCAGCGCTGTGCGTCTCGGTGTTCTCGACCTTCGGGTACAACGCGGTGGCATACGGGACCCCTCTCATCATCGCGATGCTGTTCCAGCAGGGGCCGCTCGTCACGATCCTGTCGGCGCTCGTGATCAACCTCGGCTTCGGAGCGGCGGGCGGCCTGCTGGGTGTGGGGCTGATCAACCGGGTCGGTGCGCGTCGGATGACCATCATCGGCTTCGCGATCCAGGCGGCATCGCTTCTCGTGCTCGCCATCGTGGGCATCCCCACCGGGGCGCTGGTGACGATCTCGATCGCCATGCTCGCGGCCTTCGTGTTCGCGCAGGCCGGGGGTCCGGGGGCGAACCTCATGAGCTACGCCACCCTGTCGTATCCCACGCGACTGCGCGGAGTCGGTGTCGGCTTCAACGAGGCGATCAAGCGCGTGTTCTCGATCGTCTCGCTGGTGTTCTTCCCCGTGCTCGCCGCCTCGCTGTCGACCGGGGTGTTCTGGATCGTCGCGCTCGCCCCTCTCGCCGGCCTCGTCTCGCTTCTGCTCATCAGCTGGGATCCGACCGGCAAGGATGTCGACGCCGAGGACCAGCTCGGCTGAACCCGCGTCGCAGGAGAGCGTCGGCGGATGCTGTGGACTGACGACAACGAGCCCAGAGGGACCGGTGGGGCGGGGTTGGGGGAAGTCCACAGTCGGGTTCGCTGCGCGTTGTCGAGGATCTACCATCGAGGCATCCCCGCTCCTTCCTGAGAGGAACCGCCATGGTCGACGCCGCCATCCGCCCCACCACCGACGCCGCCGCCGAGCAGGTCGTGGCCGCCGCGATCGACGTCGAGCGCGTGAACGAGCTGCTCATGGGAACCTGGGCCGACACCAGGCGCGAGGCCCGCGCGATGGTCAAGGACCCCGCGTTCTGGCGCGACGACAGCCTCGCGAAGGACGAGCACCGCGAGCGCGTGCTCTCGCAGCTGCACCTGCTGGTCGAGAACCGCGCCGTGCATCGGGCGTTCCCGAAGAGGTTCGGCGGCGAGGAGAACAACGGCGCCAACATCGCCGGATTCGAAGAGCTGGTCGTCGCCGACCCGAGCCTGCAGATCAAGTCAGGCGTGCAGTGGGGCCTCTTCGGGTCGGCGATCCTGCAGCTCGGAACCGAGCAGCACCACGAGAAGTGGCTGCCCGGTGTCATGGACCTCTCGATCCCCGGCGCCTTCGCGATGACGGAGATCGGTCACGGCTCCGATGTGGCCGCGGTCGGCACCACGGCCACGTACGACCCCGAGACCGAGGAGTTCGTGATCAACACGCCGTTCCGTGCGGCGACCAAGGAGTACCTCGGCAACGCCGCCCTGCACGGCATCGCGGCGACGGTGTTCGCCCAGCTGATCACCAACGGGGTCAACCACGGCGTGCACTGCTTCTACGTGCCGCTGCGTGATGAGCGCGGCGACGACCTGCCCGGCATCGGCCGCGAGGACGACGGGCTCAAGGGCGGCCTGAACGGCATCGACAACGGCCGCCTCAGCTTCGATCACGTTCGCGTGCCGCGCACCAACCTGCTCAACCGCTACGGCGACGTCGCCCCCGACGGCACGTACACCAGCGAGATCGAGAGCCCCGGCCGCCGCTTCTTCACGATGCTCGGCACCCTGGTGCAGGGCCGCGTCTCGCTCGACGGCGCCTCGTCCTGGGCATCCGCTCTCGGCCTGCACATCGCGATCACCTACGCGACCCAGCGTCGTCAGTTCGACGGCGCGAACGGCGAGGAGACCGTGCTGCTCGACTACGGCAAGCACCAGCGCCGTCTGCTGCCGCGCCTGGCCACCACCTACGCGCAGATCTTCGCGCACGACGAGTTCCTGCAGAAGTTCGACGGCGTCTTCTCTGGCCGCACCGACACCCCGGAGGACCGGGAAGACCTCGAGACCCTCGCCGCCGCGCTCAAGCCGCTCTCGACGTGGCATGCGCTCGACACGCTGCAGGAGGCCCGCGAGGCATGCGGAGGTGCAGGCTTCATGTTCGAGAACCGTCTCGTCGGCCTGCGTCAGGACCTCGACATCTACGTCACCTTCGAGGGCGACAACAACATCCTGCTGCAGCTGGTCGGCAAGCGACTGCTCACCGACTTCGCCGGTCAGTTCAAGGGCAAGGACGCCGCGGCGCTCGCCAAGTACGCCGTGGGGCAGACGGCGGGCAAGGTGTTCCACGGCGCGGGACTGCGGGCCCTCGGCCAGGCCGTCGCCGACTTCGGCTCGACGGCCCGATCGGTCGAGCTCGGTCTGCGCGAGGAGCAGCAGCACGAGCTGCTCACCGAGCGCGTGCAGCAGATGGTCGCCGACATCGCCGGCCGGCTCCGCGCCGCCGGCAAGGACAAGGTGCTCGGCGAGAAGCTGTTCAACGAGAACCAGGCCGAGCTGATCGAGGCCGCCCGTGCGCACGGCGAGCTGCTGCAGTGGGAGGCCTTCACCGATGCGATCCGCCGGATCGACGACGACGACACCCTGCAGGTGCTCACCTGGCTTCGAGACCTGTTCGGCCTGTCGCTCATCGAGAAGCACCTCGCATGGCACATGATCAACGGCCGCCTGTCGATGCAGCGGGCGGCGGCGGTCTCGAGCTACATCGATCGCCTCTGCGCGCGCCTGCGGCCGCACGCCCTCGAGCTCGTGCAGGCGTTTGGCTACGAGCCGGAGCACGTGCGCGCGCCCATCGCGAGCGGCATCGAGCAGCAGCGTCAGGACGAGGCCAGGGCCTACTACGCCGCGCTCGAGGCATCCGGTCAGGCGCCCGTCTCGGAGAAGGTGCTGAAGCAGAAGAAGCGCTGAGCGCTTCGCGCGAAATCGAACGCCTGCCGCGGATGGGATCTCGGATTCCGTTCGCGGCAGGCGTCTTTCGCGTCTTTCTCCGCGCGAGACGCAGGGGCGCTGTCCGTGTCCGAGCCGGACGGTAGCGTGGCCGCATGGCATCCCTCCTCACCGCGGCCGACGGCCGCGCACGCTGCGCCTGGGTCGGCGACGACGTCGAGTACCGCCGCTATCACGACGAGGAGTGGGGTCGCCCGCTGCACGGTGACCGCGCGCTGTTCGAGAAGATGGCGCTCGAGGGGTTCCAGGCGGGGCTCAGCTGGATCACGATCCTTCGCAAGCGCCCCCGCTTCCGCGAGGTGTTCGCGGGGTTCGACCCCGCCCTGGTCGCCGCGTTCGGGCCCGACGACGTCGAGCGGCTGATGGCGGATGCGGGGATCATCCGCAACCGCGCCAAGATCGAGGCCACGATCTCGAACGCGGCACTCGTGCGCGACATGGAGGAGGGCGAGCTGGATGCCCTGATGTGGGGCCACGCGCCACGGGCATCCCGACCCCGCCCACGCGACTTCGCCGATGTGCCTGCGGTGACCGTCGAGTCCACAGCCCTCAGCAAGGCGCTGCGCAAGAGAGGGTTCCGCTTCGTCGGCCCGACCACGATGTACGCGCTGATGCAGTCGGCCGGGATGGTCGACGATCACGTCGAGGGCTGCTGGCGTTCCTGACCCCGCAGCCCCGCCGTGGCGGTGCGCACGGAGCGGATATGATCGAGCGGGGGGTGTCTTCCTGCGCCTCGCGCTCGTGAGGGAGGCACACTCTTGGCGAAGCGGATCTCGTCGCCGCCGCCCACTCTGGCCGGCTACAGCTACGTGCGGCCGCTGGGCTCCGGCGGATTCGCCGACGTGTTCCTGTACGAGCAGGACATGCCCCGTCGCGTCGCCGCGGTGAAGGTCCTGCTCGCCGATGCGGTGAACCCCGATGTGCTCCGCGCGTTCAACGCCGAGGCCGACATCTCCGCGAGGCTGAGCGCGCATCCGTCGATCGTCACGATCTATCAGGCCTCGATCTCCGCCGACGGCCGCCCCTACTTCGCGATGGAGTACTGCCCCGACACGATGAGCGCGAGGTATCGCAAAGCACCCGTGCCGATCGCCGAGGTTCTCGACGCCGGGGTCCGCATCGCCGGCGCGCTCGAGACCGTGCACCGCGCAGGACTGCTGCACCGCGACATCAAGCCGTCGAACGTGCTGATCAACTCGCTCGGCTCGCCCGTGCTCGCCGATTTCGGCATCGCCGCAGCCGTCGTGGACGCGGGCGAGAGCGACGTCTTCGCGATGTCGGTGCCGTGGAGCTCGCCCGAGGTGCTGCAGGAGCGCGTGACCGGCTCGGTGCCCAGCGAGATCTGGAGCCTCGCGGCGACGCTGTACACATTGCTCGCCGGACGGACGCCCTTCGAGGTCGACGACCGCGCGTCCAACTCCCGCGATCAGCTGCGGCAGCGCATCATCCGCGCCCGGTACACGCCGATCCCTGTTCCGGGCATGCCGCCGATCCTCGATCAGATCCTCGCGGCGGCGATGCATCGCGATCCCGCGCGTCGATTCGCGTCGATGGAGGAGTTCGCCGACCGGCTGCGGTGGGCCCAGTACGAGCTCGGCATCGCGCCGACGGCGTTCGAGGCGGCGTCGGCCGAATGGGCGGCCGCCGCCCCCGTCAGTTTCGCCGACACGGGTTCCCGCGGGCCCGTGATCACCACCGTCGCGCCTGACTCCCGCCGGGCCGCTCGCGCCGAGAAGCAGAAGACGAGCCTGCGCGGGCGCGACGAGCCTGCAGCCGCGTCGGGCGGCCGCTCGCCGGTGGTGGCCGGTGTCGTCGGCGCGCTCATCGGCGCCGCCGCGATCGCGGCGATCGGAGCCGCCGTCCTCACCATGACCGGGGTGCTCTGATGGCAGCGGCTGACCGAGTGCGGCCGATGGCGCCGGTGCGTTCGCGCGGTCGCCTGATCGGCGGCATCGCCGCAGCCGCGGCCATCGTCATGGTGATCGTCCTCGCGGTCACCGCGCAGGGCTACCAGGCGCAGGAGGTGCCTCGCCTCGAATCGTCGGTGTGGGTGCTGCGCGATTCGGGTCAGTACGCGCGGGTGAACACGGAGCTGGCCGAGATCGACACGGTCCGGTCGGTGGACTCGCCGGAGTCCGTGTGGCAGAGCGGGCAGTCGGCTGTGCTGTTCAGTCAGGGCAGTCGTCAGCGCTGGGACATCGATCCCGCGAGTCCCCAGGATCTTCTCGCGGATGCCGGGGAGCAGGGGGCTCCGTCGGCGTCGGTGCCCACCCCGGCCGGAACGCGCCAGATCGTCTCAGCCGGCTCGTTCATCGCGTACCGCACCGACACGGGGCAGGTGTCGGTGTCGTCGCTCGCCCCCGGAGCCGCCACGGCCCTGGTCGACCCGTTCTCCGAAGTGGAGGTCGAGGAGGGCGAGGACCGTCCGACCTACGTCGCCGACGCGATCGGCCTCTCGCCTGAGGGCATCCTCTCGCTGTACTCGGCTGACGAGGGCGCTGTGCGCCTGTTCGACATCGAGCGGCATCGCTTCCTCGACGAGGGAACCACGCTCGCCGACGCACCCGAGGGCGACGCGGATCTGGCCATGACGGTCGTCGGCGAGCGCTGGGCGCTCCTGCAGCCGGGCGAGAGCCGGCTGTGGATCGCCGGGCAGGACGATTCCATCGGGCTCGACGTGGCCGAAGACGCACGGCTGCAGGACGGCGCCGCTCGCGGCGACGTTCTCCTGATAGCCGATTCGGGCGGACTCGTATCGGTGCCGCTGAGCGGCGGCGACGCCGAACGTGTCGCAGAGGCCGACGGCGTGCCCGCCGCACCCGTGGTGGTCGGATCGACGTCGTACGCGGCGTGGATCGGTACGGATGCCGGAACACTGTGGGCCGACGGCGAGTCCACGGCGCTCACGGTGCCAGGCGACGTGCTCGAATCGGTCGACGTACAGCCGGCCTTCCGAGCCAACGGCGATCGGGCGGTGCTCTCCGAGGTCTCCACAGGCCTGGTCTGGACGGCGCCGGACGGCCGGCTCGTCCCGCTCGAGCAGTGGGATGTCGAAGACGAGACGCAGGAGCAGGAGGGCACCGTCGTCGTCGAGGACATGGCGGAGCAGCTTCCTCCTGTGGCCGTCGACGACGCGTTCGGGGTGCGCTCCGGCGCGCAGGTGGTGCTGCCCGTCCTGCTCAACGACCACGATCCGAACCGCAGGGACGTGCTCTCGATCGAGGCGTCGTCTGTCGCCGGTGGTCTCGCCGACCCCGCATTCGGCGACCTGTCGCTCATCGCGAACGGGCAGTCGCTCGTCGTCGACGTGCGCGCGCAGTCCGGTCAGACCACGTTCAGCTACACGGTGACCGACGGCGCGGCCGTGTCGCAGCCGGCCACCGTCACGATCACCGTCGTCGGAGACGACGTGAACACGGCGCCGGTCTGGTGCGGTGTCGACGCGTGCACGCAGGAATGGCCGTCACCCGAGCTGCTTCCCGGTGGCAGCACGACCGTGCCTGTGCTGACAGGCTGGGTCGACCCAGAAGGCGATGCGTTCGTCCTGAGCGACGCCTACGAGGCCGATCCCGCGGCGCCCGTCATGGTCGTGGCCACCGCCGACGGGCATGTCGCGATCCGGCACACCGATCCGAACGCGAAGGACGCTGTCATCCCGGTGACCGTCGTGGTGTCGGACTCCCGCGGGGCCACCGCCGAGAAGACCCTCGAGGTGCGAGTCAGCGGCAATCCGTCGATGCGGGCGATGCCGGTGGCGCTCATGGCGCGCATCGGCGAGCCGCAGACCGTCCGCATCGCCGATCACCTCACCGGCGGGTCCGGCTCGTACCGGCTGGTCGACGCCGTGCAGACCGCCGCGACGGCCGAGGGTATGAGCGTCACCCCGAACGCCGCGTCCGGCGAGGTCGAGATCACGGTGACCGAGCCTGGGCAGTACCTCGTCACCTACACGGCGCAGGACGCCACTACCCAGGCCGAGCAGTCTGCCGTCATCCGCGTCACCGCCGTCGACGGCGCGGCTCCCCTGGCGATGGCGCCGGTGACCGCGTTCGTGCGCGCAGGTGAGGACACGACGGTCGACGTGCTGGGCGCCGCCCAGAACACGAGCGGCCGCGTGCTGATCCTCGCCGGCGCCGTCAGCTCGACGCCCCAGCTCACGGCGAACGTCGTCGGCAGCGAGCGTCTGCGCGTCAGCGGAACCACTCCCGACGGAGAACCCGGGGTGATCGGCACGGCGAGGGTGACCGTCGCCGACGGATCGGGCGCTGCTGTCGAGGGCACAGTGACCGTCTTCCTCGCCCCGCCGTCGACCGTGACCCGGCCGATCGTCTTCCCGGACGCCATCACCGTGCGCGCAGGCGCGCTGGCGCGCATCGACGTGACCGCGAACGATGTCGCCCCACGCGGCGAGCCGCTCATCGTGCTGCCCGAGGTGACCGGCTCGGGGCAGCCCGACGAGCTGGTCTTCGCAGACGGCGGCTCCCTGAGGTATCTCGCGCCCAGCACCCCCGGCACCTACCGGCTCACCTATGCGGTGTCGCTCGAGCGCAACCCCGAGCTGTTCGACAACGGCTCGGTGATCGTGAACGTCGTGCCGGCCGGCACCAACCGTGCGCCGAACCCCGCCACGCTCACGGGCCGGGTGCTCAGCGGGCAGACCGTGTCGCTCACGGTGCCCGTCACCGGGATGGACGCCGACGGCGATCGGGTGACCCTCGCGGCCGTCGCGCAGCCTGAGCGCGGCGCGGGCACGGCAACGATCTCGGCTGCCGGAGATGCGATCGTCTACCGCGCACCCGAGGGCGGCGTCGAGGGCGGTCAGGTGTCGTTCCGCTACACCGTTCGCGACGCCCAGGGAGAAGAGGGCTCCGGCCGGGTCCGCATCGGGGTGCTCGATGCGGCCCTGAGCGATGCGGCGCCGGTCGCGTACAGCGACTACATCCGCGTCGAGGTCGGCTCGGAGACGCCCCTGGTGCTCTCCCCGACCGCGAACGACTCCGACCCGGCTCAGGGCGAGCTCGAGATCATCGAACTCGTTCCGAACGCTCCGCCCGTGCCCGGCAATCCGCTCTACGAGAGGCTTGACGCGCTCATCGACCCGGCGACGTCGCTGAAGGACGGTCGGGTGGTGCTGCGCGCAGGCGACACGGCGGGCACGAACTCCTACTTCTACACCGTGCGCTCGAGTCGGACGGCGAGTACGTCGCAGGGGCTCATCGTGGTCTCGGTGACCGAGGGCTCGGTCGCCGATCAGCCTCACGTGGCCGACACCGTGCTCACCGCCCGCGACCGCGCTGAGCTCGCCGAAGGCGGGATCGACGTCGTCACCGATCGCGTGCAGTGGGCATCCGGGGATGTCGGCTCGCTGAAGCTGAGCCTCTGGGGAGACTCCGCCGGGTATTCGGTGAGCGGCTCCCGCATCATCGGCGAGGCGCCGGAGAGCGGCGACCTGGTGCCGTTCCAGCTGACGGGCACGTCGCCGGCCGGGCGGGACGTCGTCGGCTACGGGTTCCTGCACGTGCCCGCCTTCGACGACATGCGAGTGCAGCTGAAGCCCGGTGCCGATCCGGTGGTCGTCGACGAGGATGCCTCGAAGAGCTTCGACGTGCGCGACTTCCTGGATCTGCCGCAGTCCGATGAGGTCGAGATCGGCGGCGGCGACTTCGTCGCGCAGCGTGCGGCGGCGACCTGCGAGCCGGGCTCTGCGACGACGGCGGTGTACGACGCGGGCCGCGACGCGCCCTGGTCCGACACCTGCCTCGTGCCGGTGCGCCTGGAGGGGCAGCGCACCTGGTCGTACGTCGACGTGCCGATCGGCATCCGTCCTGCTGCCCCGCAGCTGGTGCTGTCGTCGATCTCGCACACCGTCGCTCCAGGATCGACCGAGGCCATCGACCTGTACACGGGCATGGCGTCGTGGGAGGGCGGTCGCGAGGGCGACAGGTCGTCGCTGGCATACCGGATCGGGTACTCCGGCTCGGCGTTCGTCATCACCCAGGACGGTCCGACGCTGAACGTCGAGGCGAGGGCGGATGCCGCGTCGGGCACCATGGAGACGGTCACCGTCTCGGTGCCGTCGTACGGCGAGCCGACGGCGACGCTGCGGCTCGTGGTCGGCGCGGCAGCGCCGGATGCCCCGCGCGGCGCGACGCTCACGCGACAGTGCGTGGTCACCAGCGGCAGCTGCTCGATCGACGTCGTCGATGTCGCCGGCGAGTACGACCCGTTCGCGGGCAAGCCGGGCGCCGGTCTCGAGCTGGTCGCCCTCGGCGCCGGCGCGCGCTGCGACGTCGCCACGTTCTCGGTGTCGGGCGACCGTGCGGTGTCGGTGACCTGGCCGGGCGGCGGGCAGGCCCCTGGCGGACGGTGCACGGTGCCGTTCACGGTGGCGGATGCTCAGGGACGCACCGGGTCGGGCACGCTCACCCTCGACCTCCAGGGCTTCCCCTCCGCTCCGGCGAGCGTCGCGACCACCGGCTTCACGCGATCGAGCGTCCAGCTCGAGGTCGCACTCGGCGACGCCGCGCTCGCGCATCCGCCCGTCACCGGCGTCTCGATCCAGCAGGACGGCGCACCTGCGAGGGCATCGTGCGCGGCAGCCGGACGCGTGTACAGGTGCACCGTCGACGGTCTCGTCAACGGCGCGCCGCATGCGTTCACCGCCACCGCGGTGAACGCGGTGGGCACGTCGCCTGCGACGTCACCCCACACGAGCTGGGCCTACGCGGCACCCGAGATCACGAACGCGACGGCCACGTCGGTGTACCGCTCCGGCAACGACAGCGGGCGCGGCGTCGTCGAGCTGACGATCAGCTCGGGTGCTGACGCCAGGGCCTTCCGTGTCGCCGAGACCCGCGACGTCATCGAGCGGACCGGTGCTGTGACCACCGCCGAGATCCGGCTCTCCCCTGGCTCGCAGAATCTCACGCTCGTGCCGATCAGCCAGTTCCAGCCGCCCGCCGGCGACGGCGGCAACGAGGGCGGCGCGTACCGGATCTCGGTCACCGTCGCCGGTGCGCCGTACTTCGACCCGGCCCAGACGCAGGCGACCGCCGTCTCGAACACCGCCGTGAACGTCTCCGGCATCGCAGCGCAGGCCAACGGCAGCGGTGCACCCCTCGAGGTCGAGTACCTCGCGTGGCGATCGGGCAGGGCGACCTGCAGCGCCGACTCCGACGGCGGTCTGGTCGTCTCGGGCGCCGAGGTGCGATCGTCGTCGCCGTCGCTGCAGGGCCTCGAGGCGTATCAGACCTACAACGTCAAGGCGTGCGTCTCGAACGGGTTCGGCGTGGCCGAGTCGACGACGGCACGGGTCTTCACCTTCACCTTCGTCAACGGCCCTGGCGGGAACACCACCTACACGGTGGCCACGAACCCGACCAAGCGCGGTGACCGCTACTCGTACCCGCTGGCCTCCGCCCCCGCGATCGAGGTGGAGAGCGGCTTCGTGCCCCAGTACGACATGTACGGCTCGTGGCGCAGCGCCTTCAGCCTGAGTGCCGACGCATCGCCGGGCAAGGTGCGCGCCCGCGCCTGCCACGAGACCGAGACGGATCGATGCTCCAACGCCGTCGACATCACCGCGACCACGGCGCCGACGATCGTCGACCTCGAGTTCGGGCGGTGCCTGCCGCTCACCGACCCGAGGGATGCGGTGAGCGTCTCGGCTGCGGCGCGCGGCTCGTACACGATCACATCGTCGGCGGTCGCTGATTCCCCCGGCTCGTACGACGTGACCCTGTCGTGGACGGGCGCGTACGCGACGCTTTCCTCGATCACGCAGAGGATGACCGGATGCCTGTGACCTTCGGCGCCGTGACCGCCGCCCGCCCCCTCCGAGAGGATGCTGCATGACCATCGCCAACGAACAGGCCTCCTGGTTCGCCGAGACGTTCTCGATCCTCGCCGGCAACGTCGAGCAGGCGATCCTCGGCAAGCGGCACGTGATCGAGCTGGTGCTCGCGACCGCAGTGACCGGGGGGCACGTGCTGCTCGAGGACTTCCCCGGCACCGGCAAGACCGCGCTCGCGCGCTCGATCGCGCAGACCGTGACCGGCACGAGCACGCGCATCCAGTTCACTCCCGACCTGCTTCCCGGGGATGTGACCGGCATCACGGTGTACGACCAGAAGGCCGGCGAGTTCGAGTTCCACGCGGGCCCGGTGTTCGCCAACATCGTGCTCGCCGATGAGATCAACCGCGCCAGCCCGAAGACGCAGTCGGCGCTGCTCGAGGTGATGGAGGAGGGCACGGTGACCGTCGACGGCGTCACGCGCCCGGTCGGCTCGCCGTTCCTCGTGCTGGCGACCCAGAACCCGATCGAACAGGGCGGTACGTACCGACTGCCCGAGGCGCAGCTCGATCGCTTCATGATCAAGACCTCGATCGGGTATCCCGACGACGCGGCGACCATGCGGATCCTGCAGGCCGCGCCCGAGCCGCAGAAGCGCCTGAAGGGACTCGTCGGCACCGACACCCTGCTGACCATGGGAGAGATGGCCAGGGGCGTCTACGTGAACCCTCTCATCTCCGACTACATCATGCGCATCGTCGACGCGACCCGCCGTGCGTCCGAGGTGCGTCTCGGCGTCAGCGTGCGCGGTGCCCTCGCGCTCTCGCGCCTGGTGATGACCTGGGCGGCGAAGAACGGGCGCACCTTCGTCACGCCTGACGACGTGCGCGAGCTCGCGGTCGTCGCACTCGCCCACCGGCTCGTGCTCGAGCCCGAGGCCGAGTTCGACGGCGTCACCGCGGTCGCGGTGATCGGACAGATCCTGCTCGACGTCGAACCGCCGCGCGAGAACGGCACTGTGTGAGCTTCAGCACCGAATCGCGGATCACGAGGACGGCGGCGCGCACAGCAACGTCGACACGCACCTCCACGGTGACCCGTCTCGACACGACGCAAGGCGGCGCCGTCCGCGGGGCGGTGTCCGGCGTGCGCCGGACTCTGCGCCGCGTGATGGGCGCGGTGCGCTCGGCGGCGGGCTGGGTGCGCGACACCGTCACCGCGGCCGGCGCGCTCGTCGTGCTCGCTCTCGTGTTCGGCGTCGCCGCGGGCCTCGCCTTCGGGTGGGTGGAGGCCTGGGCCGCTGCGGTGATCTCGCTGGCCCTGCTCGTGCTCTGCACGCCCTTCGTGCTCGGCGCCCACGACTACCGCATCGGGCTCGCGCTCGACCGCGACCGAGTGGTCGCGGGGTCCGAGATCTCGGCGACGCTCGACGTGCGCAACGACGGCGCACGGCTCTCACTGCCGGGTGTCGTCGATGTGCCGGTCGGGGAGGGGCTCATCGAGGCCCATGTGCCTCTGCTGCGGCCGGGGGCTCACCACAGGGAGGACCTCGTCATCGCTGCTCATCGCCGCGGCGTCATCGACGTCGGGCCGATGACCATCTCGCGCGGCGACCCGATCGGGCTGCTGCATCGCGAGCTCAGCTGGCCCGACGTGCAGCGCATCCACGTGCATCCGGTGACGGTGCGGATCCCGAGCACCGCCGCCGGACTCATCCGGGATCTCGAGGGCACGCCCAGCACGACGCTCATCGACTCGGATCTCTCCTTCCACGCCGTGCGCGAGTACGTGACCGGCGACTCGCAGCGGCACGTGCACTGGAAGTCGACGGCCAAGACCGGTCGGCTCATGGTGCGGCAGTACGAGGAGTCGCGGCACGCCCGGATCGCCGTCGTGCTCGACCTCGCCGCCGATTCGTACGACGACGACGACGAGTTCGAGAACACCGTCAGCGCGGCGGCGTCGCTCGCGCTGCAGGGCGTCTTCGAGGGGCGCGATGTGCTGTTCGCCGTCAGCGGCGTCGTGCCGGAGAGCGGTGGCACGGCCACGCAGTCGATCCGCACCCTGTCGACGCTGACGCCGCGCGCGCTGCTCGACGGCACGTCGACGGTGAACCGAACCGACGACGTGATGCGCCTCGAGGCGGTCACCGCGCTGACGGCTCAGGCGTACCCCGACCTCTCGATCGCGTTCCTGCTCACCGGATCGCTGATGCCGGTCGATCGCCTGCGGCACGCCGCTGTGCGGCTGCCGGCCGCGGTCGAGGCCGTGGCTGTGCGCAGCGAGCTCGGCGCGGAGCCCACGCTGCGCAACGCGCGCGAGCTGTCGGTGCTGACGCTCGGAGCGCTGGGCGACCTGCCCCAGATGCTCGCGAGGGGAGCGCTGCGATGAGCGGGAAGGAAGCCGCCTCCCGTGCGCCACGGCGGCGCACAACGACGACGCGCGGACTGACGCTGTGGGCTCTCGGCTACCTGCTGGTGGGGGTCTCACTGGCCACAGCCGCCGCGTGGCCGGTGTACGAGTCGCCCCGCGCCGTCATCGTCGGCGTGGTGGGCGGCGTCGCGGGCATCGCTCTCGGCCTCCTCGTCCGGCTCCTGCGGTGGGGACCGCTGCTCGGCGGTCTCGCGGCGGTCGGCGCGTACCTCGTGCTGGCCGTTCCCCTGGCCGTGCCGGCCGGGATGTCGTCCGCTGCGGCGTTCCTCAGCGCGCTGCGCGACGCGGTGCTGGGGGTCGTCGTCGGCTGGAAGCAGCTCCTCACCCTCGCCCCGCCGCTCGGCGAGTACCAGGCGGTCCTCGTCCCGCTGCTCGTGGTGAGCCTGTTCGGCGCGTTCCTCGCGACCCTCCTCGCCCTGCACCCAGGGCGACGCGCCTCCGGAGCCGTCGCCGTGATCACCCTCATGTGCGCCTTCGGCATCGCCTTCGGAGTCTCGGCGCCGAGCACCGTGCTCCGCGTCGGCGCCTTCGCACTCCCCGCGCCCCGCGAGCTCGCGGTCGGGATCGCGCTTTTCGCGGCATCGCTCGCCTGGCTGATCGGCCGATCGCGAATGCAGCGGGCGGCCGCGCTGCGCGCCGTCGCGGTGCACAGCATCGCACGCCGGGGAGCGCCGGTATGGCCGGCTGTCCGACGTCGGATGCTCGCGGCGGTCCTCATCGTGGCCGCGGTCGCCGCGGGCGTGCTCGTGACCCCGGCGGCGGCGACCTGGTCGGATCGTTCGGTGCTGCGCGACGGAATCGAGCCCATGATCGTGGTGCGTGAGCAGCCGAGCCCTCTCTCGTCGTACCGCTCGTGGTTCAGCGGCGACAGCCTCGATGCCACGGTCGTGCAGGTCGACGGCGATCCTGGCGGGATCGACCGAATCCGGCTCGTCGCGCTCGACGCGTACGACGGCCAGGACTTCCACGTCTCGGGCGACACCCGCTTCAGCAGGCTTCCCCGCACGGCGACCGCGGGGCCGGGCAGAGCCGAATTGCGGATCACGATCGGCGACGCGTACCGCGGCATCTGGCTTCCGTCGCCCGGCACCCTCGTCGCAGCTCCTCGGTTCTCCGGTGCGCGCGGCGACGCACTCGCGGACGGCTTCCACATCGGCGACGACGGCGACACCGCGATCACCATCGCATCGGCGCCCGGCGGTGGCAGGGGACTGGTGCCGGGAGACGGCTACACCGTGCTCGCCGAGGTCCCGCAGGGCGATGCGGAAGATCTTGCTGCCGCTCGCTCCGGGCAGTCGACCCTCGACCCGGAGGCGTACCCCGAGCTGACCGAGTGGGCGCAGCTGCAGGAGCAGCCGCGCACCGGCGCGGGCTACCTCGAGCTCATCGACCGTCTGCGCTCGCGCGGCTATCTCAGCCACGCGCTGCTGCAGAATGACGCCGCCGCGGGGTGGATCGCCGCCCTCGAGGCGCAGGAGGCCTACTCGTTCGCCGCGAGCTACGCAGGGCATTCCGCCGCGCGCATCGAGGAGCTCTTCTCGTCGCTGCGCGAGCAGGAGGCCAAAGTCGGCTCGGACGCATCCCCGCAGATGCTCGTCTCCGCCGTGGGCGACGACGAGCAGTTCGCGACGGCGGCTGCGCTGCTGGCACGCCACTGGGGTTTCGAGTCGCGAGTGGTCATCGGCGCGCGTCTTCCCGCGGCGGAGGAGGTGCCAGGCATCGCGCAGTGCACCGAGGTCTGCACAGGCGCGAGCATGAGCGCCTGGGTCGAGGTGCGCCCCTCCGGCGGCGAATGGGTCGCCGTCGACGTCACGCCCCAGTTCGCTCTGCTGCCGAGCACGATCACCGAGGGCGAGCAGCTGCCCGAGCATCCGACGATCCCCGAGCAGCCGCGCAGCGAGGCGCTCGACCCGCCGCAGGCGCAGAACGACTCGCGGTCGGACGCCGCCCCGCTGGAGCAGACCGCCTCGCCGCTGCTCAGCCAGGTGCTGCCCGTCCTGCGCTGGGTGGGCATCGGCGCGCTCGTCCTGCTGCTTCTCGCCCTGCCGCTGATCACCGTTCTCATCGCCAAGCGCGCGAGAAGAAGGGCGCGACGCACAGTCGACGATCCCGAGCTGCGCCTCGTCGGCGCCTGGGAGGAGCTCGCCGATCTCTACGTCGACAACGGCGTGACGATGCTCGGCGCGGGCACCAGAGTGCAGAGCGCTCAGTCGACCCGGCGCCCCGCGGCGGTCGCGCTCGCACGCATCGTCGACGAGGGCGTCTTCGCGCCGCACCCACCGGCGGAGGCCGATGCGACGACCGCGTGGCAGCTGGTCGACCGCGAGCGCGCTGATCTCGACGGATCGGTCGGCCGCCGACAGCGGCTCCGCGCGCGGCTGCGGATGCGGTCGTTCCTCGACCGCATCCGGCCACATCACGCCTCGGCGCTGTCCTTGCGGCGGCTGGCGCTCGATACGCTCACAGTTGCCGGCGCGCGCCGGCAGGAGGAGGACGCATGAATCCGCTCGCAGATGGTGGCGGGATGCCCCTGGCGACGATCCTCGTGATCGGTCTCGGTGTCGTCGTCGGCATCGGAGGCTACCTCTGGTACGCCATCGCGCTGTCGAAGCTGTTCCCCCGTCTCGATGAGAAGGGGTGGAAGGGCTGGGTGCCGATCCTGAACGAGGCGACCATCCTCTCGCTCGGCGGCAAGCCCGCGTGGAACGTGATCTTCCTCCTCGTGCCGATCGTTCAGATCTACGGCCTGTACGTGAAGGCCGTCGCGCTGCACAGGATCAACCAGCGCTTCGGTCGCGGCGCGGGCATGACGGTGCTGGGACTGCTGGTTCCGCCGGCATGGGCGACCGTGCTCGCAGTCGGCCCGCTGCCCTATCCCGAGGGCGACCGGCTCGCCAGCATCCGTCCGGGGCCCGTCCGCCGGCAGTCGGATGCGGGGTCGGGTGCCGCGCAGGGGTACCTCGCCCCGCCGATCCTCCCGCCGTCGTCGACCGCTCCGTCGTTCGCGCCCTCGTTCGCTCCGTCATCCGTGCCCGCTCCGGATGCTCAGGTGCAGCCGCCGTCGCCGGTCGGACCGGCGACCGCACCCGCCCCGCCTGCCGCTCCGGCCGGGCTGATCGAGTCGGTTCCCTGGGCGTCGGGGCAGGGCGCGAGCGCCTCGTCGCCCGACGCGACGCAGCCCGTCGGGCCGACCGCGTCCGTCTCCCCGGCAGGGTATGCCCCGGCTCCGCCTGCGGTTGCCCCGGCTGCGCCTGCGGCTGCTCCGGCTGCGCCTGCGGCTGCTCCGGCTGCGCCTGCGGCTGCTCCGGCTCCGCCTACTCCGGCTCCGCCTGCGGTTGCTCCGCCCGCGGCTGCTCCGGCTCCGCCAGCGGTTGCACCGGCGGCGGCGAACGAGCCCGCCGCGCCCGCGCAGGCACCGGCTGCACCGGCCCACCCTGCTGTCGTGCAGGCGGACTTCGCGGCGGCCGACACCGTCGCCGCCCCGCCGGCATCCCTCCGTCGCCCGGCGCCGGAATCGAGCTTCGCGGCACCCGTGCAGCCGGTCAGGCAGACATCGGACGAGGCCGGCTCGGTGCCGCAGGTGCGACCGATGCCGATGCCGATGCCGGCAGAGCCGATGCCGGCAGAGCCGACGTCGCAGGCCGCTTCGCTCACCGCTGCGTCGGCCGACGACGAGTTCGACGCGACCATCGTGGTCTCGCGCCGGCGTGGGGCGCGGCGCGTGCTCGTGCTCGACGACGGACGCCGCTTCGCGCTGTCGGCGACGAGCATCGTCATCGGACGCAACCCGGATGGCCAGCCCGGCGAGCAGCGTCTGGCGATCCCCGACAAGACACGCACCCTGTCGAAGACCCATGCACGCCTCGTCGTGCAGGGGGACGAGTGGCGGCTCACCGATCTGCACTCCACCAACGGCGTGGTCGTCGTGGCCGATGATGGTGCGGAGACCCTCCTCGACGCGGGTGAGAGCGTCATCGGCGCCGGCAGGTTCATCCTCGGCGAGGTCGGCATGCACGTCGCTGAGGAGTCGGGCTCATGACGCAGGGAGTGGTCCTCAACGTCGCCGCACTCACCGATGTCGGACTGAAGCGGGCGGTCAACGAGGATGCCGTTCTTGCGGAGTCGCCGATCTTCCTCGTCGCCGACGGCATGGGCGGACACGATGCGGGCGACAAGGCCAGCATCGCCGTCGTCGAGGCGTTCGCGACCCTCGGTGGTTCGGCCGTGACCACTGCGGACATCGGCGCGGCACTGGCACGGGCGAATGAGGCGGTGTCGTCCATCGCCGCCCAGCATGCACGTGGAGCCGGCAGCACCGTCGCCGCGGCGGCACTGGTCGAGCACGACGGCGTGCCGCACTGGCTGGTGTTCAACGTCGGCGACTCGAGGGTGTATCGGCATCTCGGTTCGGCCCTCGATCAGCTGACCGTCGACCATTCGCTGGGTCAGGAACTGGTGGATGCGGGTGAGCTGCGACCTGAGAACCTCGCCGGTTTCGCTCAGCGCAATGTGATCACGCGTGCGGTGGGGGCCGCAGACAGCGTCGCCGACAGCTGGTTGGTGCCGGTCATCGACGGGGAGCGGCTGCTGATCTGCTCAGACGGGCTGAGCGGCGAGATAAGCGACGAGAGCATACGGGCGACGCTCACGATGTGCGGGCGTCCGGAGACAGCTGCTGAGGCTCTGGTCCGCCGTGCGAAGGAGGCCGGCGGCCGCGACAACATCTCGGTCATCGTGATCGACGTCGTCTCCGGTGGCGCGATCGCGTCGGGCGACGGCACCACCGACAGTCGCCTGGCGTCTGCTGTGCGCACCGAGTCGATGCTCGAGGGAACGACCGTCCCGGTGCGGAGGGGCGGCTGACATGCACGACGACGAGTCGGCCGAGGAGACGGTGATGCTGACGCGGCGGGCCCGGCGCGCGCGGACTGCCGACGGCACCGGCATCTCCGACGCCGGCCCGCCGGAAGCGGACGCCGTCGATGAGAAGACCGTGGTGGTCGATCGGGGCTCGTTCGAGTCGGGTTCCGTCGATGAGAAGACCGTGGTGGTCGAGCGGCCGGCGAACGTCGAACGCACCGTCGTCGTCGATCGGTCGCGCCCGGCCGCAGCCTCCACTGCCCATGACGGCGCGGCATCCGACCTCGACCCGTCGGTCGCCGACACCATCGCGGCTCCGCCGCGACGCGGTGCCGACGAGTCCGCCCCAGCGATCTACAAGCCGCGACCGGCGCCGCTGGTGCCGTCCCGCCCGCCGGTGACGGCAGGCGGTGTCGCGCCCACCCGCGACACCGCTTCGGTCACGACGTCTGTTCTGCGCCGGAGCAGACGCACCGGAATCTTCGCCCTCTTGTCGGTCGGGGCGGCGTGCCTCGTGTCGGTCGCAGGACTCGCGACTCTCGGGATCGTGCTCCTGGGCTGATGCAGGCTCCACCCGATGGGGAATTGTCCCCATCGGGTGGAGAAGATCTGCTCGACTGCGCAGATTAGGCTTGTCACGGCGTTTCGTGACATCTGAGGGGGGTCGATTCGTTTTGCGTGTGTTGTCGTGGGTGCGGGTGCACCGGAAGACGGCTGGGTCGGTTGCGGGTGTGGCGATCGGTGCGGTGGCTTTGGCGACGATGGCGGTGGCGTATGACGGGTTGCCGACGACGAAGGTGGATTTGAATGATGCTGGGGTGTGGCTGACGAAGTCGTCGAGTTTCCTGGTGGGGCATTTCAATCATGAGTCGACGGTGCTTGATGGGGGTTTGCGCGCGGCGAGTGAGGATTATGACGTGCTGCAGGATGGCGGCACGGTTGTGGTGGCTGATGCGGGTTCGGGGACGGTGACGGCGGTTGATCCGGCGCGGATGGCGTTGGGTGATAGTGCGTCGGTTCCGGGTAGTGCGAAGGTGGCGCTGGGGTCGAGGACGGTGGCGATCCTGGATGACAAGTCGGGGGATTTGTGGGTGACGTCGGCGAAGGGGCTGGCGGGGTTTGACATCAAGGGTGCGGATCCGACGGTGGAGCTCGGCAAGGGTGCCGATGTGACGGTGGGTCGGGATGGCACGGTGTTTGCGCTTGCGGGTGAGAAGGGTGAGGTCGTCACTGTTCCGGTGGATCCGGAGGGTCTGCCTTTGGAGGCGTCGGTGGCGTCGGTGGGTGAGCTTGATCTGAGTGAGTCGCCGAGTATCACGGCGGTGGGGTCGCGGCCGGTGGTGTTGGATGCGGCGGCGGGTGTGGTGTCGTCGCCGGGTGGTTTCCGGGCGGAGATCGGCGGTGGGGCGGCGGATGCTGTGTTGCAGCAGGCGTCGGCGGAGTCGTCGGTGGTGGCTGTGGCGACGCCGGGTGCGTTGGTTCAGGTGCCGTTCGATGGTGGGGATCCTGTGGAGGTGGCTGCTGATGGTGCGGGTGTTGCGGCGGCTCCGGTGCAGTTGCGTGGGTGCACGTATGCGGCGTGGGCGGGGTCGGCGACGTTCGTTCGGGATTGTGTGGGTGAGTCGTCGGATGTGAAGGAGCGGATTCCGGGTGCGGAGGATGCGGGGTCGTTGACGTTCCGGGTGAACCGGGATGTGATCGTGCTGAATGACATCATCGGCGGTGCTGCGTGGCTGGCGAATGAGAGTCTGCAGCGGGTGGATGACTGGAGTGTGCTGGTTCCGCCGGAGGGGGAGAGCGAGGACGACGAGAACACGACGCAGGAGACGGTGGAGACGTCTTTGCCTGAGCGCAAGGAGGAGAACACCGTTCCGACGGCGGAGGATGATGCGCTGGGTGTGCGTCCGGGTGGGACGACGTTGCTGCCGGTGTTGGATAACGACAATGATCCGGATGGGGATGTGCTGGTCGCGTCGGTGGAGGGCAAGCAGCCGTCGGTGGGTGAGGTGCGTCCGATTCTGAACGGCGCGGCTCTGCAGATCACGGTTCCTGAGGACGCGACGGGGTCGGCATCCTTCACCTACCTGATCGACGACGGACGAGGCGGCAAAGACACCGCCACCGTGGCCGTGACCGTTCACGAGGAGTCCTCGAACACGGCTCCGAGACCCAAGCGATCGAGCAAGCTCGCGGTAGAGGTCGGCGGCACCGTCTCATACAACGTCCTGCCCGATTGGCGGGACCCCGAGGGGGACGACCTCTATCTGCGCAACGTGGTCGCAGCGGAAGGCGACGAGGTCGACTTCACCACCGACGGCAAGATCACCTACCGCGCCGTGGCCAGCCTTCAGGGCCGCAAGGAGATCGCCGTGGTCGTCTCGGATGCACTCGGCAAGGCGGCCGATGGCAAGATCGTGCTGGACGTGAAGCCGGAGGGGTCGACGAACCCGTTGACGAACGCGGACCACGTGGTGACGCGAGCGGGTGAGTCGGTGACGGTGTCTCCGCTCGCCAACGACACCAGCTCCGGCCGTGAGCAGCTGCGCCTCGCCCGCGTGGAGGACACCGCCGGGGTCGAGATCGACCGCGACTACGCGAACCGGAAGTTCTCGTTCAAGGCGGCCGCTCCCGGCACCTATTACGTGCAGTACCTGGCCACTGCAGGCCCGAAGCCTGCCAAGGGCATCGTGCGCGTCGACGTGCTCGATGACCAGCAGAGCGATCTGCCCCCGGTCGCCGTGCGCGATGTCGCCATGCTGCCCGCCGGCAGCGAGTCGCTGGTGGGTGTGCTGGGCAACGACAGCGATCCCGCCGGCGGCGTGCTGGTGGTGCAGTCGGTGTCGGTTCCGCCCAGCAGTGGCGTCAACGTCTCGGTGCTGAACCATGAGACCCTCCGCGTCAGCGACCAGGGCGGGCTCGACGAGCCGGTCCGGATCACGTACCGCATCTCCAACGGCACCAAGTCGGCCGAGGCGGATGTCGTCGTCATCCCCATCCCGGCCCCGACGAAGCTGCTCGCGCCGGTCACCAATGACGATGAGGCGGTCGTGCGCGTGGGTGACGTGGTGACGATTCCTGTGCTCGACAATGACGTGCATCCGAACGGCGACAAGCTGACAGTGGCGCCGGACCTGGTCGAGCCGTTGGTGGACCCGGAGGACGGCGAGGCGTTCGTGTCTCAGGATGCGGTGCGCTTCCGCGCCGGTGACACTCCCGGCACCGTCTACATCACCTACGAGGCGGTCGACTCCCGGGGCCAGAAGGCCGGTGGTCATATCGCGGTGCAGATCCTGCCGGTGGATCAGGAGGGGAAGAATGCCGCCCCGCGCGCGCGTGACCTGACGGCTCGGACGCTGGCCGGGTCGCGGATCAACATCCCGGTGCCGCTGGATGGTCTCGACGCGGATGGCGACTCCGTCGAGCTGATCGGTGTGGACGGTGCTCCCACGAAGGGGCGCATCGTCGAACAGGGCAACAACTATCTGACCTATGAGGCCTACGACGAGGTCAACGGCGTCGACACCTTCAGCTATAAGGTGCGAGACCGTCTGGGTGCGGAGTCTCGCGCGACCATTCGGGTCGGGGTCGCCCCACCCGAGGCGGTGAATCAGGCGCCGTATGCGGTGAATGATTCGGTGGTGGTGCGTCCTGGTCGTTCGGTTGCGGTGCCGGCGTTGGGGAATGATTCGGATCCTGAGGGTGATCGGATCGGGTATCTGAAGTCGGGGCTGACTCTTCCGCCGGATGTGCAGGGTCTGTCGGCGAAGGTGTCGGGTGATCGTCTGGTGATCGATGTGCCGGATGAGGAGCTGGAGACGTCGATTCAGTACACGATCGAGGATGCGAAGGGTGCGCGGGCGACGGCGGCGATCTTTGTGAAGGTCGATGAGGATGTTCCGCTGATGAATCCGGTCGCGCGTGATGATCGGGTTCAGGTCGAGGATGTGAAGGATGACCTGACGGTCGATCTGGATATTCTCCGCAACGATGAGGATCCGGACGGCACGATCGAGGGTGTCGATGTGACGGTTGAGGAGGGCGCTCGTCTGCTGGGGGATGGCAAGGTTCGGGTCACGGTGGGGGAGCAGCGTCAGCTGATCCGCTATGTGGTGACGGATCAGGATGAGCTGTCGTCGTCGGCGTTCATCTTCGTGCCGGCGATCAAGGAGCTGCGTCCGCGGTTGCGGTCGACGAAGCCGTTGGAGGTGCAGAGCGGGGAGACGCGTGAGATCCCGCTGGAGAAGTTCGTGGTGGTCGCCGGTGGTGGGGATGTGCGGCTGACGGAGGCGGCGAAGGTGAGTGCGTCGTTCGCGAACGGTGAGTCGCTGATCAAGGACACCACGACGCTGGTCTACACGTCGAAGGATCGGTTCTTCGGTGAGGATGCGCTGACGTTCGAGGTCACTGATGGTGATGGTCCGGATGATCCGGAGGGCCGCAAGTCGACGTTGACGATCCCGATCACGGTGCTTCCGCCCGACAACCAGCCGCCGACGCTGACGGGTGCGCAGATGCAGATCGCACCCGGCGAGAAGGCCACCGCGCTCGACCTGTCGGGACTGGCCACCGATCCCGACCCGAAAGACCAGGACAAGCTCCGCTTCTCCGTCGATTCGCAGCCGGGCGAGGGCATCAGAGCACGCGTCGAAGGTGACGTGCTGTATGCCGAGACGGGTGCAGATACACCAAAGGGCACATCGGTCACGATCCCGATCTCCGTGACCGACGGCACCACCGAGCCCGTCGAGGGCACCGTGCAGGTCACGGTCACGGCATCCACCCGATCGCTCGCCGTGGCGAGCCCCGACTCGGTCGACGAGGCCGATCAGGGCAAGACCATCACCGTCCCCGCTCTGGCGAATGACATCAATCCTTTCGCCGCCGACGGCAAGCCGCTGAAGCTTCTGTCCGCAGTGGTCGAGAGCGGTGCCGGCCAGGCGAAGGTCGTGGGAGACAACGTGGAGGTCACGTCGAACGATTCGTTCGTCGGCGTCATGGTGGTTCGCTATCGCGTACAGGATGCGACCAAGGATCCGGACCGGGAAGTGGACGGCCGGATCACCGTCACGGTGCAGGGTGTTCCGGATGCTCCCGGTCGTCCGACGGTGACGGCGGTGGAAGATCGCACGGTGGTGCTGAACTGGTCGGCGCCGTCGAACAACGGTGCGCAGATCACCGAGTACACGGTGACCTCGGTCTCGGGCAACCCGTACAGCAAGACCTGTGCCTCGACGACGTGCACGCTGGACGGTCTGACGAACAACGTCGAGTACACGTTCCAGGTGACGGCGACCAACCGCGTCGGCGAGGGCGAGGCGTCGCCGGCATCGGAGATGGCCCGCCCTGACACCCGCCCCGACACTCCGCTGCCGCCGAAGCTGGTCTTCGGCGACAAGGCGCTGGACGTGACCTGGACCACACCGAAGTCGAGCGGCTCGCCGGTCGAGACCTACACGCTGGAGATCTCACCCACTCCGCCGTCGGGCATCGGTCAGAAGACCGGCGTGACCGGCAACTCGCTGCGCTGGGAGGGGCTCGAGAACGGCACCAGTTACAGCGTGCGCATCCAGGCGCACAACCGCGCCCCGGATCCGTCGAGCTGGAGCCTGTACTCGGCGGCCGAGATCCCGGCTGGTCCTCCCGCCGCGGTGGCGGCTCCCCGCGTGAGCAGCGCCCCCTCGGTCGGCTCTGAGGCGCAGATGACGGTCAGCTGGACGCAGCCCGACACCAACGGTGCCGCGATCGAGCAGTACGAGCTCGTCACGTACCGCGGTGGCGGCGAGGTGTCTCGGATGCGGGTGGGCACGGCCACCTCGCAGACGGTGAGGGTGCCCACCAGTACGGCGGACTACACCTACGCGGTGCGAGCGAAGAACAAGGCTCTTGAATGGGGTGCGCTCGGTCCGCAGTCCGCCCCGCAGCGGGCGTTCGGCCAGCCGGGCGCGCCGTCGAGCGTGACGGCCACCCCGAAGGACCGCGCGATCGAGGTGGACTTCACCATGACGGACGCGGCCCGCAACGGGGCGTCCGAGGGCGAGATGCGGTATCAGTACCAGCTGAACGCGCAGGCGTGGCAGAACTGGGACGGCACATCGCTCGTCCCGGCGAACAACGGCGACCCCTACACAGTCCGCGTCCGCGCGTACTCGGTGGTCGACGGTCAGCAGTCCAATGTGGGCCCGTCGACGGCCTCGAACTCCGTCACCCCCTTCGGTGCACCTCACGCACCGACTGGCTCTGCGTCGAGGTCTGGCGACACGGGCGTCGAGGTCACCTGGAACGCCGGTGGTTCATACAACGGACGCCCGATCACCACCTACATCAGCATCGACGGCGGCGGCTGGCAGCAGGTCGCCACCACCGGCAGGCGGGTCGTGGGAAACACCTACAGCACCGAGCACTCGATCAAGGTGCGGGTCACGGCGACCGAGGGCGGCTCGGCGGAGTCACCCGTCTATCGCGCGACATCGGGCCCGAAGCCGGAGCCGGTGCAGCCCACTGCGACGCTGTCTGCGGGCTCGGTGGTGTCCGGATGCACTGCGGCGAACGGCGGCGGTGCATGCCACCGATACAAGCTGACGACCAACCAGCAGTTCAGGGCGGACAATTACAACGTCGAATGCTGGGCAGGCGGAAGGTACTCGTCGAACAACGCCGGGTACCCGGTGTACATCCCCTCTGGCGGGACCATTGAGATCGCGTGCTATTCGGGGTACTACTCGAACAAGGAGCTCAAGATCATCGGCGGCAACCCCAGCAGCGCGTACGGCCAGTTCTGGTGATCCGCGCCTCGGTCGACTCTGTCGCGCACGGTCGGTGATGGCCTCGGCCGCCATGGGCACCTCTGCCCATGGCGGTCACCGGGGCGCTTTGTAACGCTTCTGTAAGATATTGACGGCGTTTCGTGACATCTGAGGGGGGTCGATTCGTTTTGCGTGTGTTGTCGTGGGTGCGGGTGCACCGGAAGACGGCTGGGTCGGTTGCGGGTGTGGCGATCGGTGCGGTGGCTTTGGCGACGATGGCGGTGGCGTATGACGGGTTGCCGACGACGAAGGTGGATTTGAATGATGCTGGGGTGTGGCTGACGAAGTCGTCGAGTTTCCTGGTGGGGCATTTCAATCATGAGTCGACGGTGCTTGATGGGGGTTTGCGCGCGGCGAGTGAGGATTATGACGTGCTGCAGGATGGCGGCACGGTTGTGGTGGCTGATGCGGGTTCGGGGACGGTGACGGCGGTTGATCCGGCGCGGATGGCGTTGGGTGATAGTGCGTCGGTTCCGGGTAGTGCGAAGGTGGCGCTGGGGTCGAGGACGGTGGCGATCCTGGATGACAAGTCGGGGGATTTGTGGGTGACGTCGGCGAAGGGGCTGGCGGGGTTTGACATCAAGGGTGCGGATCCGACGGTGGAGCTCGGCAAGGGTGCCGATGTGACGGTGGGTCGGGATGGCACGGTGTTTGCGCTTGCGGGTGAGAAGGGTGAGGTCGTCACTGTTCCGGTGGATCCGGAGGGTCTGCCTTTGGAGGCGTCGGTGGCGTCGGTGGGTGAGCTTGATCTGAGTGAGTCGCCGAGTATCACGGCGGTGGGGTCGCGGCCGGTGGTGTTGGATGCGGCGGCGGGTGTGGTGTCGTCGCCGGGTGGTTTCCGGGCGGAGATCGGCGGTGGGGCGGCGGATGCTGTGTTGCAGCAGGCGTCGGCGGAGTCGTCGGTGGTGGCTGTGGCGACGCCGGGTGCGTTGGTTCAGGTGCCGTTCGATGGTGGGGATCCTGTGGAGGTGGCTGCTGATGGTGCGGGTGTTGCGGCGGCTCCGGTGCAGTTGCGTGGGTGCACGTATGCGGCGTGGGCGGGGTCGGCGACGTTCGTTCGGGATTGTGTGGGTGAGTCGTCGGATGTGAAGGAGCGGATTCCGGGTGCGGAGGATGCGGGGTCGTTGACGTTCCGGGTGAACCGGGATGTGATCGTGCTGAATGACATCATCGGCGGTGCTGCGTGGCTGGCGAATGAGAGTCTGCAGCGGGTGGATGACTGGAGTGTGCTGGTTCCGCCGGAGGGGGAGAGCGAGGACGACGAGAACACGACGCAGGAGACGGTGGAGACGTCTTTGCCTGAGCGCAAGGAGGAGAACACCGTTCCGACGGCGGAGGATGATGCGCTGGGTGTGCGTCCGGGTGGGACGACGTTGCTGCCGGTGTTGGATAACGACAATGATCCGGATGGGGATGTGCTGGTCGCGTCGGTGGAGGGCAAGCAGCCGTCGGTGGGTGAGGTGCGTCCGATTCTGAACGGCGCGGCTCTGCAGATCACGGTTCCTGAGGACGCGACGGGGTCGGCATCCTTCACCTACCTGATCGACGACGGACGAGGCGGCAAAGACACCGCCACCGTCAGTCTCTCGGTGCACGACGAGAAGACCAATGCCGCACCGCGTCTCAAGCGCTCGAGCAAGCTCGCCGTCGAAGCAGGCGGAACGGTGTCGTACAACCTGCTGCCCGACTGGATAGACCCGGACGGGGACGACCTCTATCTGCGCAGTGTGGTTCCGGCCGCCGGTGACGAGGTCGAGTTCACCACGGACGGCAAGATCACCTACCGCGCCGTGGCCAGCCTTCAGGGCCGCAAGGAAGTCGACGTGCTGGTCTCGGATTCGATGGGCAAGGTCGCCGACGGCAAGCTCATCCTCGATGTGAAGCCGGAAGGATCGACCAATCCGCTCACCAACGCCGACCATGTGGTGACCCGCGCCGGAGAAGCCGTCACCGTCTCGCCCCTCGCCAACGACACGAGTGCGGGGCGTGAGCAGCTGCGTCTCGCGCGGGTGGAGGACACGGCCGGGGCTGAACTCGATCGCGACTACGCGAACCGGAAGTTCTCGTTCAAGGCGGCCTCTCCCGGCACCTATTACGTGCAGTACCTGGCCACCGCCGGCCCGAAGCCCGCCAAGGGCATCGTGCGCGTCGACGTGCTCGACGAGCAGCAGAGTGAACTGCCCCCGGTCGCCGTGCGCGACGTCGCCATGCTGCCCGCCGGCAGCGAGTCGCTGGTCGGGGTTCTCGGCAACGACAGCGATCCCGCCGGCGGCGTGCTGGTGGTGCAGTCGGTGTCGGTGCCGCCCAGCAGTGGCGTCAACGTCTCGGTCCTGAACCACGAGACGCTGCGCATCAGCGACCAAGGAGCGCTGTCCGAGCCCGTCCGCATCACGTACCGCATCTCCAACGGCACCAAGTCAGCCGAGGGTGACGTCGTCGTCATCCCCATCCCCGCTCCCACCAAGCTGCTCGCGCCGGTCACCAACGACGACGAGGCGGTCGTGCGCGTGGGCGACGTGGTGACGATCCCGGTGCTCGACAACGACGTGCACCCCAACGGCGACAAGCTCGAGGTCGCCCCCGATCTGGTCGAGCCGCTGGTGGATCCCGAGGACGGTGAGGCGTTCGTGTCTCAGGATGCCGTGCGCTTCCGCGCCGGTGACACTCCCGGCACCGTCTACATCACCTACGAGGCGGTCGACTCCCGGGGCCAGAAGGCGGGCGGCCATGTCTCCGTGCAGGTGCTCCCCATCGAAGAAGACGGAACCAACGCCGCTCCGCGTCCGCGAGACCTCACGGCTCGCGCGCTGGCGGGCTCCCGCATCAACATCCCGGTACCGCTCGACGGGCTCGACGCCGACGGCGACTCGATCGAGCTGATCGGTGTCGACAGCGCGCCGGCCAAGGGCCGCATCGTGGAGCAGGGCAACAACTACCTCACCTACGAGGCCTACGCGGACGCCTCCGGAGTGGATGCCTTCAGCTATAAGGTGCGAGACCGCCTGGGTGCGGAGTCTCGTGCGACCATCCGGGTCGGGGTCGCCCCACCCGAGGCGATCAACCAGGCGCCGTATGCGGTGAATGATTCGGTGGTGGTGCGTCCTGGTCGTTCGGTTGCGGTGCCGGCGTTGGGGAATGATTCGGATCCTGAGGGTGATCGGATCGGGTATCTGAAGTCGGGGCTGACTCTTCCGCCGGATGTGCAGGGTCTGTCGGCGAAGGTGTCGGGTGATCGTCTGGTGATCGATGTGCCGGATGAGGAGCTGGAGACGTCGATTCAGTACACGATCGAGGATGCGAAGGGTGCGCGGGCGACGGCGGCGATCTTTGTGAAGGTCGATGAGGATGTTCCGCTGATGAATCCGGTCGCGCGTGATGATCGGGTTCAGGTCGAGGATGTGAAGGATGACCTGACGGTCGATCTGGATATTCTCCGCAACGATGAGGATCCGGACGGCACGATCGAGGGTGTCGATGTGACGGTTGAGGAGGGCGCTCGTCTGCTGGGGGATGGCAAGGTTCGGGTCACGGTGGGGGAGCAGCGTCAGCTGATCCGCTATGTGGTGACGGATCAGGATGAGCTGTCGTCGTCGGCGTTCATCTTCGTGCCGGCGATCAAGGAGCTGCGTCCGCGGTTGCGGTCGACGAAGCCGTTGGAGGTGCAGAGCGGGGAGACGCGTGAGATCCCGCTGGAGAAGTTCGTGGTGGTCGCCGGTGGTGGGGATGTGCGGCTGACGGAGGCGGCGAAGGTGAGTGCGTCGTTCGCGAACGGTGAGTCGCTGATCAAGGACACCACGACGCTGGTCTACACGTCGAAGGATCGGTTCTTCGGTGAGGATGCGCTGACGTTCGAGGTCACTGATGGTGATGGTCCGGATGATCCGGAGGGCCGCAAGTCGACGTTGACGATCCCGATCACGGTGCTTCCGCCCGACAACCAGCCGCCGACGCTGACGGGTGCGCAGATGCAGATCGCACCCGGCGAGAAGGCCACCGCGCTCGACCTGTCGGGGCTGGCCACCGACCCCGACCCCAAAGACCAGGACAAGCTCCGCTTCTCCGTCGATTCGCAGCCGGGCGAGGGCATCGACGTCAGGATCGACGGGGCGACGCTGTATGCCGAGACGGGTCCTGACACGCCGAAGGGCACTGCGGTGACCGTCGGCATCACGGTGACCGACGGCACGACGGAGCCGGTCGAGGGCAGCGTGCAGGTGCTGGTCACGGCATCCACTCGCTCGCTCGCGGTCGCCAGCCCCGACTCGGTCGACGAGGCCGATCAGGGCAAGACCATCACCGTCCCCGCACTGCAGAACGACATCAATCCGTTCGCCGCCGAAGGCCAGCCGCTGAAGCTTCTGACCGCTGAGATCGAGAGCGGCCAGGGGCAGGCGAAGGTCGCCGGCGACGGCGTCGAGATCACGCCCGACAAGAACTTCGTGGGTGCCATGGTCGTGCGCTACCGCATCCAGGACGCGACGAAGGACCCCGACCGTGAAGTCGAGGGGCGGATCAGCGTCACGGTGCAGGGCATCCCGGATGCCCCGGGTCGTCCGACGGTGACGGCGGTGGAAGACCGCACGGTGGTATTGAACTGGTCGGCTCCGTCGAACAACGGTGCCGAGATCACCGAGTACAAGGTGACATCGGTGTCGGGCAATCCGTACTCGAAGTCGTGCTCGTCGACGACGTGCACGCTGGACGGTCTGACGAACAACGTCGAGTACACGTTCCAGGTGACCGCGACGAACCGGGTCGGCGAGGGTCCTGCGTCGCCGGCATCCGAGATGGCGCGTCCCGACACCCGTCCCGACACTCCGCTGCCCCCGAAGCTGGTCTTCGGCGACAAGGCTCTGGACGTGACCTGGACCACACCGACCTCGAGCGGCTCCCCGGTCGAGACCTACACGCTGGAGATCTCACCCACCCCGCCGTCGGGCATCTCGCAGAAGACCGGCGTGACCGGCAACTCGCTGCGCTGGGAGGGCCTCGAGAACGGCACCGACTACGCCGTGCGCGTCCAGGCGCACAACCGCGCGCCCGACCCGTCGAGCTGGAGCCAGTACTCGGCTACCGAGATCCCCGCGGGAATCCCCGGAGTCGTGCCTGCTCCCCAGGTCAACAGTGCGCCCTCCGTGGGCTCGGAGGCGCAGATGACCGTCTCGTGGGACGCAGCATTCCCCAACGGCGACGCCATCCGGAGGTACGAGCTGATCACGTACCGCGGTTCCGCAGAAGTGGCCCGCGTGTTCACCGGAACATCGACCTCGCAGACCGTCAAGGTGCCCACGAGCACCACCGACTACACCTACGCGGTGCGCGCCGAGAACAAGGCCGGCTGGAACGCGATCGGCGCCAAGTCCACGCCGAGGCGCGCGTTCGGCCAGCCCGGTGCTCCGTCGAGTGTCACCGCAGAGCCGTTGGATCGCGCAATCCGCGCGACCTTCACGATGACGGAACAAGCACGGAACGGGGCATCCGATGGCGAGATGCGGTATCAGTACCAGCTGAACGCCCAGGCGTGGCAGAACTGGGATGGTCGCTCGCTCATCCCCGCGAACAACGGCGACCAGTACACCGTCCGGGTGCGTGCGTACTCGATCGTCGCCGGGCAGCAGTCGAACCCCGGCAACTCCACCGCCTCCAGCCCCGTCGTCCCGTACGGCGCCCCGCATGCTCCCACCGGCAGCGCGACGAACGCCGGCCAGTCGGTCACGCTGAAGTGGAACGCCGAGGGCTCGTACAACGGGCGCCCCATCACCGCATACATCAGCATCGACGGCGGGGCGTGGCAGCAGGTTCCGCTGCGGGGCGAGCGCAGCAAGGGCAACGGCTACGACCAGACCCACAGCATCCGGGTCAAGGCGGTCGCGAGCCAGGGCGGCGAGGCGCTGTCGCCGACCTACTCCGCCAGGACAGACCCCAGACCGCAGCCGACAGCGCAGACGGTGAAGGGCACGCCCGGGTACTGGCCGTCCGGCTGGGGCGGAGAAGGCTCGTGCACCACGTCTTCCTGCGCGTACATGGCAGTCAAGGTGGCCAACTTCCCGGCCGGGAACTATCGCCTGTTCTGCAACGACGGCGTCGGTTCGCGACAGCGGTTCGGCGGGAGCAGCAAGTACGTGCCCGCAAACGGCACGGTCAACCTCGGCTGCTTCTACGGCAATCCGGGCCAGAAGGTCTGGGTGACGATAGAGGGCTGGGGCGATGCGACGTCAATGAACTGGTACTGAGGCAGCGAACCATGAGCGCGTCATCGCCGATCACGATCCCGGCTGCCGGGACCGCAGCACCCCCCATTTCTCCCCAGTAAAGGAAACGAACAGCAATGACAATGACTCCCGAACAGGCGGCCTGGTTCCAGGGCACCTTCAACCGCCTCGTCGAGAACGTCGACCTGGCGCTGCAGGGCAAGAGCGAGGTCGTCAGCCTGGTCGTCGCGGCCATGCTCGCCGAAGGCCACGTGCTGCTCGAGGACGCACCGGGCACGGGCAAGACCAGCCTCGCCAAGGCGCTGGCAGCCACCGTCCAGGGCACGAGCTCGCGCATCCAGTTCACCCCCGACCTGCTGCCGTCCGATGTGACGGGCGTGACGATCTACGACCAGCAGGCGCACCGGTTCGAGTTCCACAAGGGCCCGATCTTCGCCTCGATCGTCCTGGCCGACGAGATCAACCGCGCATCGCCGAAGACCCAGTCGGCGCTGCTCGAGGTCATGGAGGAGTCGCGGGTCACCGTCGACGGCGTGACCCACGAGGCCGGGCGTCCGTTCCTCGTCATCGCGACGCAGAACCCGGTCGAGCAGGCCGGTACGTACAAGCTGCCCGAGGCGCAGCTCGACCGCTTCCTGATCAAGACGTCGATCGGGTACCCCGACCTCGCCGTCGCGGAGCGCATCCTCGCCGGTGCCTCGCAGCGCAATCCCTCCGCCGGCCTGACCGCGGTCATCACCACCAGCGCCGTGGCGGACATGGCCGACCTGGCCGCCAGCGTGCACGTGGAGCCGGCAGTGCTGCGGTACACGGCGGAGCTCGCCGAGGCGACCCGCACCGACTCCGCCATCCGCCTGGGCGTGTCGGTGCGCGGCGCGATCGCGATGATCCGCATCGCGAAGGTGTGGGCGGCGGCTCACGGGCGACACTACGTCCTGCCGGATGACGTCAAGGCTCTCGCCCCGGCTGTCTGGCAGCACCGCCTGCTGCTCGACCCCGAGGCGGAGTTCGCCGGCACGACCGCGGAGAGCGTGATCGGCCGGGTTCTCGAGAACGTGGCTGCGCCGCAGGCGCGCGCGGCGGTCTGATGTCTCAGACGACCGTGGTGGAGGGGGGAGCCCCCGGGCGCGACGCCGGCTGGCGAGACGTCGCCGCCGTGCTCGGCGGGCGGCTGCTGCAGCGACTGCGCTATGCGGCCGGTGTGGTGCGGCCGCTGGGGTGGATGCTGATGGCGCTCACCGCGGTGTTCTGGATCGTCGGCGCCGTGCAGGGCTGGCGCGAGCTCGTCGTCGCCGCCTGGGTGATGGCGTTCGTGCTCGTCGTCTGCGCGCTGTTCCTGATCGGCCGCACGCAGTACGACGTATCGCTCGATCTGGCGCGCACGCGCGTCGTGGTCGGCGAGCGGGCGATCGGCGCCCTCAAGCTCGAGAACCGCGGCAGCAGGGCCATCCTCCCGTCGCGCGTGGTCCTTCCCGTCGGCGCCGGCCGAGGGGAGTTCGCCATCCAGCGCCTCGCCGCCGGTCAGAGCGCGGAGGAGCTGTTCGCGATCCCGACGCAGCGACGCGGCGTCGTCGAGGTCGGACCGGTGAGCGTGGTGCGCGGCGATCCGCTCGGGGTGTTCGAGCGCGCGCACCGTCGCGACGATCCGGTCGACCTGTTCGTGCACCCCAGGACGGTGCTGTTCGGCGGTCAGTCGCTCGGTTTCCTCCGCGATCTCGAGGGCATGCCGGCGGCCGACCTCTCCCGCGACGATGTCTCGTTCCACGCCCTGCTCGAGTACCAGCCCGGCGACGACCTGCGGCACGTGCACTGGCGTTCGACCGCGCGCACCGGGACCATGATGGTTCGCCAGTTCGAGGAGACACGTCGTTCGCACTTCGTGATCGGCCTGTCGCGCTCGCGCGGCGACTACCGCTCCGAGGAGGAGTTCGAGCTCGGCATCTCGATCGCCGGCTCCATCGGCCTTCGAGCCCTGCAGGACTCGCAGCGCGTGGACGTGCACGTGCAGGGGAGGGAACTGGCATCCGGCACAGGCAAGCAGCTGCTCGACTCGCTCTCGGCGATCGAGCAGTCGAAGGCGCGTGAAGGCGGCATCGCAGAACTCGCAGGCGTCGTTTCGGCCGCGATGCCGCTGGCCAGCGTCGTCGTGCTGGTCTGCGGGGCGAGCGTCGACGTCGACGTGCTCCGACGCGCATGCGCCAGGCTGCCGTTCGGCGCACGCGCTCTCGCCGTCGTCGCGCAGTCGGGCCTCGAACGCCCGGAGCTTCGGCGCATCGCCGACGCCGACGTCGTGACCGTCGGCGCACTCGAACAGCTTCCCATCGCACTGCAGAGGGTGCTCGCATGACCGTTCCTCAGACCGCCTCCCGCCTGCGACGCGGATGGGTCATCGACCTCGCCGCCGTCGCCGCGCTGCTGATCACCGCGCTGGTCGGGTTCTGGACCACCTTCGCCGGCCCGAGCTTCCTGCTCGCCGCCGTCGGCGGCGTGGTGCTCGGCCTCGCCATCGCTGCGCTGTGCGCGTGGCGCGGCTGGGGCATCCTCATCGTGACGGGCGCGACCGTCGTCGCGTACTTCCTGTTCGGCGGCGCTCTCGCCTTGCCGCACACGGCCCTTCTCGGCGTGATCCCCACGCTCGACACTCTCGCCGCGCTCGCCTCCGGTGTGGTGACGTCGTGGAAGCAGCTGCTCACCACCGTGGCACCCGTCTCCGCCGCCGACGGCCATCTGCTGGTGCCGTTCCTGATCGCCCTGGTCTCGAGCGTCCTCGCCGCATCTCTCGCCCTGCGCCTTCGCCGGCTCGCCTGGTCGCTGCTGCCGATCATCGGCACCCTCTTCCTGGTGATCGCGCTCGGCGTGCCCACCGCGGCCTTCCCGCTCGTCCAGGGCATCGTCATCGCCGCCGTCGCCGCGATCTGGCTGTCGCTGCGCGCGTGGTGGGCCCCCCAGTCGTCTGCGGTGAACGTCGCCGAGGCAGACCCGTCGCGTGCCAGGTACATGCGCATCCGCCGCCTCGTGGGCAGCGCGATCGTGATCGCCGTCGCGGCCGGCGCCGGTGCCGGTGTGAACGCGGTGACCGCAGACGCCGGGCCGCGCAACGTGTTCCGCGACGCCATCATCCCCCCGTTCAACATCCGCGACTACGCGAGCCCGCTGCAGAGCTTCCGCAAGACCGTGCGCGACCAGAAGACCAAGAAGCTGTTCACGGTCACCGGACTGCCCGAGGAGGGCCGCGTGCGCCTGGCCGCGATGGACGGCTGGGACGGCGTGGTCTACAACGTGACCGATGGCGGCCCCGGTTCGTCGAGCGCGTTCCTGCCGCTGCGCAGCGACATGGCGACGGGTGTCGAGGGCGTGCCCGCCCAGCTGCGCTTCGAGATCGCCGACTACTCGGGCGTCTGGCTTCCCGGTGCGAGCGTCGTCGACGATGTGCGCTTCGACGGGGACCGTGCTGACGAGCTGCGCCGCAGCGCCTACAGCAACCCCGCGACCGACACGACGATCGTCACCGCCGGCCTGAAGAAGGGCGACGCGTACACCGTCGATGCCGTCATCGTTCCGAAGATCAGCGATGAGCAGCTCAAGGAGGCGAAGTTCGCCAACATACGTCAGAAGGTGTCGCCGTACTCGCCTGAGGACCTCTCGGCGACCGCGGCCGACATCGTCACCGACGCCGAGACGCCCATCGAGCAGGCACGGGCGCTCGAGACGTACTTCGCCGACGGCGGCTTCTTCAGCCACGGGCTCGAGGGCGAGGTCATGTCGCGCGCCGGGCACACCGCTGAGCGCATCAGCACCCTCTTGGGCGGCGATCAGATGATCGGCGACGACGAGCAGTACGCGGTCGCGATGGCGCTCGCGGCGCAGGAGATCGGGATGCCCGTGCGCATCGTCATGGGCTACTACCCCGACGCCGACCGCAAGAAGGATCCCGTGTTCACCGCCACCGGCGACGACGTGCACGCATGGGTCGAGATCGCCTTCGAGGGCTTCGGCTGGGTGCCGTTCGACCCGACGCCGCCCGAGGACAAGGTGCCCCAGGACCAGAACACCAAGCCGCGCGTCGATCCGAAGCCGCAGGTGCTGCAGCCCCCGCCTCCGCCGCAGGAGCCGGTCGACCTGCCACCGACGGTGCCCGACGACCGAAAGGCGGAGGACGAGAGCCTGAACGTGCTCGGCATCATCGGGATGATCCTGGCGATCGCGGGCATCTCGCTCGGGATCCTGCTGCTGCTCGCCTCGCCGTTCATCGTGATCGGCGCGTGGAAGGCGGCGAAGCGTCGTGCTCGACGCAACGCCGAGCGCCACTCCGATCGGATCAGCGGCGGGTGGGAGGAGCTGACCGACCGCGCGATCGATCACGGCGCCCGTATCGCCCCCGGCGGCACGCGTGTCGAAGAGGCCGGTGTCGTGGCATCCACCCTCACGCTGCCCGCGGCGACGGTCCTCGCACAGCGCGCCGACGGCCAGGTCTTCGGACCGGGCGAGCCGACCGCCGAGGATGTCGACGCCTTCTGGCGCGAGGTCGACGAAGCGGTGGGCCACATGCGCGGCGCCACCACATTCTGGGGCCGGGCGAAGGCACGACTCAGCCTTCGCTCGCTGACAGGCAACGGCAGAATGAGCCAGCGCGTGCAGGAACTGAAGGACGCCGCCGCCGCGCGCGTGCGGCGTGAACCTGGCAACATCGACAAGAACCCCCCGAAGTCCGAGAGCGAGACCCCATGACGACGATTCCCCCCGGCGCGGTCGCGCCGATCAGGCGACGGGTGATCGCCTACGTCATCGACGCGCTCATCGCCGCTGTGCTGCCCGTCGTCGCCACCGTCGTGATGACGGTCATGATGGTCGGCGCTCTGCAGAACCCCGAGAACGCCGCGGGCGCACTGGCGTCGGTGGCCGTGACCGGCGGTGTCTTCGGACTGCTGATCCTCGGCTGGTTCATCGTCTACACGCTCATGCAGACCGGCAGGGGCTCGATCGGGATGCGGGCTCAGGGCATCCGCCTGGCGGGCGCCGCAGACCTCGCGCCCGTGTCATTCTGGCGAGCGCTGCTGCGGAACATCGTCTTCTCGGTCACCGGGGCGTTCGTGGTGGGGATGTTCTCGCCGCTGTTCGACGGCACCGGCCGCTACCAGGGATGGCACGACAAGGCAGCAGGAGCGGTGATGCTGGATGCCGCATCGGCACCGGCGCCCGTCTCGTCGCCGGCCGCGCCGGCGGTGCCCGCGCCTCCCGTCGCGCCGTCGGGCTCGATGGCCACCGATCACGCCGGGCAGCCGACGTCGTTCGCCCCGCCGCTGCCGACCGCCTTCCCGCAGCCGACGCGCGAGGCGCCCCCTCTGCCGAGCGCCTTCCCCGACGAGACCGTCGTCGCTCAGCGCGCCGGCACCTCCGGCGCATCGCAGGCGCCCGATGAGACGCTGATCGCGCCGCAGGGAGGCGAGGGGCTTCCCAGCGACCCGCTGATCTCGTTCGTGCCCGGTGTGACACAGCCCGGCCCGCCTGCTCCCGCGACCGCGGAGCCGACGCCGCCGACGTCGACGTTCGCCGCGCCGACGCCCGCACAGCCCCCCGCCCCGGCTGCTCCTCCTGCTCCCGCCGCCGCGCCGGCAGAGGCTCCCGCCCCCGCGGCCCCAGCGGCTCCCGCCCCCGCGGCCCCAACGGCTCCCGCCCCCGCGGCCCCAACGGCTCCCGCCCCCGCGGCCGCTGTGCCTCCGACGGCGTTCCCGCACGATGATGACGACATCGAATCCACGCGCATCAGCGTCCCCGGCCACCGTCTGGTGTTCACCTGGGACGACGGCCAGCGGGTGACGGTCTCGGGCCGCACGGTCTTCGGGCGCAACCCCGCACAGGATCCCGGCGCGGTCGTCGTAGCCGTCCGCGACGAGACGCTCTCGCTGTCGAAGACGCACTTCGAGGCGGCCTCCGAGCCCTCGGGCGGCTGGATCATGGATCGCGAGTCCACCAACGGCACCGTCGTCGTCCGCGACGGCGTGCGCATCGCCTGCCCTCCTGGGCAGCGCATCCCGGTGCGGCTGGGCGACGCGATCGAGATCGGCGACCGGATCGTGACGATCGGCGGGTACGCGTGAGCGCTCCGGTCCTCGTCAACAGCGGTGCCGCCACCCACACCGGGCGTCGGCGGGTGCTCAACGAAGATGCCCAGTTGGCATCCGCCCCCGTGTTCATCGTCGCCGACGGCATGGGCGGTCACGAGGCGGGAGAGCGGGCCAGTGCCGCCGTGGTCGATGAGTTCGCGACCCTCGTCGGGCGTGATGCGCTCAGCCTCGACGACGTCCGCCAGACTCTGGCGCGGGCGCGCGGCGTGGTCGAGCATCTGGCGACCTCGGGCGCTTCACGCGCCGGCACCACCCTCAGCGGCGTCGTGATCTCGTCGGTCGACGGTCTCGGCTACTGGCTCGCGATGAACATCGGCGATTCGAGGACCTACCGGCTGGCGGACGGCGAGATGGAGCGCATCACGGTCGATCACTCGGTCATCCAGGAGCTCCTCGACTCGGGCGAGCTCACCGCCGAGGAGGCGCTTCACGACACGCGCCGCAACATCATCACGCGCGCCATCGGAGCAGGCAGCACGGGTGACGCCGACTTCTGGCTCTTCCCTGCCGAGCGCGGGGATCGGATGCTGGTGTGCTCGGACGGACTGACGTCGGAGCTGGGCGAGGCGCGCATCCGCGAGGTGCTGCAGAGCGAGCCAGACCCGCAGCGCGCCGCGGCGCAGCTCACAGCCGAGGCCGTGGAGGCTGGTGGCCGTGACAACATCACCGTCGTGGTGGTCGACGCGATCTCGGTCGCCTCGCGGCCAGGCACGATCGTGCTCTCGGACGTCGATGACGACACCAGACCGAGGGAATCATTGAATGGAGGGGTTCGATGAACCAGTTCGCATACCGACCCGGCACCTGGCAGGTGATCGTGGAGGACGGCGGTCTGATCGCAGTCCCCGGAGACGTGTCCGCCGAGCGGATCGACACGCTGATCGGGATGATGCGCGAGGACTCCGTGCAGCTGACCGAGGTCATCGACGTCCTGACTGCGGGATCGATCGCGAGGCTGGGCTCGTTCGCCGTCGCGCTCATCGGCCCCGACTTCGCACGCTTCGCCGTGCGAGGAGACATCGTGCTGCAGGTCAGCGGCGCCGATGGCGACGAGACCGTCTCGGGTGCCGACATCAGCACCTGGGCGGAGCGGTACATCGCCCAGCCGCGCAGCTTCACCGTCGCACTCGAGGAAGGCCCATCCGCTGCGTCGCTCAGCGTGCGCTCGGGCGTGGTCCTCGCCTCGGCGGTGTCGCTCGGCGAGAGCGGCGAGCGGGCGTCTCGCGCGACGGACGCCGCAGGCGCGGAGCAGTCCGCCCCTGCGCCCGCCGATGCCGAGACCGGGGCGGGTGCGCCCTGGCCGTCCGCCGTCGATGTGCCGGCCGTGCGGCCAGATGCCGTCGAGCCGGATGCCGCGGAGCCGCTGCCCGTCGAGTCGGAGCCCGTCGAGTCGGAGCCCGTCGAGTCGGAGCCCGTCGAGTCGGAGCCCGCGGATGCCGCGGATGCCGCGGTCGTGGCGCCGGAGCCCGTCGCCACCGAACCCGTCGCCACGAATGCCGCGGAGCCCGAGGCGGTCGAGCAGGAGGAAGCCCCTGATCCGGCCGCGCACGATGCGGGCTTCCCGACCCTGATCCCGAACGAGTTCACGTTCGCTCCCCCTGTGACCGACGACGAGTCGCTCGAGGCGACGATCCACGCGGCGCCGTCCGCACCTCCCGCGCCGTCCGCCCCATCACTCGGCGACCATGACGGCGCGACCATCTCGGTGGCCGAGCTGCGTCGCCTGCGGGGGAGACAGCGGGTCCTGACGCCCCGACGGCCGTGCTGCCGACCGTCGAGCCGTCCGCCTCGCACGGGCGTGCCCGCATGTCGACCGGTCAGGTCGTCGAGCTCGACCGCACCGTGATCATCGGCCGCCGACCGCGCGCGACGCGCGCCAGCGGCGACAACATGCCGCACCTGGTCGCCGTCGAGAGCCCTGAGCAGGACATCTCGCGCAGCCACCTCGAGATCCGGCCAGAGGGCGACTCCGTCGTCGTCATCGATCTGCACACCACCAACGGATCGACTCTCCTCCGCCCGGGCGCGGATCCCGTGCGCCTGCACCCTGGTGAGCAGACCCTCGTGCTCAGCGGCGATGTCGTGGATCTCGGCGACGGGGTCACCGTGCTCTTCGAGGGCCTCACATGAGTCGCACGCCCTCGCCGCCGCCCACGCTGCCCGGGTTCACCTACCTCCAGCCGCTCGGCGCAGGCGGATTCGCCGATGTGTTCCTGTACGAGCAGGAGATGCCGCGCCGCAAGGTCGCGGTCAAGGTGCTGCTCGCCGACCGGATCACCACGGGAGCTGCGCAGGAGTTCACCGACGAGGCCAACGTGATGGCCATGCTGTCGACGCACCCCGCCATCGTCACCATTTACCAGGCGGGCGTTGCCGGCGACGGCAGGCCGTACCTCGTGATGGAGTACTGCCCTCGCCCCAACCTGCAGGCGCGCGCCCGTCGCGAGCCCTTCTCGGTAGCCGAGGCGCTGCGGGTGGGCATCCAGGTCGCCGGTGCGGTCGAGACCGCGCACCGCGCAGGCGTGCTGCACCGCGACATCAAGCCGGCGAACATCCTCGTCACCGAGTACAACCGTCCGGCGCTCACCGACTTCGGCATCGCCTCCACCACGGGCGCCGTGACGGAGGCGGCCGGCATGTCGATCCCCTGGTCGCCGCCCGAGTCCTTCGCCGAGCCACCGCGCAGCGGCCCCCGCACCGACGTGTACGCGCTCGGCGCCACGATCTACACCCTGCTCGTGGGGCGCTCGCCCTTCGAGCGGCCGGGCGAGCGCAACACCAGCGCCGACCTCATCGAGCGCATCGAGCGCATGGCCCTGCCGCCGCTCGCGCGGGCCGACTCGCCTGCCAGCCTCCAGGCGACGCTCGCCAGGGCGATGGCGAAGAACGCCGACGACAGGTATCCCAGCGCAGTGGCCTTCGCCCGAGCGCTGCAGAAGGTGCAGATCGAGCTGTCGCATTCGGTGACCCCGATCGACATCGTCGACGAGCACCCCTCGGCAGACGAGCTGCGTGACGACGATGACGGACTGACCCGCGTCCGCGAGGTGCAGTCCATCAGCCCCGATTCGCCGACCGCGACCCGTCCGTCGGCCGCGACGGAACCGCGTCTTCCCGCTGCGCCGCTCACCGGCATCCCGCGGTTCGAGATGCCCCAGGCGCCGTCTGCGCACGAGCACACGCAGCGGCGGCCCGCCGACCCGGCTCCCGTCGTCGTCGACGACGAGCCCACGCTCCTGCGCCCGCCGACGGTGCTCGCTCCGACCGCTCCGCAGCCGCAGCAGCCGGCGCCCGCCGAGTCTCCTCTCGCCTCCCCGGCGGTCGACGAGCCTGCCGCCGGCACGAAGCGACGGGTCTCGCCGTGGGTGTGGATCGGCGCCGCGGCGGCCGTGGTCGCGATCGGCGTCGCCATCGGGCTCGGGGGAGACCTCACGCGATCGCTGCTGCCTTCCGCGGCGCCGACCGCCGAAGACGATGAGCCCGCTCCGCAGGATGTCGTCTCCGGTATCGTCCCGCCGGTCGACGACCTCGCGGGCACGCGCGCCGGCGACGCGGTGACGTTCACGTGGACCAATCCCGATCCCCAGGACGGCGACTCGTACATCTGGGCACAGGTCACGCTCGACGGCGTGCTGCAGGCGCAGACCACCGAGTCGACGACGGTGACGCTCGAGGGAGTGCAGCCGGGGCGCACGTGCATCGAGGTCACGCTCGTCCGAGCCGACCGCAGGTCGGCGCAAGAGGTCAGGGAGTGCGTGGAATGACCGCAGTGACCGTGGAGTTCGCGGGTGAGTACTTCCCCGTCGAACCGGATGCCGCTTTCACCGTCGGACGCGAAGGAGACCTCGAGCTCGACGACAACCTCTTCCTGCACCGGCATTTCCTCGAGATAGCGAACGACGACGGCCTGTGGTGGCTGACGAACGTCGGCACCCGGCTGTCGGCGACGGTCACCGATTCGGCCGGCGGGGTGCAGGCATGGCTTGCGCCGGGGGCGCGGCTGCCGCTCGTCTTCGAACGCACCACGGTCGTCTTCACAGCCGGCCCGACCACCTACGAGCTGACGGTGCACGCGGACGAGCCCGCCTTCCGCGCCACACGTCGCGAGATCGAAGGCGACGGGGCGTCGACCATCGGCGCCGTGCCGCTGACCGAGAGCCAGAAGCTGCTGATCCTCGCACTCGCCGAACCACAGCTGCGCCGGGACGGAACGGGGATGAGCGAGATCCCCAGCTCGTCGAAGGCGGCGGAGCGGCTGGGGTGGACGGTCACCCGCTTCAACCGCAAGCTCGACAACGTCTGCGACAAGCTCGATCGGATCGGCGTGCCCGGCATGCGGGGCGGACAGCGCAACTTCGCCACCAACCGCCGGGCGCGACTCGTCGAGCACGCCGTGGCGTCGCGCCTGGTGACGCGGGAGGATCTCGCCCTGCTCGACGCACCACGCAGCGAACCCGAAGGAGAGCTGGATTGATCTGGGAGATCGACGACGGCGAGAGGCAGATCGAAGGGCTCGACGCCGCCGGCCGGCCCGACCCTGCGTACGCCGCATCGCTCGGGCTGCTGCCTGCCCCGTTCGGGCGCCGGTCGATGGCGACCCTCGTCGAGCTGCTGATCCTGCTCGCGATCGCCGCCCCTGCGATGGTGGTGGCGACGCCCGCACTCCTGTCGATCGTCACCGGTGCCGCCGATCCGGCGGCGATGCTCGAGAAGGGCGACCTTCTCTGGCCGATCGTGACGCTCGCCGCGGGCAACGTGCTCGCCATGATCTTCGTGATCCTGCAGCTGGTGCTGCTCGGCCGCAAGGGCGTCACCGCGGGCAAGGCGATGTTCGGCCTGCGAACGGTCAATGTGCGCACGCTCGAGCAGCCGCGGTTCTGGCGCGGCGCGGTCGTGCGCTATCTGCTGATCTGCCTGTCATTCCTGCTGCCGCTGCTCGGACCGCTGCTTGTGGTCGCCCTCTCCCCGTTCTTCGACGCCGAGCGCCGGGGTCGCAGCTGGCTCGACCAGGCCGCGGCCACGTGGATGGTCGACGTGCGCCGTGGGCTGAACCCCTACGACGCGAAGCGCATGCGCATCGCCCGCAAGTCGGTGCGCATCCCCGAGCACGAACGAGGGCCCGCGCTTCCATCGCTCGCCACACCTGTCGACCGCGACGCCCCCGCCGCCTACACGCCGTCGGGACGCTTCTCGGGCGGAGTGATCGGCGCGCACCGCGGAACGTCCGCGCCTCGCACCGACGGGCCGGCGGCACCCGCGGCACCCGCACCCGCGGCGCCGTTCGCTCCGGCTGTCGCGTCGAGCGGGATGGTGGATGCCGTGCCGCCGCCCCTGGCATCCGGCCAGCTGCTCGATTCGTTCGCCTCGCGACCTGCGGCACCCGCACCCGCACCCGCACCCGCACCTGCGGCCCCCGCACCCGCACCTGCGGCCCCCGCACCCGCTGCCCCCGCACCCGCGGCGGCACCTGCGCCGTCCCTGCCTCCGTCCGCGGCCTCCGCCGCGGTGGTGTCGAGTACCGCAGGGCAGCCCGCACACGCGCCGTCTCCCGGCGAGCCCGCAGCGGGCGTGCGCGCCGTGCTGCAGCTCGACGACGGGAGCCGCATCGAGGTGCGCGGCGCCACGCTGATCGGACGGGCGCCGGCGCCCGTCGCCGGCGAGGGCGCTGTGCAGCTCGTCGCCATCGCAGACGACACCAGGTCCGTCTCGAAGACCCACCTCGCGATCCTCCCGGCACGACGAGGAGTCCTCGTCGTCGATCGCGGCTCCACCAACGGCAGCGCGATCGTCCGGGCAGGCTCCGAGATGCCCGTGACGCCGGGCGACCCCGCACCCGTGCAGGTCGGCGATGTGGTCCGCTTCGGCGACCGCACGCTGACCGTCGAGCGGGCATGACAGTCGACAACCAGGAGAACCGATGAGAATCAAGCTGACGCTGCGGCGCCCCGGTGTCCCCCTGACCGACATCGTCGTGATGGCCGACTCGACCGCGACCGTCGCCGACGTGGCCGTTCAGATCGCCGACACCGACCCGCTGCGCTCCGTGGCGATGTCGACCGGTGACGTGCTCAGCCTGGCGGTCGCGCCGCCCACCAGCGACGCGCTCGTCACACTCAACCCCGACCTGCTGATCGGCGATGCCCCGGTCGGCTCCGGCTTCATGACCGAGGTCGTGAACCTCGGGCCCAATCGTGCGGCGACGGCCCCGATGGGCAGCCGGCCTGCCGCGCTGCTCAGCGTGGTGTCGGGTCCGGCGGCGGGGCAGGAGTTCCCGTTGCCCGTCGGCCACTTCTTCATCGGCCGCGACACCTCGAGCGACGTGGTGCTCGCAGATCCACTGGTGTCCAAGAGGCACGCGCGCATCGAGGTCGCATCGACCTTCGTCGAGCTCGTCGATCTCAACTCCGCCAACGGCATCCTCGTCGACGGCGGGCTGGTGCAGCGCCTGAGGGTCATCCCCGGCCAGAAGTTCACGCTGGGCGACTGCGAACTCGTGGTGCACCTGGTGAGCGACTTCGACGGCTCGGCCGCCGTCGACCCGGTGCTCGAGCGCGGCGGGGCTCTGCTGTTCAACCGCAGCCCGCGCGTCGAGGAGCGCTACATCGGCGACGAGCTCGACGAGCCGCGCTACCCGAAGGACCAGGTGCAGCGGCTGTTCCCCTGGCCGATGCTGGTCGCGCCGATCCTGCTCGGTGCGGCGATGTTCGCGATCAGCGGCAACGCCCGCTCGCTGCTCATCATCTTCATGTCGCCCCTGATGATGTTCGGAAACTTCATCTCGCAGAAGACCAATATCGGCCAGCGGCTGCGCAAAGAGGTGGAGTCGTTCGAGGAGCAGTTCGAGAAGCTGGAGGAGAAGCTCTATCTGGCCCAGCCGCACGAGCGCGCGGTGAGACAGGCCGAGGTGCCGGCGGTCGCGATCGTCTTCGACGAGGCGATGCGACTCGGGCCCATGCTGTGGACCCGTCGCCCCGAGCACTGGAACTTCCTCGCCGTGCGTCTCGGCACCTGCGAGGACGCCTCGCGCACCAAGGTCAAGCGAGGCGAATCCGCCGATGCGCTGGTCGAGTACGTCGAGCGCGTCGACCGCCTCGAGGACCGCTACCGGATGATCAGCGACGTGCCGATCCTCGAGTCGCTGCAGAGCGTCGGCTCGATCGGCGTCGCGGGGCCCACCTCGTCGGCGAGCGACGCGCTGCGTGGGCTCGCCGTGCAGCTCTTCGGCATGCACTCCCCGAACGAGCTCGTCACGGTGGCGATCACCGAGCCCGGCTGGGCGAACGAGCTCGACTGGCTGAAGTGGCTGCCGCACACGTCGAGCGAGCGCAACCCGTTCAAGGACGTGCCGCTGGCCGATTCGGCGTCGACCGGCGCCGCGCTGCTGAACGGCCTCGAAGAGCTCGTGATGCGGCGCGCGAAGTCAGCCACCTCCCCTCGCCCGCCGTACGGCCACGACTGGGATCCGACCTACTTCGGCACCGACGTCAAGCGCGCCGCCGAAGAGGCCAGCTTCCCCGGCCAGACCGCCGTTCTCGTCATCATCACCAACGACGCGCCCGTCGACCGCGCACGCCTCACCCAGATCCTCGAGCGCGGCGCCGACGTCGGAGTGTACGGACTGTTCGTCGCTCCCGTGGTCGAGGCGCTGCCGGCCGCTTGCCGCAGCTTCGTCGACGTGACCGACGGCCTCGAGAATGCGCGCGTCGGCACCGTCCGCAACGGCGTCTCCTACACCGGTGTGCGGGTCGAGGGCGTCTCGCACGCGTACATGACGATGTTCGCGAAGCGCCTCGCCCCCGTCGTCGACTCCAGCACGGTCGTCGAGGACTCGTCCGACATCCCGAACTCGGTGATGTTCCTCTCTCTCGTCGGCACCGAGGTGGCATCCGACCCGTCTGCCGTCATCGACCGCTGGCGGCAGAACAACACCATCATCGACCGCTCAGGCGCTCCGCAGTCACGACTGAAGAAGGCGGGCAACCTTCGTGCGATCATCGGGCAGTCGCAGACGGATGCCATGACGCTCGACCTGCGCACGCAGGGCCCGCACGCCCTCGTCGGCGGCACCACCGGTGCCGGCAAGAGCGAGTTCCTGCAGGCGTGGGTGCTCGGCATGGCCGCAGCGCACAGCCCCGACCGCGTCACCTTCCTGTTCGTGGACTACAAGGGCGGATCGGCGTTCGCCGACTGCGTCGACCTTCCGCACACCGTCGGTCTCGTCACCGACCTCAGCCCGCACCTCGTGCGACGCGCGCTCACCAGCCTGCGCGCCGAGCTGCACCACCGCGAGCACCTCTTCAACCGGAAGAAGGCGAAGGACCTCCTCGAGCTCGAGAAGCGCCGCGACCCCGACACCCCTCCCGCTCTCGTGCTCGTGATCGACGAGTTCGCCGCGCTCGCCGGAGAGGTCCCCGAGTTCGTGGACGGCGTCGTCGACATCGCCCAGCGCGGTCGTTCGCTCGGCATCCACCTGATCATGGCCACCCAGCGCCCCGCCGGTGTCATCAAAGACAACCTCCGCGCCAACACCAACTTGCGCGTCGCCCTGCGCATGGCGGACGAGTCCGACTCGAAGGATGTCGTCGACGACCCGGTCGCGGCATCCTTCCCGCCCTCGATCCCCGGTCGCGGCATCGCGAAGACCGGTCCGGGACGGCTCGTGCCCTTCCAGTCGGCCTACGCCGGCGGGTGGACCACCGACGAGGTGCAGGTCGCAGAGGTGAAGATCGCCGAGCTGCGCTTCGGATCGACCCAGCTCTGGGAGGCAGAGCAGGCACCGGAGTCGGACTCCCACGACGAGGACCTCGGCCCAACCGACCAGAAGCGCATCGTGGCGACGCTGGTGAAGGCGTCGGCGCAGGCCGGCATCCCCGCCCCGCGGCGCCCGTGGCTCGACGACCTCGAGCATGCTGTCGACCTTCGTGATCTGCCCCTGCGCGGTGACGGCGAGATCCTGCTCGGCAAGATGGACGTGCCTGCCCGCCAGCTTCAGGAGCCCACGTACTTCCTGCCCGACAAGGACGGCTCCCTGCTCGTCTACGGCACCAGCGGGTCTGGCAAGTCGACGGTGCTGCGCACCCTGGCGATCGCGGCCGGTCACGACCCGAGGAGCAGCGTCGAGGTGTACGGCCTCGACTTCGGGTCGGGCTCCCTGCGCAGCCTCGAGATCCTGCCCCATGTCGGCTCGATCATCGCGGGCGATGACGCGGAGCGCGTGCAGCGCATCCTTCGCTCGCTCGCCCGGGTGCTCGACGACCGCGGCAAGCGCTTCAGCGCGGCCAACGCGGCGAGCCTCACCGAGTACCGCGAGATCACCGGCCGCGACGAGCCGCGCATCCTCTTCCTCATCGACGGGTTCCCGCAGTTCCGCTCGGAGTGGGAGTCGACCACCGCCCGGATGCCCTTCTACCAGACCTTCATGCGGATCCTCGGCGAGGGGCGTCCCCTGGGCGTGCACGTCGTCGCCACGGCCGACCGCTCGGGATCGGTGCCGACGGCCGTGAGCGCGAACGTCTCACGACGCGTCGTGCTGCGCCTCGCAGAGGAGTCGGCCTACGCGATGCTCAACGCGCCGAAGGACGTGCTCGACGAGCGCTCCGCGCCCGGTCGCGCCATCATGGACGGACTCGAGACGCAGATCGCCACCCTCGGCGGCACGCCCAACGTCGCAGAGCAGACGAAGCTGCTCGAGAAGCTCGCCGACGACCTCCGGGCCGCCGGAGCGCGCGAGGTCGCCGAGATCGGCGCCCTGCCGACCCGGCTCTCGGCGCGCGACCTCCCCGAGCGGGTGGGCGAGTTCCCCGTGCTCGGCATCGCCGAGGACACCCTCTCGGCGCGCGATTTCGACCCGGTCGGCACATTCGTGGTCGCGGGCCCGCCGCTGTCGGGCAAGACGAACGCGCTGAAGTGGCTGATCACCTCGATGCGCCGCTTCGATCCGGAATGCGTGCTGTTCCACTTCGGCGGTCGGCGCTCGCAGCTGAAGGAGTACGCCCCGTGGACCCGCAGCGCCGTCACCCCCGACGACGCCAAGGAGCTCGCGAAGGAGATCGTCGAGCTCGTCGCCGACGAGTCGCTGCCGATGCGCGTGATGATCGTGATCGAGGACGTGCCGCAGTTCGCCGACAGCCCGGCGGAACGCGACATGAAGGCGCTGTTCCAGGCGATCAACCGCAGCGATCACCTCCTCGTCGGCGATGCGGACGTGACGCAGGTCACCAGCGGTTTCGGCTTCATCGGAGACTTCAAGGCCGGCCGCAAGGGCATCATCCTCAAGCCCGACTCGTTCGACGGCGACGCGGTGTTCAAGGTGCCGTTCCCGAAGGTCAAGCGCACCGACTTCCCCGAGGGCAGGGGCATCTTCGTGCAGGCAGGGCGCCAGGTCACGGTGCAGCTGCCCCTGATCGAAGGGGAGGCGCTGTGACACGGATGGCGTGTTCTCCCCAACGCGCGTGGTCGGTTGATGTCCCTACGGTGTCCGATGGCGGAATGAAGTCGAGGCGGTAGTCAGAGGGGCGCGGACATCAACATCCCGACGTCTGATCTGGATCGGTTGAACACCTGGTTGGGCTGAGCGATTGGGACGACAAGCGGGAGACGCTGCGCGAGAAGCTGATGCTGACGGGCACGACGATCATCGGCGCCGAGGCGCCGGAGAACGACGATTACGCTGTTGCGGTGCGAATGATCTTCGATGCGATGGCGTCCACGGTGACCTGGATCGCCGCAGCGGACGATGCGGCATGAAGCCGGTCGTCCGACTGTCGGGTGACGACGCGGGGGTGAGGGCGGTCGCCCGTGAGGCGGTCGAGCTGATGCAGCAGGGCGACGCGGGCCGTGCGCTGTTCTCCGGGCTCTGGGATCTGCAGCAGCGTCGAAGGCGATTCCTGGCGCGGCCTCGTTCGCAGGCGACCGCGCCTATGGCCGAGGCGAGCCGGGAGCCGAGGTAGCCTCCGACCGCTCCTGCCCCAACGATGAGGATTCGCATGCTGGTTCCCTTCACTGAGTCGGTGTTCGATGTGTGTCAGCGCCGTGGCGAGCTGTTCTGCGAGCGAGCAGGCGCGGGCCTTGAGAGGTGATGACGACTCCGATGATGACGACGGCGCCACCTAGTAGCTCGAGCGGAATGGGCAGTTCGCCGAGCCAGACCCATGCGATGAGAACGGCGACTGGCGGCACGAGATAGAGCAAGGAAGTGGAAACGGCGACCGGCATTCGCGCGACAGCGTACGCCCAGAGCACGAACCCTGCCGCAGAGGGAAGCAGACCGAGGTAGATCGCTGAGAGCCACGGGGCGAGGCCCGCGCCGAACAGCCCGTCCAGGTCGAACGGGACGAGAGGCAATGTCATCACCGTTCCCGCGAGCATCGCGTAGCAGGCGACCTCGATGCTGCTGTATCTCTTCAGCAGCGGTCTCTGCAGCGGATGGTAGATGCCTTGCACGACCATCGCGGCTACCACGATCCAGACAGCCGCCGAAAGAGAGACACCCGCGCGAGCGAGGCAGACGAACGCCACACCGGTGAGTGCGATTATGCTGCCGACAACAGTGGTTCGTGAGATGCGCTCCGAGAAGAGAACCCGCGCGACGACGACCGATACCAACGGTGCGGCGGCGACGATGATGCTCGCCGTCCCCGCAGGCACATAGATCTCACCCCAGTTGAGAAGCAGCTGATACGCCGCCATGCCAAAGAACCCGCAGGCAGCGATCCAACCCAGATCTCGCGGTCTCGGCAACCGCGCTTTCACGACCACGGCGACGATGAGCAGAGCCAGCGCTGCCACGAGCAGGCGCGCGAACGACAACCCGATGACTCCCATCGCTGGCGCCGCGACTCGGATGGCAGGAAACGCTGACGCCCACAGCACGACTACCAACAATCCGGCACTCAAAGCTCTGTTGAGTCTCATGACACCAGAGTGGCAAGATGGCCACATCAGCACAATTGACGGGTTATTAACCGATACGTAAGCATTGTTTACTCATAGGAAGCACATGATCGACGTTCGCAAGCTCCGCCTCCTGGCCGCCCTCCAGCGTCTCGGAACCGTCGCGGCCGTGGCAGAAGAGATGCACCTCAGCGCTCCTGGCGTCTCGATGCAGCTGGCCGCGCTCGAGAAAGAGCTAGGAATCCGTCTCACGCAGCGGCACGGACGACGGCTCGTGCTGACTGCGGCAGGGGTCACGCTCGCGGATCACGGGCGCGAAATTCTCGCCCGGCTATCTCTCGCCGAACTCGAACTGCAGTCCCTGCGCGCCGGCACCGTGGGCCGCTATACCCTGACCGCGTTCCCCTCCGCATCCCGCACCATCGTTGCGGAGGCCTTTCGGGATATGTTGAGGGATACCCGACCAGCGCTGGACGTGCACCTCACGGTCGCGGAGCCCGACCGCGCAATCGATTCACTACTGACCGGCGACGCCGACCTCGCGATCATCCACTCATACTCGAACGTCCCCCGCGATCTACCCGACAGCCTCTCGTCACGTTCAATCGGGAGCGAGCCGGTCTGGCTGGCAGCACCGGCCGCCCAATCCTCAGGCGACAAGACCGTGCGGCTCGACGAGTTCTCGTCAATGCCATGGATCGCTCCGACGACGGATGTAACCTGCTACACAATGATGGAACGTGCATGCGGCCTCGCAGGGTTCCGACCTCACATCGTCGCAGAGTCAATGGATTTTGCGGTGCAACTCGAACTCGTCGCCGCAGGCGTCGGCGTTGCACTCGTGCCCGCTCTGACTGCCACCGAAATCCCTGACGGAGTGAAGCTGCTCGACCTGGCAACGCCGGTGACTCGAAGCCTCCATCTCGCCATGCGCACACCTGACCAGGCGGACCCCGGAATCGCAAACCTCTGCGACACTCTCGCTCGCACCGCGGCCCGAAGACTCTCCATCACTCCAACAACCTGACCTGCCGATCCATCCCGACCGGTTTCCGCTGCCGAAACCCTGATACGGCGCTGCGTTTCGGAGGGCTCGCGCGGGGTCGACGCCTCGACGGTGGCACAGGCGCGGTCGATGGAGCCGGAGGCGTGGCTCGCCTGGCTGGCATACGACGGCGAGACCAGCATGTCCGACGTGGTTCCGCGCTCCTGACCTGGTCTGAATGGGGAGTTGTCCCCATCGACGGTGCTTGTGGGGTGTTGTTAGTTTTGTGTTGTCGGGCCGGTGGGGTCCGGTCCAATCGATTTACCGGAGGTGTTGACGATGGCCGATTTCGGTGCGTCTTATGCGGAGATGGAGCAGGTGGCGTCGTCGCTGTCGCAGGCTCGTGATGACATTCAGGGTCAGCTGGACACTCTGAAGGGTCAGGTGGACACGCTGCTGGGTGAGGACTTCAAGACGCAGCACGCGTCGGGGAAGTTCGGTGAGGGTTACGGTGAGCTGACCACGGGTCTGAAGACTGCGGTGGATGGCATCAATGACATGTCGGAGTCGCTGCTGGGCATGATGCGTGCGATCCAGGATCTGGATCAGCAGCTCGCCGGCGGCTGAACCCGCGTCGTATGGGAAGGGGTCGGCGGAGTCGTCGATCCCTTCTCTCGCCTGTAGCCGAGTCTCCTGACGAGAAGGATCAGACATGGATGTACTGCTCGACCGCGCGCGTCTGCGCGACGCACGTGACACGCTGAAGACCGCGAAGAGCGACTTCGACGACGCGGCCTCGATCAACGATGCACTCGAGGATGCCATCGGCAACCCGCAGGGCAAGTCAAAGCTGCGTGACCGCGTCGGATGGTTCGAGGCGAACTGGTCGGGAAACCGGGACGACCTCAAGGAGTCGATCGAGAACGTGTACAAGCGTCTCGACGGGATCATCGACGGCTGGGATGAGTGGGAGGCGGAGGCGTCTGCATCCCTCGAAGGCAAGGAAGGCAGTTCATGAGCCGGTCGCCGTTCACGGGCAACGTCCTTCGTCAGTTCGAGGGGACGCCCGACACCATCGCCGCCACGGCCGAGCAGTACAAGGAGCTCGGCGCCGCGATGAAGCGCACCGCCGACACGCTGCGTGACATCGCGTCTTCGCAGGTCAGCAAGGGCACCGACAAGCTGAAGGAAGATGCCGAGAGCATCGAATCCGATCTGCGCAAGGCCGGCATCCGATACGAGGGCACGGGCAAGGCGCTCGCGCCGTACGCGACCGCGCTGGAGACGGCGCGCGACTGGTACACCCAGAATCACGATGCCCTCGAAGCCGCTGAGACCGCGTACACCTCAGCCTTGAGCGACCAGCAGGGCACGCTCTGGGCCCCGTCGGCCGATGCGGATGAGCAGGCGCAGAACGTGAAGGATGCGGCGGACGCCGTCGACGCGGCCGAAGACGCCCGCGACCCGCTGTGGCGGGCCTATGACAGCGCGTACGCGGCCTGGGAGGAGGCCTTCGACAAGGCAGCCGACGGCGTCGCGGATGCGATGGACGCCGCCGACAACGATGACAGCTTCTGGGGAGCGATCTCCGAAGCGCTGACCTGGATCGGCCGCGCGATCATCGTGCTCGCCGTCGTCGCGCTGTTCGTGGTCTCCAGCCCCTGGTCGACCATCCTTCTGGCGGCGACGCTCGCCCTCTCGGCCGTGCACCTCATCGGCACCATCTATCTCTACGCGAACGGCAAGGCCAACCTCTCGGATGTGCTGTGGAGCACGTTCGGTCTCGTCACGGCGGGAGTCGGCGGTCTCGCCGCACGCGCGCTCAAGCCGATCGCGGAGGGCGGCAAGGGGCTGCTGGCCGCGTCGCAGAGCGCATCCAAGCTGCCTGTGTTCGCGAGCGGTGTCCGCACGGCTTCGATGCCTCGTCTCGGCGGCTTCGTGAACCCGTTCTCCACGCTCGCCCGAGGCAGCGAGTGGGCCGCGCTCAGCAAATGGGGTACCGCGCTCGCCGACTGGACGGCGAAGTCGGGACCGCGCAGTGCGACGATCGCGGATGCGTGGGCGGATGTCGTCCTGCAGAGCGTGCCGAGGATCGGCGGCGCCGGGGTCACCGCACAGGGCGCCTGGTGGGGTGGCGTGCTCGGCGGTCTCTTCAGCGACAGGGCGAACCCGTTCGGCTTCTCGTTCGGGCGCCCCTAGACTGGCGCCGTGCCTTTCTCGACACTGCCCAACTTCGGTCTGAACCGGGGTGGGCTGCCACTCCGGCTGGGCGTTCTGAGACTCATCGCCGTACTCGCGACTCTGGCGACCTTCGCCCAGTGGATCGTCCCCGTCGTGGCGAGGGGCATCTTCAACGCCGGACGGATCTACTACTCCAACGAGCCGTCGAAGCTCTACGAGTCCCTGCTGCCCTGGCCCGTGCTGAGCGTGCCCGCGTGGCTCACGATCACGACGGGTCTGCTGGCGATCGGGTGCGCCTGCGCCTATCTCCTGCTCGGCGGGCTCGAGATCTCGTCCGACATCTCGTTCATGTTCTTCGCACCATCGCTCGCGGGTGTCTTCCCGATCTTCATCGCCGCATTCGAGAAGGATCCCACCGGCGTGATCCGCACCCCCGGACCGGACGGGTACCCGATCGGATGGCACTGGGTGGTCGCTCCGTTCATCCTGGTGCTGCTCGTCGCGACGCTCGTCGCTACGGCGCGGATGAGGCGACTGCGTGCGGAACGCCGGCGCAGAAGGGCTCAGCATGTCACTCCGGGATGAACTCCTCGGCACCGCGGCACCCGCGCCGATCGGATACACGCTCCTCGTTCCACCCGACTGGGGCCGTTTCGTCGCCGACGACACAGGACGAGATCAGCTCACCGAGCTCATGAGGTCGCGATTCCTGGAGGTGCACCGGCCTGATCTCTTCGGTCAGGCACGCGCCGCCGTGCACCGCCAGTGGGAGCAGCTTCGGCAGCGAGGAGCGATCGAGATCTACATGCCGATCATCGCGCCGGTCGAGGGCGGCACGCCGATGAGCATCGTGACGGTCCCGTGGCTCGCCCAGGGGGAGTTCGTCGAGGATGTGGTCCGCCGCGCGGACGGCGCGGAGGTCGAGACGCTGGATGCCGGTGACGGCTCGTCGGTGTACCGCTGGCAGAGCGACCGCGAGGGCCGGGCCGAGACCGAGGGCGTGCTCTCCCGCGAGATCTGCTACGTCCGCCCCTTCCCCGGTGCCGGCCCGCGCAAGGGAATCCTGGTGATGGCATCGATCGTGCATCCCGGCGTCGACGAGGCCGGGCCCGCGCTCGACGGGTTCACCGCGCTCGCGGATGCCGTCGCATCGACCCTGGTGTGGAGATACGAATGACCGACGCACTTCCCGAGGGCTGGCTGCCGACGCCGTTCGGCGTGCACGAGGCCGATGCCGCGCGGTTCGCGGCGGAGCTCAGCAGGATCGCCGCGGAATCCTTCCCGGGCTTCATCGACGGCGACGAGGCGCGCGGTGCCGTGGCCGCCGTGATCGCCCGACCGCGGGCGACCGCGTCGACGATAGGCCGGGTCTGGCACGTCCTCGGACCGCAGGCGACCGGCGCCGTGGTCGATCTCAGCATCGCCGAGGAGACCGATCCCGTCCCCGATTCGCCCTTCGAGTTCAGCATCCCGCAGCGGATATGGCAGTTCGACGGCGGCCGCGCGGTGCTGTCGATGGTGGCGCCGCGCGAAGGCGTCCCCATGGCGATGGTCCTGCGCGCGCAACGCGTCGACGGCGCACGCACTCTGATCGCCGACGTGTTCGACGAGCCGGCCGCGCTCGGCGTGATTCTCGACGACGTCATCACCCTCGTCGGGGGCGAGCCGCGACCCGGCGCCGACGGAGCCGAGTCGCTGTCGGCGTGATGTGCGAGATCCACGACCGGTACCCGCAGCTCGCCGCTGACTGAAGCGCGATCGGGCCTTCACATGGGGAGTGCTCCCCATCGACCGTCGTCAGCACGGCTGTTAGATTTCGTGAGGCGGTGGCGGATACCGCTGCCGTGCACGGACCGGAGGGGAACATCAGATGGACATCATGCTCGACCTCGCACAGCTCAAGGATGCGAAGCAGGGCCTGGAGGCGGCGATCGGAGAGTTCGAGAACGCCGCTGACACGAACGACGACCTCGAGGACGCTGTTCGTCGGCCTGCAGGGCGCGGTGATCTGCTGAACCAGGTGATCGACTTCGAGGTCGCGTGGCGCGACAAGCGCGGTGATCTGAAAGAGAACCTGACGAATATCAAAGACCAGCTCACCTCGATCATCGACGGGTGGGACGAGTGGGACACGACGACGGCGAGTGACCTCGAAGGCTCCACGAGCACCCAAGAGGTCCGCACGGGAGGAGTGGTCTGATGCGCTCGCCGAAGAGCGGCAACGAGCTGCAGATCCTCGAGGGCGACGGCGCGGCGATCGTCACGCGTGGCAACCAGCTGACGACCCTCGCGGAGACGATGAGCACCACGGCGACGCAGCTCAAGAAGATCGGCGACTCGTCGGTGCACAAGAGCAAGGGCACCGACAAGCTCGCGGAGATGGCGAGCGAGACCTCCTCGGATCTCTCCGACGCAGCGACGCGGTACTCGGGCACAGGAAAGACTCTCACGACGTACGGAGAGGCGCTGAGCACCGCCAACGCGTGGCTGCGCGCCAACATCTCCGAGGTCGAGGCTGCCGAGAACGCGTACCGCACGGCCCTCGAGGAGAAGGAGGAGGCCGACCTCGCCGAGATGTACGCGAGCACGCAGGCGCAGGGCACCGATGCGGATTCCCCGGAGTCGGACGCGCTGGGAAGGGCGGAGTCCACCGCGGCGACCGCTCAGTCGAACCTCACCTCGGCGACGACCACACGCAACCAGATGTGGGCGGAGTTCGACAGCGTGTTCGACGACTGGTCGGATGCCTATGACGCTGCTGTCGACGGGATCGAGAAGGCGATCGAGACCGCGGGCAACAACGACGGCTTCTGGGAGTTCATCGACAACGTCCTCGAAGTGATCGCCATCGTGCTGATCGTCCTGAGCATCGTCGCCCTCGTGATCGGTGCGCCGCTCACGGGCCTGCTGGGAACGATCATCTTCGTCCTCGCCGCGGCATCCTTCCTCCTGACCACCCTGAAGTTCGCTTTCGGCCGCGCGTCGCTGAGCGATGTGGCATGGAGCGCCGTGGGCCTGCTCCCCTTCGGTGTCGGCAAGCTGCTCTCGCGTGGCGTGCCGACCCTGGCGAGTGTGGTCCAGGGCGGGCGCGGAGCCGTCACGGCCGCCATCCGGTCGAGCCTGCCGCAGGCGTCTTTGTTCCGTCCCACCACGTGGCTGACGCCCATCCGGTCGATGTTCGCTCCCGTCCAGTCATGGCTGGCGCTGCCCAAGCCCGGAATGTTCACCAACCCGCTCACCGCGATGCGGCTGGGCGCGGCCGACACCGCGCAGATCTCGACGTTCCTCAACACGATCCGCAACTCGCAGTGGGCGTCCAACCCCGGGGTGCAGCAGTTCGTGTCGTCGACGGCATCGAGCCTGCCGGGCGGGTTCCGACAGGCCATCAACGTCGCCACGTGGGGCGGCTTCTTCGGATCGGATCTGATGGGGGTCTTCGGAGTGCAGCCGGAGATCCCGGGTCTTCGAGACGTGCGGGTAAGCTGACGGCGTGGTGGCGAATCGTGGTGGTGGGGCAGCGAGAGTCATGCGCATCCTGCTCGGAGTGGTGGTACTCATATCGCCCGTCCTGCTGATCGTGTACCTGATCGGGTCCCTGATCCTGTCCGGTGGACAGGTGGGCTCAGCCAAGGGTCCGATGTGGGGAGTCGTCATCCCCTATCCGCTGTTCGTCGTGTCGACGATGCAGCTCGTCGTCGTGGGCTCTCTCTCCGTCGCTCTCGCCATCGCCGTCGCCGTGACCACGCGACTCGCCGACATTCCGCGGGTGAACCGGCTGATCGGTCCTACCGTGGCGTCTGTGATCTGTGCCTTTGGGTGGGCGCTCGCCACCCCCGAGAATCCCATGCGCTTCAATGACGGAGTCATCGGAACGCAGTGGCACACATCGGTCTTCAGCATCGTGGCGCTCGGCATCCTGCTCTTCGGCATGCGCGTGGCCCGGTCGAGGGAGCCTGCGCGTTCCGATCAGGGCGGAATCCGATGACCGCGCTCACCGGATTCCGCATCATGATGCCGCCCGGCTGGTCGCAGTATCGGGTCGACGAAGAGAGCCGGCAGCGCTTCGTGGCGAAGGTCTCCGAGCGGGCGAAGGCTCTGGGGCAGCCTGAGTTCGATGTGCGGCTGCGCATGCTGGCGAACTCGCAGTGGCGTCGCCTCGAGCAGACGCGCACGCACAGCATCTACCTCGCCGATCGCGAGGTGGAGGGGCTGGCCCACCTTCCGCTGTCGATCGCCGTCCGGCAGCAGGTCGCTCCCGTCGGAGCCGACTTCGCCGCAGGGCTGCGAGGCCTCACCACGGCGGAGATCGTGACCCACGACACGGCGATCGGGCCGATCCAGCGCTGGGAGTCGACCGTCGAGGGGACCGGCGATCTCGCGGGCATCACGACCCGCTCGGTGGGCTACGGGTTCGCCCTCCCCGGAGAGCAGGAGCGACGCGGCCTCGTCTTCATCGCCTCGCTGCCGTACCCCGACGACGCAGACCCGCTGCTCGTGGACGCAGCCATCGAGCTGTCCGATTCGATCATGGAGACCTTCCGGTGGCAGTAGAGCCGAACTACGCACTCACTCTGGATCACAGTCGGTGGCTGCCGGTTCCGCTGGCCTTCCCGTGGGGTGAGTTCGAGACACCGGCCGACTGGGCCGATGCTCTCGCCGCGAGCCTGCTCACGGGAACCGGTGCCGAGCAGGCCGGCACCCGACTGCTGGCCGATACGGCCCTCGCGCTGCAGGCGATGGACAGCCCGCTGCCCGGCGCGGCCGAGCGCTTCTGGCGCACGGAGTACGTCGGCGGCCGCCCGATCGTCGCTCATCTCTACATCACCGAGACGGAGGCTGCGTCGGTGGACGACGCCCTTCAGCTCGCGAGGGCCGGCATCGGCGGGTCGGTGCAGACGTGGAGCATTCTCGACGAGACGGCGTTCGACGTCGCGATCAGCGTGGCCGTCGTCGCGGAGATCGCGGACCAGACGATCATGGCCACGCGCTGGATCGGACTGCGAGGCGGCCTGGTCTTCCTCCTCGATCACATCGACGAGGATCCGCTGGTGCTCGAGGCCGTCCAGCCCGAGCTCGCCGCCGTCTTCCGATCGATCCGCTTCGCCTGAGACCACCGCCGGTCCGTCGACCCGCGGCTCGTGCTCGTGCTCGTGCTCGTGCTCGTGAATGGGGAGTTGTCCCCATCGACGGTGCTTGTGGGGTGTTGTTAGTTTTGTGTTGTCGGGCCGGTGGGGTCCGGTCCAATCGATTTACCGGAGGTGTTGACGATGGCCGATTTCGGTGCGTCTTATGCGGAGATGGAGCAGGTGGCGTCGTCGCTGTCGCAGGCTCGTGATGACATTCAGGGTCAGCTGGACACTCTGAAGGGTCAGGTGGACACGCTGCTGGGTGAGGACTTCAAGACGCAGCACGCGTCGGGGAAGTTCGGTGAGGGTTACGGTGAGCTGACCACGGGTCTGAAGACTGCGGTGGATGGCATCAATGACATGTCGGAGTCGCTGCTGGGCATGATGCGTGCGATCCAGGATCTGGATCAGCAGCTCGCCGGCGGCTGAACCCGCGTCTGAGCATTTCGAGAGGGTCGACCACGATGGTCGGCCCTCTCGTCGTGTACGGGGGCACCTCGTGCGGCGGGCGATGGGTAGTTGTCCCCATCGCCTGCCGGGGTGGGGTCTTGTAGCGTGGTGGTTGTCGGGCCGGTGGGGTCCGGTCCAATCGATTTACCGGAGGTGTTGACGATGGCCGATTTCGGTGCGTCTTATGCGGAGATGGAGCAGGTGGCGTCGTCGCTGTCGCAGGCTCGTGATGACATTCAGGGTCAGCTGGACACTCTGAAGGGTCAGGTGGACACGCTGCTGGGTGAGGACTTCAAGACGCAGCACGCGTCGGGGAAGTTCGGTGAGGGTTACGGTGAGCTGACCACGGGTCTGAAGACTGCGGTGGATGGCATCAATGACATGTCGGAGTCGCTGCTGGGCATGATGCGCGCGATCCAGGATCTGGATCAGCAGCTCGCCGGCGGCTGAACCCGCGTCTGAGCATTTCGAGAGGGTCGACCACGATGGTCGGCCCTCTCGTCGTGTTCGGCGCACCTCGCGCGGCGGGTGGGGACTACTCCCCATGGCCCGTCGGCCGCCGGCGCCGATAGCGTGTTCTCATCGGCGGATGTGCCGATACCGGAGGGGGAGACATGTCTGACGAAGACCTGCGTGCAGCGCTGGCCGGGCTGCGTGTGCGCATTCCCGAGTCGGTGCAGGACGCCGACGCGCTTCGCGCAGAGGTGAGGGCGGCCGACGCGGCGCTCGGTGAGCGGCTTCGTGCCGCAGCGGCGCAACGTCATGCGGTCGTACGACGAGACCGGAAGGGGGCGGCACGATGACCGACGTCCGGATGGACCTCGCGCGGCTGGAATCCACCGCGCGCACGGCCAGAGGCCTCGCGACGACCTTCGACGAGGCCGAGGACTTTGCAGACGACCTCGGCGGACTCACCGGGCATGGCGGCCTCGCGAACAAGATCGAGGACTTCGGGGGCAAGTGGGACATCGCGCGCGAGGATCTCCGCGACAATCTGCGCTCGCAGGCCGACTTCATGCAGGCGATCGTCGACACCTTCCGCGATCTAGACGCGCAGATGGCGCAGGAAGGCGAGGGATAGACCATGAGCGTTCTCCCAGGGCATCCGGCGGAGCTGACCTCGCGAGCCGCCGATCTCGTCTCTTCCGCCGAGGTGATCCTCGACGTCATCCAGGAGCTGCGAGGCATCGTCGCCGATGACGAGGGCAAGGCCGTTCAGGCTCTGTACGAGCAGAACGAGGAGATCTCGTCGCAGCTCGAGCGCATCCACCCCCGCTACAAGGGCACGGCGGATGCTATCTCCGAGTACGCCATCGCGCTGACGACCGCGCACGAGGACGCGCATCGCGCTCAGGACGACCTCGACGAGGCGCTCCTCGCACAGGGACGGGCCGACCGTGCACTCGAGGATCTCAACGATCAGGTGAACGCGGCCGACGACCCCGCGCCGTCCCTCACAGACCAGGTGCCGGGTGCACAGCGCGCCGCAGACCAGGCGCTGGCCGCCGTCGGCGCCGCTCGCGATAGGATCGACGCCGCTCGCGACGCGATGAACGAGGCCGCAGAGACGGCGATCCGCCGGATCGACGCCGCGATCGACGCCACGAACGAGGGCTTCTGGGACGGCGTCGGCGAGTTCTTCTCCGACATCGGGGACTTCCTCGCCGGGATAGGCGAATGGATCGGCGACTTCCTCGAAGGCGTCGTCAATCTGCTCAAGAAGATCGCCGACACGATCGCCGCGATCCTTGGCGCCCTCGTGGTGCTGCTGCTCATCGTCGCGATCGGCGCGCTGTTCGGCACGATCGGCCTGATCATCGGTGCCATCATCGCCGGGGTGCTCGCGGCGTTCCTGATCTGGAGCGTGCTGTCGGACGTGCTCAAGGAGACGCCGACGGTCAGCGAGACCGACCCCTACGCCGATGCCAAGGAGAAGACGCCGCCGGACCCGAGCCTCGCCACCGTCCTGGACGGCACCCACGAGGTCGATTCGCTCGGCGGAGAGACCGACAGCGTCGTCAAGATCACCAAGGTCCTCGGGCCCGACGGCTGGTACTACACGGTCACCCTTCCCAGCACGCAGGAGTGGCTCTCGCGCCTGGAGGACAAGGGCGCGGTGAACGACCTCGACAGCAACCTCGCGCTGATGCTGACGCCGGCGCTGCAGACGCAGTACGAGCGTGCGGTGCTGGACGCGATGGCCCAGGCGGGGATCGGCCCCGACGACCCCGTCATGCTCGTGGGCTTCAGTCAGGGCGGGATCATGGCCGGCCACCTGGCCGCCTACAACTCGGACTACAACTGGCAGGCCGTCGTGGCCTCCGGTGCGCCGATCGACCACATGCCCATCCCCGGGGACATCGATGTGGTCTCGGTGCAGCACAATGGCGACCCGGTGCCGCGTCTCGACGCAGTCGCGGGCGACTTCGACAGTGTCGAGCACGGATCGAACTGGACGTCGATCCGCGTCGATCCGCCTGAGCCGAACCCCGTGCTCGGAGTGGACGTCGGCGCGCACAACGCATCCGACTACTCCACGACGCTCGAGAACCACATCGCCCAGGTGCAGTCCGATCATCCCGACCTGGCGAACTTCTTCAACGACAATGGGTACGTGGACACCTCCTACTACCACTGGACCGAGTGATGATCGAACGGGGTGCGGGGCGACGCGGGCTGCTCGCCATCCTGCTGACGGGTGCGCTCCTGGGCGGAGGGCTGACCGGATGCGGCGTGCTGCCAGAGGCGCCCGAGAAGACCGAGGAGACGACGGTGGACTACGGAGACGTGTCGAACGCAGTGACGAAGGCGGTGCCCCGGGTGACGGCGACGGAGGATCCGGGGCGGTGGCGCAACGGCTTCGGCCACGGCTTCGAGCTGACGCTCGTGGTGGGCTCCGCCGAGCCGTTCACGGCTGAGGAGCTGGATGCCGTCGTCGAGGCGATCTGGCGGGCCCTGCCGTGGGAGCCGAACACCGTCCAGCTCTTCGCCGTGACAGGACCGGAGCAGGGGGATCAGATCGTCGACCTCCGTGCCGCGGCGGGCGACCTCGACGATCTGAGAGTGCGGGAAGCGGGGCAGGCGGGCGTCACGCTCACCGGCATGAAGACGCGCTACGGTGCGTGGACGGAGCCCGAATGAGCACGCCGCAGCTGCGGTTCCGTCTGCCAGGACGCTGGTTCTCGGTCGATCTGTCGAGCACCGAGGCCACTGCGGCGTCCATCCGCCGGATCGCGAAGGACTCCGTCGGCCCGGCCGATGACCGCGCTCCTGAGCGCGCACGGGTTCGTCATCAGCTCGAGGAGGCCGTGGCGGCCGGTGCCCGCGGCGACCTGCGCGCGATCATGTTCTCGACCGAGATCGCCCTGGGCACACCGCTGCCTGTCACGCTGCTCGTCTTCGAGCCGGCTGATCTGCGGATGAGCCCGGCGATCGGAACCGCGCCGCAGGCGGTGCTCGCCGTCATGGCCGAGGGGCTGCGGGAACTCGATCCGATCGCGCACGCATCGATGGTCGAGGTGCGCGGCCCCGGTGCGCCTGCGCTTCGCACGCACCGCGTGGAGCCTGTCGCCGACGGCAGCGAGGCCGACGGCAGCACCCGCCTCAGCGCCGACTACTGGATTCCGGTGCCTGGCACCAAGCAGATGCTGCTCGTGCGCTTCTCGACCCCGCTCGGCGAGCTCGAGAACATGATGTGCGCTCTGTTCGACGAATACATCGCCGTCTCGTACTTCACGAACGTGCGACCGCCGTCGCTGCGCGAGCAGCTGCTGGCAGTGAAGGGCTGACGCAGAGCGACTCAGACCGTCGCGTCCGTGAGGTGGCGGGCATGATGCCCGAGCACCTTGACCATGATGCCGCGGCGACGCAACTCGGCGATGGTGCGCGACTCCTCGTCGCGATCGCGGCCGAGCGCGTGCGCGTTGGCGACGACGAGCACGTCTCCGCTGCGCAGGGTCTCGATGAGACGGGCCAGACGGTCTCCCCAGCTCTCGAGGATCTCCGGGGCCGGGTGGCGGAAGCCCTCGATCGGCACACCGAAGCGGGTGAGGTCCTCGCGCTGCTGAGTCACGGACGGCATGCCGTCGCGTGCCACCACCAGACCCACCAGGCGGGCTCCCTCAGGCCGCGCCGACCACCAGCCGTGATCGGCGTTCGACAGGCACTTCTCGCACGTTGCCGCGGCGTGCGGCAGGTGCAGAGGGCTCGTGAGGGCGGCATCCACCACGGCATCCGTCGGGTTCATCGCGTCGCTCATCGTCGTACCTCCGGCATCCATTCTGCCCGAGTGCGAGAGCGGTCAGAGCAACCCGAGCGATCGCACCGTCTCGCGCTCCGAGACCAGCTCCGCGACCGAGGCGTCGATGCGCTGCCTGGCCCAGGCATCCAGCTCCAGCCCCTCGACGATTCGCCACCGGCCGCCGACCGACTGCACGGGGAACGACGAGATCAGCCCTTCGGGCACACCGTACTCGCCGTGGGAGACGACTCCGGCGCTCGTCCAGTCGTCGCCTCCGCGCACCCAGTCGCGCACATGGTCGATGGTGGCGCTCGCCGCCGATGCCACCGACGACGAGCCGCGCACCTCGATGATCTCGGCGCCGCGCTTCGCCACCCGCGGGATGAACGTCTGCTCCTGCCAGCTGCGCACATCGCCCACGGCAGACGCGAGCCGGTCGGCGGCGGGCGCGCCATCGACCGTCGCGTGCGAGACGTCGGGGAACTGGGTGGCTGAGTGGTTGCCCCAGATGGGCACGCGGCGCACGCTCGCCACGGGGGCGCCGAGCGTCTGCGCGAGCTGCGCCCTGGCGCGGTTCTCATCGAGTCGGGTGAGCGCGCTGAACCGCTCCGCAGGCACGCCGTCTGCCGCCGACGCCGCGATGAGCGCGTTCGTGTTGGCCGGGTTGCCGACGACGGTGACGCGGATGTCGGATGCCGCCGACGCGGCGATCGCGCTGCCCTGCGGGCCGAAGATGCCGCCGTTGGCGGCGAGCAGGTCTGCGCGCTCCATGCCAGGGCCGCGCGGGCGCGCACCCACCAGCAGGGCGTGGTTCGCGCCGTCGAACCCGACTGCGGCGTCGTCGCTGACCTCGACGTCGTCGAGCAGCGGGAATGCAGCATCCTGCAGCTCGAGGGCTGCGCCCTCGGCGGCCCGCAGCCCCTGCGGGATCTCGAGCAGCCGCAGCCGGACGTGTTCGTCCGGCCCGAGCATGTCGCCCGCCGCGATGCGGAAGAGGAGTGCGTAGCCGATCTGCCCGCCGGCACCTGTGATCGTGATCGTCGTCGCCATGACCCCGAGCATATGGGGGATTCGCGGCGATATCCGGGGTACCTTTTCTGCATGACATTCAATCCGGATGCCGACATCTCGGGCAACACCACCCGTCGACGCGGCAGGGGCGCCGTCGTCGCAGGCGGCGGCGTGGGCGTGCTCGGCCTCGTCGCGCTCGTCGTCGCGATGCTCGGAGGCCCCGACCTCACCGGCCTGGTCGGCGGCGTGCCCGGCGGCGAGAACCCGCCCGCCTCCAGCGGGGAGAACACACTCGCCGAGTGCGACACGGGCCAGGACGCGAACACGATCGACGACTGCCGCATGGCGGGCGCCGAGGTCGTGCTCAACGACTACTGGGAGAAGCACGTCGAGGGCTACCAGGCGCCGACCCTGACGGTCGTCGACGGGCAGACCTCCACGCAGTGCGGCACCGCGTCGAACGCGGTGGGTCCGTTCTACTGCCCGCCGGAGCAGGGCGTGTACATCGACCCGGACTTCTTCCAGTTGATGCGCCAGCAGTTCGGTGCGTCCGCCGGCGAGCTCGCGCAGCTGTACATCGTCGGGCACGAGTGGGGTCACCACATCCAGAACATCACCGGTGTGATGGAGAAGTACCCCAACAACGGCACCGGTCCTGAGAGCAACGGAGTGCGTACCGAGCTGCAAGCCGACTGCTACGCCGGCGCGTGGCTGGGCGACGTGGCTGAGCAGGAGGACGACAACGGCGTCAAGTACATCCAGACGCCGACGGAGGCGCAGATCCGGGATGCCCTGAACGCGGCGTTCACGGTCGGCGACGATCACATTCAGCAGCAGTCCGGCTTCGTGAACCCGGAGAGCTTCACGCACGGCACCAGCGAGCAGCGTCAGGCGTGGTTCGCCAACGGATACAAGAACGGCCTCGGCGTCTGCGACGCCTTCGCCGTTCCGGGCGACCAGCTCTGATCCTCGTCGAGGAGGAGCGGCCGGTGCAGCCTTCAGGCGCGGAGCGCCTGCAGCAGGGTGCGCAGGAGCAGCAGGATGCCGCCGTGCGCACGGAACCGGGTGAGACCCGCGCTCACCGAGGCGCCGGTGCGCGACGAGACGAACCACGGCGGCTTCGGAAGGATCGTCCGGCGTCCTGAGGGCGAGAGCGACCGGGGGAAGGGGCGGAACGGCCCGCGCACGACCGAGCGCTCGACCCCGTCGAGAAGCAGGGCGTTGTGGACCACGCCGATGCCGCTGCCCACGTCGTCGAGCGTGTTGCCGGGGAACGCTCCCCAGGTGAGCGTCGGCGTGATGAATCCGAACGCGGTCCACGAGTTGATCGCGATCGATCCGTAGCGCAGCTCGGCGATCGCGCGTTCGAAGCCGGTGCCGAGCGAGCTCTCGGTGACCGGATCGATGAGGAGGTTCGCGCCCAGAGTGCCCTGCAGCTCGTCGTTCGCGTGTGCGACCGCGGCGTCCAGGAACGACTGGCCCGTGCCGGGCAGCTCGACCACGCCGAGCACGGGCGCGAAGTACTCGGTGCGCTGCATGGCCGTGGCGTCCTGACCCTCGTCGAGCTCGACGAGGAGACGGTCGGCCAGCACCAGGGCATCCGGGTAGTCCTCAGCCGCCTGCTGCATGCGTGACGGCGAGCCGGGGTACCAGATCGGCCGCTCGGGAGCCGCCGCGTACGCGCGCCGCAGCGCTGTGCGGAACTGCTCGGCCTGCGCCCACTCCGATGACATGATCACGACCTGACCGGCGATGCAGTTGTGTCCGCAGTTCTGCAGGCGCATGGTCGCCACGTGCTCGGCCTGGAAGGCGATGTCGGCATCGCTCCATTCGCCCGGCACCACGATGATCGGCGAGACGCCGCCGAGCTCGGCGGTGATCGGCTTCTTCAGCAGCGGACGGTTCTCACGCCGGCGGCGGGTGGCCTGCGGCTTCTGCCCCCACACGATCGCGTCGAAGGTCGCGGCCGAACCGGTGATGTGCACGTGCACGAGGTCGCGATGCGCGGTGAGGTACGAGCCCACAGCCGGCCCGCCTCGCACGATCCGCAGGAACCCCGGGGTGATCAGCGGGGCCAGGGCGCGCTCGTACACGGGCACCAGGGCGTCCTGCGTGGGGTTGACCTTCAGCAGGGCGACGCGGTTGTGCGCGAGCAGCTCGTACAGCACATCGAGCACGGGGATCGACGTGATGTTGCCGGCGCCGAGCACCAGGCCGACCCCGCCGGGGGCGTCTGGTGTGCGCTGCGCGAGACCCGCGTTCGCGCGGGCCGTGTTCGGGGTGATGCCCGGCTGCAGCCACACCTCGCCACTGAAACCCGACAGCAGGAAGCGGTCGAGCCCGTTCAGCGGGAATGCGCTGATCCGGGTGCGCCCTCCCGGGGCGCGGCCGATGGCGACCCCGTCGAGCGGGAAGCGCCCGTCGGCGAGCTTCGCCAGCGTGTCGACGTAGGCGTCGAGCGCGCCGAGCACCGAGTACGGTCCGCTCAGCCACTCCTCGCCGCGGAGGGGATGCCGCCCGTCGAGCCCCTTGGAATCGGCGGCGGTGTTCGCCCAGTCCTCCGCTGTCGCGGCGACGCTCGTGCGCAGGGCGCGCAGCAGCGTGGCGCGCTGGCCGACGGTGAGGTGCGCCCAGGTGCGTGCACCCTGCTGCAGCACCTCGATGTCGGCATCGAGCGCCTGGCGCGTCGCCTCGTCGAGGTCGGCGTCGAGAGTCGTCTGCGGAGTCATCGTCGTCTCCCGGTGGCGGTGGGTCTGGGTCAGATCAGCGCGAGCTCGCGCAGCTTGGTCTCGACGTCGGCGTTGCTCGGCTCGACGTGGTGGCTCGCATCGGGGTAGACGACGACCGGGATGTTCATGCGGCCAGAGATCTCCTTGGCGACGTCGGCGGCGGCGGGATCGGCGACCAGGTCGATGTACGTGTACTCGATGCCCAGCTCGTCGAGCTGCTTCTTGGTGCGGCGGCAGTCGCCGCACCACTCGGCGCCGAACATGGTGATGGTGTCGGATGCAGGGATGCTCATGCCCTCCAGCCTACGGGCGCCCGCCTGGCCGGGCGCCGTGTGGAGCCTGAGCAGGGCATCCCGTGAAACGATGGATGCTGCATCGCGATGACACCGCATTCCGGTGACACCGCGTTTCCGATGACCGCGGGAGGAGAACAGGTGAGCGCCATCGCCGTCCCGCCGGTGACCGTCATCGTCCCCACGTTCAACGAGCGCGACAACGTGGCCGAGCTCGTCGCGCGCACCTCGGCCGCGCTCGCCGGGGTCACGGCCGAGATCCTGTTCGTCGACGACAGCGGCGACGGCACGATCGACGAGATCGCCCGGGTCGGGGCATCCGCGACCATCCCCGTGCGGGGCATCCACCGCGACCACAACGCAGGCGGCCTCAGCGGCGCGGTCGCGCTGGGTCTCGCCGAGGCGGCGCATGACGTCTGCATCGTGATGGACGGCGATCTGCAGCATCCGCCGGAGCTTCTGCCCGACATGCTCCGCCGATACGCCGAGGGCGGCGCCGACATCGTCGCGGCCTCGCGCTACATCGGCGGAGGGGACTCCGCCGGCCTCGGCACAGCCGTGCGGTACGGGGTCTCGAAGGCGGCGACGGTCGTCACCAAGGCGATGTTCCTGCGGCGCCTGTGGCGCAGCACCGACCCGATGAGCGGATTCTTCCTCGTCGACCGCACCCGCATCGACCTCGACGAGCTGCATCCGCAGGGCTTCAAGATCCTGCTCGAGATCCTCGTGCGCGGTGGCGAGCGCCGCGAGCTGCGCATCGCCGAGGTGCCGATGGAGTTCGACCGGCGCCGGCACGGCGACTCCAAGGCGAGCCTGCGTCAGGGAGTGACCTTCCTCGCGCATCTGGCGCGTCTGCGCTTCGGCAAGATGGGGCGGTTCGCCCTGATCGGCGGCATCGGCGCGCTGGCGAACATCGGCATCATGTGGGCGCTCACCCATCTCGGTGTCGACTATCTGCTCGCGGCGATCGTCGGCGCCGCAGTCACCATCGTCGGCAATTTCGTGCTGCAGGAGCTGTTCGTCTTCCGCGACGATCGCGAGGACGCATCGCGGCTGTGGGTGCGTTTCGCGGCATCCGTGTCGTTCAACTCGGCAGAGGCGGCGCTGCGCATCCCCCTCATGGCCCTGATGGTCGAGACATGGCACATCTCCAGCGTGATCGCCACGGCGATCTCGCTGGTGGTCGCCTTCCTCGCGCGGTTCCTGTTCCACGCCCTGGTCGTGTACGCACCGCGGCGGCGAGCGGATGCCGACGAGCCGCCCACCGACACCGCGGCTCTGCGGATCATGCGGGCGATCGACGCAGAGGCGATGCGACCAGGCGAGCTCTGAGCCTCAGACGGACTCAGGCTGCTCTTCGTGCGGCTCCTCCTGGTGGCCGACGCTGCGGGCTTCGAGGTACGAGCACAGCTCGGCGGCGACCGCGAGCTCGCTGGCGAGGGCGTGCAGCTGGTGGCTGTCGAGCACTGTGTTCTCGTCGTTGGGCTCGAGCGTGACGCTCCAGCCCTCGCCGCCTATGCTGATCGGCTGCATGAAGATGCTCACCGACGAGTTCTTCACCGGAACGATGACGAGGCCGGTGTCCGAGCCGTCGGAGCCGTCCTGGATGATCACACGGATGAGGTCGCCGGCCTCCCGGGCCGATCGGAACTCGTCGAGCCACGCCTCAAGCGTCGCTTTACTCCGAAAAGTCACTGATGTCCTCCGTCACTGCGATTCGGCGGCCTGCTCAGCCGCATGAATCCCTTCCCCTCTCCTATCATGACTGATGCGGGCGCGGCAGGCGGTCGCTGAAGGGGCGGGCGTGACGAAGCTGCAGGCAGACGGGTACTGGTACGACGAGCGTGGCGAGGGCGAGCGCGCGAGAGAGGTCCTCGAGGCGCTTCGCGTGTACCGCGCGGCCGAGCGGGCGATGCGTCGCCGAACCCGCGACGAGATGTCGATGGGCGAGAACGAGCTGCTCGCGCTGCGCTTCCTCTTCCGCCAGCCCGAACGCAGCGCATCGCCGGCCTCTCTCACCGCCTACCTCGCGATCTCGCCGGCGGCGACCGCCGTGCTGATCGATCGGCTCGAGCGCTCCGGCCACCTGGAGCGACCGGCGAACGGCGGCGGTGCGGTCGTGCGGGCCACGGCGCATGCCGATGAGGACGTGCGGCACACGCTCAGCGGCATGCACGAGCGCATGTACGCCGTCGCGGCGGGGATGGACGTTCAGGCTCAGGCCAACGTGACGGCGTTCCTCCGGGCGATGGCCGACGCGGTCGACGATGTGGGGGCGGTGCCCCAGGGCGACGGCTGAACGCACGGCCGAGGGCTGAAGGGGACACGCCGGGGGTCGATCTCCCGCTCGGCGCGCGTGATGAGGCGATCGTGCTCTACCCTGGGCCGGTGAAAGACAACGCCAAGGGGACGCGTTTCGCGCTCGAGCGCATGGTTCATCGCGATCCACGCGAGCCGCATCGCGCCGCGAGCTCGCTCGAGCTGTTCTTCGATCTGGTCTTCGTCATCTCGGTGAGCACCGCATCGAGCGAGCTGCACCACGCGCTGTCCGCAGGGCACGCGGGGTCTGGCATCGTCTCGTATCTGATGGTGTTCTTCGCCATCTGGTGGGCGTGGATGAACTTCACCTGGTTCGCCTCGTCGTTCGACGTCGACGACTGGTTCTACCGGGTCACCACGATCGTGCAGATGGCCGGCGTGATCGTGCTGGCTGCGGGCATCGGACCGGTCTTCGAAGACGAGCACCGCGACTTCACCGTCGTCGTCATCGCGTACGTCGTGATGCGTCTGGCGATGATCGTGCAGTGGCTGCGCGCCGCGCGCCAGGATGCGACTCTGCGTCGTACTGCCCTCGCGTATGCGATCGGGATCGCCGTCGTGCAGGTGCTGTGGATCGGGTTCCTGTTCATTCCGGATGCCGCGACGCTGCCGGTCTTCATCGTGCTGATGCTCGCCGAGCTGGCCGTTCCGGTCGTCGCGGAGCGACAGGGCACGACGCCCTGGCATCCGCATCACATCACCGAGCGCTACAGCCTGTTCACCCTGATCGTGCTCGGCGAGAGCCTCCTGGCCTCGGCGACCGCGATCATCGGGGCGCGCGAGGAGGTCGACACGATCGGGCCGCTGGTCTGGGTCGCGGCGGTCACCCTGGTCTCAGCGGCGGCGATGTGGTGGATCTACTTCTGGCCGCCCCACCATCGCGCGATCTCGGATCGCTCATCGTTCGCGTACGGGTACGCGCACTACTTCATCTTCGCCGCGGCGGGAGCGTTCTCTGCGGGCATCGAGGTGTGGATCGACGACCTCACCGGCCACACCCAGCTGCCGCCGATCGCCGTCTCGTTCGCCACCAGCGTGCCGATCGCGGTGTTCCTCATCGGCATCTGGCTTGTCGCGATCCGAAGCAACGCCGACCGCGTGGTGAACACGGTCGTGCCGCTCGGCGCGCTGCTCGTGCTGCTCGATCCGGTGCTGCCCGTGCCCGTGACTCTCACCGCCCTGATCCTCATCGCGATCGTGACGGTGCTCGTGCTGCGTCGTCCACTGCCTGAGGAAGCCTCCCGCGGCTGACCCGTTCCGCGCCGTCGTTGTCAACCCCATTCTCGGTGCTTCTGCGCGTGGGGATCCTGGAGTGCAGGCGGGCCGTACGGCCCCGCCACCTACGAAGGGAGCAAGTGATGACCATCGGCACCGGAGTCGTTCTGTTCGTCATCGGAGCGATCCTCACTTTCGCACTCAACGTCGACGTCGGCTGGGCGGACCTCGACATGGTCGGCTACATCCTCATGGGAGCCGGCGTCGTGGCGTTCCTCGTCGGCCTCGTGCTGATGGCGCGCCGTCGCCGCACCGATGTGGTCACCCGCACCGAGCCCGCGGCAGGGGGCTATGAGACGCGTCGTTCCACGCGTGCGGCCGGAGACGAAGAGGTCTTCTGACCGCGATGACGTCCGCGCCCGGGTCCCGAGTGAGGCCCGGGCGCGGACTCTGTCCGGGCCGCTTCTTCAGGGGACGATGACGAGCTTGCCGCGCGTGTGGCCGCTCTGGCTGGCGCGGAAGGCGTCGGCGACGCGCTCGAGCGGGAAGGTCTCGGCGACCTCGATCCTCAGGAGCTTCCTGTCGGCGAGCTCTGCGAGGCGAGCGGTCTGCGTGCCGTCGGGTCGCACCCAGATGTGCCGCCCGCCGTGTCGGACGACGGACGGATCCGCGATCGACACGTGCGCGCCGCCGTCGGCGAGCACATCGAGGGTGGTCTCGAGCATCCCGCCGACGAAGTCGGCGACGGCGTCGACCGATCCGCCGGCGATCGCGCGGACGCGCTCGCCGAGCCCATCGCCATAGGTCGTCGGCTCGCCGCCCAGCGCCCGCACGTAGTCGTGATTGCGTTCGGATGCCGTGGCGATGACCTTCGCACCGCGGCTCGCGGCGATCTGCACCGCGAAGCCGCCGACGCCTCCGGCGGCTCCGTGGATCAGCACGGTGCGGCCGGTCAGGTCGCCGAGCGCATCGACGGCCCGCAGCGCCGTGCCGCCGGCGAGGGGGAGGGCGCCCGCCTGCTCCCAGGTGAGGGATGCCGGCTTCCGCGCCACCGCGGAGACGGGAACGGCCACGCGCTCGGCGAATGTGCCGGCGCTGACGGAGTCCTTGCGGGCGTACGCCATGACCTCATCGCCGACCTGGAACTCCGGGGTGTCCATGCCGACGGCGGCCACCACTCCTGCGACATCCCAGCCGGGGATCACCGGGAACTGCGTCGGCATGATCGCATCGAGTCCGCCGGCCATCAGCTTCCAGTCGACGGGGTTCACTCCGGCCGCGCGCACCTCGATGAGCACCGATGCCGGAGCGAGCTTGGGCTCGGGCAGATCACGCACCTCGAGGGCGTCGAGATCCTTCGTGAAGCGGTCGTAGACGACGGCGCGCATGGTGCCTCCTGGACAGTGACGGGTGGCATCCACTCTTCCACGCTGAGAGGTGCCCGGCGCCGCCGCCCGCTCACTCACCGCGCGCGCTCTGGCCGCGAGACCTGCCTTCCAGCACGAGACTTGCGCTGCGCACCGCTGTCTCGTGCTGGAACGCAAGTCTCGTCGGATCAGTCGACAGTGATCACGGTGTGCTCGTTCGTGGCGGTGTCGCAGGTGGTGACCCGCCAGACGGCGCGTCCGCTCTCGATGGCCCGCGTCATGTCGATGATCAGCGGGCTCGGCCACGTCTCGCCGGATTCGGTCGCCGCCGCCAGCGCTCCACTGGCGGTGGGCAGCTGCTCGGCCTCGGTGAGGGTCACCTGGTATGTTCTGAGCGTCCGCAGCTCGCGGGTGGTGACGAGGGATTCCCTGCCCGAGCTGGGGTCGTCTATCGGGTCACCCGCCCAGTCCTGCTGAGGTGAGCGGCTGCGCAGCCGCCACGCCCACTCGTCGTCGATGTACACCAGACGCAGTCCGACGAGCTCGCCGTCGACCGCGTCGTTCTCGGAGACCAGCGACTCGAGGAAGTCCGTCGGCCAGCTCAGCTCGGGCGGCATGCAGGTTCCGGGGAAGTCCTCTCCTGGTTCGACTGACAGACCAGATGGCGGCGGCGGAGTGCATCCGCTGACGGCGACGGCGGTCAGCACGGCGATCGCGATGACGGCTCCTCTGCGCATCACAGCCCCTGGCCCGCATCCCACAGGCGCTCGGTGCGGCCGGCGAGCAGCGCGTCGAGCGAGATGGCCTGGGCGTCGGTCAGCGAGGCGACGTAGTCGATGATGCCGCGTCCGCGGCCGAGGGTCTCGACATCGACGGCCGGTGTGCTCAGGCGGCGATGATCGTCGGTGGCCAGCTCGACGAGGTCGATCAGGCGGCGCGGGGCACGGCGAGCGTCGCGCGGGTCGTCGAGCCAGGCCGTGAAGCCCTCGACGAGCCGTTCGAGGACGCTCGCCTGGCCGCGCTGGTAGACGGCGAGGTCGGGTCTCTCGAGGATGAACCTCTCATGCAGGAACTTCAGCACCGCGACCTCGTGCCAGGCCTGGCGGTTGAGACTGACGTGGCCCGACCGGATGTCCGGATGCCTGTGCACCTCGATCGAGGACTGGAGCCGGGCGATCCAGGCGGTGGTGAACCTGGCGAGACCGCGTTCGCTGGCCAGCGAGCCGTCGAAAGGCTCGGCGACGAGACCGTCGATCACCTCGGACGACACCTTCGCGACGGCCTCGCTGAACGCGTCGGGGTCGGCGATCCAGCTGTCCTTGCTCTGCATCCGGCGCCAGAGCAGCTCGAGCGAGTGGCCCGGCGTGCGGGTGTCGGCGGCGAGGGTCGCCTCGTCGGCGGCACGTAGCTGGGCGAGGTCGCGATGCCACGAGCGGAACTCGGCCGACAGGGTCGCCGGGTTGAGCAGTCCGGCCCGGTAGAAGTCGTCGAGGTCGTGCAGCGAGTAGGCGATGTCATCGGAGATGTCCATGATCGAGCACTCGACGCTCTGCTGGCCCTCGACGATCGCCGGATACGCGGACAGCGCCTGCCTGGCATCCGGTTCGTCGATCGCGTAGAAGCTGAACTTGCTCGCGCCGCCGCGCCGCGGCCCGCCCTCGCCGCGGCGCCAGGGATACTTCAGCACCGCCGCGCGGACGGCGGAAGTGAGGTTGAGACCGACGCCGGGGCGGTCGTGCTCGTCGAGACGGGTGAGGATGCGGTAGGTCTGCGCGTTGCCCTCGAATCCCTCCGCGAGTCCGAAGCGGGTGCGGGCGAGGCGGTCGAGCGTCTGCTCGCCGAGGTGGCCGAACGGCGGATGCCCGAGATCGTGGGCTGCCGCTGCGGCCTGCACCACGACCGGGTGCGCCCCGCCGAGTTCTGCGGCGATCCGGCCGGCCTCGTCGCCGCGGGTCTGCAGGTGCGTGGCGATGGCGCGCGCGACGGCGGCCACCTTGATCGAGTGCGTGAGGCGATTGTGCACGGCCAGACCGGCACCCGCCTGCGAGATCACCTGCGTCACCGCGGACAGGCGCGAGTAATAAGGGGAGAACCGGATGCGCTCGACATCGACGCGGAACTGCGGATGCCCCTCCGCCCGCTGGAACTCGTCGAGCGTCTCGGGCAGTCGTCGCGTCTGACGGGGATCATCCGGCTGCTGAGGCATGCAGTCAGTGTGGCACGTGTTCGACCCGTGTCGATTCATGCGCATACGCGCACATTTCCCCTCTCTTCCCGCTCATATGAGCGCAGACGCCATGGATGATTGACAGCCGGCTGAGAGCCTCCGTATGGTGCGGATTGTTCAGGTTTGTTCACAAGGTGGTGGATGAATGATCGCAGTGATCGGCGGCTACGGCCAAGGTCTCAGCATGCGCGTCCCGCGCAGCCCCGAAGCGGGGGAGACGGTGGCAGGCGGGGTGCTGCGCGTCGACCACGGCGGCAAGGGGTCGAATCAGGCCGTCGCCGCCTGCCGGCTCGGCGCTGACGCACGGATCATCACGGCGCTCGGCGACGACGACGCGGCTGCGGCCGCGCGTCAGCTCTGGGCCGACGAGGGCGTCGAGGACCACGCTGTCGAGATCGCCGGGATGTCGACCATGACCGGATTCATCATGGTCGAGCCCTCGGGCGAGAACCGCATCTGCATCGCCGACGGCGCGCTCTCGGCTCTCCATCCCGAGCACATCGACGCACCGCTGTCCGGCATCGGGCCCGGGGATGTCGTGCTGGTCTCGATGGAGATCCCGGCGGATGCCGCCGAGCGGGCGCTGCGGCTCGGCAGAGAGCGCGGCGCGTTCATCATCCTGAATCCCGCGCCCATGTCGGAAGAGGTCCTGCCGCTGCTGCGCCTTGCAGACATCATCACCCCCAACCGGCGCGAGCTCGCCACGATGGCGGCATCCGCCGAGCCGGGCACCGCAGACGAGGTGGCCGGCTGCTGCGCTCGTGCGCGAGAGCGCACTGATTACACGGGAGCGATGCTCGTCACCCTCGGCGCGGATGGCGCGCATCTCGACGACGGAGACGGCGGATCGGCGTCGATCGAACCCGTCGCGGTCACGGATGCCGTCGACACGACCGGCGCGGGAGACGCCTACTCGGCTGCCCTCGCGGTCGCGCTGCACGAAGGTGCCGACGTGCGTCAGGCTGCCCGCTTCGCGGCGGCAGCCGGTGCGCTCGCCGTCACCCGCGATGGCGTGCTGCCCTCGCTCCCGCACCGCGACGCCCTCGACCGACTCATGAACTCAGGAGTGAAGAGCTGATGAACGCACCCGTCGACACCGAGCTGGCATCGCGCATCCAGCACACGCTCATCGCTGCGGGCGTCACCCGAGATCAGATGATCGCTCACGCCCGCGAAGCGATCACCTACGGATTCGCTGCGGCGATGGTGCCCGGCTCGTGGGTCGACGTCGTGGCGCGGGAGCTCGAGGGCACCGCCGTGCAGGTCGCGTCGGCACTCGACTTCCCCACCGTCGGAGTGATGACGACCACCGGCAAGGCCCGCGAGGCCGAGGAGCTGGTGCGGCTCGGCGCGCACCAGATCGACATGGGCGTTCAGATCGGATGGCTCAAGTCGGGTGACTGGGATCGCTTCAGCGCCGACATCCGCGCCGTGGTGGCCGCCGGAGTACCGGTGAAGGTCATGCTCGAGCTGCCGCTGCTCACCCCGCAGGAGCGGGAGACCGCCGTCACGCTCAGCATCGAGGCGGGCGCCGCATACCTGAAGAACGCCAGCAGCGGCGCTGTCGAGATCGCGCATCCCGACAGCATCCGCTTCCTCGTCGAACGGGTTCCCGAGGGCGTCGGCGTGAAGGCGTCGGGCGGGATCACCTCGGCCGAGCAGGCGCGGGCGCTGCTGGACGCCGGTGCGCAGCTGCTGGGAACCAGCGCCGGCATCGGGATCGTGACGTCGGGGTCCGGAGAACAGAGCTACTGATGGTCGCCAACTTCGAGCTGGGGAGGGGAAGCGTCAGCCGCGGCACCGGCGAGACGCTTCACGCGCAGATCGCTGAGGCGGTGCGCTCCCGCATCCAGAGCGGAGAGTGGCCCCCCGGTCACCGGCTGCTGCCCGAACCCGCGCTCGCGCAGGAGATCGGCGTGAGCCGGGGAACCCTGCGCCGCGGCCTGTCCGCCCTGATCGCGGACGGCCTGCTGACGCAGATGCCGGGGCTCGGGACTTTCGTGTCCGGCGCGCCGGGGCCTGCCGAGCCGCAGCTTCTGTCGACCCTCGCCGAAGATGTCGCCGGCCAGGGCGTCGCCCTCACCACCGAGGTGCTCGAGATCGGCTATGCGCTCGCCGGAGAGGACGTCGCTGGCAGCCTCCGCCTGGGCGATGGCGCGCAGGTGTTCCGGCTCGTGCGCGTGCGCCGCACGGCCGACGGACCCATCGCGCTGCTGCACAACTTCGTCACGCCCGCGCTGGCACCCGGCATCGACCAGATCGATTTCGCCCAGGAGAGCCTGTTCGGGGTGCTCGAAGAGCGCTACCGCCTCGTCATCGACAACGCCCGGCGCCGGTTCAGCGCGGTCGCCGCTGACGCCGGCACGGCCATGGCCCTCGGCGTCGAGCCGGGAACCGCGCTGCAGTACTTCGAGCAGCTGACCTTCCTCGACGACGGGCGGCCGATCGAGTACTCGCACGTATGGATCGACTCGCGGCGACTCGACGTCGTCGTCAGCCTCTTTCGACACAAGCAGAGGAGTGCCTCATGACCGTGACACGGGTATGGCTGGACTGCGACACCGGCAGCGACGACGCGGTCGCGATCATGGCGGCCGCGCTGCATCCCGACCTCGACCTCGTGGGCGTCAGCTGCGTCAACGGCAACGTGACGCTCGACCATGTCGTCGACAACACGCTCCGCGTGCTGTCGCACATCGGCGTCGACGTGCCGGTGCACCGCGGCGCCGTGCGACCGCTCATGCGCCCGGACTTCCCGGTGCCGCGTCACATCCTCAACCCCGAGGGCTCGGCGTTCCACGCCGACACCCTGCCTCTTCCCGCATCGCCGCTGAGGGAGTCGCAGACGGGGGCGGCTCAGGCGATCGTCGACGCGTTCATGGCCGACGGAGGCGACGAGATCGTGCTCGTGCCGACAGGACCGCTCACCAACATCGCCCTCGCGCTCGCCATCGAGCCCCGGCTCGCCTCGCGGATCAGCCGGGTCGTGCTCATGGGCGGGGCGAGGGGGCAGGGCAACGTCTCGGGTTCGGCCGAGTTCAACATCTGGGTCGACCCCGAAGCAGCCGAGGCGGTGCTCTCGGCGGGCATCCGGGATGTGCTCATCCTCCCGCTCGACGCGACCCACTCGGCCCCGATCTCTCTCACCGACTGCGAGCGGTACGAGCAGCTGGGGACGCCCGCCGGCCGCGCCTCGGCCGACCTGATCAGGCACCGCATCGTCGGCTACGACGACCGCGAGGACACCGGCGACGCCGCGCCGGTGCACGACGCCCTCTGCCTCGCCGCGATCGTGCGCCCCGAGGTGCTGACCCACGTCGTCGAGGCGGCCGTGCACGTCGAGACCCGAGGAGAGCTGACCATCGGAGCCACCATCGTCGACGACCGACCCTGGCGGGACGAGCCGGCGAACGCACGGTTCGCGCTGGCCGCCGACCGGGCGCTGTTCGCGAGCTTCCTCGCAGAAGCGTTCCAACCGTGACCCACACATAAGAAACCGAATCCACCCAACCGGCTGTATCGCCGTCCCCGGACGGCGGGCCCCTGGGGCCCAACCTCGCGGACGGAACAACCCGCGTCCGCGGAGCAGATGCACGGCAACGCTGCCGAGCATCCATCAATCGCATGAGAAAGGCAAGATCATGACCACTGCTCCTGTTGCGTCTTCACCGAAGAAGCGCCGCTCGGGAAGCTCCTCGCTGCCGACGACGATGATCGTGACGCTCATCCCCGTGTGCGTCGCGCTCAACATCGTGGGCGGCATCATCGCCCACACGCTGAAGCTGCCCGTCTACCTCGACATGATCGGCACCGCGATCTCGGCGATCGTGCTCGGCCCCTGGTGGGGCGTGCTGGTCGGCGTGCTCACCAACTCGGGCGCGTCGCTCATCAACGGGCCGACGAGCCTGCCGTTCATGCTCGTCAACATCGTCGGCGCGCTGCTGTGGGGCTACGGCGTTCGTTCGTGGAAGCTCGGCCGCACGATCCCGCGGTTCTTCCTGCTGAACATCATCGTCGCGGTCGTGTGCACCGTTGTCGCCGCTCCGATCATCGTCCTGGTGTTCGGCGGCGCGACCGGCGCCGGTGCCGACGCGCTCACGGGAACGTTCCTCGCGGTCGGACAGAACCTCGTCGGCTCCGTGCTGTCGTCGAACATCCTGACCTCGCTGGCCGACAAGATCATCGGCGGGTTCGTGGCGCTGGCGATCATCGAAGCACTCCCGAAGTCGCTCACCAACGACATCGACATCATCAAGGCGACGCCGCTCAAGGGCATCCTGATCGCTGTCGCCGGCATCGTCGTCGGCGTGCTCGTCGTCGTCGTGTTCCTCGCGATCAACGCCGGCGGCGGCGCCTGATCCGATCCACCCATCGACCCGGGGGCGACGGTGCCGTCGCCCCCGGCTGGGAGACATCATGACTGAACCCATCGTCAGCTTCCGCAACGTGAGCTACTCGTACCCGAGCGGCGAGGGCCTCGCCCTCGATTCCATCGACCTCGACGTGCAGCCCGGCGAGTACGTCGCCATCCTGGGGCTGAACGGCGCCGGCAAGACCACGCTCGGCCTCTGCGTCAATGGCGTGGTGCCCACCATGCTCGGCGGTGAGCTGCAGGGCACCGTCACCGTCGCCGGCCTCGACGTCGCCGACTACCCCGTCCGTGAGATGGCGAAGGTCGTCGGCATGGTCTTCGACAACCCCGAGTTCCAGATGAGCCAGATGTCGGTGGCCGAGGAGATCGCGCTCGGGCTCGAGAACTCCGGCGTGCCGCACGACGAGATGGTGAGGATCATTCCCGAGACCCTCGCCATCGTCGGGCTGGCCGGCTTCGAGGAGCGATCCCCGCTCGGACTCTCGGGCGGGCAGCAGCAGCGTCTCGCGATCGCCGCGGTGCTCGCCATGCGCCCGCAGATCCTGATCATGGACGAGCCGACCTCCAACCTCGACCCCCTCGGCAAGCAGGAGGTGTTCGACATGGCCGCCAAGCTAAACCGCGACGAGGGAATGACGGTCATCGTCATCGAGCACGAGGTCGAGGTCATGGCGCGCTACGCCGACCGGGTCGTGGTGCTCGACGGCGGCCGGATCGTCATGAACGGCACTCCAGCCGAGATCTTCAGCCGCGTCGATGAACTCGCCGCACTCAAGCTGCGCGTTCCCGAAGCCGCAGCCGTGGCGGCGATCCTGCGCGCTCGCGGCATGTGGGAGGGCCCCATCCCCACCCGCACCGAACCGGCCGTCGAAGCGGTCGACCGACTCCTGGAGGCTCACCGTGGCTAAGAAGGCCCTCACCCCTCAGCTGATCGATCCGGCCACCGGACGCAGTCCGCTGGCGATCGACGTGACCGGGGCCGGATTCGTGTATCCGACCGGCGACGTGGTCGCCCTCAGCAACGTCGACCTGCAGGTGCAGCACGGCGAGATCCTCGGCATCATCGGCCAGAACGGATCGGGCAAGACCACGCTCACGAAGCTGTTCAACGGTCTGCTCAAGCCCACCTCGGGGCATGTGCTGGTCGACGGTGTCATCACCTCGGAGCGCACCGTCCAGCAGATGGCTGCGCATGTGGGCTACGTGTTCCAGAACCCGAACCACCAGCTGTTCGCCAGGACGGTCACGGCCGAGCTCGAGTTCGGACCGCGCAACATCGGCATGACCGAAGAGGAGATCGGCGAGCGCGTCGCCCACGCGATCGAGTTCTTCGGCCTCGGAGACGTCGTCGACGAGCATCCGTACCGCGTCAGCTTCCCGATCCGGAAGCTGGTCGGCATCGCATCCGTCGTCGCGATGAACCCGTCGATCCTCATCCTCGACGAGCCCTCTACCGGCCAGGATCACGACACCACCCACGTCATCAACACGCTCATGCGCCGCCTTCGTGACGAGGGCACCACCGTGATCTGCGTCTCGCACGACATGCCGCTTCTCGCAGACGTCGTCGAGCGCGTGATCGTGATGAAGAGCACCCAGATCATCGCCGACGCCTCGCCGCGCGAGGTCTTCGCCGACAAGGCCCTCATGGCCCGCACCAACCTCCAGGCTCCGCAGGTGACCGAGATCGCCCTCCAGACCGTCGTCCCCCTCGGCGGTTCGATCGCGCTGACGCCCGACGAGCTCGCCGACGACATCTCCGCCCGGCTCGGTGCCGTGCAGCGGACCGTGAACTGAGGAGAACGACATGTCCATGCAGGGAGGCCTCCCCATCGCCATGATCGCGGGAGATTCCGTGATCCACCGCATCCACCCGCTCGTGAAGATCGTGTGGGTGGTCGGATACGTTCTTCTCGCGTTCTCGACGCAGAACATCATCATCCTCTACACGATGGCTGCGCTCGCGTTCCTGTTCGCGGCGCTGGCTGGCGTTCTGCGCCCGCTCTCGAAGGCGCTCATCATCATCGTCCCGACGGGTGCGTCGCTGCTCGCGCTGCAGATCCTCGCCCCGGCGGCGCCGAAGCCGTGGACGTCGATCGGGCAGATCGGTCCCGTCGAGCTGTACGGCGACGGCCTGTACTACGGGTTCGTGCTGCTCGGCCGCATCCTCTGCTGCCTCATCCTCGCTCTCGTGATGGTCATGACCACGCATCCGAGCGATCTCTTCACGACGTTCGCCCGGCTCAAGGTGCCGTACACGTTCAACTTCATGCTGGCGATGACGCTCCAGCTGATCCCGGTGTTCCAGCGCGAGGTGGGCATCATCATGAGCGCTCAGAAGTCGCGAGGAATGAAGGGCAGCGGCTTCCAGGCCGTGCTGCCGAGCTTCGTGCCGGTGTTCGTCGGCGCAATCGAGCGAGTGCAGCAGCTGTCGATCTCGCTGGAGTCGCGCGGGTTCGGGTCTGACGGCGTGAAGACAAGCTATCGCCAGGTGCACGGCCGGCCGATGGACTGGGTGTTCGGCGTCGTCGGCATCTCGGTGATGGTGCTGCTCGTCGTGCTCTCGTTCATGAAGGGCTTCTGGAGCCTGGCGCACGAGGTGCAATTCGCTCCCGGTTTCGTGTTCTGGACGTTCGTGGTCGCCGCGTCGCTGTTCCTCGCGATGATCGGCACCGCGCTCGTCTTCTCCCTCAAGCGGTGACCCGCTCGACTCAACGGAAGGTACGCACAATGCAGGCACAGGATCGTCAGCATCACATCCAGGTGGCGCCGGGGGAGGTGGGGCGCTATGTGCTGCTGCCGGGTGACCCCGGCCGCAGTGAGCCGATCGCGCGGCTGTTCGATGAGCCGCGTCTGGTGGCGCGCAATCGCGAGTACGAGACGTGGTCGGGGTATCTCGACGGCGAGCTGGTGTCGGTGACGTCGACGGGCATCGGATGCCCGTCTGCGGCGATCGCGCTGGAGGAGCTGGTGAAGGTGGGCGCCGACACGTTCATCCGCGTCGGCACCTCCGGGTCGCTGCAGCACGATATCCGGTCAGGCGACCTCGGGGTGATCAACGCGGCCATCCGCGATGAGGGCACGAGCTCGCACTATCTGCCGATCGAGTTCCCCGCGGTCGCCGACATCGATGTCACGCGTGCGCTCGCGATCGGTGCCCGCTCGACGGGCAAGACCGTGCACGTCGGGGTGAGCCAGTCGAAGGACTCGTTCTACGGGCAGCACGAGCCGGGCCGGATGCCGATGGCGCGGCGCCTGCAGGAGCGCTGGTCGGCCTGGATGGCGGGCGGCGCGATCTGTTCCGAGATGGAGGCGGCTGCGCTGTACATCGTCGCGTCCACCCTGCGTGTGCGGGCGGGGGCATCATGATGATCGCAGGCAACCCCGACATGGTTCCCATGACCGAGGAGGAGCACGCGGCGGCCGCTGTCGGCAACCTGCTGCCGGCGGCCATCGCGGGTCTGCGCGAGCTGATCGCCCAGGACAGGGCGGCGGCATCATGAGCGCGCTGCCCACCGATCGTCAGCATCACATCCAGGTGGCGCCGGGGGAGGTGGGGCGCTATGTGCTGCTGCCGGGTGACCCCGGCCGCAGTGAGCCGATCGCGCGGCTGTTCGATGAGCCGCGTCTGGTGGCGCGCAATCGCGAGTACGAGACGTGGTCGGGGTATCTCGACGGCGAGCTGGTGTCGGTGACGTCGACGGGCATCGGATGCCCGTCTGCGGCGATCGCGCTGGAGGAGCTGGTGAAGGTGGGTGCCGACACGTTCATCCGCGTCGGCACCTCGGGAGCCATCCAGACCGACACCGAGACCGGCGAGCTGGCCATCGTCACGGCGGCGATCCGCGACGAGGGCACGAGCTCGCACTACCTGCCGATGGAGTTTCCCGCTGTCGCGCACCCGCTTGTGGTCGACGCGCTGCTGAGGGCCGCGCGCACCACTGGCGCCCGGTCGAGAGCGGGCGTGAGCCAGTCGAAGGACTCGTTCTACGGCGAGGTCGAGCCGGAGCGCATGCCGCTGGCCCGGGATCTGGCAGACCGGTGGCACGCCTGGCGGGCCGGCGGGGCGATCTGCTCCGAGATGGAGGCATCGGCGCTGTTCATCGTCGCGTCGATCCTGCGCGTCCGCGCGGGCGGCGTGATGCAGATGCACATGGAGGGCACGACCGATCACGATCCGCAGCGCACCCTGCTGCTCTCGACGGCAGTCGAAGCGCTCCGCGAGCTCATCCGCGCCGACCGAGAGGGCGGGGTGTGGCCCTGACGGCGTCGCCCGTGAACCTGTTCCACGAGCGGATGCGCGGGTTCGAGCGTCGCAACTTCATCCTCATCGTGCTCGATGGGTCGCTGTTCGCGTTCGCGATCTCGTTCCTCTCGGAGGCGACGATCATCCCGGCGTTCGTGCAGACGCTCACGGGCAGCGCCGCCCTGGTGGGGCTGGTCGGTGCGACCTACGCGCTCGGCCGGTACCTTCCTCAGCTCGTCGGCGCGCATCTGGCCCTGGGCAGGGCGCGGCGCAAGCCGGCCCTGTTCTGGATCGTCGTGGCCGAGCGCATCGGCATCCTCGCGATCGCACTCACGGCTCAGGCGGTGGGACTCTGGGACACCGGCGTGGTGGTGGTGCTGTTCTTCCTCGCGTTCTGCGCGTATGCGATCACCACCGGGCTGATCGGCCCGGTGTACGGCGATTTCGTGGCGAAGGCGCTGCCGCGCAGTAGGGGCTGGTATTACGGCATGTCGCAGCTGCTGGGCGGTGTCCTGGGGTTCGCGTCGGCGCTGACCGCCGAGCGCCTGCTGAGCGAGTGGGCGTTCCCGGTCGGCAACCAGATCGCGTTCTGGCTGTGCTTCGGGCTTTCGTTCCTGTCGATCCCGCTGGTCGCGTCGCTGCGCGACGAGGCGTATCCGGATGTCGAGCCGCGGCGGCCGCTCAGCAGGACGCTGCAGAGCATCCCCGGCCTGGTAGCGGGGGATACCGCCTATCGGCGCTTCCTCGGTGTGCGGGCGATTCTCGCGAGCGCGACGGCAGGGATGGGGTTCGTGGTCGTGCATGGACTCGCCGAGGGGTACATCAGCAACGCCGAGGCCGCTGTCGTGGCGGCCGTGTTCATCCTCTCGCAGGCCGCCGGCGGATTCCTGCTGAGCCTGCTGGGCAACTACCGTGGCTGGAAGTCCGTCATCGTTATGGGCGGCCTGCTGCTGACCGTGAGCATGACGGGCGCTCTGTTCGCGCATGATCTCGTGGGCGTCGCCCTCGTGTACGCGGCACTCGGGGCGGCCAACGCCACCACGATCATCGGCGACCCGAACGTCTCGATCGAGCTCGCGCCGCCGTCGCACACGAGTATTTACCTCGGCACCACATCGACGCTGCTCGCCCCGTTCTTCGTGTTCGGGCCGCTGCTCGGCGGTGCGGTGGCCGAGACGACGGGCTACCCGGTCATCTTCGTCGTGGCTGGCATTCTCGCCGCCGTCGGCTTCATCCTCTCCCTGTTCCTGCCCGAGCCGCGCAAGCTGAGGCGCGGCGAGGCCCGGCTGGTGGGTCAGCCGGGCACCACACCATAGGAGGCATCCATGCACCGCATGATCATCGACACCGACACGGCCGCCGACGACAGCTTCGCGCTGCTCGTCGGGTTGCTGCACCCCGAGGCGCAGCTCGAGGCGGTGACGATCGTCAACGGCAACGTCGGGTTCGACCAGGAGGTCCAGAACGCACTGATCACGATCGAGGCCGCGGGTCGCGGGGGTGAGGTTCCGGTGCATCCTGGTGCGCGGGTGCCGCTGGTCAGGGAGTGGCGGCCGGCGAGCGCGCACGGCGACGGGAAGGGCAATCACGACTTCTCGGCGCCGGTGCAGCAGCCGAGCGCCGAGGGCGCGGCCGAGGCGATCGTGCGCATCGTGAACGAATCGCCGGGAGAGATCGAGGTCCTCGCGATCGGGCCCCTCACGAACATCGCGACCGCGCTGTTCCTCGATCGCGACCTGCCGAAGAAGGTCAAGCACCTTTGGATCATGGGCGGTTGCGACAACTCGGTCGGCAACATCACGGCGGCCGCCGAGTACAACTTCTATGTCGACCCGGATGCCGCTGACATCGTGCTCGGAGCGGGGTTCGACACCACGATCGTGACGTGGACGCTCACGCTCGCGCAGGCGTGGTGGGACGAGAAGCAGATCGCGACGATCGGCGAGATCCCCACGTCGCTCGCGGAGTTCTTCCTCATTCTCGACGCCCCGACTACCGCGCACAACGCGAGCGTGGGTGTCGCCGGCAGCTCGCACCCCGACTCGCTCACGGCGATGCTGATCGTCGAACCTGACCTGATCCGCAGGTCGTCCGAGGTGTTCGTGGCGGTCGAGACCCGAAGCGAGCTGACGCTCGGCTACTCGCTGATGGATCGGCGTGCCGACAGGTCGGTGCCAAACGCCCGCATCATCGACGAGATCGACGCCGAAGGGTTCTTCGCCTCGTACTGCAGGCTGCTCGCCGCGGGTGCTGCGTCGGACGATGTGGGCTGACCCGGCGGCGTCCCTCTCGGCGGGAGGCGTGGCGCGATCTCGAGCTCGGTAGCCCGGCCGTTCGGAGGACCTGCACCGCCCTCCTCGTCAGGCTCTCGACCTGGACACCCTGACCTGCGACCGGAGAACCTGCGGTCTACTCCCAGCGGAACAGCAGTGCGGCCGTGACTGCGCCGATGACCACGGTGATGCCGAGGCTGAGCAGCTGCCCGATCGGCACGGGAACTCCTGCCCAGGCTGCGGTCAGGGCCTCGACGGCAGCACCGAACGGCAGCCATCCACCGACCTCCGCGACTGGATCCGGCAGTGCTTCACGACCTCCGAACATGCCGCCGAGGGCACCGAGGGCGAAGAACGCGACGAGTCCGAGAGCGACGGCCGCATTCGGCGTGGGCGCGATGGCAGCCACGATCAGGCCGACGCCGTAGAGCGCTGCCATCGCGAGTGCCAGGACTCCGAGTGCGGCGGCGAGGTCGACAGGCGGGTTCGCGCCGAACGCGAGAGCCGCGACGGTGGATGCCACCGCGATTCCAGCGATGATCTGAAGGGCGCTGACGATCGCCTGGGCGGCGAGCACCATGAACGGGGAGGCGGGGGTGACCGCGAGCCGGCGGAGGATGCCGGAGCGCCGGTAGTAGGCGAGAAAGCTCGGCATATTGATGATGCCGATCGTGGCGACCATGATGACCAGCACGAGAGGAAGAACGTACAAGTCCAGGGCTGTCATGCCGTTCGCGATGACGTGTTCCCCGGCTGATCCTGCGCTGGTCAGAAGGATGAGCAGTGGCAGGCCGATCGGGACGATGAGACCTGCCGTGTCTCGGACGACCATCTTCCCCTCGCTGACGATGAGGAGAAGCAGAGAGCGGATGCCGGGCCTGCGGGCCCGCACGGTGAGGGTCATTCCATCGTCTCCAGTTCTCTTCCGGTCAAGGCGACGAACGCGTCGTCGAGCGAATCGGCCCCCACCCTTGCGACAAGTCCCGAAGGGGTGTCCAGGGCGATGATGCTTCCAGCATCGAGCAGGGCGACTCGGTCGCAGAGCCGTTCAACCTCCTCCATGGCGTGGCTGACGAGCAGGATGGTGACTCCTTCGTCCTTCAGCTGCTCGACCGTCTCCCACATGTGACGGCGCGCCCTCGGGTCGAGGCCGGTGGTCAGTTCGTCGAGGATCACAGCACGGGGGCGGCCGGCGAGGGCGAGCGCGATCGACACCCGCTGCTGCTGGCCACCGGACAGCATCTCGAATCTGGTGCGCTGCTGTTCCTGCAGACCGACGAGCTCGAGAAGCTCGCCGGAGCTGCGCGCGTTCGGGTAGAAGCTCCTGTAGAGGTTGATCAGTTCGTTCACCGTGAGCGCACCGTGCAGGTATGCGTGCTGAAGCTGCACGCCCAAGACCTGCCGGACCTGGGCGCGGTCTCGGTGCGGGTCCAGGCCCAGGACCTCGACTCTGCCGCGGTCCGGGGAGCGGAGCCCGGCAATCATCTCGACCGTGGTGGTCTTGCCGGCTCCGTTGGCGCCGAGGATGCCGAACGTCTCGCCCACATCGACGCGGAGGTCGAGATCGGCGATGGCGACCTTGCCGCGGTAGCTCTTCGCGAGCCCGTCGGCGAGGAACGCCGGGTGGGTTCTCGTCATGGCCCCACGCTAGGCGGGGGTCGTCAGCGGTCGCGCGTGCAGGAAGTCATCTCTGCACACCGTGACTTTCCGCATGGGTGGGGCGAAGAACGTCCTCCTATCGTGGAAGCATGCAGAGACGGGGAACCGAGGCATGGGCGGGCTTGGCGATGCTGGTCGTGTCCGTCGGCGTGGCCGCCCCGACTCTGTTCGGAATCGACGAGCCGGCGGTCCCCAGCTTCTGGTGGGCCACTGTGTTCCTTCTCTTTCTGGTCGGCCTCATCGTCGCGACAGCCGCTCAACGTCAGGCGATACGGCACGGCGGCATCGTCGCAGCCGTCGGCTCCGCCTGGGTGCTGGTGATCACCGCTCAGAGCACCGGCATCTTGTTGATCCTGCTCGTCATCGCCGCGGCGACCAGTGTCTACGTCGTGCCGCTGTGGATCAGCCTCGTCATCGCCGGCCTCAACACCGCGGTGATCGCGATCATCGCGGTGCTGGGTGGTCGGGACCTGGTGGAAGGCACCATCCTCACCGGCTTCTATCTCCTGATTCAATCGGCGACCATCTTGAGCACGACTGCGCTCATCCGCGAGCAGCGTGCGCGACAGGAGCTCGCGCGGGCACACGTCGACCTGAAGGCGGCCAGCGTGCTGCTCTCCGAATCCGCCAGAACGATGGAGAGGCTGCGGATATCGCGCGAACTGCATGATCTCATCGGCCACCAGCTGACGGTGCTGACCTTGGAATTGGAAACGGCCCGCCATGTCGACGAGGCGAAAGCCCGGGTGCACACGGAACGGGCGAACGAGGTCGCGCGCGCGTTGCTGAGAGATGTCCGCGACACTGTCGGGCAGATGCGCACAGAGGCACCTGACCTCGAGCGGGCGCTGCGGGAGATGACCGATACCCTGCCAGGGCTCGAGGTCACGATCGACGTCGCGCCGAACGTCCACGTGGGAGAACGTGAGACGACGGCGCTCCTCCGCGCTGCGCAGGAGGTCGTGACCAACACACTTCGCCACGCCGACGCTCGCGAACTGTGGATCGAAGTGAGGCGGGACCGGGACAGCACGGTGATCCTCCGTGCCCGCGATGACGGCCGCGGGGCGACGCAGGTCCATTTCGGCAACGGTCTGCGGGGCCTTCGAGAACGGTTCGAGGAACTCGGCGGAGGCCTCTGGGTGGACGGAAGTGCGGGGTTCCAGGTCACCGTGAGGACGCCCGCGTGATCCGCGTCGTCATCGTCGACGACCAGGCACTGGTTCGTCAGGGCTTCGCTGGCCTTCTCGGCGTTGCCGGCATGGAGGTCGTCGGTGAGGCGGCGGACGGCAAGGCTGCACGAGAGGTGATCGTTCGCACCCGACCGGATGTCGTCCTGCTCGACATGCGCATGCCTCGCTTCGACGGCATCTGGGTTCTGCAGCAGTTGCGCGAGGAAGACATCGACGTCCCCGTCTTGGTGCTCACCACGTTCGATGAGGACGCGCTCGTGCTGGATGCGCTGCGCTCGGGCGCGCGCGGATACCTTTTGAAGGACATCACTCTTGAGCAGCTCACGCATGCGGTGGAAACCCTCGCCGCAGGTGGGACCCTCATCGCGCCCGCGCTCACTGACCGGATGCTGCGCGCGATTCGGTCTCAGGCGCCACCGGAGGACGCGACAGCGATCGACGGCGCGCGCGAGTTGACGGATCGCGAGCTCGATGTCCTCCGCCTGGTCGCTTCCGGCTACAGCAATCGTCAGATCGGCGACGCACTGTTCCTCGCGGAAGGAACAGTGAAGAACCACGTCTCGACGATCCTCGTCAAACTCGGGGCGCGGGATCGCACCAACGCAGTCCTCCGCGCGTTGCACGATGGGCTGCTCGGATGACCCGCCTGCCCGCCTGCGACCACCTGTCTCAGGCGATCGCCCTATCGATCGACACTCCCATCCATCACGAGGGAACGGTGCGGGTCGAGCACGCAAAAACAGGAGAATTGAGGGCCGCATGGGCAACGTGATCTACTCCATGATCGTTTCGCAGGACGGGTACGTCGCCGACGCCGACGGAGACTTCAGCTGGGCGCAACCCACAGAGGAGGCGCTCGCCTCCGTGAACGAGGAGATGAGCGAGGTCGGGACCTTTCTGTACGGGCGCCGCATGTACGACATGATGGCCGTCTGGGAAACCGACCCCGCTGTCGCGGCTCAATCAGCGGAATCGGCGCGATTCGCCGAGATCTGGAAACGGACCGACAAGGTCGTCTACTCGCGCGAGCCGACCTCCCGCACAGGGCTGCGACAGACGTTCGATCCCGCGGAGATCGCACGCCTGAAGGAAGCGACGGCACGCGACCTGACGGTCGACGGTCCGACACTCGCCGCCGAAGCGATCGCACACGGACTCGTCGACCGGATCAGTCTGCTGATCTGCCCGGTCACAGTCGGGGGTGGTCTCGCTTTCTGGCCGAAAGTCCGTATGAATCTCGAACTCCGCCGCCTCGAGCGCTTCGGGGGCGGCGTCGTCCACCTCAGTTACGACGTGCCAACCAGCGGCACTGTCGCGAAGGGAGCATCTTCGTGAGGATCGCATTCATCGCAGGCTTCGGTCCCGTTGCGCAGAACCCCGGTGTCGCGCTCGACTTCTGGTCGAACGCCATGGGGATCGAGTTCGATGGGATTGTCGCGGGTCACCGCCTCCTGCCCGGTCTGGACGGCGCAGAAGCCTTCGCGCTCTGGCCGCTGAAACAGGCTGCACAGGCGACCTTCGGTGCGGACCAGTGGCCACGAGACAGGCAGGTTCCGCAAGCATGGATCGAGATCGAGGTCGATTCTTCGCGGGCGGTGGCAGAGGTCGCACAGGCACTGCGTGAGAAGGGGCAGGAGATCCTCGTCAACGTGCATGAGGAGGCGTGGGGGCGGACGACGGCCCGCCTCCTCAGCCCCGAGGGCCTTCTGGTCGGGATCTCCCACATCCCCGCATCCCACCGCACAGCAGGCCCCGATCACCCAGCACCGAAGGCTGAGCAGGGAGCTCTGAACCCTGAAGTCGACGCTCGTGCGGCGCTGAGGCTCGAGAGTCTCCTGACGCTCGAGCGTCGCGGGTGGGATGCGCTCTGCCGCTCCGAAGGTGGTTCGTTCTACGGAGAGATCATGACGCCGGAGGCGGTGATGGTGCTCGTCGACGGATCGGTGCTCGACAGACAGGCGACCGTTCACGCGCTGAATGACTCGCCCCCGTGGTCGTCCTATTCCATCGAAGATGCTCGACAGGTCCCGACCGGCGAGACCACTGCTGCGCTGGTCTACAGGGCCACGGCTCATCGTCTCGGCCGGGATGAGCCGTTCTGCGCGCTGATGGCTAGTCATTACGCGATCGTCGACGGTAAGCCGGCATTGACGCTGTATCAGCAGACTGCCATCGCCTCACGATGATCACCGTCGCTCGTCAGGAAGCCACTGTCGAACAGGGACGTGAGGTCGGCTTCGCGGGGCTGCTGAGCAGGTCGTCGACGATGCTGCCGCTGGCGGCGCGGATGGGGGATCGATAGCACAGTCCGGCGGTGGCTGCAGGCAGCGCAGCAATACGGGCAGAGTCGCGGCGGGGTATCTGCCATTTCGATCGGTCCTGATCGGAAGGCAGTCCTCATGCCGAGGGCGCCGAGGACGATGCTGAGTGTGGCGAAATGGTTGATGACGGACATCAGAGCAACCTCTCCGCGCGTAGCCTTCCCGCCGGATGTGCAGATGGCTCTCCCTCAGAGGCCCTTCTCCTGTGCGATCTTGTTGCTGCGCTGGACGAATTTTGCGCCAAGTCCCGCGAACACTACGACAAGCGGAGTGCCCACGAGGAAGATTCCCGCCGAGAGTGATGGGAAGCCTGTCGCAAGCAGCACGAGGACTACTAGAGCCACAACGATGATTCCGATGTAGATCAGCCAAGATCGCATAAGTCAGCTTTCCTTCCAGGTCACATTCAGAACGGTGCGGATGAACGACAGTTGATCACAGATCCACCCTTGAGGTCTTACCACCACAGAGTCCGACCACCGCTGCAGATCCCGTTCGCGACCAGATAGGTCATGGCGACAGATCGATCCTGACGGGGCGTTGGAGATGATCCAGCAGGCTGCTGGATCATCTCAGTCACCCCATGGTGGGCGTCACTCGGCGCGGCGGGTGGGCCGTTCTGCGATGAGGGACGGTAATGATGTCGTGACCGTGACCCACTTCTGGGCGGTCGGCGAGATCCAACCGGCCAGGTCGAGGGCGAACTGAAGATCCTTGCCGAGGTCACGCTGATGGATCGGCTCGTGGTGGGCGGCTCGGTTCCGCACGTAGTTGAGCTGTTGCATCCGGAAGGCCACGTTCTTCTGCCTTGTGCGGAGATCCGGATGCCCGAACGGAAAAGCTGCATGGGTTGAGGGGATCCAGAGCGAGGTCAGATAGCGGGATTCCACCAGGTAGCGCCAGAACCCGAGGGAGAGCTCCGCAACGACGCGACCGTGTATCTCCTTGCGCTTTCCTTTGCGTGTTGCCCGGTCGCGCGCCTGCCGGAGGTCCTTGAGCCCTTGAGCATCGACGGGAATCGTGTCGAGCCAGGATGCTCCATCACGCTTCCGCTGTGCCCAATCGCGCAGCTGTGCGTCGAGCGCGTTTCGCGTGATCACTTCGACCATCGACGTCAGTTCCATGGCGCTGGCGGCGGCGCGCATGTTCCACTCGTAGAGTTCGAACGCGTCGGTCGTCGTGCCTCTGGTGGCGCGAACGTACGAACCCAGGCGCTCGGCGGTGACGAGGGGGAGGAGCGCGTCGTAGTCCTCGGGTGTCAGGGGTGCCCGCTCGGTTGACATTCAGGATCCTGGTCGTAAGCTAGTTCACGAAGACCCCGGAACGATCACTGGCAATGGCCACATCGCCGGGGTTTCGTCTTGCCACCCGGGATTAGGCTCCCGGCCCTGCGGGCGCTTCGCGTGACGGCGTCACCGGGAGCCTAATCCCGGGTGGCTCGCTGCCTTGTCGACGCGCCCTGCGCTGGGTGAGCTCGCAGTGAAGAAGGTGGAACACGCGGTGCAACCGGCACAAAACCGGCACAAGCCCCGCATGCGGCGCGTTTCGTCTCGCTTCGCTCGCTCAACGACCGGGCTTCACTCGCATAACAACGAGGCCGGAGCAACCAGGAGCGCGGCCCAGAAACCGTCCCTCACCAGGGCAAAGCAAAACCCTCGCGATGTAGAAGCTACGCGAGGGTTTCTGGGACCGTTGTAACGACGGTCCTTGTGGCTCCGACCGGCATCGATCCGGTGACCTTTCGATTTTCAGTCGAACGCTCTACCAACTGAGCTACAGAGCCGCGCGGCACTTCGAGAACTGCCGCGTCCTAGACGAAGAGCCTCCTCGAAAGAAGGCTCATCGCTCGGAGCGACCCTGACGGGACTTGAACCCGCGACCTCCGCCGTGACAGGGCGGCACGCTAACCAACTGCGCTACAGGGCCATAACTTTTCAATTGTATCGGAAGAGTGACCCCAACGGGATTCGAACCCGTGCTACCGCCGTGAAAGGGCGGCGTCCTAGGCCGCTAAACGATGGGGCCGAAGAGATTCCCGGGGGTTTCCCTTGCCGACGCTCAAGCATAAGGGACGAAGAAGCGAAAAACGAAATCGGGGCGGTTCCGCTTCCATCCCGGGCGTTTCGGGTGGACGATAGAGGGGTCTCGCATGCGCGTCCGAGTGCTGCCCGAGTGCTCTGCGAGGCACGCCACCTGTTGCGGATGTGACGAATGTTGTTAGTGTTACAGCTGTGAAACCGGCGGAAGGAGCCGAGTGAACGAGGTAAGACTTGCGGACGCCCGATCCGCAGGCGACGACGACTGCGGCTGCACGCCGCCCCCTGCCGACCGCTCTTCCCTGCTGGCGAATTCGAAGGTCACTCGTCGTGGAGCGATCACCGTCGGCGCGCTGAGCGCCATCGCCCTCACCGCATTCGGAGTCTCCCACACCACGCAGACGGCCCAGGCCGCCGACTACCCCAGCTGGGACGACGTGCAGCGCGCCAAGGCGAGCGAGGCGGCCAAGGCCGTCGAGATCACGCGCATCGAGACGCTGATCGCGCAGCTGACCGATCAGGCTGCCGCCGCCGAGGCGGCAGCACGTAAGGCCGGCGAGGAGTTCTACGCCGCGCAGCAGGCCTACTTCGACCAGGCCGCCAAGGCCGAGGCCCTTCAGACGCAGGCCGACGAGCAGGCTCAGATCGCCGACGAGAGCGCCCGCAAGGCCGGCCAGGTCGCCAACCAGCTGTACCGCAGTGGCGGAGACGAAGCCGCCCTCGAGCTCTTCCTCTCCGAATCGTCCAACGGCGCCGACGACCTGCTGGCCCGCCTCGGCAGCATGGACAAGCTCGTCGAGTACAACCGCACCGTCGCCGAGCGCGCAGCATCCGCTCGTGACACCGCTCAGTCGCTCAGCAACCAGGCATCCGCCGCTCGAGATGAGCGCGACCGTCTGCAGAAGATCGCCGAAGAGAAGATGGTCGCGGCGCAGCAGGCAGCCGAGGCGGCACAGAACGCTCTGGAGGAGCGCCAGGCCAACCTCGTCACCCTTCAGGCTCAGCTCGCCGCCCTCAAGGACAACACCACCGCAACGGTCGCCGCCTACCAGGAGGGCGAGCGCGTGCGGAAGGCCGAGGAGGAGCGGCGCCGCCAGGAGGAGGCCGAGCGCCTTCGCAAGGCCGCCGAGGAAGCCGCCAAGAACAACCAGGGCGGCGGTGGCGGTGGCGGTGGTGGCGGTGGCGGTGGTGGCGGTGGCGGTGGCGGTGGATCCGGCTCCGGCGCGTGGCGCCGCCCGCACGGGGGGCGCATCTCGTCTGGCTACGGGCCTCGCCCACCGCGTTGCACCAATGGCGTGTGCCGCTCGACCTTCCATCGCGGTCTCGACTTCGCCAACGGCTGCGGTGCGGCGATCTACGCGGCGTCATCGGGTCGCGTCGACGTCGCCTGGTACAACGGCGGCTACGGCAACTACGTGCGCATCCAGCACGGCGGCGGCGTCGCCACCGGCTACGCGCACCTCAGCAGCTACGCGGTCCGCAGCGGGCAGAACGTCAGCGCCGGCCAGATCATCGGCTATTCGGGCAACACCGGCGCCTCGCAGGGCTGTCACCTGCACTTCGAGGTGTACACCGGCGGCGGCACGACCGACCCGTACAGCTTCCTCTCGCGCCGCGGCGCTCTCTGAGCGAAGCGCATCGAGACGAGAGAACCCCCGGCCACGCGGCCGGGGGTTCTCTCGTCGTGCCCGCAGCGCGGGCGCGGAGTCAGTGTCCTTCGTTCGCGAAGCGCTCGATGGCCTCGTCGAGGATGCGCTGCGCCTCGGCGGCGTCGCCCCAGGCGTCGACCTTGACCCACTTGCTGGGCTCGAGGTCCTTGTAGTGCTCGAAGAAGTGCGCGATCTCCTTCTTCGTGTACTCGGGCAGGTCGCCGATGTCCTGGATGTGGGCCCAGCGCGGGTCCTTCGAGAGCACGGCCACGAGCTTGTCGTCGCCGCCCGCCTCGTCGCTCATCTTGAGCACGGCGACCGGGCGGACATTCACCACGACGCCGGGGAAGATCGCGTGGTCGAGCAGCACCAGCACGTCGAGCGGGTCGCCGTCCTCACCCAGCGTGTTGTCGAAGTAGCCGTAGTCGGCCGGGTAGCCGAAGGTGGTGTACAGGACGCGGTCGAGGTGGACGCGACCGGTCTCGTGGTCGACCTCGTACTTCACGCGGCTGCCGCGCGGGATCTCGATGACGGCGTCGTGTGCGCCCATGTGCTGTTCTCCTTGAAATCGACGGGTGTCGAAAGTCGGCGGATGCCGAAAAGACGGGTGGATGCCGCAGACAAGCCTACTCGGGCGGGCTGGAGCCTCCGAGCCGCTGCGTCCTGCCCTCGAAGTGACCGCGCTAGCGTTGAGCCGTGCCATCGCTCGATCCCGCCATCGCCGAAGTCCGCCGCGCAGTCCGCGCCGCGCTGAGTCCGCTGCCTGACGGGGCCACCGTGATCGTAGCTCTCTCCGGCGGCGCGGATTCACTCGCGCTCACGACCGCCACGGTGTTCGAGGCGCGCGCACGCGACATGCAGGTGCTGAGTCTGACGGTCGATCACCAGCTGCAGGAGGGCTCGGCGGACGTCGCCGCGTCCGCCGCCGTCGCCGCTGAGCAGCTCGGCGTGCACGACGCCCTGCAGACGAAGGTCGACGTCTTCGCCGATGGAGACGGCATCGAGGCGGCCGCCCGCGACGCCCGCTATGCGGCGATCCACAGCATCGCCCGCGCCGAAGGCGCCGCGGCCGTGCTGCTCGGACACACCCTCGACGATCAGGCCGAGACGGTACTGCTCGGGCTGGCCCGTGGCTCTGGCGCCGCCAGTCTGCAGGGCATGGCGCCTGTTCGCACGAGCGAAGACGGGATGCTCTGGATGCGTCCGCTGCTGGGAGTGCGCCGGGTCACCACGCGCGCGTGCTGCACGGCATCCGGAATCGAGGCCTGGGACGACCCGCACAACCTCGACGACCGCTACGCCAGGGTGCGCACGCGCGAGCGCGTGCTGCCGGTGCTCGAGGCCGAACTCGGACCGGGGATCGCAGAGGCGCTGGCCCGGACGGCAGAGCAGCTTCGCGAGGATGCCGAGGCCTTCGAGGAGATGATCCACGAGACCATCGAGGACATCGTCGAGCACGCCGAGGCGGGGATCGCGGTCAGCGTCGCCGCGCTCGCCGCGAACCCGGCGGCGCTTCGCAACCGCATCATCCGCCTCGTCGTCGACAGCGAGTTCGGAGTGAGCCTCACCCGTTCCCAGACTCTCGAGGTGGCTCGCCTGGTGACCCACTGGTCGGGTCAGGGGCCGATCGATCTGCCCGCCTGCACCGCGCGGCGGTCAGGCGGGCAGATCGTCTTCACCGCGCGTTAGCGGCTACTTGCGGCCGCCGAGCAGTCCGCCGAGGATGTCGCCGAGCCCGCCCCCGGAGGACGAGCCCTGTCCGCCACCCAGCAGTCCGCCGAGGATGTCGCCGAGTCCGCCGCCTGCGGATCCGGAGGACGAGCCCTGGCCTCCGCCGAGCAGTCCGCCGAGGATGTCGCCGAGTCCTCCGCCGGCGCCGCCCGACTTGCCCTTGTTCATGTTGGCGATGATGCCCATGATGATCGGCGCGAGGATCGGCAGCAGCTTGCCGAAGTCGATCCCGCCCGCGGTCTTCTCGCTCTTGTTGAGGGTCTCGGTGACCTCGCCCTGGCGATCGCCGAAGACGTGCTTCACGATCTTCTCGCCGTCGGCCTGGTCGACGTCATCGACCTTCGAGGCTCCGGAGAACCCGCCGTGGCGGTTCAGCGCCTTCTCGATCGCCGCCGAGCCCTCATCGGTCTCCGCATTCTTGGCGAGGCCTCCCAGCAGCGTCGCGCCGCCTTCCTGCACGGCCTGTCGCGCCACATCGGGGCTGACGCCGAAGCGCTCAGCGATGTCGTCGATCGGCACCTGCTTCAGGATCTCGTCGAGGTTCATGTGTTCCTTCCCCGCAGGACGGATGCCCCGCTCCACCGCTCACAGTAGTGCGGAAGCCCACGGCGGATCGACCTAAGATCGATCCATGCGCGCTGCCGACATCCAGGACGACCTCAGCAAGATCCTCGTCACCGAGGAGGAGATCCTCGCGAAGCTGGACGAGCTCGCAGTCCGGGTCGCCGAGGACTACGCGGGCAAGGATCTCGTGCTCGTCGGGGTGCTCAAGGGCGCCGTCATGGTGATGGCCGACTTCGCGCGTGCGCTGCCGATGGACGCCCCGATGGACTGGATGGCCGTGTCGAGCTACGGCGCGAGCACGAAGTCGAGCGGCGTGGTGCAGATCCGCAAGGATCTCGACGTCGACCTGCACGGCAAGCACGTGCTGATCGTCGAGGACATCATCGACTCGGGCCTGACCCTCAGCTGGCTGCTCGAGAACTTCGAGTCCCGAGGGGCGGAGTCGATCGAGGTGCTCGCGCTGCTTCGCAAGCCCGAGGCCGCGAAGGTCGAGATCGACTCGAAGTACGTCGGCTTCGACATCCCGAACGAGTTCGTCGTCGGCTACGGCCTCGACTACGCCGAGCGCTACCGCAACCTGCGCGATGTGGCCGTGCTCTCGCCGCACGTCTACAGCTGAGTCCCCGCGCCGTTCCGCCGACGGTGAACGCACAGCGGACGCCTGAACACCGAGCGGTACGCTGAACGCATCATGGATGTCAAGAAGGTCTCCCGCAATCCGCTGATCTACGTCGCGTTGATCGGCGCACTGCTCTTCGCCGGTTTCCTGCTGATCTCGAATCTCTCCGCACCCAAGCAGGTCACGGTGCAGCAGGGTCTCGAGCTGCTCGAGGGCGACACCGTGACGAAGGTGGTCAACACCGACGGCGACCAGCGGGTCGACCTCACTCTCTCGAAGGAGTTCGAGGGCGCCAAGAACGTGCAGTTCTACTACGTCGAAGCACGCGCGGACCAGGTCGTGACGGCCATCGACGGCGCAGAGATCAAGGCGAAGGATGCGAACGACGTCGTGCCGCGCGCGACCTGGTTCGACGGCTTCCTCTCGCTCCTGCTGCCGCTCGTGCTGCTGGGCCTGCTGTTCTGGTGGCTGCTCTCGTCGATGCAGGGCGGCGGCAGCAAGGTCATGCAGTTCGGAAAGTCGAAGGCCAAGCTCGTCAACAAGGAGACCCCCACGGTCACCTTCGCCGACGTCGCCGGCGCCGACGAGGCCATCGAGGAGCTGCACGAGATCAAGGAGTTCCTGCAGGATCCGGGCAAGTTCCAGGCGATCGGCGCCCGCATCCCGAAGGGCGTGCTGCTGTACGGCCCTCCAGGAACCGGCAAGACGCTGCTCGCCCGCGCCGTCGCCGGCGAGGCCGGCGCCCCGTTCTACTCCATCTCCGGTTCGGACTTCGTGGAGATGTTCGTGGGCGTGGGCGCATCCCGCGTGCGCGACCTGTTCACCCAGGCCAAGGAGAACGCGCCCGCGATCATCTTCATCGATGAGATCGACGCCGTCGGCCGTCACCGCGGCGCGGGCCTCGGCGGCGGAAACGACGAGCGCGAGCAGACGCTCAACCAGATGCTCGTCGAGATGGACGGCTTCGACCCGAACGCGAACGTCATCGTGATCGCGGCGACCAACCGTCCCGACATCCTCGACCCCGCGCTGCTGCGCCCCGGCCGCTTCGACCGTCAGATCGGCGTCGACGCCCCCGACCTCAAGGGCCGTCAGCACATCCTCGAGGTGCACGCCAAGGGCAAGCCGCTGTCGCAGTCGGTCGACCTCGAGGTCGTCGCGCGAAAGACACCCGGCTTCACCGGTGCCGACCTCGCGAACGTGCTCAACGAGGCCGCTCTGCTCACCGCTCGCTCGAACGCCCAGCTGATCGACAACCGTGCCCTCGACGAGGCCATCGACCGCGTGATCGCCGGCCCCCAGCGCCGCACCCGCGTGATGAAGGACAAGGAGAAGCTCATCACGGCGTACCACGAGGGCGGTCACGCCCTCGCCGCGGCGGCGATGAACTACACCGACCCGGTGACCAAGATCACGATCCTCCCGCGCGGCAAGGCCCTCGGATACACGATGGTGCTGCCGGTCGACGACAAGTACTCGGTCACCCGCAACGAGCTGCAGGATCAGCTGACCTACGCCATGGGCGGGCGCGTGGCCGAGGAGATCGTGTTCCACGACCCGACCACCGGCGCCTCGAACGACATCGAGAAGGCGACGAACATCGCCCGAAAGATGGTCACCGAGTACGGGATGACCACGCAGGTCGGCCCTGTCAAGCTCGGCTCGGAGGGTGGCGAGATGTTCGTCGCGCGCGACATGAACCGCGGGCGCGACTACTCCGACAAGGTCGCCGAGGCGGTCGACGAGCAGGTGCGCGCGCTCATCGAGCAGGCCCACAACGAGGCATACAAGGTCATCAGCGAGAACCGCGACATCCTCGACCGCCTCGCGCTGGCGCTGCTCGAGGAGGAGACCCTCGACCACAACCAGATCGCCGAGATCTTCACCGAGGTGCGCAAGCTCCCCGAGCGTCCGCAGTGGCTCTCCAGCGAGGAGCGTCCGGTGTCGACGCTGCCCCCCATCGCGATGCCGCGTCGCGTCGAGGAGGGCGTGGCCGCGCAGACTTCGCAGCCGGGCGACTCCGCCCGCACCGCCGGTTCGCCCGCGACCGGCGGGCAGGCCCGACCGGCGACGGCGTGACGTGAGCGTCGACAGGGCGCGCGTCGAGCGGCTCACCCGCGAGCTGCTCGAGGCGATCGGCGAGGACCCGGACCGGCCGGGGCTCACGCAGACGCCGGGCCGGATGGCCGAGCTCTACGCCGAGTTCTTCGCCGGCGTGGGCGAGGACCCGGCGATCCACCTCGCGCGCACGATCAGTGTCTCGCGCGGGCCCGCGCCCGACACCCTGCCCTCAGGGGCCGTGCTGCTGCGTGACATCCGCTTCCGCTCGGTGTGCGAGCACCACCTGCTGCCGTTCGCCGGCGTCGCGCACATCGCATACCTCCCCGGCGAGCAGGTGGTCGGGCTCGGCGCTCTGGTGAAGGTCGTCGAGACGCTCGCCACCCGCCCGCAGGTGCAGGAGAGGCTCGGTGAGCAGATCGCGGATGCCATCGCCGAGAACCTCGACACCAGGGGCGTGCTCGTCGTGCTCGACGCGTCGCACGGCTGCGTGACGATGCGCGGCGGCCGTCAGCCCCTAGCGACCACCGTGACCATCGCCGCGCGCGGCGAGTTCACCGAGCCGGCCGCCCGCGCCGAGCTGATCGCCCTGATCGGCGGCGGTCAGGCATGACCGGCATCTGGGGCATCCTGAACATCACCCCCGACTCCTTCAGCGACGGCGGCCGGTACGTCGAGCTCGACATCGCCGTCGCCCGAGCACGCGCGATGCGCGCGCAGGGCGCGAGCGTGATCGACGTGGGCGGCGAGTCCACCAGGCCCGGGGCCGAGCGCATCGGCAGCACCGAGGAGCAGCGCCGCGTGCTGCCGGTGCTCGAGGCTCTCGCGACCGAGGGCATCCCCGCCTCGATCGACACCCTCAACGCCGACACCGCCAGCGCCGCTGTGCGCGCGGGAGCGCGCGTCGTGAACGACGTCTCGGGCGGGCTGGCCGACGAGCGGATGCTCGCGACGGTGGCCGATCTGGATGCCGACATCGCCATCGGCCATTGGCGCGGGCCCTCTTCCGACATGTACGCCCGTGCGCAGTACACGCGGATCGCTCGCGAGGTGGCATCCGAGCTGCGCGAGCGCGTCACCGCGGCCGCCGCGGCCGGCATCGCGCCGTCGCGCGTCATCCTCGACCCGGGCATCGGCTTCGCCAAGTCGGGGGAGCAGAACTGGGACGTGCTGCGCGGGCTCGACGAGATCATCGGGCTCGGGCACCGCGTGCTCGTGGGTACCTCGCGCAAGCGCTTCCTCGCCGAGACTCTCGACGGCGAGGCGGACCAGCCGCGACGCGATCTCGCCACCGCGGTGACCAGCGCGCTCGCCGCACGCGCCGGAGCGTGGGCGGTGCGCGTGCACGACGTCGGTGCGACCCGCGACGCCCTCGCCGTCACCACCGCATGGGATGGAGCCTGACATGGACGAGCTGGACGAGATCACCCTCACCGGACTGACCGTGTTCGGCTATCACGGCGTCTTCGACTTCGAGCGCCGTCAGGGGCAGGAGTTCGCGATCGACCTGACCCTGCGGCTGTCGCTCTCCGCGGCCGCCGCGTCGGACGACGTGGTCGACACCGTGCACTACGGCGAGCTGGCCGATCGGGTCGCGGCGATCGTCGCCGGCGAGCCGGTGAACCTCATCGAGACCCTCGCGCAGCGCATCGCCGATGCAGCCCTCGACGACGAGCGCGTGCGGAGCGTGAAGGTCACCGTGCACAAGCCGCACGCGCCGATCGAGCAGACCTTCGCCGACGTCGCGGTGACGATCCGCAGGGAGCGCGCGTGATGGACCGCCGCCTCACCCACCTCTCGGACCTGCCAGACCCCGGGCCGGGGCGTGAGCCGCAGGTCGCGGTGATCGCGCTCGGATCGAACGAGGGCGATCGCGGCGAGATGCTGCGGGCGGCGGCCGATCGCCTGCGCCGCCTGCCGCTGGTCGACGACCTCGTGCTGTCGGAGCCCATCGAGACCGTGGCGGTGAAGCCCGACGGCCCCGACCCCGACGCGCCGCCGTATCTCAACGCCGTCGCGCTGATGACGACGCGCCTCGCGCCTCAGGTGCTGCTCGGCATGCTGCACGCCGTCGAAGAGGAGCAGGGTCGGGTGCGCATCGAGCGCTGGGGCGACCGCACCCTCGACCTGGATCTGATCGCGTACGGCGATTTCACCAGCGACGCCGAGCATCTGCAGGTGCCGCACCCTCGTGCCGCCCAGCGGCTGTTCGTGCTGGAGCCGTGGCTGAGCATCGACCCCGATGCCGTGCTTCCCGGTGCCGGACGTGTCGACGAGCTGGTGCGCAGGCTGCGCTCATCGGACGATCGATGAAGCGCACCTCCGGACCCCTCCTGCTCGTGCTGGCGCTGCTGGCGGCCGGTGCCGGCTTCGCCTTCGACCACCTGCTCACGGTCACGGGCCGCGCGACCTTCACGCCGTCCGGCTTCCTGCCGGTGCTGCTCGTGCTCCTCGCCGCGGCCGTGCTGCTGCTGGCGCTGCCGGTGCGCCGCAGCACTCGAGGCGGTCGGCGCATCGACCCCTTCCGAGCGCTGCGCGCAGCGACGCTCGCGCGCGCGTCGAGCCTGGTCGGGGCGATCATGGCCGGTTTCGGCGCGGGTCTGCTGCTCTTCCTCGTCACCCGTCCGGTGCCCGCGCCGGTAGGGTCGGTGGTGGCGATGACCGCCCTCATCATCGGCGCAGCACTGCTGGTCGGGGTGGCGCTCATCGCAGAACAGTTCTGCACACTGCCGAAGGATCCTGATGAGCGACAGCCAGACGAACCCGCCCCGTGAGCCGAACCCGTTCACCCCACCCACAGCTCAGCCCGCGCCGCCTGCCCCTCCCGCAGCCGCACCGGCTCCGCCCGCACCTCCCGCGGCCGCACCGCCGGCTCCGGCAGCCGCACCGGTAGGCGCAGTCGCCCCGGCGGCTCCGCCGGCACCCCCGGCCTCGGCTTCGGCTGCACCTCCGGCCGCTCCCGAAGCTCCGGCCGCTCCGGCCGATCCCGAAGCTCTGGCCGCTCCCGAAGCTCCGGCCGCACCGGCGGCGCTCGATGAGGGAACGTACACCGGCATCCGCGTCCCGCGCGGCGAAGGCGCCCTTTCGCTCGACGGCACGTGGCACCAGATCTCGCCCCGCTACGTGGCCTCGCAGTTCGTCCAGAACGCGATCATCATCGTGCTGGTGGCCGTCGCCGCGGTGGTCGCGGGAACGGTGCTCGAGCAGTCGTGGGTCTGGATCCCGGCCGGCGCGTTCATCGCGATCGACCTGGTCACCCTCGCCATCCTGCCGCGCCAGGCCAAGGCGCTCGGCTACATGCTGCGTGCCGACGACGTGGTGTTCCGCCGTGGCATCCTGTGGCAGCGCATGGTCGCGGTGCCGTACGGACGCATGCAGCTGGTCGACATCACTCAGGGTCCGCTCGATCGCACCTTCGGTCTGTCGCAGCTGAAGATGGTGACGGCCGCCGCGGCCACCGGCGTGCAGATCCCCGGCCTCACGCAGGGCGCCGCAGAGGCGCTGCGCGACACTCTCATCGAGGTCGCCGAGAACCGGCGGACCGGGCTGTGAGCACGCCGGAGAACCCTGCAGCCGTGAAGGCACCGGAGACGCTGCCGCACGGCGGCTCGTCGTCGCTCGCAGACGGCGAATGGCACCGGATGCATCCGCTCACGCCGCTCTTCAAGGGCGGCCTCGCCCTGCTGGTGGTGGCGGGCATCGTCATCACCAACATGCGCGACAAGGTCATCGGGTGGATGGTGGCGCTGTTCGCCCCCGAGGCCGGATACGGCGGACAGGGCGGCGATCCCGTCGACTGGGTGCTCGAGAACGACCTGGTGCTTCTGGCGCTCCTGGCGGTGCTCGGTCTCGTGGTGGTGCTGATCGCGATCTTCTGGTTCCTGTGGCGCTTCCACCAGTTCCGCATCACCGGCGCTCACGTCGAGGTGCGCAAGGGACTGCTGTTCCGCTCGCACCGACGCGCACCGCTCGACCGCGTGCAGGGCGTCAACCTCACCCGCCCGTTCCCCGCCCGCATCATCGGACTCGCCAAGCTCGAGGTCGTCGGCGCCGGCAACGACGCGAACGTGCCCCTCGAGTACCTCTCCACCGCCAAGGCCGAGGCGGTGCGCGCCGACATCCTGAGGCTGGCGGCCGGTGCTCGCAACGCCAGGCTCGTGGCATCGGGAGCCGCCCCCCGGACGACCCGCGAACAGCTCATCGGCTCGGTCAACGCGGGGGTCTCGGGGCTGATCGAAGGCGTCGACCTGGCCGACGTCGCCCCCGAGAGCGTCGTGAAGATCCCGGCCGGCCGGCTGATCGGCTCGCAGCTCATCGTCGCCGTGCTGTGGATCCTCTTCTTCGGAGCGATCTACCTCGTCTCGATCATCTCCATGTACCTCGGCATGACCGCCGACGGGGAAGACCACGCCGACATCGCGATCGGCATGGTCGCGCTCAGCCTCGGCATGGGCATCCCGCTGGTCATCGCCGTGGTCGGCATCACTTGGGCGCAGATCTCGAAGTCGCTGCGCTACTCGATCGCATCCACGCCGGACGGCGTGCGGATCACCTTCGGACTGCTCACCACGGTCACCGAGACCCTGCCGCCCGGCCGCATCTTCGCGGTCGAGGTCTCGCAGTCGCTGCTGTGGCGGCCGTTCGGCTGGTGGACGGTCAAGATCAACCGGATGACGGGAAAGAGCGCCACGCAGCAGCAGTCCGGCAACGCCCAGCAGTTCAACATCGTGCTGCCCGTCGGCCGACGAGCCGACGTGGAGCGGGTGCTCGGGCTCGTGCTGCCCGGGATCGCCGCACACGAGATCAGCGCCATGTGGGAGAGCGGGGTGACCGGTCCTGCCGCCGATGACCCCTACAAGACGATCCCGGCGCGAGCCTGGTGGCGCCGCCCGCTGTCGTGGAGAAGGCACGGCTACCGGCTCACCGCGCACTCGGTGCTCGTGCGCCGCGGATTCCTGTGGCGGCGGCTCGCCGTCTTCCCGCTCGCCCGCCTGCAGAGCGTGTCGATCTCGCAGGGGCCGATCGACCGGCTGCAGCGCGTCTCGCGGGGACAGATCCACTCCGTCACAGGTCCCGTGACCGGGAACCTGTCGGGACTCGAGCGCGACGATGCGATCGCGCTGCTCGACGGCGTCAGCCGGGCCGCCGCGCTCGCCGCGTCTGCCGACCGCACGCATCGCTGGGCCGAGTACACGCCCGAGCACGCAGCGGAGCACGCAGCCGGAGCGGAGCACGCAGCCGAAGCGGCGCAGCCGTGATCCGAGCCGGGCGCCTCGGCATCGGGGTGATCGGGGCCGGCCGTGTCGGCCCGGTCATCGGCGCCGCGCTGGCCGGCGCTGGCCATGCCGTCACCGGCATCACCTCCGGCTCCGACGACGAGCGCGCGGCGGCTGTGCTTCCGGGTGTACCCGTGCTCGATGCCCTAGAGGTGATCCGACGCAGCGAGCTCGTGATCATCGCCGTGCCGCACGATGAGCTTCCCGGGCTGGTCAGCGGCATCGCCGAGCTCGACGGCTGGCAGATCGGACAGCTCGTCCTGCACACCGATGCCGGGTACGGCACCGACGTGCTTCGTCCTGCCGCCGAGCGCGGGGCCATCCCGCTCGCCGTGCATCCCGCGATCTCGTTCACCGGCACCACGATCGACCTGCGTCAGCTGCAGGCGGCCTTCGCAGCCGTCACTGCACCGGCCGCGGTGCTGCCGATCGCGCAGGCGCTCGCAGTCGAGATGGGCTGTGAACCCGTGGTCATCGCGGAGCAGGATCGCGCGGTGTACGCCGAGGCCATCGCCACCGCGTCGGAGTTCTCGCGCGGCATCGTGCAGCAGGCGACCGGCCTGCTGCGCGGTGTCGGGGTCGAGAACCCGGGCGGATACCTGTCGGCTCTCGTCGGGTCGACCGTCGAGCAGGCTCTTCGTGAGGCGTCGGACCCCGCGGAGCCGCCTCTCTTCTGAGGCGGCCCGCGATGGCGGGTAACGAGGCGCCGGTAGACTTGCAGGGACTTTCCGAGGAGCCCCACCCATGACTGACGCGCCCGCGCCGACCCCCGCATCCGCCGAGCTCGAGGACGACGTCTTCGAGCAGAAGGCGGTTCGCCTCGCGAAGCGCGAGCGGCTGATCGAGAAGCGGACGGATGCCGGCGGCGGCGCCTTCCCCGTCTCTGTGCCCGTCACGCACAGCATCCCGGCGCTGCGCGCCGAGTACGGCGACCTCGAGCCGGACACCGCGACCGGCGTGGTCGCCGGTGTCGCCGGTCGTGTCGTGTTCAGCCGCAACACCGGCAAGCTCTGCTTCGCGACGCTGCAGGCCGGCGACGGCTCACGCATCCAGGCCATGGTCTCGTTGGCGAACGTCGGAGAGGAGTCGCTCGCCGACTGGAAGGCGCTCGTCGATCTCGGCGACCACGTCTTCGTGCAGGGAGAGGTCATCTCCAGCCGTCGCGGCGAGCTGTCGATCATGGCGGATGCCTGGCGGATCGCGTCGAAGGCCATCCTGCCGCTGCCGAACGCGTACTCCGAGCTCAGCGAGGAAGGTCGTGTGCGCAGCCGCTTCCTCGATCTCATCGTGCGCGACCAGGCGCGCACCACGGTGCGCGCCCGTGCGGCCGTGAACGCCAGCCTGCGGGCGACCTTCACCTCTCACGAGTTCCTCGAGGTCGAGACCCCGATGCTGCAGGTGCAGCACGGCGGCGCCTCGGCCCGTCCCTTCATCACCCACTCGAACGCCTTCGACACCGAGCTCTACCTGCGCATCGCGCCGGAGCTGTACCTGAAGCGCGCGGTCGTCGGCGGCATCGAGCGGGTCTTCGAGATCAACCGCAACTTCCGCAACGAGGGCGCCGACTCCACGCACAGCCCGGAGTTCGCGATGCTCGAGGCCTACCAGGCGTACAGCGACTACAACGGCATCGCCGACCTGACCCAGGAGCTCATCCAGAACGCGGCGGTCGCCGTCGCGGGCTCGACCACGGTCACCTGGGCCGACGGCACCGAGTACGACCTCGGCGGCGAATGGGACCGCATCTCGATGTACGGCTCGCTCTCGGCCGCGGCCGGACGCGAGTTCACCCCGCAGGACGACCTCGCCGAGCTCATCGCGTTCGCCGAGGCGAACGGGGTCGACATCCCGCCGCACCCGACGCACGGCAAGCTGATCGAAGAGCTCTGGGAGCACTTCGTCAAGGTCGACCTCGTGCGCCCGACCTTCGTGATGGACTTCCCGCTCGACACCTCGCCCCTGGTGCGCGAGCACCGCTCGATCGCAGGCGTGGTCGAGAAGTGGGACCTGTACGTGCGCGGCTTCGAGCTCGCCACCGGATACTCCGAGCTGGTCGACCCCGTCATCCAGCGTGAGCGCTTCGTCGAGCAGGCGAAGCTCGCCGCGCGAGGCGATGACGAGGCCATGCCGATCGACGAGGAGTTCCTGCGCGCGCTCGAGCACGGCATGCCGCCGAGCGGTGGCATGGGAATGGGCATCGACCGACTGCTGATGGCGATCACCGGCCTCGGCATCCGCGAGACCATCCTGTTCCCGCTCGTGAAGTGACCGGACGCCGGCCGTGACGCCGAACCTCGTCGACCTGCTGATCGCCGTGCTGCTGATCGCAGCGCTTGCGACGGGGCTGGGTGCGGGGCTGTTCGCGGTGCTCGGGTCGCTGTGCGGTCTCGTGCTCGGCGCGCTCGCCGCGCCGTGGGTGCTGCCGCTCGTCGCTCGCGCCGTGCCCGACAGCGGCTGGCGGGGGCTTCTGCTCGTGGTCACCGCGGTCGCGCTGCTGGCCGTCGGGGTGGCGATCGGCTCGGCGATCGGCCGACTGGTGCGCAAGGGCGCCGATCGGCTGAGATTGCGCCTGGTGGAGCGGATGCTCGGCGGCGTGACAGCCGTGATCGCCGCGGCGCTCGCGATCACCATGGTCGGGTCGGCCATCTCCTCGGCGGGCGTCCCCGGTCTGTCGGCGACCGTCGCCTCGTCGACCCTGCTGCGCACCGTCGAGAGGTACATCCCGCAGCCGGTCGCCGAGGCGGCTGCCCGCCTGAACTCGCTGGTGTTCGGCGAATCGGGACTGCCGAGCCTGGAGGGTCTGCTGCAGCCGGGACAGCTCGACGCCGCCCCGGAGCCGACGCCGATCGAGCTCGCGACACCCGAACTCGAGAGGGCGGCCGGCTCCGTGGTGAGGATCTCGGGCTCGGCCGACGGGTGCGGTGTCATCTCGTCCGGCACCGGCTTCGTCATCGCCGAGGACCGCATCATGACCAATGCGCACGTCGTCGCCGGCGTCGGCTCGCCGATCGTCGAGGTGCCGGGAGAGGCCGCCCGCGACGCGACCGTCGTGTACTTCGATCCGATCGACGACATCGCCGTGGTCTCTGCGGATGTGCGCGCCGAGCCGCTGGCTCTGTCGGAGGCGCTGTCGCCCGGTGCCGGCGCCGCGGTGATGGGCTATCCGTTCGGCGGCCCGTTCCGAGTCGAGCCCGCGGGCGTCATCTCGTCGTCGAGCGCTCCGGTGAACGACATCTATGGAGACACCGCCGCCATGCGCAGCGTGTACGCTCTGCGGGCGCAGGTGGAGCCCGGGAACTCGGGCGGACCGCTGCTCACCGACGCGGGGCAGGTCGCCGGCATGGTGTTCGCCAAGGACGCCGCCACGCAGAACGTCGGCTACGCGATGACCAACGACGAGCTGCTGCCTGTGATCGCGCAGGTCGCGGAGGCATCGGACGAGGTCTCGGTCGGCGCCTGCATCCGCTGACGTCCGACTGATCACGGTCGACGCAGCGCCCACTCCGGCAGCATCGCCGCCGCCAGGATGTTCGAGATCAGTGAGGCCATGCTGTGAGCGGGCTCGAGTCGAAGGGCCTCGTCGATGTACGCGCCGGCGTGGGATGAGCGCCCCATGGCCCACGACAGCCAGGCGGCCGCGGTGAGAGCGCCGACCTTGGCGTGGCGCGGAGCACGGGAAGCAGCGGAGCGCACCACCTGCAGGGCGCAGCCGAGCCGGTCGAAGTCGGGCCTCGGCCCGCGGCCCATGAAGACCTCGGCCACGGCATCCGGCACCGTCGTGCGGTCGCTCGTGAACGCAAGCTGGGCGTCGAATGCGCGGTAGCCGAAGTCGAGATCGGTCGCCCACTGCACGAGGATCGCATCGCGCAGCGGCGGGCGGCTCAGGCACCACAGCAGTGCGGCGCACGCGTAGGGGTCGTCGTCGGCGGGGGAGTCGAGCAGGTGCTCCACGAAGTGCGGCAGGTCGTCGAGCATCACCTCGGCTGTCATCAGAGTCGTGGGGTCTTCGGTGCCGCGCGCCCCACCGTGCAGGCTGTGATCGATCGCCTCGGCGAGATCTCGCAGCGCGCGCCCGACCCTCTCGCGTTCCACGAGGTCGCTCGCGGGCAGCTCAGCGCCGGCGAGCTGGTCGCCGCTGACGTCGCCGATGCCAGGCACCGCTGGTGCGGCGGGGATCTCGTCGAGCGGGTGGACGAGCGGCGAATCGTCGAGGTAGTCGGCCCATCCGTCGTCGGTGACGCACAGCGCCTCCACGATGCGCAGCCCCGTGTGCGAGCAGACGTCGACGATCGTCTCGGCGAGCGACAGATGGGGCAGCAGAACACCGTCGGGCACCTGTGCGACAGGCTCGTCGGTGTACACGACGAGCGCCACCGCATCGGTATCGGGCACCTGCAGCAGCGCCCGCAGCGCGACGTCGGCGAAGTCGTCGGGATCGACGTCGGCGGCTGGAAGGTCGATGCGCATCGCACCCTGGGTGCGCGAGCCGTGGAAGGGCAGCAGGACGATGCTGCGCCGTGGGGTGAAGCCGGCGAGAGCCGGCACGAGGCCGAGGAACTCGGCGGGGTCTGTGGCGTGGATGATCGTGGTCATGAAGGGAGTGTGCTCGCCGGTGCCGACCGTGCGATCCCGGATCGGCGGCGTTCGCCGGCAACTGTGCACAGCTGCCGCATCGGCGGCGATGTGCAGGAAGGATGCAGGCGCATCTGATTCGCGTCGGCCTCGCTCATAGACGCGGACGGTACGATGAGGGTGTGGAGAACTTCTGGGTCGCAGCGGCATGGGCACTTCTGCCGACCATCGCCGTGAGCGTGGTCTTCGTGATCGTGCTCCGCGGCATCCTTCGCTTCGATCGCACGGAGCGCAAGGTGCACGCCCAGATCGAGGCCGAAGAGCGAGCAGCTCGCGGCCTGCCGCCCCGCGTCTGAGGCACCGGCTACGCTGAACCGAGGCTATCGGCAGGGGAGGCGCTGTGCTCGACATCAACAGCTGGCCCTGGTGGGCCGTGCTCGGCTATGTCGTCATCGACCTGACCGTCCGAGCGTTCGCGATCATCGTCGTGCCGCGCAACCGCCGTCCCACCGCCGCGATGGCATGGCTGCTGGCGATCTTCTTCATCCCCGTGCTCGGCATCCTGCTCTTCCTGCTGATCGGCAACCCCAAGCTGCCGCGCCACCGTCGTCGCAAGCAGACCCAGGTCAACGAGTACATCGCCGAGATCGCGAGCAGCCTGCACCTCGGCAGCCTTCGTCCTGATCCGCCGGAGTGGTTCCCCCCGCTGGTCAGGATGAATCAGGCGATGGGCGCACTCCCGCTCTCGGGAGACAACGGCGCCCACCTCATCAGCGACTACCAGGCGTCCCTCGACGCGATGGCCGACGCGATCCGCGGGGCCGAGGAGTATGTGCACGTAGAGTTCTACATCCTGCAGGCCGATGAGTCGACCGACGGCTTCTTCCGCGCGATGGAGGAGACCGCCGCCCGCGGCATCCCCGTGCGCGTGCTGCTCGACTACTGGGCGAACCGGTGGAAGCCCAAGTACCGCGAGACGGTGAGACGGCTCGACGCGATGGGCGCCGACTGGCATCTCATGCTGCCCGTGCAGCCCCTGCGCGGCCGTATCCAGCGACCCGACCTGCGCAATCACCGCAAGCTGCTCGTCGTCGACGGCACGATCGGGTTCCTCGGCTCGCAGAACATCACCGACTCCTCGTACAACCTGCCCAAGAACATCAGGCAGGGCCTGCACTGGGTCGACCTCATGGTGCGGGTGGACGGCCCCGTCGTGGCAAGTCTCAACGGCGTGTTCCTCAGCGATTACTACGCCGAGACCGATTCGGTGCCGGATGGCACCGACATCACCCGGGTCGAGACGGGAGCGGGAGACCTGGATTGCCAGATCGTTCCCTCCGGTCCCGGATTCGAGGTGGAGAACAACCTCCGTCTCTTCCTGGGGCTGCTGTACGCCGCGCAGGAGCGGATCATGATCGTCAGCCCGTACTTCGTGCCGGACGAGGCCCTGCTCGCGGCCGTGACCTCGGCGGTGGACCGCGGCGTGCAGGTCGAGCTGTTCGTGTCAGAGCAGGGCGATCAGGCGATGGTCTACCACGCGCAGCGCAGCTACTACGAGGCGCTGCTGCGCGCAGGAATCCGCATCTGGATGTACCCCAAGCCCTACATCCTGCACACCAAGAGCCTCACCGTCGACGACCAGGTCGCGGTGATCGGGTCGAGCAACATGGACATGCGCTCGTTCGGTCTGAACATGGAGGTCTCGATGCTCGTCCGCGGCGAGGAGTTCGTCGACGAGATGCGCGTCGTCGAAGACGAGTACCGCGCGCTCAGCCGCGAGCTGACGCTGGACGAATGGATGCAGCAGCCACTGCGCTCCACGGTGCTCGACAACCTCGCCAGACTCACCTCTGCGCTGCAGTAGTCGGCGAGGGCGGTGGGACGGTCGCCGTCGCCGTGACACTATCGGGGTATGAACCTCTTCCGCGTCCTTCCCTCCGCCGCAGCGCTCGCCGCCGTCGCGCTGCTCGCCGCCGGGTGCGCGACGACTCCAGGATCGGACGCCCCGACGAGCTCGAGTGCGCCCACCGGGGTCTCCACCCCGCCGATCGCCGCGGGGGCGGACGAGGTCGAGGTGGCATGGATCGACGGCGGTCGCTCCCTCGCGATCCTGACGTGGGGATCATCGTCGTGCGCCCCATCGCTCGGCGATGTCACGGCATCGGGGCAGAGCATCCGGATCACCCTCGCCGCGAGCGGCGAGAAGGCCTGCACCGACGACCTCGCCCCCGCGCGCTCCTGGTGCCCGTCCCCGAGGGGGTCGACGTCACCGCCGACGTGGAGGTGGAGGTCGAGCACGGACAGCGCACCGACGATGCGGATCTCGATGCTCTCGCCGAGGCCCCGCAGGGCGCGACCGAGTATCAGCCGTCAGCCAGCTGGTTCGACGATGACGGCATCGTGCTCCTGACCTGGGGCTCCAGTTCGTGCGCGCCGGTCGTCGACGACGTGCAGCCGGCGCAGTCCGGCGCCACCGTCACGTTCGCCGAGATCGACGGCGTCTGCACGATGGACATGGCTCCGCGGCTCACGCCCATCCTCGTGCCGGCCGGAGACGACGATCGACCGTTCGAGCTGACGCTCGTCGGCGGCGGGCTCGACGCGGCGGTGCGGGTCGAGGGCTGACCGACCATCAGAAGCGCGAGGTGTCGTGTCCCTCCGGCAGCACGATCGTGAGTCCTCCGCGCTGCACGCGGCACACCATCCGCACCGCGACGCCCAGCTCGTCGCCGTCGAGTTCGATCGACGTGGGCCCGATCATCGCGGCCTCCGCAACGGCTCCTCGCAGGTAGCGGATCGAGGCGTCGCGACCCCGACGCTCGAGCACGAGCCGCCCGGCACGGGTGCGCCGCAGCACCGAGTTGTCCCACCACACCTTGCGCCAGATCCCCAGCCAACCCAGCGGGCCGGTCGCCTGGATCAGCGCGATGTCCATGGCGCCGTCATCGAGTGAGGCATCCGGAAGCAGGGCGATACCGGCGGGAAGGGCACCGCAGTTGGCGAACAGCATGCTGTGCACCTTGGCGGAATGCAGCCGGCCGTCATCGATCTGATACACCACGCGGAACGGCTTCGCGCCTGGCAGCGAGCGAGCGGCTCCGTCGAGGTACGCCACCCAGCCCACCGAGCGCTTCAGGTCGGGTCGCGTGTTGGCGATCATGTCGGCGTCGAGCCCCATGCCGGCGAGCACGACGAAGCCGTGCTCGGTGACGCTGCCGTCGGTGCGGCTGAGTCGCGCCCAGCCCATGTCGACGGGATGCGTGAAGCCGGTGAACACGGCCTCCATCACCTTCTCGATGTCGAGGAGGGGCAGACCGAGATTGCGGGCGAAGAGATTGCCGGTGCCGCCGGGGAGGACGGCGAACGGGACTCCCGTGCCCGCCATGCTCTCGGCGACGGCCCGGATCGTGCCATCGCCCCGGCGGCGAGCACGGCGGCGGCGCCCTCGTCGAGAGCGGTTCGCGTGATCATCTGGCCGGGGTCCTCGATGGTCGTCTCGTAGAACCGCGGCGGCGCCCAGCCGTGGGCGCGGGAGAGCGACAGCAGCCCCGAGCGCAGGCGCTCGGCGTCGACTTTCACCGGGTTGAGGACGAGCGCCGCGTGCGCGCGCTCGTTCCCGGATGCCGACATGACGCCACTCTACGACCTGGGCCGCCCCCGGCCGGCGTCGCCCTGGCCGCGCGGACCGCCTCGATAGACTTGGGCCATGATCGATCTCGCCCTTCTCCGCGACGAGCCCGAGCTCGTCCGACGTTCACAGATCGCGCGCGGGAACGCGCCCGAAACGGTCGACGCGGCGATCGAGGCCGACCGATCGCGTCGTGACGCGCTGAACGCCTTCGAGACGCTGCGCGCAGAGCAGAACGCATTCGGCAAGACGGTCGCCAAGGCTCCGAAGGACGAGAAGGCCGCGCTGGTCGCGCAGGCGAAGGAGCTGGCCGACAGGGTCAAGGCCGCGCAGCAGGCGGCCAACGAGGCTGCGGATGCCGCTGCATCCGCGCTCGAGCGCATCGAGAACGTCATCATCGACGGTGTCCCCTCCGGCGGCGAGGAGGACTTCGTCGAGCTCCGTCGCGTCGGCGACGTGCCCACCTACGACTTCGAGCCGCGCGACCACCTCGAGCTCGGTGAGATGCTCGGCGCCATCGACATGGAGCGCGGCGTGAAAGTCTCGGGCTCGCGCTTCTACTTCCTCAAGGGAGTCGGTGCGCGCCTCGAGATCGCGCTGATGAACCTCGCGCTCGACAAGGCGCTGGCGAACGGCTTCACGCCGATGATCGTCCCGACGCTGGTGCGCCCCGAGATCATGCAGGGCACCGGCTTCCTCGGTGAGCACGCAGACGAGGTCTACCACCTCGACAAGGAGGACCTGTTCCTCGTCGGCACGAGCGAGGTGCCGCTCGCCGGGTACCACAAGGACGAGATCCTCGACCTCGGTCAGGGCGCCCACCGCTACGCCGGCTGGTCGACCTGCTATCGCAGCGAGGCCGGTTCGTACGGCAAGGACACCCGCGGCATCATCCGGGTGCACCAGTTCAACAAGCTCGAGATGTTCGTCTACACGACCCCCGAGGACGCCGAGGCAGAGCACGACCGCCTCGTCGCACTGCAGGAGGAGATGCTCACGGCTCTCGGTCTCGCGTACCGCGTGATCGACGTCGCGGCGGGCGATCTGGGGTCGAGCGCGGCCCGCAAGTTCGACATCGAGGCATGGGTGCCCACCCAGGGCGCGTTCCGCGAGCTCACCTCGACGTCGAACTGCACGACCTATCAGGCGCGCCGGCTCGACATCCGATACCGACCTGAGTCCGACGACGCGTCCCCGGCGAAGACGCGCACCGTCGCGACCCTGAACGGCACCCTCGCGACCACGCGATGGATCGTCGCGATCCTCGAGACGCACCAGCAGGCCGACGGATCGGTGACGGTGCCGGAGGTGCTTCGTCCATATCTGGGAGGCATCGAGGTGCTGCGGCCGATCGGCTGGTCGGAAGAGCCTGCAGGCGCGCAGGGCGCCGAGTGAGCTCGCGCGGCCTCGTCGGGCTCGACATCGACGGCACGATCCTGCTGCAAGACGAGACCCTCAGTCCCGGAGTCGTCGAGGCGGTCGGCGAGGTGCGGGATGCCGGATACGAGGTCATGCTCGCGACAGGGCGAAGCTGGGGCGGCACCAAGCGATACATCGACCAGCTCGGCCTGATGGCCGAGTACGCGGTGTGCTCGAACGGCGCAGTCGTGATGCGGCGAGTCGGCGACGAGTGGGAGCGGTGGCGTGTCGAGGTCTTCGATCCCGCGCCTGTGCTCGCGCTGCTGCGCGAGACCCTGCCCGAGGCGCGGTACATGGTCGAACTCGGCTCGGGGGAGAGGCTCTACACCGACGTGCTCGACGACTGGACCCTCGATGCGGGCCGCGAGGTCGACTTCGACGAGCTGATGCAGCAGCCCGTCTCGCGCATCGTCGTCGTCTCGCCCGAGCACGACGAGGCTGACTTCCAGCGCATCGTCGCCGAGGCGGGCCTGAATGAGGTCTCGTACGCCGTCGGGTGGACCGCCTGGCTCGACATCGCTCCGAAGGGCGTCGACAAGGGCACCGCCCTGGAGCGCGTGCGGACGCAGCTCGGGACGCCTCGCGAGAAGGTGCTCGTGGCCGGCGACGGCCGCAATGACCTGGGCATGTTCGCCTGGGCGCTCGCGGGCGGAGGACGGGCCGTGGCCATGGGGCAGGCCGTCGACGAGGTGCAGAACGCCGCCGGTGAGCTCACCGGCGCCGTGGAGGACGGCGGCCTGGCATCCGCCCTGCGCACCCTTCTCTGACCGACGTCGCCCAGAAGATACCCAGGCGCTCACGCGAGAATGGAGCGTCCGCGATCGGTTTCCCCCGAAGCCGATAGACTCGACGTCTGACCGTCCGGTGCGAACCGGAGTCGGGAGGGTTGTCCGAGCGGCCGATGGACCTGGTCTTGAAAACCAGTGGGCAGCAATGTCCCGTGGGTTCGAATCCCACACCCTCCGCTTCCTGTCGAAAGGCCTCCCCGAGTGAGCACGTCCGTCAAACGGCGCCAGCCCGTGGCGCGCCATGGTCAGCTGAGCTCGCCCAGTGCGGTGGGTCAGCTGCTCAAGCTGATCGGCGTCGCACTCGCCGTGGTCCTGGTGAGCGGCGTGGGTGTCGCAGGCTACGTCCTGACCGGCTTCACGTCGACCGTCAGCGCCAACGCGGTCGAGCTCGAGGACACCAAGGAGCTGCCGCCGGACATCGGCGCCTACCCGGGTGGGTTCGACATCCTGCTCACAGGCGTCGACACGTGCGAGGAGAAGTACAAGGAGCTGTTCGGCAAGCGCTGCTCCGGCAAGGATGCAGGCGGCACGCTCAATGACGTGAACCTGCTCGTGCACGTCTCGTCCGAGCCGCGTCGCGTCACGGCCGTCAGCTTTCCCCGTGACCTGATGCTGCCCATCCCCGAGTGCACCGATGCGAACGGCGACACCAAGTCGGCCATGAGCAAGCAGCCGCTGAACACGGCGTACGAGCACGGCGGCGAGGACGGCGGTCTGAACTGCGTGGTCAAGACCGTGGCCGCGCTGACGGGCGAGGACATCGAGTTCGCCGCGAAGGTCACCTTCGGCGGCGTGATCGAGATCACGGATGCCATCGGCGGGGTCGACGTGTGCCTCGCGAGCCCCATCAAGGACAGGCACACCGGTCTCGACATGGCCGAGGGCACGCACACCATCCAGGGGCTTCAGGCGCTGCAGTTCCTGCGCACCCGCCACGGCGTGGGCGATGGATCCGACCTCGGCCGCATCGGCAACCAGCAGCAGTACATGTCGAGCCTGGCGCGCAAGCTGATCAGCGGCGAAGTTCTCGGAAACGTCCCCGTGATGCTCCGCCTCGCAGACACCGGGCTCAGCAACCTCGAGGCGTCGACCTCGCTGGCCGACCCGATGAAGATCGTCCAGATCGCCCTCGCCGTGAAGAGCGTGCCGTTCGAGGACATCGTGTTCGTGCAGTACCCGACCGTCGAAGACCCCAGCAACCCGAACAAGGTCGTGCCGGACAAGCGCGCAGCGACCGCCCTGTGGGACGCGATCGCGGCCAACAAGCAGCTGCAGATCACTCACGAGACCACCGCGAACGACGGTGTGGTCGTGCAGGAGCCCGAGACCCCCGCGCCCACGGAATCCGGCACCCCCAACCCGGTTCCGGATGACGTCGCAGAGCTGCCCTCGACCATCAAGGGCAACTCGGCCGCCGTGCAGACCTGCTCGAACGGCAACGTCCGCGGCTGATTCGAGACTGCCTGTCAGAACAGGGCGTTCCTCCCGAGAGGGGTCACTCCGGGGCGAGGGCCGCCACCGCAAGGTCCCGAACCGCGCGGCGAATCTCGTGTTCTTGAGGTTCATTCCACGTGCAGGGCGGAGCGGAGACGTGTCGAGCATCGATCGTCGTCGCTGAATCTGCCGAAATCGGGTGAGCGGTGTTGCCGCCGCTCGGCAGGATGATGGTCCAATCCTCGTCTGCTCTCGCGGAGTGTGCGCTCGCGATCGAGCCGTACGTGGCGGTGATGCATCCGAACGCGCGGAGTCCGTTGACGGTGCGCACCGCCTGCTCGCCCTTGCCTACGATCGCCACCGAGCTTCCATGGAGCGCGGGAGGGACGTCGGCAGGGCGCCACCCGCCTGCGCGGACGAGGCGGTCTGCGGCTGACACCGCCCGACTCCGCTCGAGGAGAAGGGCCAGACATCTGTCGGCAACGAGCTCGGGACTGATCTCTCCGCTCGAGCCCGTGTGTCGATCTCCGACGATCCTCACCGCCCGGAGTTCTCTGTATCGCCCCCGCAGAGCGTTGCGATCGACCGCCTGTCCGATCACGAGCGCTCCCCAGGGGTTCTTGTCATCCGATCGTGTCGCCACCAGACCGGACAGGTGCGCCTCGGCCGCAAGGTAGCGGAGCGCGATGCTTCGGTATGGTTCGCCCGAGATGACTGCGATGGTGCGTTCGGGGCTGGCGTGATCGAGGCCAGCGCTGTCAGAGTGCTGCGATAGTTCATGTGTGAGACGCGGGCAGGGTCGCTGGTTCATATATAGTTCCTTTCATGATCTCCGTGGGGGTGCTTTGATGTCGAACGAGGTGACGACCCGTGCGCCGATTCGTCGATCGAGCGGTGGTGGTGAGATCAAGTCGGAATCGTCGCGATACTCTGCGCCCGCGGCCGGCTGTGCAGCCCGCGTGCTCCTCACGCTCGCGCGTTCGCCGATTCCGCTTCCGATCGCCGAGCTCGCACGTGAGACGGGATCCAGCAAGTCGCTGACCTTTCGCGTCCTTCGCGAGCTCGAGGAGGTGGACCTGGTCACGAGCGCAGGCGGTCGCGGATACCACCTCGCCCATGGTGTGCTGGAGTTCACCGGGGCGATCGGCAAGCTCGGTGAACCCGAGGAGCTGACTGACATACTCCGCGAGCTCTCGCAAGAGAGCGGTCAGACAGTCAACTTCGGCGTCCTTAGTGGCTTCGACGTGCTGATCACTGCGAAGCAGCAACCTGAGCAGGCCCTCGTCAGCGTGACGTACGTGGGGGCGCGGGTGCCGGCGAACTGCTCCGCACTGGGAAAGGTCCTGCTCGCAGAGCTCGACACGACCGAGATCGAGAGGGTGGTGCCGCGATCGCTTCCCTCGCTCACCTCTCGATCCATCACCGATCGGACCGAGTTCTTGCGCGAGGTCGACGAGTCGCGCACCGCAGGTTTTGCTGTTGATCTCGAAGGGGCGATCCTCGGGCGCTTCGCGATCGCCGTCCCGGTGACGCTGCCCGGATACAAGAAGCGGGCGGGCCTCGCTGTTACGGGAAGCATGGACGACTATGCACCGGAGTATGTGGAGCAACTTCATACTGCCCTGTCGCGGTCGGCGAGACGCTTGACGCGCGCGCGCGTCTCCGGAGCCGAATCGTTGTGAGCTGCCGCCGCCGAGACGGCCGCAGCAGCAGCGGCGGAGGCGGCATGCCGGGCCCCGTTCTCGATGAGCGCGATGTCGTTGCATACGGTGATCAACTGGGCCCCGCGGGCGATCAGCTCATCAACGCCTGTCTGCGGTGAAGCGTGCGCGCCCCACGCGATGCCTGCGTCACGGCACGCGGAGGCGATCCGCTCGACGGCCCGCGCATGTGGGCCCTCCTGGACAGCCATCTTCGGGGACAGCCCCAAAGAGAGCGCGAGATCGTTCAGACCGATGTAGACCGCGTCGATCCCGCCCCGGGTGCAGATCTCCTCGATGCTCTCCACGCCCGCCATCGTCTCGATCAGGGCGATGCAGGCGACCTGATCATTCGCGGTGCGCGGGTCCCCGTCTGCTCGCATGACGCCTCGCGTTCGTCCGCCGTAGCTGCGTCTGCCGTGAGGGGGGAAGCGGCTTGAGTCGCGAAGGAGGTGGGCGTCGTCGAGGCTTTCGACGAGAGGCGCGATCACTGCATCGGCGCCCTGATCCAGAGCCTTCTCGATCAGTTGTGGTTCGTTGCGCGCGACGCGAATCAGTACCTGAGCGCGCCCGTCCGCGGCCGCGACCAGCGCAGGGGTCGTCGACGGGTAGATGTCACCGTGCTGCTGGTCGAGTGCGACATAGGCCGCGCCCGAGTTCGCCAGGATCTCGACGCAGGCGGCGTTGCCGATCGAGCACCAGGCGCCGGCCAGAACCTCTCCGCGTGCCAGACGCTGCTTCAGCGTGCTCGAGCCGGTCATCCATCGCTCCTAAAGGTCGGCTGTCGTGGTGGCCGAAGGTGCGCCTTTCGCCGGCAGACGTCTGTTTACGACACCGCGCCGGGGCAGCATCCCCGCACGTATCCGCAGGAGGTGCGCGAGTGTGTCGTCGAGCATCGCCATCACGCTTGCCTGGGTCATGCCCGCGATGTGCCCCGTCAGGATCGTCGACGACACTTCGCGGATGGGGTGGCCCGGCGGCAGCGGCTCGTCGAGGAAGACGTCGAGTGCGGCGCCGCCGATGGAGCCGGAGCGGAGCGCATCGAGCAGTGCCCCTTCGTCGACGATCTCCCCGCGAGCGGTGTTGACGAGAAGGGAGTCGGGCGGCATCAGGGCGAGTTGCTCTGCCCCGATGAGCCCTGCGGTGGCGCTGCTGAGCGGAACGTGCAGGGAGATCACGCCCGCTGCGGCGAGGGCCGCAGGCATGCCGGTCAGTTCGATGCCCTCCGCTCTGCAGGCCGCAGGGTCTGCCCAGGGGTCGACACCCAGCACCCGGCTGCCGAACCCCGCGAATCGACGGGCGACTCCCATGCCGATAGCACCCAGCCCGATCACGGCCACGGTCTCATCGGCGAGCCGACGTGCCGGCGCCGCCCTGCCGAGCAGCGCGACGGCGAGGGCGACGGCGAACTCGGCCACTGACTCGTCATTGGCTCCGGGCGTTGTGGTGACGACCGTGCCGAGGTCGTCTGCCGCGTCGACATCGATCGCGTCATAGCCCACGCCGCACCGCGCGATCACTCGCAGACCAGGGGAGCGCTCGAGGACGGCGCGAGTGTAGTGCTCGGTTCCGGCGATCACGCCCCAAGCGCCGTCCAGGGCATCGACGAGGGTCTCCTCGTCGCGGATGCCGCTGAGCTCATATCGCAGATCCAGTTCGAATCCGGCTTCGGAGAATTGCTCCAGGTGGCGACGGTCGAGCCTGGCGACTCCGGAAGTGACGAGCAGGCGCTTCGCCTGGTTGCGTGTGTCGTCGTTCATCGCACTCCTGTTTCGTACTCGAATGAGTGTTTCATAAGTGAATGTCATGATGCTCGCCAGTCCCCGACTTGTCAATGCGGGGAAAGTGAGCGACGACTCGCCCTTGACAGCCGATCCGGCGTGAGCTTAGGTTGGCGAAAGCGTGTCACATATGACAACACGATTCATGTATGAGGCGGAAAGACCAATGGCGGTTTACATCGCAGTGCTCGCGACCTTCGACACCAAGGGCCGCGAGGCCGAGTTCGTGGGTGAGCGGATCGCCGCCCTCGGCACCAAGCCCCTCTATGTCGACCTGTCGCTCGACGGCTCGAGCCTCCCTTCCGAAGAGCCCGTTCACTCTCCAGGGACGGGTGACCGGTCGCTCGGTCCCGAGGCCAAGCGAGTCGCGATGCAGGGTGTCGTCGACAACGCAGCCGCGGCGTTGCTGCCGCTCGTCAAAGACGGAAGCCTGCGAGGCCTGATCGGGCTCGGCGGCGGTCAAGGCACCTGGCTGTTCGCCGAGATCGCCAAGCGGATTCCACTCGGCATCCCGAAGGTGCTCGTCACCACCCTGGCGACACGCGCTGGAACTTACCTCGAGGGCAGCGACACGATTGTCGTGCCCAGCATCACAGACATCGCGGGCCTCAATGGTCTCCTCCGCGAGGTGCTCCGCCGTGCAGCCGGTGCAGTGGTCGGGGCCGTCGCCGTGGCGTCCTACCGCGGTGCCCCGCAGCATGCGGCCGTCACGGCTATGACGATGTTCGGCGTGACCACTCGCGGCGGAATGGCGCTGAAGAGCGCGCTCGAAGAGGCAGGTCTGGACGTCGCAGTGTTCCACGCCAACGGCAACGGCGGCATGATGCTGGAAAGCCTGATCGAGGATCGCGTGGTCGCGAGCGTCGCCGAATGGACGACGACGGAGCTCGTGGACGACCTGCTCGACGGCATCGCCACGGCCGGACCCGACAGGCTTCGTGCGGCCGGACGAGCCGGGATACCTCAGCTGGTGGTGCCCGGTGCGCTGGACATCGCGAACTTCGGTCGACGCGACAGCGTCCCCGAGCGGTATCGAGGCCGTCGCCTGCACGAGCACACTCCCGCGGCGACGCTCATGAGGACCAATGCGGATGACATGCGGGTGCTCGCCAACTCGATGGCCGCGAAACTGAATGCGTCCATCGGCCCGGTCAGTGTCGTCGTCCCAGAGCGGGGCTTCTCTGAGCTCAGTGCACCCGGTGGTCCATTCCATTCAGCAGAGGCCGACGCAGCGTGGATCGACACCATGCGCGCCGAGCTGCATTCGTCCATCCCGTTCAGCACCCATCCGCACAACATCAACGATCCCGAGTTCGCTGCGATCGCAGCCCGGGCCTTCCTGGAACTGCTTCCGTCCACGTCCGTCTGAATCACTGCAAAAGGAGTTACCCACCGTGCCTTCCTTCATCGAGTTCACCCGTGAAAGCATCCTCGCCAACCTCCGAGCGAAGATCACTGCGCGCCAGCCCATCGTCGCCGCCGGCTGCAGCGCCGGGCTCATCGCCAAGGCCGCTGAGGCCGGAGGCGCCGACCTCATCGTGGTCTACAGCACCGGGCGCTCTCGAATCATGGGATTGCCGACGACGATTCTCGGGGACTCGAACGCGATCACCATGCAGATGTACGACGAGCTGCACAATGTCGTGGACAAGACCCCGATCATCGGCGGCGCATGGGCCGGCGATCCGACCTACCGGCGTACTGAGCGCCTCGTGCGATCCTTCGTAGACACGGGATACGACGGGCTCATCAACTTCCCGACAGAGGCGATCAATCCGGAGCGAGCCAAGATGCGGGAGCATGTCGGCCAGGGGCTGGGCGTGGAAGCCGAGATGATGCGCATCGCCCGAGAGATGAACGTGTTCACGATGGCATACGCGCTCACCATCGAGCAGGGTCGGATCCTCGCCGCGGCCGGCGCCGACGTCGTCGTGCCGCATGCCGGTTGGACCACGGGGGGCATGATCGGTCGCAGCGACGACGACACCTCGTTGGCGCGCTCCGTGGAGCATGTGCAGGAGATCATCGACGCCGCCGCCGCCGAGAACCCCGACGTGATCTGCCTGGCTCACGGAGGCGCGATCGCCACTCCCGAAGACACGGAATACCTCTACGCCAATTCGGATGCGAAGGGGTTCGTCGGCGCTTCCTCGGTCGAGCGGATCCCGATCGAGCGGGCGATCATCGACACGGTCAAGTCCTTCGCCGGCTACAACACGCGCTGACGTCATCCTCAACCCGAACGCCCGAACACCCGAACTGTAATCGAAGGAGATCTGCAGCATGAGAACCACGAGACGCCGGGGCCTTCGCCTCATTCTTCCCGCGCTGGTCGGCGGCGGTATGGCACTGTCGCTGATCGCGTGCAGCGCACCGGAGGCACCGGCCTCCTCCATCACGGGCTTCCAAGAGCGGGATGCCGAGCACCTGCCCGACGACTGGGACGACGTCGTGGCCGCGGCGCTCGAGGAGGGCGAGGTCATCCTGTACTCGAATCAGAGCCAGGAGGTCAGCAGCGCCACTATCGATGCCTTCGCCAAAGCGTTCCCGGGGATCGAGGTGAAGGTCGTACGGGACAGCGTCGACACCCTCCCGAACCGATTCGTGCAGGAGTACGAATCGACAGGCGATTCGCCCGCTGATGTGCTCGAGAGCTCGATCTTCGAGCCGGTCATCGCCGACAACCCCGAATGGTTCGTGAACATCCGCGAGATGGACCCTTCGATCATCCCGACCCTGGGGGACTTCCCGCTCGACCAGGCCGCACCCGAGCACCGCCCGCGCTCGATCACATCAGCGGCTTACACCTGGACGCTCGCCTACAACACCGATCGGGTCACAGAGGACGAGCTTCCCGAGACCTGGGAAGACCTCACAGACCCGAAGTGGAAGGGGAGAGTGATGGTGGCCGATCCACGATCGGCCAGCGCCTACTTCGCGTTCCATGCGCTTATGTACGAAAGCTACGGGGCCGCGTTCGGGCAGGGGCTCCTCGCCAACGACGCCACGCTGTCTGAGAGCGGGGCATCGCTCAGCCAGCAGGTCGCTGCCGGGGCGTTCGACATCGGAGGACCGGTGGCCCGCAGCCACAGTGCACAGATCCGTGAGCAGGGGGCGCCCGTCGAGCATCTCGATCTTCTCCCCGCGAAGGTGTCGGCGACGACGATGGCGCTGCCTGCCAATCCGCCGCACCCCAACGCGCAGCGCGTCCTCGCCGCCTTCCTGCTATCTGCGCAGGCGCAGGAGATCCAGTGCACGATCGGGCAGCTCGGCACGCTCAACGCGAAGGCGGAGGGGGACTGCGATGCCTTCCACATCGATCCGTCGCTCGAAGTGTTCGACCTCAACATCCCGCAGTCCGTCAAGGACCCGGTTCTTGACGCGATGGACCTCAACTAGCCGCCGTCTGCACGGTGGGAAAAGGAAATCGACCATGACTGCTCTCACAGCCGCGATGGATGACCTCCGCGAAGTCGCTCACCCGGAATCTGACCGCGGAATCCGGGTGGACCGTCTGTTCAAGACCTTCAAGCGAAGAGGTTCGTCCGGCGAGGACGTACGTGCCATCGATGACGTATCGCTGCAGGTCGACCCTGGGGAGCTCGTCGTGCTTCTGGGGCCCAGCGGCTGCGGTAAGACGACCCTGCTGAGATGCGTGGCAGGGCTCGAAGACGCAGACGGCGGCAGCATCTCGATCGGCGGCCGGACGGTCTTCTCATCGGATGCCAAGGTCATGCTGAATGCGAACGAACGCGGTCTCTCGATGATCTTCCAGGCGTACGCACTGTGGCCGCACATGACGGTTCGCGACAACGTCGCCTATCCGCTGCAGTCCCACGGGGTCCGTGACAAGAAGGAGATCGCTGAGCGCGTCAGCCGGGTGCTGACTGCAGTCGGCCTCGAGCGCCTGGCCGGTGAGTATCCGGGGACGCTGAGCGGGGGCAGCAGCAACGGCTGGCCCTTGCACGGGCGCTCGTCATCGATCCTGCCGTCATCCTGTTCGACGAGCCGCTCTCGAACGTCGACGCGAAGGTTCGTCACCAGCTGCGAGAGGAGATCCGATCGATGCACGCCCGCATCGGCTTCGCGGCGCTCTACGTGACCCATGATCAGGAGGAGGCGTTGTCGCTCGCGACTCGCATCGCGGTGCTGCACGAGGGCGAGGTCGTGCAGATCGGCACCCCCACCGAGATCTATGACGAGCCGGCGACGAGGTACGTCGCCGAGTTCGTCGGACGCGCCAACATCGTGGAATGCACGATCGCGGGCCAGACGCCCGAGTCCGTCACGGTGTCGTCTGCCCTGGGGGTCCTCACCGCACCGAGCAGCACCTCCTGGGCGCAGGGGCAATCGGCGTATCTCATCGTCCGGCCGGAGGACGTCGCACTCCGGCCGGACGATGGTGACGGATCCGAGACCGCGCTGCGTGGGGAGGTCGTCGGCATCGACTACGGCGGAGCCAGCTCTGAGGTGGACATCGCTCTCCCAGGAGGCGAACGCGTGCGCGCCCTGTGCCTCAAGTCCCATTTCATCCCCGCTATCGGTGCGGGCGTCGCTCTGACGCTCGATGTCGCCCGGGCAAGGGTGGTCGACCGATGACTCAGCCACTAATCGACAGAGAGAGCGCCGCTCCGCGTGGGGTCGTTCCCGTCGGATCGGAGTCTCGCGATCGCCGCAGGGCGAGCGCCTTCTCGGTGACTCTGCAGCGAGTGGCCGTGGTCGCCATCGTGGTGATCCTCTGCGTCGCGATCTTCCTCCCGCTGCTTCGCCTCTTCACCACCGGATTCGCTCCCGAGGGGCTGTTCTCCTTGGACGCCGTGCGTGACGTCTTCGGTGCGAGGTGGTTTCCGGATGCTCTGCGCAACACCGTGATCGTGGTGGGTTGCTCCAGCGCCGCCGCCGTCGTCATCGCCGCACTGCTTGCCTGGGCCAACGAGCGCACAGACGCGGCGATGGGGTGGTTCGGGCAGATCCTGCCTCTCATCCCGCTGGTCGTGCCGGGGATGGTTCTCGCGACGGGCTGGGTGATGCTCGGCGCGCCGCGGGTCGGGCTGCTGCAGCGTCAGGTCGAGAGGTATCCGCTTCTCGATGCGATCATTCCCGATCTCCACAGCACTCCAGGGCTCATCTTCGTGATGACCCTGACGCTGGTGCCGTTCCCCTTCCTGATTCTGCAGAACGCTCTGCGCAATGTGGACCCGGCCCTGGAGGAGGCATCGATCGTCGCGGGCGCCGGGATCCGCCGCACAGTGTGGCGGATCTCTCTTCCCGCGGTGAAGCACGCGATCCTCGGCGGCGCGCTTCTGGCGGTCATCGTCGGAATCGCGGAGTATTCCGTTCCGTTGATCATCGGCACGCCTGCCCGGCTGGACATCCTCTCGGTGCACACGGTGCGATTCGTGACCGCCTCGTATCCGGCGCAGCTGGGAGAAGGATCGGTGATGGGCTTGTTCATGCTGTTCGTGACAGGCAGCCTGTGGCTGATCTACTTCAAGGTGAGCAAGGGCGGAAGGTTCTCGCAGATCGGCGGGAAGGCCGCGAAGGCCAGCCTCATGAAGCTCGGGTGGGCGAAGTGGCTGGTGCGCGCCGTCATGATGTGCTTCTTCCTCTGCTCGGCGGTGCTGCCGCTGTTCGCACTGGTTCTCGTGGCGCTTCAGCCGTACTGGACACCCGACATCGATGCCGCGTCGCTCGGCTTCTCGAACTTCCAACAGGTCCTCCAATCGGAGAACCTCGGGGGCGCGATCGTCAACAGTGCCATCTACGCGACAATCGGCGCCACGATCGCGGTGCTGGTGGTCGGGCTGCTGACCACCTCGGTGAGCATTCGGAGATCCCGTTTCGCGGAGGTCGGATTGGGGGTGATGAAGATCCCCGCGGCCATCTCGAGCGTCGTGCTGGCCATCGGCTTCGTCATGGCGTTCTATGGAGCGCCGTTCCACCTCGGAGGAACGATGGTGCTGCTGATCGGGGCATACATCATCAACTACCTGCCGTATGCGTCGATCCTCGCGGAATCCGCGGTGGCCCAGGTGCGTAGAGAGCTGCTCGAGTCGTCAAGCGTCGCGGGGGCGTCCGAATGGCGAACGCGAGTGAAGATCGTGACGCCGCTTGCGCTTCCCGGGTTCATAGCCGCGTTCGCGTTGCTGTTCGCGATGATGGCCGGTGAGGCGACCATGTCACGGGTTCTGGCGCAGCCGGGCACGCAGGTCGCAGGTTTCGCGATCCTGCAGACGTACGAAGTGGGGAGCTTCAGCCAGCTGGCTGTGATGGGCACGCTGATCGCTGCATTGATCCTCTCGGTGGTGGCGTCGCTGCTCTGGGTCAGCCGGCTTCTTCGCCGTCGGTGGTGATGCTGTGGAGCCGAAGGAGAAGCGTTCGTGCGAGCTGGGAGACGGCGAGTACCGGTACGCACCGGTGGACTGGCCTGCCGAACATGAAAGCGCCCCATCGGCGGATGTCGCGGGGGTTGTAGTCGGGGACGACGACTCCGTGACCGCCTTCCGTCGGGCGCCGACGCCACTGACTCGGTACTCCGCGGAGGGAAGGATTCTGCAGGAGTGGGGAGCAGGGATCTTCCGAAACCCCCATGGGATCAGCGCCGGCAGAGATGGCGTGCTGTGGTGCACGGATGACGGAGACCACACCGTTCGTAAGATCGACAGCTCGGGTGCTGTCGCTCTTGTCATCGGCTCCCCCGGATCGCCGGCGCCCTTCATGAGCAACCATCCGTTCCGCCGATGCACGCAGGCGGTCGAGTCGCCGAATGGCGATGTGTACGTCAGCGACGGGTACGGGAACGCGACGATTCATCGCTATGACGCCGAGGGACGGCACATGTCGTCGTTCGGATCCTCCGGTGTGGAGCCGGGTGAATTCAATCTTCCGCACAGCATCAACATCCACGACGACCTGCTCTATGTAGCCGACCGTGAGAACCATCGGATCCAGCTGCTCGATCTTGATGGACGGGTCGTGGACGTCTGGCAGGGCGTGCACCGACCTTCGGCCCTTGCTCGCACCCCGACCGGAGAATGGGCCGTCGCAGAGCTGGGGCCGATGTGGGCGTTCAACCGCGGTGCTCCCAACCTGGGTCCAAGGATCAGCATCCTGTCGTCGACCGGAGAGGTCCTCGCTCGCATAGCGATGCAGCCCTCCGCCGGTGTCGAACCGGGGCAGCTCGTCGCGCCGCATGGAGTCGCCGTCGACAGCAGAGGCGACATCTACATCGGACAGGTGTGGAGCATCGGGTGGCCCATGATGTTCCCGGGCCGGGAATCGCCATCGACACGGCGGACCCTCGTCAAATGGGTGCGAAGACAGGCCATGGGCGATCTCGTCACATAGAGTGGTTCAATGCTTCTGGCCACACAGGTGCGGAGCCGCACGGCGAAGGGGATCGCCGCTGAGATCGGACGGCTGATCACATCGGGCGAACTCGACGTGGCGACCAGACTGCCGGCCATCCGCGCGCTCGCCGATGAACTCGAGGTGAGTCCCACCACCGTGCAGCATGCCTACCAGGCTCTGGCGCAGTCGGGGCTGGTCATCGCTCAGGGCAAGCGCGGCACCGTGGTGCGCGGTGCCGCCGAATCGACCCGCCCGCCGCGATACGCGGCGTCGGACAAAGAGCTGATGCCTTTGTGGGACCTCACCAGCGGCACACCGGACCCTGCGCTGCTTCCCGACGTCGGTGCGGCCCTGATGTCGCTGGCGGCGCAGGACACCGCGATACTGACGAGCGGGTACATGGAGCAGCCGGTGCTTCCCGACCTCGAGTGGGAGCTGCGTCGCCGCTGGCCCTTCGAGCCAGGAGCCATCACGGTTGTCGATGGCGCTCTGGACGCCATCGACCGACTGTTCAGGCTCACTCTCAGAGTGGGAGATCGGGTCCTCGTCGAGAACCCGACGTTCCCGCCCGTCCTCGACATGATCGAGCGCGCGGGGGCGGAGATCATCGGTTTGCCGCTGGACGAGCATGGAATCGTGCCCGGGTCGCTGAGAGATGCTCTCGAGATGCGGCCGAGCCTGCTCGTGCTGCAGCCGCGAGCGCAGAATCCGTCCGGTGTCAGCATGACGCACGAGCGGGCCGAGGATCTCGCAGCGGTGCTGACGGGGTCGTCCGTCCTGATCATCGAAGATGACCATGCCGGGGGCATCACTTCGGCCAGCCAAGTGAGCCTGGGGTCGTACCTCCCCGACCGTGTGATCCGCATCCTGAGCTTCTCCAAAGCGTTCGGACCCGACCTGCGGCTCGCCGCGGTCGGTGGCGCCGCCGACACGATCGTGAGACTCGACAACGCGCGGGCGCTCGGCCCGGGGTGGTCGAGCCGACTGCTTCAGCACGTTCTGCTGTACCTCCTCACAGATGAGCGAGCGCTCGCGCAGCTGGCCAACGCTCGTGCGGTCTACGCGCATCGGCGGCGTTCGATGGTGGAGGCGCTGCGCCGGGAGGGATTTCAGATCGTCGGGGAGGACGGCATCAACATCTGGGTTCCCGTCGCGAACGAGAACGAGGCGCGGATTCGGCTGGCGATGCGCGACGCCGGGATCGCCGTGGCACTCGGGTCGTCTTTTCTCAGCGCACCGCTCCCGTCGGAGTTCATTCGCATCACCTGCTCCGCGATCTCTGAGGGGTTCACCGAGCTCGCCGGCGCCATAGCCGCCGCAGCACTGCCCCCGAGGGCGAGAACGTCTCGGCCCGCGCACCCCCGGTGAGCGGCGCGCGCTCAGCCGGCCGGTATGACGCCGCGACGAAGATCCTCGGTCAACGTCCTCATCTGGTCGTCGTAGATCTGGATGTTCGCGAGCTTGATGTCTTCGTAGCCCCGGATGACGTCGGGCAGCGCCGCGATCGCAATCGCCGTCTCCAGCGACTCGGCGGTGAGGTCGTCGAGAAGAGCATCGATCTCGTCGATGTACCTCGAGATCAGCTCCCGCTCCGCGCGCCGCACGGCCGTGTAGCCGAAGAGATCGAACGGCGTGCCGCGAAGCCGGCGACCGGACACGAGCAGTCGGAACAGCGGGTGAGCCCATGAGCCGAGCGCGATCTTCCGCTTCATTCCGAGCGCCCGGAGGATCGGGGGATGGAGGCGGTAGTGCACCTTCGTGCCGTCGCCGAACTCGCTGCGAGCTCTCGCTGCGCCGGCATCGGACAGCATCAGTCTCGCCACCTCGTACTCGTCCTTGTACGCCATGAGCTTGAACAGGTACATGGCCACGGTCTCCGTCAGCAGCTCGGAGCCGAGCGGTGCCTCAGCTCTGCGGACCTGCTCGACGAACGCCGTGTACCGCCGTGCATAACGAATGTTCTGAAAACGTCGCAGCTCGGGCACGCGTACCTCGAGAAGGGCTGCGACTCGCGAATCGGGAGCCACCTCGACCATGGCGATCGCAGCCTTCTCCTCCGCCGTCGTCGCATGGGGTTCCGCGGCGACCGGCCGTGCCTTGGAGATGTCCCGCTCCAGCCGTTCGGGTTGATCGACGAACTGCCGCCCGCGACGAAACGCCTCGATGTTGGCATCCGCCTTCACTCCGTTCGCCCGGATGGCCTCCTCGATCCGCTCCGCATGGATCGGCACGCAGCCCGCCTGGAATGCGGCGCCGAGAAGGAGGAGGTTGGAGTACTGATCGTCCCCGAACAGCCACTCCGAGTAGGCGCGGGCATCGAAGTAGATGCCGGCGTCGTTGCGTGTCGCGGCCGAGATCACGTCGATGAGGTCCGCGACGGGCGGGAAGTCGATGGTCGTGTCGACGATCATCTGTCCAGTGGGGATCTGAGCTGTCGACACCACGGCAACGGTGTGTGAGGGGTCGGCCGTCGCCAGATTCACAGGGTTCGCGGCGACGAGCAGGTCCGAACCGAGATAGAGATCGACCTCGCCCGCCACAGCCTTGCTGGCGATGTCTGCCGACTCATCACTGATCTTCACATCCGAGATGACGGCGCCGCCTTTCTGCGCGAGGCCGGTCTGGTCGAGGGAGCGGACAGATCGGGAATCCGCCGCCGCGGCGACGCTGAGAATTCGCGACAGGGTGACGACACCGGAGCCGCCGATCCCGAGCACACGGATGGTGTACGGCGTCCGCGCGGATGGCAGTTCCGGCTCGGACAGGGACGACGCGTCGAGCATGCGGGCGCGAGAGGGCCGGTCACGACGCTGGCCGCGCTTTCCTGGGGTGATGGTCATGAACGACGGGCAATCGCCGTCGAGACACGAATAGTCCTTATTGCAGGACGACTGATCGATCTGAGTCTTGCGTCCGAACTCGGTGGTGGTCGGACGCACCGAGAGGCAGTTGGAGACGCGACCGCAGTCACCGCACCCCTCGCAGACTCGCTCGTTGATGAGCACGCGGGTGCTCGGATCGGGCGCCAGGCCGCGTTTGCGCTTGCGGCGGAGTTCGGTCGCGCATTCCTGGTCGTGGATCAGGAATGTCACCCCCGGTGTGGCGGCGAGAGCCTCCTGAGCCTCGAGGAGACGGTCGTGCCCCCAGACCTCCACGCCTTTCGCGAGTCCTCTTCGGCTGTATGAGCGCGGTTCGCGGGTGGTGATGATCATGCGGCCCACTCCCTCGGCGGAGAGCGTGCGAGTGATCTCGGGCACCGTCATTCCACCGGTCACGTCCTGACCGCCTGTCATGGCGACGGCGGAGTTGTACATCAGTTTGAACGTGATGTTGGCGCCGGACGACAGAGCCGCTCGGACAGACAGACTCCCAGAATGATGGAAGGTGCCGTCGCCGATGTTCTGGATCAGATGGCTGCGCTGCACGAACGGGAACATGCCGTTCCATTGCGCACCTTCACCTCCCATCTGCGTGAGGCCCGCGACATCGCCGACCTGGCTCTCCGGCATGACCATGACCAGCGCATGGCAGCCGATGCCGCCGCCCACCAGGGAGCCGTCCGGGACCTTCGCCGATCGGCTGTGCGGACACCCCGAGCAGAAGTACGGGGTGCGATTCGCGTCAGACGACACAGGGCGGATCGAAAGCTGGCGCCGAGGTCGTGTGCCTTCGAACCTCTCGCTCCAGTCGACACCGGGTGCGACGCCCTGGGCCGCCAGTCGGCGGGTCAGCATCTCCGCGATCACGTCGGGGTCGAGCTCCCCTTCTGCAGGTAGAAGGGGAGCGCCTGAGGGATCGTATTTGCCGACGACCAGCGGCGGTGAGGCCACACCGTACAGGGCATCCTTCACACCCATCTCCAGGAACGGTCGCTTCTCTTCGATGACGACGATCTCGGACAGGCCCTCGGCGAACTCTCGGATCGCAACAGCGTTGAGAGGGTGGATCATGGCCAGGCGCAGAACTCTGATGCCATGGGACGACAGCTGGTGGGCGGGCACGCCGAGGCGGGTCAGCGCATGGTTCACATCGACTGCCGTCTTGCCTGCTGCGACGATGCCGATACGAGCGCCCTCACCCGCGCCCAAGTTTCTGTCCAGTTGGTTCACCGCTGCATACCGACGCGCGATCTCAAGACGCTCGCCGTTGCGGCTTCGCTCAAGCCCGGTGAGATTCGGCTGCAGCATCCTGGCGTGAACTGTGTGCTCGTATGGCCGGCCGTTGAAAACGTTGTCGGGGGCCACGAACGACAGCCGGCTCGGGTCGACGTCGACCATGCCGCTGCCGTCGGCGACGTTCGTCACCACCTTCAGCGCGGTCCACAGGCCCGACGCTCGCGACATGTGCACCGCATGCAGACCGAAGTCGAGCACCTCTTGGGGAGTGGCGGGATAGAGGACCGGAATGCCGAGGTCGGCGAGCAGCGCCTCCGATGCGCCTGGCACAGTCGACGACTTGGCGGACGGATCATCTCCCAGCAGCGCCACCGCTCCTCCACGCGGATGCGCTCCGCTGAGGTTCGCATGGCGTATCGCATCGGATGCGCGGTCGAGGCCGGGAGACTTCCCATACCAATACCCGGTCACGCCTTCGACCCTCGCGTCGTCGAACGTCGGGGCGAGCTGTGCACCCTGCACCGCGGTCGCAGCCAGTTCCTCGTTCACCCCGGGATGGAAGATGATGTCGAGCCGGTCGAGTTCGCCCTTCTGTGCGAGCAGCGCGATGTCGTATCCGCCGAGTGGCGAGCCTTCGTACCCCGAGATGTACGCAGCGGTCGACCGGTCATGTCTAACATCGATGCGCCGCATGTCCAGTGGCAACCTGACGAGCGCTTCGACTCCCGTCATCGGGAATGCGCCGTCCAGAGCGCTGAACTTGTCCGTCACGGCACGGGTGACTGTCGACTCAGCCAAGGCGTAGCTCCTTCATCCCGTCCGCCTAAGCGACCCGGATCCGCTGGTTCTTGAACGCGGCGACCTGCTTGGCGACGTGGACTTCGATGGGGATGCGCTCGATGGCCGACTCGCCGTGTATGCCGTCCGCGTCTGTGGACGCGAACAGGCTGGGTGCGTCCTCTGGCGTGGCGAAGGGGCCTCCGTGGGCGATCACGTAGGTGTCGGCACTCGCTCGGCGGACGGAGTCGATGACCGATTGCACGTACTCGCAGGCTGCCTCCGCCGAGACGTTCTCGCGGGGCTGGCCCACCATACCCCCGGCTGTCGCGCCGCACCGTGCGACCACGACGTCTGCGCCGGATGCTGCGAGTTCCGCAGCGTGGTCGGCGGTGTAGGCGTGCGCGAGGGTGAAGAGGTCCTCTTCCCTTGCCAGTCGGATGAGCTGGAAGTCCCGGTCGATCCCCTCGCCGACCGAGCGGCGGATGTCTGCCCACGTGAGCATCGACCCCACGGTCGGGAAGTTGCTGATGCCGTTGAAACCAAGGTCGCGGTACCGGCGGATGGTGGCTCGGAGGTCACGCCGCGAGCCATCGGTCGCCTCGAGGCCACCGATGATCGGTGTGTGCTCGACCACGTTGGCGATCTCCGGCAGGGCCTCTATCGTGAGGGCGGTCGCGTTGCCTAGCGTTGTGGTCGTCGGCACACCGAGATGCCGCGAGATGCCCGTGACCTGGATATTCAAGAGATCGATTCCTGCGGCTTCAGCAGATCTGGCGACGAGGCCGATGCCGGCGGAAGCGGAGAGGATCGGTTCACCAGCATCCCGACGTCGCGCCAGGCGATCGAGGATCGCGGAGCGCGAGAAGGGCGTTTCGACGGTCATGCGTACTCTCCGTTCGTGGCGGTTCCGGTTGTCCGGGATGCTCGGGGACGATGCTGACGGAAGCCATGGATCGTCTCGACTATGCCCGCTTCGACCGGGAGGCGCTCGACGCTCGATGCGCCGAGGAAGCCCTGCGCATCGGTGTTCTCGTACAGGTATCGAGTCGAATCGGCGCCCTCGAGAGGTCCACCGTGCGAGAGGACGAAGACATCGGGGTTCACGGCACGCGCGACCTCTAGAAACGACTGCACTCGCTCGCACGCCGCGTCGAGTTCGAGGGCCGAAGCGCCCGCGCCGACGAAACCGCCGGTTGTCCAGCCGACGTGCGGCACGATGGCGTCAGCACCTGCTTCCGTCACGCCGCGCGCCTGCTCTTCCGTGTACGCGTAGCAGATGGTGAACGTGTCCGCCGCGCGAGCGGCGGCGACGAGCTCGTAATCCCGGTGCACCCCCAGCCCGACGGCATCGCGCTCGGGGTTGTGGGTGTTGCGTGCACCGGTCGTGGGGAAGTTGATGACTCCGTCGAAACCGGTGCGGACGTAGTCGTCGACGAGTCGAGGGACGTCGTAGAGATAGGTCGGGTCGGCGGCCTCGGCGCCGCCGACGATGGGGACGTCGGGCACGACGTTGGCGATTTCACGATACATCGCCATCGTGGTGGGGTTCGCGTGATTGCCGGTGGCGCTCGTGGGCAGACCCGCCAAGCGCGATCGGCCGGTGTTGTACACGATCACCAGGTCGGCGCCGCCCGCTACGGCGGCGCGTGCGATGAGGCCGGAACTGCACCCTGCGCCGATGATCGGGCGTCCCGCATCGACCTCGGAACGCAGCCTTCGGATGATCTCGGTGCGACTGAAACGCTGGGCGACGGTCATGGGTGGGGTCTCCATCCTCAGTTCTCAGGGACGCGATCAGCCGGCCACGCCGTGCGGAACGTCGGCCCACCCAGCAGCGCGGGATCGATCTCGCCTGCGCGCGCGATCGACTCGATCTCGTCGCGGGTTGTCGTCACCTTCAGCGCGTCGAGATCCCAGCCCAGTTCGCGGGTGCTCGTCACCCCGACGATCGTGACATCGATGTCGGGCTGGGTGAGCGAGTAGGACATCGCCGCCTCGGCAATGGTGATCCCGAGCTCCTCGCACCGTGCCTCCATGCGCTGCACTGCTTCGCGCACCTCGGGCAGCGCAGGACGGTAGGTATACAGCGCATGGGGGTTCGCCGTTCCCGTGGCGAGGATGTTGCCGCCGAAGGGGGAGGCGTTGCAGACCGCCATGCCCTTCTCGCGGGCGGCGGCGAGCAGACCACTCGTCTTGGCCGCGGGATTCAGCAAGGTGTACAGCCGCGCTATCTGGAGGAAGTCGAACTCGCCGGTGTCGACGGCACGCTGCAGCGGGGAGAGTGTTGCCGTGGCGACACCGATGTGTGCGACGAGTCCCTCATCCTGCAGTTTGCGCAGCCCCTCGAGCGCACCTCCCGGACCGAGGATGGTGTCCATGTCGTCATCATCCCGGGGGTCGTGAACCATCATGATCGGGATCTGCTCCAGGTGCAGCTGAGCCAGGCTGCGCTCGGCGCTGCGTCGGAAGTCATCGGCCGAAAAACCCCGGCCGTGGCCGAACTTCGTCGAGATGATGAGGTCGGATGGAGTCTCGACTTGAGACAGCAGTCGGCCCAGACGCTGCTCATTGTCGTAGGCTTCGGCGGAATCGATGAAGGTGACTCCCGCCTCGAAAGCGGCGGTGAGCACGTCGATGAGCACCTGGTCGTCGTTCTGCTGCGCAGCTGGCGCGCTGCCTGTCCCGAATCCCCATGTCCCGATGGACAGGCGTGATGTCTCCAGGCCTGTGCGGCCGAGGGTCACCCGGGGCATTGGCGGGCGGGTCGTTGTCTTCTCGATCATGGTTCTTCCCTTGGTTCGGAGGCTCAGTCGGCCTGGAGGAATGGAGATGCGTCGAGCAATGACGCAGGAACTTCCCGGTTCGGAGTCGGGTCACCGTGGTGGGCTCTCTCCAGGTGCCCGTCACGGCTGCGGCCCTCGAGCTGGGTGGCGATCACGACCGCCTGGAAATGCTCTTCGGGTGCGGTGGCGCCGTGTTCGTATCCCATGCCGGCGGCCAGCATCAGGCCGGGTCGCATCCCGAATCTCCGGCTGTCGTAGTCCAGAGTGAAGTGGCCCCGGAAGACGATCCAGTACTCATCGCTGTCGTGATAGTGGTAGTCGCAGGGCATTTCCGGCGTGAAGAGGCAGATCTCCATGCGCACCGTGCTCGACCAGTGCCCCGCGACCCAGACCAGCTCCGCCTGAGTCGCCCCATTGTTCGAGACGATCACTCCTTCCTCCGGAATCTCGAGCCAATCCCGGCGCTGCAGATGGAAGCGTCCTTGCGGGGTCTCCACCGCCACTTCGCCGAAGGTGACCATCACACGTTCGTGAGGATGAGTGGGAAGGATCCGTCGGCTGCTGGGCTGGGGATTGTTTCCCGTTGCTCCCCACGATGGCGTGTGACCGTCCGGATTCGGGGCCTGAGGCGTGCGTGGGATCCCGAGGTTGCGACCGAGGACGAAGATCTCGAAGTCATCGACGTCGACCCAGGGAAGTCGGTCGGTCTGGAGTGATTCGCGAGTGTAGACGGGCACGCCGATGCTCCTTCATGCGTGGGGTGGCTTCGCCTCCAGACATGCGGTGACGGGATGTCTCGCCGGTCTCACGTGTGCTTTCGGCGGTGAAAGTACTTGAAAACTACTGTAACAATTCGATGAATGCAAGAACCGTTTTGTTCTAGTACAGAATGATACAGCGGTGCAAGGAGCTGTGACTGGGCCTCTTGAGCCGTAGTTCGCGCGTTCGATTCGTGACGCTCCTTCGGAGCGGGTATGCTTGCAAGGCGCATCCGCGTTGAGTCAGCCGGATGCCTGGAGACGTCGCATAGTCAGGCCTAGTGCACCACCCTGCTAAGGTGGAGTCCCCTCACGGGGACCGAGGGTTCAAATCCCTCCGTCTCCGCTGAATGAAAACGAGCCCGGACGAAGTCCAGGGCTCGTTTTCGGGTTATAGGCAAGAACGTGCTTTTCCACCCAGGGCCCCACGCGCGGCGTGGAGTGGCCGCGAGGGTTCAAGCTCCTCCGTCTCCGCCCATTTTCCCCTGGCCAGAAGTTATTTTACGCGTCTGCGAAGGCCTGGGCTCCGCAGGCGGCTGGCAGTGCATCGCCAGCATCATGGAGCTGCAGTGAGGCGTTCCGGCCCGAATGCCGCGCGGCCGATCGCGCAGATCCTGGCCGAGATCGCGGTTGACGAGCCACGTCAACAACGTCATCGGTATCGGCGTCGAACCGCCAGCAACCTCTGGCCGAGCTTCGGGCGCCCGTAGAATCGGGGGAGGAACACGGCGGAAGGAGTGAGATGGTCGGATGGATGTTCGTGCCGACCAGGCCGTTCTCACCGAACTCGCGGCTGGGGCGTGTCTATGGATTGGCGAGGCTAGTGGTCATGGTCGTCCTCGCAGTCTTCGCCGTCGTGTTCTTCGCCTATGTCTTCGGGAGTCTGTTGCTGTCCGGAGGGCAGCTGGCGACCACCGAAGACGCGAGGTGGGATATGGTCGTGCCGCCCCCCGTGTTCACCCCGCCGATCCCGATCATGGTGGGGCTGTGCGTGATCACCGGGGCCGCCACGATCGTCTGTGCAGTGACCGCCCGCCTTCGCTCCATGGGAGATCTCCCGTTCCTCGTGTTGATCCCGCCAGTGGTTCTCGGCATGATGTCGATGGCTCTGGCGTACTTCTTCGACGACATGAACGGGCCGGAGGTCGAGGCCAAATGGGGAACGACTCGGCTGTCGTTGTATTGGTTGGGTGTGCCGTTCGTCGTGATAGGGGGCCTTGCGGCGCTGATTGCATACGTCGTCCTCCTTGTCGTGAAGCGGGGTCATCCCGATCGCATCCCCGAGTAGCCGGATGCGCAGCCGTCGCCCTACGAGCTGCCACGCCGAGCGTCACCGCTGACTCAGTCGTGTGATCCGGCACCTTCACTACCGCGTGAACGTCGGACTCATGCACGCCCCCGCACGCGCACCTGTGCCGTTTCCGATCCCACGGCTTCGGCACACAATGACCTGTTCCGGACTGTCAGCCCCTTGCGCTCGATCGTGAGATCGCCACGACCTTCGGCTGGGTCATCTCCTCGTACGCGAAGCGCACGCCCTCCCGCCCCATCGACCCGTACTTGCTGCCTCCGAAGGGCATGGAGTCGAGCCGGTAGTCCGAAGAGTCGTTGATCATCACACCGCCGGCGTCGATCGACTCTGCGACCCGGAGCGCACGATCCAGGTCGCTGGTGAAGACGCCGGCCTGCAGGGCATAGTCGCTGTCGTTGGCGGCGAGGATCGCGGATCGCTCATCGTCGAAGGGCTCCACCACGACGATCGGGGCGAAGACCTCCTCGTGCCAGAGGCGGCACGTGCGCGGGACGCCCGTCAGGACAGCGGGAGTCAGCACCGAGCCGTTCCGCACTCCCCCCGTGAGCAGCGTGGCTCCGTCTGCGACCGCTTCCTGGATCTTCGTGCGCGCGGTCTCCGCCGCCTGTGCGCTGATCATCGGGCCGACATCCGTGGCATCGAGTCGGGGGTTCCCCGAGACGAGCCTCTCGGTCGCCGCGACGAACGCCTTCAGGAAGGCAGGGAACACGGATCGCTGCACGAGGATGCGCTGCGCGCCGATGCAGTTCTGACCCGCCGCCCAGAAGGAGCCTGAGACCGCAGCCTTGACGGCGAGCTCGAGATCGGCGTCCTCGAACACGAGGACGGGCGCGTTGCCGCCGAGCTCCATGGCCAGCTTCTTGATGCCGGCGGAGGCGGCGATCGCCTGGCCGGTGGCGAACCCGCCCGTGAACGAGACCATCCGCACATTCCTCGCCCGCACCAGGGCCTGCGCCACCTGCCGGTTTCCTCGCACGACCGTGATGACGTTGTCGGGGAGCCCGGACTCGTAGAGCAGATCGACGAGGAGCTGGGCGGTGAGAGGCGTCTGCTGCGAGGGCTTCAACAGCACCGCGTTGCCACCGGCGAGCGCCGGACCGAGCTTGTGCGCGACGAGGTTCAGCGCGTCGTTGTAGGGGGTGATGGCGACGATCAGGCCGAGCGGCTCGCGTGAGTACCAGCCCAGACGGTTCTCGTCGCCGGGGAAGGAGTCGAAGGGGATGACCTCGCCGGCGTTGCGTCGTGCCTCCGCCGCGGAGAGGAGAAGCGTGTTGACTGCGCGGGAGACCTCCTTCCGCGCCTGGCGGATGGTCTTGCCGGCTTCCGAGACGATGAGCTGCGACACGCTCTCCGAGCGCTCCCGCAGCAGCATCGCGGCGCCGTCCAGGATCGCCGCGCGCCGGTGACGCGAGAGCGCGGCCGCGGTCGCCGTGGCCGTCTGGGCGATGTCCAGTGCGTCCAGGGCCTGCTCGGCCGTGAGCTGGGGGAGGACGGCGATCTCTTCACCGGTGAACTTGTCGACGACGACGAGGTCGTCCTGTGCGGGCGTGGCGAGCACGTCAGGCATCGACCTTCTCCTTCTCGTGAGAGTGGATGGCGATGATGTCGGTGATCAGCGCGAAGGCCGTCTCGATGCGTCCGGCTCCGGGGCCGGTGATGGTGACCGTTCCCAGCAGATCGGTCTCGAACGAGACGGCGTTGGTCGCGCCGGGGACATGAGCGAGCGGGTGGTCGGCCTCGAGCGCCCGCGGCGCGACCGTCGCGATGATCCCGCCGTCCTCCGTTCGACGGGCGGATCCGATGAGCTTGTAGCGCCTGCCCTCGCGAGCGGCGTCGATGATGTCGTCTGGCGCGATGCCGGTGATCCCGGTGGCATCGACGTCGGCGGGCGAGATGCCGGCGCCGAGCAGCTCGTTCGCAAGGATCGCCACCTTGAGCTGCACATCGGATCCGCCGATGTCTGCGGTGGGGTCGGCCTCCGCGTAGCCTTCGGCCTGTGCTTCCCTGACTGCGCTCTCCAGTGTGAGCCCGGCCTCCATTCGGCCGATCACGTAGTTCGAGGTGCCGTTCAGGATCCCCTGGAAGCCGCGGATCGTCAGGCCGGCGAGCTGATCGCGCGCGAGTCCGAGCACGGGCGTGCCGCTGAGCACGGCCCCCTCGTACGCGAACAGAGCGCCGTTGTCTGCGGCGAGCTTCGTGAGCGCCTCGGCGTGGAAGGCGACAGGACCCTTGTTCGTGGTCGTCACGCTCTTGCCCGAGTCCAGCGCCCAGCGCACATGAGAGGCCGCGGGTTCTCCGTCGGTCGGATCGGTGAAGGTGGCCTCGACCACGATGTCGGCGGGGCTGTCCCGGATGATGCGCTCGTTGTCGGCAGTCGCGGACCCGCCGGCGAACGACTCGAACGTCTCCCCTCTGGGCAGCGACTGCACCGCTCCCAGATCGACGCCTTCGCTCTGAACGAGCGACCCCATCAGCAGATCGGTGATCGCGACGACCTTGAGCTCGAAGCCCAGATGCGCGAAGCGGGTCGGATCTTCGGCGATGAGCTGGGCGAGAGCACGGTTGACGCCCCCGAATCCGATGAGTGCCAGGTTGTACGTGCGCATCTCTGCGTACTCCTTCGTGAGCGGGATGATGCTCCCACTATCGCTCCGCGGCTGCACCGTCCCCTACGGTCGAAGCGGCCGAGGGACATGCCGAATCGACGGCGTCGAGGCGTGCGCCCTGCCGAACGGTCCGCGGAAGGGGCTTCCGCTCCGGCGTCGTGCCGCCGGCTCCGGCCGCACGCCACCAAACCCCCGCGCTCAGAATCTGCGGTTCGTCGTCGTCCGCAGCGACAACGCCGTGGTGATGTCCCGTACTCCGGGAAGGGCAGCGATCATCATCCAGACCTCGCGGAGGCGTTCGGGGTCCGCGGCCTCCACCCGCAGGATGAGATCGAGCTCGCCCGTGACCACATCGCTCAGGACGACTTCCGGGATCGCGTCGATGGCGGTGATGACATCGACTCCGCGCACGCGGTCATGCCGGTGGACGAGCAGCGTCGCGCTGACACGAGGTCGTTCGCCGGGGTGCCGTTCGGAGATCGTGTACCCCAGGATGTGCTCATCGCGCTCGAGACGTTTGATCCGCTGGCTCACGGCGTTTCGGGAGAGATGGACCATCTCGCCGAGTCGGGCCAGGCTGACTCGGGCGTCGGCACGGAGCTCCGAGATGATCCTCACATCGATGGCATCGAGATCACGCATGATTCTGCACGGCGCCTCTCCTGGTCTGGGACAGGGGATTCCGGTCCATCTGGACTCGGGTTCGGAACCCCTCTCACATACGTATCTTGGCATGGTTTCTCAAGGAAGGAAGGAACTGTTTCCTGGTTTTTCGGTGTTTGCGGCGCCTTCATCGCCCTTCCTTCTGATCCAGAGCTTGAGGATACGTCGCATATGTTCCGCTAACCTCAACCTGTGAAGCCACAACGGGTCGTCATCGTCGGAGCCGGGATCGTCGGACTCTCGACCGCCTATTTCCTCCAGGATCGCGGTGTCGAGATCACCGTCGTCGACCGGGTCGGCGTCGCGGCTGGTGCGTCCTGGGGCAACGCCGGATGGCTGGCGCCCGCGCTGACCGTCCCGCTGCCCGAGCCGGCCATGCTCCGCTACGGCGCCGGCGCGATGTTCCGCCGTGACGCCGCCCTGAGCATCCCGAGGCTCTTCGATCCGCTGCTCATCCGCTTCCTCGCCGGATTCGCGATCCACTCTGCGCCCTCGGCCTGGCGGTCGGCGATGGCCGTGTTCACCGAGATGAATCGGGTGAGCGCGGACGCGTTCGACGAGCTCACCGATGGCGCGGTCGACGAACCAACGCATCTCGCCGAGCCGTTGCTCAACGGCTTCGTCTCCGACAGGGCGAGGGATGCTCTGGCGCGGGCATTCGACGCGGTCGTCAGAGCCGGTGGCGAAGCCGACTACGACGTCGTCGACGGGGACGAGCTTCGTGCCATCGAACCGGTGCTCAGCGACCGGGTCACGACGGGCCTCCGATTGCACGGCCAGCGCTACATCGATCCGCCACGATTCGTGGACTCCCTCGCCCGCGCCGTCCGCGGCCGCGGCGGCGAGATCATAGGCGGCTTCGACGTCACGGACATCCGCGACGGCGCGCGCGGCGCCGAGGTGAGGGGAGCCGGTGGGCAGTCGCTGGCGGCGGATGCGGTGGTCATCGCGAACGGTGCGTGGCTCGGCGAACTGGCGCGGTCGTTCGGCGTCCGGCAGCCGGTGCAGCCCGGGAAGGGCTACAGCTTCAGCGTCGTGCCCGAGACCATGCCAACCCACCCCATCGACTTCCCCGGTCAGCATGTCGCGTGCACTCCGCTGGGAGATCGGTTCCGGATCAGCGGCGTGATGGAGTTGAGCTCCGTCGACCGGCCGTTCGATCCTCGCCGGCTCGCCTCCGTCGTCACCGCCGTCCGCCCGATGCTCACCGGCATCGACTGGGAGGACCGCAGGGAGGAGTGGTTCGGTGCCCGCCCCTGCACTCCCGACGGCCTGCCGCTGATCGGCCCCACCAGGTCCCCGCGCGTCTTCGTCGCGGGAGGCCACGGAATGTGGGGCGTCACGCTCGGGCCGCTGACCGGACGCTACATCGCCTCCGCGATCACCGGCGGACCGGCGGATCCCCTGATGCGCATGTTCGACCCGCTCCGCTAGCCCGCACTGACGTTAGGACCCTTGATGAAGCGCGCGCCCGCCCTCGAAGACCTCGACCTCTTCCAGCTCCCATCCGATCCCGTCCTGTCGCCGGACGGGCAGCGAGTCGTCTACTCGGTGCGCACCGTCAGCACCCGCACCGACGAACACGAGCACGCCCTGTGGCTGCTGGATGTCCCGAGCAATCGATCGTCGGCGTTGACCGACGGCCCTACGGATGTCTCTCCCCGCTGGTCGCCCGACGGCGAGACGATCGCGTTTCTCCGAGATGTCGACGGCGTTCCTCAGATCCACCTCCTGCGAACGTCCACTGACGCAGACCCGGTCCCCGTCACGGGGCTGCCCCAGGGGGCCGGAGCTCCCGTGTGGAGTCCGGATGGCGGGCGGATCGCCTTCAGCGCGCCGGTGGACCCGGCAGGCGGCTCTCGTGATGCCGCGTCGCCGATCGTCGTGCGCGCCCTCGGGTACAAGAACGACGGCAGCGAGATGAGCATGGCGCGCTCCCAGGTGCACGTCCTCGACCTCGCGACGCTCGAGTGCCGAGCGCTGACCGCCGTCGAATGGAACACCAGGCGCGTCTCCTGGCATCCAGACGGAGAATCCCTCCTGACCGTCGGCGGAGGACAACCAGACGCCGACCGCCTGGCCACCAGCGGCGTGTATCGACTGGATGCACGCGCCGCCGACCCCGCGGAGCCGGAAATCCTGGCGCTGGAGGACGGCGCCGCTCTGGCTGCCTGGTGGACGCGATCCGGCGACGGCCTCATCGTGGTCGGACGAGAGCATCCAGGCGCCGGCCATCAGCATCTGCTGCGAGCGGACCGTGATGGCCGTGTGGTCGACAACCTGACGGCGGCCCTCGACCGCAATCTCGTCCTCGGCTCTCCCGGCTACCCCGGCGCGATGCCAGGGGAGGGGGACGGTGGCATCATCTACTTCTGCGCGCGGGACGGGGGTGCGACGCAGCTGTTCTCGATCGCGCGCACGGGAGCGGTGCAGCACGTCAGGGGATCTGCGACGGAGGTGATCGCCGGGATGTCGGTCGCGGGCGGTCGAGCCGCGATCGTCAGCGTGACGCCGACGTCGCCCGGCGCCGTCGTCGTCGTGGACCTGTCGAACGGCGAGGAGCTGGCCCGCAGCACCGAGAACAGCGGTGCCGTCGCCGAGATCGAGTTCCTCGTGCCGCGAGAGCGCGCGTTCGTGCTCCGCAACGGCAGAACCGTTCACGGATGGGTCATGCGGCATCCGTCCGCTCCCGACCAGGGTCCGCTGCTGCTCGACATCCACGGCGGGCCGCACAACGCCTGGAACGGCGTGATCGACCAATCCCACTACTACCAGCAGGTGCTCGCCGCCCGGGGCTGGACCATCCTCACCGTGAACCCGGTGGGCAGCGACGGATATGGCGAGGCGTTCTTCAACGACAACGTCGGGTCGTGGGGGCATGGCGACGAGGATGACTTCCTCGAGCCCATCGATGCGCTGGTCGCCGAGGGCATGGTCGATCCACAGCGGCTCGCGGTGGCCGGATACAGCTACGGCGGATACTCGACCTGCTGGCTGACGTCGCACACGGATCGCTTCGCAGCAGCGATCGCCGGTGGCCTGATCTGCGACGCTGTCGGCGTGACGTCCTCGGACGAGGGGGGACCCGAGATCCTCTGCGAGCTCGGCGCCACGCCCTGGGGAGACCAGGAGAAGCTCAGGGCGCAGTCGCCCTACCTCTCCGTCGGCGCGGTGAGAACCCCGACGCTCATCCTCCACGGCGAGGCGGACAAGCGCTGCCCGCTGGATCAGGCGGAGCGGTGGTTCGTGTCGTTGCGCGCACAAGGCGTCACCACCGAGATGGTCGTCTATCCGGGGGCATCGCACCTGTTCGTGGTCACCGGTCGGCCGTCGCACCGTGTCGACTACGGTCGACGGCTCGTCGCCTGGCTGGACGAGTTCGTGAGCTCGTGATGATCGTCCATCCGTTCTCCGACGCTGTCGACATCGGCGGCGATCCGCCGCCTGCCCATACCGTTCCGACCAAGACTCCTGGCGATGTGCACCGTCGACAGGTCATCGGTCCTGTCTCGGCAGTCTGGCCTCCCGCGACAGAGATATGCACTCTAAGCTTGCGCCAAGCAACGACGCTCATATCCGTTTCACCGTAGAAGTGGAGATCTCATGCGAATCACAAAACGCCTTGTTCCCCTGGTAACTGCTGGACTGGTGGTGGCCCTCTGCAGCGGAGGCGCGTCCGCCGGAGCCTATGCCCAAGCTAAGGGTGGCTCGGACAATATCCTACGTATCCCTGTCGGAGGTGGAGGCGTCATCGACTCGATGAACCCCTTCACCATGCTCAACCAGGCTTCTTTCGACCTGGCGCAGATCCAGTACGAATCCCTGGTGATGCCGACGGCACCCGATGGTGCGGACGGCCCTGGCCTGGCGGAGAAGTGGACGGTCGACGGCAACACCTGGACGTTCGAGCTTCGGCCTGACCTGAAGTGGTCGGATGGTGAGGACCTGACGGCGGAGGACGTCGCCTGGAACTACAACACCATCATGACCAACCCCAAGCTCGCCATCAGCAACGGGAACCTGGGAGACAACCTCGCCTCCGTCACCGCCGTCGACGAGGACACCGTCGAGATCGTCACCGAGACCCCTCAGGCGATCAACCCCGGAAAGCTCTACATCGTCCCGAAGCACATCTGGGCCGACATGGAGAGCCCGGAGACCTACGAGAACACCGAGGATGTCGTGGGATCGGGGCCCTTCGTCATGAGCGCGTACTCCCGAGGGGTCTCTGCGCACATGAAGGCCAACCCGTACAACTGGCGAGGGGCTCCCAAGCTGGACGGCATCGAGGTCATCAGTTACAAGAACAAGGACGCGGAGGTGCTGGCGCTCAAGTCCGGGGAGATCGATTGGTCCAACCGGCTCACCGCGTCGCAGTTCGACTCTCTGGCCGGCGCGGCGAACATCGAGCCCGTCGAGACCGGAGGAGGGCGCTACCTCGGCCTTTCCATGAACGTGGGGTCGACGACTCTCGATGGCACGCCGATGGGCGACGGCGCTGCTGTCCTTCAGGACGTGGTGGTCCGCAAGGCGATTCGACAGGCCCTCGACACGCAGCAGCTGGTCGACAAGGTGCTCAATGGGCACGGCTGGACGGGGCCGGAGATTCTGGGTCCGCCGACGAAGCCGTACTACAGCGACTACGAGGACATCGTCGACCCCTACTCGCCGGATGCCGCGAACGAGGCACTCGACAACGCCGGGTACACGAAGGGTGCCGACGGCTATCGGATGGACAAGGAAGGCAAGCCGATCAACCTGCGGCTCACGTTCGACGGCTCCGGTGCAGCCGAACCGCAGATCGCCTCGTTCATCGAGCCGTGGCTCAAGGAGATCGGCATCAAGGTCACGCTGATGCCGCAGAGCATCGACCAGCGCGACCAGGAGCGACACTCGGGCAACTACGACCTCACGCTCAACGGCTGGGGCAACCCGATCGACCCCGACTACATGCTGTACATCAACACGTGCGGTTCGAGGGCTCCGGCGGCAGACGGTGCCGGCAACGGCAGCGCCGACAACTGGTGCGACCCCGAATTCGATGAGCTGTACAAGCAGCAGCACGTCGAACTCGACCAGGACAAGCGCACGAAGCTGGTGCAGGACGCGCTTTCCATCCACTACGAGGCGGCCGTCGTCGCCGTCCTCTACTACCCGGCTGCTCTGCAGGCGTACCGCACGGACCGGATCGCTCATGTGACCAAGATCCAGAACGATTTCACCGCCTACCAGACCTTCCACGACCTCACCCTGGTGAGCCAGGAAGAGGGCACGTCGTCCTCCTCCTCGTCGGGGGAGGGAGCGAGCTGGCCATGGATCGTCGCGATCGCCGCTCTGGTGGTCGTCGCGGGCATCGTGACCATCGTGGTCATCCGTCGTCGGCAGACCGCGACGGACCGAGAGTAGGCAATCGATCGACTGCTCGTTCCCTCGGCCTCGTGCCGGGGGAGCGAGCGGCCGGGCGAGCGGAGCACCGAGCACGGCGGCCTCGATGGAGGCCGCCGATTCGACCAGGCTACGGAGGTTGTGGCGATGCAGAGAGTCAAGGGCGGTCGGCCCGGACGAGTGCCGGGAAGGGCTGTGGGATAGCGCGATGTCAGAGACTGAACTCATCCAGATGAGCGAGACCCCCGGTGTGGTCGACGGGGAGACCTCCACGAGGTCATCGACCTATCTGCGCTACGTCGCGAACAAGCTGGTGGGCGTGGCGATCAGTCTGATCCTGGTCGTGCTGATGAGCTTCTTCGCCTTCCGGATCCTCCCCGGCGACCCGGTCGCCAGCCTGACGAGGGGCAGGCCGGTGCTCGGGCCGCAGCTCGCCCAGCTCAAGAAGGAGTTCGGCCTCGACCAGCCTCTCTGGACGCAGTTCGTCATCTACCTGGAGCATCTGTTCCAGGGTGACCTCGGCGAGTCCTACACCTATCGCGCGCCCGTCTCCGACCTCATCATGGACTACCTGTTCCCGACCCTCCTGCTGACCACCGTCTCTGCAGCGATCGCGATCACGCTGGGGCTGTGGGTCGGGCAGCGGGCAGCATGGAGACGGGGGAGCTGGTTCGACAATCTGAGCACGGGCACCGCCCTCGTCTTCTGGTCGATGCCCACGTTCTGGTTCGGCCTGATCCTCCTCCTCATCTTCGCGGGCATGCTGCACATCCTCCCGGCGGGAGGAATGGTGACGCCCGGTGCGAATCTCACCGGATTCCCCTACCTGTGGGACCTGATACGACATCTGGCCCTCCCCGTCGCCACGATGGTGGCCGTCAGCTACGCCCAGTACTCGCTGATCATGCGGGCATCCCTCATCGAGGAGATGTCGTCGGACTACCTCACCACCGCGCGGGCCAAGGGACTGACGGACGACGCCGTCCGTCGCCGGCACGCGGTGCCGAACGCACTCCTTCCGACGGTCACGATCGTCTTCCTGCAGATCGGCGGCCTGATCGCCGGAGCCGTCACAGTGGAGACGGTCTTCTCCTGGCCCGGACTCGGGTTCCTCACCTTCCAGGCGCTCTCGGGCCCGGATCTGCCTCTACTGCAAGGAACGTTCGTGGTGTTCTCGTCGATCATCATCCTCACCAACTTCGCCGCCGACCTCGTCTACCGTGCCATCGACCCGAGAGTGACGACCGCATGAGCATCACAGAGCAGACGACCGACGCGAAGAGCGCCGGCGCACGTCCTCTCGCCAGTGCGAAGAAGCTGACGCGAGCACGCAGACGACAGCGGCTGCAGGAGTTCTGGGCCGCATTCCGCCAGAGCAGGACCGGAATGCTCGGCCTGGTCATCCTCGTCATCTTCATCGGCCTCGCACTCGCCGCGCCGTGGATCGCAGACGAGTCACTCCTGGACCCGACCAAGGTGCACAACACTCTCAACGCGCCGCCGTCGTGGGAGCATCCGCTGGGAACGGATCCGCTGGGCAGGTCGGTGCTCGTGATGCTGATGTGGGGTGCGCGCGTCTCGCTGACCGTCGGAATCGCCGCCACGGTGATGTCGGTGCTCATCGGCACCGTGTTCGGGCTGCTGGCCGGTCACTTCATCGGATGGCGCTCGTCCGTCCTGATGCGCATCGTGGACTTCTTCCTCGTCATCCCCTCCCTGCTCCTGGCCATCGTGCTCGCGAGCGTGCTGCAGAGGGGGCTGCTGACACTCATCATCGCGATCGGAGCGGCCTCATGGGCGGGCACGGCGCGACTGGTGCGATCGCAGACTCTGTCGATCGAGACCAGGGGGTACGTCAAACGCGCCACGGCCCTGGGCGCAGGACACGCCCACATCATGGGCAAGCACGTGCTCCCGGGGGTCATGCCCCTGGTGCTCACCAGCACGAGCCTCGCCATCGGCTCCGCGATCAACGCCGAGGCGACGCTGTCGTTCCTCGGCATCGGCAGCGGCGACACGTCGTGGGGCGCGATGCTGCAGACCGCCCTCAGCAGCGGTGCCGCCACCGCGGGCTACTGGTGGATGGTGTTCCCGCCAGGCGTCGCGATCGTCGTCGTCGTGCTCGCGTTCACCCTCGTCGGGCGCGCGGTCGAGTCCATTGTCAACCCGAAACTGAGAGGCCGCTGATGTCTTCGCTGACCTTCGAGGACGTGTCGATCGTCTACGGAACCCAATCGGAAGAAGGCCGTGGCGAAGTCGCCGCGGTCAAGAACGTCAACCTGGTCCTGCCTGAGGGCGGAAGCCTGGGCATCGCCGGCGAATCCGGTTCGGGCAAATCCACGCTCGCGATGTCGGTGCTCCGGCTGCTTCCCCGCAATGCCCGGGTGAGCGGCAGGATCCTCGTCGGCGAGAAGGATGTCACCGGACTCAGCTGGGGCGAGCTGCGGGTGGTGCGGTGGGGCGAGGCGGCCATCGTGTTCCAGGGGGCGATGCACTCGCTGAATCCCGTTCAGCGGGTGGGCAGGCAGATCACCGAGGCGCTGGCGATCCATGTGAAGGGCAAGTACGGCACCGATGCCCTGCGTGAGCGACGCGCTGCGGATCTGCTCAAACAGGTCGATCTGCAGCCGCACATGCTGCGGTCCTTCCCGCATGAGCTCTCTGGGGGACAGAAGCAGCGGATCATGATCGCGATGGCGCTGGCCTGCGAACCGCAGCTCATCATCGCGGACGAGCCGACGACCGCCCTCGATGTGGTGGTGCAGGACCAGGTGCTGGCTGTGCTCACCGACCTGATCCGCGAGCGCGGGATCTCTCTCGTCATGATCAGCCACGATCTCTCCGTGCTGGCGAAGGTCTGCACCAGGATCGCGGTGATGTACGCCGGCGAGGTGGTCGAACTCGCCTCAGCGCACGACATCATGACCGATCCGCAGCATCCGCACACGCGTGCGCTCGCCGCGGCCTTCCCTCTGATCGGAGATCCGGAGAGCCGACTGAATCCGGTCAGCCGGCATGGTGAGTCGATGTCCCCGGTGGCCGTGGTGACCGAGGAGCGGGAGCGCAGCGGCGACGTTCTCCTCTCGGCGCGCAATCTGAACGTCGCGTTCCACGGCAGGGCCGGCGTGGTCAAAGCCGTCGACGACGTCTCTCTGGAATGCCGCGCGGGGGAGATCACCGCGCTCGTCGGGCAGTCCGGTTCGGGGAAGACGACCCTGGCGCACACTCTGCTCGGACTCCAGGCGCCGGACAGCGGAGAGGTGCTGTTCCGAGGGAAGCCCCTCGCCCAGGAGACGAGGGCGTTGAAGGAGTACCGGCGAGATGTTCAGCTGATCCTGCAGGATCCGAGCGACGCCCTCAACCCGAAGCACTCCGTCTACGAGTCCGTCGCCGAGGGGATCCGCATCCACTCCCTGCCGGGCGACGAGCGTGACCGCGTGTCGCAGGCGCTCTCCCAGGCCGAGCTGACACCGCCGGAGCGGTTCTTCGGCTCCCTTCCGCAGGAGCTCTCGGGCGGCCAGCGTCAACGCGTCGTGATCGCCGGTGCGCTGGCCCTCGGGCCGCAGTTCCTCGTGGCGGACGAGCCGGTCGCCTCCCTGGACGCGTCCGTGCGAGGGGACATCCTCGCTTTGCTCCTCAAGCTCAAACGCGAGCTCGGACTCGGGGCGCTCGTGATCACGCACGACCTGGGGCTCGCGTGGAACATCGCCGATCGGGTGATCGTGATGCACAAAGGCAGACTCGTCGAGTCGGGTGCGGTCAAGGACGTGCTGCTGAATCCGCAGCACTCATATACGAGGGAGCTCCTCTCGGTCGTTCCCACGATGGACTCGCTCCCGTCGTGAATCGTGTGGGCTGCCAGAGCTTCGCAGCCCGTCAAGAATGAAAGGTAGAGAATCAACTATGCGCGACGCCCTCTCGCCCCTTGCCATGGAATCGACGGAATCGACGGACTCCCCGGCCTCCCCTTCCGTCGTAGAGCTCTGCTCGCAGCTCATAGCGATCGACTCCAGCAACTACGGTCCGGGCGGCCCCGCCGGAGAACGAGCGGTGGCCGACTACATCGTGGAGCGATTGACGGAGGTGGGGTACGAGCCCGTCCTCCTGGAGTCCGCACCCGGTCGCGCGAATGTGCTCCTGCGGGTCGCGGGCCGGGAGCCTGGCCTGGACGCCTTGCTCGTGCACGGGCACATGGACGTCGTCCCCGCAGAAGCGGATCAGTGGTCGGTCGATCCGTTCGCCGGCGTGATCAAGGACGGCTACATCTGGGGTCGGGGGGCGATGGACATGAAGGACATGGTCGCCAGCACCGTGAGCACTCTCCTGCGCTGGAAGGAGAAGGGGACCGGCCCGAGGCGGGACATCGTGTTCGCCTTCGTGGCCGATGAAGAGGCCGGCGGCGACTTCGGCGCCGACTGGCTCGCGTCGGAGCATCCGGAGTGGTTCACCGGGGTGGGCGCGGCGATCAGCGAGGGCGGCGGCACGCCGGTGAGCGAGAAGGATGCCAACGGGAAGACCCACTGGTTCTATCCCGTCGGAACGGCGGAGCGAGGCACCCTGCATATGCGGCTGCAGGCCAGGGGGGAGTCCGGGCATGCCTCGCGAGGATGGGCTGACAACGCTGTGACGCATCTGATCGACGCGCTGGGTCGTCTCGCGCACCATGAGTGGCCGATCTCTCTCATCCCGACCAGTCGCGCCTTCATCGAGCAGACCGCCGCTGCGCTCGGGGTCGCCGTCGACCTGTCCACCGACGAGGGGGTCGAGGCGGCGCTCGTGGCCATCGGGCCCGAACTGCGCAGCGATGTCCCCACGCGGGGCTCGCTCAACCCGACGGTGCTGCAGGCCGGCTACAAGGTCAACGTCATCCCGGGGGTCGCAGAGGCGGAGATCGATGTGCGGAGCATCCCGGGCACGGAGGAGGCGATGCTCGAGGAGATCGATCGTCTGCTCGGCCCGCGCGTCACCCGCGAGTTCGTCGCCGAGGCGCCCGGGATCTCCGCGCCTTTCGACTCGGAGTGGTTCTCGGCGATCACCGACGCCATCGTCGCCTACGACGACGAGGCGATCGTGCTGCCTTACCTTCTCGGCGGGGGCACCGATGCGAAGGCGTTCGCGAAGCTCGGGATCCCGGGGTACGGGTTCGCCCCACTCGGTCGCGACCCCGAGGGGCGGCGAGAAGGAGGCATGCACGGCGTGGATGAGCGGATGCCCGTTGCCGCGCTCGAGATCGGGGCGACCATTCTTGAGAAGTTCCTGACGGACGTATGACGATGAGCGCGCTGGCCGAAGAACTGGAGCGCGAGGCGAGCGCATTCGCCGGACGGGTCGGATACGCCGTGTCGCACCTGAGCACGGGTACCACGGTGTCCCGGTGCGGGAACGAGTTCTTTCCCACGGCGAGCGCCGTCAAGCTCCCGCTCCTCACCGCGTTCCACGCCTTCGTCGACGAGGGCGGGGCGGACTGGGACGACATCGCCCATATCGACGAGGGCGAGCTCGCGGCCGGCTCCGGCATCCTGCAGCATCTCGATCTCCCGCGCGACATCTCCCTGCGGGATGCCGCCTGGCTGATGATCTGCCTGTCGGACAACACCGCCACGAACATCCTGTTGCGCGCATTGACCGTCGACGGCGCCAATCGGGTCATCGATCGGGTGATCGGAGACGGGATCCGCGTGGACAAGCTCGCGGGGTACGAGTCGGGGGCGCCGGTGCGGTCGATGGGTCGGGCGACCCCGGAGGCACTCGGACGCTATCTCGGCGATCTGGCAGAGGACCGGCTGCCCGGTGCCGCAGTGACCAGGGCTGTGGCCGCAGAGCAGATCTACCGAGGCACGATTCCCCGGTACCTGCCGTGGAACCCCTACGCCCCCGACCGGCTCAGGATCGCCAACAAGACAGGTTCGCTTCCCGGCATATGCACGGATGTCGCCGTGCTGACCGCAGGCGGGGACACAGTGACCATGGCGTTCATGACAGAGGCCCACGAGGCGGGGGACGGCGTGACGGACGAGGGGCAGGAGTGCATCGCGCGAATGGCCAGGCTCGTCTACGACGCATGGTTGGGCAGGGCCTCATGACTCGGACGGTGTTCGCCGGAGGCCTCGTGATCGACGGCACGGGGGCGGACGGCTATGTCGCCGATGTGACCATCGACGGCGGGGAGATCGTCTCGATCGACCCGTCGAGCGATTCGCACGGCAGGGTTCCCGTACGCGACCTCAGCGGCCGCGCCATCGCCCCGGGGTTCATCGACACGCATTCGCACGCCGACAACGCTCCTCTGAGAGCAGAGGCGGACGTCTCCAAGATCCTGCAGGGCGTGACGACGGAGATCGTGGGGAACTGCGGGATCAGCCTCGCCCCACGCTCCCGGGAGCGTGGGGAGCTGCTCAGGTCCTACCTCGAGCGCTTCTTCCCGGTGCAGGAGTGGCAGGGAGAGTCGTTCGGCGACTTCCTCGCACTCACCGATCAAGCCGGCTACATCACCAACTACGCCCCGCTCGTCGGGCATGGCACGTTGCGCATCGCAGCCATGGGCTTCGAGGCGAGGGAGCCGACCGCCTCGGAGGCGGCCGAGATGCGTGGGATGCTCGAGGCCGCCCTGGACGCCGGGGCGGTCGGGTTCACGAGTGGTCTGGTCTATCCTCCGGGGCGCTTCGCCGGAACCGGGGAGCTGGTGGATCTCGCCCGATCGCTGAGCGGTCGTCCGGCCCTGTACGCCTCCCATGTGCGCAGTGAGAGTGGTGATCGCATCGCCGCAGCCGAGGAGGCGATCACCGTGGGGCGCGACGCCGGCGTGCGCGTGCAGATCTCCCATCACAAGGCGATGGGGAAGGCGCACTGGGGCGAGGTCGCGCTGACTCTCGCTCTCGCACGCGACGCGCGGGCATCCGGGGTCGACGTGCGCTTCGATGTCTATCCCTACACCGCGTCGAGCACGAGCCTCACCTCCTGCCTGCCCGCGAGGCTGGCCGGTCTCCCGAACGAGGATCTGCTCGCGGCACTGAGGCGGCCCGAGGTCGTGGCCACGCTGCGCAGCGAGCTGGCGAAGGGTGACTGGGACAACCACGTCATCCAGGCCGGTGGGTACTCGGGGATCCTCATCGCCAGCACGTATGACGGGCGCTTCGAGGGGCAGACGCTCGAGGAGGTCGCGGCAGGGCTCGGCGTGGGAGGAGCGGATGCCCTCGTGCACGTCCTGCTCTCGGAGCGTCTGCGCGCGAGCATGATCTGCTTCGCGATGTGCGAGGCCGATGTCGAAGAGGCGATGCGCGACGAGTTCACCAGCATCGGATCCGACGGACTCCCGCCCGGGCTTCCCGGGAAGCCGCATCCGCGGCAATGGGGGACGTTCCCCCGGGTGCTCGGCCGCTACACGCGCGAGCGCGGCGTGCTCGGGCTCGAGCAGGCGGTGCATCGGATGACAGGGCTGCCGGCGGAGACCTTCCGGCTTCCGGGCATCGGCCGGATCGCCGAGGGCTACGCCGCGGATCTCGTGGTCTTCGATCCCGCCGGCGTCGAGGACCGCGCGACCTATACGGATCCGGAGCGTGGTCCCCGCGGCATCGACGCCGTCTACGTGAACGGCGTAGAGGTCGTGTCCGCGCAGGGATTCACCGGGCGGCGTCCGGGTCGCCGGCTCCGGTCGGCGTGAGGATGGCGGCGGCGCGGCTCAGTCGTAGAACACCTCACGGGCGGCCGCGGCGATGCTCGAGACGATCTTGAAGGCCTTCATCGCATCCGTCATCGTCGGTGCATCGAAGGCGACGCGCCGATCACCCGTCTGCTCGACGGTGGGGATGTTCGCCGTGGCGTCAGCAAGCTGAACGGCGTCGAACTCGACCTCGATGCGGTGCGGCCGTGCCAGTGCCTCGGTCCGGCCCGCACGTGTCGCGGCTCGTCCGGCGGCCTCGCGCTGCAGCCGGAACGTCGTCGCCGGTGGGAGGCAGATCGCCGTGTACCGGCTCACGTACTCCTTGACCGCGACGTGTTCGGCCTCGGGCGCGTATCGGAGGGCGTCTTCACACGCCTTGTCGTCGCCGGTGACCATGATGACCGGCACGCCGTGCTCCTCAGCCAGCGCGGCGTTGAGGTAGCCTTCGCTCGCCGGCTCCCCGTCGAGCCAGACGCCGAGGATGGAGTTGCCGAGGTAGGTGTGGGAGAGGACGCCCTTCTCGCCTGCCCCGGCGTGATAGCCGAGGAAGACCACGGCATCCGCCCCCTCGATGCCCTGCATCATCCCCAGCGGCTTGTGGCGACCGGTCAGCAGGCGCACCCTGTCGTCGAGCTCCTCGAGCAGGATGTTGCGCATCGACGCGTGCGCCTCGTTGATCACGACGTCCTCGATGCCGGCCTCGAGGAGACCGAGCGCGACGGCATTGGCATCCGCGGTGAACAGTTTGCGGAAGCGATGCCATTCGTCTCCGCGCGGTTCGACATCGAGGGGGTAGGTGACTCCGGTGGCACCTTCCATGTCAGCCGAGATCATCGCGCGCATGCCAGTCCTCTTCTCCTCGACCTGTGGCCGGTTGGGTAAGTTTAGGTTGCAAAAACTCTATCGCACGCGGATTGAAATGCATTGTTTGCAGCCTATCTCGAAGCGATCGCGCTAATATAAGTGACGTAAGATCGCTCCATGCGATGGAGACGACTTCATCGAGGGAGACCGATGAGTGATCCGAATCATGCCACACAGAATGTGTTCGACGGCACCGTGCAGTTCCCGGTGCTCATCCTCAGACAGGATGCGCTGACCAACAATCTCGCGGAGATGCGAGGCTTCTGCGCCGACAACGACGTCACGCTCGCACCGCACTGCAAGACGCACCTCAGTCCGGAGCTGTGGCGCATGCAGCAGGAGTGGGGCGCGGAGATCGCGACGGTCGCGACGGTCGCCCAGGCCGCGGCGCTCTTCGAGCACGGTGTGCGCCGCATCCTCATCGCGAACGAGGTGGTCGACCGTGCGGGGCTGCGGGCGATGAGCGACATGCGGCGCGAAGACCCTGGTTTCCAGATCAGCATGCTCGTGGACTCGATCGAGGCGGTCACTCTCATCGAGCGGATCCTCGAGGAGGTCGCCGCTGATCTTCCTCCGCTGCCTGTGCTGGTGGAACTCGGCGCTCGCGGCCTTCGCTCCGGCGCGAGGACGCTGGAGGAGGTGATCGAGGTGGCGACAGCGGCATCCGCGACGCGCGTTCTCGATCTCGTCGGCGTGGAGGGCTACGAGGGCGTCTTCGGAAAGCTGTCGGGGGCGGAACGCGACCGTGCCATCGACGCCTATCTCGACTCCGGTGTGGTCGCGGTCAGAGAACTGATCGACCGCGGGCTGGTCGAGGCTCCCGCGATCGCCACCTTCGGAGGCTCGCGCTTCTATCCGGCGGTCGTGGAACGCGTGCGCGGCGCGCTGTCACCCTCGGAGGCGACCGTCATCCTCCGCAGCGGCTGCTACCTGACACACGACCACGGAACCTACGCCGCGTCTCACGCGGACGTGCCTTCGCGGGTGGGAAAGCCGCGGCTGTCTCCCGGGATGGAGGTCTGGGGGGTCGTGCTGTCCCTGCCTGAGCCGGGTCTCGCCATCGCCGGCGTCGGCAAGCGCGACGTCTCATACGACGAGGGGATGCCCGTGCCGCTGGCCATCCGCAGAGACGATGTCGTCAGTGAGCTGACGGGGGTGAGCGTCACCCGCCTCAATGATCAGCATGCGTTCATCCGCGTGAGCCCGGATTCCGTCCCTCTGAGGATCGGCGATCTCATCGCGTTCGGCATCTCGCATCCGTGCACCACCTTCGACAAGTGGCGCACCGCGTACATCGTCGACGAGGACTACAGCGTGGAGAGCGTCGCGCACACCCTTTTCCACTGACGTCTCGCTCGGCTCCGGCGAGCGGAGCCGAGCCGTCACACCGCCGTGACGATGAAGGTCTGGATGGCGGCCGGAGTGGTCGGGGCGAGGCGGATCTCGCAGCGAAGGCGTCCGGTCCTCCCGGGGATGTGCCACACCAGATGGGCGGGGGAGTCGCCCCGTGCCTCGGAGGCGTCGCCGGAGCGCCCTGGTCCCAGCCCGCCCACGCTCTGGATCGCAGCGGCGATGGTCGCCACACGCTCGTCATAGGGGATGTCCGGTGCCACATTGTCCGCGAAGATCCTGTCAGCGAGGCCGTCGTCCCAGCGCAGCACGAGAGCCTCGGCCGCTTCCCGCAGTGCGAGGGTCTCAGGCCAGGGCGTCGATCCGACGACGCGGCGGTCGAGGTGCCGGACGGCGAGATCGAGCGCCTCGGTGACGGGTGCCTTCGCCCCGGAGTAGGTCGCATTCTCGAAGCCCACGACTCCGATCTGCGCATCGTTGTTCCACCGCATGTGCGTGCTGAACCCCGGGTAGCCTCCGGAGTGGTTGGCCAGAGTGCCCCAGACGGGATCCCTCTCGACGAAGAGCCCGAATCCGTAGCCCTGCTCGCCGGGGGATGCGACGGTCGCGTCCGGATCCGCCGCGATCGCACGGTGTATCTGCTGCATCTCCCGTCTGCTGGCCGGCGAGAGCGGCCCGGGCAGCGCGGAGGCCGGCGAGAACGCCGAGGCGAGCCAAGTGGCCCAGCGGGCGAGGTCGTGGGGAGTGGAGAACAGACCGCCCATGGGGGAGAAGACGCCCGATTCGGAGAATGGCAGCTCCACCCACCGGTCTCCGCTGCGTCGGTAGCCGAGTGCCAGCTCGCCGTCGACGTCCTTGGCGCGGAACCTCGTGTGCTCGAGCCCGAGGGGCTGGAGCAGTTCCTCCGTGACGAGATCGATGTACGGTCGTCGGGTGACCGATTCGACCACCTGGCCGAGCAGGGCGTAGCCGAGGTTCGAATACTCGAAAGCGGTACCGGGGATCGAGACGGCGGGAACACCGGCCTGGAGGAGCGCGCCCAGTTCCGCCCGTGTCATGGACTCCTGCCGGTCGCCCCACGGGTCGTCGGTGGGGAGTCCGCCGGACATCGTCATGAGCATCCGGACCGTCGGCGTGACCGGATCGGATGCCGGCGTGGACGGCGTGTATTCGGGGACGAACGCCGTGATCGGCGAGTCCAGATCGAGGAGTCCGCGGTCGCGCAGCAGGAGGAGGGTCGCGCACGTGAAGCTCTTGGTGCAGGATGCGATGCGGAACGCTGTTCCCCCCTGGGGTGCGGAGCCGCCCAGCCGGTGGTGACCGAACCCTCCCTCGAACTCGATGCCCTCTGCGCTGAAGAGGGCGAAGAAGCTGCCGGGCGTGTGCCCCTCGTCGACCCTGCGCCGGAAGATGTCGAAGATCTCCTGCACCGGTGCCGCCGGGTCCTCGGTGAACTGCTTCGTTGTCATGAGAAACCCTCCGTGCGGACTCGGCGCACCTCAGCCTCCGTGAGGATCTGCCACGTATACATCCCATGATATCCGCGGAGGAGCGCAAATTTGGCACTCGGCTGCGAGTATTTCAAACGTATGTTTAGCGGCGCGTCGCGCGTGTCGCGAGAGGTGGGCGCCCCGTCCTCAGTCCTGCAGGTAGATGCCCAGCTCGTTGCTGATGCGGTCGCGCTCCGCCAGTCGGCGCTTGGCGCCCTTCGCGCTCGCCGTGGACAGCGTGGCGACGAGGTGGATGATGGCCGCGATGGCGGTCGGCGAATCCGCGTAGGAGACGCTGTCCGTGGGGACGACGATCGACGACGCCGCCACCGCGGTGATGGGGGAGTCCTCCGCGTCGGTGATGGCGACGACGGTTCCACCCGCCGCGACGAACTGCTCGGCCAGCTCGATGGTGTCGCGCCGGTAGCGACGGAACGAGAACACCACGAGCACGTCCGTCGGCTTCGTCTCCCGCAGGACCTCGACGGAGCGGATGATGTTGTTGTCGACCAGGAAGACCTCGGCCAGTCCACCGGAGAGGTCGCGCGCGAGAAGCGTCGCGTAGGCGAAGGACTTGCCCGTCCCCGCCACGAAGCGACGACGTGCCGCGACGACGATACCGGCGAGGGCGATCGCGGAGTTGTCCTCCAGCACTCGATCGAGCGCGACGGAGAGAGTCTCCTTCTCCTTGTCGACCACGCGCTGCTGCAGCACGCTGGAGAGCGAGCGCTGCTGGAGTCTGGCCCGGTATCGCTCACCGGCCGAGCTGAGGCTCATGTGCTCCTGGTGGCTGCCGGAGGGAGGCGTGGGGGCGGCCATGGGGATCAGCGCGCCGGGAGGGCCGCGACCACGTCGATCTCGACGAGGACGTTGTTGAGCTCGGAGCCGACGGTGGTCCGCACCGGGTAGGGGGCCGCGAACGCCTCGGCGTAGACGGCATTGAACTCGGCGGCATCGCGCTTGGGATTCTGCAGGTGCACCGTGCACTTGATCACGTCATCCAGCTCCGCGCCCGCGTGCCGAAGGATCTCCCGGATGTTGTGCAGCACGAGTCGCGTCTGCTCGCCTACGGTCTCCGGGACCTCCCCGGACGCCGCGTCACGCGGAAGCACTCCGGCGGTGAAGACGAACCCGTTGCTCACGATGGCCTGACTGTACGGTCCGGCCGGCGCCGGTGCGCTGGGGGCAAGTAGGGCTTCTCTGCTCATCGTTCTCCTCTTTCGGCTCGTGAGAAGCGTAGCCGTCGTGGGCGGCTGATAGCCTCTTTCCGTTCCCACATGGTCAGTGTGCTCGTCCGCGAAGGCGGATCGACCACCACTCACTGCTCAGCGCCGATTCAGTAGGGCTCACCATGCCAACGCACGCTCTGTCCGCAGTTCCGCTCGACGTCGTGGAAGGATCAGTGCGCGGCGCCCTCGAGATCGAGCGTACCCCGGAGGGAATCGCGCCCCGGAGGCTGCCCAGCTGGACGCGCGCACAGTACGGTTCCCCGGTCATGGAGTGGGTTGCGAACCAGACGACCGGGGTGCACCTGGACTTCGTGACGTCCGCTGATGCGATCCAGTTCGACGTCATGATCACTCGCAATCTCTCGGTGGGGATCGACAGCTCGGAGAGGCGTTCCACCTTCGTCGCGGTGGTCGACGGCGTGGAGACCGATCGAGTCGCGCTCGATGAAGGGCATCGGCTGTGGGTGCGCGAAGACAAGAGCCACACGGAGGAGCCGGGAGCGGCCTCGCGCTTCTCGCTTCGGCTCGGTCCATCCGCAGGTTCCGAGCGTCGAGTGGTGATCTGGCTGCCGCACAACAGCTGGGTCGAGATCCGAGGGATGCGCGCGTCGGCTCCGCTGCTGCCCGCCCCTTCGCGCGGCGAGCTCACCTGGTTGCATCACGGCAGCTCGATCAGTCACGGCACGAACGCCGCCGGGCCCCAGGAGACCTGGCCGGCGATCGCAGCTGCAGGACTCGGGGTGGACGTCATCAACCTCGGGTTCAACGGCCAGGCGCTTCTCGACCCGTTCACCGCCCGGAGCATCCGCGACACCGCCGCCGACGTCATCACGCTCAAGATCGGGATCAACCTCGTGAACGGCGATTCGATGAGGGCGAGGACATTGATCCCCGCCATCCACGGCTTCCTCGACACGATCCGCGAGGGGCATCCGCACACGCCGATCGTGTTCATCTCGCCGATCGCCTGCCCCATCCACGAGGACATCCCCGGCCCCACCGTCGTGATCGAGGAGGGGACGACGGAGCTGTGCTTCGGCACGCCGAGGGCACTCGACGAGAACGATGGGGTGCTGACGCTGCGGAGGATCCGGGCGCTCGCGGAGCGAGCGATCGGCCAGAGAGCCACGTCCGACTCCCGACTGTTCTACATGGACGGACGCGATCTCTTCACCGAGCACGACGCGCACCTTCTGTATGACAACCTGCATCCGGACGGCGACGGCTACCGGCTCATGGGGGAGCGGTTCGCCGCACTCGCACGAACCACGGGTTCGGCGCTGGCCGCGGCCTTCGAGATCGCCTCGTGATCAGCGGGCCGAAGGCCTAGACGGCGCCGGCGCCATCCCGGGGTCGCACGGCTCGGAAGAGCTCTGCGGCGACCACGAGATCCTCCCAGGCCATTCCGGTGCTCTTGAAGACGCGCGGTCTGCGGGGGTCGACTTCGCGCACGCCCAGGACGATATCGCGCAGAGGGACGATCGACGCCGGATCCACGTCCCCCGCGGACACCGGGATCATCACGTCCCCGGCCTCGCGCAACGCCGTGGCGATGTCTTCGACGACGACCTGAGCGCGACTCAGGAGAGCAGAATCCAGTTCCCGGGCGGCCGGCTCATGCGAGCCGACGGCGATGGTGCACGAGTCCGAGGGCACCAGCTCTCCGTCGAAGAGCGGATCGCGTGCCGTCGTGGCACAGACGATGAGCTGGGCGTCGCGGACATCGCTGCTCGTCCCGGTTCCCGCCTCGGTTCCTTCCGCACGCAGCTTCGCCGCGAAGCTCGAGGCACGCTCCGCGTTCCTCGCCACGATCGTCACGCGCCCGATCGATCGGACGGCCTTCATCGCGGCGACATGGCCGTCGGCTTGCGGACCGGACCCGAAAACGACCATGTGCTCCACCTCGGCGGGGGCGAGCAGATCCGCTGCGGCGGCGGAGACGGCAGGGGTGCGCAGGGTCGTCAACGCGGCACCGTCGATGAGCGCGCTCGGCGTCAGGGTCTCCGCGTCCATCAGCAGATAGACGCCCTGGATGCGCTCTCTGCCCCTCTCCGGGTTCGCCGGCGCGACGCTCGCGACCTTGACGCCGAAGAACTCGGCGGAGTCGCTCGGCATGATCAGCACCTGGCCGTGCGACACGGGGAGAACGCTGCGTTCGAAGTCGTCTGCCGGATCCGCTCCCCCTCGGAGGTGGCGCTGGATGGCGCGGACCGCGTCGAGCACGGTGACCCGCTCGAAGACCTCAGAGGCCGGGATCCAGAGCATGTCGGAAGCAGTCATGTGGGTGAACTCCCTCCGGAGAGCCGATCTCCCTTGATGAGGAGCCTGTTCTTCTTCGATCCTGTCATGCCGATGCCGTCCTAGCGGCCCGCGAGCGAGTATCCGGGGATCGCCGCGATGAGCTGACGCGTGTATGTCTCCTGCGGTGCGTCGAAGATCGCATCCGGTTCGCCGCTCTCGACGACCTTCCCCGCCTGCATGACGTAGACGTAGTGCGAGACCAGCCGGACGACCGCGAGGTCGTGGCTGATGAACAGATAGGAGAGCCCGCGCTCGCGCTGCAGCGACACCATGAGGTCGAGGATCTGCTCCTGGACCAGCACATCCAGCGCGCTCACGGCCTCGTCCATGACGACGAGCTCAGGGTCGAGAGCAAGGGCACGGGCGATCGCGATGCGCTGCCGCTGCCCGCCGGAGAGCTCGTGGGGGAAGCGGTCGACATACGAGCGCGGGAGCGCGACCTGATCCAGCAGCTCGACGACGGCCTTCTTCCGACTCGCCGCATTGCCGATCCGGTGGACGCGCAGCGGTTCGTCGATCACCTGCTCGATCGTGTACCGCGGATCGAGCGAGGCGTACGGATTCTGGAACACCGGCTGCACGGACCGCCGGAACTCGAGCAGGCGCCTGCGCGAGAACGTCGAGATCTCCTCGCCGCGGAAGCGGACGGATCCGCTGTCCGCGTCTTCGAGCTTCAGCGCGAGGCGCGCCGTCGTCGACTTGCCTGAGCCGGATTCGCCGACGATCGCGACCGTCTGACCTTTCGGGACGGTCAGGCTCACACCGTCGAGCGCGAGGAACGGCTCGGACCTCCCGCGGATCCGGTACTTCTTGACCGCGTCGGTCACCTGGATCAGTGGTTCGCTCGCACCTTCCGCTCCTCCGCCCGCACCGTCGTCGCTCTCCTGGAGCACAGGCGCGACCTTCGCGCTCGCCATGCCGGGGGCGGCGGCGAGCAGTCGCTTGGTGTACTCGTGCTGCGGGTTGGCGACGAGCTCGGAGGCGAGTCCTGTCTCCACGATCTCCCCGCGGAACATGACCGCGACCCGATCGGCACGCTCTGCCGCGAGCGCGAGATCATGCGTGATCAACAGCACCGCGGTACCCATCTCGGTCGCGAGTGCGCCCATCTGGTCGAGCACGAGCCGCTGTACGGTGACGTCGAGGGCAGACGTCGGCTCATCGGCGAGCAGCAGCTCAGGGCGGCATGCGAGCGCCGTCGCGATGAGGACGCGCTGGCGCATGCCACCGGAGAACTCGTGGGGGTACTGGCCGAATCGGCTGGTCGCATCGGAGATGCCCGCGTGCTCGAGGAGGGCGATCGTCTCCTGCTTCGCCGCGTCGCCCTTGGCGCGACCATGCACTTCCAGCGCCTCGACGATCTGCTTGCCGATCTTCATCGCCGGATTCAGGTTCGTCATCGGGTCCTGCGGCACGAGACCGATGCGGTTCCCGCGGATGCCGGCCATCGCCTTCTCGCCCATCGCGGTGATGTCGAGTTCTTTCAGGGTGATGGAGCCCGCGACGATCCTCCCGTTGTCGGCCAGGAGGCGGTTGACGCAGGCCGCGAGCGTCGACTTGCCTGAGCCGGACTCGCCGACCACGGCGACGGTCTCCCCGGCGGCGACGTCGAGGTCCACGTTGCGGATCGCCTCGATCTCGCCCCGCGAGGTCGAGAACGCGACGGTCAGGCCGCGGATGGTCAGTACAGGGTTCGAGGCGGGCGCCGAGTCGAGGCCGGCAGTGCTCATCTCGTCGTGCCCCTTTCCGCCGCCTCGCCCGCCGGAGGATTGGGCGCCTCGGCGAGCGCGTCGACGGCCGCGTCGAACAGCACGTCGTAGATCGGATCGTTCCCGACGACGACGGGAAGCTCAGGGGTGTCATCGCCGGCGACCGGGAGTCCTCCGACGGTGCCGTACAACCGCATCGCCGCACCGGCGACGACGATCTCGCGATCGAGCCCGAACGCGAACCAGGTTCCGGTGAATCCGGTGTGACCGAGCAGAGTGATCTGCTGCCCGGCCACGGGAAGGGTGTACCGGCGGAAGCCGATGGCCTGGCTCGGTTCGATCGTGCTCGGCGCGCTGAACTCGCGCAGCACCGCTTCCGATACGAACTCGCCGCCCCGCAGTGCCGACCCCAGCGTGATCAGGTCGTCGATGGTGGAGAACAGACCCGCATGCCCGGACACTCCGCCCAGGGCGTGGGCGGCGTTTCCGTCATTCACCTCACCGCGGACAGGGTGGTCCCGCCAGCCGTCGAAGCTCTCGGCCGCGAACGGCACGGGGTAGGGGCGGCCGGAGCGGATCATCACGTACTCGTAGGCGTCGCTGTCGGCTGCGGCTGCCGCCGACTCGGGTGGGACCGGACCGTAGCGGCTGCGGAGGCCGAGCGGATCGGCGACGAGCGTGCGATAGGCATCCTGCAGCGGCGAACCCGTCACCCGCTCGATGACCGCACCGGCGAGGATGAGGCCGAGATCGGAATAGCTGCGGGCGGTGCCGGGCGATGTGGCGAGCGGGAGCTCCTGCACGTGCGCGATGGCGCCGTCGCGATCGCGGGTCTCCATGTAGAGCGGCCACCACGGAGGGAGTCCAGCGGTGTGGGTGAGGAGATCCGCGAGCGTGACGCGGTCCTTCTCCCCGCCGGCGAACCCCGGCAGGAAGGCGCCGACGCGGTCGGAGAGACGAAGGGCGCCGTCGTCGACGAGACGCATGATGATCGTCGTCGTCGAGGCGACCTTGGTGATCGAGGCGACATCGATGAGGTGTTCGCGTGACAGGGGCACCTCGACGGTGCCGGATCCCTGGAGCGCGGCGCGGCCGGCCGTCGCCACCTCGGTGCCCCGGCCCGTGCGGATGCCCACGATGGCGCTCGCCGGATGCGTTCCGGCGTCGCCGAGCTCGAGGAGACGATCCGCAGCGCTCTGAACCGTCATGCTGTTCTCCTGTCGATCGTCTCGAAACTCAGGTCGGGCATGCTCGTGAGCCCCTCTCCCCGCGGGATGGTCCCGCTGGGGCCCGGCTCGATCCGGCCGAGCACGCGCTCGCCGGCGGCCCCCGTGCAGCTCGGCACGTTGCCGGGCAGCCCGTGAGCCGTGGCCCAGCCGATGAGAGCGAAGGCGACCGCTTCCTTGATGTCCGAGTCGACTCCGAGATCGCCCGTGGTGTTCATCCGGACACCCGGCAGCAGTTCGGCGATCCGACGCATCAGCACAGGGTTCCTCACACCTCCACCGGAGGAGACGAGCACGTCCACGTCGGCGGCCCGGATCGCATCGGAGACCGTGCGCGCCGTCAGCTCCGTGAGCGTGGCGACGAGGTCGACGAGCCGTGGCTCGGCTCGCCCGGAGTCGTCCGTTCCACGACGGGCGAGATGCTCACGTACATAGGAGAGGTGGAACAGCTCCTTGCCCGAGCTCTTCGGCGCCGGCAGCGCATAGTAGGGCTCGGCGAGCAGGCTCGCCAGCAGTTCGTCGTCGACGGTGCCGGCCGAGGCCAGGGCTCCGTCGACGTCGAAGGTATCCGTGGTCTCCGCCGAGTCCGTGACCACGGCGTCGATGAGCGCGTTCGCGGGGCCGATGTCCCAGGCGACCGGATCCTCGCCCTCGGAGATCACCGTCGCGTTCGAGATGCCCCCGAGATTCAGGGCGGCCGCACGCAGCCCTGAATCCACGAACGGACGCAGCAGGATGCGATCGAGGAGCGGCACCAGCGGTGCTCCCTGTCCGCCGGCGGCGAGGTCGGCTGAGCGGATGTCCGAGAGCACCGGCACCCCGCTCGCCTCGGCGATCCACGCAGGCTGCCCGATCTGCAGGGTGCCCCGGGCCGCCCCGCCCTCGACCCAGTGGAACACCGTCTGCCCGTGGGAGCAGATGAGGTCGACCGGGTCGTACCCTGCGTCTCCGTGTGCGGTGATGGCTGCGACGGCGGCACGGGCGAACTCCTGCCCGATCTCGGTGTCCAACTCGCAGACCGTGTCGAGGCCGACTCGGGAGGGAGGCAGCGCGGCGATGAGACGCTCGCGCAGCGCGGCCGGGTATGGCGTCGAGGCGCTGTGCTCGATCTGCGCACGCACGGCACCCGGGGCCGGCTCGTCTCCCGGGGTGAAGTTCACGATCGCGACGTCGATGCCGTCGTGGGATGTGCCTGAGATCATTCCGAGTACGCGCATCTAGCGGCGTTCCTTTCCTGAGAGGGCGGATGCGGTCGCGTCCGTGATCACCTTGCGCAGCATGCCACCTGAGGCTTCGAGCTCACGGCGCGCGGCGTCGACGCCCAGTCCGGTCGCGATGGTGGCGATCGCGAGCTTCGCATTCCAGTCGGCGACCTCGAGGGCCGTGCGAGCGACCGCGTTGTCCGCTCCGGTGGCGAGCATGACGATGCGGACGGCACGATGGACGAGCTTCGCGTTCGAGGCCTTCACATCGACCATGAGCGTCTTGTAGGTCTTGCCGAGGCCGATCATGGTGATCGTCGAGAACATGTTCAGCACCATCTTGGTCGCCGTCCCCGCGCCGAGACGGGTCGAGCCCGTCACGATCTCGGGGCCGACGTCCAGCTCGATCCCGAAGTCGACCATGCTCGAAATCGGCGCCTCCGTGTTGCACACCAGCCCCACGGTCAGCGCCCCGTGCGCCGTCGCGTGGCGCAGCGCCCCCACCACATACGGAGTCCGACCACTCGAGGCGATGCCGACGACCGTGTCGAGCGGCCCGGGGGCGAACTGCGCAAGATCCGCAGCGCCGCTCTCCTCGCTGTCCTCCGCCGCTTCGATCGAGCTGACGAGCGCGTTCGGTCCTCCTGCGATCAGGCCGATCACGACATCCCCGCTGGTGCCGAACGTGGGCGGCACCTCAGAGGCGTCCAGGACGCCGAGGCGTCCGCTCGTCCCCGCTCCGACATAGATGAGCCGGCCTCCGGCGCGCATCCGCGTGGACGTCGCCTCGATCGCGGCCGAGATGACCGGCGCGGCCTCGCGCACGCTCTCGGCGATCCGCGCATCCCTGTCGTTCATCATCGCGACCAGCTCCGACGCGCTGAGCGCGTCGAGCATCAGCTCATCGTCGAGCACTCGCTCGGTGGCGAGGCCCTCGAGTTCGGCATCCAGTGCGGTCTGCTCGTCGGTGAGCCCGATCGACGTGCGTCGTTCCTGCCCGCCCGTGGCGTGTCCGGTCATCAGCGGCCTCCGGTCTTCGGGTCGAGGGCCGTGCGCAGACTGTCGCCCATCAGGTTCAGGCCGATGACGGCGCATATGAGCGCCGCACCGGGAAAGAGCAGCATCCACGGCGCGATGCTCGACAGCGTCTGCGCTTCGTAGACCATCCCGCCCAACGAGGCCGCCGGCGGCGGGGTGCCGAATCCGAGGAAGCTCAGCGACGCCTCAGTGAGGATCGCCCACGACAGCGACAGGGTCACCTGCACCACGAGGACACCGCGCATGTTCGGGATCACGTGCTCCATGAGCGTCGAGAGCCGGCTGCGTCCGATCGCGGTCGACGCGACGACGTACTCGGCACTCCGCAGGCTCAGGACGGGCCCCCGTGCGACGCGGGCGAAGATCGGCATGTACACGATGGCGATGGCGATGGCGACGGTGAGCCAGCTCCGCTCCAGGCTCGCCGCGAGCGCCAGGGCCAGCAGCAGGGACGGGAACGCGAAGAGCACGTTGTTCACGATGCCGACGGCGCGGTCGACCAGGCCGAGATAGAAGCCTGCGATCACCCCGAGGAAGGTCCCCGCCACGAAGGCGAACGCGACTGAGACGATCGCGATGACGAGAGAGCTCGCGAGACCGGCGCAGATGCGTGAGAAGGTGTCGCGGCCGAACTGATCCGTGCCGAACCAGTGCTCGGAGCTCGGCGGCATCAGCGCCTGGGAGATGTTCTGCGCTGCCGGGTCGTGCGGGAGCAGTCCGATCGCCGAGAGCAGGGAGAGGACGACGACGATGGCCATCAGGACGATCGCGACGATGCCCGAGACCGATCGGAACGCGGTGCGCCACACACGCGAGCGACGACCCGCATCGATCGCGACCTCGGGCACGAGGTCCATTCCCGCTGCGGCGCTCATTGAACACGCACCTTCGGGTCGACGACGCGATAGAGCAGATCAGTGAGCAGATTAACCAGCACGAACATCGTCGCGATGATGAGGACCGTGCTCTGCACCACGGCGTACTCCTTCTGGTTCAGGCCGAGCAGGGTCTGTCGTCCGATGCCGGGGATGGCGAAGATCTGCTCGACGAGGAGCGCGCCGCCCAGCAGGAAGCCGAACTGCAGGCCGGTCATCGTCACGACGGGGATCAGCGCGTTGCGCAGCACATGCCGCACCTGCAGCCGCCTAGCGGGCACGCCTTTGGCTCGGGCAGTGCGGATGTAGTCCTCTGAGCGGATCTCCAGGATCGCTGTTCGGGTGGTCTGAAGCACGGGCGACGCGATGCTGATGCCGAGCACCAGAGAGGGCAGGAGCATCTGCTGCAGGTTCAGCAGCGGATCCTCGAAGAGCGTGGCGTAGCCGGCGCCGTTCGGGTACCAGCCCCACACATCGGCCACCCAGCTCCCCAGCACGGTGGCGAGCAGGAAGGTGGGGATCGAGAGGGCCAGGAGGCTGCCCGCCTGCGTGAGGTTGTCGGCGATCCCGCCGGGGCGGTTCGCGGCGTACATCCCGCCCGGGATGCCGATCGCGAGGCCGATGATGATCGAGATGATGGCCAGCTCGAACGTGTTCGGCAGGGCCTGGGCTGTCATCGCCGCGACCGTCTGGTGGGAGGTGGTGTTGATGCCGAGGTTTCCGGTGAGCACGCCGCCCAGCCACGTGAAGTACTGCACGACGAGTGGCTCGTCGATGCCGTAGTACGCCCGGAGCTGGGCGATCTGCTCGGGGGAGAGCGCGCCTGCCTCTGTGCCGTATGCGGCGGTGATCTGGTCGCCTGGCACGACGCGCAGGATGATGAACGTCAGGATCGACACCCCGATCAGGGTGAGGATCGCCTCGCCCAGGCGCCGGGTGACCGGATGACGGAGGGTGTGCATCAGTGCTGTCATGTGGGAGTCCGGTCCTCGAGCGGTCAGTCTTTCCCAGGGTGGGGAGAACAGGAAATGTGGTGGGGGACGGACACTCCGTCCCCCACCACACGTCGCCTACTTCGAGACGTTCGCCTTCCACAGACCGGCGAGGCTGGCGTCGATGCGTGCCTCGTAGTCGTTGACTCCGGTGTTCAGCACGATGAACTTCTTCGGGGTGAAGAGCCACGCCCACACCGCCTTGTCGACGAGGTATCCCGAGAGCTCCGTGTAGACGGCCTTGCGCTCGACCTTGTCGGTCGTGGCGATTCCCTCCGCGAACAGCGCGTCGAGTTCGGGCGAGCTGTACCCCGCGACGTTGTTGAAGCTCCCCGTCGAGGTGAAGTAGCGCGCGTATCCGGTGTGCGGGTCGGTGCCGCCGCCGTTCGCCGCGATCGCCGCGTCGAAGTCACCTTCGAGCCACCGGTCCACGTAGGCGCTCGAGTCGAGAGTCTCGACCTTCACCTTGATGCCGACCAGCGCGAGCTGAGCCTGCACGGTCTGGGCCTCGTCGACGGCCGTGGAGTACAGACCCTGTGAGGTGATGATGGTGAGATCGAAGCCGTCGGGGGTGCCCGCCTTCTTCAGATACTCCTTCGCCTTGTCGAGGTCCTGGTCGGGGCACGGCTGCGCGGTGACGTCCGAGCGGAACTCCGGCGCGGTGATCGGCCCGGTGACCTCTCCGGCGCCGAGCGCGGCGGAGTCGATCACCTCCTGGCGCGAGATGGCGCACTGGATCGCGAGACGCTTGTTCACATCGGCGAGGACCGGCGATGCGGCGCGCATCTGCAGCACGTGGTACTGCAGCGAGCCCACCTCCTCCGTCTTCGTGGCGTTCGACGCCGCGGTCTTCGCGGTGACCGGGTTGTCGAAGATCGCGACGTCGACCTGTTCGGTCTTCAGAGCGGAGACCATGGCCTGGCTCTCCGGGATGATGCGGAACTCGAGCTCGGCGACACCCGGCGTGCCGAGGAAGAAGTCGTCATTGCGCTCGAGGGTGATCGATTCGTTCGCGACGCGCTTCGCCCACTTGTAGGGGCCGGAGCCGATGGGCGTGGTCTGCAGCGTCTCGATGTCGACGTCGGACGGGACGATGCCGGTGTTCACCCCGTTGATACCGGAGAGGAATGAGGCATCCGGGTGCTTCAGCGTGATGACGACCGATGTCGGCGACGGTGCCTCGATCGACTCGACAGAGGCGAAGAACGAGGAGGAGCTCGCGGCCGATTCCGGATTCATGATGAGGTCGTACGTGTACTTCACATCTTCTGAATCGAGAGCGGAGCCGTCGCTGAACTTCAGCCCCTCCTTCAATGTGAAGGTGTAGGTCAGGTTGTCGTCCGAGATCTCCGGGAGATCGGCGAGATTGCCGATGATCACGCTGTCCTTGTCGGTGCTGAGCAACGGACTGTAGATCTGCGAGAGCACCTGGAACGACTGCTCGGACGTCGTCTTCCACGGCAGGGTCTGCGCCACGTCGGCCGTGATCCCGAAGACCATCCCCGCGTCTGGGTCTGCGGCACCGCCGTCTTCGTTCGGCTTGCCGGGTCCGCCGCCGGCGCACGCGGCGAGCAGCAGCGACGCTGTCATCAGCATCGCGCCGGCGGCTGCGGCTCTGTGTGTGGAGGGTGCGACCTTCATCTCAGTTCTCCCTTGAACAATCGGGTTCTCTCCGATGCTCGGCGACGCAGTGGCGCTACCGAAACGAGCGTGATAAAAATCTACATACGCGCGCTTCAGCATGTCAATAATTTTTCCACCGCCGGTCGACGATGTCTGTGGCCGGTCCGGACGGGCATCGCATTGACGAGGGCTACCGCCGGCGGACAGGATGTGCTCTGCTTCCTCTCTGCTCGAAGGAGAGCAGAGGACCGCGGCGCCGCCCACCAGGAACGTGAGGAATCCGATGGCCGAAGACATGTTGGCGAGGCTGCGCCAGGCGCTTCCGAGCCTGCGCCCGAGTGAGCGTCGGATCGCCGAGGCGACACTGGCGGATCCCGCAGCAGTCTCCTCGCTGCGCATCACGGAGCTCGCCGCGCATTGCGACACGTCGACGGCGACGGTCGCACGCTTCTGCCGGAGCATCGGCTTCGAGAAGTACAAGAGCTTCTGCCTCGCGCTCGCAGGCGCCGTCGCCGATGAGAACGGCCGCATGCGTCAGTTCGGTGTCTCCGAGGGTGACATCGACCCCGCCGACGCCACGAGTGAGGTGGTCCGCAAGCTCGCCTACCAGGAAGCCCGCGCTGTGCAGGAGACGGCAGAGATGCTCGATCTGGATGAAGTGGATCGAGTGGTCGATGCGATCATCGACGCGCCATTCATCGACGTCTACGGTTCCTCGTCGAGCGGCCTCGCTGCGCTGGATCTCGCCTACAAGCTCCGTAGGATCGGCTACTACACGAGCGCGTGGAGCGACGCGCACCTGGGGATGACAAGCGCAGCGGTGCTGCGACCGGGGTCTGTCGCGATCGCCTTCTCCCACTCCGGCGAAACCGAGGAGGCGCTCACCGCGCTCGAGATCGCGCGAAAGGCCGGAGCGTACACGGTGGCTGTCACGAACTTCCCCGGGTCGCCCCTCTCGCGCCTCGCCGATGCTGTCCTGGTGACGGCATCGCGGGAGACCCGTTTCCGCTACGGCGCGATGTCGAGCCGAATGGCGCAGCTGATGATCGTCGACGTGCTCTTCATCGGCGTCGCGCAACGCCGGCCCGATGCCGTCACCCAGGCGCTGGCCGCGACGCTCTCCGCGGTTGAAGGGCGTCGCAGGCCCTCGTCGGAGGCGGACTAGCTGCACGGAGCGCGACGGGACGAACTCTCGATGGTCGGATTCTTCGCGGAGTCGTCGGCTCGAGCGCGCGGCCTAGATTGGTGTCCGTGACCGAGATGGGTGCGCCCGATCCGCAGTCGGCGTACGACCGACGCATGGCGCGGCAGCGTCGATGGGAAGAGCGCCTGCGCCGGCTCGGACGGATCGTGTTCTACTTGATCGCACTCGCTCTCACTGTCGGCATCGCGGCCCTTCTCGTCGTTGCCGTCATCGATCTCAGGCAGCCGCGGATCTGGGGCACCTTCACCCAGACGGACTGCGAGCCGCGACCTCGCGGTGGCTGTCGTCCGGTCGGGACGTGGGTCAGCGACGATGGCGGCATCATCAAGGGTGACATCTACCTCGACGGCTGGACCGACGGTGCAGACATCACGCGCGCGAGCTATCAGCCCAACGCGATCATCAGTGATGAATCGAACAACGTCGTCCATGCCTCCGGGCTGACCGGCGCCGGGCCCTGGACGATGGGACTGCTTCTCATCGGCTGGGTAGGGTACGTGCTCTACCAGGCGGCCGCGTGGGGAGACATCCCGATGCTGTCCCGCCGCCGCCACAGGCGGGTGTCGTCCCCGGCTGAGCCGCTCACCCGAGGCTCGCTTCGACGCAATCGCCGCCGCTCTCGGGCACGACGCCTCTGAACGCTTATCACTCGGGTGCCCGCAGGGCCAGGCCCTCGCCCGTGACCTCAGCATCCGGGCATTCTGTCGTCATGGCCGACAGCACTCACGACCCAGACGGCATGACCCAGAAGCAGAAGCTCCGCGACCAGTTCCTCCGCGCAGAGCATTCGACCGAGGCCGACGCGGCGCCGCGCATCGAGGTGTCGGAACACGACGGCAACGTGCGGATCGACATCGCCGACACCGCGGCGGTCCGGCCTGGCCCCGGACCCGGCGTCGACGATCCCGAGAGTGACTCCTGAGGTCAGACCCGGCGAGTACCCGACCGGCGAGCCCGCAGGCGTCGTGTCGCGCCTCGGGTACCCTCATCCACATGGCGAACGCAACGACGCAGACCAGCAAGCGCGAGGCCTTCGGCTCCCGCAACGTCTTCATCCTGTCGGCGATCGGATCTGCCGTCGGGCTGGGCAACATCTGGCGCTTCCCGTACGTGGCGTACGAGGGCGGCGGCGGGGCGTTCCTGATCCCGTACCTCTGCGCTCTGCTGACCGCAGGCATCCCGCTCCTCTTCTTCGACTACGCGATCGGGCACCGCTTCCGCGGTTCGGCACCTCTCGCGTTCCGCCGCATGAGTCGGGCGGCCGAGCCCCTCGGATGGTGGCAGGTGCTCATCTGCGTCGTGATCGCCACCTACTACGCGGTGATCATCGCGTGGGCTGCGATGTACACCTGGTTCTCGGCGCAGATCACCTGGGGCAAGGGAAACGAGCAGGACTACTTCTTCTCCGACTTCCTGCAGATGGGGGATGTCAGCACCGGACTCTCGACCGAGTTCGTGCCGCAGGTCGGAGTCCCGCTGATCGGCGTCTGGCTGGTGGTCATCATCATCATGGCGCTGGGCGTCAAGCGGGGGATCGGCGCAGCGAACATGATCCTGATGCCGCTGCTCACCCTCATGTTCGCCACCCTCGTGGTGCAGTCGCTGTTCCTGCCCGGCGCGATGGACGGCCTGACGGCGTTCTTCACCCCGAACTGGGAGGCGCTCGCCGACCCTGGCGTCTGGGCATCCGCCTACGGCCACATCTTCTTCTCGCTCTCCGTCGCCTTCGGCATCATGGTGACCTACTCGTCGTACCTGAAGCGGAAGACGGATCTGACCGGGTCGGGCATGGTCGTCGCCTTCGCGAACTCGAGCTTCGAGATCCTCGCCGGCATCGGCGTGTTCGCCGCGCTCGGCTTCATGGCCGCGGCGCAGGGCGTCGAGGTCTCGGGCGTCGCCTCGTCGGGCATCGGACTGGCATTCATCGCCTTCCCGACGATCGTGTCGAATGCGGCCGGCGGTCCGATCATCGGCGTGCTGTTCTTCGGAGCGCTGGTGTTCGCCGGAGTGACCTCCCTCGTCTCGGTGCTCGAGGTCGTCGTCGCCGCCCTGCAGGACAAGCTGGGCTGGGGGCGTGTGCGCACGACTCTGGTCGTCTCGATCCCCGTGGCGTTGATCTCGGTCGCGTTCTTCTCGACCACGACCGCTCTCGCGGTGCTCGACACGACCGACGCATTCGTCAATGCCTTCGGCATCATGGCGGTGGCCCTTGTCGCCGTGGTGTTCGTCGCGTGGATCCTGCACAAGCTGCCGGTGCTGCGCGACCACCTCAACAAGCGCTCCAGCTTCAGGCTCGGGTGGATCTGGATGCTGCTGGTCGGCGCTCTCGCACCGGTCGTGCTCGGCTACCTGCTCTACAACGAGATCGTCGCGAAGGCCGAGGCGCCGTACGGCGACTACCCGGACTGGTTCCTCGCCATCTTCGGCTGGGGGATGGTGATCGCCCTCGTCGTGCTGGCGGTCCTGCTGACGCTGCTGCCGTGGAGCAGTCGCTCGCACGCCAAGCGGGATCCCGATTACGACGAGTTCCTCGTCGAGGAGAACTACGAACCGGATGCCGAGACCGGCAGCATCGCACTGCCGGGTGAGACTGCGAAGGGAGCACGCTCATGACCACGACCGCCATCATCATGATGATCGTCGCGATGGTCACCGTGTGGGGAGGCCTCGCCCTCGCCATCGTGAACCTCGCGCGTCACCCCGAGGTCGCCGAGGACGAGCCGGCTCCGCCCGTCGAGCTGTAGGCCCGGCGTCCTGCCCGATACACCGGAACTCTGGTCCTTCGGCCCCCGGGGTGGTTGAATCCGTTCATGTCGATGGATCGGATTGCGGGCCTCGAGTCCGAGCGCGTCGCCGACGCACTGCGCGACGACATCATGTCCGGACGTCGAGCGCCGGGTTCGCGGCTGATCGAGCGCGACATCGCCGCCGAGCTGCGGGTCTCGCGACTGCCCGTTCGCGAGGCCATCAAGGCCCTCGTGGCGGACGGGATCGTCGTGGCGCGGCCGCGCAGCTGGGCGACGGTGCGGGAGTTCTCGCCGCAGGACCTGCAGGACTTCGCCGAGGTTCGCGAGGCGATCGAGACCCTCGCGTTCGCGCTGGCGACCGAGCGCATCGACGAGGTGGGCATCGCCCTGCTCGAGTCGATCGTGACGCAGGAGACGGCGGCAGCCGCGATGGGCGACCGCGATTCCGCCCGCCAGGCGTCCGCCGCCTTCCACATGGCCGCCGTCCGGCTGTCTCAGAACACGATGCTCATCGAGCTCGCCGCGTCGCTGGTGACGCGTCTGCGGTGGCTGTTCGGGCAGCACGACGACGTCGCGGGGATGGCGGCGACGCATCGCACCATCCTGGACGCCATCCTCGCTCGCGATGTGGAGCTGGTGCGACGGCTGATCCCCGAGCACCTGGCGGAGGGGCGCGAGGCCGCGCACAGGCGGATGTTCGGCTTGTCGGTGACGGCGGACTGAATCCGCCCCGGCGGTGTCGGTGGGGTGCAGGTACGCTCGATGCGGGAGGTACTCGTGGGACGAACAGCGGATGCCATCGCCGAGGGTGTCGCGATCGCCACGGCGGCCGTTCGGCTGACCGTGAAGAACCAGATCCTCGTCGGCACGATCGCACAGGGCGGCACCTTCGAGATCGACCACTACATGGATGAGGCCCGCCTCGCGCTGCGCGCGATGGCGGATGAGTCCGAACAGGCGGCCGAGCACCTCGCCGCGCTGCGCAGGCGCGCCCGCGGTCGTCACTCCGACCCGCACGGCACTCACGACTACCGTGATCGCGACGTGCGCAACCTGCGTCGCCGTGCGAAGCAGTCGATCGGCGTGGCCAACCATCTGCGTGAGATGACCGACGACCCGGAGGCCCTGCGCGCGCTCGTGGAGGAGTCGAGGGCGGCGGCCTGGGCCGATGTGCGGGGCAACCTCGATCGCCGGCTGCGGGTCGAGGGGATGCGTGCCGACCAGGATCCCGAGTACGAGCAGATGCGGGAGGCGCGGATGCAGGCGCTCAAGCTCGTGGATCTGCAGGCACTGTCTTCTGAGCAGCGCGCCCGCCGAAAGCGCGAGAAGGCGGCCGAGCGAACGGCCGAGAAGGAGGCCGCGCGCGCGGACCGCGATGGCAGGCGCACCCCCTGGACACGCCGGGCGTGAGCGCGCTCCGGCCCGATTTCGCTTCTCGGCGGATCGTGTTGTAGGCTGTTCTTCGGCCCGCTGAGCGGGCCGTGCGCCCCTAGCTCAATGGATAGAGCATCTGACTACGGATCAGAAGGTTGGGGGTTCGAGTCCCTCGGGGCGCGCACTGTGTTGAGACAGTAGTGAAACCCCCGTCGCGGAAGCGGCGGGGGTTTCGCCTTTCCCGCAGGTTCGGCCGCAGCCCTGCGGAGAGGTGAGACACCTCGCGTCACGCGGTGCGTCGGGACGCCGGACTGACCCGCACGTGGATGCTCTTCATCAGCGGCTGATCGCTCTGCGAGCTGTAGTCGGCGCTGCCGAGCAGCACATTCATCTCGGGCATGTACCCCGCGGCGCTGCCCTTCGGGAGGTCGTAGGCGATCGCTCGATAGTCGCGCAGTTCGCGCAGCGAGCCGTCCTTCGATGTCGAGACGATGTCCACGAGGGCGCCCTGGGCGATGTCGCGCTCGCGCATGTCGTCGGCGTGCATGAAGATCAGCTCGCGAAGGTTCTTCACTCCGCGGTAGCGGTCGTTGCTGGTGTAGATCGTGGTGTTCCACTGATCGTGCGAGCGCATCGTCTGCAGCACGAGCATGTCGTCGGCGGCGGGGCGCACATCGTGCAGGGGAGCCGCGGAGAACTCGGCACGACCCGACGGCGTGAGGAAGTCGCGCTCGCGGGCAGGCTGCGGAATGCGGAAGCCCGTCGGGTTTCTGATCAGGGCGTTGAACCCATCGAATCCAGGGAGGACCTTCGCCATGACGTCGCGGATGCGGTCGTAGTCGTCGACGTACTGCTCCCACGGCGTCCGGCTCTCCGGCATGGTCGCGCGCGCCATCCGCGCGATGATGTCGGGTTCGGACAGGAGGTGCTCGGATGCCGGACGCTTCTTCCCGTACGACACATGAACCATGCTCATCGCATCCTCGACGGTCTGTCCCTGCGGGCCCGTCGCCTGGATATCCTCCTCCGTGCGGCCGAGACACGGCAGGATCAGCGCCTTCTGGCCGTGCACGAGGTGGCTTCGGTTGAGCTTGGTGCTCACCTGCACGGTGAGGCGGCACGAGCGCAGCGCCTCTGCCGTGTACGGGGTGTCGGGAGCGGCGAGCACGAAGTTGCCGCCGAGGCTGACGAAGACCTTCACGCGCCCCTCATGCATGGCCTCGATGCTGCCTACGGTGTCGAGCCCCGGTTCACGCGGAGAGGTGATGCCGCACACCGCATCGAGCCGATCGAGCAGAGCGGGCGGCGCATGGTGATTGATGCCGCAGGTGCGGTTGCCCTGCACGTTGCTGTGTCCGCGCACCGGCGCGGGGCCGGCCCCGGGGCGCCCGATGTTGCCTCGCAGCAGAAGGACGTTGGTGAACTCGCGGACCATGTCGACCGCATGCTCCTGCTGGCTGATGCCGAGACACCAGCTGATGATGGTCCTGTCCGCTTCGAGGTAGATGGCGCCTGCGGCCCGGATCTGCTGCTCGGTGAGGCCGGACTGCACGACCAGTTCATCCCACGACGTCGCCTCGACGAGTGCGCGGTACTCCGCCATGCCCTGGGTGTACTCCTCGAGGAACTCGGTCGCGAGCACCGACGGGTCGCTCTCCGCCGCCTCGAACACGACCTTCGCGATGCCCCGCATCAGCGCCATGTCGCCCCCTGGACGCACCTGCAGGTTCAGCGTGCCCGTGGCGTGCGTCTTGAAGAGGGCCATGTCGACGAAGTCGTGGGGCACGATGGTGCGCGTGGACGCCGCCTCGATCAGCGGGTTCACGTGAACGACCTGCGCGCCGTTCTTCACGGCATCCGACAGCGCGGTCAGCATCCGGGGCGCGTTCGACGCGGCGTTCACCCCGAGAAGGAAGAGCGCGTCCGTCTCCTCCCAGTCCTGCACGGTCGTCGTGCCCTTGCCGGTGCCGAGTGAGGCGGTGAGCGCTCGACCGGAGGCCTCGTGGCACATGTTCGAGCAGTCCGGCATGTTGTTCGTGCCGTACTCCCGGATCATCAGCTGGTAGAGGAAGGACGACTCGTTGCTCAGGCGCCCTGACGTGTAGAAGGTGGCCTCATCGGGGCTCGCCAGCGAGCGCAGCTCGTCCCCGATGAGCGCGAAGGCGTCATCCCAGCTGATCGGCGCGTACCGGTCGGTCTCGGGGTCGTAGACCATCGGCTCGGTGAGCCGGCCGGCGTTCTCGAGCTCGTAGTCCGTCCACTCGGCGAGCTCGCTCACCGTGTGCGTCGAGAAGAACCCGCTGCCGACTCGCTTGTGCGTCATCTCCCAGGTGACGTGCTTCATGCCGTTCTCGCAGATGTCGAGCATGAGTCCGTTCTGGTCGTCGGGCCACGCAACCCGGGCAGTCGTACCCCTTGATCGGGTGGTTCATCCGCAGCATCGCGAGCGCGCCGGAGACGGGTTCGCGCTCGCGGAGGAGCACCGCGCCGACCGACATCGCGGCGCCCCACCCGGCGGCCGGGTGGTGGTAGTCCTGCTGCGACCACGGCTTGACGGTCACCGGTCCGTATCCGCCTTGTCGCGGACGAGCGGGCAGGAGTCCCGTGAAGAACGATGCGCCCTGCGGCGGCTGGTCACGCATGCCGGCTCCTCACCTCAGCACGCACCCGCTCGGCGTGCGTGTACACATTCATCGACCGCCCCCGCAGGAACCCGACGAGCGTCACGCCCGAGCGGTCCGCCAGGTCCACAGCGAGCGACGAGGGCGCCGAGACCGCGGCCAGCATAGGGATGCCGGCCATCGCCGCCTTCTGAACGAGCTCGAAGCTCGCGCGTCCTGACACCTGCAGCACGATGCCGCGCAGCGGCAGCCGGTCGGCGAGCACGGCCCATCCGACGACCTTGTCGACGGCGTTGTGTCGGCCGACGTCCTCGCGGAGGACGAGCAGCTCGCCTGTGGCCGCGTCGAAGAGCGCCGCCGCATGCAGCCCACCCGTCTTGTCGAAGGCATCCTGCCCTTCGCGCAGGCGTTCGGGGAAGGTGGCCAGCAGCCCGGCATCCACGGGCGTCTCGTCGATGGTCGTGTCGTGACGCGACACCGTCTCGACGGCGTCGATGCTCGCCTTGCCGCAGACGCCGCACGAACTGGTCGTGTAGAACGAGCGCGCGAGGTCGGGGGAGGGCGGGCGGACACCGGGCGCGAGCGCGACGTCGAGCACGTTGTAGGTGTTCTCCGCTCCGCCGGTTCCGGGCCCGCCGCAGTGGATCGCGGTTCGGAAGTCGGAACCCGAGGAGATGACGCCCTCCGACACGAGGAAGCCCGCGGCGAGCTCGACATCGTGGCCAGGGGTGCGCATCGTGACGGCAAGCGGCACTCCGAGCACCCGGATCTCCAGCGGTTCCTCGACGGCGAGAGTGTCCGGCATCCGTCTGGTGTCGCCGTCCAACGCGATCTTCAGCACCGGGCGACGTGTCGTGATGCGTCCCACGGGTCCGAGCGTACTCCGGGGGCGGACTCTCTCGGAGAACTCCTCCGCAGAGTCGCGAGCGCTAGCGTTGGGGCATGAAGACCCCAGGTCCCGCGCGACGCGTCGCGGTGATCCTCGCCGGTGGACGGGGGCGCCGTCTCGGAGGGGCAGACAAGCCCCTGATCCTGGTGAGAGGGCGGACGCTGCTGTCGTGCGCGCTGGAGGCCGCAGCGAGCAGAGAGAAGATCGTGGTGGTCGGCGGGCCCTTCGACATCACCGACGACCGCATCGTCTGGACGAGAGAGGAACCGCGGTTCGGCGGCCCGGCAGCGGCTTTGATGGCCGCGCTCGCCGTTCTCGACGACCTTCCAAGCGACGCCGAGGTGCTGCTGCTGGCCGCGGATCTGCCCGAAGCGGTGCGCCTCGCAGGGCTGCTCGACGCCGTGCCGATCCCCGAGGAGGACGACGGGCTGGTCGCGACGGATGGGGACGGCCGAGAGCAGTGGCGCGCCGGCCGCCATCGCCTGGACGCGCTCCGTCGTGTCCGCGCCGAGTGGGGAGATGGCGCCGGTGTGCCGATGAAGGTGATCATGCACGCGCTCCGGCTGAGCGCGGTCGACGTGGGCGCGGCTGCACTCGATCTCGACACCTGGGAGGCGATCGACGAATATCGAGATGCGCCCAGACACCCAGGAGGAGGAGATCGTGGATGACACCCCTGCCGACCTCGAGGGGTGGGTGCACTCCGTGGCTGCCGCCCTCGGCATCGATCCGGAGGAGGTGCCGATCGGCCTGCTCCTGGACGTCACCCGCGAGACGGCTCACGGGATCACGCGACCCGCTGGCCCCGTGACGACATTCCTCATCGGGCTGGCCGCGGGCCGGGGACTCGCCGTCGACGATGCCATCGCGACCGTTCGCGCCCGCCTGCCACGGACGCCTTCCGAGAGCTGACACCGACCTGCCGTCCGGTCGCCGCGGCCCCGACAAGCCGCGGCAGCCGTAGGCTGGAGGGGTGACTGCGTACGTCTCGGCTTTCGACCTGTTCTCCATCGGTGTGGGACCCTCGAGCTCGCATACCGTCGGGCCGATGCGCGCCGGCGTCGACTTCGCCGATCGCCTGCGTGCCCAGGGGATCCTCGACCGCGTCGCCCGGGTGCGCTGCGAGCTGTTCGGCTCGCTGGGAGCGACAGGGCTGGGTCACGGCACTCCGGATGCGGTCGTCGCCGGCCTGCAGGGACTGCACCCCGAGACCTGCGATCCCGCGGACGTGCGCGAGTTGTGGAGCTCGTGGCCCGAGGGGCGCGATCTGCTGCTCGCGGGGGAGCACAGCATCCCCTTCGCGAAGGACGACATCGCCTTCGTCCCCCGCACCCGGCTGCCCGGCCACCCCAACGCGATGACCCTGCACGCGCTCGACGCCGATGGCGCGCCGGTGCTCGAGCAGACGTACTACTCCGTCGGCGGAGGCTTCATCCGCCGCGACGGCGAGGAGGCGCGCGTCGCTGCGGCCCCGCAGCCGTACCCGTACGACACCGCCGAGGAACTGCTCGCCCTGTGCGACGAGACCGGCATGTCGATCGCCGAGATCGCCCGTGCGAACGAGATGGCGGTGCGCACCGAGGAGGAGGTCGCCGCCGGTCTGGATGCGATCTGGGATGCCATGGCCTCGTGCGTCGACGCCGGGCTGCACTCCGAGGGCACGCTGCCCGGCATCCTGAAGGTCAAGCGTCGCGCGGGCGACATCCGGCAGCAGCTGGAGGCCTCCGAGGCCGACGGACACCCGGCGCTGCCTGGTGAGTGGCTCGGCGCCTTCGCCCTCGCCGTCAACGAGGAGAACGCGGCCGGCGGGCGAGTGGTCACCGCTCCGACGAACGGCGCTGCAGGCATCCTTCCCGCCGTCGCGATGCACTGGTGGCGCTTCCTCGCCGACTCCGGTCTCGGCGTCGGCAACGCCGTCACCCCGCACGGCGAGCTGGTCGGCAGCGCACTGCTCGGCTTCCGCAACGATCAGGCTGCCCTGCCGGCAGCCGGCGAGCAGCTCGACGAGGCCGCCGTCGCCGAGGCGAACCGACGCCGTGGCATCCGCCGGTTCCTGCTGACCGCGACCGCGCTCGGGTCGCTGTTCAAGGCGAATGCGTCGATCTCGGGTGCCGAGGGCGGCTGCCAGGCCGAGGTCGGCTCGGCCTGCGCGATGGCCGCCGGCGGACTCACCGCCGTGATGGGCGGCACCGTGCGGCAGATCGAGAACGCCGCCGAGATCGCGATGGAGCACCACCTCGGTCTCACCTGCGACCCGATCGGCGGTCTCGTGCAGATCCCGTGCATCGAGCGCAACGCGATCGCCGCGTCGACCGCGGTCACGGCTGCACGCCTGGCGCTGCGCGGCGACGGTCACCACTACGTCTCGCTCGACGCCGTCGTCGAGACGATGCGCCAGACCGGGCTCGACATGTCGACGAAGTACAAGGAGACCAGCGAGGGCGGCCTCGCGGTGAACGTCATCGAGTGCTGACGGATCATCCGCCCGAGGACGCGTCCGCAGGCGGACAATCGACGCATGATCGACTCGGCGGATGCCGTCGTCATCGACGGGCTGCGCGTGCGGCGCGGGCATCACGAGGTGCTCGACGGCCTCTCGCTGCGCATCCCGCGCGGCGAGGTCATCGGCCTTCTCGGGCCCTCGGGGTGCGGCAAGACCACGCTGATGCGCTCCATCGTCGGGGTGCAGCGCACCCACGGTGGCACCGTGACCGTGCTGGGGGAGCCCGCCGGGTCGCGCGCGCTCCGTGATCGGGTCTCGTACGGCACCCAGGGCTCCGCCGTCTACGGCGACCTCAGCGTGCAGGGGAACCTCCGATACTTCGGATCCGTCCTCGGCACCCCGAGCTCGGAGTAGAGGAGACCCGTCATCGGCGCTCGGCGCGACGGGTGGTGTGGCGTGTGGGGGCGGCGGCCCAGGGATCCTCGGGCCAGGGGTGCTTCGGATAGCGCCCGCGCATCTCCGCTCGCACCTGCGCGTAGGGCCCCGACCAGAACGACGCGAGGTCTCCCGTGACGGCGAGCGGGCGCCCGGCGGGAGAGAGCAGGTGGAACAGCACGGGGACGCGTCCGCCGGCGAGGCGGGGTGTCTCGGCCCAGCCGAAGCACTCCTGCAGCTTGACGGCGACCACCGGGGCGGCCTCGGGTTCGTCGAGCGGGGGATAGGCGATCCGGATGCGCGAACCGCTGGGCACCTCGAGCCGCTCAGGGACGAGTGAGTCGAGCTCGGCCGCCGCAGGCCAGGGGAGCAGACGCCGCAGGGGAGCGGTCAGATCGATGCGGTGCGCCGAGGCCCCATCGGCGAGCGCTGTGAGCTCGGGTTCGAGCCATTCGTCGAGTCTGCTCAGCAGGGCGTCATCGGTGACGTCGGGCCACGGGGCGCCGAGCTCGCGGTGCAGCAGACCGAGTCTTCTGCGCAGCTCGTCGGCGGAATCCGACCAGGTGAACACACCGAGCCCGCGGGCGCGCACGGCACGCCGCACGGCACCCTGCGCCTCCGTCGCCGATGCACGCACCGGCATGGACGAGCGAACGATGGCGCCGATGCGCCGCTCTCGGCGGGCGGTGATCCGGCCGTCGGCCAGCTCGGCCTCGACTCGATCGGTGATGAGATGACCGGCGGCGCGCTCGACCTGCCTCTCGGTGATCACCGCTGCGGCGCGGATCACCGCTCCGGAGCCGGCTGCGATGCGACCGGATGCCCGGGCGACGTCGGCCACCGCGAGCCATTCGGCATCTGCGAGCGGCCCGCTGATGCCGGCCCGAGTGCCGGATGCGAGCAGGAACGTCGCACCGCCGGCCGAGCGCTCCACGCGCGTGGCGATGCGCTCGGGGAAGGCGAGCGCGACGACGAGCCCCGCGCAGTCGGCGTCATCGCGCGCAGCGCGGGTGGAGGGAATGAGACGCAGCAGCCGGTCGACCTCTCGCGACCAGCGCTGCGCCTCGGGCGTCCGTCCGCTCCGCAGCGACGACACAGCCGCGGCGATGTCGGAATCCCGTATGCGGATGTCGCCTCCGACCAGCGCGACGACCTCGGCGGCTGCGCGGGCACCGACGATGGCCGCGCCATCGCGGAGAGCGCGCGCGAGTCGGGGGTCGGTCGGGATGCGCGCGAGGGTGCGGCCCTCGTCGGTCGCGCGACCGACGTCGTCGATCGCACCGAGGCCGTGCAGCACCGAGATCGCGTCGCGCAGGCTGTCGGCGGGCAGCGGATCGATGAGGCGCAGACCTGAGCCGCCCGGCGCACCCCAGCAGGCCAGCAGCAGGGCGGCGTCGGCGAGGTCGGCCGTGTCGATCTCGGGTGCCGGCCGCGCGGGCGCGGCGGCGTACCCGCGCTCGTCGATGCAGCGCACCACGGTGCCGGGGCCCTGTCGTGTCGCTCGCCCGGCGCGCTGCACGCACGACGACCGCGATGCCGCGGTCGTGACCAGCCCCGTCATGCCGCGCGTCGCGTCACGCTGCGGCTGCCTGGCCAGGCAGCTGTCGACCACGAGCCGCACTCCCGGCACCGTCAGCGACGACTCCGCGAGCGAGGTGGTGACGATGATCCGAGGTGCGTCGCCGGCGTCGCGACCGCGGATCACGGCATCCTGGGCGGCCGCAGGCAGCTGCCCGTGCAGTTCTCGCACATCGAACGTCGGTGCTGCGGCGGCGATGCGGCGCGCGATCTCGGCGACCTCCCGAGCGCCGGGTGCGAAGACGAGAGCGTCGGCGCCGGGGTCGTCGATGACGAGCTCGCGGGCAGCGGATGCCGCCGTGGCGGCCACATGGTCGAGGAACCCCCGCGTGACCCCCCGTTCGTCGAGTCGGGGCGCGGGGCTCGGGGCCCATCGCTCGATCAGAGGGTGCGCGGGCACGGAGTGCTCGACGACGGGAGCCGGGGCGCCGTCGATTCCGATGACCGATGCGATGCGCTCGGCGTCGAGGGTCGCCGACATCGCGGCCAGCACGAGGTCGTCGCGCAGCTCGCGCACCTCGCCGAGCAGCCCGAGAAGCAGGTCGGTCTCGAGCGCACGCTCATGCACCTCGTCGATGATCACGGCATCGATGCCGTCGAGGCCGGGGTCATCGAGCATCCGGCGCAGCAGCACTCCCGCTGTGACGAACTCGACGCGCGTCTGGGGACTCACTCTGCGCTCGCCCCGCACGGTGAAACCGACTCGATCGCCGAGCGGCGAGTCGTCGAGCTCGGCGAGGCGGCGGGCGGCGGCGCGTGCGGCGACCCGGCGAGGCTGCGTGACGATGACGCGACCTCGGGCGCGTTCGGCGAGCAGCGGAGGCACGTGGGTGGTCTTGCCCGTGCCGGGAGGGGCGCTGATGACGACTGCCGTGCCCGCGTCGAGCGCGCTCCCGACCTCGGGGAGCGCCTCGGCGAACGACAGCCCGGCGCCGATGCGGGCGAGGTCGAACGCGCGGGAGGTCACACGACCAGTCTGCCGGGTGGCGGGGAGATGAGGTGCGGGGTCCGTTGTGAACGGGTGCTAGGCGAGATCCATACGGCGACCGGGCTGCGGTCGAGGCGCGGAATGCGAAGAGCCGCCTCGTGGGAGCGAGGCGGCTCTTCGGCATGCCGGATGCTGGATGCCGGATGCTCAGGCGCCGGTGAACGGCTCCGTCGCGTCATCGCCGGTGCGCTCGACCACGGTCGTCGTGGGCGCTGCGGTTGATGCGGATGCCGCGGGCTGGGCATCCGTCGCCTGGGCCACCCCGGCGCCGAAGCCGCGGCCGACGGCCTGGCCCTGGATGATCGCGGCGAGGTCGAGCCCGGTGGCCGCGCTCACGCTGTCGAACACCGAGCGCATCGCCTTGGCGCTGTCGCCGCCGACGACGCTGGACGCGCCGTCGTCGCCGGCGCCGCCGATGATCGAGACGTTGCCGATCGCGGAGTAGCCCTTGGCGAACTCGGCCATGATCGAGGGCAGCACCTCGAGCACGCGCTGCGAGAGGAACGCCTCCTGGTTCGAGGCGATGGCCTTGGCCTCCGCCTCGACGGCGGCGGCGCGCGCCTCACCTTCGGCGCGGATGGCCTCTGCCTCGGCGTTCGCGCGCAGACGGCGGGCCTCTGCCTCTGCCTCTGCCTGGGCGCGAAGGGCATTGGCGTCACCGGTGGCCTTGGCCTCGGCGGCGGCCGCCTCACCGGCGGCGCGGGCCTTGTCGGCCTGAGCCTGCTGCTCGGCGATGCGGGTGCGGGCCTCGGCCTGCTTGACCTGCTCGATAGCCGCTGCCTCTGCCGCCTTCTCGCGGGTGAACAGGTCTGCCTGGGCGCGGGTCTCGGCTTCGTAGCGCTGGGCGTCGGCGACGCGCTTGACGTCGGCGTCGAGCTGGGCCTGCTTGTTCTCGGCCTGCTGCTGCAGAACGGCCTGCTCGGCCTGCGCGCGGGCGAGCTGCTCGGCCTGCTCGGCCTCGGCGCGGGCCCGGCCGATGCCGGCATTGGCGTTGGCCGTGTTCGTGTCGAGCGCCGTCTGCTCGATCAGGTTCGCTTCCTGGTTGGCGATGTTCTTCTGGTTGATCGCACGGTCGGCGTTGGTCTGCGAGATCTCGGCCGCCTGGCGCTTGGCCTGGATCTCGGGCGCACCCAGCGACTGGATGTAGCCCACCTTGTCGGTGATGCCCTTGATCTGGAACGAGTCGAGGATCAGGCCCTGCTCGGCAAGCTCCTGCGAGACGTCTGCGGCGATCTGGTCTGAGAACTTCTTGCGCTCGCGCATGAGCTCGACCACCGACAGCGTGGCGACGATGCCGCGCAGTGCGCCTTCGAGCTGCTCGGTGGTGAACTGCTCGATCGCCTTGTCCTGAGATGCGAAGCGCTCGGCGGCGCGGCGCACGTACAGGGGGTCGGAGCCGATCTTGACGATCGCGACGCCGTCGACGTTGAGCGTCACGCTGTCGAGCGACTGCGCCTCGGCGTTCAGCGACACCTGACGCGAGCGCAGCGAGATGATCTCGTGACGCTGCGTGATCGGGTTGACCAGCGACTTGCCGTTGACGATGACCGTCACCGGCGACTCCTCGGTCTCGCCGCGGGTCGAGCCGTCGGCTGCGACGACCGTGCGCTGCACCTTCTGCTTGCGGCCCGAGATGACGAGCGCCTCGTCGGCGCGAGCGACCTTGATCCAGCTGCGCGCGAACAGCAGCAGGATCAGTGCGATGACGATCGCGGCGACGACCGCGATTCCGATGATGACCAGGATGCCGATTGCTCCGGCGATCTCCATGGTGACCTTCCTTTCCCCCTCGTAGGTTTCAGGTCCACCCTGCCAGAGTCCCGGTCACTGCACGCGGCGGAGCTTCCGCGTCAGCTGCAGCAGCGCCGCGAGCTCCGCATCGTCGAGGGGCGACATCTTCTCGGCGATCGTGCGCCCGTGCACGGTCGCCAGCTGTCGGAAAGCCCTGGCCCCGGCATCCGTCGCGGTGATCACCGCCCCGCGACCGTCGTCGGGATCGATCGCCTTCGTGACCAGCCCGCGGGCCACCATGCGGTCGATGAGGCGCGAGACGCTCGGCTGGCTGATGAGCGACTTGGAGGTGATGTCGCGCAGCCGGGAGGTCATCTCGGGCGAGCGCACCACGGTGAGCAGCACGTCGTACTCGCCCTGAGCGAGGTCGGAGCCCTCGAAGTCGACGGCCATCTCGGCGAGCAGCTGATGCTGCGCACGGAACAGGCTCTCCCACGCCTGCAGGGCGAGCTCACGGTCGGTCATGATCTCAGCGTAGTGTCGGCCGCCGACGTCGGGCAGGCAGCAGTAAGGGCCGGTCGGAGAGGCTTCCGGCCGGCCCTTGTCCCTTGCACCAAAGAGAGTCCTGCAATCACATGCGGTGGATGCCACAGCAAACATTCACCGTGCGATGAGTGTATAACGGCGAGGTAACGAATGCAACGGTTCGATTACGGATTCTGAGAATCGCCCTTCTGTCGTGTCCGATCTCACGAAAAGTGTCGGAGTCTCACGAAGGCTGTCGGAGAGTCTCACGAAAGTGTCGGAGTCTCACTAGACGTGTCGGAAGAGCGGCGTGTCGACCAGCCTCGTTGGGTGCCGGACATAGTCTGCCCGTGAGCAGATCCCCAGTCGGGGCATCTTTGTCAGGGCTCAGGACATAGGCCAGTACCGCTCCCCAGGAGAGAGGCTGACTGCCGAATAGGAAGTATCCGTCGATGTCGATTGGATCCCTATGGACCTGACTCAGCAGTGGCCTGTTCCTCCCACCACTAAAGCCAACCGGACGCGAGCTCGCGTTGAGTACCGTCTCGATGGCGTGCAACTAGAGCTCGACGCCGTCGACTGCGACAGCGTGCCCTTCGAACGAGGCGATCCCGTTCGGAACTTTCCCAGTTGGCGGCTCAAGCGTCATTACGACGGCTACCACTGGATGGGTGCGCTTGGCGCGTCTGTCGGATTCGAGTCGCTGACGGAGCGGGGCTGCCTCATCGAATTGGACCGCACCCCGGGCGTGGTTGCGATCGCCAGCCAGCCCATGTGGATCCGATGGACCACACCCGACGGCCCGCGCGAGCACTGCCCGGACTACTTCGTGCGTCTGGACGACGGGCACGCCGTGCTGATGGACGTCAAGCCGGCGACTCAGATCAAGGACGACGTCAGAAGACAGTTCGACATGACAGCGGTGTTCGCCGCTGAGCGCGGCTGGCGGTATGTCGTCTATGACGCGGAATCGGTAGTCCGCGAGGCCAACCTCCGATTCCTGGGCCCGTTTCGAGACTGGGCGAGCAGCGAAGAACTGCCAATGCTCCCAGAAGATGGGCTGCCCCTGGCTGAGGTAGCTGCGCTGCTCGGCGTCGGATCCGAGGGCTTCGCACACTGCTACGCGCACCTCTGGTCAGGGGCGCTCGAGGCAGATCTCGATCAAGCCCTCAACGTCAGAACGATCGTGTGGCAAAGGAGCGTGTAATGCGGGTTGTAGTTGGCGGGTCGCTCACGTGGCGTCAACGCAAGTTCTCGGTCTTGTTCATCGAGAAGGATTCGGCGATGCTCCGAGATGAGGACGGAAGTGAGGTCGAAGTCGCTCTCGACGAGCTTCGACATGATGCAACACCGGTGCCTAGCGACACTTCAGGTCTGCTGAACCTTCCTCTGCAGGTGCAGGACATCACGCCGGACATGGATGCGTGGCTGCAATCCTGCATACGTATCGAGGCGACCCGAGAAGAGATCGGGGTCGGGAAGGCTGTTGAAGCAGAGCGCGAGTGGCTGGAGGTGCGCCTAAGTAGAACTGTCTCCACGCGCGCCGTGGAGCGTCGGCTTAAAGCGTTCCGAGAGCAGGGGACGACCACTGCAGGCAAAGGCTCCCCACGCAAGAGCACATGGGATCCACGCCTCGTCGAGGCCATCAACCACGTACTCGGAGGAAAGAGCCGCGCCTCGACTGTGAGTCGAACTACAGCGATCGAACAAATCATGAGGCGCGTCGAACGTCTCCACGGCGATGCGGTGAAGCTGCCGAGCCGAGCGACGTTCTTCCGACTTCTCGAAGCAGACGAGCACGGGCAATTCACCTTCGGTTCGGCCAAGACTCGCGAGTCGCTTGCGCTTCAACCCGACGGCACATTCGGCACTCGCACCGCACTGCGTCCCGGCGAACTGGTCGAGATGGACTCCACGCGGATTGATGTCATGTTGCGGATCGATGACGAAACCGTCGGCCGGCCCGAACTGACGATTCTCCTTGACGTCGCAACGCGCTCGATTCTTGCCGCGATGCTCCGCCCCGAAGGGACGAAGAGCGTCGACCTGGTGGCTGTCCTTGCACGGGCCCTGGTGCCCTATGGCCGGCGTATGGAAGGGGTTCGCGAGACCCGACAGCTGATTTCGACGGCATGGGCTGACGATCAACTGATCGATCAGGAGCGATTTGAGCGATTGCGTATCGCGCAGCCGTATGTGTTTCCGGACACGATCACCACCGACCGCGGACGAAACTATTTGTCGCGGCATTTCCGCGCTGCGTGTGAAACCTTGAATATCTCGCTGATCACCTCGGCGCCGCACACACCAACGGACAAACCGCACGTAGAGCGAGCGTTCGGGGCAATCAACTCAATGCTGCTGCAGCATGTGAAGGGATATGTCGGCCGCAGCGTCGAACATCGCGGGCGCGACACAGACACGGAATCCGACGAACTACTGACGATCGCACAGGCCCAGGAGCTCCTAGAGGACTGGATCGCGGTCGAGTGGCAGAATCGTCCGCATGACGGACTGCGGGACCCGTTGCATCCGCGCATCAAGTTGTCGCCGAACGAGATGTGTCGCGCGTTCCGCGCTTACGTGCCCGAACTCCACGTACCGCTGACGCGAGACGACTACATCGCGCTGCTACCTGTGGACTACCGAGTTCTGAACCGCTACGGCGTGCGCATCGATAACCGCGTCTACAACTCCGAGCGGCTCAAAGGCCTGTGGAGGCGCAAGTCTCCTGACAAAGCGCGGAACGGCCGATGGCCGATCCGCGTAGACCCCTACAATCTGCACGTCGTCTGGCTCGAGCGGGACGGCGAGTTCATCCCTCTGAGATGGTCCAATCAGGTCCATGAACTCCCGATGCTGGGTGATGTCTGGCGGTACGCTCGCACGTCGCGCTCCGGTGGTGTCGCGGATCTCGATGCTGAACGTCGCGAGCTTGCGATGGCGATCAAGGCGTTCGCCGGTCAAGGGAATCCGGCCCCTCGAAGCAACGGTCAGAAGCGAAGCGGGCGAGAGCGCGCTCGATTGGCAGCGATCGCTGAAGATCCGATGAACTTCACCAGTGTGAAGGGCATCGAGGACGAGAAACGACCTGCTGACGATGACAATTCGTCCATCGAGACCACCTCTACTGAGGAATGGCCTAACACCGGTGGCTTCCCTCTCATCGGAGACAGGCTCGACGAGGTGCGGCGGAGGATCGACGAATGATCGAGATCGCGACCAAGGAAGGCTGGCGCGAGCACGTCGACACCGCGTATGAGCGCCCGGCGCCGGTCACATCCGAGGAGCTTCGGGCCATGAGCTTCGGGGACCGCGCGTTATACAACCAGGGACGAGCTCAATACTCGCAGGCAGGCGCCTTCGTGCGGACACCGCAGTTCGAAGCCTTCCAGCGAGCCGTGCGGGATCGCGTCATGCTCAACGCCTACCGACGAGTCGGGAAGCTAGGCCTGATCCTCTCGGGGAGCCAGGCCAGGGCAAGACTACTTCGCTAGTCGAGATCGGTAGAGCACACGAACGCAGGCGGCGAGACACCGGCCACCCGGCTGCGGGGCCGGGCATGCTCCCAGTCGTGTATGTCGCGGTACCCGCCCAGTGCTCAGCCAAAGCTCTGATGCATGAGTTCGCCCGATTCCTTGGTCTCCCGGTTCTCAGCAGGATGACCTACGGGGACCTGCTGGAAGCGGTCTCGAACGCCCTGCGCAGATGCTCCACCGAACTTGTCTTGGTCGATGACGTGCATCACCTCGATCTGAAGTACCGGCAGAACGTCGAGGCATCAGACATGCTCAAGCAGCTTTCCGAGCGATGTGGAGGCACGTTCGTCTACGCCGGAATCGCAGTTGAGGGGACCGGACTTCTCGACGGCTCACGTGGTGGGCAGATCGGGAAGCGATTCGAAGTGCACGTGGCCTTACCATTTCCTTTGATCTCGACCGCGGAGAAGGCTCGCTGGGGTGATCTGCTTCTCGCCATGGAGAGCTCACTGTGTCTAGCAGAGCAACGGCCAGGATCGATTCTGTCCGCGGCGCCGACACTGCACGCGCTGACGGGCGGGGAGATCGGACTGCTCAAGGACCTCTTGCAGTTCGCTGCCCTGAGCGCGATGGACGACGGAACCGAGAAGCTCGATTCGGCCGCATTTGAACGCGATCTTGCCCGCCGTCAGACGGCCGCAACGCTCCACACAAGCAAGCCGCGACGATCGCGAACGCCTGTGAGTGCGGCATGACCTCGCGTCCCGGGCTTCCGACTTCCGTTCGCCTGTATCCGGGAGAAACGGCGGCGAGCTACTGGGCGCGGCTTTGCGCCGCAAATGCAATCGGCGAAAAGGACCTCTGGTTGGCGTTGCGACGCGAGGATCGAACCCTCCCAATTCGGGTGACACCGAGAAGCGCCCTCCGGAAGATCGAGGCGTTGGGTGGGCTTCCGGATGGTGCATTGCTCCGCGAAGCCGGCGGTCGCGCCTGTGGACATGGTGGCGCCACGCGTCAAGTCGAATGCCCGAGTTGTCGCATGATTCCGGCAGCTGTGGCTCTCTGCAGACGGTGCGCCCGAGGCGATCAGGTCACAGTCGCGCGTATGCACGGTCCGGTCTGCGTGCGACACCGGAGGTGGCACGGAAGCGGCCGAGATATTCCCCTGCCGGGGAGGCACAAGCACCTGCTCGCGCAACGCCTGCTGAATGGAACTCTCACTCTTCGAGGTGTGCCGTATCGGTCACCCGAAGTTGATGCGGCCGCGGAGTTGCTGCGACTGCGAAATCTCGAAGGTGGGTGCGCAGCTGAACTTCTGGATGACGAGATTCTTCAATTTCCGCGGCGAATCGCGCTCACTGCGCGGCTCACTGACGCTCGTCTCGCGAACGTTCTGATGTCGCAGGGTCTCGGTGGGTACGCACTGGCAATGCTGTTCGATCGCGTAGTCGCCGCGCACTCTCTAGGGCATCGCGCCGTGGACGGCATCTTCGACAGCCTGAGAATTCAGGGACGGGAACTCTGGATCGGCAGGTCCGCGGTCGCGACGCAAGGCGGCTGCGTGCTTACGCCCGCTGCCAGGCGCATGCTTCCGAGGGTCAAGGCGATCAGGGCGCATGTGCTGAACCATCGTGTGGAACTGAGGTCGAGGTAGGCATGCGAACTCTTCCCTGTCGTGTGATTCCGCTGCCCGGGGAGACGCCTGCCGGTTTCCTGGCTAGGTTGGCCGTCGCCAACTCGCTCGATCTCAGCGCGCTCACCCACTATTTGGAGCGGACGGTTGGTGCCAACAGGTCGAGCTCGACCAACGCTCGATTCACATCTGCGACTGAGGCAATCGGTGCGCTGCCTCCCGGGTACTTCGCCAAGGAGCGCGCACGCTTCCGTCTGTATCGGCGCTGCCACCACGTTCGGTGGATGCTTCGACGCTGCGCCACGTGCGAAGTTGTTGATCGCGCTCGCTCCGCGTGCTTGGTATGCAGCGACGGAAACCCGACTGAGGTGTTCAGTAGGGGAGGTGGGTTTTGCATTCGCCACCGTCGATGGCACTTCCTCGGTGAAGATGAACTCCTGTCCACCCCGTCGGCGTGCCATCGCGCCGAACAGTCGATTTCAGGAGTCCTTTGGAGACGTGGAGTGACGATGCACACGGGCGAATACGACCTTGCCCTGCGCTTGATCATCGACAGCTGGCAAGAGCGACCTGACGCGCGCTGGCTCCGAGCCTCGTGCTCGTATGCGCCGGCAGTTGACCTGCTCGTGACGCTAACGCACCCTGACGTCACGCTCAGCTTGTTTGCACTCGCCGAGAGCGACTCCCAGCAGGTCGAAGGGCTTATCGGGCTCGTCGTAGGCATTGGAGGTGGAAGCCGGACGGCGGAACTGGAATCGACCGCAGCCACGGTCGTAGCGGTTCACCGCGCCGCGATGTACACCGCGATCCGAATGCCGAAGTCGAGCGGGGCGACGGTATCGAAAACGCCATTTGAGAAGGGGGTCGCGGAAGCGTCCTACCGTGAGAAAGCGGTTCTCCTGCGCCACATCACGCGCTCCGGCAGAAGAGCGGACATCCTGGAGCGTTCTGTGCGTGCGGCACCTGCATCTCGGGTCGTATCCCGGCGCATCGTTCCCGGCTGGGCCGACGATGCACCGTGGGTCACGCAGGGGCCTGAACAGCGCTCAGCGACTTCGAAGATCGGGAGCGTTCCCCGGGACCAGATCGGTCAAGGTGATGCCGAGCACCTGGGTGAGAGCCAGGAGAGTTCGCAACGTCGGGTTAGCCGGGTGGCCGGGGCGTGATTCGCCCTTCTCGTACTTCTGATACGTGTACCGGGTCAGCCCGGCGCGGTAGGCCACGTCTTCCTGGCTCAGATTGGCTTTGTGGCGAGCAGTGCGAAGGGAAGTGGCGAAGCGCTGCGCGAACGCATCCCAGTCTGCTTCCAAGTCGTCGTTCCGCTGGCGCACCTTCCAAGCGTCTAGATCCGGGCTCTCATGCTTGGCCTAATCGGTATGGCATAATTTGGGAGGCCATACGAAACAATCATCATCTTCGTCGGATTGCTCCGCTACTCCCTGCACGTGTGCTGCCCATCCCGGTGACTGGCGGTCGCGCCGCGGGATCGGCCCGTGCATGCGACCGCGAAATGTGATGGTGTGCGTCATGTGTGAGGCGTTCCCGATCTGGTGGCAGGACATCACGAGTCCGCCGCCTACAGAATGGGTGTACATGTTCGAAGAGTTCACCGGCGATGACACCGCGGAGGAATGGGCGCTGGCTGCCGCCATCTTCATCGCGCAGACTCGACGCCGCACGGGCCTCGGTCCGACGTTCGCCGAACTCTTCACCCACCTGCTGCCCGACACCGGTGGATTGCCGGGTCCTTTCCCAGAACTCGAGTTCATGGAGCGCCGACGGGCGGTCACGGGATTTCGAGGTCACGCCGCTATCGAGTGGCGTCGTCGAGGAATGATTAGCTTCGACAGGGCCGTGATGCGCAGTCTGCGCGTAGGGCGCGCGTTCCGTGAGCATTCTCGACGGCGGCAACAGTCCCGAGCGTCCCTAGTTGCCCGTAACGGTTCGAAGCATTCCACACTGGTCCTGCTTGCGGAACCGCTGGAGGTGGCTGACGAAACGAACGAAGGTACGTAGGCTCCCATCGAGCCGATGTACCCGTGAACCACCACTAGCCCGTTCGAGTCGTCTAGAGCGGAGAACGTCGATCAGGAGGGGACGATATGACTGAGAACGCTCCGCCGGGGCTTCGGCGGATCATTGCTCGCATCGAACCTGGCTGGCCTGAGCTCATCGATGTGAGCTCCGGCTGGTACCCGCTTCTCGACCGGCTTGACAGAAAGCTCGCGGCGATCGCTCCGGGCTACGTCGTTCAGCAGATCAAATCAAAGTTTGGCTCTCTCAGCTTTTACGCTCGTGCATCCGACGACGTCTACGACTACAACGAAGTGTTCAGCGACGCCATCCTTGCTGCTGAGTGGGAGAGCACGAGGACCTGCGAAGAATGCGGGGCACCGGCGAGGACCTACACGATCCGAATGTGGGTGTGGGCACTCTGCGCGTCTCACGCTCGTGCCAAGGCCGGGGAAGCATCCGAATGAGGGCCGCCCTGCCTGGCGGACGTTCAGACTACGAGCTGCTCGTCTAGGAACTGATCAATTTGCCCAACATCGGCAAGGGTGAGGCCCACGAACTTGTCGGGGCGGACGACCAGCGATGGGACCTCCGTCATCGCGGTTAGCCGTTGCTCAGCGTCCTCGGGAGCTCGATCGTCTGCCCACACGACCGCATCTGGGCCCGTCTGCCGGATGTGCGAGATGAGGCTCATCGTCCGCCATCCACTCTTTGGCCAGTTTTGCCAGGGCACGTAAGGGCCATTGAGCTTGCCGCGTAACGGCTCGCGGATCAACCAGCCGACCTGATCGCGCGGCCAAGTCGTCAACCACGCGAACTGCACGTCGGCTCGCAGTGCGAGATCGTCAAGCGCGTCCACGAGGTCATCGTCGACCGTCATCCAGGAGCGCCAGCCTTGTGCGTTCTGGTGCAGCGTGCGCTCTTCCTCGCGGTGGATCCTGGAGATCGTGCCATCGACGTCGAGCACAAGCAGTGCGGAGCGCTGATGCGAGCGTCTATCCATGATCAGGCATCTCCCCGTAAGTGCTCGGGGGTTTGGACGTGCAGCCGCCTTGACGTGTCCGACGAAGGCTCCGAGATCGTCATAGCGCGAGCTTACGACCCCCTTGAGTTTGAGGTGGAAGTGGCTAAGCGTGAGTGGTCAGCGACGCCGGGTGCCGAGTGATGCGCCGGAGTGTCTCCTTCGGGTGGGAGAAGCCGCGTGCGTTGAGAGCCTCGTGCGCTTGGTCGGTGGGGTACATGCCGGATGTAGGGGTGGCTCGTCAATTTATGAAGTGCTCGAGCGTAGCTCGGCTGCCGAGGTACGTGCTGAAGATTGGACGGAACTCGGCTAGTTCGTGACGTACTGCAACCACGCGCGGTACTTTGAGCGTACAGCGATCCATCCCAGCGCTCTGGCACGAGCCACAGGTTGGACACGACGAGGCTTGCAAGGGGGCGGCGATGAGAACAGTCGATGATCAGATCCGTAGCGCCGATCGTGCCATCTGTGACAGCATCGCTGCGCTGAAAGGCGATCGTGCACTTATGTCGCTCGTGGTTTTGTCACACCTTCGAAATCTCGTAGAGGGAGCAGCGGTTCGCCTTCACACGGGCCGTGCTGATGCTGACTACGACTACGACGCGATTCAGGCGGCGCTGGTCGCCATCGGGTCAGCGCCGAAGCGCGTTCAGTTCCTGCACCGTTTCCACAAATTGCTACAGGAGAGCGTGTCGCACTACACGATGGATGGTGACACCTCCGAGCGGCTGATGCTCAAGTACTACGAGTACCTCATCAGGCTACGCCTGCTGCTGCGGGCAGCTTGCAAGATTGAGACGCTCAATAATCTGGAGGATTTTCCGGTCAACCTCGATCCTTCACTTCGCGAGTACCACCGCAAGATCGCCGCCCGGATCGATGCCGTCCGCGCCAATCCGACACCAGGAGGTGTTCGGAACCGGTACTACGTCCATCGAATCCGGCCGATCTTCACGAAGGGGCGGATTCTCTACGAGGTAGTCTTCCGCGCGACGACTGATCACTTGCAGAAGGTCGACCGAATCATTGCCTTCACGGACATCGAGATGACGGACAAGTACGCGGCGAACCTTACCGTGGTTTCCGAAGCCATCGACGTGCTCGGCCAGACGATGCCGATCACCATCATCACGGACTGGGAGGTCTCGATTCGTCCGTGCGAGTTCGACAACTTCGCTCGGTTGTTCGGAGTGGCGTCGAAGGTATCGTCAGGGTCCAGTGAGTACCGCGTGCTTATGGAGTATTTGACTCGAACGGAGACTGGACTCCTCGATGTCGTCGCGCTTCCTGACACTAGGTTTGCGGGGCTACGAGAGGATGCCACGCGGCGCGTCCAGAAGGCGGCGATCTTTCCCGTGCTTGAGAGGGCCCGCGATCTGATTTCCCGCCATCGCCCCGGGCACAACATGATCCGCTACCTCATGCTCAGGATGAATAACCTGATCCTCAAGCAGCAGTACAGCTCTCAAACCTCTAGCCTGCTTTCGAATCTCAACCTGGATCGCGGATGCAAGCCATTCGATTCAATGCCCTTCTGCACCTCGCCGAAAAAGCACAACGTCACGTTCTCCGACCTGGTCGAAAGTCTGGACACTCGTGACCGCGTCCACGAGCTGCTTGCTCGTCGTGTAAAGAACAACGTCGAGCAGCACGGCATGCTCTACACACCCGATGAGGAGCTTGAGCGCTTCGGCGACATTGACGCTTTGATCGCGACCTTCAACAGCAAGCTCTGGCACGGGCACCGCCCGGCGCGGGACCTCGTCCACGACAAGAAGCACGTCTTCGTCCAGGAGTACGAAGACGACTCGGTCGAGATCATCGAAGAACTTCAGGCCCACGCCAAATCTGGGATCGGCGGATATACCGAGGCGGTCGAGCGATGGCTTGAGGAGACGCCGACGGTGAACGTGGATGATCCGGTGAAAGAGGCAGCGCTCAAAGCACTGTTCGCGAGTTCCCAGGTCGCCTTGATCTACGGTGCAGCCGGCACGGGAAAGTCGACGATGATCGACCACATCGCTCACTTTTTCAACGACAAGAGGAAGTTGTTCCTGGCGCACACCAATCCGGCGAAGAACAACCTTGAGCGGCGCGTCAGTGCCCAGAACTCCACGTTTCGAACGATCGCGAGCCACCTCTGGAACGACACCGGCACCGAATTTGACGTGCTGTTCATTGACGAGTGCAGCATCGTCAGCAACGACGATCTCCTCCAGGTGCTACGGCGGACGTCGTTCGAACTACTTGTTCTTGTCGGGGACAGTTACCAGATCGAATCAATAAAATTCGGCAACTGGTTCACGTTGGCTCCGGCGTTCCTGCCGGACTCCTCGGTGTTCGAGCTCACCAGCCCCTACCGCACGAAGAGCGCCCAGCTACTGAAGTTCTGGGATGCCGTGCGCGGCATCGAGCCGAACATCGAAGAGTTGCTGGCTCACTACGGCTACTCAGCCGTGCTCGACGAGACCCTCTTCGCACCGCGCAATGACCAAGAGATCATCCTGTGCCTCAACTACGACGGCCTATACGGCATCAACAACATCAACCGGTTCCTCCAGAGCGGCAATCCTGGCGAAGCGACCGTTTGGGGCGTCTCAACGTACAAGATCGGCGACCCCGTCTTATTCGGGGACACCTCGCGATTCAGAGGAGTCATCTACAACAACCTCAAAGGAACGATTGTTGGAATCGAAACCTTCCCCGGTCAGATCCAGTTTGACATCGAGTTAGATCGGATACTCACGGCATTTGATGTCGCGCGAGTCTCCGGATTGCAGTGGCTCGGCGGCTCGACGGTCCGTTTCTCCGTTTCGGAGCAGGGGAGTACCGACGAGGAGGACGAGTCCAATAGCAAGACGGTTCCGTTCCAAGTCGCCTACGCGGTTTCCATCCACAAGGCGCAAGGTCTCGAGTACGATTCCGTGAAGGTTGTGATCACCGACGCCAACGAGGACCGCTTCTCACACAGCATCTTCTACACGGCGGTTACCCGAGCTCGAGAGCGCCTCACGATCTTTTGGACGCCAGAGACCCAACACGCTGTGTTGAGCCGGCTCGAACGACCGCACCAAGGACGGGACCTCGGTCTACTCCGTGGACGCCGCGGGCTCAAGTCGATTGGGTCGAAGAAGCGTCCCTAGTCTCCGGTCGGTGTCGCCACCGGCTGCTGAGCGGGGTCTGGTCAGGCCCAGCGGCAAGATCGGCACCACGACCCGCGTCGCCGAAGTGGGGAACAGTCCGAAATGGCCGACTTCATCTCCACTCGTCTCCGTGCATGTGTGCGGCGCGCGCGGCGGTTGGGGTTCGCGTGCAGTTTCGTGACGGTCAGTCGAGTTGGTCGGAGACGGGGCGGCGGCCGGCGCCGCGTTCGTAGATGACAGACACCCCGTGCGGGACGCGCCAGCTCTCGAGGGGGAGAGAGGCGATGAGGACTTCGAGGAGTGCGGCGGTGTGTGGGTCGTCGATCAGTTGCGCGGTCGAATTGTCGGTGACGGTGTCGTTGTGCACGAGGGTCACGCCGACCTCGCCGCTGCCGAACGGTGGTGCGTGGTAGAAGTTCAAAGCATCGAGGAGGGGTCTGAGGGCCACGACCGCGTCGCCGGGTTCTGGCAGCGACGAGATGTGGTCTTCGAGGACGGTGCCGAGGCAGTCGAAGGTCTCGGAGGTTCTCGACAAGATCGGTTCTGTGGCGTCCCGGAGCGCTGCCTGACTGATCCCTGCGTCGAGCTTGGTCATCGCGAGGAGGAACCGGGCGGTGTGACTTGCTCGTGGAGTCCCGGATAGGGCCTGGATGAGTGTGTTGCGAATGAGGCTTCGTGTGGTGGAATCGGCGCTGGCTGCTGCGGTGAGGCCGTCCGCGAACGCCTGCATGTTGCGTGGTGCCGGGCCGGTCAATGCTCGGAGGGCGACTTGGACGAGTCGGCGCAGCCATTTAGGTGTCTGGGTGGCGAGGCCATCGTCGAGGAGGGCAGCGGCGAGTTCGGGGCCGATCGGGCTCAACCAGCCGGGCCACGTCTCGCCGATGTCGACGTTCTCCACGATGTGGACGATCATTTCTCGTTGTTCGTCGGTGCCGTTGGAGAATACGTATCCGGCCATGAACACCCAGGTTGCGCGCCAGTGCGGGCTGGGGGCGAGGGCGATGAGCCGCGTGCGAAGGTTGGCGTCGTTGGTTTTCACGAGTGACCGAGCAGCCATGAGTTCTTGAAGGCTGCGGACTTCGAAGGCGAACCCGTCGTCTTCGGCGGGCACGAGGAGGACGAGCCGTTCGGTTGCGGCTTGCATGATCCGGTCCCCGATCTGGGTTCGGAGGCGGTCTGTGTCGTGTTCGAGTTCGGTGAGTCGGGCGTCGAGAAGCTCGCGCATCTGCCCGCGGGGCATCACCGATTTTTCGCCTCCGGAAGTTTCCGCCTTGATGTGGAGGACCCGGCCGACCGTTTCGTGCAGATAGATGATGGCGTGATTCTGTGACGCGAGGAGGGGTGCCAGGGTGGTGGGTTTTCCTGCTTCGCGCGTGTACATCGTGTCGAAGTACTGGGAGTAGAGCTGGTAGCGGTCCGAGGGCAGTGTTCCGACTCGCTCCAGGATGATCGTCATGATCAGTACCTGGAGCGGAGTCTTCATGAGGCGTTGCATCGTGCTCAGTGAGAACTGACGTTCCAGGGACGCGAGGAGTGGGTCTCGGCGGTCCGGATCGTCGGCGAGGCGCCGTTGAGTGACCATGCGCCCGTAGCGTTCTGCTGTTTCCCGATCGAGGGAGGTGAGGTTAAGTTGACGGAATCGTTCGGGCATGAATCGTTCCGCGTCGCTGGAGGGGCGGGTGGTGACGATGCAGAGGAGGTCGGCGTTGCTGTTCTCGAGGTCTTCCACAAAGTAGGTGATCGCGTCGAGCACTCGTGGGCGGACCTCGAGCGCGGTCACTTCATCGAGCCCGTCGAGGATGATGATCGACGGCCAGGAGGTGAGCCACCGTTTGAGGACGTTCGGTTTGATGTCGATGTCGGCCCGGCGCGAGATCGTGTCGGCGAGGAATCGGAGCAGCATGAGGTCGCCGCTCGGCCCGATGGCCGCAGCGAAATCCGTGAGCCTGATGAGCACGGGCCATCGCCGCCCGGTAGGACCATCCGTCCCGAGGCCGCGGAATGCTGCCTCGGTTGCTTCGCGGACGTGCCGAGCGGTGGGTGGCAGAGACTCTTCTGCCGCAAATTGTGAGCGAAATGCCTGCGTGACGAATTTCGTGATGGTGCTCTTGCCGCTTCCTGCTCGTCCGGTTATGACGACGTGGGGGCGCTCCACCCGATCGGCCATCATGGGTTTCAGCACAGCGCTTGACCGGGTGAAGATCTCGGAGAGGACCGTAGACTCCGTTGCGTCTTCGTCGGTAGTTTTCAGGTCGATGACGATCTGCTCGACGGACTCGCGGTCGCTGCCGCCAGCTTCTTGAAAATGGACCCAGCGTTCGGCGGACAGCGCCGCTCCCGCGTGGGTGTGTAAGAAGGGATGCAGCTCGTCGGGCCTCAAGGTGTCGGAAATCTGAGTGAGGCGTTCGAGCAGGTCACCCACGGTGAGGAGAGCCCTGAACCCGTTGCGCACGGATCCGTGCGCGGTGAGAAGAGAGTTGACTTTGTCTCGGTGCCACACCCGGATCTGTCGAAGGCCGCGCTTTCGCAGGGTGACTCTCGGGTCGCCGGACGCGGGGTTGTCCAACCATTTGGCAAGGTGCGCGGTGAGGCGGTCGATGCCGGCGCCCGGCGCACTCGAGATGCGGGCGTTCGTGACGAAAAGGAGGTGGTCCGGGACTGAAGCCCGGGTGCTGGACATGTCCAGCCATTTCTCGAGTTCCGCGTCGATCTGCTTGAGAAGCCAAGAGAGGTTGTTAGCGGGATCGACGGAGTGATGCTCGCGCTGTTTCGCTTGGATCACCGTGTACCCATCCCACACGTTCGGATCGTCAGGCTCGGTGCCCCACCGAATGAGCCCACGGAAGGTGGCCTCGCGCCCCCCGTCCGGCCCCGCCCCGAAGGCTTCAAGCCCTGGACCGAACACCTCCTCACACACGGCGATCGTCATTTGTTCGAAAGCGCGCGGACTGAGTTCCTCGAGCGGGTAGTCCTGGGCCATGGGGGCTCCATTCGTGGTCTTTCGAGGCGAGACGATTCAATACGTGACAGATCCAGTCGGTCGCATCAATGTACCGAACAGGGCCACTGTTTCACGGCAGGGTGCTCGCCGAGGCTGCTCGAGCAGGAGCGTTGAAGATTGTGCGAAGCGCCCTCCCTTACGAGTGACCCGTGCCGAACATGTCCGGAGAAGCGCAGAGCGTCGGCCTCGGTAAGATCACGTGACCGCCAGGAGGCCACGTGATCTGTCTAGCCGCCCTCGCCTGCGTCGCGCCGGCCCCTAATCCTCTTGCCGACCTGGTGCAGGTGGGGATCCTGGTCGTCGCGGCTGTGGCACTCTTCTGGGCTGTCCGGGAGTGGGTATGGGGCGGCAGCATCCTGAAGGTGCAGCTCGAGCTCGGCCGAACCGATGGCCTCCGGATGGTACGTGCCTCTCCGGCAGATATGGAGAACCCCGATGCCATCGACTGGCGGATGCCATACAGACTGGACGGTCCCGCACTCGATGTCGCTGTCATCACCGTGATCAACAAGGGCCGAACCCCGGTGACGGTACTCAGCCCGGCGCTGCTCTTCAGCTCGAAGGGTGCGGAGGACTTGCGAGTGTCGGGTCAGCTGGTAGGCGGCAGCTGGGGAGAGGACGAAAGCCGGATCCGGCTCGAGGTCCATGACTCCTGCGTCTTTACCCTGATGCTGCAGCCGATGGCCGTCATCGCGCGCAGCGACATGACCTTCCAGAAGCCTCAAGGAGCGGGGGGAAATATCTGGGCTCGCGCAGCCGTGACGTCGGGGAAAGGTGGCGTCAAACTATCGCCGAGCTCCGTCCGGTCGAGAGCGAAGTGGTACTCGCTGAACCGCCTGGATGCTCGATGGAAGGTGAGCACTCCGTTGCGCGGGAAACCCCTCACTCCCACCGAAGAGCTGATGGCGCAGTTCCTAGCCCCCGGCGGAGATGTCTACGATCAATCGGTGCTGCTCGGCAGCGTGCTCGGTGCCGCGGAAGCAGGAGAATCCGTGAACGAGCTCGCCGCGCGGGTCGAAGACCGATACGGGATCATGAATGCCGGCAAGATCGCGATGCGCGCGATGGTCCTCGCTGGGAAGCTCTAGGGGCTTCGCGGCCTTCGAGAGTGCAGGCTGACCGCTACGCCAATGGCTGCGCACGGGCACCTCGCCCCGGGCGCTTCTGATTGGGGAGGGTAGTGCGGGGTGCAGCTGTGTACGTGAGCGTGAGGATCTCGCCAGCTGCAGGGGTCTTCACGGCGAGTGGTCGATAGGTGCGTTCCCACTCGGCGGGCACCGCGAACTCCGCAGGCGGCTCCAGGTGAGACAGGCGCGTTTCGCGTCGATCGCCATCTGCAGCCCGCCACTATGGCGTAGTTGGTGAAGCCCGCGTGCAGGAAAGTTCTGGTGAGGATCGCGCCTGCCTTGCTGGCCGAGACGGAACTGATGGGCTGCCGGTGCTCTGTCCGTGCTCGGCGCGTCGACTGCGTTGTGCCGAACTCGTCGGTGCTACGGGAACGACTTTTCATCGATTCCGGTGAGATCCCACGGCGACGCGAGCACTGGCTCGGTTTCAGAGCGGACTAACCGTGTGGGGGCCCACGCTACAAGGTGCTCGCCTTGCGGCGGACTCATGATGTAGTCGCGCGGGTGCCCGGGGCTGTCGGTCGCCGTGGTGGGATGCACCTCGAGCTGCTGATGCCAGAGGTGCGTCGCGGGCGTTGGGATCTGTTGCCCGGCGAACGCGATCGATCCCTCCTTGATGGCGATGACCTGCGGTGGATTTCCCGATGGTGAGGTGACGGTCGCGCTCTTTAGGCGGGCATGGACGACTTTGCCTTCCCAGATCAGACGTGTCTGCCGCAGTCTGACGCGTTCCAGGTTAGTGAAGCGTCCGTTGCAGACTCCGATCTCATTTCCCGTGATCCTCTCGATCTCGATCACATCACTGAGCGCCTCCTCGATAACGCGCATCTGGAGTTCCTCTTCGGCGCTGAGGTCCTCCATCGAGATGGTGATGTTTCCGCCGGGGACGTCGAACACCGCGCGATCTGCTGAGTGCAGGCGCCGTGCGAGCTGTGTGGAGCGAAGCTTTTGCGCGTTTGTGAGTTCGAGGTACTTTTCCTCAGCGAGGGTGCATGCGACTGCCCGATCGTTCTCGAATGTGAACGCGAAGGTGAGGATGAGGCACCCATCGACGAAAATGTCCCATTCGACGCCGCCTTCTTCAGGGCGACGGTGCATGACTGCGGCTTCGAGGTTCGTATGCTCGTCGCCAGTCTGAAGGGTGAGGGACACCTGATTGGCGGGGTCCTGCAGGAACAGGTCAGAGACGGTGAAGCGCGACCATTCGGTCGGCAGGTCGCTGCCTTCCGCTAGATCAGGGACCGCGGTGCCGGTGTCGGCGTAAAACACGCGCACATCGATCGGTGACTCCGACTCGTGAACGCTTACCGCGGACGTCCATGCATCATCAGGCAACATGATCAGCGATCGTTCTTGCAGGTCGCGAACAAGGTCCAATGTGTCGAGTGTGAGCATTGCGATGCGCGAGAACACGCGAACCGCCGCGGTGTAGCGCTCCTTGAGATCATGCTCGAGCGCCGCCACCTTCGCTCCGCGGGGGTCCGCGTGGACGAGATCTGCGTAGAGCCAGCCTGCCGCAAGTTGCGTATCCGAGACGATGCTGGTCGGTGCATGATCGGGTCCGACCGCCTGAACGGTGTATCCCTGGACTTGTGTTCCCTGGATTTCCGTAGACCCCCAGGCTGCTCGTAGGGCCGTGATTCGCTGCCTATCGGAAGCTGATGCCGCCCCGGCAGTCAATGCGGTGATCGCGTCGAGGACCCGGTTGTAAAAGATCGGCTCCGACTCGACCGTGAGCGGGCGCAGGCGAGCGACGAGAGACTCGAAGGTCTCCTCATCGGGCAGGTCCTCTACGACGGTAAAGCGGCCCGCGAGATCGATGTTGCCGCGGATCATGGTGTTGGCGAACGCCTGGAGGCGGTCCCTCGACTGCGAGAGTGAGTGCGCGGCAACCCGTCGCGCACGCAGAACAAAGCGTTCCACGATCTTTGCGGGCTCGATCGTCGGTGCCACCTTCTTCTGGCCGCGACGATCGTTCTGAGCCGCCATCAGTCCACACGCCTTGTGAATCCCGTGATCGGGTCGAACGGCCAATCGACGGCGAAGACGCGATTGAAGCTGATCACCATTGCCGATTCCGTTAGTTCATCCGAGGCTGCCATCAAGATGATCTCGCCAGGGCTCGGTTCGTGTGCGGAACGCGCGACCTTGATGGACCTCGCTACGTCGCCGAGCTCAGCCTTCTGGTCACGGGGCACGTCTCGGGCAACGAGGAGCTCAGCTCTCAACGCATCAGCGCGGGGCGTCCGCGGGATCGCGTGCAGCGCAACGCATCCGGCCAAATATGCAGTCTTGACCGCTGCGATGTGCGAACGGGTTGCGTCGACAATCTCGTAGCTCATCTCGAACTCCTGTTCTCCCAAGATCTGAGAGACCGCCGGGTCGTGTTTGCCGTGTTGGAAGAGAACAAACCCGCCGGATGCGTTCTCGCGTAGTAGGTACTCGCCAACGCTGCGGCGGCCGGGAACGGTCTTGCCCGAGAGTCGTACCTTCCCGATCGCGTTCTCATACCAATTGCGCAGGTGCGGCTCGTACTTGCTGCCGAACTCGTTGTTGCAATTTTCACAGGTCATCGTGATCACGCTCCCGCCAACTGAGTGGGGCGGCACATGCTCTCGGCTTCGCGGCTCCGGCGCGAAGCAGATCGGGCAAACACCAAAGTCGACAAAATCGAACGCGACAGGGAGCGCCTGAAAATACCGCTCTGTTCCCAATGGCCGCGGCATACGCACCTCGAGCGTCGACCCATCCTCCAGACGAAGAACGGCCTGGCTGAGCTCAGGGATGCCGCGACCATTCGCACGCCCATTGACGCTTTCAATCACACCGCGTACACGAGGCTGGCCAGACGAATCGCTCACGGGTCAGACTGTACTCGTCGTCCTCGACGTTGCGGGAATGTCCGCTAGCTCTCTAAATCGAGGAAGTAGCGCGACTGCGTCGCCTCTATCGGTGAATTCGCTCAGGCTTCATGACGGATCGCGCTTGTGAGCCGGATGTAAATTCCGGGGCATGCAGAGTCGTTTCTCTCTGGGGTGAACGGAAAGAGTCGTAGCCTGCGCGGGACTTCGTCCCCAACGTTCCGGCCGAGCTACGCCCATTGGTTCGCCTTCGAAACGGGCCGTGTCGGTGTCCGCCGCTAGCATGCACTTGCGGCGGACTGTCGCCGTGGGCTGGGGGAAAGATGCATCGACGAGAGACAGAACCGTCAGAGGCGGGTCGTGACTTGCTTCTCAACCAGGTGAGAGAGCTATATGGGCGCATCGCGTACACGCAGAAGACCCATGAGAAGCAAGCTGACATCTGCGCGATGTCCTCGCGGAGGCAAAGAGTCTGGAAGTTCGTTCTCACGGCGGTCGGATCGGGGACGTTCCTAGCGTCACTCTTCGGGCTGCTGCTGGACCCGCAGTGGGCATCGCTAGCTACCTCCTTCATCGCCGTGCTAGTCACGGCGGCAAGCCTGGGTGACCGGACATTCCGATACGGCGAGGAGATGCAGCAGCACCGCGACACCGCGGCTTTGCTATGGAACTTGCGGGAGTCGTATCTGTCGCTGATTGTGGACCTGAAGTCCGAGTCTCTGCCGCTCGACCAGGCGCGGCAGAAACGAGACGAGCTGCAGAAGGCGGCTCAGGCCGTGCTGAAGGACGCCCCGCGAACGACACCGCAGGCGTATGCCATGGCTCAATCCGGCCTGAAGGACAAGGAAGATCTCACTCTCAGCACGCAGGAGATCGATTTGATGCTGCCGGAGGCGCTTCGAGAGGATTGGGAGCACTGATGTCGCAAACCGGTGACATCTTCGATGGTCTCCTCACCAATCTCAGGGTCAACACTGCTGAGAGCATCGCCGACCGGCGGGACGAAGTAACGAAAGCTCTGAACAGCGAGTTCCGCAGCTTGACCGGCTCCACGGCGAACAAGCTGATGGTCGGTTCCTACGGTCGTTGGACAGCGATCAAAGGTATATCGGACCTTGACCTCCTGTACATATTGCCGTCCAGTCTGCGCGCCTCATACGAGGAGGAAGGCGGGCCGCTCAAAGCGCTGCGGCGCGCCCGCGCTGCGATCCAGAAGCGGTATCCGACGACGACTGTCGGGGTCGACAGGCTGGTCGTCGTAGTGGAGTTCTCGAACTTCACTTTCGAGGTGCAGCCCGTGTTCGAAAACGAGGACGGGTCCTTCGACTACCCGGACACTTACAGCGACTCGTGGAAGATGACGAAGCCTCGCGATGAGATCTCCGCAATCAGCGAGGAAGACTCAGCTACTAGTGGCAATCTGCGACGCTTGTGCAAGCTCGCTCGAGCATGGCGCAACAAGCAAGGAGTCGTGATGGGCGGGCTGCTCGTAGACACCCTTGCGTACAATTTCCTAACGTCTACGACGGAACATCGCTCTGGCACGTCCGAATCCTACGGCGAGATGATGCGCGACTTCCTTCTGTACCTCGCGGACCAGGTGGACCACGATTTCTATCTGGCGCTTGGAAGCCGTCAGCGCGTTCGAGTCAAGAAGCGCTTCCAGAAGAAGGCTGCGTCCGGCGCTGAGCTTTGCACCGAGGCGGTCGACGCTGCTGGTCAGAAGAACGAGTACAAGAAGTGGAGAGCAGTATTCGGAAAGTCCGTCCCAGCAGTAGTGGCTGGAGGGGAGAATGCGCTTGCAGCCAGATCGTTCAACGACACGGAGGAGTTCATCGAGGACACCCATCCCGTGGACATCCGTTTTTCGGTCGAGATCAGCTGTACCGTGACCCAGGACGGATTCCGTCCTACCTCGCTGAACTCATTTCTCAACCTGTTCTCGCTACTGCCCGCAAAGAAACAACTTACGTTCGCGATCGACAACATCGACGTGCCGGGATCATATGAGGTGCGTTGGAAGGTACTGAACCGAGGAGCCGAAGCTGAGCGGCGGGATCACGTACGCGGTGAGATCATCCGTCCGACCCACGGCACCGAGCGCCGCGAAGTGACCTCCTTCCGAGGGAATCATTACGTGGAGTGCTACGTCATCCAGCGCAACGTCGTCGTGGCTCGCGGGCATATCGACATCCCGATCGCAGCAGAGTCTTCCTAGACCGCGCCCCTGGTGCAGTGGGTGCCCATGCCCGCGGCCCTGCGGCGATCCACCCTGCCACAGGTGACTGGCTCCAACGCCTCTCGAGCAAGTCAGCTTGGTCGATCATTCTCGTCGTCGGAATTTTGATAAGCGTCATGAGGCAAGTCGCTCCATGTGCCGGCTACAGCTGTCCCGGAAACTCGCGGGATCGCGATCCGATCTCACGACAACTCTCGTGAGATCGGACATCAAGCAGATTTCGACAGGCCTGTCGTTTCTCACGAAAGTCGTCACTTTCTCACGAATGTTGTCGCAGTTCTCATGGAAGGTGGCGGATTCTCATGAAACCTGTCGCAGCACCGATCGGCGGCGAAGCTACCGACCCCGCCGAGAATGATCGTGTACGGCGGGATGACTCGTACAGCCGCTGAATGGGGTCCAGAAACGTGAGCCGTCAGAGGGTTTTGGCAGGCGTATTCGCTGACCTCTGGCGCTCCGCTCCAGTCAGCTCAACGGTTGAGAAGTGAGCTCTGGATCTTCTCGGATACGGCTTGGCGCAGCGGGCGCACTGCTTCGGCGTCCCAGGACGCCGGGTTGGGGAACGACCATTCCAGGAGTTCCCCGCGAGGCGTCGCCGGCAGGGTGAGTCCGGGCTTCATCAGGACCACGATGTCGGCGGCGTCCAGGTCGTCGACGGTGACGGCGCGCGGCACACGATCGGTGATGTTCATTCCGAGTTCTGCGACGGTGGCGGCCACGGCCGGGTTTACTTCGTCGGCGGGGGAGAGGCCCGCCGACGTCGCGGTGAACCGGTCGCCGGCCAGGTGCTCTAGGAGCGCTGCGCCGAGCTGTGAGCGGCCGGCGTTGTGCTGGCAGATGAAAAGGACGGTTGGGGGAGCGTCAGTCACGGGGTCTCTTCCGGGTTGGGTTCAGCTGGCGGCGAGACGGGGAGCGAGTTCCGCGATGCGGCGCTCCAGCTCGTCAAAGGCGGTATCGAAAGCGTCATCGGTGCCGATCCGCACCGGGTCGGGAATCGACCAGTGCAGGTGCCCGGAGACGCCGAGTTCTTCGTGAGCGTTATCGCACACCGTCACCACGAAATCCGAATCGGTCAGGACCGAAGTCAGGGCGCGCGGTGATTCCGTTGGCAGCGCGAGGGCGTGGCGCTCGGCTGTGGCAACCGCTCCCGGATCTATCCGCTCGGCCGGGTGCGTTCCTCCCGATGACGCCGGGATGCTGCTGCGGGTAGACCACAATGCCGCAGCAAGCTGCGACCGGGCGGAGTTCGCCGTACAGACGAACACGACGCGATCCGCGCGCTCCACTCGGCCGGGAGTGAGCCCGCGAAGTGCGGTTTCGGTTAGGTGAACGTAGCTGCGCCGTTTGTCGGCCTCCGAGCGGGAACGCGAGACCATCCCCACGGACTCCAGCACATTCAGATGATGTGTGACGAGGTTGGAGGGAAGGCCCAACGCCACCCCGATTTCGGTGGGGGAGAGGTCGCCCAGCGTGAGACGGTCGACGATCCGTAGGCGAGATGGGTCACCCAGCGCGGCGTGCTTTGCCGCGCGCGCCTCCACCTGATCAGTTCGTTCAGTGTTCATTGTTTCAATCTTGACTGAACTACCCCTCTCGGGTCAAGATAAGCCGACATGAACATTGCTACCCGCTCCCAGTCCGAGCCCGCGCGACCTCACATGCTGCGCCGAACTGCTGCCGAGTTCCTTGGAACGGGCCTGCTCGTCACGATCGTTGTGGGTTCCGGCATCGCTGCGCAGCGCCTCTCGCCGGATGACGTCGGCCTCCAACTGCTGGAGAACAGCCTGACCACCGCGCTCGGCCTGACGGTCCTGATCCTCATGCTGGGCCCCGTGTCTGGCGCGCACTTCAACCCCGTGGTGTCGATCGCAGATTGGCTGCTCGGACGCCGCGCCGGGACGGGACTCCCGCTGCGCGACCTCACCCCGTACCTGCTCGCGCAAGTTCTCGGCGGGATCGCCGGAACGTTCTTGGCGGGAGTGATGTTCGACGCCGCCCCCGCGCTCTCATCGAACGACCGCGCGACCGATGGCCACCTGGTCGGGGAGGTGGTCGCCACCGCGGGACTTGTGCTGTTGATCTTCGCGCTCGCGCGCACGGGCAAGGGATCGACCACGGCGGCCGCGGTCGGCGCGTACATCGGCGCGGCGTACTGGTTCACAAGCTCTACGTCGTTCGCGAATCCCGCGGTGACGATCGCCCGCATGTTCACCGACACCTTTGCCGGCATTGCGCCCGCCTCTGTCGCGCCGTTCATCGCTGCACAGCTCGTCGGGGCTGCGATCGGCCTCGCTGTGCTGCTCACCCTCTACCCGACCGCCTCCCGCACGGCCGGCGACGTCGTGGTCCCTCAGCAACTCGAAAACCAGCCCTGAAAGGCACCCTCATGCATCTTGTAGCGATCGGCGGAAGCGACGCTGGAATCTCCACCGCCCTCCGGGCCCGCGAACTCGACCCGTCCGTCGACGTCACCGTTGTCGTGGCCGATGCGTATCCGAACTTCTCGATCTGCGGCATCCCGTACTACTTCTCCCGCGAGGTGCAGCCCTGGCAGTCGCTCGCCCACCGCACCCACGCGGATCTCGAAGCCACCGGCATGAACCTCCGTCTGGACACCCTCGCCACGGGTATCGACGTCGACAGCCGACGACTCACGGTCCGCGACGCGCACGGCAGCGAATCAACGATCGCGTACGACGAACTCATGGTCGGCACCGGAGCATCCCCGTCAATCGCCGGCATCGCAGGCCTCGACCAGCTCGGCCCCGACGACGGCGTGCACCTGCTGCACTCGATGGGCGACACCTTCGCGCTCGAGAAGTACCTCGACGAACATCAGCCCGAGACGGCAATCATCGTCGGAGCTGGCTACGTCGGCCTCGAAATGGCCGAAGCCCTGACCGTGCGGGGCCTCCAGGTCACCCAGCTGCAGCGCGGCCCCGAAGTCCTCTCCACCCTCGATCCCGAACTCGGCTCCCTCGTCCACGACGAACTCACCCGACACGGCGTCGACGTCCTCACCGGCACGCGCGTCGAAGCCGTCGCCCGTGAAGCCGGACGGATCGCCGTCACCGGCACCCGTGACGGCGAAGCATTCTCCCGCAACGCTGACGTGGTCCTCGTCGTCGTCGGCGTGCGACCCAACACCAGCCTCCTCACCGCAGCCGGCGCAACCACGGGAGCGGGCGGCGCTGTCGTCGTCGACGAACAGATGCGCACCGGCCTGCCGAACGTGTGGGCGGCCGGCGACGGGGTGGTCACCCATCACCGCCTGCTCGGCGTCACATACCTTCCTCTCGGCACCACGGCGCATAAGCAAGGGCGCGTCGCAGGGGAGAACGCGATCGGCGGCGACACCCGATTTGCAGGGAGCCTCGGCACGCAGGTCGTGAAGGTCTTCGACGTCGTGGCCGCACGCACGGGGCTCCGCGACCACGAAGCCACAGCCGCCAGCTTCGCCCCGCACAGTCACACCGCGATCGCGGACGACCACAAACGGTACTACCCGGGCGCCACGCCCATCAGCATCCGCATCACCGGAGACACCAACGACGGCCGTCTGCTCGGCGCGCAGCTCGTCGGCACCCGCGGTGCCGAAATCTCCAAGCGCGTCGACACCTACGCCACGGCTCTGCACCACGGCATGACTGTCGCGGCGATGAGTGACCTCGACCTGTCGTACACGCCCCCGCTCGGCTCACCGTGGGACGCCGTGCAGGTCGCAACCCAGGCGTGGGAGCGGGAAACGCGCCGGTCGGCATCTGCGCTGCGACAGCCTGCTGCTTAGGATCGCTCTGACGTGGGGATACTCCGGGCCCACCAACGACGCTGGAAGCCTTACTCGAGTCCTCTTTCGACGATCGCGATTGGTCACCGATGGCTGTATAGTTCAGTACGTGCTGACTATTGCTTCCCGTATCGATGTAATGAACCGGCTTGGCCGGGCGATGGCCGATCCGACGCGCTCCCGGATCCTGATGACCCTGCTCCAGGGGCCCAGCTATCCGGCCGTCCTCTCGCGCGATCTGGTACTCACTCGTTCGAACGTGTCGAACCACCTGACGTGCCTGCGCGATTGCGGAATCGTCGTCGCGGAACCAGAAGGCCGCCAGACTCGCTATGAGATCGCCGATCCGCACCTCGCTGCTGCCCTCATTGCGCTGGTGGATGTGACGCTGGCTGTGGATGAGCACGCGCCGTGCGTGGACTCAGCGTGTACGGTGGCCGGTTGCTGTGCGACGGGGGTGGACGCGTGAGCGCGGCGTGTGGCTGCGAGCACGAGCCTGCCAGCGCGGTGGACGAGGAAATCGAAGAGGCCGAGCGCCCCTGGTGGAAAGACCGCGGAGTTCTGGTGCCGGTTTTCTCCGGGGTCGCGTTCCTGGCCGGCCTGATCTTGGAGTGGTCTGGCCAGGAGATCCCCGCGCTGGTGCTGTTCTGGGTCGGTCTGCTGCTGGGTGCCTCGACGTTTACGCCGGGAGCGGTTCGAAAGCTGTTCAAGGGCAAGCTGGGCATCGGTCTGCTGATGACGATCAGCGCCATCGGTGCAGTCATCCTCGGCTACGTGGAGGAGGCCGCAGCTCTCGCGTTCCTGTACTCGATCGCTGAGGCGCTCGAGGACAAGGCGATGGACCGTGCCCGCGGCGGCCTGCGCGCACTGCTCAAGCTCGTACCGGAAACAGCCACGATCCTGCAGGGCGACACTACTGTGCAGGTGCAGGCGAGAGAGCTGACGGTCGGCCAGGTCATGGTGGTCCGGCCGGGCGAGCGGATCGCGACCGATGGGGTCGTGCGTTCTGGTCGCTCGAGCCTGGATACCTCGGCGATCACCGGCGAATCGATCCCGGTAGAGGTGGAGCCCGGCGATGCGGTGTCGGCGGGTGCGATCAACAGTGCCGGTGCGCTGGAGGTCGAGACGACGGCTGCTGGCACCGACAACTCGCTCACTACGATCGTGGAGCTGGTAGAGAAAGCGCAGACAGAGAAGGGCGAGCGTGCTCGTCTCGCGGACAGGATCGCCCGCCCGCTGGTGCCCGGTGTTCTGATCCTCGCGGCGCTCGTCGCGATCATCGGGTCGCTGCTGGGCGATCCAGAGGTGTGGATCACCCGCGCGCTTGTCGTGCTGGTCGCGGCTTCTCCGTGTGCACTCGCAATCTCGGTGCCACTCACGGTCGTCGCCGCGATCGGCGCCGCAAGCAAGTTCGGCGTGATCATCAAGTCCGGTGCCGTCTTCGAGCGCTTCGGCACCGTCCGGCACGTTGCCCTCGACAAGACCGGCACCCTCACCCGCAACGAGCCCATCGTTACCGCTGTCCTCACCGCAGATGGCGTGTCGGAGGCTCAGGCGCTGGCGTGGGCGGCAGCGCTGGAGCAGCACAGCACGCATCCTCTCGCTGCCGCGATCACGGCGGCCGCTCCGGGTGTCACAGCCGCTGCGGACGTGACCGAGCGGGCTGGTCACGGCATTGACGGCACGGTCGACGACTCGAGAATCACTGTGGGAAGCCCCCGCTGGCTGGACGCCGGCGCGCTCGGGGATCGGGTCGCGGAGCTCGAAGAGCAGGGCATGACCGTCGTGATCGTGCATCGTGACGGGACGCCGGTCGCCGCGATCGGCGTCCGTGACGAGCTGCGCCCAGAAGTCCCCGAGGTGGTCCGAACGCTCACCGGCCAGGGCGTCGGCGTGACGATGCTCACCGGCGACAACGCCCGGACTGCCCGTGCGCTTGGTGCGCAGGCCGGGATCAGTGACGTGCGAGCCGAGTTGCGTCCGGAGGACAAGGCGACCGCGATCGCGGAGTTGTCGAAGGTAGGGCCGGTCGCGATGATCGGTGACGGAATCAATGATGCCCCGGCTCTCGCCGGCGCAGACATCGGCATCGCGATGGGCGCGACCGGCTCCGACGCAGCGATCGAATCCGCCGACGTCGCGTTCACCGGTCACGATCTGCGTCTGATCCCGCGCGCGTTTGACCACGCCCGACGGGGACGACGGATCATCAACCAGAACATCATCCTGTCGCTGCTGATCATCACCGCACTGCTCCCGCTCGCGCTCTTCGGTGTCCTCGGGCTCGCGGCGGTCGTCCTGGTCCACGAGGTCGCCGAGGTCATCGTTATTCTCAACGGCCTGCGCGCCGCCCGCACTCCGCGAGTGAAGAGCTGATGCTCGCGACCATCGGATCAGCGATCGGCCTGTTCGCTGCGACCAACATCGATGACATTGTCGTGCTCACCGTGCTGTTCCTCGCTTCCAGCCGAGGAAAGCCGCGACCGTGGCAGATCGTCGCAGGCCAGTACTTCGGGTTCATCACCCTCGTCGTGATCAGCGTGATCGCCGCGCTCGGCCTCACGATCGTCCCGGACGAGTGGGTGGGCTTCCTCGGGCTGATCCCGCTCGGCATCGGCATCTGGACGCTCGTACGTGGCTTGCGTCGAAACGGTGATGACGATGATGATGACGCCAAGATCACCGCGGTCGGGTTGTGGGGCGTCGCCGGGATCACGATCGCCAACGGGGCCGACAACATCTCCCTTTACACGCCGATCTTCCGCACCAGCGCGCCCGGCGACGTCGTCGTCATGATCGTCGTGTTCCTCATCCTCGTCGCCGTCTGGTGCGCTGCCGGACGGCTGATCGGCACCAACAAGGCCGTCACCGAGGGGCTGGAACGAGTCGAGCACTGGCTCGTACCGGCCGTATTCATCGGTCTCGGGCTGTTCATACTGATCGAATCCGGCGTCATCGTTCGCCTGATTGAGGTCCTCGGATGATGTCGTCCGAGGCCGAAGCTCGCCCGTCTATTGCGCTAAAAGTGCCGTCGGCGCCGCGCTGGCAACTCACGGTTGGAGCGCTCCTGATCGCCGTGTTCGTCGTCCTGATCGATCAGGGAACGAAAGTGTGGGCGGTAGCGACTCTCACGGAGCGCGAGCGCATCCCGCTGGCGGGCGACCTGCTGGGCCTGCAGCTTGCGTACAACCCTGGTGCCGCCTTCTCCTTCGGCGAAGACTTCACCTGGGTGTTCGCGCTGCTCGCTGTCGCCGCCACCGTTACAGCGATCGTGTTCGCGTTTCGAGTTCAACGCCTGGGATGGGCGATCATCATCGGCGCGCTCGGAGGAGCCGCAGCATCACACGCAGGCGACCGTCTCTTCCGAGATCCCGGGTTCGCCCGCGGACACGTCGTGGACTTCCTCGCCTACGGGAACTGGTTCATCGGAAATGTCGCGGACATTGTGATCTTCGCTGCTGCGATCGCCGGAGCGTTCCTTATGATCCGCGGCGGCGATGAGACCCAAGAATGAGACGTCTAGGGCAGCCGCTAATGCGCGGATGCGGTAGGAGGGCTGATTGCGGCGGCAGGACGCGAGAGGGTTCGAACACTCGAGGTCAACGGTTGGTCGCCTCGTCGAGTGCGTTAGTCAGGTCGCTGAGCTGAGTGAGTTCAAGCTTCTCGCCATCCAGGAAAAATGATGGCGTGCCGCTGACCCCAAGATACTGTCCATCGTTGAAGTCAGCTTCGACTCTCTCCCTAGTCGCCGGGGCGGCTACAGCCGCGTCATAGGCACCCAAATCCAACCCGAGGTCCTCCGCGAAGGTACGGAACAGGTCCGCTCGCGAGGTCTGCTGTTCGCCCCACTGAGTCTGCGTTTCGAACAGGCGCTGATACATCTCCTCGAACTTCCCCTGCTCGGACGCGGCTTCCGCAGCCAGGGCGGCGTTCATCGAATTGAAGTGTCCGGGGAGGGGGTAGTAGCGAACGACGTAGTTGATTCCACCCTCGTACTGTTCGCGGATCTGCTCGACGACCGGATAGAACGCACCGCACGCTTCGCACTCGAAGTCGAGGAACTCAACCAGCGTCGGAGCGTCTGGCCCGGCCGCGTCGAGCACATGCGAATCCGCACGGGTACCAGGCAGTGCACCTTCTGTGCGGGATTCCGGAGCTGCGGGGCGGGTCATCAGGACGACCACGAGCGCCATAATGGCGAGCACGGTGAGGGTGGAGCCGGTGACGAGGGCGACCTTGACGGGGGGTTTCAAGACGGATGCTCCAGATCGGTGGCGGGCGTCGCCAAGGTAGGGAGGTTTAGAAGAGGGCGAGTAGGGGCGTCTCGTTCATTGCATCGAGACGAAAGCAAAAGTCAGCACACGCTGACTGTACAGGGACTGCTGACTAACTCTCCTGGTGATCCGGTGGATGGTCGCGTCGCAGACGAAGCGCAACCCACCAGCCGCACCGGCGACAGATGAACACCCCGCGCTTCCCAAGGGCATGCAATTTCCTTCGGGGCAACGATCGCCCGCAACACGTACATGTCTCGTCTGACTCAGCGGCCACGAGTGATGATCGCCTCCCGGATCTGATCAACCGTCGGCGTACCTGCCACGCCCGCGGGTGTCGCGTAGACGCGACACGCTAAGGCGACGCTGTGATCCGCGCCGGGGAACAGATCCTTCCCGTTCAGTGTGATCGTGGGAGACCCGGCAAAGGGAACCGCAGCGGCATCCTCCTCCGTGCGGATGAGTCGATAGCGCAACGGCGTGGCCCCATGGCCTGTCTCCCGAAGCGCCTCGGCAACATTGTGGCCCGCGGCGATCCAGCTGGGACAGCCCGCGATATGCAATAACTCAATCTCCATGATCACAAGGATCCTCCCATCTGCTGCTGACCGCGCAGCATCGCCGGGGGCCTACGCTTCAATCTTTTGTAACGATCGGCTATGGCAAGGCAGCGGTCGTCGTCAACCAGGTGCGCGACCAGCCGAAAACGATCGTTTCCGGCGAGCTCGCGTCGCACGTCATCGTACGCCCGCCGTTAACGTTCGCCGGTATCTGCTTTCGGTAGACGTTTCCGGCGTTCAGGTAGCTGATCTTGCTCGTCGTCCGTCGATGCGAGTTGGCGTGGTTGGTTTCGTTCCGCGCGGAGTTGTTGCTCGATCTTGGCGTGTGCTTTTCGTTCGTTGCGGTCGGCTCTGATGATGGACCGCAGGACGAACCAGAATGCTGCGACGACGGCGATCGTGGGGATGACGGACCAAAAGGCGTTGGTCCAGTAGTCATTGAGATTCATCCGCGCCTCCCGGGGGCTCACGCAGCACGAGCGCCAGTCCGACGATTGCGAGGATGAACGCTGTTTCGTAGCTTCCGAGCGTGTATGCCCAGAGTGACCATTGGTCTGGAACGGTTGTGTCGATGAGGAGATGAGCCGCGATCAGTGCGACGGCGGCCAGGAGAAGGAAGGCCCCGACACGTACGAGGCGATCGTGACGCCGCTGTGGGGACACGTGGCTGGTGCGCGTGGGAACGTGTGCTGGTGGACGGTGCCGAGCTGGGTGCAGGTGGCGGGTCATCTGAATATGGCTCCGATGAGGTAGAAGCTCGCAAGGGCGAGAAGCAAGGCGAGGACTGTGGCGCACGCGATGAAGACGGATATGCGGCGGAAGGGATTGCGGCGGGGGACCATGGGTGGCCGTTCCGGTGGTGGCGTTCTCTACCGGGCGGGGGCGAGGATGGTTGTGTCGTCGGCTGTGATCTGGACGATGCCTCGGTCGTCGACAACGATGAAGCGTTCGTCATCGATCGCGGTGAAGGCCTGAGCGGCCCCTTGAAGCGCGTCGAGGCGTTGCCATGTTCCTTCGGTGTTCTGTGACCAGAGGGCACCGTCGGTTCCGACTCCTGCGAGCGAGCCATTGGGTTTGGCGTCGAGTGTGTAGAGCAGTGGGGCGTCGGCGATGGGGGTGAAGGTGGCGCCGTTGTCGGTGCTGAGGAGCAGTCCTTCTTCTGCGGCCGCGTAGAGACCGTCGCCGGTGGCGGCGAGGTCTGCCGCGGCAAGCGTTGCGCCGCGGGTCCATTCGAGACCGTCGTCAGTGCTGATGAGCAGATCGACGCCATCGGAGGCGATCCCGTAGAGAGTGCCGTCCGGTCCGGCGGTGAGGACATGGAAGTCCGTGCTGCCAGTGAGCGCGATCGGTGACCACGACTCGCCGAAGTCGTCACTGCGAATGACACCTAGGTTCGGGGAGCCGAGCTCTGCGGGTGTCTGTGTGCCCGGGTGTCCGGATGCGAAGAGGGCGTCGTCGAGGACGGTAAAGCCCATCGCATCGAAATCGTGGCCTCCGATGGGACCGGCGATCGCACCTTCGGGTGTGAGGGTGAAGAGCCCTCCGTGGGTGGCTACGAGGAGGTCCTCACCGCGGGGGTCAGCGGCAACACCGTGAATGTGTTGGATGACGGGGGGGACCGCGTTGGTGCCGGAGGCCTGCGGCACGGCGCAGCCGGTGAGGGCGACGGCTACGAGAGCGATCGCGAAAGCGGGTAGGGGCGAGTGGCGGTTCATGAGACTCCGACTTGAAGAAATGCATGCGGGTGCGCGAGCGGTACGCGAATGAGAGTCGCGACAGGGCACCAGCGCGGTGGCGTGGGTTACTGCGAGATGGCCATTTCGGGGGTGCGGGCGAGCGCCGCACCCCCGAAGGTAGATCAGAGTGTGGCGAGGAGGTCTTTCATCGTGGCGATCTCCGTGGTCTGCGCCTCGATGATCGTCTCGGCCAGAGCGACCGCGTCGCTGTTCTGGCCGTTGTCGACCTCTTCTTGGGCCATCTCGACGGCACCCTCGTGGTGCTGGATCATCTGCTCGAGGAACAGGCGGCTGGCGTCCGCACCGGTGGCATCCTCGAGAGCCTGCATGTCATCCTCCGACATCATGCCACCGCCGTGATCCATGCCCTCCATGTCGGAGGTATCAGCGCCCCACTCTTCGAGCCACTGGTCCATCTTCTGGATCTCGGGCTCCTGCGCGGCCTTGATCTCTTCCGCAAGAGCGACGACACGTTCGTCGACACCCTCCTTGCTAAGGAGCATGTCGGACATGTCGATGGCCTGGGCGTGGTGCTCCTTCATCATGCTGGCGAACATGATGTCGGCGTCATTGACGTCCGCGGACGCCGGGGCCGAGGTGCTGCTTTCATGGTTCATGCCGGGCATGTCGCCGCCGGAGGTGGTACCGGCGCAGCCGGCGAGTCCAAGCACTGCGGCGAGGGTGAGTGCGGCAGTCGCCGCAAACCGGGTCTTCATGATGGGGTTCTCCAAGAGTCGATGATGGTGCCCAGCGAGAGAGGCTGGGCGAGGGCGTTACCCGCAGAAGGCGGGCGCGCCTGCCATCACGTGCGACTGATGCAGAGAACGGTGAGAGACGGAGGCCGCAGCGGATGCAGCGCATCCCGGAGATGTAGGCGGGACACGGGCGTTCCCGGGGAGTGCGCGACGGCTCGCCACCAGGCGGACGGCCGGGCGAGCAGCACGACGGCAATGAGGAGCGCGAGAACGCAGGCCATCCACGCCATGCCGTGATCGTCAGAACACGTGGCGCACCCCGCCTCGTCCACCGCTGCGGCGTCGCCAGAGGCGTGTGCGGGGTGAGCATCGGCATGCGCGGGTGCGACGGCGATGGTCTCACTGTGCCCGGAGGGCATGGTGTGCGTGTTCATCGAGTGCATCGCCAGAAGCCCGAAGATCACGGAAAAGGCGACGGCGACGACGGTCAGGAGGGTGCGGGTGAGGGTGCGCTGGTCATGCACGCGCCGTGCGATCGTCATCAACACTGTCCCACCTCCCTTTCTTCCAGGGTACGTCGCCGCCGCCCATGCGCCTACTTGTCGACGACGGCGCCCGGGCTGAGGTTCAGCCGTCGCAGCAACTGCGCATTCAGCGCGACAACGATCGTGGACAGTGACATCAACACCGCACCGACCGACATCGGCAACACGAACCCGACGGGGGCGAGCACACCGGCAGCCAACGGCACCGAGAGAAGGTTGTACCCGGCGGCCCACCAGAGGTTCTGTTTCATCTTCCGGTAACTGGCCCGCGACAGCTCAATCACGGAGATCACCGATCTGGGGTCGTCGCTGGCGAGGATGACACCCGCGGAGGCGATCGCAACGTCCGTTCCTGCGCCGATCGCAATCCCCACGTCCGCCTGGGCGAGGGCGGGGGCGTCGTTCACGCCGTCACCGACCATCGCGACCTTGCGGCCTTCGTTTTGCAGTTCTTTCACCTTGGAGGCTTTGTCCTCCGGACGGACCCCGGCGAAGTACCGGTCGATACCCAGCTCGCCGGCGACGGACGCGGCTACCGCGTCAGCGTCACCGGTGATCATGACCACCTGCACGCCGCGCTCGTGAAGCGCATCGACCGCGTGACGCGACTCGGAACGGATCTCATCCGCCAGGCGCAACGCACCCGTCACCTGACCGTCGACGAGCACGTGGAGGATGATCGCACCCTCACCGCGCCACTCGTCGGCAACCGGCAGCTCGGCGGCGTGTTCTTGCTCGAGCATGTACGGGCCACCCACCTGCACGACACGACCATCGACACGGGCACGCACCCCGACCGCAGGCGACGACTCGAAGTCGGACGAGCCCGGAACGGTGAGGTTCTTCTCCTTCGCCGCGTTGACGATCGCGCGGGCGAGGGGATGCTCGGAGTCCGCTTCCGCGGCCGCAGCCCACGCCAGCAATTGATCCGCGTCGATCCCCGTGATGGGATCGATTGCGGTCACGGCAGGGGTGCCCTTGGTGAGCGTGCCGGTCTTGTCGAACAGCACCGTATCGACGGTGCGCATGCTCTCCAGAGCAAGACGATCCTTGATCAGAACGCCACCACGAGCGGCCCGCTCGGTCGCGATCGAGACGACAAGCGGGATCGCCAGGCCAAGAGCGTGCGGGCAGGCGATCACCAACACCGTGATCGTACGGATCACGGCAGCGTCCGGGAAGCCGACGATGGTCCAGACGATGGCGGTGATCGCGGCGGCGCCGAGCGCGAACCAGAACAGCCATCCCGCCGCCTTATCCGCGAGACGCTGGGCCCGCGACGACGAGCTCTGCGCTTCGGTGACGAGCTTCTGGATGCCCGCGAGAGCGGTGTCCTCACCGATGGCGGTGATCTCCACTCGCACACCCGAGTCAGTGGCGACGGTGCCGGCGATGACCGGGTCACCGTCGCTGCGGCGTACCGGCCTGGATTCTCCGGTGATCATCGACTCGTCCATGCTGGCCGAGCCCTGCACGATCCGCCCGTCCGCAGGAATCCGCCCGCCGGGGCGCACGACCACGACATCGCCCACCTGCAAGTCGGAAGGTGCGACCGTGACGGTGGTGTCACCGTCGATCTTTTCGGCCTCGTCGGGCAGCAACGCGGCCAGGGAGTCCAACGCCGATGTCGTCTGTGCGAGGGAGCGCATCTCGATCCAGTGCCCGAGCAGCATGATCACGATGAGTAGGGCCAGCTCCCACCAGAAGTCCAGCTCGTGGTGCAGCAGGCCGAGGCTCGCACCCCACGACGCGAGGAACGCCACGGTGATCGCAAGGGCGATCAGCAGCATCATCCCGGGCTTGCGGGCACGGAGCTCACTCACCGCGCCGGTGAGGAACGGGGTCCCGCCCCACACGTACATCACGGTTCCGAGGACCGGGGAGATCCACGCGACCCACGCGGCATCGGGCAGCGGATAGCCGAGGATCAGTGAGAACATCGTCGAGAACCCGACCACGGGCACCGCGAGGAGCAGCATGATCCAGAACAGTCGCCGGAACTGGCCCACGTGATCTCCGTGGCCCCCGTGGCCGCCGTGACCCTCGTGCCCGCCGTGACCTGTGTGTTCTGGTGATGCGCCGTGGTCGTGGCCCATCGCCGCGTGGTCGTGCTCGGTTGTGGGCGCCCCGCCGTGTTTGGCGTGTGCGGTGTGATCGGTGTGGTCGTCGTGCTGGCTCATCGGAACTCCTTGCTCGAATCCGCCCGGGTCGGGCCGGACGCTCTCAGGTGCGACTCAGGCGCGGTTGGTCGCGAGGGCGTAGCCGGCCTCTTCAACCGCAGCCTGCACGGCAGCGGGGTCGACAGGGCTGGTGCTGTGAATGGTCACCCGGGACGGGCCGCCGGCATTCAGATTTACGGTGACGGACTCGACGCCGTCGACACCGCTCAGTTCCTCACTGACGCTCGACACACAATGCGAGCACGTCATTCCCTCGACCAGCACGTCCTGCGTAACCGCTGACGTCACAGGTGCGGATGTCTCCGTGCTCGAGGGGGCAGCGCAGCATGCGCAGCCCGCGTTCGCGTCCTTTAGCCCGAGTTCGATGCGATCAGTCATGCGTATGTTCTCCTTCAACTAGACAGACGTGGGGGTCATGAACGGACCAGGCGGGCGATTGCTTCGTTGGCCTCGCGGACCTTTTCTGCAGCGACCGCCCCGCCTGTGGCGCTCGCTTCGGCGACGCAGTGACTCAGGTGATCGCTGAGCAGCGACAAGGCGACCGTCTCCAGGGCCTTCGTCGCCGCAGAAACCTGGGTGAGGATGTCGATGCAGTACTTGTCCTCATCGACCATCCGGGCAATCCCTCGCACCTGACCCTCGACACGGTTCAACCGCTTGCGCAGATCGTCCTTGTTTCCGTCATACCCGTTCATGATTCGAAGATACCCCCTGGGGGTATGCAACTCAAGTGGTTCCGGTTCCATTCCCGACGTGAGTACTTTGTCTGCACCTCGCTCACGCTGCGACCCGTGATTCGTCGGCGGTGCTGTCGCGAGTATCCGGAGTTGCGGCGGAGACTCGCGCGAACGCGGCCCACCACAGCTAACACACCCCGGCGGGGTACTCAAGGGCCTCAATGCGTGGAGGGCGCGAGCGTACCTTCGTGGCTCACGAAACTCGTGGCTCACGAAAGGACCCCCTCATGTCTACTACCGAGGAAATGCTCCGCACCTACCCGAAAGACCTAGGCGGAATCGATCAGGAGAAGCTCGCTGAGTGCATCGACGCGTGTCTGGAATGTGCGCAAGCATGCACCGCGTGTGCCGACGCCTGCCTCAGCGAGGACATGGTCGCTGACCTGACCAAATGCATCCGCACGAACCTGGACTGCGCAGACCTTTGCGCCACCACAGCCCGCATCCTCTCCCGTCACACCGGGTACGACGCCAACCTCACCCGCGCCACGCTCGAAGCCTGTCGAACGGCCTGCACGAGCTGCGCCAACGAGTGCGAACAGCACACCATGCACGAGCACTGCACGATCTGCGCCGAGGCATGCCGGCGCTGCGAACAAGCCTGCACCGCTCTGCTGGAGACGCTATGACACAGCACCACGCCGACAACGGTGCACGCCCGCCCGCCCAGGAATCCCACGAACAAGACCACGGCGGAATGTCGAGCTACCTCAAACTCGCCATCTCCCTGACGCTCAGCTTCGTCGTGATGTACTTCCTCACGTTCGCGATGATCAACGTCCTCGGTGACCTCTTCCTCAACATCAGCAACCTCTACATGGCTCTGATGATGGTGTTCCCCATGGGCATCATCATGGTCATCGTGATGTGGAAGATGTTCCCGAACAAGGCGGTGAACGTCGGGCTGCTCGTAGGCTTCGCCGCACTATTTCTCTTCGCGTTCTTCATGGGCCGGGCGGAAGCCTTCGTCGGTGACGACCAGTTCCTCCGCTCCATGATCCCGCACCATTCGCGAGCGATCCTGGTATGTGAGCAGTCAGACATCAGCGACCCGGAAATCCAAGATCTCTGTAAGCAGATCATCTCTTCACAACAAGAAGAGATCGACCAGATGAACGACATCCTCGACCGGCTCAACGAATAGTCAACCGACCTTTGGCGACGAGTGAGCCCGAAGAAGGACTCCGGACCCACCGCCGATCAGCGGGGTCTAGGCCGACTCGGCACACACTACGCGTGGGGACCTCCGTGAACCACCGAAAACGATCGATTTCGGCGTTACTGGCCCGTTCGCTCCTTATGAGGCGCCGCAAACGATCTCCGGAATCCCCTTTCGGCAGGGATTTTCGGCGCACCACGTCAAGAGGCGTTTTGTCTGTGATCGCTCAGACAGAACTAGCTGACAGCTGGAGGGGTCGGGTGGTGTTCAGGTCGCGTCTGCGCTGCTGGGCTGATGTTCCACCGCTGGCGCGCGTCCTTCTTGGTACACGGAGGGTTCCGGTTCGGGGTGGCGCCGGCCCTGGACGATGAACAGGACGATGCCGAGGGCGACGACGACGAAGGATGCCCAGACGTTCGCGGGGATGCCGAACAGGGCGTCGCTGGTGGGGTCGATTCTGATGGCCTCGAGCCAGCTGCGTCCGAGGCCGTACCAGATGAGGTAGAGGGCGAAGGTGCGTCCCCACCGGAACCGGTATCTGCGCTCGAGGAGGAGATGATCGCGACGCCGATCAAGTTCCAGATGATCTCGTACAGGAACAGCGGGTGGAACAGCGTTCCGGCCGGGAGGCCGTCCGGGAACATGGTGTCCGTCGGCAGGATCTCGAGCCCCCACGGCAGCGTGGTGGGCAGCCCGAAGAGTTCGTGGTTGAAGTAGTTGCCGATCCGACCCATGGACTGCGCGATGAGCATCGCGGGCGCGAGAGCGTCGGCGAAGGACCAAAGCCGGATGCCGGTTCGTCGGCAGCCGATGTACGCACCGACAGCGCCGCCCAGGAGGGACCCGTAGAGGGCGTTGCCGCCGTCCCAGATGGCGAAGATGTTCCCGAGGTTCGCGCCGGGATAGAAGTAGTCCCCGACGTGGGTGAACACGTGATAGAACCGGGCTCCGATGATGCCGATCGGGACAGCCCAGATGACGATGTCGACAACCACGCCGTCCTCCGCGCCTCGTGCCGACAGGCGTCGTTGAGTGATGATCACGGCGGCGATGATCCCGGCGATGATGCACAGCGCGTAGGTGTGGATTGTGAGCGGCCCGAGGGTGAACTGTGCCCACGACGGTGGGGGGCTGGGAAGACTCGTCAAAAGCACGAAGCACCGCTCCTCATCTGGCATCGCTGTGAATGCCTCAACACATCATTGTTCAGCGCCGGTCCCCTGTGAACAGCGCCCTGGGAAGATTAACGGTGTTCGACACGGGAATCGTCGAACTCCTCCCAGGTCACCAGGCGAGGGCCCCGAGGAGCGGGCCTGACCGGTTTAGGCCAGGGAGAGGAAGAGCTTCTCCAACTCGGCGGGGGAGGTGACGTCGTCGGCGTGCGGATCGGTGAGGCATTCCCGCAGCGCGGTCGAGATCACGAGGAATCCGGCCCGGTCGAGGGCCTTCGAGACGGCGGAGAGCTGCTGCACGACGTCGCGGCAGTGCGCGTCGTCCTCGACGGCCGTAATGACCGCCGCCAGCTGGCCCTGAGCTCGCTTGAGGCGGTTGACGACTTTGCGCTTGGCCTTGGGGTCGTGGACGAGCGGGTCGCCGGGGACGAGGGTGTCGGTCATGGGTGGTCCTTCCGTCGAGTTGACAACCACTATACCCCCGGGGTATCGTATTCACATGAACTGATACTCCCCGGGGTATCGCCGAGCAAGGAGATCAGCGTATGTGCAGAGCAACGAAGTGCCACACCTGTGGAAAGACGACCTGGACCGGGTGCGGTCAGCACGTCGCATCCGTGCGGAAATCCGTGCCCGCATCCGACTGGTGCAATGGCAGCCATACCCGTGCCGAAGTCCAGGCCGCCCAGTCTCAGCGGGGTGGCTTCTTCGCCCGCCTGTTCGGACGGTGATCGGCGATGGCGACCGTTGAACTGACCACCGGGAACTTCGAACAGCTCACCCACGCCGAGGGCATCGCGCTGATCGACTTCTGGGCTGAGTGGTGTGGACCCTGCCGGGCCTTCGCCCCGGTATTCGATGCCGCATCCGACAGGCACCCCGACATCATCTTCGGGAAGGTCGACACCGAGGCCGAGACCGCTCTGGCCTCCGCCCACCGCATCACCTCGATTCCGACCCTGATGGTCTTCCGCGACGGCGTCCTGGTCTACCGGCAGCCGGGAGCTCTTGCCGAGCCGCAGCTCGAGCTGCTCATCGAGAAGGCCCGCGGACTGGACATGGACGATGTCCGCCGCCAGCTCGCCAACACCGCTACCCCCTGAAAGGACCTGGCACCATGTGCGCACGAATCACCTGCTCCTCTTGCGGCAAGCCCACCTGGGACGGCTGCGGCCAGCACATCGAACAAGCCCTCGCGGGCGTCCCCGAATCCCAGCGCTGCACTTGCACGCACTGACCCAGAAGAAAGCGACGGAGACCCTTATGCTCCTCGAACGCCTCTACGACGACGACCTCGCCCACGCCAGCTACATCATCGGCTGCCAGCGCACCGGTGAAGCGATCGTCGTCGACCCGCGCCGCGACATCCAGGTCTACCTCGACCTCGCCGCGAAGAACAGCATGACCATCACCGCGGTCACCGAGACCCACATCCACGCCGACTACCTCTCCGGCACCCGCGAGCTCGCAGCCCGTACCGGGGCGACGATGTGTGTCTCCGGCGAGGGCGGCCCGGACTGGCAGTACGGTGTCGGGTTCCAAGACGCCACCCGGATGATGCACGGTCACCGCATCACGGTCGGCAACATCACGGTCGAGGCGGTCCACACTCCCGGGCACACCCCCGAGCACCTGTCCTTCCTCGTCATCGACGGCGCCACGACCTCCGAGCCGGGCTATGTCCTCACCGGTGACTTCGTGTTCGTCGGGGACGTCGGACGCCCGGACCTGCTGGACGAGGCCGCAGGCGGCATCGACACCCGCTTCGACGGCGCACGGGATCTTTTCGCGAGCCTCCGCGACTACTTCCTCACCCTGCCCGACTACGTGCAGGTACTCCCCGCGCACGGGTCGGGGTCCGCCTGCGGCAAGGCGCTCGGCGCCGTCCCGAGCTCGACAGTCGGATACGAGCGGCGCTTCGCCTGGTGGGCTCCCTACCTCGAGGCCGGCGATGAGCAGGGATTCATCGACACGCTGCTGAACGATCAGCCCGACGCACACGCCTACTTCGCACGAATGAAGCGGCAGAACCGCGTCGGACCGGCCGTGCTGGGCGAACTTCCTCCGCTCCTCGAGCGCAGCGTCTTCGATCTTGACGCCGACATCGACGCCGACCGGGTCATCATGGTCGACACCCGCCACCACTCCCTCGTGCACGAGGGCACTGTTCAGGGCGCGCTGAACGTGCCCGGAGTCGCGAGAGCAGCCAGCTACGGTGCCTGGGTCTACGACCCCGACACCGAGACGCGGCCGCTCGTCCTCCTCATCGACTCGGGGGACGCCGCGGCCCGGTTCCGAGATCATCTGCTGCGGGTCGGCATCGATCAGGTCGACGGGTTCATCACCACCCTCGATGGCCTCCCCACGGTGCAGCCCAAGACGATCGCCCCCACCGACCTGGACCAGGTCGACGCGGCGCTCCTCCTCGACGTGCGAAACCGTACCGAGTACAACGCCGGGCACATCCCCGGCGCCGCGCAGCTCTCCGGTGGTCGGGCCCTCTGGCACACCGACGAACTGCCCGCCGGCAAGATCCTCACCTACTGCCAGAGCGGCGTCCGCAATAGCGTCGTCGCCAGCGCCCTGCGCCGGGCCGGGCACGACGTCATCGAGATCGAAGGCAGCTACAACGCCTGGCTCGCCGCGACGCCGTCTCGGCCGACGGCCGCCTGAGCGGCCGAGGAGCTCGAGTGGACACCTCCATCATCCTCGCGATGACTCTCGCGGCCCTTGTCGGTGTCGCACTCGGGCTCCTCGGCGGCGGGGGCTCCATCCTCACCTTCCCCATCTTCTCCCTCGTCCTGGGCATCGGAACGAGGGAGACGATCGTCTCCTCTCTCTTCGTCGTCGCCATCACCAGCGCCGTCTCCGCCGCCTTCCGTGTGCGCCGACACGAGGTGCGCTGGAAAGTCGCCGGCGTCTTCGCGGCGACCGGCTTGATCGGGGGAATCGGTGGCGGGATGGCTGGTCAGCTGCTACCAGAAACCGTGCTCACCGTTCTGTTCGCGGTGATCATGATCGTCACAGCGATCGCCATGATGCGGCCGCGACGAGAACGCGCGGGGCGCCCTCCGACGCGGCCGGTCGTCCGTGGGATCCGAACGACAGGTACGGGACTCGGCGTGGGAGTCCTCACAGGGGCACTGGGAGCAGGCGGTGGGTTCCTCATCGTCCCCGCCCTCACCTTCCTCGGCCAGCCCATCGCCGCTGCAGTGGGGACATCGCTACTAGTCATCGCCGTGAACTCGTCCGCCGGCTTCCTCACCCAGATCACGACCGTGGCCATCCACTGGCCCATCGTCCTCACCTTCACCGCGCTCGCCGTCGCCGGATCCTTCATCGGTCTGGCACTGTCGCATCGCCTCCCGGCTGCCGGCATCCGCACCGGGTTCGGGGTTCTGGTGCTGGCCGTGGGGCTGACCATGCTCGCCACCCTCATCATTCAGACGCTCTCCGCCTGACCACCACCAGAAAGAAGCCGATGCCTCACGCGACCGACACCGCGCCCCGCGCCGGGGAACACGTCGACGGATACGAGGTGCCCGTCCTCGACGAGCACGCCGTCCGCATCGCCGCCGGCATCCTCCTCGCCATAGGCATCACCGCTCTTACCATCACGCTCGCCTCCGACAGCATCAGGCCGCTGCAGATGTTCGGCATGTTCTTCCTCCTCGACATGACGACGCGCGTACTCATCAGCGACCGGCTGTCCCTCACTCTCGCCCTCGGCCGTGCTCTGACACGCCGCCGCCGTCGGCACTGGGTAGGCGCGCCGCAGAAGGTCTTCGCCTGGTGGCTCGCCCTCGGTCTCGCTGCTATCTCGTGCGTGACGATGCGCGCTGGAATGGTCCCGCTACCCGTGACTCTCGGGCTCTGCGGACCCTGCTTCACAGTCCTGCTCCTAGAAGCCACCCTCGGGTGGTGCGCGGGATGTGCCCTGCACCAACGCTTCAGTAGGCAGCCCACCCGCCACTGCGCCAACGGCGCCTGCGACCGCTGACACCCTCGCTCCCTCACAACGAAAGGACGCACATGCGCCGCCTCACCCTCACCACCCTCGCCGTCATCACCGCACTCACGCTCACCTCCTGCGCCAGCACACCCACACCACGGGCCGACCTCGACCCCGACGCGGTCATCATCGACGTGCGCACCCCCGCCGAGCACGCGACCGGCCACCTCGACGGCGCCCTCCTGCTCGACGTCACGGGCGGCGACCTCCAAGCTGCGCTGCCGGACCTCGACCCGAAGCCACCTACCTCGTCTACTGCCGTTCAGGTAACCGGGCAGGAGTCGCCATCGACCTGATGAAGCAGGCCGGCTTCACCGACCTCCTCAACCTCGGCTCCCTGGAAGACGCCGCCGCCACGACAGGCCTCCCCGTCGTGCAGCCCTGAGACGTACGTGCTCGCCCCCACGAGCACGTACCTGCGTGCACAGCACGCCACCGCATCGCTCGAGCACTGCCTCGCGATGCACAGGCGGGGCGGGGTCCCCAGATACCCGCCCCGACTGTTCAAGCCTGCTCGCCTTAGCCCACCGAAAACGATCGTTTACGGCAGACGCACGGAGGTCGCCGGCCGATCGCACGACACGCCGATCGCGCACCCGCCGAAACCCCCTGCCGAAACCAGATGCGCCGAAACTGGCCGTTCGACGTTTTAGGCAGCGTGAGAGTGGAAGGTGATTTACGACATCTTTCGTGAGACAGCCGGCAGCCTCGACCGTGCATCACTCACCCGTCTTCCCGGGAATGTTCTGTCTCACCGACCGACAGCTTTCGTGAGATCGGACATGTCGGACGGTGTCGCACCACTCCGCATCCGAGTCGGGGAATCGCACCCTGGTCAGCTCCTCCGACACCGCGCAGATGCGCTCAGCATCCTCCGCGCTGCGCAACCTCGAATAGAGCCTCTGCGCCGCCGGTGCCCCTCCGAGGTGGCGGATGCCGCTGGGGCCGTACAGAACGCGGCGTTCGGCGTCCGGCGATGTGGCGGCGTACAGCGCCGGCAGTGCGGCGGACTCCGGGGTGCCGAAGAGGATGCCATGCGCTGATCCCCATCGGATGAACCGCACCCCCAGGGTGTCGCGCGGTCGCCCCAGCTCGGGTCGCGCCGCCAGCAGGCTCGTAGGGGCCACGCCGGGATGCGACAGGTTGCTGGTGATGCCCCATCCGCGCTCCGCGCTGAGGCGATCCAGCTCCAGCGCGAACAATCCGAGGGCGATCTTGGACTGGCTGTAGGCGGTCATGCCGTTGTATGAGCGCTCCCAATTGAGGTCGTCCCAGTTGATGCGGCGTTCATTCGCGGCGACGCTGATCTGCGACGTCACACGGGCGCGGCCCTCACGCAGGAGCGGCAGCAGCCGACCCACCAGCGCGAAATGCCCGAGATGATTGGTTCCGAACTGCAGCTCGAAACCGTCAGCGGTCGTGCGTCGATCGGGAGGGGTCATCACGCCCGCATTGTTGATCAGCACGTGCACGGGGCGCCCGTCCGCGCGCATCGAGTCGCCGAACGCGGCGATGGACTCGAGAGAGGACAGGTCGAGCGGCGGTGTCGTGATCTGGGCGCCGGGCGTGCGTCGGCGGATGCGGGCCGCGGCAGCATCGCCCTTTGCGGTGTTGCGCACGGGCAGCACCAGCTCTGCTCCGGCCATCGCCAGTCGACCGGCGATGCGCAGCCCGATTCCGTCGCTGGCGCCCGTCACGACGATCCGCTTGCCGGACAGGTCGGGGACGGTGATCTCGATGCTGCGGTTCGACATGGCGCTCCTTCGTGTGGTCGCTCTCACTCTGCGGCTCACCGTGCGGCTTATCCAGGACTCGTCGATCAGTGGATCCCGTCCGGATGTCGTGTGAGGATCGACCCATGTCGGCAGATCGGGCAGCGATAGCGGAGTTCCTCCGCAGCCGCCGATACGTGCTGCAGCCGGAGGACGTGGGTCTCGCCCGCGGCAGCCGACGTCGGACACGGGGTCTGCGTCGTGAAGAGGTGGCTGCGCTCAGTCACATGTCGGCCGACTACTACGCGCGACTCGAACGCGGGCAGGGCCCCGTGCCCTCCGCGCAGATGATCGCCGCCATCGCGCAGGGCCTGCATCTCTCGGCAGACGAACGCGACCACCTGGACCGTCTGGCAGGGCATCCGCCGCGAACGCGCGGAGCGACGAACGACCATGTCAGCCCGGGCATGCTGCGGATCCTCGACCGTCTCCAGGACACTCCGGCGGAAGTGGTGACAGAACTCGGCGAGACGCTTCGGCAGACGTCGCTCGGCGTGGCGCTCACCGGCGACACCACCGGTCTCACGGGTCCGGCGCGCAGCATCGGGTTCCGATGGTTCAGTGATCCGGCGGTCCGTGAGCGCTACGCTCCGGAAGAGCACTCCTTCCTCTCCCGGCTGTGGGCATCCGGACTGCGCGAAGTCATCGCGGTGCGCGGCCCGGATTCCCGCGCAGCCGCCTACGCCGACCTGCTTCTCGAGCGCAGTGCCGAGTTCCGGACGATCTGGGAGACCCAGGAGGTGGGCGTGCGCCCCCGAGAGGTCAAGCGCTTCCGTCACCCCGAGCTCGGTGCGCTCGAACTCACCTGTCAGACCCTCGTCGATCCCGTGCAGGCTCACTCGCTGCTCGTCTACACCGCGGTTCCCGGCAGCGAGAGCCACGAGAAGCTGAGGCTGCTGTCGGCGCTGAGCGCGAGGTCTTCCGCCGGCACATGAGGCCGACCGCCGTCGCGTCGCATGGGCCGACCGCCGTCAGCGCGCTGTCCACCGCGCGGTCATGAAGCTCAGGCCGCTCCCCTCGAAGGCGCGCAGCGAGCGGCGGCTCGGTTCGACGAGTACGGTGCTGGTGCTCAGCCGCGCCAGCGGCAGGTCACTGGCTGAATCGGTGTACAGACGCTCAAGCCCGGCCTGCGCACGTGAAGCCCTCAGCGCCGTGCTCTTCGCGTCGCCGACGTTGTGGCGAGCGAACCTCGGACCCTGCCGCTGGAACCGGAACTCCGATGCCTGAATGGGCAGCCCCTCGATGCCGATCAGACGCAGGTACTCGGTGGCCAGGTGACGCTCGGTCGCGGTGGTGACGATGGCGGAGCCGTCGCGGTGGGCTCGCCGGAGGGCCTCGATGATCCACGGCGAGGTGTTGCCAGGCCGCGATGCCAGTCGGCGCGCCACCGACCTCACCAGATGCCGATACTCATGCTCCTGCAGACCGGCGAGCGCGATGTGCACGATGGCCCTGTTGCACCGAGGGCGGAGCCGCCCGTGTGCTGGCGCGAGAGCCGCAACGGCGGCGAGGATGGCGATCGGGCAGGCAAGCCATGGCCGCGAGCGCAGGCGCGCGGAGACGACCGCCGCCATCGTGTCCGACCGGCTCAGCACGCCGTCGAGGTCGAAGGCGATGGTCATTCGTCGTCGACTGCTCGTTCGATGATGAGCGAGACGCGATCGGCGCGGTAGACGTCAACGGCGTACTCGACGCACTCCCCGGACTCGATGTACGTCCGGCGAGTGAGCTGCAGCCCGCCGGCGGCCTGGCGCGCGCCGAGGTGGCCGCTGTTCTCGACGTCGAGCACGACGACTTCCAGCTCGGCTGTCGTTCGTGCGAGCCTGAGATGGAACCTGCCTCGCACCTCGTCCCACAGCGATCCGGTCAGATCTCCGTCCAGAAGGCCTGGAACGAGATCAGCGCGATAGTAGGTCGTCTCCACGGCGAGCGGTTCGCCATCCGAGCGACGGAGACGGCGGAGCGCGTATACAGGATGACCAGGCGCCACTCCCAGGCCGGAGGCGATCTCGTCGTCCGCACGACGTTCCTCCGCCCAGAACAGTTCAGCCCCGGGGTGCCGACCGGCGCGCACGACTTCCTGCGAGAAGGAACCGAGACGCAGCTGCACGCGCGGTTCTGACACGAACGTGCCCCGAGTCGCATCACGGCGCACGAGCCCCTCGCGCTCCAGCACGCCAAGAGCTCGGCGCAGCGTCATGCGGCTCACACCCAGCTCGACGCACAGCTCCCGCTCGGGCGGAATCGGTTCGCCCACCTGCAGCTCGGAGGCGCGGATGCGCGAGCGAAGTTCAGCCGCGATGCGCACGTACGCCGGGGTGCTGGCTCTCTCTGTCGCGAGTCTCTCTGTCCGGACGCTCATCACGCTTGACACGCTACCTCCCTTCATCTACCGTACCTTGGTATATACCAAGTTGGTATAGACCAATGAACCCGTCCAATGAAGGCCAGGCAATGGAATCTCCCGAAGCAGTCAGGTCCACCTCCGAAGCGCAGTCCGGCACGCGCATGAAGCGCGAGCTCGGTCTCTACGCCTCCTTTGCCGTCGCGTTCGGCTTCGTCTCGATCGCCACCGGCATCTTCACCACGTACGGTGCCGTTCTCAACAGCAGCGGACCTCGAGGAATCTGGGCATGGCCCATCGCCGTCATCGGCCAGACGATGGTCGCCCTCATCTTCGGCGCGCTCGCCGCACGCATCCCCATCAGCGGGTACGCCTACCAGTGGGTGTCTCGGCTCGCCAACCCGATCCTCGGCTGGCTGACGGGATGGGTCTCGTTCGCATTCCTCGTCATCGTCGTCGTCGCAGTGGACTACACCATCGCCGCCACGATTCTTCCGGAGCTCTTCGGATACGCGCCGTCGCCGGCGAACTGCTGGGTGATCACCGCGATCGTCATGCTGCTGCAGGCGATCCTCGTAGCCTTCAGCACCAGAGTCACCAACCGCGTGAACGAGGTGGCGGTGACCGTGCAGATCATCGGCATGATCGGCATCACCGTGCTGCTGTTCGTCGTCGGAGCCGTCATCGGCCGGCTCGACTTCACGCAGCTGTTCGCCACGGCCCCCGTGTCGGCGACCGGCTACTGGGACTTCGGCGGCTTGACGAGCGCAGGCCCGTTCCCGCTCGCGTTCCTCCTTGGTGCGTTCACAATCGTGGGGTTCGAGTCGGCGGCCAACCTCGCGGAGGAGACGAAGAACCCGGAGCGGGTCATTCCCCGCGCCATGGTGCAGGCCGTGATCGCGCTCGGCGTGCTGGGCATGCTCTTCCTGATCGCCGTCACCGCCCTGGCCGGAGACACGGCGGAGCTGGCCACGTCCGCCACTCCTGTCGCGACCGTCATCACATCGGTCCTCGGGCCGGTCGTCGGCAAGGCGCTGCTCGTGCTCGTGGTGATCTCGATCTTCTCGTGCGGACTCGTGATCACCCTCAGCGGAACTCGCCTGGTGTGGGCGATGTCGCGTGACGAGCGCTTCCCCGCATGGCAGCTGCTGCGCAAGGTGAGCCGCACGCGTCACACGCCGGCCGCGGCGACCATCGGATACTTCATGATCACCCAGACCATCCTCGCGATCTTCAGCGGTACGAGCGACGCTCTGTTCGTCCTGTTCTCCGCGGCGACTCTGCTCCCGGCGATCATCTACGCGGGCACCGTGCTGCTCTACATCGTCAAGCGGAAGTCGCTGCCGGCCAGCAAGGGCTTCACCCTGGGACGATGGGAAGTCCCTGTGCTGGTCCTTGCCAGCGTGTGGCTCGTGTACGAGCTGCTCATCTTCCGGGATGCCTCGTTCGAGCAGCCTCGGCTGTACGTCGGCATCATGCTCGTCATCGGGATCGCCTATCTCATCTACCTGATCGTCACACGCGGGCGAAAGGGCCTGAGCATGCCTGATATGCAGGACGTCGATCGAGCATTCGACGAAGACACCATCGCCAGCTCCAAGTAAGTCCGCCTCATCGCGAAGGAAGCACCAACAATGAGTTCGCACTCTCCGTCCCGAACTGTCGCCGTCATCGGTGGCGGCATCGTCGGATCGGCCATCCTTTACACCCTGGCGCACCGAGGAGTCGACGCCGTTCTGCTGGAGTCGGAGTCCGCTCTCGGGCTCGGCGCCAGCGGGACGAACTCCGGTGTCCTGCACACCGGGTTCGATTCGACGCCCGGCCAGCTCGAGACCGAGCTCGTCCTCCGCGCCGCCCGTATCAGGCCCGCGATCCTCGATGCACTCGGTGTGCCGGTGATCCATGCCGGAGCGGAACTCGTGCCGCACTCCGCCGAGGACGAAGAGACGGTGCGCGCGCTGGCTGCCAACGCCGCCGAGAACGGTGTCGAGGTGCGCATCCGCCCGTCGGATGGTGCTCTTCTCGTTCCCGGCGAGTCGGTGAGCGATCCGGTCGCGTTCACACAGGCGCTTGCAGCGTCCGCGGTCGCTGCCGGAGCGACGGTCGAACTGGATGCCCGTGTCGCCGCGATCTCGGCGATCGACGACGGCCTCGACATCGCCATCGCCGACGGACGTCGATTCACGGTGACGGCGGCGATCAACGCCGCAGGGCTGTACGCCGATGAGGTGGCACGGCTCGTGGGCGATGAATCCTTCGAGATCTACCCGCGCAAGGGAGAGTTCTTCGTCTTCGAGCTGCCCGACGGACAGACTCTCGAGCACATCATCCTGCCCGTGCCGACCAAGCGCACGAAGGGGGTGCTGGTGTTCCCGACCCTGGACGGCAAGGCCGTCGCCGGCCCCACGGCCGTGGACCTCGAGGACAAGGAGGACTGGTCGGTCCGCCCGGAGGCGAAAGACGAGATCCTCGCCAAGGCGGTCCAGCAGTTCCCTGCCCTCGAAGGACTCGAGCCCATCGCCAGCTACGCGGGACTCCGCCCGGCCGGGCGCGGAAGCAACTACGTCATCGGACGCTCCGACAAGAACGACCGACTGATCAACGTCGCTGCGATCCGCTCGACGGGCCTGACCGCATCGCTCGGCATCGCCGACTACGTCGCTGAGATCCTCCGTGAGATCGGCGTATCGGTCGACGACGACCTGCGTCCGCCGACCGTCGCCGTGGCGACGCAGCAGGACGGCCCCTGGTGGCAGCGCACCGCGAAGCACCGCAACGCGACCACTGCGTGACGACGAGGGCGGCCACCGCTCGATGCAGCCGCCCGCACCGATCTGAAGGATCCACACATGACAACCGTTCTGGCGATCGATCAGGGCACATCCGGCACCAAAGCCGTCGTCGTAGGCGAAGCCGGAGATGTCCTCGCTCTCAGTGAGGTCTCGATTCGGCCCACCTATCTCCCCGGCGGCGGCGTCGAGCACGACCCGCAGGCGCTCCTCGATTCGGTCCTGCGTGCCGGCCGTGTCGCGGTCAATCAGGCGCGAGTGGACATCGATATCGTCACGATCGCGAACCAAGGTGAGACCGTTCTCGCCTGGGACCCCGACACCGGCACGCCGCTGTCGAACATGATCGTCTGGCAGGATCGTCGGTCCGAATCGATCTGCGCCGGGCTGAAGGATCATGCCGGTGACATCGCCGCTCGCACGGGGCTGGTCCTGGACCCGTACTTCTCGGCACCCAAGCAGGCCTGGATCCGTCAGAACGTCACAGACGAGGGTGTTGTCACGACATCGGACAGCTGGCTTCTTCATCAGCTCACCGGTGAGTTCGTCACCGACGCCTCGACGGCGAGCCGATCACTCGTGATGGACCTCGACACGGTCGCCTGGGACCGAGAGCTCCTCGACATCTTCGCACTGGGTGAAGAGCGGCTTCCGACGATTCTCGCGTGCGACGACCTCGCAGGAACCACCACTGCGTTCGGCAGCACCGCCGTGGTGGGTGGCCTCATCGTCGACCAGCAGGCCGCCCTCGTCGCCCAGGCGTGCCTGCAGCCCGGGGAAGCCAAGTGCACCTTCGGCACCGGGGCCTTTCTGCTCGCCAACACCGGGCGGAACGCCGTCCGGTCGTCGGCCAGTCTCTCCTCCTCGGTGGCGTGGCAGCAGGGAGGACGCAGCACCTACTGCCTCGACGGGCAGGTGTACACCGCCGCCTCGGCCGTGCAATGGCTGGAGAAGCTGACGTTCATCGACACCGCCGCCGACATGGATCACGTCGCCGCCGATGACTCTCACGGTGTGCTGTGCGTGCCCGCGCTTGCCGGGCTCGCCGCGCCCTGGTGGCGCCCTGACGCCACGGCCACCTTCACGGGAATGACCTTGTCTACCGGCAGCGAGCACCTCGTTCGTGCGGTGCTGGAGGGCATCGCCGCCCAGGTGGCTGAGCTCGCACGCGCGATGACAACGGATCTCGGTCAGCCCCTGCAGCGTCTCCGAGTGGATGGCGGGCTCACCCAGAGCCGCGTGCTCATGCAAGCGGTCGCCGACCTCATGCGCATCCCCGTGGACGTCTATCCCTCCCAGCACGCGACGCCGCTCGGCGCTGCGGCGTTGGCGCGGTGCGCGATGAAGAAGGACCTCGCACTCGAGGACGCCATCATCTCGTGGGCGCCGTCTCACACCTACGAACCGCGGTGGTCGGACTCACGAGCCGAGGAGTTCTCGGCACGCTGGCGCGCCGCCGCCGATGCCCTCACCTGATCCCGCGGAGGAACACAAGGGATGCGACGCGGGCGCAAGGCCCAGCCGGTGAACGGGGCGCGACCGCGCTCACTACAGTGAGTGGGATGCCAGCGATCGTCGTCCCCACTGCAGGCCAGCTCGCCTGGCAGCAGGCCGAGTTCGGACTCTTCGTCCACTTCGGCCTCAACTCCTTCCACGGCCGGGAGTGGAGCGACGGCACGCTGCGCGCCGACAGCTTCGATCCCGTCGACCTCGATGCCGGGGCGTGGGTCAGGTCGGTGGTCGACGTCGGCGCCCGCCACCTGATCCTCACGGCCAAGCACCACGACGGCTTCTGTCTGTGGCAGACCGAGACGACCGGCTACTCCGTCGCCTCATCCCCGTGGAGGAACGGCAGGGGAGATGTGGTCGCGGAGGTCGCCGAGGCATGTCGTGAGGCCGGCATCGGCTTCGGTGTCTACCTCTCGCCGTGGGATCGCAATGCCGAGTGCTACGACGATCCGCAGGCATACAGCGAGTTCTATGCTCGACAGCTCACGGAGCTGTGCACGCGGTACGGCCCGCTGGTCGAGATCTGGTTCGACGGTGCCGGGTCCGACGGCTACGTGTACGACTGGGAACGGATCGTGGCCGTCATCGACGAGCACCAGCCCGACGCGATGGTGTTCAACATGGGACGGCCCACCATCCGCTGGGTGGGCAACGAGGACGGCCTCGCCAGCGACCCGGTCGAGTACGTCGTCGGTCGAACGCAGCTGAGCAACTACACCGCCGCGTCGATGAGCACGCGCGAGGCTGCGTACCTCCCGCCCGAGTGCGATGTGTCCATCAGGCGGGGCTGGTTCTGGCATCCGGATGACGAGCCCAAGACGGTGGATCACCTCATGGCCATCATGTACGGATCGATCGGGATGGGCGCCAACCTGCTGCTGAACGTCCCGCCCACGCCAGAAGGCGTATTCGACCCGGCGGATGTGCGGCGGCTGCGCGAGTGGCGTGCGGAGTGGGACCGTCGCTTCGGCTCTCCGATCGAGGCGCACGTCGAGCGCGACGGGGCCGAGTGGCGAGTGCGCTTCACCCAGCCGGTTCGCATCGACCATCTCCGCCTGCGAGAACACCTGACCTCGGGCCAGCGCATCACCGCGCACGAGGTGATCGCGGGGGTGGATGCCGCAGCCGAGACGATCGCTCGGGGCCTGACCGTCGGGCAGGGGCGCATCCACGCCTTCCCCGCGCGCGACGTCACCGAGCTGCGCATTCGTGTGAGCGGACATGGCGCGAAGCTCGCCGAGGTCACCGGCTTCCTCACGGGTCATGAGACTATCCCGCAGCCTCCCGAGGGCTACGAGGCTCCGACCGACGCTCCTCTCGACTGAGCGGGGGTACATTCGATGGATGCGACCGGCCCGTCATCCCACCCGCGCCCGGAGGTGCCGATGAAGACGATCGGTGTGCTCGGCGGCATGAGCTGGGAATCGTCGCTCGAGTGGTATCGGCTCGCCAACCAGCGGGTGCGTGACGCTCTCGGAGGGCATCACTCGGCGCGCATCATCATCGATTCGCTGGACTTCGCCGAGATCGAAGAGCTTCAGTCCCGCGGCGACTGGGACGCGGCCGGTTCGCTGCTCGCCGAGCGTGCCCGCGGCCTCGAGGGCGCCGGCGCCGACCTCATCGTGCTGTGCACCAACACGATGCACCTCGTAGCCGACCGCATCGAAGGCGCCACAGAGGTCCCGTTTCTGCACATCGCCGACACCACGGCCGCCGCCGTGCTCAATGCCGGCGTCCGGCGGGTGGGCCTTCTCGGCACGGCCTTCACGATGGAGCAGCCCTTCTACCGCGAGCGTCTCGAAGCGCACGGGATCGAGGTGCTCGTCCCGAACGCCGAGCAGCGCGCCGGAGTGCACGCCGTCATCTACGACGAGCTCGTGCACGGCGTCATCCGCCCGGAGTCGCGCGCGTACTACCGCGAGGTGATCGACGTGCTGGCCGCGCGTGGTGCCGAGGGAGTGATCCTCGGATGCACCGAGATCGAGCTGCTGATCACCGCGGCCGACTCGCCCGTGCCCGTCTTCCCGACGACGGCGCTGCACGTCGATGCGGCGCTCGCCGCCGCGGGGGTGGCGCGGGCTCCTGCTGCGGGCTGAACGACGGGAAGCGCGCGGAGGGCGGGGTGCACCCGGTGCGCCCCGCCCTCCGCCGCCCCTGCGCGCAGGGCGTGCCAAATCAGTCGGCCGTCAGGGGCTGGTCACCGTCCCTCCGTTGGTCACCGTCAGGGCGGAGGTCTCGTGGCAGCTGGCGGGGATGTCCCGCTGGGCTGGGTTGGTGCTGTCGTAGGTCACCGTCCACGAGAACGATCCGCTCGCGCTCTCCGCCACCGTGTTGGTGGTGCCGACCGTCACCCCGGACGCGCCGCTGACCGCCACGTCCTGCGTGTACTTCGCGGTGCCGGAGCAGGTCGCGTTGGTGAAGAGCTGGAACGTGACGGTGCCTGCCAGAGTCCCTCCCGCGGGGGCGGTGATCGTCGCCGAGTCGTTGGGCACCCAGCGCTGCGCCGTGGTGAGAGAGGATGCCACGGTCGAGACCACCACGTCCTCCTGAGCGTCGGTGCAGTCGGCGTTGTGCGTCACGCTGTTGGTGTTCGCCGAACCCGAGGTGCACACGGCGACCCAGTGGTATTCGCCCGCTGCGGTGGGTGTGAACGCGGGGCTCTGATAGCTGCCGTTGCCGTCCACCGCCACAGGCGGGGAGGTGTAGGCCAGGACTCCGCACTCCGTGGCGCTGGGGCCGTACAGCTTGAACACGATCGTGCCGTCGTCCTTCGCCCCCGCGGCGCCGGTGAGGTTGATCGGCGGCTCGGTGGGCTGCGTGGCGGTGCCGCTCAGCTGAGCGGTGTCGCGCACTGTCCCTCCCAGGCTGATCGGATCGCTGGCATCCGTTGTCAGGGACGGGGTGACAGGTGCGACCGTGAAGCACTCGGAGTCGCGCGAGTCGCTCGAGCCGGGGATGTCGTTCGCCGAGTCGCCACTGTACTCGGCCCGCCAGCAGTACCGGCCGGCGGAGGTGACGGAGGCCACGGGAGACGGCACGGTCACCGGATAGTCGTCGCCCGTCACATCGACGGTGCCGACCAGGACTCCGCCGGTGTCGCAGTGCGCCGCGCCCGCCACCTTGCAGAGGTGGAAGGTGACAGTGCCATCGGGTGCCGGGTCTCCGCCGGTCATGTCGACCACGGCCGAGTCGCGCACGGCGACGATGCCGGTGCCGATCGAGAAGTTCGCCGGGATGGGCAGACCGGCTCCGGTCTGCGGCGTCGTCACGGTGGACGACTCGCAGTTGCTCAGTTCGGGCGCCGGGGTGAGGATGGTGTCCTTGTAGTCGGCTGTGTCGGAGTTGCCCGTCACCGTGCTGGGAATCACATTGGCGAGCACGAGGCATTGTGGAACCCCGTTCGACAGGATCGCAGTCAGATCGACGGCTGCCTCGCCTTTGAAGTTGTCAGGGCTGTACGCCGTCGCCGAGACGGCATCGTCGAGCAGCGTCGGGTGATCATGTGAGAGACGGCTACACCCGTCTGCTGGGCCGGCTGGGACTTCCCGTGCGTGCCTACGCGGATGGCGCGGACGCCGCGTTCATCCCGCACGCGCCCGCCGTCGCCGTTCTCGAGGTGGAGGACGGCGGCTGCACCGTGCTGCGCGAGCTGCGCGATCGGTACGGTCCCGACCTCCCGGCCATGCTGGTGTCGGCGGAGCGCACCGCACCTGCCGACGTCGTCGCCGGGCTGCTCGTCGGAGCCGACGACTACGCGGCGGAGTCCATGGACGCGCAGGAGTTCCTGGCGCGGGTCCGCCGGCTCATCGAGCGCAGGGGACGAGGGCCGCACCCGACGACCGACCTGCGCCCGCTGTCGCTGCTCACCCATCGCGAACGCGAGGTGCTGAGCCTGACGACCGAGGGGCTGTCGCAGAAGCAGGTCGCCTCTGCGCTGGGTATCAGCATCAAGACGGTCGGGGCGCACATGCAGAGCCTGCTCGTGAAGCTGGGAGTGCATTCGCGCATAGAGGCTGTGGCGCTGGCGATCCGGTCGGGCGAGCACGTCGGGATGCCGCGCTGACCTGCCTCACGCGACCAGGGCTATCCGCCCGCCGAGCTCGCCGTCTTCGGCCAGCCGGGCGACCACGTCGAACACCGTCCGCTCGATCGCCGCGACGGCGGCGGTCGGTCGCACCGCCGCGCGCCGCGACAGGTTCACGGTGCGCGTCATCGACGGGGAGGTCAGCTCTGTGCCGAGAAGCTCCGGCCTGTGAAGCAGCACGGCTGCGGGCACGACCGCGACGCCGATGCCGCGAGCGACGAAGCGAAGCACGGCGTCCATCTCGGCGCCCTCGACGGCGATCGAGGGCGTGAGACCTGCCGTCTCGAAGGCGGCATCCGTGGCCAGACGCAGGTCGTAGCTGCGGTTGAACGCGACCTGCGGCAGCGCGGCGAGCTCGGCGACCGTCAGCCGCGCGGGCACGTCGGCATGGGCGCGAAGCGCGGAGTCGGCGGCGGATGCCACCATCAGCTCCTCGCGGAAGAGCGCGACCCGCTCGACGGCGCTGTCGTCACGCACATTCGGCCGGGTGATGGTGAGGGCGAGGTCGAGAGAGCCCTCGACGAGGGCGTCGACGAGAGCATGCGAACCTGCCTCGGTGATCTGCAGATCGACCCCCGGATGCTCGCGATGGAACTCCGCGATCACCTCGGCGACCACCGACACGCACAGCGTCGGCGTCGCACCCAGCCGCACCCGCCCGCGGCGCAGGCCTGCCAGCTCGTCCATGGCGTGGCGCGCCGAGTCGGCATCCGCGAGCATTCGCCGGGCGATGGGCAGCAGCGCTTCGCCGGCTGTGGTGATCACCACTCCCGTGCGATCGCGCTGGAAGAGCGTCGCGCCGAGATCGGCTTCGAGCGCCTGGATCTGTCGCGACAGCGATGGCTGCGTGAGGAACAGCTCGTCAGCGGCGCGGGTGAAGTGGGCGAGACGGGCCACGCTCTCGAAGGCGCGCAGCTGCTCCAATTTCATGCATACAGCGTATCGAAGTGAGGCAGAAGATGCATTGGCGTTATCATCAGGGAGTTTCTAGCGTGGAAGCATGAGCACTCAGCCCCGCACCGAACGCCGCCTGTCCACCTCCGTCCTCGTCATCGGCACCGGCGGCGCGGGCCTGCGCGCATCGATCGAACTCGCCGAGCGCGGCATCCAGGTGCTCGCCGTCGGCAAGCGTCGCAAGCACGATGCGCACACCACCCTCGCCGCCGGCGGCATCAACGCCGCGCTCGGCACCATGGACCCGGAGGACTCGTGGCAGCAGCACGCCGCCGACACCCTGCGCGAGTCGTACTTCCTCGCTGACCCCGCGATCGTCGAGGTCGTCGCGCGAGGTGCCGCACGTGGCATCGACGACCTCGAGCGATGGGGCATGCCGTTCGCCCGTGAAGACGACGGCCGCATCAGCCAGCGGTTCTTCGGCGCACACCGCTACCGCCGCACCGCCTACGCGGGTGACTACACAGGCCTCGAGATCCAGCGCACCCTCATGCGCCGCGCGGCCGAGCTCGCCGTGCCCATCATCGACACCGTCTACATCACACGCATCCTCGTTGCCGATGGCACGGTGTTCGGCGCCTACGGATTCGACGTCGTCGACGGCACCCCGGTCGTGATCCACGCCGACGCCGTCATCCTCGCCGCCGGCGGGCACACCCGCATCTGGCGGTACACCTCGTCTCGGCGCGATGAGAACACCGGCGACTCGTTCCGGCTCGCCGCGCTCGCCGGGGCGCGCATCCGCGACGCAGAGCTTGTGCAGTTCCACCCCTCCGGACTCATCGAGCCGGACGACGCGGCCGGCACCCTCGTGTCCGAGGCCGCTCGTGGCGAGGGCGGCATCCTCACCAACGCGCTGGGCGAGCGGTTCATGCAGCGCTACGACCCCGAGCGCATGGAGCTGTCGACCCGCGACCGCGTGGCACTGGCGAACTACACCGAGATCGCCGAGGGCCGCGGCACCGAGAAGGGCGGCGTCTGGCTCGACGTGTCGCACCTGCCGCGCGAGCAGATCCTCGAGAAGCTGCCCCGGCTGTACCGCACGATGATCGACCTGCAGATGCTCGACATCACGGAGAGCCCGATGGAGGTCGCCCCCACCGCGCACTACTCGATGGGCGGTGTGTGGGTACGGCCCGACGACCACGGCACCGGCGTCGACGGCTTGTACGCCATCGGGGAGGCATCCAGCGGCCTGCACGGCGCCAATCGCCTTGGTGGCAACTCGCTGATCGAGCTGATGGTCTACGGCCGCATCACTGGTGAGACGGCAGCCGAGTACGTGCGCGCGCGCACAGAGGTGCATCGCGACCCCGCCGCCGTCGCCGAGGCGCGCGCCGAGATCGACGGCTTCCTGACCAGCACCGGCACGGAGACACCGCGTCGGCTGCAGCGCGCGGTGCGCGACCTGATGACCGAGCACGCCGGGGTCATCCGCACCGAGCAGTCTCTGCGCGAAGGCCTCGCGAAGCTCGCGGTCCTCGAAGAGCGGGCGACTCACGTCGGCGCGCACCCCGACATCGCCGGCTTCGACGACCTCGCCCACGCCTTCGATCTGCTCGGCTCGCTGCTCGCCGCCCGAGCCACGCTCGAGTCGGCTGTCGAGCGGCGTGAGACCCGAGGCTGCCACAACCGCGCCGACTACCCCGAGACCGATCCGGCCCTGCGCGGCAACATGATCTGGAGCCCGGCCGGCGGCGTCAGCTTCGAGCCGCTGCCCGATGCCCCCGAGTCGTTCCGCATTCTGGCCGAGGCCTCGGCATCGGATTCGGTCGTCGGCAAGCTCGTGGAGTGAGCCGGTCTGATCGGCGCCGGACGATCGCGGCCGCCTCCGGCGGCACGGTCGTCCGGCCGTTCGCCGATGGGTTATGCGTGCGCGGCGAGGTCGCCGGAGCGCTGCCCGTCGGGGCTCACCTGGTGACCGTGCTGCGCGCGGGCGACGAGCTGCTGCTGCACTACTCGCTGCGCTGAGGGTCCGCCTCGTCCGGCTGGGCGACGTCCCGCTGGGCATCGTCGCCGTCGGCCGGCGCGAGCATGCCCAGGATGCGCTGCAGGTGCATCGCGCTCAGCACGCCGGGTCCGGCGACGGCGTCCATCTCGATCGAGCGGGCATGCACGGCCCGCAGCAGCGTCTGAACCGCATCCGACGCGCGCACATGCAGCTCGACGGCCTCGCCCGCCTCAGCCCCGAGCACGTCGGCGACCGCGCTGCACGCACGCGACAGCGGCTCGACGAGCTCGGGATCGAGTGGGAACGCCGACGGCCGCCCGTTGATCGTGTCGCTCAGACAGCCCGAGACGTCGCGGATCTGATGCGCCACCTCGACCAGCACCTCGAGGCGGGCGTGCTCTTCGCTGGTGTCGGCTCGACCGCGCCACGCGCGGGGATTGCCTCGACGGCTCTCGTCGGCTTCTGCGAGCGCATCGCGCAGCGAGCGACTCGTCTCGGCCAGCGCGCCCGCATCCTGCATCCAGCCATCGCGCTCCGGCGGCCACTTCTCGGTCAGCGCCGCGGCGATGTCGTCGAGATGGGCGGCCAGCCGCTGCTGAAAGGCGTCGATGCGGCCGGCGGCCTCCGACACGAGGGGCGCGGGCGGGATGATCAGGTTCACCAGCAGTCCCACGACCACGCCCACCGCCGTCTGGGTGACGTAGCCGAGGGAGTAGTCCTCCGCATCAGCTCCTCCGATGATCAGCACGAACAGCGCCGCCATCGGGATGTACTCGCGACCGATGCCGAACCACCCGGTGCCCGAGACCAGCACGCCGATGCCCACGACCCCGATGATCGACCACACGCTGGGCCCGACGGTCAGCAGCACCAGCGCAGCCAGCCCGATCCCCACTCCCAGCCCGAGCAGGGTCTGCAGGCCGGAACGGAACGACGACATGAGCGTGGGGTACATGCTGATCAGCGCGCCGAACGGCGCGTAGTACGGGTAGTCGTCGGTCACCCCCGGCATGTGCGGGGCTATCAGCCACGCCACGGCGACAGCGAGCGCCGTCTTCGCCGCGAACAGCAACCGGGCGCGGGTGACCGCGCCCCTGAGCGACGGTCTGACGGTGCTCAGCGAAGCCCGCATCCGTCGTTCGAGGCGCTGTGGACGCACTCCGATCACCTCCTCGCTCACCACCAGCACACACGTGCCGGGGGTGTGGCGGAAGGGGGTTCCCCCCGGGTGCGGCGTTTGCGACAATCTCGGCGTTCGACGGCTTCAGGAGGGCATCATGGCGACGAATCGGCGACTCATGCGGTGTGCACCCGAGGCGGTGTTCCGCGCGCTGAGCGACGGGTGGCTGTATCCGTCGTGGGTGGTGGGGGCGGCGCGCATGCGGGAGGTCGATGCCGCCTGGCCGGCGGCGGGGGCGGTCCTGCATCACTCGGTCGGCACCTGGCCCTTCCTGCTCAACGGGACGACGAGCATGCGGGAATGGCATCCGGATCGGCGCGCCGTCATGCAGGCGCGCGGCTGGCCGATCGGCGAAGCCCGCGTGGTCATCGAGGCTGAGCCCGGTCACTCCGGAACCCTCGTGTCGATTCACGAGACCCCGGCACGCGGCATCGGCGCCGCGATCCCCTCCTTCATCACAGGGCCGCTGCTGCGCTGGCGCAACAGCGAGACGCTGCGGCGGCTGTCGTACCTCGCCGAGAGCGACTCGCTCGGGCCGCGCGAGTCCGCGCCGACCGGAGGCACCGCGCCGGGCGTGGACCCCGTTTCCTAGCACCACGACGCCTGTCTGCTCGGGCACACGTGTCGACTTCGGCACGGATGTCGGCGAGAAACACGGATGTCGGCCGTATCCGGCTGTTCTCGCCGACATCTGTGCTTCGCGCCTGCATCCGTGCAGGCGGCGCGCATGGGCGCGGCGCGCGTGCGGGCGGGCGGATAGGGTCGGAGCCATGAGTGCGCTCGACGACACGGGATGGCTGCGCCGCAGGCATCCGGTCGTCGCGGTGACCGCGGGCGACGATGCGCCCGAGCCGAGCGACCGGTGGCCGACGAGCATCCCCGCCGTGGCGCAGCTTCTGCGCGAGGGCATGCGGCTCGCACCCGGCGTGACCTTCCTCGTCGGCGAGAACGGCAGCGGCAAGTCGACCATCGTCGAGGGCGTCGCCTTGGCCTACGGACTCTCACCCGAGGGCGGATCGCGCAACGCCAGGCACAGCACCCGACCGACCGAGTCGCCGCTGTCGGACTGGCTGCGGCTCGAGCGCGGCATCGGCGCGAGCTCGTGGGGATTCTTCCTCCGCGCCGAGACGATGCACTCCTTCTACACGTACCTCGAGCAGAACCCGTCTCCCGGCGACTCGCGATTCCACGAGATGAGCCATGGCGAGTCGTTCCTCGAGATCCTGAGCACCCGCTTCGACTCACCCGGCTTCTACTGCCTCGATGAGCCGGAGGCCGCGCTGTCGTTCGCGTCGACCCTCACCCTCATCTCGGTGCTCCGTCGCATCGCCGACGACGGCGGGCAGGTGCTCTGTGCCACCCACTCGCCGGTGCTGGCCTCGCTGCCCGGCGCGACGATCCTCGAGGTCGGCGAGTGGGGTCTGCGCGAGACGACGTGGGACGACCTGGAGCTGGTGCGCCACTGGCGATCGTTCCTCGGCGAGCCTGATCGCTACCTGCGGCACCTGCTCGATTGAGCCGTCGCCCGCTCAGCCGGGAAAGGCGCGGGTGAGCTTGTGCGGGTTGCAGACCTGGCGGATGCCGCGGATGCGACCGCTCGGATCGAATTCGAGCGTGAGCACGTCGGTGCGCCCGCTGTGACTCAGCGCCAGGGCGATCTCGCCGTTGACCTCGATGGGCGCGACGGAGAACGGATGCGCGGCGTCGAACGCGCGCGCCTTCTCGCGCACGCCGAGGTAGAAGCGATGCACCTTGGCGGCGCCGAAGATCGGGTTGCGGGTCGCCGAGACGACGCCCCCGCCGTCGGTCCACAGGATGCTCTCGTCGGTCAGCAGGGCGAGCAGGGTGTCGAGATCGCCGTCCTGCACGGCCTCGAGCAGGCTGCGCAGGGCCTCGGGGTCGGCCGCGCGCGGCGCGGGGAGTGCTCATCGAGCTGCAGTCGGCGCTCCGCACGCGAGATCAGCTGCCGCACCGCCGCCGGGGACTTCTCGAGGATCCCGCCGATCTCGACCGCTGTCATCGCGTAGGCGCGGTGCAGCACGACGGCGGCGCGGGCCTCGGGCGAGAGCTGCTCGGCGAGGTGAAGCAGCGCCAGCGAGAGCATCTCTCGATCGGCCACCGCGTCTTCGGGCAGCCGATCCGTCGCGACGGGTTCGGGCAGCCAGTGCCCGGTGTACTCCTCCCTGACGGCGACCAGCGCGCGCACGCGGTCGATCGACCGGCGCACGCACGCGGTGGTCAGCCAGGCCGGCCACGAGCGCACTGCCGCGGCATCCGCGCGCTCGGCCTTCAGCGCCTCGATCGCGACCTCCGAGACGACGTCCTCGGCGTGGCCGAAGTCGCCGAGCATCCGGTATGCGATGCCGATCAGCCTGCCGCGCTCGGCCTCCCATGCCAGCGCGGCGGAGGCGGCGGCGATGGTCATGACGCTCACGCTACCGCCCCTCGCCGACGCCGCCGCGGTCACACGATCGGGTGCTTGTCATCGATCGGCGGCTCCATCTGCGTCGAGATCGCGATGCGGTTCCAGACGTTGATCGTGCAGATGGCCATGACGAGCGCGCCGAGCTGCGCGTCGTCGAAGTGCTCGGCCGCCGCATCCCAGATCTCGTCGGTCACGGTGTCGGGTCCGAGCTTGGTGATCGCGTCCGTGAGAGCGAGGGCCGCGAGCTCCTTCGGCTCGAAGAGATTGCGGGCGTGCTGCCAGGCGCCCACCGCGTGCAGGGTGCGCTGCGGGATGCCGTGCTTCGCGCCGTCGGTCGCGTGCATGTCGACGCAGAACCCGCAGCCGTTCAGGATCGACGCGCGCAGCTTGATCAGCTCGTAGAGGCGCTTCTCGACCGCCCTGCTCGCATACGCCTCCATCCCGATCACGGCGGCGTAGCCGAGCTTGTTCGTGCGAGCCATGTCGATCCTGGTCATGGTGGTCCTCTCGTCCTGGCATCCGTCCGATGCCTCTGCACATGTGTCGGAGGCGGGCGCCGGAGTGTGACAGGTGTCATCCGGCCTCTCTGCCGCGACGATCCTGCGAGAATGGAGAACCCGACGACCCGAGGAGCCCTCGTGCTGTACATCTCCACCCGCGGCGGCATGCAGCCGCAGCCGTTCAGCGAGACTCTGCTCGAAGGACTCGCACCCGACGGGGGCTCGCGGTGCCTCAGCAGCTGCCGCAGGTCGACGCCGAGACGCTGGAGCGGTGGCGGGCGCTCACCTATCCGCAGCTCGCCACCGAGGTGCTCTCGCTGTTCGCCACCGACATCCCCCGCGAGGATCTCGCGCGGATGACGGCGGCGGCGTATGCCGACTTCCCGGATGCCGTGGTGCCGCTGCGCTCGATCGGCGGCGGGCTCACCCTGGTCGGTCTGTCGGAGGGCCCGACGCTCGCATTCAAGGACATGGCGATGCAGTTCCTGGGGCAGGTGCTCGAATACGTGCTCGAGAAGAAGGGGCGCGTGCTGAACATCGTCGGTGCGACCTCGGGCGACACCGGATCGGCCGCGGAGCACGCGCTGCGCGGCAAGGAGCGGGTGTCGGTGTTCATGCTCTCGCCGCAGGGCAGGATGAGCCCGTTCCAGCGCGCGCAGATGTACTCGCTGCACGACGCGAATGTGCACAACATCGCCGTGGAGGGCGTCTTCGACGACTGCCAGAACCTCGTTAAGAAGCTCGCCGGCGATCTCGCCTTCAAGCGCGAGCAGAACCTCGGCGCGGTCAACTCGATCAACCTGGGGCGCATCGCCGCGCAGGTCGTCTACTACTTCTGGGCCTGGCTGCGGGTGACCGACGCCGTCGAGCCCGAGTTCCGGTCCGGGTTCGAGGTGTCGTTCACGGTGCCTTCCGGCAACTTCGGCAACATCCTCTCGGGCTTCTTCGCGAAGGGCATGGGCGTGCCGATCCGCCGCCTCGTTCTCGCCGCGAACGAGAACAACGTGCTCGACGAGTTCTTCCGCACGGGCATCTACCGCCCCCGGTCGGCCGCCGACACGCACGCCACGTCGAGCCCGTCGATGGACATCTCGAAGGCGTCGAACCTCGAGCGCTTCATCTTCGACCTCGTCGGGCGCTCGCCGCAGGGCGTCGTCGACGCCTGGGCGGGGCTCGACCGCGACGGATTCTTCGACTTCTCCGCCGACCTCGGCCGGTTCGAGAGCGAGTTCGGCATCGTCAGCGGCACCTCGACCCACGCCGACCGGCTCGCCACGATCCGCTCGGTGTACGAGGAGACCGGAGAGGTCATCGATCCGCACACCGCCGACGGCGTGAAGGTCGCCCGCGAGCACGTCGAGCCGGAGGTGCCGATGCTCGTGCTCGAGACCGCCAAGCCGCAGAAGTTCGCCGAGACGATCACCGAGGCGATCGGCGTCGAGCTGGAGTTCTCGGCCGAGCTTCGCGACATGCTGGCGGCGCCTCAGCGGGTGACGGAGATGGCCGACGACGAGCAGGCGCTGCGCGCCTTCGTCGCGGAGCACGCACTGCGCTGACCCGCCTGCGCTGACCCGCCTGCGCTGACCCGCCTGCGCTGACGCGGCCTTACGAGGCGCGCGGCTCTGCACCGACCCCAGGTTCACGAGTGAGCCTGGGGTCGAGTGCATGTTGCCCATCTGTTCGCGATACTCGTGCAGATCGCACATATCGCGTGTCGAGCGGCGTGATTACTGTTGCCACAACCCGTCACTCCTCTCGAAGGACACCCTCATGGCACGCATGGCGCACTCCGATGACTTCGCGCTCTCCCGAGTCACGCCCGAAGCACGCAAGCCCTGGTTCGGGATCGCCGTGCAGCGATTCGGTCAGGTCTCCGCCCTCTCGCAGTTCCTGCTCGGGGCGACACTGGGCTTCAGCATGACCTTCGGCGAGGCAGTCCTCGCCTTCCTGTTCGGCTCGCTCATCCTCGAGGTGATCATGTGCGTGGTCGGATTCATCGGTCAGCGCGAGGGGCTGAACACCGCGCTCCTGGCCCGATGGACCGGCTTCGGCGAGATCGGCGCCTCGCTCGTCGGCCTCGCCATCGGCATCAGCCTGATCGGCTGGTTCGGCATCCAGTCCGCGATCTCCGCGCAGTCCCTCGACGCGCTGATGCCCGGAGTCCTGCCGGTGTGGGTGTGGAGCCTCATCTTCGGTCTTGCTGTCACGGCGATCGTCGCCTTCGGCTTCGTCGGGATGCAGTGGCTCGCGAACGTCACCGTGCCGCTGTTCCTGGTGCTGGTCGGCTGGTCGGTCATCAGCGAGCTCAGCCGTCACGACATCGGAGAGCTGCTCACCAGCCCGGCCCCCGGTCCGACGATGAGCGTGTGGGCCGGCACCGGCATCGTCGCCGGCGGCCTCATCGTCGGTGCGATCATCACGGGGGACATGACCCGCTTCAACCGCTCCCGCGCCGATGTCATCAAGCAGACCGTGGTGGGCGTCTCGCTCGGCGAGTTCGTGATCGGTCTGGCTGGAGTTCTGCTCGCACACGCCGCCGGCACCGGCGACATCGTCGCGATCGTCACCTCGTCGGTCGGATTCATCGGCCTGTTCATCGTGCTCACCGGCACGCTGAAGATCAACGACTGGAACCTGTACTCGTCGACCCTCGGCCTGGTGAACTTCATCTCCACGGCGTTCGGCCGCAACCTGCACCGCGTCACCACGACGATCGTGCTCGGCGTCGTCGGGTCGATCCTCGCCGCCGTCGGGATCCTGGGTCAGTTCACCTCGTTCCTCGTCGTGCTCAGCGTCGCGTTCCCGCCCATCGCCGGCATCATGGTCGCCGAGTACTACTTCGTGCGACGCTGGCGCGCCGACCTCGACGCCACTCGCGAGACGGGCACCCTGCCCGCGACCGCCCCGCGGCTCGTGCCTGCCACCATCGTCGTCTGGCTGGTGTCGTCGCTCGTCGGCTACTTCGTCACCTGGGGCATCCCGTCGCTGCTCAGCCTCTTCCTCTCGATGGTGCTGTACGTCATCGCAGGCAAGCTCGGGCTGGTGCGCGGCGTCGGTGTCGCCACCACCCGCCAGGCGCCCGCATCCGACTCCCAGCCCGTCAGCGCCTGACTCCGGCCTCCACACAGAAAGCGAGAACCATGCACATCGGCATCGACGTCGGCGGGACGAACACCGACGCAGTACTCATGGAGGGCACCCGCACACTGGCGGGGGTCAAGCACTCCACGACCGAGGACGTCACGAGCGGCATCGTGCAGGCGATCGAGGACCTGCGGGCCAACCACCCCTTCGAGGGCTCTGACATCGATGCCGTGATGATCGGCACCACGCACTTCATCAACGCGCTGGTGCAGGCCAGTCGACTCGCACCGACGGCGGCCCTCCGTCTCGGCCTCCCCGCGACGCGGGCGCTGCCGCCGCTGGTGGACTGGCCCGAGGTGCTCGTCGAAGCCACCCGCGCGCGCAGCTACCTGGCGCACGGCGGCTACGAGTTCGACGGACGCCCGATCTCGCCGCTCGACCCCGACGAGCTGCGCGCTCACGCCGAGGACATGAAGGCGAACGGCATCCGCTCCGTCGCCATCTCCTCGGTGTTCAGCCCGGTCAACCACGACCTCGAGACGCAGGCCGCCGAGATCATCGCCTCCGTGCTCGGCGACGACGTCGCCATCTCGCTCTCGCACGAGATCGGCCGCATCGGACTGCTCGAGCGCGAGAACGCCACCATCATCAACGCCGCGCTGCGCGAGCTCGCCTCCGAGATCGTCGACGGACTCACCTCAGCGGTGCGCGCCCAGGGCATCGAGGCGCCCATCTTCCTCAGCCAGAACGACGGCACGCTGATGGACGACGAGTACGTGCGCCGGTACCCGGTGGCCACCTTCGCGTCCGGTCCCACCAACTCGATGCGAGGAGCCGCGACCACGAGCGGACTCGACGACTGCGCCGTGATCGATGTCGGCGGCACCACCGCCGACATCGGCCTGCTGATCAAGGGGTTCCCGCGCGAGACGGCCAATGAGGTCAAGGTCGCGGGCATCCGCACCAACTTCCGCATGCCCGACGTGCTCTCGCTCGGGATCGGCGGCGGCAGCATCGTCGATGAGCAGACCGGCGAGGTGGGACCGGCATCGGTCGGCTACCGCCTCACGACCGAGGCGCTGGTGTTCGGCGGCAGCACGCTGACCGCCACCGACATCGCCGTGGCCGCGGGACGCGCCGACGTCGGCGACGCGTCGAAGGTCGCCCACCTCGATCCGGCGCTCGTGGCGCGCGTGCTCGACCGCATCGCCGAGCGCGTCTCCGAGGCCGTGGACCGGATGCGCACCTCGCCCGAGCCGATCGCGGTCGTGGCGGTCGGCGGCGGATCCATCCTGCTGCCGGACGAGCTGCCGATGTTCGGAACCGTGCACCGGCCCGAGAACTATGCCGTGGCCAACGCCATCGGGGCCTCCATCGCCCAGGTCGGCGGCGAGATCGACAAGGTCTACGCCATCGAACCGGGACGCCGCGAGGAGACGATCGCCGAGGTGCGAGCCGAGGCCGTCGACAAGGCGGTCGCCGCAGGAGCCAAGCCGTCGACCGTGACGATCATCGACTTCGACGAGGTGCCGATCCCGTACCTCCCCGGCAACGCCACGCGCATCCGCGCGAAGGCCGTCGGCGACCTCGACATGGGGGCGTGAGATGAGCTGGACCATCACCGCAGAGCACATCGATCCACTCGCCCGCGGCGCGGCCGTGCTCGGCACCGGCGGCGGCGGAGACCCGTACATCGGCGCGCTGCTGGCACGCCAGGCGCTCGCCGATGCAGACGTCACCGTCGTCGGCCTCGACGAGGTGCCCGGTGACGCCGTCGTGCTCTTCGTCGCCATGATGGGCGCTCCGACCGTGATGGTCGAGAAGCTGCCCAGCCTGGACGAGGTCGTCGAGCCCGTCCGGGCGCTCGGAGTGCATCTCGGCCGTCCGATCACCCACATCGCCTGTGCGGAGGTGGGAGGTGTGAACTCCACCATTCCGATCGCCGCCGCCGCGGCGCTCGGTCTGCCGCTGATCGACGCCGACGGCATGGGGCGCGCGTTCCCCGAGCTGCAGATGGTGCTCCCCACTCTCTACGGCGTGACCGCCTCGCCGCTGGCGTTCAGCGATGAGAAGGGCAACACGGGGGTGCTGCAGACCGTCGACAACTCGTGGACCGAGCGCATCGCCCGCGTCGCGTGCGTCGAGATGGGATGCTCGGTGATGATCTCGGGCTTCTCGATGTCTGGTGCACAGGCGCGCGAATCGCTCGTCGCCGGCTCGCTGTCGCGCTGCATCGAGATCGGCGAGGTCATCGTCGCGGCGCGCGACGACAAGACCGACCCCGTCGCCGCGGCCGTCGCCCTGCTCGGAGGTCGCGAGCTGTTCGACGGCAAGGTCGTCGACGTGCAGCGCGCGACCACCACCGGGTTCGCGCGCGGCCGGGCGCGGATCGATGGTGCCGACGACACCTCGATCACGCTGCAGTTCCAGAACGAGCACCTCGTCGCAGAGAAGGACGGGCAGGTGCTGGCCACCACGCCCGACCTGATCATGGTGCTCGAGGGCGAGTCGGGTGAGCCGATCACGACCGAGGCGCTGCGTTACGGTCAGCGCGTGCGCGTCATCGCCGCGCCGGCCGACGAGCGCTGGCACTCCGCCGAGGCGCTGGCGATGGTCGGACCGGGCTACTTCGGCTACGACATGCCCGCCCACCGCTTCGACGGCACGGTCTCGGCCGGTCAGCGCGCTGAGGCGACAGCGTGAGCTGGCAGCTGACTGCCGCAGATCTGCCCGATCTCGCGCGGGGAGCCACGCTGCTCGGCACGGGCGGAGGAGGAGATCCGTACATCGGCAAGATGCTCGTCGAACGCGTTCTCGGCGACGGGGCGATCACCATCCTCGATCCCGACGAGCTGGCCGATGACCTGTTCGTCATCCCCACGGCCCAGATGGGCGCGCCGACCGTGATGGTCGAGAAGATCCCGGCAGGGACCGAGCCCACGCTCGCCCTGCGCACCCTCGAGGATCATCTGGGGCGCAGGGCCGACGCGACCATGCCGATCGAATGCGGCGGCATCAACTCGATGATCCCGCTGATCGTCGCAGCGGAGACCGGCCTTCCCGTGGTCGACGCCGACGGGATGGGCCGTGCGTTCCCCGAGCTGTCGATGGAGACCTTCGCCGTCTACGGCGTGCACGGCTCGCCCCTCGCCCTCGCCGGCGAGCGGGGCGAGCGGGTCGTGATCGACACGGGCGACGACGACCGTCAGATGGAATGGCTCGCCCGCGGGATCACGATCCGCCTCGGCGGCGTCGGCCACATCGCCGAGTACCCGATGACCGGCGCAGACGTGCGCCGCACCGCCGTGCCGCGCACCATCTCGATGGCGCTCGCGCTCGGGCGCGCGATCCGGCTGGCGCGCGATGAGCACCGATCCCCGTTCGAGGCGATCTCGGCGACACTCGCATCCACGCTGTATCCGCACATGCGCGAGCTGTTCGTCGGCAAGGTGGTCGACGTCGAGCGGCGCACGACCGAGGGGTTCGCGAAGGGGCGGGCGGTGATCGCGCCTCTCGACGAGGGCGACGACGCTTTCGAGATCTCGTTCCAGAATGAGAACCTCATCGCCCGTCATGGCGGTCGCCTCGTCGCCATCGTGCCCGACCTCATCTGCGTCGTCGACCATGAGACCGCCGAGCCGATCACGACCGAGGGACTGCGGTACGGCCAGCGGGTGCGGGTGCTCGGGATCTCCACCCCGGAGATGATGCGCACTCCTGCCGCGCTCGCCGCGTTCGGCCCGTCGGCGTTCGGCCTCGGAGAGGACTTCGTCCCGGTCGAGCAGGTGGCGAGGCCGTAACCTGGAACGATGGTGAGCCTGCTCGGGCGTGAGGATCTGACTGCGCTCGCGCGCGGCTATGCGCTGTTCGGCTCCGGAGGCGGTGGATCGACGACTATGCTCGAGCTGATCCTCGCCGGGTCGTCGACCTGGCCGCTCGAGGTCGCCGCGCCCGAGTCACTCGATCCGCAGACGCCGTGCCTCGGCGTCGCGTTCGTCGGATCCACCATCCTCCTTGGCGAGCGGATGCCAGGCGCCGACCCCTTCCGTCCGCTGCTCGACGCGGTCGAGAGATGGCTGGGCCACGAGGTTCCCGCGGTCTGCTCGATGGAAGGCGGCGGCATGAACGGGCTGGCTCCGCTGATGCTCGCCGACACCCACACCGTGGTGGACGCCGACTGCACCGGCCGCGCTGTACCCGGCCTCGATCAGATGTCGCTGTTCGTCGACCGCGTGCCGGGCATCGTCGTCGCCTGCGACACCGGAGCCGGCGGAGTCGCTCTGGTCGAGGCGGCGCGCGCGATAGACGTGGAGAGGGTGGTGCGGGCGGCGATCATCCAGGCAGGCGGTGCCGGATGCGCGGTGTTCGCCGGATTCACGGTGGGCGACCTGCGCGAGCATGCGATCTCAGGTCACCTGGCGCATGCGCTCGAACGGGGTCGTTCGTTCGTGTCCACCTCCTCGCGACCCCTCGCCGAACTCGCTGAGGCGCTCGGCGCCCGCCTGGTCGCCGAGGGTCGCATCCTCTCGGTCGCCTCCCATGCGGACGACCCTCACGTGAGCGCGGTGGAGATCGCAGGCGTCGACGGCGCGGTGCACCGCGTGATCACCCGCTCCGAAGCCCTGGCCGTGCTGAGCGACGGAACGGTCGTCGCGGCTGCACCCACGGTGATCGTCGTCATCGACGCGATCTCCCGCGACGTGCTCGAGGTGACCGAGCTGGCACTGGCGCGTCATGTCGCCGTGCTGGCGATCCCGGCTCCCGCGTGGTGGAACGCCCACCCCTACCGTCTGCGGCACGTCACCCCGTCCGCCTACGGCCTGGCTGATCTGGACGTCGCATGAGCGGTGGGCTGCGTCTGAGCGACCTGCTGTCCCATCCCGACAACGGCGGTCTCGTGCTGGTGGCGGGTCCATCGGATGCGGCGTGGAAGGCCGTGTCGGTGGAGAACGGCGAGACGGATCTCGCGGCTGCCGCCCACGATCGGCTCGCGGTGCTCACCTCCGGCATCCCGCGCACCACCTGGCAGCAGGATGCGATGCTCCGCCGAGTCCGCGATCGCGGGTACACGGGCCTCGCGCTGCCCGGCGCCACGGCGATCGACCAGGGTGCACGTCGGCTCGCCGACCGCCTCAGGCTCACGCTGCTCGACGTCGGGCGCCCGGTGCAGCTGGCGAAGGCGTGCTGGATGCTGCTGGAGGCCCGCGATGCGCTGACGCTCGGTCAGGTACGCAAGGTCGCGCAGTCCTTCGAGTACTCCGCCCAGGACCTCGGAGACCTGCTGCGGCACATCGCGGCGAACCTCGGCAGGGGAGTGGCCCTCGTGGATCGTGCCGGGGTCGTCCTCGAAGCAGGTGGACATCTCGGTGCAGAGCTGCATGCGGCGATCGGGTTCGACTCGTGGGCCGACCTCGCGCGTGCCGGCGATGCCGCGGCCGCATCCGTCCGGGTCGACAGCCCCGGGCGCACGGGACTGCGGCTCGCGCTGTTCGGGGACGGGATGGGCGAACCGCAGCTGCAGGCGCTGTCGGTCGCCGCCGAGATCGCGATGCCCGCCATCGCGGCCCGCATCCTGATCGACGAGGTCGCGGCGATCAACGACGTGACCGTGTCATCGGCGCTGCTGCGCGACTTCACCGATCTGCGAGGCGCGACCGACGACGACGTCGACCGGCGGATGATCGAGCGCGGGTGGCGGACTCAGGGGCATCACCTCGGGTTCCACCTGGCCGCGCGAGGGCGGCTCGACGCATTCTCCCTGCTGCGATCGCTGCGGGCAGGACTCGGAGCGATCGATGCCGAGGCGCACGCGACGGCGGCGGGCAGCGGGGTGAGCGGATGGCTGACCTTCGCCGAGCCGCCGGGGCCAGACCGGGTCGAGCGCACGGTCGCCGCGCTGAGGCAGCTGCATGCGGATGCTCTTCGCGACTTCCCCGTCGCCACGGGCGTCGGCTCGCTGCAGCCGGGCCCGGCGGGACTGGTGACGACCCTCGACGAGGCCGCTGACGCCGCGAGGATCGCCGCCGCTCGCTCGGCGACCGGGTGGTTCGTGCGCGTGGACAGCCTCGGTCTCGAGCAGCTGCTCCTCGCCTGGACGGGCAACGACACCTTCGTTCCCGCCGCGGAGTCGCTGCTCGCTCCGCTGCGCGAGGGCACGGGCGAGCTGCTGACCACGCTCGCCGCGTACCTCGACCATGAATCAGGCATCGCCGCCACCGCCGCAGCGCTCGGCCTGCACCGCAACACGGTCGCGCTGCGCATCCGCCGCACACAGGAGCTGCTCGGCATCGACATGAACGACCCCGAGGCTCGACTCGCCCTGCATCTGGCCTGCAGAGCGGTGCTGATGCGCTGACGCCGCAGGGCCGGTTCTCGAGCGAGTTCGGCTCGAGTGGACGCTGTCCTCGCGAGACTTCACTTCCAGCTTGAGACAGCGTGCACGAGTGCAGGTCCCATGCCGGAAGTGAAGTCTCGGGGTGATCAGTCGCCCTTCACGTTGACGATCTGCCGCAGCGTGTGCCGGATGGTCACGAGATCGGCGGCATCCGCCATCACCTGATCGATCGGCTTGTACGCCTGCGGGATCTCGTCGATGAAGGCGTCGGTGTCACGGAACTCGATTCCGACCATCGCCTCACGCAGCTGCTCGCGCGTGAACGTGCGCCGCGCCGCCGACCGCGAGTACTCCCGCCCGGCGCCGTGCGGCGACGAGTTCAGCGACAGCGGATTGCCGAGTCCCTCCACGACGTACGAGGCGGTTCCCATCGAGCCTGGGATGAGCCCGGCGCGACCGGCGTCTGCCTGGATCGCCCCCTTCCGCGACACCCAGACCTGCTTGCCGAAGTGCTTCTCGGACTCGGTGAAGTTGTGGTGGCAGTTGATCCGCTCCTGCTCCTGCACCTCCGCCCCCGCGAACTCCGACACCTGGCGCACCACGCGGTCCATCATCTCCTCCCGGTTCAGCAGGGCGAAGTGCTGTGCCCACCTCAGCTCGCGGATGTACCGGGTGAACTCTGGCGTGCCCTCGACCAGGTAGGCCAGGTCGGGGTCGGGGAGATCGATCCAGTACTGCTTCACGATTCGCTGCGCGACCGCGATGTGGTGCATGGCGATCTTGTTGCCCACGCCGCGCGACCCGGAGTGCAGGAACAGCCAGACCCGATCCAGCTCGTCGAGGGAGACCTCGATGAAGTGGTTCCCTGAGCCGAGGGTGCCCAGCTGCAGCATCCAGTTGCCGGTGTACGAAGCCGGATCGAACCCGTTCTTCTCGGCGAGGCTCTGCAGGTCGGCGATCCGCGGCTCGGCGGTGGCGACGACCTTGCGGTTGTACCGCCCCGCTGACAGCGGGATCGCGCGCTCGATCGCCTCGCGCAGCGGCGCGAGATCGCGCTCGGTGAACTGTGAGGCGGTGAACTGCGTGCGAACGGCGATCATGCCGCAGCCGATGTCGACGCCCACGGCGGCGGGGATGATCGCGCCGAGCGTCGGGATGACCGAGCCGACCGTCGCCCCCTTGCCGAGGTGCGCATCCGGCATGAGCGCCAGGTGCGGGTGGATGAACGGAAGCGTCGCAGTGGTGCGCGCCTGATCGAGTGTCTTCTGATCGATCAACGATGCCCACGACAGCAGCCGTGCGGAGAGCCTCTCCATGATTCCTTTCCTTCTGTGATGTGCCGGGCACAGGTCACGGAGGATTCATGAAAGATGCCCCGGACCTGACGGTGCGGGGCATGCGAGCAGCGGATGCTGTCACACGGCGCGCGCCGGAGGGTACGACTCGTCGCGGTCGTTGCGCTTCGGTTCGAAGGCAAGGACCGTGGGAAGGTTGCGCTGCTGCGCGGTCATCCGTCGTCTCCTCGGCTGGCTGCTGTGCCGCTCGGCACAGCCGTGTCATTATAGGGGGGCTGGGCTCGGCCGTCAAGAGCGGCATTCCCAATCGTCGCCGTCAGCGGATGCCGTTGGCGATCAGTTGCGCGTCAAGCGCCGCGAGGGCGTCAGATGCCGAAAGCCCGGCGCTCAGCACGGTCAGACCGAGACCCTCAGCCGTGGCGAGCAGAGCGGTCGCGCGTGCCGACGCGCTCTGTGCATCGGCATCCGCCGCGTGTTCGAGCAGTTCGGTGAACCAGTGCCGGAGCTGCGCCTCGCCCTGTGCCAGCGAGCGGGAGTGGTCGTCGCGGATGGCCGCGTAGGCCTGGAACTGCAGGCTGATCCTTCCGTCGTGCAGCTCGTCGTCGGTCTGCGGGATGAAATTGAGCAGGACGGCGCGAACAACGGCAGCGGGGGACGGCGCCTCGCCGAGGGCGGCCACCGATGCGCCGATGCGCTGCTCGTAACGTGTGGCGGCGGTCTGCATCGCGAACGCCATCAGTTCGTCCTTCGACGCGAAGTAGTGCTGCACCATGCCCGCGGTCACGTTCGCCTCCGCGGCGACGTTGCGCAGACTGACCCCGCCGACCCCGTCGCGAACGATCACGCGGAACAGGGCGTCGGCGATCAGCGCGCGCCGCTCGGCGGGATCGACGATCTTCGGCATGCCGCCATGCTTTCACATTGCGATCGTATTGACAACGCATACGGGTGACGGATACATTACGAGTGCAACGTGAAAGGAGCGGCCGATGACGCAGACCGCAGCCGCCGCGACCGCCGAGCCGCGCCGAATCGCCCCGCAGCTGCACGGCGCCGAGCGCCTGCGCCACGGCATCCGTCGCGCCACCGCCATGGAGGCCGCCGGCTGGCGCAGCATCGGCCGCGCGCTCCTGGGTCGACCTCGTGTCCCGCACGGAGCGACTGGATTCAGCTACGACCGTCCGGTCCGCACGATCCTGATCATCTTCCTCGTGCTCTCGGCGATCGAGATCCCCGTGATCGACCTGCTCGTGCACGGCATCGCGTGGCTGCGGTGGCCCCTGCTCGCCCTCGGCGTCTGGGGAGTGCTCACCATGCTCGGCATGCTGCTGAGCCACCTCACCCGCCCGCACTCCGTCGGCCCTGACGGCATCCGAGTGCGGCACGGAGGAGAGGTCGACATCGACCTGCCCTGGGAGATGATCGCCTCGGTGCAGCGGCGCCGTCACTCCCTCAGCGGCGCTCCACAGCTCAGCCTCACCGGCGCCGGCGACGAGCAGGTGCTGAATCAGGTGATCCAGGACCACTCCGAGATCGAGATCGCCCTCGAGCGGCCCACTCTGCTGCCGCTGCCGCAGGGCGACGTCACCGTCGCCGCGGTGCGGATCTCGGTGGACGACCCGGCGGCCTTCCTCGACGCCGTGCGCACGCACATCCCCTGAGCGCCGGGCGCGCGTGATCAGTCGGTGCGCGGTGGGTTGTGCATGATCTCGAGCCGGATGCCGTTGGCATCCTCGACGAACGACGCGTAGTACCGGTCGCTGAACCGCGGGTAGTCCTTGGGCTCGCGCACCTCGCTCCATCCTGCGGCCACGGCGATGTCGTGGATCCGGTCGACCTCGTCCCTGGAGTCGACCGCGAAGGCGAGGTGCTGCCAGCCGACGCGACCGTGCACGTGCGGTCCTGTGCCCTTCTCCCGAGCGGTGTACAGCAGGATCTCAGGCTCGTCGGTGCGCCGCCAGTACGCGTGATCCTCCCCGTCGTGCGCCCTCGTGTAGCCGAGCGCCTCGAAGACGGGATTGAACTGGGTCGATGCCGAGGGCACGTCATCGACGGTGATGCCGAGGTGATCGAAAGTCGCCATCCTCACAGTCTGGCCGATCCTCGCAGTCGCGTCGTCACGGCAGACTGGGACGATGACCGCCGTCTCCCTCATCCGCGCGCCCGAGCTGTCCGACGCCGCCCAGTACGCATACGCCGCCACCGCGCCCGCAGGCGCCCGGCTCATCTTCCTCGCGGGGGCGTGTCCGCTGAACCCCGACGGCACGACGGCTGCGGTGGGCGACTACGCGGGCCAGGCGGCCGCGTGCATCGACACCCTGCGCGGCGCGCTCGCCGCGGCGGGCGCAGGGCTCACCGACGTGATCAGCACCCGAGTGCTCGTCGCCTCGTCGTCGCAGGCAGACCTCGTCTCGGCCTGGAATGTCGTCCGCGACGCGTTCGGAGCACATGACGTGCCGAGCACGCTGATGGGAGTCACCGTGCTCGGATACGACGATCAGCTGGTCGAGATCGAGGCCGTCGCCGCGGTCGTCGACTGAGACCCGATCAGGTGTCGATCGACACCATCCAGGCGACGCCGAACCGGTCGACGAGCATTCCGAAGTCACCGCCCCAGGGCGCGGGCGCGAGGGGAATCGTCGCCGTGCCGCCGTCGAGCAGGCCGTCCCAGACCGCACGCAGGCGGTCGGCCTCGGCGCCGCCGATCGAGATCGAGACGCCCTGGGGTGCCTGATACTCCATGCTCGACGGGGTGTCCGACGCCATCAGCACCATGCCGTCGTCGGTGGTGAGCGAGCCGTGCATGACGAGCTCGCTCTCGCTCGGGTCGTAGCCCATCTCGGGCATCGAGCCGAAGGTCATGATCTGCAGGTCGCCGCCGAGCACCTCGTGGTAGCGCTCGAGGGCCTCGCGTGCGTTGTCGCGGAACGAGATGTACGGGTTCAGGATGGGCATGGTTCACCTTTCGAAGGCGGATGCCGGACGCCCCGGCGACGACAAGTATTCGCCGCGCCACCGACATCCGCAACGGCATCCGCTCCCCGCCCCGCGAGACGTCACTTCCAGCACGACACGGCACCCATTGGGCGCTGTCTCGCGCTGGAACAGAAGTCTCGCGAGTAGGAGCGGCGCTCAGCCGTGAGCGCCGAGAACGCGCAGGATCTCGGGCCAGGCGCGCTCGCCGAGCTCGGCGTCGGCGGCGGCCGTGCCGCCACGCTCCATGTGCACGCCGCCGCTCGCCGGCTCCTCGCCAGGCAGCAGCAGCCGGTGCCCGGCATCCGGATGCCCGATCACCGTCGTCATCAGCCCGGCCGGCCTCCGCGCCGCGACGATCTCCCGCGCGAACAGATCCGACGGCCACACCTGATCGTCCCCGCCGACGATCAGCAGCACCTCGCCCCCGATCCGCTCGACGGCGATCCGGGCGGCCGATGCCCGCTCCGCGAAGTGCTGGAGGCTCGAGGCGTACAGCTCGCGGAACGCCGGCGGATCGGCATCCGGGATCCAGCCGTCCATGAACGGAACGAAGGGCACCGGCTCGCCTGCGAGCGTCCAGTGCGACGACCAGGCGCCGTCGTGCGCGCCGGCCCAGACGACCGATGTCGGAGCGACCGCGATGACCGCATCGACAGGGCTGACCGTCGCGGTCAGCAGCGCGGCCTCCGCGCCGAACGACGTGCCGAACACGACGACCCTGTCGCACTCCCGCCGCAGCCGATCGAGCTGCTCGGCGAACAGCTCGATCGGCACCTCATGGGGCGCGGGCCGCTGACCCTCGCCGCCGAACCAGCGCATCGCGCGCACCCGCGCGCCGTGCGCTGCGAGCAGCTCGGCGCGCGCGGTCTCGAGGCGTCCGCTCGAACCCGCGAGCAGCAGCACTCCCGTGCCGCTCGGCTCGGCGGGATGCACGTCGAAGCGGTCTCGTTCGGCCAGCATGCTCACTGCTCGCGCGGCGGATTGTGCACGAACTCGAGTCGGACGCCGCTCTCGTCCTCCACGAACGACGCGTAGTAGTTCGCGTTGAACCGCGGGTACAGCTTCGGCTCGCGCACCGCGGTCCACCCGGCATCCATCGCGACCGCATGCAGTCGGTCGACCTCGCTGCGCGAGCCGAGCGAGAACGCGAGGTGCTGCCAGCCCGCCTCGCCGTGACGGTGCGGCACCGCGTCGGCGTCGTCGCGGATCGGGAAGACGATGATCTCGGTCTCGTCGCCGTTGTCCCACGAGATGCCGTGCTCGGCCTCGACGCCGACCGAGTAGCCGAGCGCGGTCAGCACCGGATGGAACTGCGCCCGCGCCCTCTCGATGTCGAGGACGGAGATGCCGAGGTGATCGAGGAGCGCCATGTCCCTCAGTCTGCCGCACCCTCGCCCGGATGCCCGTGCCGGCCGCTGCCCGTCGCCGCAGGCCACCCCAGCCGCGAGACTTGCGTTCCAGCACGAGACTTGCCGTCTGAGCGTCGGTTTCATGATGGAACGTACGTCTCGCGGGGGCGTGTTGGTCAGTGCGGGGCGTGGTACTCGGCCTCGCCGCGCTTCCAGTAGCCCTTCACCACGGCGTTCGCCGCATCGACGCCCCAGCGGGCGAGCAGTGCGCGGCCGGGCTTGACGATCGACTGCTCTGCAGCGATGAACACGAAGGGGTCGGAGCCGACGGCATCCGCCTCGCTCAGAGCCTCGACGAACGCGATCAGGGCCGAGCCCGCCGGGCTGGCGCCCCGGTGCAGCCACTCGACCTCGACCGGCGCGCCGATCTCGACCCGGTCGGCCTCGGTCGCCACCTCGACCACGATGCGGGCCGGCGCGCCTGCAGGGATCATCGCCGCGAAGCGGCGGATGGCCGGGATCGCGGTCTCGTCACCCACGAGCAGCCACGATCCCGGCTCGCCGGTCAGCACCGCCGAACCGCGCGGCCCGCCGACCCCGACGAACGAGCCGAGCGGAGCGGATGCGGCCCACGGCGCACCCACGCCCTCATCGCCGTGCACGGCGAACTCGACGTCGAGCCAGTTGTCCCCCCAAGCCAGCGGCGTGTACTCGCGGCTGGGTGACGCCCGCAGCTCGTCGACCGAGTCGGTCGGGCCTGCTGCGAAGAACAGGCGCATGTGGTCATCCGCACCGAGAGAGCTGAACCCCGCGAGGTCGGCACCCGCCAGGCGCACGCGCACGTAGTTCGGGGCCAGCCACACCCGCTCCGCGAGAGTCGCGGAGCGGAAGCGCAGATCGAGGCCCTGTCGTTCGATCGAGAAACCGGATTTCACATCGCTCATAAAGTAAGGCTAACCTAAGTCGCAGCGAGGACGGACTCGCTTCCCGCGCAGCTCGCGCATCACCATCGCAGAACAGGAGACTCTCCATGTCCATGCCCCGAATCCTCGGCGGAACCGCACTCGGTCTCGTCAGCGTCCTCGCCCTCGCCGGCTGCGCAGCAGGTCCCGCCGCCGAAGCCGAAGAGGCCGCTCCCAAGGCCACGACCGTCACCGTCGAGGACAACAACGGCACGCACAAGATCTCCACCCCGCCGAAGTCGGTCGTCGCGACCGACAACCGCACCTTCCAGACCCTGAGCGACTGGGGCATCGAACTGTCGGCCGGTGCCGTCGCCCTCATGCCGGAGACCGTCGGCTACGTCGACGACGAGGACATCATCGACCTCGGCACCCACAACGAGCCCGACCTCGAGTCGGTCGTCGCCGTCGAGCCCGATCTGATCATCAACGGTCAGCGCTTCACGCAGCACCACGACAAGCTCGCAGGCCTCGTGCCCGATGCGACGATCCTCGAGCTCGACCCGCGCGAGGGGGAGCCCTTCGACGACGAGCTCAAGCGCCAGGTCACCGTGCTCGGCGAGGTGTTCGGCAAGCAGAAGGAGGCGAAGAAGCTCGTCGACGACTTCGACGCCGCCATCGCCCGGGCGAAAGAGGCCTACGACGACGCAGAGAAGGTGATGGCGGTCACCACCTCCGGCGGCGAGATCGGTTACATCGCGCCGAAGGTCGGCCGCACGCTCGGCCCGATCTTCGACCTCCTCGAGCTGACCCCCGCGCTCGAGGTCGACGGCGCCACCGACGACCACCAGGGCGATGACATCTCGGTCGAGGCCATCGCCGAGTCGAACCCCGACTGGATCCTCGTGATGGACCGCGACGCCGTGTTCGCCGATGAGGAGCCGAACTACGTGCAGGCCGCCGAGATCCTCGAGAGCTCCGAGGCACTGGCATCCGTCACCGCCGTCAAGGACGCGCAGATCGTCTACATGCCCACGGACACGTACCTCAACGAGAGCATCCAGACGTACACGACCTTCCTCAACGACTTCGCCGACGCGCTCGAGAAGTCCTCGAAGTGACACCGGCGCGGTGGCATCCGGCAGGTTCCGGATGCCACCGCGCGCCGCACCATGACACGCATCGCCTCCACCACTGAGCCGCACCCCACCCCTCCGGGGCGGGCGAGCGCGGCGACCCGCGGGCGCCTGTTCGACGCGAAGCTGCTGATCGGCATTCTCGTCGTCGCGGCCCTGCTCGTCGCCTCGCTGTTCACCGGCGTATACGACATCGCGGGCGCCGCCGACGGCGCCGAGATGTTCCAGATCACCCGCGTCCCTCGTACCATCGCGCTCGTGCTCGCGGGCGCCTCCATGGCCATGGCCGGTCTGGTCATGCAGCTGCTGACGCAGAACCGCTTCGTCGAGCCGACCACCACCGGTACGACCGAATGGGCGGGGCTCGGCCTGCTCACGGTCATGGTGCTGGTTCCGCACCCGTCGCTCCCGCTGCGCATGGCAGGCGCCGTCGTCGCCGCGTTCATCGGCACCATGATCTTCTTCCTGTTCCTGAAGAGGGTGTCGCTGCGCTCCTCGCTGATCGTCCCCATCGTCGGCATCATGCTCGGCGCGGTCGTCGGGGCCGTGTCGACCTACCTGGCCCTCGCCACCAACACGCTGCAGAGCCTCGGCGTCTGGTTCGCCGGCAGCTTCACCTCGGTGCTGCGCGGTCAGTACGAGATGCTCTGGATCGTGGCCGTGGTGGGTGTGATCGTCTTCGTCGTCGCCGACCGGCTCACCGTCGCCGGCCTCGGCGAGGAGATCGCCACCAATGTCGGACTCGACTACGACCGCATCATGCTGCTCGGCACCGCGCTCATCGCCGTCGTCACCGGCGTGGTCACCGTCGTCGTCGGCAACCTGCCCTTCCTCGGGCTGATCGTGCCCAACATCGTCTCGATGCTGCGCGGAGACGACCTGCGCAGCAACCTGCCGTGGGTGTGCCTGCTGGGCATCGGCATCGTCACGCTCTGCGACCTGATCGGCCGCATCATCGTGATGCCTTTCGAGGTGCCGGTGTCGCTCATCCTCGGTATCGTCGGCGCCGTCGTGTTCGTGCTCCTCCTGCTCAGGCAGCGTCGCCGTGCTTAGGCCGGTCGAGAGCGCGCAGCCCGCGCCCGCACGCGCAACGGCGGGCTGGTTCGCGGATGCCCGTGCGCGACGTCGCTATCTGATCGCGCTGACGATCCTCATCGTCCTGTCGGCGGGCTTCGGCGTCGGCCTGCTCGCCTGGGAGAACCCGATGCCCTTCGGCACCGCCGGATTCTGGCGCATCGCCGAGCTGCGTTTCACCAACGTGCTCGTCATGATCATCGTCGCGGTGTGCCAGGCCGTGGCGACCGTCAGCTTCCAGACCGTGGCGACGAACCGCATCGTCACGCCGTCGATCCTCGGCTTCGAGTCGCTGTACCGCGCGGTGCAGACCTCGTCCGTGTACCTCTTCGGCATCGCCGGGCTCGTCGCGATGCAGGGGCTGCTGCAGTTCGGCATCCAGATCGCCGTGATGGTGGGTCTCGCCATGCTGCTCTACGGCTGGCTGCTCACCGGACGCTACGCGAACCTGCAGATCATGCTGCTGATCGGCATCGTGATCGGCGGAGGGCTCGGCGCGATCGCCACCTTCATGCAGCGGCTGCTCACGCCGAGCGAGTTCGACGTACTGGCCGCGCGCCTGTTCGGCAACATCTCGAACGCCGATCCGTCATATCTTCCGGTGGCCGTGCCGCTGTGCGTCACGGCATCCGCTCTGCTCTGGATGCGCGCCAGGCGCCTCAACGTGATGGCTCTCGGCGCCGACACCGCGAACGCGCTCGGCGTGAACCACCGGCGCGAGCTGATGACCACGCTCTTCCTCGTCGCCGTGCTGATGGCGACCTCGACGGCCCTGGTCGGGCCGATGACGTTCCTCGGCTTCCTCGTCGCGACGCTGGCGTATCAGTTCGCGGGCTCCGACGATCATCGGCTGGTGTTCCCGATCGCGGTGCTGACCGCCTTCACGATCCTGTCTGGTGCGTACTTCGTGATGCGCAACATCTTCTACGCGCAGGGCGTCGTCTCGATCATCATCGAACTGGTCGGCGGCGTCGTGTTCCTCATCGTCATCCTCAAGAAGGGCCGCCTGTGATCACCATCGAGAAGGTTCGCCGGGAGTACGCGAGCGATGTCGCGATCGGGCCGGTCGACCTCGTCATCCCGGCGGGAGGGATCACCGCGCTGATCGGGCCGAACGGCGCGGGCAAGTCGACGCTGCTCACGATGGTGGGCCGGCTGATGGGGATGGACGCCGGAGCGATCGAGATCGCCGGATTCGACGTGGCCTCGACGAAGTCGGCCGACCTCGCCAAGGTCGTGTCGATCCTGCGGCAGGAGAACCACTTCGTCACCCGGTTGACGGTGCGCCAGCTCGTCGGCTTCGGGCGCTTCCCGCACTCGAAGGGCCGCCTGACCAGGGCCGATGAGGACGTCATCAGCCGGTCGATCGACTTCCTCGATCTCGGGATGCTCGAGCACCGCTACCTCGACGAGCTCTCGGGCGGTCAGCGTCAGCGCGCGTACGTCGCCATGGTGCTCGCACAGGACACGGATGTGGTGCTGCTCGACGAGCCGCTGAACAACCTCGACATGAAGCACGCCGTGACGATGATGGCGCAGCTGCGTCGCGCCGCCGACGAGCTGGGTCGCACGATCGTCATCGTGCTGCACGACATCAACTTCGCGGGCCATTACGCCGACCGGATCTGCGCCATGAAGGACGGGCAGGTCGTGGAGTTCGGCACCCCGGCCGAGATCATGACCGACGAGGTGCTCACGCGCGTGTTCGAGACGCCCGTGCAGGTGATCGACGGCCCGCACGGACCACTGGCCGTGTACTACTGAGCCGTCCGGGTCGATGCGCCCGGGGCATCCCGCGCTCTCCGTACGGATGTCGGCGGGAAACACGGATGTCGGCGGGAATCGCGTGTTCCTGCCGACATCTGTGATCTGCGCCGACATCCGTGGGAGACGGGGGACAGCGGCGCCGCGGGCGCGGGGGCTCAGCGGTCGCGGTGGTCTTCGGGGGCGAGGCGGGCGCCGCGGCGCGGCTCGCGCGACCCGGATGCCCAGATCAGGCGGATGATGCGCTGGCGGTGCCCGCTCCATGGGGCGAGCAGCTCGAGCATCCCGTCGTCATCGGTGCGATGCCCCGTCAGCGCGAAGCCGACCTCGTGCGCGAGGTGGTAGTCCCCGACGCTCACGGCGTCGGGGTCGCCGAGCGCACGGATGCGCGTCTCGGCCGAGGTCCACACCCCCACACCCGGCAGACTGGTCAGCACACGGTCGCGGGCCGCGCCGTCTTCCGCAGCCAGCGCGGCGCGCTCGACGCTCGCGCCGCGCCGCGCGGCGGCCACGATCGTGCGCGACTGCGGCGGCTCCACGGCCGCACGGTGCCACTCCCACGACGGGATGCCCCGCCACACCTCATGCGACGGCGAGGCGAACATCGGTCGTGGCGTCGGCCCCGGCGCGCGCTGCCCGAAGCGGGAGACGAGCTGCCGCCACGCTCCGAACGCCTGCATGCCGGTGACCTTCTGCTCGATGATCGCGCATGCGAGGGCGTCGAAGACGCGGCCGGTGCGCGCCATCCGGATGCCCGGATGCCGCCGCGCGACCTCCCCGAGCTTCGGATGCATCGACACATCGAAGCCCGTGTCGTCGTCGTCCGCGCCGCACAGCCGCGGCACGGCGTCGAGCGCCTCCTCGGCGCCCGGCCCCCATGCGGCGGCGTGGATGCCCTCGGAGCCCCGCCGGAGACAGAGCGTCGCGACAGCGGCATCCGTCCGGAAAGCCATCCAGATCCGCTGGCCGTCGACGACCATCGTCGGGTCGCCCGCGCCGCGGCGCAGCATGCCGACGGTGCGCATCAGGTCGAGCGCGGCCCGGGGCCTGTAGACGGACTCCCGCACCGGCGCGTGCGCGACGGCATCCGTCATCAAGGTCATGCATGCACCCTACGCGCCGCCGCTGACAGCGCCTCCCGACCGGGGCTGATCCGCCGACACCCCCACCTTGCGCCGACACCCCTATCTGCTTCCGTCCACACCTGGGGGTGTCGACGGGAAGTGGGGGTCTCGGCGAGGAAGGTCAGAAGCGGTCGGGCGAGGGGGTGCCGTGGCCGTAGCGGATCGACACGTCTGCGTGGCGGTCGAAGCGGTAGCCGACGCCGCGCACGGTGCGCACGATGTCCTCGTGGCGACCGAGCTTGGCCCGGAGGCGCCGCACGTGCACGTCGATGGTGCGCTCGCCGGGGGCATCCTCATCCGACGACGCCTGCCACAGCGCCGAGACCAGCTCGCTGCGCTCGATCGTGCGGCCCTCGCGCAGCACCAGGTACTGCAGCAGCTCGAACTCCTTGTAGGTGAACGAGGCGGACTCGCCGTCGAGCAGCACGCGCTTGCGGGAGATGTCGACGACGACGCCGGACTCCTCGTCCTTCTCCTCCTCGACCGCCGCGTTGGCGCGGGCGATGGCACCGGGCTCGTGAAGCGCGAGGCGCACGACATCGAGGTCGCGGCCGCCCGCGGACTGCGGGGCGAGGGCGACGGTCGCGTGCGTCTCGGCGGTCGGGGCGAGCTCCGCGAGCGTGCGGCGCAGCGCGTCGACGAGCACGGGGAGGCTCACGCCCGCTGACGCCGCCTTGATCTCGTCGATGCCGACGTAGAGGGCGAAGCCGCGCGGCGAGCGGACGGAGGGGAGGTCTGCGGCGGCGTCGGCCTGCGAGATGACGCGAACGGGGGCGGTGACGGGACGCTCGACGAGTGCGGTGTTCGACATGATGATGGATCCTTCACGGATGCGTGAGCCGAGGGCTCTGGATGCGTTGCACGAATGACCGGGCGGAGCCGGTGGGGAGATGAGCGCGAAGGGTGGGCGCTCAGAGACTCGTCCTCAGATCGAGGAGAATTCAGCGAGTCAGGCTGGGTGGTTGCGCCTTAGCAACACATTCGGCAACACGTGCCAACGCGACCGGGCATCATCATCCCGGCAGTCCCGTTCGCCTCCTGGGCGGACAAAGGGCTTGCGTTGGTGGTCATGGGGGTGATTATTTCCCACGATGACCCACCATGTCAAAACGTGACAATCCCGGGCATGAAACACGACGTAACGTTGTGGGGTGAGTTCAACCGCCCGTGCCTTCGATTTCGTGTTCCTCGACGAGAAGGATGCGTCTCGCTACACCCTCACGCGTGGCGGCGAGCTGCTCAGCGTGCTCGACTACCGCGACGACGGCAGCACGGTGGCGATGACACGGGCGTACACGATCCCGATCCATCGCGGGCGCGGGTATGCGGCCAAAGTGGTGGCCGGCGCCGTCGCCGACCTCGAGGCGCGGGGCGACCGCAGCGTCGACCCCGTGTGCTGGTACGTCGCCGACTGGTTCGACGCGCATCCGGACAAGCGTCATATGCTCCGGCCCCGCTGACCGTGAGAGCCGCGGCGAAGGCGCAGTGCGCCGGGTCGCGGCACGCCTCGGACATGATGTCGGAGGCCCTGCATACCGTGTGGGTATGCGAATCCTGCACACCTCCGACTGGCACGTCGGCCGCACGTTCCACGGGCACTCCACGCTCGCGGCGCTGGCCGAGGTGCTCGACGCGCTGGTCGCGCAGGTGCGTGAGCACGCGGTCGACGTGGTGGTCGTCGCGGGTGACGTGTTCGATTCGGCCACCCCGGCGGCGTCCGCGTACACGCTGCTCGACGATGCCCTCCTCGCCCTGCACGAGACCGGCGCCACCGTCGTCATGACGAGCGGCAACCATGACTCCGCAGCGCGTCTGGGGTTCCACTCCCGCCTGCTGCGAGACGGCATCCACGTGCTCACCGACCCGCTCGCGATCGCAGAGCCCGTCACGGTGCACGACGAGCACGGCCCCGTTCATTTCTTCGGCATCCCCTATCTCGAGCCGGCCATCGTGCGTCAGCACTGGATCGACGGCGAGCCTGCGCTGCGCACCCAGGCGCAGGTGATCGACCACGCGATGCGTCTCGTGCACGAGGGCATGGCGGCGCATGAGGGCCGCTCGGTCGCCATCGCGCACTGCTTCGCTGCCGGCGTTGACGTCACCGCCGGGCTCGAGCGCGAGGTGCGCCAGGGCGGTCTCGACCTGGTGCCGCTCGCCGCATTCGACGGGCCCGACTACGTCGCCCTCGGCCACATCCACGGCCGCCAGCAGCTGAGCGACCGTGTTCGCTACTCAGGAGCCCCGCTGCACTACAGCTTCGGCGAGCAGCACAGGCAGCGCGGCTCGTGGCTCGTCGAGCTCGACGCCGCCGGCCTCGCGTCGGTCGAATGGCTCGACCTCCCCGTTCCGCGGGCGCTGGCGACCCTCACCGGAACGCTCGATGGGATCCTCGCCGACGAGGACCTGGCTCGGCACGCCGAAGACTGGGTGTGCGTCGTCTACACCGATGCGGTGCCGCAGCACGAGCCGATGAGGCGCCTGCGCGAGCGCTTCCCGTTCTGCGCACTCGTGCAGCATCAGCCCGCTGAGGCGGATGCCGGCGACCAGCGCTCCTACACGCAGCGGCTGCGCGCCGCGGTCAGCGACGCAGACCGCATCGAGGCGTTCCTCGAGCACGTGCGGGCGGGCCAGGGCGCGTCCGAGCGCGAGGCGGAGCTGATCCGCGAGGTCCTCGACGACCGCGTGCGCGCCGAGGCACTCGTCTGATGCAGCTGCATCGCCTCGAGATCGAGGGGTTCGGACCGTTCCGCGAGCGGCAGAGCATCGATTTCGACGCGTTCGCCGACGACGGCATCTTCCTCATCGCCGGCCGCACCGGGGCCGGCAAGTCGAGCATCCTCGACGCGGTCTGCTTCGGTCTCTACGGCGGTGTGCCGCGCTACGAGAAGGGCGGTGAGAAGAGGCTGCGCAGCGACCACTCCGATCCCGACGAGATCACCGAGGTGGTCGTCGAGTTCAGCACCGTCGCCGGCCGTTTCCGGGTGACCCGCTCACCCGAGTACCAGCGCCCGGCCAAGCGAGGGGGCGGGCTCACCAAGCAGGCGGCTGCGGTCTCGCTGGAAGAGCTCACCGATGCGGGCTGGGTGGGCCGGGCCGCACGTGCCGTCGACGTCGGAAACGAGCTGAACGAGATCCTGCAGCTCACGCAGGAGCAGTTCCTGCAGGTCATCCTGCTGGCGCAGAACCGCTTCGCCGACTTCCTGCTCGCCGACAGCCGCGAGCGGCAGTCGCTGCTGCGCCGGCTGTTCGGCACCGAGCGGTTCGCCGACTATCAGGCGCGATTCGACGAACGCCGTCGAGCGGCCGAGCAGGCGCTCGGAGGCAGCCGGGCGACGGTGGAGGCTCGACTCGAGGAGGCCGAGCGGATCGTCACCGAGGTCGAGCTGTGGGGAGACGACGCGGATTCCGCGCCAGAGACGACGGAAGCCAGGATCGACGTGCTGCGCCGGGCGATCGCCCGCGCCGACTATCGCGTCGAGCGGTTCGGCACCGAGCGAGCGGCCGCCGAGAAGGCCCACGCCGCTGCGGATGCCGCGCTGACCTCGCTCGCAGAGCAGCGTCAGGCGCAGTCGGATCGCGACTGCGCTCGCAGAGCGCTGGCGGCGCTGGATGCGCAGGCCGAAGAGATCGCGGATGCCACGGAGCGGCGGGATCGAGCACGCGCGGCCGATCCGCTGCGCACCCTCATCACCGCCGCATCACGCGCATCGGCCGCTCGCGCCGAGGCCGCGCAGCTCGAGAAGGCGGCTCTCGCCGCCGCCGCTCCCGTGCGTGACGGGCGCACCCGCTCAGGAGCTGCGCTGCGGGATGACGCCCCGGCTGCCGCGTACCGTGACTTCGCCTCCGAGCGCACGCGCGAGAGCGGAGCGTGGGAGCAGGCGGCGGAGCTCGAGGCCGCGGCGCCGCAGCGTGCATCAGAGCTCGCTTCCGCGCAGACCGCGGCGGCCGCGGCATCCCAATCCCTCGCCGTACTCGACTCCGAGCGCGAGTCGCTGCCCGCCCGCATCGCCGAGCTGACGGAGGTGCGCGACACCGCCCGCCGTGCCGGAGACCGCCTCGACTCAGCCGCGCAGGCCGTCGCCCTCGCCGAGAAGCAGCATGCCGGGGCGCGCGACGTCGAGCGACTCTCGACGGATGTGGCCGCCGCAGCGGCCGCGGAGTCCGATGCCTCGGATGCGCATGCCAGAGCCCAGGCCGAGCTCTCGCGGCTGCGGCGTCGCCGTCTCGACGGCTACGCCGGTGAGCTCGCCACCGCGCTCGTCGACGGCGAGCCGTGCGCGGTGTGCGGATCGACGGCGCACCCTGCTCCCGCTGAGCACGCCGATCCGGTCTCTGCGGACGACATCGAGGCTGCCGAGGCCGTCCGCGATGCGGCCGCCCTGGCCGAGCGGAACGCCTCAAAGCTGCTCGCCGAGCGCACCGCCGAGCTCGCCGCCGCCGTGGAACGCTCCGGGGGTCTCGACGTCGTCGAGGCGCACGACCGGCTGGCCGAGGCGGCTGCTGCCCGAGACGAGGCCGGCACCGCCGCTGCGCGCGCCCGCGAACTCGGCGACCAGGTCGAGCAGCTCCAGCGCGATCTCGCCGATGTCGAGCAGCGCCGCGCGTCGGCATCCGAGGCCCTCAGCGCCTCACGGACGGCGCTGTCGCTGATCGAGCAGCGAATCGCAGACGCCGACGAGACCATCGCTCAGGCCCGCGGCGAGCACGACAGCGTCGCGCACCGCCTCACCGAGGCGCGGCGGCAGATCGCTCTCGCCACCGCCGCAGCCGACGCGATCGACGCGCATGCAGCCGCGGTCGAGCGCGACCGCGTGGCGAGCGACGAGCTCACCGAGGCCGTCGAGGACTCGGTGTTCGACGACGTCACAGAGGCACAGCAGGCGCTGCTGGGCGCGGCTGACATCGCCGCGCTCGACGACCGCATCACTGCTCACGCGGTAGAGGTGAAGAAGGAGCGCGCACTGCTTCTCGACCTCGAGATGCGCATGCTCCCTGAGGAGCCGATCGACCTCGCGCCGGCCGAGCAGACTGCACGGCAGGCGCGCGACGCCTGGCAGGACTCGGTCGACGCCGACAGTCGGGCGCGGAGTGTGCAACGCAGTCTCACGGCGACGGTCGATTCCGCGGCGCACGCCCATGAGGCGTCGGCCGAGCAGGCGGCCGAGTTCGAGGTGCTTCGCGGCCTCGCCGATGCGCTCGCGGGTCGCTCGGGCAACACCCGCAAGATGAACCTCGAGACGTTCGTGCTCGCGGCCGAACTCGAAGAGATCGTCGCCGCGGCCAATCTGCGACTGCATGACATGTCCGACGGCCGCTACCAGCTGCGCCATTCCGATGCTCTCGCCGCTCGCGGCGCGGCATCCGGTCTCGGCATCGTCGTGTTCGACGCGTTCACCGGCCAGACCAGGCCCGCCAAGTCGCTCTCCGGCGGCGAGACGTTCCTGTCGTCGCTCGCGCTCGCGCTGGGCCTCGCCGAGGTCGTCACGGCGCGAGCGGGGGGCATCCGGCTCGACACGCTGTTCATCGACGAGGGATTCGGCTCACTCGACGCCGACACGCTCGAGACGGCGATGCGCACCCTCGACGAGCTGCGCCAGGGCGGGCGCACGGTCGGCGTGATCAGTCACGTCGAGGCGATGCAGGAGCAGATCCCCGCGCAGCTGACCGTGCGAGCGGTTCCCGACGGGCACAGCGTCATCGACGCGCCGCGGCACGCGAGCTGATCAGAGGGCGTACTCGGCGCGCATGTGCTCCCACAGCTGAGCGCTGCATGCGGCGACGACGTCGTCCCACACCTGCGTCGCGCCGTCCTGAGCGCGGTCCGAGACCACGCGCATCACCCTGATCGGCACGTCGAACTTCTGCGCCACCCAGATGAACGAGAACGTCTCCATGTCGACCAGCACCCCGCCGAGTCCCCGGATCCTCGCGACCGCGTCGGCGTCGTCGACAAAGATGTCGCCGGTCGCGATGGTCACGCCGTCGCGACCCGTCTCGACGCGCGAGGGGAGCGAGACGTGCTGGCCGATCACGCCGTCCAGGTCCTGCACGTCGTGCTGGATCGCCGCGCTCACGTCGTAGATGCCCGATTCGACCGAGTCGTCCACCGCCCCCGCGGTGCCCACGACGACGATCTCGTCGTAGCGCCTCGCGTCGAGTGCGCGCGTCAGGCCGTATGCGGCCATGAGCTTGCCGGGGCCGGTCACCAGCCGGTCGAAGCCGGGAAGCTCGGCGGGAAAGGCCTGAAGTTCGGATGCCAGGGCGGCGACGAGAAGTCTCACGTGCTCCATCCTCTCAGGTGGGGGAGACTGATATCCGACGAAGGAGGCGCCATGAGCATGCAGCAGCAGATCATCGAAGACCTGGGTGTGAAGCCCGAGATCGACCCCGCGGCCGAGAACGAGAAGAGGATCGGGTTCCTCGTGGACTACCTGCGCGCGAGCGGCGCCGCGGGATTCGTGCTCGGCATCTCGGGCGGACAGGACTCCACCCTCGCCGGCCGTCTTGCGCAGCTGGCCGTCGAGCGGGTGCGCGCCGGGGGCGGTGAGGCGATGTTCCTGGCCGTGCGTCTTCCGTTCCGGGTGCAGGCGGATGCTGCCGACGCGGAGTCCGCGATCGACTTCGTCGCCGCCGACCGCTCGGTGACGATCAACATCCAGAACGGAGTGGAGGGCATCGAGCGCGATCTCGAAGAGGGCCTCGGCGAGAGCATCACCGACTTCAACCGCGGCAACATCAAGGCGAGGCTGCGCATGGTCGTGCAGTACGCGCTCGGAGGCCACGATGGACTTCTGGTCATCGGAACCGACCACGCAGCCGAGGCCGTGACCGGCTTCTACACGAAGTTCGGCGACGGAGCCGCCGACCTTCTGCCGCTGTCAGGGCTCAACAAGCGACAGGGGCGCGCGATGCTCAAGCAGCTCGGCGCGCCCGAGCACCTCTACATGAAGGTGCCGACGGCCGATCTGCTCGACGGCATGCCCGGCCGGCCCGATGAGGACGAGCTGGGCCTCACCTACGAGCAGATCGACGACTACCTCGAGGGTCGAGAGGTGAACCGGGGGGCTGCCGCGATCATCGAGCAGAAGTACCGGGCATCGCGCCACAAGCGGCACCTTCCCGTCACGCCCGCCGACGGCTGGTGGCGCTGACGGAATCGCCGGCCCCGGCCATGTCCGAGCCTGCGGATAGTGTCGAAGGCAGGCAAGGGAGAGGGGCATCGTGCGGGTCATCGCAGCGGAGAACCGGGTCGTCTGGAGTGCCAGCGACCTGAAGCTGGCGGCGGAGTGCGAGTTCGCCTGGTCGCGCGCCCTCGACGCGAAGCTCGGTCGCGTCCCCGCGGTCGAGGAGCCCGAAGACGCGACGCTCGAGCGCGCCGCTCGCCTCGGCGACCTCCATGAAGAGAAGGTTCTCGAGAGGTACGTCCGCGATCTGGGGGAGTCGGTCGACGGCGGTCCGGGTGTCGTCGTGCTCCCGAAGGTGTCTTCGGCGGATGCCGATGAGCTGGCGGCCACGGTCGAGGCCACCGCACGTGCGCTGCACTCCGGGGCGTCGCTCGTTTTCCAGGCGGCGTTCTCCACCCCTGAGTTCGTCGGGTTCGCCGACTTCATCGCCAGGGATGAGCCGCTTCCCGGCGAGAGCGGCGGTCGCTGGCGGGTGCAGGACTCGAAGCTCGCCCGCACGGCCAGAGCGACTGCGCTCATGCAGCTCGGGGCATACGTGGACCAGCTCGACCGCCTCGGCATCCCCAGGTCGGATGAGGTCGACCTGATCCTGGGCGACGGAACGATCAGCACGCACCGGGTCGATGACCTCCTTCCCCTGTTCCACGTGCGCCGCGCGCGGCTGCGCGCTCTGATCGCCGACCGGCGACCGGCCGATGGGGCATCAGGCGCGCCCCTCGCCTGGGGCGACGACCGCGGTGACCTGCAGGTCGCGGCCTGCGGCCGCTGCGCGACCTGCGAAGAGCAGGTGATCGCGCATCGCGACCTGCTGATGGTCGCTCGCATGCGACCGGTGCAGCGTCAGCGGCTGCGGGCCGCGGGCGTGCACACCATCGACGATCTCGCCGCCGCCGATCATGCTCCCGAAGGCATGAACGCCGACACCTTCACGGCTCTGCGCGCTCAGGCGCGGCTGCAGGCAGGGGTGTCCGCAGATCCTGCGGCCGTCCCGCCGTTCGAGCTCGTGGCGGCGCATGCGATCGGCCTGATGCCCCGCCCCAGCCGCGGCGATCTGTTCTTCGACTTCGAGGGGGATCCGCTCTACACAGAGGCCGTGGCGCCGGGGGAGAGTCCCCGATGGGGCATCGACTACCTGTTCGGGTGGACCGACAACGCCGAGCAGTACTCCGCGCTGTGGGCGCACACCTTCGCCGACGAGAAGCAGGCGCTGCTGGACTTCCTCGAGTTCGTGAAGCTGCGTCGGCAGACGCATCCAGACATGCACATCTACCACTACGCGCCGTACGAGACCTCGCACCTGTCGGCCATGGCCGCACGGCACGGCGTGGGTGAGGCCGACGTCGACCGGCTGCTGCGCGAGGGCGTCTTCGTCGACCTCTATCCGATCGTGCTGCGCTCGGTGCGCATCGGATCGCGCTCGTATTCGATCAAGAAGCTCGAGCCGCTGTACATGGGCGATGAGGTGCGCACCAGCGATGTGCAGAAGGGCGATGACTCGATCGTCCAGTACGTGCAGGCGCGTGAGCTGCAGGCATCCGGCCAGGAGGCCGAGGCGCAGAGCATCCTCGACGACCTCGCCGACTACAACCGGTACGACTGCGTGTCGACCAGGCGGCTGCGCGACTGGCTGATCGGTCTCGCGCGGGAGACCGGTGTCGTCCCCGCGCCACCGGACGACCCCGAGACCCGGGCGTACGAGCCCTCGCCGCTCTCGCTCGCGCTGCAGGCCGAGGCGCAGCACGCAGAGGAGTCGAGCGCCGCGTCGTACCGAGTGGCCGCCGCAGCGATCGACTATCACCCTCGCGAGGCGAAGAGCTTCTGGCAGGGGCATTTCCAGCGGCTGCGCGAGCCGGTGTCGATCTGGGAGTCGACCCGTGACGTGCTGCGCGTCGACGCCGCAGCCAGTGGCGTCGACGCCGACTGGGCGATCGATGAGGGCCGGAGGGCGCAGACGCGCCTGGTCCGGCTGCGCGGCGAGGTCGCCCCTGGCAGCACACTCGGCGTCGGCGGGCGTCCGTTCGCGCTGTACGCCGCACCGACCCCCTTCGACATCCAGGCCCCGTCACGCGTGATCCACGTGCCGCACGAGGTCGAGATCGTCGAGATGCTCGATGACGGCTATGTGGTGCGTGAGCGCACCGTGCAGGGCCAGGTGTGGGATGAGCTGCCGGTCGCGCTCGCTCCGGCCGCGCCGCCGAACGTCGCCTCGCAGCAGGGCGCCATCGAGGAGTGGGCGGCATCGCTGCATCACGCGGCGCCCGTGTTCCCGCGCGACGCCGCCACCGACATCCTCCGTCGCATCCCGCCGCGCACCGTCTCGGGAGCGGCGCTGCCGCTCGCGGGCGACGACACCATCGACGCGATCGTCCGCGGCGTGCTCGACCTCGACGACAGCTACCTCGCCGTCCAGGGTCCTCCGGGCACGGGCAAGACCTACACGGGTTCGCAGGTGATCGCGCGGCTCGTGCGCGATCACGGCTACCGCATCGGGGTGGTCGCGCAGTCGCACGCCATCGTCGAGAACCTGCTCGACCGCGTGGTGGCCGACGGTGTGCCCGCCGCGCAGGTCGCGAAGGCGCCGAAGGACCCGGATGCGCCAGACCCGGCGTTCACCGTCATGCGCAAAGACGGCATGGCCGCCTTCCTCGCCGAGCACGCGCATCACGGCGCGGTCGTCGGGGGGACGGCCTGGGACTTCAGCAACACGCGACGGGTGGACCGCAAGGGCCTCGATCTGCTCGTGATCGACGAGGCGGGTCAGTTCTCGCTCGCGTCCACGATCGCGGTGGCCGCGGGCGCGAAGCGGCTGCTGCTGCTCGGCGACCCGCAGCAGCTGCCGCAGGTCAGCCAGGGCACTCATCCCGAACCGGTGAACACCTCGGCACTGGGCTGGGTGATGGACGGATCGTCGGTGATCGACCCACGATACGGCTACTTCCTCGCGCAGTCCTGGCGCATGCATCCGGCAGTGGCCGCACCCGTCTCCCGGCTGTCGTACGCGAGCCGCCTTGCATCCGCTCCCGGCGCCGAGGGGCGCCTCGTCGACGGGGTGGAGCCGGGGCTGCACATCGTGCCGGTGAGACACCGCGGCAACGCCACTCAGTCGTCGGAGGAGGCGGCCGAGGTCGTGCGCATCGTGGGCGATCTGCTCGGCCGTTCGTATGTCGACGGGATGTGCGATGATCCGCCGCGACCCCTCGAGCAGCGAGACATCATCATCGTCGCGCCGTACAACGCACAGAAGCAGCTCATCCACGACGAGCTGTCGGCGGCCGGGCACGGCGACGTCGCGGTCGGGACGGTGGACAACTTCCAGGGCAAGGAGGCGGTCGTCTCGATCACCTCGCTCGCGGCATCCAGCGGACGCGACGCACCGCGCGGACCGGAGTTCCTGCTGCTGCAGAACCGTCTCAACGTCGCCATCTCGCGGGCGAAGAGCGTGGCGTATCTCGTGCACTCGCCCGCACTGCTCGACGACCTCCCGTGGACGCCCGAGGGTGTCGCCCGGTTGAGCGCCTTCGCGCACCTCGTGGGCGCCGACCGCGAGTGAGCGCAGCCCCGTGTGCATGCTAGATTGCTAGCATGCACACGCTCGACGACATCCTGCGCGCGTCAGCGGCGTGGGTGTGGTTCCCTCGCGGCAGTGAGCACGAGAAGAGCCACCTGCAGCTCGTGCGCCACCCGGCCCGCTTCGGCGGAGGGGTCAAGGCCTCCCAGGTGGATTCGGACGAAGACGCCCGCAGCGTGCTCGGCCGTGCGATCGAGCGCACCCGCGCCTGGGGAGAGCGCGAGCTGACCTTCTGGACCAACGCGTCCGACCGCCCCGACCTCGAAGACGAGCTGCGCCGTCGCGGCGCCAGGCACGTCGACACCGTCGCGGTGCTGGCAAGGCCCATCGCGGGCATCCCGATAGAGGTGCCGCACGACGTGACATCCGAGATCGTGCGCACCGCGGACCAGGTCCGCGAGCTCGACCGCATCAATGTCGCCGTGTGGGAGCACCAGAATCCGCTGAGCGAGCGGGGAGTGCGCGAAGAGGTGGACGAGAACGCCGCGTCGCTGGCATCCGGAACAGGCGGACGCGTCCTCGCACGTCTGGACGGCCTCGCCGTCAGCACGGGCGGATGCACGGTCGCCGATGGATTCGTGCGGCTGTGGGGAGCAGCGACCCTCCCCGAGGCGCGGGGCAGGGGCGCCTACCGCGCGGTGCTCGATGGGCGGCTGCGGCTGGGAGTCGAGATGGGGGCGACGACAGCGCTCGTGAAGGGCCGCATCTCGACCTCTGCCCCCATCCTCGCCCGCGCCGGGTTCGAGCATCTCGGCGACGAGCGCGGGTACGTGCTCACGGTCTGAGCTCGGGAGACCACGTATGGCGTGAGAACCCGGCGCACACCGTGTCTCTCAGGCGGGTTCCTCCGCGAGGTGCGCGCCGCCGCGAGGCGCGGGGGATCAGACCGTGCCGTACAGGCGATCGCCTGCGTCGCCGAGACCGGGCACGATGTAGCCCTTCTCGTTCAGGCGCTCGTCGAGTGCTCCGAGCACGAGGGTGACGTCGGCATCGCCCACCAGCTTCTCGATCGCGGCGACGCCCTCCGGGGTGCCGAGGAGGCAGATCGCGGTGACGTCTTTCGCACCGCGATCGAAGAGGAACTGGATGGCTGCGGCCAGCGAGCCGCCCGTGGCGAGCATCGGATCGATGGCGAAGCACTGCCGGTCGCTGAGGTCGTCGGGCAGACGCTCGGCGTAGGTGGTGGGCTCGAAGGTCTCCTCGTCGCGCACCATGCCGAGGAAGCCGACCTCGGCGGTGGGGATGAGCTTCACCAGGCCCTCGAGCATCCCGAGGCCGGCACGCAGGATGGGCACGACGATCGGCCGCGGCTCGGCGATCTTCACGCCGGTGGTGGTCGTCACGGGCGTCTTGACCTCGATCGGGGCCACCTTGACGTTGCGCGTCGCCTCGTATGCGAGCAGGGTCACGAGCTCTTCGGTCAGCTGACGGAAGACCGGCGACGGAGTCCTCTCATCCCGCAGCACCGTGAGCTTGTGAGTGATGAGCGGGTGGTCGGCCACATGAACGCGCATGGGAACAGATTACCGGGCGCGACTCACGAGATGGGTCCGTGGTAGCCGAGGCCCGAGCTGATGCGATCGGCGGTCTCGAGCACGAGTCTTCCGAGCTCCTGCTCGCGTGTGCCGAGGTCGATCGTGGTGAGCGGGCCTGAGATCGAGATGGCCGCTGCGATCTTGCCGAACTGGTCGAGGATGGGTGCCGCGACCGAGGCGCGTCCGAGCACGAACTCCTCGAGCTCGGTCGCGTAGCCACGGCGCGTGATCGCAGCCACTTCGCGGTCGAGGTCGTCGTGCGAGGTGATCGTCGATTCGGTGAACTGCGGAAGCTCGGGGAGGAGCCCGAGACGCGACGATCTGGTCGAGCCGACCAGAGTCGCCTTGCCGATGCTCGTCGCATGCAGCGGCACACGCTGCCCCATCAGGGTGTGCGACTTGGGTGAGCGCAGCCCCTCGAAGTTGCACAGGTAGACCACTTCGGCTCCGCGCCGCAGAGCGATGTTGACGCCGAGCCCCAGCTGTGCGGCGAGATTCTGGGCGATCTGGCGTCCGACCCGGTGGACGGCGTTCTGGTTGATCGCGATGCCGGCCAGCGTCATCAGCTCGGAACCGAGGAAGTACAGCGACGTGAGCGGATCGCGCTCGACCAGACCGCCGGATTCGAGTGTGGCCAGCAGGCGGGATGCCGTGGACTGGCCGAGCCCCGCCGCTCGCGCGACATCTCCCACGCGCATCGGCTCGCCGCTCGAGAACGTCTCGAGCACCGAGATCGCCTTCTCGACGCTCTGATTCGTGCCCTTCTCGACGGTCATCCCGTCACCTCCTCATCAGCCTGCATTACAGCAGTCTATGCACATAGTGCATAGAAGTTGCAAGGCGTGGTTACTTCGTGCACTGTGTTCATGGCGCCGCAAGGCGCAAGAGACGCTCGAACACCCGAAGGACGATGATGACCTCAACGCGCGAGGACGCACCCGCGTCTGGCGCTCGCCTGCGGCGCGGTGCTGCGCTGACAGAGCGTACGTTTCTGACATTCCTGTTGCTGCCCGGCCTCGTGCTGCTCTGCGCGATCGTGCTGTATCCGCTCATCCGATCGCTGATCTCGGCGTTCTTCGACGAGAGCCTGCTCTACCCCGGCATGACGTTCGTGGGCTTCGAGAACATCGCGCAGGTGCTCGACGCGGACTTCGGCCGGCTCGTCGTGCAGACCCTGATCTTCACGGTCGGCGCGACCGTCGTGCCGTTCCTCATCGGGCTGGCGCTGGCGCTGGTGCTCAACCAGACCTTCCCCGGGCACCGGGTGCTGCGAGGGGCCTTCCTGATCCCGTGGCTGATCCCCGGGGTCGTGGTGTCGTTCCTGTGGATGTGGATCTTCGACGCCAACTACGGAGTGCTCAACGGCATCCTCATGAACCTCGGCGCCATCGACAGTCCGGTCGCGTGGCTGTTCTCCACCGACACGGCACGCACGGCGCTCATTGCGGCGAAGACCTGGAACACGTTCCCGTGGATCATGGTGATGCTCCTGGCCGCACTGCAGACCGTGCCCGCCGAGCTGCACGAGGCGGCGGCGATGGACGGAGCGGGCACCGTGCGACGCTTCTTCGCCGTCACCTGGCCGCACATCAGCGGCGTCGCCGGACTGGTCGTGCTGCTCGAGTTCATCTGGAACTTCCAGCACTTCGACACGATCTTCGTGCTCACCGGCGGTGGACCCGCCGGCACGACGAGCACCTTCGCCACCGAGGTGTACGACACGGCGTTCAAGGCATACGACCTCGGCCACGCGGGTGCACTCGGCATCGTCTGGATGGCTCTGCTCACGGTGCTCGTCGTCGTCTACGTCTGGTTGTCCGAGCGCACCGAGAAGGAGGCCCGCCGATGAGCGAGGTGCTGACCCCGCCCGTGTCGGACGCCGACGAGCGGCAGCGGCCGAGACACTCCGCGAAGCCGCGGCGAGGCGGCATCCGCCGTATCCGCTGGGGCATGTGGATCACGCTCGCCGTGCTCGCACTGTTCGGCTTCGCCCCGGTGTACTGGCTGCTGGTCACGTCGCTCACGCCCGACCACCTGGTGTTCCAGTTTCCGCCCAGGCTCATCCCTTCTGAGCTCACCCTCGACCACTACGCCGCAGTGTTCGGCAACGAGGCGATCTTCGGGTACCTGCGCAACAGCGTCATCGTGTCGGTGATCACGGCGGTGCTCTCGGTCGTGGTCTCGATGTACATGGGGTACGCCTTCTCGAAGTACCGCTTCCGCGGGCGCAAGTCGCTGATGTACTTCGTGCTGTCGAGCCAGATGTTCCCGCAGGCGCTGCTGCTCGTCACGCTCTACCTGGTCTTCGCGCAGTTCGGGCTGCTGAACACGTACCTCGCACTGATCCTCTCGTTCGCGACGTTCACGCTGCCGCTGTGCGTGTGGATGCTGAAGGGCTTCTTCGACGCCCTGCCGGACGACCTCATCGAGGCCGCGCGCATCGACGGCGCCGGCCCCTGGCGCATCTTCCACTCGATCATCTTCCCGCTTGCCGCGCCGGGCCTCGTCGCGGCAGGTCTGTTCGCGTTCGTGCGCGGGTGGAACGACTTCATCTTCGCGCTGACCCTCGCAGGCCCCGACAAGCAGACCCTGCCCCCGGGTCTGGTGAACACCTTCATCTCCGAGGCGAGCACCTCGTGGCCCGCGCTCATGGCAGCCTCGCTCATCGTGTCGGTGCCCGTGTGCGTCGCCTTCATCCTGCTCCAGCGCTTCCTCGTCGGCGGAATCACCGCCGGCGCCGTCAAGGGCTGATCCCCCCTTCCGCACCACTCGATTCAAAGGAGAACCCATGGCCATCGACCTCTCGCGCCGCGACCTGCTGCGCTATTCTGCCCTCGGACTCGGCACCGTCGCCGCAGCCGGACTCGTCGCCTGCGCTCCCGGCGGAGGCACGGCACCGGTCGCGACTCCCGGCGCCGGAAAGGCGACCGACTTCACGTTCGGATCCTGGAGCCTCTCGGAGGAGGCCGCGAAGCCCGCCGTCCAGGCCGCGCTCGACGCATTCGCCGCCGACAAGGGGATCAAGATCCCGACCAGTGTCTATCCGTACAACGACTATCTGAACCAGCTGACCCTGCAGGTGCGCGGCGGTCAGTTCACCGGTGCCGCGCAGCTCGACGTCGCCTGGCTCTCGGCCATCGCCGCGCTCGGCAAGCTGACCGATCTCTCGGCCTTCGCCAAGGGACGCGGCTACACCGATGCCGCGCTCGGCGCCGGCCAGTTCGGCGGCAAGCAGCTCGGCCTGCCCTGGACGATCGGTGCCGTGGGCCTCATCGGCAACGCAGAGCTGTTCGACAAGGCCGGAGCCTCGCTGACTCCGGCGACGATCGAGGAGTTCGAGGAGGGCCTGCGGGCGCTCAAGGGCATCGGGGTGACTCCGTATGCGGCATCGACCAAGGCGGCGCAGCTGAAGGACATCGTCGTCTGGATGCAGACGTTCGGGTCACCCATCGTCGAAGACGGCAAGGCCGCGATCGGCGATGAGGCATCGGTCAAGGCCGTGGAGTGGTACAAGAAGCTCTACGACGAGGGACTCATCGCCCCCGACGTGGATCGTGCGGCGGCCCGCACCCTCTTCGCCCAAGGGGCGGCCGCACTGTACGACGACGCCCCCGTCGGCAAGTCCGCCGTCGTGTCGCAGTCGCCCGACTCGGCCCTCGGCGACAAGATGACGCCGATCGCCCGACCTGTGCTCGCCGCCGGCGACACCCCGCAGCACGTGCTGTGGGGACACCTCGTCGTCGTCGTCGACGGAGACGGCGCGGGAACCGCCGCCGACTTCGCGCAGTGGCTCACGAGCGAGCCCGAGCAGACCGTCTCCTACTTCGAGGCGCTCGGTCTGCCGCCGACCACGGACGAGGCGCTGGGATCGGATGCTGTCGCCGCGAACACCTTCGTTCAGAGCTTCACCGAGAAGATCACCTCGACCGCGACCGCCAGCCCCCTCTGGGCGAATCCCGCGTACGGGCAGATGGAGTCTGCGATCGCCGAGCAGGTGCAGGCCGTCCTGATCGGTCAGAGCTCGGCCACGGACGCCATGTCGAAGGCGGGATCCGCTATCGACGCGCTCCTCTGATCGATTCACCCGACCGGGGCGGCGGGCACGCCGCTCCGGTCATACGCCTCTGCGCGCCCGACGGGCGCGAGATCCAGACCTGAAGGAACCATGCGCACTCAGAACGTGAACTCCGACATCACCGTCATCGGCGGTGGACTCGCAGGCGTCTGCGCGGCGATCAGCGCCGCGCGACTGGGAAAGAAGGTGGCGCTCATCGGCAACCGGCCCGTGCTGGGCGGCAACTCGTCGTCGGAGGTGCGGGTCTGGGTGGTCGGGGCGACCTCGCACGGGGTGCAGCGCTATGCGCGCGAAAGCGGCGTGATCGGGGAGCTGTACGTCGAGAACCAGTATCGGAACCCGGAGGGCAACCCGATCATCTGGGATGAGGTCGTGCTCGACGCCGTCCGCGCCGAGCCGAACATCACGCTGTTCCTCAACACCGACGTGCGCGAGGTGGACACCGAGGAGCGCGACGGCGAGCGCGTGGTGGCCAGGGCGATCGGCTGGACCATGGGATCCGAGCTTCTCACCACCTTCACCAGCCCGTACTTCATCGACTGCACCGGCGATGGGTTCATCGGCTTCCTCGCAGGGGCCGACCATCGGATCGGACGCGAGGCCGCCGCTGAGTTCGATGAGGCGTGGGCGCCGGAGACCGCCGACGACGAGCTGCTCGGCTCCACGATCCTCTTCTACACCAAGGACCTCGGGCGGCCGGTCGACTTCGTGGCCCCGGACTCCGCGAAGGACATCACCCAGACACCGATCCCGACCTCGCGGATCCTGCGCTCCGGTGACTCCGGCGCCCACTACTGGTGGATCGAATGGGGCGGGCATCTCGACACCGTCCACGACAACGAGGCGATCCGCGACGAGCTGCGTTCGGTGATCTTCGGCATCTGGGACTACATCAAGAACTCAGGCAGATTCGACGCCGAGACGCTGGATCTCGAATGGGTCGGCACCATACCGGGCAAGCGGGAGTACCGACGCTTCCTCGGCGACCACGTGCTCACTCAGAACGATATCCTCGACCAGGTCGATCATCATGACGACGTCGCATTCGGCGGCTGGTCTATCGACCTGCACCCCGTCGAAGGCATGTACGCCACCGCGGCTGGTGCGCACCAGCGCTACTCGGACGGCATCTACGGCATCCCGTTCCGCAGCTATTACTCGCGCAACATCGACAACCTGCTCATCGCAGGACGCGACATCTCGGCGACGCATGTCGCCTTCGGCTCGACGCGGGTCATGGCGACCTGCGGCGCGGGCGGCGAGGCGGCCGGAACGGGCGCCTCGCTCGCCCTTGAGCTCGGGGTGCGCCCGCGGGTCGTCGCCGATGCGCACTCCGCCGACCTGAGGCAGCTGCTGCTGCGTCAGGATGCCTCGGTGTTCGGGGTGCGCAATGCCGACCCGGCCGACATTGCGCGTACGGCGAGCGTCACCGCCAGCAGCGTCATGCGCAGCATCGATCCGCTTGATCAGGTGCCGGGCGCCGAGCAGACGGAGCTGCCTCTCGAGACCGACACGGGCGTGCTGCTGCCCGTCGATCCGCGGCTCGACGCGATCGACGTGCTCGTCGCGTGCCGCCGTGACACGGTGCTGAAGGCACAGCTGTGGACGACCCGCCACCGCCAGAACGCCGTGCCCGTCGATCATCGGCTCTCGGTCGAGACCCCTGTCGTGGCATCCGACGAACCGCAGTGGGTGCGGGTGCCCCTGGAGTGGGCGCCGGGCGATCCCGAGAACGTCGTGATCGTCTTCGAGGCCGATGACGCGCTGTCGTTGATCCTGGCAGACGCGCAGGTGCCGGGGGTGCTCGCCCTGCCGCGACGCGCTCAGGCGGATGGCGACCTGAACGTCGCCGTCGACATATCCGAGCGCGTCGTCGCCTGGCCGGCGATCCCGCTGCGCGGGCGCACGCCGCGACTGCGGCTGCTGCCCGAGACCGAGGCGTACGTCCCCGAGAAGTCGGTCGGCGGATACCAGCGGTTCTACGGCGGTCCGAACGAGTGGGTCTCGCAGCCGTTCTCGGGCGAGGAATCGCTCACGCTCGAGTGGGACGAGCAGCAGGCGATCCACAGCATCCGGCTGGTCTTCGACGACGACCCCGACGTCGAGCTGAACACTCTGCACCACCACCGCACGCCCGATCGGATCTTCCCCGAGCTGGTCCGCGACTACGTGATCGAGGCGCGGTCCGCGGCCGGCTGGACCGACCTCGTGACGGTCACCGCCAATCGGCGCCGGCAGCGGGTGCACGAGATCGACCCGATTCAGACCGATGCGCTGAGGCTGCGCATCACGGCGACGAACGGCGCCGCACAGGCGCGGGTGGTCTCGGTGCGGGTGTATTGACCTCTGACCGCCCCGGTCAGGTAATGAGAAAGGAACACCGATGACGAAAAGTCGATGGAGATCATCGCTCTCGGCGATCTTGGCGCTCACACTGGCCGCGGCGGCTCTCCCCGCCGTCGCGGCGAGTTCCGCCGCAGCGGCCGACGGCACGCTGCGCGACGGGTTCGACGAGCTCGGCGCACACTGGACCCAGTCCGCGGGCGTGTGGGAGGCGACCGACGGCGCCGCGCGGGTGGTCACCGCAGGCTCGCCTCGCGGCTCGATCCTCGCACTCACCGACCATCGCCTCGCATCCGTGAGCACGGCGACCGCGACCTTCTCGACGGAGGGCGGCGGCGCCACGGCATGGGCGGGATTCACCGTCGACCGCAATCTGGTGAGCGACGATTACACCCAGTCCGGCTACACCGTGCTGGTGCGCAACAACGGCGAGGTCGCTGTCATCGCCGCAGCGGGCGCTTCGGCCGTGCGCTACCTCGGCACCGCGCAGACCGCGGCGGCGCCGGGCACCGCACCCGTCACCCTCACCGTCGCGCTCGACGGCGACGATCTCGACGTGTCGCTCGGCGGCGAGCACGTGCTCTCGGTATCGGATGCCGCGTTCACCGGCGGCGGTTTCAGCCTGGCGGCGCACCGCGATCTGAAGATGATCGCCGACGAGGTCTCTCTCACCGGTGTCGTGGAGCGCGACGAGCCGACGGTGACCTACCCCGACTGCAAGGCGTGGTCGGGCGCCGCCGAGCCCGGCGCCGAGCGCGGGGTCGTGCTCAACAGCGACGAGCGCATCGCCGCCGTGACGCGGCGGATCCAGACGGATGTCGAGCCGCAGGCCTCGGCATTCGATCGCCTGCTCGATGAGACCGCCGACGATCTCGCGCGCACCCCGAACGCGCCCGAGACCTTCTTCGTGCCGTTCTTCTACAACAACCCCGATGCTCACCGCGCCGCGCGCGACGGGCTGCAGAACGATGCCAATGCGGCGTACCGGCTCGCGCTGGCGTACCGCATCACCGGCGACGCCGCCTACGGCTCGCACGCGGCGTCGTTCATCGACGCGTGGACGTCGACGCTCGAGTGCGTGCGCACCTCGGAGGATTCGGCATTGGCCTTCAGCTACCACTTCCCGGCCTTCGTGTACGCCGCCGAGCTGCTGCGCGGCACGTCGGCGTGGACGACCGAGGCCGAGGCGCGGTTCGCCGGGTTCGTGCGTGAGACCGCCATCCCCGTCGCCGAGTCGATCATGCATCGCGAGAACAACTGGGGCAGCTGGGCGCTCGAGACGAAGACCGCGGGTGCCGCGTATCTGGCCGACGAGTCGCTCATCCAGGCAGCCGGCGAACGGGCGTTTCAGCTGCTGGAACACCAGATCGATGCGAACGGGCACCTTCCCGAGGAGGTCGGGCGCAACAACGGGGTCGGCGACTATGGCATCTGGTACACCCACTTCTCGCTGCTCCCGCTCATGCTCGTCGCCGAGACGCTCGAACCGCACGGGTACGACCTGCACTCGTACGTCAACGCGAACGGGGCAGGCCTTGCGGACGCCGTGGCTGAGGTGAGCGGCTGGGTCGCCGACCCGTCGACGTTCGAGTACTACTCCGGCGACGTCGCGGGTCTCGCGAACGTGCGCACGATCGACTACCTTCGTGCGGCGGGGATCCGGGCGCACTCCATGAGCTACTTCGAACTCGGTGCGAACCACTATCCGTCCGCTCAGCTCGACGCTCTGCTCGCGGAGGAGGGGCCGATGACGACGATCCACTCGGCGCCGTTCCTGAGCCTCACCCACGGTTCCATGGCGACTCCGGATCTCGAGCCGCTGGTGCGCACTGCGGTGGACGTGCAGTGCGTCGGTCCGCGTGTGAAGGTGAGGGTGGATGCGACGAGCATCGCGGATGAGCCGATCGACGTGACCTTCGATGCCGACTCCGCCATCAGGAGCGAGGAGGGCGTGCTGCCGGGCGAGCGGGCGCGCAAGGTGTTCGTGATGACTCCGGAACAGGCGGACGGCACGATCGAGGTGACGGCCCGCACGGCCGACGGACACGCGGTGACGGCGACGGTCGAGTACGACGTCGTCTGCCGGTGAGCGACTAGGCGCCGCTGAGGCCGGTCCGCGTCCTTGGGCGCGGGCCGGTCTCGGGCGTCGGAGTACACTTCCTGAGCGATGATGACCACGACCGATCCCGGGCGCCGGGCGATGACGCGCGCTCTCGCGCTCGCCGCTGCGGCGGGAGCGGCGGGCGACGTGCCCGTCGGGGCGGTGGTTCTGGATGCCGGTGGCCGCATCGTCGGCGAGGGCCGCAACCTGCGCGAGCAGACCCATGACCCGACGGCACATGCGGAGATCGTCGCGCTGCGTGCCGCGGCAGAGGCCAACGGCGGCTGGAATCTTGAGGAGCACACGCTCGTCGTCACGCTCGAGCCGTGCGTGATGTGCGCGGGCGCGATCCTGCAGGCGCGGATCGGCCGTGTGGTCTTCGGCGCCTGGGACGACAAGGCGGGGGCCGCAGGTTCGATGTACGACGTCCTGCGCGACAGGAGACTGCCGTATCGGGCCGAGGTCGTCGGCGGGATCCGGGCCGACGAGGCCACGATGCAGCTGCGCGCCTTCTTCGAGACCCGGCGCTGAGCCCGTCAGCTGCCGGCCGTGGCCGCGTCGGCCAGGCGCGCGACGAGCGTCAGGTACCCCTGCGCGCGCGGGTCGAAGTAGCCGGCGTGCGTCACGCCGTGCTCGTCGACCGAGCTCTGCGAGGCGTGTCCCTCGACCGAGATGCCGACGACGGTGGCACCGTCGGGCCCTGGCGCCTCGCCGCCGTCGCAGTCGTAGGTGATGACCCCCCTGATGCTGCGGGGGTCGACAGGGTGCTGGCCGAGCCGGCCGAGCGGCGCGATGCTGTCGTTCGCCCCCTCGGTCGCGTGCACGACCACGTCGCCGGCGGCGATCGCGTCGGCCACGGCGCCGGCCGCCGGATGCGTCATGCCCGCCGAGGCGATGGAGAATGCGGTGCGCACGTCGTCGGCGATGCCCATCGCGAACATCTCGCCCAGCAGCGTCGACGAGTACGAGTAGGTGACCACGGCGATGTGCGCATCGCGGTTGCGCTGCACCAGGTGCTCGATGTCCACGGCGAGGCGGGCGGCGCCGATCGTGGCATGCCGGGTGGCGAGGGCTGAGACGTGGGTGCCCGAGTCCCACGCGAACCACGCGATCGTCGCGACGGAACGGGGCGCTCCCCGCGCGACGCAGGCGCGGATCACATCCGCGCACACCCGCTGCGCAGCATCCGCCCACCCGGGGAACTGTCCGAGGTCGGTGTCGATGCCGTGCAGCAGATACACCACGAGCTCTGCGCTGTCGACGTCGCCGAACGTCATGACGGCGTGCGGCTCTCCTGCCGCCATCGAGAACGCCGACAGGCGGGCCTGCGGGTCGGCGACGAGCACCTTCTTCAGGTGCGCGAGCTTGTCGGCGACGCCCTCGAGCAGATCAGGGCGCGCCAGAGCGGCGTCGAGCTCTTCTCTCACGGCTGCGGTCCGACCGTCGATCAGTCCGACGAGGGGAAGACGAATGCGTCGGTCGAGGGCTCCGGGTCGAGCGATGGCCGGTACACGTCCGGCTCGAGATAGATCACGCGCGCAGCGGGCACGGCATCCCGGATCCTGCGCTCGATCTCATCGATGTCGGCTGCCGCCTCGCGCACGGTCTTGTCGGCGGTGAGGGCGACCTTCGCCGCCACCATCAGCTCGTCGGGTCCGAGATAGAGCGTCTTGATGTGGATGAGCTTCTCGACATCGGGACCGTCGACGATGGCGTCGACGATGCGGTCGTGATCCGCCCGGCTCGCGCCCTCGCCGATCAGCAGGCTCTTCGTCTCGATGGCCAGCACGATCGCGATCAGGATCAGCAGCAGACCGATCATGAGCGTGCCGAGAGCGTCGAACAGCGGGTCGCCCGTGATCAGCGTCAGGCCCACCCCGAACAGGGCGAAGGTCAGGCCGACGAGGGCGCCGGTGTCCTCCAGCAGCACCACGGGCAGCTCCGGGGCCTTCGCGTGGCGGATGAACGACGTCCACGACTGGCCCTTTCCGCGCACCAGATTGCTCTCGCGGACCGCGGTGCGAAGCGAGAACGACTCCAGCACGATCGCGATCACCAGGACGGCGATGGGCAGCCACCACCAGGTGTGGTCGATCTCGTGCGGGTCCACGATCTTCTGCACGCCCTCGTACACGGCGAACAGGCCGCCGAGCGAGAACAGGATGATCGAGACGACGAACGCCGACACATAGCGCTCGCGACCGTATCCGAACGGGTGCGCGCGGTCCGCCTCGCGGGTGGCGCGGCGGTTCCCGAGCATCAGCAGCAGCTGGTTGCCGGAATCGGCGACGGAGTGGATCGCCTCGGCGAGCATGGATGCCGAACCCGAGAGCGCCCACGCGACGAACTTGGCCAGGGCGATGCCCATGTTCGCCAGGAATGCCGCGATGATCGCCTTGCTGCCACCGGATGCGCTCATGGTGCCGAGTCTACGACCCCGCCGTGCCCACTTCATGGGGCGCGGCGGGGTCGCAGAGGGCGCGTCGGTCGTCCGGCGTCGCGAACCTAGCGGACGAGTCGGCTCTGCTCGGCGTCGTCGGCGAATCTTCCGAGCTCGGCGGTCTGCAGGTAGAAGCGATCGGGTCGCATGCCCGCCAGCTCTGCGACGTCCTCTCCATCGAGCACCTCGCGAGCGACGACGTCCGCCCAGATCGGGCCCCACCCGATCCCTCCGTGCGAGAGCACGTGGTACAGGCCCGACACCCAGGGCAGCCCCCGACGACGGGCCCGCCCGGCGGGATGGGCCGGATTCCGACACGCGTCGCCGAGACGCCGACACCGTCGAGCGAGGGAATGGTCTTCGCCACATCTGCGATGATGCGCTCGGCCGACCAGCCGTTCGCCCCGTGCCTGCTCGTCATCGACTCCCCGCGCCAGTGGATCGCGAGCCCGCCGCCCGGATGCGGACGGGAGAGCCAGGTCGGCGAGTTGAGTACGGCAGAAGGCGCCAGAGCCGGATCGACCGGGTCCGTGTAGATCATCAGCCCAGGCACGATGTCCAGAGGGAGGGCCACACCGGCGAGGGCGGCGATGTGGCTGCCCCAGCTGCCCGCGGCGTTGATCACCAGATCGGCTTCGATCCGCTCACCGGATGCCGTCACGACACCGGTGATCCGATCGCCGGCGCGCAGGAGATCGGCGACGGCGGTCTGCTCGCGCACCGTTCCGCCCAGAGCCTCGAGCCGGCCGATCAGCCGGTCGATCAGCGCAGGGGCGTCGACCCAGCCGCTCTCGGGCTCGAAGACGAACTCGGTGTCGTCGGCGATGCGCAGCCCGTGCATCCGCTCGCGTGCGGCGGCGGCATCCCACACCTCGAGCTCGACGCCCCGTCGGATGCAGGTCGCGGCGAGCTCGCGGAAGGAGGCTCGCTCATCGGGAGCCCCCCAGGCGAGCGTCCCGCACCAGTGGATCCAGTCGCCGCCGAGCTCGTCGGCGAGCTCCGCGAACCGGGGATGAACGGTGGGACGGAGCGCCGCCCGCCCTGCATCCTCCGTCCACGCCCGCTGCGGAAACGAGGAGAGCCAGGCGAACGAGGAGCGACTCGTGCCGTGCGCCCGTGCGCCCGCCTCGAGCAGCACGACCGACGCTCCCCGCTCCTGCAGCCGGTACGCGATGTGCGCTCCGACGGAGCCGGCTCCGATGACGACGATCTTCATGCTCAGGCCCTCTGCTCGGCCGTGAAGGCCGCGACGACCTCCGCGACGCTGCGCACGCGGCCGATGTAGGGGAGCACGTTCTTCAGCGACCCCTCGTGCCCGGCAAGGCTCGCGGCGCCCATGGCGTCCTCGACCGCGATGACGTCGTAGCCCATGTTGTAGGCGCTCCGGGCCGTTCCCTCGACACCGAAATGCGTCGAGATGCCGGCGATGACGATCGTGTCGATGCCGTGTCGCCGCAGCTCCAGGTCCAGCTCGGATCCGTAGAAGGCGTCGAAGCTCCGCTTGACGACGACCGGCTCCGTCGGGAGCGGCTGCAGCTGCGGAACGATCTGATCCCATCCCTCGGGGCGCGTCGGCCGAGCGGGTCGCGCGACGTCCATCTTCGGGTGAAGAGCGTCGGATTCGTCGGGCAGGAAGCTGGTGCGGACGTAGACGACCAGTCCGCCGCCGGCGCGCGCTGCGTCGACGATGGTCGAGACGCGCGAGATCACCTCTTCGGCGGAGTTCGGCACGGAGTCGTGACTGGCGACGCCGTTCTGCATGTCGATCGAGATGAACGCGGTGCGGCGGGGGTCGAAGAGCGGCTCGGTCATGTGTGTTCCTTAGGTCGTGAGTTGAGCGGTGCAGTCATGGCAGGAGGGGTGTGCGCGGGTGCCCGGCCGGCACCTGCGCACACCCCTCCTCGGGGGTTAGTTCAGAGTGATGTCGTCGAAGTAGGTGCGGTCATCGAGACGGGGCTCGAACTCCACCCGGGTCGACACTCCGTATGCGGCAGGCAGCTGGTACAGGAACACGTGCGCGCGGTCGTCTGCGATGATCTGCAGAGCCTCCTGATAGTTCTTCTCGCGCAGGTCCTGATCCATGCTCATGTTGGCCTCGTGCAGCAGGTCGTTCACCTTCGGGTTGTCGTAGTCGGCACGGCCGACGTTCGCCGGGTCCCCGGCCAGATAGTGACCGACGGAGTACTTGGCGTCGAGCAGGGCATCGGCGAGACCGATGATCATGCCCTCCCCGAACGTGTTGTTGCCGAACGCGTCGCTCATCGCGGCGCCTTCGAGCACCTCGAGCTTGACGGTGAACCCGGCCTCCTCGAGCATCTGAGCGATCATCTGCGTCGCATCCGAGTCGAGCGGATACCTGTTGTTCGGCGCGGTGATGTTCAGCACGATGGGCTCGCCGGTCTCGGCCTCGACCTCGGCCACCAGCTCCTTGGCGCGCTCGAGGTCGTACACGAAGGTGTCCTGGAGGTCGGGGTTCGCGCCGAAGATGCCGACCGGCACGCGGGAGCGGATCGGCTTCGCCGCGCCCTTGTACAGGCCTTCCGTGATCTCCTCGTTGTCGATGGCGAGATCGATCGCCTCGCGCACCCGCTTGTCGGCGGTGATCCACCCCTGCTTGTTGCGCAGGAGCATGAGCATCGTGCGGGTCGTGTCGCCGAACACGACGTCAGCGCTCTCCTCGGTCTCGAGGCGGTCCCAGTCGACCGGCGGGATGTCGGTGATGATGTCGACGCCGCCGGTCAGCAGCTCGCCGATGCGGGTGGACGCCTCCGGGATCACTCGGAACTCGACCTCGTCCCACTTCGGCTCGCCGCCGAAGTAGTCGTCGTAGCCGTCGAGGATGATGCGATCGTCGGGCGTCCACGATCGGATCTGGTACGGCCCCGATCCGATGGGAGCCTTGAAGAACTCGTCGAGGCCGATCTCCTCGATGAGCTTCGACGGCATGATGTCACCGCCGCTCTTGGCCAGGAGACGGATGAGGGTGGGCATCGGCTCCTTGGTCTTGATCTGGACCGTGTGCTCGTCGACGGCGGTGACATCCTCGATGCCGTTCCAGTAGAGGTACTCGAGCAGTCCGTCGTCGTCCGAGGGGCGGTTCAGCGAGAACGCCACGTCGTCTGCGGTGAGCGGGTCGCCGTTCTGGAACGTCACGTCGTCGCGGATGTGGAAGACCCAGGTGAGGTCGTCGGTCTGCTCGTACTGGGTGACCAGATCAGGCTGGGGATTCATGTCGTCGTCGATGGTGAACAGACGGCTGTACACGTTGCGCATGATCCGCTCGCCGGGGGTCTCGACGAGGTTCTGGGGGTCGAGCGACTTGAAATCAGAGCTCTGCGCGAGAACGAGTCGCTTGACCTCGCTGTCGTCGCCTCCCTTGTTCGCCTCCTCGAGGTCGCTTCCCAGCGCGCACGAGGTGAGCGCGAGCGCGGCGACAGCCAGTGAGGACACTGCTGCGATGCGCCTCTTCTTGGATGATTGCGTCATTTCTCCTCCTGTGGAGAGTCGGTGGTGCGGGTAGGGGGGTGTTCAGGCTTCGGTGTCGTGCGGCATGAGTCTGAAGGGAACGATGTCGCGGCTGACGGCTACCAGGCGCTGCGTGTAGGGATCCGCGGGCGTCTGCAGCACCTGCGCGCTCGGCCCCTCTTCCACCACCCGGCCGCCGTTCATCACCATCACGTCGTCGCATATCCGCTCGACGGCGCTCAGACCGTGGGCGATGAAGACGATCGAGAGTCCGAGGCGCTCGCGCAGGTCGGCGAGAAGCTCGAGCACCTGCGCCTGGATCGAGACGTCCAGGGCCGAGACCGCCTCGTCGCACACGAGCACCTTCGGCTTGAGTGCGATCGCCCGCGCGATGGCGATACGCTGCCGCTGGCCTCCCGAGAACTGGTGGGGGTGGCGATCGAGGGCATCGGCATCGAGTCCGACGAGCTCGAGCAGCTCGGCGCAGTGCTCCCAGAGCGCGTTCTTCGAGTCGAAGGGCACGTGGCGCAGCGGCTCCCGCAGGAGCTGGAAGACATTCATGCGGGGATTCAGCGAGGAGTACGGATCCTGGAAGACGACCTGGATGTCGCGTGCGATCGATGCGCGGACACGCCGCGAATGCATGTCGATCTCGGCTCCGTCGAACATCATCTGTCCCGCGTCGGGTGTGTCGAGGCCCATGATGATGTTCGCGAGGGTCGACTTGCCGGAGCCCGACTCGCCGATGACTCCGAGCACCTTCGAGCGGCGAAGGGTCAGATCGACTCCGTCGAGAGCCTGGATCTCGAGGGCCTTGAGCCCTTTCCGTACCCGGAACGCCTTGCGGATCCCTCTCAGGGTGAGGATCGCGTCCGTTGCGTCGATGGTGTCGGCTCCCATCACTTCTCCTCCTCGAGGACGAGCTTGCGTGCAGTCGCGAGCGAGGACGCGGCCAGCAGCCTCTTCGTGTAGGGGTGGGCAGGCGCCCCCAGCACCTCCGCTGTCTCGCCCTCCTCGACGACCTCGCCGAGGTACATCACGATGACGCGATCGGCGAGCCTCGCGACGACCCCGAGGTCGTGCGTTACGAAGAGGAGCGCGGTGTTCATCCGCTCGGTCAGCTCGTACATGAGCTTGAGCACCTGGTACTCGATGGTCACGTCGAGGGCGGTCGTCGGCTCGTCCGCGATGAGCAGTCGCGGCTGGCGCACCATCGCCATGGCGATCATCGCGCGCTGACGCATGCCGCCCGACAGCTCGTGCGGCATGGCCCGCGCGACGCGCTGCGGGTCTCGCATGCCCACCTCGTCCAGGATGCGGAGGACGTCCTCGTCCCGGACACCCGGAACACCCTCCTTGATCTGCCGGCCGAGGCTCATCAGCGGATTGAGCGCGGTCAGCGGCTCCTGGTACACCATCGAGAGCTGTGTGCGCAGCAGCCTGCGGTGCTCCGACGGGGTCATGGAGAGCGTGCTGCGTCCCTCCCAGCTGATCTCACCGCTGCTCACCTGGAGGGCCGGGTCGAGCAGGCCCATGACTGAGAAGCAGGTCAGGCTCTTTCCCGATCCGGATTCGCCGACGATCGCCACGCGCTCGCCGGGGTGTATGTCGAACGAGACATCGTTGACCAGCGTGAGCGAGGGGTCGTTCTTCGGTGTGACGACGAGGTTCTCGACGCGGAGAAGGGGTGTCTGCTGCATGGTCATTCCTCACACCGTGGTCTTGAGCCGAGGGTCGAGCTGGGCGCGAAGCCAGTCGCCGATGAACAGGATGCAGAGCACCGTGAGGGTGATCGCCAGGCCAGGGAACGTGCTCACCCACCACGCGGTGGCGAGGTAGTCGCGTCCGCCCGTCAGCATCAGGCCCCACGACACATCCGGCGGCTGGATGCCCAGCCCGAGGAAGCTCAGGGATGACTCAGTGACGATCAGCGCCGCAACGCTGAGGGTGGAGAGCACGACGAACGTGGGGACGACGTTCACGAGGATGTGCCGCGTGGTGATGAACAGGTTCCCCGAGCCGAAGGTTCGTGCGGCCTTCACGAACAGGCGCTCGCGGATCTCGAGCACCTCGTTGCGCACCTGGCGGGCGTAGACCACCCAGGTCGTCAGACCGAGCACGATGATCAGGGTGGTCACGCCCGGGTTGAGGATCGCGAGCACGGCGAGGATCAGCAGGATCGTCGGGATCGAGAGGAAGGCGTCGACGATCCGCATCAGCACGGCGTCGACCCAGCCGCCGAAGTAGCCGGCCACGATGCCGACCGTCACGCCGATGACGCCCGCCACGGTGACGCCGAGCACCCCGACGAGGATCGAGATCCGCGAGCCGACGATCAGCCGCGAGAGGATGTCGCGCCCGAGGTTGTCCGTGCCGAGCACGTGGACGGCCGGATCGGTGGTGAAGGGAGGCAGCAGCGCCTTCGTGACGTCGATCTGAGCAGGGTCATGAGGCGTCACCCACGGCCCGATCACCGCCAGGAGGCAGATGGCGGCCAGGATCGCCATCGACACGCGCGCGGGCCAGGTGGCCGAGCGCAGCAGGGAGGCGCGCTTCTTCGGTTGACGGATCGCATGGGTCGACTGCGGTGCATCGGTGCCGGTCACAGCTGGATCCTCCGGTCTGAGAGGCGGAAGATGACATCGCCGCACAGGTTCACGACGATGATCATCAGGGCTACGACGAATACGCCGGCCTGGACGACCGGCAGGTCCTTGTTGGTGACGGCCTGGATGAGCAGCATCCCCAGCCCCGGCCAGGCGAAGACGGTCTCCACGATGATCGCGCCGCCGATGAGGCCCGCGAACTGCAGGAGCACGATGCTGGTGACCGGAACGAACGCGTTGCGCAGCGCGTGCACGCGAAGCACACGCGACTCGGTGATGCCCTTGCCGCGCGCGGTGCGCACGTAGTCGTTCCCGAGCTCCTCGATCACGCTGGATCTCACCAGCATCATGATCTCGGCGGCGACGCCTGTGGCCAGGGCGACCGCCGGAAGGACCAGGTGGGCGATCGAGCCGGAGCCCGAGACGGGAAGCAGGCGCAGTCCGACGGAGAAGACCAGGATCAGCATGATGCCGAGCCAGAAGTTGGGCATCGCCTTCGCCAGCACCGAGATGCCGAGCAGCGAGTTGTCCAGTGCGCTTCCTCGGCGCACCGCGGCGATGACGCCTGCGGGGATCGCGAAGGCCACGGCCAGCGCGATTCCGCTGATCGCGAGCGTGAGGGTGACGGGCAGGCGCTGCAGCACGAGCACCAGCGCCGGCTGACCGTAGCGGTAGGAATCGCCGAAATCACCCTGGACGACATGCCAGAGGTAGTCGACGTACTGAACGACTATGGGCCGGTCGAGGCCGAGCGCGTGGCGCGTGGCGGCCACCTGCTGGGGCGTGGCCTCCTCGCCGAGCATGCTCGCAACCGGATCACCCGCGACGTTCACCAGCACGAAGACGAACGTGAGGATGATCAGCAGCACAGGGATCGCTTCGAGCACCCGTCGCAGCAGATAGTTCAGCACTCGGCCTCCTGGCGTTGGGATGGGGTGTGGCGAGCGGCGACGTTCGCGCCGCCTTCGCGAGATTGGTCACGAACATAGCGACGATGTCCGTGTGCGTCAATACTGCACAAGTAATGTGGAGTGTGCAGGCGACTTCTCCGGGTTTTTCGGTACTCTGTCGCAGTTGTGTGCAGAATATGCGTACGCTCCGTGAGCGGCATATGCTGTGCGCGTACATCGTTGGGAACGAACCCTTCGGAGGGGATATGGAGAACGGCGCCGATGCGACGCTGGTGGCTGTCGGCAGCCGGCTGCGCGACATCCGCAAGGAGGCGGGGCTCAGCCTGCGCGATCTGGCGACACGGTCTGGGATGTCGGCCAGCTTCCTCTCGCTCGTGGAGCGAGGGGAGTGCTCACTGTCGCTGACTTCGCTGTTCGGCATCGCCCGAGCGCTGGAGATCGATCCCGCAGACGTCGTCGGGGCGGCATCGAATGCGGCTCCGGCTCAGGCCGAGTTCGGGATCTGGCGCGCCGGCGATCGTCCGAAGCCCAAGAGCGTCGTGGGCGAGCGGGAGTACTTCGCCTTCTCGGCCGCCGTCGCGCAGTCCGGCCTGCGGCCGATCTTCCTCCGGATCCACCCCACGAAGGTCGCCCTGCCGAGGCTGAGCCACGAGGGCGAAGAGGTCGCCGTCGTCCTATCCGGCACATTGACGTTCGAGCTGCGCGACGAGATCGTCGAGCTCGGCGCGGGCGACGCCATACATCTCAGCTCGCAGACACCCCATACCATCCTCAACCGCACAGACGGCATCGTCGAGGCGATCTGGCTGTCGGCAGACGGCGACGCCTCGGCGCATCACCCGTCGTACTGATCGCTGCACAGCCACCTCACCAGCAAGGAGAACTGCCATGGCCTCGAGCCCCACTGCCATCGTGATCGGAACCGGCGTCGCCGGCGCTTCGACGGGTTTCGCTCTCGCGAGGCGCGGCGTCGACGTCACCATGATCGAATCGGGGTTCGAGGCGCCGGCGACGGCCGCCGGCGCCGGGATCATCCAGCCCTGGAGCTCGGCGGTCGAGGGGGGGTACTACCGCTATTACGCGGCGGGAGCCGACTTCTACGACGAGCTGATCCCGCGCCTGGCCGAAGTGGGCATCGACGACATCGGCTATCGCCAGTCGGGGGCTCTCGTCGTCAACCGCGAGGCGAGCCTTCTCGACGAGGTCGAGGAGCGCGTGCACAGCCGGATCGGCGCCGCACGTCTCGCGGGCGAGGTGTCGCGGGTGTCCGAGGCGCGTGCGAAGGAGCTCTTCCCTCCGCTCGGAGACGGCTTCGAGGGCATCCACATCTCGGGCGGCGCGCGCGTCGACGGGCGGGTGCTGCGCCGTGGGCTGCTGGACGCGATCGAGCGGCTCGGCGGAAGGGTCGTCGAGGGAACGGCGACGCTCGAGCCCACCGCCGACGGACTCTGGGCGGCGGTGGTCGACGGTCGCCAGATCGTCGCTGACAGCATCGTCCTCGCCGCCGGCGCTTGGACCAACCGCCTGCTGGAGCCTCTGGGCAAGCGGGTCGCGATCGAGCCGCAGCGCGGTCAGATCACCCACCTCCACGTTGGTTCGGTCGATACCCGCTTCTGGCCGTCGGTGCACCCGATGTCGGGTCACTACATGCTCGCGTTCGACGACTCGCGAGTGGTGGTCGGCGCGACCAGGGAGCCGGGCACCGGCTTCGACCCGCGGGTGACGGCGGCCGGGCAGCGAGAGGTGCTCGAGAACGCGCTCGCCGTCGCACCCGGCCTCGCCGATGCGACGCTGATCGAGACCCGCGTCGGCCTTCGCCCGATGCCCGAGGGCACGCTGCCCGTCGTGGGGGCGATCGACACGATGCCGGGTGTCTACCTCAACGCCGGCTTCGGCGCGGGCGGACTGACGATGGGCCCGATCGTCGGAGATCAGCTCGCCGCGATCATGCTCGGGCAGGCGGATGCTCCTTCCGAGGGGATCCTCGCGCCCGTGCGACTCTGATCGCAAGAGCTCGTCGCTGCCGGCCGACTCGGCTGAGTGGGCCTCGTAGGATGGGCGGCATGGTCGATTCCCTCCCCTCACTCGCATTCCTCGGAGCAGGTTCCATGGGAGGCGCGATCCTGCAGGGGGTCGTCGCCTCGGGCGTCGCGGTCGACGGCGGCATCATCGCCACCAACAGGACCCGCGAGAAGGCGGATGCCCTCGCGTCCCTCCCCGGAGTCGCCAGCATCGCCCTGGAGGAGAATCCCGACGGCAACGCCGAGGCGACCGCCGCGGCACGGATCATCCTCGTCGGCGTGAAGCCCGCCATGGTGCCCGACCTGCTGCGCGAGATCGCCCCGTCGCTGCGCGACGACGCGATCGTCGTGAGCCTCGCGGCAGGCGTCACGCTGGCGACCTTCACCGACGCGCTCGGCGATCGCGCGCACACGGTGCGCTCGATGCCGAACACCCCGGCCACGGTCGGGCGTGCCGTGACCGGCATCGCGGCAGGTCCCGCGGCCACCGAAGACGACATCGCACTCGTGCGCGCCCTGTTCGAGCAGGTCGGCGCGGTCATCGAAGTGCCCGAGTCGCAGATTGACGCGCTGTCGACGGTCTCCGGTTCCGGTCCCGCGTACGTCTTCCTGCTGATCGAGAAGCTGACGGAGGCTGCGCGGGGGATGGGATTCTCGGATGCCGATGCCCGACTCATGTCGGAGCAGACGTTCATCGGCGCGGCCGCCCTGCTGGCGGCATCCGGAGAGGATCCGGCCGAGCTGCGCCGCCGCGTGACCAGCCCCAAGGGCACGACGGAGCGGGCAGTCGCGGTGCTGCAGGCCGCCGGGCTCGACGGCGTCTTCGCCGACGCGACCGCCGCAGCCCTCGCCCGTGCGAAGGAGCTCGCTGCCGGCGCCTGAGTGCGGCTGTCTGGGGACCCGGGCGCCCGCGATCGAGAACAGGACGGTTGCCCGGGGCAGGACGAATTCCGGGCATCCGGCCTGTTCTGGCGAACGAGCCTGTTCTCAGCGCCGGAATCGCGAGCCGCGCGGAACCGATTACCGGTCGAGGCCGGCGAAGCGCTCGATGTCGACGTTCGTGCCCGAGACGATGATGAGATCGTGGTTGGTGACCACGGTGTTCGCCTCCGCATAGCGGAAGGGCTTGCCGGGGCTCTTCACGCCGACCACCGTGACGCTGTACTTCGACCGCACGCCCGACTCGTTCAGGCGCACGCCGCGGATGAACTTCGGCGGGTACATCTTCGCGAGCACGAAGTCATCGTCGAAGCGGATGAAGTCGAGCATCCGGCCGCTGACCAGGTGAGCGACCCGCTCGCCGGCCTCGCGCTCGGGATAGATGACGTGGTTCGCGCCGACGCGCGCGAGGATCTTGCCGTGCGACTGCGAGACGGCCTTCGCCCAGATCTGCGGCACCTTCAGGTCGACGAGGTTGGCGGTGATCAGCACGGATGCCTCGATCAGCGACCCCACGGCGACGACAGCGACCTGGAAGTCCTGCGCGCCGATCTGGCGCAGCGCGTCGATGTTGCGGGCATCCGCCTGAACCGTGTGGGTGACTCGCTCCGACCACTTCTGCACGAGGCCGAGGTCTTCGTCGATCGCGAGCACCTCGCGATCGAGGCGGTCGAGCTCGCCGGCGCATGCGGCGCCGAAACGGCCGAGTCCGATCACGAGCACCGGGGCGTCGCCCCGCACCATCTCAACCAACGATCGGCCTTTCGACGGGCAGCGAGTAGAGCTGCGATCGGGAAGTCGCGGCGACCGCCGCGGCGAGTGTCACTGTACCAACGCGCCCCATGAAGATCGTCACGGCGAGCACGTAGCTGGCCGAGTCCGGCAGCTCGGCGGTGAGGCCGGAGCTGAGGCCGACCGTCGCGAACGCCGAGATGACATCGAAGAGCACGTCGATGATGTCGGCCTTGGTGATCTGGGCGATGATCACCGTCGAGACGGCGACGATCGTGGCGCCCCAGGCGACGACGCTGAGGGCCACGCGCTGCACGTCGGAGGGGATGCGGCGCCCGAACGCCTCGACAGACGGGCGTCCCTTCGCCTCCGACCAGACGGCGATGGCGAGCACTGCCAGCGTGGTGACCTTGATGCCGCCCGCGGTGGATGCCGAGCCGCCGCCGACGAACATGAGCATGCAGCCGACGAGCATCGACGATCCGTGCAGGTCGGCGATGTCGATCACGTTGAATCCGCCCGACCGGGTCATGGCCGACAGGAAGAGCGCGTTCATCGTGGTCTCGCCGGCATCCATCGAGCCGAACGTGCGGGGGTTGTCGAACTCGAGTACGAGGAAGACCGCGGCTCCGACGATGAACAGCAGCACGGTGGTGATGATCGTGAGCTTGGAGTGCAGCGACCACCGCTTCACATGCCAGACGTGCTTGATCAGGGTGTAGATGACGGGGAACCCGATGCTGCCGAGGAACACGCCGGTCATCAGCAGCGTGAGCACGAGGTAGTCGTCCGCGAAGACCGTCACGCCCCCCGCGTTGGGCGTGAAGCCGGTGTTCGTGAACGCCATGGCGGCGTAGTACGGGGCTTCCCAGAGCGCGGCGATGGGCGGGATGCCGGCCCACAGCAAGGCTGGGTAGAGAAGCACCGCCAGGGTGCCCTCGATCACCAGGGTCGACAGCGCGACCGTGGTCAGCAGCTGGCCGACCTCGCCGAGGCGCACGGTCTGGCTCTCGTTGACCGGGCCGCCGTGCGCGCGCATCGGGTTGGTGTCGCCGGCGGCGAGCAGCTTGGCGCGCAGCCCCAGCCGCTTGGAGATGACCAGACCCATGACCGAGGCGAGCGTGAGCACGCCCATGCCGCCGATGTTGACGCCGACGAAGATGACCGCATTGCCGAATGGCGACCAGTGCGCAGCCATGTCGACCGTCGCGAGGCCGGTGACGCAGATTGTCGACACCGCGGTGAACAGCGCGTCGCTGAGCGGGGTGACCGTGCGGTCGGCCGACGCGATCGGCAGCGAGAGCAGGCCGGTGAAGAGCAGGATCAGCGAGGCGAAGATGATGATCGCGAATCGCGACGGCGATGAGGTGACGAGGTGCTTGACCTGCCTGCCGACGCCGCGCAGGGTTCGCCGCGGGGAGGATGCCGACACGATGCCCGACATCGTTCCCCTTTCCTCCGGTGGCCGGCGTCGTTCGCCGAGCCTTCGTCATGGTACTCCGGTGCGGTGCCGACTACCCTGAGGGGATGACCGACATCTTCGACGTGATCGCAGACGGCACGAGGCGAGACATCCTCCGGCTGCTGTTGAGCGAGTCGTCCGAAGGGGGCACGAGCGTCACCCAGATCGTCAGCCGCCTGGGTATCAGTCAGCCCACCGTGTCGAAGCATCTGAAGGTGCTGCGCGAGGCGCAGCTCGTGACGGTTCGCGAAGACGGTCAGCGTCGCTTCTACAGTCTCTCGGCCGGGCCGCTCGAAGAGGTCGACGACTGGCTCGTGCCCTTCCTCGTCGACGCGTACGGCGATCAGGCGCCCGAGATCGACATCCCGTTCGCACCGCTGCCGGCAGCGACCGCGCATGCGGCCGAGGTCGTCGGCCGAGCGGCGGCGTCGGCCAAGCACGTGGTGACCACGGCCCTGAAGAAGCTCGGCACCTGAGCCGGACCCGCCGAACGAGGCGGGCCCGGCCCGGCGTCAGCGACGAACGCCGCGGCGTCGATACAGGGCGTTGCCCCACGCGACGGCGCCGACGATGATCGCGACGCACCAGACCACGGCCCAGAGCGGCTCGCTCGTGAGCGTGTTCCCCAGCAGCAGACCGCGGATCGTGTCGATGATCGGGGTGAGCGGCTGCAGCTCCGCGACGGGCTGCAGCCATTCGGGCATGCTCTCCACCGGCACGAACCCGCTCGAGACGTACGGCAGGAACAGCAGCGCGAACCCGTAGCCGTTCGCCGCCTCGGCGCTGCCCGCCGCCAGGCCGATGGCCGCGAACAGGTAGGTGATGGCGAGGATGTACAGCGCGATGAGGGCGGATGCCGCGATCCACTCTCCCGGGGATGCCGAGGGGCGGAACCCCATGAGCAGGGCCACGCCGACGACGATCGCGGTTGCGAGCAGGTTGCGTATCAGGCTCGCCACCACGTGCCCGGTGAGCACCGCGCTCGCCCGCAGCGGAAGGGTGCGGAACCGGTCGATGATGCCTGATGACATGTCGGTCGCGACGTACACGGCGGTGGACGAGGCGCCGAAACCCGCGCAGGTCAGGATGATGCCTGGCACGACGTAGTCGACGTAGCCGCCGCCCGGATCGATCGCTCCTCCGAAGATCCAGGTGAAGACGAGCATGAGCATCACGGGCAGCAGGATCGCCATGAGCAGCGATTCGCCGTCGCGCAGCGACCGGCGAAGGCTCCGGTCGATGAAGACCGCTTCGGCGGTCAGGCCGCGAAGCCGCGGACGGATGCCGGGTGCGGAGGCGTCGAGGAGGGCGGTCATGCTGATTCCTTTCGTGATGAGGTGAGCGGGGTGGTCCGAGCCGAGGACGGATCTCCGGTGAGCGCGAGGAAGACGTCGTCGAGTGAGGGGGTGCGCAGGTGCAGCGCGCCCTCGACGAGGCCGATCGAGTCGAGCGCGGCGCGGATCCCTGCGATCGTGCCGTCGGTGGGCAGGCTCAGCAGCAGGGCCCCGTCGGCGTTCTCCACCTCGACCGAGGTGCCGCCGATGCGGGCCTTGAGCTGCGCAGGTGTGCCCAGCCCGACGATACGTCCGCTGTCGAGCACGGCGATCCTGTCGGCCAGCTCATCGGCCTCCTCCAGGTACTGGGTGGTGAGGAAGACCGTCGTGCCCGCGTCGGCCAGGGAGCGGATCAGATGCCACAGAGTGCGTCGGCTGCGGGTGTCGAGACCGGTGGTGGGCTCATCGAGGAAGAGCACCTCGGGTGCGACGATCAGGCTCAGCGCGAGATCGAGGCGTCGGCGCATTCCGCCGGAGAACGTGCCGACCCTGCGGTTCGCCGCCTCCTCCAGATCGAGGGATTCGAGCAGCTCGGCGGCGCGAGCGCGAGCCGAGCGGATGCCGAGGCCGCCGAGCCTGGCGAACATCGTGAGGTTCTCGGATGCGGTGAGCATGTCGTCGACCGCAGCGGACTGCCCCGTGAGGCTGATGCGACGGCGCACCTCCTCGGGCGAGACGACCACGTCGTGGCCGGCGACGGCGGCCGTGCCGCCGTCGGGTCGGACGAGCGTGGTCAGGATGCTGATGGTCGTGGTCTTGCCCGCGCCGTTGGCGCCGAGGAGCGCGAAGATCTCACCCCTCTCCACCTCGAGGTCGATTCCGTCGAGCACGGTGCGCCCCCGGTACTGCTTGCTCAGCGCTGTCGCGTGGATGGCGAGCGGCATGGCATCCCCTTCTGTGTATGGCAAATACTGTTTATGACGCTAACACGCTGTTTATGACATACACAACCTATGCTTGACGCATGGCCGACGACGAGACCGACCTTCCCCGCGGCATCGCACTGGCATGGGGCATCGCGGCGGATCCGCAGCGCGGGCCGAAGCGCGAGATGAGCGTCGAGCGCATCGTCGACACTGCGGTGGCGCTGGCCGACGCCGAGGGGATCGGTGCGGTCTCGATGGCGGCCGTGGCCGCCAGACTCGGGTTCACGCCGATGTCGCTGTATCGCTATGTCAGCGCGAAGGACGACCTGCTGCTGCTCATGCAGGAGCACGCGACGGGCCTGCCGCCCGAGGCGCATCGCGAGCAGGTGGGGTGGCGGGCGAAGCTCGAGTCGCTCTATGACGCGGCCGTCGCCGTCTATCTCGAGCACCCCTGGATACTGACCCTTCCCATCACAGGCTCGCCCGTCACGCCCAACAGCTCGGCCTGGCTCGACGCATCGCTCGATGCCCTCGGTGAGACCGGGCTCAGCCCGACCGAGCGCATCGGTGTCGCGCTGGCTGTGATGGGGCAGGCGCGGTGGTGTGGCATCGTCTTCGCCGGCTACACCGAGCAGGCCCGCGCGACGGGTCTGAACGCCGAGCAGATCTCTCAGCAGGAGTCGGCGCTCTTCGACCGTGTCATCACCGCCGACGAGTTCCCCGCGCTGCGCGCCGCCGTCGACGACGGTGTCTTCCTCGACGACTCCGACACGTTCCGGTTCGGTCTGCATCGCCTGCTCGAGGGCGTGGCGGCTTACGTCGACGAACGCGCAGCCGGTGCCGGACCTGTCCCTCCCGTGCAGTGGCAGAGTGAAGACCCGCCGCAGGTCCTCGCCGACAAGAAGGTGCGCGAGAAGCGGAAGGCGCTGCGCGAGGCCGAGAAGGCGCTGCATGCGGCTCGCAAGGAGGAGCGGCTGGCCCTGCGCGAGGCTCGCGCCCGTGCCGCGCGCGAAGGTGGAGCCTGAGCGCCCGGAGTCGCAGCAGCCACACGTGTTTACAGCTGTCGCACCCACCCCATATGCTGTGCTTCAGCAGAAAGGGGTATTGGGGATGCCCGACGTTCAAGACGTTCGATTCCTGACGGTGGCCGAGGTCGCCGAGATCATGCGCGTGTCCAAGATGACCGTGTATCGACTCGTGCACGCGGGTGAGCTGCCGGCGATCCGCTTCGGCCGCAGCTACCGGGTGCCCGAGTCGGCCGTGGCCGATGCGATGCGCACCCCGATCGCCGACGTGGGCTGATCCGCCGGTTCGGGAGGCGTGCGACGGTTTGCTAGAATCGTCCGAGGCATTTTTTTCGTGCCTCGTACCCGGGTGCCGTTCCATGGCATCCAACCCCTGACTTAGTGAGGTTTCCGTGGGTTCAGTCATCAAGAAGCGCCGCAAGCGCATGGCGAAGAAGAAGCACCGCAAGCTGCTTCGCAAGACTCGCCACCAGCGCCGCAACAAGAAGTAAGCGGCACGACACAAGCGCCTGTCTCCGGACGGGCGCTTCGTGTCTGCGGCCACAGAGGAGAACCCATGAAGTCGATCACCGTCGAGCAGCTCGCCGAGCGCGAGGGCGTGCCCCTCATCGATGTGCGCGAGCGCCACGAGTTCGAGGCGGGGCACGTCCCCGGCGCGATTAACCTGCCGATGTCCGAGCTGGGCGGCCGCCTCGATGAGCTGCCCGGTGAGGCGTTCGACGTCATCTGCGAGCTGGGCGGTCGCTCGGGCCGGGTCGTCGAGGTGCTGGCGGAGCGCGGTCACGATGCCACGAACGTCGACGGCGGCACCGCCGCCTGGGTCGCCCAGGGGCGCCCGGTAGAGCAGTGACAACGCTCACGATCATCGGCAAGCCCGACTGCCACCTCTGCGAGGTCGCGGGCGAGGTGGTCGACGCCGTCGTCGCCGAGCTGCCGGATGCCGCCGCCGAGCGTCTCGAGATCGTCGAGAAGTCCATCGCCGATGATCCCGCGCTCTACGAGCGCTGGTGGGAGAAGATCCCGGTCGTGCTCATCGACGGCGAGCTGCACGCGCACTGGCGCGTGTCGCCCGACCGTCTGCGTCAGGCACTCGAGGAGGCCATGAAGTGATCCGTCATGTCGTCAGCTGGAAGCTCGCGGCCGAAGACGCCGCGGTGCGCGCGGAGCAGGCGGCCGAGGTCGCCCGTCGACTGAACGCGCTGATGGGCGTCGTGCCCGAGCTGCGCGCGGTGTCGGCAGGGGCGAATGTCGCGCATCCCGATGTCAACTGGGATGTCACCCTCGTCGCCGATGTCGACTCGCTGGAGGCCCTCGCGGCCTACCAGGTGCACCCGGCGCACAAAGAAGCCGGCGCCTACATCGCGTCGGTCGTCGCCTCTCGCGTCGCCGTCGACTTCGAGGTCTGACGAGCGCCGACGTTGCAACGCAAATGTGATCGGGCGACCGCCCGACCCTCGTCACGATGCGGTGAACCGCGTGACAAGATGAGTTCTACCCGCCCGAGGGCGCAAGCCCCTGTCACGAAGGAGTGGCCATGAAGCGCCGTCCCCTGATCCTCGGCACGGCTGTCGCCGCCGCCGCCATCCTCGCTCTCTCCGGCTGCGCCAGCAGCCCCGGCGCCGACGGCGGTGGCGAGCCCGCAGCGGGCGCCGAGTACGACCTGGTCACGCCCGGCACCCTCTCTGTCTGCTCCGACATCCCCTACGCCCCGTTCGAGTTCGAGGGCGGCGACAACGGCACCGGCTACACCGGCTTCGACATCGAGCTGCTCGCCGCGGTCGCGAAGAAGCTCGACCTGAAGCTGAACGTGCAGGACGTCGGCTTCGACGCGCTGCAGTCGGGAACCACGCTCGCCGCCGGCACGTGCGACGTCGGCGCATCGGCGATGACGATCACCGACGAGCGCAAGGCCAACATCGACTTCTCGGAGCCGTACTACGAGTCGCTGCAGTCGCTGCTCGTGCGCACCGATTCGGGCATCGAGGGCATCGACGACCTCGACGGCAAGACGGTCGGCGTGCAGCAGGGCACAACGGGCGAGTCGTACGCGACCGAGCACGCCAAGGGCGCCGAGCTGCTGCAGATGGGCTCGGACGGCGACCTGTGGCCGGCCATGCAGGCGGGTCAGCTCGACGCCATCCTGCAGGACCAGCCGGTCAACCTCGAGCACGAGAAGGCCGACAAGGCGTACAAGATCGTCGAGGAGTACAAGACCGACGAGCAGTACGGCTTCGCCTTCGAGAAGGGCAAGAAGGATGCCCTGCGCGAGGCGGTCGATGAGGCGCTCCAGGAGCTGAAGGACGACGGCGAGTACCAGAAGATCTACGACCAGTTCTTCACGGCGAAGTGACCCGCGCCGGAACCGGAGCGGAAGGACACCGACAATGGCGCTGAGGCGCACACAGAAGCAGAGGCTCTACCGCTACTGCGTCTACGCCGTGCTGATCGCGATCGCACTCTGGGTCGTGCTCACGGCGAACTGGGGCCGGCTCGTGCCGCTGTTCCTCAACCCCGAGGTCGCGGTGAAGATGCTCCCGAGCATCATCACGGTCGGCCTGGTGAACACGCTGTGGTTCACCGCGGTGGCATTCATCGCGGGCCTGGTCATCGGCGTCATCCTCGCGCTGATGAAGATGTCGGTGATCGGGCCGTTCCGGTGGATCGCGACGGTGTACGTCGAGCTGTTCCGCGGTCTGCCGGCGATCCTCACGATCTTCGCGATCGCGTTCATCCTGCCGATCGCGGCCGGCGTGCCGGGCAAAGACCTCGGAGGGCCGGTCGTGCTCGGGCTCATCGGTCTGATCCTGGTGGCATCCGCGTACATGGCAGAGACGATCCGCGCGGGTCTGCAGGCGGTGCCGAAGGGGCAGACCGAGGCCGCAAGGTCGCTCGGCATGTCGCCGATGGCGACGACCTTCTGGGTCGTGATCCCGCAGGGCTTCCGCATCATCATCCCGCCGCTCACCAACGAGTTCGTGCTGCTGCTGAAGGACACCTCGCTGCTGTTCGTGGCAGGAACGTTCATCTGGTCGAAGGAACTCACGACCTTCGCACGAGATGCGTCGACGCAGAACGCGAACGGCACTCCGCTGATCATGGCGGCGCTGCTGTACCTGATCGTGACGATTCCGCTCACCCGCTTCACGGCGTGGCTCGAGCGGAGGATGGCGAGGGAGAGATGAGCACGGATCTGATCGACATCCATGCCCCGGCGATCGACATCCAGGGTCTGGTCAAGACGTATGGCGACAACGAGGTGCTCAAGGGCATCGACCTGACTGTGCTCAGCGGTGAGGTCGTCTGCATCATCGGTCCCTCGGGCTCGGGCAAGTCGACCCTGCTGCGATCGGTGAACCTGCTCGAGCAGCCCACGGGCGGGCACATCCTGATCGAGGGCATCGACGTCACAGATGAAGACACCGATCTCGACCGGGTGCGCCAGCGCATCGGCATGGTGTTCCAGCAGTTCAATCTGTTCCCGCACATGTCGGTGCTCGGAAATCTGACGATCGCCCAGCGCAGGGTCAAGAAGCGCGGCAGAGCCGAAGCCGAGCAGATCGCGCGCGAGATGCTGGGCCGGGTGGGCCTGTCCGAGAAGGCGGATGCCTATCCCAGTCACCTCTCGGGCGGGCAGCAGCAGCGCGTGGCGATCGCGCGGGCGCTGTGCATGAATCCCGACATGATGCTGTTCGACGAGCCGACCTCGGCGCTCGACCCCGAACTGGTCGGCGAAGTGCTGCAGGTCATGCGCACGCTGGCCGACGAGGGCATGACGATGATGGTCGTCACGCACGAGATGGGCTTCGCCCGTGAGGTCGGCTCGCGCCTGATCTTCATGGACGGCGGTCACATCCTCGAGCAGGGCGACCCGCGCGAGGTGCTGTCGAACCCGCAGCATCCGCGCACGCAGGACTTCCTCGCGCGCGTGCTCTGAGCAGATCGCCACGGCCCCGGGCAGCGCAGGTCGCGCCCGGGGCCGTAGCGTCTCGAGAGCGCGGATCAGCCTTCGCCCGAAGCGGGGTCCTGGGCGTCTGTCTCTTCGAGCACGAACTCGGGCACGTCGCCCCACGGGTCGAAGATGCCCGTCGACACCCACTGCGTGCGACCGACCGCCGGGCCGTAGAAGCCGTCGGCGCTGCAGGTCTCGAAGGTGAGGACGTAGAGGCCCGTCGTCAGGAAGCGCATGCGCCTGGTGACGGTCCCGTCGTCATCGAGGGGAACGGTCGCGGCCTGACCGGTGTCGGCGGTCACGCAGAGAAGCCCGCCCGCGGGACCCGTGAAGCTGAGCACCAGACCCGTGGTGCTGGCGTCTTCGAGATCGAGCAGCACGTCTTGCTGGAATCCGTCGACGGCCAGCTCATCGATGGTGAATCCGACGAGCGTCGCCGGCGACGAGACACCGTCGGTCACCGTCCAGACCTCGGCCTGGTGCTCGCCTGCCGGAAGTGACAGCGACCGAGCATCGAACTCCCAGCTCCCGTCCTCACCCGGTGCGACGGTGTAGAGGGCGTCGCCGAAGCGCAGAGCGACGGATTCGGATTCCGGCGCCGCGCCCGACAGCACCGGTGCCATGTACGTGGAGGCGGGCGACGCCGTCGTGACCGCCGGGGCCGCGTTCGGCTGCTCCGTGCCCGGCTCGGGGGGCGTTCCACCGGTCTCTGCGGGGGCGGGCACGTCGTCAGGGTTCGCCTCCGTCGGCGGAGCCGGCCGGGCAGGCATCGGCGGTACCTCGCCGTCGGTGCGCCAGAAATCGATCTCCTCGATCGGCGGCTCCGTCGACGAGGGGGGAGGGGGAGACGGCGGCAGAGCCGCAGCCGTGTCGTCGGGTGCGGGGAGCAGCGGCGGAAGATCGGCCGGCGACTCCTTCTCGGGCGCGTACGACGGCGCCGCGGCAGCGGGCGCCGGACCTCCTGCCGGGAAGAGAGGGGGGATCACTCCTATGCCGACACCGAGTGACACGATTCCGGCGACTGCGGCGGCTGAGGCCAGAGTGAAGCCGATGCCCGCTGCGATGCTGATGCTGGTGGGCGCGGCCCAGATGGTGGTCGCACCGGGGAGGATCACGCCGAGTGCAGCCAGACCGCTGACCGATGCCGTGATGCTGCGGCCATCGGCGTACGCCGTGAGCAGGTCGCGCTCTACACTGCGGCACAGGGCGCAGTCCTTGAGGTGCGCCTTGAGCTCGGGTGCGTCGTCGTTGCGCATGCCGAGCAGGCTCGCCGGGAGCCGCCGCGCGACGTGAGTCGAATCACTGCGCAGATCGGCGGGAACCTGCTGCAGCAGCCACTGCTCGCGCAGTCCCGTCCGTGCGCGTCGTTGCAGAGCTGATACGGCGTTCGGCTTGATGCCCAGCTCGGAGGCGATCGCCGGACGGCGGGCCTCTTCGACCTCGGCCAGCCAGAGCACGCGCTGCCATCGGTCTGGCAGGGCGCGGAAGGCGTCGAGCAGCTGTGCTCCCTCATGCTCGCGTTCGACCTGTTCGTATCCGCTCTCATCGACGGCGGCATCCGCGTCGGGGTCGGAGATGAGCGTTCGGCCCTGTCTGCTCCACCGCGCGGCCGTGTTGCGCATGGTCGTGAAGAGGTAGGCGCGAAACGATGCCTGCGGGCCCTTGCCTTCGATCGCCACCTGCCGGAACACGGCCAGGAAGGCGTCGGACACGAGGTCGTCATGGTCGGACGAGCTGAGCCGCCTGGCGACGCGCTTGGCCGCATCCACGTGCCTTCGCCAGAGCTGTTCATAGGCATCCGTGTCGCCTGACCGCAGCAGGTCGAGAAGCTCCGCGTCTGATTTGTCGGCGTGCGTCTTCGACGGCTCGCCGAAGGCGAGCAGGTCGTTCGACAGTGGTGCCACGGGCTGGCTTTCTTCGCGGGCGGGGGGAAGAGGGCGAGGGCCATCGGATGCGATGAGCGGTGGCCGTCCGGCCGGAGAAGCCGTGGCGGATGATCTGAGAGTATCGGAAGCGGCCGGGCAGTGGAACCCCAAGCCAAAAGGTGACGCGCCCGCAAAACGGTGACCTAGTTAAGGGGTCATCTCGCCCATTGCATTCGATTTTCGTGGGTCTTCGTCACTTTTCTGAAGGGTGGTGCTCTCTCAGCGAGAAGTTGTTTTAGGGAACAGGGGATTCCACATGCGAGCGAGGTCGTATCCGCGCACCTGGCGTCGAGGTGCCGTCGTGGAGCCGCACGTGCTGCAGCGTCTGCGCACGGTGGAGGTGCTGAGGGACGGAGCCGGGATCGAGGTCGTGCACGCCAGTGACTCGCTCGACGCGCTGATGACCTGGATGCGTGGTCAGGATCGATCGAGCTGGCCGCACCTGCTGCTGATCGAGATGCTGCCTCTCGCGTACGGAGAGCGTGAGCGCTCGGCAGTGGCGGCGCTGCGCAAGGCCGGGGTGCGGGTCATGCTCGTCTCATCGCTGACTCCCCGCGGGGCGGCGCGCTCGCTGATGGGCGCCGAGTTCGACGGCGTGGTGTCGAAGGCAGACACCGAAGAGACTCTGCTCGCGGCCGTCGCCGAGGTGCTCGTGGGCGAGGAGTACGTCACCGAGCTCGCAAGGGCGGCGGTCGCACCCGATCCGCGGATGCCTCAGCTCTCGCTGCAGGAGGCGAAGGTGTTCGAGCTGTATGTCGCAGGTAAGCCGATCGGCGCCGTTGCAGAGTCCATCGGAGTCAAGGAGGACACGGCGCGCAAGTACCTGACTCGCGTCAAGAAGAAGTACATCGCCCTCGGGCGTCAGGCGAACTCGAAGCTCGATCTCGCTCGTCTGGCCTGGGAGGACGGGCTGCTCGGCTGATCGGTGAGCCGCGCCTGCGGTGGGGCTCACTGGCATCAGTGCCGCAGGCCGGCAAGTCGGCGTGAACTGTTGGGCCGAGTGGCGTGCGCGGCGATGGGGGCCAGCGATGACGCGCGTAACCGGAACTGACCCCCTGATGGGTCGCACCTACGGTGCGTTTTGCGCACGTCCCCCGGATCGCGCCACCATACAAACAGGTCTTGAAACGACGAGGTCGCCCAGTTCGGGTGCCTCGTGGTCGTTGTGCGGCGGGGCTGCGACAGCGAAGGCGCCACTGGGGAGGAACAAGCATGGAGACGACTGAGGTCGTGCAGCACAAGGGTCTAGCCGTCGCGAGTGGTATCTCGCGTCGCACGGTGATGAAAGGTGCGGCGTGGAGCCTTCCGGTGATCGCCATCGCGGGTGCGGCGCCTGCGTCGGCGGTCTCGGGGTGCGTCCCGACGGGCGGAGTGTTGTACTTCGTCGGTCTCGGTGATCGGGGCGCGGCGACAGGGCCGGTCACCGCTGAGTTGTACGACTGCGATGGTGTCGCTGCCACGGCCGACGTCGTGTCGCAGCAGAACTCGGAGCTCGTGCTGCTCGACAATGCCACCGGCACCTGGTGGTTCCGGGATTCGGCTGCGCAGAATGGGTGTGGCAAGGTCTGGCGGGTCGCGGGCACTCCACCGATCGAGTCGATCTGGGCAGGTCAGTTCGGCATCGATGCCAACGGCAACGTCTATCAGGCGACGATGCCGACGAACGGATCGTTCGCGACGACGACGGCGACCCCGATCACCGGTGCGAGCAACATCGTTCAGGTCTATGACTCTGACGGCACTGGTACGACCTATGCCCTCGATGCGGGCGGTGCAGTGTGGCGACTCAGCGGATCAACGTGGCGCCCCCTGCTCGCGCCTGACGGGACCCAGCTGGTCATCGACTCGATGGCAGACAGTGATGAGGTGCGAGGAAATCCGGTCTTCATCTCCGCGACCGGGCAGGTGTGGACGGCTCGCCCGGGGGCGCGAGCCGAGGCGCTGCCGCAGGGCGGTCCCACCGCTCCGGACGACGTGGTTGAGGTGGTCGGCAATCTCAGCACCTTCCACCCGGGGGCTCTCTATGCGCGAGACAGCAACGGTGCCCTGTGGTCGTGGAATGGCAGTGCATGGCGGAAGGTGACGGATGGCCCCGTCACTCACCTCACCTACAGCTACAACGACAGTGCGATGTACGTCGAAGGTGGAGAGATGTACTATGTGGCGACACCATCGGCGACGCCACAGCAGTACACGAACCTACCCGCGGGTTTTGACCCGAACATGATCGTCGACACGGTCCAGCGAAATGGTCCAAACGAAGGCTGGTGGGCGCAGCTGAGCGACGGCACGTGGTGGGGGTCGACTAACGCTACGTCCGGTGTGTTCCAGGTGGTCGGCACCCCGGGCAACACGGTGACTCAGATCACCGCAGACGGCTTCGCTCTCGCCGGTACACCCGCGGGCTGCGAAGAGCCGGAGCCCGCGTGCATCCCGCTCGCGGAGCGGGACAAATACCAGGCGGTCATCTCGACGACTCCACAGACAGCGGGCTTCCCGAACGTCGCCGCGTCCGGAACGCCGCACTACGACGTACCACTCAACACCCACGTTGTCGTCGAGAACGTCTATCAGAACACCGGCACCGAGCCATGGCCGGTTGGAACCCAGATCTGGGTCGAACTGTCGGGAAATCAGCGCGATCTCCATGCTCAGATCGTGGGAACTTCGGGCACGTACGCGTCTGCGTTGGGCACGCCTGTCTATGACGAAGTTCCTGGCGGTAGTTCCGACCCGTACGGCACCCGCTACGTCTACACGACAGTCGGTGAGGTCCCGCCCGGCGCCTCGATCACCGTGACCTGGGAGTTCTGGGCCAGTACGATGAACGCGTGGAACGGCTTCTATACGCTCGCTCGCGTCATCATTCCTCCGGAGCTGTCGTGCGAGAACAATGGGACGTCCATTCTCCGCCGTCTCAGTGTGACCGGAAACGTGGGGGGCACCACGCCGGCGTGGTACTACGTCGTGCGCACCTGACGGTCGCTCTGTGACGCCCTGCGGCGGCTCGACACCGACACGACCACCATGTTGGGTGAGCGTGCCGTCGCGGGGTTAGCCCACCAGGGCATGTGGAGCCGATGTGCGAGCTGACGTAGCCGAGCGCTCGTCAAACCTGTGCATGTCTGTGCGCACGGGATCCGAGGTCAGCTGCACCATCGCCGCACCCGGTGCGGGAGCCGCATCATTCGACCCCCAGCGCATCATCCCTGCCCTGATTCCGCTGGAGAGCAGTTTAATGCGTACCTGCACTGCTTCGACAAGCGGCCGGCGCGTACTCTGCCTGCCATTCCCGCCGTCGCGAACGAAACGGGAGGGCGAAGTGGTCACCAGCATTGACGGACACGACGACGTCGACGTGTTCATCGGTATCAGGCGAGAACTTCTGACATCCTTGCTTGAAGAACGGAACGAAACCCAGGGCGATTCAGGTCGAGTGCTGATCTGAGACACTCTGACGGCTCGACCTGCCGCTCTGACGCTTCGGCTCAGGTGCGGCAGGTCGAGCCGTTCTCTGTCTCGTACGGCAGCGTGCGCGCGATGATCTGGCATCCTGAACTGTGATGGAGATCGGTGCATTCCTCGGCTTGGAGCAGCTCACGTGGGGCGTCCTCGTCCTCGTCGTCTTCGCCTCGTTCGGCGCGGGGTGGATCGACGCAGTCGTGGGTGGTGGGGGACTGCTGCAGCTGCCCGCTGTGCTGCTGATCCCGGGCATCACGCCGGTGCAGGCGCTGGCGACCAACAAGCTCGGCTCGATCTTCGGCACCGCGACGAGCAGCGTCACCTACTACCGCCGCGCGAAACCCGATATCCGCACAGCGCTGCCGATGGCCGCGATCGCGCTCGCCGGATCATTCGGCGGAGCCGCGGTGGCGACCGTGCTTCCGGCATCCGCTTTCAAACCCATCATCGTGGTCGCCCTGCTGGCCGTCGCACTGTTCACCGCCTTCAAACCGCAGCTGGGAGCCGCGACCGCGCTGCGCTTCGCGGGGCATCGGCATCACGTCACGGCGGGTGCCGCCGGGCTGGTGATCGGCTTCTACGATGGGCTCATCGGCCCGGGCACGGGCACCTTCCTGGTGATCACGCTCGTCGCGCTGCTCGGCTACGATTTCCTCCAGTCGAGCGCGAAGGCGAAGATCGTCAACTTCGCCACCAACGCCGGTGCGCTCATCCTCTTCATCCCGCACGGGGCTGTGCTCTGGTTGCTCGGATTGATCCTCGGCGTCGCGAACACCGCGGGCAGCTACCTCGGCTCCCGCATGGCGATCTCGCGCGGCTCAGGGTTCATCCGCGTGGTCTTCCTGGGCGTCGTGATCGTGCTCATCGCGAAGCTCGGGCTCGACGTCTGGAACGAGAACGTCTCGCCTCTTCTCGACGGGCCGTGAAACGGGCATCCGAAACCGGATCACCTGGCATATCGCGACGGACGGATCCTTGCCATCAGTGCTGTCTTCCCGCGTAGACTCCGAACTGCGCCCGGCCGGGCGCATTCACGCTCCCACGGAGGAGGGACGATGAGGTCACCTAGAAGGAGGGCAGTGCTGGCCGGATTCGCCGGGCTCGCTGCCGCAGCGGTCGCGCTCAGCGGATGCTCTGGATCGGGGGGTCCGGGTGACGGCGACAAGGTCGCACTCGAGGTGCAGTCGGCGATGGCTGAGGGGACGCCGCGCTTCGACGCCCTCGGCAAGCTCGCGAAGGCGTACGAGGACGACAACCCCGACGTGAAAGTCGACGTGGTCGCGATGGGCAGCGACTACGAGGGCGACATGAAGGTGCGCATGGGCTCGGGCGACCTGCCCGACATCTGGGCCACGCACGGCTGGTCTCTGCTGCGGTACAGCGAGTTCCTCGAGCCGCTCGACGACCAGCCGTGGGCCGACACGCTCAACCCCGTGCTCGACTCGACCATGAAGAACGACGATGGTGAGTTCTTCGCGCTGCCGCTGACAACCGACGTCGCCGGCATCCTGTACAACAGGACCGTGCTCGAAGACGCCGGGATCGACCCCGCGTCGCTCGGCACCATCGAGGCCTTCGACGAGGCACTGGCGAAGGTGAAGGAAACCGGCGTCGTGCCCATCTCGAGCTCGGGCAAGGACGACTGGTTCGCCGGCAACGTCGCGGACTGGCTCGGCTCGGGCTCGTATGACGGGAAGGAATCCGAGCAGCTCGCCGACGGCGAATTCGTCGACAGCGGCTTCGAGGCGATGTTCAGCAAGCTCGAGGAGTGGACGAAGGCCGGCTACTTCAACCCCGACTTCTCATCGGCGACCAGTGACGACATCGCCACGGCGCTCGGCCAGGGCAAGACCGCGTTCGTGATGATCCAGAACAGCCTCGCGCTCAGCGCGAAGCAGTTCGTGCCCGACGCTCAGCTCGGCTTCATGCCGGTGCCGGCGATCAACGGCGACCCCGAGTACCTCATCGGTGGCGAGGGCGTCGCGCTCGGCGCGTGGCGCGACGGCGAGCACAAGGAGCAGGCGCTCGACTTCCTGGCCTTCCTCGCAGAGACCGAGAACATCGGCGCATTCGCGAGCGACGACGGCAACCCTGCGGGCCTGACCGGTGTCGACGTCGATCTCGGCGACCTGTCCGACAGCTACGAGCAGTTCTTCACGCCGGGCGAGGTGCGCATGGTGCCCTACTTCGACCGCGCCTATCTGCCGAACGGCATGTGGAACACGCTCATCTCGACCACCGGTGGCATCATCACAGGCCAGACGACGGTCGACTCGGCGGTGAAGCAGACCGAGGCCGAGTTCGGCACGTTGTACGGTCAGCAGTAGGACCGCATGCGTCCGGGGCGGCGGCCCGCCCCGGACGCCCTGGAGGATCGATGACCGTCACACCCACACCGGATCCCACGGATACGGTCGCAGTCGTCGCGCCCGGGCGACGCCTGAACTCCGCCACCCGCGGCATCTTCCCGCGCAGGCTCAACTGGTTCTATGTGCCGGCGCTCGTGCTGTTCGCCGTCTTCTCGATCTACCCGCTGATCAGCGGTGTCAGCCTCTCGCTCACGAACTGGAACGGGTACAGCCGCAGCAGGGCCTTCGTCGGGTTCGACAACTACCTGCGCCTGCTCGACGACGAGGTGTTCCGCACCGCCATGGTGAACACCCTGATCTACGGCGTCGGCAGCACGCTGATCCAGCAGGTGCTCGGGCTGGGGCTCGCTGTCGTGCTCGACCGCATCGCACGCGGGTCGTCGCTGCTGCGTGCCGTCATCTACCTCCCGGTGATGGTCTCGCCGGTCGTGCTCGGCACGATGTACTACCTGATCTTCCGCTACAACAACGGCGCCCTCAACGATGTTCGGGCACTGTTCGGCGGGGAGCAGGTGGCATGGCTCGCCGACGCCGGAGTGGGCATCGCCGTCATCGTGATCGTCAACTCGCTGCAGTTCGTCGGCATCTCGATGGTCATCTACCTCGCGGGGCTTCAGGGCGTGCCCACCGAGTACTACGAGGCCGCGCAGCTCGACGGGGCGACGTGGTGGCAGAGGTTCCGCAGCATCACCGTGCCGCTGTTGCAGCCGGCTTTCGCCACGAGCATCGTTCTGAACCTCATCGGCGGACTCAAGCTCTTCGACGTGGTTCAGGTGCTCACCGGCGGGGGACCAGGGCAGTCGACCCACTCGGTGTCGACGCTGATCGGCGAGACCTACTTCTCGAACCAGGCGGCCGGGTACTCGGCGGCGATCGGCGTGGTGCTGTTCGTGCTGATCGTGGCGGTGACGTTCGTGCTGAACTCGCTTCTGAATCGAAAGCGGGTCGAGCTGTGAAGAACGCCGCGACGCCGTCGAAGGCGCTCATCTACGCAGGTCTCGGGTTCATCGCCCTGCTGCAGCTGCTGCCCTTCTACTTCGGGCTCACCACGGCATCCAAGCCCAAGACCGATCTGTCTTCGCCCTGGGTCTTCCCCGGCGAGATCCACTGGGCCAACTTCCAGACCGCCATGCAGCAGGGGCACATTCTGCAGGCGATCGGCAACAGCGCGCTGGTCACGGTCGTCTCGACTGTGCTCGTGTGCGTGCTGGGCGCGTTCACCGCCTACCCACTGGCGCGGCGGATCACACGAGGCAACCAGCTCGTCTACGCCTGCATCATCAGCCTGATCATGATCCCGCCGCTGTCGGTGCTCGTGCCGCTGTACACCCTCATGAAAGACCTCGGCGGGCTGAACACCCACTGGGGCATCATCGTGCTCATGGTCACCGGCAACCTGCCGCTGGCGGTGTTCCTGTACACGGCGTTCATGCGCAGCCTGCCGGTGTCGATCGAGGAGGCCGCGACCGTCGACGGAGCGGGGCCGCTGCAGATGCTGTTCCGCATCGTCTTCCCGATGCTCCGACCCGTCACGGCGACCGTCGCGATCCTCGCGGGCGTCGGCATCTGGAACGAGTTCGCGCTGAGCACCTACTTCCTGCGCACCGACGAGACCCGCACGATCGCTCCGGCGGTCGCGGGGTTCTTCGCGTCGCAGGGCAGCAACCCAGGAGCCGCGGCCGCGGCATCCCTGCTTTCGGTCGTGCCGGTGCTGCTCGCGTACCTGTTCCTGCAGCGCAGCTTCATCAAAGGGATGGTCGCCGGCTCGCTGAAGTGAGCGTCAGCGGCGGGGGACCGCGATCTTGAAGCCGACGTGCGAGCCGGCATAGCCGAGCCGCTCGTAGAACCTGTGCGCATCGATCCGTGACGCATCGGAAGTCAGCTGCACCATGGCAGCGCCGAGGGCCGGCGCCGCGGCATCCGCCACCCAGCGCATCATGGCCGAGCCGATGCCGCTCGACCGCAGGTCGCTGCGCACCCGTACCGCCTCGACGAGCAGCCGCCGCGCTCCCTGCCTGGCCATTCCAGGAATCGACGTGAGCTGCAGCGTGCCGACGAGTGCTCCGTCGAGCTCGACGACGAGCAGGTCGTTCGACGGGTTGGCGAGGATGTCGCCGAGGGCGGCCAGGTAGGCCGGGCGATCGGCATCCGATGCCTGATCCCCGCGCGCGGCGCTGATCGGGTCGTCGGCGAGCAGCGTGATGATGCCGTCGGCGTCGTCTTGCGTCGCGCGGCGCAGCTCGGCGAGACCGGCCCTGGTGTCGATCGAATGGGGAAGGGGGAGGGATGCCAGCATCCCCCCATCCTGTCAGCCCCGCCGACACCCCCAGCCCCGCCGACACCCCCAGAAGATGCCGACACCCCTGGCTGTGGACGTCCAGAGTCAGGGGTGTCGGTGATTACTGGGGGTGTCGGCAATCAGCCCGGCGATCCGGGCGGGTGCCTGCGGTCGGCGATCAGGCCGGGACGGACGCCTCGGGCTCGGCGTCGACGCCCGCCTCGGCGCGCTGCTCGGGCGTGATCGCCGCGGGCGCCTCGGTGAGCGGGTCGAAGCCGTTGCCCGACTTCGGGAACGCGATGACCTCGCGGATCGAGTCCGTCTTGGTCAGGTGCTGCATCACGCGGTCCATGCCCAGTGCGATTCCGCCGTGCGGGGGAGCGCCGAACTTGAACGCCTCGAGCAGGAAGCCGAACTTCTCGTCGGCCTGCTCCTCGGTGATGCCCATGACGTTGAAGACGCGCTTCTGCACGTCTTCGCGGTGGATGCGGATCGAGCCGCCGCCCAGCTCGGAGCCGTTGCACACGATGTCGTACGCGTAGGCGAGGGCCGAGGCCGGGTCGGTGTCGAACGTGTCGGCGAACTCGGGCTTCGGGCCGGTGAACGCGTGGTGCACCGCCGTCCAGGCGCCGGAGCCGACCGCGACATCACCGGATGCCACCGCGTCGCCGGCGGGCTCGAACATCGGCGCGTCGACGACCCAGGTGAACGCGAACACGTTCGGGTCGAGCAGCTCGAGGCGTCGGCCGATCTCGACGCGGGCGGCGCCGAGCAGTGCGCGGCTGGCCTTCGTCTCGCCGGCGGCGAAGAAGGCGCAGTCGCCGGGCTTGGCTCCGACGAGGTCGGCGAGGCCGGCCTGCTCTGCCTCGGACAGGTTCTTGGCGACGGGGCCGCCAAGAGTTCCGTCCTCGTTGAAGAGCACGTAGGCGAGACCTCGGGCGCCGCGCTGCTTCGCCCAGTCCTGCCAGGCATCCAGCGTCTTGCGCGGCTGCGAGGCACCACCGGGCATGAGCACCGCACCGACGTACTCCGACTGGAACACACGGAACGGCGTGTTCGCGAAGTACTCGGTCGCCTCGACGAGTTCGAGACCGAAGCGCAGGTCGGGCTTGTCGGAGCCGTACTTCGCCATGGCGTCGGCATAGGTGATGCGCGGCAGCGGGGTCTGCACATCGACATCGATGGTCTTCCACATCGCGACGACGAGCGACTCCATCATCTCGATGACGTCCTCCTGCTCGACGAACGACATCTCGATGTCGAGCTGGGTGAACTCCGGCTGACGGTCGGCGCGGAAGTCCTCGTCGCGGTAGCAGCGGGCGATCTGGAAGTACTTCTCCACACCGCCCACCATCAGCAGCTGCTTGAACAGCTGCGGCGACTGCGGCAGTGCGTACCAGCTGCCCGGGTGCAGGCGCGCGGGCACGAGGAAGTCGCGGGCGCCCTCTGGCGTCGAGCGGGTGAGGGTCGGAGTCTCGACCTCGACGAAGTCGCGCTTGTGCAGCTCGTCGCGGATCGCCTTGTAGACGTCCGAGCGCAGACGCATCGCGGCCGCGGGGTTCGGACGCCTCAGGTCGAGGTACCGGTGCTTCAGGCGCACCTCCTCGCCGATCGGGTCGGACTCGGCCAGGCCGCTCGAGACCTGAAAGGGGAGAGGAGCCGACTCGTTGAGCACGACGACGTCAGCGGCGATCAGCTCGATCTCGCCGGTCGGCAGGTTGGGGTTCTCGTTGCCCGCGGGGCGGCGCGAGACCTCACCCGTCACCTGCAGCACGAACTCCGAGCGCAGCGGGTGCGCCACCTCCTCGTCGCGGATGACGACCTGGGCGATGCCCGACGCATCGCGAAGATCGATGAACGCGACGCCTCCGTGATCGCGGCGACGATCGACCCAGCCCGAGAGGGTGACGGTCTGACCGATGTGCGAGGCATCGAGTGAGCCTGCCGTGTGTGTGCGAAGCACGGAGATTCCTTCTGATCGGGGAAATACGAACCCGCCCAGTCTACGTGGCAGGCCGCTGCGGCCGATCCGGCCGCGGAGGGGAGGGGTTGTGGCGGCTTGTCGAATGGCACATACTTGCCAGATGGAAAGTAATCGGATGCCTGACGCAGAGGCCGCGATGGCGCTCCGCGCCGCTGAGAGGGTGCGGGCGCGGGCGACCACGATTCCTCGCGGTCATGCCGTGATGCAGCTGCTGTACGCGGTGATGATGTCCGCCTACATGGCGGTGTTCGTGTACACGGGCTCGTCCGAAGGGGGCCCGGACAGCTTCGGGGGCAGGACCATGGCGCTGCTCCTCCCTCCGATGATCCTCTCCAGCGCGCTGATCGAGGGAGCCGCTCAGCGCTACGGCGGCAGGCTGCGCCCGACGAGGCGGTACTGGATGGCGGCCGCGGCTTTCGGTGTGATGCTCGCGGTGTTCCTCCTGTGGGCGCTGATCGGGGGCGGCTATCCCTGGTGGCTGTCGCTGGTGAGCCTGGTCGCCACGCTGGCCGTGTTCGGCGTCCGGCCGGTCGGCGTGCTCCTCCGGCAGGGCACCGCAGAGCATCCGGCGACAACTCCCGCGCCGCTGCCCAAGGGCAGCCGCATGACCACGATCGCCATCGGATTCGTCCTCGGCGGGATCTGCGTGACCCTGTCTGTGCCGGTCGCCGTGTGGGCGATGCTGATGGCGAGCATGGTGCTCGTGCTGATCTCCGCCCCCGCGACCTCGTCGTGGGGACTGCGCTCGACAGGCTGGTCCTGGGGTGTGATCCAGTGGTCTGCGTTCGGCGTCGCGACCGGGGCGATGTTCCTGCTCGCCACCCTGACGATCGCCACCGAACTGATCGGTCCGGTCATCAGCGCATCGGTGGGGGTCGTGATCGGCGCATCGCTGCTGCTCGCGGCTTTCCTCCCCGGGCGCGGTGACGACGGGTTCGACGAGGAGGGCGCCGATGGCGCACCCGAGGCATGAACTCGATCCCGCGCTGCTGACCCCCGTGCGGCTCTCCCTGCTCGCCGCGCTGCCCGAGGGGATCGAACTCGACTTCGCTGCGCTGCGCGATCTGCTCGAGGCCGACGACTCGGCGGTGTCGAAGGGCATCACGCACCTGCAGGATCACGGCTACGTCGCCATCACCAAGGGTTATGCCGGAGCGCGCCCACGCACCTGGGTCTCGTCGACGGCGACGGGGCGGCGCGCGCTGGCTCGGCACATGGCAGCGCTGCGCGCGATCGTCGGCGACGTCTGAGGGGCCGCGGTACGGTGGGCAGGTGACGGCACGACGACTCCACCTGGTGCGCCACGGCGAAGTGCACAACCCCGCCCGCGTGCTCTACGGGCGCCTTCCCGACTACCACCTGAGCGACGCCGGGCGCCGGATGGCGCACGATGCGGCAGAGCATGTGGCATCCCTCGATCGACCGGTCAGCGAGCTGCGCTGCTCACCGCTCGAGCGCACTCAGGAGTCCGCGGAGCCGTTCACCGAGCTGTTCGGTCTCGAGGCCGTGCACGACGTGCGCATCATCGAGCCGGCCAACGTCTTCGAGGGCAAGCGGATGTCGCGAGCGCTGCGAAACCCGTTCAACTGGCGGCATCTGCGCCGCCCGTCGGTGCCGAGCTGGGGCGAGGCGTACACCTCCGTCGCTCAGCGCATGCGCGCGGCGATGGACGAGGCCTGGGATGCCGCGGAGCGGGGCCCCGCGGTGCACGACGGCGACATCGTGTTCGTCTCCCACCAGGCGCCGATCTGGATCACGCACCTGTCGGTCGCCGGTCTGCCGCTGCGGCACGATCCGCGAACGCGCCGGTGCGCGCTGTCGAGCGTCACCTCGTTCGAGCGGGTCGGCGATGTGTGGCGCGAGATCGAGTACGTGGAGCCGGCGGCCAAGGGCATCGACCTCGGCGCCGTCTGAGGGCCGGTCCGCCCCCTGCCGACGGTTCGGGGCACTCACTCCATCGCGAGCTCCTGCACGATTCCAATGGCGGCCAGCTGACCGGCCGCGGCCGCGAGGGTGACGGCCGCCATGATCCCGGGAAGGGTCGCCCGGTGTGCGAGGTCGCCTGCCGCCCAGACGCCGGGCAGCGACGTGCGACCGAACTCATCGATCTCGACGGCGCCGCTGGGAAGTATCCGCAGACCGAGCTGCTCGGCGAAGGGAGCGCGCTGGCGCGCGGTGGCATTGGTCACGAAGAGCCCGTCGACACGCACGGCGTCTTCCGCGACGACCCGCACGTCGTCTCCGTCGGCCGAGACCGACTCCACCGGGGCGTGGTGCATGGTGGCGCCCAGAGCTTCGAGGGCGGTGCGCTGGCCGTCATCGAGCCCGCCGCCGTCGAATACGGTCACCGAGGCGCCGATGGGTCGAAGCATCCGCACCACATGCTCGGCCCGATCCGCGCCCAGCACCCCCACCCTGCGACCGGCGAACTCGTGCCCATCGCAGAACGGGCAGTTGAACGCGCGCACGCCCCACAGCTCGCCGAGACCGGGGACATCGGGCAGATCGTCCCTCATGCCCGTCGCGAGCATCACCCGTGGAGCACGCTCGACGGTGCCGTCATCGAACCGCACCTCGAATCCGTCGTCGACAGGCGATACCGCCGCGACCTTCCCCTGGCGAATCGCGATCGTCTCGTACTCCGCCAGCTGCGCGCGGGCCTTCGCTCGGAACTCGGCCGGTGCAGTGCCGTCATTGGTGACGACATTGTGCATGTGCAGCACGGTGCCGTTGCGGTACTCGCCGGAGTCGACGACGAGCGCTGAACGGTGCATCCGCCCCAGTGTCAATGCCGCCTGCAGCCCGGCGGGCCCTGCCCCGATGATGATGACGTCGCTCATGTGTGTCCTTCCAGATGGGTCTCGATCTTGCGATTGACCTCAGTCTGTGACTTCATGTCAACATGAAGTCAAATGCCGAACGTCCCTGGTCGGTGGGCGAGGTCGCGGACCGCTTCTCCCTGCCGGCGAACGTGCTTCGTCACTGGGAGACGGTGGGACTGCTGGCTCCCGAGCGCGACTCCGCCGGCCGGCGACGGTACGGACGCGACGACGCTGTACGAGTCGCGGTCATCCTGCGCAGCAAGGCCGCAGGGATGAGTCTCGACCAGATCGCGCATCTGCTGGAGCGCGACATGGCCGGCAGGCATCGCGTGCTGCAGGCGCACATCGACGACCTCGAGCGGCGGATGGCCGAGATGCGCCGATCGAAGGCGATGACCGAGCATGCCCTCAGATGCTCGGCGCATGACATCTCGACCTGCCCGCGCTTCCGAGCCGAGCTCTCCGATCTGCTGGTCGAGTTCCCCGAGGGGCAGAACGGCTCAGAGCGCGCATAGGAACCGCGCGTACGATTCCCAGCGTGTCCGTGCCTGCTCGATCCCTTCGCGGCGCCTGGCGCATCGGCGCCGCAGCGCTCGCCGCTGCGCTCACCATCGGTCTGAGCGCCTGCGCACCCGACCCCATGGTCGAGGCCTACAAGAACGGTGATCAGAAGGCGTACACCGCGGCCGACTTCCGCGTGGACTCGATCCCCGAGGCCGAACGCGGGGAGCCGGTCGACTTCGGCGGCGTCACCGAGAACGGTGAGAAGTTCTCGAGCGACGACATCCGCGGCGAGGTCGCCGTCGTCAACTTCTGGTACGCGGGCTGCGGCCCGTGCCGCATCGAGGCCGAGGATCTCGAGGAGACCTGGCAGAAGCACCAGGCTGACGGTGTGCAGTTCATCGGCGTGAACATCTACGACCAGGCCGACACCGCCAAGGCCTTCGCCAAGACCTACGGCGTCACCTATCCGAGCCTCATGGACGCCACGACCGGCGACGCCAAGCTCGCGTTCGCACGAGTGACGCCGATCCAGGCGCCGCCGACCACGCTCGTCATCGACCGGCAGGGACGCGTCGCGGCTCGCATCATCGGACCCATCGACGGCACCTCGATCCTGTCGACCCTCATCAAGGACGCGCTCAAGGAGAAGGTGTGAATCCGGATGCCGTGATCGGAGCCGGCGCGCTCTGGATCGCCATCCCGCTCGCCCTGCTCGCCGGTCTCGTGTCGTTCCTCTCTCCCTGCATCCTCCCGCTCGTTCCGGGGTACCTCGGATTCATCGGGGGAGCGGCGGGCGCAGGCGCCCCGCCCGCGCGAACCGGCGTCACCCCGTCTCGCAGCCGACGCCGGATGCTGCTCGGCGTGCTGCTGTTCATCGCCGGCTTCACCGTGGTCTTCGTCGCCTACACGGTGATCGGCGGCGCGGCATCCGCCTTCTTCCTCGAATGGGGCGACCTGATCACCCGTGTGCTCGGCGGCGTCGTCGTGCTGATGGGACTCATCTTCCTCGGCCTGTTCGGCTTCGCGCAGCGGCAGTACAAGATGCAGGTGAACTCGACCACCGGCCTCATCGGCGCGCCCCTGCTGGGCTTCACCCTCGCCATCGGCTGGGCACCGTGCACCGGACCCACCCTCGGCGCCATCATCAGCGTCGGCTGGACGCTGGGCGACCCGTGGCGTGCCGGGCTGCTCGGCGTCGCATACTCGCTCGGCCTGGGCATCCCGTTCCTGCTCGTCGCGCTCGGCTTCGGCTGGGCGACCAACGCGACCGCCTTCATGCGTCGCCACATCCGCACCGTGAACATCATCGGAGGAGCGCTGCTGATCGTGCTCGGCCTGCTGATGATCACCGGTGTATGGACCCAGATCATGTCCCGACTCACGGCGGTGATGAGCAGTGTCATCCTCCCCCTCTGATTCTTCCGGCAAGGCTGGTCCTTCCGGCAAGGCTGGTCCTTCCGGCAAGGCTGATCCCTCCCGCAAGGCTGGCCGCCCGGGCCGCCCCGGCCGCGCCGAGGGTGCGGCAGCGGCATCCGACCCGCTGCGCCCCTCCGACCACATCGACTCCGCACCCGGCGACGAGAACGAGATCAATCAGCCCAAGCTGGGACTCGTCGGCTGGCTGCGCTGGGGCTGGCGTCAGCTGACATCGATGCGCGTGGCGCTGGTGCTGCTGCTCATCCTCGCGATCGCGGCGATCCCCGGGTCGGTGTTCCCGCAGCGCACCGCCGACCCCAACGGCGTCGTGCAGTACAAGCAGAACAACCCCGACATCTTCCCGGTGCTCGACGCGATGCGCATGTTCGACGTGTACTCGTCGCCATGGTTCTCGGCCATCTACCTGCTGCTGTTCATCTCGCTGATCGGCTGCATCATCCCGCGGATCAAGCACCACGCCAAGGCGCTGCGCGCCCAGCCTCCGCGCACGCCGGCGCGTCTCGGGCGGCTCGAGCACCACAGGTCGGTCACGCGCGAGCAGGGCGACGCCCCCGCCTCGATCGACGTCGCCGAGAAGCAGCTCAAGGCGCTCGGCTATCGCGTCGCGCGCTACGACCGCGGCAGGACGTGGTCGGTGTCGGCCGAGCGCGGCTACTGGCGCGAGACGGGCAACCTGCTCTTCCATATCGCCCTCGTCGGCGTGCTCGTCACGGTCGGCATCGGCGGCGGCTTCGCGTACACGGGTCAGCGTGTGGTCATCGAGGGCGCGAGCTACGTGAACACCCTGATCGACTACAACTCGATCAACCGCGGACGCTTCGTCGCCGACGACGCCTTCCAGCCCTACGCGCTGACCCTCGACTCGTTCGACGTCACCTACGAGGACTTCGGCACGCCAGGAGCCGGCCAGGCCGGCAACTTCGCCGCCAACCTCACGGTGCGAAACGTCGACGGCTCGAAGAGCAAAGAAACCGTGCGTGTGAACTACCCGGTGCACGTCGCCGGCGACAGCATCTATCTGCTCGGCAACGGCTACGCGCCCACCATCACGGTGCGCAACGCCGAGGGAGACAAGGTGTTCAGCGGGCCGGTCGAGTTCCTGCCGCAGGACAGCGCGATGACGTCGCTCGGGGTCGTGAAGATCACCGACGGCATGCCCGAGCAGCTCGGCATGATCGGCTTCCTCTATCCGACCCCGCTCAAGATGAAGAGCGGCGCGTACACGTCGGTGCACGGCGCCCTGAACCTGCCCCTGCTCACGCTCGACGTGTACCAGGGCGACCTCGGCGTCGACGGCGGCAGGCCCGTCTCGGTGTTCGAGCTCAACACCGACGGGCTCGAGAAGCTCAACGGCCGCAGCACCGACGAGAAGTCGATCGAGCTGCAGCCGGGCGAGACCGCCGACCTGCCCAACGGCCTCGGCACGGTCACGTTCGAGAACGTGTCGCCCGACGGCGCCAAAGACACGCTGCAGTCCGTCAAGCGCTACGTCTCGCTGCAGATCCACCACGACGCCTCGGCGCCCTGGGTGCTGGCCTTCGCGCTGCTCGCCCTGGGAGGTCTCGGCCTCGCCCTGTTCGTCCCTCGTCGTCGCATGTGGGTGAAGGCCACCGCCGCCGACGACGGCATCCATCTCGAGTACGCCGCCCTCGCGCGCGGCGACGACCCGACCCTCGCCGCCGCCGTGGACGACCTCGTCCGCGGACACGAGCGGCTTCTCGATGCGGCCGCGCCTGAGGGCTCGACCCCCGCGAAGGAAGACTGATCCATGCCCGACCTCGATTCGATCTCGATCCTCACTCTGTGGACGGCGATCGCCGTCTACGCAGGCTCGTTCATCGCCTACGCCTTCGACCTGGCGCGTCGCTCGTCTGCGACGACCGCCGAAGTCGAGTCGCCGGTGCTGGTCGCGGCCGGGGGTGCGGACGCCAGGGGCGCCGCGTCACAGGCATCCGGAACCGCCGCGCGGGGGAAGGGCGGCCAGCCGCGCTTCATCTTCGCGCGGATCGGAACGGCTCTCGCGATCCTCGGCTGGCTGTTCCACCTCACAGCGACGCTGACCCGCGGATTCGCCGCGGGACGGGTGCCGTGGGCCAACCTCTACGAGTTCGCGATGATCGGCACCCTGCTGATCATGGCCGTGTACCTCGCGATGCTCACGCGCGTCGACCTGCGCTACCTCGGCACGTTCATCTCGGGCCTGGTGGTCGTGCTGCTCGGCGCAGCGGCGGCGAACTTCTACGTCGCCGTCACGCCTCTCGTCGACCCGCTGAAGTCGGTGTGGCTCGTGATCCACGTCTTCGTCGCGTCCCTCTCCACCGCCCTGCTCGCTCTCGCCTTCGCCCTGTCGGTGATGCAGCTGCTGCAGTCGCGCCGCGAACGTCGCGTCGCAGAGGGGATCGAGAACGCCGGCCCCGGCTTCCTGCGCACCCTGCCGAACACCGTGCGGCTCGAGAACATGGCGTACCACTTCACGGTGGTCGGCTTCATCTTCTGGACCTTCACCCTGATCGCCGGCGCCATCTGGGCGCAGGATGCCTGGGGCCGCTACTGGGGCTTCGACGTCAAGGAGACCTGGACGTTCATCATCTGGGTGCTCTACGCCGGATACATCCACGCCCGCGCCACGCGCGGCTGGCGCGGCAACCCGTCGGCATGGCTGTCGATCACCGGCTTCACGGCCGTGATCTTCAACTTCGCGATCGTGAACGTGTTCTTCAAGGGCCTGCACGCGTACTCCGGCCTGAGCTGAGTCTGCTTCCGGCCCGCACGCGGTCGCCCTCGCGGCACTTCGCCGAGGACAGGCTGGTTCGCGACGACAGGACGGATGCCCGGAAACGGGCCTGTCCTGGCGAACCAGCCTGTTCTCGAGGGCTTCCGCCCACGCGGCGGTAAGGGAACACGCGAGGGCAGGACCTGGATCCGCGGATCCCGGTCCTGCCCTCGCGTGTTGGCCTACGTCCGGCGACTCGGGTCGGTGCGCCGGGGCGGTGAGCCGTCCGGCTCCGGATGCTAGGCCGCGGCCAGCACGGCCTTGGCCGAGGTCGTGCGACGTGTGGCGACGGCCAGCGTCGCCGCTCCGAGCGACAGCACCGCCCACACCGCGAGGCCGGCGAAGGCCGCGCCGCTCGGGGCGATCAGACCGCTCAGCGCGGGCGCAGTCGGCATCGCCGCTCCGAGCCCGGCGAGCCAGGCGGGAACCGTCGAGATGAGGCTCGTCGCCAGGGCCAGCACACCGACCAGGGCGCTCACCCAGCGGCCGATGCCACCCAGTACGGCGACCAGCGCCTGATTGATCGCAGCGAATGCGATGCCCGCGATCACCGCGAATCCGGCGAAGCCCCACCACGTCGCGGCGTCGTAGTCGGCGACGAACTGCACGACCAGTGCGACCAGCATGCCCTGAGCCGCCCCGATCGCGGCGGCGGGCCAGAAGCCGCGCAGCACCATGCCGATCGACGATCGCCGCGAGGTGAGAGTGCTGCCGGGCACGGCCCGCAGTGCGATGAACGAGGCCAGCGCGCCGAACCACAGCACCACGGCCGAGAGCAGCGGGATCGTGGTGGGTCCGAACATGGCATCCGAATCCGATGTCGACGTGACCGGATCTGCGATCACCGATGCGAGCGTGGTCGACTGCTCGTCGTCGAACGACGGCAGCGAGGTCGATGCGGTGTGCAGGCCCTCGGCGAGGTCTCCGGTGCCCGACGCCAGCTCGTCGAGTCCGTCGGAGAGCTCACCTGCTCCGTCGCCGAGCGCGGTGATGCCGTCGCCGAGCTGCGACGCGCCGTCGGCGAGTCCTGAGGCTCCGACGGCCAGCCCCGAGGCTCCGTCGCCGAGCGTGGCTGCGCCCGTGCCGACCTCGACCATCCCGCCGGAGAGCGCCCGGGCGCCGTCGGCCGACTGGTCGATGCCGTCGGCGATCTGGCCGACACCGGCGCCGAGGGCGAGAGCCGAGTCGCCGGCGGTCTTCAGGGGCGCGGCGAGCTGCTGCGGCAGGCCCTTCACGTTCTCGGCGACGGGCGCCATGTACCCCGAGACCGTGCCCGCGTCGGTGGCCGCCTGCTTCGCGGAGTCGGCAGCGGCCCCTGCGTCTGTGGCGGCTGCGTCGAGACGGTCGCAGAAGTCCGAGCCGGACACGGCCGGGTCGCACTCCGCAGCCAGCGCGTCGAGGCTCGTTGCGACCCCGCCGATCCTGGTGACCGCGTCCACCGACGAGGCCGCCGCCGTCGCGGCCTTGCTCGCCACGAGCTGCAGAGTCTGCACGAGCGTGCTGACCTCACTGTCGGGTGCGGTGATCGCCGCAGCCCCGCCCACCAGGCCGTTGCCCAGCTGGGTCGCGCCGGCGCCCGCCTCTCTGGTCTTGGTCGAGATCGTGTCGAGGCCCGTGCCCAGCGATACGGCACCGCTGGCCACCTGGTTGGCGCCGCCGGCGAGCTGAGACGCGCCCCCGCCGAGTTGCGCGGCTCCGTCTGACAGCTGGGTCGATCCGTCGGCGAGCTTGCCTGCGCCGTCGGCCAGCTGGGTCGCGCCGTCGGGGATCGCCGCTGCGCCGTCAGCGGCCGAACGTGCTCCGTCCGCGAGCTGATCGGCACCGTCTGCGGCTTCGCCGATCTGTTCGCCGAGTGTCGTGAACCCGATCAGCACGTTGCCGACCGTCGCCTCGCTCAGCATCGTGCCCATGGTCGACGCCGCGACCGACGCGATCTGCTGGCTGATGAGGCCGTCGGCCACCCGCCCGTCCTGCGGTGTCGTCACATTGATCTCGGCCTGCTCGGCTGAGCCCCCGCCGTCCTGCAGGGCGGTGCCTGCCGACGTCGCATCCTTCGAGAAGGACTTCGGGATCGTCACGATCGCCTGGTAGCGACCGTCAGCCAGACCCTCCGCGGCGTCATCCTCGTTGGAGATGACCCACGTGAGGTTCGAGTCGAGCTCGTCGGATCCCTCGACGAGACCTGCCGCGAGCTGGCGCCCGAGCGGGGTGTACTGTCCGTCGATGGTGACGGGCTTGTCGAGGTTGACGACCGCGGCCGTCATCTCCTCGAGCCTGTCGGTCGGGTCCTGCAGAGCCGCGACGAGGATCCCGCCGATGACCGCGGGCAGCAGCAGCACGCCGATGAGCGTCAGCCAGGTGATCGGCCGGCGCGATCGCGCGCGTTCGATGGGGAGGGTCACTTCGTCTCACTCCGTTCGGTCAGTGCATCGAGTGCGTCCACCTCGGTCGAGTCGGAGGTCGGGACGCCGCCGCTCTCGCGCAGGTCGGTGACGGATGCCATGGCGCGGCCCGCTTCGACGAGCAGCAGCTGCGCGGCATCCGGGTCGGGCGTCGTGAGCAGCACGGACACGCCGTCGCCTGCGTCGCGCAGACGTGCGGCCAGCTGATCGCGGTCGGAGGCGGAGACGCGCTCCACCCCGTCGAGGATCACCAGTGCGGTGCTGCCGCGCAGCGCCTCGGCGAGCTGCGCGGCGGCATCCGGCTGGTCGAGCAGCGCCACGCCGACGTGGGCGCGAACCCACGCGGCACGGCCCGGCAGCAGATGACCGGTGACCCGCAGCCTCCCGGCATCCGGCTTCACGCGTCCGGCGAGAACGAGCGCCAGCGCGCGCAGCGCGCGGGGCGTGGCGCCGGTGACGATCAGCGAACGGCCGGGCGCGAGCCGCAGGTGCGCGTGATCGATCCCGGCGGCATCGATGACGAGATCGTCTGCGGCGACGACGCTGTCATCTCCGGGCCACGCATCGAGCGCGCGCTCGCGCTCGACGGCTTCGCCCTCGATGTCGACGTGCGGGAGGACTCGCTGCATCCAGCGCGGGATGCTCCACGCCCGCTCGCCGAGGATCGCCATCACCGCGGGGATCAGCGTCATCCTCACGAGGAAGGCGTCGATCGCGATCCCGGCCGCGAGACCGAGGGCGATCGGCTTGAGCGATGAATCGCCCTCGGGCACGAACGCGACGAACACGGCGAACATGATGAGCGCGGCAGCGGTCACCACGCGCGCGGTTCCCGCGAAGCCCGATCGAACCGCCTCGACGGCCTCTGCGCGTCCAGAACCGCGAGCGTGCACGAAGTCCTCGCGCATCCTCGAGACGAGGAAGACCTGGTAGTCCATCGCCAGGCCGAACAGCACGCCCATCAGCACGATCGGCATGAAGCTGATGATCGGGCCCGTGCGAGCGACGTGCAGGGCATCGGCGAACCAGCCCCACTCGAACACCGCTGCGACCACGCCGAAGGCGGCGACGATCGAGAGCAGGTATCCGATGGCGGCCGTGACGGGAACCCAGATCGAGCGGAACACGATCGCGAGGAGGATGAGCGAGAGGCCGATGACGAAGATGCCGAACGGCAGCAGCGCAGCCCCGAGCTGGTCGGAGATGTCGATCGCGACGGCGGTGAAGCCCGTGACCTTCAGATCGATGCCGTATTCGTCGAGCCACTCGTCGTGGTGGGACCGCAGTTCGCGCACGAGGTCGCTGGTGCGCGGATCGTCTGGTGCCGTCTCGGGATGATCTGCACGATGCCCGTGTCGGCGGTCTCGTTCGGCGTGGCGAGGGCGACTTCGCGCACGCCGGGGAGCTTCTCGACCTCGTCGCCCAGGTCCTGCATGAGGTTCAGAGGGGCGGTGGAGGTGACGATCGTTCCGGTGAGGATGAGGGGGCCGTTGAACCCTGGACCGAACTCATCGGCGGTGAGGTCGTAGCTGACGCGCGCCTCGGAGCCCTTGGGGAGCACCCCCGCATTGGGGAGGGCGAGATCGAGGCTGAGCGCGGGGACCGCGACGATGCCGAGTCCGACGACGACCGAGGTGGCGACGATCACCGGGCGCTTCGTGACGGCGTCGACCCAGCGGCGGGAGAACGCGGGGCGCGGTGCGGCATCCGCCTTCTTGCGCGCACGACGCGGCCTTCCCGCGACGCGGCCCTTCATGAACCCGAGCAGCGCCGGGGTGAGCGTGACCGAGATGGCGACGGCGATCGCGACCGCGACGGAGGCGGCGATGCCCATCGTCGTGAGGAACGGGATGCCCGCGAACCCGAGCCCGATCAGGGCGATAAGCACGGTGATGCCGGCGAACACGACCGCGGAGCCCGCCGTGCCGACGGCGCGCGCGGCTGACTCCTCCGGGTCGATGCCTTCGCGCACCTGGTCCTGGTGGCGGGCGACGATGAACAGCGCGTAGTCGATGCCGACGGCGAGGCCGAGCATGAGCGCGAGCAGGGGCGTGGTCGACGAGACCGTGGCGAACGCCGTGGCGGCGAAGATGCCTGCCATCGAGATGCCGACGCCGAGCACCGCCGTCAGCAGCGGAAGCCCCGCGACGACGAACGAGCGGAAGGTGACGATGAGCACGAGCAGGGCGATGAGCAGGCCGATCGCCTCGGTGATCGTCACGGCGGGGATCGAGGTCGCGAACAGGTCGCCGCCGAGAGCGGCCTGCGCTCCGTCGGGCAGCGATGCCGCGAGTTCGTCGACCTGGTGCTGCAGGTCTTCCTTCACGCTGTCGGGGACATCGGTCGACTGGCCGTCGAACTGCATCCGGACGATGGCGGCGGTCTTCTCGTCGTTGACCATGCCGGTGATGTTCTCGTCGTAAGGAGAGGTGACGGCGAGCACGCCGTCGAAGCGCTCGAGGCGGTCGACGGCGTCGTCGATGTCGTCGCGATAGGTCGCATCGGTGATGTCGTCGCCGTCGGCGGCCACCACGATGAACTGCGCGTTCGTGCCGCTGACCTGGGGGAAGGTGCGCGAGAGCTGCTCGAGACCTGCCTGGGATTCGGTGCCGGGGATCGAGAACGTGTTGTCGGTGCCTGCGCCGAGTGCGAGGGCGCCGCCGCCGGCGACGCCGAGCACGACCAGCCATGCGACGAGCACGCGCCACGGGTGCCGGAACGACCAGCGCCCGAGCGAGGAGAGAAGGGTGGACACGGAAGCCTCCGCTCACGTTGGATGCATTCGCGTACTCGATACAGAGATGTATTGAGTACGTGCATGTATCGTATTCCCAGCGCGCCGTGAGAGCCTGTGTGCCAGGTGTGAGATCAGGAGGTACGACCGTGACGACGATCGCGACGCGGAGCCGTGAGAATACGCGAGCGCGGCTGCTCGACGCGGCGGCTCAGGTTTTCGCCGAGGTGGGCCTGGAGGGCGCCACCGTCGAGGCCGTGTGCGACCGCGCCGGTTTCACCCGAGGAGCGTTCTACTCGAACTTCGCGTCGAAGGACGAGCTGTTCCTGACCTTGGCGTCCTCGGTGGGCGAGGCGCGGGTGAACGCCGTCCGTGAGCGGATTCAGCAGATGACCGAGTCGGGTGCGCTTGCGCTCGACGACCCGGCGGAGCTGGTGCAGCAGGTGATGGATTCCGCGGGCGATGATCGGCTCGGGGTCATGCTCATGAGCGAGATCCGCATCCGCGCCCTGCGCGACGCGGAGTTCGGCGCCGCGTACCTGGCCGGAGAACGCGAGATGGTGGCGGGTATCGCACGTATCATCACCGACATCGTCGACGGCGAATGCCTGGTGCTTCGCGCCGACGCCGAAGAGACCGCGCGACTTCTGATGATCGTCTGGGAGGGAATGACCGTGCGCGGAGCCATGGCCGGCGCAGACGACGAGCAGCTCCGGAAGGCAGGCAGCGCCGAACTCGGCCGACTGGTGTCGCTTCTGCTCGAAAAGCCGTGAAAGGCGGGGCCGGGACGACCGCCCATGCACCGCCTTTCCACGCGCATCGTGACCGAGTCGTTCGGTGCCGAGAGCACCATAGACCTCACAGGCCTTCTGACGATCGCTTCAGAGCGCAGTGATCAGGGAATGACAGCGGCGCAGACGCTCCAGCCACCATTCCCGGCGCTCGGCGGGTGCCTCGAGGCGCGCCAGCGCGGTGGCATCCGGAACGACCCGCGCAGCCGACACGGATCCGCCCTCAGGTCGTGCGTCGGCGACATCGTCGGCGAACAGCGATGCGGTCCCGAGCCCGCAGTCGTACTCGAGGGAGGGCAGGGATGCCGCGAGAGCCGCTCCCTGCGACAGGCCGACCGCGGTGTCGAGGGCGCTCGAGACGACCGCGGGCAGGCCCGCCTGCGAGACGATGTCGAGCGCTCGCCGGATGCCGCCCAGCGGCTGCGCCTTGATGATCACCAGGTCCGCCGCGCCCGCGCGGGCGACGGCCAGGGGATCCTCGGCCTTGCGCACGCTCTCGTCGGCGGCGATCGGGATGCCCATGTGCTTCACCCTGCGACGCAGATCGGCGAGGTCCGCCACGGTCGCGCACGGCTGCTCGACGTACTCGAGATCGAACTCCGCCAGCGCGTGGACGGCGTGCTCGGCCTCGTCGACGTTCCATCCGGCGTTCGCGTCCACGCGGATGCGCCCCTCAGGGCCCATCTGCTCGCGCACGGCGCGCACACGAGCGATGTCGTCGGCGAGCACCTGTCCGCGCTCGGCGACCTTGACCTTGGCGGTGCGGCATCCGTCGAAGCGGGCGAGCACCTCCGGCACGCGGGCGGCCTCGACGGCCGGCACCGTTGCGTTGACGGGGATCCGGGCCCGCAGCTGCGCGGGCTGCTCGGCGAACGCGAAGTCGATCGAGGCCGCCAGCCAGGTCGCGGCCTCGGCATCTGCGTACTCGACGAAAGGCGAGAACTCGGCCCACCCCTGCGGGCCTTCGAAGAGCAGCGCCTCGCGCACGTCGACGCCGCGGAAGCGGGTGCTCATCGGCAGCGCCACCACCCTGGCGGTCGCGAGAAGGTCGGCGAGGGTCGGGATCATGCGTCCATCATGCCCGTGGTGCTCTTCCGCCCCGCGCGCCGACACCCCCAGTTCGTGCCGACACCCCTAGGTGTGGACGCCCGTAGCTGGGGGTCTCGGCGACAAGTAGGGGTCTCGGCGAGCGTTCTGGTCAGCCGAGCCGTTTCTGCAGTTCTCCGAGGCGGCCCGTCGCCTCGAAGCCGAGGCGGGTGTTGACCGCCAGCATGTGCGCGTTCGACTCGGCGTTGTAGGTGTAGATGCGTGGCGTCTCGGGGGAGTGGTGCTGCAGCATCCGCAGGTTCTCGAGCTTGACGCGCAGGCCGAGCCTGTGGCCGCGGTCCTCGCGCTGTACCAGGGTCCCCCACTGGTAGGCGTTGCCGTCGTCTCCCGAGACCACGATCTGCGTGTAGGCGGCGATTCGGCCGTCGGATGCCAGGGCCACCGTCCCGTACGAGGTGCGTCCCTGTGCCGCCTGCACGGCCTCGTCGGCGCGGTAGTCGTCGACGTCTGCGGAGGCGGCCTCGATGTCGAGCTCGCCGGTGGGCGCCTCGGTGTCGAGCGTGGCGTCGAGCGCGGCCCACTCGGCGATGTGCTCGTCGGGCACGGGGCCGACCCAGCTGCGGATGGCGTACCCGGTTGCGGGCGTTTCGGCGAGCAGCTCGGCGATGACGGCGTCGTCGACGGGGAGCTCGAGGCGGTTCTGCAGGTCGCCGAGAGCGAGTGCGTAGCCGTGGTGGCGCGCGAACTCGATCCCCGGTTCGCCCGAGCCGTCCTCTGGTGCGGCTGCAGACCATGCGGTCTCTGCGCGAAGGGTCGTGCGACCGGCCGCGGCCGCCTCGGCCTCGATGTGCGCGAGCAGCGCCGAGCCGACGCCGTGGCGTCGGTGTGCGAACGGCACGGTCACTCCGACCGCGGCGGTGTGCACGTTGTCCTTCAGCGGCAGTGCCATCGACCCGCCGCCCACCACCGAGCCTTCGCGGAGGGCCACGTACGTGCGGCGTTCGGTCGTCGCCGAGCGCTGCTGCATCTCGGCCCGGCTCTCCTCGAGCGTCCAGATGAGGGCGTTCTCTCCCATGTCGGCGCGTTTCGCCTCTGCGTACGTCTGCCACCACAGATTGTGCTCGACGGTGTCGAACGGGTCGACGCGGCGGATCTCGATCTCAGAGGTCATCGCCCCAGACTAGGCGCGACCGGATGCACGACAATGTGTTGTTGACAATGGTGTGTGACGCACAATATAGTGACTGACATGAACGAATCCGAGTTCGACGGCCATCTGCAGGAGCTACGGCGAGGCACCATCGTCCTCGCCAGCCTCCAGCTGCTCCGCACCCCCGGATACGGGTACGGGCTGCTCGAGCAGCTGGCATCCGCAGGCTTTCCCAGTGACGCCAACACGCTCTACCCCCTGCTGCGCCGACTCGAGAAGCAGGGCTATCTCGACAGCGAGTGGAACACCGACGAGGCACGGCCCCGCAAGTTCTATCGCACCTCCGAGGCGGGCATCCGCCTCGCAACCACACTGACCCAGGAGGTCGCCGCCATCGCCGCCGCGACCGCCGCGCTCCGCGAAGGGGAGAACTGACATGACCGCCACACTGACCGACCGCTACATCACCGCCACTGTGCGCAGCCTCCCCGTCGAGCTGCAGACCGAGGTGCGCGACGAGCTGCGCGCATCGATCGGCGATGCGGTCGACGCGCGCACCGAGAACGGGGAGCCGCTCGAGCACGCCGAGCGCGCCGTGCTCACCGAGCTCGGAGACCCGGGAATCCTGGCCGCGAGCTATGCCGATCGGCCGCTGCACCTGATCGGACCCACGTTCTACCTGACATGGTGGCGCCTGCTGAAGCTCCTGCTCGCCATCGTGCCGGCGTGCGCGTTCGGCGGAGTCGCGATAGCCCAGGCTCTGACCGGCGCGGGTGTCGGAGAGATCATCGGCGAGGCGATCGCCGTCGCGCTGTCGGTGGTCGTGCACGTGTCGTTCTGGACGACCCTGGTCTTCTTCGTGCTCGAGCGCACCGGCGCCGACACCGGGGTCAGGTGGAACGTCGACCAGCTGCCCGAGGAGTCCCACGCCGGCACCGGGCGCGCCGACCTCATCGCCTCGCTGGTGATGCTCGCCCTGTTCGCCGGGCTCCTGCTGTGGGATCAACTGCGCGGCTGGGTGCCGTCGGACGGCGCTCCGCTGTCGATCCTCAACCCCGAGCTGTGGCCCTGGGGCATCGGAGCGCTGATCGTGTTGCTGGTCGCCGAGGCCGACCTGGCACTCGCCGTCTTCGCCCGCGGACGCTGGACGATGCGCCTCGCCTGGATCAACGCAGGCATCGCGGTCTGCGTGATGAGCCTGGGCCTGACCGCGCTCGGGCGCGGTGTGCTCTACAACCCGCGGTTCGTCGACGAGGTGTTCGTGTCCAACGGCGTCGACAGCGACGCGGTGATCGTGCTTGCGGTGCTCAGCGGCATCGCGATCGTGGGAGTCACCGTCGGCGACATGGTCGACGGCTGGCGCAAGGCCGCGCGGGCACGGACCGCTTGAGCGCCGACACCCCCATTTACTGCCGACACCCCTACCTGCAGACGCCTGCAGGTAGGGGTGTCGGCGCGAACTGGGGGTCTCGGCGAATTGGATCAGCCCTGGGTCACGCTCTCGATGTCGACCGGGGTCTTGGGCGCGCCGTCGGTGCCGCCGCTCTCGGTGCCGGCGGCAGCGACCTCGGCCACGGTCGCCGTCGACGCCTCGTCGAGGTGTCCGAAGACGGTGTACTTCGGCGGCAGCTGGCTGTCGGCGTAGACGACGAAGAACTGCGAGCCGTTGGTGTCCGGCCCCGCGTTCGCCATAGCGAGCGTGCCGGCCTCGTAGGTCTCGGACCCGTCGAGCTCGTCGGCGAACGAGTAGCCGGGGCCGCCGGATCCCGTGGCGCTCGGGTCGCCGCACTGCAGCACGAAGATGCCGTCCGTGGTGAGGCGGTGGCAGGTGGTGCCGTCGAAGTAGCCCTGCTCCGCGAGCGAGAGGAAGCTGTTCACCGTGCACGGCGTCTTCGCCGCGTCGAGGGTGACGGCCAGGTCGCCGACGCTCGTGGCGATGGTGGCCGTGGCCTCGGCCGTCTCCGCAGACTCGGACGCGGGCGCGTCGGCCGGCTTCGCCGCCGGGCGGTCGTCGGCCGGGTACGAGCAGGTTCCGGATGCCTCGGTCGCCGTCGACGACGGCGCCGATGAGCCGGGCTCGGTGGCATCCGGGCTCGAGGCGCAGCCCGTCAGGGCGAGCGCGGCAGCGGCGGTGAGAACGAGCGCGGAACGGCGGAGGCGAGGTGAGAGAAGCACGCCACGATCGTACGCGAGTGCGGTCGCGGAATAGGCTGAGAGCCGTGACCGCCGATTTCGTCTCCGACATCTTCGACCCGTCCGAGTGGCAGACGGCGCCCGGCGCCGAGGCTTACACCGACATCACCGCGCACGTGTCCCGCGACGGGGGCGTCGCCCGGATCGCGTTCGACCGGCCCGAGGTGCGCAACGCCTTCCGCCCGCACACCGTCGACGAGCTCTACCGTGCCCTCGACATCGCCAGGCAGGACCCGCGTATCGGTGCGGTGCTGCTCACGGGCAACGGACCGAGCCCGAAGGACGGCGGATGGGCGTTCTGCTCGGGCGGCGACCAGCGCATCCGCGGCCGCGACGGCTACAAGTACAGCGACGACGAGGCGACCGTGCACGACACGGCGCGGGCCGGTCGCCTGCACATCCTCGAGGTGCAGCGGCTCATCCGATTCATGCCCAAGGTCGTCATCGCCGTCGTCCCCGGGTGGGCTGCGGGCGGCGGGCATTCCCTGCACGTCGTGTGCGACCTCACGATCGCCAGCGCCGAGCATGGCCGCTTCAAGCAGACGGATGCCGATGTGGGCAGCTTCGACGCCGGCTACGGCTCGGCGTACATGGCGCGCCAGACCGGGCAGAAGATCGCCCGCGAGGTGTTCTTCCTCGCCGAGGAGTACTCGGCGCAGCGCGCGTACGAGATGGGCGCGGTGAACCGGGTGGTGCCCCATGCCGAGCTCGAGCGCGAGGCGCTGGCGATGGCGCGCACCGTGCTGACGAAGTCGCCGACCGCGATCCGCATGCTGAAGTTCGCCTTCAACGCCGTCGACGACGGCATGGTCGGCCAGCAGGTGTTCGCAGGCGAGGCCACGCGACTCGCCTACGGAACCGACGAGGCGGTCGAGGGGCGCGACTCGTTCCTGCAGAAGCGCGATCCAGACTGGTCGCCCTTCCCCTACCACTTCTGATCGCGTGGACGGGGTGACGCTGCACGCGATCGACGGCGCAGACGCCGCCGCTGTTCGGGATGCCCTGCCCGCAGCGCTCGATGGCATCCGCCCGCTCGCACTCGGCTTCGATCCCGCGCCCGGCGACCTCGTGCCGGCGGGCACCGGGGTCGTGATCGCGACGTCGGGGTCGAGCGGGGTGCCGAAGCGGGTCGTGCTCAGCGCCGCCGCTCTGCGATCGAGCGCAGAGGCGACCGCCGCGCGGATCGGCTCAGGACAGTGGATGCTCGCGCTGCCCGCCGCATACATCGCCGGCGTGCAGGTGCTCGGGCGCTCGCTGCTGGCGGACGTGGATCCGGTGCTGCTGGAGGGCAGGTTCACGGCCGAGTCGTTCGTGGTGGCCACCCGTGCGCTGCGAGACGACGTCGACCGGTTCACCTCGCTGGTGCCCGCTCAGCTCGCGACGCTCCTCGATGCGGCGCAGTCGCGTGCGGATGTGCGCGACGCCCTGACCTCATACCGGGCGATCCTCGTCGGCGGCCAGGCACTGCCCCCGTCGCTGCACGAGCGCGCGGGCGACCTGGGCGCGCGGATCGTGCGCACCTACGGTTCGAGCGAGACCGCCGGCGGGTGCGTCTACGACGGCCTGCCCCTCGACGGCGTGCACCTGGCTGAGGTCGACGGCGAGGTGCGCATCAGCGGCCCGATGCTCGCCGACGGCTATCTCGGCGACCCGGTGCTCACGGCCGGCGTCTTCTCGACCGAGGGCGGCGGCGTCCGCTGGTACCGCACCGGCGACGCGGGCAGCGTCGCCCCCGATGGGCGTCTCACGATCACCGGCCGCATCGACAACGTCATCGTCTCGGGCGGTATCAACGTGTCGCTCGACCGGGTCGAGCGGGCGGTGCGCAGCATCCCGGGTCTCGAGCACGCCGTGGTGGTCGGCGTCGCCGATGAGCGCTGGGGTCAGGCATCCGTCATCTTCGCCGACGTGGCCAGTGCAGACGCGGCGCGACTGCTCGAGGCCGGCCGCGCACATGTAGAGGAGGAGATCGGACGGCACGCCCGGCCGGCTCGACTCGAGGCGGGGGCGATCCCGATGCTGGCATCGGGAAAGCCCGACCGCGAGGCCCTGCGGCGTTCTGCGCAGGGCTGACGGTGATGCAAGACTGACAGCATGGCCGTCTACACCCACGGGCACCACGACTCGGTGCTGCGCTCGCACAACGTCCGATCGATCGCGAACTCCGCGGCGTATCTGGAGCCCCACCTCGCGGCCGATGCCCACCTTCTCGACGTGGGCGCGGGCCCGGGCACGATCACAGCGGACTTCGCGGGGCGGGTCGCGAGTGTCACCGCCGTCGAGATCTCAGAAGACGCGCTGAACCTCTCGCGCACGCTCGCCGCCGAGCGCGGCATCGACAACATCGACTTCGCGGTCGAAGACGTGCATGCGCTGAGCTTCGCCGACGCCGCGTTCGACATCGTGCACGCGCACCAGGTGCTGCAGCACGTCGGCGATCCGGTGCAGGCCCTGCGCGAGATGCGCCGCGTCACGAAGCCCGGCGGCATCGTCGCCGCCCGAGACGCCGACTACGCGGGGTTCATCTGGTTCCCGCTGCTGCCCGAGCTCGACGAGTGGCTGCGGCTCTACCGGGAAGCCGCCCGGCTCAACGGGGGAGAGCCCGATGCCGGGCGCCGCCTGCTGCAGTGGGCGCGAGCGGCGGGATTCACCGACATCACGGCGACCGCATCGACGTGGTGCTACGCCACCCCCGCAGAGCGCGAGTGGTGGGGCGGGATGTGGGCAGACCGCATCCTGCAGTCCGCGCTCGCCGCGCAGCTCGAGCGCGAGGGGCTCGCCACCCGCGCCCAGCTGCAGCAGATCAGCGATGCGTGGCGCAGCTGGGCATCCGACGGCGACGGCTGGTACCTCGTGCCGCACGGCGAGATCCTCTGTCGAGCCTGAGCGCCGGGATACATCTCGAGACGGACGCGGGGTGCGCACGCACTCCCGTAGCGTGAACGTGTGATTCGCCGCATTCCCACGCCCTGGCTCGTGCTCGACATCGTCGGGGCGGTCTTCGGCGCGCTGATCACGATTCCGCTGTCGCTGACCTTCAGCGCGGAGCAGCTCAGCTTCTGGCTGCCCGAGATGTCGGCGACGCTCATGCTCGTCGTCACGTCCCTGCTGATCTGGGGTGCCGCGGCGATCAGCCGGCTGTCACCGCCGATCGCCCTCATCCTCGCCTGGGCGGGCGCCCTCCTGCAGATGGGGGCCGGCCTTCCGCCGCTGCCGACGGACATCGCGATCTTCGGGGTGCTGTTCGCCACCTCCGCGTGGGGCACGCAGCGCATGCTCTGGCTCGGCGGCGCCTCTGCCGTCGGCGGCGGCATACTCGGCGGACTGTACATCGGGCTGCTGCAGTACGACGTCGCCGCGGTCGCCGCCCCCGCTCCGCTCGAGGTGCGCCTGCTGCTGCTCAGCGTCACGATGGGGCTCACGATCGTGCTGTCGCTGGCCATGGCGTGGGGTGCCGGCCTGCTGTGGCGCCTGGTTCGGCAGAGCCGGGCGAACCGCGAGGCCCAGCTGCGTGCCGAGACCGTCGCCGCAGAGGAGCAGGAGCGGGTTCGCATCGCCCGCGACATGCACGACGTCGTGGCGCACTCCCTCGCCGTCGTGATCGCGCAGTCCGACGGCGCTCGTTACGCCGCCGCGGCGAAGCCCGAGCTCGCGCAGGAGGCACTGGTCACGATCGCGCAGACCGCCCGCTCCGCGTTGTCCGACGTGCGGATGCTGCTGACGCAGCTCCGCCACCGTCAGGGCGACGGCCCGCAGCCGACGCTCGCCGATCTCGAGGCCCTGTTCGCGCAGGTGCGCCAGGCGGGTGTCGAGCCGCGGGTGACCGTCGACCCGATGCCTCAGGGCGAGCCCCCGGGAGCCATCCAGCTCGCCGTGTACCGCATCCTGCAGGAGGCGCTCACCAATGCCATCCGTCATGGCGAGGGCGACGTCGACGTTCGGCTGTCGTGGTGGGCGGATCGCGTCGAGATCGCGGTGCGCAACCGCATCCCCCCGCCGTCCGCGCCGTCCGCGCCTGGTACGACGCCGACCGTGCCAGGAGGGCACGGGGTCATCGGAATGCGGGAACGTGCGCAGCTCGTCGGAGGAGTGCTCACGGTGCAACATGAGCCGAGCTGGTTCACCGTCCGCGCTACGCTTCCGATCGGCCCCTCGGCGAACTGAGCGGCCGAAGACGACCAGGAGGTCAGGATGATCAGGGTCGTGCTCGTCGACGACCAGGCGCTTTTCCGTGCGGGTGTGCGGATGCTCGTCTCGTCGCAGCCCGACATGGACGTCGTCGGCGAGGCCGGCGACGGCAGGGAGGCCCTCGAGGTCATCGCCCGCACCCGCCCCGATGTGGTGCTGATGGACATCCGGATGCCCGTGATGGACGGCCTGACGGCCACCGCCGAGGTGCTCGCGCAGCCTGATCCGCCGCGGGTCGTGATGCTCACCACCTTCGACCTCGACGAGGCGGCAGCGCGGGCGATCCAGCAGGGCGCCAGCGGATTCCTGCTCAAGGACGCCGACCCCGAGTTCCTCCTGGCCGCCATCCGCACGGTGGAATCCGGCTCGAGCGTCATCGCGGCATCCGCCACCCGCGAGCTCTTCGCGCACTTCACGGCCGAGACCAAGCCCGTGCCGGCCGAGTACGCCGACCTCACCGATCGCGAGCGCGAGATCTTCGCGCTCGCCGCACGCGGGCTGTCGAACTCCGAGATCGCGGCACGCGAGTTCCTCAGCGAGGCGACGGTCAAGACGCACATCAGCCGCATCCTCACCAAGCTGCGCCTGCGCGATCGCGTGCAGCTGGTCGTCTTCGCCTTCGAGCACGGCCTGGCCTGAGGCAGCCCCGGCATCCGCCATCCGGCGTCCGGCGTCGCAGCCCCGGCATCCGGCATCCGGCGTCCGGCCGCAGCCAACACAGATGTCGGCGCGATTCACGGATGTCGGCGCGATTCGGCGCATCGCGCCGACATCCGTGATCCCCGCCGACATCCGTACCCGACCTCAGTCGGGAGGTGCGAGCGCGATCATCCTCCGGATGTACGCGAATGCATCCCCTGGCCGATGCGACCGCCCGGATGCCGGAAATAGCGTCGAAGGCATGGAGATCACGACCTCGGACCTCGGCCTCGCCGCACGCGTCCAGCACCTCACCAAGACCTACGGGGCCGGCGCCGCCGGTGTCCGCGCCCTCGACGACGTCAGCGTCGGAATCCGCCGTGGCCAGTTCACCGCCATCATGGGCCCGTCCGGCTCGGGCAAGTCGACGCTCATGCACATCATGGCCGGCCTCGATGCCCCCACCGAGGGGCGCGCGTGGATCGGCGACACCGAGATCACCGGCCTCGGCGACCTCGAGATGACGGTGCTGCGCCGTCGTCGCGTCGGGTTCATCTTCCAGGCATTCAACCTCGTGCCGACCCTCGACGCACTGGCCAACATCCTGCTGCCGTTCGAGCTCGACGGGCGTCGCCCGACGGCGATCGAGCGCGCGCGCATCGACTCGCTCGTCGACCGCCTCGGCCTGGCATCCCGCCTTACCCATCGCCCGCACGAGCTCTCCGGCGGTCAGCAGCAGCGTGTCGCCATCGCCCGTGCGCTCGCCACGGCACCCGACCTCGTCTTCGCCGACGAGCCGACAGGCAACCTCGACTCCCGCAGCGGACGCGAGGTGCTCGAGCTGCTCGCGAGTGCGAGCCGCGATCACGGCCAGTCGATCGCGATGGTCACGCACGACGCGATCGCGGCGAGCCACGCTGACCGCGTGCTCTTCCTCGGAGACGGACGCATCACCGCAGACCACCCCAGGCAGAGCGCCGAGCAGATCGCCGCCCACATGCTCGCCGCCGAGGTCGCGGCATGAGCGCGCCGGCCGCCACGGTGCCGCGTCTCGAACTCAGCAGACCCCGCGTCGCCCGTCTCGGCTGGCTGCGCGAGCGGGGGATGGGCGCCAGCATCCTCGTCTCCGCCCTCGCCGCCGCGTTCGGCGTGATCCTCGTCGAGGTGACCGTCTACATCGGGGCGATGCTGCAGGCAGACCCTTTCATCGGCGACAGCGAGATGCTCGCCCTCGTCGTGATGATCCTCTCGGTGCTGCTGGTGGCGGTCGCGATGTATGTCGCGGCCATCGTCACCGCGAACACCTTCTCGACGATCATCGCGGGGCGCACCCGTCGCATCGCGCTGCTGCGCCTGATCGGCGCGTCCGCGCGGTCGCAGCGCGCCGAGGTGACCGGTCAGGGCTTCGTGGTCGGACTGATCGGGGCGGGAATCGGCCTGGTCGCGGGCATCGGCTTCTCGGCTGTCGGGATGCTGATCGGCGACTCCCTGCTCGAGCGGACTCCAGAGGAGTTCACCCTCGTTCAGCCCGGCGTGGTCTTCCCCGTCGTCGGCGTCGCGCTGACGACGTGGCTCGCCGCGTGGATCGGCTCGCGACGAGTGCTCACGGTCACCCCGCTGCAGGCTCTGGGCGGATCGGTCGAGCGCACCCACGACGATGAGGCCGGCCGGCGAGGCAAGCACGTCGGCGCCCTCGTGCTGATCGTGATCGGCATCGCACTGCTCGTCGCCGGCGTCATGCTCGGGCTGATCAGCCCGCTCGGCGTGGTCGTCGCCTTCTTCGGCGGGCTGTTCTCGTTCACGGGACTCGCCACCGCGTCGCCGCTGTTCATGCCACCGGTGCTGCGTCTGGTCGGCCGCCTCTTCGGCGACGGCGCGACCGCTCGGCTGGCGGCAGAGAACGCACTGCGGCACCCCGAGCGTTCGAGCCGTATGGCGATCGGCGTCGTGATGGGCGTCGCGCTGGTGACCATGTTCGCCGTCGCGATGGAATCGGCGAAGGCCCTGATGATGCGGCAGAGCGAGGGCGAGTTCGTCGACGACTTCTTCGCCCCGATGGATGCATTCGCGAGCATCATGATGGTGCTCGTGGCCGTCTCGGCGGTCATCGCCGCTGTCGGGCTGGTCAACCTGCTCACCATCGGCGTGGTGCAGCGACGCCGAGAGCTCGGCCTGCTGCGGGCGATCGGATTGACCTCGTCGCAGGTGCGCCGGATGGTGCTGCTCGAGGCCGTTCACATCACCGTCGCGGCGACGCTGACCGGACTCGTGCTCGGCATCGCGTACGGCTGGATCGCCGCGCAGTCGCTGCTCGGATCGGTGCCGGTGCTGCCCGACTTCGAGCCGGCCGGACTCGTGTACCCCGCGGTGCCGTGGATCCCCGTCGCCATCATCGTCGCCGCCACGGCCGCGCTGACGGTGGTCGCCGCGGTCACACCCACTCGCCTGGCGACGCGGGTGGCGCCGGTCGAGGCGCTCGCCGCCGACTGACCATCGCGATCCGCTCGGGCTCCGCACGGCGCGTCGTGCGGGGCCCTGCGTCGTCTGAAGGCGTCGCCCGCAATATGCTGGGCGAATGCGCTCGCCGTTCGACCAGTCCTCGTACCAGGTTCGCTTGGATTGGGGGACGGAGGGCCTCGCGCGGCTCGCCCCCGCCGACATCGTCATCGCGGTCGACGTGCTCCGCTTCTCATCCACCCTCGCCGATGCCGTCGCCGCGGGGCAGCGGGTCCCGCTCGAGGCTGCGGTGCTGTGGTCGGCGAACGGCGCGGCCGTCGCCGCCGCGGCCTCTGCTCCCCGCTCTCCGGATGCCCCTCGCTCGACCGTCCTGGTCGGAGGCATCCGCAACGCCGCCGCCGTCGCACGCGCGGTCATGACGCTGCAGGAGCGCCAGGGCGCTCGGGCGTCGGTGTCGATCGTCGCCGCCGGCGAGCTCGCATCCACGGGTGAGCTGCGATTCGCGGTCGAGGATCAGCTCGGCGCCGGGGCGATCGTCGCAGCGCTGTGCGATCTCGGCATCGATCACTCCTCGCCGGAGGCGGCGGCCGCCGCCGAGGCGTTCCGCGCGCTGCGACCGGGCCTCAGGCACATGCTCATCGGCAGCGGCTCGGGTCGGGAGCTGGTCGAGGGCGTGGCATCCACCGCCCGCATGGAGGCCGCGGGCGTGCGCCCGGCGACCACGGCCGAGGCGGCGGAGCTGGATGCCGTCGACGCCGTGCCCGAACTGCGACTGGGCATCTTCGAGCGGTTCGTCTGACTCTCCTCCGTCGGGAATCTCGGACCGTTCGGTGCGAGCGCGGTGTGTCGGGGGACGCCGCGCCGTGGGCATCCGGCATCGTCTGGTGTTTCCGACCGGGCAGAGCACGAGCGGCGTCGTAGGGTCGGAGCATGAGGTACCTGCCAGCGGTCGTCGTCGATGCCGTCTTCGTGCTCGTGTTCGCGGTGATCGGCCGCGCCTCGCATGAGGAGGATCCGCTCGGCTTCCTGATGACGGCCTGGCCCTTCCTCGTCGCGCTCCTCGTCGGGCACGCGCTCGCCGCGCTGGTGCCCGCCCGTCCGCGGCGTCCCTGGTCGCTGGGATGGGGAGTGGTCGTCTGGATCGTGACGGTCGGCGGCGGGATGCTGCTGCGCATCGCCTCCGGTGACACCGCCGAGACGCCGTTCATCATCGTGGCCTCGCTCGTGCTGGCTGCGATGCTGCTCGGCTGGCGGCTGATCGCCCTGCTCGTCCGGCGCTATCGCGCCCCGCGCGTCGCCGACTGACGGCCTCGCGGTCGCGTGGAGGCCGCGACCGGAAGGGCTCAGCGGGGGAGCTGCGCAGCGAGCCGGTCGGCCGCGGTGATCTCGCGGCGGTGCCACTCGAACAGGAAGCGGCGGTCGAAGCGCCGCGAGCATTTGGCGCACGAGGTCTCGCGGGCGGGGCGACGGTGCCTGTAGGCGACGTGCCCCGACGGGCACCGGCCGATCCACGGTGCGAGCTCGGTCGCAGTCTCGCCGTGGTGCGTGGTGCCGCCGACGTACCCGAGCGAGCGGGCGATGCGCTTCCACGCCGGACCGTGGCCCGCGGCGTGCCCGGCCATCGCGTGAGCCACCTCGTGCAGCAGAGTCTGGTGGATCTCGTCGTCGTCGAAACGCGCGGCGAGGTAGCGCGACACCGAGATGCGCCGGCGCTGATAGTCGCAGAGACCTGCACGCCGCTTGGCGTTGTCGAAGTCGAACGACCACGACTCGTCGAGGTGCATGCGGATCAGCGCTTCACCCCAGACGCGGACGCGATTCAGATCGGCCATGTGATCAGAGTAGGACCACGGGCCGACATCGGCGTCGGCTCAGACGAGCACCTCGGCAACCGCGTCGCTGCGACGCTCGGCGGCCTCGATGGCGCGCAGCGCCTTCTCGAGGTCGGAGTCGTCGGCGCCCGCCGCGCGACGCAGGAAGAGCGAGCGCTTGAAGCTCTCGCGCGCCTGCTCGAAATCGCGGGCCTCGTACGCGTTCTTGCCGTGATGCTGGTGGGCGAAGGCGGCTATTCCGGCCCAGCCCTGGCCCTCGGCCTCGTTCGCGCAGGTCGCGAGCTCCTGGGCTGCGGCGGCGTGCGACCCGCGGTTCTGCAGCACGGTCGCGTGCAGCACGCGGGCACGCAGCAGGTCTTTGCGGGTGCCGGCCATGCGCGCCTGGCGCACCGTCTCGTCGGCGAGATCCAGCGCCTCATCGAGTCGGTCGAGCACCTTCAGAAGCCACACGCGCTCGAGCAGAACGGGCAGGCTGCGCTGATTCTCGATCTCGGCGAGACGCGTCATGCACTCGCGCGGATCCACCAGCTCACGAAGGGTCTCGGGGTCGTAACCCTGGATCAAATTCACGACTGCTGACTCCTCTCCGCGACCGTCGTCCCAGTCTGCCTCCCCGACCTGGGATCCGTCCGAGGCACGCCCTGCGACTCGGCATCCGACTCGCATACAGAGGGGAAACGCCGGTGCGGTGCTGTCGTCACCGGCGTTTCCCGTCCGGTTGCGTCGCCTGCAGAGGGGAAACGCCGGTGCGGTGCTGTCGTCACCAGCGTTTCCCATCCGCGACAGGGCAGCGCAGCCGCCCCGCGGACGCGCGCTGCGAAGAAGGGCTCAGCGCAGGAAGATGCTCGCGTCGGGACGAGGGGATGCCACGGCATCCGCATCGGTGACGATCGCCGCGCCCTTCGCGAAGTCGGCGACCTCGGCGTCCTGAGCGATCTTCGCCGGGTGCGGGCCCGCGGCCAGCAGCCTCGGCAGCCACTCCGTCGGCAGGGCGGTGCGGGATGCCGCGAGCACGAGGTTGCCGAACCGGCGGCCCTTCAGCACCTGCGTGTCGGCGAGCAGCGCGACCTCCTCGAACACGCTCATGGCCGTCGCGACCTGCCGCCGTGCGAAGGCCAGGCCGGGCCCGTCGGCGATGTTCACCAGCAGCACGCCCGTCGGTGCGAGCAGGTCGGAGATCTCGCGGTAGAACTCGATGCTCGTCAGATGCGCGGGCGTCTGCGCGCCGGAGAAGACGTCCGACACGATCAGGTCGCAGTGCCCGGTCAGGGCCGGAGGGAGCCGCCTGAGCCCATCGCGGGCATCCCCGATCCGGATGCGGATCGCAGCCGACCGCGGCAGCGGCAGGTGCTCGCGCACGAGCGTCACCAGGGGCCCCTCCAACTCGATCACCTGCTGCCGCGACCCCGGTCGCGTGGCGGCGATGTAACGGGGGATGGTGAGAGCGCCGGCGCCGAGGTGCACGACGCTGAGCGGGGCGGATGCCGAGGCGCCCAGCTGATCGATCACCGCGCCCATCCGCACGATGTACTCGAAGTGCAGGTGAGTCGGGTCATCGAGGTCGACATGCGACTGCGGCGTGCCGTCGACGATCAGCTCGAACCCGCTCGCGAACTCGCTGGGCGCCACCTCTGCGATGCCGCCGTGATCGAGCCGCGCCTGCGGGTTGGAGGTGTCCCGCGCGCGTGCTCGTCCCATTCCTCGAGGGTACTGCCCGGCGGCGTCAGCGCCGCTTGCCGCCAGAGCAGGTCTCCTGGTTCAGGTCGATGCCGCTGATCTGATCCGACAGCACCACGCCCTCCGTCGGTGACGCGGACGGGCTGGGAGCCGCGGAGGGAGACTCCGAAGGAGGCTCTGCCTCGCCCTCGGCGACCACACCGCCGTGGTTGCTCGGTCTGCCGGTGATCTGCATGGACTCGCCGGTGCGGATCGCCTCCCACATCGGCTCGGCTGCGCTCTCGTTGGTCACCACGCGGTCGGCGTCCGCGGGGTCTTCGAGCGTCGGCAGCTGCAGGAACTTGAACTCGTCGAAGGGCACGTCCTTCAGTGCCAGGGCGAGCTGGGCGAGCCGTACGGGGTTCGCGAGCTCCTTGCTGGGCTCGACGTTGTCGGCGATGACGTTCGCCAGCCGCAGCACCTTGGGCACGTCGGTGAGCGTCTCGCTGCTGAGGATGGTCTTGGCAAGGCGAGACATGTACTGCTGCTGGTTCGAGATGCGCGCGAGGTCGCTGCCGTCGCCGATGCCCTTGCGCACCCGGATGAACTGCAGCGCCTCGTAGCCAGACACGGTGCGCGGTCCCGGATCCCAGTCGATGTCGGTGTGCCGGTCGCGGATGCCCGTGCCGCCGACGCAGATCTCGACGCCGCCGATGGCGTCGGTGATCTCCATCACACCGTCGAAGCTGAGCTTGGCGGCGAAGCCGATGTCGATGCCGCTCAGCTCGCTGACGGACTTCGCGACGCACGAGAGCCCGGCGCGCTCGAAGACGGTGTTGATCGCCGCCTTGGACGATCGGGATGCCACGGAGCCGTCCTCGCGGGTGCATTCGGGCACCTCGATCATGAGGTCGCGCGGCAGCGACACGACGCTCACCTTGCGCGGCTCGGGCGAGACGTGCACGAGCAGGTTCACATCGTTGCGGATGCCGTCCTCTCCGACGCAGCGCGCCCCGAGCTTCTGCTTCGACACCGCGCCGCATTCGTCGGTGCCGACGAGCAGGATCGCGAACTCCCCGGGATAGGCGCCGAGCGACGGGGGCGCGACCTCGGGCGCGTCCTCCAGATCGACCGCGCCGTCGCTCACCCTCAGGGCGAGATCCGCAGCGATGAAGCCCCCGATCCCGAGCGCCGACACGGTCACCACGGCGATGCCGATCCCCAGCATCCGCAGGGCCGATCCCCATGCCGAGGGCGAGCGGTGCGGGGCATGCCGAGCGACGGTGCTGCGCTTCATGGCATCCGACCCTACAGCGGCCCGCAGGGCGCGACCTGATACCGGATCGCAACACGCGAAAGTTTGGAGTTCCGCATGGCGGCTGAGTAGCGTCAAGGCATCATGTGCGGATGCGATGAAGCATCCGGCCCATGCGATGAAGCATTCACAGAGAGGCACACCATGCTCCACAGCACCCGCAGGCGAGGCATCGCCCTCGCCGCCGGCACCGCCGTCGCAGCGATGCTGCTGACCGGCTGCGTCGCCAGCCAGCGCGACGACGACAAGGGCTCCGAGTCGTCCGGCGACGTCGACAGCACCTTCGTCTTCGCCGCGTCGTCCGACCCGCAGGGCCTCGACCCGGCGCTCGCGCAGGACGGCGAGACGTTCCGCGTCTCGCGCCAGATCTTCGAGGGTCTCGTCGGCACCAAGCCAGGCACCGCAGACCCGGCGCCGCTGCTCGCCGAGTCGTGGGAGTCGGCAGAGGACGGCCTCAGCCACACCTTCACACTGCAGACCGGTGTGAAGTTCCACGACGGCACCCCGTTCAACGCCGACGCCGTCTGCTTCAACTTCGAGCGCTGGTTCAACTGGGAGGGCCTGCTGGCCTCCGAGGCGCTCGGCTACTACTACAACAAGCTGTTCCACGGCTATAAGGCCAACGCGGCCGACGCCGTGTACAAGTCGTGCACGCCCGACGGCGAAGACAAGGTGACCATCGAGCTGAACAAGCCGTTCGCCGGCTTCGTGGCGTCGCTCTCGCTGCCCGCGTTCAGCATGCAGAGCCCCTCTGCGCTCGAGGAGTTCAAGGCAGACGAGGTCGGCGGCACCGCCGAGGCTCCCGTCCTGTCCGAGTACGCCAAGGGCCACCCGGTCGGCACCGGTCCGTTCCAGTTCGACGCCTGGGCTCCGGGTGAGGACGTCACCCTGACCGCCTACGACGACTACTGGGGTGAGAAGGGCCAGATCGAGGAGATCGTCTTCCGCGTCATCGGCGACCCGACCGCACGCCGTCAGGCGCTCGAGGCCGGCGACATCGACGGCTACGACCTTGTCGGACCAGCCGACACCAAGGCGCTCGCCGACAAGGGCTTCAACATGGTCTCGCGCCCGCCGTTCACCGTGCTGTACCTCGCCTTCAACCAGGCGATCCCCGAGCTGCAGGACATCAAGGTCCGCCAGGCGCTCTCGTACGCCGTCGACAAGGACGCGCTGATCAAGCAGGTCCTGCCCGAGGGCACCGAGAAGGCGACGCAGTTCGTGCCGCCGGTGGTAAACGGCTACAACAAGGACGTCACGACCTACGACTACGACCCCGCCAAGGCGAAGTCGCTGCTCGAGGAGGCCGGTTACACGGCTGACAAGCCGCTGACCCTGACCTTCAACTACCCGGTCAACGTCTCGCGCCCGTACATGCCGGACCCCGAGCAGATCTTCACCGTGCTGGCGAAGCAGCTGGAAGAGGTCGGCGTGAAGGTCAACCCGCAGACCGACGCCTGGAGCCCTGACTACCTCGAGAAGATCACCTCGGGCTCCGACCACGGCATCCACCTGCTGGGCTGGACCGGCGACTACAACGACACCGACAACTTCGTCGGCGTGTTCTTCGGCACGAAGAGCGCGGAGTGGGGCTTCGACAACCCCGAGCTGTTCCAGGCGCTCACCGAGGCCCGCGGCATCTCGAACATCGAGGAGCAGACCGCCGCCTACGAGAAGATCAACGAGGAAGTCGCCACCTTCATCCCCGGTGTTCCGCTCGCCCACCCGGCTCCCACGCTCGCGTTCGACGAGCGCGTGAAGAGCTACCCGGCGAGCCCGGTGAACGACGAGGTCTTCAGCGAGATCGTCCTCACCAAGTAAGGCACCGCTGCGCCCTTCGTCTCGTCGCCTCGTGCAGCGGGACGAAGGGCGCAGCCCTGACGGAGAACTTCGTGCTTCGAACAATAGGCAAGCGGCTGCTGCTGCTCATCCCCACGCTCTTCGGCCTCAGCATCCTGCTGTTCGCCTGGGTCCGCGCACTCCCGGGCGGTCCGGCGGTCGCCCTCCTCGGCGAGAAGGCCACGCCTGAGGCCATCGAGCAGGTCAACCAGCTGTACGGATTCGACCGCCCGCTGATCGAGCAGTACGTGACCTGGATCGGACGCCTGCTGCAGGGCGACTTCGGCTCCTCGATCGTCACGTCCCGCCCCGTCGTCGAGGAGTTCTTCCGCCGGTTCCCGGCGACGATCGAGCTCAGCGTCGCGGCCCTCATCATCGCGGTGGGCGTCGGCATCCCGCTCGGTTACTGGGCGGCACGCCGCCACGGCAAGTGGACCGACCACTCCGCGGTGATCTTCAGCCTCGTCGGCATCACCATCCCGGTGTTCTTCCTGGCCTTCATCCTGAAGTACATCTTCGCGGTGCAGCTGGGCTGGCTGCCCTCGGACGGCCGGCAGAGCCCGCGCATCGACGCGACGCACGTCACCGGCTTCTACGTCTGGGACGGCATCATCACCGGCGAGTTCGATGCGGCGTGGGATGCCGTGCTGCACCTGGTGCTGCCGGCCCTCGCACTCGGGACCATCCCGCTCGCGATCATCGTGCGCATCACCAGGGCGAGCGTCCTCGAGGTGCAGAACGCCGACTACGTGCGCACCGGAAAGGCGAAGGGCGTGGCATCGTCCACCCTCCGCAACCGGTTCATCCTGCGCAACGCGATGCTGCCCGTGATCACCACCATCGGTCTGCAGACCGGCCTGCTGATCTCGGGCGCGGTGCTCACCGAGACCGTCTTCGCGTATCCGGGAGTCGGCTCGTTCCTCGCGCAGTCGATCTTCTCGCGAGACTTCCCGGTGCTGCAGGGCTTCATCATCTTCATCGCGATCGCGTACGCGCTGATCAACCTGGCCGTCGACGTGTCGTACAGCCTGATCGATCCGAGAGTGAGGGTTCAGTGATGAGCGCAGTGCTCCCACCCGCACAGGGCGGCGAGGTGCTCGACACCGTCGCCGTCGCACAGGCCGATCTGAAGTCCGGCGGCGGCTTCTGGCAGGACGTCTTCCGCCGCCTTCGGCGCAACCCCGCAGCGTGGGTCGGGGCCGTGATCGTCGTGCTCTTCCTGCTCGTCGCCGCATTGTCGCCGCTCCTGGCTCCCTACCCGGAGCGCGCGCTGCCGGGCACGGAGCACATCACCCCGACCACCATCCCCGGCATCGGAGAGATCGACGGGTTCCCCCTCGGGCTCGACCGCTTCGGCGGCGACGTGCTCTCGAAGCTGATCTGGGGAGCGCAGGCCTCCCTGCTCGTGGGCGTGGTCTCGACCGCGCTCGGCCTGGTCGGCGGAATGATCCTCGGTCTCATCGCCGGCACCTTCGGCGGGTGGGTCGACACCCTGATCATGCGCATCGTCGACATCATCCTGTCGGTGCCGAACCTGTTGCTGGCCGTGTCGATCGCCGCGATCCTCGGCCAGACGCCATCGGCGGTGATGATCGCCATCGGAGCCTCGCAGGTTCCGATCTTCGCGCGCCTGCTGCGCGCCTCGATGCTGCAGCAGCGCTCGGCGGAGTATGTGCTCTCGGCCCAGACGCTCGGCCTCGGACGCGGACGCATCACCATGTCGCATGTGCTGCCGAACGCCATCGGACCTGTCATCGTGCAGGGCACGCTGACCCTGGCCACCGCGGTGATCGACGCGGCGGCGCTGTCGTTCCTCGGTCTCGGCGGCGGTCGCCCCGAGACGGCGGAATGGGGTCGGATGCTGACCTATGCCCAGAACGAGCTGGCGATCGCTCCGCAGCTGGCGTTCCTGCCCGGCATCTGCATCGCGGTGACCGCGCTGGGCTTCACGCTGTTCGGCGAAGCGCTGCGCGAGGCGATGGACCCCAGGACCAGGGCGCGTTGAGGGACGAGACGATGGATATGCACAACACGAACGAATCCCCGCGCCAGCCGCTGCTGCAGGTGTCGAACCTCGCCGTCGACTTCGGCACCATGGACGGCGTGGTGCACGCCGTCGAGGGCGTCGACCTCGAGATCGCGGCCGGTGAGACCGTCGCCATCGTCGGCGAGTCCGGCTCGGGCAAGTCCACGACGGCGATGGCTGTGATCGGCCTGCTCGCCTCCGGCGGACACGTGGCCGGCGGGAGCATCACGCTCGACGGACGCGAGCTGGTCGGCATCGCCGAGAGCGAGATGCGCAGGATCCGAGGCCGCGACATCGGCATGGTCCCGCAGGACCCGATGTCGAACCTCAACCCGGTCGCCAAGATCGGCACGCAGGTGGCCGAGACGCTGCTCGCGCACGGGCTCGCCAACCGCGGCAACGTGCAGCAGAAGGTCGTCGAGGCGCTCTCGGCCGCAGGTCTTCCCGACCCCGAGCGGCGCGCCAAGCAGTATCCGCACGAGCTGTCGGGCGGTCTGCGCCAGCGCGCCCTGATCGCGATCGGCCTGGCGTGCCGTCCTCGGCTGCTCATCGCCGACGAGCCCACCAGCGCGCTCGACGTCACGGTGCAGCAGACCATCCTCGACCAGCTCGAGGAGATGACCCGCGAGCTGGGCACGGCCGTGCTGCTGATCACCCACGACCTCGGCCTCGCCGCCGAGCGCGCACAGCGCGTCGTGGTGATGCACCGCGGACGGGTGGTCGAGCAGGGCCCGGCACGGCAGATCCTCGAGGACCCGCAGCACCCGTACACGCAGAGCCTGGTGAAGGCGGCGCCGTCGATCGCGGCCGCGCGCCTGCAGCCCGAGGTGTTCGCCGGTGCCGACACGACGGGGGAGGGGCAGACGGAGGTCGTCGACAACATCGTCGAGATCGAGGGTCTGCGCAAGGTCTACCCCATCCGTGGCCAGGCAGAGGACTTCGTCGCCGTGGACGACGTATCGCTCGCCGTGCCACGGGGGAAGACCGTCGCGATCGTGGGGGAGTCGGGCTCGGGCAAGACGACGACGGCAAGAATGCTGCTCAAGCTCATCGAGCCGACGGCGGGGACGATCCGCTTCGAGGGCCGCGACATCGCGAAGCTCGATCGCGCGCAGGCGAAGGAGTTCCGCCAGCGCGTGCAGCCGGTGTTCCAGGACCCGTATTCGAGCCTCAATCCGATGTTCACGATCGAGCGCCTGATCGCCGAGCCGCTGGAGTTCTACAAGCGGGGCAACCGCACCGAGCGCCGAGCGCGCGTGCGCAAGCTGCTCGACGATGTCGCCCTGCCGCAGTCGATGCTGCAGCGCTACCCGTCCGAGCTGTCGGGAGGTCAGCGCCAGCGCGTCGCGATCGCCCGTGCGCTCGCGCTCTCGCCCGATCTGGTCGTGTGCGATGAGCCGGTCTCGGCGCTCGACGTGCTCGTGCAGGACCAGATCCTCACTCTGCTCGGCGACCTGCAGAAGGAGTACGGGCTCAGCTATCTGTTCATCTCCCACGACCTCGCCGTCGTGCGGCTGATCAGCGACTTCGTGTGCGTCATGAAGGACGGCGCGCTCGTCGAGGCGGCGAGCTCGGAGGAGATCTTCACCAACCCCCGCGACCCGTACACGCGTCGCCTGCTGGCCTCCATCCCCGGCAACGAGCTCGGCATCGCCTCCTGACACCCGCACGCCCGCACATCGGTCTTGTGCGCGGCGCGCGGCGGGTCTAGAACGGTGCTGTGCGGCGACGGCGCCGCATCGAGCCGAGGGGAGGCGACTCGTTTCTCTGGGGATGGGAACGAACATGAAGAAGGCTGTGATCGGCTGCGCACTTGCGCTGATGCTCGTGGCGGGCAGCAGCGCAACGGCGATGGCCGGCGAGTACACCGGCAATGGCGGCGACGTGAAGGGCGGCGACAAGGCGCACTCGGCGTGCCACTTCTCGGGGCGCGATCTGCCCGACGACGTGGAGATGAATCCGATGCCATGGATGAACGACGATGCCGTCACCGGCGGGCACGTGCAGAGCTACGGGATGCTGGTGCGCGCTGGCATGAAGGGCGCCGAGGGCGGCCCCGGTGTGGCCTGCCGCGGCAGCGCCATGCACGAGGAATGACCGCCTCGACTCGCTGACGGTTCCGGATGCCATGGCTCGGCACCGTGGCATCCGGACACTCAGCTCAGATCCGGGTCGCGCGCCCAGCGCGGCGCGAGGGCGCGCACGCGCAACGCGCGCAGCTGCCACGTCGCCCACAGCGCCGGCCACAGCAGCACGGCCGTCGGCCCGTCGAAGGTGAGCCGCTCGCGCCACAGGGTGCGGTCCGGCCGCCCGGGCTGGGGCGAGACCGCCATCTGGTGGTCCCAGACGTCGAGGCCGCCGAGCGGGCCGGTGAGGGGGATGCCGCTGTCGCGGAGGATGCGGACCCGACCGCCGGGTTCGTCGACCGTGCGATCATCGACGCGGATCAGCTGCGTGCCGACCGGGATGCGGCCGAAGACCGCCAGTCGCACGGGAGCCTCATCGCCGGGCATCCACCGCTCCGGCACCGGGCCGGGCAGAAGCGACTGCACCTGCAGCAGCGGCGCATACAGCTTCCCGAGGATGCGCGGCGAGTGCAGGGCTCGCCAGGCCGTGTCGGGGTCGCAGCCTATGGTGAACCTGAGCACGATGCGCATACTGCAGTGTCGCTCATACCGCAGCGGCGGGCATTGGTCAAGGATCCTGCTTGCCATGTCGTGAAATCGTGCGTATAGTTGGTAGTTGCGCTCGCTTCTCCGTGCCCTCATATGGTGGTCGGCATCCGTTGAGCTCTCGAGCGCGTTCTCCACCGACGTCTAGGAATCGACCAGCCCCTGCACGGGCTCACGGAGGTTACTCCCTTGGCTGCTGCTCGCAACGCATCCACATCCACCACCAACAAGAACGGCCGCGGAGTCTCCCGCCTCTCGTTCGCCAAGATCTCCGACACGCTGACGGTCCCGGACCTTCTCGCGCTGCAGACCGAGTCCTTCGGCTGGCTCGTCGGCAACGACGACTGGAAGGCCCGCGTCGCCGAGGCCAAGAAGTCCGGCCGCAGCGACGTCTCCGAGATCTCGGGTCTCGGCGAGATCTTCGAGGAGATCTCCCCGATCGAGGACCTCGGCGAGACGATGCAGCTCTCGTTCACCAACCCGTACCTCGAGCCCGAGAAGTACTCGATCGACGAGTGCAAGGAGCGCGGCAAGACCTACGCCGCCCCGCTGTACGTCGAGGCCGAGTTCATGAACCACCTCACGGGTGAGATCAAGACCCAGACGGTCTTCATGGGCGACTTCCCGCTGCAGACCGACAAGGGCACGTTCATCATCAACGGCTCCGAGCGCGTCGTCGTCTCGCAGCTCGTTCGCTCGCCCGGTGTCTACTTCGACAAGACCCCCGACAAGACCAGTGACAAGGACATCGTCACCGCTCGCGTCATCCCCAGCCGCGGCGCGTGGCTCGAGTTCGAGATCGACAAGCGCGACCAGGTCGGCGTGCGCATCGACCGCAAGCGCAAGCAGTCCGTCACCGTCTTCCTGAAGGCGCTCGGCCTGTCGAGCGAGCAGATCCTCGCCGAGTTCGCCGGCTTCCCCTCCATCGAGGAGACCCTGGCGAAGGACACCATCCTCACCCAGGAAGACGCCCTGCGCGACATCTACCGCAAGCTGCGTCCGGGCGAGCAGGTGGCCGCCGAGGCAGCGCGCTCGCTGCTCGACAACTTCTACTTCAACCCGAAGCGCTACGACCTGGCGAAGGTGGGTCGCTACAAGATCAACCAGAAGCTCGGTCTCGCGGCCCCGCTCACCGACTCGGTGCTGACCGTCGACGACATCGTCGCGACGATCAAGTACCTGGTGCGCATCCACCGCGGCGACGAGACGTTCGAGGGTGTCCGCGGCGGCAAGAAGACCGAGATCCGCATCGCCACCGACGACATCGACAACTTCGGCAACCGTCGCATCCGCGCGGTCGGCGAGCTGATCCAGAACCAGGTCCGCACCGGTCTGTCGCGCATGGAGCGCGTCGTCCGCGAGCGCATGACCACGCAGGACATCGAGGCCATCACCCCGCAGACCCTGATCAACGTGCGCCCCGTCGTGGCCGCGATCAAGGAGTTCTTCGGCACCTCGCAGCTGTCGCAGTTCATGGACCAGAACAACCCGCTCGCGGGTCTGACCAACAAGCGCCGTCTGTCGGCCCTCGGCCCCGGTGGTCTCTCGCGTGACCGCGCCGGCGTCGAGGTGCGAGACGTGCACCCCTCGCACTACGGCCGCATGTGCCCGATCGAGACTCCTGAAGGCCCGAACATCGGTCTGATCGGTGCTCTCGCGACCTTCGCGCGCATCAACTCGTTCGGCTTCATCGAGACCCCGTACCGTCGTGTCGTCGACGGTGCCGTCACCGACCAGATCGACTACCTCACGGCAGCCGAGGAGGTCGACTTCAACATCGCGCAGGCCAACGCCCCGCTCGACAAGAACGGCCGCTTCACCGAGAGCCACGTCCTGGCCCGTCCCCGCGGCGGATCGGGTGAGGTCGACCTGTTCCTGCCCGAGGAGATCGGCTACATCGACGTCTCGCCGCGCCAGATGGTGTCGGTCGCGACCTCGCTCGTGCCGTTCCTCGAGCACGACGACGCGCAGCGCGCGCTCATGGGCGCCAACATGCAGCGTCAGGCCGTGCCGCTGCTCCGTTCCGACTCGCCGCTCGTCGGCACCGGTATGGAGGGCTACACCGCCATCGACGCAGGTGACGTCGTCACCGCGCAGAAGGCCGGTGTCGTCAGCGAGGTCTCCGCAGACCGCGTCGTCGTCATGCTCGACGAGGGCGGCACGCAGGAGTACCACCTGCGCAAGTTCGACCGCTCGAACCAGGGCACGTCCTACAACCAGCGCGTGATCGTCAACGCCGGTGAGCGCGTCGAGGTCGGCGAGGTCATCGCCGACGGCCCCGCCACCGAGAACGGCGAGCTGGCGCTCGGCAAGAACCTGCTCGTCGCGTTCATGCCGTGGGAGGGCCACAACTTCGAGGACGCGATCATCCTGAGCCAGGAGCTGGTGAAGGACGACACCCTCTCGTCTATCCACATCGAGGAGTACGAGGTCGACGCCCGCGACACGAAGCTGGGCAAGGAGGAGATCACCCGTGACCTCCCCAACGTCAGCCCCGAGCTGCTGAAGGACCTCGACGAGCGCGGCATCATCCGCATCGGCGCCGAGGTCCGCCCCGGCGACATCCTCGTCGGCAAGGTCACGCCGAAGGGCGAGACCGAGCTGTCGGCCGAGGAGCGCCTGCTTCGCGCCATCTTCAACGAGAAGAGCCGCGAGGTGCGCGACACCTCGCTGAAGGTTCCTCACGGTGAGCAGGGCACGATCATCGCCGTCAAGGAGTTCGACGCCGAGGAGGGCGACGACGAGCTGGGCTCGGGCGTCAACCGCCGCGTCGTGGTCTACATCGCCCAGAAGCGCAAGATCACCGAGGGCGACAAGCTCGCCGGCCGTCACGGCAACAAGGGCGTCATCGCGAAGATCCTGCCCGTCGAGGACATGCCCTTCATGTCGGACGGCACGCCGGTCGACGTCGTGCTGAACCCGCTCGGCATCCCGGGTCGAATGAACTTCGGCCAGGTCCTCGAGACCCACCTCGGCTGGATCGCCAAGACCGGATGGAAGGTGGAAGGCAACCCCGAGTGGGCTGTCAAGCTGCCCGAGAACGGTCGCGACGTCGCCCCGAACACCAAGGTCGCGACCCCGGTGTTCGACGGCGCCAGCGAGGAGGAGATCTCCGGTCTGCTCGACTCGACCCTGCCGACCCGCGACGGCGTGCGCCTGATCGACTCGTCGGGCAAGACGCAGCTGTTCGACGGCCGCTCGGGCGAGCCGTTCCCGGCTCCCATCTCGGTCGGCTACATGTACATCCTGAAGCTGCACCACCTCGTCGACGACAAGATCCACGCTCGTTCGACCGGCCCCTACTCGATGATCACGCAGCAGCCGCTCGGCGGTAAGGCGCAGTTCGGTGGACAGCGCTTCGGTGAGATGGAGGTGTGGGCCCTCGAGGCCTACGGTGCCGCGTATGCGCTGCAGGAGCTGCTCACCATCAAGTCCGACGACATCCTCGGCCGCGTCAAGGTGTACGAGGCGATCGTCAAGGGCGAGAACATCCAGGAGCCCGGCATCCCCGAGTCCTTCAAGGTGCTCATGAAGGAGATGCAGTCGCTCTGCCTGAACGTCGAGGTCCTCTCGGCCGACGGCACCGCTGTCAACCTGCGAGACACCGACGACGAGGCCTTCCGCGCAGCGGAGGAGCTCGGCATCAACATCTCCAGCCGGTTCGAAGCCGCATCGATCGACGAGATCTGATCGGCCCTTCGACAAGCTCAGGGCCCTCGAGGGCCCAAGGATGAATTTTCTAAACAGGAGAAATAGTGCTCGACGCAACAACTTTCGATGAGCTTCGAATCGGCCTCGCCACCGCTGACGACATCCGCGGCTGGTCCTTCGGTGAGGTCAAGAAGCCCGAGACGATCAACTACCGCACGCTGAAGCCCGAGAAGGACGGCCTCTTCGGCGAGCAGATCTTCGGCCCCTCCCGTGACTGGGAGTGCGCCTGTGGCAAGTACAAGCGCGTCCGCTTCAAGGGCATCGTCTGCGAGCGCTGCGGCGTGGAGGTCACCAAGAGCTCCGTCCGTCGTGAGCGCATGGGTCACATCGAGCTCGCCGCTCCCGTGACGCACATCTGGTACTTCAAGGGTGTTCCCTCGCGCCTCGGCTACCTGCTCGACATGGCGCCGAAGGACCTCGAGAAGGTCATCTACTTCGCCGCCTACATGGTGATCTCGGTCGACGAGGATGCTCGTCACCGCGACCTCGCCACGCAGGAGAACAACATCCGTCTCGAGCTGAAGACGCTCGGCGACCGCCGCGACGCGAAGATCGCGGAGCGGATGGCGAAGCTGGAGGAGGAGCTCGCCGCACTCGAGGCGGAGGGCGCCAAGGCCGACGCCAAGAAGAAGGTCAAGGACGCCGCCGAGAAGGAGATGTCGCTCACCCGCAAGGGTGCCGACGAGGCGATCGCCAAGCTCGAGCGCGTGTGGGAGGACTTCCGCACGCTCGAGGTCGGCGCGCTGCGCCCCGAGGACGACGTGTTCCACGAGCTGCAGGACCGCTTCGGCCAGTACTTCGAGGCGCACATGGGCGCCGAGGCGATCAAGCGCCGCCTCGAGACCTTCGACCTGAAGGCCGAGGCCGAGAGCCTGCACCTGCAGATCTCGGAGGGCAAGGGCCAGCGCAAGATCCGCGCGATCAAGCGCCTGACCGTCGTCAACTCGTTCCTCGAGACCGGCATGAGCCCCGCCGCGATGGTTCTCGACGTCGTCCCGGTGATCCCGCCGGAGCTGCGCCCGATGGTCCAGCTCGACGGTGGCCGCTTCGCGACCAGCGACCTGAACGACCTGTACCGCCGCGTCATCAACCGCAACAACCGTCTTCGTCGTCTGATCGACCTCGGCGCCCCCGAGATCATCGTCAACAACGAGAAGCGCATGCTGCAGGAGGCCGTCGACGCCCTGTTCGACAACGGCCGCCGCGGTCGTCCCGTCACCGGCACCGGCAACCGCGCCCTGAAGTCCCTCAGCGACATGCTGAAGGGAAAGCAGGGTCGCTTCCGCCAGAACCTGCTCGGAAAGCGCGTCGACTACTCGGGCCGTTCGGTCATCGTCGTCGGCCCGCAGCTGAAGCTGCACCAGTGCGGTCTGCCCAAGCAGATGGCACTGGAGCTGTTCAAGCCGTTCGTGATCAAGCGCCTGATCGACCTCGGTCACTCGCAGAACATCAAGGCCGCCAAGCGCGCCGTCGAGCGCACGCGTCCCGAGGTGTGGGACGTGCTCGAGGAGATCATCCGCGAGCGTCCCGTGCTGCTGAACCGCGCACCCACGCTGCACCGTCTCGGCATCCAGGCGTTCGAGCCGCAGCTCGTCGAGGGCAAGGCCATCCAGCTGCACCCGCTCGTCTGCGCCGCGTTCAACGCCGACTTCGACGGTGACCAGATGGCTGTGCACCTGCCGCTGTCGGTCGAGGCCCAGGCCGAGGCCCGCGTGCTGATGCTCGCCTCGAACAACATCCTCAAGCCGTCGGACGGCCGTCCGGTCACCCTGCCCTCGCAGGACATGATCATCGGTCTGCACCACCTGACCACGGTCAAGGAGGGCGCGGCCGGTGAGGGTCGTGCGTTCGGCTCGGTCTCCGAGGCGATCCTGGCGAAGGACGAGGGCACCCTCGACCTGCAGGCGAAGGTCCGCATCCGCATCCCGGGTCTGACCTTCCTCGAGGGCGAGGCCCCCGAGGGCTACGAGCGTCACGGTCTCGTCGACGCGTCGCTCGGTCAGGCGATCTTCAACGGCGCTCTGCCGAAGGGCTACCCCTTCGTGCGCGGCCAGGCCGACAAGGGCAAGCTGTCGCAGATCGTCAACAAGCTGGCCGAGGAGTACCCCAAGGTCGAGACGGCCGCCACGCTGGACCGCATCAAGGATGCCGGCTTCCACTGGGCGACCCGCTCTGGTGTCACCGTCGCGCTCAGCGACATCCTCACCCCGCCGAACAAGGCCGAGATCGTCGCCGGCTACGAGAAGCAGGCCGCGAAGGTCCAGTCGCAGTACGACAAGGGTCTGACGACCGATGTCGAGCGTCGTCAGGAGCTCATCAAGATCTGGACCGAGGCGACCGACGAGGTGCAGGCCGCGATGAAGGCCCACTTCCCCGAGGACAACACCATCAACCGCATGGTGACCTCCGGTGCTCGTGGTAACTGGCTGCAGATCCGCAACATCGCGGGTATGCGCGGTCTGGTGAACAACCCCAAGGGTGAGATCATCCCCCGTCCGATCATCTCCTCGTACCGCGAGGGCCTGTCGGTGGCGGAGTACTTCATCGCGACGCACGGTACCCGTAAGGGTCTGGCCGACACCGCTCTGCGCACCGCCGACTCGGGTTACCTGACCCGTCGTCTGGTGGATGTCTCGCAGGACGTCATCATCCGCGAGCAGGACTGCGGCACGTCGAAGGGCCTCGAGCTCCCGATCGCCGCTCCGAACTCGCAGGGTGTGCTGGTGCGCGACGCGAACGTCGAGAACTCGGTGTTCGCCCGCACCCTGGCATCCGACGTCGTCACCGAGGCCGGCGAGGTCGTCGCCACCGCCGGTGAGGACGTGGGTGACGTGCTGATCGACAAGCTCGTCGAGGCCGGCATCGAGACCATCAAGGTCCGCTCGGTGCTGACCTGCGACTCGGCAGTCGGCGTGTGCGCGCAGTGCTACGGCCGTTCGCTCGCGACCGGCAAGACCGTCGACATCGGCGAGGCCGTCGGCATCATCGCCGCGCAGTCGATCGGTGAGCCCGGCACCCAGCTGACGATGCGCACCTTCCACACGGGTGGTTCGGCCTCGGCCGACGACATCACCCAGGGTCTGCCGCGTGTGCAGGAGCTCTTCGAGGCCCGCACCCCGAAGGGCGCCTCCCCGATCGCCGAGGCCGACGGCCGCATCACGATCGAGGAGACCGAGAAGGCCAAGAAGGTCATCCTCACGCCCGACAACGGCGACGAAGAGGTGGTCTACCCGGTGCTGAAGCGTGCGACGCTTCTCGTCGAGGACGGCCAGCACGTCACCGTCGGTCAGCCCCTGCAGGTCGGCACGCTCGACCCCAAGGAGGTCATGCGAGTCATGGGCGCCCGCGAGGTGCAGAAGTACCTCGTCGGCGGCGTGCAGGGCGTGTACCGCTCGCAGGGTGTGCCGATCCACGACAAGCACATCGAGGTCATCGTCCGTCAGATGCTGCGCAAGGTCACCGTGGTCGACCACGCTGACACCACGCTGCTCCCGGGTGAGATGGTCGACCTGAAGCGCTACCAGCAGATCAACCGCGAGGCCGTGGCAGAGGGCAAGCGCCCCGCGTCGGGTCGCCCGGAGCTGATGGGTATCACCAAGGCGTCGCTCGCCACCGAGTCGTGGCTGTCGGCCGCTTCGTTCCAGGAGACGACCCGCGTGCTCACGCAGGCCGCCATGGAGGGCAAGCGCGACCCGCTGGTCGGTCTCAAGGAGAACGTCATCATCGGTAAGCTCATCCCCGCCGGAACCGGTCTGTCGAAGTACCGCAACATCACGGTCGAGGCGACGGAAGAGGCCAAGAGCGAGCGCTACCCGAACCGGATCTTCGCATCCGACGGTGCGTACGCCGACGGCGACTTCGGCTACGTCGACTTCGACGCGTTCTCGACGGACGACATCACCCCAGGCACCTACAACTGATCTGGTGTGATGCGAAGGCCCCGGCCCCTCTTCGGAGGGCCGGGGCCTTTCCCGTGCCCGCCGGCTCTCGCCGACGTGAGGTGTTCGCGCGTTCGGGAGGACTTCGCGCGTTGGGGAGGGAGTTCGCCCCGGGATCCTCCTCCCGAGGGCGCTTTCTCCTCCGGGCCGGGGGCAGGGGCGGGGGCGCCTCAGAGTGCGCCGCGCCGGCATCCCCGACCGCGAGACCTCAGGGCCAGAGAGCCTCGACGATGCTCGTCGTGTATCCCTTCGGGGCGAGGTTCGAATAGCGGGTGTCGATCAGCAGGTCGTCGCGCCAGAAGAGGGTGCGGCCGTCGGTGACCGGGTACTGCTCGTTCTGCCAGGTCTTCTCGCAGCGGGTGCCGTCGTCGGGGGTGTAGCACGTGAAGCCGTCGGTCGCGGCGAGCTCGTTGAGCATGTCCAGCGCGGGGCCGCGATCCATCCGCGAGATCTTCGTTGTCAGGCCCGTGGTGTCGGCGTCGGGGGAGCCCCAGTTGCAGACGAGCGAGCCGTCGTCGAGCAGACCGCTGTCGCCGAAGCCGGGGTCGTTGAGCGGCACGTCCTTCAGCTGCGCGAGCACGTCGTCCGACAGGATCTTGCGACAGTCCCCCGGTAGCGGCATCAGGGTCTTCTCCGGCGCCGGCGAAGGCTTCGACGAGGGAGACGCCGATCCGGATGCCGTCGGCTTGTCGCTCTTCGCCGGCTTCGCCGCCTCTTCGGGGCCGGCTGTGGCACAGCCCGCCAGCAGGGACACGGATGCGAGGATGAGCGCGACTGCCGCGCCGGCGCGGAGCTTCATGACACAGGGTAGGACCGCCCGCCGCCGCGACGCGGAGCCGCGCCGTGGCGCGTCACCGCCATGCTGTCCGTGGCACAGTCGAGGTACTCTCGCAGAATGACTGCTGTGGTGATCGGGGATGCCCTGATCGATGAGATCCGGGATGCGTCGGGCGTGCGCGAACTGGTCGGCGGCGCCGCGCTGAACGTCGCGGTCGGAATGCGCCGGCTGGGCGTCGACACGACGCTGATCGCGATGGTCGGCGACGACGAGGCCGGCGCGCACATCCGCGAGTACCTGCGCGATCACGGCGTGCGTCTGATCGAGAGCCCGTCTCCGCTGGGTTCATCGCGAGCGGTCGTCACCCGTTCGCCGGAGGGCGAGCCGCAGTACGTGTTCAACGAGGCTGCCCGAGCCCGAAGCATCCGATACGGCGACGAGATGCGGCAGGCGATCTCGACGGCGGACGTCGTCGCGATCAGCTGCTTCCCGTTCGACGTCACCGGCGAGGTGGATGCACTGGTCGATGCGCTCGGCGATGCCAGGGTGGCGCTCGATCCGAATCCGAGGAGCGGCATGATGAGCGACGCCGCTCAGTTCGTGCGCGGGTTCGAGCGCCTCGCCGCCAGGGCGGAGCTGGTGAAGGTCGGCGCCGATGACGCGACACTGCTGTACGACGGCGACCTCGACGCACTCCGAGCGCGGCTGCGAGGTCTCGGCTCAGGCGCCGTGCTCGCCACCGCCGGGGCGGAAGGCGCTGTGATCGACTCCGCCGCGGGATCGTTCCGCGCCCCGATCGCGTCGCTTGCGGGGCCCGTGGTCGACACGGTGGGAGCCGGCGATGCCACACTGGCCGCGGTCGCCGCCGGGCTGTCGCAGGGCGAGCCGAAGACGGATGCCGAGTGGCAGCAGCTGCTCGATCGAGCCATGCTCATCGCCGCCGCGACCTGCCGCGCGGAGGGCGGTCTGCTGCGCACGCCCGAGTCGCTGGCGGATGCGCAGCACGGCGTGCACGGCAGCTGAGCGCTCGATTTCTCGCGACCGGTGCGGGCAGGTATGCTTGATAGTCGCGCCCCCGGTTGGCTGAAGAAGCCGGACGGGTGTGCACTGGCAAGTTGCCCGAGCGGCCAAAGGGAGCTGACTGTAAATCAGCCGCGTAAGCTTCGGGGGTTCGAATCCCTCACTTGCCACGTGAATGCGAAAGGCCCCCGCGAAGCGGGGGCCTTTCGCATTCCGCCGAGAGCGCGGTGGACCGGCTCATGCAGCTGGAGCGTGTCGTCTAGGCCGAAGGCCCTGCGCCCGTGCCCAGCCGTGTCTTCTCGGATTCGCGCAGGAAGCTGGCTGCGACCGAGTTCGTCGCGAGCGCATGCAGTTCGTCGCTGCCGAGCGCGAAGGTCTTCACCAGTGCGCGGATGTTGTCATCGAGATATCCGCCGAAGTAGGCCGGATCGTCGGAGTTGATGGTGACGAGAAGCCCTGCATCGAGTGCCGGCAGCAGGGGGAAGTCGGAGAGCCGATCGATCACCCTGAGCCGCAGGTTCGAGAGCGGGCACATGGTCAGGGGAATCCTCTCGGCGGCCAGGCGGGCGACGAGGGCGCGGTCCTCGAGTGCGCGGTTGCCGTGGTCGACGCGCTCGACCCCGAGCACATCCAGCGCCTGCCAGACGTACTCCGGCGGACCCTCTTCGCCGGCGTGCGCGACCAGGCGCATCCCGGCCGAGCGCGCGCGATCGAAGACGCCGGCGAACAGCTCTGGCGGATGACCCTGCTCAGCGGAGTCGAGGCCGAGGCCGGTGATGGGAACACCCGTCGTCAGCACGCGGTCGAGCATGCGCTCGGCCTCGATCACCGGCTCGTCGCGCACGATGCAGACGATCAGCGACGCCGAGATGCCGGTCTCCGCACCGACGGCGGCGATGGCCCGGTTCAGACCGGTGAGCACCGTGGCCTCGTCGATGCCGCGGCGTGAGTGCGCCTGCGGGTCGACGAAGATCTCGGCGTGCGCGACGCCTCCTCCGTGCGCGCGTCGAAGATAGGCGGCGCCCAGCTCGAAGAAGTCGTCCTCGGTCTGCAGAACCTTCATGTTGTCGTAGTAGACGTCGAGGAAGGACTGCAGATCGGTGAAGCGATATGCCTCCTGCAGCTGGTGCACGGAGTCGTAGGGGAGCGCGATCCCCTTCGCCTGCGCGAGAGCGAAGACGGTGTGAGGCTCGAGGGTGCCTTCGATGTGCACATGGAGCTCGCAGAAGGGCAGCCGGTACGGGAGAGCCGGGGAGCGGAGCATCATGCGGTCAGCTCATCGGTGACGAGGTCGAGGAAGCGCGGATAGTCGAAGCCGGTGGCGATCTCGATTCGAGGCAGATCGTCCCACGCATGGTGCAGGCGGCGATCGACCACCGTCATGCCGCGTGTGAGGCGTCCCTCCGTCTCGACATCGCACAGCACCGATTCGGTCGACACCAGGCTCGGGTCGATCAGGCTGGCGACGGCGGCGCTGTCGATCAGCGAGCAGTAGCTCTGGTACCCCCTGCCCTCGACGAAGTCGACGATGCGCGCGGCGAGTGCGGCCTCCGGTCGCGACGAGTCGCGCAACCGTGCCAGATCGCTGTCGCGGAAGTTGATCTGCGGGTGGGTGGCGACGTCGAGGCCGACTGCCAGCATCCGGAAACCGGCGTTGAACACGATCTTGGCCGCCTCGGGGTCGACGAAGACGTTCCACTCGCTCGTCGGATTGTCGCCCGTCGCCTGCGACCACGCGTAAGGGGTGGCGCCGAAAGAGCCCCCGATGATCGTCAGGCGACTCACCTTCTTCGGCAGCTCCGGGTCGAACTGAAGAGCCTGGGCGATGTTCGTGAGGGGGCCGAGTGCGCAGATCGCGATGTCGCCCTCGTGTCGATTCACCGTGTCGACGATCAGCTGCGCGGCGCCGCGAGGGTCGACGCGGCGGGTGGATGCCGGAAGGTGGGACTCCGCAAGACCATCGGAGCCGTGCGAGAACGGGTCTGACGGGTAGCTCCCCCGAGTGGGACGACCGGCCCCTGGGCGACGGGGATCTCGGGGGCGTCGAGCAGGTCGAGCACGCGCAGGATGTTCGCGACGGTGCGGTCACTGGGGAGATTGCCGGTCACGGCGGTGAGGGCGACGATCTTGAGCGCGTCCGATTTGTGCGCCACCGAGATCGCGAGGGCATCGTCCATGCCGGGATCCGTGTCAATCAGAACCTTCATCGGAGTCCTTTCGGGTTGCATCGTCACAGGTAAAAGGTATTGTAAACATAACAACAAGACTGATGGAGGGTCAATGGAGTCCGTCGCGGTGCTCTCGCACATCGTCGTGGATGAGGTGTTCGACTCGGAACACCGCCTGCTGGCGACCGAGGTCGGCGGTGCCGGCGCGTACGCCGCCGCAGGTGCGAGCCTGGCGGGAGAGGCGGGGTCGACCCTTCTCGTATCCGGAGCCGGTCGTGAAGACAAGGCGCTTCTGGAGGAGTGGTGCACTCGCCGGCAGATCTCGACCACCGGACTGTTCGAGGTCGGCGTGCACTCTCCGCGCACGCGCATCCGGTACTTCTCCGACGGCGAGCGCGAGGAGACTCCGGTGTTCGGCCTCGAGCACTTCGAATCTCACACGCCGCTGCCCAGGCACATCCCCGATCAGGCCCGCCCTCTGAGTGGCGTCTACCTGTTCCACGATCACGAGCGCTCGTACTGGGAGGAGGTGGAGGCCTTCGCGCGCACCTTCACCGGGCCGATCCTGTGGGAGATCTCTCTTGACGCCTGCCGGATCGAGCATCGTGCCGAGGTGGCGGAGCTGATGGCCGTCGTCGACATCCTGTCGATCAACGAGACGGAGGCCCGCGCTCTCTCGGGGGCGAGCCGCCTCGAGGGCGCGATCGCGTGGTTGCAGCGGTCTGCGACCACGGTCCTGCTGCGACGCGGGTCCCAGGGGTCGCTCGTGCTCGCGGGCGGCGCCGTGCACGTCGTCGGCACGGCTCCCACCGCTGCGGTCGACCCCACCGGCGGCGGAAACAGCTACACCGGCGCGTTCCTCGCCTGCTATGCGCGCAGCGGTGACCTCGCACTGGCGTCGCGGACCGCCGCCGCGGCCGCGAGCGCCATCGTCGCTGCTCCGGGGGCGCCGGAGATCGACGACCGTTCGCGTCGACGCGTCGCCCTCGCGGCGCGATCCGTGACGTTCGAAAGCCGCTGACCACCGCGCATCACGCGCCGCACAGAAAGAAGGGCCCCGATGTCTTCCACCTGGAACCCGTACGCGCTGTACGAGTCCTACCGCCTCAGCGCGAACGTCCCCCGCCGCGGTCTGCTCGTCGAAGGGCGGCCCGCGCTCTCGCAGTTCGACCCTCAGAAGGTGGCGCGGTACGTGCTGCTCACGGTGCGGGATCCGCTGTGCGCCTACGACGAGGATCCCGCCACACAGCTCGCCAGACGCCTGGACGATGCGGAGCAGATCGGGCGATCGGGCATGTTCACGACGTGGACGGGGAGATACCGCGATGTCGCGCTCACGGTCGTCTCCGGCGGGAGCGGCTCGCCGGAGGCGGAGCTGATCATGCACGAGCTCCTGGAGTTCACCGACGCCGACACCTTCGTGCGGGTGGGCGGCTCGGGCGGCTACCATCCCAAGGTCGCACCGGGCGACGTGGTGATCGCCTCGGGAGTGGTGCGCGACGAGGGCATGACCCAGGCGTACATCCCCGCCTCGTATCCGGCCGTCGCCTCGCACGACGTCGTGGTCGCGATGGCCAGGGCGGCCGACGGGCTGGGGCAGCCCTTCCACATCGGGGTGACCCGGTCGAGCGACAGCGACTTCTGCGGAGTCGGACGCCCTTCGGTGGGCGGGTACTTCCAGCCCTGGCACATGGACATCCTCGAGACCTGGGCCCGCGCCGGGGTGCTCAACGGCGACAGGGAGTCGGCCGCGATCGTGACACTCGCCGCACTGTTCGGCAAGCGCGGCGGGTCGGTGTGCTCGGTGGCGGACAACGTCATCGCCGATGCCGAGTTCCAGGCGGGGGCCGGGCATGCGTCGAGCATGGACATCGCCCTTGCCGGCGTCGTCGAGCTCGCCGCCATGGATGCCGAAGCCGAGGCGGGTGCGGGACTTCTGTCGGCTCGGGCTTGACAGAGTCATTCGGTGGTTATAACTTCATTACAACATACCCGAGTATTCGACGAGGAGTACAGCATGAACAGGAGAGCGTCCACCCTCGCGGTGGTGAGCATGACGGCCATCGCAGGGATGGCCCTCGCGGGCTGCAGCGGCGGCGTCGCTGCAGGCAAGGAGAAGCTGGAGCTGTGGTTCTGGGGTGCGCCCCCGGCGCAGCAGGAGACCATGCAGAAGGTGCTCGTCGACGGGTTCAACGCGTCGCAGGACGAGTACGAGCTCGAGGTCAACTTCGACAACGCCGTCGACAAGAACGTCCAGGTGGCGCTGAGCGCGAACCGCGGACCGGACGTCGTGTACGGCTCGGGACCGGCTTTCGCGGCAGCGTATGCCGCGGAAGGGAAGCTGGCCGACATGACCCCGTACGCGGAGAAGTACGGGTGGAAGGACCGCATCCTCGACTCCATGTACGAGTCGGGCACGTACGACGGCAAGCTGTACTCCCTGCCGAACTCCATCGAAGACATCGGGGTGTTCTACAACGTCAGCGTGCTGAAGACGCTCGGGGTCGAGGTTCCCACCACCTACGACGAGTTCGTCGACGTGCTCGACAAGGCCGAGGGTGCCGGCCTGTACCCGTCGGTCACGGGGAACCAGGGCTGGAAGCCGGTCAACCAGAACTACATCTCGCTGTTCCTGTCGCAGGTCGCCGGCGGCAAGGCCGTCTACGACGCGCTGCAGGGCACGATCCCGTGGACGGATCCCGCGCTCGTCGAGGCCGTGCAGGCGTCCTCCGACTTCTACAACGCCGGCTACCTGGGCGGGAAGGACTACCCGAATCTCAACTTCGATCAGTCGATGAAGCTGCTCAGCGAGGAGAAGTCGCCCTTCTTCATCGGGCCGAGCCTCGCGTTCCAATTCGCGTCGAACTACTTCAGCGACGAGGCGGGCAACACCGAGGATCTCGGGTTCATGGCCTTCCCCACCATCAACCCCGAACTGCCCAGCCCCTATTACACGCTCGGCACGACGGCCTCTCTCTCGATCAACGAGGCCTCGAAGAACAAGGACGGCGCGGCGATGGTCATCGACTACATGATGAGCGATGACTTCGCCAAGCAGATGAACGAGACGTGGCCCGGCTACTGGGCCGTGCCCCTGAAGGACTTCGACCTCGACGCGGCCGACTACGACGGTCTGTCGGCCCCGTTCGTCACGGCGATGCAGAACACGATCGAGGGCGTCAACGCGGGCGATTACGGCTACTTCGCCGGAACCTTCTTCCCGCCGGCGACCGCGGCTGCGTTCACCGACATCGACTCGGTGTGGCTGGGCAACACCACGGCCGAGCAGTTCCTCCAGAAGGTGCAGAAGGTGTTCGACGACGAGAAGGCGAAGGGGCTCGTCCCGCCGCTGCCCGAACCCGCCAACTGAGGCGCGGCGGGCCCGCCGACCCGATGGCGGGCCCGCCTGCACAACACTCCGTCCGAGCAGAAGAGGAAGCCTCGAATGCACACCACCCACGCGATCGTCACCGGCGACTCCGGGGCGCGACGCGCGTCGCACGGCCGGCGAGCAGGACACTTCCGTCGACAGACCCTGACCAGCTACCTCCTGGTGGCTCCGGCGCTGCTGCTGTCGATCGTCATCGTCGTGATCCCGGGGATCCTGACCCTGCTGTTCGCGTTCACCGACTGGAACGGGATCGGCTTCGACGCCACCTTCACCGGGTTCGCCAACTTCCAGGAGATCCTCGCCGACCCGGTGTTCGCGACGTCGCTCACCAACAACATCAAGTGGCTGGTGCTGTTCCTCACCCTTCCGGTGATCATCGGCCTGCTCACCGCTGCGACGCTGCTGCGCCGCAAGCGCATGCGCACCTTCTACCAGGTCATCTTCCTGATGCCCTATGTGCTGGCTCCGGTCGTCAACGCGATGGTCTGGCAGACCATCATCTACAACCCCAACGGCGGCGTGTTCGGATTGCTCGGCATCGATCCGCCCACCTCGATCCAGCCGACCTCGCTGTACGCGGCGGCTGCCGTCGACATGTGGCACTACTGGGGATTCCTCACCGTCGTCTACCTGGGCGCGATGCGGCAGACGCCTATCGACCAGGTCGAGGCGGCCACCGTCGACGGAGCGGGGGCATGGAAGGTCTTCCTGCACGTCTACCTGCCCAGCATCCGGCCCACTCTGCTGCTGATGGGAGTCATGACGGTGATCTTCTCGTTCCTGGCATTCGACTACGTCTACCTGCTCACGCAGGGCGGACCGGCGCACTCCAGTGAGGTGATGGGCACCTATGCCTACGCCTTCGCGTTCTCCTCCTTCCAGTTCGGGAAGGCCGCCGCCGTCGGGCTCATCATGAGCTTCTTCGGCCTGCTCGCCTCCGTGGTCTACACCTGGATCAGCCGAAGGGATCTCCTGCGATGAGGAACCGCCTGCACACCACCGTCAGCCACCTCGTGCTGGCCGTGTTCGCCATCACCGCGCTCGTGCCGCTCGTGCTGGTTCTGCTGAACAGCTTCAAGGACAACTCCGAGATCCTCGGCAACCCGTTCCTGCTGCCGCAGAGCCTCACGTTCGACAATTTCTCGACGGCGTGGCAGTACGGTCGCTTCGCCGAGGGGTTCGTGAACAGCATCCTGCTCACCGGCACCACGGTGATCGTCGTCCTGGTCTGCTCCGCGCTCGCCGGCTACGTGCTCGCCGGGCAGAAGGTGCGCACGTGGCCGCTCATCATGGTCTATCTCACGATGGCGATGACCGTGCCGATCCAGCTGTTCATCTTCCCCCTCTACTCCGTGGCGGCAAGCCTCGGCCTCACCGACAACGTGTTCGTCGTCGGCGTGATCCTCGCAGCGATCAACATGCCCTTCGCCACGTTCCTGATGCGCACGTTCTTCCTGAATGTGCCCACCGAGGTCGAGGAGGCCGCGCTCGTCGACGGACTCAACACCTTCCAGCTGGTGACCCGCGTGCTGCTTCCGATGGTGCGACCCGGCCTGATCACGGTCGGCGTGATCATCGGTCTGAACGCGTGGAACGAGTTCCTCATCTCGTCGACCTTCCTGCAGGGGCGCGACACGAAGACGCTCACGCTCGGGTTCCTGACCATGAACGGAACATTCAGCACGGACATCGGGACGATGATGGCCGGTGCGCTCATCCTGATCCTGCCGATCCTGGTGGTCTTCATCGCCCTGCAGCGGTTCGTCGTCGACGGCATGGCGAGCGGGGCGGTGAAGGGATGAGCGCGGCTGCTCCGCTCGACTCCCGGTATGTCGAGCGGGTGTACGCAGGCGTGCTCGGCAAGCTCATCGGCGTCTACCTGGGCAGGCCCGTCGAAGGGTGGGCCTACGACGACATCGCCTCACGCTTCGGGCTCGTCGACCGGTACATCAATGGCGACCTCGGCGTGCCGCTCATCGTCGCCGACGACGACATCTCCGGCGCGCTCGCCTTCGGGCGATCAGTCGAAGACAACCCTGGGCGGGCTGTCGGAGCGCGGGAAGTCGGCCGGACCTGGCTGAACTACATCATCGAGGACAAGACGATCCTGTGGTGGGGCGGCTACGGTCGCTCGACCGAGCACACCGCCTATCTCAATCTGCGCTCCGGGATCGAGGCGCCTGAGAGCGGGTCCATCGCGGTGAACGGGCAGACGCTCGCCGAGCAGATCGGCGCGCAGATCTTCTCAGATGCGTTCGCTCTGATGCATCCGGGAGATCCGGATGCCGCTGCGGCGCTCACCCGTGCGGCCGCCAGCGTCAGCCACGACGGCGTCGCACTCGACGCGGCAGCCTTCTTCGCGGCCATGCGCGCCCAGGCGTTCGTCGATTCCGATCTGCTCGGACTCATCGACATCGGACGCAGGCACGTCGCCGATCTGCGCATGCAGCTTCTGATCGACGACGTCACGGCGCACGTCGATCCCGCCGACGACTGGCGCGACGTGCGCGCCTGGGTCGACGCGCGCTACGGGTACGCCCGTTACCCAGGTCCGTGTCACGCGCTCTCGAACACGGCGATGGTGCTGGCGGCTCTGCTGCTCGGCGGCGACGACTTCGGCAGGGCGGTGGCGATCGCCTCATCCGTCGGGTTCGACACCGACAGCAATGCGGGCACGATCGGGTGCCTCAACGGCGTTCGTCTCGGGCTCGGCGCCATTCCAGTCTCGTTGCGGGATCCGGTTGCCGACCGGGCTGTGGTCGTCAGCGCGGACGGCGGTGAGGCGGTGACGGATGCGTCGCGCGAGGCGGTTCGCATCGCCGACGCGGCCCGATCGCTCAAGGGACTCGCCGCGACGGGGTCCGGCCCCCGGTTCGACTTCGCGCTCCCCGGCGCCAGGCACGGGTTCACGAGCTGCCCGCATCTGGCCGACGCGGCGACGGCGCTGTCGAACTCGGGCGGTGCGCTCTGCGCGGAGGTGCCGGCCGAGAGAGTGGCCGCGATCTCGACCCCGACCTTCCTCGATCCGCTCGACCGGGTGGGGAACTTCTCGACCGTCGCCAGCCCGACGCTCTACCCGACGCAGGAGGTGACGGTGCGTCTCGGGGCGGATTCCGCTGTCGACGCCCGCCTCTACGCCCTGTACGAGAGCGACGACGGGGTGCTCCGGCGGTACAGCGACACCGCGACGGTCACGGTCGCTCAGACACTCGCCTGGGTCGTCCCCGCGGTCGGCAACCTCGTGCCGTTCCGCATCGGTCTCGAGCTGCACTCCCGTGGCGCCGGTGCCCTCGTCACGATCGACAGCGTGGACTGGGACGGTGCGCCAGATGATTTCCGCCAGACCGGCATCCTGCTCTCCTCGATCTGGGACACGAAGCCGGCGGGCCTGGCCCCATGGGTGAGCTCGGCGCGCAACTGGGAGGCCGACTTCGCGGGGACGTACTGCGTCTCGCATCCGGGTGACGGCGGTGTCGTGACGATCGGCAGCCGTGGCTGGCGCGACTACGAGGTGACGTCGGCACTCATCCTGTCGCTGCACCGGAGCGCCGGACTGGTGGTGCGCGCGCGAGGCCACCGGAACTACACCGCGGGCGTCTTCACTCAGCAGACGGTGCAGCTGATCGACCAGATCGACGACGAACGCCGGGTGCTCGCCGAGGTGCCGCACGAGTACGCGCCTGACAGCCCGTTGCAGGTATCGCTCTCGGTCAGGGGCGAGCTGCTCGTCATGAGCGTCGACGGCGAGACCGTGATCACCGCGCGGACGACGCGGGGAGAGGTCGGCGGCGGTGCCGGATTCTTGGTCGAGCGCGGCACCTTCACCGCCGACGGCTTCTCCGTTCGGCGCCACAGTCCCAACCAGATGGAACAGAGAAAGGCAACAGCATGAGCGTCACCCCCGGAACCTGGGAGAGCTTCTCGATCAACACCAAGCCCGCCGAGGGCTTCCCCGCCCCGACCGGGTACGTCGACGTGACCCCGCAGCTGCGCGAAGCCGTGTCCGGATCGGCCGGCAACGGGGTTCTGCACGTGTTCATCCCGCACACCACCTGCACGATCATCTTCAACTCCGGTGTCGACGGCACCACGCTGCAGGACATCCGCCTGTTCATCGAGCAGTCGGTGCCGGTGGATCGCCCGTTCGTGCATCTGCACGACGGTCCGCAGGACGCGGCAGCCCACGTCCGCCTGGTCTTCGGCGTGCAGTCGCTGCAGCTGCCTGTCATCGACGGCGAGCTCGGCATCGGTCACAGCCAGGGCGTCTACCTGCTCGAACTGGATGGTCCGCGCGACCGAACCGTCCAGTACGCGCTGCAGTCGTTCTGATGGCACTGCTCGGCGTGCGCGGCGGACTCTCCGTCGACCACCTGGTCTGGGAGGGGAAGGGCGCCCGGTTCGCGGAACCGGGCGGCCCTGGGCTCTTCGCCGTCCTCGGCGCACGGCTGGTCGCCGGAGTCGATGTGCGGCTGGCCACAGAGCTGCCTTCCGACGATCCGCGCTTCGCCGAGCTCTTCACACGTCACGGCATCGATCACCGGTACTGCACCGTGGGCGCTGCGGCCACTCGGCTGTGGATCCTGAACTCGAACGAGGGTCGTCGGATCGTCGAGACGGCATCCCGATCGGCGATCGAGATCGAGGGGGAGGGCTCCGATGGAGACGAGCAGGGCGAGCCCGAGACCGACGCGCGCTTCTTCGCTGGCCTCGACGCACTGCTCGATTCGTCTCCGTTGAGCCGTGCGCAGGTCGACCCGCGCACGGCGACCGGTGTCGATCCGCATCAGGGGCCGATGCGCCTCGAGGGGCTCGAGTATCTGAGGCGGGTCGTCAGGCCTGGCGGTGTCGTGCTTCCGAGCCGGGTGCAGCTCGCGCTCATCGACTCCGACGCGCGGGCCGCCGCACGCCGGATCGCGTTCGAGCTGGCGACACCCGTCATCGCGCGCCTGGATCGCGAGGGCATGCTGGTCGTCGATCCGGATGACCCCGACGACTGGGAGATCCGCGACTCCGGGATTCATGTGGTCGAGACGACCGGTGCAGGGGACTCCTCGGCCGCCGCGATCATGGCGGCGATCGCACTCGGCGCCGATCTGAGGACCGCGGCGATGTTCGGCGTGGCGGTCGCACGCATCGCCGTGAGCGATTGGGGCGCCAGTGGGCTCCTTCGCGCCGAACAGTTCACCGTGCCGCCCGATGGCGTCACTGCAAGTAAGGAAAGAAGAAGATGACTCATCAGGAGAATCTCACCCGTCTCATCGCGGCGCTCGAGACGTCAGCGGATGTTCGTGCGTCCGTGTCGGACGCGCCAGGCAGCGCGGTCTTCACCGGATCCGGCGACTCGCTGTCGTCGGCGCTGCTCGCGCAGGCGTACGGGCACAGGGCGATGTCGTCGGGTGACATCACGTTCATGGGGCGGCTGCCCGTCGGGGTCGAGACCGTCGTCGGCATCTCGCACTCGGGCACCTCGGGCGCGACCGTCCAGGCGCTGCGATTGGCGCGTTCCGCAGGGGCGCGCACGATAGCCATCACCTCCAATTCCGATTCGCCGCTCGCCGAGGCTGCCGATGAGGTGCAGGTGGTCCCGTCGCTGCACGTGGAGGAGGCCGTGCCGGTCGCCGGACACCTCATGCTGGGCCTCGGCGTCGCGGCGGTCTGCGGCGCAGACGTCGACGGCGCCACCTCGGCGCTCGCGAGCCGTCTGCGCGATCTCACGAGCCTGGTCGAGGAGACCGTCGAGGGACTGCCGGCGGAGGCGCCGGTGAGCATCTCGCTGCTCTCGCTGCCCGATCTGCGAGGAGCCGCGGATTTCTGGATGCTGAAGCTCATCGAGGCCACGGGCCTCGCTGTGCGATCGGTCCCGCTGGAGGAGAGCGGCCACGTGGACTACTTCCTGGGGCCGCAGCCGCACCTCGCCGTGCAGCTTCTCGGTGCGTACAGCCGGTTCCGCTTCGATCGTCTGGCTGCGGCTCTCGAGCACACGGGGCAGACGGTGCAGCAGGTGGCCTTCCCGCAGCAGGCGGGCGAGGCCGGCATCGACGCCGTCCTGACGGAGCTCGGCGGCGCCGTGGTCGGCACGGTGGTCGCCGAGGCCGCAGCCGGACGCTGGGGCCGCCCGCCGTTCCGCGGCGGCGCGGTGAACATGGACGCCGCGCACATCAAGCTGGACGCTCAGGCGATCAGCTGATCAGACGGCCGACGGTGTGCGGGCCCGGCTCGACGGCGCGTCGGGCCCGTGCGCCGTCGGCGGCCGCGTCCGATGATGTCATGTAGTTATAATGACTCATACAACTGGTCCTGGAGGTGGGTTCATGCCGATCGACGCACTATCGCATCCGCTCGCAGTGTCGGCCACCCCTGTCAACCGACAGTCGCCGATGCCGGCCTGGGCGCAGGTGCATCGCGATCTCAAGACCCTCATCGACCAGGTGTCGGACATCGGCGAGCAGCTGCCGACCGAACTGGAGATGGCCTCGATCTACGGAGTCAGCCGCATCACGGTGCGCCAGGCGCTGGCCGCGCTGGCGCAGGACGGCTATGTGGAGCGACGGCAGGGGACGGGCACGTTCGTCGCAGACCGGCCTGCCCTCGTGCAGCACGACTTCGGGCTCATGACCCCCTGGCGGGATCGCTTCCGTGCCGCGGGCGAGGAGGCGGAGTCGATCCACCTCGTCGACGGAGAACCGGAGCCCGAACCCGCCGAGCTCCGCCGCGAGCTCGACGCCGACGAGATGGATCTGCCTCGTCTGCATCTGAAGCGGCTGCACAAGGTCAACGGGCGCCCGATCGGAATCACCGACTCGTGGATCGCGGGGCGGGCGGCCCAGGCGCTCGAGGGGCGCGAGCTCGTCGAGGGATCGGTCTCGAAGACGCTGACGAAGGTGGGCATCGCGAGCACGCAGCAGCACCACTTCCTCGAGGTCCGAACGGTGACGCGAGCCGAGGCGGCGCTTCTGCAGACCAGCGAGGACGGCACGCTCTTCGTCGACTGGTCGGTCGGCCGCGACGGCGGCGAACTGATCGAGACCGCGCGCACCGTCTGGCTCGGCTCCCGGGTCCGATTCCACTACGCCACGCCGGGCGCATGACCCGGCCCGAGTCGCCGAACCAAGGGAAGCATCAATGACTGGACGCGTCGTCGTCGTCGGTTCGATCAACGCCGACATCATCACCTCTGTTCGCGAGCGTCCCGGTGGTGGCCGAACAGTGCTCGCGACCGACATCGTCCGACGAGCCGGCGGAAAAGGCGCCAACCAGGCTGCGGCGGCAGCGCGCGCGGGAGCGGCCACCATCCTCATCGCTGCGGTCGGAGACGATGCGGAAGCAGAGGTGCAGCTGGCCGAGCTCCGCGAAGACGGAGTGGATGTCTCGCGGGTGCGGACCGTGCGCGGAGCCTCGACCGGGCTCGCGCTCATCACCGTCACGCCGGACGGCGAGAACTCGATCATCGTCGCCGCCGGGGCGAATGCAGAGCTCACGCAGGATCATGCCCTTGCGGAGATCGAGGGCAGCGACCCTGCAGTCGTGGTCCTGCAGACCGAGGTCGCCATCGATCTGATCGAGGCCGTCGCGCGGTGGTGCCGCTCGCGCGGGGTGCGGCTGCTGCTGAACGACGGACCCGTTGTCGCCCTGGGCGCCGAGACCCTGGCAGCCGCAGACCCGCTCGTCGTCAACGAGCACGAGGCGCGTGAGATCTGCGGCGACCCGTCGGGGCTCGGGACGGATGACATCGTGCGACGTCTCGCGGAGGTGACGGGCGCACCGTCCGTGGTCGTGACCCTGGGCGGTCAGGGCGGCCGGATCATCGATCGCGGCGTCGAGTACTCGGTCCCGGCCGAGAGAGCACCGGAAGTGCTCGACACCACGGGTGCGGGTGACGCCTTCCTGGGGACTCTGGCGGCCGCGATCGCGGAGGGCGAGGCGCTGCGGGATGCCGTGCGCCGGGCGACATCGGCCGCCGCGCAGTCCGTCTCGTGGATCGGTGCACGTCCGCCGCGACGCTGACCCCTCGCGCTGAAGTTTTTGGTATACCATCCTCGTGACTGAGGAGGTCTCGATGCGCGTGTTCCGCACGATCCTGGTGGCGGTCGCCGCCGCCGCGACGCTGGGCGGCTTGGTCGGGTGCGCCCCGGCATCCGCACCTTCCACCCCCGACGCCGCGAAGGACGCGACCGACGACCTGTGGGCGGCGATCGAGGCGGAGGACGCCGACGCCGCGATCCGCGCGATCGAGGACGGCGCCGAACTCGAAGACCGCGGCGGCCAGAATGACGCGACACCCCTCATCCAGGCGACGAAGCAGAACCAGCCGATGATCGCGCGCGTGCTCATCGACGCGGGCGCCGACGTCAACGCGAAGGACGGCATGCAGGACTCGGCGTTCCTCTACGCCGGGGCCGAGGGGCTCGACGAGATCCTGACGCTGACGATCGACGCGGGTGCCGATGTGACGAGCACCAATCGCTACGGCGGCACCGCCCTGATCCCCGCCAGCGAGCACGGTCATGTCAGCACCGTGAAGCTGCTCATCGCCGCAGGCGTGCCCGTCGACCATGTGAACAACCTCGGCTGGACGGCCATGCACGAGGCGATCATCCTGAACGACGGCGGGCCCGATCAGGTCGAGACCGTGCGCCTGCTGCTCGCGGCCGGTGCCGACCCCGACATCACCGAGAACGACGGGCGCACGTCGCGCGAACTCGCGGTCGAGAAGGGCTATGACGAGATCGTCGCCGTGATCGATGCGGCGAAGAAGTAGACGCGGATGCGAAGGACGCCGGCGCCCCGACTCGGCCGCGCCGCCTCGCCGGGTGCTGACCTTCTTAGACTGGATCGATGCGACCATTGACCGAGGCCCAGGTCCGCGAAGCGATCAAGAACGCCGATCCCGATGAGATCGCGCAGATCGGGATGCCGCACGACTTCATCCTGACCGACTGGGACTACCTCGACTTCCTCGCATGGCGCGACCCGGACTCCAGCCGTCGCGCGGTCGTGATCGTGGAGCACGAGGGGCAGCCGCTCGGCATCGTGCTGCGCTCGACCGATCCCGGCCGGGTGCGCTCCGGCATGTGCAACATCTGCCGCACGATGCAGCCGGGCAACCAGGTCGCGCTGCTGACCGCACGGCGCGGGGGAGCGAAGGGGCGTCGCGGCGACAGCGCGGGAACGTACATCTGCGCCGACCTGTCGTGTCACGACAACGTGCGCCTCGCCCATCCCCTCGCCCCGAGCGAGGTGCGCGCTCCCGGCCAGGTCGACCAGCGTCTCGACGGCACGAAGCATCGCATGGAGGACTTCGTCGTCCGCGTGCTGTCCGAGCACTGAGCCGTGTGCTGCGGCGCGCGTATGAATCTGAGTCCCAGCTAAGCTGAAACCCCGTCCTGCGCATCGAAGGAGAGCCATGACCGATCCGCTTCTGCTCACGATCGACGAGGGCCTCGCCCGGCTCACGCTCAACCGCCCGGCGAGCCTGAACGCCTTCGACGCCGACCTGGCGCACGCCTGGCGCGACGCCACCGCAGAGGTCGTCTCCCGCGACGACGTGGGTGCGATCCTCATCGCAGGCAACGGTCGCGCGTTCTGCGCTGGCGGCGACGTGCTCGCCATGTCGCAGGGAATGGCAGGCGGCCATGAGATCACCTCACTCGCGCACGTCATCAACGCAGGCATCCTGTCGCTGACCACCTCGGCCGTTCCCGTCGTCGCGGCAGCGCACGGCACCACGGCCGGCGGCGGGCTCGGCATCCTGATGTGCAGCGACTACGCCGTCGTCGGCGCCGGCTCGAAGATCGGCAGCCGCTACGCGAACATCGGCCTGACTCCCGACCTGTCGGTCTCGGCCCAGCTCGCGCGCGCCGTCGGCGAGCGCCGCGCATTGCAGCTGCTGCTGCAGGACCGGATGCTCTCGGCCGACGAGGCCGTCGACTGGGGTCTCGTCGCGGAGGCCGTCCCTGGGCCGGTCGCCGAGTCGGGGGCCGACCCGGATGCCGAGGCGGATGCCGTGCGCGAGCGCGCAGAGCAGATCGCGCGCTTCTGGCTCGCCGGGGCCTCATCGGCGTACGGCCACGCGAAGCGCCTGGTGCGCTCGCAGCCGTCCCGTTCGTTCGAGGAGCAGCTGAGCGCCGAGGCCGACTCGATCGGCGCCGCGTTCGACACTCCGGATGCCCAGGCGCGCATCGCCGGGTTCGCTGCGGCGTCGCGCAAGCGCTGAGGCTTATCCACAGCATCCGGCGATCGACGAGGACGCGTGGGAGGATGAGACCACCGACCGGGGGAGGATCTCATGTCCGACGTCACACCGTCCGCTGAGCAGCAGGCGAGCGCAGGCGACCAGAAGCCGATGTCGTCGAAGCTGCTGCGCGGCGCGATCTGGATCGCGATCGGCGCACTGATCGCAGCCGCCCTCGTCTGCGTGGTGTGGGTGCTGGTCGGCGATCAGGACGGCATCGTCGGCCGTGCGTTCCTCACGATCCTGCTGCTCGCGCTCTTCGCCGGCGTCGCGATCGCCGAGGCGCACCTCGCCGAGCGCCGCCCCGACTGGCTGGCACTCGCGAGCATGATCAGCTGGATCATCGTGCTGCTCGTCGGTGCGGTGAAGATCTGGCTGCCGCGCGACATCGCCGAGTCGTACGGCTGGGTGGGCGTGCGGTTCTTCCAGTTCCTCCTCGTGATCGGGATCCTGCAGCTCGCCCTCGTGCACCTGCGTCTCTTCGTGAAGGCCTCGCGCCGCTACGTCACGACCTTCACGCGGGTGATCGTCATCGTCACGTTCGCGATGCTCGCTGCTCTCGTCGCGATGCTCGTGTTCCACCTCAGCTTCCCCGACCAGTTCGTGTACGACGACCTGTACTGGCGCATCGTCATCGCGCTCGCGATCCTCGCCGCGGTCGGAACAACTCTGATCCCGCTGCTGAACGCCCTGTTCGCCCCGCGCGCACCCCGGCATCCGGCCGCGCAGGCGATCGCGCCGCAGCAGATGTGGCCGACGTACGCAGACGGCCGCACCCCGCTGCCCGCCCTGCCCGACGGCAGCCCCGACGTGAACGCGTACTACACCGGCCGCCCGACCTACGCGCCGCAGCAGACGCCGAGCTTCCCGACCCTCGAGGCGGCGCAGCACCCGTACGGGCAGAGCGCCCAGAGCGGATTCCCGACGGTCGCTCCGCGGGTGGAGCGGACGCCGGATGCCAGTGCTCCGATCGCTCACGTGCCAGGGCGGCACGACGAGGCGCACGCCCCGGCTGTGCCTGCGCCGCCCGCCCCGCCTGCGCCGCACGGGGGTTCCGGTGCACCCGTTCCCCCGCCCGTGCCACCGGCGCCTCCGCTGCCGCTGCCGCTGCCGCAGCCGCCCGCGTCGGAGGCTGCGGCATCTCCCGACGCACCTCCCGCGCCGCGTCCGCCGCAGGCGCCGGAGGCGCAGCAGTGACGGCAGAGCATCTCGGCGCGCTCGCTGCCGAGATCGCGCGTGAGGCCGGCGAGCTCGCCCGTCGTCGGCGCTCGGAGGGCGTCGCGCTCGCCGCCACCAAGTCGACGCTCGCCGACATCGTGACCGAAGCCGACCGCGAGGTCGAGCAGCTCATCCGCGATCGGCTGCGTGCCGAGCGCCCCGACGACGGCTTCCTCGGCGAGGAGACCGGCGCGGAACGGGGATCCAGCGGGTTCACCTGGATCGTCGACCCGATCGACGGCACCGTGAACTACGCCTACGGCATCCCGGGGTACTCCGTCAGCATCGCCGTGGTCGAAGGCGAACCCGATCCGGAGCGCTGGCAGGGCGTGGCCGCCGCGGTGTGCGCACCCGCACTGGGCGAGCTGTTCACGGCTGTCCGCGGTGGCGGGGCATGGCTCGACGGCAGCCGTCTGGCCGTCAGCGGCGAGACGCCGGCGGGCGCGCTGCTCGGCACCGGGTTCGGATACGACCCCCTGACCCACGACGGAGACATCGCCACGGTGCGCCGGGTGATGACGATCGCCCGCGACCTTCGACGAATGGGATCGGCTGCGATCGACCTCGCGTACCTCGCTGCCGGACGCCTGGACGGGTTCTTCGAGCGAGGCCTGAACGCCTGGGACTTCGCGGCTGGCGCGCTGCTCGTGCAGGAGGCCGGGGGACTGGTGTCGCGTCTTGATCCGGATGTCCCGAGGCCGATGCTCATCGCGGGAGGGCGTGCGGTGCACGACCGTCTGCGTGATCTGATCAGCACATCCGGCCCATGACGGATATGTTCGGACTCATGGCTTTTTCAGCCTGAGCACGGTATCGTTTATCCGATCGTTACTTTCGTAACCCGAACGACGAGAGTGACAGAGCTTCCCCGAGCGTGACCTGAACCCGAGAGATCCGTTTTGCCCCCTGAGTACACAGAGAACGTCGCTGCCCCGACGCGACGTTCGAATCGACTTCGCGCCGCCACCTCGGCCCCCGCGAACTCGACGACTCCGCACGCAGAGCAGGCCGTCCCCTCTTCGGCATCCGCCGCAGCCGCTGCCGCAGCAGTGACCGCCGCCGCCGTCTCGGCCGCCGCGACCAGCCGTCGCGCCCGCCGGATGGCTGCCGCGGGTAACCCCGAGGTGCAGCCCGTCGTCGAGCCCGAAGCCGTCATCGCCGCGCCCGCCGCCGTCATCGCCGAGGTCGTCGCCTCCGTGGCATCCGCCGCCGCATCGGCACCCGCACCCGCCGTGAGCCACGAGACTCCCAAGGTCGTCGAGCCGGCCGCCGAGCCGAGCGGCTCCGCAGCAGAATCCGACGCCGACGCATTCGCGGCTGCCTCCGAGGCCTTCGGCTTCCAGCCGGTCGATGCCGACTCCGCCGTCGAGATCCCCGTCGCAGACGAGCCGGTCGCCGCAGGCGTCATCGCTCACGTCGCCCCCCGCCGTCCGCGCATCGCGCGCCGCGTCGTGGCCGCAGGTGCGAGCCTGGGCGTCATGGGTGTCGCGGGCCTCATCGCCGTCTCGATGACCCTGCCGGTGTCGGCCGTCGCCGCCGCGCAGGGCGGCGCACCGGCCTCCCTCGTCGCGGACCCGACCGAGGCGCCGGCGTCGAGCAAGGTCAGCGACGACGAGATCCAGGCGTTCGTCGCCTCCTCTGACGTGCAGGACGAGGCGATCGTGCGCTCCGACGCGTTCTCGACCGTGTCGATGGCCGACGTCGCCGCCGAAGAGGGAATCAAGTTCTCGCAGAGCCTCTACACGAACGACCCCGAGGCCGCCATCCAGTGGCCGTTCAAGGTCGGTGTGGCGATGAGCTCGGGTTACGGCCAGCGATGGGGTCGCCTGCACGCGGGCATCGACCTGGTTCCCGGCGCCGGTGCGCCGATCCAGGCGATCGCCGACGGCACGGTGCGCATCGCGACCGAGTCGGGCGGCGCATACGGTGTCACCGCCTACGTCGACCACGTGATCGACGGGCAGGTCGTGACCAGCCACTACGCGCACATGCAGTACGGCTCGCTGCAGGTCAAGCCGGGCCAGAAGATCAAGGTCGGCGACGTGATCGGCAAGGTCGGCAACACCGGCCGTTCGTACGGCGCACACCTGCATTTCGAGATCATCATCAACGGCTCGACCGTCGATCCGCTGCCGTGGATGAAGCGAAACGCCGGGCGGTACGAGTACTAGGCCTCGATTTCGCGAGAGGTGCACGAAGGTGCTAATCTCATCTGGTTGCCCGGAAACGGGCAGCACGCCCCGATAGCTCAGTGGCAGAGCACTTCCATGGTAAGGAAGGGGTCGTCAGTTCAATCCTGACTCGGGGCTCGCAGCATTCGCATTTCGATCGGATGCCCTGCGGCAGGGTAGCTCAGTTGGTGAGAGCGCACGACTCATAATCGTGAGGTCGCGGGTTCAAGCCCCGCTCCTGCTACAGCATGAAACCCCCGGATTTCCGGGGGTTTTGTCGCACCGGCCGGTCACGGATCCGGCGAGGTACACGTGTAGCACGGCGGGCAGTAGCCCTCGGAGCCCGGCAGTCTTCCGGACGGTATGACGAGCCAGGCTCACGTGTTTCTACAGCCGGGTGACTCGGGACTCGACGATCGCGTCGACGCGACGGATCCAGTCGCCGCCGTTCGAGCAGCCCCAAGCGACAGCATCGCTCACCCAGAGCAGCGGATGCTCGTGCGGCGCGACATGCCGATACTGCATCTCCGATGATCCAGCATGGCGGATCACATCGGTGATCAGACGCCGATCGGCACGTTCGAGGAACTCGTCACGATCAGCTGATCGACGTCGGCTTGCGAGGCATCGCGGGTGCGAGGCACCGTCTCAGCCGCGTCACCGCGGCGCGGTATCCCACTGGAGCACTGCCACCTCGACCGGGGACGGGCCGATGACGCAGTCGACCAGAACCGGGCGGTCGTCGATCGTGGCGTCGTAGCGCAGCCACACTCGATCGCTCTCGGTGTTCGACCAGTGCAGGGCGTTCGGCCAGTCCACCTGGTAGCCCGTCTGGTGCTGCACCCTTCCCTGGTCGTCGCAGATCTCCGGCGCCTCGGCCTCGAGGGGCGTCGTCGCCTGAAGCCATGGCTCACTGACCTTCAGGATGACGTGGGTGCCGGCGTCGGCGAGCTGACCGGCCGGAAGGTCCTGAGCATAGATGGTCCATGCGTCGGCGAGCACCTCGGCCTCCTCGCCGCCGGCGTACAGCGGGACGAGTCCCAAGGCGGTGAGCTTCTCGTGGGCTTCGGAGGCCTCGTCTCCCACGACATCGGGCATGTTCACCAGGCTCCATGCGGGGTCGGACGGGTCGGGCTGCTGAGCGATGCCGCTGAAGGCTGAGCGCAGCACGCCGAGCGAGATCGCCAGGACGGCGATGAGCACCGCAGCGATGCCGACCACCCATAGCCAGCGGCGCCGTGACTGCGCGTGATCCATACGGCCTCGCCGACGTTTCGAGTCAGGCTATCGGGATCGTGCTCGGCGTATGGCACAAGGCGTTCGGCGTGCCTGCGCTGACGTGCACCTGGGGGGCGAGGGGTCTCAGGTGACGATGCCGTCGTCGGCCTCCTGCGGCAGCGCAGACACCGGGATGACCACGACGTCCTGCACCTTCCAGTCGAGCTCGGCGATCATCTCGGATGCCGCGTCGACGTCGGTCACCCTCACCTTGCGACGCGAGGGCACGACGAACGCCTCGACCTGGAAGACCTGGCCGAGGTCGCGCACGCGCACCGCGGCATCCGCGACCCAGCGCTCCTGGCGCAGCTGCTGCACGATCCGGCCGGCGAGCGGGTGCGCGCTCCTGTCGTCGTGTGTCATGGCGCGCTGATCCATCAGGTCGAGCACGGCGCCCTTCGTGTTGCGCCAGCCGTCCCATACGATGCCGAGCGAGATGAAGATGGCCGCAGCGCCATCGAGCCACCAGACGCCCATGCCGATGCCGAGCACGCCGACGACCGAGGCGACATTGGTGTGCCAGTCGGCCTTGGCCATGTCGGCGTCGGCGTAGAGCAGCTTGTTGTGCAGCACCGGAGCGAGCTTCGCCTTCGCCGGGCCGTAGATGAACACCGGGCCGATGATGATCACGCTCATCACCGCGACCATCAGCCAGCCGAGCCAGATCGTCTGGCCGAAGATCTGCACCGTGCCGATCGTCGGATGCTCGCCGGCGACGAGCCCGGTGATCGACTCGACGGCGAGGTTCGCGCCGATCACCAGCAGGGCGACACCGGCGACGAGGTGGCCGACGCCCATGGCGCGGTGCAGGCCGTAGGGGTGCTTTCGGGTCGGACGCCGACGCACGAAGATCAATGCGACGAGGAATGTGACCTGCGGCGCGAGCGAAAGCATGTCCTCGATCCACGCGGTGCGCATCGCCTGCGAGTTGCCGACGACGAATGCGACGAGCACGATCGTCACCGTCGTGTAGCAGATGGTGAAGATCTCCCAGCGGACGGCGCTCTTCAAGGCCTTCTGCTGCTCGGCGGGGAGGTCGGTGCGGCCGAACTGGTGGGCGATGTGGTCCTTCACGATCCCACCTCCTCATCGAGGAACCGCTCGAGGTCGCTGAGGAAGGCGTTCTCGCCGATCGGCACGAGCATCACGATCTTGCGCCCGTCGGCTCCCGCGATGCCGCCGTAGCCACGCGTGACCCCCGCCTTGTCGAGCCAGGGGGTCTTCTCGGTGAACCCGCCGATGATCAGATCGAGGTCGCCGGCCTCGAGCATCCCGACCAGCGTCTCCTCGCTGCCCACGGTCCACTCCGGCTCGGCATCCAGGGCGGTGGCGAACTCGTCGGCCAGATCGGCGAGCGGTCCGCTCGGGGTGGCGCCGTCGACATCCACCAGGCCCGGGTCGGGCGAGGCGCCGACGCGCAGCTCGACGCCGGTCACCCTGTCGAGGGTGCCGTCGGGATCGGTCGGGATGCTGACGCCGCAGCCGGTCAACGCCGTCGCGAGCATCAGCGTGGCAACCGCGGAGACGGAGTGGCGGACTCGTCCGGTGTGGGTCACAGCCTCATGGTGGCGGCCGTATTCCGCGAATGGAACATGGTTGACAAACACATGCCCGATCGGCGTAGAGCGGCGTCGGCCGGGGCGCACCGCCCCGCTGCCGTCTTCGCGGAGTTGGCGTATCAACGATACTCGAGAGCGGTATCATCGATACGTGACGACGAGAACAGTGATACTCGAGACCGCCGCCGAACTGCTGGCGCAATCCGCGACGGGGGACATCTCCACGCGTGCGGTCTGTGAGGCGGCCGGCGTGACGCAACCCGTGCTGTACCGGCACTTCGGCGACAAGGACGGCCTGCTCGCCGCCGTCGCAGACCGGGTGTGGGGCGAGTACCTCTCCTCGAAGCGCGCCGCCGAGAGCTCAGCGGATCCGCTCGACGACCTGCGCTCCGGGTGGGACAACCACACGGCGTTCGCCCTCCGGCATCCGCACGCCTACCGCCTCGTCTTCGCATCGACTCTCGCCACCCGTCCCGCAGCGATGGCGGAGGCGATGAGTCTGCTCCAGGGCATCCTGCACCGACTCGCCGCGCAGGGTCGGCTGCGGATTCCCGCAGCCGACGCCGCCCGCGTCGTGATGGCGGCGAACAGCGGCGTCGCCCTCGGGCTCATCCTGCGCCCGGAGGAGTATCCGGATGCCTCGGCGTCTGGCACGACGAGGGATGCCGTGCTCGGCTCGCTCGTCATCGACGGCGCTCCCGAGCACGACCCCGTCGCCGCGGCGGCGATCACCCTCACCACTCGCCTCGGATCCGCCGAGGCCTTCACACCCGCAGAGCGCAGCCTGCTCGCCGAATGGCTGCAGCGCCTCGCCTGACGCACATACGACATCGAAAGAAGAGCAATCCCATGACCACCCCCCAGAACGCCCGCATCGCCCTCGTCACCGGTGCCTCCGGCGGCATCGGCAGGGCCGTCGCCCAGCGGCTCGTCGCTGACGGCTTTGCCGTCGCCGTGCACTACGCGGGCAACAAGACCAAGGCCGACGATCTTGTCGGCGAGATCATCGAGAGCGGTGGTCAGGCCATCGCCGTCGGCGGAGACGTCGCCGACGAGCAGGCCATGCAGGCTGCGTTCGCCGCCGTCGAGCAGGCGTTCGGAGGCGTCGATGTCGTCGTGAACACGGCAGGCGTGATGCTGCTCGGCAGGGTCGCCGAGTACTCGCTCGACGACTTCGACCGCATCGTGCGCACGAACCTGCGCGGTGCTTTCGTCGTCTCGCAGCAGGCGGCGAGGAGCGTGCGCGCAGGCGGCGCGATCATCAACTTCTCGACGAGCGTGACCCGCACGCAGTTCCCCACCTATGGCCCCTACGTCGCCACCAAGGCCGCGGTCGAGAGCCTGTCGCTGATCCTGGCGCGAGAGCTGCGCGGCCGCGACATCACGGTCAACGCCGTCGCCCCCGGTCCGACCGCGACTGCGCTGTTCCTCGAGGGCAAGAGCGACGAGGCCGTGCAGGGGCTTGCGGCGGCGGTGCCGCTGGAGCGCCTCGGCCAGCCCGACGACATCGCCGAGACGGTCGCCTTCCTCGCCGGCCCCGCACGCTGGGTGAACGGGCAGACGATCTTCACGAACGGTGGACTGGCCTGAGCACAGCCCCCTCCGCAACCTCTGAGCGCTCGTCGGGAGATCCTGCGATTCGAACGGCACCGGGCCCGTCGATAAACTGGAATGTGTGACTGGCGCGCGTGCCGAGGCGGCATACTCTCGCTCCCTCGCGGCGTTCCGCACGCCGACGCTGGGGCTGCTTCACGGTCGCCAGGCGCCCTTCGTCATCGCCGCGCTGTCGATGCTCTTCTCGGCCGACCGGCCGTCCGTGGCCGTCGCCGACGCGCACGCCGAGGTCGCCGAGGCCCTCGACGAGCTGCGCTCCGCCGGCCACGACGACGAAGACCGTCGCATTCCCTCCGGCAGCGGCCGCGAGGTGTGCCGCACCTGGGCGAAGCAGGGCTGGCTCGTGCAGCAGATCGACGACGACGTCGAGGTGTACCGCCTCTCGGCGCACGCGGTCGAAGCGCTCGAGATCACCGGCCGCACCGGCGGCGGGCGCACCCGCGTCTCCAACTCCCGCGTGCGCACCCTGCTCGACGCTGTCGAGCGGCTCGCCGACGAGGCGGAGGCCGACCCGGTCAAGCGCATCGCGCGCCTGACCGCCGAGCGAGACGCCCTCGACGCCGAGATCCTGCGGGTGCAGGCGAACGGCACGGTCGTCGTCGACGACGACGAGCTCTACGAAGAGGCCGAGAACATCCTGCACCTCGCGCGAGAGCTGCCGGCCGACTTCACCCGCGTCGCCGAGTCGCTCAAGACGATGCAGCGCGACGTGGTCGCGCATCTGCGTCGCGATGAGCGGCCCACAGGCGAGGTGCTGCGCGAGTACCTGCAGCGCGCGAAGAACGTCATGCAGTCCACCCCCGAGGGCCGCGCGTTCGCCGGTGCGCTGCGGCTGATCGGCGATCCCGAGCGGATCGACGCGCTCGCCGAGCAGCTGCACGACCTCCTCGCGCATCCGTTCGCCCGCCACCTCGATGCCACGCAGCGGGCGGAGTTCGACGCGATCGGCCGACGGGTCGAGCTCGGGGTCGAAGAAGTTCTCGCCGCGCAGCGTCGCGTCTCGCACGTGATCACCGGGCAGGTGAAGACGCACGATCCGCTGCGCGACAGACAGATAGACGACCTGCTGCGCGACGTCATCTCGGGCCTGCACCAGTGGGCGCAGGCCGCGCCGCCGAACGCCACGGTCGATCCGGTGCGCAGCCTTCCGCTCATCGACCTGGGCCGGCTGCGCCAGACGGTGGGCGACGTGCGTCCGCCCGGCGCGCCCGCACCGCTGACCGATGCCGAAGACGTCGAGTACCTCGAGGCCGACTCGCGCTCGTGGGGAGGGCCGCGGTACGCCGAGCTCGAGGCCTACGTCGCGGGCCTGGGCGAGGAGTTCGACCTGGCGGATGCGTTCGCACACGCGCCCGACGACACCCGGCGCCCCGTGGATCTCGTCGGTCTGCTCGAGATCGCGCACCGCAACGGCATGAACGAGACCGACGGTCTGTCGACCGTCGAGACGCTGCGCCCCGACGGCACGACGAGACGCTTCGCCTTCGTCTCGGTGACCGCTCGCGCGGCTGAGGAGGACGACGATGACTGACGAGACGCTCGAGCCCGAGACGGCGGTCGCTCGGTCGGCCGTGCAGATGGGAAACGCCGGTGGGGATGCCGTGGAACCGGCGGTTTCCATCCGGGCATCCGGAACCCAGATGGGAAACGCCGGTGCGGATGCCGTGGAGCCGGCGGTTTCCATCCGAGACGAGGGACGCGGGCAGGCCACGGCCGAAGAGGCAGATGCCGAACCCGATGCTCCGTTCATCGCGCCCGTCGCCATGGAGGACGACCCGGACGAGATCTTCCCCGGCGACCGCGGCACACTCGACCCCGAGGTGCGGCGGGTGCTCGTGCACGTGCTGCAGCGGCGGTTCCTCAGCGCCGACAACCGTGCCGAATGGGCGGTGCTGCTCGAGCACCAGCAGCTGATCGAGTCGCGCATGCACGACCTGTACCTGCGCCTGGTGGTCGATCTCGGCCGGGGCGTGGCGTACAAGCAGCAGGTGCGCTCAGACGAGTTCGAGGTGCCGATCCTGCTGAAGGACGCGCCGTACAACCGCACCGAGACGCTCGTGCTCGTGCACCTGCGCACGGTCTTCCAGCGTGAATCGGCGGCGGGGGAGCCCGCCCCTCGCATCGACATCGAAGACGTCGAGCAGACCGTGCTGAGCTACCTGACGGATGCCGACGGCAGCACTGCTCGACAGCAGAAGGCGATCCGCGCCGCTCTCGACCGGCTCGACCGCGAGGGCGTCATCGACGAGGAGACCCTCGGCCGCTACCGGATCAGCCCGCTGGTCGAGGTGGTGCTGAGCGCCGAGAAGCTCGCCGAGCTGCGCGCATGGCTGCGCGAACAGGCTGCGCAGCAGGCGGCACACGCCGAGAAGGCGCAGAAGGAGACCACGCCGTGACGATGCTCGACACTCTCTTCGGGCTCATCCCCGCCGAGTCCCGCGGCCAGCAGTGGGTCGCTGAAGACCTGCAGCTGATCAACTGGGGCGGCTATGACGGCGGACCGCACCGGGTGCGGTTCTCGCCGTACGCGACATTGCTGTGCGGAGGGTCGGGGTCGGGCAAGTCGACCCTGATGGATGCCTACATCGCGCTCATGATGCCGCACACCACGCCGTTCAACGGCGCCTCGAACGGCGGGATCACCGGCCGTCCTCGCGGCGATGAGCAGCGCAACATCCTCTCGTACGGGCGCGGCAAGATCGACGAGTCGCGCACCGACGAGGGCACCAGACTGCGGGTGCTGCGCGGCGACGGCGAGGACACCTGGACGGCGATCGCGATGACGTGGCTCGACCACGACGGCTCGCGCTTCACGGCGCTGCGCGCCTGGTACATCCCGGCTGCCGCCCGCATCCTCGAGGACACCGTGCGCGTGCGCGCGACATTCGACGGGTTCTTCGACCTCTCGCAGCTCGAAGAGGCGGCCTCGCAGCGCCTTGCCGACTCGGCGCTTCGAACCCTTGGTCTTGAGACCCTCGGCACCGACCGCGAGTTCTCCGCCCGGCTGCACGCGGTGCTGGGCATCGGCGCCGCGGGCTCGGGCGCGAAGGCGATGAGCCTGCTCGCCCGCATCCAGGCCGGTCAGCAGATCACGACCGTGGACGACCTCTACAAGCGCCTCGTGCTCGAGGAACCAGAGACGATGGCGACGGCGGATGCCGTGGTCGCGCACTTCGACGAGCTCGAGAGCACCCGCACGAGCATGATCACCGCACGGCAGCAGGTGAACGCGCTCGAGCCGATCCAGGGCATCCGGGAGCGGATCGCTGCCGCGGCCGAGCAGGTGCGGCTGATCGACGAGGTCGGCGACTTCGCATCGCCGAGCTCGCGCGCGACGCTGTGGCGCGCCGAGCGCCGGCTCGACCTGCTGCGCGAGGTGGAGGCGGAGCTGCGCGATCGCACGCACGCCCTCGACCTGACCCTGCGTGAGAAGAAGGCCCTGGTCGACGCGGCCGAGGCCGAACGCGACGGACTGCTCGACCTGCTGCGGCAGTCGGGCGGCGACCGTCTCGAGACGGCGCAGCGAGAGCTGCGCGCGGTCGAACGCCGCCTGGCCGACGTCCGGCGCGAGCGCGACCGGTTCGACGCCGTGCTCGCCGAGCTGGGCCTGTCGGCGTCGAGCGCCGACGAGTTCGCGAAGGTGCAGTCCGAAGCCCGTGCGGCGCAGTCCGAGGCATCCGCCCGCCGCCAGGCCAGGGCGACGTTCGCCGAGGCGGAGTCGGCCAGGCAGTCGCTCGCGAAGCGCCGTCGCGCGCTCGCCGAGGAGCGTGCAGAAGCAGACCGCCTGCGCGGCAGCATCCCTCCCGCTCTCGACAGGGCTCGCATGCTGCTCGCCGAGGCCGCCGGCCTCGACGTCGACGACCTGCCGTTCGTCGGCGAGCTGATCGAGGTGCGCACCGAGTTCGAGCCGTGGCGCGAGGCGTTCAACCTCGCCCTCGGCGGCTTCGCGACGACGCTGCTCATCGACGATGCGCATCTCGCCCGGTTCCGCGCGGCGATCGACGAGGTGCGTCTGCCGATGCGGCTGCGCTACGAGGGCGTCCAGGCCGGGCTCGCCGAGTCGCCCAACGGTGACGGGCGCACCCTGCCGGGTCGTCTCGACCACCGCTCCACGCCGTTCACCGGCTGGCTGCAGCAGCGCCTCGATGAGCGCTTCGCGTTCGTCTGCGTCGACTCGTCGTCGCAGCTCTCGGCGCACACGATGGCGCTGACGATCACGGGTCAGATGTCGCAGGGCACCCGAGGCGCGCACGGCGGGCACGGGCGCGAGAACGTGCTCGGCTTCTCGAACGAGCGACGCCTGCGCGCTCTCGACGAGCAGGCCGAGGCCCTCGAGGCCGAGGTCGCAGCCGCGACCGCTGCGGTGACAGAGGCCGAGGCGGCGATGGATGCCATCGAGCAGCGCTCGACGGCCTTCGCGATGATCCACGGCCTCACCTGGGAGCAGATCGACGTCGACTCGCTCACGCAGGAGCTCGAGCGATGGACGGCGGTCGAGGCCGAGGTCACCACGGCGAACCCCGAGATCGCCGAGCTGCGAGAGCGGGCCGAGACGCTCAAGGTGAAGGCCGCGGTGCTGCGCGACGAGATCGGCGCGGTCGGTGCGCAGCGGGCCGAGGCGCAGGAGCGCTGGGGCGCCGTGACAGACGACGTCGACGACTGCCAGCGGGTGGTCGACGAGGCCGAGTCCCTGTCGGTGGATGCCGCGCAGGCGGCGTTCCTCGACGAGCGGTTCATGCTCTCCTCTCCGTCTGATGCGGAGGGGCTGTCGGCGAGCGAGCGCCTGGCCCGCCTCGACCTGGCCCTGAAGTCGGCGGCCGCGAGGCTTGCCGCCGATCGGCGCGCGGCCGAGGAGGCGCACGATGAGCAGCGCGAGCGCATGCGGCAGCTGATGTCGTCGTTCCTCGAGCGCTGGCCGAACCTCAATCTGCTTCCCGATCCGGATGCCTCCGTCGACGACTTCCTCCGCATTCTCGAGGCGCTGCGCGCCAACGGCCTGCACGAGCTCGAGAACGAGTGGCGCGACAGCCTGCTGAAGCTCTCGGGAAACGATCTCACCAGCCTCGACTCGACGCTGAGCCGGTCGGTGCGCGAGATCAAGGAGCGCATCGAGCCGATCAACAGCATCATGCGCGAGCTGCCGTTCTACGACGACCAGCACCGCCTGCAGATCTCGCCCCGCGAGAGCCAGTCCGAGGCGCGCAAGCGCTTCCGACGCGACCTGCGCGAGGTGCGAGGGCTGATCGAGGCGGCGTCGACCGATGACGAGCGCGAGCACGCGTACAAGCGGATGAGCCGACTGATCGGGCGCATGCGCCGCAGCGCTCCCGACTTCGCCGAGCTGATCGACGTGCGCAATCACGTGCGGGTGTCTGCCGAGCGGGTTCTCGCTGCGACGGGCGAGCACGTGGCGCTCTACGATCACATCGGCGAGAAGTCGGGTGGCGAGTCGCAGGAGCTGGTGGCGTTCATCGTCGGCGCCGCCCTGCGATATCAGCTGGGGGATGCCGGAGCGTCGCACCCGCGCTACGCGCCGGTGTTCATGGATGAGGCGCTGATCAAGGCGGATGCCCATTTCACGAAGCGTGCGATCGGCGCGTGGCGCGGCCTCGGCTTCCAGCTGGTGATCGGCGCCCCGAACGACAAGTACAGCGCGATCGAGCCGCACGTCGACGTCGAGTACACGATCCTCAAGGACACCCGCGGCCGGTCGTGGGCCAAGCCGAAGGTCGCCGTCGGGGAGTGATCTCGGCGGCAGGTTCCGTACCGAGATGGGAAACGCCGGTGTGGATGCGCGTGAACCGGCGATTCCCGTCTCTGAACGGGAGTGAGTGCCGAATCGGGTGAATCGACCGTCCCGTTTAGGCTTGACGGGTGCGCATTCGCCTCGACATCGCCTACGACGGCACCCATTTCCGCGGGTGGGCGAAGCAGCCGGGCCTGCGCACGGTGCAGGGGACGATCGAGGCCGCGCTGGCGCGGATCCTCGGCTCGGAGGCGCAGCTGGTGGTCGCAGGGCGCACGGATGCCGGTGTGCACGCCTCAGATCAGGTGGCGCACGTCGACCTCGATGAGGCCCAGTGGGCTCGGGTGCAGACGCGCCACGGCCACGCCGCGGCCGACCCCGCCGGGTCGCTCGCCCGTCGCATCCGGGGCGTGCTCGGCAGGTACCCCGACGTGACCGTCACCCGCAGCGGCCTCGCCCCGGATGGCTTCGATGCGCGCTTCTCGGCCGTCTGGCGCCGGTACATCTACCGTCTCGCTGACGCGACCGTGGGCTATGACCCGATGCGCCGCAACGACACGACGACGATTCCCGCGACTCTCGACGTCGAGCTGATGGATGCCGCGGCTCAGACCCTCATCGGGCTGCACGACTTCGCCGCGTACTGCAAACCGCGCGAGGAGGCGACGACGATCCGCACCCTGCTCGACTACCGGTGGGCGCGCGATCACGAGGGCGTGCTCGTCGCCGAGGTCAAGGCCGACGCGTTCTGCCACAGCATGGTGCGCGCCCTGGTCGGCGCGTGCGCCGCGGTGGGCGAGGGTAAGCTCGAGGTCGCGGACGTCGTGCGGCTGCGCGACGAGCTCACCCGCACCAGCGCGTTCAAGGTGCTGCCGGCGCGGGGTCTCACCCTCGCCGAGGTCGGCTATCCGGCCGACGAGCTGCTGGCATCCCGAGCCGAGCAGACCCGCGCTCGCCGCGACCGCGAGGGGGAGGACGCAGGCGGCGTCTCGGGCGAGCGCCTAACCTGACGCACACGCCATTTCAACCCCGTCGCGCGCTCAGCGCACGGCGGTAACGTGAGGGCCATGAGAGTCATCTCGTACAACCTTCGCAAGCATCGCGCCGCGACGGAGCTGGTCGGGCTGGTCGGCGAGCATGATCCCGACATCCTCTGCCTGCAGGAGTGCGACACGGCGGCTCTCCCTGAGAACATCGGCGGCCTCGCGCTCGTGCACACCACGAGCGGCAACAGACTGGGGCTCGCGATGTACCTCCGCCGCAACACGTTCCGCGTCGAGCAGGTACGCACCATCGGATTGAAGAAGTCGCTGCACGACCGGGTGCTCAAGCCCGCGCACGAGCGGGTGCTCGGTGCGCGGCTGCGCGACATCGACACGGGTCGCGGCCTGATCGTCGCCTCGTTCCACGCCGCGCCGCTCACCGCGCTCAACTCGCTGCGCCGCAACCAGATCCGGGCCGGACTGGATGCCCTGCAGGCGCTCGGCCCAGGGATGCCGGTGCTGATGGTCGGCGACTACAACTACCCCATCTTCAAGGAGAGCCTCGGCCAGACCGTGCGCGACCACGGTTACACGCTCACCCTCAGCGACGACCGCACCTACACCCGCTACCGGGTGTTCAAGGGGCACTACGACTTCGCGACGTCGGTCGGCTTCGACATCTCGAGGATCACCACGCTGCCACAGGCCACGAGCGATCACCGCCCCATCCTGATCACGGCGGAGGCCGCGTAGCCCTCAGGTCACGGCGGTGACGAGCCCCTGCGCCTCCAGCGCCGACAGGAACCCGTCCAGGCCCTCGTCGCCGAAGTCGACGGTGATCTCGAGAGCGTGAATCTCGGCGGCCATCGCCTCGGCGTCGCCGATGCCGTCGGCGAGCATGCTCCAGACCAGCCATCCGGCGTTGCGGAGCTCGAACAGCTCGCCGGTGTCGAGGCGGCTGATCCATACCGCGTTGTCGGTGCGTCCGCCGTCGGCGGCGTCGACCCAGGCCACGTCCTCCCGGATCGCGTAAGAGCGGGTCACGATGATCCTCTATGCCTATGCAGAAGGTGGGCGGTCGTGCCTGCGCGCCCGTCCGGCGGACCCGAGCGACACGTCGTGGCATCGACGAGATGCGTCTGCGCCCAGACGTGAATCTCGTGCGCGCGCATGCCCCTACTCTAGAGGGGACTCGAGGGGAGGGGCCGTGGCAGCGACCGAGCACGAGACGCAGCTGTTGCTGCGGCTGTTCGGCGAACGCTGGCTGATCGATCTGTCGGCCTTCGAGGACCCGTCTCCCTTCATCGCTCGTCTGACTCAGCTGTGGTCGCGGCTGGTTGAGGGCGGTGCCGGATACGACGTCGTGTTCCGACCTCACCCGTCGGGAGCTTCAGGCGCCACAGACGATGGCGTGGTCACGGCGCACATCCCTGAGCGAACCGACGGGGCCTTCCCCTACGCGTTCTCTCGCGCGATGACCCAGGCGCTGATCACGCGTCTCACGGGCTCGGGACTGCTGCTGCATGCTGCCGGTCTTGCGTCTGCGGATGGGAGACGTGGTGTGGTGCTGGTGGCGTCGTCGGGGACGGGAAAGAGCACGGCCGCGCGCACGCTCGGCAGACGGTTCGGCTACATCAGCGATGAGCTGATGCGAGTGGACGCCCAGCATCGAATGCACGGTCTCACCAAGCCGCTGTCGATCATCGTCCCCGGGTTCCCCGGCGGAAAGGACGAGTCGTCGCCCGACGAGCTGGGCCTGGCCCCGACCCCCGAGGGGGCGCCGGAGCTGGCGGCGGTCATCGCCTTGTCGCGTCGTCGGGATGCGACCGGCGCCGTGCTGGAGCGGATCAGCGTGCACGAATTCATCGCCGAGGTGCTGCCGCAGTCGTCATCGATCTGGCGGAGCGAGCGTCCCTTGCAGCATCTGGTGGAGGCGGGGACCAGCGGGGGAGGGCCTTACCGGCTGGTCTACTCCGAGATCGCGGAATGCGAAGAGCTGATCGCCGGTCTGCTGAGTCCGAAGACGGCGACAGAGTTGACCCACGAATGGGTCAATCATCGACCGGTCGGAGATGAACGCTGGACGACTTCTCCCGTTGTCGATCCGCCGCAGGTCGTGGTGACAGACGACGCTCTCGTGAGTCGGATGCCGTGGACCGATGCCATCGAGTCGGAAGACGAGGTCTCGGTGCTGGTCGGCTCGCAGTTCTCACGAATCGCCGGAATCGCGGCGCCGATCTGGGTGACATGCGCCCGACCGCGACGAGTGAGCGAGCTCACGGCGATGCTCGTGGAGGCGCACGGACCGCATCCCGACGCGTCAGAGCTGATGCGAACGGCGCTGAACGAACTTGTGCAGCGGGGGCTCGTCAGCGTCGAAACCGGCCGGGGCGACCCCTCCGCCTGACGACATCCTCTGTGCCGCGTCCGGCCTGGTCCGCTATCTTGTGGTCAACAGCGTGCCGGCCCCCGCGAGTGCACGCGTCCTGATCATTCCCCTAGGAGCTCCCGGTGTCGATGCAGGCCGTCGATCACGTCACCCTGGCGACCAACAACGGCGCCATCGGAGGCGGCGAAGTCATGCTCCTGCGCATCGCGGAGGCGCTGCGCGAGCTGTCGGTCGAGGTGACCGTCGTCGCCCCTGCCACACCTGGAGGGGTCGCTGAAGCGGCGAAGAAGGCCGGGTTCGAGACGGTGCAGCTGCACGTGAAGAACCGCCTGTCGTGGATGTGGCAGCTGCGCAGGTGGGATGCCAAGCATCGCAAGGGCGTGCTGTGGTGCAACGGTCTCGTGCCCGCGACCGCCACCTGGGGGCACCGCGATCGCATCGTTCACCTGCACCAGCACCCCGATGGACTTCACCGTGTTCTCAGTGCGCTGTCGCGCGTGGGTGCTGTCGCTACCCTCGTGCCGTCAGCGCACATGCTGCGATCTGTGCCTGGCGCCCGGGTCATGCCCAACTGGACCGCGTTGATGCCGCGCAGCGAGCGCAGCCCTGGGCCGGACGCCCCGTTCACCGTCGGTTTCCTCGGGCGTCTGGGCCCCGACAAGGGCGTTCACGTGCTCGCTCAGGCAATGCGTCTGCTCGATGAGCAGGACCCGGGGCGCTACCGCCTTGCGCTCGCCGGGGAGCCGGTGTTCGTCGCGAAATCGAAGGTCGAGCAGGTCGAGCAGGCGCTCGCCGAGGTGGACGCCCTCGTCGATCGAGTCGGGTGGGTCCGACCCTCCGAGTTCTTCGACACGATCGACCTGCTCGTCGTGCCTTCCGTCTGGGAGGAGCCGTTCGGCCTGGTCGCAGCTGAGGCCATGTCAGCACAGGTGCCGGTGGTCGTCAGCGACGCGGGTGCGCTCCCGGAGATCGTCGGCAGTGAGACCGGCATGGTGACCCCCAAGGGGGATGCGCCGGCGCTGGCTGAGAAGATCGCTCGTATCGCCTCGGGGAATGAGGGCGTCGATGTCGCGGTGCAGCATGCTCGATGGGCCGAGAACTATTCGCCGACCGCAGGCGTCGTTCGAGTCCGCGAGCTGCTCGACACGCTCGGTGCGTGAAGGTTGGGTTTGACGAAGAGAATCGGAACGACTAGGTGAGGTTCAAGGAACTCGATGGGTTACGGGGTTTAGCAGCGCTCTCAGTCGTGCTATATCACTTCAGCGGTCACTACAACACTTACTATCCGCAAGACCCGCGCCCCTTGATCGACATCTGGTGGGGCGCTTTTGGCGTTCAGCTCTTCTTCTTAATTAGCGGATTCGTCATTCTCATGTCGGCGGATAACGCACGTCAGACATCAGACTTCGTGATATCGCGGTTTTCGCGACTATACCCAGTCTATTGGGTTGCGTTGATCGTGGGTGTTGCCATGGGGCTGATCTTTGCTGTCCCACACGTGCCTCTTGCCGTTGACGTTGTGGTGATGAACATCACCATGATTCAACGGTGGTTCCTCGTTCCGAACGTGCTGGATGTCTTTTGGACGCTCGCAGTGGAGATGCAGTTCTACGCCTTGCTCTTCGCATTGCTGGTATTCACCCGGTGCCGGTTGACGGAGAAGTTGGTAGTTCGGGTGGTGCTCGTCTGGCTGATGGCCTGCCTCATGGTGGCGTTGTGGGCGTTCCCGACTACTCATGGCGTTGACCCCCAGGCTGTGCCGACCTCGGTGAAGCTCATCGTCAACGTCTTGCTCGCGTCCTACGGGCCGTTGTTCTGCACGGGCATGCTCGCATTCATCTCGCGTAGGAACGGCAGGAGGCATTGGCTGCTGCTTCCGTCGGCAGTCATCGCGGCCGTGACAACCGGCCTGATCGAGGAGTGGGTGAACGGGGGAATCGTTGCCTTGATTTGCTTCGGTTTCATCATCGTGTCACTACGCAAAGAGACGCGCCTCCTGTATCTGGCTCCGCTGCAATGGCTCGGTAAAGTGAGTTATTCTCTTTATCTGATCCATTCGATCGTGGGAATAGTCGTCATTCACCTGCTCTCGCCGTATATCGGGCGCGCAGCGGCTACGATCCTGGCGTTCATAACAGTATTGTTCTGCGCCTGGTTGCTATGGGTCGGTGCAGAGCAGTTCCTCAGCAGGCGCGTTCGCGCGTGGCTACTGAGAGCTCGAGACGCACTCCCTCGTCGTGGCAGACCACGGGAAGCGGCACATGGCGGCTGGAGAAGGAAGCGTTCTGGAGGTCCTCAACAGGTGATCGCCAGCGATTCGTAGTAGATAGTTGCACTGTGATCAGCACCGTCGCCAGAAAGATCGCATTCGAGCCTCGAACTGCCGTCGTGATGTGAGGCCACTTGACCCCCCAAAGGGGATGAGTCGTCTCTGTTCGCAGGCGTCGCCACCCCATAGCGAGAATCTTGAGCAGAGCTCGCGGGTGATGCGCCCACCTGGGGGACTCAGAAGACTTCCCGTTCTCGCTCCAGGTTCGTGTGTCCGCTCCACGGATGCGGCATTCGTCGTCGGATGCGTCAGCACCGAGTTGCGACCAGTGGCCTCCGGTACGATGGGGTGGTTTACGAACGGTTGCGTGCTCAGGGGCAAGGCGCGCCGTTGTCGGTGAGTTCTGTTCGGGGGTTTGCACGCGTGACCGTACTTGATTTCCTGGTGCTGACGAGGCGCGGTTGGAGAATCCTCACCTTGATGATCGTGCTCGGCGCTCTCGGCGGTGCGGCATACGGATTCCTCGCGCCGAAGTCCTACCAGGCGCAGTCGACCGGATTCATCGCCACGGCGGGGGACGCGGTGATCGCCGGCTCGGATGCGGCAGTCGCCCGGGCGGGTTCGTACACTCCTTTGATCGACAGCGCTCAGGTGCGTGAGGCCATCGCGAAAGAGGCTGGAGTTGACGTCTCGGACCTCAGCGGTGCGCTAAGCGCGGATGTTGTACCCGGATCCACAATGATTCGCGTGACAGCGACCTCAAGTTCACCGAAGGCGGCGCTAGAACTGGCCAATGGCTCGCTACACGCCCTTGCCGCTGTGGTTGAGGAGATCGAGAAGGCCGCAGGCGCGGTGAACGCAGGGGGATTCACGATCGTCCCTATGGACAACGCAGCGCAGCCGACATCGCCAGTGTCGCCGAACCTGAGGTTGGCTGTGATCGCGGGAGCAGCCGCTGGTCTGGTCCTCGCGTATCTGGTGCTGTTTCTGCGCAGGGCGTTGGATGTCCGCGTCCGCGCTGACACCGACACACGGGAGCTCATGGGCGCAGGCGTGCTCGCCCGCGTTCCCAAGATGGGGCGCAAGGGTACCCCTCAGGGTGATTCGCTCACCGAGACGGTCGCCAATGAGGCGTTCAGGCAGCTGCGTACGAGTCTGCGTTTCGCGAACGTTGACAGCGAGGTGCGGGTGGTGATGGTCACCAGCGCCAACCAGGGCGAGGGCAAGTCGATGACAGCGTCGTCGCTTGCACGAGTCATCGCAGAGTCCGGGGAGCGCACGCTCATCATCGATGGCGACCTGCGACGCCCGAAGGTCGCGCGCAACTTCGGCCTGGAGGGCACCGTGGGTCTGAGCGAGGTGTTGAGCGGCCAGATAACCGTCCGCGACGCCGTGCAGTCGACAGACGCAGCGGGTCTCTTCGCGCTCGCTGCAGGCGGTACGCCTCCCAACCCGTCGGAGATGCTGGGTTCGTCGGCGTTCGGGAATCTCATCAAGGAACTGCGCAAAGACTTCTTCATCGTCATCGACGCGCCCCCCGTCCTGCCCGTTACTGATGCAACCGTCGTCAGCACGATGGTCGATGGAGTCGTGTTCGTGCTCGCCGTCGGACAGACGCGCAAGACGGCGGGTGCTGTCGCACGGGCACAGCTCGAGCAGGTGAACGCGCGAGTGCTCGGTGTGGTCCTGAATCTCGTGTCACTTAACGGCGCCGACGGCTACGGCTACGGTTACGGTTACCGCCAGAACCGCAACTACTACGTCACGCCCAAGGGCAAGTCGCGCGGCAAGCGAAAGAAGCAAGCCTCCGCCGTCTCCGCCCCGGCGGTTGCGCGGGCTTCGCTGGTGCCTGCTGCCACTCGCGCGGATGTCGTCGCCGGCCCCAGGCGGACGGTACACGATTCGCCGTCGACCACGAACACCGTTTCTCCGACGCCGGAGCCGGCGGGTTCGTCGCAGCCTGACGTGCGTGATGCGACGCCGCCCACGCAGAGCGAACTGCCTCAACTGCGACGCCGCAGCAGCACTCGAGCATGAGGCGTGAAGCGGTGTGGATCTGGCTGAGTTCACTTCACATTCGCTGCCCATAGGCCGTCGATCGCGTGAGCGCCCGATTCACAAGGAATAGCGTATGAAGGTTCTGATCACGGGCGGGGCTGGTTTCATCGGCCAGCGAGTCGCCTCGTTGCTGGTGGAACGCGGGGATACGGTCATCGCACTCGATTCACTTCTGCCCCAGGTCCATGTCGACCCTGACGAGGCCGTTGGACGGTTCCCGGGAGAGGTCGTGTTCGGCGATGTCGCCGATCAGTCCGCATGGGCTTCGGTGCCGGAGTTCGACGCTCTGATCCACCTCGCGGCCGAGACCGGCACGGCGCAGTCGATGTACGAGCGCGAGCGCTACGAGCGCGTCAACGTCGAAGGCACTCGACTCGCCGCCCGGGCCGCCGCGCGCGCGGGCGTGCCGATGGTCTCGCTCAGCTCGCGTGCGGTCTATGGAGAGGGAGTCGTGGGCGAAGGCGGCGCTCTGCTCGCATCGCAGGAAGATGACGACCACGCACCTGTGTCGTTCTACGGCGAGACGAAGTCTCTCGCAGAGCGTGCGGCCACCGAAGAGGCAGGAGAACGGGCTCCTCTGACCATCATCCGACCTCAGAACGTGATCGGACTCGGCCAAGCGCTGCACAACCCCTACACCGGTGTCCTGGCGGCGTTCCTGGCGCGACTGCGCGAGGGTCGGGCCCTGTCGATCTACGGTGACGGCACTCAGACACGCGACTTCGTGCACGTCGATGACCTCGCCGAGCTGATCCTCTGGAGCCTCGACGTCCCTCCCGGAAGCGGATCGACGCGAGTGCTCAATTGCGGCACCGGGGAGCGCACGACGTTGACTCAATTGGCCGAGTACGCGATCGCTGCTGCTCCGGGTGACGCGGTCTCGATCGAGTACGTCGATGTGCATCGCTCCGGAGACATCGAGCACGCGTGCGCGGACCTGAGCCGGCTGCGTGAGCTGGAAGCGCCTCTGCCGAAGCGCAGCACGGAACAGGCGGTCGCCGAGTTCATCCGTGGTTCATGGGACGGCAAGGTCGCTGCCTCAACGGTGTGGGACGATGCGCTCGCAGAACTCAACGACCGAGGATTGGCGTCTTCTTCATGAATCTCGCTCGGACCCTGACTGAGCTTCCCCCGTCGTTGCGCTGGCGCTGGTATGAGCTGCTTTCGCGTCTCATCTACCGGCGCGCGTTCAAGAACTACGGCGCGGGCAGTGTGATCGTCGCACCTCTTCGCCTGCGAGGTACCGAACGGATAGTGATCGGCAGCCGGTTGGCCGCCTACGAAGGGTGCTGGATCGAGGCGGAGCCGGGCGCGCACCTGACGATCGGCGATCGTGTCTACCTCGGTCATCGCGTTCACCTTCACGCAGTCGGAAACATCACGGTTGGGAATGGAGTCATGATGACTGACAACGTCATGGTGAGTTCTGGTTCCCACGAGATGGACGAAGCCAAGTCCGCCGTTCCGGGGGCACCCATTGTGATCGGCGACGACGTGTTCATCGGGCAGAACGCGATGGTGCTCGCGGGGGTGACGATCGGACCGGGGGCGACAGTTGGCGCCGGGGCGGTCGTGACTCGTGACGTGCCGGCCGGGGCCACGGTAGCGGGGGTACCTGCCCGCATCGTTGCGACGGCGCGATGAGAATCCTCGTCGTCAGTCCTGGCTTCCATGGCTACGCGTCGGCGATCGGCCGCACGCTCGCGTCGTTCGGACACGATGCGCGGGTGCATGTCTACGATCGAGCGGCCGGTCCAGTGGGTCGTGCGGGGATGCGTGCGGTTCTCAATCACCCCCGCAGTGCCCTGGCGATTCGCACCAGACGCGCGCTCACGGCTCGCGCGATCGCGGCTGTGCGGGAGAGTAGGCCCGATGCGGTGATCGTGATCCGCGGTGACCTGCTCGGTGGAGAATGGTGGGAGCAACTCGACCACCTCTCGATGCCGCGTGTGACGTGGTTCTACGACGAACTCCGGCGCATGCGTTACGACGAGGGACTTTTGGATGAGATCGGACCCCTTGCGACCTACAGCCCGATCGATGCCAAGGATCTCGCGGAGCGCGGCCTTGACTCGCATCACGTACCGCTGGGTTTCGACGCGCTGCAGCCGATCTCGGCGCGCGACGTTCGGGGAGTGAGCTTCATCGGTGCGCGCTATCCCGGGCGGGAGCACGTCCTCAGGTCACTTGCGGCTCACGGAGTGGACGTGGTCGCCTTCGGCCGTGACTGGTCTCGCCACCCGGTGGACGTGCTTCGATCAGGGCAGTTCACGCACCCGGGCGTGCGCGCAGAGCGCGAGCTGCCTCGCAGCCTGGCATACGGAGCCATGCAGGGCTCGGCGGCGACCATGAACCTTCACGGCGACCAGGACGGCTTCACCATGCGCACTTTCGAGGCAGCGGGTGTCGGTGGCGTGCAGATCTGCGACAGATCGGACGTGAGTGAGCACTATGACGTGGGCACCGAGCTGCTGACGTTCGCACATCTCGATGAGCTCGTCGAGCTGTGTCGAAGGACGACACGCGATGTCGGGTGGGCCGACGGCCTTCGCGTGCAGGGGCAGAGGCGCACTCTCGCCGAGCACACACTTGCGCATCGATTGCGTCGGCTGGAGGGACTATGGGCTTGAACATTCCAGCCGATCTGGCCGACTGGAGATCGTGGGAGCGCCGACAGCACCGTCTCCGCAACCTGCGCGCGGCGATCGGCCGAACGACAGAGACATCGCCGACACTCCGCGCAGCTGCTCGTGGCGAAGCGCCTTCCGTCCTGTTGGCGATCGATTCGACCTCGCGATCAGGGATAGCTTCCTTGCACGCCTTGATCGCGCGCCTGCCGGCGCTCGTGATCGTAAGCTCGGTGCACTCGCAGCAGCAGCTCACCGAGCTTCTCGGCGCAGCGGAGACAAAGTCACGAGAGGTCGACATCACCGACCTTCCGCGCTCGCTCGCCGCAGTTGTCTCTGCAGGGCACTACGTTCCCGCCGGCGAGTTCGGGTGGCGGACTTCGCAGGAACGCCGGGTTCCTCACTTCGTCGTGCAGCACGGTCTGCTCACTCCTTTCGCTCCTCCGCTGCCACACGGGGCGACGCTGCTCGCCTTCAGCGATGATGACGCGGCGTTCTGGGCGTCGGAGCGAAGCGATATCGAAGGAATCGCTGTCGGTGCGCAGCTGCTGTGGGACACATCGACGACGGAATCCAAGACGCACCCCAGCGGGCCACCGGTCTACCTGGGCCAGCTCCACGGATCCGAGCTGCCGCGACGCGGCAAGACTCGATCCACAGCCCGATTCTGGCGGCAGACCGGAGCGATCTATCGGCCGCACCCCTTCGAAGCGGATCGGCTGTCCAGGGCGCAGCACGCGATCTGGCAGGCACGCGGCATGCGGATCGACCGCAGCAATCTGCCGATTCGCGAGCTCGGCGGTCCGATCGTCGGCGCCTTTTCCACCGGAATTCTCGAGGCTGCTGCGTCCGGGTTTCCCGCCTGGGCGTACTACGAGAATCCTCCGCGCTGGCTCGAGGAGTTCTGGGACCGTTACCGAATCCACCGGTGGGGCGCGGATGCCGCCCCGACACCTGCGCCTCCTCGCCCGGCCATCGAGCCGGCTCAGGCCATCGCCGACGCTGTGCTTGCGGCAACGGGCGAACGCTGAGATCCATTCATATGAACAACCGCACGAACGAGAAACTGGGGACAACTGCATGATCATCGAGCGTGACCTCACGCCCTACATCGTTTTCGCAGAGGATCCGGTGCTCGCCGGGCTCGGCAAGATCAACGCCAACAAGCAGCGCATCGTCTTCGTCGTCGACTCGCATGGCATCCTTCGGGGGTCACTGTCGGACGGCGACTTCCGGCGTTGGATCATCGCGAATCCCACCGAGTCGCTCGACGTCTCGTGCGTGACCGTCGCGAATCGCGATGTCCACGCTCTTCCCGAGTCGTCGACCGTGGCCGACATCGCACCCCTCATGGGGCGCAGTGGCGTGCACCACGTGCCGCTGGTCGACGAGCGCGGTCACCTCGTCGCCCTCGCGATCGACAGCAGTGAGACGCTGCGCATCGCAGAGCACGAGATCGGTCCGGGGCATCCCGCATTCGTCATCGCCGAGGTCGGCAACAACCACAACGGCTCGGTCGACCTGGCCAAGAAGCTCGTCGACCTCGCTGTCGAGGCGAATGCCGACGCCGTCAAGTTCCAGCTGCGCGACATGGACGCGCTGTACAGGCAGCGTGGTGCCGCAACCGGGGGAGAGGACCTCGGCGTGCAGTACACGCTCGACCTGCTGCGCCGATTCTCGCTGCCCGCCGACAAGCTCTTCGACGTCTTCGACCATGCGCGCGACGCGGGCATCGACGTGATGTGCACCCCGTGGGATGCTCCGAGCGTCGCCGCGCTCGCCGATTACGGCATCCCGGCGCTGAAGATCTCTTCTGCCGACCTCACCAACCACGAGCTCATCTCGGATGCAGCGGGTCGCGGTATTCCGCTCGTGCTGAGCACGGGGATGTCGCGCGAGACCGAGATCGTCGAGACCGTCGGGCTGCTGCGGGGACAGGGCGCACCGTTCGCGCTGCTTCACTGCCAGTCGACCTATCCCGCGCCCTACAAAGACCTGAATCTCGCCTACATGGACCGCCTCGCCGAGATCGGACAGAGCGTCGTCGGCTACTCCGGCCACGAGCGCGGCTGGCACGTCCCCGTGGCGGCGGTCGCGCGCGGCGCGCACATCATCGAGAAGCACTTCACCGTCGACCGGACGATGGAGGGCAACGACCACACGGTGTCGCTGCTGCCCGATGAGTTCCGCATCATGGTCGAGCAGATCCGCGACATCGAGACGTCGATGGGCAACGGCGATGCGCGTGTCGTGTCCACCGGAGAGCAGATGAACCGGGTCACCCTGGCGAAGTCGCTGGTCGCGGCCCGCCCTCTGATGGCGGGCACTGTTCTCACCGACGACGACGTCACCGTGAAGAGTCCCGGCCGCGGTCTGCAGCCCAATGCCCTGCCGAAGCTGCTCGGTCGCACCTTGACCCACGACATGGCGGAAGGCGACTTCTTCTTCGACGGCGACCTGAAGGATGCCACGCCCACAGGGCGTCCCTTCACCTTCCGTCGGCCGTGGGGACTCCCGGTCCGGTACCACGACTACGCGGCCCTCATGGAGCAGTCGAACCCCGATTTCCTCGAGTTCCACTTCTCATACAAGGATCTCGATGTCGACAGGGACTCGTTCTTCACCGAACGCCTGCCGATCGGGTTCACCACGCATCTTCCCGACCTGTTCGCCGGTGACTTCCTCGTCGATCTCGCGTCGGACGAGACGGAGATCTGGGAGCGTTCCATCCGTGAGGTCCAGCGCACGATCGACGTCACCCGCGATCTTCGCCGCTGGTTCACGATGGATGAGGATCCGATCATGGTCGTCACCATGGGCGGCTTCACCAAAGACAAGCACATCGCGCCCGCGGAGCGTCAGCACAAGTACGCGCGCATCACCGAGGCTCTCGGCCGCCTCGACACCAGCGGAGTGCGAATCGCCGCGCAGACCCTGCCGCCCTACCCATGGCTGATGGGCGGGCAGCAGTTCCACAACCTCTTCGTCGACCCTCGTGACACCGCAGAGTGGGCAGCCTCTACGGGCACCGCCCTGTGCTTCGATGCGTCGCACACGAAACTGGCGACGAACTGGCTCGGACTTCCGTTCTCTCAGGCCGTGGACCTGCTCGCCCCGCACAGCATCCACCTCCATCTCGTCGACGCAACCGGCGTCGACGGCGAGGGCGTGCAGGTCGGCGAGGGCGACATCGACTGGGAGGAATTCGGCGCCGGTCTGGACCGACTGGCGCCCGGTGTGCCGTTCATCCCTGAGATCTGGCAGGGGCACGTCAACCACGGTGAAGGGTTCTGGACTGCTCTAGACCGGCTGGAAGGCCAGCTGTAAACCGTTGTGTCGCTCACTCACGGAGCGACACAACGGATCCCGATGACTGATTACCCCTTGGCGGAACTACCGCCTTCTTGGCGGCGCTCAGGTTGCAACAGCGACTTCACCAAGGCGAAGAGAGACAGCATCGCATTTCCGAGGCGTCTGCCCTGCTCACGAAGAACCTCGCGACGATTGGGCTCGTGACCGAGCTGCTGGCGAAGATATGCGCGATTGACGCGCAGCGCCTTGACGATGACACCCAGCCGCGCCCGCAGGCCGGCCGTCGAGCGAAGGCGAACCGTCCATGCGGTCAAACGGTTGTCTTCAGACCGCGACCAGTGCCTCCACAGGTCGTAGTCCGAAGATGCGCGGTGTGCTTCGAGCTCACCGACGCCGGCGGCAAACGGCACCTCGGCGTGCAGACGCTTGGCGAGAGCCCGCGCGTCCGCGCGCAACTGCTCGCCAGCGTTTGCCCAGGTCTCGGGCTTGTCCGCGCCATGTGATCTCGCGACATGCAGCACCTGGATGAGGACTTGAGCGCATGGGGCGAGCACGCCGACAGGGCGGTGAGCGATGTCGAGCGTCTGGCGGTCAGCCCACAGCAGAGCGAACGCATCTTCTGGTGGGATGCCGATACCGGGGAAGCTTCTATGCACGTCGACCATCGCCCAGTCGGCGTGCGTCAGATTGGCCGCGTGACCGAACGGGGAGCCCTCATCGAAGTCGGCGGTGAGCGACCAGCCGGTTGCATCCAGCGCGTCGAGGAATCGGCCGACGTGCTCGGGACGCACGAGCACATCGGCGTCGGTCGAATCGTGACGGGCGATGCGCAGGGCGGCGTCTGTCGGGCCCTTGATGTGGAGGATATCCACTCCCGCTTCATCCGCCAGAGCTTGAAGGCGGGCGTGGGTGAGATGCACGTTGGCCCAGACCGGAACCTGTGGCGAAGGGCGCATACAGACAGTATGGTCGATCCGATCATCGGGGCTCTGCGATACTTGACAGGTAGCGCGTGCGGGAGCCGAGGGACGCAGTGCGCAACACGATCTTGGGGGCGTGGACCGAGTTATGACTGCAGCGTGCGTCAGATCGACCGTTCCCGTGTTCACGCGAGGTGAGGCGGGGTGATGTCGAACCATCGCGCCTCGACGGCATCGACGCTAGCTCCTTCGATCGCTGCGTTGAAGACCGGGGCAGAGAACGCCGTGTCGGCATTCCGCTTCGGCGATGTGAAGCTCTTCGAACTGCTCATCGGCGCGAGCATCGCATTCTGGCGCTACCCAATCGGCGGGATCCCCGGAGAGATTCTCGTCATCTGCGCAGTGATCACCGTCGGGATGTTCCGCAGGGCGAAGGGCACATCGGGCAACACCCTTCTCGTGCTTGGTGCGCTGTACTTCGCGATGATCGCCTTCGTCGTGGCGGTCTCGATCCTTGAGGGGGCGAGCTGGCAGCAACGCACTCTGCGCTTGGCGTTGCTCGCGCTGTTCGCTCTCACAATTGCGGGTGGGCGCCTCGATTGGCGATCGATTGTCGTGGGAGCCGCGGTGGGCTTGGCCATCAATGTCGGAGCGTTCTACGCCGGACTCACCCCCAACAAGTATCCGCCCTTCCTCACGGGGTGGCTCATGGACAAAAACGTCGCAGGCCTCTACTACGCAACCGTGGGCATGCTTCTGCTTGGTGTCGTGAGGCGGTACTTGCTCATCGTCATAGTTCTCGCGACGGCGTTCGCGTTTCTGTGGCTCACTGGTTCGCGCACATCCCTCGCCGCATTCGTCTTGGCGATCGGATGGTGGCTCATGCGCAACCGGGCCCCGCTTCTATTGCGGCTGGGGGCCTTCCTCATTGGAGTTCGGCTGCTCGAGTGGTTCGAGGAGACCTTCTCGCAGACCGGTGCCTTTGCGGACCGAGAGGGCACCGACATCCTTCGAGAGAGCATTCATGCCGCCGAACGAGCGAAGGTGACCCTGACGCCATGGCATGGGCAGGGGCTCAACTCCGCATGGGTCGACATCCCGAACTTCCCGCATATGTGGTTTCACGACTCGTACGCCAGTCTGTTTGTCGAAGGCGGCTATCCCATGCTCTGGACGATGCTGGCTCTCGTGGGCATCGCGGGGCTCGGGCTGCTCAGCAGAAGACGCGTGGTGAGTGATGGCCTCAGAGCTGCGGAGGGCGCCCTCATCGTCGCGCTTGTCGCGGCATGGCAGCTCGGTGAGGTGTTCTTCACCGCAGCAGTGTTCTTCGCGCTCGGAATCGCCTGGTACGAGCGATTCACCGCACCGACTGAGCGATCCGCAGATCTCGCGGAATAGTTGGTGAATGCCTCGCTAGGATGCGCGCGACCCCTAAGGGGTCACCGTTGTTCGCCCGAGCGTCGGCTGGTGCCCACAGGTTCGATACGCTCAGGCTCGTGACTTCACTGGGGGCCGCATTCGACCCGAAGCGGAACAGCCTGAACGCCCTGCGTCTGCTGTTCGCCACCGCGGTGATCGTCGCTCACTCATGGCCCCTGAGCGGCCGAGCCGATCGGGCCTGGAGCTTTCAACTCGCTCGGTCCCTGGGCTGTAGCTGGATTCTTCGTGATCTCCGGCTACCTGATCGCCGGCAGCCGTGACCACTCTGCGCTCGGCCCATTCTTCTGGCGCCGATTTCTGAGGATCTATCCAGCGTTCGCGGTCGTCCTTGCGGTGACGGCGTTCGTGTTCGCCCCACTGTCGACGCTCGTGATGGGTGAATACTCGATAGCGGCCGGACTTGAGTATCTGTTCAAGAACGCGGGCATGTACATCTTCACTTTCGACGTGAGCGATACTCTCACCAGCGCACCCTACCCTGACGCGTGGAACGGGTCACTGTGGACGCTCTTCTTCGAGGCACTCTGCTATCTCGGGATCGGCTTGGCGATGACGATCATCCCTCGACGATGGTTGGTGTCGGTCCTCGTGCTCACACTCGTCGGCGGCATGGCGGTGACCGCCGCACACGTGTACTTTGACGTGCTGCATGTGAACGTCATTCTGCACGCTGTTCGCCTCGGAACCTACTTCGTCGCTGGCGCTCTCCTCTACGTCCTGCGAGAGCATGTCGCGTGCCGGTGGGAGATCGCCGCCGCATCCGCTGTCGCCGTGATCCTCACCATCGCAACCGGGACGTTCGACATCCTCGCGGCCATCCCGCTGGCGTACCTGTGCATGTGGCTGGGTATCGCCTTGCCACTGCACCGAGTCGGTGCGAAGAACGACATCTCTTACGGGATGTACATCTACGCCTTCCCGGTACAGCAGCTTCTCGCGATCACGATCGGCCCATACCTGCCACTCTGGCTGTTCATGCTTGCGTCGATCACCGCCACCATTCCCTTCGCCTGGGCGAGTTGGGTTTTCGTCGAGCGACCTGTGATGCTTCGAAGTCGCCGCAAGAAGCACACTGGGACTCTGGTTGCGCCTGTCTTCCCGGCACGCCCCTAGGCCTGATGGAGGCTCCTGACTCTAGAAACGAGGAGGGTTATGCCGAGGGAACCGGCGTCGGGTGCCCGACGCCCGAGCCGGCGTCACGTGAAGGACGGTGCAGAGTGTCGCAACCCAGCTCTACGCGATCATGCTCGCTGCTGGCCGAGGATGGCAGCTCTCCAGCCTGCGGTGTCATGGCTGTATCGGGTGCTGTCCACGCCGATTCGATGCGGCGCCACGCAAGGGTCGGGGCCACCGGTCGATCGGAAGAGCTGCAACCTCCCCCAAGGCGACTCGGCGGCTCAGCTTGGCCGGACCATAGCTGTCTTCACCAATTGGAAGCTGAGTAGGTAGTCGTTACGCACTGCCGGTATCACCGCTGCTGCTGCAGCGGTGATGAGCGCGGCAAAGCAACCGGCGGCGATTCCAACAATCGATCCTGCGCCTGCAGACAACACCCATTCGAGCGAAAAGTAGGCCGCTATTGACGCGATCGTGGCAACGGCAACCATTCGGCATGAGTTCACGAGAAGCGGCAAGGTGCGCAGATTGGCAACCTTGCCCACCCAGATAAGCGAGAGCGGCCACAACACCACGGGTGCGAAGGCGAACGCGGCAGCGATCCAGATCGGGCCGAACGCTGCAGCGGTGATAAGTAGACAAGCTTTGACGGAAGCCGACACGACGGTGTACTTCAGAAGCGCCGCGCCAAGACCACGGCTCGTGTAGATCCAGCCGCCGACACCCGCAAGAGTTGTCAGGCCTTCTCCCACAGCGATGAGGCGAACAAACGGAGCTGCGGAGGCCCATTGATCACCGATAGCGACGTCGATCACGGCTGGCGCCATCGCTGCAAGTAGACCAGCGGCGAACAACAGTGGATATCCCATCGCGCGTTGACCTTGGCTGACATAGCTGATGAGACGCGAATCATCGGATTGTATTCTGGAGAGCACGGAAAGAGCGAGCTGCCCAAGGGGTGACCGCAGCTGATTCATCGGCACTCGAACGAGCTGCAATGATCGGTTGTAGAGCCCCGTCAGAACACTCCCGTAGTGACGCCCCATCAGCATGGAATCGAGATTGCTAGCGAAATAGGTCAGAAGCTGAGACCCGAAGAGAGGGACTCCGAAGGCGAAGAAGGCCCGCATCGGCACACCGCGATGAATCCACCCTGGCATCCAGCCGCCGAGCGCCAGCATGAGGATGAGCGTACATAGCCCGCCGACCAGTTGTTGTATTACCAAGGCCCAGGCGCCACCGCCTGCATAAGCGAGCAAGATGGCCGAGGCGAGACCCAGCAACGCAGAGGTGACGTCGACGAGCGCGAGGCGACCCAACTGCAATGTGCGCACCGCATGCGCTCTGAGCTGCGTCGCCATCCCTGACAGAAGCAAGGTTGGGGCGAACCCGAGCACAATCCACAGCACCGTTGGCTCCGCATAATAGATGGCGATTACCGGCGCCAATACCATCACCACGGTAGCCATGGCGGCACCGATCCCGGTGTTGATCCAGAATAGGTTGGATCGTTGTGCGTGCGACAGCGTAGGCGCCTGGATCGCTGCACTCGACAGTCCAACATCGCGAAGCAAGTGACCGAATCCAGTGAACGCAAGCGCCATTGCGACAATGCCATACTCCTGCGGCGTGAGCAGCCTAGCAAGAACAACGATCGACGTTAGTTGGATGACAAACAAGGCCGATTGACCGCCGAGGAGGCGGGCCGCGCTACGAGCCGCACGTCCACCAAGGTGGCCGTGGTCCTGCGAGGTCATGGCGTCTCTTCCTTGCGATTCGGCCATACCGAAAGCATTCTTACTCCTGCGAAGGTTGAGTCAGCATGACGCGCGTTTCCCGCAGCTCGTTGGATAGCGTCTGAGTGAATCTCCGTCAATGGGCGCCCTTGAGGATGCTGAGTTCATGTGTGCGCCGGATAGCTGCGCCGGTCTATCGAAGCAATTGGGCGATATCACGCGCGGTCGACGTGAGCAATCGTCCTGCGCGCTCTCGCACTGCGGCTACTCCCTGGCCCAGTTCCGCCTCACTCGAGCGCAGCACTTGGTCGGCGACGTGTTCGGGGGACGCGCTGAGATCAATCGTCTGTTCCCAGCCGATCTGATCGAGCAAAGGCTTGAACTTCCGCGAGTACGCCATGGGAACGGCCGGTACTCCTACCGACATCGCGTTAAGGCAGGCATGCATACGCGCGCCGATCATCAGACGCGCTCCACTGATCTGGGAGCGCACGTCCTGCAGATCGGTGGGCGTCAAGTACGTCAGCCGGTCCCCGTAGAGTTGCTCTAGTTCGGCGAGCGCGAACCGATCGTTATCTCCTGGCGCTTCGTTCGCGCCCACGACGTGTGCCAGAGCGGTGACTTCGCGGCCATTCGCAAGCAGCCCATCTATTGACTTGCATACCGAGGCGCGATAGGTCGTGTTGTCGACGTGCGGATTCTCCGACCACAAAAGGCCCGACACGTTGAACATGACGTCGCGGCTGGGCCCTGAGACCGGTGGCGCGATGGCGAACGCCACATCTGTCGAGATCCCGTCTACGGGGCGCCCGAGCTGCTGTGCGGCATGGGCACTGACGGGGTCCCGGGAATGCACTTGAGACGCACTTCTCAGAACGTATTGCGCCAGTCGTCTGCCGGCCTGCGACTTGAATGGGCCGATAGTCTGTGGTCCTAGTACCACGGGGACTCCGAGGCGTCTGGCGTAAAGCGGCACAAATGACATCTTGTACAACCGTTTCAGGCCGTAGATATCTGTGAAGCTGTCCCCTCCGCGCATGTCAATCAGGAGGTCGAAGCCACGGAGCCAGTCACGCAATCCCTTGTTGCGCACGAATACCTCTTTGACAAGCGGAGGCAAATGGCCGATGTTCATTGGCCCGTCGCCATCAATTCCCGTGCCATGGAACCGCACGTCGGCATCGCCGACAGCCTGATGGACTAGTGCCTGAGCGCCTTCGGCGAGCGCTGCGACCCCAAAGTTGGCGTGCCGAGGAGCTGCCCAGAGGACGAGAACTCGCATTGATCTCCCTAGGTACTAGTCAGGATTGAAGCGCGCGCTGCGCTAAGGTCGCATAATGAGCTCACCGACACCCGACCGGCTGGCTAGCGAGATACGACGGGTCGTCGCCCAGGACAACTGTAGCGGTTGCGGAATGTGCGCCGCTGCCTTCGGGCGTGTCCGAATGACGACGGTAGGAGGGTTTCAGCGCCCGGTCGTCGTCGGTTCGCCAAGTGCCAATGACCGCGACGAGCGTGATCGTTTCCGTCGCAGCTGCCCCGGCAAAGTTATCCGTGCCGGCGCGGAACCCGGTGTCGAGCGCCACCCATACTTCGGCCCTGTGCTGTCGGCTTGGACTGGATGGGCGACAGACGCGGAGTTGCGCCGACGAGGGAGCAGTGGAGGAGTGTTGTCCGCTCTCGTCGCCCTTCTGGCGAGCGAGGGGGAGATAGTCGCAGGGGCCGCAGCTGACACTCGTGACCCCCGACGAAGCGTGAGCGTCACGATCACAACCCGTGAGCAGGCACTGGCGTCAGCAGGCTCGCGGTACGCTCCGTGTGCGCCGACCGAGAGGCTGTCCGATTCCAACGTCGGCGCATTGGTCGGCAAGCCCTGTGAGGTGATGGGTATTCGCAGTGACTCCGGGAACCGCGACGTCGCCCCGCTGCTTCTTAGCTTCTTTTGTGCTGGAGTTCCTAATCAGCAGGCGACTGACCAGTTGGTGCAGACGTTGGGCGTACCGGTAGGCGAGACGGTATCGGACCTTTGGTATCGCGGACGTGGGTGGCCGGGGAACTTCACTGTTGAGCGTCCGGATGGCACCGAATTGAGCATGTCGTACGACGAGAGTTGGGGGCGACATCTTGGCCCGACGGTGCAATGGCGGTGCAGGGTCTGCCCTGACGGTGTGGGCGAGTCTGCGGACGTCGCAGTGGGAGACTTCTGGCATTCGAAGGCAGATGGATCCCCTGATTTCGATGAGTCAGAAGGACGCTCCGTAGTCTTGGTGCGTACCCGACGGGGTCAGGAATTGCTGGCGCGCGCCGTGGAGCGCGGGGCCATCGTGGTTGAGCCGGTGAATCTGCAGGACGTGCTCGCTGTGCAGCCGTACCATTTCACTCGCCGCAAGTACATGGTTGGGCGGATTCTCGGAAATGCTCTGGCGGGCGCGCGGACGCCAAGAATGAGAGGGTTCAGGCTGATCTGGTTGGCGCGAAAGTCGCCTTTCCGGGTGTGGCACGAAATCCTCGGTACGCGACGTCGGCGACGTGCATGGACGAAGTCCATTAGAGGTCACAACAGTTCCTCGTGAACTCCGGCTTAGCGCCAACAGAGCTGCTGGCCTGGTCGAGAGATGCCGATTTGGCGGATTTGCGCCACCGCGTGAGTGGCGAAAGCTCTTGCCGGGGCGAAAGCTGCGGCCGTGACTGTCGGGGGTGTCGGATCGGTTTCCCCGGCCTCAGCTCAATCGCGTGGTACTGCACGGACGAGGTACGTCAGGTTCTTTCTCATAGCGCTTCCACACCTGGGCCATCGGCTGCCTGCCGTGCGCGGCGGTAACCGGCGAAGCCTGAGGCTTCGACCGTCAAGCCGACGGCGCGACGACCGAACGCGGGCGGCAGAATCGGCAGAGCACGGTCGACGAAACGAGCTAGCTTCAGGCTGCTCCCTCGAGACAGCACCCGCGAGAGCCCGGTGACGGCGTGATTCCAGAGCGACCGATCGGCGGGAGCAGCCGGGCCACTGGTGCCGACGCCGTGGATTGTGTCAAAAGTCCATCGTGCCGATCCGGAGTCGAATGCACGGCGCACACGGATCTCCGTGGTGGTCGCGGCCACATGATGAATCACTTCAGCGTCGTCGGCGAGCACGACCGGTATGCCTGCGCGATGCAGCCGGAAGCCGTAGTCGATGTCTTCCCAGCCGTATCCGCGGTAGCGGTCATCGTAATCGCCGATGCGTTCATAGACGGCTCTGCTCACTGACACGTTTCCGCCCCACAGCCGCCAGCGCGCGTCGGCTCTCGAGCGGTACGCCTCCTCGCGTCCTCTCTGGTCGGCGTGATGCCCGTAGACGCGCATGTACGGCGTCAGCGGCGCCACATTGCGCGGCAGCCCGACAACGCCGCATTCACCATCCACGTGCGGGCGGACATGAGCCGAGATGTGCTCGGGGCTCAGTTCGAAATCGTCGTCCGCGCGGATCAGCACGTCGCCTGTCGATGTCGCGAACCCTGCGTTGAGGGCTGCGACTCGTCCACGGTTCTCGGGGAACACGACAGATCGCACCGGGAGGTGACTGTAGCGGCTGACGACCGACTCGGAGTCGTCGACGTCGCCGTCGATCACGACGATCGCCTCCCAATCCGAGTGCGTCTGCTCGCTGAGCGAATCCAGGAGGGCGGGCAGACGAGCAGCACCGCCCCGGGTGGGGATGACTACCGAGGCCTTCATTCCTGTCCCATCGACGTGAGCAACTCAGGACGTTGTGGCTCGGCCGTCACCTTGCCGTAGATCGTGGTGATGCGCTGGGCCATGCCGGCCACGGTGGGCACGGCGTCCGGCAGCGCAGGCCTGGATCGAGGATTGAGGCCCTGATCGATGGCGATGTCAGCGAGACCTCTGACATCGCCGAACTCCGCGATGCACCGAGCGGGCAGGATCTCCGGGTTGCCGCCGATCGGACTGGCTGCTACCCCCATCCCCGTCGCTACCGCGTCGAGCAGCGAGTACGAGCAGTTGTCGGAGCGTGACGGCTGCAGCAGCACATCGTGTTCGGCCATCGCCTGGCTCGCATCGACGAAGCCAGGAAAGAAGGTGCGGTCTTCGATGTCGAGGTCAGCCGCAAGGGAGCGCAATGCCCCTTCCTCTGTGCCCATCCCGGCGACGGTGAGAGTGGCTTCGGAGTGTTCGGAGGCGATCAGGGCGAAGGCGCGCAGCGTCGAGGCGACGTCCTTCTCGGGGGAGAGGCGCGCAAGCGAGAGCAGCCGAAGGCCCGGTCGTCTGCTCTGTGGCGATGGGGCGCGGTCGACGCCATTCAGGATCGTCGTCACCGGCGGCCGCGGATGCCAGCGGGCGAGCATGTCGCGTCGCGTGGATTCGCTGACTGCGATGGCGTGGCGGAAGCGCGTCAGTCGGATGCGATGAACCGTCTCCATCGTGACCGCCGAACGAAGCGTCGGGTGGAACATGAATCGATCCGGCGGGATGTGGTGCTCAGTGGTGACCAGCCGCGTCGGGAGCCCGGTCGCGGCCGCCGCCAGCAGGATGTCGGCCTTTGCCAGATGCGAATGAGCAATCGCTGGTCGCAGCTGTCTGATCGTGTGGCGCAGCGCGAACATGGCTTCCTGCGTCGATCCCATCGGCAGGGGAATCACGGGAATGCGAAGCTCACGCAGGCGTTCGAGCAATGGGCCCTCTGGGGCGGTGACGACGAGTCGCCACCCTGGTAGTCCCACTGACGTGACGTCGAGGATGTGCCGGGCGACACCTGCGATGTCGGATACCGGACTCACCCAAAGGGCGATCGGGTTGCTCACCTGTCAGCCTCACTGGTCACTAGCCGGACCTGCGCCGGGATCGTCCGAGCACTCACAAGCGCCACGTGCCGCACATCCTGATCGTCTCCCCTTTTTGACCGGATCTTGCCCCCGAGTCAAGATACCAGCCGCATCCACGCCGCCATCTCGCCCCAACCGCGCCGGGATCGTCTGCGACGACCGACAGGGGGCGGCCTTATCCGATCAATGCGAGTTGACGGAAGACCGGATCAGTGCGAGCTCGTGGCGTGCGCTCGCCAGGGGGCGCACCGCGCCGTTGCGGATCCGGCGTATGCAGTTCCAGCCGAAGTTGACGACCGTTGCCGAGGTCAGCGCGAGTGCGAGCAGGTTCGGATGTCCCCACTTCTCCGCGTACCGATTGCGGGCGGCCGCAACCCAGAAGGCTCGTCTCGTGGACGGAGACGATCCGCCGCCCACATGAGTGACGCTGGTGTCGGGAATGTAGACGGCCGGGATGTGTTCGCGATTCAGGCGCAACTGCAAGTCGACTTCCTCGCAGTTCATGTAGTACTCCTCATCGAATCCGCCGATGGAGAGGAACTCCGATCTCGGAATGAGCATCGCCGCGCCGACCACCCAGTCCGTGACGCCTGGTGTGCTGCCGGTGACGACTCTGGTGTCATGGCCGATGCGCTCTGACATCCATCGAGTCCCATGGAATCTTGCCAATGGCACGAGCCATTCCATGACCTGATGGCCGATCGTCGGGAAGTGACGCGCTGATCCGTTGATTCCGCCCGAGTCCACGATTCGTGGACCGGCAACGCAGGGCTGCCAGGGTGCAGCGCGATCTGTCAGTTTCTCGACGAAGTCTGCCGGCACCTCGAGGTCGGAGTTGAGGAAGAGCAGCAGCTCGCCTTCAGCGGCGCGCGCACCGGTGTTGCACGTTGCTCCGAAGCCTCCGTTGGCGGTGCGCCTGATGACTGTCGCCCGCGGTTGATCGGGCAGCGGAACCGGCGAGGCGTCGTCCACGACGATGATCTCGACAACCTGCTTCGTCTGATTCGTCAATTGGTCGATCAACGCGATGGTCGGTTCGGGGTCCCCGAAATGCGGGATGACGATGCTGACGGTGTTCTGCACGGGAGCCCATCGCTGAAATAGAGGAACAAGGGTGTGTAGCTGTGAGCCCACGCCGAGGTGATCGGTCACGATGCCCGCGACACGACGAACAGTGTAGGTGCACGGGGCGCATCCCTCTTCACGCCTCCATCACCGTTGATATGCTTGCGCGGCGTCGCTGAGGCGGCCGTTGCTGGACACGGAATCGGAGGCTAGACAGCGGCGGATATGACCCCTTTTCGTCAATGCTTTCACCCCTCGAGCAGGTCATCGACACCCGCGGGCCGCGGATTTTACGTTCCGCTCTTTGTGCGAAGCCGGAGTGCACGCTAGTCTGACCCCCAACGGGCCCCCGCCCGTACGATCTGCCCCCGCAGGTCGAAACACTCTCGTCGCTGAGAGGCGCTGTTCGGCGACGCTGTGTTGTACCGGAGAAGTGTGATCAGAGGAACCTCCCCGCATGGTTGAAGCAACCCTAGATTCCGTCAACCCGCCGTCTGGCCTGTCGCGCCGTACTGTCATGAAGGGCGCGGCGTGGACCGTTCCCGCTCTGATGGTCGCGACTGCTGCGCCGGCCTACGCAGCCAGCCCGCAGTTCTGCGCGCCCGTCGGCACCAAGTTCGACGCGCAGGCGCGGGGCCGCATGGTCAGCGGCGCGATCGGCGGTGTCAATCTCGACGCCATCGCCTCGGTCAACGGCGCTCACGCCACGGCATTCGGAACGACGGCCACAGACACCGAATCCTCCGCTCTCAGCGTCACGGCCCTGCAGGCGCTGACCCTGAACTTCGGCACCCTCACCGGAGCCGTCTCCAACCTGCTCGACCTGACGACCGGGCAGAACGCAGGCGCGCTCAACCAGTTCGCACGCGCCAACGAATCCGTGGGCGGGCCGACGCTCGCCGATGTCGGCGCATCGGGGGCGGTGAACCAGGACTCGGGTGCGCTGACGCTCAACAACAGCTCGCCCAACCCGCCCGAGCTGGGCTCCGTCGACCTGCGTTCGCTGCTCGCGCAGCTCACAGGCAACACGGCCGCGGCGAATCTGGTCGCCTCGGTCTCTGACCTGAAACTCCGCATCGGGGCATCCGCCGGCCGCACGTCGTACGACTCGCTCTGCGTCACGCCGGCTCCCGGCGAGCTCACGCGCGACTACCTCATCGCGTACCTGCGCCTTGTGATCCAGACCGCCGTGGTCGGTCAGCTCATCGGCGGCATCTCCACCGGGCTCAACGGAACCACCATCTCGGTGTCGACCCAGGCCCTGCTCGACGCGCTGAAGCCGATCCCCGTGCTCGGCCCCATCATCGCCGGAGTCGGCGCCGCCCTCGCGACCGTCAACTCCACGATCACCGTGAACACCGCTCAGCTCACCCAGCAGTCGATTCCGAACGCGCCGAATGCTGCGCTCGCGGTGCACCCGAGCGAGGGAACGATCACGCTCGACGTCGCCTCGCTCCTGGGCGGCGCGTACACGGGCGACATCTCCGAGTGGCTGAACAGCCGCGGCCCGAACACCCGCCTGTTCGTCGACGCCGGGCTGCCCGCCGGCGGCATCGCGGCCGTCCTGGATCAGTGGGTCAACGCGCTGGTCGATCGACTCACGCAGCTCGCGACAGTCGACATCACCATCACCGCGGTGGGAATCGTTCGGATCCGGGTGCAGGGCACCCTGGCCGACCTCCTCGCCGGCAACGGCACGGTGGCGGTCGAGGTTCCCAACCTGCTGCCGCCGTTCGGCTGGACGCCTCTTGCGGGAGTGAACCTCGGGGCAGTCGCAGCCGCCGTCGGAGGTGTCGTGCGGGGCGCCATCGCGGCGCTGTTCAACTCGCAGACCGGCGCCCTGCGCGGCACGCTCGATGTGCTCAACGTGCTGCTGTCGAACCTGTTCAGCGTTCTGAGCGGTGTGCTGGCGATCACCGTCAATGCGCAGAACTCCGCAGGCGGCACCGTTCCTGCCTACTACCAGGCCATCACGCCGGTGGGGCGCTACGACGTGGCGGCACTCCACCTCGAGCTGCTCGGAGTGGCCGGCGGCCTGCTCAACCTCAGCGTGGCCCGCGGTTCGAGCGGTGAGAACAACGCACGCTGACGGCTCGCGCGTTCAGAAGGGGTCGTCCCGCGGGGCGGCCTCTTCTGGCATCCACACGCTTTTGCTTCTCGCGCCCCCGATGGCGTAAGCTGTTTCTTTGGTGCCTGCCTTCGGCTTGCCGAGGCGCGGGCACGACGAACGTGAGCCCTCCACTGGCGCGTGTTTCGACTCGAGAACATCGAGTCGAAACCCACCCCGGAGTGGGATTCACGAACCTCTCCGTTCGAATCAAGAAAGCAGCACTATCGTGACGCGCACTTACACCCCGAAGGCCGGGCAGGTCCAGCGTGACTGGATCGTCATCGACGCCACCGACGTCGTTCTCGGTCGTCTCGCCTCGCACGCAGCAGCGATCCTGCGTGGCAAGCACAAGGCCACCTTCGCTCCCCACGTCGACACCGGTGACTTCGTCATCATCGTCAACGCCGACAAGGTCGCCCTCACGGGTCAGAAGCTCCAGAAGAAGATGGCCTACCGCCACTCGGGTTACCCGGGCGGTCTGACGGCCACCTCGTACGCCGAGCTCCTCGAGAAGCACCCGGTTCGCGCCGTGGAGAAGGCCGTCCGCGGCATGCTCCCCAAGAACACCCTGGGTCGTCAGCAGCTGTCGAAGCTCAAGGTCTACGCAGGTGCCGAGCACCCGCACGCCGCTCAGCAGCCCACGCCGTACACCCTCGACCAGGTCGCGCAGTAAGCGCCCCTCAGATTTCTTAAGGACATACTCGTGGCTGAAATCCAGGACACCACCGAATTCCCGCAGAACTTCACGACCTCGACCCCTGAGGCCGAGGTTCAGGAGTCGGCTCCCCGCCCCGTGCTCTCCGTTCCCGGCGCCGCTGTCGGCCGTCGCAAGCAGGCCATCGCCCGTGTGCGTCTGGTTCCCGGCTCGGGCACCATCACGATCAACGGTCGCACGCTCGAGGACTACTTCCCGAACAAGCTGCACCAGCAGCTGATCAACGACCCCTTCACGGTTCTGAACCTGCAGGGTGCCTACGACGTCATCGCCCGCATCTCGGGTGGCGGCGACTCGGGCCAGGCCGGCGCGCTGCGCCTCGGCATCGCTCGTGCGCTGAACAACATCGACGCCGAGAACAACCGTCCGACCCTGAAGAAGGCCGGCTTCCTCTCGCGCGACGCTCGCGTCATCGAGCGCAAGAAGGCCGGTCTCAAGAAGGCCCGCAAGGCTCCTCAGTACTCGAAGCGCTGATCCGCTCAGTTCCTTCTATGGCACTGTTCGGAACGGACGGCGTGCGGGGGCTGGCCAACGGTCAGCTCCTCACCGCCGAACTTGCGCTGCACCTGGCCCAGGCGACTGCTGTCGTCCTGGGCCAGGGCCGTATTGCCGACGCGCGCCGCGCCGCCGGCAAGCGGCTCACCGCCGTCGTCGCGCGCGACCCGCGCATCTCGGGCCACTTCCTCAGCGCTGCGGTCGAGGCGGGTCTCGCCTCGTCCGGCGTGGATGTTCTGGATGCCGGAACTCTGCCCACGCCGGCAGCGGCGTTCCTCATCTCCGACATCGACGCCGACTTCGGCGTGATGATCTCGGCCTCGCACAACGCCGCCCCCGACAACGGCATCAAGATCTTCGCCCGTGGGGGAGTGAAGCTGCCCGACCTCGTCGAGCAGCGCATCGAGGAGGCCCTCGAATCGGGCACCAAGCTGCAGCCCACCGGTGCTGAGGTCGGTCGCGTCATCCGCTTCTCGGATGCCGAGGATCGCTACGTCATGCACCTGCTGGCGTCGCTCCCGCACCGTCTCGACGGCATCCATGTGGTGCTCGACTGCGCCAACGGCGCCGCATCCGGGGCCTCTCCCGAGGTGTTCCGCGCGGCCGGCGCCAAGGTCACGGTCATCGGCGCCGACCCCGACGGGCTGAACATCAACGACGGCGTCGGATCGACCCACCTCGACAAGCTCGCGGCCGAGGTCATTCGCGTCGGCGCCGACGTCGGGATCGCTCATGACGGCGATGCCGACCGCTGCCTCGCGGTCGACGCCGACGGCAGCATCGTCGACGGCGACCAGATCATGGCCATTCTCGCTGTGGCGATGAAGAGCCGCGGCAAGCTGGTCGACGACACCCTCGTCGCCACGGTGATGAGCAACCTCGGTCTGCACATCGCCATGCAGGAACAGGGCATCACCGTGCGCCAGACCGCCGTCGGCGACCGGTACGTGCTCGAGGACATGAACGCCGGTGGCTTCTCGCTCGGCGGCGAGCAGTCGGGCCACGTGATCATGAGCGACTACGCGACCACGGGTGACGGCCTGCTCACCGGTCTGCACCTGGTCGCCGAGATGGCCCGCCAGAAGAAGCCGATCGCCGAGCTGGCATCGATCATGACGGTCTACCCGCAGGTGATGATCAACGTGAAGGACGTCGACAAGGACGCCGTCTCCGATCATGCCGGCGTGCAGGATGCGGTGAAGAGCGTCGAGACCGAGCTGGGCTCGTCGGGCCGCGTGCTGCTGCGCAAGTCGGGTACCGAGCCGCTCGTGCGGGTTATGGTCGAGGCGGCTGATGCCGAGACCGCCCACGCCCATGCCGAATCGCTCGCGGAGGTCGTGCGCCGGAACCTGGCGCTCTGACGCCGGCTGCAGACGCTCATCGAGGGCGGTCACCCGACGGGGTGGCCGCCCTCGATGCGTGTCACGTGGACACCGCATAATAGGGCATGGGCGACGGCATGACCCCTGTCGGGTGGCAGAAGTGCCCAATCGCCAGGGCAGGAGATCTGCGAACGGTGTGAGATCGGTAACGTGCCACTTGTGTATTTGAGGGAATACACGTGGTGAATCGATTTCAATACTGAGAGGTAACTCCCCAATGTCCGGTCCGTCCTCCCCGCCTGAACTCGACAGCACTGAAGCGGCCCCCGCCATCGCCGGTACCGCAGGCGGTCTGACCCGGCGCACGGTGGCGAAGGGGGTCTTCTGGTCGATCCCTGTGATCGCGGCTGCCACCGCGGCTCCGTCAGCGATCGCCTCGCCGACCTGCACGGCGACACTCAGCACGACCACGGCGTCGTACACGCGCGTCAGCGCGACGTCGGCGGTGTTCACCTGGACTGATCCGTTCGGCAGCGGTGTCAACCTGACGCTGTCGCTGTCGGCCGTTCCCAACGGTGCCGCCAACATGGCGATCAACACCGCCAACAACCTGCTGCTCGACAGCTCGACCCAGGGTGGCGAGGCCGTGCCCAGCGTCAGACTGTCGCTGGACACCCTCAACCTGAACAACGCCGGCGGAGGTGAGCGGGTGACCTTCAGCTTCGCGCTCGGAGGGGCGCCGCTCGTGGTCGACGATCTGGCGTACAAGATCAAGGACCTCGACGGATTCCAGGCGGATGACGGGGCGGGCGGTGCCGAGCGCGTGTATCTCCTCCCCGCGGGCACCGGCACGTACAACTCCACGTGGGTCACCGGTCAGGGCACGTCGACGAACCCCTGGCGCCCGGCGGTGGGATCCCCGAACACCGAGGTCATCCCCACCAGCGGCGCGGGCAACGTCGCCGTCACGTCGCCCTCACTGAGCTCGTTCTCCCTCACCTTCGTCGCCAACAACTCAGGGCGCGAAGGGACAGACCGTCCGAACCAGAACATCTGGGTGGGGCCGTTCACGTTCACAGCGCAGAACCCCGACTGCGTGCCGTAGGGTCCAGCGCCTGCGATCTCGGTCGCGGTGATGTGATTTCGGCACTGACGACGGGATCACGATGAGGGCGGCCGCCAGTGCTGGGCGGTCGCCCTCATCGTGTTCAGGGTGCCGGACGAGCACGACGATCTCTCCCTCGGCCCGGTGACCCCCGGAAGAGGGGCGGTCACGTCTGACCGCCCCTCTTCTCCGAGTGCTTCCCCAGTCATCGGATGCGAGGCGGCAGGGCCCCCAGAGGGGTGGGAGACCCTGCCGCCGTTCGCGCGATGACCCGATACTCCCCAGTACGGGTCACGCCGGGCGTGGGGCCAAACGCGCAACCCCCCGGTTGCGGGCACCCCAACCGCCCATATGAGAGACGCCGCCTCATCGGATTCATTACGCGACTTGTGAATATTCGTGCCGACCGAATATTCATGTCGATGCGAGCCGGCCCTGCAACACAAACGGGGGTGGGTTGCCGGTCAACCGGCAACCCACCCCCGTGCTCGCAGCGTCTCTACCGGGACGGGCAGGAGAGTCCGCTGGGGCTGCCGGAAGAGGTGCCCGAGGAGGTCGTCGCACAGGTGCTCTTGGCGTGCCACGACCAGTCGACGTGGAGCAGGCCCGCGCCGCTGCTGCCTGCGCTGCCGGAGACGATCCAGGCGTCGAGGGTCGCCCCGGGAGCCAGCTCGATACCGCCGGGGGTGCCGCAGGCCGTCGTCCTGGGCAGAGCGGCGGCGCACTGGCCAGCTGCACTCGCGCTGTACGTATGAACTGCTGCCACTCCGGCGTTGGTGGTGTCGGCGCGGAAGCCCGTGAATCGCAGGATCTGGGTCTCGGCAGTGGTGTTGGTCACGGTGACGCGCACCTGATACGACTGCATCGGGCGGCCGGTGCAGCCCGTGCTCGAGTTGCCCGGGTTCTTGCAGGCGCTTGCGAAATGGAAGACCGGCGTCGGCGGCACGGTCGTGGTGGATGCGGCCGCGAGCGGCGCATATGCCGCGGCGACGATTGCGGGTGCCGCCCAGGCGGCGCCCTTCACGAGCGAACGGCGGCTGATGCCGGGCGTGACCGACATCGTCTCCGATGAGACGTTTTTCCCCATGGTTCTGAGACTCCCCAGTAGTCAGTAGATGTGTATGCGCATGCCGAATCACAGTCCCCTATCTGTGGATTCGCCTGGCCGCCTCGTGCGATCGATCGCACCCCAATCGGGCGGCCTGCCCACCAAGCCTATCCTTTGTTAGGCGCGTTCACGAACCGTCCGTCATCGACCGCGTAACCGTGCGTCGTCGAGTGCGTCGAGAAAGGCGCGACGCCAGGCTCCTCGCACCCGCAGCCACTCCCACGCCGATCACCGCTCCTGCCGTGTTCGCCACGATGTCCCACACCGACGCGTCGCGGTCGAGGCCGACCAGCTGCACCAGCTCCACGCACGTGGATCCCGCAGCCCCGGCGAGTACCCACACCCACCACTTCACACGAGGCCACAGCAGCGACGCCAGCGCCACCGGAGTCGCGAACAGCAGCAGGTTGAGAGCGATGTCGTAGGTCCCGATCGTGACGAACGGCGGGACGCCGATGCCCCGCCCGGCGTAGTACAGCCACACGACGAACCTGTTGAGCTGCCATCCGATCGGCAGGAACACGATCGCCGCCGCCCCGACGAGGCACACGCCGAACAGTGCGACGAGCACACCGCGCCGGGCCGAGCGCTGCGCTGGTGCCTGCCGTGCCATCACGCCATTGTCGCAGTCTCCGCCCGCGTCACCGGCCGGACACCCCCACGTCACACCCCGCCTATACGATCATGCACATGAAGCTCTCCGTCATCGGATGCGGATACCTCGGCGCCGTGCACGCCGCGGCCATGGCATCCCTCGGCCATGAGGTGGTCGGCATCGACATCGACGCCGATCGGATCGCCATGCTCGCCGCCGGCAGGGCGCCGTTCTTCGAACCGGGGCTGCCAGAGCTGCTGTCCGAGGGGCTCGCGTCGGGCCGGCTCGCTTTCAGCACCGATGTTCGGGATGCCCGTGGCGCCGCCGTCCACTTCCTCGCGGTCGGCACACCGCAGCAGGCAGACGGCCATGCCGCCGACCTGAGTCACGTCGACTCCGCGATCGACATGCTGCTGCCCGTGCTGAGCGCCGGCGATGTCGTCGCAGGCAAGTCGACGGTGCCGGTGGGCACCGCTGAGCGACTGGCGCCCATCGTCGCGAGCACGGGGGCATCCCTCGTGTGGAACCCGGAGTTCCTGAGGGAGGGGTGGGCCGTGAAGGACACGATCAGCCCCGACCGCATCGTCGTCGGCGTCGCCGGCAGCGACGGCGCACCTGCGGCCGACGGCACTCGTGCCGCAGACATCCTCCGCGACGTCTACGCGGCATCGCTCGCCGGCGGGGCGCCCTACATCGTCACCGACTTCGCCACCTCGGAATTGGTGAAGGTCGCCGCCAACGCGTTCCTCGCCACCAAGATCTCGTTCATCAACGCGATGGCCGAGATCGCCGAGGTCACGGGCGCGGATGTCACGACGCTCGCCGATGCCATCGGGCACGACGTTCGCATCGGCCGCCGCTTCCTCGGCGCGGGCATCGGGTTCGGCGGAGGATGCCTGCCGAAAGACATCCGGGCCTTCGCCGCTCGGGCCGAGGAGCTCGGGCGAGGCGAGTCGGTCGGCTTCCTGCGGGAGGTCGACGAGATCAACATGCGCCGTCGCGACCGTGCCGTGTACCTCGTGAAAGCAGGACTGGGCGGATCTGTGTACGGCAAGCGGGTCACCGTGCTCGGCGCCGCCTTCAAGCCGCACAGCGATGACGTGCGCGACTCGCCCGCCCTCGACGTCGCAGCGCAGCTGCACGGCCTCGGCGCGATCGTGACCGTCACCGACCCGGCCGCGATAGACAACGCCCGCAGGGTGAGCCCTCAGCTCACCTACGTCGCGGATCGTGACGAGGCGCTGCGCGGAGCGGATGCGGTGGTGCTGGTCACGGAGTGGGACGAGTACCGCCGCGGGTTGAGCCCAGAACACCTCGCGACGCTGACCGAGGGGCGGGTGATCATCGACGGACGCAACGGACTCGACCCCGCCGCGTGGCGCGCCGCCGGGTTCGAGTACCACGGTATGGGACGCCCCTGACGGGTATCCCCGACATCTGCGGAGTCGGTCCGTCTAATGCTCCACCGCGTCCGCGTCCGCGTCCGCGTCCTGTCGCCGGCGCCCTGCGAGCCGTGCCCGCCCCCATCGGCGTATCGGCGACTCGACGAACCGGTACGACGCGGCGACCACGACAGCCGTGAGCACGATGTCGATCGGAGCCGCGATCTTCAGCTCGATCCCCGGCAGCAGCAGCGGAACCAGGCCCATCAAGGTCAGCCCGTACAGGTAGACCCCGTATGAGCGAGCCCCGATCCAGACGGGCACGCGCGAGCCCAGCATCCGAGACACCGCTGTCCTGGCGCCGATCGTGAGCTGCAGCAGCAGCGCAGCCGTCGCCACCGAGGCGGCGATGAATGTCGCCTCACGCAGAGGCCGGATGTCGGTCACCGTGGCGAACGCGAACACGGCGCAGGCGGCATAGCCCACCCACGGTCGGCTGATCAGCGCCCCGACCCACGGGGTGCAGCCGCGAGCGCGCTGCTCCGCAGCCCAGCATCCGATCACCAGCGGCAGCAGGTGGCCCGTCGGCAGGAAGTAGTTCGGACCGGCGAACGGCACCACGACCGCCACCAGCACGGATGCGTGAAGGAACCAGCGCTGCGCACCGAGGGAGGCGCGCAGCAGCACGAACACCAGCAGCGGCGGCCACACGAAGTAGAACTGCTCCTCGACGCTCAGCGACCAGGACTGGTTGAACGCCGTCGCCACACGATCGGTCCATGCCTGCTGGAAGTCGTTGAAGTAGAACAGGGCGCCCGCGACGCTCCACGGCACCTTCTCGCCCTCACCGGCGAGGACGGCTGTGAACGAGGCCAGCACGAGCCAGATCAGCAGCGCGGGGAGCAGGCGGAATGCACGTCGCAGGTAGAACGCGCCGAAGCGCACGCGGCCGGTGCGTGAGAACTCGTCGAGCAGCAGACCGGTGATCAGAAAAGCCGAGAGCACGAAGAACAGGTCGACTCCCACCGCGCCGCCGGGAAAGTACGCGGCGGCGAGGTGCAGCAGGAAGACGGCGGCCACGGCGATGGCGCGCACGCCGTCGAGCGCGGGCACGTAGGTGCTCGCCGCTGGGCCGGGGGAGGCCACCGTGGGGGTGTCAGGCATGGCGATCGCGCTCAGCATAGCGCCGAGCAGAAGCGTCGCGGCAGGCCGGGTGCGATACTGAGATACCGCGAGGGAGAGGAGGGGGACATGGCGATCAGCCGTGCCTCGATCCGCGCCCTGCTCGCGGAGTTCTGGGCCAATCTCTGGCGTTGGATGCTGTTCGCCGTCGCCACCCTGCTCGGCGTCTACTTCCTGCTCGAGCGCGCCATGTCGGACGGCGCGACGACCGCCATCGCGCTGGCGGTGATCGTCATCGGCGTCGTGCTCACCCCTCGTCACCCGATGGTGCTCCCGCTGCTCGCCGTGCCCGGCGCGTTCGTCACGGCTCGCATCGGCCTCGGCGGCACCGACCTCACGGTATCGGACCTCGCCATCGCCCTTGGGTTCGCCACCGTCGTGCTGCTCTCGCGTCGCGACTTCAGCCCGACGATGCGCGCCATGCTGTGGCTCAACGGGGTGTACCAGTTCGCCACGCTCTTCACCGTCATCGTCAATCCCTACCCGCAGAACACTGTCGAGTGGTTCCATGCCTGGCTGCTGATCAGCGGCGCCCTCGTGCTGGGCTGGGGGATCGGCCGGGCAGGGCTGCTGCGCGCCGCGCTGCTGCTCATGGTCGGCGCGGTCGCCGTGATCGCCCTCGGCACGATCGCGACGGCTGTGGTGGTCTACGTGACCGAGGGCTTCCAGGCGATCTACCCGCGCTGGCCGTGGAGCATGCACAAGAACTTCGCGGGCTTCGCGCTCGCCACAGGCGTGCTGATCGTGTTCATCAGGCCTCCGGCCGCAGGCCTGACGAGACGCGTCACGCTGCCCGCGATGTGGCTCTTCCTCATCGCACTCGCCATCACGCAGTCGCGACAGGCCGTGATCGGCCTGATCATCGCCCTGCTGCTCTACACGCTGCGCCAGGGCGCGGGGCATCACAAGGCGCTGGTGGCGCTGCTGGCCATTCCCGGCGCGGTGCTCATCGTGCAGAGCGTGATCGAGCAGGTCGAGTCGCAGAACAGGTTCAACTCGACCTATCAGCGCCTGGAATGGTTCCGCGAGGTGTATGCACTGTGGAAGCACTCGCCGATCTTCGGACACGGACTTCGCTACTGGTACGTGCACCCCACCGCGAACTTCCAGCCGCCGCAGGCCGAGCTCGAGGTGCTCGCCTCGACGGGGCTCGTCGGGCTTGTGGCGTTCGCCGTCATGTGGATGGGCATCGCCGTGGTGATGTGGAAGTTCTGGACCGCGCATCCCGCGTTCGGCGCGCTCGCCTTCGCCGCGGTCGTCTCGCGCATCGTCGCCGCCCAGTTCGACCTGTTCTGGGTCGCGTCGCAGGTGTCGGTGCCCTTCCTCATCGCCGGGGTCTGTCTGGGCGCCCAGGTCTGGACGAGCGAGCAGCAGACGCGGGACGCTCCCGCAGCCGACGAAACTTCTAAGATCGAGGATCAGGGACAGATGGGGGCGTCATGGAACTCCGTGACTACGCGAACGCGCTGAAGCGGCACTGGCTGGGCATCGTGCTGCTCACGGTGCTGGGCCTGGGGGCCGGTTTCGGGTGGGCTGCCATGCAGACCCCGGTCTACAACGCGGACGCCAGTGGTGTCGTGACGGTCAAGCCCGTCCCAGGAGAGGAGATCACCGCCGGGGCGAACGACCTGATCACCAAGAACAAGGTCCCCACCTACCTCGAGATGGCGACCTGGCGCAACGTCGCCGAGAAGGCGGCGATCGAGCTCGGACTCGAGGTGAAGCCGGAGGACCTCGTCGCCCGCATCGCGGCCGACAATCCCGATGGCACTCCGATCATCAAGATCACCGCGGCCGCCGCGTCTCCCGAGGCCGCCCGCGATCTCGCAGAGGCATGGGTGAACGGACTCACCGCGACGATCGACGAGCGTGAGGGCGATGGCTCGCCCGGATCTGCTCCTGTCACCGTCGAGCTCGCTGAGTCGGCCGCGCTCCCGAGCGCGCCGTCTTTCCCCGACAAGCGCATGGCGCTGCTGGTCGGCGGCGTGCTCGGCCTCGGCATGGGCATCGCGTTCGCGCTGGTGCGCGCCGTGTCCGACCGCCGTGTGCGCGCCAGCGACGACGTCGAGCAGCGACTCGGCACGTCTGTCGTCGGCATCCTGCCCGCCGCCGACGAGGTGCAGGACGGCCATCGTCTGCTGACCGACGACCAGACCGGCACGAAGTCGAGCTATGCGCTGCGCGAGGCGCTGCGCGTGATCCGCACCAACCTGCAGTTCATGGACGTCGACAACCCGCCGCGCGTCATCGTGGTCAGCAGTGCGGTGCCTGGCGAGGGCAAGTCGACCGTCGCCGCGAATCTCGCAGCCACCCTCGCGGCGAACGGCGCCCCCGTCGTGCTCGTCGACGGCGACCTGCGCCGGCCGACGGTGGCGAAGACCGCCGGCGTGGATGCTCCCGCCGGCCTCACCGATGTCCTCGCCGGCCGCGCCGCACTCGCCGAGGTGCTGCAGCGCACGCCGCACGCGCACAGCCTCGCCGTGCTCACCGCGGGGACCATCCCGCCGAACCCCAGCGAGGTGCTCGGATCGGCGCGCATGAAGTCCCTGCTCGACGAGCTCGCTCAGCACGCCACCGTGATCGTCGACGCTCCGCCGCTGCTGGCGGTCACAGATGGGGCCGTGCTCGCACATCAGGCCGACGGCGTGCTACTCGTCGTGTCGGTCGGCAAGACCACGTACGACCTCGTCGAGAAGGCGCGCGACGCACTGCACAAGGTGCACGGTCGGGTGCTCGGCATCGTGCTCAATCGTGCGCCGCTGACCGGGGCGGAGTCGTCGGTCTACACCTACGAGTACACACCGGCCAAAGCACCGAAGGCGCGCACGCGGCGCGCCAGGCAGGCCGCCACGCCCGCGGGAGGGGCGGCCACGACCGCCGCCTCCGAGGCTCCGGCAGCCGACGACACGCGCACCCGCGTGAATCCCGTCGCGGCGCCGGCACCCGCGGACTCCGACGACTTCGACGAGCTGCTGCGGGGTGCGACCGTCGAGGTGCCGCCGCGCCGGTCCGCGCCGCGCAATGCCAAGAAGCAGTGACGCGAGAGCGCCCCGCCGCATCGCACTGATCACGTCGTCATTCGCCCCGCACGTGGGCGGGGTCGAGGAGCACGTCGCTCAGATCGCGCTGCAGCTGCAGTCGCGCGGCCACACCGTCGAGGTGTGGACCGTCGACCGCGGCGAGCTCCCGGATGCCCCGTTCACGGCACGCGACGGCAGCGAGATCGCGGTGCGCTACCTGCCGGCCCCGCTTCCCGCCCGCGACCTCGGAGCGCTGCTGCGCTTCGGCCTGCGCATCGTGCCGGCGTGGGCGCGATGGGTCCGGGCGCACCGTCGGTTCTCGCCCGACCTGCTGCACGTGCAGTGTTTCGGACCGAACGGCATCTACGCAGAGCTGCTGCACCGCCGGTTCCGCACTCCGATGATCGTGACCTCGCACGGCGAGACTCTCGGCGACGACCACGGCATATACGCGCGCTCCGCCCTGCTGCGCTCGTGGCTGCGACGTGCGCTCGCCGCGGCTGTGTCGGTGACAGCGCCCAGCCGGTTCGTGCTCGACGACCTGCGCGCCCATCACGGACTCGACGCATCCGGACTCGTCGTCCCCAACGGCGTCGACCTCGACGTGCGACCCGATCGGACGGCCCCGCCGAGCGTGCCCTGCCTTTACGCGGTGGGGCGTCTCGGGCGTCCCAAGGGCTTCGACCTGCTGATCGACGCATACGCGCGGTCAGAGCCGGGAATCCCCCTCGTCATCGGCGGCGACGGCCCCGAACGCGAGGCGCTGCAGCAGCGGATCGATGCGGCCGGACTCCATGACCGGGTGCGCCTGATCGGCCGGCAGACGCCGCGGCAGGTGGCGACGGGGATGGCCGCCGCCCTCGCAGTCATCGTCCCCTCGCGTGTGGAGTCGTTCGGCATCGTCGCCCTCGAGGCGTGGCGTGCCGGCACTGCGCTGGTGATGACATCGCGGGGCGGCGCGCTCGACTTCGTGCGGCACGAGCAGAACGGGCTGCTCGTCGACCCGACGGATGTCGACGCCCTGGCCGCGGCCATCACCAGGATCGTCTCCGATGACGAGCTGCGCACGCGGGTCGCCCGCGGCGGACGCGATGACGTCAGCGGATTCACCTGGTCACGAGCCGCCGACGCCTACGAGCGACTCTACGAACGCGTGTCCTGATCCGGGTCGCGGGCTCAGCCGCCCAGGCGCTGCCACACGCGGGCATGGCCCTGGGCGCTGCGCTCCCAGGTGAACTGCGCCGCATGGGCGCGGGCGCCGCGGACCATCTCCGCCACCGCCACGGCGTCCGCAGTCACCTCGATGAGACCCGCGGCGATGGACGCGCCATCCGTGCCGACCATGATCGAGTGACCCGCCGCGACCTCGGTGAGGCTGCTCGTCTCGGCGACGACCGTCGGAACGTTCGCGGCCATCGCCTCGAGCACGGGCAGCCCGAAGCCCTCGACCAGCGACGGCACGACCACGACGCCTGCTCCGGCGACCAGCGACGGCATCAGCTCGTCGGGCACCCGACCCAGCATCCGCACGCCGGGCATGCCGTCGAAGAGGGCGGTCCGCCGGGGGTGCGGGGGTCCGGCCAACGCGAGCGTGAGGCTCGGACGCTCGCGGTGCACCGAGGGCCACGCCCGCGCCAGTCCCTCGAGGTTCTTCCGCGCCGCGGCGCCACCGGCGTGCAGGACGTACGGACCGTCGAGCCCGAGGCCCTCCCGCGTCACCGCGTCGAGGGCAGGTGCATCGAGGTACCGAGGATCGACGCCGTTGTGCACCACGACAGGGTCGCGCACGCCGAGCAGATCCACGGCTTCTTGGGCGGTGAACTGCGAGACGCAGATCACCGCCTCTGCGCTCCGCAGCTCCTCCGCCGCGGCCGGCACCGGGGCGGACTCGTCGGGAAAGCGCCATGACACGACGTCGTGCAGCGTCACGACATCATGTCGGCCCGGTGGCAGCTCCAGCGCCATCCGGTGCGTCAGCGTATCGCCGGCGAACAGAGCGGCACCCAGCATCCGGCGGATGGATGCCGGTGCTTTCGCCACCCTGGTGAGCGGCAGCCGCCGCTGGCCCGGCAGTGACGAGCGCAACGACCTGGTCGCCACCTCACGCACGGTCCACGGCGACGTCGACGCCGTGCCCAGGGCGCCTGCCGCACGATCCGCGATCTGACGGACGTATGCCTGCGCGCCCATCGGGTTGTCGGTCGCGATGGTCGCGATGCTCAGCCGATGCATCCGGATGCCCACATCGAGTCTCTCCTGTCGCCGTGGTATCAGTATCGTTGACACGGGGAGATGGGCGAGCCGCAGCTCACCCGAGTGGGGAGATTCATGGCCGAGCGCAGCGCACTGGTCGTCGTGGCGACGTATCGTCGACCCGAGCACGTCCGCACGTGCCTCGAGCACCTCGCCGCGCAGACCGTCGCACCGGCGCGAGTCGTCGTGGTGGACGCATCGCCCGACACCCTCACCCGCGATGTCGTCTCCGATTTCCCCGATGTGCACTACCGTCGCAACGACCTCGGCGTCGGCCTGCTCGCCACCTCGCGCGCCATCGGCGTGCAGGGCGCCGATGAAGACGTCATCGCCTTCATCGACGACGACGCGTACGCCGAGCCGCAGTGGCTCGCGGAGATCCTCGCCGCGTACGACGATCCTGCTGTGGGGGCGGTGGGCGGACGCGCCGACAACGATCGTCCCGGCGAGGAGCTCGAGGGCTGGGACCGGATCGGGCGGCTGCTGCCGGACGGGACTCTCACCGGGAACTTCGGCGCAGACCCGGGGCGCATCGTCGAGACCGATCACATGCTGGGCGCCAACATGACCGTGCGCACCGAGGCACTGCGCAGCATCGGGGGCATCCACGATCATTACCCCGGCACGTGCCTGCGTGAGGACTCCGACCTGGCTCTGCGTGTGAAGACCGCCGGCTGGCGGGTGGTGTTCGCTCCCCGCGCCGCCGTGCTGCACGTCGCGGGGGAGTACGCCAAAGGCAAGCGCTTCGACCTCCGCTACCGCTTCTACGGCGCCCGCAACCACATCCTGCTGCTCACCACCGTGCTCGGGTGGGGGGATCCGCATCTCATCCGCCACCTCGGCCGGATCGTCTCGGGGATGGCGACCGAGATCGCCTCCGGCATCGCCGCCGTCGCGCGCAAACCAGGTCTCGTCGCGAAGGCGCGCAGCGTCGGGGGCGGCGTCGCGCGCGCGGGCGCCGATCTGGTCGGCACCCTCGCAGGACTCTCGGCGTCCATCCGCCCCGTCGACCGCGCGGCCGAGGCATCCAGGGAATGGCGACGGTGACCACGCCGCTGCGACTGCACGCCTACGTGCTCGTCGCCGATCCGAGCTACCTGCGCGAGAGCCTCAGCGCCTATTACCCGCACGTCGATCGGATCGTGCTCTCGTACGACCGCACCGCGACCTCGTGGACAGGCACCCCGCTGCCCGTCGAGCAGTGCCTGCGCATCATCGACGAGATCGACGTCGACGGGAAGTGCGTGCGCGCCCCCGGAGACTTCGCCCGCCTCGACCACGAGCCGCTCGAGAACGACACCTTCCAGCGTCAGGCGGCCCTCGACGCGGCCTCGGCCGGCGCGGACTGGGTGATCCAGCTCGACACCGACGAGGTCATGGTCGACCCGCAGGCCTTCATCGCGATGATCGAGCGGGCGGATGCCGAGGGCGCCACCGGGCTCGACTATCCGGCGCGATGGCTCTACACCCGCACGGGCCGCGGGCGATATCTCGAGGTCACGACGCGGTTCTGGGGCGATGCGTCGTCGTACCCCGGCCCGCTCGCCGTGCGCGCGGGCACGGCCCTTCGCCACGCCAGGCAGATCGACGGTCGACTGTTCCGCGTCGATCTCGCGGCGCGCAACACCGACCCCTGGCATCCCGCAGACGCGCCCGTGCACGCGGTGATCCCGCGTGACAGCGCGGTGCTTCATTTCTCGTGGGTGCGCCACCCAGACGTCATCAGGCGCAAGTTCGGCTGGTCGGGGCACACCAGGTTCATGCGCCCGCCGATCGTGCTCCGGCGCTGGCTGTGGCGCACCAGGCATCCGCTGCTCACCGTCGTCACCTCGCCGCTTCGACGAAAGGACGACGGCCGCTACCGCCTGGCTCGCATCCCCGAGCCGCCGGGCGGCGAGCCGATCGCCGTCGACGTGCCGCACACGGTCGACGCCTCCGGCGCCGTCGATGCTCGGGACCCGGAGCAGCTGTGAGCGTCCTGCGCCCGGCCAAGCGCGCCGCCAGGCGTGCGGTCGACGCGACGACGAGGCAGGCGGGTGCCGCCGTCGACCTGCTGCGGCTGGGCGACCGCACCGTGCTGCGCACGCCGCCGGCCGGGATGCGGCTGGGCAACTTCCTGTATCTGTGGCTGCACGCCCACGGCCGATCGACACCGGAGCGCCCGGTGCGCGTGCTCGAATCGCGCGGCATGGCGCAGTGGTGGCAGATCTTCCCGCGACTGCGCGATCTCAGCGTCACCCGTGACGAGCTGCGCTTCAGCGACCGGCGCGAATGGGAACCCGAGTGGCTGTACCAGCGGTTCGGGATCGACTTCACCCGCCCGCAGCTGCATGCCTTCATCGACGATGCGCTGATCCCCGCTCTCGCGCCGGGTCCATCGGACGGACGGCTGGTGATCAACGTGCGCCGAGGCGACTTCTACGCCACCGAGTTCGAGGCCAAGCACGGCTTCGATGTGGTCGGCTACGTGACCGCCGCCGTCGCTCACTTCGACGGGGCGCGGAGCGCGCTCGTCGTCTCCGACGACGCGGACTGGTGCCGCACGCACCTCGGCGATCTGCTCATCGACCGGATCGGGGACATCGAGTACGCGGCACCCGACCCGCTGGCCAACCTTCGCGCCATCGCGAGCGCCCAGCGGCTCATTGGAGCGAACTCGACCTTCTCGTACTGGGGCGCGTACATCGCCGACCGGACGCATGAGCACGCTCAGATCGTGATGCCGCGGTTCCTCGCTCGGATGGCGCACGGGCACGACGCTCATCAGCTCGACCCGTCGTGGACCGCGCTGGACGGGTTCGCCTGAGGCAGTCAGTCCAGACTGCCCAGTTCGACCAGACGGGCGAACTCCGGGTTCGCGGCGCGCACCTCGTCGAAGGTCCCCCGGGTGGCGATCCGCCCCGCCTCGAGGAAGATCAGCGAATCGGCGTTGCGCACCGTCGAGAGGCGGTGGGCGACGATGATCACCGTCATCGAGCCGCGCAGCCGGTCGAGCGTGGCTGCGATCTCGTGCTCGGTCGCGTTGTCGAGAGCACTGGTCGCCTCGTCGAGCACGAGGAAGCGAGGGCGGCGGTAGAGCGCCCTGGCCAGGCCGATGCGCTGCCGCTGCCCGCCCGACAGGCGCACGCCGCGGTCGCCGACCATCGTCTCGAGTCCGTCCGGCAGCTCCGCGATCAGGTCGTCGAGCTGTGCGATCGACGCGACCTCGACGATGCGCTCGCGGTCGAACCCATCGGGGGTCAGGCCGTACGCGATGTTCGCCGCGATGGTGTCGTCGACGAGGAAGACGTCCTGTGGCACGACGCCGAGGCCCGCGTACCAGGTCGCGAGATCGCTGTCGATGCTGCGCCCGCCGCAGCTGATGGTTCCGGCGTTGGGCTTGAGCAGGCCGAGGATCAGATCGAGGAGCGTGCTCTTGCCGGCGCCGCTGGATCCGACGAACGCGGTCGTCGCGTTGGCGGGGATGCGCAGCGAGAGGTTCTCGAGCACAGGCACGTCGGCATCGGCGTACTGCATCGTCACACCGTCGAGCTCGATGTCTCCCGCGAACGGCTCTGCGGCTGCGGGACTGTCGTCGTGCATGCCCTCGGTGTCGAGCTCGTCGAGCGCCTCGACGAAGATCTTCAGACCCGCCTGCCCGGCCCGTACGGTGGCGAGGTTGGCGGTGACGCGGTTGAGCGTGGGGAGTGCGCGCATGGATGCCGCGGCGAACAGCCCCAGCACCGGGATGACCTGCGCGCCCTGCCCGAGGGCGAACAGCAGCACGGCGATACCCACGATGGCCAGGATGAAGCTGACCTCGAGCAGGTAGCGGGGGATGTCGGCGAACAGGCCCATCAGGCGGGACTGGTGCGCGGCGTCGAGCTTGGCTCGGCGATAGCCGGCGATGAACCGTTCGGAGCTTCCGGTCAGCCGCGTCTCGCGGAAGCCGTCGAGACCGGGCATGAGCGACTGCCAGCCGAGCAGGCCGGCGGCGGCGAGGTTCTCGCCGATCGCGATCTGGCGTCTGCGCAGCAGATGCTGCACGCCGAACACGAGAAGGCCGAAGAGTGCGACGGCGAAGAGGGTCACCAGCGGGGAGCTGAGCATCAGCACGGCGACGATCGCCACGAGCACCAGCACATCCGTGCACAGCGTGAGGCCGGCGAGCAGCACACTCGCGGACTGCGTCGTCGCGTCGCCGATGTTGCGGTAGATCTCGCTGAGGCTGCGTCGGCGATGGCGGTCGTAGGGCGCCAGCACGTATCGTCGCATCAGCTCGACGGATGCCTGCGCCGACACCTTCGTCGTGCGGCCGAGCAGCCACCAGCGGAACAGCACGGAGCCGACGCTCTTGAGCAGGAAGGCGAGCACCACGATCCCCGCCACGACCGGGATCAGCACCGTGAGGTCTTCGGTGCCGAGCTGGTCGGCCACGACTCGGTTGAATCCGTCCGGCGGGCCCGGCACGGTGACCAGCTGCATCAGCGGCACCATGGCGGCGACGCCGAGCATGTCGAGGGCGGCCAGGGCGACCGATGCGATGACCGTTCCCGTCACCCAGTGCGATGGCTTCGCGCCCGTCGCGCGCAGCACCATCATCATCTGCGCGATGACACCGGGGGCGGTGCGCGCCTCACTCATCCGCAGTCCTTGTCATCGATATCCACACGGGGTGTCGGTGGACCTGCGAATACGCTAGCATTGTCGCGGCGGCGTGGATGGAGTCGTCGTTTCACACACTTATCGCTCTGGGGACTGAGCGAATCGACTGGGGGCATCTCAATGTCTGAGAATGAGCAGACGGGCATCAGCCGTCGCACCGTGACCAAGGCCATGGCATGGGCGGTTCCCGCCGTGGCCGTCGCCTCGACCGTGCCGTTCGCGGCCGCATCGTACGTTCCGGTCGAGCTGACCGGTATCGCGTGCAAGGAGCCGGGCAACCCGAAGTACTACCGCTTCCAGGTCGTCATCACCAACGACAACCCGTACCCGGTGACCGTGGAGTTCGACCAGCTCGACATCGAAGGCGTGAAGCGCGATGTCGACCCGACGTCGACGACCGTGCCGCCGAACACCAAGCGCACGATCACCATCCGCGCTGGCCTCTACGGCGACAGCGCCAACGGCACCGCGACGCTGTACTACACGATCGACGGAGTGCAGAGCACCGCGGCGACCGGCTTCAACGACCTGCCTCCGACCACCGGTGGCGGCGCAGGCTGCACGCTGCAGACCTTCCCGTTCCAGAGCGACGTCGCCATCTGATCGACGACTTCTCAGAAGAGGCTCGCACCCTACGGTGCGAGCCTCTTCTGTGTCATCACCTCAGGCCGTCGAGCACCGAGCGCAGTCGCGTCACGCGTGCGCTCCAGTCATCGCCGCGACCGCTCGCGCCATGGGGGAACGGCTTCGACGAGCGCATGGCATCGGTCACGGCTGCGGCGAACCCGTCGCTGTCGACCACGACGGTTGACGGGTCGTCGCGGAACCCGGCGACAGCCGTCGAGACGACCGGCCGGCCCACCGCGCGATACTCATAGAGCTTGAGCGGGTCGAGGCTCTCGGTGAAGGGCGTCACCACGTGCGGCACGACCAGGGCATCCGCATGCTGCAGGTATGCGGGGACCTCGTCGCGGCTCTTCGCGCCGACCATCATCACGCCGCCGGCACGCAGCGCCACCGAGTCAGGCGCCGGCAGAGCATCGGGCCCGACCAGCACGAGCGTGCCCTCAGCGCCCAGCGCCGCAGCGGTGCGCAGGCAGAGCTCGACGTCGAGCCGATCGCGGTGCAGAGTGCCGGCGTACACGGCAGCGCGACCGATGGGAAGGTCAGCGGGGCGGGTCGTCGGCATCCGGTAGCGCGCGAGGTCGACGGCGTTCTGCACGAGCACGATGTCGTCGCGCTGGTCGCTCTTGCGTCGCACCAGCTCGGGGGAGCACGCGACCACAGCGGCTGCGTTGCGCATCAGCCACTGCTCGCCCTCGCGGATGCGGGCGCGCTCAGCCTCCGGACGCTCGGCCGCCAGCCAGTCATCCGTGATGTCGTACAGCGACGTCCATCCTGAGAGGCGGGCCACGACGGCCGCACCCGGATCGTTCACCCAGATGATCGGCGAGGTCATCCCGAGCTTCGCCGCCGCGGCGACCACGGCCCGTGCACGCCGCTCATCGGCTCGCCCGTCGAGTCGTCGCGGCAGCACCTTCAGCGGACGCAGCGTCCACAGTCGGTCGGTGACCCGGCGCACCCCATGACCGAACTCGGGCACGCGCCCACGGCGCAGGGCGTGAAGCGGATCGTCCGGGGGCTCGACGAACAGCACTCGCAGGGTCGAGTCCTGCGCGAGCAGACCCGCGATCAGGTACTGGTTGCGACGCCAGACGTCGTCCCAGGGCTCGAGCGACTGCACCACCAGGTCGGTCATCGCGCCCTCCGCCGTTCGATCGCGCGTCGATACACGAGCTCTGTGGCACCGGCCTGACCTCGCAGGGTGAACCGCTCTCGCTGGCGTCGCCGCTGCGCCTGGGCGAGCGCAGCCCGGCGCGGAGCGTCGGCGGCCAGGGTGCGCAGCAGCGCCGCGGCACCCTGCTCGTCTCCGGGCGCAAACAGCGCGGCACCGTCGAGATCCCGCAGCATCTCGGCATGCCCTCCGGCATCCGTCGCGACCACGGGCAGACCGGATGCCATCGACTCGACCACCGTCAATCCGAAGTGCTCGAACGGCGAGGTGGCGAGCAGCATCCCCGCCGCCTGCATAAGGTGAGGAAGGTCGTCCCGGAACCCGAGGAAGCGGACGTGGTCTGCGAGCCCCCGCTCTTCGACGAGTCGACGCAGGTGCTGCTCGTCGGGGCCGCTTCCCGCGATGTCCAGACGCCAGCCGTCTGCCGCGATCCCCGATGCGGCGAAGGCGCGGATGCCGTCTGCCGTGCTCTTCTCTGGCTGCAGCCGCTGCGCCATCAGCACCGATCTCGCGCGGATCAGGCCTGCGTCGTCGACCGGATCGACGCCGGGATGCACGACGGTCGACGCCACGCGGATCGACTCCGCCACCGCATCGCTGATCGCGATCTCGGCATCCAGCATCCGCTCGGCGAGGCGGTAGGCCGCACCGGGGCCCGTCGACCCGCGCCGGAGCGCGAAGTGACGTGTCGAGACGAGAGCCGGGCTCGGGCGGGTGACGAGGCTCGCGGCGATGGCGGCCAGGTCAGCGGAGGTCATGTGCGCATTGACGACGTCGACGTCCGCCGAGCGGATGGCGGTGAGCGCCTGACCGAAGCTCGCCGAGGGCGCGAACGGCACGCCGGCCTCGCGAAGCGGCCCGGCCATCATCGCGGGGTCGCCGCCGGCGACGAGGACATCGTGGCCGTCCGCGGCCTGGATCGTCGCGAGCCGGCGGATGAACTGCTCGACGCCTGCGAAGCGGTCGGAGGTCGTCACGTGCAGGATGCGCAGGCGTCTCATCGGGCAGCCTCCGGCGCGCGCTGCTGCGTGACCTCGCGCAGCAGCGCGAGGTACCTTTCGGCTGCTGCCCGCCAGGTGAGGTGCTCCACGCTCGACCGGCATGCCGAGCGCCAGTCGTCGACATCGGTCGCGGCGACGCGCTCGAGCAGCTCGCCGATCGCGGCAGGATCGCGGTCGACGAGGTGGCCGTTCACGCCGTCGACGATGACGTCGGGCGCGCAGCCGGTGGGCGTCGCTATGACGGGGACGCCGCTGGCCAGCGCCTCGGTGATCACCAGGCCGTACGACTCGTACGAGCTCGGGAAGACGAACATGTCGGCAGCCGAGAAGTACCGCGGCAGATCGCTCTGCGGCCCGACGAACAGCACCCGGGCGGCGACCCCGGCACGACCTGCTCGACGCCGCATGCGCTCGATCGCCGCGCTGTCGCCGCCCACGACCAGCAGCAGGACCGTCGGCGCGTGGACGAGCGCATCGATCGCCTCGGCGACGCCTTTGCGCTCGAGCTCGTGTCCGATGAACAGAGCCACCCGATGCTCTGCGTCCAGACCGAGGGCAGCACGTGCGGCGGTCCGCTGCGCTTCATCCGGCGGCCCGAACCTGTCGAGATCGACGCCGTGCGGGATGACGGTGACAGGAGCCGCGAGGCGGCCGTACACGCGGGTGAGCTCGTCGACCTCGCGATCGGTGAGGGCCACGATCGCGCGGTGCGAGTGACCGCGATAGCGGATGCGGTCGCGGACGAACGTGAACGTGTGCAGCGGATTGCGCGCCATGCGCCACACGGCGTCGCCTCGAGCGCGCATCGACGAGAACACGATGCCATGGTTGACGTACACATCGCCGGTCATCACCGCGTTGTGACAGATCGAGACGGCACCAGGGCGGTCGGCGAGGAAGCGTCTCGCCTTGCGCGTGCCCGCGAGCGAGAAGTCGACCGCGTACCAGACCCGGGAGAGCCGGTGCAGCAGCAGCGAACGGAACCGCCTGCGGCTGTGACCGCGCGCGGTGTCGGCGGTGAAGTTCTCGACCCGGTGCCCCAGCCGTTCGAACTCGAGCGCCAGCCGCTGCGCTGTGCCGCCGACGCCTGAGCCCGAGCCGATGGTGGGAACGATCTGCACGATGTGCATCACGCCACCGCCGACTCGGCCGCCGGCGCCGTCTCGCGGAACCGCTTCTCGATCCGCACCGGGCCGAGCCGGTAGAGGGCCGCCCGCCGTCGTGCCTGAGCGCCGCGCTCGCCGCGCAGCGCGACCGAGCGCATCGTCGCGCCCAGCCATCCCGCCGTGCGCGCCGAAGCCCAGCCGATCGCGCCATGGTGCTTGCGGAAGTAGCGCTCCTGAGACGCGAAGAACAGGGCCTCGCGCCGACGGGGGTCGCTGCTGGTGCCTGCACCGACATGCAGGGCCTCGATGTCCTCCGCGACGCCGTGCCGCCACCCCATCAGGTGGGCGCGGTACGCCCAGTCGGTCTCCTCGGCATAGAGGAAGAAGCGCTCGTCGAACGCGCCGACGTGCTCGAGGGCTTCGGAGCGCAGCAGCAGCACCGAGCCGATCACGAAGCCGCCGCCGCGGCGCAGTCGGCCGGCGCCGACCGCATCGAGCCACGCCCCCGCCGGCGAGGGGAACGGCCAGCGCACCCTCGCCTGGCGCCCGGTCTCGTCGGCCTGTCGCGGACCGACGCTCGCCAGGCTCGGGTCGGCCCGCAGCGCGCGGTGCAGGCGGTGGGCGTCGAACTCGCTGATCACGGCATCCGGGTTCAGCAGCAGCACGTCGGCGCCCGGCGCGAGCCGGTCGGCGAGCACCCGGTTGACGGCCGGCCCGAAACCGAGGTTGCCGCCGGCGTCGAGATATCGGACCCCGAGCTCCGCGCAGAGGTCGCGGATCTCCTGCAGCGAGGAGTTGTCGATCACCGTGACCGGAAGCCCGGCGACCGGCTCGAGGGAGCGGCGCAGCAGCTCGGGCGACCCGTAGGCGACGACGACGACCTCGAGCCGGTGCGGAGCGGTTGAGACCGCGCGAGTCGTCGCCCGGTACAGGTCGCGGAGGCGATCGGCGACCGCCTCCCACGAGCACTCCCGCGCACGGGCGAATCCCGCGGTGCGCAGGGCCGAGTGCTCGGGACCGGATGCCCGAACCAGTGCTTCGGAGAGCGCCGCCGCGTCTCCACGGGGCACGATGAGCCCGGCGCCGCCGACCACCTCGGGCAGCGCGCCCGCATCGCTCGAGACGACCGGCACACCCGCGGCCATGGCCTCTACGGCGACCCTGCCGAACTGCTCGGTCCACGCCGGCGTCGGCACCGTCGGCACGGCGAGCACATCGATGGAGGCGTAGAACTCGGGCATCCGCGCTGGCGCGACGGCCCCGACGAGCTCGACGCGGTCGGCGATGCCGAGAACCCTGCTCCGTTCGCCGATCTCGCCCGCGAGCGGGCCGTCGCCGGCGAGTCGCGCGTGCAGCCTCGGCTGAGCGGCGACCGCGCGCAGAAGCACCTGCAGGCCCTTCTCCTCGACGAGCCGGCCGACGAACCCGACGACGATCGGCTCGTCGTCGGCCACGGCGGGGCGACCGGCATCATCAGGCATCCTCTCGGTCTCGACGCCGAGCGGGACGAGCTGCGGACGGCCGGAGAACCCCTTGTCGACGCAGATCGCGCCCGCCTCGCTGTTGCAGACCGAGAGTCCGGACGCCGCCCGAAGCGCCATCCGCTCGAACCAGCGGAACGGCACCGGGTAGCGCTTGCGGATGTTCTGCGCGGAGTACAGCACGAACGGCGCGGTCTGCCGGCGCAGCCAGCGCAGCAGCAGCACCTCTGCCGTCGCCAGCGCGAAGGGCTCCTCGTGGATGTCGATCACATCCCACTGCTCGCCGAGCGCTTGCCACAGCGGTCCGGGGGAGTAGAGGAACAGCGCAGGATGCCTGCCCAGCGTCGACGCCGGGCGCACCCACGGCTCGGCGTCGTCGAGCATCACCTCCGCGCCGCCCGCATGCCAGCGCCGAGCCGTGATGAGCTCGATCTGCTCACCTCGTCCCCGCAGTGCCCTTTCCCGTGCACGCCACGGCCCCACCGTCGCGCTGTGGGAAATTCTCAGTACACGCAACCCGACTCCCCTGTAGGCTATGACAACAATAGACCGCAGGCACTACTCCCTGGTGCCTGAGGTGACACTTGGCGGACGTCGGGAAACGTTCGTCGGGGGAGATCAGGGAGCGCGGCAACTGGGAGCCGTGAATCTGGGGATTGCTGGGGATTCTGGGGATGGATGCTTCGCGTTTCGCGAGTCCGCACATCGTGCACCTCGCGCACACCACGGCGGCCGGGGGCGCCGAGCTCGCGCTCAGGCGCCTGCTCGACGCCGAATCCGATTGGCAGGCCAGCCTGCTCGTTCCCGCCCGCGAGGAGGAGGACGTCTTCTCCGAGGTGAGCAGCCGATCGGTGCGCGGCGTGCGCCAGCTCGCGGGGGCGAGCTCCGGCGGTCCGCTGCGCATGGTCGGGCTGGCGGCGCGACTGCTCGTGCAGGCAGCCGTCACGCGCTGGCATCACCGCGTGCGCGACAGCGACCTCGTCGTCGCGAACTCCACACGCGCCGCCGCGTACGGCGCTCTCGCCGTCCTCGGCACCGAACGGCCGTTCGTCGTGCACCTGCGCGACCACGTCACCCCCGAGTCGCTCGGCTCGTTCGGCTACAAGATGATGACCAGACTCGTGCTGCCGCGTGCCGACGGGGTCGTCGCGAATTCCAGGGGAACTCTCGCGACTGCATCGTCGTTCCTGCGTCATGACGCGGTCAGCGCGGTGATCCCCAGCCCGTCCGGCCTCGGGGCGCTGCGTTCTCTGCCGCGTGCAGAGGGGCAGCCGTTGCGGATCGGGATGCTCGCTCGCCTCGACCCGTGGAAGGGCCAGCTCGATCTCATCGAGGCGTTCGCCAGGGCCTTCCCCGACGGCGATGTCGAGCTCGACCTCGCCGGCGCCGCCCTGTTCGAGCACGACTCGTTCGTTGCGCAGCTCAGGCGCCGCGCCGAAGAGCTCGGCGTCGCTGACCGCGTGAACTTCCTCGGGCACGTCGACGACATTGCGCCGCTGCTCGCCTCATGGAGCATCACCGTGCAGTACTCGATGCGACCCGAGCCGCTCGGGCAGAACGTGCTGCAATGCCTCGCCGCAGGTACGGCACTGGTCACCGCCGATGAGGGCGGGCCGGTCGAGTGGGTGCACCACGAGCAGAACGGACTCCGAGTCGCACCGCGCGACGTCGATGCGCTCTCTGCAGCCCTGCGCCGCCTTGCCGACGACCCGCAGCTGCGCATGCGACTGGGCCGCGCGGCCAGGGCGACACCGGGTCTGCTCGACGACGCCGACATCGCGACGATCCACGCGCACCTGTACCGTGACGTGATCGGAACGGCCTACACCGGACGCATGGACCACGTCGATCTCACGCCTGTGCCGATCCCGCTCGAATCGTCGCACCCGATCGCAGCTTTCCAGGCCATCCCCGTCGCCGGAGCGCGGACCACCTGATCGTCTAGGCTGACGGCGTGATCGAGTCTGCGCCGGGTGCGCCCACCTCGCGCCCGACGCCGAGCGTGCCGGGCCGCGCTCGGATTGCGCTCGCACGGGCGGCGGTGCAGGTGATCGCCGACGGCATCGACGTGCGTCTGCTGCACATCAAGGGCGACGCCGTCGACCCTGCTTTGCGCCCCCTGCCGAGACCGGGGTCTGATGTGGATCTGCTCGCCGACCCCGCACGCATCGCCGTGCTGCATCGCGCACTGCTCGCCCACGGCTGGCGGGTGTACAGCACCTTCCGCTTCGGATCGTCATTCGAGCACGCGCAGACCTACACTCACGCGATCTGGGGATATCTCGACCTGCATCGTCGGTTCCCCGGCATCGGGCTTCCCGACCAGGAGGCGTTCGACCAGCTCTGGCAGGACCGCACCCAGCGCGACGCCTGCGGGATCCCCATTCAGACGCCGAGCATCGATGCCCAGCTGCTCATCCTCGTGCTCAACGCCGCGCGCAGCCGCGGCCGGGTGCCAGAGCCCTGGAGTCAGCTCGACGGCGACGGCAGGCGGCGCCTGAACTCGCTCGTCGCGCGGCTGCGCGCCGAGGTCGCGGTCGCAGCCCTCACCGGCGGACTCGACCGTTACCGTCGGCGTCGTGAGCACCTGCTGTGGAGGGTGACCGTGCAGGGCGGGCCCCGGATCGCCGAGTGGTGGGGGCGGATCCTCGCCCAGCCGACGCTGCGCGGACGCCTGAGAGTCACGGCGCAGGCTCCGCTTGTGAACACCGACCGGCTCACCCGCCGGCTCGGGCGTGAGCCGCGACCCCACGAGGTCGTCGTGGAGTTCTTCGCACGGGGCGTGCGCGGCGTTCGCGAGGGCGTGACGATGCTCGTCCGGAAGACGGGCAGGCGATGAGCGACACGCTGCATCCGCATCCGCTCTGCGGAGTCTTCGACGACGGCGCAGAGCTGTATGTGGCGCGTCTGCCCGACGGCCCGATTCTCGCGCTCGACGAGGTGTCGGCGCTGATCTGGCGCTCGGCCGCCTATGGTTCCCGTGCCGACGTTGTCGCGCGGGTCGTTGAGGCGACGGGGGAGGCGCCGGAAGCCGTCCGTCCCTACATCGATGCGTTCCTCGATGACCTGGTGAGCAGGGGGCTTCTCGTCGTCACTCCAGGGGTCTAGCGAGCCTCGTGGGGCGGCGCGCCGAATAGCATGGGGAGGTGACCCCCGCCCTGCTCATCGGCCCTGCTCTGCTGCTCGGTGCCGTGCTCATCGCCAGTGGAGCCCTGAAGCTTCGAACCCCGGCCGACCTGACCGAGTTCGAGCAGCTGGGCGTTCCGACGGCGCTGCGCCGCCCGTGGATCGCCGCCGCTCACCCGTGGGGCGAGCTTCTGCTCGGCGCCGTGCTGCTGGTCGCGGGCGGCTGGCTCGGAGCACTTGCGGCCCTCGCGGCGACGCTGCTCATGGCCGCCTATCTCGTGCTCGTGGCGCGCGCCCGACGGGCCACTCCCGATGCATCGTGCGCCTGTTTCGGCAGCACGAAGAGGATCACCGCGACCACCGTCCTGCGGAACGCGTGGCTCACTCTGCTGGGTGCACTGGCCGCGGTGACGGCATGGTCGCTGCCGCTCATCGGCGGCCCGCTGGCCGCACTCGGCGTCGAAGGATGGGCATGGCTCGTCGTCGTGCTCGCCGGGGCAGCCACCGTCGCGCTGGTGATGTGGCCCGAGCCGGCGGATGCCGGAAACCCCGCGCCGCAGTCATCAGGCGTCGGGAGCGGCATCGCTGCAGACGACGAGCTCGACTACATCCGCTCGATCACCCCGGCCGTGCCGGTGACGCTCGCCGACGGATCGACGCAGACGCTGCGCGAGCTCAGCGGCCGCAAGCCCTTGCTCATGCTCGCGGTCAGCGCGACCTGCGGGTCGTGCACGAGCACGATCGAGAGTCGCGAGCGGTGGCGAGAACTGCTGCCCGAGGTCGACATCCGACTGGTGCTGACCTCCGCCCCCGAGCACAGCCAGCTCGTCGAGCACGAGCATCCGATGTCGATGCACGACTCCGCCAACCACGTCGGCCCTTCGCTCGGGTACTCGTCGACGCCGTCGGCCGTGCTGTTCGGCATGGACGGCATGCTGGCCGGAGGACCGGTCAGCGGGGCCGACGCCATCCGCGACTTCGTGGGCGACGTCTACGAGAGCCTGCACGGCGAGCGTCCTCCCGCCTGACCCTCGAGTCCGCCGGGCTCAGACGCGGAGCCAGTCGCGGATCCGACGGTCGAAGACGGTAGCGTCGAACTCGCGGGCACGAGCGACGATGCCCGCGGGGGAAGGTCTCGCACGCGCTCGACGGCGTCGCGCACGGTGGCATCCGAGAAGTCGGGCACGAGCGCGCCCGACACCCCGTCGAGCACCGTCTCCGCCGTACCGCCGACGTCGCGGGCGATCACCGGCGTCCCTGTGGCCATCGCCTCCACCGGCATGATCCCGAAGTCCTCGACAGCGGGGAACACGAATGCCACGCTGCGGCGGAACAGCGCCACAAGCAGCGCGTGTGACGGCCGGGAGACGACGTGCACCTCGGTGCCGAGCTCGCGCGCCAGCTGTCCCAGGGCATCGCGCTCCGGACCGTCGCCGGCCAGCACGACAGGCAGCCCCGCCGCGGCGCCCGCCCGGATGACCAGATCCAGCCGCTTGTACGATACGAACCGGGAGGCGCCGAGCAGGTACTCCGACGGCAGCGACTCCAGCACGGCGGCATCCCGCTCATCCAGCTGGTGCTCGCCGGTGAACCGGTCGACCTCGACGGGAGGGTGGATCACTCCGGCATCCACGTTCCAGTGCCGTCGGATGCGCTCGCGCACCGCCTCGCTGTTCGCGACGACCGAGTGCGCCTCCTGCGCCCGACGGCGATCGATCGCGCGCAGCGGGGGCGACGCCAGCCGTACGGGCAGCGATCGGCCGCGCTCGTCGAGCTCAGGACTCCAGATGTATCGCGCGGGGGTGTGCACGTAGACGAACTTCGGCGCCTGCCTCGCAGGGCCCGCGAAGCGCGCGTGGTGGGCGAACAGATGCGAGCTGCACAGCACCCACTCCGCGTCGCTGTGACCCAGGTGACGCCACGTCGACGGCTCGAGGGGCAGCGCGAGGGCCTTCCGCCGCCGCAGCGGGGTGCGGGCCAGCCAGGTCTCCGACACCGTCTCGGGCGAGAAACGATCGGGAGCGTCGTTCCAGAGGGCGTGCACCCTGGCATCCGGGAACAACCCGTTCAGCCTCTCGACGACGTTCTCGGCTCCGCCGAAGCGCTCCAGCCACTCGTGGACGATAGCGCCCGTCATCGGCAGGTCCTCCTCAATAGGCGCCGTCGGCCTTCGTCACCGCACGCACGGTGCGCCACAGCAGCAGGAAATCGGTCGTGAGCGACCAGTTCTCAACGTAGTAGAGGTCGAGGCGCACGCTCTCATCCCACGACAGGTTGCTGCGTCCGCTCACCTGCCACAGGCCCGTGATGCCCGGCTTCACCAGGAACCGGCGCCGCATCCAGTCGCCGTACCGGGCGACCTCGCTCGCCAGCGGGGGCCTCGGTCCGACGAGCGACATGTCGCCGCGCAGCACGTTCCAGAGCTGGGGCAGCTCATCGAGGCTGTACCGGCGCAGCGTCTTGCCGATCTTGGTGATCCGGGGATCGTCCTTCATCTTGAACAGCACGCCGTTGCCCTCGTTCTGGTCGAGCAGGCTCGCCAAGTGCTTCTCGGCGTTCGCGGTCATCGAGCGGAACTTGATCATGGCGAAATCGCGGCCGCCGTGGCCGATGCGCTGCTGGCGGAAGAGGGCAGGATGGCCGTCGCGGCGCACGAGCAGGGCGATCGTCAGCAGCACGGGGCTGAGCAGGATCAGCAGCATGGCGCTGACCACGATGTCGAACGCTCTCTTGGTGGCATACCGAATGCCTGTGAACGAGGGGTAGTCGACGTGGATGAGAGGCAGCCCCGCCACCTGGCGAGCGTGAATGCGGGGGCCGGCGATGTCTGTCAGTGCCGGGGCCACGATGAGGTCGACCCGGCGGGACTCGAGATCCCAGCCCAGCTCACGCAGCCGCGCAGGGGAGATCGAGTCGCTTCCCGCGAAGACGACGGTGTCGGCCCCGATGCCCGAGATCGCGGAGGAGACGTCGTCGAAGCCACCCACGCGAGGGATGGAGGGGCTCAGCTCATCCTCCAGGGAATCGGTCAACGCGCCGACGACCACGATGCCTGAGTCGGGTTCGCGAACGATCTGCTCGGCGACGTGCCTCGCCTTGTCGTGCTCGCCGACGACGAGGGCTCGGCGGACGAAGCCGCCCTGCTGGCGGCGGGCCGCCAGCCAGTTCCGCCACGCCCAGCGGCTGACCAGCAGCAGGAATATGCCGATCGGCAGGGCGAGCAGCAGATAGCCGCGGGCGATCTGCAGCTTGAACACGAACGCGAGGATCGCCAGGACGCCGAAGAACCGCAGGCTGGCGTCTGCCACACGGCGGTACTCGGTCGAGCCGTTTCCGATGACCTTCAGATCTCGCGTGCCGTAGACGGCGAGGGCGGCGAGCCAGCCCGCCGCCACGACGACCGAGATGGCGGTGTACGCGATGTCGATCTCGAGTGCGGTGCCGACGTCTGGCAGCACGTCCTCGGTGCTCAATCCGAAGCGTAGCGCCTGGGCCGTGAACACGGTTGCGACGACGATCAGCGTGTCGGTGAACAGCAGACGGGATGCGAACGCACGAAGCCACGTCTCGGCCCGCGGCGCGCGGATCAGCGACATGAAGCTCACCATCTCGCGCCCCACAGCACGATCGCTTTGCAGTTCCCCACCGACGTACCCCATCCCCAGGTCGATAGAGCGTGCCGGCTACTCCCCAGTCAACGGCTGCGCCCGCCGCCGTCCAGTCCTCGAGTAGTGACGTGACGGTGACATTCGGAGTATACCCACGCGCGTAGAACCGCGGAAGGTCGTCTCGGCTCGTGGAGTCAGCGCACGAGGGACCAGCGCGGCACCGGCCACAGGATGACACCGACCCGGCCGACGATCCCGTCGTGCTCGGCCCACCGCCAGCAATCCGACCTCGCGTCGTCGGTGCGGCAGGCGACTGCGGAATCGGCTGAGTTCGAGCGATGATCGCCCAGCATCAGGTACCGCCCTTCCGGCACCGTCACCTCGTCGAAGCAGCGTGCCGAGCGAGGTGCCGTCGTGCAGTCGAGAATGCCCTGGTCGAAAGCGAGATCGTCGTGCACGTAGGGCTCGTCGAGCGGCTCGCCGTCGACGAGGATCTCGCCCTTCGCCGAGCAGCAGGCCACCGTCTGCCCCGGTGTGCCGATCACGCGCTTGACCAGGGTGTGCCGCCCTGAAGGGCCGAAGCCGGTCGCCTCGCCGACCCACCGTGCGAAGGCCTTGAGGGGTGGTTCCTCGGGCGACGTGCCCGTGTCCCACTCGGCGCCGGCGTCGAAGACGATCACATCCCCCTTTTGGGGGTCACCGCCGACATAGGCGAGGCGATCGACCAGCACCCGATCGCCCACCTGCAGCGTCTGCTCCATAGAGCCGGAGGGCACGACGTAGGGTTTCGCCACGAACGTGAGGAGCAGTCCGGTGACGGCGAAAGCCGCGACGAGGTGGAACCAGAAGCTTCCGGTGATCCGGCGCCAGAGCGGCGGCTTCACCGCATCCGGTGCGTCGGCGCTGCGCGCATCCTCCGGGGCGTCCGGCGCAGGGGTGCTCATTCCAGCGCCAGCCGTATGACGCGCTCGACCTGGGCGATCGCAGGCAGCAGCTCGGCGCTCGCCTGCTCGTAGATCTTCGACGACTGGCGGTACGGGTCGATCACGTCGTCGTCTGCGGTCGCCGCCGTGACGCGCATGCCGGTGATCAGGGCGACGGCGTGCGCGACGCGGTCGGCGGGAACGTGATCTCCTCGGTCGGCCGCTGCGCGGATCCGGCCGTCGGACACCGCCTCGGCGAGCCGGGCGAACTCGCGAACAGGCACGACCTGGCGGAGCTTGCCCGGGGTCATCTGCAGCACGATGTCGCGGTGCTCGCGGGTCATCGCGAGCACGAGATCCGCTTCGATCAGCATCGGCTCGACGAGGTAGCGGGCTCGGTGCGCCTGCGCGACGGCGCCGTCGATGCCCGCGCGCGCGGCGAGCTCGAGCGTCTGCGTGGTCATACCGTGCCCGACCAGGGCGTGGGTGCCGGCGCTGTGCACCTCGACGCGGAGATCGCTCAGGCGCTGCCGCAGCAGCGCCTCGGCCAGCGGCGAACGGCAGATGTTGCCTGTGCACACGGTGAGGATCCGGGGGACTGCGCCGGCGGCCATTCTGCGCCGCTCGCGTCGCGTCTGGGCGCGACGAGGAGCAGGGGCGGATGCGGCGGACATGCGTTTCAGCATAGGCCGGGATCGCCCGGGTGGAGGCGATGCGCGCGTGCGGGTGTGGCGCGTGCCCGTGCCGCTGGTCGGCCTTCGCGGGCTACCCGCGCCGTCCGCTCAGCAGCCGGCGCACGCGGCTGATCGCAGCCGCCGGTGCGGCGATCGCCAGCGAGCCCAGCAGCTTCGTGCGGCTCAGAGCCGGCGCCGAAGTGAGGGCACCCCAGTTCGCGTCGAGCACGGCGCCGATCGAGTGGGCATCGACCGCAGCCGGCAGCGCCGCGCGGATCCGGGGTGCCACCGCAGGGTCATCACGGAGACGCCGCAGCGCTCCGATCAGCGCCACCGCGTCGCCGCCTGAGGCCAGCACCATGTTCTCGTCGTCGATGCCGGCCTCGATGTACCCCGTGTAGCGTCCGCACACCGGGATCGCGCCACCGTGCCACGCCGCGATCAGCTTGGTCGGCGGCTTGCTGCGCGGGTCGACTCCGGCTCCATGGGTGCAGAGCACGACGTCCACCTCGGCGAAGTCCTCCCAGCGACCGTCGAGCTCGGTGTCGATGCGCAGCGTGAAGCCGAGCTCCGCCAGAGCAGAGCGGAAGCCGTCGTCAGCCCATGACGGCACGTTGTACGAGTACGCCTTGATCGCGACCGTCTCGAGCCGATCGCCGCGAGCCGGGTCTCTGGGGACGATGCCGCGCTGAGGGAGAAGCGGCAGCACACGCTGGCGGGGGAGGCGGATGCTGGCCCTCGTCGGCATCGCCTCGAGCGTCGTGAACGAGGGCGCGTCGACGCTCAGATACGTGTCCACTCGCAGGACGACCACGCCAGGCAGACGAGGGGCGAGCGCCCGTCGGGCCAGCGCCGCTGCGAGGCGCAGACGCATCCTCGCGGGGATCTGAGGCTGGTGGGCGACGAGCTCCTCCATCGAGGCGACGACCGATGTCGCCCTCGCCGGAATGCTCTCGCCGATTGAGACCGGACGGCCTGCGGCGCGCAGGCGCTGGAACAGCTCGAGGAAGGCGTGGCCGTACGCGGTCAGGTGCAGCCCCGGGGCGTCGTCCGGACTCCACGGCTCGTGTGCCTCCGGATGACGCGTCCAGAAGTGGACGTGATCTGACAAACCCCTCACCTCCCGGTGCCTCCTGTGCGCGCATCCACGCTACAGGTGGCTGGAAGGCGGCACCCCGTAGAGTCGATACGTGCGCATTCTTCTCACCGGCGGTGCCGGCTACATCGGGTCCCACGTCGCTCTCGTGCTGCTGGAGGCAGGGCACGACGTCCTCGTGCTCGACGACTTCTCGAACAGCTCGCGCGAGGCGATCGAGCGTGTCGAGGAGCTCACCGGGCGCTCGATCGACACGATCGAGTGCGATCTCGCCGACCAGGCGGCCTCCTCTGCAGCGCTGCGCGACGAGGCGTTCGACGCCGTCATCCACCTCGCCGGGCTCAAGGCCGTCGGCGAGTCGGTGGCGCAGCCCTCGCGCTACTACCGCACCAACCTCGTCTCGACTCTCAACCTGCTCGACATCATGGCCGAGCACGGCGTCACCAAGCTCGTGTTCAGCTCCTCGGCGACCGTGTACAGCCCCGCTGCCGAAGGGGTGCTGAACCTCGACGAATCGCAGCCGTCCGGCACGGGGATCACCAACCCGTACGGCTGGACCAAGGCGATGAACGAGCAGATCATCCGCGACGTGCAGACGGGCCGGCCTGAGCTCGAAGCCGTTCTGCTGCGCTACTTCAACCCGGTCGGCGCGCACCCGTCGGGCCGCATCGGCGAGGACCCGGCGGGCATCCCGAACAACCTGATGCCCTTCGTGACGCAGGTCGCCATCGGGCGGCGCGACCACCTCGCCGTCTTCGGCGACCAGTACCCCACCCACGACGGCACGGGCGTGCGCGACTACATCCACGTGATGGATCTCGCCGAGGGCCACCTCGCCGCGCTCGACGGGCTGCGCCCCGGAGTCGAGGCGTACAACCTCGGCACCGGCGACGGGCAGAGCGTGCTCGACATCGTGAAGGCGTTCTCGGCGGCCAGCGGCCAGGAGGTGCGCTACGAGGTCGTCGCCCCTCGCCCCGGTGACGTCGCGCGTGCCGTCGCCGACCCCGCGAAGGCGAACCGCGAGCTGGGCTGGCGCGCCACCCGGACGATCGAAGACGCCTGCCGCGACTCCTGGGCCTGGCAGTCGCAGAACCCGAACGGGTACGCGGGCCGCTGATGTGCGTCCCCGCCGGGACGCATGAGGCGTCCCGGCGAGGAGCGTCAGTTCCCGGCTGACACGCGCCGGCGCGGCTCGGCGTCTGCACGCGCAGACGCCGACTTCTTCTTCCGGCGCTTCGCAGTCCGACCCCCGCCCGCGGTCTCTGCGACGTGCTTCGCGCCGTAGGTGTAGGTGCCGTAGCCGTAGCTGTCGGGACCCTTCGTGGGCAGCATGGTGACGACCGTTCCGAGCAGCTGGACCCCGGCGGTGGTGAGCGATCGCACAGCACCGGAGAGCTCCTGCTTCCTGGTCTTGCCCGATGCCGCGACGAGGATGACGCCACGCGTCTTCTTGCCCAGCACCGCTGCGTCGGTGACCAGCAGGAGAGGCGGGGCATCGATGAGAACGTAGTCGAAGTACTCGCCGAGAGATGCGAGCATCTTGGTCATCGCGCCCGAGCCGAGCAGCTCGCTGGGGTTCGGGGGGATGCGGCCGCTGGCGAGCACGAACAGATCCGTGCTGCCCCACTTCTGCAGGGCATCGGCGACATCGAGCCGCCCGATCAGGACGTCGGTCAGACCGACGCCGCCCTCGAGTCCCATGTAGTCGGCGACGCGGGGCAGACGCAGATCGCCGTCGATCAGAGCCACGCGCGCACCCGTCTCGGCGAGCGCGATCGCCAGGTTGGCGGTGGTCGTCGACTTGCCCTCGCCCGGACCCGCGCTCGAGACGACGAAGATGCGCGGTCCGTCCTCCACGTCGAGGAACTGCAGGTTGGTGCGCAGCGTGCGGAACGACTCCGCGCGCGGGTTGCGCGGATCGGCGTGCACGACGAGCGGGCGCTTCGCGGCATCCGGATCGAAGGCGATGCCGCCGAGCATGGGTCGGTCGGTGATTCCCTCGAGATCGTGCAGCGTGTGCACCCGGTTGTCGAGCACGGTGCGCAGCACGGCAGCTCCGACGCCGAGCGCGAGGCCGAGCAGAGTGCCGAGCAGCACGAGCAGGGGAACGTTGGGTGCGCTGGGTGCGCTTGGCGCGACGGCGGGCTCGGTGACGGTCGTGACCACAGGGCTCGTCGACGCATCGCCGGTGGGACGCTCGAGCCTGTTCTGCACGACGCCGCCGAAGCTCTCCGCGACGGCGTTCGCGATCTCCGCCGCCTGGCGCGGGTCGCGATCGGTCACGGCGATGTCGATCAGCACGGTGTTCAGCGGGGTGGTCGCCGTGACGCGCGATGCCAGCGCGGAGACGGACGTGTCGAGCCCGAGCTCGTCGATGACCGGCTCCAGCACGAGCGCGGTGTCGACGACGTCGACGTAGCTCGCGACCATCTGTCGGGCGAAGGTGGTGCCCTGGACGAGGTCGCCGGTGGCTGCACCGTCGGTGCGCACCGACACGTACAGCTGGGTCGACGCCACGTACTTCGGTGTCTGCACGGCTGCGAAGCCGGCTCCGCCGACCAGGCCGAGCACCAGAAGCGCCACGATGAGTATCCAGTTCTTGTGCAGGATGCGCACGTAGTCGCGAAGTTCCACGCGATCGATCTCCTTAGTTCTGCGCCCGAGTCGTGGTCGGGCGCGGTCAGACTCCGGCCAGAGTGCCGTATGCGTAGTCGCCGTAAGCGGTGCGGTCGGCGCCGCGGGTGGGCACCTTCGTGACGACGCTCCCGAGCACCCGCTCGGTTCCCGTGAATCGCTGCGCAGCCGAGGCCAGGTCATCGAGCGTCGTCGACTCGGCGGCTGCGACGAGCAGCACGCCGGTGGCGAGACGCGTCAGCACTGCGGCATCCGTGACGGGCAGCACCGGGGGCGCGTCGAGGATCACCACGTCGAATGCGGCGCGGAGATCGTCGAGGAGTCGCTCCATCGCCCCTGAGCCGAGCAGTTCGGCGGGGTTGGGAGGGATCGTGCCTGCCGGCATGACGAACATCCGGTTGCGCCCCCAGCGCACCATCGCGTCCTGCACGCCGATGCGGCCGATCAGCACATCGCTGAGCCCGATCGCGCCCTCGATGCCGAACAGCGTGGCGACCCGCGGCCTTCGCAGGTCCGCGTCTATCAGAGCCGCGCGGTAGCCCGCCTCTCCGAACGCGAGGGCGAGGTTCGCGGCCACGGTCGATTTGCCTTCCCCCTGCCGGGAGCTGGAGACGACGAACACCGCCGAGCCGTTCTCGGGGAAGAGGAACCGCACGTTCGTGCGCAGGGATCGGTACGCCTCGGCCCGTGGTTCGCGAGGCGCATCGACCATGATCAGGGGACGGTCTGACGCCTGAGCATCGAAGGGGATGCCCCCGAGCAGCGGGGACTCGAGCGCATCCTCCACGTCGTCGAGCGTGCGGATGCGCCGATCCAGCATCGTTCGGAGGAAGGCGAGGGCCACTCCGGCAGCGAGTCCGATCGCGGCGCCCAGCGCGATAGAGAGGCCGAGGTTCGGCGCGGCGGCCGACCGAGGGACTGTCGCAGCCTGCACGGGGACGATGTCGACACGATAGGAGGCTGCCGCGTCGCGCCTCTCCAGCTGCTCGGTGATCATCGTGCGGAAGCTGTCGGCCACGGCGTTCGCGATGCGCGCAGCCTGCCCGGGATTGGCGTCGCTCACGGTGGCCGAGATGAGCACGCCGTTGGGCGCGAGACGCGACCGGACGCTCGGGGCCAGGGCGTCGGGAGTCGTGTCGAGCCCCAGGTCGTCGATCACCGGCTGCAGCACCCCCGAGCTGGTGAGCAGGATGCGGTAGCTCTCGGCGACCTGGACCGCATAGCTGCCCGCCTGCGCGAACTCGCCCGCCGTTGCGGTGTCAGCCACATCGACCGAGATCAGCATCTGGGCTGTCGCCTCGAAGCGCTGCGGCGTCAGCAGCGCCGTGATGGCGCCGACGCTCGTGCCGACCAGCGCGGCGGCGAGGATGAGGACGACCTGCCGCCGCACCATGCGGATGAGGTCGTGAAGATCCATGCTGCTCCTGCGGGTGGGCGTGACCGGATGTACCGGTATATCGTCTGAGACTATCTGCTGACCACGCAGGCCATGCGCCGTTCGACCGGGGATCCATCCATGACGACACTCGACGACCTCTTCCCCGAAGGGGGCCGCCGCTGCCAGGATGCCCCAGCCGACCGGTCACAGGCTGATCGGCTGGGCTCGCTGCTCGGCGACCGTCGCCCGGCCCAGCCGGACCCGTCGACCGCGTCGAGCCGCGACGCGCTGATCGCGCTCGTCAGGTCGACGCCGACCGGGCAGCAGCCGCAGGCGCCTCGGGCAGCGACGCGCACCGCGCCCTACGGCGGTCGCCCGCGTCGAAGCAGGGACGCCGTCAGCGTCGCCGCGGCGAGCCTCGCCGCGCTCGCGGTCGCCGCGGCCTCATTGACCTGGGGTGTTCAGGCGGCGACAGCCGATCCTGCATCCGACGCGCTGACCATCCTCGCCGACGACGAGAGGACCATCGAAGGCGTGGAGTTGGGGCTGGCGACGGCGCGCAGCCGCCTGGCGGCGGAGCTGGAGGAATCCCTCGTCGGCGTCGACGAGATTCGAGCGGCGCTCGAGGTGACGCGGGAGGCGACGGATCCGGCGGACATCCCGCCTGGTTCCGCCGAACCGGGCGACGGTGCCGGTGTCATCCCGATCGCGGATGCTGCGGCGCTCGACGCCGCACTCAGTGCCGTCGACGCGCATCGATCCGCGCTGGCTGCGACCGAGCTGCCCTCGCTGCCGACGCAGTACAGGCGGGCGCAGGGGGGAGCGGACGACCTCGAGAGCGTGGGTCAGGCTCTCGATGCGGCGCAGAAGCGGCTTTCGGACCTCGATCGCGCCGCCGTCGAGCTCCGAGAGGTGCGGGAGGGCCTTCAGACGAGCCGCGCGGTGCTGGGCGATGCACTGGACCGCTTCCGCGCCACATTCCCCGCGGCCGCCGAGCGCGCTGTGCGCGACCACCCCGAAGCCGGGCAGGATGAGCAGGATGCCGTGATCGCCGCCGCCGAGGCAGTGGCCGAGGCGGATCTCGGCACCGGAGCAGGGCGATCGACGCTCGGAGCATTCCGGGACGCGGTCATCGCTCTCGCGGAGGATCACGTCCACGCGCGTCGCCTCGAAGAGGAGCGCGAGCGCGAACTGCAGCGCGAGCAGGAGCGGCGCCGCAGCCAGCCGGAGCCCGACTCCGGCCCGACGACTCCGTCCGACGACCCGCCGACGGAGCCGTCGCCGTCGCCCTCGCCGTCACCGGAGGAGTGATCTCGCCCGACGAAATATGCCAGTATATTTACCGAGGTGCTCTGTGGGGGAGCGCCTCTGGGTCTGGGGATCGTCGATACGAGGGGATTCCTGCAACCATGAAGGGCGGACAGGGCCTGCTTTCGCATGAGATCGCAGGAGAGCTCAGCACGGCAACCGGCGAGATCGCCGCCGTACGACCCGTATCGGCGGCTCAACGGGGCCGGCGCACCGCGTCCGCCGCGGTCGATGTCGCGGCCTGGTGCGCCGGGGTGCTGCTTGCGGTCGCCCTCAGGTTCGACTTCGCGGTGCCGCTAGACGACTGGCTGGCGACCATCCTCCTGGCCGGTGTCGCTGCGGCCGTGCACCTCGGGGCGGGTGTGGTCACGAAGCTCTATCGCGGCCGCCATCCGTACGGGTCCTTCGACGAGGTCCGTCTACTCGCGTTGATCGTCCTGGGCATCACCACCGTGCTCGGGCTGCTGGTCGTCACGGCCGGTACCGTGATCGGCATCCCCCGAGGCACGATGTTCCTCGCTGCGCCCATCGTGATGCTGCTGATGTTCGGGGTGCGCTACGTGGCTCGCCTCGTGATGGACCGCTCGCGCAAGCCGGGCGACGACGCAGAGCCGGCGCTGATCCTGGGGGCCGGGTTCATCGCCGATCGGCTGCTGCACCACATCACCACGGATCCGGTCTCCGCCATCCGCCCGGTCGGTCTGCTCGACGACGATCCCGCGAAGGCCAACCTCGTCCTTCGCGGCGTGCCCGTGGTCGGCAGGACGTCGGAGGTGGAGGCCGCGATCACGCAGACCGGTGCATCGCTGGTCATCGTCGCGATGGGGCAGGCCGACAGCGTGATGCTGCGCTCCATCGCAGATCGCGCCGCGCGGGCGGGCGCCCGTGTCGCCGTCACCCCCTCGCTGAACGCGATGCTGTCCGGCGAGCAAGCGCTGACCGACGTGCGAGACATCAGCATCGAGGATCTCATCGGTCGTCATCCCGTCGACACCAATGTCGAGCTCATCGCCGGCTACATCACCGGCAAGCGCGTGCTGGTCACCGGCGCCGGCGGATCGATCGGATCGGAACTGTGCCGCCAGCTGTCGAAGTTCGGTCCGGCCGAGCTGATCATGCTGGACCGTGACGAGACCGGCCTGCAGGCGGCCCAGCTCGGCGTCGCCGGTCATGGTCTGCTGCACACCGACGACGTCGTGCTCGCGAACATCCGCGAGCACGACACACTCACGGCCATCTTCGACGAGCGCCGTCCCGAGGTGGTCTTCCACGCCGCAGCCCTGAAGCACCTGCCGATGCTCGAGCAGTATCCCGACGAGGGCTGGAAGACCAACGTGCTGGGGACGCTGAACGTCCTGCGCGCGGCCATGCGCGTCGGCACGACCCACTTCGTCAACGTCTCGACCGACAAGGCTGCCAACCCGACGAGCGTCCTCGGACACTCGAAGAGAGTGGCCGAGAAGCTCACGGCCTGGGCGGGGGAGCAGACCGGGCAGCACTACGTGTCGGTGCGCTTCGGCAACGTGATCGGCAGCCGGGGATCCATGCTGCCGACCTTCCAGACGCTGATCCGCGAGGGCAGGCCCCTCACCGTGACCCATCCCGAGGCGACGCGCTACTTCATGACGATCCCCGAGGCCTGTCAGCTCGTGATCCAGGCGGGCGGCATCGGCCGCGCGGGCGAGGTGCTCATCCTCGACATGGGGGAGCCCGTCTCGATCCTCGAGGTGGCCAAGCGCATGATCTCGATGTCGGGGAAGAGCATCGAGATCGTCTTCACGGGCCTGCGGCCGGGCGAGAAGCTGCATGAGGAGCTCGTCGGCTCGCGCGAGAACCTCGAGCGGCCCTTCCACCCGAAGATCTCCCACACGACCGCCGACCCGATCAGTCCGGAGCGGCTCGACAAGCAGGGATGGATGGCCAGGATGCTTCTCCCGACGCGGCCCGACGGCACGGCCGGCGAGGCGCCAGGGCCCGGCGGTCCCGAATCGGCCGAATAGCTCCGCACCCTCCGACACACGAACGACGATCCCTCAGATAGGCCCGCACATGGCAGACACCATCCCGTTCTCCCCTCCCGACATCGGCGAGGCCGAGATCGACGCGGTCGCGCGTGTGATGCGCTCGGGCTGGATCACGACGGGACCCGAGACGGCGAAGTTCGAGACCGAGATCTCGGCGTACACGGGGGCCGGCGGCACGGCCGCGGTGAACTCCGCGACCGCAGCGCTGGAACTCATCCTGCGCTGCCTTGGTGTCGGACCCGGCGACGAGGTGATCACGTCCGCCTACACCTACTCCGCGAGCGCGAGCGCGATCGCGCATGTCGGCGCGGTCCCGGTACTCGTCGACACCGCGCCCGGCTCGTACGCCATCGACCCCGAGCAGATCCATCGCTCGATCACCGACCGCACCAAAGCGGTGATCCCGGTCGACATCGGCGGTGTCATGTGCGACTACGACGAGATCCGCGCCGTGGCGGATGAGCGAAAAGGACTGCACCGCCCCGGCAGCGACATGCAGGCGGCGCTCGGGCGCATCGCGATCATCGCGGATGCCGCCCATTCCATGGGGGCCTCGCGTGGAGGGGTGTCCAGCGGTTCCGCAGCCGACTTCACCGCGTTCTCGTTCCATGCGGTCAAGAACCTGACGACGGCCGAAGGCGGTGCGGCCACCTGGAGCGCCGCTCTTCCGGGCGGCGCGGACGTCCACCGTCGGCTTCGACTTCTCGCGCTGCACGGGCAGACGAAGGATGCTCTGTCGAAGTCCGTCTCGGGCGGCTGGGAGTACGACATCGTCACGCTCGGGTACAAGGCGAACCTCACCGACATCGCCGCCGCGATCGGCCGGGTGCAGCTGGCCCGCTACGACGGCATGATCGATCGTCGCCATGAACTCGTGCAGTACTACGACTCGACGCTGGCGGGGCGCCAGTGCGCTTCTCTCGTGCACCTCGACGCCACCCAGCGCTCGAGCGCACATCTCTACATGCTGCAGCTGGGCGGACGCGGCAGGGAGTTCCGCGACGGCATCATCGCCGGGCTCGCCTCCCAGGGCATCACCGCGAACGTCCACTTCAAGCCGCTGCCGATGATGACGGCGTACAGGGCACTGGGGTTCTCCGCATCGGATTTCCCCAACGCCATAGAGCAGTTCAGCAACGAGCTGAGCCTCCCGCTCCACTCGACGCTGACCGAGGCCCAGATCGATCGCATCGCCGACACTCTCGTCGGACTCGGGCTCTGAGGCGAGGCACCGGATGTCCCGCCTACTCGTTCTCGGGGTCGCCGCAGTGCAGGACGACCTCATCGTGCGCGCGCAGCGCGACGGCCATCATGTGATCGCCTGCGCGGGTTCGGCCGACGGCCCCGGCGCCGCCCGCGCCGACGTCTTCATCGAACAGAACTTCGCCGAGGTGGATGAGATCGTCGCTCTGGCCGAGGCGCACGCGGTCGATGCGATCTACTCGGTGGGGTCGGATCGCGCCATGCCCGTCGTCGGGGAGGCGAGTGAGCGACTGGGACTGCCTGTTCTCGCGTCCGCGGCCTCGGCCCTCGTATGCAACGACAAGCTCCTGATGCGCGAGCGCCTCGGGCCGGACACGACAGGCAACGTGCCCTTCTTCCGCGTCAGCTCGGGTGCCGGACCCGTGCCAGGGCTCGCGTTCCCGTTCATCGTCAAGCCGAACGACTCGCAGGGCCAGCGAGGTGTCGCCCTGGTGCATGACGAACGCGAGTACCGGGATGCGGTCGAAGCGGCTGTCGCGCACAGCAGGAACGGACAGGCCATCGTCGAGCGGTACCTCGACGGGCCCGAGATCTCCGTCAACGGCTATCTCGTCGACGGCGAGCTGGTGTTCTGCGCCGTCTCGGATCGCAACACGTGGGACGGCCACGTCGGTCTGGTCAGAGAGCACCGGCTGCCGTCGCTGAACGCCACCGAGAGGACGGTCGGGCTGGCTCGCGATCTCCTGGAGCAGCTGGCAACGGCGATGAAGGTGGCGAACGGCCCGATCTACGCCCAGATGAAGGTCGTCGACGGAGAGCCCTTCGTGCTCGAGGTCTCGCCGCGACTCGACGGATGCCACCTCTGGCGTCTCATCGAGTACACCCGGGGGGTGAACCTGCTCGATGTGGTCGTCGACCATCTGCTGAACGGCGACGTGCCGGATCGGAAGCGGTTCGAGCCGGCGCGGCAGGTGGCGGGCACGCTCGAGTTCCTCGCGCAGCCGCCCGGCCGGATGAACCAGCGTTTCGACGACCGTGAAGCCGACTTCGAGCAGTACTACTACGCGCAGGACGATGTCGTGCGTCCGATCAACGGGCGGATGGACAAGGTCGGATACCGGGTGAGGTCCGATGCCTAGCCGGGTCGCGATCACGGGAGGGACGGGCCTGCTCGGTCGATACGTCGTCGCGGAGCTGCAGGAGCAAGGCGTCGAGACCGTCGTCCTGACCCGCGAGGGCCGTCGAGGCTCGGTGCCGAACGCGGTCGCGACGTCGTACGAGGTCGACTCGCTCGCATCGTCGCTCGGCGACCTCGGGATCGACGCCGTCGTGCACCTCGCGGCGTCGCGATCGTCCGAGCGATCGGTCGGGGCGCACATCTCATCGCTGACCAGTGCCCAGAACCTGTTCGAGGCGGCCACAGCGGTCGGGGTCCGCGACATCGCGTACGCCTCGACGATCGGGGTCTACGACCGTGCGGGGTCGCTGCCGTGGTCCGAATCGGCCGCGATCGCACCCGCGCTGACCTACGGCGTGATGAAGCATGCGGTCGAGCTGCTGGTGCCGCAGTATCCGCGTCTGCAGGTTCGATCGCTCCGTCTCGGCCACCTCTACGGCGCGAACGAGCACAACGACTACATGATCAATCGCTTCATGCGCCGCGCGGCAGCAGGTCAGGACATCGAGGTGAATACGGCGGCATCGGCCCGGAGGGACTTCGTGTATGCGAAGGACGCGGCTCGCGGGGTCGTGCAGTCGCTGTCCACCCAGGCCGCCGAGGGCGTCTACAACATCGGATCGGGTACGCCGCGCAGCTCGCTGGAGATGGCGGAGGCGATCATCGAAGGCTTCGGCTCGTCCTCCCGCATCGTGAAGACGTCGGATCCGCGGGCGCTGGTGCCGGCGAGCTCGATGGATATCGCGAAGGCGCAGCGCGAACTGGGGTACCGGCCCACCTCGGCCGTCGTCGCCTTCGGGGAGATCCACAGGGAGGTGTCGTGACCCACTCGACCTTCTATACGCGAAGCGGGAAGCGGGCGCTCGACATCGCCGTGTCCGTGCTCGCGCTGCCCGTCACTGCCGTCGTAGCGCTGCTGGTCGCGATCGCGATCAAGCTCGAGGACCGGGGCCCGGTGTTCTACGCGGCGCCGCGACTGGGGCAGCGGATGGCGCACTTCCCGCTCTTCAAGTTCCGCTCGATGAAGGTCGATGCCCCGGACATCAGGAACGACGACGGGTCCACGTTCAACAGCGCAGACGATCCCCGTGTCACCCGCGTGGGGCGCTTCATCCGCCGCACGAGCCTCGACGAGCTGCCCCAGCTCATCAACGTGATCCGGGGCGAGATGAGCATCGTCGGTCCCCGCCCGAGCCCGCTGGGGAACGAGCACCGATATTCTGATGAGTTCCGGCGTCGATTCGAGGTGCGGCCGGGACTCACCGGATACGCGCAGGCGTATCTGCGCAACCTCGCGACCGCGGAACAGCGGACGAGGCTCGACGTGTCGTACGTCGACGAGATCTCGCTCCGCCTGGATGCGCGGATCGTGCTGCGCACAGTGAGGGTCGTGCTCACCGGGCACGGTGTTCACCGGAATCGGAGTTGATGCGATGGCGAAGAGACTCGTCCTCCTGACGAACTACTATCCGTTCTTCCGGGGCGAGGAGTACGTCGAGCGCGAGCTGACGCACCTCGTCGAGCGATTCGACCAGGTACTCGTCGTACCGACGATGCGTTCTGCTTCCATGTCTCAGACGCGCGTGCTTCCGCCGGGTGCAGTACTGGTCGACACGCGCTACGACAGCGGGATGGCTGCGAAGGCGAGGCAGCTCCGCGCGGGATTCCCCCATCGCGCGAAGCCGATCGGGAGCACTCCGTGGAACCTCCCCGTGCGGATCGCATATGAGTCGTACTTCGAAGGGCGTTCGCGCGAGGTGGCCGCTCGCGTCGCCTCGGCGCTGCGGGATCGCGATCTCTCGGATCAAGACAGCATCCTCATCTACAGCTACTGGCTCTACGTCACCGCCAGAGTCGGCATGCTCCTGGCAGAGGGCCCGCTGGCGACGTGGAGGCCCAGGGTCGTCAGCCGCGCGCACGGGTACGACATCAACGCCGCGGCGTCACCTGTCAACTACCTCCCGGCCCGGTCGCGGCTTCTCACCGGCCTGGACGCGGTGTTCCCCGTCGCGGAGTACTCCGCGCGGAGGCTGAGGGCGGAGTATCCCGAGCATGCGCCCAAGGTCGGCGTACGACGACTCGGTGTCGTGCCGGCCGGGACGTCGCCCGTCTCCGACAGGACGTCGCGGGTGATCGTCACATGCTCGACGATCCGCCCGCTCAAGCGGCTGGAACTGGTCGCCGAGGCTGTCGCCCGTCTGAGGTCCGACGGTCTGGACGTGCGGTGGGTCCACCTCGGTTGGGGAGCGGAGAAGTACGCGTCGACGCTCGTCGAGTCCAGCCGGCGACTCCTGGGGGATGCCGTGCAGTTCCGTGGTCACATCGACAACGGCGAGATAGGGGAGTGGTACCGAGCCGCCGGCGCGAGTGCGTTCGTGAACGTGTCGACAAGCGAAGGAGTGCCGGTCTCGGTCATGGAGGCCATGCGGGCGGGCGTGCCCGTCGTCGTGACGGATGTCGGCGGCACGACGGAGCTTCTTCCGCAGGGGTGGCCGTACGTGCTCGATGCGGGGTGCGCCGCAGCCGATCTGGCCGAAGCGATCCGGGATGTGCTGGAGCTTCCCGACGACGAGTACCGGAGACTGGGCACGTCCATGCGCCGCGAGTGGGCGGAGAACTGGAACGGCGACGTCGTCTTCGGCGACTTCGCCGACGAACTGATCGAGCTCATGGACGCGGACGGATGACTCCGCCGGCCCTCATGGCACGCGCCCCGCGCGCGACGGCGGCATCGCGTCATGTCGGGGTCAGCGCCTGCGCACTCCTCATGCTCGTCACCGGGCTGTCGCTGCTTCTCGTCGGGGTGAGCACCTGGCACCTCGCGACACTCGTGGCGGCTCTCTTCATCAGCTACGGCGGAGCCTGGGCGTGGTGCGCGGCGGACTTCGCACGGCGCTACGTGCTCGCCGTCTTCCTCGCCCCGTTCGGGCTGTTCCTTCTCGCGAGAATCGGCACCTACCTGCTGGTGGACGGCAGCCAGCTGCGTCTGGGGATCCTCGGGACGAACTTCACCGACGAACTGCTGGTCGGACAGATGCTCGCTGTGCTGACGACGAGTCTGATCGCGCTCATCGCCGGGGCGTCGCTGCTCAGCGCGGGTGGGAAACGGGGATCCGATGCACGCAGCCGGCGTCCCGCGCCGGCGAGAGTGCGAGTGGTGGCGCTGACGATCTTCTACGTCGCGATCCCGTTCGTCGCGCTCCAGGCGCTGCTTCTGGCGAGAAGCGGGCAGACGTCCGGGTTCTACGAAGCACGCCTCGCCGTCGGACTCATGCCCGCTCCTCTCGAGTTCGTCGCCGAGATGGCGACTCCCGCCTTCTTCGCATATCTGGCATCCGTCCCCGCCCGCCGCCCGGCGATCTTCCACTCGCTCGTCTACCTCGGGGTGATGGGATTCACACTGATCACATGGCAGCGGTCGTCCTTCGTGCTCGGACTTCTGCTCGTGGGCCTGTACTGGCTCCACCGCCACCTCACGGCCCCGAAGGGCGAGCGCTGGGTGACGCTCAGGTACGGGCTGATCGCCGCCATCGGCGGCGTGGCGCTGATGGGCCTGCTCGCGTTGCTCAACACACTGCGCGGTCGCACACGCGCACTGGGCCTGCCCGGAGGCCCGGCGGTCGACTTCCTCTTCGACCAGGGCGTCAGTGTCAATGTCATCGGCTACGCGATCCGATACGAGGGCACGCTCCCGCATGATCGGCTCTACTCCTTCGGCCAGATCATCGAATCGATCCAGGCCTATCTGCTCCCGGTGTTCGGAGGTCGGGGCGTCGGCAGCGGACAGACGATCGAGCGAGCGGCCGAGGGGCACCAGCTGTCCCATGCCATCAGCTACCTGGCCCTTGGCGACGACTATCTCCGGGGCAGCGGCTACGGCTCGAGCTTCGTGGCGGAGCTGCTCGTCGACGGCGGGATCCTCGCGGTCGTGCTCGGCTCGATGGCCATGGGAGCGATGCTCATGGCTGCACCGCGTCTGCTCAACGGTCCGTACTTCGTGCGGCTCTTCGTGCTGGCCCTCCTCTACGGCGTGATGTTCGCTCCCCGGGGCGGTTTCACGCAGTTCATCGTCCAGGCTCTCGGCACCGCATTCCTCGCGGTGTACGCGATGATCGCGGCCACGTTGGTCGTCACGAGGCACCCCGACAACCGGGAAGCGGTGGCGACGAGATGAGCGTGATGGGCGTGATGCGCGGCATCGCATCGGTGCTCACGGGGAACCTCGCCGTTCTCGCGTTCAACGCCGTGCTGATATTCGGGCTCCCCCTGTTCCTCTCTCCCACGGAGTACGGGTACTGGCAGCTCTTCCAGCTGTACACGCTCGTGCTGGGCTACGTGACGTTCGGCGTGACCGACGGAGTGCAGCTGCGCTATGCGGGGAGGCAGTACGGCGAACTGGATCATCCTCTCTTCCGGACGGAGTTCTGGCTGTACCTCGGCGTCGTCTTCGTCGCCAACCTGGGGATCGCCGCTGCGTTCATCGCGCTCGCGCCCGACCATCTGCGGGCTCAGATCATGGTCTACGCCTGCGTGGGCGCCGTGCTCTTCGTGCCCCGGACGCTGCTGACCATGACCCTTCAGGCGACCTTCCGGATGACGGCCTACGCGACGATCACAGCCGTCGAGCGCCTGATCGTGGTCGTGCTGACGTTCGCCCTCGTCCTCGGCGGCGTGCGCGACATCATCCCTCTGCTCCAGGCCGACATCGCGGGGAAGGCGACCGCGCTCGTCCTCGCCGTCATCGTGGCGCGCTCGAGCGTGTGGGGCCGACTCGCGTCGGCTCGGCGGGGATGGGCGGAGCTGGTCGGGAACGGACGTGCGGGAACGAGCGTGCTGATCGCGAATCTGTCGGCCATGCTGGTGCCCAGCATCGCGCGCTGGATGATCGAAGCCGAATGGTCGGTCGCGGTGTTCGGCTCGGTGTCGCTGGCGTTCAACACGGCGAACATCGTGCTGGTGGCGGTGACGTCTGTGGCCGTCGTGGTGTTCCCCTGGCTGCGTCTGCTGGATGCATCTCGCCTTCGCGATGTGTATGTCGCCGCGCGACCGATCATCATGTCGACGATGCTCTCACTGCTGCTGTTCTGCATACCGCTGATGGCACTCGCATCGTGGGCGCTGCCCGACTACCGCGACGGACTGCGGTTCCTGGCTCTGATGTTCCCGGTGTTCGTCTACGAGGCCCAGCTGCGGCTGATCGGAACGAACTACCTGAAGGCCATGCGGTACGAGAAGGCGCTCATGGCGCACAATCTCATCGGCGTCGCGACGGTGTTCGTCCTGGCCGTCGTCGCCGCATTCGCGATGCGCAGTCTCGAGCTCGTGGTCATATCGGTGTTCATCGTGACGCTTCTGCGCGCATCACTCGTCGAGGCGAAGGTGCGACGGGTCTTCGGCCTCCGATGGTCGGCCCTCTCCCTGGCCGAGCTCGGCGTCGTGGCCGTGTTCATGGCGTCGGCCTGGTGGCTCGAGCCGCTGCCCGCCCTCGGATGCGTGGCGCTGGCCCTGTGCGGCTACTGGACCTTCGCAGCGCGGCCATTCGCGCACGGGGTTCGCTCGGTCCGGCAGATGATGCGCGCATCGAGTGCTCGACCCGTCCACGGACGAGCCGGGTGACGCTGCACGACGGACGGCGGGGGCCGCACGCCAGCGGCGGCGCTCGCGTCGACCGAGTCCGATGATCATGCCGGCCGTCAGCGCCCCGGCCGCCGTGCCGAGAGTGTTGGCGATCACGTCGGACAGTGCCGTGACGCGGCTGGGCAGCAGCAGCTGGACGAGTTCGATGGTCGCGCTCGTCGAGCAGCCCAGCAGCACGATGGTCCAGAGGCCGGCGCCCGGCCACGACAGAGACAGCAGCAGCCCCAACGGCACGAACAGGACGATGTTCGCGACGAACTCGAAGATCGCGTAGCTGATCTCGACGGTCATCCCGGAGAGCCGGCTGACCTCGTGTGCGATCTCGAAGACGACACCGGTCACCGTCGACGCTTCAGGGGCCGGCAGCCACACGATCAGCGCGAGCGCGATCAGGTAGGGCACGAGCAGCACGCGCGCGGCGCGCGAGAGGATGAGGCGCTTCGATACGCTGCGTTCGCTCGACGGCCGCGTGGCCGTCACGGGAGCGCGGCGCGGATCACCCGCGCGGCCTCGGCGACAGCAGGCACGAGCTGCGAGGCCGACAGGTCGTACGTCGTCTGGGATCGGCGGTAAGGGTCGATGACGTCGTCGTCGTCGGGACGAGCGGCCATAAGCCCTCGTTGCCCCCCGACGAGCCGCGCGAGGGACCGCAGGCGCGCCCCCGCGTCGGAGCCGTCGGCGGCCACGCCGCCCCGCACCTCGTCGTCTCCGAGCGTGGCGGCGAGCCGGGCGAACTCCCGCACGGTGAACGTCCGATGCAGCAGAGCCGGGGCCATCTGCACCACGGCAGACCGATGCTCCCGAGCCATCGTGAGGACGAGGTCGGTCTCGGCGAGCAGCGGTTCTGTGAGCAGGCGCGCGCGATGGGCATCCGCCCCCGACGCATCCGCACCGTTCGACAGCGCCAGCTGCAGCGCCTGCGGAGTCATCGCCTCGTCGACCAGGGCATGCGTGCCCGCGCTGTGAACGCGGATCCCCGTGCCGACGAGCGCTGCACGCAGCAGCACCTCGGCCATGGGCGAGCGACAGATGTTCCCGGTGCAGACCGTCATGATCGTCCCGCCTCCGGCGGCAGACGACTCCGCGGCCAGGGCAACCGGTGCCGGAACCCCGACGGGCAGCGATGTCTCGCCCTTCAGAAGCGAGTCGCGCAGACGTCGCAGATCTGATCGGCGCAGGCGAGGAGCGCTGAAGTCATCGCGATCGGTCACCCCTTCAGCCTATGACCTCGCCCATGAGAACCGCCCCGGAGGGATGCCGACGGTGCGATCGCTACGATTGACACCGTGACCGTCGCCGATTCGACACTGCCGCTGTCTCCGTATCGTGAGATCGACCGCGCCGACTGGGCGCGCCTCGCAGCGGGGATCGATCAGCCGCTGACCGAGACGGAGGTCGTCGGCATCCGCGGCATCGGCGACCGGCTCGACATCACCGAGGTGCGCGAGGTCTACCTCCCGCTGAGCCGCCTGCTCAGTCTGTACGCCAGCTCGACCAGGGAGCTCGGAGCGGCCACCAGCGCGTTCCTACAGGAGAGCGACACGACCACCCCGTTCGTCGTCGGCGTCGCCGGCTCGGTCGCCGTGGGCAAGTCCACCATCGCGCGACTGCTGCGCGAGCTGATGAGCCGCTGGCCAGGCACCCCGCGCGTCGAGCTCGTCACCACCGACGGCTTCCTCTACCCGAACGCCGAGCTCGAACGGCGCGGGCTGATGGACCGCAAGGGCTTCCCCGAGTCGTACGACCGCCGTGCGCTCATCTCATTCCTCACCGAGGTGAAGAGCGGCGCCGCCGAGGTGCGCGCGCCCTTCTACTCCCACATGCGCTACGACATCGTCCCCGACGCGCACGTGGTCGTCCGTCGCCCCGACGTCGTCATCGTCGAGGGGCTCAACGTGCTGCAGCCGCCGCCCGCGCCGAACGACGTCGCCGTCAGCGACCTGTTCGACTTCTCGATCTTCGTCGACGCCGACACCGCGCACATCGAGCGCTGGTACATCGATCGATTCCTCGCCCTCCGGCAGGGCGCCTTCAGCAATCCGTCGTCGTACTTCAACGTGTTCGCGCACCTCACAGACGACGAGGCGGTGACGACGGCGCTGGGCTACTGGAACGAGATCAACATGCCCAACCTCGTCGAGAACGTCATGCCGACGAAGCACCGCGCCACGCTCGTGCTGCGCAAGGGCGCCGAGCATGCCGTCGAGAGCGTGCAGCTGCGCAAGGTCTGAGCAGCGGCCCGACGGTCACCTGCTCGGGTACTCCGCGGCGAACTGCGGGACGGTGTCGTTCTTCAGCGCCTCCGAGAGGGCGGCGAGGCCGTCCCAGTCGGGGCGGACGATCGACTGATCGCCCACCATGCCCGTGCCGAGTGTGGGCGAGGTGAGGAAGATGATCTCGCTCTTGTCGACTTCGCGCAGGCTGAGACCCAGCGACGCCACCGTGCCGGCGTCCAGACCCTCGTCGACGGCGAGGAAGGGGGCGAGAGCGTCGACCGAGGCGGCGATGCGCCCCGGATCGGTCAGCGTCTCCCTGCTGACCAGCTTGTCGAGCATGCCCTTGATGAACGCCTGCTGGTTGCGCACGCGCTGGTAGTCGCCGTCCTTGAACGGGTAGCGCGCCTGCACGTAGGCGAGCGCCTCCTGGCCGCGCAGGTCGATCGGGCCCTGGGGGAATTCGAAGCCCTGGTTCTTGAACGCCACGGAGTTGTTCACGGTGACCCCGTCGAGGGCCTCGCTGAGCCCCTTGAAGCCCTCGAAGTCGGTGATGGCGACGTGGTCGATGCGCACGTCGGTGATCTCCTCCAGCGTCTGCACGAGCAGCGGCGTCCCGCCGAATGCCAGCGCCGCGTTGAGCTTCGCGCCGCCGTGACCGGGGATCTGCACCCAGTTGTCGCGCATGAACGAGATCACCTGCACGCCGGATCGGTCGGCGGGGATGTGCACGAGCAGCATGCTGTCGGCGCGCTGACCGCGGATCTCCTCGACCGACCCTCCGAGGCCCTTCCTGGAGTCCGATCCGAGCAGCAGGATGTTCTTCGCATCCACGTTCTTGGTGGGCGTCGGCCGGGGCACGTCGGTGGGGAAGACCTCCGCCGACGGCAGCGTCTCCGCCTTGTCATACGACGACGACAGTCCGGCGATGTAAGTCACGCCGATGACGGCGACGGCGACGAGCACGCCGACCAGGCCGAACACGATGCCCCAGATCCACCGACGAGCACGCCGCGAGCGGCCGTTTCGGCGCGCGTCCGCGACAGGGTCAGAAGTTGCCATACACAGATCATCGCGGATCCGGCTGTGAACCGCCCCCGCAGAGGGGGCATCGGGTTCGTTCGGAACCCTCGCAAAACCCGCCGCTTATCCTGGGGATCATGTGTGGAATCGTCGGATACGTGGGCCCGCGGCCCAGCCAGGACATCCTTCTCGCAGGCCTCGCCCGCCTCGAGTACCGCGGGTACGACTCGGCCGGCATCGCTGTGATCGATGAGCAGGGCGACCTGGGCATGCGCAAGAAGGCCGGCAAGCTCGCCGTGCTGCGCGACTCGCTCGCCGACCACGCGCTCGGCGACGGCACCACCGGCATCGGGCACACCAGGTGGGCGACCCACGGCGGCCCCACCGACGTGAACGCGCACCCGCACCTGGCCGACGACGACAGGCTCGCCGTCATCCACAACGGCATCATCGAGAACTTCAGCGTGCTGCGCGACGAGCTCGTCGCCGAGGGGGTCACCTTCCGCAGCGAGACCGACACCGAGGTGGCCGCGGCGCTGCTGGGGCGCGAGTACCGGGCATCCGGAGATCTCGCCTCAGCCTTCCGCGCCGTCGTCAACCGCCTCGAGGGCGCCTTCACGCTGCTCGCCATGCACCAGGACCAGCCGGGGGTCGTCGTCGGCGCGCGACGCAACTCGCCGCTCGTGATCGGCCTTGGCGAGGGCGAGAACTTCCTCGGTTCCGACGTCGCGGCCTTCGTGGAGCACACCCGCAAGGCGCTGGCGATCGGCCAGGACCAGATGGTGTCGATCACTCCAGACGAGGTCGTGGTCACCGACTTCGACGGCAACCCTGTCGAGGCGCAGCCTTTCGAGGTCTCGTGGGATGCCGCAGCGGCCGAGAAGGGCGGATGGCCCTCGTTCATGGCCAAGGAGGTCGCGGAGCAGCCCGAGGCGGTCGCCAACACGATCCGCGGACGCGTGCAGGGCGACGAGGTCGTCATCCCCGAGCTCGACGGGCTCGACGAGCTGTTCATGGGCATCGATCGCGTCATCATCACCGCCTGCGGCACGGCGTCGTACGCGGCGCTGGTCGGCAAGTACGCCCTCGAGCAGTGGGCCCGCGTCCCGGTCGATGTGGAGCTCGCGCACGAGTTCCGCTACCGCGACCCGGTGATCGGCGACCGCACCCTGGTCATCTCGATCAGCCAGTCCGGCGAGACCATGGACACCCTGATGGCCGTGAAGTACGCCCGCGAGCGCGGTGCGCGAACACTGTCGATCTGCAACACCCAGGGCGCGACCATTCCGCGCGAGTCGGATGCCGTCGTCTACACCCACGCCGGCCCCGAGGTCGCCGTCGCGTCGACCAAGGCGTTCTCGGCGCAGATCACCGCCCTGCTGCTGCTCGGCCTGCACATGGGCCGTGTGCGGGGCACCCTGGCATCCGGAGCCGCCGCCGACGTGGCGGAGCTGCAGGCGCTGCCCGAGAAGATCGCCGCGGTGCTCGCCGACGAAGAGGAGCACGTCTCGCAGCTGGCCGGCTGGATGGCCGACACCCGCTCGGTGCTGTTCCTCGGCCGCCACGTGGGCTACCCGATCGCGCTCGAGGGCGCGCTCAAGCTCAAGGAGATCTCGTACATCCACGCCGAGGGCTTCGCAGCCGGAGAGCTCAAGCACGGCCCGATCGCGCTGATCGAGCCCGGCCAGCCCGTCTTCGTGCTCGTGCCGTCGCCGCGCCACTCTGCGCTGGTGCACTCGAAGGTGGTGTCGAACATCCAGGAGATCCGCGCCCGCGGCGCTCGCGTGATCGTGATCGCGGAGGAGGGCGACGCCGCCGTGCTGCCCTTCGCCGACGAGGTCATCCGCATCCCGCTCGCGGGGGCCATGTTCGAGCCGGTGCTCGCCGTGGTTCCGCTGCAGATCTTCGCCATGGCGCTGGCCACGGCGAAGGGCCTCGACGTCGACCAGCCGCGCAACCTCGCCAAGTCCGTCACGGTCGAGTGAGCTGACGGCCCCGACGCGTCGGGGCCGCCCTTCTTGAGGTCGGGCCCGCCGGATGTCGGCAGGCCTTACGGATGTCGGCAGGAATCGGCCGATCCCGCCGACATCCGTCATTTCTGCCGACATGTGAGCGCGTGGTGCAGGCGGGCGTGCGGGCGGGTGGGCAGGCGGGGGGGTGGGCGCGAAGCCGCCTCGGGCAGGCGGGTGGTGGGCGCGAAGCCGCCTCGAGCAGCGAAGTTCAGTCGCCGATGCGGCCCATCGCCGCGAGGATCGCAGGCACGACCATGTTCCACTGGTGCACCACGAGCGCGTAGTCGAAGCGCAGCGTCTCGAAGCCCAGGGCGGACGCCGCCGCATCGCGCACGAGGTCGTTGTGACGTCGTTCGGCGCCGTGGTGGTTCTGGCGGCCGTCGACCTCGAGGATGAGCCGGCTCCCCACGACGAAATCCACCCGGCCGACTCCCTCGATCGCCACCTGGCAGTCGAGACGGATGCCGAGAAGGTGCAGGCGGAAGCGAAGCAGCGACTCCAGCCCGCTCTGGGCGTCGGATCGCGCGAGCTGCAGCATCCACTGGGCCGCGGCCGGCAGCTCCGCGGCGATGCGGCGGCGGTCGGATGCCGAGAGCAGGCGGCGGTTCCAGGCCGACTCATAGGCGGCGAAGAACTCCTCGGCGGGGAGGCAGCGGTAGGCATGGATCAGCGCCGTCGCCGCCGAGGCGCATCCGACCCGCGCCATGCCGGGCGAGTGGTGCGCGGTGCACTCGCAGCCGGGGTGAGTGTGACGCCGGCCGGCGCGGCCCAGCCAGACGTGCACGCGGTCGTTGGAGCCGGAGAGCGTCCACACTCCGCGGGCACGGAGCGCATCGGCGCACGTGAGCTCGCCTCCGTGCGCCGCGGCGGCGACCACTTTCGGGTCGGCAGTCGGCAGGGCGAACACCCCGGGGCGGACGCGGCGGATCCTGCCGTGGTTCACGGCATCCGCGAGAACATGCCGACTGCATCCGTACTCCTGCAGCTGCACACCGCGGGCGATGCCGCCGAAGCGGGCGAGAAGGTCAGCGGGAGCGAGCACTCCTCGAGCATCGTCGGACAGGGGCGTCAGCGGGTTGAGGCAGAGGAGATTGTGGATGGATCGGCCGAGTCGGCCGTCTGTGCAGAAAGAGTGGGAAGGCCTCGCGGCGGACGAATGTCGGCGGGATGTACGGATGTCGGCGCGAATGGGCGGTCTCCGCCTGCATCCGTGGTCTGCGCCGACATGTGTGCGGCGGGCGGGCGGGCGGCAGGAGACGGCGAGGCGGGCGGGCAGGAGGCGGTAGGGCGGGGGAGGGCCGGATGCCGCCGAGTAGGCTGAACGGGTGATCATGGGCACCGGCATCGACCTCGTCGACATCGCGCGGTTCGAGCGCTCGGTCACCCGCACCCCTCGCCTGCTGCCCCGGCTGTTCACCGAATCGGAGCAGCGGCTGAAGCTGCGCTCGCTGGCCGCGCGCTACGCGGCGAAGGAGGCGCTGATCAAGGCGCTCGGCGGCAGCGACGGCGTCTACTGGACCGAGATCGAGATCGGCGCCGAGCCGTCGGGCAAACCGCACTTCGTGCTCAGTGGCTCGACCGCGGCGGTCGTCGCAGAGCGCGGCATCACCGCGCTGCACCTGAGCATGACGCACGACGCCGGCCTCGCCGTCGCGTACGTGATCGCCGAGAGGACGGATGCCCTGTGACCCGCACCTTCCCGTTTCGCGAGGCGTCGATCGACCTCGGGGCGATCGCGCACAACGTCGCGAGGTTCCGCGCGCTCACGGGCGTCGAGGTGATCGGCGTCGTCAAGGCGAACGCATACGGACACGGCGCTCCCGAAGTCGCCACGGCGGCGCTCGCCGGAGGCGCCACCCGTCTCGGAACGGCAACGCTCGAGGAGGCGCTGGCGCTTCGCAAGGCGGGCATCACCGCACCGCTCATGGCCTGGCTGCACGCCCCCGACCGCCGGTTCGACGACGCTGTCGACGCGGGCATCGAGATCGGCATCTCCTCGTACGAGCAGCTGCTCTCGGCATCCGCCGCCGCGCAGCCGCCGGCATCCGTCCACCTCAAGGTCGACACGGGCCTCTCCCGCAACGGCATCGCGACAGACGATCTCGACCGCGTCTTCGCCGAGGCGGCCCGCCTCGAGCGGATCGGCCGCATCCGCGTGCTCAGCATCTTCAGCCACCTCTCCGGAGCGAGCGCCGGCGACGACCGCGCCCAGCTCGCCAGGTACGAGCAGATCGTCGCCCAGGCCGGGTCGCACGGCATCCGCCCCGAGTTCCGGCACCTCGCCGCGACGGCCGGCGCGATCGACATCCCCGAGGCGCGGCTCGACGCGGTCCGCGTCGGCATCGGGATGTACGGTCTCTCGCCCTTCGCCGACCGCACCTCCGCCGATCTCGGACTGCGCCCCGCGATGCGACTGCGCGCGTCGGTCGCGGCTGTGCGCCACGTGCCCGCCGGCGCCGGGGTCTCGTACGACTACGCCTACCGCTGCGAGAACGAGACGACGCTCGCCCTCGTGCCCCTCGGCTACGCCGACGGGGTTCCCCGCCAGGCATCCGACCGCGGCCCGGTGATGATCAACGGGCGCCGGTACACCGTCTCGGGTCGCATCGCCATGGACCAGTTCGTGGTGGACGTCGGCGACGACGAGGTGCGCCCGGGCGACGAGGTGGTGCTGTTCGGCGATCCGGCCGTCGGGCTGCCGAGCGCGACCGACTGGGCGGATGCCGCAGGCACCATCAACTACGAGATCGTGACCCGCATCGGTGCGCGGGTTCCGCGGAGCGCGCACTCATGAGCGTCGATCCCGCCTTCCTCGGGCGCGTCGAGATCCGCACCGCGGATGCCATGGAGAACCTCGGCCTGCGCATCGGCGAGCAGATGCAGCCCGGCGACCTGCTGATCCTCACCGGACCCCTCGGTGCCGGAAAGACGACCTTCACCCGCGGACTCGCCGAGGGCCTCGGCGTGCGCGGTCCCGTGCAGAGCCCCACATTCGTCATCGCCCGCACCCACCCGTCGCTGGTCGGGGGAGCGCCGCTCGTGCACGTCGACGCGTACCGGCTCGGATCGGCAGCCGAGCTCGACGACCTCGACATCGACTTCGCCCGCTCGGTCGTCGTGATCGAGTGGGGCCGGCCGATGGCCTCCGCCGTCGCAGACTCGTGGTGGGACATCGAGCTCGAGCGTCCCGTCGGGGGCGACGACGACCTCGGCGACGAGGACCTCGATGCCGATGCTCCTCGCTTCGTGACGATCCGACGCATCGAGGGCTGAGCGCGTCGACTCGCTCGCCACAGGCGATCGAGCGCACGCAGGACGATCTGCGCGATCTCGTCCTGTTCTCGCGTGTTCGCCTGTTCTCCGTGAGTGCGCCTGGGCTCGCGGGCGGCGACGCGGACTAACCTGGGAGGGTGATCCTCGCCGTCGACACCTCGCTCGGAACGGCCGTCGCCGTCATCGACGCCGACGGGCGCACCGTCGCCGAGGCCAGCACCCCCGACCCGCTCGGTCACGCCGAGGTCATCGGCGATCTGCTCTCGCGAGTCGTCCGCCCCGGGATCACGCACGTCGTGGCGGGCATGGGACCAGGGCCCTTCACAGGGCTGCGCATCGGGATCGCGGCGGCTCGCGCGTTCGCGTTCGGCCGAGGCGTCCCGCTCGTCCCGGTCCCCAGCCACTTCGCGATCGCGCTCGACGCGCCCGACGAAGGGCCGTTCGCCGTCGTCACCGACGCGCGGCGGCGGGAGATCGCCGTGAGCGTCTTCGACGGAGCGGATGCCGACGGCATCCCGAACCTGATCACGCCGACCCGACTCGAGAAGAGGGGCGTCGAGCTCGACGAGCCGGCGCACGAGGCCACAGAGCTGTCGGCCGCGGCGCTCGCCCGCGTCGGCGCGAGGGCGATCGCGAGCGGCCGTGTGCTCGCCGACGTCGAACCGCTCTACCTGCGCTCGCCCGACGTGGTGCAGCCGGGTGCGCCGAAGCGGGTCGGCTCATGACGCTTCGCACGGCGACCCTCGACGACCTCGCCGCGATCATGGAGCTCGAGCGGCGCAGCTTCCCCTCGGACGCGTGGAGCGAGCAGACGATGGGCACCGAGATCGCCAGTCTGCACAATGTGTACCTCGTCGACCTCGAGGGCGACCGCGTCGTGGGGTACGGCGGGGTGCGCGCTCTGCGCGGATCGGCCGATTCCGACATCCAGACCATCGCGCTCGACGCAGCCCAGCGGGGGCGCGGGCGGGGGCGGGCGCTCCTGCGCGCCCTGATCGCGGTCGCCGTCGAGCGCGGCGCGCGGGAGCTGTTCCTCGACGTGCGCGACGACAACGCCGTCGCGCAGGCGCTCTACAGCTCGGAGGGCTTCTCCGAGCTCGGCCGTAGGCCCGGCTACTATCAGCCGGGCAATGTGGATGCCGTCGTCATGCGTCTCGACCTGCGGTCGTGGGCCCCGGGGGCTGCGTCCGAGACGAAGGAGAGCACGCGAAACGCAGGAGCGGATGCCCGGTCGGGTCCTGCGATCCAGGTGGACTCCGGCACCCCGAGCGACACGGATGCCGCAGAACCGGATGCCGCAGAGGAGACGAACGCATGACCGGCCCCCTGGTGCTCGGGATCGAGACGAGCTGCGACGAGACCGGCATCGGCATCGTCCGCGGTCGGCAGCTGCTGTCGAACACGATCGCCTCGAGCATGGACGAGCACGCCCGCTACGGCGGCGTCGTGCCCGAGGTCGCGGCGCGTGCCCACCTCGAGGCGCTGCAGCCGTCGATCGACCGCGCACTCGCCGAGGCGCAGGTGACGCTGGAGGAACTCGATGCGATCGCGGTGACCAGCGGCCCCGGCCTCGCAGGAGCGCTCATGGTCGGAGTCGGCGCAGCCAAGGGCCTCGCGGTCTCGCTCGGCAAGCCGCTCTATGCGGTGAATCACCTCGTCGGGCACATCGCCGCCGACATCCTCACCTCCGACGACCGCTCCACGGCCCCGCTCGAGTACCCGACGATCGCGCTTCTCGTCTCGGGCGGGCACACCTCTCTGCTGCACGTGCGCGACCTCACCACCGATGTCGAGCTGCTCGGCGAGACGGTCGACGACGCGGCGGGCGAGGCGTTCGACAAGGTCGCACGGCTGCTGGGCCTGCCGTATCCGGGCGGACCGCAGATCGACATGGCCGCCGCCGAGGGCGACCCGAAGGCGATCCGCTTCCCGCGGGGTCTGTCGAAGGCATCCGACATGGCCACGCATCGCTACGACTTCTCGTTCTCTGGTCTGAAGACGGCCGTCGCCCGCTGGGTCGAGCGCGCCGAGGCCGCCGGCGAGCAGGTTCCGGTCGCCGACGTCGCCGCGAGCTTCCGCGAGGCCGTGATCGACGTGCTGGTCACCAAGGCGCTCGCCGCGTGCGAAGACCGGGGTGTGCCGCGACTGCTGCTCGGCGGCGGTGTGATCGCCAACCGGCGCCTGCGCGAGGTGGCGCTCGAGCGGGCGGCGGCGGCAGGTGTCGCCGTGCGCATCCCGCCGCTGTCCCTCTGCACCGACAACGGCGCGATGATAGCCGGTCTCGCCGCCGAGCTGATCGCGGCCGGACGCGGCCCGTCGACCCTCGCCTTCGGAGCGGATTCGACGCTGCCGGTGACCGAGATCCAGGTGGAGCCGGCATGAGCGACCCGCGCATCGAGCAGCCCACCCCCGAAGTCGAGAAGCCCGGCGGCGACGCGGCGCTGCCCGGTGCGTCGAGGGGGTACGGCAAGCTGCCCACCGCGCCGGTGCCCGTCGAGCAGGCCGCGGCGGTGCATCCGGAAGCCGACGAGCAGCCGGCGGAGTGGGAGCCGTCGACCGGCGGCCTGCCCGTCGACGACGCCAGGCTCGCGCCGTGGGCGCTCGTCGCGGCGGTGGTCGCGCTGGCGACGTCGATGTTCGTCGGATGGGGGATCCCCGTCGCCATTATCGCCGTGATCGCCGCGATCATGTCGCTGCGGCGGCCGATCGAGAACCGCTCGGTGGCGGTCTGGGCGCTCGTGCTCGGACTGTGCGCGACGCTGTTCAGCGCCGGATGGCTGCTGTGGGCCGCGATGCAGCTCGAGAGTCTGGGGTGAGGGATGCTGAACGAGGCGGAGAGCTCACGACGACGTGAGCTGCAGCGCCGGGCGTACGCCGCCGGCGGGGGAGTGAGCGAGGCGGAGCTCGCGGAACTGCGGGATCTGGATGCCCGTGCGGCTCCGATCGTCGAACCAGAAGAGCAGGCTCCCTCGGTGGCTTCCGAGCCGGCGGACCCGTCTTCGACTCCGGAGCCAGTTGCGAGGGGCGGGGACGAAGGGCACCCTCCGTCCCGCGTCGGCGATGCGGTACCCGAGGAGGACGAGGCGCGCGAGGAGGCGTCCGACGATGCCGAGGAGCACGTCGCACCTGACGGGCGCAGGCGCCCGCGCGTCCCGATCCTCGTCCTCTCCACGCTCGTTGCGCTCGTGCTCGGCTTCGCAGGTGCATGGATGCTGCTCAATCGCGCCGACACTCCGACCATGACGGCCGATCAGGCGAGCGCGATGGCCGAGATCGAGAAGACCGCTCGGTTCGATCCCGGGTCGATCGTCTACCTCGGCGAGAAGTACGACGCGTCGGTGTGGCGCGCGACCTCAGACGACGGAGCGAAGGTCTGTGTGGCGATCCACGTCGCCGACCGGAACGAGTACCAGTGCACCACCCCGCCGGAGGACGCCGACGACAGCCCGTTCAGCGAGCCCGTCGGCGTCTCCCTCAGTCAGGTCGACGGCGAGAAGCAGTGGTCGTACTGGGCGACCCTCGTCAGCGACATCACAGAGCGGGAGGTGCTCGTCATCCAGCGCTACGACATGTCGGCAGGGTTCGACTGGCGGTCGCAGTTCACCGAGGGCGAGCTGGAGCAGATCGAGAAGCTCACCGCGCAGGGGGTGGCACCCGAGTATCTGCAGGTCGTCGGCTACGACGCAGACGTGCCGGTCTTCATCTCGCAGGCCGGGCGGCCCTGTGTGTACGTCGTCGACCCGACGAGCGACGCCGCTGTCGAATCGTGCGAGCCCGACGACGGCGTCTACATCCTGAGCGTCGGCAGCACGACGTACGAGGTGCGCGAGACGCCCTCGCGGGGCCCGATGCTCACCGTCGTGCGAACCGGCGGCTGAGAGGATGCCTGACCGCGCGCGCGACGACCGCCGCCGAGAGCTCCAGCGGCGTGCCTTCTCGCCCGGCGGCGGTCTGACGGAGTCCGAGGCCTCGGAGCTTCGGGTGCTGAGTGCGCCGCTCGCAGATCCGGAACCGGCGGATCCGGAACCGGGGGAGCAGGAGCCGCCGGCAGCGCAGGAGCCGCTGGCGGCGCCCGTCGGCGGGAGCGACGCCCTGCGATCGGAGGGGGAGGCGGAGCGCCGCTCGGATCTCGCGGGACCGGGCGAAGACGAGGCGACCGCTCCTGGACACGATGCGACCGCTCCTGGACGCGATGCGACGGCTCCTGGACGACACAGGCCGCGTCCAGGCATCCCGATCCTGCTCCTCGCCGCCGTCGTCGCGGTGCTTCTCGGCCTCGGCGTCGGCTGGCTGGCCTTCGGGCGAGCCGGAGGCGGGCCGGGCATGACGGGCGCGCAGCGCGAGACGCTGGTGCAGCTCGACTCGTCGGGGGAGTTCGACGCCGGCTCGGTCGCGCTGGTCGGCACGAAGCACGGCGCGGAGGCATGGCATGCCACGAAGGGCGCAGGCGAGAGCGAGTGCCTCGTGCTGATCGCCGAAGAGGAGCGCCAGACCGCATGCGCCGAGGCCGGGCAGCCGAACAGCTTCGGCCTGCAGGCCAACCTCGGCCTGCGGGCCGACGGCGAGCACGTCATGATCTGGGCGGTGCTGCTCGAGGACACCGACGGCGAACGCGTGGCGATCATCCAACGTGAGATCGCCTCGGGCGAGAGGTACGACTGGAGGTCGCAGTACTCGGGACGCGACCTCGAGATCGCCGAGTTCCTCGACTCGAGCGGCTACCGGGGCGATGCGCTGCAGTTGATCGGCTACGACGACACGCTGCCCATCTGGATGACGCTCGAGCCCGGTGAGCTCTGCATGCTCGTCGCCGAGCCCGACGCCCTGATCGCCGAGGGCTGCGCTTCTCTCGACCCGTCGGCCGGCGGGCGCCTCGATCTCGGCACCGACAGGGCCGTGTACCAGCTGAACCTGTCGGAGAACATGGATCCGGTGCTGACGATCATCCGCACCCCGGACTCGATCGTCTGCGACACCGACTCCGGATACTGCGGCGTCGACGACAGGACCGGCGAAACCAGCGGCTGATCAGACCCGGTCGGCGAGGATCGCCACCCGTCCGCCTGGGGTGCGGGTGAGGATCAGCGTCGCCGCCTTCGCCCCCTTCAGGCTCAGCTTCCTGCGGAACGCCGCGGGATCGATGTCCATGCCGCGCTTCTTGATCTCGATCCGCCCGATGTCGTTCGCGCGCAGCGCCTGATTGATCGTCTTCACGTGCGCGGGCATCGTCTCGCGCACCCGGAACGACTGCACGAACGGACTGGTCAGCGCTGCGTCGCCGGTGAGGTACGCGATCTGATCGTCGACCATGCCCGCCTCCAGTGACCTGGCCACCTCGCCGATCAGCCTGGCGCGGATCACCGCACCGTCGGGCTCGTGCAGAAAGGCGCCGAGGGCACGCACCGGCTCGTCGTCGGCATCGGCCGCCGCCGTGATCTCGTGCGCCTCGCCGCCCTGCAGCACCAGTGCCGAGCGACGGATGCCCTGTCGCGCCAGCTCCCCGCTCCAGAGCACCAGCTCGACCACGCTGCCATCGGCGCTCACCCACTGGGCCTCGACATCCTCGGGGATGAGATCGCGGTCGAGACCAGGGCCGAGCTTGATGCCGGTGGGTTGACGGCGCGCGACCTCGAAGCACCAGTCCAGCGACGGCGACCAGTCGGCGGCCGAGGTGCGGGTCGTCTCGCTGTGCCCGGCGGTGCGCCTGGCGGGATCCAGCCAGACCGCCGAGAGCCCGCCGCGGAGCTGTGCGCTCGGCGCGGAGGAATCCGTGGAATCCGTCGGCGGCAGGTGCGCATCTCCGATGCGGGCGCTCACCTCGGGGACCGACGTCTCGGCGGTTCCCTGACGCACGGTGGCGTCGGGGAACGGCGCCAGGTTGTACGCGGCGATCGCCGCTGTCACCTCGTCGGCGTCCACCGCCTCGACCACGAGCCCTGCACCGGCGAAGGCGAGGCTGTCGCCGCCGATGCCGCAGCCGAGGTCGGCGACGCTGGTGAGCCCGGCACGGCGCAGCCGCACGGCATGCAGGGTGGCGACGCTGAGGCGCGTCGCCTGCTCGAGACCGGCGCGGGTGAAGAGCATCCGGTCGGCGAACTCGCCGAACTTCGCCCGCGCCTTCACCCGCAGGTGCGCCTGCCCGACCACGGCCGAGACGAGGTCGGGGGAGTGCCCGGCGGCGCGCAGCCTGGACACCGATCGCGCGACGTCGGCCGACGATTCGACCGCCCCGACCTCGTCGAGCAGCGCGAGTCCTTCGCGCGTGAGCAGCGCCTTCAGCTCAGACATCTCCACACCGAGAGCCTACGGGCTGGCACTCGCATTGCATGAGTGCCAACGGTCGGCATACACTGGAGTTAGCACCCTCACCACGAGAGTGCTAACAGTCTTCTGATCTCAAGCACGAAAGAAGAGGTACACCGTGTCGGTTTCCATCAAGCCGCTCGAGGACCGCATCGTCATCCAGCAGGTCGAGGCAGAGCAGACCACCGCAAGCGGTCTGGTCATCCCCGACACCGCGAAGGAGAAGCCCCAGGAGGGCCAGGTCGTGGCAGTGGGCCCCGGCCGCATCGACGACAACGGCAACCGCGTTCCGCTCGACGTCGCCGTGGGCGACCGCGTGCTCTACAGCAAGTACGGCGGCACCGAGGTGAAGTTCGGCGCTGACGAGTACCTCGTGCTGTCGGCTCGCGACGTGCTCGCCGTCGTCGTCCGCTGACGCGGTTCGACAACAGCTCTCAGAGGGCCCGGATGCCATGGCATCCGGGCCCTCTGCCGTACCCCGCGGCGCCTTCGGATGCCCCTATCCGTCCCCCGGAGGAGCCCCCCGATGCCCCCGTTCGATCCCCGAAGCGCTCGGGCTGTCCCCCGATGCCGCGGCGCGGCTGCAGACGCACACTCGTATCAAGCGCCACGTGGCACTCACGAACAAGGGGATCGATCATGGCTTTGGAAGACAACGTCAACGTTCTGGGAACCCAGTGGAATCTGGGGATCGCGCACTCGGGCAACCAGACCGACAACTCCGACAACTCGGACAACTCGACGACGGACAACTCCGACAACAACTCGTTCAATGATGAGCAGTCGAACAACGAGAACTCGCTCAACGACTTCTCGGACAACAACTCGAACAACGGCAACGTCGACGACTCGCACAACGACTACTCGGATCACGACTCGAACAACGACGACTCGTACAACGACAACTCCGACAACGAGTCCTACAACGACATCCAGTCGTACAACACGGATTCGCTGAACGACAACTCCGTGAACGCGGGCATCCGGCAGTACAACAGCGGCTTCAACGACCTCAACCTCGACTTCGGAGGTGCAGCCGGGGGCATGGCGGCGATGAAGGGGATGGGCGGTGACGTCGACATCGACATCGATGCACGCTCGACGGTCAACGATCAGTCCGTCAACCAGAACATCACCGCCTCGTCGGGCAGCGGCGGCGCGGCCATCGCCGTCGGAGGAGACGCCGACGGAGGCTGGGGCGGGCCGGCGTTCTCGGGCGCGGGCGGCGGCGACACCGGTGCCGGCGGTGCCGGTGGGAGCGGCACCGGAGGCGACGGCGGCATGGGCGTGCTCGGTGACGGCGGTGCAGGCGGAGCGGCCACCGGCGGCGCGGGCGGCGCGACCGGCGCGGGCGGCGCAGCGGGTTCGCTCGCGGACGGCGGCGGCGCGAACGGCGGCGCCGGCGGGGCTGCGGGAGCGACGGGCGGAGATGCGGACGGCGGCAACGTCAGCCAGTACTTCGGTCAGAGCAGCAACATCGCATCGGGTGACCACTCGGTCGCGGCCGGCGACGACGTGACGATCCACAACATCGACACCGACATCGACATGGGCGACATCTCGATCGGGAACACCTGGAACACCGACTCGTTCAACGACGACTTCTCCGACAACTGGTCGATCAACGACTCGTTCCAGGACAACTCGATGACCGACAACTCCGACAACTGGTCGGTGGACGACTCTTTCCAGGACAACTCGGAGAGCACCGATCTCGACATCGACGTCGATGTGGACAACTCGAACGTCGGCAGCCCGTTCGGAGACGCGAACGAGGTCGACTTCTGAGCGACAGACGCGTCGCACGACCTGCCCGGCCGTCCTCTGGTGGACGGCCGGGCACACCACTACACTCCTGAGCACCTGACGGGGAGCGAGAGCGATGTCAGAGCAAAACGAGCTTCAGCCCGAGGACTCCGAGCCCGGGGTCGTCTGGGGTGCGCCGGGGACGACCGGCCTGTTCGGCCGCGACGGGTTCACGCAGGACGCCTTCACGCCGGACGCGTTCACCCAGGAGATCGAGAACATCGCCGAATCCGACTGGGATGTCGACGCCGACCTGCTGTGGGGCGACGACGCACCGGCCGCCGATGCGGGGGACAGCCCGCCCGACCTCGACGTCTTCGGCTGACCGCCGTCGCTCCGATACGAGGGGACGGGAGAGCCGGTGCCGCATCAGCCGAGGACAGATCAGGATCGGATCGTCGACGTCATCACGGACGTCGGCGATCTCGCCGCGTCCGCGGGGCGACACGATCTCGCAGGCCGCCTCGCGCACACCAGGGACAGACTCGCGGATCCCGCGGTGCGCGTGATCGTCGTCGGGGAGTTCAAGCAGGGCAAGAGCAAGCTCATCAATGCGCTCGTCAACGCGCCGGCCTGCCCCGTCGACGACGACGTGGCCACGAGCGTCCCCACCACCGTCGCGTACGGCGCCGAGGCATCGGCGTGGGTGACCGAGCAGCCTGACGCCCCTGGCACGATCCCGCGACGGCGGGAGATCCCGATAGCCGAGCTCAACGACTTCGTCTCGGAGCGCGGGAACCCCGGCAACGAGCGCGGCATCGTCGCCGCCGAGGTCGTGCTGCCTCGTGAGATCCTGCGCGGCGGTCTGCAGCTGGTCGACTCGCCCGGCGTCGGCGGTCTGGAGTCGTCGAACTCCCTCGCGACCCTGGCCGCGCTCTCATCGGCGCATGCCGTGCTGCTGGTGTCGGACGCCTCGCAGGAGTACACCGAGCCCGAGGTGCAGTTCCTCCGCCACGCGATGCGCATCTCCCCGAACGTCGCCGCGGTGCTGGCCAAGACGGACCTGTATCCGGAGTGGCGGCGGATCGAGCAGATCGACCGGGATCACCTGAGGGATGCCGGCGACGTGCCCATCTTCTCCGTCTCGAGCGACCTGCGGCTGCTGGCGGCCGAGACGCAGGATCGAAGCCTCAACGACGAATCGGGGTTCCCCGCACTGGTCGCGCATCTGCGACGAGAGGTGCTGGGACGCGCCGAGCTCATCCACGAGCGCAGCGCCGTGCACGATCTGCGCTCGGTCGTCGACCAGCTCGGCATGTCGCTGCACGCCGAGCTGAACGCCCTGCTGCATCCCGAGGACACTCCCCGGCTGATCGCCGATCTGGAGGAGGCGAAATCGCGTGCCGACGAGTTCCGCGGGCGCTCCGCCCGCTGGCAGGTCACGCTCACCGACGGCATCGCCGACCTCGTCGCCGACATGGAGCACGACATCCGCGATCGGCTGCGCAAGGTGCAGCGCGAGGCCGAGAAGGCGATCGACGAGGGCGATCCAGGCCCTATCTGGGATCAGATCAGGGAGTGGCTCGACCAGAGGGTCACGGCGGCGGTGTCGGAGACGTTCGTGTGGACCGACGAGCGCTCGCGCTGGCTGTCGGAGGAGGTCGCCGAGCTCTTCAGCCAGGACGAGGCCGACATACCGCTGAGCGATGTGGCCGATATCCGCGGGGTGCTCGACCCCGTCGACGACATCGCGAGTCTCGAGGCCGGGCAGCTCAGCGCGGGCGAGAAGATCTACATCGGGGTGCGGGGCTCATACGGCGGCGTGCTGATGGTGGGGCTCGCCACCGGCCTGATCGGAATGGCGCTGATCAACCCGCTGTCGCTGCTGGCCGGGGTGCTGGTCGGACGCCGCGCATATCGGGAGGACATGGGCAACCGGCTCTCGCGGCGCCAGCAGGAGGCGAAGGGCATCGTCCGCCGCTACATCGACGAGGTGACCTTCCAGGTCGGCAAGCAGCTGAAGGATCGGCTGCGCCTGGTGCAGCGCACCGCTCGAGATCACTTCGGCTCCCTCGCCGAAGAGCTGCACAGCTCGCTGTCCGATGCGCTGCAGCGGGCGCGACAGGCCGCCACCGGCTACACGGCGAGCCGCGACCAGCGGGTCAGCACGCTGCGGGCGCGGATCGACGAGCTCGAGCGGGTGCGACGCGCGATACCGCCGCTTCCGCCGCTGCCCGTGGCCGAGGGGCGCTCATCCGCGGCGCACGCCGTCGGCGCATCGGGTGCCGTCCGAGCCATAGGCGGCCGGGGAGCGCGTTCGTGACCGTCATCGACGAGACCCAGCAGCTGCTCGAGGCGGCTCGCACCGCGTACGCCGGAGACCGCGCGGCGCGGATGCTGATCGACCAGCTCGAGGTGCGTCTGCACGAGCCGCTGCGCCTGGCGCTCGCAGGGATGGTGAAGGCGGGCAAGTCCACTCTGCTCAACGCGCTGCTCGGTGAGAGGATAGCCGCGACCGACGCCGCCGAGTGCACCAGGGTCGTCACGTGGTACCGGCACTCGGCGACCCCACGGGTCACCATGCACCTGCGCGACGGGACAGAGGTGCGCATGCGCATCAACCGAGACGACGGGCTGCTGGTGTTCGACCTCGGCGGCAGAACGGCGGAGCAGATCGAATGGATCGACGTCGGCTGGCCGCTCGAGGCGCTCGCCGACCTGATCCTGATCGACACCCCCGGCATCGCGTCGCTCTCGGGCGACACCTCCGCGCGGACGGCGCAGTTCCTCACTCCCGACGATGCGCCGTCCGCGGCGGATGCGGTCGTCTATCTCATGCGCCACCTGCACGGCTCCGACGTGAGGTTCCTCGAGGCGTTCCGTGACACCGCCGCCGGAGCGGCGCAGAGCGTGTGCGCGGTGGCAGTGCTCTCGCGAGCAGACGAGGTCGGTTCCGGCCGTATCGACTCGCTGCTCTCTGCCAGGCGGGTCGCTCAGCGCTACGAGGGCGACGGCGACCTGTCGGCGCTCGCGCTCGCCGTTGTTCCGGTCGCCGGTCTGCTCGCCGAAGGCGCGCGGACCCTGCGCGAGAGCGAGTTCATCGCCCTGCGCGAACTGGCAGGCCTCGAGCGCGCGGCCCGCGAGACCCTGCTGGTCTCGGCCGACCGCTTCGTGCGTCCGAGTGAGGCGACCGGGCTGAGCGTCACGGTGCGCGAGGGGCTGCTGCACCGGTTCGGCATCTTCGGTGTGCGACTGGCGGCTGCGCTGATCCGCGGCGGCGCCGCCACGTCGTCCGAGTTGTCTCGGGCGCTCGTGCAGCAGAGCGGGCTCACCGAGCTGGAGGAGCTCATCGAGCGCCAGTTCCGTCCGCGGGCGGACACGCTCAAGGCGCGCGGTGTCGTGCTCCAGCTGCACGCGCTCCTGCGACGCAGCCCGCCGGCCGACGCGGCGGAGGTGAGGGCGGGGATCGAGCGCTTCACGGTCTCGGCGCACGTCCTGCGCGAGCTGGCTCTGCTCGCGCAGGCCCGTTCGCGAGGGCTGCCGCTCGAGGCTGAGCCGGCAGCCGACGCGGCGAGGATCCTCGGCGCGTCCGGAGTCGACGCGCGTTCGCGACTCGGGCTGGCGGCGGATGCCGACGACGATGCCGTGCGCGAGCGGGTGCTGACGGAACTGGATCGCTGGCGCGCGCTCGACGCCGCCGCCGTCGAGCGTGCGCGGCGCGAGGTGCATGCCGCCGTGCTGCGAAGCCTGGCCGAGGTCGCGTCAGCGTCCGGGGGCCTGCGCACTCTGCGGCCCGCCGCGAAGGTCGAAGCGCCTGGCGGACCAGGCGATGCCCTTGGGCATGACGCTGCAGAGCAGAGCGAGCAGCACGAGTCCGGCCTGGGCCGCGAGAAGCGGCTGCATCGCCGCGCCCTGCGCGCCCAGCGCCACCCACTCGGGTGAGAGCAGTACGAGAAGTGCCTGCACACCGAGGGTGAGCAGCTGCCACCAGCGCACGTGCGGGCGACGGTTCATGAACGAGACGAGCAGGGTGATCTGCACCAGCAGCACGGCGACGATGATCGCGAACACCGACCAGAAGACGATGTCGGCGGCCGACTCGTAGGTCTCGTCGCTTCGTCCTTCGGTGACGCCGCGCGCCACATCGGCGATGAGCGGCAGCAGATCCTTGCGGATGACGAAGAAGTACACCGTTGCGAACCCGCCGGCGGCGAAGCTGAGGATCCACAGCAGCTGCGTCATGCGGATCGAGAACGGCGGGGTCGCCTTCACGAGCACCGGTGCGCTGTTCGGGTTGGCCAGTGGGGGCCTGACCGGCAGCTCGCGCCCGCCGCCGATCGCGCCGGCCTGATCATCGCGCCGCGCGAGCGACCCGGCGCTCCGCTCCCCTGAGGGGGAACGGGGCGCCGGGTCGGGCGTGGGCGACGGCTCAGTCATCCTCGAGCGGGACTTCTGCCGCCGGGTCGTCGACGACCGATGCGCTGGCGGCGTCGGCCTCGTATGCATCGCCGGCGCCCGAGGTCATGTCGCCCTCCAGCAGGTCTGCCGGCTCCGGCACGTCGGCCGGAGGCGCGGCCGCCGGGGCCGCTGCAGCCGTCTCTACCCCGGCGCCGACGGCATCCGCGGACTGGTCCGCGACCCCTTCGGCGACGGCGACCGCGTCGACTCCTCCGGGTGCCGCATCCAGCGCCTCCGACGCATCGGGCGTCGCTTCCTCGTCCGCCGCGTCGTCGGGCAGGGTGCCTGTCTGGTTGAAGCTGCCTTCGTTCGTCTCGTTGCCGATCGACACATCACCCATCGAGATATCGGTCTCGGAGTCGACGACCTGCACGTCGTCGCCGGCTGCGATGGAGTCATCGCCGGATGCGACCACGGCGTCCTGGTCGAACAGCTGCGTGACGTCGCCGCCCTCGGTCCAGATGTTCTGGTTGACCGACTGATCGACCACCGTCGAGCGGGCATCGACCGTGGTGCTGAAGTGCTGCACCATCCGCACGATCTCCTGCACGGGGTCGTGGTCGTGCCCGTGCGGCGGCGGAGGCGGCGGGCCCCCGTGCTGCACGACGTCGGGGCGATCGATGATGATCGGCCTCACGACGTCCACGTCGGCGCGGCACACGTCCTGCAGGCCCTTGCTCGCCAGCGTCGCCTGCGGTGCCGCCGCGAACTCCTCTGCGGCGTCGGGATCTCTCAAGAGACTCAGGATGAACGCGATGAGCGCATCCGCCAGGGTCTCGACCGGTGAAGCCATCTGCAGCCCCCTTCACAAATCTGCATTCGTTCGACCGGGCCCCTCAGCACCGACGCGAACCTCTACTCGGATGGTAGGCGGGCCCTCCGCCCGCCGGCATCGGGGCTAGCCCCGATACCCGCGAAGAACATCACGGGGGTTGGTCACCCATCGCTCCTTCGCCCAGCAGCATCCTGAGCCTGGCGATCAGCTCCGATCGCGAGGCGGCGCCCAGCCTGCGACGGATGTGCGCGATGTGGTGCTCGGCGGTGCGCGGCGAGATGAAGATCGTCTCGCCGATCTCGGCGTAGGTCTTGCCCAGCACCACGAGCCGGGCGACCTCGAGCTCACGATCGCTGAGCACCTCCTGCGGAGCCGATTGGGTCTGCGCCGGGGCATCGTCATCGGTCGCCGGAGCAGGCCGGCGAAGACCGTCGTTCGGATGCAGCTCCCTGGCGCAGGCGAGAAGCTGGGCCGCGACCCGGCGGTCGCAGGCGCGTGCGGCACCGTGCCCGGCCAGGCGCGCCGCGTCCCACATCAGTCCGACGCCCGCCAGCTGCTGCGCCGCGCTGATCACGGCATCCGGATCGACCGTTCCGGCCAGGACATCGGTCCATACCCTGCCCGCCCGCGCCATCGCCGCCGCCACGCGACTGCGCGAGGCCTGCTTCACGAGCGCCCTGGCATGGGGCGCGAGACGCTCAGGGCTGCTGAGCAGGATGCCCTGCTGAATCCCCGCCCAGTGCACGTGCGCCGCCCACAGCGGCGGGTCGCCGAGCGCCTCGACGATCTCGAAGCCGTGAGCGAGATGCGTGTCGACGCGGGCCGTGTCGCCGAGACGGGCGGCCGCGCTCACCAGCTCGCCGAGCGGGTGCAGCAGATAGAGATCGATATCGGCGCGCAGCAGCCACACCCGGGCTTCGCGCCACGCCGCCTCCAGCCCGGATGCGTCGTCGTAGCGCCGCGCGATGGCCACGCGCACGGCGTGCATCAGCAGCGCGTCCCGAGCGCATACCGGCCCGGCGGTCGCCGTCTCGGAGCGCTCCAGCAGGTCGCGCGCTTCGGATGGCTGGGCACGCTGCACCGCGACCCACGCGCTCCACAGCAGCAGGCGCCGCCGGGCCCACGCTCCGCCGTGGTCGTGCGCGATCGCCTCCTCGAGCACCGCGTGCGCGGTCGCGGGTCTGCCGAGGCTGAGGGCGACGACGGCGGCGATCACTGCCGGCAGTTCGCACAGCGCCTCGCTGCTGTGGGCCTGGGTGTACATCTCCGCCGATCGGACGAGCCCCGGCAGCACGGCGTCGTCGGCGTCGGCCTCGATCGATGCGAGCATGCCCGATGTGAGCAGCTCCATCGACACGCTGAGAGTCGACGGGAACTCCGCGGTGCTCCGTTCGCGGTCCGGCTCTGGTGCAGAGCCCACACCGAGCGCAGCGGTCACTGCACCGGCTGCGGCTGCGGCATCCCGAGGCGGCACCAGCTGGAACACCGCGTGCGCGCGATCCATCATCGCGCGGGCCGACCACAGGGCGGCCGACACGGGCGCCAGTGCGTCCCGCTGCGCCCGTGATGCCGGGCCGAGGGCGGTCTCGACGATGCGCGACGCGTGCTCCAGGTCGCCGATCATCCAAGCCGCGCGAGCGCGCCGTGCCGCGAGTGCATCTTCATCGGCCCCGCTCGCGATGGCGCTGTCGTACAGCTCCAGCGCGCGTCGTGGCGATGCGGTCAGCAGGCGGTCGGCGGTCTCGGTGATCGAGTCCGCGAGACGGGCACTGCGGATGGGCCTGATGTCGTCGCGCTGCGCGACGTGCTCGGGGAACCGGGTCGAGAGCTCGATCAGACGCTGGGTCGATATCGTGCCGCAGACGACCGATCGCACCAGCGGCGAAGCTCCGCCGTTGGCCAGAAGCAGCCCCTCCGCATGACCGCGTGCGATCAGGGTCTCGACGTCCGCCTGTCCCGCACGTCGGTCGTCGGTCGCCGCGGAAACCCCTTCGTCGACGAGGCACACCTCCTCGACGAGCTCACGCAGAGCGGTCGGCACCGTGCTGAGGCGGTGCGCGATCAGCTCGCCGAGCGCCTCGTCGAGCTCGTCGTGATCACCGTCGTGGCCGCAGTCACGGGCGTCGTGATGCTGCAGCGCCGCGGCGACGAGCCAGGCCACTCCGCAGGTGCGCTCGAGGATGTGATCGATGCACGCGTCGAGCATGATCCTCTCGTGCATCGCGAGGTGATCGAGGATGTCGGAGCGCGAGACGTGGCCGAGAACGACGGCAGGTGCATCCTGCTCCAGCCTCGTCGTGATCGCCCGTGCCGCGCTGGACGCGGGCCACGGCCTGCTCGCGACGATCAGCGAGGCGGTGGGATCGTCCGCCCGCAGCGCGATGAGCCTCAGCTGTTCATCGGAGAGCAGATGCAGATCGTCGACGAGCAGCACGTGCTCTGCCGGCAGCGGGTCGTCATCGACGTCGTGCAGCAGGCGCACCACGCGCGACTGCCGGTGGAGCAGGTCACGCAGCCGCTGCAGGACGGTCGACTTGCCGGAACCGGCGGTGCCGATCAGTGCGGCGCGCGCGATGCCGGATCCGATGCCTTCGACGAGAGGGCGCAGCTGCCGATCCCACGCCAAGGGGAAGGGAGCGGAGGCGCCGTCGAACTCGAGTTCGTCGAGTGCGGTGAGCGCGGAGGATGAGTGTGACATGGCGTCGGGGGCCGCCTTTCGTCATGATGCCGTCGCTTCCGTGGACGACGGGGCTGCGGGTGCGGGGGGTGCGGGTTCCGGCGGATCCGGTGTGGGTTCGGTGGCGGACGGGGGAGTGGTCGGCTGCGGCTCGGGGGAGGGCTCCGGACCCGAGGCGGGTTCGGTGGTCGGCGCAGTCGTGGGCTCGGGGGTCGGCTCCTGCGTGGGATCGGGAGTGGGGTCTGGCTCCGGGATGGGTGTCGGGTCCGGCGTCGGATCGGGGGTCGGCTCGGGACCCTGGTCCGCGGGTGCGGGGTCGGTCGGCGCATCCGCAGCGCGCACCGGCGGGGCGGACGGGCCGGCATCCGGAGTCGTCGTCGCAGAGCCGCTCGCCTCCGCCGTGTCCGAGTCGGGGGCGGCGATCGCGGGGCCGCCCCCGCGCGAGGTGCGCGGCGGCGCATCCTCGCCGCTGCGCGCACCGGGTGCATCCGGCTGAGCTGCCTGCTGTCTGTCCGGCTGCGGGGCGAGGGCCCCGCTGCTGTATCCGTCCGCGCGGCGGACGAGGCTCAGCTCGGCGGCACCCGAGGCATCGTCGTGGCTCGCGCCCTCCGCGGCATCGGAGCCGCCCAGCGGCGTCGCCGAGCTGAACACGACGCCGGCTGCGATCACCACCGCTGCCGCCGCCAGCGTGGCGGCGACGCCGTACGGGATGCGCAGGTGCCACCGCCGTGCCGGTCGGGTCGTCCTCTGCTGATCCGCCTCGATCGGGGCCGGCTCCACGGGCACAGGGACGGTCGTGGCCGGCATCCGCTCCCAGCTCAGCTCTGCGGCGCCGAGCGCTGCGGCGAACTGCGGATCCTCCGGAAGGCGCAGCGGACGATCGAGGCGCTCCGAGAGCATCTGGGCTGCCAGGGGCAGCCGCGCCGAGCCGCCGATCAGTGTGATCTCGGTGACGTCCTCCGGCTCGAGAGCCGCGCGCTCGAGCATCGCCTCGAGCGCTCCGACCGTGCGTGCCACCACGTCCGATGTCAGCGTCTCGAACTCGGCGCGCGTCAGTCGCAGCCGTTCATGCCGCCCGGCGACGTCGACCGAGAGCGCGGCATCCGAGCGGAACGAGAGCTCTTCCTTGGCCGCCGCGACCTCTGCCCCATGGGCGGAGCCGGGGACGAGCGCGTCCACGTGGGCTCGCACGGCGGCATCCAGGTCGATGCCACCGAGAGGAGCGACGAGCGGCTCGTCGATGAGGCGGCGGCCGCGCAGCGCGCTCGCCTCGAGGGTCTGCGCCCCGAGGTCGTAGACGGCGGTGATGCCGGTGCGATCCTGCGCACCCGCTGCCGCCACCGCAGCCGGCACGAAGGTGACGTCGTCGAGCGCCATCTCGTGCAGACGCCGGCGCACGGCATCGATCCTGTGCCCTGACCACGAGGTGGGGTGCACGACCGCCACAGCGCCGGGCAGCGCACCCGCCTCGGACGCAGACCTCTCGACGATCCACGCGACCATGCGCGCGAAGAGCTCGGCGGCGGTCACGGCGAAACCTCCTACGACGAGCGGTGTGCCGTCGCCGACCTCTCGGGTCAGGTCGCGGACCAGGCGCTCTGGCCGCGCGGCACCGCACTCGACGGCCTCGTCGCCGAAGCGCACGTCCCCGTCGTCCGTGATGAACACCGCCGCCGGCATCACGAAGCCCTCGCGCATCAGCGCGAGCCGCTTGCCCTGCACCCCTCCGTGCGCCCCATCGCCGTGCGTGACCGCTTTCACACAGGTCATGCCTGCGTCGAGCGCGAGGGCGAACCGTGATTCGCTCATCGTCCCGTCGTCTTTCCCCAGTCTCCGAGAATCGGATGCCGCCACCATACGCCCATCGCCCAGGCGGCGGTAGGGGGTTTCTACCGGGGTAACCAGGGGGTGCGCACGGGGATCGGTCGGCGCCGGCCCGGGGGCGGTGCCGCGCCCGAACGGGACACGCGCCGCTAGGCTTGATCGGTGAGCACGAGGAACCTCGGAGTCGCCTGCACCGTCGGCGCCTATCTGATCTGGGGTGTGCTGCCGCTGTACTTCCTCGCCCTGGTGCCGACCGGCGCGTGGGAGGTCGTCGCCTGGCGGGTGCTGCTCTCGTTCGTCTTCTGCCTGATCCTTCTCACGGTCATGCGCGGCTGGCCTGCTCTCATCGCCATCATCCGGCAGCCGAGCCTCCTGGGCTGGACGGCGCTCGCCGGAGTGCTCATCTACATCAACTGGCAGACGTTCCTCATCGGTACCCTCACCGGCCACGTCATCGAGACCAGCCTCGGGTACTTCATCAACCCGATCTTCACCGTGCTGCTCGGCGTGTTCGTGCTGCGCGAGCGCGTGCGCCGGCTGCAGTGGGCCGCGATCGGCATCGCCGCGCTCGCGGTGATCGTGATCGTCGTCGCCTACGGCTCGTTCCCCTGGATCGCACTGACGCTGACCGCGTCGTTCGGGGTCTACGGTCTCGTCAAGAAGCGGATCGGCGCAGCCGTCGACGCCACGAGCGGCCTCACGCTCGAATCGTTCTGGCTCATCCCCATCGCCGTGGTGACGCTCATCGTCGTCGCACAGACCGACGGGATCACCTTCGGGCAGGTCTCACCGCTGCACACCCTGCTCGTCGCGGGCGCGGGAATCGCCACCGCCGTGCCGCTGCTGCTCTTCGCCGCGGGGACGCGGCGCATCGACCTCAGTCTGGTCGGGATGCTGCAGTTCATCACCCCGATCATGCAGTTCGTCGTGGGGTGGGCACTGCTGGGCGAGCCCATGCCGCTCGAGCGCTGGATCGGCTTCATCCTCGTCTGGATCGCCATCGTCGTCTTCGTCGCCGACCTGCTGCTGCACAGCCGCCGATCGCACGCCGGCTCGCCCGCGACAGCGCCCGTCGACCTGGTCTGACGCGCCCCGTCGCTCCGATGCGGATCGTTAGGCGACCGAGACAGAAGCGTCGACACCACCGGCATATCAGCCAATAGGGTGAGATCACCCGAAGTGGATATCCACGTTCAGTTACGCAAGGGAGCAACATGAACGCATTGAAGGGCTCGCGTCCGGCGAGGATCTTCGCGGCGGCTGCGATGGTCAGCGCGTCCGCACTCATCATCGCGGGCTGCAGCAGCACGCCCGCCGAGAACCCGTCCGGCGACGACGGCAAGAAGCCGGCCGCCGACCTCACGCTGAAGCTCGGCTCGCTGCTTCCGCAGACCGGCTCGCTGGCCTTCCTCGGCCCGCCCATGGAGTCCGGCGTCGGCCTCGCCGTCAAGGAGATCAACGACGCGGATGCCGGCATCACCGTCGAGCTGACGGCTGAGGACGAGGGCGACACCGACACCAAGGCGTACGAGACCTCGATCACCAAGCTGCAGGGCGCAGACGTCACCGCGATGGTCGGAGCAGCGGCATCCGGTGTCTCTCGACTGATCCTCGACGGAAACGTCAGCGCGGGGGTCCTCCAGATCTCGGCGTCGAACACCGGCCCCGACTTCACCGACTGGGAGGACAACGGACTCTACTTCCGCACCGCCCCCAGCGACCTGCTGCAGGGCGAGGTGCTCGGCAACCTGATCGCCGAGGACAACCGCAAGACGCTCGGCATCATCTACCAGAACGACGCCTACGGCACCGGCCTCGACGCCGCCATCAAGGAGACGTTCGAAGCGGCAGGCGGCGAGGTCGTCGCCGAGGCGTCGTTCAACGTCGGCGACGCGCAGTTCGACGCACAGGTCGAGACCATCAAGGCCGCGAACCCCGATGCCGTCGCGATCGTCTCGTTCGACCAGTTCAAGACCATCGGACCGCTGCTGGTGAACGCGGGCATCACGGCCGACAAGTTCTACATGGTCGACGGGAACCTGTCGGACTACGGCACCGAGATGCCCGTCTCGCTCGAGGGCGCGCAGGGCACCAAGGCCGGTCCCGTGCTCGAGGACGACTTCGTCGAGCGCATCCAGGCGTACTGGACGGGTGAGGGCAACGCCGAGGTGAAGGACTTCACCTACATGGGCGAGGCCTACGACGCCGCGATCCTCGTGGCACTCGCCGCGCTGGCCGCCGGCTCGACCGAGGGCGCCGACATCGCCGCCAAGATGCAGGAGGTCTCGGGCGGATCCGGCGACGGTGAGAAGTGCACCACGTTCGCCGAGTGCGCCAAGATCATCAACGACGGGGGCACCGCCGACTACGACGGCTACTCCGGCGAGGTGACCTTCGACGAGGCGGGCGACCCGCAGGGCGCCACGATCGGCATCTACAAGTACAAGGCCGACAACACCATCGAGCGCACCAACTGACACCGCTCACGCAGAAGGCCCCGGATGCTCGCATCCGGGGCCTTCTCGCTGTCAGGGCCTGCGCGGCGTCGAGCGCGTGTCGAGCGCCGCGCTGGCGCCGTCAGGCCGCGTCCTGGCCCAGCGTTCCCAGGTACAGGCCGATGACCTTCGGATCGTTCAGCAGGTCGCGGCCGGTGCCCTCGTAGGCGTCGCGGCCCTGGTCGAGAACGTAGCCGCGGTCGCAGATCTGCAGGCAGCGGCGGGCGTTCTGCTCCACCATGATCGTCGTCACGCCCGCCTTGTTGATGTCGGAGACGCGGATGAACGCGTCGTCCTGGCGGACGGGGGAGAGGCCGGCCGACGGCTCGTCGAGCAGCAGGACCGAAGGGTCCATCATCAGAGCGCGGGACATCGCCACCATCTGGCGCTCACCACCCGACAGGGAGCCGGCGCGCTGGCCGAGCCGCTTGCCCAGCTCGGCGAAGATGCTGCTGACGAACTCGAGCCGTTCGGCGTAGATCTTCGGGTTCTGATACAGCCCCATCTGCAGGTTCTCGGCGATCGTCAGCGACGGGAACACGTTGTTCGTCTGCGGCACGAACGCCACGCCGCGCCCCACGAGCTTGTCGGCCTTGAGCCCGACGATGCTCTCCCCGTTCACGGTGATGTCGCCCTTGCGCACGTTCACCATGCCGAAGATCGACTTCAGCAGCGTCGACTTGCCCGCGCCGTTCGGCCCGATGATGCCGATCAGCTCACCCTGACGGGCAACGAGGTTCGCCCCGTTGAGGATGTTCACCCCCGGAAGGTAGCCGGCATGCACGTCGGTCAGCTCGACGACGACATCGCCGTGGGCGACCTCGGGGGAGGAGTTCTCGGCATCCATCACTTCTTCTCCTCTTCGCCGTCGGATCCGGCATCCAACTCGGCTTCCGCCTCGGCCTCGATCTTCTCCCGGATGCGCGTCGCTGTGGCGCTCGAGGCGTCGCCCGCCGCCACGGGGATGCGCCCGGTGACCGCTCCGAGATCGACGTCCTGGTGGGCGCCGAGGTACGCGTCGACGACGGCCGGGTCCTCCATGACCGTCTCGGGCGGGCCCTCGGCGACGACACGGCCTTCGGCCATCACGATCACCCAGTCGGCGATGTGGCGCACCATGTGCATGTCGTGCTCGACGAAGAGCACGGTCATGCCCTGCTCCTTGAGGTCGAGGATGTGGTCGAGCAGGGACTGCGTGAGTGCGGGGTTGACCCCGGCCATCGGCTCGTCGAGCATCACGAGCTGGGGGTCGCTCATCAGCGCCCTGGCCATCTCGAGGAGCTTGCGCTGACCGCCCGAGAGCGATGCGGCGAAGTCCTTCTCCTTGGCGTCCAGCTTGAACCGGCGCAGCAGCTCGCGGGCGCGCTCCTCGATCTCGGCCTCCTGCCGACGCCACAGCGCCGGGATCAGGCTGGACCAGAAGCCCTCGCCGCGCTGCTTGGTGGCGCCGAGCTTCATGTTCTCGAGCACGGTCAGCAGCGACAGTGACTTGGTGAGCTGGAAGGTGCGCACCTGCCCCATGCGGGCGACCTTGAACGAGGGGACGCCCGAGAGGTTCTTCCCGTCGAAGCTCCAGGTGCCGCTGTTCGGCTTGTCGAAGCCGCAGAGCAGGTTGAACAGGGTCGTCTTGCCCGCGCCGTTGGGGCCGATGAGCGCGGTGATCGCGCCTCGCGGCACCTCGACGTGCTCGACGTTGACGGCGGTCAGGCCGCCGAAGTGCCGCTCCACCGCGTCGACGACGAGGATCGGGTCGACCTTCGCGACGCCGGGGGCGGCGGGGCCCTTCGCGAGCCCCGTCGTCTTCGGACGCCGGACGCTGCCGGTCACCGGCGCCGCGTCGGCGTCGGGAACCTGCTCGGGGGTGTTCTCACTTGACAAAGGTCATCTCCCTCTTGTCTCCGAGGATGCCCTGCGGGCGGAAGATCACGAGCAGCATCAGCGCCACGCCCACGAAGATGAACACGAGGGTCGAGGCCTGGCTGTCGGACATCGGCAGCATTCCGCTGCGCGCCATGCTCGGCAGCAGGTTGGCGAGGAACGCGAACACGACCCAGAACAGGATCGCGCCGAGCGTGGGTCCGAAGACGGTCGCCGCCCCGCCGAGCAGCAGGATCGTCCACAGGAAGAAGGTCAGCGAGGTCGTGTAGCTGCCCGGCACGACCGCCGAGGGGAGCACGAACACGATGCCGCCGGCCGCGCCGATCACGCCGCCGACGACGAGCGCCTGCATCTTGTAGGCGAACACGTTCTTGCCCAGCGAGCGCACGGCGTCCTCGTCCTCGCGGATGCCCTTGAGCACACGACCCCAGGGACTGCGCATGAGGGCCCACACGAGCAGCACCGCGAGCGCCAGCACGATCACGCCGAACACGCGGTTCCACAGATCGTTGGCCGTGTACGTCCACGGGCCGAAGCCGTAGGTGCCGGCGGGGAACGGGTTGGCGTCGCGGAACCCGCCGTTGTACTGGGCGAGGCCGTCGGCCGAGTTGGTCCACTCGTCGAACAGCTGAGTGGTGAACAGCAGGCGCACGATCTCGCCCGCCGCGATGGTCGCGATGGCGAGGTAGTCGGCGCGCAGGCGCAGGGTCGGGATGCCGAGCAGCACGGCGAACAGGGCGCCGCCGAGCAGCCCGATCAGCATGCCCACCCACCAGGGCCACCCGAAGCTGAGCACCGAGATCGCGTAGCCGTAGCCGCCGACGGCCATGAAGGCCGCCATGCCGAAGTTCAGCAGGCCCGCGTAGCCGAAGTGCACGGCGAGTCCGGTCGCGGCCAGCGCGTAGGCGATGGTCACGGGGCTGAACAGGTAGACGGCCGTGTTGGAGAAGATGCTTCCGAAGTCCATGTCAGCCCAGCCTTTCCTTGCGGCCGAGCAGGCCCTGCGGCCTGACCAGCAGGATCACGATGAGCACGACCAGCGCGCTCGCGTACTTCAGGTCGGACGGGATCCACAGCGTCGAGACCTCGACGGCGATGCCGACGATGAGAGAGCCGACCAGGGCGCCGAACGCCGTGCCCAGGCCGCCGAGGGTGATCGCGGCGAAGATCAGCAGCAGCATCTGCATGCCCATGTCCCACTTCACACCCGGGCGGAAGTAGGCCCACAGGATGCCCGAGATCGCCGCCAGCAGACCCGACAGGATCCACACGTAGCGGATCACGCGGTCGACGTCGATGCCGGATGCCGCGGCCAGCTGCGGGTTGTCGGAGATGGCGCGAGTCGCCTTGCCGATGCGGGTGCGGGTGAGGAACCAGGCGACCGCGAGGATGACGACGATGCTGACGCCCATGCCGATCAGGTCGATGTACGACAGCGACACCGGCCCGAACTGCATAGGCGCCGGGCTCGCGCCGGGCAGCTGGCGGGTGCCGCCGCCGATGAAGTACTGGAAGAGGTAGCGAAGCGCGAGCGAGAGGCCGATGCTGACGATCATCAGCTGCACCACGCCGAGGCCTCGGCGGCGCAGCGGCCGCCACAGCGCGGCATCCATCGCCCAGCCGAACAGCCCGCCGGCGATCACCGCCGCGACGATGCCCACCCACAGCGGTGCCTGCCAGATCGTCGTGGTGACCAGGGCGACCAGGCCGCCCCACGTCACCATCTCCGCGTGCGCGAAGTTCGACAGTCGCGTGGTGCCGTAGATGAGGGCCGCGCCCATGGAGGCCAGGGCGAGCAGCAGGCCGAAGTTGAGGCCGCCGACGAGGCGCGAGGCCAGCTGATCGAGCAGCGAGATGGTGATGCGCTCGCCCTCGCCGAGGAACAGATTCACGATCTTCGTGCCGGTCAGCCCGAACTCCGCCTCGAACTCGCCGCTCGTGCCTGCGACCGGCTCGACGCCGTCCGGAAGGCTCTCGACGTCGACGATCACTCCGTCGGGGAGGGTGTCCTCATCGACGGCGATCGTGTACTTGTCCTTCTCGGGCACGTAGAGGCGCCATTTGCCCTCGGCGTCGGTCTCGGTCTCTCCCTCGAACCCGCCGCCCTTCACCGACAGCTCCACGCCCTCGATGGGCTCGTCGTCGTAGGTGATGTTGCCGGCGAAGTAGAAGTCGGTCACCTCCTGACCGTCCGGCGTCGTCTCGGCGTGCGCGGCACCGGCCGGCATGCCGAGGACGAGGAAGGCGGCGAGCAGTGTCGCGAGAAGCGCGACCACGCCGTTCCGGGGGCGATGAAGCGCCACTGTTCTGAGTCCCACGCATCCTCCACATCGAGTGCATCGAGCGACTTCGGGTCGTCGCTCCGCTTGGACGTCGCACTGAGCGTATCCCGTCGGCACGTGGGAGCGCACCCATCGTGGCCGGATCGGGATATCGGGAGTGTCGCCTCGCGTTCTCGGCGTTCTCGGAATAAGAGAGGACGTCCCGCGCTTAGAATCTATACACCGCGGGTGACGCCCGTTCCGGTCGCAGACGTCCCGCGCATTCGCCATTCGATCGCGCCTCCGGCGCAGAGGAGCAAGCTTCCATGCAGCAGCACGACCCGTTCGGTTTCGTCGGACTCACCTACGATGACGTGCTCCTGCTTCCGGGGCACACCGACGTCATCCCCAGTGAGGCCGACACCTCCTCGCGGATCACCCGGCGCATCTCCGTGGCCACCCCGCTGCTCTCCAGCGCGATGGACACCGTCACCGAGGCCCGCATGGCGATCGCCATGGCGCGTGAGGGCGGCATCGGCATCCTGCACCGCAACCTCTCGATCGCCGACCAGGCGGCGCAGGTCGACCGCGTCAAGCGCAGCGAGTCGGGCATGATCACCGACCCGATCACCACGACCGCCGACGCCACGGTCGAAGAGGTCGACAACCTGTGCGCGAAGTACCGCATCTCGGGGCTGCCCGTCGTCGACGACGCGGGCAAGCTGGTCGGCATCGTCACCAACCGCGACATGCGCTTCGTGTCGGGCTTCGAGCGTCAGACGACCCTGGTGAAGGACGTCATGACGAGCGAGAACCTGGTGACGGCGAAGGTCGGCGTGGCCGCAGGCGAGGTCATCTCCCTGTTCGCGAAGCACCGCGTCGAGAAGCTTCCCCTGATCGACGAGGACGGCAAGCTCGCCGGACTCATCACCATCAAGGACTTCGACAAGAGCGAGAAGTACCCGCTCGCCACGAAGGACGACCAGGGTCGTCTGCGCGTGGGCGCGGCCATCGGCTTCTTCGGCGACGCGTGGGAGCGCGCCGAGGCGCTTCGGGATGCGGGAGTGGACGTGCTCGTCGTCGACACCGCCAACGGGCAGTCGCAGGGCGTCATCGACCTCGTCAAGCGCATCAAGGCAGACGCCTCGTTCGAGCACATCGATGTCATCGGCGGCAACGTCGCGACCCGCGAGGGAGCGCAGGCTCTGGTGGATGCCGGCGTGGACGCCGTCAAGGTCGGCGTCGGCCCCGGGTCGATCTGCACCACGCGAGTCGTCGCCGGCGTCGGCGTGCCGCAGGTGACCGCGGTGTACGAGGCGTCGCTCGCCGCCGGACCCGCGGGAGTGCCCGTGATCGCGGACGGCGGCCTGCAGTACTCGGGCGACATCGCCAAGGCGCTCGTGGCCGGAGCCGACGCCGTCATGCTCGGCTCGCTGCTCGCCGGCACCGACGAGTCGCCGGGTGAGATCGTCTTCCAGTCCGGCAAGCAGTTCAAGCAGTACCGCGGCATGGGCTCGCTGGGCGCGATGCAGACGCGCGGCAAGCAGACCTCGTACTCGAAGGACCGCTACTTCCAGGCCGATGTGCCGAGCGACGACAAGCTGATCCCCGAGGGCATCGAGGGACAGGTCCCGTACCGCGGCCCCCTCTCGGCCGTCGCATATCAGCTGGTCGGCGGACTGCGGCAGTCGATGTTCTACGTCGGCGCCCGCACGATCGATGAGCTCAAGACCCGCGGCCGCTTCGTGCGAATCACCGCGGCTGGGCTCAAGGAGTCGCACCCGCACGACGTGCAGATCGTCGTCGAGGCGCCGAACTACAAGCGCTGAGCCGATCCTTCTGCGAAAGGGGCGGATGCTCGGCATCCGCCCCTTTCGCATGTCCTGGGCCGGGCGTACCGTGAACGGCATGTGCCGCAGCATCCACACCCTCCACAACTTCGAGCCCGCAGCGACCTCCGACGAGGTGCACGCCGCAGCACTGCAGTACGTGCGCAAGATCGCCGGCACGACGAAGCCGTCGAAGGCCAACCAGGAGGCCTTCGACCGAGCCGTCGCCGAGATCGCCCACGTCACTCAGCACCTGCTCGACGACCTCGTCGCGACCCGTCCGCCGAAGAACCGCGAGGAGGAGGCGGCCAAGGCCCGCGCCAAGGCCGTCGCCTCCGGCCGCTACGCGGCCTGAGCGTTACATTCCGTGACCCTGTGTTGCGGGTGATGACGGGGCGGGTGGCCGGGCATCCGGATGCCCGATTACCGTCGCCGCATGACTCTTCTCAGCGACCGGTTCACCGCCGTTCCCGACGTCACCGCCGATGAGCGGGCGGAGCGCCTGACCGATGCAGGCGAGGTGTGGAACGAGCGCATCGCCCGCGACGTCACCAACGCCGCTCTCACCTACCGGGTCACCGGACGAGGGGTCGGCTCGGTCGGCACCGAGATCCAGTCGGGGCGGCACCGCTTCCTCGTCGACGAGCCCGCGGGTCTGGCCGGCGACGACACCGCGCCGAGCCCGGTGGAGTACGCGCTGGGCGCCCTCGTCTCGTGTCAGGTGGTCGTCTTCCGCCTCTACGCGCAGGCTCTGGGCCTGACGATCGACGAGATCGAGATCTCCGCCGAGGGCGACCTCGATGTGCGCAAGCTCTTCGGCATCGACGAGTCGGGTCGCGCAGGATTCCACGACGTGCGCGTGCGAGTGGAGATCACCGGGCCGAACACGGCCGAGGAGTACGACCGGCTGCGTGCCGTCGTCGACGAGCACTGCCCCGTGCTCGATCTGTTCGCGAACCCCGTGCCGGTGTCGGGCGCCCTCGTCTGACGGCATCCGTCGCCCGCCGACTCATCAGACGCAGGCTATTCGTCCGACGCAGGATCGGCATCCGCTTTCCGCTCCTGCGCTCGCGTGTTCTCCTGCACCGGATGATGCGGCGGACGCGCCCGACTCGCCACGCGACGCCGCCACTAGAGTGAGCCACATGCGCTCAGCGTCGAATCCGCTCACTCGGGACAGATCACCCGCTACGCGATCGGGTCGCTCGGCACCGGCGGGTTCGCCACGCTGCCCGGCCTGGTGCTCGTCTACTATCTGACCGACTCTCTGGGCGTGACCGCGCTCGCCGCGGGAGCGATCGTCACCGGAGCGAAGGTCTGGGACGTGCTCATCGACCCGGTGATCGGCGGGCTCAGCGACGCGGCGCTCGCCCGCACCGGCTCGCGCCGCGGGCTCATGCTCATCGGCTCGATCGGCCTGCCGATCGCTTTCGCGCTGACGTTCGCCGTGCCGGCGGGGATGGGGCCCGCAGCCTCCGGTGCCTGGGTGCTGATCGCGTTCATGCTCGCAGCGACATGCTTCAGCCTCTTCCAGGTGCCGTACATCGCCCTGCCCGCCGAACTGACCGACGACTACCGCGAGCGCACCCGCCTGCTCACCTGGCGCGTGGTGGTGCTCACGGTCGCGATCCTGCTCTTCGGAGCCGGCGGGCCGGAGATCCGCGGCATGTTCCCCGACGACCCGCGGCTCGGATACCTCGTGATGGCGGTCGTCGCCGCAGTGCTGCTCGGACTCGGACTCGTGATCGCGTCGACCGTCGCGCAGAGCCGCCCTCCGCTGCCCGTCCGCCCCGGCGCCTCGATCGCGATGCACTACCGCGACGGCATCACGGTGCTCCGCGAGAGTCAGCCGTTCCGCGTGCTGCTCGGTACCTTCATGCTCCAGGGGCTCGCCACCGGCCTCATGCTCGCCGCCGCGCAGTTCGTGGCGCGGTGGGTGCTGGGCGATGAGGGCGCGGTGACGCCGCTGTTCGTCGCGCTGATCGCACCGGCCCTGCTGATGGCACCGGTGTGGAAGGCGGTCGCCGACCGCGTCGGCAAGGAGCGCGGCTTCCGGCTCGCGAGCGCGGTCTTCCTCGTCGCGACCGTCGTGCTCGGCCTGATGGTGTGGATACCAGGGTGGTGGATCCTCGCGCCCGTCTCGCTCGCGGGCGCGGCGTACGCCGGCATGCAGACCCTGCCGATGGCGATGCTGCCCGACGTGATCGCGCACGACCGCACCGCAGGAGGCGGCGACGGCAGGTCGGGAGTGTTCAGCGGGGTCTGGACGGCGGGCGAGACCACGGGGATGGCGCTCGGCGCGACCGTGCTGTCTGTCGTGCTCGCCCTGACCGGATACATCGAGACCACCGCCGCGGTCGAGGTAGCACAGCCGGATGCCGCGGTCGCGGGCATCGCGGTGGCCTTCAGCCTGCTTCCGGCCGCGCTCATGCTGCTCAGCATGGTCGTGCTCGCACGCTATCGGCTGCGTGAGCAGGACATCGTCGGGACGTCTGCATGAGCGACATCCTCGAGCGGCTGCGCCGGATGCGGGAGGGCGATGCGCCCACCCACGGCGGTCGCGTGCTGTCTTACGTGTACGACTCGGGTCTGGATGAGATCGACGACCTGGCCGATGCCGCCGCGCGCCTCGCGCGCCCGCTGAACGGCCTCGATCCGACGGTCTTCCCGTCGATCGCGGCCATGGAGCGCGACGTGATCGGCTTCACCAGGCGGATGCTGCACGGCGGCCGCAGCGTGGTCGGCACCGTCACGAGCGGGGGGACCGAGAGCTGCCTGCTCGCGGTGAAGACCGCGCGGGATCTGTGGCGCTCGTCGCATCCTGAGCACGCCTCTCGCCGCCCGCGCCTCGTGGCCCCCGCCACTGCGCACGCCGCATTCATCAAGGCGGCGCAGCTCTTCGACCTGGACTTCGACCCTGTGCCCTGCTCGCCCGACGGCGTCGTCTCGGCGTCGGACGTGATCGAGCGCCTCGGAGAGGACGTCGCACTCGTCGTGGTCTCCGCTCCCTCCTATCCCACCGGGGCGCTCGACCCGATCGCGGAGGTCGCGGCCGCGGCATCCGCTCGCGGGATCTCCTGCCACGTCGACTCGTGCTTCGGGGGATTCGTGCTGCCGTGGTGGCCCGACCTGCCCTCCTGGGACTTCCGCGTCCGCGGCGTGACGAGCATCTCCGCCGACCTGCACAAGTTCGGCTACGCGCCGAAGGGGGTGTCGGTACTGCTGCAGCGGGGCAGGCGGCGACACCGCGCGCAGTTCTTCGCCACGACCGGGTGGGCGGGCTACCCCGTCGTGAACCCGACTCTGCTCGGCTCGCGCTCGGCGTCGCCCCTCGCCGCTGCGTGGGCGATCACGCAGCATCTCGGCTCCGACGGCTACGCGCGGCTGACCGGGTCGATCCACCGGGTGGCCTCCGCTGTCGCGGCTGCGGTGGAGGGCATTCCAGGGCTGAGGGTCATCGGCGATCCGACCGGCCCCGCGATCGCGCTGGGCGCCGACCCGAGCGTGCCCGAGGAGAAGCGCGTCGATCCGCATCGACTGGCCGACGCGCTGGTGGCGCATGGCTGGAAGATCCAGCCGCAGCCGGGCCTCGTGCAGAGCGACGGGGTGCGCATCTCGCACAGCGCGCATCTCACCCTGACGCCGGTGCTCGAGCAGCGGGTGGGCGAGTTCATCGGCGCGCTGGCGGCATCTGCCGACGAGGTGCGCGGTCAGGGGCAGGCGGATCCGCGGATGCTGCTCGCCGCTCTGCGCGCGCTCGGCTACGGCGAAGGCGGTCGCGTGCCCGGACCGGCCGCCGCGTGGCGGCTGCTTCGGCTCGCCGGTGCGGGATCGGTGTCGGCCGATCAGCCGATGTCGATGCTCATGGCGCTGATCGAGCAGCTGCCGAGGCCGGTGGCGGAGGCGCTCCTGACCGAACTGCTCGCTCGGATGTCGGAGCCCTGACCCTGCTGTTCACGCGCGACTCGCGGGACTGATAGCCTGGTCGGCTCGCTGCTCGACAGGGCGGGCGGAAGGAGCCCGCTGTGGGCCACATCGATGTCAGCGCGATCGCGCTGACGCTGCCTGACGGACGGCCGCTGCTCGACGAGGTGACATTCCGCGTCAGCGCCGGTTCGACCAGCGCCCTGATCGGCCCGAACGGCGCCGGCAAGTCCACGATGCTGCGGATCATCCGCGGTGAGCTCGGGGCCGATTCGGGCGTCGTCACGATCGACGGATCGCTCGGGGTGATGGATCAGTTCGTCGGTCACGGCGATTCGGGAACGACGGTGCACGATCTGCTCGTCCGGGTCGCGCCCGCCCGCATCCGCACGGCGGCCGTGGCGCTCGAAGAGGCTGAGAACGCGCTCATCGACGACGACACGGAGCGGACGCAGATGCGCTACGCCGCCGCGATCGCCGACTACGCGGACGCGGGCGGCTACGAGCACGAGACGGTCTGGGACCAGTGCACGGTCGCGGCGCTCGGCATCCCGTTCGAGCGGGCGCGGTTCCGCGACCTGGACACCCTCTCGGGCGGCGAGCAGAAGAGGCTGGCCCTGGAGGTGCTGCTGCGCGGACCGGATGACGTGCTGCTTCTCGACGAGCCCGACAACTACCTCGATGTCCCCGGCAAGCGGTGGCTCGAGCAGCGCCTTCGGGAGACATCGAAGACGGTGCTGCTGGTGTCGCACGACCGCGAGCTGCTCGCCAGGGCGGCCGATCGCATCGTGACGCTGGAGGTCGGCGGAGCGGGAGCCACGGCGTGGGTGCACGGCGGCGGCTTCGGCACGTATCACCGGGCCAGGGACGAGCGCATGGAGCGGCTCGACGAGCTGCGCCGGCGGTGGGACGAGCAGCACGACAAACTCAGGAAGCTCGTCGCGACCCTTAAGGTCAAGGCGACCGCGAACGACGGGTTCGCCTCGCGATATCGGGCGGCGCAGACGCGGCTGAAGTGGTTCGAGGACGCCGGACCGCCGGAGGAGCGTCCGCCCGCGCAGGACTTCGACATGCGACTGCGCGGGGCGCGCACAGGCAAGCGCGCGATCGTGTGCTCTGCGCTGGAGCTCACCGGGCTGATGAAGCCGTTCGACGCCGAGATCTGGTTCGGCGACCGCGTCGCCGTGCTCGGCTCGAACGGCTCGGGGAAGTCGCACTTCCTGCGGCTGCTCGCCGGTGGCGGCAGCGATCCGGACCCGACGCTCGGACATCTGACCGACGCCGCGCAGGCACTCGACCCTGTCGAGCACACCGGCTCTGCGACGCTCGGCGCCAGGGTGGTTCCTGGTCTGTTCGCGCAGACGCACGCGCATCCGGAGTTCATCGGGCGCACCCTGCTCGACATCCTGCATCGCGGCGACGATCGTCGCGCGGGGATGCCGAGGGATGCCGCGAGCTCGGCGCTGGATCGCTACGGGCTGGTGCGGCAGGCGCAGCAGGCGTTCGACCAGCTCTCGGGCGGCCAGCAGGCCCGGTTCCAGGTGCTGCTGCTCGAACTGAGCGGAGCGACGCTGCTGCTGCTCGACGAGCCGACCGACAACCTCGACCTCGAATCCGCCGAGGCGCTCGAACAGGCGATCGCCCGCTTCGAGGGCACGGTCGTCGCGGTGACCCACGACCGCTGGTTCGCGCGCTCCTTCGATCGATTCCTCGTGTTCGGGCAGGACGGAGAGGTGTACGAGTCCGAGACGCCCGTGTGGGACGAGCGGCGCGTGGCGCGCGCTCGCTGAGCGGGCCGGCCGTCGCCGGGAACAGGACGGTTGTCGAGAGCAGGACGGATGCCAGGAATGCGGCCTGTTCTGGCGAACCGTCCTGTTCTCAGCTCGTCCAACCGCCTCGATCAACGCCGGCGCGCAAGGTGCAGTCCCTGTGCGACGGCGTTGACGATGGTCTGCTGCACGTACGCGGCATCGAACATGACCTGCTGGTAGTCGAAGCGCAGCACCGTGTACCCGAGCAGGGCGAGCCGGGCATCCTGACGCAGATCGCGGCGGCGATCCTTCGCGGAGCCGTGGAACTCGAATCCGTCGAGCTGCACCACGAGACGCTCGCCGATCAGGGCATCCACCGGATGCCCGTCGATCACCACCTGCTGCCTAACGGGTACGCCGCAGCTGCGGCAGATACGCAGGAAGGCCGTCTCGACGCCGGAGTCCGACAGCGCCCCGACCATCTCGAGCACGGCACCCGCCGCGGTGCTGTGCCACGCGGTGCGACGCAGCTGCGGGAGCGTGACGAGCGTCTTGCGCAACGCCGATTCCCAGATCGCCGTCGCCTCTGCGGGTTCGAGACAGCGTGCGACGTGATAGAGCACGTTCAGGATCGGGTCGTCGACGGCGAACCGGGCGACCGGTGCGGGCCCGGACGCCCAGTGCATGACCCGGGTGGGCGCACTGACTCGCGACGACGTCGAGGGCACCGCGAGGTGGATCTTCGGATCGACGACCGACCACAGGTGCAGCTGCGATGCCGCGGTGACGCAGGTCACGCGGCCGCTCACCTCAGCAGCCGCACGTCGTGCAGGCGAGCATTCGGCCGAGACCAGCCAGGAACGTCGGATCCGCTCGAGCTGTCCGGCATCCACGGCGCGGCGGATCTCATGTTGCGTGTAACCGGCCGTGCGCAGGTCGCTGCTGTGCGCGATGCCGTTGCGCTGCTGCATCCACTTCATGATCGGAGCCCTCATCCTTCGACGATGGCGACCTCGGGTGCCGGTCGGAGCGCCGATACCCACGATCAGGGGATAAGTCGCCGTTGGGCGTGGATGTGCGGGAAGAGTGGCAGTCACCGAGAACCGGACGGTTGTCGACGACAGGACGGATGCCAGGAATCCGACCTGTTCTGGAGAACCATCCTGTTCCGGGCGACGAAGTACGGGGCCCAGACGCCAGAACCGGGCCTTCGCAGCACCACGGGTAGGCTGGAAGGGTGAGCATGGACATCGAGATCGGCCGAGGCAAGCGCGCGCGCCGCGCGTACACGTTCGACGACATCGCGGTGGTCCCATCGCGACGCACCCGCAACCCCTCCGACGTCTCGACGACCTGGACGATCGACGCGTTCCAGTTCGACATCCCCGTGCTCGGCGCGCCCATGGACTCGGTCGTCAGCCCGGCGACCGCCATCGAGCTGGGCAGGCTCGGCGGCCTCGGAGTGCTCGACCTCGAGGGCCTGTGGACCCGCTACGACGACCCGCAGCCGCTGCTGGACGAGATCGCCGCGCTGCCCGCCGACGGCGCCACCGTGCGCATGCAGCAGCTGTACTCCGAGCCGATCAAGCCTGAGCTGGTCAAGCAGCGCCTGGCAGAGATCCGCGAGGCGGGCGTGACGGTCGCGGGCTCGCTGACCCCGCAGCGCACTCAGGAGCTGTACGAGACCGTCGTCGCCGCCGGCGTCGACCTGTTCGTCATCCGCGGCACCACCGTCTCGGCCGAGCACGTGTCGAGCGCCCTCGAGCCCCTGAACCTCAAGAAGTTCATCTACGACCTCGACGTTCCCGTCATCGTCGGAGGCGCCTCCACATACACCGCCGCCCTGCATCTCATGCGCACAGGAGCCGCTGGCGTGCTGGTCGGCTTCGGCGGGGGAGCGGCATCGACCACCCGCGTGACCCTCGGCATCCACGCCCCGATGGCGACCGCCGTGTCCGACGTCGCGGCCGCCCGCCGCGACTACCTCGACGAGTCGGGCGGACGCTACGTGCACGTCATCGCCGACGGTGGCGTCGGCACGTCGGGCGACATGGTCAAGGCTCTCGCGATGGGGGCGGATGCCGTGATGCTGGGCGTCGCGCTGTCGCGCGCGACCGGCGCACCGGGCCAGGGCTACCACTGGGGCGCCGAGGCGCACCACCCCGAGCTGCCCCGCGGTCGCCGCGTCGAGGTCGACCGCGTGGCGGACCTCGAGCAGATCCTGTTCGGACCGGCCCCCGTCGCCGACGGCACGGCCAACCTCATCGGCGCACTGCGCAAGTCGATGGCGACCACCGGGTACTCCGACCTCAAGGAGTTCCAGCGGGTCGAGGTCGTGCTCGCGCCCTACGAGCTGGGATGACGCAGTCGCAGCCGGCCGCGCCGCTGGAGTTCCCGCCGACGCTGCGCGAGGTGATGCTGCGGGGGCGCTGGATCGGCGTGCTCGTGCTGTGCCTCGTGGTCGCCGGCGTGTTCGCCTGGCTCGGCCAGTGGCAGCTCTCGCGCGCGATCGACACCGACCCGCCGCCTCCCGGCGCGACCGAGCAGGTGCGACCGCTCGCCGATGTGATCGAGCCGGGGCAGTATCTGCCCGAGCCGCTCGGCGGCCAGAAGGTCACCACGAGCGGCGAGTGGGTCGCCGAGGACTTCATCGTGATCTCGTCGCGGTTCAACAGGGACGAAGAGGGGTACTGGGTCACCGGTCAGCTCCGGGTGGCCGAGCGCACGTCGATCGCCGTCGCGCTCGGCTGGGCGCCGACCCGCGAGAAGGCGGATGCCGCCGCAGAGGCCCTCGCCCGCGCCGAGGGCGCGCCCGTCTCGCTCACCGGCCGGATCATCGACGATGAGGGTGTCGAGGTGCCGCCGGCCGACGACATCCATGCGCTGACGCGGATGTCTCCTGCAGCGCTGCTCGGGCAGTGGCACGACGTCGAGCAGCTCGACATGTACCGCCCGTACCTGGCGTCCCTCACGGCCCCGGCCGGCCTCGTCGACATCGACTCTCCCGCACCGGCCGAGAAGTCGCCGATCAACTGGCTGAACATCTTCTACGCGGCGGAGTGGGCGATCTTCGCCGGATTCGCGTTCTATCTCTGGTACCGCCTGGCACGGGATGCCTGGGAGCGCGAGGTCGAGGAATTCGAGGATTCCCACACCTGAGGCGTCCGCCTGGTGACCATCCGATGACGGGCCGGCGAAGACTCTTGCCGGATGTCGGGAGTCGGGCCTAGGGTCACTTCATGCGCGTGCGCGTCCTCGCGCACGCGAAGGCTGATCCACGAGATCCGTCGACCTACCCTGAACGAGGAGACCGCATTCATGATGCCCGACCCCGCCGACCGGAACCGCGCTGTTCCCGTCGCACCACAGAGGAAGCGGGGGCGCATCGCGGCGCTCGCGCTCACCACGGCGTTCACGATGAGCATGGGAGCGCTCATCGCAGCCCCCGCCGCCATGGCGGATGTCGCCGGCACCGGCGTCGTGATCAACGAGGCGTACCTGTCGGGCGGCAGCGCAGGCGCCGCCTTCAAGAACAAGTTCATCGAGCTGTACAACCCGACCGACAAGGACGTCGTCCTCGACGGGATGTCGCTGCAGTACCGCTCGGCGACCGGCACCGGCGCCTCCAACGGCGTCGTCGCGCTCAAGGGCACCATCAAGGCCGGCGGCTACTTCCTCGTGCAGGCGAACAGCAACGGCACAGCCGGTGCTGACCTTCCTGCGCCGGACCAGACCAGCACGCTGACCCCGAGCGGCACCACGGGCACCATCGCGCTCGTGCAGTCGACCACGGCCGTGACGCTGCCCGTCGGCGACGCAGCCGGTTCGTCCGGAGTCGTCGATCTGCTCGGCTACGGCGCCTCCAACACGTTCGAGGGCGCCGTTGCCGGCGCTCCGGCCGGAAACACCGATGTGAAGTCGCTGAACCGCACCGACGGCAAGGACACCGATAGCAACAAGGCCGACTTCTCGCTCTCGGCATCCATCACGCCCACCGGATCCGGCAGCACCGGCGGCACCGACCCCGAGCCGAGCATCACGGCGACGATCGCCGAGGTGCAGGGCACCAAGGACGTCTCACCGCTCAGCGGCCAGAACGTCACCGTCCAGGGCGTGATCACCGCCGACTACCGCACGGGCGGGTACAAGGGCATCGTCATCCAGACCGCCGGCTCCGGCGGCGCGAACGACAGCACGCCCGGCGCCTCCGACGGCGTCTTCGTGTTCCTCGACGACAAGAGCGTGCCAGGCGAGATCGGCGACCTCGTCTCGGTGACCGGCGTGGTCGGCGAGCGGTTCGGGCAGACGCAGATCGTCCCTGCAGCGGCATCCGCCGTCACGGTGGTCACCGCCTCCGTCGGCGTCCCCGCGGCGACCGCACTGCCGACCAGCGTGGTCGGCACGGCACGCGAGGCGTACGAGAACATGCTCGTCTCGCCCACCGGCGACTACCTCGTGGCCTCCAGCCACCAGCTCTTCAACTTCGGCACGCTGTGGCTGAACCCCGAGGAGCTCAACGTCAAGAGCACCGAGCTCAAGCGCCCCGGTGCCGGAGCGGATGCCATCGCCGCCGCCAACCGCGCCGACCGCATCCTGCTCGATGACGGCTACAGCATCCAGGTCACCAACAAGGATCACCCGGCCGACCAGCCCTACTTCACGAAGGACGTCGTCGTCCGCAATGGCGACGCGGTCGACTTCACGGGCCGCTCCTACGTGTTGCAGTACGGATTCGATGACTGGCGTCTGCAGCCTGTGACGCCGCTTGACAGCGCCTCGCCCGCCGACCGGAAGGTGTCGTTCACGACGAACAACCCCCGTCCCGAGGTGCCGGCGGTCGGCGGAGACCTGCAGGTCGCGTCGTTCAACGTCTACAACTACTTCACGACCCTCTCGGAAGACGACGAGGACGCCCGTGGCGCGGAGAACGCCGCCGAGTTCGCGATCCAGAAGTCGAAGATCGTCGCAGCGATCAACGGCCTCGACGCCGAGGTCGTCTCGCTTATGGAGATCGAGAACTCGGTCAAGTTCGGCAAGCCCGCCGACACGGCGCTCGCAGACCTCGTCGACGGCCTCAACGCCGCCGCGGGCAGCGATGTGTGGGCGTACGTGCCCACGCCGAAGGCGCTGAACGACGCCGCGACGACGGACTTCATCAAGAACGCGATCATCTACAAGAAGAAGGCCGTCAAGCCCGTCGGCGCGAGCTCGACGATCGTCGACGAGAGCGTGTGGGACATCGCCCGTGAGCCGATCGCCCAGGCGTTCTCGTTCAAGGGCAGGACGATCACGGTCGTCGCGAACCACTTCAAGTCCAAGGGCGGCGACGGCGAGGAGCCGGCCGACGGCCAGGGCCAGTTCAACGCCGAGCGCGTCGAGCAGGCGAAGTCGGTGCTCGCGTTCACCGAGCAGCTCGCCACGCAGAGCCGCAGCGATGACATGCTGCTGATCGGCGACTTCAACGCCTACAGCGAAGAGGACCCGATCCGGGTGTTCACCGACGCCGGCTGGAGCGACCTCGTCGACGACAAGACCGCAGGGCAGTACACCTACACGTTCGACGGCGAGCTCGGCTCGCTCGACCACGTCATCGCATCCCCGTCGCTGAAGAGCTCGATCACGGGGCGGCGGTATGGGGCATCAACTCGCCCGAGTGGAGCGATCGCGGCTACGCGTACGGCGCGGCCGAGACCGGCACGCCCTACCGCTCGAGCGACCACGACCCGATCCTCGTCGGCATCGCCAAGAAGGCGAAGGATGTGCCGGTCAGCATCGACATCGCCACGATCAACGACTTCCACGGCCGGATCGAGGCGAACGGCGCCAGCGCCGGGGCCGCGGTCCTGGCGGGAGCGGTCGATCAGCTGCGCGACGAGAACCCGAACACGATCTTCGCCGCGGCCGGCGACCTGATCGGCGCATCGACGTTCACGTCGTTCATCAACGATGACAACCCCACGATCGACGCGCTCAACGCGGCCGGCCTCGACGTCAGCGCGGCGGGCAACCACGAGTTCGACCAGGGCTGGGAGGACCTGCGCGACCGCGTGCAGGAGCGCGCCGACTGGGAGTACATCTCCTCGAACGTATTCCTCACCGAGACCGGCGAGCCGGCTCTCGCGCCCGCCTGGGTCAAGGAGCTCGACGGCGTTCGCGTCGGCTTCGTCGGAGCCGTCACCGAGGACCTCACCTCGCTCGTCTCCCCGGCCGGAATCGCGGATCTCGAGGTGCGCAGCATCGTCGACTCGGTCAACGCGGTCGCCGACGACCTCACCGACGGCAAGGCCGGCAACGGTGAGGCCGACGTCGTCATCCTGCTGGTGCACGAAGGCGCGACGACCTCCGACCTCTCGTCGATCACACCGGACTCGCCGCTGGGCGAGATCGTCTACGGCGTGGACGACGACGTGGATGCCATCGTCTCGGCCCACACCCACCTCGCCTACAACCACGTCATCGACGGTCGCCCCGTCGTCTCGGCGGGTCAGTATGGCGAGAACCTCGGCGTGATGAACCTGCAGTTCCAGGTGAAGAAGAACAAGGTCGAGCTGCTCTCGATCACCAACGAGATCCGGCCGCTGGCCGGCAACTACCCGGCCGACGCCGAGGTCCAGGCGATCGTCGACAAGGCCACCGCCGAGGCCGACGTGCTCGGTGCCGTCAAGGTGGGCAGCATCTCGGGCGACTTCAACCGCGCTCGTCTGAGCACAGGCAGGGAGAACCGCGGTGGCGAGTCCACCATCGGCAACTTCGTCGCCGACGTGCAGAAGTGGGCCACCGACGCCGACCTCGCCCTGATGAACCCGGGTGGCATCCGCGCCGACCTCACCTACGCGTCGTCGGGCGCGAGCGACCCCGACGGCAACGTCACCTACCGCGAGGCGGCGACGGTGCAGCCGTTCGCCAACACGCTGGTCACGCTGCAGCTGACCGGAGCCCAGTTGAAGGCGGTGCTGGAAGAGCAGTGGCAGCCGGCCGGTGCGAGCCGACCGTTCCTGAAGCTGGGCGTGTCGAAGGGGCTGTCGTACACGTACGACCCCGCGGCGCCTCAGGGCCAGCGCATCACGTCGATCACGCTCAACGGCACCGCGGTCGACCCGGCCGCCTCGTACAAGGTCGCGGCGAACTCGTTCCTCGCCGCCGGAGGCGACAACTTCGGCACGCTCGCACAGGGCACGAACAAGGCCGACACCGGGAAGATCGACCTGCAGTCGATGGTCGACTGGTTCGCGGCGAACGCCGCTGACGACGCCACGGCTGCCGCGCCGGACCTGGTCCAGCGTGCAGTCGGCGCGACGGTCACCCCCGCAGCCGGCAGCTATCAGGCCGGCCAGCAGGTCACCGTGGCGCTCTCATCGCTCGCATTCAGCGCGGGCGAGCAGAAGCCGACCGAGGTCAGCTTCGCCATCGGCGAGGTCCAGCTGGGCACGGCGGCGGTCGACGGGGCGATCGTCGACACCACCGACGAGGGAGGGCGAGCGTCGTTCACCTTCACCGTTCCGGCCGGTGTCGCGGGTCAGACCCTCACGGCGACGCCGAACGTGGGCGCAGCCGTGACGCTCCCGCTGGTGTTCGGCTGACAACGCACGGACGAAGACGGAGGCCGCCGGGACGATCCCGGCGGCCTTCGTCGTGTCCCGATCGGGCGCCGCACCCGGCACACCGGCGCACCCCGATCCGGCGGCTAGAATGGAGGGCATGCCCGAGCCCAGAGTCGCCAGCTTTCCGGCGATCCGCGGAGCGCTGAAGTTCTACCAGATCGCCTCGATCATCACCGGCGTCATGCTGCTGCTGCTCTGTGCCGAGATGGTGCTGAAGTACACGCCGATCCACCTCGAACTGTTCCTCGGAGGATCCGGCGGGCCGCTCTGGTTCGCCGAGGTCGTCGAGACGGCGAACGGCCTCGAATCAACGGGAGACGGGTTCAACGTCTCGCAGGGCATCCTCGTCGCCCACGGCTGGTTCTACGTCGTCTACCTCTTCGCGTGCTTCCGCATGTGGAGCATGATGCGCTGGCCGTTCGTGCGGTTCGTCCTGCTCGCCCTCGGCGGCGTCATCCCCCTGCTGTCGTTCTTCATGGAGACGCGCGTCGCGCGTGACGTGAAGACCTATCTTGCCCACCGCGAGGCCGCCGTGCAGTCCGAGACCGCCGCGACCACGACCACCACCCCGGAAGGTGCCCGTTGACCGAGCAGACCGAGACCCAGCAGCGCCCCGCGCTGGTCGTCGACTTCGGAGCGCAGTACGCGCAGCTGATCGCCCGCCGTGTCCGCGAAGCGGGCGTCTACAGCGAGATCGTGCCCCACACCGCCACCGCTGAGGAGATCGCCGCGAAGAACCCCGTGGCGCTCATCCTCTCGGGCGGCCCCTCGTCGGTCTACGAAGACGGCGCACCCAAGCTCGACCCGGCCGTGTTCGACCTCGGCGTGCCGACGCTCGGCATCTGCTACGGCTTCCAGTACATGGCGCAGACCCTCGGCGGCGAGGTCGCCCACACCGGGTTGCGCGAGTATGGCGCGACCGACGCGCACATCCCCGCGACCGAGAGCTCGCTGCTCGCCGGGCAGCCCGCAGAGCAGAACGTGTGGATGAGCCACGGCGACCAGGTCTCGCGCGCCCCCGATGGGTTCGAGGTGCTCGCCACCACCGACGCGACGAAGGTCGCGGCCTTCGCCAACGAGGAGCGCAGGCTGTACGGCGTGCAGTGGCACCCCGAGGTCAAGCACTCCGATCACGGCCAGGCCATCATCGAGAACTTCCTGCACCGCGGCGCCGGCCTTCCCGCCGACTGGAACAGCGACAACGTGATCGCCGAGCAGATCGAGCGCATCCGCGAGCAGGTGGGCGACGCGCGCGTCATCTCCGCTCTCTCCGGAGGCGTCGACTCCGCCGTCTCGACCGCCCTCGTGCACAAGGCGATCGGCGACCAGCTCACCGCCGTCTTCGTCGACCACGGCCTGCTGCGCAAGGGCGAGCGCGAGCAGGTCGAGAAGGACTACGTCGAGTCCACCGGCGTCCGACTGATCACCGTCGACGCGGTCGACACCTTCCTCGGGCATCTGGCCGGCGTCACCGATCCCGAGACCAAGCGCAAGATCATCGGCCGCGAGTTCATCCGCGCGTTCGAACAGGTGCAGCGCGATCTCGTCGAAGAGGCCAAGGCCACCGGCGGCGCCCCGGTGAAGTTCCTCGTGCAGGGCACCCTGTACCCCGACGTCGTCGAGTCGGGCGGAGGAGCGGGTACCGCGAACATCAAGTCGCACCACAACGTGGGCGGGCTGCCCGACGACCTCGACTTCGAACTCGTCGAGCCGCTGCGCGCCCTCTTCAAGGACGAGGTGCGCGCGATCGGCCGCGAGCTCGGCATCCCCGAGGCGATCGTCGGCCGCCAGCCGTTCCCCGGCCCAGGCCTGGGCATCCGGATCATCGGCGAGGTGACCCGCGAGCGCCTCGACATCCTGCGCGAAGCCGACGCGATCGCTCGCGAAGAGCTCACCAGGGCGGGCCTGGACGAGACCATCTGGCAGTGCCCGGTCGTGCTGCTCGCCGACGTGCGCTCGGTGGGCGTGCAGGGCGACGGCCGCACCTACGGCCACCCCGTCGTGCTGCGCCCCGTCTCGAGCGAGGACGCCATGACCGCCGACTGGACGCGGCTGCCCTACGACGTGCTCGCCAAGATCTCGAACCGCATCACCAACGAGGTGCGCGAGATCAACAGGGTCGTCCTCGACGTCACGTCGAAGCCGCCGGCAACCATCGAGTGGGAGTGAGAGAAGGGGTCGCGCAGCGGCCCCTTCTTCGTCTTCGGGCGGCGCGCGTCAGCCGAGATTCTTCAGCGCCTCGCGTTGCGAGAGCGCCGAGAGCTCGGGATGCCTGGCGACGAAGCCCCGAACCCAGTCCGGGTCGTGCTTGCCGTACTCGCGCAGCGCCCAGCCGATCGCCTTGCGCAGGAAGAACTCCCGCTCGTGCGCGTTGGCGAGGATCGCGTACTCGAGCACGTCGAGATCGGTGGCGGCCCGGCGGCCCAGCTGCGAGATGATCGCCGCCCGTCGCACCCACATGTCCTCGTCATCGGACCAGATGCGCATCTCGACGGCCATCAGCGCCGGGTCGGCGTCGAAGGTCTCCCGCAGCCGGCCCGCCGCCTCGTCGACGAGGTCCCACCATGCTCCCGTGCGGATCATCTCCTCGTGCACAGGCAGCAGCGACGCATCGCCCCGCAGGGGCCTGAGCGCCATCACGGCCAGCGCGGCGTAGCGCTCCTCGCGGAACTCCGCCTCTCGCCACAGCGCGAGGGCGGTGCCGATCAGCTCGGCCGCATCCGCGCCATCCCGCCCGGCTGCGCGCACGAGAGCCCGCACCGCCGGAACCCGCACGCCGAGGAAGGGCATGGCCGACTTCATGTACGCCTGCTGTCCGGGGGCGAGGGAGGGGTCGGCCGCTTCCCGAAGGGCGGAGCGGATCTGATCGACGAGGCTCATCCGAAAAGAATCTCAGAGATTCTCGGCGTCGATGTCGATCTGCGCGCTTCTCGTTCGACGTACGGAGTGAGAGGGTCGAGACACGGCCCCACCACGAGGAGAAGAGACCATGAAGTTCATGCTGATCATGCGCGCGACCGACGAGGCAGTGAAGGCGTACGAGCAGATGCCGTTCGACGAGGTGATCGCCGCGATGGGGGCGTACAACGAGTCGATGATGAAGGCGGGCGTGCTGCTCGCGGGGGAGGGGCTCACCGACGCGGCCGAGGGCTTCGTCGTCGACTTCAGCGCCGAGAAGCCCCTGATCACCGACGGCCCGTACGGCGAGACGAAGGAGCTCTTCAACGGGTTCTGGATCATCGAGACGGCGACCCGTGAAGAGGCCGCGGAGTGGGCCGGCCGCGCGCCGCTCGGGCCCGGCTCGTTCCTCGAGGTGCGCCGGGTGACGGAGATGGAGGACTTCCCCGCCGACAACGAGTGGATCGAGAAGGAGGCGGGCTGGCGCGAGGAGCAGGCGCGCCGAGCAGCGGAGTGAGGCTGCGCTCATGAAGCCTGAAGACACGCCGCGACCCGGCGGAGCCGACGGCTCCGCCGGGCGCGCGGTCGCCGCCGTCTGGCGCATCGAGTCCGCCCGGATCATCGCGACCCTGACGCGGCTGACGGGGGACTTCGCCCTGGCAGAGGACCTCGCGCAGGATGCCCTGGCAGAGGCGCTCGTGCAGTGGCCGGCTGCGGGTGTGCCCGCCAATCCCGGCGCCTGGCTCACCGCGGTCGCCAAGCGTCGCGCGATCGACTCCTGGCGACGCCGCGCGCGCTATGACGAGAGGGTCGCGGCGGTCGCGCACGACCTCGAGCGGGAGCAGGCCCTCGAGGCCGAGCCCTGGGACCCGGATGCCATCGATGACGACGTGCTCAGGCTGCTGTTCATCGCCTGCCACCCCGTGCTCTCGAGGGAGGCGCAGGTCGCCTTGACCCTGCGGGTGATCGGCGGTCTCACGACCGAGCAGATCGGCCGCGCCTTCCTGGTGCCGGTGGCCACCGTGCAGCAGAGAATCGTGCGAGCGAAGAAGACGCTCTCGGCGGCACACGTGCCGTTCGAGCTGCCGCCGCGCGAAGAGCACGGTGCCAGGGTCGGCGCCGTGCTGGCGGTGCTCTACCTGATCTTCAACGAGGCGCACTCGGCGAGTTCCGGCGAAGACTGGCTGCGCCCCGACCTCGGTCGTGAGGCGACCAGGCTGGCGCGCGTCCTCGCCCAGCTGCTGCCCGGCGAACCGGAGGTGCACGGCCTGCTCGCACTGATGGAGCTGACAGCGGCTCGCTTCCCGGCCCGCACCGATGCGAACGGCGAACCGGTGCTGCTGGCCGATCAGGATCGCCGGCGGTGGGACCGCAGCGCCATCGCCAGGGGCAGGGCCGCTCTCGCCAGAGTGGACGCCCTCGGGCGGGGCAGGGGCGGCTACGCCCTGCAGGCATCCATCGCCGAATGCCACGCGGTGGCGGAATCGGTCGATGCCACCGACTGGCAGCACATCGTGCTGCTGTACGAGGCGCTCGGCCAGTTGACGCCGTCGCCTGTGATCGAGTTGAACAGAGCGGCAGCGGTCGCGATGGCGACCGGCCCGGCATCGGCGCTGCAGATCATCGACCGCCTCGTCGAGTCGGGGACGCTTCGGGGGTACCATCTGCTCCCTGCCACGCGCGCCGAGATGCTGCTGCGACTGGGCCGGCACGATGAGGCGCGGTCGGAGTTCAGGGTCGCGGCAGGCCTGGCTGGCAATGCGAGGGAACGTTCGATCCTCGAACAGAAGGCGCTCGACGACGCCGGCTCGGCGTGAGTGCGCCGCGCGCGCAGTCGCGGCCGCTGCCAAGGCGAAGGCAGCGGCCGCGAGTCACGGGCCCGAGTCAGGCGAGTGGCGTGTCAGGCGCGACGGTCACCGCGTCCCACGATGAGGCCGTAGATCAGCAGAACGATGATCGAACCGCCGATCGCGAGCAGCCAGGTCTGCAGGCTCCAGAACTCCTCGAGCGGAGCGCCGAAGAGGACGCTGCCCAGCCAGCCGCCGAGCAGAGCGCCGACCACACCGAGCAGAAGGGTGACGATCCAGCCGCCGCCCTGCTTGCCGGGAAGGATCAGCTTCGCGATCGCGCCGGCGATGAGTCCGAGGAGGAGAAAGGCGAGGAAGCCCATGAGAGTCTCCGATCTGTGAGTGATATCCGGGGTTTCCGGATGCACTAACCCTGCCCGATGGCCTCGAATGTGGGGCATACCCTTGTGCCGGAGTTCGGAATGCGCTAATGGCATCCCGGCATGCGGAACGGGCTGCCCTCCGCGGAGGACAGCCCGTTCCGAAAGAAGATCTGATCAGTCGTTTCCGCGCAGGATCGCAAGGATGCGCAGGATCTCGACGTACAGCCAGACAACCGTGACCATGATGCCGAAGGCGCCCAGCCAGCCGTACTTGCGGGGAGCGCCGTTGCGCACGCCCTGCTGGATCTGGTCGAAGTCCATCACCAGCGAGTACGCGGCCATGAAGACGACCAGGACGCCGATGATGAGACCGAGCGGGATGCCTGCGACCTTCATGCTGTACAGGCCGAACGCCTGGTCACCGGGGAGCACGTTCGTCCACATGAGGATGAGGTTCAGCACCGAGAAGGCCAGGTAGCCGAACATCGCGATCATGACGATCTTCGTCATCTTCGCGCTGGCGCGCACCTTGCCGCTGGCGAAGAGGGCGAGGGTCACACCCACGACCGCGATGGTCGCGAGGGTCGCCTGGATGACCACACCCGGCCAGATGAGCTCGAAGAACGCCGAGATGGCTCCGACGAAGAGCCCCTCGAATGCGGCGTAGGCCCAGATCAGCGCGGGCCGGACCTTCTTGCGCGAGGTGAAGGTGACGACCATGGCCAGCACGAAGCCGCCGAGGGCGCCCACGATCCAGGGGGTCATGTCGGCACGGCCGGTGTTCACGAAGCTCGCGGCGGTCCACATCCAGCCGGCGACAGCGGTCACCAGAAGGATGCCGAAGAGCCCGGCGGTCTTCCAGATCGTGTCCTCGACGGTCATGCGGTCGGTCTCGAGGGCGCCGGCCGCCGGAGCGGTGTACATGCCCTCCAGCTGCGCGTTCGCTGCGGCATCCATGCCCGCGTGCTGGAACGACGCGGTTCCGGCGGCGGCACCGGGCGCGGGCGGCGGCGCGTATGTGCCCTGCGACGAACCCGGGTAGGACGCCACGTTGCGCGGATCCTGCTGCTGGAACGCCGGGTTGTTGAATGCGAAATTGCTCATGGTGGCCTCTACTCCCGAGGGATCGGTCAACTCTTTCCTCAACGATACCCGCGAGAACCTATGCAATGGGTGCTTTACGCTGTGAGCGTGCCAAGGAGAACCCCGCTCGTCATCGGACACCGAGGCGCCCCCGGATACCGCCCGGAGCACAGTCGATCCTCATACGAGCTCGCCCTTGCGATGGGGGTGGATGCCGTCGAACCCGACATCGTGGCCACCAGTGACGGCGTGCTCGTGCTGCGGCACGAGAACGAGATCTCCGGCACCACCGATGTCGCCGATCATCCCGAGTTCGCCGACCGCCGCACGACGAAGCGCATCGACGGCGTCTCGCTGACCGGCTGGTTCACCGAGGACTTCACCTGGGCTGAGCTGTCGACGCTGCGCACCCGCGAGCGGCTGCCGAAGATCCGTCGCTCCAGCGCGACCTTCGACGACGGCCAGCCGATCCTGCGTCTGCCCGATCTGCTCGACCTCGTGCGGGCGGGCTCGGAGGAGCACGGCCGCGAGATCGGGATCGTGCTCGAGATCAAGCACGCCACCTACTTCGAGAGCATCGGACTCGACCTCGCGCCGCTGATCGAACGCGACCTGCGAGCGGGCGGCTGGGCCGACGGCGATCTGCCGCTGATCATCGAGGCCTTCGAGTCGACCATCCTGCACCGACTGCAGCGGACCGGGATCGCCGCGTCGTTCGTGTATCTCATCGAGTCGACCGGCAAGCCGTTCGATCTCGTCGCCGCACTCGGGCGCCATGCACCCGACTACGCCTCCGCCGTGACGCCGGATGGTCTCGACCGACTCGCCGGCACGCTCGACGGCATCAGCGTCAGCAAGAAGATGCTGCTGGCCCCTGGCAACACGATCGTCGACGACGCGCATGCGCGCGGTCTGCGGGTGTTCACCTGGACCTGCCGGCCCGAGAACGGCTTCCTCGACGGGCGCTTCCGCGCCGGCGGGGGCAAGGCCGCATACGGCGACTACGAGGCCGAGTGGCAGCAGATCGCCGACACGGGCGTCGACGGCGTCTTCGTCGATCACCCCGACCTCGGCGTGGCGTTCTTCGGCTGATCCGGCTGGAATGCCCTCGGGCATCCCGTCTCGGGCATCCGGTCTCGGGCAGCTCTGCCCGCGCAAGAATTCACCTGTCGGACACCTGCTCGTCGGAGCGCGGCAAGCCGGTGCCGCTTGGTTGAGGGAGACCCGTCCTTCTCTCCCTCAGGAGCCCCATGTCCCGTCTGCACCGCGGGCTGGCAGCGACGGCGGTCTTCGCGCTCGGCGCGGCCGCCCTCATCGCCACGCCCCTCGCCGCCCAGGGCGCTGATGCCCTCACCCTCGCGCTCGACGAGAGCGTCGCCGCCGGTCAGGTCGGCGGCTCCATCCGCATCAACGAGGTCGACTCGCAGCCCGCGGACTGGGTGGAGTTCCACAACCCCGGAACAGGGGTGCTCGACATCTCGGGCTACGAGATCCGCGACAACTCCGACGATCACCGATGGCAGTTCCCGCCGGGCACCGCCATCGCACCGGGTGAGTTCCTGGTCGTGGACGAGGCGTCCATAGGTCTGGTCGGCGGCATCGAGACCGCGTTCCGCGACCCCATCGGCATCGGCAGCGCCGACCGCATCCGGCTCTTCGACGCGACCGGCGCTCTCGTCGACGACACCCTTCCGTGGGACGGTCACGCCGCCATCGACGGCGATACCGCAGCGGCGACCCTCGCGCGCTGTCCCGACGCCCAGGGCGCGTTCGTGCTCGCGCACCCGACCCCGGCAGCCGCCAACGCATGCGTGCTGCCGTCGGTGGTCATCAACGAGATCGAGTCGAACGCAGACGTCACCGACTGGGTCGAGATCGTGAACACCTCGGCATCCGCGGTCGACATCACCGGCTGGACGGTGATGGATGCCGATCCCGTCGGCCACGCGGGGGAGACCACGCCGTTGCCGGCCGGCACGATCCTGGAGGCGGGGGCGCGGTTCGTGTTCGACCAGCCCGATGCGTTCGTGTTCGGCCTCGGCGGTGGCGACACGGTCACGGTGCGCGATGCGGCAGGGCGCGCGATCGACGAGCACGTGTATCCGGATCACGCCGAGGGCGTGTGGGCGCGCTGCGCCGACGGCTCGGGTGAATTCGTCGACATCCCCGACTCGACCAAGGGCGAGCCCAATGCGTGCGGCAGCCCCGTGCGCATCAACGAGGTCGAGTCCGACGGCGGATCGCCTGACGACTGGATCGAGCTGGTGAACCCGACTGCGGCTCCGCTCGACGTGAGCGGCATCGTCGTGAAGGACGATGACGAAGCACACGGCCACGTCATCGCGGACGGCACCTCGATCGAGGCGTTCGGGTACCTCGTCATTGAACGCGACGAGCTCGGATTCGGCCTCGGCAAGGACGACCGCGTGCGTCTCTTCGACGGTGATCTGCTCATCGACGACACGGCCTGGGGTGCCCAGCATGCAGCGGTCACGTGGGGGCGCTGCCCCGACATCTCCGGCGGCTTCGCGGTCACGGCCGAGTCGACCAAGGGCAGCGCGAACGTCTGCGCCGGCGAGGTCGTCGTCGCAGCATGGCCCGGCTCGCAGGACGTGCGCGTGCTCGACCCGATCGCGACCTTCCTCGAGGACAGCTCGGGTCTCGACGCGCAGCAGAGCGCCGACGGCGTGTTCCTGTGGGGGATCGACAACGGCGAGGGCAGGCTGTGGAAGATGCGGGCCGAAGCCGACGGCTCGGTGACGCAGGCCGACGGCTGGGAGCAGGGCAGGCGCATCCGCTTCCAGAAGGACGCCGATGATCCCGGCGCGGCCGGACCCGACACGGAGGGCGTGACGGTCGACGGCGATGGCTTCGTGTACGCCGCGGCCGAGCGCGACAACAGCGTCAAGGGCGTGAATCGGAACGTCGTGCTGAAGGTCGACCCGACGCAGCCGCAGGACGACCTGGTGGCCGTGCAGGAGTGGGATCTCACCGCTCAGCTGTCGCAGGTGGGGGCGAACCTCGGCATCGAGGCGGTCGAATGGGTTCCCGATGCTGCGCTCGCCGGGCTGCTGTTCGACGACCGCACCGGCAGAGCGTACGATCCCGCGGACTATGCCGGACACGGTGACGGGCTGTTCTTCGTCGCGATGGAGGACAACGGCCACGTCTACGCGTTCGCACTCGCTGCTGACGGCACCGCGACGCAGGTGAGCGAGATCGCGCCCGGGCTCTCCGGAGTGATGGGGCTGGACTACGACTCGGCCCTCGACGTGCTGTGGGCCGTGTGCGACGACGGATGCCAGGGCCGCTCCGCGCAGATCGCGCTGAACGGGACAGCATCGCCCGACGTCGCGCACTTCGCCCGCCCGACCGGGCTGCCCGACATCAACAACGAGGGCTTCGCCACCGCTCCCGCTTCGCTGTCGGTCGATGGCCGGCGCCCCGTGTGGTGGTTCGCCGACGGCTTCACCTCCGAGGCGCTGCGCGTCGGGACGCTTCCCGGCGGCACGGAGGAGCCGGGCACAGGCGAGCCGGGTACGGGCGGACCGGGTACGGGCGAGCCGGGTACGGGCGGACCGGGTACGGGCGGACCGGGTACTGGCGGACCGGGCACGGGCGGACCTGCCACGGCGCAGCCCGGTGCCGGTCCGGAGCTCGCCACGACCGGCGCGGGGATTCCGCTCGCCGGCCTCGTGCTGGGCGGCATCCTGACCCTGGCCGGTCTCGGAGCGATGGCCCTGCGCCGCCGCCGCGCCTGATCACGACGAAGGCGCCCGTCCCCGCGATGCGGTGGCCGGCGCCTTCGTCATCGAGGGCAGGAGATCACGCGAGAACAGGCCGGATTAGCGTGATCCGTCCTGTTCTCGTGCGTTCGCCTGCGCCGGGTGACCTGGCCGGGTGACCCGGCGCGGGTGCGAGCCCGGAGTCAGGCAGCGAACGCGCCGCTGCGGCTCGGCACGATCTCCTTGCCGAGAGGCATGAGCGAGACGGGCACGAGCTTGAAGTCGGCGATGCCCATCGGGATGCCGATGATCGTGATGCACAGGGCGATTCCCGAGAAGATGTGGCCGAGTGCGAGCCACCAGCCGGCGAGGATGACCCACACGATGTTGCCGAGGGCCGACCCGAGACCCGCGGTCGGCTTGTCGACCACCTGGCGCCCGAACGGCCACAGCGAGTACCCGGCGATGCGGAACGACGCGATCGCCCAGGGGATGGTGATGATCGGGATGCACAGCACGATGCCGGCCACGACGTAGCCGATGAACAGCCAGAACCCGGCGAAGATGACCCAGATGATGTTGAGGATCGTGCGCATGGGGTGATTCTGCCACCCTCGCCTATGCTCGGGTCATGAGCGGAGTGGTCGCGCAGGGGGTCAGGCGGTCGTTCGGGGCGGTGGATGCCGTGGTCGACGCCACCTTCCACGCGATGCCGGGGCGGATCACGGGCCTGGTGGGCCCGAACGGCGCAGGCAAGACGACGCTGCTGCTGATGCTCGCATCGCTGCTCGCCCCGGATGCCGGACGTATCGGCGTCGAAGGGGTCGACCCCGTCGAGGATCCCGCCGCCGTGCGACGGATGCTCGGCTGGATGCCGGACACCCTCGGCGCCTGGCCGTCGCTGACCGCTCGGGAGAGCATCGTGACGACGGCTCGGCTGCACGACATGCCAGCGGCCGACGCCGCGGCGCGGGCGGACGAGCTGCTCGCACTCGTCGGCCTGGCCTCCCACGCCGGATCGCCCGCCAGGGTGCTCTCTCGCGGGCAGAAGCAGAAGCTCGGACTCGCCCGCGCACTGGTGCACCGCCCCCGGGTGCTGCTGCTGGACGAGCCGGCGTCAGGGCTCGACCCGGAGGCGCGGGTGCACCTGCGCATCCTGCTGCGCGACCTGGCCGCGCAGGGAGCCACCATCCTCATCTCCAGCCACGTGCTCTCCGAGCTCGAGGAGGTGATCGACGACGCCGTCTTCCTCATCGCGGGCTCGGTCGTGCCGGGAGGCGTGGCACCGACCTCACGCACCTATCGTGTGCGCCTCGCGGCCCCCGACGCCTCGGCCGCGGTGGCTGACGCGCTCGGCATGCCGCGCGAGCTGGTCGGCGCCGACCGCGGAGATGCACTCCTCGTGGTGGCCGACGAGACCGCAGCCCTCGCGGCGCTGCGCACACTCGTGACCGCAGGCCTGCCCGTGCTCGAGTACGCACCTGCGCAGAGCGCGCTGGAGGCGTCGTTCCTCGCCCTCAGGCATCCCGAGCCGCCGCCTGGGGTGCCGCAGCCACCAGCGTCGCCCCAGGAAGGAGGGACGCGATGAGCGCCGCGCGCATCCTCACCATCGCCCGGCTCGAGCTGATCCAGCGCCTGCGCAGCGTCGGCTGGTACGTCCTGCTCGGCGTCTTCGTCGTGCTGCTGCTCGGCATCACGGCGCTGTCGTTCCTGATCTTCTCGAACAGCGACCTGCCAGGCGCCGGCGTCTTCTCGATCATCGTCAACTTCGTGCTGCTGCTGGTCGTGCTCGTCTCGCCGACGCTCAGCGGCAACGCGATCAACGGCGATCGAGATGCCGCGACCCTCGCGCCGGTCCAGGTGACGGCGGCGACGACCGGCGACATCATGGTCGGCAAGCTGCTGGCGGCGGTCGCCACCGGATGCGCGTTCCTGCTGATCGCGGTGCCCTTCCTGGCCGCCGGGATGGTCGGCGGCGGGGTGACGCCGGGGATGCTCTTCGTGTCGCTGCTCGTGCTGCTCGCCGAGATCGTCGTCGTCGCCGCCATGGGGGTGGGTCTGAGCGGGCTCATCGCCAGGCCGCTGTTCTCGATCGCCGCCACCTACCTCGCCGTCGCAGCGCTCGTGATCGGGACCCTGATCGCGTTCGCGCTCGGGGGAGCGGCGATCCGCACCGATGTCACCCACTACGAGCGCCCCTGGGACGACTCGACGGGTGAGCCGGTATGCGACTCGTGGGAGGAGTACACCTACGAGCAGCCGCGGTTCGACTACGTGTGGGGATTCCTCGCCGCGAACCCGTTCGTCGTGCTCGCCGACGCGACGCCGACGACGTTCGACGACGGCTACCCGCAGGATCTGTTCGGGCAGATCAAATACGGCGTGCGGATGGCGCAGCTTCCACCCGGCTCCGAACGGTGGGATGCCTGCGCCGGCGGCTTCGAGTCGACGCCCACTCCCGAGGAGCGGATGCGCGGCACCGTGCCGAGCTGGTTCGTCGGCCTCGGCATCCAGCTGGTGATCGCGGGCGCCCTCTTCGCCGGCGCCTGGGGTCGCACGCGCACTCCCGCCCGCCGGCTGCCGCCCGGAACCCGCATCGCATAGGGCGCATGGCGCGGGTGCCGTTGGATGTAACGTGTATCGGCGGCGTCACCAGAGCCGTGCCGTTCAGCGTCGAAAGGACAGCCCATGGACGCGGTGCGCATGCACGCAGCCTCGGCCGAGTCGAGGGCCATCGTCGATTCCGTGCTCGACTACTCGCGCCGGCGGATGCTGTCAGACGACGTGCCGCTCGACAAGCCGCAGACACCCGCCGAGCTGAGCCGACTGGCGGGGCGCACGATCACCGACGAGGGGCTCGGCGCTCAGCGCGCGCTGAGCGTGTTCGAGCACATCCTCGCGCCCGCGTGCCTGACCACCAGTCACCCGCTCTACCTGTCGTTCATCCCCACCGCGCCGACCATCGCCGCGATGGCCTTCGACCTGGTCGTCTCGGCATCCGGTCTCTACGGCGGCAGCTGGCTGGAGGGTGCGGGGGCGGTGCACGCCGAGAACGAGGTGCTCTCCTGGCTGGCGGCTGAGTTCGGCCTGCCCGAGTCCGCCGGCGGGGTGTTCGTGCAGGGCGGCACCATCGGAAACCTCTCCGCGCTCGTGGCGGCGCGCGAGACGGCCCGCGAGAAGCTCGCGGCGGCCGGACGCCCGGCTCCGGCGCGCTGGAAGATCGTGTGCAGCATCGAGGCGCATTCATCGAACAAGTCGGCCGCGAAGGTGATGGATGCCGAGGTCGTGGCGGTGCCGGCCGGAGCAGACGGAGTGCTGCGTGCCGACGCGGTGCGGGCGGCGCTCGAGGAGCATGGCGACGCCGTATGCGCAGTGGTCGCCACCGCCGGGTCGACGAACTTCGGCATCGTCGACGATATCGCGGGCAGCGCCGCCCTGAAGGACGAGTTCGACTTCTGGCTGCACATCGACGGCGCCTACGGTCTCACCGCTGCGCTGGCTCCGGAGGCGAAGCCGATCTTCGCGGGCGTCGAGCGCGCGGACTCGCTCATCGTCGACCCGCACAAGTGGCTCTTCGCGCCGTTCGACTGCTGTGCGCTGCTGTACCGCGATCCCGAAGGCGGGCGCCGTGCCCACACCCAGCACGCCGAGTACCTCGACACCCTCACCGACACCGAGGACTTCAGCCCGTCGGACTACTCGATCCAGCTGACGCGTCGCCCGCGCGGGCTTCCGCTCTGGTTCTCGCTGGCCACCTACGGTGTCGACGCGTATCGGCAGGCGGTGTCGGCGACCATCGCGCTCACGCACCGCATCGCAGAGGAGATCAGCCGTCGCGACGGCTTCACGCTGGTGCGGGATCCGCAGCTCTCGGTCGTGGTCTTCGAGCGCGACGGATGGGCGCGCGCCGACTACGACCGCTGGTCGGCCGCGCTGCTCGACACGCAGCACGCCTTCGTCGTGCCCAGCTCGCACGCGGGCCGCCCCAACACCCGGTTCGCGATCCTCAACCCGCTCACCACGTTCGAGGAGCTGGTGGCGATCCTCGACACCATGGTCTGAGCCGTCGTCCGGCTCTCGGGGCATCCGGCCCCTTGCGGCCGACACCGGCCGCGGAGGCCGGTGTCGGTCGGCGCGCCTAGACTCGAAGAGCCATGACCGACGCCCCTCTCATCGTTCCCGCTTCCTCCGGTCCTCGCCCTTCTGACGGGCGCGAGGAGCTTCTCGCGGGTCTCAATCCGCAGCAGCTCGAAGCCGTCACGCACCGCGGCAGCGCGCTGCTCATCGTGGCAGGCGCCGGCTCCGGCAAGACCAGCGTGCTGACGAGGCGGATCGCACTGCTCCTGCGTCAGCGTGAGGCGTGGCCCAGTCAGATCCTGGCGATCACGTTCACCAACAAGGCCGCCGCCGAGATGCGCGAGCGCGTCACCGGCCTCGTCGGGGACGTCGCCCGCGGCATGTGGATCTCGACCTTCCACTCGGCGTGCGTGCGGATCCTGCGGCGCGAAGCCGAGCAGTTCGGCTTCACCAAGTCGTTCACCATCTACGACTCGGGCGACTCGCGGGCGCTGCTGAAACGTCTGGTGAAGGAGCACGAGGCCGATGCATTCGGGCTCACACCCGGATCGGTGCAGTCGCGCATCTCGAAGCTGAAGAACGAGCTGACGGATGCCGAGGGCTTCGCCCGCCAGGCGAACCTGGGCGACCCCGCCGAACGAAAGTTCGCCGACATCTTCACGGACTACCAGCGCGCGCTGCAGAAGGCCAACGCCTTCGACTTCGACGATCTGATCGGGCAGACCGTCTACCTGTTCCGCGCCTTCCCGCATGTCGCCGACGTCTACCGGCGCCGGTTCCGCCACATCCTCGTCGACGAGTACCAGGACACGAACCACGCGCAGTACGCGCTGATCCATGAGCTCACCCGTCCGGTCTCCGGTCAGGGGGCGCAGGCCGAGCCGTATGCCATGAACGGCATGATGATCTTCGAGCCCGATGCCGCCCCGGCCTCCGACTCGGGTCTCGAGGGGGCGTCGCTCACGGTGGTCGGCGACTCCGACCAGTCGATCTACGCCTTCCGCGGCGCCGACATCCGCAACATCAGCGAATTCGAGCGAGACTTCCCCGGCGCCAAGGTGGTGCTGCTCGAGCAGAACTACCGCTCGACGCAGAACATCCTGTCGGCGGCCAACGCCGTGATCGGCAACAACTTCGACCGCAAGGCGAAGAACCTGTGGAGCGACCGAGGGCCCGGTGAGAAGATCGTCGGCTTCACCGGCTACTCGCAGCACGACGAGGCGCAGTTCGTCGCAGACGAGGTCGAGGCGCTGCGGCGAGGGGGCATCCCGTACTCCGAGATGGCCGTGTTCTACCGCACCAACTCGCAGTCCCGCGCACTCGAGGAGATCTTCATCCGTGCGGCTGTGCCGTACAAGATCATGGGCGGCACCAAGTTCTACGAGCGCGCCGAGATCAAAGACGCCCTGGCGTATCTCGTCGCCGTGGCGAATCCGGCCGACGAGATGGCCGTCCGCCGCATCCTGAACAAGCCGCGGCGCGGAATCGGCGACGTGACCGAGACGTCCATCGCGCGCTTCGCGGAAGAGAACGGACTCAGCTTCCGCGACGCCCTGCGCAACGCGCCGCTGCTGGGTGTCGGACCGAAGATCCAGGCCGCGATCACGCAGCTCGACGCCGTGCTGAACGAGGCGTCGGAGATCCTCACGCCGTCGTCGGGCGAGGTGCCGCCGGCGACCTCCGTCGCCGAGGGCCTCACGGTGCTGCTGAACAAGAGCGGCTACTTCGACATGCTGCGCGCCAGCCGCGACCCCCAGGACGAAGCGCGACTCGAGAACCTCGACGAGTTCGTGGCCGTCGCGCGCGACTTCGCCCGCAACAACCCCGACGGTGCGATCGCCGACTTCCTCGCCGAGGTGGCGCTCGTGTCCGACGCTGACGACCTCGACGACGAATCGGGCACGGTCTCGATGATGACCATGCACACAGCCAAGGGGCTCGAGTACGACGCGGTGTTCGTGACCGGCGTCGAAGAAGATCTCATCCCGCACCGCATCTCGGCGGGGGAGCCGGGCGGCCCGCAGGAGGAGCGGCGGCTGTTCTACGTCGGCATCACCCGCGCCCGCAAGCGCCTGCACCTGTCGCTCGCCATGACGCGTGCGCAGTTCGGCGAGGTGTCGGTCGCGATGCCCAGCCGCTTCCTGCAGGAGATACCCGGTGACCTGATCGACTGGCGCCAGTCGCCAGGCGACGTGAACTCGCGCGGCGGTATGCAGTCGCGGGCGCTCAACGCCCGGCGAGCCGGTGGCTGGGGCGGCTCAGGCGGCGGCTCGCAGGGTCGTGACCGATTCAGCCCGCAGCCGCTGGGGCGCAGCGAGTCGCTCAAGCCGCTGTCGACCGCGATGGACCGCTTCCCCAACAAGGTCACGGGCAAGGTGCGCGACAACGGCGACCTCGAGCTGACCTCCGGCGACCGCATCCGTCACGACGACTTCGGCGATGGGCGCGTGGAGGCGGTGACCGGCGAAGGGGCGAAGCGCATCGCGCACGTGCGCTTCGACTCGGCCGGGCAGAAGAAGCTGCTCATCAAGATCGCTCCCATCACGAAGCTCTGAGGCGGGTCGGCCCGCGCGCACCCGGTGCGATTAGGCTGGCTGATATGGCCCTCTTCTCACGCCGCAAGAAGTCCGTCGACCAGCCGGCCGCCGATTCGGCATCCGCCGAGGACACCGCTTCCGAGACCGTCGACGATGCGGCACCGGAGCCAGCGGCCGAGCCTGTTCCGGAGGTCGGCATCTCTGTGCAGGCGTTCCGTGGTGTCGGCGCGGACGCCGGCCCCGAGGTGAGCCTGCCCGCCGACGCCCCGACGCCCGCTGCCGGTCCTCAGGCCCCCGTCCGCCCCGTCTCCCGCTCGGCGCAGGGGCTCCCCAGCGAGCAGCAGTCAGCGCCGAGGCTCCCGCTGGCTCCGGCGATGCCGCCCGAGCAGACGCACACCACCGACGGGCTCATCGACAACGTCCTGCTGCGCGAGGCGCTCGGCGAACTGCAGCAGGGAGCCACCAACGAGCAGCTGCTCGGCGTGCTGCGCCAGTCGCTGCAGGGCCATCTCTACCTCCGCGTGCACGGCGACGCCCGCGAGCAGATCAGCTCGGGCAAGCCGCTCTCGGTAGGAGTGGTGCGCGACGGAGAGCGCTCTTTCATGCTCGCGTACAGCTCGGGCCGTGCCCTGCAGCAGTCGCTCCAGGGGGTGGAGGACGCGGCGGCGACCTCCGCAATCGCCCAGCCGACGACCGCCGTCTACCAGCAGGTGATCTCCGGCGGATTCAGCGGCATCATCCTCGACAACTCCTCGGCCCCGCACCGGGCCGTGTTCCCGACCGAGCTGCTGAAGAAGGCCGTCGATCAGGCCGACGAGGACATGGCGATCAAGGCGGCGCTCGCGGCCCCGCGCGACGAGCAGAGCGCCGTACGCGTCGTCGAGGCGCTCGCCAGGACACGCAGCTGGGTGGCCGTCAATGACGGCTCCAACGGCCAGCCGGTCGGCATCGCCGAGGCGCACGCGACAGATGGGCGCCGTTTCCTGCAGGTGTTCTCGCACCCGCTCGAGGTCGTCGCCCTCGGACGCAAGGACACTCCGATGCCCTTCCAGCCCGAGCAGCTGGCGAAGGTCCTCGGCGAGCACTCCGAGATCGCGGGAGTGCTGGTCGATGTCGCCGGCCCGTCGATCGCGATCGAGCGCGATGCGCTGAGCGCGGTGCTGGTGCTCGGAATCGAGATCGGCGAGGACTGACCCGCACGGGCTCGCCCTGTCGGAGTTCTCAGACCGTCCGCGGCAGGACCGGCGTGTCGCCCTGCGACATGCCGTGGGGCGCACGTTCGATCCGAGGGTTCCGACCGTGCGGGTCGCAAGCCCCTGTGTTCGGAGTGCCGCACCGCCTAGTGTCAGAGCATGGCCTCTGAGCGAGTGAAGGTGACAGTGCAGGACCCCGACGGCGAACGTGTCGTCGACCTGTCGAGTCCGAACAAGGTGATCTGGCCGACGGACGACGGCGAAGGGATCACGAAGGCGGAATACGCCGACTACGTCCAGCAGGTGTCGGGTGCGTTCCTGGCATCCACCGGCCACAGGCCGGTCTCGCTCGAGCGCTTCCGCGACGGGATCAGCGGCGAGCAGTTCTTCTCGAAGAACCCGCCCAAGGGCACTCCCGATTACGTGGATTCGGTCATGTGCACATACAACAGCGGGCGCAGGCACCCGCAGCTCGTGCTCACCAGGCCGAGCGCGATCGTGTGGGCGGTGCAGATGAACACCGTGGTCTTCCATCCATGGGCATCCCTCGCCTCGAACACAGACAACCCGGTCGAACTGCGCATCGATCTCGACCCGCAGCCCGGCACGGCGATCGCCGAGGCGATCGTCGCCGCGCACGAGCTGCGCGCGGTGCTGCGCGAGGCAGGGCTCGAGCCGCACATCAAGACCAGCGGAAACCGGGGCCTGCATGTGTTCTGCCCCATCGTGCCCGAATGGGAGTTCCTGACCGTGCGTCACGCAGTGATCGCCGCGGGACGCGAGCTCGAGCGGCGGATGCCGGAGCGCGTCACCACGAACTGGTGGAAGGAGGAGCGCGGCGAGCGGATCTTCGTCGACTTCAACCAGGCCAACCGCGACCGCACCATGGCGGGTGCGTACAGCGCACGGGCTCTGCCCGGAGCGCCGGTCTCGACGCCGATCCACTGGGAGGAGCTCGACGACCTCGACCCGAGGCGGTTCACCGTGCGCACCGTGCCCGCCCGTCTCGCCGAGATCGGCGACCCGTGGGCCGACATGCAGGATTCACCCGGTCGCATCGACACGCTTCTCGAGTGGTGGGAGCGCGACGTCGCCAACGGGCTGGGCGAGATGCCCTTCCCGCCCGAGTTCCCGAAGATGCCCGGCGAGCCGCCCCGCGTGCAGCCGAGCAAGAAGGTCGCCGAGAACTGGGACGAGAACGGCGAGCGGGTCGACGACTGACGCGGGCTACTGCAGCACGTCGGCCAGGTCGTACCCGGCCACCGTCTCGAGCTGCTCATAGGTGCATGAGCGGGCGTCGCGATCAGGGCGCCAGCGCTCGAACTGCACGGTGTGCCGGAAGCGGTCGCCCTCGAGCTGGTCGTAGCGCACCTCGAGCACGCGTTCGGGGCGCAGCCGCACGAAGGTCATGTCCTTCGAGCCGGTGAACCGCGAGCGCTCGCTCTCGCCGGTGACCGCGTCGCCGGAGTCGTCGCGCTCGACCAGAGGAGCAAGGTCGTCCACGAGCCGGCGGCGCATGGCATCCGTCCATGCCGCGACGCCGCCCACCTGTCGCAGGGTTCCCGCGTCGTCGTACAGGCCGACCAGCAGCGACCCGACGCCCGACCCGCTCTTGTGCACGCGGTAGCCGAGGGCGACCACATCGGCACTGCGCGCGTGCTTGATCTTGATCAGCGTGCGCTTGCCAGGCGCGTAAGGGTCGTCGAGCGGCTTCGCGACGACGCCGTCGAGGCCCGCCCCTTCGAACTCCGCCAGCCAGCGACGGGCGAGGTCGGGGTCGTCGGTGGTTCGGGTGAGGTGGAGCGGATGCGGGGCATCCGCCAGCATCCGCTCGAGCCGCGCTCGACGCTCACGGAAGGGGAGCGCCTGAAGGTCTTCGCCGCCATCGGCGAGGAGGTCGAAGGCGATGAACATCGCCGGGGTCTCGGCGGCGAGCTTCGCCACCCGTGAGGCGGCCGGATGGATGCGCTGACTGAGCGCCTCCCAGTCGAGCCGCTGGGCTCCGGCAGGTCCTGTCGCGACGACGATCTCGCCGTCGAGAAGGCAGGGCCCCGGCAGAGTCTCGGCCAGCTGCTCGACGAGCTCGGGGAAGTACCGGGTCAGCGGCTTCGCCCCTCGGGAGCCGATCTCGAGCGTCTCACCGTCCCACGCGACGAGTCCGCGGAAGCCGTCCCACTTCGGCTCGTAGAGCATCGGCCTCTTCGCAGGATCCGGGATGGACGCCGCCGCTTTGGCGAGCATGGGGGCGGGGATGTCGTACATCTCCCTATTAGCTCCCGTGCGACCGGCTGACGCAACCTTCCGCGTGAATCGCGCACGGTGAACGGTCGGTGAACATCCTCGGGCATCGGGTCACCTTGAATCGAAGTGTGTCAATATAGAGCGGTCGGCGACGACTCCGAGCACATCGGCGAAAGGGCAACTCCATGAACGTGCCGCTCATCGAGACCGTGGAATCCTGCAGTCCTGTCACGACGCACGCCATCGGTCAGGAGGCCGCCGCGACGGTCGCAGCGACTCTCAAGGCCCTGTCGGATCCGCTGCGACTGCGGATGCTCTCGGCGATCGCATCTGACCCGCGCGGAGAGTCGTGCGTGTGCGATCTCGCCCAGCTCGCCGACGTGTCGCAGCCGACGGTGTCGCATCATCTGAAGGTGCTCAAAGACGTCGACGTGCTCGCATCCCAGCGGCGCGGCACCTGGGTCTGGTACCGCATCAACGCGAGCCGCCGTGGCGCTGTCACCGCGCTCCTGGACTCCTTCGCGCCGGCGACGGTCACGGCGTCGTCCGAAGAGGCGGTCGCCGACCCGCGCCCGGACTTCGATGCCAGGATCACCCGCCTGGCCGATGAGCTCGCCGCCGCCGTTCCCGAGCTCGGCCCCGCCACCGTGCTCAGCGTGGTCCGCGAGTCGTACACGTCGCTCGCGCGCACCGCGAAGGTGACAGGGGCCCTCATCCCGCTCACCGAGCGCTTCGCCCGTCAGCGGCTCGCCGACCTCACTCGTGACCGGGACGGGTCGACGCCGCAGGTGCTGTTCGTGTGCGTCGCCAACGCCGGCAGGTCGCAGCTCGCTGCAGCGCTGGTGAACCAGATGGGCGGCGGCAGGATCGTCGCACGATCGGCGGGCTCCCGTCCCGCCGAGGTCATCCACCCCCACGTGCGCTCGATCCTCGCTCAGATCGAGGGCGACGCCGCAGACGAGCGCTTCCCCAAGCCTCTGACGGATGACGCGGTCCGCGCCGCCGACGTGGTGATCACCATGGGGTGCGGCGATGTGTGCCCTGTCATCCCGGGCATCAGATATGAGGACTGGGCCGTCGGCGACCCGGCCCTCGCATCGCCCGAAGGCGTCGAAGCCATCCGCGACGACATCGCCGAACGCGTTCGCGCTCTCATCGACGACCTCACCCGCTGACCCATCCCGAAGGAACCCTCTCATGACCGAAACGACGACCACGCCCTCCGTCCTCTTCGTCTGCGTGCACAATGCGGGCCGATCCCAGATGGCCGCAGGATTCCTGCGCGACATCGCCGGCGACCGGGTCGAGGTGCGCTCGGCGGGCTCCATGCCCGCTGATCGGATCAACCCGGTCGCCGTCGAGGCCATGGGCGAGCTCGGCATCGACATAACCGCCGAACAGCCCAAGGTGCTCACCACCGAGGCGGTGCAGGCATCAGACGTCGTGATCACCATGGGCTGCGGCGACGCCTGCCCGTTCTTCCCCGGCAAGCGCTACGAGGACTGGAAGCTCGACGACCCCGCGGGGCAGGGCATCGACGCCGTGCGCCCGATCAGGGACGAGATCCGCGCACGCATCGAGAAGCTCGTCGGCGAACTCGTCTGACGCGGTGCACCGCGGGTCGCGATGCCGATCCATCGAGAGCGCGTCAGAAGAGATCGTCGAGGGCGTCGGGGAGTCCGGCGTCGCGGAGCGCGGTGCGGGCAGCGTGCCAGCCAGCCATCCCATTCACGCCCGGCCCCGGCGGCGTCGCGGCGGATGCCAGATACACGCCGCGCATGGGTGTGCGCCACGGTGCCGTGGAGATCGCGGGCCGCTTCACCGCCTGCGCCATCGTGAAGGCGCCGCCGAAGACGTCGCCGCCGATCTCGCTCGCGTTCAGCATCTCCCGCGCCGAGGCTGGCACCGCGTGGCTGGCGAGCACGAGGTCGCGGAATCCGGGTGCGAAGCGCTCGACCTGGCGGGTGACGAGCTCGGTGGCATCGAGTTCGGAGCCGGGCGGGACATGGATGTAGGTCCACAGGACGGCCTTGCCCGCCGGAGCCCGGGTGTCGTCGAGCACCGACGGCTGCACGGCCAGCACATAGGGGCGCTCGCTCACTGTGCCGCGGGCGACCGCGTTCTCACTCGCCCAGACCTCGTCCCGCGTGCCGCCGACGTGCACGGTCGGCGACTGCGCGACCATCGGATTCGACCAGGGGACAGGGCCGTCGAGTGCGAAGTCGACTTTCGCGGCGGCGGCGCCGTAGCGGTAGTCCCGCACCGCGCGGGCGTAGCCTGCGGGCACGTCGGGGAGCGTCAGGGCGAGCCGCGGCGACGTGTTCAGCACGAGCAGGTCACCACGCGCGGGGTCGCCCCAGCCGAGCGCGCTCAGGTCGCGGATGCGCTCACCCGAGCGCACCGTGCCGCCATGCGCCTCGAGGTCGGCGACCAGCGCATCGGCGATGCGCTGCGCGCCGCCGCGCGGATACATCCACCCGCCCGCGTGGCCGTGGGCGACGAGCAGCAGCCCCGCGGCGGCGGCGCTCAGCGACGGCATCCGGCTGTTGGCGTGCGCCATCACCCCGGCCAGCAGCGCCGCGCCCTCCTGGGTGCGCAGCGTCCAGCGGGCGAACGGCGTGCCCTGCTCGAGCATTCGCAGCGCGTAGCGCGCGGCTGTAACCGGGTGCCGCGGCATACGCAGCAGCTCGTTCCCGGTGAAGTCGACCACTCCGTCGATGCCGTCGGCCAGCGGTCGCGCGAGAGCGAGCCAGGCGCGCTCGTCGGCTCCCAGCTCGCGTGCGGTGCGCTCGACGTCGCGCCACGCGATCGCCGCCCGCCCGTCATCGAGCGGGTGCGCGTACGAGATCTCCGGAGTGATCCAGTCCACCCGCTCGGCGAGGCCGAAGGCACGGAAGAACGGCGAACCGAGCGCGGCAGGATGAACGGCGGAGCAGACATCCGACACGAAGCCCGGCAGCGGACCGGGCAGGGTGCGCACCCCTCCGCCGATCGTGTCTGCGCCCTCGAGCACCTCGACCCGATACCCCGCGCGGGCAAGGGAGACCGCCGCGACGAGTCCGTTCGGTCCGCTGCCGATCACCGTCGCCCGTGCCATGCGCCCCAGTCTGGCACGCGTGGACCGGTCGGCCAGGGGCCTTGCGGATGAGAGAATGGATGTGATGAACGAAGTACAGGGTCCCACCCCCGCAGGAACCTCCCGACCGTACCGATCTCTCGCGGAGGCGCTGCGTGCGCACCGGATCCCCGTCGAGAATCACGAGTTCATCGCAGCGGTGACAGATGCCGTCGGGATCAGCAGCTACATCGACCGCGGCCGGTACATCGAGGCCATCCGCCGCACGCCCCAGGCGCCGCTGCACATCGGCCGGACGTATATCAACGGGTTCGCCGAGGACGAGCAGGTCAGCGTCGCGGGCCGTGTGCTGCCGCTGCTGCCCAGCGAGGGACGAGCACCGTATTTCTACGTGACCCAGCCCAGCGGGCTGCCCGGTGTCGCCGCGGTGAGGCGTCCGGCATCCGGCGCGCGCAAGCCCGCGGCATCCCGTCCCGCGCCCGAGCCGCGTGCACCGCGCGCGACGAACCTCAGCGAGCGCGACTACGGGGTCTGCGACGTGTGCTTCATGGTGAAGAACGCCGCGGGCAAGTGCGGCTGCGACGAGTGAGGCCGGCGGCGGCCTACGACAGCTGAGCCTGCACCCGGCGCGAGATCTCGGCGATCGGCATCGATCGGGGGAACACCGCCACGACGACGTCGTCGTCCGCGGGCTCCGACGACTCGGGGAGCACGCCGTAGCGTCGCCGCACGTCGTCGAGCGCTTCACGCAGCTCCGTCAGCGGCACCCGGCGTCCACGCAGCAGCTGCCGCAGCACGTGATTGTGCACCGCGGTGATCAGCGCCGAGAAGCCGACCGCGTCGATCGGCGCGATGCCTGGCAGCGAATCGCGCAGGTACTCGTCGAACAGGCGCTCGTAGCGGAACACCGTCACGATCTCGCGATCGCGCAGCACGGCCACCTCGCGCACGATCTCGTAGCGCCTGCGGGCGAGTTCGGGATCGCGGGCGAAGTGCGTGAACACCCGCTCCGATGCCTCGCAGACCGCTGCCCAGGGGTCGTCGTGCGATTCGGAGAGGAACCGGCGCAGCTCGTCGAGGAGCGCCTCGTGATCGGTGAAGACGACGTCCTCCTTCCCGCCGAACTGGCGGAAGAAGGTCGAACGCGAGACCCCGGCGGCTTTCGCGATCTGCTCGACCGAGGTGGCCTCGAACCCCAGTTCGGCGAACAGATCGATCGCGGCGGCGACGACGCCGGTGCGCAGTTCAGTCGGATGCTGCATACCGGAGAGCCTAGACCCGCGGTGCGGGGCAGGTCGTCGGCGGTAGTAGGCTTGCCAATCGGGTCGAATGATATCGACACCCGACAGAACTGTCGCGTCCCACCCGCCGCAACCAGCGAAGGACTGCACTGTGGATCTCTACGAGTACCAGGCACGAGACCTTTTCGAATCCTACGGAGTGCCGGTTCTCGCCGGCATCGTCGCCGACACCCCCGAGGAGGTGAAGGCAGCGGCCGAGAAGCTCGGTGGAGTGGTGGTCGTCAAGGCCCAGGTCAAGACCGGTGGCCGCGGCAAGGCCGGCGGCGTCAAGGTCGCCAAGAACCCGGATGAGGCGTACGAGGCCGCGAAGGCGATCCTCGGTCTCGACATCAAGGGGCACATCGTCAAGCGGGTCATGGTCGCCGCCGGCGCCCGCATCGCCGAGGAGTTCTACTTCTCGGTGCTCCTCGACCGTGCGAACCGCTCGTACCTGTCGCTGTGCAGCGTCGAGGGCGGCATGGAGATCGAGCAGCTCGCCGTCGAGAAGCCCGAGGCACTCGCCCGCATCGAGGTCAACCCGCTCACCGGCATCGACAAGGCGAAGGCCGTCGAGATCGCCAAGGCCGCCAACTTCCCCGAGGACCTCGTCGAGAAGGTCTCCGATGTGTTCGTGAGGCTCTACGAGGTCTACAAGGGCGAGGACGCCACGCTCGTCGAGGTGAACCCGCTGGTGCGCACCGAAGACGGCGACATCATCGCCCTCGACGGCAAGGTCACCCTCGACGAGAACGCCTCCGAGATCCGTCACCCCGGTCACGAGGCCCTCGCGGACAAGGACTCCGAGAACCCGCTCGAGGCCAAGGCGAAGGCATCCGGCCTGAACTACGTCAAGCTCGACGGCCAGGTCGGCATCATCGGCAACGGCGCGGGTCTGGTCATGTCGACCCTCGACGTCGTCGCCTACGCAGGCGAGAACCACGGCGGCGTGAAGCCGGCCAACTTCCTCGACATCGGCGGCGGCGCATCGGCCACCGTCATGGCGGCGGGCCTCGACGTCATCCTCGGTGACGAGCAGGTCAAGAGCGTGTTCGTGAACGTCTTCGGCGGCATCACCTCGTGCGTCGCCGTCGCCGACGGCATCGTGAAGGCCCTCGAGATCCTCGGCGACGCGGCCACCAAGCCGCTCGTCGTGCGCCTCGACGGCAACCAGGTCGAGGAGGGTCGTCAGATCCTCGCCGCAGCCAACCACCCGCTCGTCACCCTCGCCGCAACCATGGACGAGGGCGCCGACAAGGCCGCCGAGCTGGCGAACGCCTGACGCGAAGGAATCAACGACATGTCGATCTTCATCAACAAGGACTCCAAGGTCATCGTCCAGGGCATCACCGGCGGTGAGGGCACCAAGCACACCGCACTGATGCTCAAGGCCGGCACCAACATCGTGGGCGGCGTCAACGCCCGCAAGGCCGGCACCACCGTCGCCCACACCGACAAGGACGGCAACGCCGTCGAGCTTCCCGTCTTCGGCTCGGTCGCCGAGGCCATGGAGAAGACCGGGGCCGACGTCTCGATCGCCTTCGTGCCCGGCGCCTTCACCAAGGACGCCATGGTCGAGGCGATCGACGCCGAGATCCCGCTGCTCGTGGTCATCACCGAGGGCGTGCCCGTCGGCGACAGCGCAGAGGCGTGGGCGTACGCCACCGAGAAGGGCAACAAGACCCGCATCATCGGCCCGAACTGCCCCGGCATCATCACGCCCGGGGAGGCGCTGGTCGGCATCACCCCGGCCAACATCACCGGCAAGGGTCCGATCGGCCTCGTGTCGAAGTCGGGCACCCTCACGTACCAGATGATGTTCGAGCTGCGCGACCTCGGCTTCTCGACCGCCATCGGCATCGGCGGCGACCCTGTCATCGGCACCACGCACATCGACGCGCTCGCCGCGTTCGAGGCCGACCCCGAGACCAAGGCCATCGTCATGATCGGCGAGATCGGCGGCGACGCCGAGGAGCGCGCGGCCGACTACATCAAGGCGAACGTGACGAAGCCGGTCGTCGGCTACGTCGCGGGCTTCACCGCTCCCGAGGGCAAGACCATGGGTCACGCCGGTGCCATCGTCTCGGGCTCGGCCGGAACCGCTCAGGCCAAGAAGGAGGCCCTCGAGGCCGCAGGCGTCAAGGTGGGCAAGACGCCCTCCGAGACTGCTGACCTGATGCGCGCGATCGTCGAGGCGCTCTGACCTGAGCTAGACTCGTATACGAAGGCCCCGGGCTCCACCCCGGGGCCTTCGTTCATGTCCGGGCCGCCCGGGCATGCGGCCGTGCGACCTCGGTTGACGTGCGCTTCCGGGCGCCGAGGCATACGCAGCCGACCCCGGCAGCGCCGACCCCGGCAGCGGTGCCCTCGGCGTGTCAGTGCGCCAGGACGGCGTCGAGCAGCACGTCGAGCATGCGGTGCGCCGACTCGCGCGCCGCGCCGTCGTGCGGGCGCTCGGAGAGCCAGAGGGCGGCTTCGTTCATGGCGCCCGAGAGCAGCGCGGTGGCCGCTGCGACATCGGCGTCAGCGAGGTCTATCACGCGCAGCGCATCGCTCAGATGTGCGCCCGAGGCCTCGGCATCCGCCTGCCGCCAGGCATCCCAGCCCAGGGCGCGAGGCGCGTCGACCAGCAGCACCCGGGCCCTGCCGTTCGCTGTGATCGCGTCGAGGAACGCGTGGCTGCCGATTCGAAGCGACTCGGAGGGGGAGCGCGAGGCATCGGCTGCCGCGACCACGGCGTCGGCGACCTGCTGCTGCATTCGCTTCATGACGGCGAGGAAGAGGCCGGGCTTCGAGACGTAGTGGTGGTAGACGGCGCCGCGGGTCACCCCGGCGTCGACCGCGATCTCGTCGATCGATGCCGCAGCGAAGCCGTGCTCGATGAAACGCGCCTCAGCGGCGTCGAGGACTCTGGCCGCGGTCGCTGCGGCCTCGGCGGCGGTGGCTCTGGGCATCGGGTTCCCTTACATACTCTGTGCATGTATCTTAGTGGAACCAGATACAAACACTGCGTATGTAAAGGAAGTGCGATGCATATCTCCTCGTTCTATCCCGTGCTCATGGTCGACGATGTCGCCGCCTCGGCGCGGTTCTACCGCGACGTGCTCGGCTTCGAGACGACCTTCGAGGCCGACTGGTACGTCAGCCTGCGCGTCGACGGAGGCGAGCTGGCCGTGCTCGATCGCCGCCATGAGACCATCCCGGAGGGATTCCGCGTCCCGGTGGCCGGCCTGCTTCTCAACGTCGAGGTCGACGACGCCGAGGCGGAGCACGCACGGCTCGTCGGTGAACTCCGCCTCGTCGAACGTCTTCCGCTGCGCGATGAGGATTTCGGCCAGAGGCATTTCATCGTCGAAGCACCCGGGGGAGTGCTGCTGGATGTGATCGAGCCGATCGAGCCGTCAGCCGAGTTCGCGGCGGCCTACGCCTGACGTCAGGAAAGAGGACGATCCCGCGGGATCAGCTGAGGAGCATCTCCACCGGGCCGCGGGCGAAGTAGATGACGAAGCCGATCGTCACCACCCACAGCAGCGGGCTGATCTCCTTGGCCTTGCCCGAGAACGCGCGGGCGGCGACCCAGCCGATGAACCCCGCACCGATGCCGTTGGCGATCGAGTAGGTCATCGGCATGACCGACACGGTGAGGAAGACGCCGAACAGGGCGGAGAAGTCGGTGAGGTCGATGAAGCGTATCTGGCTCATCATCAGCGCGCCGACGATGACCAGCGCGGCCGCCGCCACCTCGGTGGGGACGATGGAGACGAGCGGCGTGAAGAACATCGCGATGAGGAAGAGCACGCCGGTGACGAGGTTCGCGAATCCCGTGCGGGCGCCCTCGCCGATGCCGGCGCCCGACTCGATGAACACCGTGTTCGACGAGGCTGAGGTGGCGCCGCCGACCACTGCACCGACGCCCTCGACGATGAGCGCCGACTTCAGGCGCGGGAAGTTGCCGCGGTCGTCGGCGATGTCGGCCTCCTTCGCGAGACCGGTCATGGTGCCCATCGCGTCGAAGAAGTTCGTGAACACGAGGGTGAACACGAGCATGAGCGCCGCAAGCGCGCCGATCCGGCCGAAGGAGCCGAACAGGTCGACCTGGCCGACGAGTGACAGATCCGGAACGCTGACGAGCTGCGAGGGAAGGGCCGGCACCGAGAGGCCCCAGCCGCCGGGGTTGTCCTCGCCCTTGGCGCCGATGTGCCAGATCGCCTCGACGACGACCGCCAGCACGGTGCCGGACACCAGGCCGATGAGGATTCCGCCCTTCACCCTTCGCGCGACGAGCACGCCGGTCACCAGCAGGGTGATGACGAAGATCAGCGTCGGGATCGTCGCGACCGATCCGCCGACGCCGAGGGCGACCGGCGGCGAGGTGGCAGCTGTGACGAAGCCCGCGTTGACGAAGCCGATGAACGCGATGAACAGGCCGATGCCGACGGTGATCGCGATCTTCAGCTGCATCGGAACGGCGTCGAAGATCATGCGGCGCAGACCCGTGGCGCTGAGCAGCACGATGATCAGGCCGTTGACGACCACGAGTCCCATCGCCTCGGGCCACGTGACCTCGCCGACGACGGAGAACGCGAGGAACGCATTGATGCCGAGGCCGGCCGCGAAGCCGAACGGCAGCCGGGCGACCAGGCCGAACAGAATCGTCATGACCGCGGCCGTGAGGCCGGTGACCGCGCTCAGCTGCACGAAATCGAGCTGAGAGCCCGCGATGTCGGTTCCGCTGGAGAGGATGATCGGGTTCAGGATGACGATGTACGCCATCGTCACGAATGTGACCACACCGCCGCGGATCTCGGCGGCGAAACTCGAACCCCGCCGGGTGATCTCGAAGAAGCGGTCGATCGCGTTTCGCGGTTCGGCGTCGGTGCGCACAGGGGCATCAGTCATCGGGGGACCTCCGCAGAGAATCTATCGGGTTCTGCGGAGCGAGCGTGGCCCAGGCGCGCGGCGGCCACGCACGACGTAGGCTCGATTCGTCATGCAACGCCTCATCGTCGCGCTCCTCGCCGCCCTCGACGCCGCCATCGCGGCCGCGGTCGGGCTCGCTCTCGTGCTCGCCCCCTTCACGCTGCTCTGGGTGCTCGCGTTCGGACTCGACGCCGACTGGGGTGCCCTCTGGCCGGTGAGCGCGACGCTCTGGCAGCTCGGGCACGGTGTGCCCCTCGAGGTCGTGCTGCCTGATGCCCTGCTGTCGAGCCTCGCCATTCCGAAGGAGGCCGCTCGCTTCGCCCTCTCGGTGCCGCCGCTGGCGCTGCTGCTGTTCACCCTGCTCTTCGCGGCGCGCTCGGGCCGACGCGCGGCGGTCGCCGGTCGCTGGATCTCGGGAGTGACCGGGGGAGTGGTCGCGTTCGCGATCCTCACCGCGGGGGTCGCGGTGAGCGGCGGCTCCGATGTGCTGCGAGCCACGCCATGGGTCGCCGTGGTCGTTCCCGTCGGCGTGTACACGGTCGGCGCGCTTGCCGGAGCGGTCGGTCACGCCTGGACGGAGGGCGATGACGGGCCGATCGACCGGCTCCGCGACCTGATCGACGGCTGGGGCGAGTGGGCGGCGGTGCCTGGCGAGACGGTCCGCGGCGCCGCGGTCGTGACAGTCGCCATGGCCGGGGCATCCGCCGTCGGCATCGCAGCGATGACGGTGCTGCGCGGCGGAGAGGTGGTCGCGCTGTTCGAGGCCGCCCACGTCGACGCGCTCGGAGCCGTCATGCTCACCCTCGCTCACCTGGCGTACCTGCCGACCCTGGTGGTGTGGGCGGCGAGCTGGCTCGCAGGGCCGGGCTTCGCCCTCGGCAGCGGCACGTCGGTCTCGCCGGCGGGCACCGAGCTGGGTGTCGTGCCCGGCATCCCGATTCTCGGGCTGGTGCCCGAGAACTCGTCGATCTGGATGCTGGTGAGCGTGCTCGTGCCGATCGCGTGCGGTGCCGTGGCCGGATGGATGGTGCGCTCTCGCCTCGTCTGGGAGGACACCGCTCGCGGCTACGGCCCGCGGGCGGCGATCGCCGCCGGAATCGCTGCGTCGTCTTCCGGAATCGCCGCTCTCGCCGCACTGCTGGCATCCGGATCGATCGGCCCCGGCCGTCTCGCCGAGGCAGGCCCCGCGGTGGGGCCCTTCGCGCTGGCGATCGGCGTGGAGGTGCTCATCGGCGCCGGCATCCTGCTGCTCGCACCGCGGCACCGCGATGAGCTCGCGGAGGAGCGCACCGACCGCTGGAACGAGGAGATGGCGGGGCTCACCGCCCCGATAGACTGAGCGGGTGCTGACGCTCGCCGTTCTCATCTCCGGTACCGGCTCGAACCTCCGAGCCCTGCTCGAGGCCGCGAGCCACCCCGAGTTCCCCGCCAGGGTCATCGCCGTCGGCGCCGACCGGGACGCGGCGGGGCTGGTCCACGCCGAGGAGTTCGGCATCCCCACCTTCACCGTCCCCTACACCGCGTACACGAGTCGTGAGGAGTGGGGACAGGAGCTGGCCGAGCAGCTGGATGCCTGGCAGCCCGATCTCATCGTGCTGAGCGGTCTGATGCGCCTGCTGCCGCCAGCCGTCGTAGAGCGCTACGCGCCGAACATCATCAACACCCACCCGGCGTACCTGCCCGAGTTCCCCGGCGCGCACGGCGTGCGCGACGCGCTGGCCGCGGGCGTCACCGAGACCGGGGCGAGCATCATCGTGATCGACGACGGCATCGACAGCGGCCCCATCCTCGCGCAGGAGCGCGTGCCGGTGCTGCCGGGCGACACCGAGTCCACCCTGCACGACCGCATCAAACCTGTCGAGCGCCGCCTGCTCATCGACACCGTGCGGCGCATCGCCACCGGTGGGCTGGCGCTCTCCCGCTGAATCCACCCCGCTGACACCCCGCCCGAACGAAGGAGCACTCTCATGGCCGGCCCCCGCCTCGATCCCTCGCTGTACCGCGACCGCGACCTCGTGCGGATCAAGCGCGCCCTCGTCTCGGTCAGCGACAAGTCCGGCCTGCTCGAGCTCGCCGAGGCGCTGACGAATGCGGGCGTCGAGATCGTCTCGACCGGGTCGACGGCTCAGACGATCCGCGACGCAGGGCACGAGGTCACCGACGTGGCCGCGGTCACCGGCGTGGCCGAGATGCTGGACGGGCGCGTGAAGACCCTGCACCCGAAGGTGCACGGCGGCCTGCTGGCCGACCTTCGTCTCGAGGACCACGAGCGCCAGCTCGCCGACCTGGAGATCGAGCCGTTCGAACTCGTCGTCGTCAACCTCTACCCGTTCGTCGAGACCGTGGCATCCGGCGCCGAGCCCGACGCCATCGTCGAGCAGATCGACATCGGCGGACCCGCCATGGTGCGCGCCGCGGCGAAGAACCACGCGAACGTCGCGATCGTCGTCTCGCCCGAGTCGTACCCCGCCATCATCGAGGCGATCGAAGAGGGCGGAACGACCCTCGTGCACCGTCGCGAGCTCGCCGCCCGCGCCTTCGCGCACACCGCGAACTACGATTCCGCCGTCGCGCAGTGGTTCTCGGAGGGGACGCTGGTCGAGGGCGGCGACCTGCCCGCGCACCTCACCGTCAAGGCAGAGCGTCTCGCGACGCTGCGGTACGGCGAGAACTCGCATCAGCGCGGCGCCATCTACACCCGCGCGGGCGGTCACGGCATCGCGCAGGCCACGCAGCTGCAGGGCAAGGAGATGTCGTACAACAACTACGTCGATGCCGACGCCGCGCTGCGCGCCGCGTACGACATGGTGCAGCCGGCTGTCGCCATCATCAAGCACGCGAACCCGTGCGGCATCGCCACCACCGCGCCCAGCGCCCTCGACCCGATCGCCAGCGCGCACCTGCGCGCCCACGAATGCGACCCGGTCTCGGCATACGGCGGGGTGATCGCGGCGAACGGCACCGTCACCCTCAAGATGGCCGAGAACCTCAAAGACATCTTCACCGAGGTGATCGTCGCCCCGTCGTTCGAGCCGGCCGCGCTCGAGGTGTTCAAGGCGAAGAAGAACCTGCGTCTGCTGCAGCTGCCGGCCGACTGGCGCCAGGAGCGCATGGACGTGCGTCTCGTCTCGGGCGGTCTGCTGCTGCAGGACGCCGACCGCTTCCCCGACGACATCGTCTCGGTCGCCAAGAACTGGGAGCTCGTCTCTGGTGAGCGTCCCGACGACAGGGAGATGGAGAACCTCATCTTCGCGTGGAAGGCATGCCGCGCCGTGAAGTCGAACGCGATCGTGCTGGCGAAGGACAACGCCACCGTCGGCGTCGGCATGGGGCAGGTCAACCGGGTCGACTCGTGTCGCCTCGCGGTCGAGCGCGCGGGTGACCGGGCAGCCGGCTCCGTGGCCGCGTCCGACGCGTTCTTCCCGTTCGCCGACGGCCCGCAGGTGCTCATCGACGCCGGTATCAAGGCGATCGTGCAGCCGGGCGGGTCGGTGCGCGACGACGAGGTGATGGACGCTGCCCGCAAGGCCGGCGTGACCATGTTCTTCACCGGCGAGCGCCACTTCTTCCACTGACGCGGAGCGCAGCGACGCGGCGAACCGCTCGCCGACACCCCCACTTCGTGCCGACACCCCTGGCTGCGGACGACCGCAGCCAGGGGTGTCGGCAGCACGTAGGGGTGTCGGCGATGAGGGTCAGACCGTCGCCGATGACAGCAGGATGCTGGTCTCGCTGTCTCGGATGCCCTCGATGCCGCGGATGGTGCTCAGTGTCTCGTCGAACGACGCGAGGCCGTCGCAGCTGATGTCGGCGACGAGGTCCCAGCGCCCGTTCGTGGTGTGCAGTGCGGCGATCTGAGGCACACCGCGCAGGCTCCGGATCACGTCACGGGTGTTGCGCCCCTCGACGGCGATCAGCATGATCGCCCGCACCACGGAGGTGGTCGCGGGGTCGCGCACGCGCACGGAGAACCCGACGATGACCCCGCTCTCTACCAGCCGGCGCAGGCGGGCGTCGACGGTGGCACGGGTCACGCCGAGCCGACGGGCGAGGTTGACGACCGACTCGCGGCTGTTCGCGCGCAGCAGCGACAGCAGGCGTCGATCGAGGTCGTCGAGGGGATTCATATACAGAACGTACATCCAGTATGAGCAATCTGCCATAGCGTTCGCGTAAATGACCATTCCTGCTGATTGAAAGTGAAAGCACTGGCTCCGTAGATTGAGATCCACTGAGTGAAGGGATGGACGATGGTCCGTTTTGTCGATGTTCCGAACATGCGCCGCTGGCTGATCGATACGGGCATCGAACGTGCCATCGAGGGCATCGCCGAGACCCTCGTGGAGGATTTCCGCCGCTGGGAGCAGTTCGACAAGACCGCGCGCGTGGCCAGCCACTCCGAGATCGGAGTGATCGAGCTCATGCCCGCCAGCGACGGCCGCCAGTACGGCTTCAAGTACGTCAACGGGCACCCCTCCAACCCCTCGCGCGGGATGCAGACCGTCACGGCCTTCGGCGTGCTCGCCGACGTCGACAGCGGATACCCGACGCTGTGGACCGAGATGACCATCCTCACCGCGCTCCGCACGGCGGCGACGTCTGCCATGGTCGCCCGGCTGCTCGCGCCCGCGGGCGCGACGACCATGGGCATGATCGGCACCGGCAGCCAGTCCGAGTTCCAGGCCCTCGCGTTCCGGGCGATGCTCGGCATCCACTCGCTGCGCATCTGGGACACCGATCCGCACGCGATGGACGTCTTCGAGGCGAACATGCGCCCGCTCGGATTCGACATCGTGCGCGCATCCAGCGCGGCAGATGCGGTCCGCGACGCGCAGATCATCACCACGTGCACCGCCGACAAGGCCAACGCCACCGTGCTCACCGACGACATGGTCGCCCCCGGCGTGCACATCAACGCGATCGGCGGCGACTGCCCAGGCAAGACCGAGCTCGACGCGGGCATCCTGCGCCGCTCCGACATCTTCGTCGAGTACCCGCCGCAGACCAGGATCGAGGGCGAGATCCAGCAGCTCGACGCCGACCACCCGGTCATCGAGCTGTGGCGCGTGCTGCGCGGCGAGGCATCGGGGCGGACCTCCGCCGACCAGATCACCGTCTTCGACTCGGTGGGCTTCGCGATCGAGGACTTCTCGGCGCTGCGCTACCTGGATGCCGCCATCGACGGCACCGACTACTTCACCGACGTCGACATCATCGCCGAGCCCGCTGACCCGAAGAACCTGTTCGCCCTGGTCGCCGAGGGCGCCGTCGTGCCCAGCCTGGCGTGAGAGCCGCATCGGCGCAGGCGCCGAACGCCGTGGTGCTGATCCGTCCGCACCACTTCCGGCCGAATCCGCAGACGGCCGCCGACAACACCTTCCAGCGCGAGACCGACCATGACGTGTCGCGCGACGCGTTCGAGGCGTGCACCCGGGTCGCCGAGGTGCTGCGCGGAGAAGGCGTGCGCGTGCACCTGTTCGAGGACGCCGGTGAATCGCATCCCGACAGCGTGTTCCCGAACAACTGGTTCTCGACGCACGCCGGCGGGCGCGTCGCCATCTACCCGATGTACGCGCCGAACCGGCGCGGCGAGCGCCGTGCAGACATCGTCGAGATGCTCAAGAGCGAGTACCGCGTGCAGGAGGTCATCGACTACTCGGGTCTCGAACCCGACGGGCTCTTCCTCGAGGGAACCGGCGCGATGGTGCTCGACCACGTGTCGCGGATCGCATACGCGGTGCGCTCGCACCGCTGCGACCCGGTACTGGTCGAGCGGTTCTGCACGGTGTTCGGCTACGAGCCGGTGGTGTTCGACGCCGCAGACTCCGACGGTGTGCCGATCTACCACACCAACGTGATGATGTGCATCGGCACCGACATCGCGCTCATCGGACTCGACATGATCGTCGGCGAGGCCAGGCGCGCCGAGATCGCGCAGCGCATCCGCGACACGGGCCGCGTGCTCGTGGATCTGAGCGCGGAGCAGGTGGCCTCGTTCGCGGGCAACGCGATCGAGCTGAGGGATGCCGACGGCGAGCGCATCCTCGTGCTGTCCGAGACCGCTCATCGCAGCCTCACCGACGAGCAGCTGGCGATGCTGTCGGCCTCGTGCCGGCTTCTGCCGATCGACGTGGCGCCGATCGAGCTGGCAGGGGGCTCGGTGCGCTGCATGATCGCGGGCATCCACCTCGACCCCCGCTGAGCGCCAGCCGGGTCGACGCGAGTCGGCGACCGGCTCCTGGGGACACCGGACTGCCATGTCCGATTTCCGCCAGCCCTGCCCTCGTGGGCGTGACAGCATGGATGCATGAGCAGCACCATCGAGCACGACGAGCGCTACCGCGCGATCAGCGCGAGGGACACCCGCTTCGACGGCCAGTTCGTCACTGCGGTGCGCTCGACCGGCATCTACTGCCGGCCGAGCTGCCCCGCTCGCACACCGAAGCGCGAGAACGTCACGTTCTACCCGACCAGTGCCGCGGCGCACGAGGCCGGCTACCGGGCCTGCAAGCGATGCCTGCCCGAGGCCGCACCCGGGTCTCCCGCGTGGAACCTGCGCGGAGACGCCGCCGCCAGGGCGATGCGCCTGATCGCCGCAGGCGTCGTCGAGCAGGAGGGCGTGCCCGGACTCGCTCGCCGCCTGGGCTACTCGCCGCGACACCTCACCCGGCTGCTCACCACCGAGCTCGGCGCGGGTCCGCTCGCCCTCGCCAGGGCACACCGCGCGCACACGGCCCGCATGCTGCTGGTCGGAACCGACCTGCCTGTCTCCGAAGTCGCCTTCTCAGCCGGATTCGCGAGCATCCGGCAGTGCAACGACACGATCCGCGAGGTCTTCGAGATGACGCCGGGAGAGCTGCGCGCGAAGCGCAGGCACGCATCAGGTGCCACGGATCGCTCGGCCCGAGCCGATGACGGGACTCAGGGTGCGATCGACCTGCTGCTGCCGCACCGCACGCCGATGGATTCGGCAGGGGTGTTCGCGTGGATGGCGGCACGTGCCCTGCCCGGCGTCGAGACCGCCACCGCGACGTCGTTCGCACGACACCTCCGCATGCCGGGCGGACCGGCGCACTTCGAGGTGAGGCAGACGCCGGAGGGGCAGCTGCGACTGCGCGCGAAGGTCACCCGCCTCGGCGACCTCGCTCCGCTCGTGTCGACGGCGCGCCGGCTGTTCGATCTGGACGCCGATCCGCAGGCCGTCGACGAGGCGCTCTCGTCGCATCCGCAGCTGGCGCCGCTCGTGGCGGCCGTCCCTGGCATCCGGATGCCCGGTGCAGCCGACCCGCACGAGATGCTGATCCGGGCCATGGTCGGCCAGCAGATCACCGTCGCCGCCGCCCGCACCGCGCTGACGGCACTCGCCGAGCAGTTGGGGGAGAGGACGGCCGACGGCGGACTGCTCTTCCCGACCATGGCCGCGATCGCCGAGCACGGCGCCGAGGTGCTGCGCGGACCCACCGCGCGCATCCGGGCGATCACCGGCGCCGCGGAGGCGCTCGCCGACGGCTCCCTCCCGCTCAGCGTCGGCGACGACGCCGCCGAGCAGCGCGCCGCCCTGCTGGCCATGCCAGGCATCGGGCCGTGGACCGCCGACTACGTGCGCATGCGGGTCATCGGCGATCCCGACGTCTTCCTGCCGGGGGATGTCGCCGTGCGCTCCGGGGCCGTCGCATCCGGACTGCCCGGCGATCCGGCCGCCCTGACCGCCTGGGCCGCACGCACGGCGCCCTGGCGCAGCTACCTCACCGCCCACCTGTGGGCGGCGGCGCCGGTGCGCCCGCAGCGCCGTCGTCCCGTCCATCCCGCATCGAAGGAGTCATCGTGACCGCACTCATCCAGACCATCCAGACCCCCGACGGGCCCCTGACCATCCTCGCCGACGACTCCCAGCGGGTGCTGGCGTCGGGGTGGAGCGACGATCAGAGCGCGATCGTCGCACGGGTGCACCCCGCGCTGCGGCCGGCGCACGTCGGCGAGGGGGAGACGGATGCCGCCGGCGCGGCCCTCGCGTACTACGCAGGCGACCTGCGCGCGATCGATTCGGTGCGAGTCCTGCAGCGCGGCACCGCGATGCAGGCTGCGGGGTGGGAGGCGCTGCGCCGCATCGAGCCCGGCCGCCCGCTCAGCTACAGCGAGTTCGCCCTCGAGCTCGGCAGCCCGCAGGCGGTGCGCGCAGCCGCGTCGATCTGCGCTCGCAATGCGCCGGCGCTGTTCGTGCCCTGTCACCGTGTGCTGCGCTCCGACGGCTCCCTCGGCGGTTTCGCCTGGGGACTGCCGGTGAAGCAGAGCCTTCTCGCCCGCGAGCGCGGGGAGCTCTGACACATCCGGCGCCGCCTCGTCGGCGCCGGATCGCCCCACCCGGACTCTTGCGCAGAAAGCGTCTTCCCCAATAGGCTCGAAGGCTGTCGCGCCGACCGGGCGACGAAGCCGATGCCCAGGAGGACGCCATGACCAAGACGACTGTCACCCCACTCCTCGGCTCGCGCGCACTCCGCCTGCGCGACTGAGCGTGCGGCCGGCGACCTCGGGGTCGCCTCGCGCCACGCCCGCACCGGATGCCATGGCATCCGCACCCGTCTTCGTCACCCACTCGCCACGCAACGAGAGTCATGTCTGCCACCTCCTCTTCGTCGTCCCTGTCAACGTTCGCCGCGCTCTGGCGCCTGAAGCCCTTCGTGCGGCCGATCATCGGCCGCCTGATCGGCGGTGCGCTCAGCGCACTCGCCGCCGCCGTCATCGCCCTGATGATTCCGATCGTGCTCGAGCAGGTCGTCAAGAACTTCGACCTCGGCGGAGGCGCGGACGCGGCCCTCGGGTTCGTCTTCGCCGGGGCATTCGGCGTCCTGGCGCTCGCTCTCGGCGAGGCGGTCATGGTGTGGCTGCGCCGCTGGTTCGTCCTGACTCCGGCCACCGAGGTCGAGTTCCAGATGCGTGCCGAGCTCTACTCGCGGCTTCAGAGCCTTCCAGTCGCGTTCCACGACCGCTGGCAGTCGGGCCAGCTGCTCAGCCGGATGATGCAGGACATCGGCCTCATCCGACGCTGGATCGCGTTCGGCCTGATCCTGCTCGTGGTCAATGTGCTCACCATCGCCATCGGCGCCGTGCTGCTGTTCCGCTGGCACTGGCTGCTTGGTGTGATCTTCCTGGTCACTGGCGTGCCGATGTGGATCCAGGGGTACCTGTTCGAGAAGCGCTACGGCACCCTTGCCCGCCGCAGCCAGGACCAGGCGGGCGATCTCGCCACCAGCGTCGAGGAGAGCGTGCACGGCATCCGCGTGCTGAAGGCGTTCGGGCGCGGCAAGCACGCGCTGACGCGCTTCAGCCGCCAGGCCGAGACGCTGCGCGAGACGGAGCTGAGCAAGGCGCGCGCGATCGCCGAGATCTGGTTCTGGCTCGACCTCATGCCGCAGATCGCATTCGGGCTCAGCCTCATCTCGGGCATCTGGCTGATCGCACAGGGGCAGATCGACGTGCCTCAGCTGTTCGCGTTCTTCGCGATGGCCGCGGTGCTGCGCTGGCCCATCGAGTCGATCGGCTTCCTGTTCTCGTTCATGCTCGATGCCCGCACGGCCACCGACCGCGTGTTCGACATCTACCAGGAGACGAACACGATCACCGACCCCGCTGCTCCGGTGCGACTGGGACAGCCACGCGGTGAGCTCGCGTTCGAGGGAGCGCACTTCCGCTATCAGGACGCGGGGGCGCACGAGCGCGACCTGCTCGACGGCATCGACCTGGTGCTGCGGCCCGGCGAGACGATGGCGCTGGTGGGTCTGACCGGCTCGGGCAAGACCACGCTGACCACGCTGCCGGCGCGCCTGTACGACGTGACCGCCGGTCGCGTCACGCTCGACGGCGTCGATGTGCGCGATCTCGAGCTGTCCGAGCTGCGCCGGCATGTGGCGATGGCCTTCGAGGACGCGACCCTGTTCTCGGCATCGGTCCGGGAGAACGTGCTGCTGGGTCGCGCCGACCTCGACATCCACAGCGAGGAGGGCGAGCGGGTGCTGCGTGAGGCTCTCGACGTCGCGCAGGCCGGCTTCGTCGACACCCTGCCCGAAGGCGTCGAGACGATCATCGGCGAGGAGGGGCTGAGTCTCTCGGGCGGCCAGCGCCAGCGTCTCGCGCTCGCCAGGGCCGTCGCCGCCGACCCCCGGGTGCTCGTGCTCGATGACCCGCTGTCGGCGCTCGACGTCGACACCGAGGCACTTGTCGAAGAGGCGCTGCGTCACGTGCTCGCCGACACGACCGCGCTGATCGTCGCGCACCGGCCGTCGACCGTCGCGCTCGCCGATCGTGTCGCGCTGCTGGAGCGCGGCCGCATCACCGCCGTTGGTACCCATTCCGAGCTGCTGCGCTCGAGCTCGCACTACCGCCACGTCATCTCGAGCCTCGAGGCCGAGGAGGCGGCGCGCACCGGCGCGATCGACATCATCCCCGACACGAGTGACGAACCCGAGACCGAGAAGGAGGTGCAGGCATGAGCATCGCAGGCACCAGGGGCGAGGACCGCTCCAACTACACCAAGGACGAGAGCAGGGCCATCAGGCAGCGCTCGCTGCGCCTGCTCGGCTCGCTCGTCGAGCCGCTGCGTCTGCGTATCGTCATCGCCGCGCTCGTGCTCGTCGTGTCGACCGCGCTGCAGGTGGCGGGCCCGATCCTGATCGGCATCGCCCTCGACCGCGCCCTGCCCCACCTTCTCGAGACCGCCGACTGGATGCCCGCGATCACCGTCACGGTCGTGTACCTGCTCGCCGGGATCATCGGCTCCGCGCTGATCGGGCTGTACGTCGTGCTCGCCGCGAGGATCACCCAGGCGGTGCTGCTCGACCTGCGCAAGCGGATCTTCCTGCACACCCAGAGGCTCAGCCTCGAGTTCCACGAGTCGTACACCTCGGGCCGCATCATCTCGCGCCAGACCAGCGACCTCGACTCGATCCGCGAGCTGCTCGACGGCGGCCTGAACAACCTCGTCTCCGGCGTGCTGTTCGGTCTGTTCACCTTCATCGCGCTCGTGATCGCCGACTGGCAGTCCGGCGTGATCCTGCTGGTCGCAGGCATCCCGCTGCTGCTTCTGATGCGCTGGTTCTACTCCCGCTCCCAGGTGGTCTACCGCGAGTCGAGGGTGATCAGCGCCAAGGTGATCGTGCAGTTCGTCGAGACGATGACCGGCATCCGGGCCGTGAAGTCGTTCCGGAAGGAGCCGCGCAACGACGAGACGTTCCGCAAGGTCGCCGGAGACTACCGCGACGTGAACCGGCGCTCGATGGTGCTCTACGGCACCTTCGAGCCTGGCCTGATGGGCATCGCCGCGCTGACTCTCGCCGGTGTCGTCCTGTGGGGCGGCCTTCGCGTCGCAGACGGCGCACTGGGCGTCGGCGTGCTGCTGGCGACCGTGCTGTACGTGCGCAACTTCTTCGCGCCCATGCAGGAGATCGCGATGTTCCTGAACTCGTACCAGTCGGCCACGGCCGCACTCGAGAAGGTGTCCGGAGTGCTCGAGGAGCAGCCCACCGTGCCCGATCCCGAGAAGCCGGTCGATCTGTGGGAGTCGCGCGGCGCGCTGCGATTCGACGGGGTCACCTTCGCGTACAACGACGACAGGACGATCCTGCCGGACTTCACGCTCGACATACCTGCCGGGCAGACGATCGCGCTGGTCGGCACGACGGGGGCGGGCAAGTCGACGCTGGCCAAGCTCGTGTCGCGGTTCTACGACCCGACCGCTGGTCGTGTGACTCTCGACGGCGTCGACCTGCGCATGCTGCACCCGAAGGACCTGCGCCGGGCCATCGTCATGGTGACGCAGGAGGCCTACCTGTTCAGCGGCACCGTCGCAGACAACATCGCGCTCGGCAAGCCCGATGCGACGCTCGAAGAGATCCGCGCCGCCGCTCGCGCCGTGGGCGCCGACGAGTTCATCTCATCGCTGCCCGACGGCTACAGCACCGACGTGAACAAGCGCGGCGGGAGGGTCTCGGCCGGACAGCGTCAGCTGATCTCGTTCGCGCGCGCGTTCCTCGCCGACCCCGCCGTGCTGATCCTCGACGAGGCGACGGCCTCGCTCGACATCCCGTCGGAGCGGCTCATCCAGCAGGCGCTGCAGACGCTGCTCGCCGACCGGACCGCGATCATCATCGCGCACCGCCTGTCGACGGTCGCGATCGCGGATCGCGTGCTGGTGATGGAGCACGGTCGCATCATCGAGGACGACACCCCTGCCGCGCTGATCGGGGGCACCGGGAAGTTCGCCCAGCTGCATGCGGCCTGGCAGGAGACGCTCGTCTGACATCGGTCGGCGGCCTGGCCGCGGGCGCTGGTCGGAGATTAGGTTGGAAGAGTGGAACCGATCCTGCTGCTGGCCGCCGAACTGTGGTGGGTCGCCCCTGCAGCGGCGGCCGGCGCAGGAGCGACCGGATACGCGATCGTGCGAAGGCGGGGAACGGTGAACGGCAGAAGGCTCGGCTACGACGCTGCGCGGCTCGAGCTGCGCCGGGCGCAGCTCGACGCGCGTGCCGCCGCCGACGCGGCCAGGGTCGCCAGGGCCGACGCCGCAAGAGTCGCCGCCGAGAAGGCCGCGGCACGGGCGGACGCCTCGGCCGTGGCATCCGCGCGTCGGGCGCTGCGCGAGGCGCAGCTTGCATCGCGAGCCGCGGTCGCGCGGGTGAAGGTCAGCCGGGTGCGCGTCTCGACGGAGCGATCGGCGATGGCGGCCGGCGGGATGCTGCCGCTGGAGCGACTGCGCGGACGGCACGACGTCCTGCTCGCGCGGTGGATGGAGTACGAGACCGATGCCGCCCGCGCCATCGCGTTCCCCGCGATGAGCGACGGACGTCAGCCGGCGACGGCCGCGTTCCTCGCCGCGCTCGAGCGGGCTCGGGATGCCAGGCCGCGGCCCGACTCGCGGGTCACCGCCGAGGACTTCGCGGCGTACCGTGCATCGATCGACGACCTTGAGCGCGCGTTCGACGTCGCCGAGCGCGCCGCTCGCGGAGAGCAGGTGCCGTCCGAGCTGCCGGATGCCTTGTGGGACGCCGCGCGCACGATCGCCATGCGCACGTCGGACTCGGTGATCGCCTGGACGACCAGAAGGCGGCGTCAGTAGCCGACCCTGCGGGACGCTCGCGTCGGGTCACACGGGGAGGGCTCGGGTGCGGATCAGGTCCCGGTACCAGTGACCTGAATCCTTGACGGTCCGCTGGAGCGTATCGAAGTCGACCCGCACGATGCCGAACCGCTTGGCGTAGCCGTAGCCCCACTCGAAGTTGTCCAGCAGCGACCACACGAAGTAGCCGCGCAGATCGACGCCCCGCTGCAGCGCCCGATGCGCCGCGGTGAAGTGCCTGCGCAGGTAGTCGGTGCGCTCGGGATCGGGGACCGTGCCGTCGTCTGCGACGTGGTCGTCGAAGGCTGCTCCGTTCTCCGTCACCATGAGCGCCTGATCAGGGAACTGCTCCGACAGTGAGACGAGCAGCTCCTCGAGCCCTTCCGGCGCGATGTTCCAGCCCATCGCGGTGTACGGACCCGGCTGCTCGACGAACTCGACGAGCTGATCGCTGCCAGGCCACGCCGTGCCGCCGACTGCGCCCTTGTGACCGTCGTTCTGCTGCTTGGGCGAGATCCCGTCCCACAGTCGCACCGTGGCGGTCGAGTAGTAGTTCACGCCGAGCACGTCGATCGGCTGGTGCACGGTCGCCAGATCTCCTTCGCGGACGAAGGACCAGTCGGTGACGCTCGATGTGTCCGCCAGCAGATCCGCGGGATACTCGCCCCTGAGCATCGGCCCCGTGAACGATCGGTTCGCGAGGGCGTCGATGCGCCGCATCGCCTCGGACGCACCATCGCCCTGTCCGCGCAGAACGTGGAAGTTGAGCGTCACCGAGTAGTCGGGGTCGCCGGTCGAGGTCGCCCTCAGCGCCTGCAGCGCCCGGCCGTGCGCGAGGTTGAGGTGATGGACGGCGGCGAGGGCGGACGCCGGTTCGTGCCGGCCGGGCGCGTGACCGCCCTGGCCGTACCCGAGGTACGCCGAGCACCAGGGCTCGTTCAGCGTGGTCCAGGTGTCGACGCGGTCGCCGAGCGCCCGGCCCATCACCTCGGCGTACCGCTCGAAGGCATCCGTGGTCTCGCGAGCCGCCCATCCGCCCGCATCCTCCAGGTACTGCGGCAGATCCCAGTGGTACAGCGTCGCGACGGGTCGGATGCCGCGCTCCCGCAGTCCGTCGACCAGGCGGGAGTAGAAGTCGATGCCCTTCTGATTGATCTCACCGGAAGCAGTCGGAACGATGCGCGGCCACGCGATCGAGAACCGGTAGGCCTCCAGACCGAGCTCGGTCATGAGATCGAGGTCCTGCTCCACCCGGTGGTAGTGATCGCAGGCGATGTCTCCGGTGTCGCCGTTCCAGACCCGGCCCGGCGTGCGGCTGAACGTGTCCCAGATCGACGGCGTGCGGCCGTCCTCGCCTGCCGCACCCTCGATCTGGTACGACGCCGTCGCCGACCCGAAGACGAAGTCAGGGGGGAACAGCAGCCCGCTGCCGCGGTAGTCGTCGGCGGGCGTCGACGGGCTCACAGGGTCACCGCCGACAGGTCGACGTCATACGATCTCTCGAGGCCATCCGGGCTCGTCACGGTCACCGTGCTGCGGCCCGCGCCGCCGGGGAAGACCCGAAGCTGCAGTCCGTCGTGGTAGTCGTAATCGGGTCGATCCGTGCGCGCACCCCAGGGCAGCGCGGTGCCAGGGCGCACGTACAGCGGAAGCGAAGAGAAATCGTGCGACTCGCGACGCCATCCGCCCCCGGTCACCGTCTCGCCAGTCAGCAGAGACGTCCATTCGCCTGCCGGCAGATAGAAGTCCACCGACCCGTCGGCCGAGAACACCGGGGCCACGAGCAGGCTCTCGCCCAGCATGTACTGCCTGTCGAGATGGCCGACCGCCGGATCGTCGGGGAACTCCAGCTGCATGGGGCGCATGAGCGGCACGCCGGTGGCCGCCGCAGCCAGCCCCTGCTGGTAGAGGTAGGGCATCAGGCGCATCTTGAGGTGCGTGAACCGGCGGGTGACATCGACTGCCTCCTCGTCGAACATCCACGGCACACGGTAGGAGCTCGAGCCGTGGAAGCGGGAGTGCGACCCGAGCAGGCCGAAAGCCGTCCAGCGCTTGAAGACGCCGGCATCGGGCATGCCTTCGAAGCCGCCGATGTCGTGACTCCAGAAGGCGAAGCCACTGAAGGCGAGCGACAGCCCGCCACGGAGGGTCTCGGCCATGGAGGCGTAGGACGAGGTCGAGTCGCCGCCCCAGTGCACCGGCATGCTCTGACCGCCGGCGGTCGCCGAGCGCGCGAACAGCACCGCGTCATCGGCGCCGCGCGCCTCGGTCAGCACGTCGTGCACGGCACGGTTGTACAGGTCGGTGTACAGGTTGTGCATGCGCGCCGGATCGGACCCGTCGGACCAGGCCACCTCGGTCGGGATGCGCTCGCCGAAGTCGGTCTTGAAGCAGTCGACGCCCTGATCGATGAGCCGGCGGAGATGCCCCTGGTACCACGCGGTGGCGTCGGGGTTCGTGAAGTCGACCAGGGCCATGCCGGCCTGCCACAGATCCCACTGCCACACCGAGCCGTCGACGCGCTTCACGAGGAAGCCCTGGTCGGCCGCCTCGCGGAACAGGGGCGAGCGCTGGGCGATGTACGGATTGATCCACACGCAGACCCGCAGGTCCTTCTCGTGGAGTCGGGTGAGCATGCCCTCCGGGTCGGGGAACACCCGCGGGTCCCATTCGAAATCGCACCAGTTGAACTCGCGCATCCAGAAGCAGTCGAAGTGGAACACCGAGACCGGCAGCTCGCGCGCGGCCATCTCGTCGATGAACGAGGAGACGGTCTGCTCGTCGTAGTCGGTCGTGAAGCTCGTCGAGAGCCACAGACCGTACGACCAGGCAGGGACGACCGGAGGGCGTCCTGTCAGCGCCGTGTAGCGACGAAGCACGTCCTTCGGAGTGGGACCGGCGATCACGAAGTACTCGAGGACTTCGCCCGACACCGAGAACTGGACGCGCTCGACGGCCTCGGAGCCGATCTCGTACGAGACGTGACCCGAATCGTTCACGAGCACGCCGTAGCCGCGGTTCGACAGATGGAACGGGATGCTCTTGTACGCCTGCTCGCTGGAGGTGCCGCCGTCGGCGTTCCAGATGTCGACCGACTGCCCGTTCTTGACCAGGGGACCGAAGCGCTCGCCCAGGCCGTACACGAGTTCGCCGACACCCAGGTCGAGCTGCTCGTGCACGAACGTCTTCGACGAGAGCGATGAACCGCCCTGGCGAGCATTGTCGATGATTCCGGCGTCGACCTGGGCGTCCGCCGCCAGGCGCACGTACCCCTGGGCACGGTGACCGCTGCCGGTCACGCGACGACCGTCGACCTCGAAGGAGAGGTTCCAGGGCGCTCCCGGGGTGATGCGGGCGACGAGGGCACCGGAGTCCAGCTCGCCGCCGGCATCGCTCACCGTGGTGCGGGCCGATCCGGAACCGGCGCCGGGAAGGGAGAAGCCCCCATGCCAGCGCCCGCCCTCGTGGTGAGCGACCCGCACGCGGATCACGCCCTCGGCAGGGGAGGACAGCGTCGTGGTGATCACGGGGCGGTTGAGCGTGTCGCCGCGCTTGCTGATCACCATGGTGGGGGCGGTGATGACGATGCCTGCGCCATCGGGGGTGGACGTCTCGGCGATGTCGTGCGCTTCCTGCGCGTAGAGCGCCGTGACGCCCGGTCGCAGTTGCCAGAACCCGTCGGTGAACTTCATTACTTGACTGCTCCTGCCGTGATGCCGCGCGTGAGGGTGCGCTGGAAGATGAGGAAGAAGATGAGCGTGGGGATGACGCCGAGCAGAGCCGAGGCGCTCGTCGTGGTGACATCCATGAGCCGGTCGCCCTGCAGCACGCTGATCGCGACCGGAACGGTCTGATTCGCATTCGATGCCAGGAACGTCAGCGGGATGAGGAACTCGTTCCACGTCCAGATGAAGAAGAAGATGAGCAGCACCGACAGGGTGGGGCGGCTGATCGGGAACACCACGCGCCAGAGGATCTGCCATCTGCTCGCGCCGTCGAGGGACGCGGCCTCGAGCACCTCCTTCGGGAAGGTGCCGTAGACGGATGACAGCAGGTACGTGCCGAACGCCGCCTGGACGACCGTGAAGACGATGATGACCGACCAGACGTTGTCGTACAGGCCGACCGACTTGAACATGTAGTACAGGGGGTAGAGCAGCGCCTCCTGGGGGAGGAGGTTCGCCATCAGGAAGAGGAGCACGATCCACGAGCGCCCGCGCACTCGCCCGATGCCGATCGCGAACGCGTTGAGCATGGAGATCACGACCGCCAGCACGGCGACGATGCCGGAGATGAAGATCGAGTTCCACACCTTCTCCGGGAAGTTCACGCGCTCCCAGAACGTGATGATGCCCCCGAAGTCGAGCGTCTCGGGAAGGGCGAGCGGACCCGAGGTCGCGTAGTCGACGGGCGACTTGAACGAGTTCACCAGCACGAGATAGAACGGCGCGACGACCAGCAGTGCGCCGATGACGACGAGTGCGAGCATCAGCCAGTCGACGGGGCGCTTCTTGGTCATGCCGCCCCTGGCGCGGGTCCTGCCCGGCTTGCCGGTGATGATGGCGGTGGTGGCGTGCATCACAGACCCGCCCTTTCCTTGCGTTCGAGCGAGTTCTGCACCCGGATGAAGATGATCGACACGATGACCACGACGATCGTGAGGACCGTGGCTATCGTGGCGCCGTACCCGACGTTCCTCTTCGTGAAGAACTCCTGGTAGGCGTAGTAGGCCGGCACGAGCGTGGAGCCGGCCGGGCCGCCGCGCGTGATGATGTAGACCGGGCCGAAGACCTTGAGCGCCGCGATCGTGCAGGTCAGCGTCACGACGAAGATCTCGGGTCGGATGATGCTCATCGTGATCGCCGAGAAGCGCTGGAACCAGTTCGCTCCGTCGAGCTCAGCGGCCTCGTAGAGCTCGGGGTCGACCCGCTGCAGCGCTGCCATGAACACGACGACCGGGTAGCCGAGCTGCACCCAGACCATGACGACCATCAGCACGATGAGCGCCGAGGGCATCTGACCGAGCCAGTCGTACGCGGGGATGCCGAACCAGCCGAGCATCTGGTTGAGAGCGCCGTCGCTGCCAGGGCGCACGATCCAGCCGATGACGATGCCCGCCACGGCGATGGGAAGGATCTGCGGGAGGTAGTACGTGGCGCGGAGGAAGCTGCCGACCTTGCCGCCGAACTTGCGCCCGACCACATCGAACAGCAGCGCGGCGACGATCAGGCCGAGGATCGTGGGCACCACGACCATGGCGATGATCATCCACACCGAGTTGGTGAACGACGTCCAGAAGTCGCCGTCGCCGAGGATCTTCTGCCAGTTCTCGAGGCCTATGAACTCCGGGCTGCGCACGCCTCGCCATCGGGTGAAGGTCAGGTACACGTTCCAGACGAGGGGCACGATCACGACGATCAGCAGCAGCACGAAGCCGGGCAGCAGGTACATCCAGTAGGCCCCGGTGCCCCCGCGACGCTGGGGGATGGAGGGCTGTTCGGGCGGCAGCTTCGTGCGGCCCTCGCGGCGGGTGACGAGTGACATGTTCATCTCCTGTGGGATGCGGGGGCGGCGCCGCGCAGCGTCCGCCCCCGCAGACGGATCAACGGAATTCCGCGGTGCCTTCGTCGTACTGCTCGCCGAGGTTCGCATTCGTGGTCTCGGCGTCCTGAACGCCCGTCACCAGACCCTGCAGCTCCTGCACCAGCACGTCGTAGAAGCCGGGTGCAGGCCAGTCCGGGTAGAACGAGAGGCCGTCGGCCTCCAGGACGCCGTTGAACGTCTCGATGAGCTCTGCGCTCTTCTCGTCGGTGATGTCGTCGATCTCGGCAGCCACCGGAAGACCGCCGTTGTTGCCGATGATGGCCTGGATCTCGGGGCGCATCGTGATGTCGATGAACTCGTAGGCGAGCTCCTTGTTCGCGGCGTTCTCCGGCACGACCCAGAGGTTGCCGGATGAGCCGAGCGAGAGGTCCGCGCCGGGGAACGCGGTCATCGTCCAGTCGAAGCCGGTGGCCTCGGCGACGAAGCGGCCGAACCACCATGAACCCGAGACGAAGATCGGCGAGGTGCCGTTGATGAACGAGACTCCGGCATCCTCCGCCTTCACCGAGGAGACGTCGGAGGCGATGTAGCCCTTGTCGACGTACTCGGCGATGGTCTCGGTCGCCGCGGTGACCTCAGGACCCTGCCAGTCGACCTCTCCGTCGTACAGCTGGTACTGATCGACGAATCCGCGGTCTCCCGCATTGAGCGCGAGCTGGTACCAGAGCTGACCGAGCGGGTACTCGGCTCCCGCTTCGGCGAGCGGCGTGACGCCCTTGGCCACGAAGGCGTCGAGCACGTCGACGAACTCGTCGTACGTGGTGGGGATCTGCAGGCCGGCTTCAGCGAACGCGTCCTCGTTGTAGTAGACGCCGACGAACTCGCCGTAGTTCGGCACTCCGAACCAGGTGTCGCCGCCCATCACGCCGTCTTCGGAGTACTTGGCCGTCGTCTGCAGCGACGGGGCGAGCTTGTCGTCCCAGCCGTACTCCTCCACGGCATCCGAGATGTCGGCGATCAGCCCGGTCGACGCGAGGAAGCCGGCCGTCGCGTTGCCCTTGTTGAACTCCATGAGGTCGGGGGCCGCGTCGGTGTCGAGCACCTGGCTCGCGGTCTTCTGGATCTGCTCGAAGGACTTCTCCTCGAACTCGACGGTGGCGCCGGTCTCCTTCTCGAAGATGTCGATGGCCTCGGCCCATGCCTTGCCCATCGCGCTGTCGGCGCCTTCGTAGTGCCAGAGCTTGAGGGTCTGGCCGTCGCCGCCCTCGTCTGTTCCGGCGGTGCAGCCGCTCAGGGCCACTCCCGTCGCGGTCAGCGCGGCCAGGGCGGCCACTGTCGTGCTGCGAATCCTGCGTGCCATCGTCGGCACTCCTTTCTGGGCGGCCCTCTCGGGCCGGACACTGCGGTGGGTCGGGATGTTCAGTTGTGGGAGGATCGTCGAAGCGTTTCGACTCGCGTCATGACGATCTGTCGGGCTGTCGCGTTCAGCGCGAAGGCGGTGGTGGGGCGACCGAGCCTGCGTCGAGGTACTCGGGCGGGATGAGGTGGATGCGGGGGGCGGCCGTGCGGTCGTCCAGGTGCTCGAGGGCGAGGTCCACCGCGAGCTCACAGGATGCCTGGGGGCTCAGCGGAATGGTGTCCACCGGCGTCGTCAGCGTGCCCGTGTCGAACGATGCCGCCGCCGACACGACAGAGACATCGCGTCCCACTCGCAGGCCGCGGGAGTCGATGGTCTGCAGCAGGGCCTCGTGCGCATCGCCCACGGCATGGACGATGAACGCCCGGTGACCGGCGTCGAGGGCGGACTCGGCCGCTGCCCGGACCGCGGCCCGGTCGGTCTCGGATGCCCCGGTCGTGACCCAGTCGAGCTTGAGCGAGCGCTCCGATGCCCGCGTCTGCACGCCGCGCAGCAGTCGCCGGGGGAAGTTCGACTTCCGGTACGCGACCTCCGTCTGCCCGAGGAGGGTGACGCGGCGATGCCCGGCATCGGCAAGGCGGTCCACGGCGAGATGGCCGGCGCCTTCGAAATCGAGGTCGACGCAGGTCAGGCCGCTCGCGTCGCGGGGGACGCCGATGAAGATCGTGGGAGTGCGCACGCTGCGCGCGATCTCGGCTCGTTCGTCATCGGGAGCGACGTCGAGGACCAGGATCGCGTCGACGAGCCGGCTCGCGGCGACCCTGTTCATCCCGTCCGAGGCCTGCTCGTCGGTGAGCAGCAGGATGTCGTAGCCGCGGCGCCTGGCTGCGACCGCCGTGGCGAGGACGAACGCCATGTGGGTGGGTGCGTGGGTGTCGGCTCTCAGCGGCTCGGTGAGGGCGAAGATATGAGTGCGGCGACCGGCGAGCATCCGTGCCCCGGCGTCCGGCTGGTACCCGAGCGATTCCGCCGCGTCCTCGATGCGTCGCCGTGTCTTCTCGGACACCGGGCGTTTGCCGCTCAGCGCATACGACACGGTGCTGATCGACACCCCGGCAGCCTGTGCCACCTCGTGGATCGTCGTCATCGGGACCTCGTCTGCGGATCATCGAAACGCTTCGCTAGCGCTTCCGGGTCGATGATACGCATACCGTGTCAGAGAAGGCAAGGTTTTTGTGGTTGAAGACAACAAATCGATGCCACGCACGCTCCCGGCCGGCCCGACGCCGACGGGGGAGCGCTCTCAGAGAGAGCGGCGACGAGGTCTCGATGGGGGAGGGGATTCGAGACCCCGCCGCCGGTTCAGCTCGTGACGCGTATCTGCGCGATGACCTCGGAGTACTCGGTCTCGCCCACCGGCTCGAAGCCCACGCGGCGGAAGAACGCCTCGGGCCCGGCCTCGCCGGCTTCATAGATCACGTTCACGTGATCGACGCCGCGGGAGCGGGCCTCGTCGATCAGGGCTTCCACGGCGAATCGTCCGACGCCGCGCCGCTGCTCATCGGCGTCGACGTTGATTCGCCACAGCACACTGCGGAAGTGCTCGTCGGCCGTGTCGGCGTCGAAGCTCGCGCTCACGAAACCGACCACCTCGTCGCCATCGAGCACCACGCGCTGCCACGACGTCTGCGGGTTCACGACGGTCGCGGCGATCCCGTACGACACGGGAGCGAGGAACTGCTCCTGTCCCGGACGCAGGGACAGATTGTTCACGGCGACGATCGTCGCAGCCGAGAGCTCTTCCACGCGCAGTTCCGTCATGATCCCAGGCTAGCGCCTCGGCGGCGTTCCGTGTCGTCCGAGGCCAGTGAACTCCTGCGGGGTCCGCACGACGGACTCGGGTATCTTGGTATCGAGATAAATCTGCCCTCGCGAACGGAGATCCCGGTGACCGACGACGCCATCATCTACACCTACACAGACGAGGCGCCGGCTCTGGCCACCGCTTCCTTCCTGCCGATCATCAAGGCCTACACGGGTCAGGCGGGCATCGAGGTGGAGACCCGCGACATCTCGCTGGCGGGTCGCATCCTCGCCGCCTTCCCCCAGAAGCTCACGCCCGAGCAGCAGGTCGGCGACGCGCTCGCCGAACTCGGCGGGCTCGCCACCCTGCCCGAGGCGAACATCATCAAGCTGCCGAACATCTCGGCATCCATTCCCCAGCTCAAGGCTGCGATCGCCGAGCTGCAGGACAAGGGCTTCGACGTCCCCGAGTACCCCGACGAGCCGCAGTCGCTCGAGGAGAAGGACGTCCGCGCCCGCTACGACCGGATCAAGGGCTCGGCGGTGAACCCCGTGCTTCGCGAGGGCAACAGCGACCGTCGCGCACCGCTCGCGGTGAAGAACTACGCGAAGAAGCACCCGCACCGCAACAAGCCGTTCGCCGAGGGCTCGAAGACGCGGGTCGCGACCATGGGCCACGACGACTTCAAGAGCAACGAGCGCTCGTGGGTCGCCGCGCACGACGAGGTGCTGAGCTTCCAGCATGTCGCCGCCGACGGCACCGTCACGGTGCTGAAGGAGGGCCTGAAGGTCCTCCCGCGCGAGATCATCGACGCCACGTTCCTCTCGGCCAAGGAGCTCGACGCCTTCCTCGCCGAGACGCTCGAGCAGGCCAAGGCCGACGACGTGCTCTACTCGGTGCACCTCAAGGCGACGATGATGAAGGTCAGCGACCCGATCATCTTCGGTCACGTCGTGAAGGCGTTCTTCGCCGACGTGTTCGCGCAGCACGGCGACGCGCTCGCCGCGGCCGGGCTCAGCGCCAACGACGGCCTCGGGTCGATCCTCGCCGGCCTTGCCGAGGTCGCGGACGGCGACGAGATCGCCGCTGCCTTCGAGCGCGCGATCGACGGCGGTCCCCGCCTGTCGTACGTCAACTCCGACAAGGGCATCACCAACCTGCACGTGCCCAGCGACGTGATCGTCGACGCGTCGATGCCCGCCCTGGTGCGCAACGGCGGCAAGCTGTGGGGCAAGGACGGCGGCGAGGCCGACACCATCGCGGTGATCCCCGACTCGTCGTACGCGAGCGTCTACCAGGCCGTGATCGATGACGTCATCGCCAACGGCCCGCTCGACCCGGCCACCATCGGCACCGTGCCGAACGTCGGGCTGATGGCCCAGGCCGCCGAGGAGTACGGCAGCCACGACAAGACGTTCGAGATCGCATCCGACGGCATCGTGCAGGTGCTCGACAGCGAGGGCACGGTGCTCATCGAGCACACGGTCGGCGCCGGCGACATCTGGCGCGCGACGCAGACCAAGCACATCCCGGTCATGGACTGGGTCAAGCTCGCGGTCGGCCGCGCCCGCGCCACCGGCGCTCCTGCCGTGTTCTGGCTCGATGCGAACCGCTCGCACGACGCGCAGATCATCGCCAAGGTGCACCAGGGCCTCGCGACGCTCGACACCAAGGGGCTGACCATCACGATCCTCGCTCCGGAGGAGGCCACCCGCTACACGCTCGCGCGCATGCGTCACGGGCTCGACACCATCTCGGTCACGGGCAACGTGCTGCGTGACTACCTGACCGATCTGTTCCCGATCCTCGAGGTCGGCACCAGCGCCAAGATGCTCAGCATCGTGCCCCTGCTCGCAGGCGGAGGGCTCTTCGAGACCGGCGCCGGCGGCTCCGCCCCCAAGCACGTGCAGCAGCTCGTCGAGGAGAACTACCTGCGCTGGGACTCGCTCGGCGAGTTCTTCGCGCTGGCCGCCTCGCTCGAGCACTTCGCAGACCGCACGGGCAACGAGAAGGCGCGCATCCTCGCCGAGACGCTGGATGCCGCGACAGGCACCTTCCTGGAAGAGGACCGCTCACCGGGCCGTGCGCTCGGCACGATCGACAATCGCGGCAGCCACTTCTACCTCGGCCTGTACTGGGCGCAGGAGCTGGCGAAGCAGACGAAGGATGCCGAGCTCGCCGAGGCCTTCGCCCCGATCGCCGAGAAGCTCGCCGAGAACGAGCAGAGGATCGTCGACGAACTCAATGCGGTGCAGGGCCGGCCTGTCGACATCGGCGGGTACTACCGCCCCGACGCCGCGAAGGTCGATGCTGCGATGCGTCCGTCGGCGACGCTGAACGGCGTGATCGACGCGCTCTGACCCATGACGCAGAAGAGGCCGGATGCTCAGCATCCGGCCTCTTCTGCGTCGGCGGGCGTCTTCGCGCGCCGCGTGGATCAGTCGTGGACCCAGACCTCGGTGCCCTTGGTCGCGAACTCCCACACGTACCGAGCGGCGTCGACCGGCATGTTCACGCAGCCGTGGCTCATCGGCGTGCCGAAGTTGGAGTGCCAGTACGTGCCGTGCAGAGCCTCATCTCCGTTGTAGTACGAGATGTACGGCACGTTCGGCGTGTAGTAGTACGGGGCGACCGAGGTGTCCTCGCGGCCCATGTTCTGCGTCCTCAGCTGCGCGTAGACGCGGAAGCGACCCTTGTCGGTCGCGTTCGCGCCCTTGCCGGTGGACACCGACCACGACTTCACGAGCTTCTCGTTCTCGTACAGGTAGGTGCGCTGCTCGCTGAGATCGACCTCGACCCGACGGAACAGGTTGGTGGCCTCGAACGGCGTCGACGTCACGGTCAGCGCGAAGGCGGCGTCACCGCTGCCCAGCTTCTCGGCGAAGTCGGCCGCGGTCGTGGAGGTGTCGCCGAGCACACGGCCGTCCTTGCCCTCGGTCAGCGCCTTGAGCACCTTGCCGCCGGAGTCGACGATGTTGCTGGCGTTGACCACCTCGCGATTCACCTGGGCGGGGAGGGTTTCGACCACGGTCTGGATCTTCGCCGGGTCGGCGGTGATCTCCAGCTCGCCGTCGACCGCCTCGACGGTGAGCCACGACGCGACGACCTCCGGAGCGACGGGGACGGTGCGCTCCTCGCCGACGTAGAAGCCGGCGTTCGCGAGCATCCCGTTCAGCTTCTCGACGGTGGTGGCGGCCTTCGCGTCGGTGATCAGGGGGTCGACCTCCGCAGGATCGCCGGAGTACTCGAACGAGGTCTCGCCCGCGGCGAGGGCTGCGGTGAACTCGGCGGCGAGGTCGTCGACCGAGATGCCGGTACCCGGCTCGGCGGGCGTGGCGACGTAGGTCTGGGCGGTGGCGTCGAAGGCGACCGTCGCGTCGGTCGCGGGGGTGTAGCTGGCGGGCACGGCGGCGCGCAGCGCGCTGTCGGCGACCTCGGCATCGAGGGTCACCTCCGCCGTGATCGGCTCGCCCATCCAGGCGCCCAGGTTCCACATCGGGCGATCCGCGAAGGCCTGGTCGACGAGGGCCGTCGCGTCGACACTCGCGCCCAGGTCAGCGCCGGCCACGGTGGTGCCCTCGCCGGCACCGGTCAGTTCCGCCTCGGTCGAGGCCAGCCGCGAGCTGACCGCCTCTGCCGCCATGCCGGGGGTCATGAAGCCGACCGGAACCCCGGCCACGGTGGTGCCAGGGGCGATGAGCAGGAGCGACGCCGCGCCGGCGGCGATCACGAGCGCACCGGCGCCGAGGCCGACCCACAGACCTATGCGGCGCTTCTTCGGGGCGGGCTCCATCGGCGCCCACTCCATGGGCTGAGTGCCGTCGATCGGCGGCTGCGCCATGGCCGTGTCGTCCGGTGAGACGGCGTTCGACTGGCCGGTCCCGGGGCCGGAGATCAGATCGGTCACGGACTCACCCCCCTCGATGCTTCGTGACGTGTCTTTTCATGGTACGGGACAGGGGGTAACGAGGAGGCAACGTCCACCGCCGACCGAGGTGACACGGGTAACGTTTCGGTAAAGCGGCGCCTGCATCCCTCGTTCGCGCTTGCGTGGACCAGGGTTCGTAAGGTGTACTAACAAATATGAGTATTCCGATCGATCGTCGAGGATCCACCCCCGTGCAGGCGGTCATCAGCGCCTCTTTCGGCGGGGGGCGTGGCCTGCGCACGACGGGCAAGGTCCTGCCGGAGCAGGCCCGCTCGCACAATCGATCGCTCGTGCTGCAGACCCTGTTCCACGGCGGTGAGATGAGTCGTGCCGACCTGTCGCGTGAGACCGGCCTCACCCGGGTGACCATCTCAGATCTCGTCGCGGAGTGCATCGCCGACGGCATCGTCCGCGAGATCGGCGTGCGCGAGGTCGCGGGCCCCGGCAAGCCGCCGATCGTCATCGACATCGACCGCGAGGGCCACCAGATCATCGGCGTCGACCTGTCAGGCACCGACGCGTTCCAGGGGGCGGTGCTCAACCTCGACGGGCGCATGCTGCACCGCCGCACCGTCTCGCTGCCTGCTCACGCCGAACCCGAGCAGGCGTACGCGGCCGTGGTCGAGCTGGTGCGCGAGCTCATCTCCGCGGCCGACCGGCCCGTGCTGGGCGTCGGGGTCGGGAGCCCGGGGATCGTCCGGCCGGACGGCACGGTGCTCAGCGCTCCCAACCTCAGCTGGAGCGACCTGCCGCTCGAGCAGCGGCTGCACGACGAGTTCGAGCTGCCCGTGCTCGTTCGCAACGACGCGAACGCCGCAGTGCTCGCGGAGTACACATTCGGTGCCGCGCGATCCGATCTGATGCTGATCCGCATCGGCCGCGGCGTCGGCGCAGGCCTCATAGCCGGCGGGCAAGCCGTCGTCGGCGGACGCTTCGCGGCAGGGGAGATCGGGCATGTCGTCGCAGGCACGGACGATGGTCCGCTCTGCGCCTGCGGCAACCGCGGATGCCTCGAAGCCTGGGTCAACGCGCCGCACCTCACCGGTCTGATCGAGGCCGAGCCATCGCGTCGCGCGGAGATCCTCGCCCAGGCGGGAACGAGGCTGGGCATCACGATCGCCCCGATCGTCGCAGCCCTCGACCTCTCGCAGGTCGTGCTCGCGGGCTCGCCCGCGCTGCTCGGCGAGGAGTTCGTCACCGCCGCGACGCGCACGCTGCACGCCAGGACCCTCGACGGCGTCTTCGCCGATGTCGAGATCCGCCTCACCGAGCAGCGCGACATCGTGCTGAGGGGAGCAGCGGTGATGGTGCTCTCGGCGCAGCTGGGGGTGTCATGACCGGAATCGCCGGCAGCGGCATCCGCATCGGCCTCGACGTCGGCGGCACGAAGATCGCCGGGCTGGCCGTCGCCGACGACGGGACGCACCTGGCCGCCGTGCGTCGCCCCACAGGCTGGGGCGACGCCGCGGTCGTCGACGGCGCAGTCGCCGCGGTCACGGCGCTGATCGAGCAGCTGGGGGAGTCGTCCCGGAGCATCCGATCGATCGGCATCGGCATCCCGGGTCTGGTGGACGCGTCCGAAGGTCTCGTGCTGCACGCGGTCAACCTCGGCGTCGCCTCTCTCGGCCTCGCCTCGAGGGTGCGCGAGGCCCTCGGCATCCCGTGCTTCGTCGAGAACGACGTGAAGGCCGCCGCACTCGGCGCAGCGTCGCTGCGGCCGGGCGCCGAGCCGATGGCATACCTCAACCTCGGCACGGGAGTCGCGGCCGGCCTGATCATCGGCGGCCGCATCTGGCGCGGTGCGCGCGGCACCGCGGGAGAGGTCGGCCACCTCGTCGTCGACCCTCAGGGTCGCGTATGCGGGTGCGGGCAGCGCGGCTGCATCGAGACCCTCTGCGGCGGCGGTGCGCTGGCCCGCGCGTGGGGTCGCGGCGGCGACCTGCCCGTGAAGGACATCCTCGACGCGGCCGACTCCGGCGACGAGAGAGCAGCCGGCCTGCGCGCTGACCTGTTCCGCGGAGCAGCGGCCGCCGTGCGCGCGCTCGTGCTCTCCACGGATGTCGAGACGGTCGTCATCGGCGGCGGACTCACCGCACTCGGTCCGCGCATCGAGCCGGGCATCCGCGCTCGACTCCGCAGCGATGCCGCCGAATCGCCGTTCATGCAGTCGCTTCACCTCGATGAGAGAATCGAGCTGCTGACCGGCGACTCACCGGTCGCGGCCATAGGCGCTGCACTGCTGGGCGCCGCGATCGCAGTGCCCTCACCCCTCGATAAGGAGATGCCCTCCCATGGCTGAAGTCGTGATCCTCGACAGCAGGGCCGCCGCCGGCGCCCTCGTCGCAGATGAGATCGTCCGACTCATCGACGACGTGGAGAGCCCTGTGCTCGGCCTCGCCACGGGCTCGACCCCTCTGCCGGTGTACGAGGCGCTCCGCGAGAGGCTGGCGGGCCACGACGTCACGCACGTGCGCGGCTTCGCGCTCGACGAGTACGTGGGACTCGACGTCTCGCACCCCGAGAGCTACCGCTCCGTCATCACCCGCGAGGTGATCGAGCCGCTGGGGCTCGATCCCGAGCTGGTCCGCGTCCCCAACGGTGCGCTCGAGACCATCCGCCACGCCGGAGACGACTACGAACGGGAGATCATCGAGGCGGGCGGTGTCGACCTGCAGCTGCTGGGGATCGGCACCGATGGCCACATCGGCTTCAATGAGCCTGGTTCGTCGTTCGCGTCGACCACGCGGCTGAAGACCCTGACCGAGCAGACCCGAGAGGACAACGCGCGCTTCTTCGACTCGATCGACGAGGTGCCCCGCCATTGCATCACTCAGGGACTCGGCACGATCCTTCGCGCTCGCCACCTCGTGCTGCTGGCGTTCGGCGAGGCGAAGGCCGACGCGGTCGCCGCCGCCCTCGAGGGGCCGATCAGCGCGGTGATGCCTGCCTCGGCCGTGCAGCTGCATCCGCACGTCACGGTGGTGCTCGACGAGGCCGCGGCGTCGAAGCTCGAGCTCGCCGACTACTACCGCTACACCTACGACAACAAGCCGTCCTGGCAGGGCATCTGACGCAGCCCGGATCCTGCCGCCGGGCTCTGCCCCCGGCGGGAGGATGCAGGCGGACGGCCCTGGCGACGGTGAGCTGGTTCAGGCCCAGGCGATCGGCAGCAGGTGCTCGCTGCTGAGCGGCGCGAGCGGCACGCTCGTCCAGTCCCCGCGCTCGAGCCATCGCAGCTCGGCCAGCTCCGCCTGCACCACGACGTCTTCCGCCTGGGCGCGCAGCGCGAAGGCATCGGCGACGACCCGATGATCAGGCTCGTTCGCCGCCGCCGACACGAAGGTGCCGAGCGGAGTGAGATCGGCTTCGTCGACGCGCAGGGCGAGCTCCTCGTGCAGTTCGCGGATCAGCGTCCGCGCGGCGCTCTCGCCTGCCTCCGGCTTGCCGCCCGGCTGCATGAACCTCGTCGTGCCGCGCTTGCGCACGACAAGCGCGCGCCCGCGGTCATCGACGATGACGGCGGCGCTGACGTGGATGTCAGGCATCGGGGAACACCTTTCCCGGGTTGAGGATGCCCTGCGGATCGAACACCCGCAGGATCTGCTGCTGGATCTCCCACTGGTCGTCACCGAGCTCCTCGGCGAGCCAGCGACGCTTCAGGATGCCGACCCCGTGCTCTCCGGTGAGCGTGCCGCCGAGGCGGATGGCGGCACGGAACAGCTCGTCGGCGGCCGCCCAGATGACCGGAGGCACCGTCTCGCCCTCGAACACGAAGTTCGGGTGCAGGTTGCCATCGCCCGCGTGCGCGACGGTCGGTATGCTGACGCCGAACTCCCGCTCGATGCGTGCGATCTCGTCGAACATCGCGGCCATCGCGCTTCGTGGCACCGCGACGTCCTCGATCAGGGTGGTTCCCAGAGATGCCATCGCCGGATGCATGGAGCGGCGCACGGCCAGCAGCCGCTCGCCCTCGGCCGGGTCGTCTGACATGGTGACTGCAGCGCCGGCGGACTCGAGCACCTCGGCGATGCGGTCGGCCTCCTCCCTGGCGGCGGGGCCATCGGTCTGGATCGTCAGCTGCGCGGCACCCGCCGCGGGTGCCGGAAGGCCCAGGAGCGCGTGCACGGCGACGAGGGACGCGGCATCCATCAGCTCCATGATCGCCGGCTGCACACCCGCGGCGGTCACCGCGGATGAACCGGCGGCGGCATCGCGAACCGTCGGGAACGAGGCCACCATGGTGCAGACGAGGCCCTGAGTGAGGCGGCGCAGCTTGAGGGTCGCGCCCACGATGACTCCCAGCCGACCCTCGGAGCCGATCACGAGGGACGTGAGGTCCAGACCCGTCACACCTTTCACTGTGCGGTGGCCGAGTCGCAGCATCCGGCCGTCGGCGAGAACGATGTCGACGCCGAGTACGGCGTCGCGGACTACGCCGTACTTGGCGCAGAGCAGCCCGCCGGCGCCGGTTGCGATGTTTCCCCCGACGGTCGAGATCTCTCGGCTCGCCGGATCCGGTGGCCACCACAGACCGTGCTCGGCCAGGTGGGCGTTCACGTCGGCGTTCAGGATCCCGGGCTCGACGACGGCGAGCAGGTCGTCCGGTCGCACCTCGAGCAGCCGGTCCATCCGCGCCGTCGACAGCACGATCTCTCCCGGCCCGGCGTTCGCAGCACCGGCGAGCCCGGTTCCGGCTCCGCGCACGACCACCGGGGTCCTGGTCTCCGAGGCGATGCGCATGACCTGCTGCACGTCGTCCACCGAACGGGCGCTGACGACGGCCAGCGGCGCGCCGGCGGAGCGGTGCCCGCTGCGGTCGGCACGCGCGTCCTCGAGGGCGGGCGCCGAGGTGTCGACTCTGTCGCCGAGTTCGCTGATCAGGCGTGCGACGACGGACATGGCGGCAGGTTCTCTTCGCGAGGCTCAGCCCAGCGCGCGTCGTCCGGCGATGACGCCCGACGTGACGGCGACGACGGCGAACGCGATTCCGGCCCACGTCTGGCCGATCGACCACCAGGCGAGCGTGACGCCCACGTAGATGAGCACTTCGACGAGAGCGCGAAGGAACGGGTGCAGACGGAGCACGGGGCGCGGCGACAGGAAGAGCGCCCAGATCAGCAGCGTGACGAGGGGCGCGCCGACCCCGACGACGATGTTCCACGGCATGTCCCACTCGCCGAAGCCCCACAGGGCGAGCGACGCGAGGGCGGCGAGCAGCACCAGCACACGGATGATGTCGAGCGGTGTGACGGCGGGGCGCTGCACGCCCGGTTCGGCGGCGGAGTGCGAGGACATGCCCCCAGTCTATTCGGCGCGGCCGACGGGCATCCCCGACGTCATTCGTCCGGCGTGCCCTCGTCCTCCGGGACGACGGGGGCGGCCAGCGCGGACTGGGCGAGCTGCAGGAGCTGCTGCAGACCGGACACCGTGCAGTCCGCCGACTCGCCCTGATAGCAGAAGCGCACGGCCACGTCGTTGTCGACATCGCTGCGGTGCGGGAAGATCTCGGCGACGCCGAAGCCGGAGCCGTCGAGGGAGACGGTCTCCATCGGGAAGCCCTCCACTCGCATCCAGACCTCGACGATCTCGTCGGGCTCGCCGATCAGGGGGATCGAGAAGGCGTAGCCCTTGGGCGTCTGGAGCACGGTCGGCACGCCGACCTCGATGTCGCTGGTCTCTCCGCCGGGATCGGGCGTAGGAGTCGGCTCAGGCGTCGGTGTAGGAGTGGGCTCGGGCGTCGGCGTCGGCGTCGGAGTGGGCTCGGGCGTCGGCGTGGGCTCCGGTGTCGGAGTGGGTGTCGGCGTCGGAGTGGGCTCGGGGGCGGGGATCGGAGAGGGAAGGATCGGCCGCGAGGCGAGCGGAGCCTCTTCGATCACCGGGGCCGGCGGAACCTGCGGCGCGGGTTCGACCTCGCGCTCATCGTCGTCGACCTCGATGATCAGAGGTGCGTCTGCGGTCATCGAGTCGTCGGGCGCGACCTCGGAGGCGATGGACGACGAATCGGGTTCGGCGGCGCTCGGACGCGAGGTCGCGGGGCTGGCGCTCATCATCGCGGGCACCACGGCGGCGGCGGCCACCACTCCGGCCACGATGAGCGCGGCCGATCCGGCACCGACAAGTGCGCCGATCCCGGAGACCGAGCCGGAGGTCGTCGCGCCGGCACCTGCTCCGGAGGCACCGGCTGAGGCTCCGGCGAATGTCGCGCCGCCGGCGCCCGTCACGACGACCGCGCCTTCGACGACGCTGCTCGGCATCGCGGCGAGTGCGACGACCGGGGTCGATCCGCTCTGCAGCGACGCGAGGTAGGCGCCGGCACCCCCGACGCCGAGCACCAGCGGCAGCAGCACGAGGGCGAGGCGACTCGAGACGTCCTGCGCCTCGGCCGCGACGATCATGCACCGCGCGCAGGATTCGAGATGCCGGTCGACCCGCTGCTGCGCGCGGGATCCGAGGTTGCCGCGTGAGTGCGCGCCGAGGTTCTCGATGGTCCAGTGGCACTCCGACCCCTCGCCTGCGCTGCGCAGGTGCGCCTGCACCCACGCCTCGCGCAGCCCCTCGCGGGCGCGGAAGCTCAGCTGCGACACCGCACCGGCGCTCATGCCGAGCAGCGGGGCGATCTCAGCAGGCTTCATCCGCTCGATCTCGGAGTACCAGAGCACCTCCTGCCAGCGGGAGGGCAGAGAGCGGAAGGCCTGTGCGGTCAGTCCTCGGTCGAGCGCCTCATCGGCGGCGGAGTCGGTGGACGACGGGTCTGGCACGGTGTCCAGCTCGTCGATCGGGGTCTCGCGGCGTGCGCGACCCCAGGCGGCCGCGGTGTTGCGGATGCTCGTGAACAGGTATGCGCGGAACGACCCGTTGGGCCCGCCGCCCTTGAGGATCGCCTGGTAGATGCGGGCGTACGACTCCTGCACGAGGTCGTCGGGGTCGATCGAAGAGGTCACCGAGCGGGCGACCGTCATTCCGGACGGGTAGTGACGACGCCAGAGCTCGCCGAACGCGTCGGTGTCGCCGGATCGCGTGCGCAGCACGAGGTCGGCGTCAGCCAGCGCCTCGCTGCTCGTGTTCTCGATCGTCACGCCCTGTCCTCACCTCGTCTCGCGGGAACGCTCTCACAAGAAGAGACGCGTGAATGCTCGTTTCATCACGCGTCTCTTCCATTCTCACCCGAAATCGGCAACCTGGCCACCCCTGTGGAGAAGTAGGAAGAGCGCTCCCACGCATCTCCGGAAGTTTTTTGTCGAAACCGCGTAATGAATCCGCGGAGGCGACGTCTCTTCATGCAGAGCAGGTCTGACGCACCACCGGGGGGCGGCTGCGGAGGGCCTCCGGTGCTGGGGATGCGCCGCGGTGGGCTCGGCCGGAAGCCTCGGGGGAGGAGTTCTCGGCCACAGTCGGCTCAGGGGAACAGGAGGGCCGCTGCACTGGGGAGTGCGGCGGCCCTCATTCCGTCTGCGCAGGTGCCCGTTCTGTCTGCGCGGGTGCTCGCCGTCGCGTTCGCGGCCCGCACCGGCGATCACCTCGTCGACCGATCAGTGCTCCGGCACCCAGACGCGACGACCCACCGTCACAGCGCTGTCGGTGTCGGAGCCGACACGGTGCTCGCCAGCGCCATGAGCGTCTCCTGGGGAACGAGCTCGTATCTGGCCACGACCACCGGGGCGCCGGCCTGGTCCTGATCGGCGGGTCGCCCCGGCTCGGTCGGCGCAGCGACACCACCCACGGTCTCCTGGTCGACGGGTGTCTCGGGGTCGACGGGTGTCTCGGGGTCGACGGGTGTCTCGGGGTCGACGGGTGTCTCGGGGTCGACGGGTGTCTCCGGGTCGACGGGTGTCTCGGGGTCGACGGGTGTCTCGGGGTCGACGGGTGTCTCCGGGTCGACGGGCGTCTCGGGGTCGACGGGCGTCTCCTCGCCCTCGCCGAGCTCCGGTGCGTGCAGGGTCCACAGTGCGACCGTCGTCCACGGGCCGGGTCGCCCATCGACGATCTCACGGAAGCCGACGGGCACGTTCGACATCAGCTCCACGGGGTTGGGCTGGATCTCGGCGACGCCTCGGCCGTCGTCGTCGAGCACGATCTCCGCGCCGCGCGCCTGATTGCTGCCCAGCCACACCTGCACGGTCGTTCCTGCGGTGCCTCTGATCGGGATGACGTAGAACACCCGCCGGCCCTCGACGCGCAGCGTGGTCTCGCCCCACGACATCGCTGTCGTCGGAGGGACTGGCGGCGGCGCGACGACCGGCGCCGGTGGCGCATCCGCTGCCACGGATCCCTCCCTGACGACCGGCTGCACGGGCGACGCCGGGTCGGCAGGAGCAGTCGGAGCGGGAGCGGCAGCCTCCGGATCCGGAACGGCGGGCTCCGGAGCAGCCGGCGTCTGCGCGGGCAGCTCCTGCTGCGGAGTGGGCGTCGGACCAGGCACGACGATGACCTCGGTCGGCGGTGCGACCGCGGACATCGGTGCCGCTGTTGTGGTGTCGTGCGGTGCCGGCGGCAGGATCGACGCCGCTGCCACCACTCCGGCGACGACGAGTGCCGCCGAGCCGACGCCGATGAGAGCGCCGATGCCCACGTGTACTCCGCCGACGACGAGGCCCGATCCTGATGCCGCCGCCACGGACGCGCCCGTCTCCGCTGCGATGAGGGCGGATCCGGATGCGCCCGCTCCAGCTGCGGTCGATCCGGATGCGACGACTGCGCCCTCTACGACGCTGCTTGGCATGCCGGCGAGTGCCACGATGGGCGCGCCGCCGCCCTGGGCGGCCGCGAGATACGTCGATGCCCCGGCGACGCCGACGGTCAGCGGCAGCAGCACGAGCGTCAGGCGACTGGAGACGTCGGTCGCCTCTCCGGCGGCGACCATGCAGCGGGTGCACACGGCGAGATGCCGCTCTGCCCGCAGCTGCGCGCGCCCGCCGAGCGACCCTCGCGCGTAGGCGCCGAGGTGGCCGATGAGCCACTGGCAGTCCGATCCCTCGCCGGCCTGGCGCACATGCGCTTCGATCCACGCCTCGCGCAGGCCCTCGCGTGCGCGGAAGCTGAGCTGCGAGACGGCGGGTGCAGTCATCCCGAGCAGCGGCGCGATGTGGGAGGGCTTCATCTGCTCTATCTCGGTGTACCAGAGCACCTCCTGCCATCGAGAGGGCAGCGATCGGAATGCCTGGATGGTCAGACTGCAGTCGATCGCCTCGCTGACCGCAGCATCGGTCGAAGACGGGTCGGGCAGAGAGTCGAGCTCGTCGATCGGCGTCTCGCGCCGCGATCGTCCCCAGGCCGCTGCCGTATTGCGGATGCAGGTGAACAGGTACGCGCGGAAGGCGCCGACCGGACCGCCGCCCTTCACGATCGTCTGGTAGATGCGCGCGTACGACTCCTGCACGAGATCGTCGGGATCGAATGCGCCCGTGATCGACCGCGCGACCGTCATGCCTGCCGAGTGATGCCGTCGCCACAGCTCGGCGAACGCATTCGTGTCGCCGTCCCGCGTGCGCCCCACCAGTTCGATGTCGGATACCGCCGCGTGCACGTCTGCCTTCGTCATCAACGCTCGCCCTCCCCAGGAACAACGTCAGCGCGACGGCTCGCCGATGGCTCGCGGCCGGAAGCTGCAGCGACGGTCGAGCGTCACGCCTGTCGGACGAGGGTACTGGCGGCGCAGGCTCAGCCCGGAGGGCTGTAACCCGCGATGGGTCGCCAGGGCGACGGAGCCCACGGATCCGGGGAAGTGGCGTAATGATCCGGCGAAAGCGGTGTCTGACGCGGCGAAGACGACCTTCAGCGAGGGATGGAGCCGCCCACCCACACGGCAGCCACCTCGTGGTCGGCACCGAGCAGCACTGCATCGGCGAGATAGCCCGGCTGCAGCAGACCGAGGGACGCGCCGTACCCCACGGCGGCGGCGGGGGTCGCCGTGAGCGCGCGCACCGCATCGCCGAGCGCGACGCCCGCCTCGACCGCACGTCGCAGCGCGACGTCCTGTGTGAGCGTCGACCCGGCGATCGAGCCGGTGTCGTCTGTCCTCGCCATGCCGTCCTTCACCGTCACCTTCACGGCGCCGAGGTCGTAGTGCCCGTCGGCGCTGCCGGCCGCGGCCATGGCATCCGTGATCAGCGCGACGCGACCGGGGGCGACATCGAAGAGCAGCTTGATGACGGGCGGTGACAGATGGAAGTTGTCGGCGATGCCCTCGAGCACGACTCGATGGTCGGCCGCCGCGGCGAGCACGGGACCCGGCGCGCGGTGGTGGATGCCGTTCATCGCGTTGAACGCATGGGTGAGGATCGAGGCGCCGGCCTCGAATGCCTGGCGGGCGATCGTCTCGTCTGCGTCGGTGTGCCCGACGGCCGCAGCCGCCCCGGCCGCGACCACCGCCCGCACCGCGTCGATTCCGCCGGGAAGCTCGGGGGCGATGGTGACCTGTCTGACCGTGCCGCGGCCCGCATCGAGGAGCCGCGCCACGTCGGAGGGCTCGGGGTGCCGCAGCAGCGACGGCTCATGCGCTCCCTGGTGCCCCGGGTCGAGGAACGGCCCCTCGAGGTGGCTGCCGAGGATGTCGGGGTCGGTCTCGGTGAGGTCGGCGATCGTCGCGACCGACGAGGCGAGCTCGTCGACGGTCGCGGTGACCAGCGAGATGACGGCGCGGGTCGTGCCGTGCGAGCGATGCATCCGGCGGCCGCGACGGATCGCCTCGACGCCGTCGTCGTACGCGGCCCCCGCACCGCCATGGCCGTGGATGTCGATGAAGCCAGGGGTGAGCACGGCATCCGGACCCGCCACGGCATGGGCGTCGACGACGTCGTCGGCTGGCGTCCAGTCGCGGCCGGTGCCGCGGGCGACGACGCGTCCGGCTTCGAAGCGCACCCAGCCGTCCTCTGTGACGGAGCCGTCGCCGTCGACGATCCGCGCGGAGTGGATCACCCGCGAGCCGCGGGTGTCGGTGATGATCGTTCGCTCCAGGGTCATCGTGCGCTCCAAGGGATCTCGTCGACGGGATGGAATCGGATTCGCTCAGACTGCCACAGCGGCGACAGCCTGCCCACGCGCTCGCGGAAGTCGCCCCAGTCGCGTGCGGTCTCGCCCGGCTGCGACCAGGCGAGCTCCGCAACGGCCGCGATGCGCGGGTACATGAGCAGTTCGGCATCCGGCAGGCTGCGCACGGTCTCGCTCCACAGCGGGGCCTCGATTCCGGCGATCGCCTCATCGGGCAGATCGAGAAGCGCTGCCGGATCCCAGCCGTAGGCCCGCTCGACGCTCACCGTGCCCGCCCAGGCGAGTCCGAGCGGGAAGTCGGCGTCGTACTTCATGTCGAGGTACGCGGCATCCGATGGCGAGAGCACGATCTTCCCGCCGCGGGCGACGAAGTGCGTCGCATGGGCGGCGTGCGTCTGCTCAGGGGCGAGCGAACCCCAGTACTGCCCGACGGTTCCCTCGGCCAGCGCCGGTGCGGCGCCGGCTTCGTGCCAGGCGACCGGGATGCGGCCGAGCTCGCGCACGATCGACGTGGCGCGTTCGATGGCGTACGCGAAGTCGTCGGCCGAGGTGCCGAGCGACTCGTCGCCGCCGATGTGGATCCATGGCCCAGGAGACATCTCGGCGATCTCGGCGAGCACGTCGCGGACGAAGTCCCAGGTGCGCTCGTCGCGGATGCGGAGGCTCGAGTGTCCGACTCCCCAGCCGGTGTACGGCTCGCCCTTCACTGGCAGCGCATGCCCGAGGCGCTCCGCATCGGCGAGCAGCGCAGGGTGCAGATGGGGTTCGTCGACGAGGTCGGGATAGGCCACGCCGACAGCGTGCGTGTGGCCCGGCAGGTCGATCTCGGGGATGACGATGATGTGGCGGGATGCCGCATGTGCGACGATCTCGCGGAAGTCCTCCTTGGTGTAGAAGCCGCCCTGGTCTCCTGGATCGGCGGCGAACCCGGACGCCCGCTCGGTGAGCAGCGGCCAGGCGTCGATCTGGATCCGCCAGCCCTGATCGTCGCTGAGGTGCAAGTGCAGGCGGTTGAGCTTGAGCGCGGCGGCGCGGTCGATGACGGTCTTCACCTCGTCGACGGGGAAGAAGTGCCTGGCGACGTCGAGCATCAGCCCGCGGTGTGCGAACCGCGGTGCGTCTTCGATCCGCACGGCCGGCCACCCCCAGCCCTCGCCGGTGGCGGAGACCAGCTGGATCAGCGTCTCCACGCCGTGCTGGAGCCCCGCAGAGTCGGCGCCCGCGATGTCGACGCTCTCTCCCACGATGAGGCGGTAGCCCTCGGCATCCGGGATGGTGTCGTCGACGCGCAGCACGACGGTCGCGTCGGAGGCGTCGTCGGCCCAGCCGGGGCGGATGCCCGTGCGCCGGGCCACGGCGTCCTGAAGGCGCTCGACGGCGGCGGGCGGACCGGACACGGTCGTGCCGGTGCCGATCATGAGGACGTCGTCGCCGAAGTCGACGGACGTGGGCGCGGGAACCAGCCCCGACGCAACAGGAAAGACCATGAACAAAATCTATCCCGACCCGGATCGAATGTGACGCCGCGGAGTCGGCTGCACGGGGCCGATCCGCTAAGCTTCTTGCGTCGCGACTGGCGTCTGGGTGGGTCACCACCGGGGAGCGGCCTCATAGGAATCGACCGCGCGCCTGGGCCGATGAGGAACACCCCTAATTCCCTTGTGAACAGGAGACTGTCATGACCGACCGCTACTTCAACGCCCCGCTCGCCGAGGTCGACCCCGAGATCGCCGAGGTCCTCGACCGGGAGCTCGCGCGTCAGCAGACCTTCCTCGAGATGATCGCATCCGAGAACTTCGTGCCGGTGTCGGTGCTGCAGTCGCAGGGGTCGGTGCTCACCAACAAGTACGCCGAAGGCTACCCCGGCCGTCGTTACTACGGCGGCTGCGAAGAGGTCGACGTCGCGGAGGAGCTGGCGATCGCCCGCGCCAAGGAGCTCTTCGGCGCCGAGTTCGCCAACGTCCAGCCGCACTCCGGCGCGACCGCCAACGCCGCCGTGCTGCATGCCATCGCTCGCCCCGGCGACACCCTGCTCGGACTCTCGCTCGACCAGGGCGGTCACCTCACGCACGGCATGAAGATCAACTTCTCGGGTCGTCTGTACGACATCGTCGCCTACGGAGTGAACCCCGAGACCTCGACCATCGACATGGACGAGGTGCGCCGCCTGGCCGTCGAGCACAAGCCGAAGGTCATCATCGCCGGCTGGTCGGCCTACCCGCGCACCCTCGACTTCGCCGCGTTCCGCGAGATCGCCGACGAGGTGGGCGCGCTGCTCTGGGTCGACATGGCGCACTTCGCCGGTCTTGTCGCCGCGGGCCTGCACCCCAACCCGGTGCCGCACGCCCATGTCGTCTCGTCGACCGTGCACAAGACCATCGGCGGCCCGCGCTCGGGCTTCATCCTCACCAACGACGCCGACATCGCCAAGAAGATCAACTCGGCCGTGTTCCCCGGCCAGCAGGGCGGGCCGCTCATGCACGTGATCGCCGCCAAGGCGACCGCGTTCAAGATCGCCGGCACCCCGGAGTTCAAGGAGCGCCAGGAGCGCGTGCTGCGCGGCGCGGCGATCATCGCCGACCGCCTGTCACAGCAGGACGTCAAGGACGCCGGGATCGCCGTGCGCTCGGGCGGCACCGACGTGCACCTCGTGCTCGTCGACCTGCGCGACGCCGAGATCGACGGCAAGCAGGCAGAGGACCTGCTTCACGAGATCCACATCACCGTCAACCGCAACGCCGTGCCGAACGACCCGCGTCCGCCGATGGTCACCTCGGGGCTGCGCATCGGCACGCCGGCCCTGGCCACCCGAGGCTTCGGCGACGCGGAGTTCACCGAGGTCGCCGACGTGATCGCGCTCGCGCTGCAGCCCGGCGCCGACGTGGAGGCGCTGCGCGCCCGCATCGACGCGCTCGCCGGAGCCTTCCCGCTCTACCCGGGCCTCCAGCAGTAAGCATCCGGAACCCACCCGCGAGACGTCACCTCCGGCACGAGACGGGGCGCACGGCGCGCCGTCTCGTGCCGGAGGTGAGGTCTCGCCGGTATGACAGCGGAGAGAAGAGGCAGACATGACTGCGAAGATCCTCGACGGCAAGGCAGCGGCCGCCGCGATCAAGACCGAACTGGCGGAGCGGGTCGCGGCGCTGCGCGCACGGGGCGTCGTGCCCGGCATCGCGACCGTGCTGGTCGGCGCCGACCCGGCGTCGCAGCTGTACGTCGGCATGAAGCACCGCCAGTCCGAGGCGATCGGGATGAACTCGATTCAGCGCGAGCTGCCCGCCGACGCCACCCAGGCCGAGGTCGAGGCGCTGATCGACGAGCTCAACGCCGATCCGGACTGCCACGGCTACATCGTGCAGCTGCCGCTTCCCAAGCACCTCGACACCGACGCGATCCTCGAGCGGATCGACCCCGCGAAGGACGCCGACGGCCTGCACCCGACGAACCTGGGCCGCCTCGTGCTCAACGTCAACGGTCCGATCCACACTCCGCTGCCCTGCACGCCGCGAGGCGTGATCGAGCTGCTGCTGCGCAACGGTCAGGACCTCGAGGGCAAGCACGTCGTGGTCGTGGGCCGCGGAGTGACGATCGGACGCCCGATGGGCCTGCTGCTCACGCGCCGCGCGATCAATGCGACGGTCACGCAGGTGCACACGGGCACCCCCGACATGTCGCCCTTCCTGCGTCAGGCCGACGTGATCGTCGCCGGTGCGGGGGTCAAGCACCTCATCAGGGCCGAGGACGTCAAGCCGGGTGCCGCTGTGCTCGACGTGGGCGTCACGCGCGAGACGGATGCCGAAACCGGCAAGGCGAAGGTCTACGGCGACGTGCACCCGGATGTCGCCGAGGTCGCCGGCTGGATCTCTCCCAACCCGGGCGGGGTGGGGCCGATGACCGTCGCCCTGCTCATGACGAACGTGGTCGAGGCCGCCGAGCGGCAGGTCGCGGCGGGCTGACTCCGCGTCGGCGACCCGGCGTCGGGGCTCAGGCCCCGCCGAGCGCGCCGCTGATCCCGCTGATGCGCGCGTACTGGTCGAAGCGGAAGGTCGCCGCGCCCGTGGTGTCCGACACCTCCGCCGCGGAGAACTCGTCGTCGAGCCACGCCAGCCGCCAGCCGGCGAGGCGAGCGAGGTCCCACACGGACGAACGCGGATCGGTCGGCGCCAGCTCGGTGAGAACACGGGGGAGCGCTGCGAGGGCAGCGGCGACGGTGAGCGGAGGCAGGGGCGCATCGAGCAGCAGCACGGCTCGCGAGCCTCCGCCGAACGGCGCTGAGTAGTACGGCGAGCGACCGGTGATCTCGACGGCGGCGCCGCCGATCACGTGGGCGATCTCGGCGATCCAGTCGTCGATGCCGTCGGCCGCGTCATCGGGGAACGGGACCTCGCCCTGAGTCAGTTCGGGGATGCCGTGCTGCTCGCCGTACGCACGCAGCTCGTCGGTCACTCCCGTGCGATCGCCCTGCGGCAGCGCCCACGACCAGACCAGCGAGCGCGGACCCGGTGCGATCGATGTCAGCAGGTGCGGGATCGCGTCGATCGTGGTCGCAGGATCGTCATTCGAGGCGAAGGTGAACGTCCCGGCGGCGAGGTCGACATCCCATCGGTGCTCTCCCAGCGACCCGGTCGCGGTCGCCAGCTGATCCTGGCGGAGGGCTGTGAAGATGGCGGCGCGGTCGGCGAGCGCGCGAAGGGTCTCGAAGCTCATCCCGCCAGTCTGGCGGAGGTTGCTGTGACGCGCCGACGCGCTGCCTGCGAGATCGCTATGCCGCGCGGCGAGCCTCGTGATCCGCTGACCGCTCGGAGCAGTGATCAGCTCCTGACGGTCGCCGCCTCGGTCCGGCCCATCTTCCACACACTCGGCACGAAGGTCGTGCTCGCGGCGATCACCGCGTACAGGATGCCAGAGGTGATCAGCACCGTCGCCGGCTCTGCATGGGTGATCAGCCAGCCGTAGACGAGCGTTCCGATCGGCATGACGACGAAGCTGCCGAGCATGTCGTAGCTCGACACCCGGCTCAGCTTGTCGAGCGGGATGTTCTCCATCATCGCGACGTTCCAGCCGGTGCTGAACACCTCGGCGCCGGCGCCGGCGAGGAAGGCTGCGATCGCGACGAGGACCACGGCCGGGTGCACGCCGAGCATGGTCAGCGGGATCGCGAAGAGGCTCATGCCGAGCATCCCGTACCGCAGCGGGCGCTTCAGGGGGAACCACATCAGCACCAGCGTCATCAGCAGCACGCCGACGCCCTCGGCGCTGACCACCCAGCCCCAGCCCGCGATGCCCAGCCGCTCGTCGTTCTTCGCGATGTACGGGCCGACGACCCCCCACGCGCCGACGTGGATCGCATTCATGATCATGAACGCGAGCACCACGGCGACCAGCCAGGACCGGCTCCAGAACTCGGTCCATCCGGTGCGCAGATCGGAGAACAGCGAGAAGCCCCCGTCGCCGGCGGGCGGAGGCAGCCTGACCATCGCCAGGATCGGGATGGCGATCAGCCAGCCGGTCATCTGCACGACCATCGCCCAGGCGGGGCCGGCCGTGGTCACCAGGATGCCGGCGATCACCGGTCCGCCGATGGTCACCGCCGAGCGCACGAACGAGAGCATGGCGTTGGCCTGCTGCAGGTTCTCAGGACTCGTCAGCTGCGGGATGATGCCCTGCATCGCGGGCATCACGAACGCGGTCGAGGCGCCGTTCAGCGCGGCGAGCGCGGCGACCGCCGGAATGCTCGCGGTGCCCGTGAAGAGCAGCAGGGCGATCGTGCCGATGGAGAGGATGTCGATCACGTAGCAGACCTGGATGACCAGCGCGCGGGGGAGCCGGTCGGCGACGACCCCGCCGAACAGCACGAACACGATGTTGGCCAGCGTGAACGCCGTCAGGACGAGCGAGAGGCTGAACGGGTCGTTGTCGATCTCGAGCACTGCGAAGGCAAGAGCGATCGACGACATCGATCCTGTCACCATGGTGATCGCGCGTGCGAGGAAGAACCAGCGGAAGTTGCGGTCGGTCATCGCCGCGAGGCCGCGGTTCACGACGTCATCCTCGGAGGCTGCATCCGTTCATCCTGGCACGGCGCGGAGCCCGGCTCCGTCACCCGTGCGCGACACGCGAGATCCGAGGCCGACCGGGGGTCAGCCGTCGGTGGGGATCGACGGCAGGAGCGGTTTCAGGCGTGGGTCCTCCGCTGAGGCGCGTGTGCGGAGAGGAGGCCGCCGATCTGCTGCGCGGTGCGCAGCAGATCGTCGAGATGATCGCGGATGTCGCCGAGCTGCTCGCGCTTGTGCTCGCCGATGCTGATGGACCCGATCGGACGTCCCGCGACGAACACCGGGGCGGCGAGGGCGCGGGTGTTCAGGTCGTATTCGCCCTCGGAGTACGCCCAGCCCGTGTCGGCGACCTTCTGCATGTCGGCTTCGATCTCTGCGGCGTCGAGGGCGGTCAGGTCGCTGAACTTCGCCAGCGGCCGGTGATACATGAGCTGCTGCCGCTGCCCGGCCGAGAGGAACGCGAAGTACGCGCGCGAGGTGGCGCCCGCGTGTGCGGGGTAGAGCTCGCCGACGAGGGGGTGATCGCGCATGGGACTGGTGCCCCCGTCGACGGCGGCGACGCACCGCACGTACGAGCCGTCGGCCAGGGCGAACACCGCGGTGCGCGACGAGGCGTCGGCGAGCTCGGCGAGCAGGGGCTCGACGAGCGACGCCATCCCGCCGCGACGCTCCCAGGTCGAGGCGATGCGCCACAGGGCGGGACCGAGCCGATAGCGCCGCGTCGTCGAGTCGGCGTGGAGGAATCCCCTGGCGGCCAGCGTGCTGAGCAGACGCTGAGCGGCGGACTTGTCGAGGTCGAACTCCTTCGCCAGATCGGTGACGCCCCAGTCGGTGCGTCGCTCGGTGAACGACAGCAGGATGCTGAGCGCTCGGTCGACGGTCTGCAGCGGCGCTCGCCCGCTCGAATCGGCCATGTCTTCCTCCCCCTCGGTGACATCAGCCTATGGCTCGGACGTCGCCATGCGCACCAGTGTCTCAAATAATGAGAAAGTGTTGCGCGCGCGATGAGGGTGCCCTGATAGTGAGGGGATCCCGTCGCCCTGAGCAAGGAGAGCAGTGCGCATCATCTTCCGCCGAGTTCTGGCGATGATCCCCACCCTGCTGGGCGTCGTCGTCTGCATCTTCGTCATCACCCGCGTGCTGCCGGGCGACCCCGCCCGCACCCTCGCCGGTGAGAACGCCGCCGACTCCGTCGTCGCCAAGCTGCGCGAGCAGATGGGGCTCGACCAGCCCATCTGGGCGCAGTTCTGGGACTACCTGACCGGACTGCTCCGCGGTGACCTCGGGTACGCGTGGCACACGGGGCGACCCGTGGCCGAAGACTTCGCCACGCGCTTCCCGGCCACGGTCGAGCTCGGGCTCGCGGCCCTCCTGATCGGGATCCTCGTGGGGGTGCCCCTCGGCATCCTCGGCGCCACTCAGCGCGGCCGGTTCGCCGACCACGCCACCCGGGTGATCTCGCTGCTGGGAGCGTCGATGCCGCTCTTCTGGCTCGGCCTCATCGTGATCTCCGTCTTCTACGGCAGCCTCGGCTGGGCCCCTGCCCCGGTCGGCCGCATCGACGACGCCCTGAACCCGCCGACACGGGTCACCGGCCTGTACGTGATCGACAGCATCATCACCGGCGACACCGTCGCGCTGCAGAGCTCTCTCGCCCACCTCATCTGGCCGGCCATGGTGCTCTCGGTAGGCGCGGTCGCCATCATCTCGCGCATGACCCGGTCGTCGATGCTCGAGGTGCTGGGGCAGGACTACATCCGCACCGCGGCCGCGAAGGGCATGGGGCCGGCTCGCATCATCGGCGGCCATGCGCTCAAGAACGCCGCGCCCTCGATCGTCACGATCATCGGTCTCGAACTCGGGCAGCTCCTGGGTGGCGCGGTGATCACCGAGACGATCTTCAGCTGGCCGGGGATCGGCGGCTACGTGGTCGAATCCATCAACGCCACCGACTACGCGCCCGTGCAGGCGATGACCCTGCTCGCCGCCGTCATCTACCTGATCGTCAACCTGCTCGTCGATCTGTCACAGGGAATCTTCGACCCCAAGGTGCGCAATGTCTGAGACCACGACGCTCTCCATCGCCCAGCAGCAGGCACGTCCGCCGCGCCGCGGTCGCACGACCGCGCTCACGCTGCTGCTGCGCAATCCCTCCGCCATGGTCGGGGCGGGCATCATCCTGTTCTGGACCCTGGGCGGACTCATCACGGCGGTGTGGTCGCCCTATCCGCCCAACCTGACCGACGCCGGGCCGCTGCTGTCGCCGCCGTCGGCCGAGCACCTCTTCGGCACGGACAACTACGGCCGCGACCTCTTCTCCAGAGTGCTCGCCGGGGCGCGCGTGTCGCTCTGGACCGGGGTCATCGCCATCGCCGTGTCGCTCGTGATCGGTGTGCCGCTCGGCGCGATCGCCGGATACTTCCGAGGCGGAATCGGCATGGTCATCATGCGCCTCATGGACATGCTGCTCGCCTTCCCCTCGCTGCTGCTCGCGATGGCTCTCGCCGTGGCGCTCGGACCAGGGCTGGCCAGCGCGATGATCGCCGTCGGCATCGTCGGCATCCCCGAGTTCGCGCGCATCATGTACGGCCAGACCGTCTCGCTGCGCGAGCGCGAGTTCGTGGAGTCGTCGAGGGCGATCGGATTGAAGGATGCCGTCATCCTCTTCCGCCACATCCTCCCGAACGGGCTCGTGCCGATCATCGTGCGCTGCGCCCTCGGCATGGGCTACGCGATCCTCACCGCCGCCGCGCTGAGCTTCATCGGCCTCGGCGCGCAGCCGCCCCTCGCCGAGTGGGGCGTCATGATCTCCGACGCGCGCGGCTACATCATCTCGGGGGAGTGGTGGATGACCCTGTTCCCCGGCATCGCGATCGCCACCTCGATCCTCGGATTCAACCTCCTCGGCGACGGTCTGCGCGACGTGCTCGATCCCCGCCTGAGAACCTCAGCCCGCTGAGATGCGTGCCCCGCATCCGCGTACCCGATCCCCTCACCATGAAAGGCACCATCCATGCGCAAGCAGAGAATGATCTCCGCAGCCGCACTCGCCATCGCCGTCGTGCTCTCGAGCGCCGGCTGCGTCGCGAATGCGAACTCCAACGCGAACAGCGGCGGAGGAGAGGCCGATCAGACGCTCACCATCGCCTACTCCGAGGGCGGCAACACCCTCGATCCGGCGGAGGCCAATGACGGCACGAGCGACACCCTGGTCGTCGCCTCATACGACCAGCTCGTCACCTACGGCACCAAGGAGGTCGACGGCAAGCGCGTCTCCGACACCGCGACGATCGCGCCCATGCTCGCCACGGAGTGGGAGGTCGACGCGACCGACACCGTCTACACCTTCACGCTGCGCGACGACGTCACGTTCCAGTCGGGCAAGAAGCTCACGGCGGACGACGTGGTGCGCTCCTTCGAGCACATCAAGTCGTCCGCATCCGCCAGCTTCCTGTACGAGATGGCGGGCATCTCCACCGTGGAAGCAGCCGGCGACGACAGCGTCGTGTTCACCCTGACGGGACCGAACCACCTGTTCCTGCAGATCCTGCCGATGTACTCCTTCTCGATCCTCGACATGGACCTGGTCGAGAAGAACGGCGGTGCCGAGTGGCTCGCCACCCACACGGCCGGCACCGGTCCGTACGTCATCGAGAGCTGGGACCCGGCGAGCGCCGCCAAGCTCACGCGCAACGAGGAGTACTGGGGAGACGAGCCGGCACTGGGCACCGTCAACCTGAAGTTCATCACCGACGCCTCCAACCGCCTGCAGCTGCTCAAGAAGGGATCGGTGGACGCCGCCCTCGAGATCGCGCCCAAGGACCTGCAGGGACTGGACGGCGACGGCATCGTCGTCGACTCGCGTCCGAGCAACAAGGTGCTGTTCTTCGCGATGAACAACGAGATCGCTCCCTTCGACGACCCGAAGGTGCGCGAGGCCATCAGCTACGCGATCCCCTACGACAAGCTCATCGACGACGTGATGAAGGGACAGGCGAGCCCCATGCGCTCGTCGGTCGCGAGCTCCACCCCCGGTTACACGGACGAGGGCAACAGCGCCGAGCACGACCTCGACAAGGCGAAGAAGCTCCTGACAGAGGCGGGCTACCCCGACGGCTTCACCTTCGAGTTCACGCTCGGCTCCGGGTTCTCCGACTGGAACGACGACGCCGTGCTCATCCAGGCGGAGCTGGCGAAGATCGGCGTGACGATGAACATCACGAACATGGCGCGCGCGCAGTTCCTCGAGGCGCTCGCCGGCAAGCAGGTGCAGTCGTACATCAGCCGCTGGACCTCGTTCGTGAACGACCCGGGCTACCACCTCGGACTGCTGCTCACCTCCGAGGGCACCAGCAACTACATGAACTACTCGAACAGCCGGGTCGACGAGCTGTGGAAGCAGGCCGCCACCGAGTCCGACGCCGACGTGCGCAACGAGATGTACGGCGAGATGCAGCAGATCATCAACGAGGAGACGCCCTGGGCCTACCTGTACGAGTACAACATCGCCGTAGCGCACGGCGAGGGCCTCGAGGGCTACACCTCGTACCCCGACGGACTCATCCGCTTCTTCCAGCTGAGCAAGTCCGAGTGACGCGCCGCGCGCCCCTGACCCGAGAAGAGAGAAGAGAATCATGACGCAGGCCGACTGGGAGAACCGGATCCTCACGGCAGTGGACGAGACCAGCGACGAGCTCCTCGAGCTCGCCGGGCTCCTGATCCGCACTCCGAGCGAGAACCCGCTCGGAGACTGCACCGAGATCGCCGACGTCATCGCCGGGCACCTCCGCGGTGCCGACATCGACGCCGAGCTCTTCGACGCGGGTCAGGGGCGCGTGAGCGTCGTCGCCCACCGTGGCGAGAAGGCCGAGGGGCAGCGCCACCTCGTCTTCGCCGGCCACCACGACGTCGTCCCGGTCGGCGACGTCAGCCGCTGGTCCTTCCCGCCGTTCGCCGGAGACGTCGTCGACGGGTGGCTGCGCGGTCGCGGAGCCAGCGACATGAAGGCCGGTCTCGCCGGTCTCATCCACGTCTTCATCCTGCTGGAGCGGCTCGGAGTGCCTCTCGCGGGGCGGCTGTCGCTGGCATCCGTCCCCGACGAGGAGACCGGCGGACGCCTGGGCGCCGACTGGCTGCTCGACCAGGGCGTGCTCGACGGAGCCGACGGAGGCATCATCGCCGAGCCGGCCGAGCGCGACCATCCGACCATCGGCCAGAAGGGCAGCAACTGGTTCCGGCTGACGATCCAGGGCAGGCCGGGTCACGGCAGCCTCCAGCCCGTGCACGGCACCAGCGCCAACCTGCTCGGCGCCAAGGCGATCATCGCACTGCAGCGACTCTGGGACATGACCCCCGATGCGCCGGAGGAGGTGCGGCAGCTGATCGCCGACTCCAAGCACTTCGCCGTGCAGCGCGAGGGCTATGCCCCAGAGGTGGCCGAGGTCTTCGAGCACGTCACGATCAACGTCGGCACCGTGCACGGCGGGACATCCACCAACGTCGTCGCCGACACCTGCGTGATCGAGTTCGACACGCGAGTGCCCATCGGCCTCTCCCGTGCCGAGGTGCTGGCGCGCGTCGAGGAGATCCTGGCCGAAGAGGGCATCGAGGGCGAGATCGAGCCGCTCGGGTTCACGAGCGAGCCGAACTGGACGGTGCCCACCGATCCGGTCGTCGAGACCCTCGTCAGCGCGCTGCGCGAGCTCTCCGACCCCGAGGCGCAGGGCGTGCTGCAGTGGGCGTCCTCCGACGCCCGCACGTTCCGCCGCCACGGCATTCCCGTGCTGCAGTACGGCCCGGCAGACCTGCAGACCATCCACAGCTTCGACGAGCGGGCGCTCGCCGCCGACGTCGTGCTGGCCGCGAAGGTCTACGCGCTGAGCGCCATCCGCTTCCTCGGGCTGACCGACTGACCGCCGACCGCCACCACAGAACACTCAAGAAGAGAGAGAAACGCATGCTCACCCAGGTACTCGACGTCGTCGACCTGCTCGACTCCCCGCAGACGTCGGGGGAGTCGCTCGCCGCCTACCTCCGCGCCCAGGGCGCCGAAGGAGCGGAGATCCATGTCGAGACGATCACCGGCGACGACGGCTCGACCGACTTCGTCCGGGTCGTCATCCCCGGTTCTGCAGGGAAGCGCTCTGGCGGCTCTGCGCCCACCCTCGGCGTGATCGGCCGCCTCGGCGGCGCAGGCGCGCGCCCCGAGCGGATCGGCTTCGTCTCCGACGGCGACGGCGCAGCGGCGGCGCTGTCGGCAGCCGCCAAGCTGCTGCAGATGAAGGCCCGCGGCGACGAGCTGCCCGGCGACGTCATCGTGACGACCCACGTCACCGGGTGGGCTCCGACCGAGCCGCACGACCCGGTGCCGTTCATGGGCTCGCCGGTCGACATGGGCACGATGAACGAGCATGAGGTCACCGACGAGATGGACGCCATCGTCTCGATCGACACCACGAAGGGCAACCGCACCATCAACCACCGCGGGATCGCCATCTCGCCGACGGTCAAGGAGGGCTACATCCTGCGACCGAGCGAGGACCTCGTCGGCATCGCCGAGAGCGTCACCGGCGTCTCGGCAGTCGTGTTCCCCCTCGCCACGCAGGACATCACGCCCTACGGCAACGACCTGCACCACCTGAACTCGATCCTGCAGCCCGCGGTCGCCACCTCGGCACCCGTGGTCGGGGTCGCCATCACCACGGCAGTGCCTGTGGCCGGATGTGCGACCGGCGCCAGCCACGAGGTCGACATCGAGCTCGCCGCCCGGTTCGCCGTCGAGACCGCGAAGTACTACGGCGCCGGTCAGGTGGCCTTCCACGACGAGGAGCAGTTCGCGCACCTCGTCGAGCTCTACGGCACGGCGCACCACCTGCAGACGCTCGGACGCAAGGCGGACTGATCACGATGACGGCTCTTCTCCGCGTCGAGGATCTCACCGTCGAGGTGCGGTCAGCGCACGGCACCAGCACCCCGGTGAACGGGATCAGCTTCGACATCGAGCGTGGCGAGACTGTCGGCATCGTCGGCGAGTCCGGCTCGGGGAAGAGCCTCACCGCCATGTCGATCATCCAGCTGCTGCCCACCAGGGCCGTGCGGATGGTCGGCGGGCGGATCCTGTTCGACGGCGACGACATGGCCGGCTTCGGCGCGTCGCGGATGCGCGACATCCGCGGGCGCCGGATCGGCACGATCTTCCAGGAGCCGATGACGGCACTCAACCCCGCCTTCACCATCGGGTTCCAGATCGCCGAGCCGCTGCGCAGGCACCTGAAGCTCAGCCGGACCCAGGCGAAGGCGCGGGTGATCGAGCTGCTCGACATGGTGGGCATCCACCGCTCTGCGCAGACCGCCGCGTCGTACCCCCATCAGCTCTCGGGCGGCATGCGGCAGCGCGCGATGATCGCGATGGCGATGTCGTGCGAGCCCGACCTGCTGATCGCCGACGAGCCGACGACGGCGCTGGATGTGACCACGCAGTCGCAGATCCTCGATCTCGTGCTCGACCTGCAGGAGAGCCACGGCACGGCGGTCCTGCTCGTGACGCACGACCTCGGCGTCGTGGCAGAGACCTGCCGCCGCGTGGTCGTGATGCGCCGGGGCGAGATCGTCGAGAAGTCCGACGTCGATGCGCTGTTCCGCGCGCCAGAGCATCCGTACACCCGTGGACTGCTGGAGTCGATGCCGTCGCGCAACGCCGGCAAGGACCGGCTCCCTACCGTCGCCGAGAGGGCAGGACTGTCATGAGCACGCTGCTGAGCGTCCGAGGACTCGTCAAGGAGTACCAGCAGAGGGGCGCCAAGCGGGGCGACCCGCTGTTCCGCGCCGTCGACGAGGTCGACTTCGATCTCGAAGAGGGTACGACCCTCGCGATCGTGGGCGAATCGGGTTCGGGCAAGTCGACGACCGGCCGATGTGCCCTGCGGCTGATCGAGCCGACCGCGGGCAGCGTGGTCTACGACGGCGTCGACCTGGTGGGTCTCAGCGCCGAGGAGATGCGCCGCCGGCGATCCCAGATGCAGATCGTGTTCCAGGACACCTACGCATCGCTCGACCCTCGCTGGACGGTGGGCCGGCTGCTCGCCGAGCCGCTGGAGCTGCACGAGCGACTCAGCCGCCGTGAGGTGCGCGGTCGAGTGGCCGAGATGCTCGAGACGGTCGGGCTCGAGGCGGCGCACGCCGACCGCTATCCGCACGAGTTCTCAGGCGGCCAGCGCCAGCGCATCGGCATCGCCAGGGCCCTCATGCTCAAGCCCCGCCTGGTCGTGTGCGACGAGCCGGTGTCGGCGCTCGACGTGTCGGTGCAGGCCCAGGTGCTCAACCTGATGAAAGACCTGCAGGACGAGTTCGGCCTGAGCTACCTGTTCATCTCGCACGACATCGCGGTTGTCGAGTTCATGGCCGACGACGTCATCGTCATGAACCACGGCAGGGTCGTGGAGGCCGGACGCTGCGCCGACGTGCTGGCCGATCCGCAGGAGCCCTACACGCGTGCGCTGCTGGCCGCGGTGCCGGAGCCGGATCCTGCGGCGGCGCGAGACCGTGCGTCGCGACGTGCCGTCGTGGAGGCAGGACTGCGGGCCGCGGAGGCGGTCGCATGATCCTCGGATGCGTGACGATCGGACAGGCCCCGCGCGTCGACGTCGTGCCGGACATCGAGCCGCTGCTGCCCGGCATCCGGATCGTCGAACGCGGCGCGCTGGATGAGCTGACTCCCGCGGAGATCGCCGAGCTGACACCCGCTGAGGGCCGTGCGGCGCTCGTGTCGCGGCTGCGCGACGGCTCCTCGGCGGTGCTCGACGAGGAGCGTATGCTGCCGCTCGTGCAGCGCGCGGTCGACGCGGTGGTCGCCGACGGTGCGGGAGCCGTGCTGGTGCTGTGCACGGGTCACCTGCCCGAGCTGCGTTCGCCGGTGCCGGTCTACACGGCCGAGCGCCTCGCCCGCGGTGCTGCCGCGACGCTCGTCGGCGAGGACCGGCTGGGGGTGCTCGTCCCCACCCTGCGGCAGGTCGACGACATCGCCGCACGCTGGCGGCACGACCTCGGCCGTCGGGTCAGCATCGGCGCCGTCGATCCGTACACGGCGGACGACGCGGAGTTAGCCTCGGCGGCGAGGGGGCTGGCGGCGGAGGGCGTCGACTGGATCTTCCTCGACTGCATCGGCTACTCCGAGCGCATGGCGTCGATCGTGCAGGACGCCTCAGGGGCCCGTGCTCTGACAGCGCGGGGACTGGCCGCGCGCATGGCCGCCGCGGCGGTCGCGACCGCCTGATCGGCGCCGGAGGGGGCTCCGACGCCGTGGCGAACAGCGTCAGTACGCGTCGGCGCTGCCCGATCCCGATGTCGGGATGAACCGCGCCGCGAGCGCCTCCGCGCCACGGGCGAGGACCGTGACGTCGGCGCCTGCGGAGAGGAAGTGCGCCCCCGCGGCGAGGAACGCGTCGGCTCCTGCCGGGTCGAAGGCGTTCACGCCGACCTTCTTCCCGGCTGCGGTGACCGCCTCGAACACGCGCTGGACGGCTCCGAGGACGTCCGGGTGCGACTGCTGACCGGGGTAGCCCATCGACGCCGCAAGGTCGGCCGGCCCGACCAGCACGCCGTCGACTCCATCGACCTCCGCGATCTCGGCGGCCGCCTTCACGGCATCCGCCGACTCGATCTGCACGAACAGCGAGATCGTCTCCGACGCGGTCGGAACATACCCGGCCACGCGGCCCCAGCGGCCGCTGCGGGCGAGTGCTGAGCCGACCCCGCGCACACCCTCGGGCGGATATCGCACGGCGGCGACCGCCGCCTGCGCCTCGGCAGCAGACGCGACCATCGGCACCAGGAGGTTCTGCGCGCCGGTGTCGAGCACCTGCTTGATGATCACCGCGTCGTTCACCGGCACCCGCACGACCACGGGCACCCGGTACGCGGCGATCACCTGCAGCTGCTGCTGCACGGAGACGATGGTGTTCGGACCATGCTCCATGTCGATCAGCAGCCAGTCGATGCCCGATCCGGCGCAGATCTCGGCGTTCAGGGTGGTTCCGGTGCTCAGCCACATCCCGATCAGCGGGCGAGCGGCGTCAGCCAGAGCGTCGCGAAAGGTGGGCTCTAGACGAAGCGGCATGCGATGGTCCCCATCTCGCGGTAGTCGCACAGCACCTCGTCGCCGCGCTCGACCCACATGGGCCGTGTGAACGATCCTGCCAGGATGATCTCGCCCGCCTCGAGGCGCGCACCGTGCTGGTGGAACTTGTTCGCCAGCCACGCCACGCCCGTGGCGGGATGACCGAGAACCCCGGCCGCGACGCCGGTCTCCTCGATCTGGCCGTTCTTCGACAGCACGCCGGGCACCCAGCGCAGGTCGATCTCGTCGGGGCGCAGGTGCACGTCGCCCAGCACCATCGCGCCATACGCCGCGTTGTCGCTGATGGTGTCGACGATGGTGCGGCCCTCGAGTTCGATGTGCGAGTTCAGCACCTCGAGCGCGGGCACGGCGTAGTCGATCGCGGCGAGGGCGTCGTCGAGCGTGCAGTCCGGTCCTTCGAGCGGCGACTTGAGGACGAAGGCCAGCTCGACCTCGATGCGCACGTTCGAGAAGTCGTCGAACGGGATCTCGTCACCCGAGCGGTACACGGTGTCGTCGAACATGACGCCGTAGTCGGGCTCGGTGATCCCGGTCGCCTGCTGCATCGCGCGCGAGGTCAGGCCGATCTTGCGCCCCACCAGGCGGCGTCCGGCGGCGACCTGCGAGTCGCGCCAGACGCCCTGGATGGCGTACGAGTCCTCGATCGTGGCATCCGGATGCCTGGCGGTGATGCGCGGCATCACGCCGCGCGTCCGCTCGGCCTCGGCGAGCTCGGCGGCGAGGGCCGCGATCGTCTCGGCGGGCAGCGTCACAGCTGGTGTCCCAGCTTGTACTCGCCCTGCTTCCACTCGGGCATCGACTCCGCGCCCTCATCGGGGCGGGTGTACGAGAACCCGTCGGCGCCGATGGTCACCGCCATCTCGCTCGAATCGGTGCGGGCGAGAACGGACTGCGGGTTGCCGTCGAGGTCGAGCACGAGCGAGGCGTCGGTGTACCAGCTGGGCACGACGGGGTTGCCCCACCAGTCGCGGCGCTGGTTGTCGTGCACGTCCCAGGTGACCACGGGGTTGTCGGGGTCGCCGGTGTAGTAGTCCTGTGTGTAGATCTCGACCCGGTGGCCGTCGGGGTCGCGCAGGTAGAGGTAGAACGCATTGCTGACTCCGTGGCGGCCGGGGCCGCGCTCGATGGCGTCGGAGCGACGGAGTGCCCCGAGCTTGTCGCAGATCGCGAGGATGTTGTGCTTCTCGTGCGTCGCGAAGCACACGTGGTGCATGCGCGGGCCGTCGCCGCCTGTCATGGCGGTGTCGTGCACGGTGGGCTTGCGGCGCATCCACGCCGCGTACACGGTGCCTTCGCCGTCCTGGATGTCCTCGGTGACGCGGAAGCCGAGGTCCTGCATGAAGCGCACGGCTCGCGGCACATCGGGGGTGACCTGGTTGAAGTGGTCGAGACGCACCAGCTCGCCGGGGATGTGCAGGTCGTAGCGCCACGACATCCTCTCGACATGCTCGCTCTGGTGGAAGAACTCGTACGGGAAGCCCAGCGGGTCGACCACGCGCACCGAGTCGCCGATGCCCTTGACGAAACCGTCCGGGTTGCGACGGACGTCGCAGCCGAGCTCGGTGTAGAACTCGACGGCACGGTCGAGGTCCTCTGGCGTGCGGACCCGGTACGAGAACGCCGCGACGGCAGCGAGGTCTCCCTTGCGCAGCACCAGGTTGTGGTGGATGAACTCCTCGGTCGAGCGGAGGTAGATCGAGGTGTCGTCCTCTTCGGTGACGTACAGGCCGAGGATGTCGACGTAGAACTGCCGCGACGCGGCGAGGTCGGTGACGACGAGCTCCATGTACGCGCAGCGCAGGATGTCCGGCGGCGTCGCGACGGGCGTCGCGATGGGGTCATCGGTGTGGATCGGCGCCTCCTGGCTCACGTAGAAGCCGGAGGAGGTGAGGGTCTTGCCATCGTGGTCGGTCATGTCAGCGTCCTTGCTTGTCTGTTCCGGCGGCCGGTCAGCGCGGGTCCGGGTCGTCGAGGTCCTGCTTGCCGAAGGCGGGGTTGTGGGGCGCGCCGAGAGTGATGTGCACACTCTGCTGGTCGGTGTAGAAGTCGATCGAGCGGTATCCGCCCTCGTGCCCGAGCCCGGATGCCTTGACGCCGCCGAACGGTGTGCGCAGGTCTCGCACGTTGTTCGAGTTGAGCCACACCATGCCGGCCTCGACGGCGCCTGCGAAATTGTGCGCGCGCTTGAGGTCGTTGGTCCAGATGTAGGCGGCGAGACCGTACTTCGTGTTGTTCGCGAGGGCCAGCGCCTCCTCCTCCGTGTCGAAGGGCGTGATCGCGACGACCGGGCCGAAGATCTCCTCCTGGAAGATGCGGGCGTCGGGGGCAACATCGGCGAATGCGGTCGGGGCGACGTAGTTGCCGGTGGGGAAGCCCTCCGGTCGGCCGCCTCCGGCGATCAGGCGACCCTCGGTCTTGCCGATCTCGACGTAGCTCATCACCTTGTCGTAGTGCTCGGGGTGCACCAGCGCGCCGACCTCGGTGGTCGGGTCGTGGGGGAGGCCCACCTTGACGCGCTTCGCCAGGGCGCCGAAGCGCTCGACGAACTCGTCGTAGATGCCGCGCTGCACGATGATGCGGCTGCCTGCGGTGCAGCGCTCGCCGTTGAGCGAGTAGACGCCGAAGATGCAGGCGTCGACCGCGGTCTCGAGGTCGGCGTCGTCGAAGACGACGGCAGGGCTCTTGCCGCCCAGCTCCATCGAGAGGCCCTTGAGGAAGGGCGCGGAGTTGCCGAAGATGATCTGGCCGGTGCGGCTCTCGCCCGTGAACGAGATCAGCGGCACATCCGGGTGCTTCACGAGCGCGTCGCCCGCGTCCTCGCCGAGGCCGTTGACCAGGTTGAAGACGCCCTGCGGCAGGCCCGCCTCCTCGAAGATCCCGGCCCAGAGCGATGCCGACAGCGGCGTGAACTCTGCGGGCTTGAGCACGACGGTGTTGCCGGTTGCGAGCGCCGGGCCGAGCTTCCACGACTCCAGCATGAACGGGGTGTTCCACGGGGTGATGAGGCCCGCGACGCCGATCGGCTTGCGGTTGACGTAGTTCATCTGCTTGCCCGGCACCTTGAAGGCGTCATCCGCCTGCGCCACGATCAGGTCAGCGAAGAAGCGGAAGTTCTCGGCGGCGCGGCGCGCCTGGCCGAGCGCCTGGGTGATCGGCAGACCCGAGTCGAACGACTCCAGCTCGGCGAGGCGGGCGTCGCGCGACTCGACGATGTCGGCGATGCGGTGCAGCACGCGCGAGCGCTCGCGCGGCAGCATGCGCGGCCACGGGCCATCGGTGAAGGCGCGGCGGGCGGCGGCGACGGCGCGATCGATGTCGGCCTTCTTGCCCGCGGCGGCGTGCACGTACGTCTCGTTGGTGACGGGGTTGAGCACCTCGAACGTGTCGCCGTCGATCGAGTCGGTGAACTCGCCGTCGATGTAGTGCTGGATCTTCGAGGGCAGGTCTGCGGGGGTGTAGACGTCGGTCATCATCGTCCTTCTTCGCTGGTGTGGGAGTGCCGGGCAGCCAGGAACGCGTCGAGGGTGCGCCAGCGGTGGTTTCGTGCGGCCAGCTCGATCTCGAGCGGCTCGGCGCCGTCGCGGATCAGCTGCAGGATCTGCTCGTGCTCGTGCACCGAATGCCGGGCCCGGCCCGGTACGAAGGCGAAGGTCGAGTCGCGGATGCCCGAGAGGCGGCCCCACCCGCGGTGCACGAGGTCGAGGATGTGCGGGTTGGGGCACGGCTCGAAGAGCACGGAGTGGAACTGCTGGTTCAGCTGGGTGAACCGGTGCGCGTCGAAGTGGTCGAGCAGCTGTCGCATCCGCTCGTTGACCTCCGCGGCGCGGTCCAGCGCCTCGGCGTCGAGCAGCGGAGCGGACAGCGCCGTGGCCGAGCCCTCGACGAGGCCGAGCGTCTGCATGGTGTGGGCGTACTCGTTCTCGTCGATCAGCGACACGTGAGCGCCCACGTTGCGCTCGAAGGTCACGAGGCCCTCCGCCTCGAGACGCCGGATCGCCTCGCGCACCGGCACGACGCTCATCTTCAGCTCACGGGCGATCGCGCCGAGCACGAGCCGGTAGCCCGGACCGTAGGCGTGCGAGGCGATGCGCGCGCGCAGCCACGCGTACGCCTGCTCGGACTTGCTGCCCTCGCGGACGAGGGTGCTCACTTCGCCTCGCTCCGCTCGCTCAGTGCACCGCATCTCGCCTCGCCCCGCTCGCCCGCCGCCGTGTCCGGCCGCTCGCGCGCGTCGTATCTCGCGCGCCACTCGGCGTTCATCGGGAAGAGCCCGTCGACGGGATTGCCCGCAGCCACCTGCTCGGCGATCCAGGCATCCTCGTCCTCCTGCGCGAGAGCCGCGTCGGCGACCTCCTCGGCGAGATCGGCGGGGATGACGATCACGCCGTCGCCGTCGCCGACGATGACGTCGCCCGGCTGCACGGTCGCGCCGCCGCATCCGATCGTGACGTCGAACTCCCAGGGCACGTGCTTGCGACCGAGCACCGAGGGGTGCGCGCCCTTCGAGAAGACGGGGAGGCCGATATCGGCGACCGCGTCGAAGTCGCGAACGCCGCCGTCGGTGACGACGCCGGCTGCGCCCCTGGTCTTCGCGCGCAGCGCCAGGATGTCGCCGAGCGTGCCGGTGGTCTCGTCGCCGCGGGCCTCGATGACGATGATCTCGCCCTCGCGGACGGCGTCGAAGGCGCGCTTCTGCGCGTTGTAGCCGCCGCCATGGGTCGTGAAGAGATCCTCACGGGCGGGAACGAAGCGGAGGGTCTTGGCCGTGCCGACGATCTTCGAGCCGGGAAGGTTGGCGCTGAGCCCGTCGATGAAGCACGAGTGCAGCCCGCGCCTGCGCAGCTGGCTCGACAGGCCCGCGGTGGGAGCATCGAGCAGCTTGGCGCGCAGCTCGGGGGAGAGGCCAGTGGACTGCTGCTCGACGGGAGGGAGCCCTGCGAGCTCACGCGAGCCCCACGCCTCGGCGCGCTGCAGGTCGTCGACGGCGGGCATCGAGCCGAGTGCAGGGTCGAACTCCACCTCGCCCTGGGTGACCGTGGTGCGCAGGCGACCGGATGTGGGGCTGCCTGGGGCATGCGGGGCGTCGACCTCCACCTCGACGACGTCGCCCGGCGCGATCACGCTCGACCCCGCCGGAGTGCCGGTGAGGATGATGTCACCCGGCTCGAGCGTGAAGTGCTGCGAGAGATCGGCCACCAGCTGGGGGAGGGGGAAGAGCAGGCCGGCGGTGGTGTCGTCCTGGGCGAGCTCGCCGTTCACCCAGGTGCGCACACGCAGGTCGCCGGGATCGACCGACGCCGCGTCGATGAGCGCGGGGCCGACGGGGGTGTATCCGTCGCCGCCCTTGGAGCGGACGTTCGATCCCTTGTCGTTGGCGCGCAGGTCGTACAGGCCGAGGTCGTTCGACGCGGTGACGGATGCCACGTGCGCCCACGCCTCGGAGATCGGCACGCGCCGGGCGGCGGTGCCGATGATCAGGGCGATCTCGCCCTCGAAGGCCAGCAGCTCGGTGCCGGCGGGGCGCTCGACGGTGCCGTCGGTGCCGGCGAGCGAGCTGGCGGGCTTGAAGAAATAGGAGGGGGCCGCGGGACGGCGGCCGCGCTGATCGGAGCGCGAGACGTAATTGAGGTGGATCGCGATGATCTTGCCTGCTCCGGCGAGCTCGGTCATGGGGCGCCTCCTTGCGTGGGTGCACGGGGGTGACTCGTGAAGTCCTTGTGCGTCGTATTCGAAATCGTATATGATCCTGCCTCGGGTGGCAAGCGTCCCTGACCCACCCTGGACGACGGTGTCACAACAGGTGTCACAGCAGAGGAGCTGACATGAGCGCACAGCCAGACGGAGGGCTCACCCCCACCGGAACCATTGCGAGCGGCGCCGACCGGCGTCGCGTGATCTTCGCGACAGTGGTCGGCACCACCATCGAGTGGTACGACTTCTTCACCTACGCCGCCATGTCGGGGCTCGCGTTCGGGGTGCTGTTCTTCGAACCGGCGGGTCCTGAGTTCGGGCGCATCCTGGCCTTCCTGACGGTCGGGCTGAGTTTCCTCTTCCGCCCGCTCGGAGCGTTCCTCGCCGGTCACTTCGGCGACCGCATCGGCCGACGGAAGGTGCTCGTCATCACTCTGTTCGGCATGGGCGTCGCGACCGCGCTGATCGGTCTTCTGCCGACCTACCAGGTGATCGGCGTCGTCGCCCCCGCCCTGCTCGTGCTGCTGCGTGTGCTTCAGGGCGTCTCGGCCGGCGGCGAGTGGGGCGGCGCGGTGCTGATGGCCGTCGAGCACGCACCCCGTTCGCGGCGAGGCGCCTACGGTGCATCGCCGCAGGTGGGAGTGCCGCTCGGCCTTCTTCTCTCGAGTGCCGTGATCGCGATCATGTCGATGATCGCTCCCGGCGACGCCTTCCTCGAGTGGGGCTGGCGCGTGCCGTTCCTCCTGTCGGTCGTCCTGATCCTCGTCGGCTGGTGGATCCGCCGCAGCGTCGAGGAGAGTCCCGTCTTCACCGAGATCGCCGAGCGCGCCGCGCAGACCAAGACTCCGATCGTCGCGCTGTTCCGCAACTACGGCCTGGTCGTCGTGATCGCGGCGCTCGTCTTCGCCGGCAACAACGCCGTCGGATACATGACCACCGGCGGCTGGATCCAGGGCTACGCGACCAACGGCCTCGGCCTCACGCGGCCCGAGGTGCTCTGGGCCGTCGCGCTGGGCGCCATCGTCTGGCTGGTCTCGACCTGGTTCGCGGGCGGTCTCTCCGACCGCATCGGACGTCGGAGCACGTACCTCCTGGGCTGGGCGCTGCAGCTGGTCGGCGTGTTCGCGCTGTTCCCGCTCGTCAACACCGGAGAGCTGGTGCCGTTCGCGCTGGGGCTGATGATCCTCTCGATCGGGCTCGGCTTCACCTACGGCCCGCAGGCGGCCTTCTATGCCGAGATCTTCCCGGCATCCGTCCGCTTCTCGGGCGTCTCGATCTCGTACGCGATCGGTGCCATCCTGGGTGGCGCCTTCGCGCCCACCGTCGCCGAGTGGCTGGTGCAGACGACCGGCGGCACCGGCTCGGTGACGATCTACCTCGCGATCATGACGGTGATCGGGCTGCTTGCCACGCTCGCCTTCCGCGACCGCTCGGGTCTGCCTCTGGGCATCGATCACGAGGACGAGCAGGCGCGCAGTCCTCTGCAGGGAGTCGGCGCGACCGACTGAGCGCAGTCGCCTCTGAAGCAGCTCTGCAGGTCTGAAGGACGATCGATCAGGATCGTCCTTCAGACCTGCATCCACCTGAGCTGTCAGCCCTCGAGGGATGCCCGGATGACCCCGGCTGAGCGCTGCAGGAGCGCGGCGATCTCCGCGTCCTCGATCGGGGACGCCATGTGCACGACGGCGAGAGCGGCCGGGCGCTTGCCGCGTAGCGGCAGGGGGACGGCGACCGACGTGAGGTTCGGGATCACCTCGTCGTGACTGACGGCATAGCCGCGTTCGTGCACGGCGGTGACCTCGGCATGCAGCGCCTCGCCGAGCGCCGGCCACTCGGCATCCCGCAGCTGGGCGAGGATCGCCTTGCCGGGCGCGCCGACCGTGACCGGATGCCTGGTGCCAGGACGCTGCGCGACGTTCGCGCCCGCATGGCGCGGTTCGACGCTGGTGAGGGTGATCACCTCGTCGCCGTCGAGGACGGCGAGGAACGCTGTGAGGCCGAGCTCGTTCGCCACGGCCGTCAGCTCGGGGAGCGCCTCGGCCTGCAGATCGTGGGCGACGCCTGCGGCGAGAGCCGCCATGCGCGGTCCGAGGGCCGCGCGGCCTGACGCGTCCCGGACGACGAGGCGATGGTCCTCGAGGGTTCGCAGCAGGCGGTAGGCGATCGAGCGATGCACCTCGAGCCTGGTGGCGACCTCGTCGATCGACAGCGGGCCGTCGGCGAGCGTCTCAAGGATCCGGATGCCACGGCTCAGCGTCTGCGATGCGGGGGCGGCCATGCGGTCTCCTCCTTTCCCTTGTCGTGGCGTCGTCGCCTCGGATATCATCTGTTCAATAGTAGAACGTTGTGTTCGAATATAGAACACGCCGGAAGGAATCGACGACGATGCAGTTCCACCACCACGGCTATGTCTCCCACGACCCGAGGGTCCTGCCCGCCGAGGGCATCGGCGTCGACAGGCCGGACGCGCTGCCCGATCGGATGGACGTGCTCATCGTCGGATCCGGCCCCGCCGGCATGCTGCTCGCCGCGCAGATGTCGCAGTACCCGAACGTGAGCACGCGCATCATCGAGAAGCGGGACGGCCGACTCGTGCTCGGCCAGGCCGACGGCATCCAGCCGCGCAGCGTCGAGACCTTCCAGGCGTTCGGCTTCGCCGAGCGCATCGTGGCCGAGGCCTACAACATCGGCTGGATGAACTTCTGGGGCCCCGACCCCGAGAACCGGCAGAACATCGTCCGCACCGCCCGCACGGCCGACTACGCCTACGACATCTGCGAGTTCCCGCACCTCATCGTCAACCAGGCGCGCGTGCTCGACTACTTCGCCGAGGCGGCCGCGAACGGCCCCGGCCGCATCGTGCCCGACTACGGTGTCGCCTTCCTCGGGCTCACCGTCCACGACGAGGGCGAGTACCCGGTCGAGGTGCGAGTCGACGACAACGGCACGGAGCGCACCATCCGCGCCAAGTACGTCGCCGGCTGCGACGGCGCGCGCAGCGGCGTGCGCGAGGCCATCGGCCGCAAGCATGTGGGTGCGATGGCCGCGCACGCCTGGGGCGTCATGGACGTCCTCGTCAACACCGACTTCCCCGACTGGCGCACCAAGTGCGCGATCAACGCGGAGGCCGGCAACATCCTGCACATCCCGCGCGAGGGCGGGTACCTGAGCCGCATGTACATCGATCTGGGAGAGGTCGCCGCCGACGACAACAGGCAGATCAAGCACACCCCGCTCGACGCCGTGATCGCGAAGGCCAACGAGATCCTGCATCCCTACTCGATCGACGTCAAGGACGTCGCCTGGCACAGCGTCTACGAGGTCGGTCACCGCGTGACCGACGGCTTCGACGACGTCATCGACGGCAGCGGACGGACCCCCCGCGTCTTCCTCACGGGAGACGCCTGCCACACGCACAGCGCGAAGGCGGGCCAGGGCATGAACGTCTCGATGCAGGACGGCTTCAATCTCGGCTGGAAGCTCGGCTCGGTGCTCACCGGTCGCAGCCCCGAGACGCTGCTGGCCACGTACGGCGCCGAGCGGCATCCCGTCGCGCAGCAGCTGATCGACTTCGACCGCGAGTGGTCGAGCCTGATGGCGCGCAAGCCTGAGGAGATCTCCGACCCGCAGGAGCTCGCGACCTTCTACCTCGGCACCGCCGAGTTCCCCTCGGGGTTCATGACGCAGTACACCTCGTCGATGATCATCGGCTCAGACGCGCACCAGGGGCTCGCCGCCGGATTCCCGCTGGGCAAGCGGTTCAAGTCGGCCCAGGTCACCCGCGTCTGCGACGGCAACGTGATCCACCTCGGCCATCACGCCAGGGCCGACGGCAGGTGGCGCGTGTACGCCTTCGGCGACGCCTCCGGCGAGCGTCTGAGCGCCTGGGCCGACGAGGCCGCGCCGGTCCTCGCCCGATTCACGCCGGCCGATGCCGACGTCGACTCCGTCTTCGATGTGAAGGCGATCCACCAGGGCTCCTACGAGGACGTCGAGGTCACCACGGTGCCGCAGCTGTTCGCGCCGAAGACCGGCCCGCTCGGCCTCACCGACTGGGAGAAGGTCTACGCGGCGGCACCCAGCAAATGGAACGAGACGGACATCTACGAGGCGCGCGAGCTGTCGCGCGACGGTGTCGTCGTGGTCGTGCGGCCAGACCAGTACGTCGCCGCGATCCTGCCGCTCGGTGCCGTCGACGAGCTCGGCGCCTTCTTCGACGGAGCGCTGCTGCCGGCATCCTGAGTCCTGCGATGTCGGCATGACATGTGTCATGCCGACATCGTGACATCCGCCTCCGGCGTCGACGAGGCCGAGCCCGCCACGCTGGAGGAATGCAGAGCACAGCACCGGCCCCGGCCACGACGGCTCCCCGAGACGGCGGCACCGGACACGACGCGAGCCCCGAGACGCCGTTCGCCGTCGAGCTGAGCGGAGTGCGCCGTGGCTACGGCTCGGGGCACGGCGGGTTCACGCCGTCGACGGCGTGGATCTCACCGTGCGCCGTGGCGAGATCGTGGCGCTCCTCGGGCCCAACGGCGCGGGCAAGACCACCACGCTCGACATGCTGATGGGTCTGACCGAGCCTGATGAGGGCGCTGTGCGGGTGCTCGGCCGGCCGCCCGCGCGAGCGACCGCCGACGGGCTCATCGCAGCCGTGCTGCAGACGGGAGGACTGCTCGGCGACCTCACGGTCGACGAGACGGTGCGCCTGATCGCCTCCCTCCACGGAAGCGAGGCGCTGCGCCGGGTGCCGGAGGTGCTGCAGCGCACCGAGCTGACCGGGCTCGCCCGCCGCAAGGTGTCGAAGTGCTCGGGAGGCGAGCAGCAGCGCGTGAAGTTCGCGCTCGCGCTGACCGCCGACCCCGATATCCTCGTGCTCGACGAACCCACCGCCGGGATGGACGTGACCGCCCGCAGGCACTTCTGGGAGGTGATGAGAGCGGATGCCGATGCCGGACGCACCATTCTCTTCGCGACTCACTATCTCGAAGAGGCCGAGCAGTTCGCGCGACGCACAGTCGTCATGAACCACGGCAGGATCGTCGCCGATGCGCCGACGGCGCAGCTGCGAGCAGGGCTCGGCGCACGGATCGTCGCGGCGACCCTTCCGGAGCAGACGGGCGACCGCATCGCGGCCGCGCTGCGCGAACGCGCCGACGTCAGCGAGCTGCGCGTCGATGCGCGAAGACTCACCCTGCGCGCCCGGGACTCCGATGCCGTCGCCGCGTCGCTTCTCGAGGCAGGTGCCTATGACCTGGAGATCCTCGCGCCCACCCTCGAAACCGCATTCACCGCTCTCACGGAGAACCGATCGTGACCACGTCGACCGCCCCCGCCATGCGCCGCACTCCTGTGTGCAGTCCACGCATCTCGATGACGATGCTGCAGATCGAGGCGCTGCGTCAGCTGCGCAACCCGTACACGCTCGCCTTCACCCTGGCGATGCCGGTCGTGATGTACCTGCTGTTCGGCGCAGGCCCCGGCTACGCCGACCTGTCGGTAGGGCACGGGAACGCATCGTTCTACGTCATGGCGTCTATGGCCGCATACGGAACCGCCGTCGCCATGAGCTCGCTGACCTCACTGGCAGCATCCGAGGCGAAGCAGGGCTGGGGACGTCAGCTCGCCATGACCCCGCTCGGCACCGCGGGCTACGCCGTGACCAAGCTGCTCACGGCCGTCACGTTCGCCGCGCTGGCACTGGCCGCCGTGTTCGCGGCCGGCATCGCCACCGGCGCCGCGGCCGACGACGCGTGGCGGTGGGTCGCCGTGGCCGCGATCATCCTGGTCGGGGGACTCATGTACGGGCTCTACGGACTGGGAGTCGGGCTCTTCTTCAACCCCGACTCCGCCGCCGCGCTCGCCTCCATCTCGATGACGTTCTTCGCCTTCTTCGGAAACGTGTTCATGCCGCTCGACGGCGTGATGCTCGACATCGCCCGGTTCACCCCGCTGTACGGGTTCGTCGCACTCAGCCGCTGGCCGATCACCGATGGCGTGCTCACGACGGGCCAGGCCGATCCGCTGTGGATGCCGCTGCTGAGCGTGGCCGTCTGGCTGGCGCTGTTCACGGTGCTCGTCGTCGCCGGAGTCCGTCGTGCTCGCAGTCGCCGCTGAGAGGATCAGTAGGTTGGGAAGATGACCTCGACCACCGCCGCTGCGTCGCCCCGCAGGGTGCAGGCGAGCCACTGGGACAGATACGGCTGGCTCATGGCGGTCGTGTGGATGTGCTTCCTCATCTATCCGCTGCTGGCCCTGCTCGAATCGAGCGCACCGGTCGGCTGGATCGTCGCCGGGTGGGGAGCGCTGGCTCTGTTCGCCGTGCTGTATGTCGTGGGCTTCGTCCGCGGTCTGCGCGGCGAGGGCGGGCTCGGGCGGCCACCGGTGCGCGGGCAGTGGACGATCTTCGCCGCACTCGTCGTCTGCGCCGTGGTGTCGGTGCCGGCCGAAGGCGGCCAGGCGCTGAGCTTTCTGCCGTTCATCATGTCGTTCGCGTCGTACGCGCTCACCCGCATCGCGCACTGGGCGACGTTCGCGGGCGCGGTGATCATCGTCGGCCTGTACGCCGTGCTCGCCGAGAACGGACCGGGCTACGTCACGATCCTCGCCATCGTGGTCCTGGTCGGCATCGTGAACACCGTGTCGACCTGGTTGATCGTGCGCTCGGGCGAGGCCGAGCAGCTCGGCCTCGAGCTCGCCATGAGCGAGGGTCGTGAGCATGTGGCCCGAGACGTGCACGACCTGATCGGTCATTCGCTGACGGTGGTGAGCCTGAAGGCGCAGCTCGCCCGTCGGCTCATCGACACCGACCCCGAGCAGGCGAGACGCGAGCTCGCAGAGATCGAGTCGCTCGCTGCCGAGGCGATCGCGGGGGTGCGCAGCACCGTGGCAGGAACGCGCGCCTCATCCTTCGACGAGCAGCTCGCCGCCAGCGGCGAGGTGCTGCGCTCGGCGGGCATCCGGACACTCGTCGAGGGGGACGCGACGGCGCTCTCGCCCGCCCAGGGGCTGACGGCGAGCTGGATTCTCCGCGAGGCGACCACCAACATACTGCGGCACTCCGAGGCGTCCACGGTCACGGTGCTGATCGGACCGGGCAGCCTGTCGGTGCACGACGACGGGCTCGGGCCGGGGGAGGGCGAGGGCAACGGCGTGCGCGGCATGCGCGAACGAGCGGCGGCGGCGGGGGCGCGCTTCACGATCGCGCCGGCAGCAGAGCGCGGCACCCGCGTGGAGGTGGCCTGGTGAGCATCCGGATCGTGATCGCCGACGATCAGGCGCTGGTTCGCGGAGCACTCGCCGCGCTGCTCGCGCTCGAAGCCGACATCGAGGTGGTCGGCGTCGCAGCCGATGGCGCCGAGGCGCTGGCGGTCGTGACGAGCGCGGTTCCCGATGTCTGCCTGATGGACATCCAGATGCCCGGACTCGACGGCATCGCCGCGACCAGGCAGGTGCGTGCGGCGTCTGCCGGCACGCGGGTCCTGATCGTGACGACATTCGCTCGCCCCGGCTACCTGCGTTCGGCGCTCGACGCCGGTGCCAGCGGCTTCATCGCGAAGGACGCGCACGCCGAGGATCTGGCCGAGGCGGTGCGCCGAGTGCACGCGGGCCTGCGCGTGCTGGATCCCGCACTCGCCGAGCAGAGCCTGTTCGACGGAGCGAACCCGCTCAGTGAGCGAGAGCGTCAGATCCTTCGGCTCGCCGGTGACGGTCGATCGGCCGCTGCCATCGCATCCGAGGTCTTCCTGTCGCCCGGCACCGTGCGCAACCATCTCTCCTCGGCGATGGGGAAGACCGGTGCGGCCAACCGCCAGCAGGCTGTGCGCGTCGCTCAGGACAAGGGCTGGATCTGAGACGGATCCCGTCCGGCATCCCGGTCAGGAGTTCACGCGGATGATCTCCTCCTGGTACGGAGCGATGACCCGGCCCGAGATGCGCAGATCGAGCACGAGGAAGCGGCGCTCGGCCGGGTCCTCGGATGCCCAGGAGCGCAGCCGCTCGAGATCCTGCAGGGTGCGCACCACGACTCCCTCGGCCCCTACGGCGCCGGCGAAGGCCGCGAAGTCGACCTCGGGGATGAGCATCGGCCCCTCGGCGAGGCCCTTCAGGCCGTAGAGGTTGATCTCGGCGCCGTAGGCCGCGTCGTTCCACACCACCGCGACACCCCGGCCGGCGGCGGCGCGCACGGCGGACTCGAGATCGGCGATCGCCATCAGGCCGCCGCCGTCGCCCGAGGTCAGCACGATCGTCTGCTCGGGCCGCGCGCGCGTGGCGCCGACGACGCTGGGCCAGCCCTGCCCGATCGACTGGAAGGCCGTGCCGACCATCATCATGCGGTCGGGCGCGGCGACCGGCCAGTACATGTTCGCCCACCCGATGAAGTGCCCGCCGTCCGAGACCACGACGCGATCCTCGGGCAGCAGCTCGGCGATGCGGCGAGCGGCGGAGCGAGGGTCGAGACGGCCGTCGGCTGCGAGCTCATCGCCCTCCGCGTAGGCCCGCGCGGCCCCGACATCGACCGACTCGCGCCACGGTGCGTGCGCTGCGTGCGATGAGGTGCGCTCGGCGCGGTCCGGATCGGCCGATCCGTGATCGGCAGGTGCGCTTTCCCGTGCGGGCCGTGCGCCGCCGGATGCCTGCGCCGCGAGCCGCTCGACGAGCGCCTCGGCCGCGATGCGGGCGTCAGCGCGCACGAAGCCGCCGACGTGCGCGTGCGTGGCCGCTGGAGCGACATCGACCTGGAAGACCCGTGTGCCCGGTGCGAACAGTTCGCCGAAGCGCATCGTGAACTGGTTGAGGGAGGCGCCGAAGACGACGGCGACGTCGGCCTCGCGGACGAGCTGCATCGCGCCGTCCGCGCCGAAGCCGCCGGCGACGCCCAGGTCGTAGCGGGTGTCGGGGAACACGCCGCGGCCCAGCGCGGTCGATGCGGTGAGGGCGCCCGTCCGCTCGGCCAGAGCGCCGAGGGCCTCGCCCGCGCCGGCTAGCCAGGCGCCGCGGCCGGCGAGCAGGAACGGCCGCGCAGCCGAGCCCAGGGCCCGGGCGATCTCATCGAGCATCCCGTCGGCGAACTCGCCGCGCGGTGCCAGGGGCGCCGGGAGGCGCGGCGCCGGAGTCTCGGCCACGGGGCCGGCCTCGAGCGAGGCGACGTCGTAGGGGATGGCCAGCACGACGGGCACCCGGTAGGTGAGGGCGTGCTCGATCGCGATCACGGTCGTCGCGGCGGCGTCCGCGTGACCGGTCGTATAGGTGCGCGCGCCGACGGCTGACGCCATCGCGATCTGGTCGACGTCCCACGGACGTGGGCCTGAGGTCGGCTCGTCTCCCACGACGAGCACGAGCGGCACGTGCGCCTGCACGGCCTCGGCCAGAGCGGTCAAGGTGTTGGTGAACCCCGCGCCGTAGGTCGAGGTCGCTGCGGCGATCCGGCCCGAGGCGCGGAAATGCGCATCGGCGGCGACGACGGCGCCCTGCTCGTGCCGGACGGCGGTAAACACGGCGTCGGTCTGCTTCTCGATCGCGTCGAGGAAGTAGGCGTTGCCGTTGCCCATCACGCCGAAGACGTGATCGATGTGCTCGGCGAGGGTGAGGGCGACGTGTGCGGACACGGTGGGCATGATGAAGCGCCTTTCAAGACAGGAAACGGAGGGATCCGTATATGTCTCGCGTCTCGCGCCTCGTCGCGGAGTGCTTCGTGCCCCTTTTTCGAGCATCGGCCGCGGGCGGCCGGACCCTTCGATTCTAGCCGTGGTGGGCGTGCGCCGCGGCGAGCTCGAGAGTGGATGCCGATCGGTCGGCGAGCCGGATGGACGTGACGGACTCGGCCGGCAGGGGCGTCCAGCCCTCACCGGCGACGCCGGTCGATCCGACGGTGATCGTGCCGTCTGCTCCCTCGCGCCAGCGCAGTGCGAAGTAGTCCTCGTTGTGCTCGTCCGGCAGCACGTCGGCCAGCGGGGCGAGCCGCGACAGATCGTGCTCGGTGAGGATGCTCGTCGCGCTGGCATGCACGACGATGAGCTGCTCGCCGTCGAGCAGCAGTGCGTTGAGGCTGGCGAGCGGGAACAGGTCTCTCAGCGTGCCGGCGACGCGCGCGGTCGCCTCGTGCAGACCGACGCCGGCGGCGACCTGCTCGCGGATGAGGGCGAAGAACATCTCGCTGTCAGTGGTGCCTGCAAGGGTGGTGGCGCTCTCGGCGGTGAGCAGGGAGTGCAGTCTGTCGAGCGGCTTGATGGTTCCGTTGTGGCAGAAGGCCATGCCGTCCGCCTCGAAGGGGTGCGCGTTGCACTCGTTGACCGGAAGCCCTGCCGTCGCCCAGCGCAGGTGCACGATCGCGGCGCGCGAGGGAGTCGAGAGCGCGGCGTCGAAGTCGGGATCGTTCGCCGCCGACAGCGGCGATCGGAGCACGTGAGGCGTCTCTCCGGGGGTGCGCACACTCGCCCGTCCCCACCCGTCGCCGTGCAATCGCGCGAGCGAGAGCAGGCTCTCGGCGCCGTCGACCCCGAGCTCGCTTCTGCTCGTGGTGGGAAGCGGGGATACGAAGGCGAACAGCCGGCACATGCAGGGACCTCGGAACAACAGATGGGCGATGGGGCGTGGACGCCGGGTCGCGAACATGCCTCTTCGTTTGTACCTCATCCGGGGCGCAGATGGGGCGATTCGCTCAGGAGTGGGACTCGACGAGGGGTCGGCGCTCGAGCGCGAGGATCATTACGAGAGCGGCGATCGCGAGAGGCACGAGGGCGAGGAACAGCGGCGGCAGCGATGCCGCGTACGCCTCGGCAATGGCCGACGCCGGCACGAACGGATCCCCCTAGACCCGGTGCACGCCGGGGGATCGGATGCACGAGAATAGAGCAATGACGGAAACAGCGATCGAGCGCGAGACGCTCACCTGGGACGGGTTCGGCGACGCGACACGTGATCTCGCACGCGACATCATCGGCAGCGGCTTCGTGCCCGAGGTCGTCGTCGCGATCGCCCGAGGCGGTCTGCTGCCCGCCGGCGCCATCGCCTACGGTCTCGGCGTGAAGAACTGCGGCGCCATCAACATGGAGTTCTACACCGGCATCGGCACGGTGCTGGAGGCTCCCGAGGTGCTGCCGCCCGAGCTCGACATGGACTATCTCGACGGCCGCCGAGTACTGCTCGTCGACGATGTCGCCGATTCCGGGCGAACGCTCGCTCTCGCCGTGCAGCTGCTGAAGGAGAAGGGCGCGGATGTGCGCTCGGTCACCATCTACACCAAGCCGTCGACCATCATCCAGCCCGACTACGCCTGGAAGGACACCGATCGCTGGATCAACTTCCCGTGGTCGTTCAAGGGCACGGTCGTCGAGGAGGATCAGGGCCTGCCGCCCAGCGCGTGACGGATGCTCGAGCGCAGGGTAGCCGAGGAGGATCGGGGCCTGCTCAGCCGCGCATCAGGGCACGGAGCGTCTTGATCGTGTCGGCCTGATCCGCGGACTTGTCGGAACGGTAGCCCTTCACTCGGGCGAAGCGCAGTGCGATGCCGCCCGGGTACCGTGGCGAGCGCTGCACGCCGTCTATCGCGATCTCGACAACGATCTCGGGACGCAGGAACACCGTGCTCGCCGTGCGCCTGCTCTCCAGCGCGGGGAACGTCGAGGTCTGCCAGCGCAGCAGCTCGTCGGTGAGGCCCTTGAAGGTCTTGCCGACCATGACGAACCCGCCGGGCTCGCCGAAGTCCCCGTCCGGATCGCGCGCGCCGAGGTGCAGGTTCGAGAGCATGCCCGTGCGCCGGCCGGATCCCCACTCGGCGCCGAGCACCACGAGATCGTACGTGAGCACGGGCTTGACCTTCACCCACGATTTCCCCCGGCGACCGGCGGTGTAGGTCGACTCCAGCGCCTTCACCAGCACGCCCTCGTGACCCGCGGCCAGGGACTCGCGCGACAGGCGCTCGGCCTCGTCGGCATCGTCGGTGACCGTCCCGGGCATCCGCCATTCGCCGGCGACCCGCTCGAGCTCGGCGAGTCGCACGCTGAGCGGCTCGTCGATGAGATCACGGCCGTCGACGTGCAGGATGTCGAAGAACCACGGCCTGAGGGCGACCTGCCTCGCGACGTCGGCGCCGAAGCGGGACATGGTCTCCTGGAAGGGGCGCGGAGCGCCATCCTCGTCGAGCGACAGCGTCTCGCCGTCGAGGATCAGGTCGTGTGCGGGCAGCGATCGCACGATGTCGACGAGCTCGGGTACGCGGTGCGTCACGTCGGCGAGGCTGCGGGTGTAGACGCCGACGTCGTCGCCGCGACGGTGCACCTGGATGCGGGCGCCGTCGAGCTTGTACTCCACAGACGCGCGGCCCGTGACCTCGAGCGCTGCGGTCGGGGTGGCGGCGGTGGAGGCGAGCATCGGCATCACAGGCCTCCCGACGGCCAGGCCGACCGCGTCGAGGTCGTCCTCGGCGCCGGTCAGCGCGATGACCGCCGTCTCGCCGAGATCTCCGGAGAGCATCGCGGCCCGTCGCACGGAGGCCACCGGCCGATCAGCGGCCCGCGCGATCGCGTCGAGGAGGACGCCGCCGAGCGCTCCGGTGCGAAGCTCGCCCATCATCGCGCGCGCCAGCAGGTCCCACTCCGCAGCGGTCGACCGAGTGGCGAGTCCTTGCAGGAGGCTCTGCCGCGCGGCGGCAGAGCCGCTTCCGGATGCCAGGGCCAGGGCATCCAGCGTGTGATCGACGTCAGTGATCGTGAGGGACGGGGCATCCGCATGTGCGACCTCGACCGAGGTCAGCGTCCGCCACCCGACGCCGAGCCTGCCCTGACGCGGAGCGGCGATCAGCATGCCGACCAGCGGTCGGATCTCGTCGGTCGACGCGGCAGCCAGCAGCCGCGCAAGAGCATCGATCTTCGCCAGCCGGGAGGATGTCGCTGCGACGTCGTCGGTGGTCGCGACCAGCTCGGAGAGCATCATGCCGGCATCCTCTCACCCGCCGCCGACATCACCCGAGGGGGTTGCGCACCTCGTCGCCGCTCGGATGGGAAACGCTGGTGGCGGATGCTGGCAGCCGGCGTTTCTCGTCTTCTGCGGGGCAGTCGGATGGGAAACGCTGGTGGCGGATGCTGGCAGCCGGCGTTTCTCGTCTTCTGTGGGTGTGTCGGATGGGAAACGCTGGTGGGGGATGCTGGGGGCGGTCAGCGCCCGCGGAACTGCGGACGGCGCTTCTGCTGGAACGCGGCGAAGCCCTCGCGATAGTCATCGGTGTCGCAGAGGGCCGCCTGCGCGGCGTTCTCGATGTCGATGGACTCCCACAGCGCGAGCCGCTCATCGCGGATGCGCGCGATGAGCCGCTTGCTCGCGAGGAAGGCGGCGGTGGCGCCGCCTGCCGCGGCGCGAGCGGCATCCTCCGTCGCCGCGAGCACCTCGTCGTCGCCGAAGACGCGGGAGAACAGTCCAGAGGCCACCGCCTCGGCGCCCGACATCAGCCTGCCCGTGTAGATGAGGTCGAGGGTCTTGTGCGCTCCGAGCCGCTCGGCGAACAGGGCATGCCCACCCGAGTCGAGGGTCGCGCCGAGCGCCGCGAACGGCGAGCCGATCTTCGCGGATTCGGCGACGTACACGACGTCGGTCGCGATGAGCAGGCCGAGGCCGACTCCCAGACAGGCTCCGTGCGCGACCGCGAACGTCGGCGCGGGGAACTCGGCCATGCGCCTCAGAAGCGGGGTGACGATGCCGCCGAGGTAGCCGATCACGTCGTCGTCGCGCGGGTCGACGCCCGAGATGTCGCGGCCGGCGCAGAACGCACGTCCCTCGCCTCGCAGCAGCAGGGCGCGCACACCCGCGCGCTCGGCCTCGTCGTAGGCCGAGTGCAGCCCGTGCAGGGCCTGCTCGTCGAGGGCGTTGAGACGCTCGGGAGCGTTCAGGGTGATGCGCGCGACATCGTCGGCGATCTGGATGTCGATCATTGCGGCTCCTGGGTCAGACGTCGTAGTCGACGACGAGGCGGTCGCTGGTGGGGTGGGACTGGCAGGTGAGCACGTAGCCGCGTTCGATCTCGTCCGGCTCGAGCGCGTAGTTCTCGGTCATCGTCACGCTGCCCTCGAGCACGCGTGCGCGGCACGTGCCGCAGACGCCGCCCGAGCACGCGAACGGCGCGTCAGGTCGCACGCGGAGTGCCGCGTTCAGCACCGACTCGTGTGCGTCCACCGGACTCTCGACGGTCGATGAGACGCCGTCGAGGTTGATCTCGATGCGATACGCCTTCTCGCCCGCGTGCACCTCCACCCGCCGAGGGCCGCGCTCGGTCGGCGCCTCCCCGGTGGTGAACAGCTCGAAGCGCACATGCTCGCGCGGCACCCCCAGATCCGCGAGCACCTCGCGGCAGAGGTCGACCAGTGCGAAGGGTCCGCACAGGAACCACTCGTCGACGGTCGAGGGCAGGATGAGCGTGTCGAGGATGGTGCGCAGCCGCTGCTCGTCGATGCGGCCGGACAGCACCGGTGCGGTGCGCTGCTCGCGCGAGAGCACGTGGTGCAGCACCAGCCGCGTCGGGTATCTGTCCTTGAGGTCGGCGAGTTCTTCGAGGAACATCACGTCGCTGGTCGACTTGTTCGTGTACAGCAGCGTGAACCGGGTCGTCTCCGACGCGGCGAGCAGAGTGCGTGCGAGCGACATCATCGGCGTGATGCCCGAGCCCGCGGCGATGCCGACGACGTGGGTGCCCTCGAGCTCGTCGAGCCCGGACGTGAACGTGCCCTGCGGGCTCATCACCTCCATCTCGACACCAGGCACGAGGTTGTCGAGCGCCCAGGTGGAGAACCGGCCGCCCTGATCGCGCTTCACGGCGACGCTGACGCCCGTGAAGCCGTCGCGCACCGGGGCCAGCGGGCGACACAGCGAGTACGAGCGGCGCAGCTCGTCACCGTCCAGGTGCGCGCGGAGCGCGACGTACTGCCCGGGGAGGTACGCGTAGTCGTCGGCGAGCTCGGCCGGCACCCGGAAGGTCACCTCGATCGCATCGGCGGTGAGCCGGCGGACGTCGGAGACGGTCAGCGAGTGGAACCGGGCGCGGTGCCGATCGCCCTGCGGCGCGGAGGCGGTGCGGTCGTCATGGGCGGAGGCGCCGGGCATCCGGAACAGCGGCATCAGATCACCTTGAAATGGTCGAAGGGCTCGAGGCAGGCGCGGCACTCGAACAGCGCCTTGCATGATGTCGAGCCGAAGCGGGAGACCTCACGGGTGTCGAGCGACCCGCAGCGGGGGCACTTGGTCGCGAGCGTCAGCCGGATGGGCCCATCGCGGTGCGCCGCGCGGCCCGAGGGGGGAGCGATGCCGTACTCGACGAGCTTGCGCCTGCCCTCCTCGCTCATCCAGTCGGTCGTCCAGGCGGGGGAGAGCACGAGACGCACCTCGACGTCGGGGAAGCCCTCGGCTGTGAGCGCGAGCACGATGTCGTCCCTGATCGCGTCCATCGCCGGGCATCCCGAGTATGTGGGGGTGATGTCGACGGTGACGCGCTCGCCGTCGAGCCTGACGTCGCGCAGCACGCCGAGGTCGTCGATGGTCAGGACGGGGATCTCGGGGTCGGTGACGCGGGCGGCGATCTCCCGCGCGTACGCGGCCGTGAGCCGCTGGACCTGCCCTGATCCGGCCATGGCGGTCACCATGTCGCGCCGGGGTGCCGGCGGGCGAGCACCTGCATCTCTGCGAGCAGGTGGCCGAGCGGGGTCGCGTGGGAGCCGTGACGCCCGCCGGCGCGGGAGGGGGCGACGGCGGGCACGTCGAGCCGGGCTTCGGCGAACACCGTGCCGATGACCGCGTCGAAGCCGGGCCGCAGTGCCGAGGGGCGCGCGGCCACGCCCTCGAGGCGGTCGATCAGCGGCTCATCGCGGAACAGCTCGTCGACGTATGGCCACACATCGCCGAGCGCGCGGATCATCTTCTCGCGCGACAGCTCCGTGCCTCCGGCGAGCCGAAGCACCCACTGCACGGCGTGATCGCGGTGGTAGTCGACCTCTTTGAGCGACTTCGACGCGATCGCTGCGAACGTCTCATCGCCCGACGAGCGAAGCGCCGAGTACAGCTCGTACATGTACGTCGCGGCGATCAGCTGGCGTGCGATGGTCTGCGCGAAGTCCCCGTTGGGCTGCTGCACGATCCACGCGCAGCGGAAGTCGGGCTCGTCGCGGAAGTAGGCGAGGTCGTCCTCGGTGCGCTCGTCCCACGTGCCGGCGTAGCGCAGCAGCGACCGCGCGTGCCCGAGCAGGTCGAGGGCGATGTTGCCGAGTGCGACATCCTCCTCGAGCTCGGGAGCGCGCGAGATCCAGGCGCCCAGCTGCTGCGAGAGGATCAGGGCGTCGTCTCCGAGCCACAGCGCGTACTCGGCGACATCGGCCGACGTCGCGCGGCTCTCGCCGCCGGAGAGCTCGGATGCCAGCTTCAGCTCCTCGACGGAGACGTGGACGTCCTCGGCGCCGTCCTGAGCTTGACGAAGGGTCACAGGTGCGGCACCCCCTCGGACGCCGTGTAGTAGACGGCGTGCCTGTAGTTCTTGCCCGCTGAGGTCTCGAAGAAGGCATCCTTCGCATCCGGGTCGCTGGTGGTGATGGCCTCAGCGGGCACGACCCAGATCGAGACGCCCTCGCCGCGACGCGTATAGAGGTCGCGCGCGTTGCGGACGGCCATCTCGGCATCCGGAGCCACGAGCGAGCCGACGTGCACATGGCTGAGACCTCGGTTCGCGCGCACGAACACCTCCCAGAGCGGCCATTCCGTCTCGGCTGCGGAGTCGATCGCGGCCGACATCATGCCACCTCCGCCTTCAGCGCCTGCTTGCGGGCGTACTCGGCTGCGGCCTCGCGCACCCAGGCGCCCTCCTCGTGGGCGGTACCACGGCGCTCGAGCCGCTCGGCGTTGCAGGGGCCGTTGCCCCGCAGCACCTCGAAGAACTCGTCCCAGTCGATCTCGCCCATGTCGTACTGCTGAGTCTCGTCGTTCCACTTCAGATCGGGGTCGGGCAGGGTGATGCCGAGGATCTCTGCCTGCGGAACCAGCATTCCGACGAAGCGCTGACGCAGCTCGTCGTTCGAGAAGCGCTTGATCTTCCACTTCATCGACTGGGCCGAGTTGGGCGACTGGTCATCCGGAGGGCCGAACATCGCCAGGCTCGGCCAGTACCAGCGGTTCACCGCGTCCTGCGCCATCTCGCGCTGCTCGGCGGTGCCCTGCATCAGGGTCAGCAGGATCTCGAAGCCCTGCCGCTGATGGAACGACTCCTCCTTGCAGACGCGCACCATCGCGCGACCGTACGGACCGTAAGAGGCGCGGCACAGCGGCACCTGGTTGCAGATCGCGGCGCCGTCGACCAGCCAGCCGATCGCTCCCATGTCGGCCCAGGTGGGGGTCGGGTAGTTGAAGATGGACGAGTACTTCGCCTTGCCGTCGATGAGCTGGCGCATCATGGTCTCGCGGGTGATTCCGAGCGTCTGCGCGGCGGAGTAGAGGTAGAGCCCGTGGCCGGCCTCGTCCTGCACCTTCGCCATCAGGATCGCTTTGCGCTTGAGGCTCGGTGCACGCGTGATCCAGTTGCCCTCGGGCTGCATGCCGATGATCTCGGAATGCGCATGCTGAGAGATCTGACGGATCAGCGTCTTGCGGTATGCGTCGGGCATCCAGTCGCGCGGCTCGATGCGTTGCTCGTTCGCGACGAGCTCGTCGAAGCGGCGTTCGTCTTCGGAGAGCTCTTCCCGAACCAGGGAGAAGTCTGCGGGGCTGGGCATCATCGACTCCATCGTTTTACTGACCGTTCGTTAGGTAATTCTTGCACGGGAGGTGGCGACGGTTCAAGTGGCCATCGAGGCGGTGTCGGAGGAGTGAGGCAGAGTGGATGCATGACCTCCGACACGATCCACATCCACGATGCCGCGCTCGTCGCCCTGCGCGAGCTCGTGGGGCGACCGGATGCCGAGTTCCACGACGGGCAGTACGAGGCAGTCGAGGCACTGGTCGCCGAGCGTCGCCGGGCACTCGTCGTGCAGCGCACCGGATGGGGCAAGTCCGCGGTGTACTTCGTCGCGACCCTGCTGCTGCGCCGGCAGGGAGCAGGGCCGACCGTGCTCGTCTCGCCGCTGCTCGCGCTGATGCGCGACCAGATCGCGGCCGCCGAGCGCGCGGGCGTGCGGGCCGTCGCCATCAACTCGACCAACGCGCACGAGTGGGCGGACGTCATCGCGAAGCTCGATTGCGATGAGGTCGATGTGCTGCTCGTCTCGCCCGAGCGGCTCAACAACCCGGCCTTCCGCGAGAACCAGCTGCCGGCGCTCGTGCGGCGGATCGGGATGCTCGTGGTCGACGAGGCGCACTGCATCAGCGACTGGGGCCACGACTTCCGCCCCGACTACCGGCGACTGCGCGACCTCATCGCCGAGATGCCCACGGGTGTCCCCGTGCTGGCCACGACCGCGACCGCGAACAGTCGGGTCGTCGCAGATGTCGCCGAGCAGCTCGGCACAGGCGAAGGGGCGGTGCTCACCATCCGCGGGCCCCTGGCCCGGGCATCCCTCCGGCTCGGCGTGTTGCAGCTGCCAGGCTCGGCGCAGCGGCTGGCCTGGCTGCTCAGCCATCTGAACGATCTGCCGGGGTCGGGGATCATCTACGCGCTCACCGTGTCGGCCGCCGTCGACACGGCGCGGCTGCTGCGCGAGCACGGTCACGAGGTGCGCGCGTACACCGGTCAGACCGACGCCGAGGAGCGCGAGGAGTCGGAGGGGATGCTCAAGCGTAACGAGGTGAAAGCGCTCGTCGCGACAAGCGCGCTGGGCATGGGCTTCGACAAACCAGACCTGGGCTTCGTCGTGCACCTGGGCGCCCCGTCGTCACCGGTCGCCTACTACCAGCAGGTGGGTCGTGCCGGTCGCGCCACCGACAGTGCCGACGTGCTGCTGCTGCCAGGGCCCGAGGACCGCGACATCTGGCACTACTTCGCCACCGCGTCGATGCCCGATCGCGATCGGGCCGAGCGCGTGATCGCCGCCCTCGGAGACCAGCCGCTGTCGACGCCCGCGCTCGAGGCGATCGTGGACATCCGTCGCACGCCGCTCGAACTGCTGCTCAAGGTGCTCGACGTCGACGGGGCTGTGCGTCGCGTGCAGGGCGGCTGGGTCGCAACAGGGCAGCCATGGGTCTACGACGCCGAACGCTACGACCGCATCGCGGCCGAGCGCCGCGCCGAGCAGCAGCACATGCTCGACTACCAGCAGACTGATCGCTGCCGCATGGAGTTCCTGCAGCGCTCGCTCGACGATGCGACGGCTGCCCCGTGCGGGCGGTGCGACAACTGCGCCGGAGCCTGGTTCCCGACCGAGATCGGCTCGGATGCGGGAGCTGCGGCATCCGGCGCCCTCGACCGGGTCGGCGTGCCGATCGAGGCGCGCAGGCAGTGGCCGACCGGCGGTGATCGCGTCGGCGTGCCCGTGAAGGGAAGGATCGCGGCTGACGAGCAGGCGGGGGAGGGGCGTGCGCTGGCGCGCCTGACCGATCTGGGCTGGGGAGGGAAGCTGCGGCAGCTCTTCGCCGCAGGTGCACCGGATGCCGAGGTCTCACCGCAGGTGCTGGATGCGTGCGTGCGCGTGCTCGCCGGGTGGGGCTGGGCGAGGCGACCGGTCGCCGTCGTCGGGATGCCCTCGCGGTCGAGGCCGCAGCTGGTCGACTCGCTCGCCCGCGGCATCGCCGGCGTCGGGCGCCTGCCGTACATCGGGGCTCTCGCCTTCGCCAACGGCGGGCCGAGCGGTGAGCCGGGCGGCAACAGCGTGTTCCGCCTCGCCGGGCTCTGGGATCGCTTCACGGCTTCCGATCTCGCGGTACCGGATGGTCCGGTGCTGCTCGTCGATGACCAGGCCGACAGCCGCTGGACGCTGACCGTGGCTGCTCGCGAACTGCGCAGGGCCGGCGCGACCGAGGTGCTGCCGTTCGTGCTGGCGCTGCGGGGCTGAGCGACGCGTCCTATCAGTCACCCCGGAGATGCGCGTACCTGGCGCCGACAGATGTCGGCGTGATGCACGGATGTCGGTCGAATCCGGGCGTATGCGCCGACATCCGTGCACGCGACCGGCATCCGTGCGACCCTCAAGGGTTCTGCTGGCCGAGGAATCGCCCCTGCGGCGCGCTCAGGAGAGCATCCGGTTCGTCGTCACCGACCGACCCCGGAACTCCGCGACCACGTCGCCGCCATCGTCTGTCACCGTCACGTCGTAGAGCCCGGTGCGGCCGCTGACCACTCGCCGCACGGCGGTCGCCCGCAGCGTCTGACCCGAGGTCGTCGACTTCAGGAACGTGATGTCGGCGCCGGCGGCGACAGTGACGCGCTCGTCCTCGTTGCAGGCGATGGCGAAGGCGGTGTCGGCAAGCGAGAAGACCAGCCCGCCGTGCGTGATCGCGAAGCCGTTCAGCATGTCGTCGCGCACCAGCATCGAGACGACGGCGCGACCCGGCTCGTCGACCTCGACGGCCATGCCGAGCATCGCCGAGGCCGTGTCGCGGCGCATCATCTCCCTCACGCGGCTGCCTGCTCCTTCAGAACCAGCGTCAGCACGTCGTAGGTCGCGACGATCTCGTCGTCCTGATTGCGGATCACGGCGTCCCAGCGCACCTCGCCGTACTCGTCGGTCTCGCGCGGGGTGATCTGCTTGGCCGTCAGCTGCACCCGGATGCTGTCACCCGGCGAGACGGGAGTGATGAAGCGCAGGTTCTCGAGCCCGTAGTTCGCGAGGACAGGGCCCGGCTCCGGATCGACGAACAGTCCCGCCGCCCACGAGACCAGCAGGTAGCCGTGAGCCACGCGACCGGGGAAGAAGGGGTTCGCCGCCGCCGACTCCTCGTCCATGTGCGCGTAGAACGTGTCGCCGGTGAAGTGCGCGAACGTCTCGATGTCGTCGAGCGTCACCTCGCGGGTGGCCGAGGCCACCTGGTCGCCGATGCGCAGCTCGGCGAGCGACTTGCGGAACGGATGCCTGCCATCGGCGTTCGCCGATGCCCCTGCATGCCACACGCCGGTCAGAGCGGTGAGCATCTCGGGGGAGCCCTGCACGGCGGTGCGCTGCATGTGGTGCAGCACCGCTCGGATGCCGCCGAGCTCCTCACCACCGCCCGCTCGGCCCGGGCCGCCGTGCACGAGACCCGGAAGGGGAGAGCCGTGCCCGGTGGACGAGCGGGCGTCGTCGCGGTCGAGCAGCAGCATCCGTCCGTTGAACGGGGCGATGCGCGTCGCGAGCTCGACGGCCTGCGCGGGGTCATGAGTGGCGATGCTCGTCACGAGCGAGCCGCCGCCGCGGGCGACCAGCGCCGCAGCCTCTGCGGTCGTCGAGTACGTCAGCAGCGACGACACCGGGCCGAACGCCTCCACATCATGCACGGCCTCGGCGCTCGCGTCGTCGAAACGCAGCAGCAGCGGTGAGACGAAAGCGCCATCGGGGGCCGAGCCGGTAGATCCGTCGGCGAGGCGGACGTCGGGAGCATCGGTCGAGCCGACGACGACCCTGCCGCCGGCATCCTGCAGTCGCTGCACCTGGCGCAGCACCTCGTCGCGCTGCGCCGTCGAGGCCAGCGGACCCATGGTCACGCCCTCGGTGCGCGGGTCGCCGAGCACGGTCTTCTCGGCGATGCGCTGCCGAACGGCGGCGATCACGTCATCGGCTGCGCCTGCGGGCACGATCGCCCGGCGGATCGCCGTGCACTTCTGGCCCGCCTTCGTGGTCATCTCGGCGACGAGCTGTCGCACGTAGGCGTCGAACTCGGGGGTTCCCTGCACAGCATCCGTGCCGAGCACAGACGCGTTGATCGAGTCGGTCTCGGCGGTGAAGCGCACGCCGCCGGTCTGCGCGGCCGGATGCAGGCGCAGCCTTTCGGCGGTCGACGCGCTGCCCGTGAACCCGACGAGGTCGCCGAGGCGCAGATGGTCGAACAGGTCGGGCACGCTGCCGCTGACCAGCTGCAGCGAACCGTCGGGCAGCAGCCCCGACTCGACGAGGATGCGCACCATCGCCTCGGCGAGGTATCCGGTCGGGGTGGCGGGCTTCACGAGCGTCGGCATGCCGGCCAGGAACGCGGGCGCGAACTTCTCGAGCGAGCCCCACACCGGGAAGTTGAAGGCGTTGATCTGCACGGCGACGCCGGGCAGCGTCGTGTACACGTGCCGACCGAGGAAGCTGCCGTCCTTCGACAGCGGCTCGACGGGACCATCGACGTGCACGCGGCTGTTGGGCAGCTCGCGGCGTCCCTTGCCCGAGTACGAGAACAGCACGCCGATTCCGCCGTCGATGTCGACCCACGAGTCGGTCTTCGTGGCTCCGGTGCGCGCCGAGACCGCGTACAGCTCGTCTTTGCGCTCGGTGAGTGCGAGCGCGAACTGCTTGAGCAGCAGGGCGCGCTGGTGGAAGGTCAGTGCGGCGAGACCGGCGTGACCGTTGGTGCGCGCGTACTCGAGTGCGCCGGCGAGGTCGAGGCCATCGGTCGAGACCCGGGCGACGATCTCACCGGTCGACGCGTCGCGGACATCCGTCCCGCCGGCACCGGCAGACGGCGTCCACCACGAGCCCTGGACATAGCTCGGAAGAAAATCGGTCATCTCTCCTCGTTCCACATGTAGAAGCCCTCGCCGCTCTTGCGGCCGAGCTTTCCGGCATCCACCATCCGGCGCAGCAGGGCGGGCGGCTCGAAGCGCGGCCCGAGCTCGCGCGCGAGCTCCTCGGCGATGCCGAGGCGGACGTCGAGACCGACGACGTCGGTCGTGCGCAGCGGACCCATCGGATGCCGGTACCCCAGCTCCATGGCGGCGTCGATGTCGGCGGCATCGCCGACGCCCTCCTCGAGCATCCGGATCGCCTCGAGGCCCAGCAGCACGCCGAGCCGGCTCGACGCGAAGCCGGGGGAGTCGCGGACGACCACGGGCGTCTTGCGCAGGGTGGCGATCCACTCGCGACCGGCGTCGACGACCGCGCGCTCTGTGCGCTCGCCGACGACGAGCTCGACCAGCTTCGACGCGGGCACAGGGTTGAAGAAGTGCAGCCCCAGGAATCGCTCCGGGCGGGTGAGGGCGGCGGCGAGCTCGTCGATCGAGATCGACGAGGTGTTCGTGGCGAGAACCGCGTCGGCGGCGACGATCTGCTCGATGCGCGCCAGCGCCTCCGCCTTCATCGCACGGTCCTCCGGCACCGCCTCGATGACGAGACCGGCCGTCTCGAAGGCCGACGGATCGGCGCTGACGCGGAGCGCGTCGATCACATGCTCCGGCTCGGTCAGGTCACCGCGCTTCACCGAGTTCTCGATGCTCGTCAGCACGCGCTCGCGCGCTGCATCGGCCGCGGACTCGTCGCGCTCGACGAGGCGCACCCGCGCCCCCGCCAGCAGGAAGGCGTGCGCGATGCCGGCGCCCATGCGCCCGCCGCCCAGCACGCCGACGGTTCCGGGTACGCTCATCGACTCTCTCCTTCGGGCTTCTTCGATGGCTCGGGCTGCTTCGGTGCCTCGGTCTGCTTCGATGCGTCGGCGCGCTGCGCTCGGCGCTCGAGGAACGCGGTCATGCGCCGGTGCTTCTCATCGCTCTCGAACAGCTCGGCCTGCAGCTCGAGCTCGATCGCCGGGTGCTGGCCCGCCGGCGCGAGCAGGGCGCGCTTGGTGAGCTCGGTCGCTCGCGCGCCGTTCGTGCAGATGCGGTCGGCGAGGGCATGCGCGGCGCCGATCAGCTCGTCCGGTTCGTGCAGCGACGACAGCAGCCCCCAGGCGAGCGCCTCCTCGGCATCGAGGGTGCGACCGGTCAGCAGCAGCTCGCTCGCGCGCGCGTGACCGACGATCTCGGGCAGTCGCCAGGTCGCGCCGGCTGCGGCGATGATGCCGAGGCCCGTCTCGGGGTTGCCCATGCGCACCCGGGGCGTGCCGATCCGGATGTCGGCGGCGTAGGCGAGCTCTGCGCCGCCGCCCAGCGCGTATCCGTCGACGGCCGCGATCACCGGCATCGGCAGCTCGCGGATCCGGCGGAACACACTCGAGTTGATGCCTCGGCGGGCATCATCGGCGGTGCGATCGCGCAGCTGACGGATGTCGGCGCCCGAGGCGAAGACACCCTCCGCGCCGGTGATGATGAGCACGCGCGGACTGGTCTCGAGCTCGGCGCACACGGCATGCAGCTCGTCGACCATCGCCTGGTCGATCGCGTTGCGCACGGCCGGGCGGTCGAGCGTCACGAGGGTCCGGTCGTCGCGCGCCTCGATCCGAAGAGCCTCAGCCATCGACGCGCTCCACGATCATCGCGGTGCCCTGACCGACGCCGACGCACATCGTCGCGAGGCCGTACCGCACGTTCTCGCGCTCCATGCGACCGAGCAGGGTGACCAGCAGCCGCGAGCCGCTGGATCCGAGCGGATGCCCGAGGGCGATCGCTCCGCCGTCGGCGTTCACGATCTCGGGATCGAGCCCGAGGCGGCGCATGCAGGCGAGGGACTGCGACGCGAACGCCTCGTTGAGCTCGACCGCGCCGATGTCGGTGACGCTCAACCCCGCCTTGCGCAGCGCCTTCTCGGTGGCGGGGACGGGGCCGAGCCCCATGATCTCGGGGGCAAGCGCCGCGCTCGCCGCGACGACGATGCGCGCCCGGGGGCGCAGCCCGTGCCTGGCGACGGCGTCCGCGCCCGCGACGACGATCGCAGAGGCGCCGTCGTTGAGCGAGCTGGCGTTGCCCGCCGTGACGACCTCGCCGCCCGCCACGACGGGGCGCAGCGCGCTGAGCGCCTCGATCGAGGTCTCGCGTCGCGGCCCCTCGTCGGTGTCGACCACGCCGCGGCCCGTGTCGACTGCGACGATCTCGTGCGCGAGCCTGCCTGCGTCGATCGCGGCGACTGCGCGCTGGTGGCTGCGCAGGGCGAAGGCGTCGGCATCCGCCCGGCTGATGCCGTCGATCCGCGCGACCTCCTCCGCCGTCTCGGGCATCGAGAAGGTCGCCTTCTCCCGCGCGAGGAGGCGGGGGTTCGGGAACCGCCAGCCGATTGAGGTGTCGTAGGCATCGCCGGGCTTGCCCCATGCTCGGGCGGGCTTGGCCTGCACCCAGGGGGCGCGGGTCATCGACTCGACGCCGCCGGCGACCATCAGGTCGGCGTCGCCGGCCCTGACGGCCTGCGACGCCAGTGCGATCGCCGACATGCCGGATGCGCACAGGCGGTTGACCGTGAGTCCGGGGACGCTGTCGGGCAGTCCTGCGAGCAGCACGGCCATGCGGGCCACGTTGCGGTTGTCTTCGCCCGCCTGGTTCGCGGCTCCCAGGATGACCTCGTCGAGGGCATCCGCCGGGACTCCCGCGCGCGAGACCGCCTCGCCGACGACGAGAGCCGCGAGGTCATCCGGCCTGACAGCGGCAAGGGCGCCGCCGTAGCGTCCGACGGGCGTTCGCACGCCGCCGACGAGGAACGCATCGGTCATCAGATCCTCCCGAACGCGCGCAGCGGGTGCTCGAACAGCTCGACCACGCGGCGCAGGAAGCCGGCTGCGTACCCACCGTCGCACACACGGTGATCGAAGACGAGCGACAGCTGCGCGATGCGTCGTGCCACGATCTGCCCGTCGACGACCCACGGCCTCTCGATCATGCGGCCGATGCCGAGTATCGCGACCTCGGGGTGGTTGATGATCGCGGCCGAGCCATCGACGCCGAAGCCGCCGTAGTTGTTGAGCGTGAAGGTCGATCCCTGCAGGCGCTCCGCCGGCATCCGGCCGGCGCGGGCGGTCTCGGCGAGCTCGCGCAGCTGCGCGTCGAGTGCGTCGACGGTCAGCTCGTGCGCACGGGGGATCACGGGCACCATCAGGCCACGAGGGGTGTCGGCGGCCACTCCGAGATTCACCCCGTCGAACGTGACGATCTCTGAGCCGTCGTCGCTGAGGCGCGACGCCAGCAGGGGGAACTCCGCCAGCGCGATCAGGGTGAACCGTGCCACGAGCGCGGTGAGCGACGGAGCGCGCCCGCCCTCGGGGCCATGCCCGAACGCGCCTGCCACAGCTCGGTCGCATCGACGTCGACCCACACCGTCGCCTCGGGGATCTCGGCACGGCTGCGGCTCAGGGTGGCGCTGATCGCCTTGCGCATCGGCGAGAGGCGCTCGCGCGCGGCGACGGCGAGGCCGTCGACGATCTCGCCGGAGGCGCGGGATGCCTGCGGCCGCACTCCGGATGCCTGCGGCATGACGCCTTCGAGGGCGTTCGCGGCACGAAGCACATCGGCGCGGGTGATCGCACCGTCGGATCCTGTCGCCTGGATCTGACGCACGTCCACGCCCAGGTCGCGTGCCAGCCGGCGCACGATGGGCGAGCGCACCGCCACGGTGCGCTGCTGCGCGACGTCGACAGCACGCGACGTCGCCGAGGGCGCGGGCTGTTCGCGTGACGAAGCCGTGCGCTCGCCGAGGTCCCGTTCACTTGACGGGGCGGCAGGGGCTGCGGGGCCGGCGGGGCCGGCGGGGCGGCAGGGGCGGCAGGCGCTGCGGGAGCGGAGGTGGGGCGGGATGCGCGGGCACGCCGACGGCCCGATGAGGTGCGCTCCGTGGTGCCGTAGCCGATCAGGACGTTGCCCGATCCGGCGCGCTCCTCTGTGCGATAGGCCTCTTTCTCGGTCGTCTCGGCCCTCTTCGAGGCGACAGGGGCATCCGAGGTTGCGGAGTCCGCGACCTCGAGCACCGGCGCGCCGACCGCGATCACATCTCCCGGCTCGCCGTGCAGCGCCGTGATGACCCCGCGAACGGCGAGGGCAGCTCGACCACGCTCTTGGCGGTCTCGACCTCGGCGATCGCCTGGTCGGTCGTGATCGTGTCGCCGACCTTCACGAGCCACTGCACGAGACCGGCCTCGGTGAGACCCTCGCCGAGATCGGGCAGGCGGAACACCTGTGCTGTCGCCGTCGTCATCGTGCCGCCTCCTCATCGTCGGGGTACAGCGAGTCGATGGCATCCAGCACCCGGTCGGCATCGGGCAGATACCAGTGCTCGAGCTTCGGCGGCGCGAACGGGGTGTCGAACCCCGTCACCCGGCGCACCGGGGCCTCGAGGTGCTCGAAGCAGCGCTCGAAGACCCGCGCCTGGATCTCGCTCGCGACGCTCGCGTAGCCCGGCGCCTCGGCGACGACCACGGCGCGGCCGGTGGCGCGCACGGCTGCCGTCACCGTCGCGTCGTCGAACGGCGAGAGCGAGCGCACATCGATCACCTGCACGCTGCGGCCCTCCTCGGCCGCGATCTCGGCGGCCTCCAGGGCCACAGGCACCATCGCGGCGTAGGCGAGCACGGTCACGTCGGTGCCGTCGCGGGCGATCCGGGCCGTCCCCAGGTCGGCGGTGATCGAGGTGTCGACCTCGCCCTTCGTCCAGTACAGCTTCTTGGGCTCGAGGAAGATCACAGGGTCGGCCGAGGCGATCGCGGCGCGCAGCATCGAGTAGGCGTCCTGCGGGGTCGACGGCGAGACCACCGTGAGGCCCGGCGTATGCGCGTAGTAGGCCTCGGACGAGTCGCAGTGGTGCTCCACACCGCCGATGCCACCGCCGAACGGGATGCGGATGACCAGCGGCATCCGCATCGATCCGCGCGTTCGGTTGCCGAACTTGGCTACCTGGCTGACGACCTGTTCGAACGCGGGCAGGGCGAAGGCGTCGAACTGCATCTCGACGACCGGCCGCATCCCGTTCATCGCCATGCCGACCGCGGTCCCGACGATGCCTGCCTCGGCCAGCGGGGTGTCGAAGCAGCGGTCCTCGCCGAAGCGCTCGGCCAGTCCGTCGGTGATGCGGAAGACGCCGCCGAGCGCGCCCACGTCCTCGCCGTACACGACGACGGCGGGGTCGTCCTGGATCGCGTCTGCGAGGGCGCGGTTGAGCGCCGCGGCCATGGTCATCGTCCCGACGACGTGCGGTGCCGCGTCGAACCGATCGCTCTCGGGTGCGATCGCGCCGTCGTGGGTCTCTCGAAGGGTCATGCTCGTCCTCCTGCGTCAGAGAGCGCTTCGCGGTCGATCTCGCTCTTCAGCATCTGCCACTGCTCGTCCAGCTGCGTCGATCGCTCGGCGGTGACGAAGCGGAACAGGTCCTCGGGGTCGAGATCCGCATCGGTGTTCAGAGCCGCGCGCAGGGCGCCGGCGATCTCCTCCGCACCCTCGGCGAAGCGCTGCTCATCGTCGTCGGAGAGGGCGCCGCGTGCGACCAGATTCGCCCGAAGCCGGGTGACCGGATCGCGTTCGATCCAGGCCTGAACCTCCTCGCGCTCGCGGTAGCGCGTGTCGTCGTCGGCATTGGTGTGCGCCTGCATGCGGTAGGTGTGCGCCTCGACCAGCGAGGGTCCGCCGCCGCTGCGGGCTCGCTCGACGGCCTCGTCGAGCACGGCGAGCACCGCGGCGACGTCATTGCCGTCGACGCGCTGTCCTGGCATCCCGTATCCGATCGCCTTGTGCGCCAGCGACGGAGCCGCGCTCTGCCTGGCGAGCGGCACCGAGATGGCGAACTCGTTGTTCTGCACGAAGAACACCACGGGTACGTGGAACACCGCTGCGAAGTTCATCGCCTCATGGAAGTCGCCCTCGCTGGTGGCGCCGTCGCCGCAGAGCGCGAGGACCACGGTGTCCTCGCCGCGGTGCCTGGCCGCCTGCGCAAAGCCGACCGCGTGCAGCAGCTGCGTCGCCAGGGGCGTCGCCTGCGGGGCGACGTGGTGCTCGGCGGGGTCGTAGCCGCCGTGCCAGTCGCCCTTGAGTAGCACCATCGCGTCGGCCGGCGATACTCCTCGCCCGATCACGGCCACGGCATCGCGGTAGGTGGGGAAGAGCCAGTCGCGCTCCTCCAGCGCCAGGGCGGCCGCCACCTGACATGCCTCCTGGCCGTGCGACGACGGGTACACGGCAAGGCGTCCCTGACGAACGAGAGCGCTCGCCTGATCGTTGATGCGGCGTCCCTCGACGAGAGCGCGATACGCCTCGCGCAGCCTCTCGACGTCGGGTGCGCGGTAGCGGGAGTCCTCGATGCTCTCACCGCGCGGGTCGATCAGGCACACGGGGGTGTCGCGGGGGAGCAGGTCGTCATGCGTCATCCGGTTCGCCTTCCTTGCCGAACGTGAGGTGCCCTCAGCATGCCCCCTTATCGTCAGTCGTCCAACGTCTGCGCTGAATTGCCGAACGATTGGTCAGCTATTGCGTCGAGAAGCTGCAGAGTGTCAGGATTCAGTGACGGAAAGTGAGGGTGCAATGGCAGACCTGGATGCCACGGATCGCGCGATACTCGCCGAGCTGCGCCGAGACGCGCGGGCCTCGATGACGCACATCGCCGAGAGCGTGCACATCTCGCGCGCGGGCGCGCATGCGCGCATCAAGCGGCTGACCGAGGCAGGCGTCATCGCCGGATACACGGTGCGCACCGACCCGGTGCAGCTGGGGCATCACGCCTCGGCCTACGTCATGCTGGCGATCGAGCAGGCCACCTGGCAAGACGTCCAGACGCGCCTTCGCGCCATCCCCGAAGTCGAGCACATGGCTCTGGTCGGCGGCGACTTCGACGTCATCCTGCTCGTGCGGGCAAGCGACGCACGCGACCTGCGCCGCATAGTGCTCGAGGACATCCAGGCGATCCCGTCGATCCGATCGACGCGCACCACGCTGATCTTCGAGGACTTCAGCCGGGAGTGAGTGTCAGGCGAACGTGAGCCGGAAGCCGTCGTCGTCCGTCTCCACGCTCACCCGGGTCAGGTCGGCGACGGAGTACGTCGCCCCGTGCGAGGCCGCGTGCGCGCCGACGCCGATCACCCGCATCCCGGCGGCGAGGCCTGCCTGCACCCCCGCCTCCGAGTCCTCGAACACCACGCAGTCGCCCGGTTCGATGCCGAGGGTCGCCGCCGCCTTCAGGAACCCCTCCGGGTGCGGCTTCGAGTCCGTCACGCTCTCGGCCGTGATCGCGAGAGCGGGGACGGTGAGACCGGCCGCCTTCATCCGCGCCGTCATCAGCGGCACGTTCGCCGACGTGACGATCGCGTGGGGCAGCTCGCGCAGCGCCGCGAGCAGCTCGCCGGCTCCCGCGATCTCGACGACGCCGTCGACGTCACCGCTCTCACGGACGAGCATCTGGTCGTTCTCGCGCAGGTTGATCGCGTGATCGCGGTCGGGGAGCATGATCGCCATGCTCTGATGGCCCTGCCGCCCGTGCACCACGCTCAGCACGTGGGCAGGGTCGAGTCCGTGCGGCTCTGCCCACTCCAGCCACAGCCGCTCGACCACCGCGGTCGAGTCGACGAGGGTGCCGTCCATGTCGAGCAGGACGGCGCGGGCGTGGATCGTCTGAGGCATGACGCCAGGCTATCCGCCGTCGGAGGGAGAACGGTGCACCTGCCCTAGAGTGAGCCCGGAGCGGCTGCTGCGGGCAGCCGGATGCGCATGACACAGCTCAGGGATCGCGCCAGGACGGCGCTCAAGGTCGTCAGGCGTCTCGCGCGCTCGGCCGAGTCCATCGAGACGGCTGCCCTCATCGCGGGTGCTGCCGCGTTCGTCGTCGGCTTCCCGATCTCGTGGCTCATCTTCGGCACCTCGCGCCTGTCGATCACAGGCCCCGGATCGATCGGCTCGTACGCGGCCGTCGGCGGCGCGGTCGTCGCGGCCGTGGCCTTCGCCCTCGGGAGGCTGGCGGTGCGGCCCGAGGCGCCGGCACCTGACGAACCGAGGGACGGGTTCGTCGGTCCACCCGACCGGCTGCGCTGGTACGACCTGTTCGCGATCGGCGGCGCCTACGCCTCGATCGCCCTGCTGGGGTGGTTCGGCATCGCCCAGCTGCTCGAGCTCAGCTTCATCGGTGCTCCGGTCTTCGCCTTCCCCGGAGCGATCCTCGTCGGCGTGGCCTTCGCGCTCACCGCCTACGTCGCCTTCCACGGCGCGCTGCGGCTCACGCCGATGTCGCTCTCGCTCGACCTGGCGGTGTTCCTCGTCGTCGGGGCGTTCGCCGCGATGCTGACCTCGAGCGACCCGCAGTGGTGGCAGAACAACCTGTCGGCGCTCGGGCAGACGACGAACAGCGCGGCCCCGGCGTTCAACGTCACCCTCATCCTCTCGGGCCTGATCGTCACGACCATCGCCCGCTACGCCACGGCAGGTCTGCCCGTCGACACCACCGCCGAGCGCCGCTCGCGCACCCTCACCCGCGGTGGACTGGTGATCGTCGGCGTCTTCCTCGCGCTGGTCGGCGTCTTTCCCGTCGACCGGTTCTTCCTCGTGCACAACACGGTCGCGACCGGGATGGCCGTCGTGTACGCGCTGCTGGTGGTCGCGCTGCCCAAGCTGCTCCCCGGCCTGCCGCGGGTCTTCTACGCACTGGGCTACGTCTACGTCGGCGTGGTCGCGCTGCTCGGGGTGTTCTTCGCCACGGGCTATTACAACCTCACCGCCGTCGAGCTGATCGCCGGCGTGCTGATCTTCAGCTGGATCATCGTCTTCCTGCGCACGGTGAGCGCCGCGGGGACGACCGGAGCGGAGAGTCCGGCTGCCGCTGCGGCGGGCGCCGTGGGCTGAACCCCTCAGGCGAGAGGGGCGACGACCGCGACCGCGCCGATCACGAAGATCAGCGCGCGCAGCAGCTCGCACCCGTCGTGAGCGCGCGGATGCCGACGATGAGCACGCCTCGGTCCGGGTGTTAAGAATCGGGTTTCATGGCTCACAGACAGTCTGGTCGATTCTGCATGTCGGAATCGTCCTCTCGCGCGGGAGGCCGGCCCTTAGCCTGGTCGTGGCGGACCCGCCCCCCACATTCACCGCAGCGCCTGACCCGAGGGCGCTCGAGCATCACGCAAGGACGCACATGGACGATGTCGTGACACACCGCGACGACTGGAAGGCGAAAGAAGAGCTGGCAGAGCGGATGATCCCGCTCATCGGCGGACTCAACCGGGAGCGCGACGTCGTGACATCGCTGCACGGTCACCGACTGCTGGGGCTCTCGACCACGGGCATCCTCGAGGTGCACGAGCGCGTGGCGCAGCTGGGCCACCGCCAGATCGCGCTCACCGACACCCTCGCGGTGCTCGAGGCCTTGCGCGAGCTCGCCCCCGGCGCCTCGTCTCTCGATGTCGCCCGTCTGATCGAGGGCCACGCCGAGAGCGAGGACGATCTCGCCGCGTACCTGCGCGCAGCGCTCGCCCCCGCCCTCGGCGCCGAGCTCTCCGAGCCCGTCGACGTGGTGCTCTACGGCTTCGGCCGGATCGGCCGCCTGCTGGCGCGCATCATCATCGCGCACACCGGCGGCGGCAGCGGTCTGCGCCTGCGCGCGATCGTCGTGCGCCGCGGCTCCGACAACGACATCGTCAAGCGCGCGTCGCTGCTGCTGCGCGACTCGGTGCACGGCCGTTTCGAGGGCACGGTCACGGTCGACGAGGACAACTCGCAGATCATCGCCAACGGCAACCGCATCCAGGTGATCTACTCCGACGACCCCGCTGCGGTCGACTACACGGCCTACGGCATCGACAACGCGATCATCGTCGACAACACCGGCCGCTGGCGCGACCAGGAGGGTCTGAGCCGGCACCTGCAGGCGAAGGGCGCCGCTCGCGTCCTGCTGACCGCGCCGGGCAAGGGCGAGCTGAAGAACATCGTGCACGGCATCAACGACTCGACCATCGAGGCTGACGACCGCATCCTCTCGGCGGCGTCGTGCACGACCAACGCGATCACCCCGGTGCTCGCGGCGATGGACGAGGCGTACGGCATCGTGCGCGGTCACGTCGAGACGGTGCACTCGTTCACGAACGACCAGAACCTCATCGACAACTTCCACAAGGGTGACCGCCGCGGACGCTCGGCGGTGCTGAACATGGTCATCACCGAGACCGGCGCAGCCAAGGCCGTCGCCCGTGCGCTGCCTCAGCTGGCCGGCAAGCTCACCGGATCGGCCATCCGCGTTCCCACGCCCGACGTCTCTCTCGCCGTGCTGCACCTCACACTCGAGAATCCCGCCACCAAGGACGAGCTCAACGACTACCTGCGTCGCGCGTCGCTGCACTCGAAGCTGCGCCAGCAGATCGACTACGTCGAGAGCCCCGAGGTCGTCTCGACCGACTTCGTCGGCTCGCACCGCGCGGGGATCGTCGACGGTCTGGCGACCATCGCCAACGACCGCGACGTCGTGCTCTACGTCTGGTACGACAACGAGTACGGGTACTCGTGCCAGGTCGTGCGCGTGCTCGAGGTGATGGCGGGGACGCACCCGGTGGTGCTGCCCACCCGCCGCGAGGTGACGCTGCACGCCTGATCGCGCTCGCGATGTCGGAGGCCGCGCGGGATCATGGAGACATGGATCCCCGCGGCCTTCTCTCCGCCCGCCTGCGCTCGCACCGGCTGACCGCGCCCGCGGCGACGGTCGCCGACGCGTCGCGGCACATGCTCGCAGTGCAGAGCCAGGACCTGCTGGCGGGCCGGTGGGCGCTGGGGGTGCGCACGAAGGGCTCTCCGACGCTGGACGCCGTCGACGCCGCGTTCGCGAGGGGAGAGCTGGTGCGCGCGTGGACGCAACGCGGCACGCTGCACATCGTCCCGGCGAAGGACCTCGCCTGGGTGCTCTCGGTGACGGCGGAGCGCCAGAGACAGCAGGCCGCCGGGCGTCATCGCGCACTGGGCATCGACGACGAGGTGCTGGCTGCGGCATGGCGCGCGCTCGGCCCGGCCGCGAGGGACGGCGGATGCACGAGAGCCGAGTCCTTCGCCCTCCTGCGCGCGGCCGGGATCGAGCCGTCCGGACAGCGCGGCATCCATCTGCTGTTCGCCCTCACCATCGCGGGCCTCATCTGCCAGGGGCCGATCGAGAGGGCCGGAGCGATCTCGCGCGAGCAGCGGTTCGTCGCCGCCGATGACTGGATCGCTGGTCCGGCGCAGCCCGATGACCCGCTCGCAGAGCTCTTCGTCCGCTACATCGACGGCCATGGACCCGCAGGCGTGCGCGACTTCGCATGGTGGTCGGGGCTGACACTCGGTGCGGCGCGTGACGCCGCCGAGCGTGCAGCGGATCGCGTGCGCGAGGTCGACGACGGTCTGTTCGCGGCGCTTCGCGCCCCGCGGCGCAGCCTCGATGACTCGACGGCGTTCGCATTGCCGGCGTTCGATGAGTACTACATCTCGTACGCCGATCGCACACTCGTCTGCGACCCCGACCGCCTCGACGCCGTGGGACCGGGCAAGAACGGGATGGTTCGAGCGACGATCATCGAGCACGGCCGCGTGGTCGGCGTCTGGTCGCACGCCGACGTCGGTCGCGGGGCGCCCGCCGAGCTGTTCGATCCGGATGCCGACGCCGCGGCCGAGGCATCCGCCCTCGCGCGATTCGCGCGCTTCGTCGGCGACTGAGCCCCGCCTTCGTCAGCGACGTCGGCGAACTCAGACCGAACGCTGTGCCTGCGGCGTGCCACGCTGAGACACGCCGTCGTGCGCTCGAACCGTCTGTCAACTCCGACGACGCACGCGTGGCGCGGCATGATGGACGGGTGTCGAGCTACTTCCTGCGTCTGTCGGAGACCTCGTTCGAGCCCACCGCGCACGTCGGCGGGGCATGGAATCCCGACGAGCAGCACGTCGCCCCGGTCCTCGGGCTCCTCGCGCACCTTGTCGAGGCGGAGCACGTGGCGCGTCGCCCAGAGGCGCCCCTGGCACTCGCCAGGGCGAACTACGACATCCTCGGCGTCATACCGATGGCGCGCTTCGACGTCGAGGTGCGCGTCGTGCGGCCTGGCCGCACCATCGAGCTGGTCGAGGCGACCCTGAGCCAGTCGGGTCGCGCGGCGCTCGTGCTTCGGGCATGGATGCTGCAGCAGACCGACACGTCGGCGATCGCGGGGCATCCGCTGCCGCAGATGCCCCGCGCGGGGACCTGCCGCGCTGGTCGCCGGCCGATGTCTGGCCCGGTGGCGCCATCCGCTCGATCGACGCCCGTCGCGAGCACGTCGGCACCGGTCGCGCACGCTGCTGGATCCGACCGCAGCACCCGCTCCTGGAGGGCGAGCGGGTCTCGACCCGGTCGCGGATGCTGGGAATGACCGACTTCGCGAACGGCATCGCCACGCGTGTGGCGCCGGAGGCCGCGCTCTACCCGAACGTCGATCTGACGGCGAGCATCTTCCGGGAGCCCGTGGGGGAGTGGTTCGGCCTCGACACCTCCGTGTCGTTCGGCGCGGACGGCACCGGGCTCACCGAGTCGGTGCTCAGTGACGAGACCGGGCCCCTTGGCACCGTGTCGCAGACGCTGACCGTGCGCCCGCGCTGAGCGCATCGGGCTCGGCCGAGCCTCACTCGCCGGCGTGGCTGTCGAGGAACGCGTACACCTCACTGTCGTCGACACCGGGGAAGGCGCCGCGCGGCAGCGGACGGAACATGTGCGTGTGCACGCGGGCGCTGGGCCACGCGCGCCCCTCCCAGCGCTGGGTCACCGACGATGAGGCACGGCGGCAGCACGACTCGTCGGGGCAGGTCGATTGGGCGCGGTTCTGCGTCTCGCGCCCGCGCCACCAGCGCGCGTCGTCGAACGGCACACCCACCGTCACCGAGAACCCGCCATCGGTCGACGACCCGGTCTGGGTGGCGCACCAGAAGGTCCCGGACGGGGTGTCGGTGTACTGGTAGTGCTCGGTCGTGCGGTTGCGCTGCGCGAACGCGGCCCGCGCACCGAACCGCCGGCAGGCCGGCTGGCCCTCGACCGCACCGGTCACATCCATCGGCAGCGGGAGGTCGTCGTTCTCGTACACGCGGGTGATCGCGCCGTTCTCGTCCACACGCAGGAAGTGCAGGCGCATGTCCAGGTGGTGGGTCATCAGATTGGTCATGCGCATGCCCGCTGCCTCGTGCGTGACGCCGAAGGCGTCGCGGAAGTCCTCTACGGCGAGGTTGCGGTCCTTCTTCGCCTGCTGCAGGAAGGCGACGCCGGCGGTCTCGGGGATCAGACAGCACGCGGCGAAGTAGTTGATCTCGAGACGCTGCTGCAGGAAGTCGGCGTAGTCGGTGGGCGGCGTGTGCCCGAGGATGCGATGCGCCATCGCCTGCAGCGCCATCGAGCGCAGCCCGTGCCCGCCGGGGATCGATGCGGGCGGCAGGTAGATCCGGCCGTGCTCGAGATCGGTGATCGAGCGCGTGGAGTGCGGCAGGTCATCGGCGTAGATCAGCTCGAACCCGAGTTTCGCGGCCATCAGGGTGACCGTGCGGTGCGTGAGCGCGCCGGACACGTGTCCGGCCGCCTTCAGGTGCTTCTCGGCGAGGACCTCGATCTCGGGCAGGTAGTTGTCCTGTGCGCGCATCGTCAGGCGCATCTCGGTGTTGGCGCGACGGGCCTCCTCCGGAGTCGCGATCGCCTCCGTCTCGCGGCGGTGCAGTTCGCGGTGCAGCCCGAGGATCGCCTCGATGGTCTCATCGCTCATCGTCTTCGACACCCGCACGCCCGCGATGCCGAGCTGACGGAAGATCGGACTCGACTGGGCGCGCTCCAGCTCGATCTCGAGCGCGGCGCGGCGGTTCGGCGGCTCACCCGAGATCAGATCCGCGACGTCGGTGCCGCACGCCTCGGCGATCGCCTGCAGCAGCGAGAGCTTCGGCTCGCGCTTGCCGTTCTCGATGAGGCTCAGCTGCGAGCCGGCGATGCCGACCTTCGCGCCCAGGTCGTCGAGCGTGAGGTTCCGCGCCGTGCGGTGATGCCGGATGCGATGCCCGAGGGTGCTGAGTTCAAGTCCGCTGGTCGCCATTCCTTGAGCATATCCGAAAAATTGGAGCTTCTTTCAACCTAGGTGACCCGCAAACACTGCGAAACCTAGCGGAGGATGGGTTCACCGCACTTGCTTGAAGGAGCTCACATGGCACTCGCCGACACGTTCACGTCCCGTACCGACTCCAGCGCCCAGGCGCGGGGCCTGGGGGACGTGCCCGCGTACGACACCCCTTCCATGGCAGAGCTGCGCGCATGGGTCGACGGCATCGCTGCGCTCACTCAGCCCGAGCGAGTGCATTGGATCGACGGATCCCGCGCCGAGAACGACGCCCTCCTGCACGAGCTCGTCGACGAGGGCAAGCTCATCAAGCTCAACCCCGAGTGGCGGCCGGGCTCCTACCTCGCCCGCTCGCACCCGAGCGATGTCGCACGCACCGAGGGGCGCACCTTCATCGCATCCGAGAGCGAGAAGGACGCCGGCCCGACGAACAACTGGACCGACCCGGTCGAGATGCGAAAGACCCTCGACGGGCTGTTCGAGGGCTCGATGCGGGGACGCACCATGTACGTCATCCCGTTCTCGATGGGACCGGTGGGCGGCGCCCTCTCGCACATCGGCGTGCAGATCACCGACAGCGCGTACGCCGTGGCATCGATCGGCATCATGACCCGCGTCGGAGACGCGGTCACGCGTCAGATCGCCGACGGCGCGCCGTGGGTCAAGACGGTCCACACCGTCGGCGCGCCGCTCCAGCCCGGTGAGCCAGACGTCGAGTGGCCGTGCAACGACGAGAAGTACATCGTGCACTTCCCTGAGACGCTCGAGGTCTACTCGTACGGTTCCGGCTACGGCGGAAACGCCATCCTCGCCAAGAAGTGCTTCGCGCTGCGCATCGCGTCGGTGATCGCCCGCGACGAGGGGTGGCTCGCCGAGCACATGCTGCTCATCCGGGTCACCGACCCGAAGGGGCGCGCGTACCATGTCGCAGCGGCCTTCCCCTCGGCCTGCGGCAAGACCAATCTCGCCATGCTGCGTCCGACCATCCCCGGGTGGAAGGTCGAGACGCTCGGCGACGACATCGTCTGGATCCGTCCGGGCGAGGACGGCCGCATGCACGCGATGAACCCCGAGGCGGGTTTCTTCGGGGTCGCACCGGGAACGGGGGAGTCGACCAACGTCACAGCGGTCGAGACCCTCTGGGGCAACACCATCTTCACCAACGTCGCGCTGCGCCCCGACGGGGACGTGTGGTGGGAAGGGCTCACCGACACTCCGCCGGCGAACCTGATCGACTGGCAGGGCAACCCGTGGACGCCGGAGTCCGGCCGACCGGCCGCGCACCCGAACTCGCGCTTCACCGTCTCGGCCGCGCAGTGCCCCCAGATCGCCGAGGACTGGGAGGACCCGGAGGGCGTTCCACTCGACGTCATCCTGTTCGGCGGTCGCAGGGCGAGCAACGTGCCTCTCGTCGTCGAGGCGACCGACTGGAGCCACGGCGTCTTCATCGGCTCGACGATCTCGTCCGAGCGCACCGCCGCCGCGGAGGGCAAGCTGGGCGAGCTGCGCCGCGACCCCTTCGCCATGCTGCCGTTCTGCGGCTACAACATGGGCGACTACTTCGCCCACTGGCTCAAGGTGGGCCGTCAGCTCCGCTTCGACCGTGCTCCGCGCATCTTCCAGGTCAACTGGTTCCGTCGTGGCGATGACGGACGCTTCCTGTGGCCGGGGTTCGGCGACAACTCCCGAGTGATCGACTGGATCATCCGTCGTATCAGCGGAGAGGTCGGGGCTGTCGACAGCCCGATCGGCCGTCTGCCGAAGCGCGAGGACCTCAACCTCGACGGCCTCGAGATCACGGATGCCGACCTCGATGAGCTGTTCGACGTGGACGTCGACGCATGGCTCGCCGAAGCCGATTCCACCGAGGAGTTCTACGCCATGTTCGACGAGGCGCTGCCCTCCGCGCTTCGGAGCGAGCTCGAGGCCCTTCGCTACCGCCTCAACGCCGCTCGCTGAGCGCCTCTCCCCGTCGGAGAACTCAGATCATTCTCACGCAGACGGCGTGTCACGGGCATCCGTACCCGTGACACGCCGTCTGCGTCTGAGATCCGCGACGCCCGCGCGGTGTCGGAGCCGCCAGGACGGCGTCACACCAGCAGCTGATGCCGAGCCAGATCGCGGTACAGCGGGGTCGATTCGACGAGCTCGGCGTGCGTGCCCTGGCCCACCACGACGCCGCCCTGCAGCACGACGATGAGGTCGCTGTCGACCACGGTCGAGAGGCGGTGGGCGATCACGAGCAGCGTGCGGTCGGCGGCGGCGGCATCGATCGCCTCTCGCATGCGCTGCTCGTTCACCCCGTCGAGCGACGAGGTCGATTCGTCGAGCAGCAGGATCGGGGCCTCGGTGAGCAAGGCGCGTGCGATGGCCAGCCGCTGACGCTCGCCGCCGGAGAGCATTACGCCGTCTTCGCCGACGGGCGCCGCGAGGCCCAGCGGACTGCGCTCGAGCACGTCGCCGAGGTTCACCGAGCGCAGCACGCGCTCGCAGTCGGCGTCCGTGGCTTCTGGAGCCGCGAGGCGCAGATTCTCGCCCAGCGTTCCGGCGAGCGTGGGGGCGTCCTGCTCGACGTAGCCGAACTGCGCGCGCAGCTGTTCGCGCGGGTAGGTGCGCACATCATGCCCGGCGAGCCGGATCGACCCGCCGGTCGGGTCGTAGAAGCGCTCGATGAGCGACAGGATCGTGCTCTTGCCTGCGCCGCTCGGTCCGACCAGGGCGACTCGCGCGCCGCGCGGGACCGCGAACGAGACGCCTTTGAGCACGTCCCGGTCGATCTCGGTCGCGATGTCGTCCGACGCGTGCTCGAGGTGCGCGTCGACCAGCAGCGTCTGAGCCTCCTTCGCTGCCGCCTCACGGGCGGCGATCACGGCGTCGGGGTAGCGGAAGCGCACATCCCGGAACTCGATCGCGGGCGCCCCGACGACCGCGGCTGCGGTGACTCCGGCATCCGGCTCGTCGTCCTGCGTCTCTGTAGGCAGGTCGAGCACCTCCTGGATCCGTCCGAGAGCGCCGAGCGCCTGATTCACCGAGGTGATGGCACCGAAAGCCTGCCCGAGGGGCATCACCAGCATGAACAGGAACATGATGAAGGTGACCAGCGCGGCTATCGTGAGGGCCCCGGATGCCACCCGGAAGCCACCAACGCCGAGCACCACGAGCAGCGACAGCTGTAGCGCGACGCCGGCCACCGGGACGACCATCGACGAGATCTTCGCGATCCGGACGCCGAGGCCGTATGCCTCGCCTGCGATGCCCTCGACCGCCGCCGTCTCGCGGTCGGCGGCTCCGGAGGCGCGCACGGTGCGGATCGAGGAGATGCCGCGTTCGACCCCGGATGCCAGTTCGCCGACCTTCTGCTGCTGCGCGGCTGATGCGGTGCGGATGCGCCCGCTGAGCAGAACGACCACGACGACCGACACGCCGATCACGAGCACGATCAGCAGCAGAAGCAGTGGATCGATGATCAGCATCGCGATGAGCGCGCCGACGAACAGGATCGCGCTTCCGACGGCGTCGGCGAGGCCCTGGGTGAGCACGGCGTACAGCAGCGTGGTGTCGGTGCCGACGCGCGAGACGAGATCGCCGGTGCGTCGCGCGTCGAACTCGCTGATCGGCAGATGCAGGATGCGCGCGATGAGCTTGCGGCGGCTGGAGTACACCACCGCCGTCCCGGTGCGCTGGAGCAGGTAGTGCTGATAGCCGGAGATCACGGATGCCGCGATCACGAAGGCGATCAGCAGCCAGACGAGTCCGCCGAGGCCGTCGCCGTCCTGAACCCTCGCGATGACCTGACCGACCAGGAGGGGCTGCACCAGCGAGGCGGCCGCGCCGATGATGCTGAGCACTGCGACGACGGCGAGCACCTTCTTGTGCTCGAACAGGAAGGGGAGCAGTTGGCGGAACGTGGCACGCGGGCCGTCGGGCTGCGCGCCGCGTCCCCGTCGGCGTGACGGCGCCGTGCGAGACATGGGACCTCGATCTCAGGGGGCTCAGGCGCCAGGGCATGCGGAAGCCCTGGCATCCGCTTCCTATTGTCTGCCGAACTTCTTATGCGCGGCCTGTTTGGAGATGCCGAGGGCGCCGGCGATCGCCTGCCATGAGTATCCGGCGAGCCTGGCGCGACGCACCTGCGCCTCCTCTGCGCGCGACAGCTCGCGCCGGGCGGCGGTGAGCCTGTGCAGCTCGGCGATGGGCTCGCCCTCGGGGGCGGTGCTCGATGCGACGTGAACGCTCATGCGTCAATATTCGTTGACGCGGGGACCGTTGTCAACCTATATTGACGCACACGGAGAGGATCCCCGCAGGCCGTGGCCTGCGGGGATCCTCGATCCATCAGGGTGCCGGAGCTGCCGGCGGCGCCGTCGGCGGTGCCGGAGGTGCGGAGGGCGGTGCCGGAGGTGCGGAGGGCGGTGCCGGAGGTGCGGAGGGCGGTGCCGGAGGAGCAGGCGGCACGGATGCCGACTGCGGCGCGTCCGACGCCCGCGGAGGTGCCGATGCGCCGGACGGCGCCGCGAGTTCGGACTCCATGCTGCCCAGCCACTTCTCCCAGCGTGTGCGCATCGGCTCGATCAGGCCGCCGCCGATCCCCACGATCGCGATGCCTGCGAGCGCTGCGAGCACGGCGATGAGGATCGGCATGGTGACGGTCACCGCGACGCCGATCTGGTTGAGCGCGGCGATCGCGCCCATCGCGATGATCGTGATGGTGACGATGCGGGTGAGCAGTGCACCGAATCGGAACCGCGAGAGGGCCGGCCGCATGAGATCCCCGACGAAGTTCGCGATGGCGGCGACGACGATCACGATCACGATCGCGACGAACAGGCGCGGCAGCCACGCGATGATGTCCTGCACGATACCTGCCACAGGGTTGCTCGGGCCGAAGGCGCCGAGTGCCAGCAGAAGGGCGATGAGCAGGATGAAGTAGTAGACGAGCTTGACGACCAGGGTCAGCGGGTCGATGCCTGTCGGTGCGAGAAGCCGGGATATGCCCGCCCTCTCGAGCAGGCGCTGGAAGCCGAGTCTCTTGAACAGGAACTCGAGTCCCTTGGCGATGCTCTTCGCGATCAGCCATCCGATCAGCAGGATGATGAAGAAGACGAGCAGCTGCAGCAGGAAATGTCCTATTCCGGCCAGCAGGCCTCCCAGTCCGTTCCAATCCATGGGTCTACCTCCCCTTTTCGGTCCGCCGCGGACTGTCCCCGGCAGAGGGTGCGGTATCGGTCTACGCGGCCGATGAGGCGCTCGACACCCGCTTGACGGGAAAAGCACGGCGGGGTAGCGGGTCGCGGATGCCCGGGCCAGAGCATCCGGCAGGATGGACGGATGCTGCTGCCGCCCAAGGCCCGTCCCGGTGATCGTGTCGCCATCCTCTCTCCGGCGTTCGCCGCACCGGCCGCGGGCCCTGAGCTGCATGATCAGGCGATGAGGCGTCTCACCGAGCTCACCGGTCTGATCCCGGTCGAGTACCCGACGACCCGGATGCTCGACGCGCCTCCCGAGGCGCGGGCGGCCGACGTGGATGCGGCGTTCGCCGACCCGGGCGTCCGGGCGATCCTCGCCACGATCGGCGGCGACGACCAGGTGCTCGTGACCCGGCACCTCGATCCCTCGCTCGCGGCAGCCGACCCCAAGCCGTTCCTCGGGTACAGCGACAACACGAACATCCTCAACTGGCTCTGGCGGCACGGTGTCGCCGGCTTCCACGGCGGCTCCACGCAGGTGCACCTCGGGGCGGGACCCGCGGTCGACGACATCCACGCAGCCTCTCTCCGGGCGGCGCTGCTCGACGGCGGCGAGCCCGAGATCACCGAGCCGGGTGAGTCGGAGGACTTCGGCCGCCGCTGGGCGAGCGCAGACTCGCTGCGCGAGTTCGGCGAGCGCTCCGTCACCGAGCCGTGGACGTGGGCGGGACCGGCCGTGCGGGTGACCGGCCGCACCTGGGGCGGCTGCCTCGAGGTGCTCGTGCAGCTCGCCCTCGCCGACCGGCTGCCGGCGAACGAGGAGCTCGCGGGCGGCATCCTGCTGCTCGAGACCAGCGAGCGGCTGACTCCCGCCCACGACGTCGCCGAGCACCTGCGCTCGTTCGGGGAGCGCGGGCTGCTGAACGCGGTGGCCGGCGTGCTCGTGGCCCGCACGCCGGTGAGCACGTTCGACGTGCTGCCGACCCCCGGCGAGCGGGCGCGGCTGCGCGCCGCGCAGCGTGATGTCGTCATCGAGGTCGTCGGACGGTACAACCCGGATGCCGTGGTCTGCGTGGGCGTGCCGTTCGGGCACACGCGTCCGCAGTGGATCCTGCCCTACGGCGGCGAGATGACGCTCGACGGAGCAGCACGGACCGTCACCGCACGCTACTGACGTCTATCGGCGAGGATGCCGGGCGGAGGAGCGCCAGACCGGAGAACTCGATCGGTTCCGTGGTGGCAGGTGCAGTCGCCAGCCGGCGTCAGACCATGTCCCGTCGATCGCGGCCCGGTTCGGGCTCACCAGAGGACGGCGATGCCCGCGTTCAGCAGTGTCAGCAGGCCGGCGCCCCAGAAGAGCGCGGGCGGCACCTGACCGGTCTTGCGCTGACGCGCCTGGCCGATGCCGAGGAACGCGCCGATGATGAGCAGCACGACGAGCTTGGTGCCGATCTTCGCGTAGTTCATCTCGACTCCGTCGGGCAGGCCCCATGGCGCAGCGAGTGCGAGTCCGGCGACCGCGGCGATCGAGATGCCGATCTGCATCAGCCGCGTGATCTCGCGCTTGCCGCCGAAAGCCTGCACCGCCCAGGCTCCGAACAGCACGGCGAAGCCGATGAGGTGCACGAACAGGACGAGATGGCGCAGGGTCTCCATGACCCCAGGCTAGCGCGTCAGCCCCGCAGCGCGCGGACCACCTGTGCGGTGCGCAGAGCCGCGTCCGCGGCCTCGGCGCCCTTGTCCTCCTTCGACCCCGGCAGTCCCGCCCGGTCGATGCCCTGCTTCTCGTCGTCGAGGGTCAGCACGCCGAATCCGACGGGCTTGCCGGCATCGAGCGCGACCCTGCTCAGCCCGTCGGTGGTGGCGGCGGAGACGTACTCGAAGTGCGGGGTGCCGCCGCGGATGATCACGCCGAGCGCGACCACGGCATCCGCCCCTCCGGCGAAAGCGGCCTGAGCCGCGACCGCCAGCTCGAACGAACCGGGCACGCGCACGAGGGTGTGCGCGGCCCCCGCCTCGTCGAGCACGCGCTGCGCTCCGGCGATGAGACCGTTCGAGATCGTCTCGTGCCATGTGCCCGCGATCACGACGACGCGCAGTCCGCTGCCGTCGATCGGGGTGGTCGGTGTGGGGGCTCCTGCGCCGCTCATGCGTCGTCCTTCCTGAGCGCGTCGGCCAGCTCGGCCGCGCCGATGATGTGGCCCATGCGGTCGCGCTTGGTCTCGAGGTACTGGTGGTTGTTGGGGCCGACGCCGACGATCAGCGGCACCTGCTCGACGACGTCGAGGCCGAGATCGCGCAGCTTCGTCACCTTGTCGGTGTTGTTGGTGAGCAGGCGCACCTTCGAGATGCCGAGGTCGGTGAGGATCCCTGCTGCGGCCGCGTACTCGCGTGCGTCGGCCGGCAGTCCGAGGGCGAGGTTGGCGTCGACGGTGTCGAGGCCCTCCTCCTGCAGCGCGTACGCGCGCAGCTTGTTGATCAGACCGATGCCACGGCCCTCATGGCCGCGCATGTAGATGACGACGCCGCCCTCTTCGTCGATGCGCTCGAGGGCAGCCTGCAGCTGCGGTCCGCACTCGCATTTCTGCGAGCCGAACGCCTCGCCGGTGAGGCACTCCGAGTGCACGCGCACCAGCGCCGTCTCGCCGGGCGTGCCCGAGACGACGGCGATGTGATCGGTTCCGCTGATGCGGTCCTTGTAGGCGAGGAAGCGGAAGGTGCCGTGGTCGGTCGGCACGTTGGCATCGGCGCGCAGGCTGACCCTTCTTCCGGTGCGCTGGGCGAGGCAGTCGGCCTCGTCGCGCGGGTCGACCTCGTTGAGGTGCGCGATCAGCTGCTCGATCGTGATCACCGGCACGCTCTCGCGGGCGCCGAGCTCCATGAGTGCGGGCAGACGCATCATGCTGCCGTCGTCGGCGACGACCTCGGCGATCGCGCCGACGGGCTGCAGGCCGGCCAGGCGCATCAGCTCGACGGCCGCCTCGGTGTGGCCGCCGCGCTCGCGCACGCCGCCGTCGACGGCGCGCAGCGGCAGGATGTGGCCGGGACGGATGAGGCTCGATGGTGTGGATGCCGGGTTCGCCAGCACGTTCAGGGTGAGTGCCCTGTCGTGGGCGCTGATGCCGGTGGTCACGCCCTCGGCGGCGTCGACGCTCACGGTGTACGCGGTGGTGCGGGCGTCCTCGTTGGTCTCGACCATGGGCGGCAGGTTGAGCTGGTCGGCGAGGTCGGCCGGCATCGGGGCGCAGATCAGGCCAGACGTCCAGCGCACCATCCAGGCCATCGTCTCGGCCGTCGCGAGCTCGGCGGAGATGATGATGTCGCCCTCGTTCTCGCGGTTCTCGTCGTCGGCGACGATGATCGGCCTGCCGGCGCGCAGCGCGTCGAGAGCGTCGGACAGCGGGGACAGGCTCATCGCGAGCCTCCTTCTGTGAGGGCGCGGAACGCGAGAAGTCGCTCCACGTGACGGGCGAGGATGTCGGTCTCGAGGTTGACGACGTCGCCCGGCTCGAGGGAGCAGAGGATGGTCGCCTCGAGCGTCTCGGGGATCAGGGAGACCTCGAACCAGTGGTCATCGGCGTCGCCGGCGGCCGGGCTCACCGCGCTCACGGTGAGGGAGGTGCCGGCGACGCTGACAGAGCCCTTGTCGACGACGAGCGGCGCGAGATCGGCGGGGAGGCTGATCCTGAGCACGCGCCACTGCTCGCCAGGCCGCACCTCGAGCACGGTGCCGACGCCGTCGACGTGACCCTGCACGATGTGGCCGCCGAGACGCGCGCCCACGGGCATCGCCTTCTCGATGTTGACCCGCGAGCCGACCTCGACGGCGCCCAGCGCCGAGACGTCCAGCGTCTGCTTCATGACGTCGGCGTCGAAGGTGGTCGCGGTCGAGCCGACCACGGTGAGGCACACGCCGCTCACGGCGATGGACTCGCCGTGCACGGCATCCGCTGCGGCCTTCGGCGCGTGCACCGTCAGCCGCCACCCGTCTCCTGAGGCCGAGATGCCGGCGATCTCGCCGATCTCCTCGATGATTCCGGTGAACATCAGCTTCCTTCCTTCCCCGCGGCGGGATCCGTCGCGGGACGAGCGATCGCGAGCAGGTCGACGCCCACGGGCAGCCATTCGTCGACCTGCAGCCGCACGGCGTCGCCGATCGACGAGACGCCGATGTCGGTGAGCGCGAGGCGGTCGCCGCCGAGCAGCACCGGTGCGATGTACGCGAGCACGGTGTCGGCGCACCCTGCGGCGACGAAGGCGCTCGCGATCGTCGGACCGCCCTCGATGAACACCCGCTGCACGCCGCGGTCGCGCAGGTCGGCGAGGACGGCGGTCAGGTCACGGGTGTCGTAGAACAGCGGAGCGTGCGGATGCCGGTGCACCGCAGCGCCGGGCGGAGTGGGGCGCGAGCCGATCACGACGGGGATCGGCTGGCGTGCGTAGAGCGCCTGCCCGTCGCGAGCGGTGAGAGCGGGGTCGTCGGCCAGCACCGTCCCCGTGCCCACGACGATCGCATCCGCCTCCGCGCGCCGCCGGTGCACGTCCGCGCGGGCCTCGGGACCGGTGATCCACTGGCTGGATCCGTCGGATGCCGCGGCGCGGCCGTCCAGGCTCTGCGCCCACTTCACGGTGACGTGCGGGCGGTTCAGTCGCTGAACGGTCAGCCAGTCGGCGATGAGGTGGCGCGAGGCATCCGCCTGCTCTCCTGCGACGACCTCGACGCCGGCGGCGCGCAGACGATCGCCACCGCCGCTGGACGCATCGCCCGGGTCATCGACCGCGTAGACCACGCGGCTGACGCCGGCATCGATCAGCGCCTGTGCGCACGGCCCGGTGCGTCCGGTGTGATTGCAGGGCTCGAGGGTGACGACGGCGGTCGCACCGGCCGCCTGCCCCGGTGCGAGCTTCGAGAGGGCGTCGACCTCGGCATGAGGAGTGCCCGCACCGCGATGCCAGCCCTCGGCCAGCACCTCGCCGGCGGGGGAGAGGATGACGGCGCCCACCTGCGGGTTGATGCCGCGCGGGCCGTTCGCGGCGAGCGCGAGGGCGCGGGTCATCGCTCCGCGTTCGGCCTCGGTCACTGCCATCGGTCATCCTTCTCTGGGTTCCCGGGGTCTGCAGCGCGCGCGTACGCCACGTGCTGCCTCTCCTCCGGACTAGCGAGCGGATGCTCGCATCACCGTCGGTCCCGGAGTTCCACCGGATCGGCGCCTGTCGCCAGGCGTTCGCGGACTGTCACCGCCGGTTCGGATTCTCACCGACCCCGGAGCACGTTGATGCTCAGAGTCTACTCAACGTGCGCTCCGGCGATTCATTCCCTGTAATACGAACCGCTCATTTCAGCAGCCGCGACAGGCGGCGGTCTGCCAGCACCTTGCCGCCGGTCTGGCACGTCGGGCAGTACTCCAGCGATCTGTCGGCGAAGAACACGCTGCGCACCGTGTCGCCGCACACAGGGCATGCCTCGCCGCGTCGAGCGTGCACCTGCATGCCGCGGCGCTTGGCGTCCTTAAGATCCGCGGGCGGCTTGCCTGCGGCCTCGTCGACCGCCTCGCGGAGAGTGCGCTGCATGGCGTCGTAGAGGCGGTCGATCTCCGCGTCGTCGAGGTTCGCGGCCGGCGCGTAGGGCGACATCTTCGCGGCGTGCAGGATCTCGTCGCTGTACGCATTGCCGATGCCCGCGATGAGGCCCTGGTCGCGGAGCAGCCCCTTGATCTGGGTGCGGCGCCCGGCCAGCAGGGCGGCGAAGGCATCCCGGGTGAAATCGTCGTCGAGCGGGTCCGGTCCGAGGCGGGCGATGCCGGGCACGTCGGCCGGATCGCGAACGACGTACACCGCGAGCGACTTCTTCGTGCCGGCCTCGGTGAGGTCGAAGCCGCTGCCGTCGTCCAGCGCCACGCGCATGGCGATCGGGCTGCGGCCGGGCTTGATGAGCGTCGTCGGCAGCGCGTCGTACCAGCGCAGCCAGCCTGCTTTCGCGAGGTGGAAGACGAGGTGGAGGTCGTCGCCGAGGGAGAGGTCGATGAACTTGCCGTGCCGCGAGGCTGCCGCGATCCGGGCATCCTGCAGCGCGGTGACCGGCGGGTCGAAGGTCTTCAGCGCCGCGATCGCCGCGACGCTGACGCGCGTGACCGTCCGCCCCGCCGTCCGCGCGGCGAGGAAATCGACGAGTCCCTGTACCTCAGGCATCTCGGGCATGCCGTCATCCTGTCACGGGTCGCCGAGGTCGGGGCCGGATGTCGGGCTTCACGGACGATCCGGTGCACCTGCGGCGTGTCGGTCGGCGGCGCGCCGCGCTGCGGGCATTCGGTCCGAGACCCCCGACGGATGCCGGGTGCCGGATGCCGGATGTCGGGCATCCCGGACAATCCGGTGCACCTGCGGCGTGTCGGTCGGCGGCGCGCCGCGCTGCGGGCATTCGGTCCGAGACCCCCGACGGATGCCGGATGCCGGATGCCGGATGCCGGATGCCGGTGAGTCCCGATCAGAGCACCGGCCACTCGACCGGAGTCCGGTCGTCTGTCGCGAGCAGACCCGCGATCCAGCCGTCGTCTCGGCCTCGCGCGCCGGTGAGGCCCTGCCGCAGCGTCCCCTCGTACCGGAACCCGAGCGATCGCGCCGTGCGGGCGGAGGGGATGTTGCCCACGACCGCGCGCCAGCCGAGCCGGGCGAGCGTCAGCTCGTCGAACGCGAAGTCGACGACGGCTCGAGCCGCCTCTCCCATCACGCCCTGTCCGCGGAACTCGGCGACACCCCAGTATCCGATCTCCGCATCGCCGCCGTGCGCGTGCTCGGTTATCCGGTGCAGGCCGATCATGCCGGCGAGCACGCCGTCCTTCCGGATGGCCCACACGGTCTCGACGCCATCAGCCCACCACTTCGCCACCAGCTCCACGAACTCGACCGCGTTCTGACGGGTGTACGGGCTGGGCACCGTCGTCCACCTCGGCACCTCCGGGTCCTGGCAGGCGGCGGTGATCGCGTCGATGTCGGCTTCGGCCGGGATGCTGAGCACGAGCCTCTCGGTCCGCAGGATGACGGGTTGCATCGCACCAGCGTAATGGCGCTCGGTAGGCTGGATTCCGCGGCCCGTCGCTGTGGCAGCAGAGGAGGACGAGCCGTGACCGTGCAGCGCTCATCGCCGAGAGGCGTCGTGGCCTCGCTCGTGGCATCGGCGATGTTCGGTGCGATCTTCTTCATCGCCGCCCAGCTGCAGTCCTCGGCCGAGGTCGTCTACGCCTGGCGGGTCGTGGTGACGCTCGCGCTGTACGTGCTCGCGCTGTGCCACCCTGCGGCGCGTCTCGGCGTGGTGATCCTCTGGCGGCGGCTGCGCACGCGCTGGTGGATGCCATTGCTGGCGCTGCTGCTCGCCTCGATCGTCGGCGTGCAGCTGTGGCTGTTCATGTGGGCGCCGATCCACGGCCACGGCCTGGACGCGGGGCTCGGGTACCTGCTGCTGCCCATCAGCCTGGTGCTGTGCGGCCGCTTCCTCATGCATGCCCACGTGACTCCGCTTCAGTGGGCGGTGGTCGCGCTCGCCGTGGTCGCCGTGGCCATCAAGATCATCGCGACGCCCCAGCTGTCATGGGTGACATGGGCGATCTGCATCCCGTACGCGGTCTACTTCGTGCTGCGTCAGCGCTTCGGTCTCGACGAGCCGATGTCGTTCGGCCTCGAGCTGACGGCCATGGTGCCGGTGGCCCTCTGGCTCCTGGTCTCGGCCGGATCGGGGCCGCAGTCCGCCCTCGAGACGACGGGCCTGCTCGCCGTCGGCGTGATCGGCGGCATCGCGATGGTGCTCTACCTCGCCGCCTCAGACCTGCTCTCGATGCCCGTCTTCGGGCTGCTCAGCTACGTCGAGCCCGTCCTGCTGGTCGTCGTCGCGGTGCTGCTCGGCGAACGGATGCAGGGTGCCGACCTGCTCGTCTACGGAATCCTCGCCGTCGCGCTCGCCCTGCTGGCGTTCGAGGGATTCCGCGCCGGACGCCGATCGCGCTGAGTCAGATTCCGACGGGTCCGCGCGGTGCGGGCAGCGCCCACCCTCGACGGCTCCGGCTCAGTGTCGGTGGCCGGTGAGTAGACTTCTCCGGTGACTGTTCCGGGGATCCTGCGCGCCTTGGAAGAGGCGAACCTCTATCGCGACGCCCTCACCTGGGCGCAGACCGATGCCGAGATCTCGGCCGTCGACGGGCTCGACGCCCCGATCATCGCGGGGCTGCTGCGCAAGCGCGCGTCGGGGGGCAGGCCGGCATCCGCTCTCGTCGTGGCCCCCACCGGTCGTCGCGCCGAATCCGTCGCGGCGGCGCTCGCCGCCTACCTCGCCGATGCCGAGATCCTCACCTTCCCGGCCTGGGAGACGCTGCCGCACGAGCGGCTCAGCCCCAGCCCCGACACGGTAGGCAGGCGACTCGAGACGCTGCGGCGCATCGTGACGTGGACCGGTGAGAAGCCGCTCGTCGTCGTCGCCTCGGTGCGAGCGGCCCTGCAGCCCATCGCCGCGAACCTCGGTGACGCCGCACCTCTCGAGCTGCGCGTCGGCGGACGAGGCGTCGAACTCGAAGACGCCGTCGAGCAGCTCGTCGAGCGCGCCTACTCGCGTGTCGACATGGTCTCGCGCCGTGGCGAGTTCGCGGTGCGCGGCGGCATCCTCGACGTCTTCCCTCCCACCGCCGACCACCCGCTGCGCGTGGAGTTCTTCGGCGACGAGGTCGATCAGATCCGCGCCTTCTCGGTCGCCGACCAGCGCTCGCTGCCGGGAGATGTCGAATCGGTCTCCCTCGCGGCGAGCCGCGAGCTGCTGCTCACCGCCGAGGTGCGCGAGCGCGCGGGCGAGCTGATCGCTCGGTTCCCGGCGATGTCCGCGATGCTCGAGAAGATGTCGCAGGGCATCCCCGTCGAGGGCATGGAGTCGCTGCTTCCGGTCGTCGCCGGCCCCCTCGTGACGCTCGCCGAGTACCTTCCCGAGGGCTCCGCCGCAGCAGTCGTCGATCCCGAGCGCGCCAGCGCCCGTGCGCAGAATCTGGGCGAGACGAACCGCGAGTTCCTCGACGCGGCGTGGAGCGCGGCGACGTCGGGCGCCTCTGCGCCGATCGACCTGGGCGCAGGCGACTTCATCAGCCTCGCTCGCATGCGCGAGATCATGCACGAGCGCGACGGCGTGTGGTGGAGGGTCACGCCGTTCGCGACCGACGACGACGCCGCTGAGCACCTCGACTCCTCGGCCATCCCGTCGTTCCACGGCAACGTCGACGGCGCGATCGCCTTCGTCGAGGCGCGCCTCGGCGAAGGCTGGCGGGTCGTCATCATCTCGTCGGGGCAGGGCCTCGTCGAGCGCGCCCGCGACGTGCTGAGCGACCGCGGCCTGGCCGCGCGCATCGTCGATCACGTCGTCGACGAGCCCGAGGGCGGGGTGGCGACGCTGGTCGCCGGGTCCGTCGAGTCGGGTTTCCAGGTTCCGGATGCCAGGATCGCCGTCCTCACCGACAACGAGTTCTACGGCCGCACGATCGGCGGCGACCAGCGCATGGTCAAGAAGCTGGCGTCGCGTCGCCGCAACGTCGTCGACCCGCTGCAGCTGAAGCAGGGCGACTTCGTCGTGCATTCGACGCACGGCATCGGCCGTTTCGTCGAGATGACCAAGCGCGAGGTGTCGTCGGGCGGGCGGAACGCCGTCAAGACGACGCGCGAGTACCTCGTGCTCGAGTACGCGCCATCGAAGCGCGGCTACCCCGGCGACAAGCTCTTCGTGCCCACCGACCAGCTCGACATGCTCTCGAAGTACGTCGGCGGCGAGGCGCCGACGCTGTCGAAGATGGGCGGCAGCGACTGGGCTGCGGCCAAGGGCAAGGCGCGCCGGGCGGTGCGCGACATCGCCGTCGAGCTCGTGAAGCTCTACTCGGCGCGGATGAACTCCAAGGGTCACGCGTTCGGCCCGGACACGCCGTGGCAGCGCGAGCTGGAGGAGGCGTTCCCGTTCGCCGAGACGCACGACCAGCTGCAGACCATCGAAGAGATCAAAGCCGACATGGAGCGGCCCATCCCGATGGACCGCCTGCTCTCCGGAGATGTCGGCTTCGGCAAGACCGAGGTCGCCGTGCGTGCCGCGTTCAAGGCGATCCAGGAGGGCAAGCAGGTCGCGATGCTGGTTCCGACCACCCTGCTCGTCAAGCAGCACCTCGAGACCTTCACCGAGCGGTTCGCCGGCTTCCCGGTGAAGGTGCGTCCGCTCTCGCGATTCCAGACCGACAAAGAGGCGCGGCTCACGCTGCAGGGTCTCGTCGACGGATCGGTCGACATGGTCATCGGCACGCACCGCATCCTCACCGATCAGGTGATCTTCAAAGACCTCGGCCTGATGATCATCGACGAGGAGCAGCGCTTCGGAGTCGAGCACAAGGATGCGCTGAAGAAGATGAAGACGAACGTCGACATCCTCGCGATGAGCGCCACGCCCATCCCGCGCACGCTCGAGATGGCGGTCACAGGCATCCGCGAGATGTCGACACTGCAGACACCGCCGGAGGACAGGCATCCGATCCTCTCCTTCGTCGGCCCGCGAAGCGACAAGCAGATCGCGGCGGCGATCCGCCGCGAGATCCTGCGCGAGGGACAGGTCTTCTTCGTCCACAACCGCGTGCAGTCGATCCAGCGGGTCGCCTCCGAGCTCGCGGAGCTGGTGCCAGAGGCCCGGATCGCGGTCGCGCACGGCAAGATGGGCGAGCACCAGCTCGAGCAGGTCGTCGACGACTTCTGGGAGCGCAAGTACGACGTGCTCGTCTCGACGACCATCATCGAGACCGGCCTCGACATCTCGAACGCGAACACGATCATCATCGACCGGGCCGACAAGTACGGTCTCTCGCAGCTGCATCAGCTGCGCGGACGCGTGGGTCGAGGGCGCGAGCGGGCGTACGCGTACTTCCTCTACGACGATATGAAGCCGCTCAGCGAGACGGCCGCCGACCGGCTGCAGACCATCGCGGTCAACAACGACCTCGGCTCGGGCATGCAGGTGGCGCTGAAGGACCTCGAGTTGCGCGGGGCGGGCAACCTGCTCGGTGCCGAGCAGGCCGGCCACATCGCGGGGGTCGGGTTCGACCTCTACCTGCGCATGATCGGCGAGGCGGTGGCCACGTTCCGCGGCGAAGACACCAGCTCCGAGATCGAGCTGCGCCTCGAGCTTCCGGTGGATGCCCGCATCCCCGAGCACTACATCGACAGTGAGCGGCTGCGCCTGGAGGCGTACCAGAAGCTCTCGTCGGCGGCCACGGCATCCGCCGCGGATGACGCCATCGATCTCGTCGTCGAAGAGCTCGTCGACCGCTACGGCGTGTTCCCCGACGAGGTGACCACGCTGGTGAAGGTCGCGCGGCTGCGCCGCAGGGCGGCGCGGGCAGGGCTCTCGGACGTCGTCGCGATGGGCTCGAACCTGCGTGTCGCGCCGGCGCGCTTCGAGGACTCGATGAAGGTGCGCCTGCAGCGCCTGTATCCGAAGGCGAAGCTGGTCGGCGGGGGTGAGGCGCTGGTCGTGCCGATGCCTGTCGACTCAGACCTGATCGAATGGGTCGGGCAGCTGTTCACCGCGATGTTCCCTGAGCCGGTGAAGGCGCAGCCCGCGGGCGTCTGAGCGGGCTGCCGGCACGGCGCGCCACGACTTCTACGCGCGGTAGAATTATGGTGTGAGTGCTGACGATCCGGACGACCCATGGGTGCGGGAGGCGTCGCGTCCGAAGACGCCGACGCGCCGACCCGACCTCTCGTCGGTGCCACGACCGGCGCTCTACGGGCTCGGCATGCTCGCAGCCCTGCGGGCGCTCGGGCTCGTGCTCATCGCCGAGGCCGTTGCGCGCGGCGTCGCCGGCCTCGCAGCATCCGGACTCACTCCCGATGCGACCCGCACGATCCTCATCGTGGGCGTGGCAGGCGCACTGCTGCGCGCTGGAGCGGAGTGGGCCACGTCAGTGGCGTCGCGCCGCATCGCGACGTCGGTCAAGAGCGACCTGCGCCGACGACTCTGGCGTCGTATCGCCGAAGGCGGGCGGACAGGCGGCGGCACCGCGGTGCTCGCAGCCGACGGACTCGACGACCTCGACGACTACTTCATCCAGTCGCTGCCTGCACTCATCGCGGCGGCGGTCGTGCCGCTGCTCGTCGGCGTGCGGATCCTCGGCGCCGACTGGCTCAGCGCCCTGATCATCGTGATCACCGTGCCGCTCGTGCCGCTGTTCATGATCCTGATCGGCAAGCACACGCAGCAGCGCACCGACGCGGCGCTCACCGCGCTCACCCGCCTCGCCGACCACCTCACCGAGCTCGCCCGCGGACTGCCCGTGCTCGTCGGTCTCGGACGGGTCGACGAGCAGACCCGCGCGCTCGACGGCATCCAGCGCCGCTATCGGGCCCGCACAGAGGAGACGCTGCGCTGGGCGTTCCTGTCGGCACTGGCCCTCGAGCTCATCGCGACCATCTCGGTCGCGGTCGTGGCCGTCTTCCTCGGTCTGCGGCTGCTGAACGGCACGATGACGCTGGAGCCCGCTCTCATAGCGCTCATCCTGGCACCCGAGTGCTTCACCGCCCTGCGCGAGGTCGGCACCGCCTTCCACGCCTCGCAGGACGGACTCTCCGCCCTCGAGCGCGCGAAGAGAATCGTCGACGAACCGGCACGTCGTGACGCCAGAGCCGAGACGGGCGGTCCGATGCGCATCGACGCGCTGAGCGTGGCCTATCCGGGTCGCCGGATGCCCGCGCTGCGCGCCGTGACGGGCGACCTCGCCGGCATCACAGCCGTCACGGGACGCAGCGGGGCCGGCAAGTCGACGCTGCTCGGCGCGCTCTCCGGCGTGCTTCCGGCCGACGCCGAGATCGCGGGTGCGGTTCGCGGAGTGGATGCGGATGCCGTGGCCTGGGCTCCCCAGGCGCCGCGCATGTTCGCCGCGACACCCCGGGAGGAGCTCGCGCTGTACGGCACCGGAACGGACGCGCTGGACGAGCTGGGTCTCGGGGGGCTGGCCGACGCGGCGACCGCCGAACTGAGCCCAGGAGAGCTGCGACGTCTGGCGGTCGCGCGGGCGCTCGCACGCGTGGACGCGGGAGCCCGGCTGCTCGTGCTCGACGAGCCGACGGCCCACCTCGACCGCGTGGCTGCTCGACTGGTGCGCGACGCGGTGCTGCGCCGCGCCGATCGCTGCGCGATCGTGCTCGCCACTCACGAACCCGAGACGCTCGCCCTCGCCGACCGCGTCATCTCGGTCGACACGCCGGCCGGTGACGCGCGCGCCGCCGGTGTCCCTGCTGGCGGGCTTCCGGCTGGCGAAGATCGGCCGGGAATCGAGGGTGACGCCGATCTTGAAGGGCGGACCGAACCAGGGCATCCTGCAGGATCGTCTCCGGCCTTCGGAGGTGAGCCGCGCTCGCGACGCACGCTGACCCTCGCAGGCCTGCTGCGCCCGCACGCCTGGCTCTGGGCCGGTTCCACTGCTCTGTCGGCGCTCGCTGCCGGTCTCGCCGTCGCGCTCACCGCGGTGTCGGGCTGGCTGATCGTGCGCGCCAGCGTCGAGGAGTACATCATGTACCTGCTCGTCGCGATCGTCGGCGTGCGCGCGTTCGGCATCGGCCGGGCGGCCGGACGGTACGCCGATCGCCTTGTCACGCACCGGGCCACGTTCCTCGTCGTCGATGCGCTGCGCCTTCGCCTGTGGCGTGCCATCGCCGCCCGCGGAGCGGGCTCCCGACGTCTGCTCGAGGGCGGTGCCCCGCTCGACTACCTCGTCACCCTCGCCGATGATCTTCGCGATCAGCTGCCGCGCGTCGTGCCGCCGATCGGCGCCGGTGTGCTGGTCGTCGCAGGCACCATCATCACTGCCGCATTCGTCACCCCGCACATCGTCGTCCTCATCGCCGCGACGCTCGTCGCAGCGGTCGCGCTCGCGACCATCCTGGCCATCGTCAGCGAGCGCGACGCCTCAGCCGACCGTGTCGAGGCCCGGTCGGCCATCGTGCGCGGGACCGCGGCCCTCGCCTCCGCCGCCGACGACCTGCGGAGCAACGGAGTCGCCGGTGACGCTCTCGGAGCACTCGACCGGCACGCCATGGGGCTGGCCGCCGCCGAGCGGCGCGCGGCGTGGTCGGCAGGCCTCGGTGCAGCCGTGATCACCGTCTCGACGACCCTGCTCGCGGTGCTCGTCCCCGTGCTGTCGCCCGGCCTGCCGGCCGAGTCCGCGTCGGTCGTCGCACTGCTGTCGCTGGCCCTGCTCGAGCCGCTCGCCGCACTCGTCGGCGCCGTGCACCGCCTGCCGGCGCTGCGTGCGCTGCTGCAGCGCCTCGACACAGTGCTGCGTCCGTCACCGGCACCGCAGTGGGGCCAGGCGCGTCCGGATGCCCTGATCCGACTCACGCTCGACAGGGTGACGATCCGGTATCCGGGGGCCCCGCGCCCGGCGGTCGAAGACGTCACCGCCGAGGTCAGGAGGGGCGGGTGGCTCGTGCTCGACGGCCCGTCCGGCTCAGGCAAGTCGACGCTGCTCTCGGCGATGATGGGCGCTCTTCCCGTGGCATCCGGGGCCATCCTCGCCGACGGACGGCCGCTCACGACCTTGGACGAGCGCGCCTGGCGTGATCGAGTCGCCTGGTGCCCACAGGACGCCTACGTCTTCGATTCGACGCTGCGCGGCAATCTGCTGCTCGCGCGCGCTCGCGACGACGCCCCGGACGACGACGTACTGCGCGCCGCGCTCGCGCAGGCGGGGCTAACCGACCTGCTGCACGAGCTCGGCGACGACCTCGGCGCGCGGGTCGGCCCTGGCGGATCCGCCCTGTCCGGGGGTGAGCGTCAGCGTCTCGCCGTCGCTCGGGCGCTGCTCACCCGGGCCGAGATCGTCCTGCTCGACGAGCCCACCGCGCACCTCGACCAGCCGACCGCCGCAGCCATGATGGCCGACATCCGCGAGGCGACCGCCGATCGGATCGTCGTGCTCGTCTCGCATCGCCGGGCGGACAGGCGGGGCGACGACGAGCTGGTGCATCTCGGCAGCTCCGCTGTCGCGGCTGCGGGCGACCGCACATCCGCATGAGCCGATCCGCGCGGCTCATCGAGAACAGGCGAACATCCGAGAACAGGCGAACATCCGAGAACAGGACGGATTCCGGCTGAACGTCCTGTTCTCGCGTGATGGCCTGTGTCGGCGCGCTGCCTGTGGCGCAGTCAACCGGCGAGCCGGCGGAACCGGTCGCTCACGCGCGTCGACCCGGAGACAGGCTGATCGGCACCGGGCACCCCGCTCGCGCCGACCTGCAGGATCGCCCTCGCCAGCACCTCGTCGCGCACCTCGCGCCGGGCGTGGTCGTCGGCGAGCATCTCGACGAGGGCTGCGACCTCGACCTCGGCCCGTGCTGCGATCGGGAACCACGGCAGGGCGGAGCGCCATGCGCGGAAGGCGAGCAGCAGCAGGTCATGACGCTGCTCGACGTGCGCCCGCTCATGTGCGATCACCGCGACCAGCTCGTCGGGGTCGAGGCGATCGAGAAGCCCCTGCGAGAGCACGGTCACCGAACGCGGTCCGTTCGGCAGGCAGTAGGCCATCGGCACGGCGTCGTCGATGACGCGGGTGCGGGCGCGGGTGGGATGCGGTGAGGTGAGCATCTCGAGCAGAGCGAGGTGGCGGTGGCGCTGCCTCGTCACCTGCACGATCGTGACGCCCAGATGGGTGAGCAGGTAGACCGTGAAAAGCACAGCGGGGACGGGCGCGAGCCACGGATGCCCGGGGAGGGTGGCGTACCCGGTCAGGGCGAGAGCACCGATCATCGACAGCCCGCCGGCGAGGCCGATGGCCTGCCACAGCAGCAGGGCCATCACGGGAGCGCGCATCGGCCATGAGGCGCGCGACAGTGCGACGGGGGCCGGCCAGGCGAGGCCGATGGCGATCAGCCCCAAGGCGACCGCGCCGAAGATGACGACCCCGTGCGGGATCACCAGAGCGCCGTTCTGCGCGGCGGCGGACACGGCGCTCAGCATGGCACGGCATTCAGCATGGTTCGGCGCTCAGCATCGCTCGGCGTTCGGCATGGGGTGGACGGTCAGCCGGATCGGCCGAGCAGCTGTCGCAGCACGGCCGCGTCCTCGGCGGAGACTCCGCCGACGAAGCGCTCAAGCACGGCCGTGCGGTCGCCCGCATCGCCGAGCACCGAGTGCATCAGCTCGGCGACGTGATCGGCGCGGGAGGCGACCGCGCTGTAGCGGTGCGGGCGGGCGGAGCGGTCCGAGGCGACGAAGCCCTTCTTCTCGAGACGCGAGAGCACGGTCAGCAGCGTGGTCACCGCAAGGGCTCGGCCCGCTGCCTCCAGCTGCGACTGCACGTCGTACGCGCTGAGGGCGTCGTCGGCGTCCCAGATGGCGTCCATCACGGCCCGTTCCAGTTCTCCGAGCGTTCCCATGCGAGCTTCCTCCTTCGCCGAGATTTTGTCCGGCCCTTCGATTCTACTCTCTGTCGAATTTGTTCTATCGTGTGTCGAAGAAGTTCTACGAGGCGTAGAATTGCTGTGGCGGACGACCGCCGCCCCTTCGCGAACGGAGATACCCGTGGACGTTCTCGACATCGCCCGCTGGCAGTTCGGCATCACGACCGTCTACCACTTCCTCATGGTGCCGCTCACGATCGGCCTCGGCATGATGGTCGCGATCATGCAGACCCGCTGGGTGCGCACAGGAGATGCGAAGTTCCTGCGCATGACGAAGTTCTGGGGCAAGGTGTACCTGATCAACTTCATCGTCGGCGTCGCCACCGGTCTCGTGCAGGAGTTCCAGTTCGGCATGGCGTGGAGCGAGTACTCCCGCTTCGTCGGTGACGTCTTCGGCGCCCCGCTCGCGATGGAGGGACTTCTCGCGTTCTTCGTCGAATCGACGTTCCTCGGCATCTGGATCTTCGGCTGGGGGCGCCTGCGCAAGGGACTGCACCTCGCGGCGCTGTGGTGCGCGGTGATCGGGTCGTGGATCTCCGCCTTCTTCATCATCGTCGCCAACTCCTGGATGCAGCACCCCGTCGGCGTCGAGCTCGGCGCAGACGGCCGGCCCGTGATGACGGACGTGTGGGCCGTGCTCACTAACAACACGGCGATCGCCGCGTACATCCACACGATCTTCGGCGCGCTGGTGGTCGCCGGGATGTTCCTGCTCGGCATCTCCTGGTATCACCTGTGGCGTCGCCGCCACGACGGCATCGACACGGTCGACGAGTCCGGTCGCGTGATCGTGGGAGAGACGGATGCCGCGCCAGGGCGCGACCGCACCGACCACGGCGTGTGGCTGTGGTCGCTGCGCTTCGGCGCGGTCGTCGCCATCCTCGGATTCGCAGGCACCGTGGCATCCGGTGACATCCAGGGCAAGCTGATGTACGAGCAGCAGCCGATGAAGATGGCGGCCGCCGAAGCCGCCTGCCACACCGGCTCCGCGTTCTCGGTGCTGTCGCTCGGCGACCCCGGCTCGCGCAACTGCGAAGACGTCATCACGCTCATCGAGGTGCCCGGCGTTCTCGGATTCCTCGGAACGGGGAGTGGGGAGCCGAGATGCCCGGCATCAGCGACCTCGAGCCCCAGTACGTCGACCAGTACGGCAAGACCATCCCCGACGACGCCCTGTACGGCGACCTCGCCGGCACCGACGTGCAGTACGTGCCGGTGATGTGGGTCACCTATTGGGGCTTCCGGCTGATGATCGGCCTGGGCGGCGTGGTCGCGTTCGGGGCGTGGTCGCACTGTGGCTGACACGGAAGGGCACAGTGCCCGCATCGCCGTGGATCATGCGCCTCGCACTGCTGGGGATCGTCGCCCCGTTCGCGGCGAACATCGCGGGCTGGATCTTCACCGAGCTCGGTCGCCAGCCCTTCGTCGTGGCCCCCAACCCCGATGCCACCGGCGTCGACGGCGTGTTCATGTACACCGCGGCAGCCGTGTCGCCCGGAGTGACCGCGGGAGAGCTGCTGTTCTCGGTCATCACCCTGAGCGCCGTGTACGGGGTGATGCTCGTGATCGAGCTCTATCTGATGGTGAAGTACGCGCGCGGCGGGGTCGCGGCCTCCATGCCCGAGCTCGCCGCATCGGGGCATCCCGACGGCGACGCCGACGACGACAACGACCGACCCGACACACGCGACGACGTGCTCGCGTTCGCCTACTGACCGGCTCGAGAGGACTGAGCAATGGAACCGCTTCCCGTCGTCTGGTTCATCGCCATCGCCGTGCTGTGGACCGGCTACCTGCTGCTGGAGGGCTTCGACCTCGGCGTGGGCATGCACATGGTGTTCTCCACCCGTTCCGAGCGTGACCGCCGCGTCATGCTCAACACGATCGGCCCCGTGTGGGACGGCAACGAGGTGTGGCTGATCACCGCGGGGGCGGCGATGTTCGCCGCGTTCCCGGCCTGGTACGCATCGCTGTTCTCGACGCTCTACGTGCCGCTGACGATCACGCTCGTCGGTCTCATCGTGCGCGCCGTCGGCATCGAGTATCGAGGCAAGATCCACACCGAGCGCTGGCGCACCTTCTGGACCTGGATGATCGGCCTCGGCTCGCTCGTCGTCGCATTCTGCGTCGGCGCCGCGCTGGCGCTGACCTCGACCGGGCTGCCGATCGACGCGAACGGCGACCGCGTCGGCGGTCCGTTCGTCTGGCTCACTCTGCCCGCGGTGGTCGGAGGTCTCGCGGTCGTGGGGTTCGCGCTGCTGCACTCGGCGACCTTCCTCGGGCTCAAGGCCGACGGACCTGTGCGCGAGCGGGCGGGGCGGTTCGCCGCACGCTGGGTGCCCGTCTGCCTGGCGCCGGCGGCGGCCTGGGCGATCTGGGTGCAGCTGGCCCACGGCGGCAGCGTGCTCGCATGGACGCTCATCGCGTTCGCGGTTGTCGCCGCAGCGCTCGGCTGGGCGGCGGCACGACGCCGGCACGAGGGACGGGCCTTCATCGGCTTCGCCGGCTTCGGGCTGTTCGGGGCGGCGGCGATCTTCGCCGGCATGTTCCCGCTGCTGCTTCCGTCGACGGTGGATGCCGCCTTCGACCTCACGGTGTGGAACTCGGCCAACGGACCATACACACTCGGCGTCATGACCGTGGTCGCCGCCGTCTCGCTGCCGGTCATCCTGCTCTACCAGGCGTGGAGCTACTGGATCTTCCGCAAGAGGGTGACCCCCGGCATGATCCCCGAGGTGCACATCGTGCTGCCTGCGGTGCTGCGCGCCCGCTGACCCGCTCCTCGCCGCTCCCAACGCGGAACGCGCCGGAGTCGTCAGACCGGATGCCCTGCCAGCGGCGAGTCGCCGGTCGACACGCCGGTCCGCGACACGATCGTCTGAGGTTCCCGACAGTCCTCGGGCGCCGCGAGCGCGCCCGGGGCTAGTCTGGCCGCATGATGTACGAGCACCTCGGGGCTCGGCCCCGCATCCACGACACCGCCGTCGTGGCGCCGACAGCAGTGATCTCGGGCGACGTCGAGATCGGCCCGCACTGCCAGGTGCTGCACGGAGCCGTGATCACGGCAGAGGGCGGGCCGATCACGCTCGGCGAGCATGTCATCGTGATGGAGAACGCGCTGATCCGCGCGACCGCCGCGAATGCCGTGCACATCGGCGACCACACCCTGGTGGGCACGCTGGCCAGCATCGCAGGCGCGACCGTCGGGGAGGAGGTCTTCCTGGCATCCGGAGCTCGCGTCTTCAACGGTGCCCTGATCGGACCTCGCTGCGAGGTGCGCGTCAACGCGATCGTCCAGCGCCGGGCGGTGCTGCCCGAGGGCAGCGTCGTGCCGATCGGCTGGGTCGCCGTCGGCGACCCGGTGCGCCTGCTCTCGCCCGACCAGGCCGACGAGATCTCCGCCGCGATGCCCGACCTCGACTTCCCCGGTCATGTCTTCGGCGTCGACCGCGACACCCCCGACCTGATGGTGCAGCTCACCGAGCGGTACGCCAGCTCACTGGCACGGCACGCCGACGATCACCGCGTCTGACCGGCGCCCCCGGAAAGCGAGAAACCACTCCCTGCGTGACACGGGCGCTCTCGCGCGGTGTCTCGTGCAGGAAGTGGTTCCTCAGCGGAGGGTGAGCAGGCGTCAGATGACGCCCTGGGCGAGCATCGCGTCGGCGACCCGCTCGAAGCCGGCGATGTTGGCGCCCGCGACGTAGTCCCCGGGGGTGCCGTAGCGCTCGGCGGCGCGGAACGACGCGTCGTGGATGTCGGCCATGATGTCGCGCAGCTTCTGCTCGCTGTTCGCGAAGTTCCAGCGCTGGCGCGATGCGTTCTGGCTCATCTCGAGGGCCGAGGTCGCCACGCCGCCGGCATTCGCCGCCTTGCCGGGCGCGAACAGCACCTCGGAGTCCTGGAACGCGCCGACCGCCTCGGGCGTGGAGGGCATGTTGGCGCCCTCCGCGACGGCACGGACGCCATTGGCGATGAGCATGCGGGCCGAGTCCTCGTCGAGCTCGTTCTGGGTGGCGGAGGGGACGGCGATGTCGACCGGAGTCTCCCAGACGTTGCCGCCCTCGACGAAGCGGGCGCCAGGGCGCCGGTTCGCGTACTCCACGATGCGGCCGCGCTCGACCTCCTTGATCTGGCGCAGCAGGCCGAGGTCGATCCCGGCGTCGTCGACGACGTAGCCGGACGAGTCGGATGCCGTGACAGCGCGCGCCCCGAGCTGGGTGGCCTTCTCGATGGCGTAGATCGCCACGTTGCCGGACCCCGACACGGCGACGCGCTTGCCCTCGAGGCTCTCGCCGTGCACCGCGAGCATCTCCTGCACGAAGAACACGGCGCCGTACCCGGTCGCCTCGGTGCGCACCTGCGCGCCGCCCCAGCCGATGCCCTTGCCGGTGAGGATCCCCGACTCGTGACGGTTCGTGATCTTGCGGTACATGCCGAACAGGTAGCCGATCTCGCGACCGCCGACACCGATGTCCCCGGCGGGGACGTCGGTGTGCTCGCCGATGTGGCGGGAGAGCTCGCTCATGAACGACTGGCAGAAGCGCATGACCTCCGCCTCGCTCCTGCCGTGCGGGTCGAAGTTCGAGCCGCCCTTGCCGCCGCCGATGCCCTGGCCGGTGAGGGCGTTCTTGAAGATCTGCTCGAAGCCGAGGAACTTGATGATCGAGATGTTCACCGAGGGGTGGAAGCGCAGACCGCCCTTGTACGGGCCGAGCGCCGAGTTGTACTGCACGCGATAGCCGCGGTTGACCTGCAGCTTTCCGGCGTCGTCGATCCACGGCACGCGGAAGATGACCTGGCGCTCCGGCTCGACGAGGCGCTCGAGCACACCCTGGTCGAGGTACTTCGGGTGGCGCTCGAGCACGGGGCCGATCGAGTGCAGCACCTCGTGCACCGCCTGGTGGAACTCCGGCTCATTCGGGTTGAGGCCGCGCACCGTGTCGAACACGGGCTGGGCGGCGGCGCTGAGCGGATGGAAGTCGGCAGTGTTCTCTGTCACGCGCGGATGCTTTCTGATGGGGGACGGGAGGGGTGCTGTCAGGTCGGTGGGGATGCTATCACCCGGTGTTCTGCAGCCCCGCGGCGACTCCACTGACCGAAAGCAGCAGCAGGCGCTGCAGGTCGGGGTCGGTGTCGCCCTGGGTGTCGGAGCGAAGCGCGCGCAGGGCGCGCAGCTGCAGCAGCGAGAGGGCATCGACGTACGGCGTGCGCAGCTGCACGGCGCGCTGCAGCACTGGCTTGTTGCCGAGCAGCCGGTCGCCGCCCGTGAGGCGGATGACCCATTCGCGGGTGAGGGCGAGCTCGTCGAGCACGATCTTCGCCAGGTCGTCGCGATCGCCCAGCGACAGGTACTCGCGGGCGATGCGCTCATCGGTCTTGGCCAGGCTCATCGCGACGTTGTCGACCATGGTTCGCAGCAGCGGCCAGTCGCGATAGGCCTCGATCAACCTGGCCTCGTCACCGACGGCATCCAGCGCCGTGCCCAGGCCGAACCAGCCGGCGAGGTTGATGCGGGCCTGCGTCCAGGCGAACACCCACGGGATCGCCCGCAGATCCTCGAGCGACTCGACCGAGAGCCCACGGCGCGCGGGGCGCGAGCCGAGGGCGAGCAGGCCGATCTCCTCCATCGGGGTGACGGTCGCGAACCACGGGGCGAACCCGTCGGCGGCGACGAGCGAGAAGAAGCGCTCGCGTGAGGCGGCATCCATCGTCTCGGCCACGTCGGCGAACCGCTCGGCGGCGCCGCTGGTGCGCCGTTCGACCGTGGGCGAGGAGGCGAGCAGCGTCGCCGCCGCGACCTGGTCGATGTGCCGCATCGCGATAGCCGGCTCACCGTAGCGGGCGAAGATCACCTCGCCCTGCTCGGTCAGCTTGAAGCGGCCGTCGACCGAGTGCGGTGGCTGGGCCAGGATGGCCGAGTTGGCGGGGCCGCCGCCGCGGCCGAGCGCGCCGCCGCGACCGTGGAACAGGGTGAGCCGGATGCCCGACTCCTGCGCCCACGACGCGATCCGTCGCTGCGCCTCGTACAGGGCGAGGTTCGCTGCCACGGGTCCGACGTCCTTCGACGAGTCGGAGTAGCCGAGCATGACCTCCAGCCGATCGTCCGTGGCCTCCAGACGGGCGCGGAACTCGGGGAACCGCACCACCTCGGCAAGGATCGCCGGCGCGGCCTGGAGGTCGGCGAAGGTCTCGAACAGCGGCACGACGTCGAGCACCGGCGCCTGGTCGCCCAGCGCATAGGCGGCGAGGCGGTGCACGTTGGCGAGATCCTGCGCGGACTGGGTGAACGACACGACGTAGCGTCCGGCGGCGCGCAGGCCGTAGCGACGCTGGATGTCGGCCACAGCGCGGAAGACGTCGAGCACCTCCTGGGTCTGCGCGCTGAGCTCGCGTCCCGCGTCGAGCTCCTCCAGGGCCTGCCTGTGCACCTTCGAGTGCTGACGCACCTCGAGCTCGGTCAGGTGGAAGCCGTATGTCTCGACCTGCCAGATCACATGCTGCATGCCACCGAACGCGTGCCGTCGCGCCCCGGCGTCCCGAAGCGACGACTGCACGGCGCGCAGATCGGCGAGCAGCTCCTCGGGTGCGCCATAGGCGGCGTCCTGCTCGGTGCGGGTGGCGTGCACGCGGTGCACGAGGGCGAGCATCACCCGGCGATGCGGCTCGGACGGAGAGCGGGTCGCGATGTCGTCGGCGAGCTCGGGGTGCTCGTCTGCGAAGCGCTGCCAGATCGCGCGGACCTCGTCGCTGGGCGGCGTGTCAGCGGCATCGAGGGTGAGCGCGCGCCCGATGCGCTCGAGAGCGCGCTCGAGGCCGCGAAGCACATGCTCCGAGGCGATCTGGGCGGCCTCGCGGGTCACGGCCGCTGTGACGAACGGGTTGCCGTCGCGGTCGCCGCCGACCCACGAGCCGACGCGCACGAACGCGGGCACGACCGGTTCGCTCGAACCCGACTCGTCGCCGCGCAGCGCGTCATCGATGCGCCGGTAGACGTGCGGCACCGTGCTGAAGAGGGTCTCGTCGAAGACGCCCATCACCGTGCGCACCTCGTCGGTCGGGGTGGGCTTCTGCGCGCGCAGGGGAGCGGTGCGCCACAGCGTGTCGATCTCCTCGAGCATCCGGCGCCTGGCGCGCCTCTCGTCCGCGCTGCCCTCGCTGGCCGCATCGTGCTCGGTGAGCAGCTCGGAGAGGCGGCGGATGCTGCCGGAGACGGCGCGACGTCGCGCCTCGGTCGGGTGGGCGGTGAACACCGGGTGGAACCGCAGCTCGGCGAGCCGCTCTCGGGCGGCCTGCTCCCCGATCTCCTCCGTCAGCTGCGCGAAGGCCGTCGCCACGGTATCGGTCGCGCCCTCCCTCGGCTGGCCGGAGCGCTCGCGCAGGATGCGGACGCGCTGGTGCTCCTCGGCGAGATTGACGAGGTGGAAGTAGCAGGTGAAGGCGCGTGCGACCTCGTCGGCGCGCTCGACGCTGAAGGAGTCGGCGATCTCGGCTGCTCGCGCGAAGGCGTCGTCATCCGCATCGGATGCCTGGATCGTGGCCAGACGCAGCCTCTCCACGTCCTCGAAGAGGCCGGGGGTGCCGGACTCGCGCAGCACCTGCCCGAGCAGGCCTCCCAGCATGCGGACATCTGCGCGCATCGCGTCGGGAATGCCGTGCGAGGCTTCGAATCGGGTGATGACGCGGATGGCTTCGGTGTTCGTGGGCTCGAGCGACATGCTTCGAGGGTAGACCGCCCGATCACGGCATCCGTCCCCTGTGACAGAGTGGAGGGGATGCGTATCTCGGACAACCCACTTCGCGGGCAGCAGTTCCCCGCGGCGCTCCTTCTCGTCGCGGCCGGGCTCGGTCTGCTCCTGGCCAACCTGCCGACGCACGACGCGATCGCCGAGGTGCTGCACGCGCACATCGCCATCCCCGGCACCGGCCTCGACCTGACGGTGCACGAGTGGGTGGCCGACGGGCTGCTCGCCGTCTTCTTCCTCGTCGTGGCGATCGAGCTGCGGCACGAGCTCACGCACGGAGAGCTCGATTCGCCGCGCAAGGCCGTGCAGCCGGCGATCGCCGCCACGGGTGGCGTGATCGTGCCGATCGCCGTGTATCTGCTGATCGCGGGCTCGGGAGACGGCACCGCCGTCGGCTGGCCCATCCCGACCGCCACCGACATCGCCTTCGCGCTCGGCGTGCTCGCGATGTTCGGCAAGGGGCTCCCGACCGCCGTGCGCGTGTTCCTGCTCGCCCTGGCGATCCTCGACGACATCATCGGCATCATCTTCATCGCCGTGCTCTTCGCGCATGACGTGAACTGGCTGATGTTCGGCCTCGCGGTCGCGTGCGTCGCGGTGTTCGCCGTGCTCAGCCGCATCGTCGCCAGGAACGGCTCGTCCGGACTCGCCGTGCTGATGGGCGTGATCGGCGTGATCGCCTGGGGCTTCATGGCGCTCTCCGGGATCCACGCCACGATCGCCGGGGTGATGCTCGGCCTCGCGATGTCGCCGGCGCCGGCCGAGAAGACGCGGCACGGGCTGGAGCCGACGGTGAACGGCGTGATCCTGCCGGTCTTCGCCTTCGTCGCGGCGTTCGTCGTGATCCCGCAGGTTTCGCCGGCAGAGCTGTCGCCGGCGTTCTGGGCGATCCTGATCGCCCTGCCGGTCGGCAAGATCATCGGCATCGGTCTCTTCGGATGGCTGAGCATGCAGTTGCGCCCGAAGGGCACCGAGCCCGCACTGCGCCTGCCGGACATCCTCGCCGCAGGCACTCTCGGCGGCATCGGGTTCACCGTGTCGCTGCTGCTTGCGAACCTGGCCTTCGCCGACGACGCGGGGATCCGCGATCAGGCGATCCTCGGCGTGCTCGGCGGCTCGCTGATCGCGCTGCTGCTGTCGGCCGTGATCGTCTCGGCGCGCGCTCGCGCCTACCGCACCCTGGCCGCCGCGACGGAGTGACGCGATGATCGATCCGCTGACCGAGCCCGACGCGCTGCGTGCGGCGGCGGAGACCATGCGCCAGACGCGTGAGCGGTGCGTCTGGACGCAGCGGATCACGCATCGCGACCTCGTTCCCTACCTCATCGAGGAGTCGCACGAGGTCATCGATGCGGTCGAGCGCGACGACCGCGCCGAGCTGCGCGAGGAGCTCGGCGATCTGCTCTGGCAGGTGCTGTTCCACTCCGCGATCGCGGCGCAGCACCCCGACGACCCGTTCGACATCGACGATGTGGCCCGAGGTCTGACCGAGAAGATGGTCCGCAGGCATCCGCATGTCTTCGGCGACGCCGTCGCGACCACACCCCACGAGGTGCTCGTGCACTGGAACGCGGCGAAGGCCGCCGAGAAGCGCGAGCGCCGCAGCGCGCTCGACGGCATCCCCGCCGGCATGCCTGCGCTCGCCCGAGCGCAGAAGGTCATCGATCGGGCGGCGTCCGTCGCAGAGGTGCCGGCAGCTGCATCCGGGATCGCTTCTGAAGGGGAGCTTGGTGACGCCCTGCTCGCGCTGGTCGCGCAGGCGCGGCAGAAGGGGTGGGATGCCGAGCGCGCCCTTCGCGAGCGCGTCCGCCTGCTCGAAGATGAGGTCCGGGCTGCAGAGCAGGCCGAACAAGCCACCTGAAAGATCGGAAGCGCAGCGGAGACGGCATCCCCGGATGCCTTTCCGATCTTTCACGGCCCCGGCCGGGCCGCCAGGGGCAGTGCGCACGACTCCGTGCAATGGAAAGATGGACGGGTGGCAAACGTGAACCCGCCGCGCGGAATGCGCGACTTCCTCCCCGCTGACAAGGCCCGTCGCGAGCGCGTGCTCGCCGTCATCCGCGAGCGCTACCGCGCGCACGGCTTCGACGAGATCGAGACGCCGGTGGTCGAGGAGCACGGTCGCCTGCATGCGGGCATCGGCGGCGACAACGAGAAGCTCTCGTACAGCATCCTTCGCCGCGGGCTCGATGCCGATGGCATCCGGGCCGCGGCCGACGACCCGGCGGCCCTCAGCGATCTCGGCCTGCGCTACGACCTCACCGTCCCGCTCGCCCGCTTCTACGCGACCAACCGAGGCCAGCTGCCGGCCGTGTTCCGCTCAATCCAGATCGGTCCGGTGTGGCGCGCCGAGCGACCCCAGAAGGGGCGCTACCGCCAGTTCGTGCAGTGCGACATCGACATCATGGGCGACGAGAGCGCGCGCGCCGAGGCCGAGCTGGTCGTCGCCTCGCTCGACACCATCGACGCCCTCGGCCTCGAGGGCGGCACGGTGCGGGTGAACGACCGCCGCGCCCTGGACTGGATGCTCGACAGCTTCGGCTTCACCGACGAGGAGCGCCCGGGCGTGCTCATCACGATCGACAAGCTCGACAAGGTCGGTGCGACAGGAGTCGCGACCGAGCTGCGCGAGCGCGGCGTCACGGCATCCGCGGTCGACGCGTTCGAGGCGTTCCTCACCCGTCCGCAGACGATGGAGCACAACCCGTATGGCGAACGGCAGATCCGCAAGGCGCTGCCGGAAGGGGCTCCGGACGAGATCGTCGCGCACCTCGTCTCTCTCGGTGACGCGGTCACCGCGGCGCGCCCGGGTGCCGGTGAGCCTCCGCTCGTCTACGACCCGTTCCTGGTGCGCGGCATGGGCTACTACACAGGCACGATCTTCGAGCTCGCGCACCCTTCGGTGAGCTACTCCCTCGGCGGCGGCGGGCGCTACGACGGGATGATCGGTCGCTTCCTCGGCCAGCAGGTGCCCGCGGTCGGCTTCTCGATCGGATTCGAGCGCATCGTCGACCTGGTCGCCGAGCGCGAGGCCGAGCAGGCGCAGGCCGTCGTGCTCGTGCACGATGCCGACGTGCCGGTAGCCGAGCTGCTCGCCCACAAGACCGCGCTGCTCGCCGACGGTGTCGCGCGGGTCAGGCTGGAGCGTCGCCCCAAGAACCTGAAGGCGCTGCTGGAGCGCTCCGCCGCAGACGGGTACACCGGCTTCGCCTCGGTGCGCGCGGGTGAGGCGCTCGGCGAGGTCAAGCCGCTCGCCTGACGCGGACGTCGTCCGCGTATCGGAGCAGGCTCCGGGATGTTCACACGGCGTTCACGCCGACCGGCTGAGATCAGGGCATGAACCGCCTCCGACCCGTGGCCCTGCTCGTCGCCGTCCTCGTGGCGGCGGGTCTCGGCATCCGCCTCGGGCTCGCCCGGCAGGCGGCCATCGCCCGCCGTCGCATCGGCAAGCCGCTGGGAGAGGACGCCCTCGACGCCGAGCGCACGTGGCGGCGCAAGCTGCCAGGCGAGCCGGTGCGGCTGCTGATGGCGGGCGACTCTCTGGCTGCGGGTCTCGGCGCCACCAAGCCCAAGGAGACTCTGGGCGGACGCCTGGCCCGCGCGCTCGCGGCGCAGATCGCGGCGCCGGTGGTGCTGCGCTCGGTCGCGGTCGTCGGCTCCGAGTCGTCGGATCTGGCCGCTCAGCTCGACACGCTGACCCCCGACGATCGGATCGATGTCGCGGTGATCGTGGTCGGCGGGAACGACGTGACCCACCGCGTCCCGGTGGTCGACGCCGCACGGCACCTGACCGACGCCGTCGCGCGGCTGCACAAGCGCGGCGCGCGCGTCGTGGTGGGCACCTGCCCTGACCTGGGAGCGCTGCGCCCCGTGCCGCAGCCGTTGCGCGGTCTGGCGTCGCGCCTCTCACGACGGCTCGCCGATGCCCAGGCCGAGGCCGCCGAGCGGACCGGCGCGGCACACGTATCGCTCCGGCGCACTGTCGGACCGCTGTTCTTCGATGAGCCCGAGCAGATGTTCAGTCTGGACCGGTTCCATCCGAGTGCCCTGGGGTACCGGCGCACCGCAGACGCGCTGCTGCCGGCCGTCGTCGCCGCGCTCGGCGAACGCCGCCGCGTCAGTGCGAGGTGACCCGCAGGCGCAGCATCCGGTAGCCGACACCGGCCAGCACCACACCGGTGCCGATCAGCGAAGCGACCACGGGCAGCGTCGAGACGAGCACGAGGCATCCGATCGCGCCGATCACCTGCAGCGCCCGCGGGTAGCGGCGCACGTCGGCGTGCTGCCTGAAGGCCGCGGCGTTCGCGATCAGGTAGTAGAGCAGCACGCCGAACGACGAGAAGCCGATCGCGCCGCGCAGGTCGGCCACGAGCACGATGCCGACGACGATCAGCGCGACCGTGATCTCGGCGCGCTGAGGCACGTGCCAGCGCTCGTCGACGACGGCGAGGAACCGAGGCAGATCCGATTCCCGCGCCATCGCGAGGGTCGTGCGGCCGATGCCGGTGATCAGCGCGAGCAGTGCGCCCAGCGACGCCGTCGCGCCCGCGACGCGCACCACAGGCTCGGTCCATTCCCAGCCGGCGACCGCGGCGACGTCGGCGAGCGGGTGATCGCTTCCGACGGCATCCGCACCCAGGGTCAGCATGACGGCGACCGCGACGAGCACGTACACGAGCACGGCGCCGCCGAGGGCGAGCACGATCGCGCGCGGGATGGTGCGTGCGGGGTCGACCACCTCCTCGCCCATGGTCGCGATGCGCGCGTACCCGGCGAACGCGAAGAACAGCAGGCCGGCGCCCTGCAGCACGCCGTACGCGGTCGCATCGGGCAGGGGAGCAGGTGCGGCAGCCGGCGCGCCGGCGAATCCGGATGCCATGACCGCGGCGAGTCCGATCAGCGAGATCACCACGAGGATGCGCGTGAGCAGCGCGGTGCGCGTGATGCCGAAGCAGTTGACCGTGGCGAGGGCCGCGACGGCCAGCACGGCGACGGTCGTGTGCCAGCCCTCAGGGGCGGCATAGGCAGCGAACGTCATCGCCATCGCGGCGCAACTGGCGATCTTGCCGATCACGAAGCACCATCCGGCGATGTATCCGGACCACGGGCCGATCTCGGCGCGCGCGTATGCGTAGGTGCCGCCGGCGACGGGATGCGCGGCCGCCAGCTGGGCGGAGGAGGTGGCGTTGCAGAACGCGACGAGCGCGGCGATGGCCAGCGCGATGAGGATGCCCGATCCGGCGACGCCGAGCGCCGGCGACCATACGGCGAACACGCCCGCCCCGATCATCGATCCGAGTCCGATGGCAACGGCGTCGGTGAGGGTGAGGCGGCGCGCGAGAGGCATCCGTCCATGCTCGCACCTGGTGGTGAACGGCGTGTGACGCGTCAGGCGGCCTGATTCCGGCGCGACTGGGTGACGCGCTTCTTCTCGCGCACGTAGACCTCACGGCGCACCCTGGCGACGACATCTCCCTGCCGGTCTGTGATGACGGTCTCGAACCACTCGCGCACCTGCGTGCCGCCGTGCGCCCGACGGCGCAGCTCGTCGGCCTGCTCGCGGGTGACGACGAACTCGGCGGTGAGCACCCCTCGACCCGGCTTGACGAACTCGATCTCGCCGCGGGTGTCCCACACGACATAGTCCTTCCCGAGCTGATGCATCACGAGCATGAAGAAGTACGGGTCGGTCATCGCCGACATCGAACCGCCGAACGCCGTCTTGACGTAGTTGCGGGTGAGCGGGTTGACGTGCAGCTCGACGGTCGCACGCGTCCAGTCGTGACTGAAACGGCGTACTCGGATACCGCTGAACAGGTTCGGGAACCAGAGGCTCATGCCCACGGCGAGGCGTCGAGGAGTGATGCGCATGTCGTCAGTCTGATCAGCGGGAGAGGCCGTGTCAGATCGACTGGCGATGCCGCACAAATGATCTAGTTGCCATAGTTGATCTAGTTTGAGTAGAATAAGTGGCATTGGAGGTAAGGATGCTCATCAGAGTCGACCCGGACAGCCCTCGCCCGCTGTTCGAGCAGATCGCGGCCTCGGTCCGCGGAGAGGTGCTTGCGGGAAGGATCGGGCCGGGCGACCGGCTGCCGGCCGCGCGCGATCTCGCCGAGGCCGTCGAGGTGAACGTGCACACGGCGCTCCGCGCCTATCAGGAGCTGCGAGACGAGGGTCTCGTCGAGCTGCGACGGGGCAGGGGCGCGGTGATCTCGGCCTCGGCGGCGCCGCTTGCCGATCTCGCCGAAGAGATCGCCGCTCTCGTACGACGCGGAGCCGAACTCGGCGTCACCCCCACGACCCTCGCCGCTTTGATCAAGGAGATGAGCTCATGACCTCGCCCGCCCACGGCCCCACTACGCAGCCGGACACCGCCGCCGAGGTGCGTCGAGCCCGGCGCGCACTGATCGTCGTCGGACTCGTCGCCCCCGCGGTGCTCACCGCGGCGGCTGTCGCCCTCATCGCCCTGTGGATGCCCGAGCTGCCAGACCCTGTGGCCATGCACTGGGGCTCGGACGGGGTCGACGGCTTCGCCCCGCCGGCCGCCTATCTGTGGCTCGCCGCCGTGCTTGGTCTGGGCCTGCCGCTGCTTCTCGTGACCACCACGCTGTCGATGGCGCGCACGCAGTGGGGTGTGACGGCACGTTTTCTCGGCGCCATCGCACTCGGCCTCTCGGGATTCAGTGCAGTGATCGCCGCGGGATCCGTGTGGATGCAGCGGGGTCTCGCAGACGCCGCAGCGGCGACGAACGTGCTGCCCGTCATGATCGGCGGGTTCTGTGCGCTGCTCGTGCTGTCGGCGGTGGGCTGGGTGCTGCAGCCCGATGTCGCGGCCACACCGGCTGCGACGTTGAAGAGCACCCAGCTCAGGTCGATCGCGGCGGGGGAGCGGGTGGTCTGGATGGGTACGGCGACCATGGCACGCCCCGGTGTGGTCGTGATCGGACTGGCCGCGGTGATGCTGATCGGGGTGACCGGGGTGATGCTGCTGCAGGCGCCGGACAAGGTCTGGATCCCGCTGCTCGTGCTGGTCGTGGTGGGACTCGCCCTCGCTGCGACGGCATCGTTCCGGGTGCGTGTCGGGGTCGACGGGCTGACAGTCCGCTCGCAGCTCGGGGCCCCGCGGCTGCATGTGCCGCTCGATGAGATCAGCTCGGTGCGGGCGATCGAATGCCACCCGTTCGCGGAGTTCGGCGGAGTGGGCTGGCGCGTCGCGCTGGACGGCCGCACGGGCATCGTGCTGCGCAGCGGACCGGCGATCGAGGTGAGTCGTCGCGGTAAGGGCGCAGTGGTCGTGACCGTCGACGGCGCCGAGACCGCAGCCGCGACCCTGCAGGCGCACCTCGAGCACCGGAGTGCGACGCGCTGACGCCTCAGCATCGTCGGGGATCTCAGACCACTCGGCATCCGATCGGCGTGTCGTGGGGCCCAGCCGCACGACACGCCGTGTCGCAGCGGAACGGCCTGAGATCTCCGACATGCGCGCGCCTTGACCGCGGGCCGCGGCCCCGGTTGGCTGGGCTCATGGCCGAATCCACCCCGCATGCCTGGCGCGCCGCCGACGAGTACCTCTCCGACCTGCTGGTCGGGCACGACCCGGCACTGGAAGCGGCGCTCGCCGCGCAGCGGAAGGCGGGCATGCCCGACATCGAGGTCGCCCCTGTCGCCGGCAAGCTGCTGAACCTGCTGGTGCGGATGAGCGGCGCGCGGCGCGTGCTCGAGATCGGAACCCTCGGCGGCTACTCGACCATCTGGATGGCGCGCGCGGTGGGCGAGCAGGGGCGCGTCGTGACGATCGAGGCCGAGCAGGACAACGCCGACATCGCACGCGCCAGCATCGATGCGGCCGGCGTGGGGGACCGGGTCGAGATCCGGGTCGGACGCGGCGAGGACGTGCTGCCGACGCTTGTGGGCGGATTCGATCTCGTGTTCATCGACGCCGACAAGGAGTCGAACACCCTCTACCTCGACTGGGCCGCCAGGTTGGGGCACCCCGGCACGGTGATCGTGCTCGACAACGTGGGGCGCGACGGCGAGATCGTGAACGACGCCACCGACGACACGAAGGTCATCGGCACGCGCGACGGGCTGCGGATGCTGGGGGAGGACCCCCGCTTCGACGCGACGGCGCTGCAGACGGTGGGCGTCAAGGGCTGGGACGGCGTGGCCCTCGCGCTCGTGGTGTGACACGCGCCCGAGGCCGGACGAGTGGCACGGCTAGACTGAATCGCGGATCGACGTCGCTCCACCACCACCCTTTTCTCCCTTTCGAAGGAGCACTTCTGTGGCACTGATCGAGGCTGTAGGCGCACGCGAGATTCTCGACTCGCGCGGAAACCCGACCGTCGAGGTGGAGGTGCTCCTCGATGACGGCGTCGTGCAGCGCGCCGCCGTCCCCTCCGGTGCATCCACCGGAGCCTTCGAGGCGTATGAGCTGCGTGATGGCGACAAGGGCCGCTACGGCGGGAAGGGCGTCCTCAAGGCCGTCGAGGCCGTGATCGACGAGCTCGGCCCCGCGATCGAGGGTGTCGAGGCGAGCGAGCAGCGCATCGTCGACGAGATCCTCAACGAGGTCGACGGCACCGACAACAAGAAGCGCGTCGGCGCCAATGCCATCCTCGGCGTCAGCCTGGCCGTGGCCAAGGCCGCAGCCGACTCGGCCGACCTGCCGCTGTTCCGCTACCTCGGCGGCCCCAACGCGCACCTGCTGCCCGTTCCGCTGTTCAACGTCATCAACGGCGGCGAGCACGCCGACAACGGCATCGACATGCAGGAGTTCTTCCTCGCCCCGATCGGTGCAGACACCTACTCCGAGTCGCTGCGCTGGGGCGTCGAGACGTACCACGTGCTGCGCGCCGAGCTGAAGGCGGCGGGCTACGCCACGGGCCTCGGCGACGAGGGCGGCTTCGCCCCCGACCTGCCCAGCAACCGCGAGGGACTCGAGTTCCTCATCAAGGCGATCGAGAAGGCCGGCTTCACCCCGGGCAAGGACATCGCGCTCGGCCTCGACGTCGCCGCGACCGAGTTCTTCACCGACGGCGTCTACCGCCTCGACAACAAGGACTGGACCGGCCCCGAGCTGATCGAGTACTACCAGGGCCTCGTCTCGGACTTCCCGATCGTCACGATCGAGGATGCCCTGGCCGAAGACGACTGGGACAACTGGAAGCAGCTCACCGATGCCCTCGGCGGCAAGGTGCAGCTCGTCGGCGACGACCTGTTCGTCACCAACCCCGAGCGACTCGGCGACGGCATCACGCGGGGCGTCGCCAACTCGCTGCTGGTGAAGGTCAACCAGATCGGCACCCTGACCGAGACCTTCGACGCGGTCAGCCTCGCGCAGCGCTCGGGCTACACGGCCATGCTCTCGCACCGCTCCGGTGAGACCGAGGACACCACGATCGCCGACCTCGCCGTCGCGACGAACGCGGGTCAGATCAAGACCGGTGCGCCCGCACGCAGCGAGCGCGTCGCGAAGTACAATCAGCTTCTGCGCATCGAGGAGGAGCTGGGCGACGCGGCGGTGTTCGCCGGCGCATCCGCCTTCCCGCGCTTCCAGGGCTGAGCCGGAGCGCACGCGCTGAACTGAACGGATGAAGGAGGGGGAGCATGGCCAGACGACCGGTTCCCCCTCCTTCGGCGTCCCGGCCGGCGACGCCGAAGCGGGAACGCACGGCCGGCCGCACCGCTTCGAGCCGCACCGTGGATGTGCGCGAATGGGCGAGCGGCATCCGCCTCTCGGGCTTCGCCGTGATCATGCTGTCGCTCGTCGTGCTGGGCACGTGGGTTCTCGTGCCCACGATCGGCACGTACCTCGGGCAGAAGCAGAAGATCGCCGCCCTCGAGCACTCGGTGCAGGTGACCGAGGGTCAGATCGCCGAGCTCGAGCGCGAGCGCGAGCGCTGGGACGACCCGGCGTACATCACCACGCAGGCGCGTGAGCGCCTGTACTACGTCAAGCCGGGCGAGGTCGTCTACCTCGTCGACGACGACCTCGATCCCGCCGACCTGCCGCCCGAGCAGCAGGAGGTCAGTGACGAGCTCGAGGAGCGTGCGGCCGACTGGATGCCGCAGCTGCTGCGCGGCCTCACCTCGGCGGGCCTGGCGAAGACCGCCGTCGAGGTGCCGGGCGGCCAGGGCTGAGGCTGCATACAGCGACCCTCCCGTACCCTGGTGAGGTGACGACACCTCCCTTCCCGACGCCGACCGCTGCCGAGATCGACGTGGTCTCGCGTCAGCTGGGCCGCGCCGCCCGCGGCGTGATCGGCATCGCCGCGCGCTGCGTCTGCGGCAACCCGACAGTGGTCGCCACGGCCCCACGTCTCGACGACGGAACGCCCTTTCCGACGTTCTACTATCTGACGCATCCCGCTGCCACTGCCGCGATGTCGACCCTCGAGGCGACGCAGGTCATGCCAGAGCTCGCGGGGATGCTCGACGCCGACGACGAGATCGCCGCAGCCTACCTCCGGGCGCACGAGGCGTACCTCGCCGACCGTGCCCAGTATGGCGACGTCCCCGAGATCGACGGCATCTCCGCAGGGGGGATGCCTGCACGCGTGAAGTGCCTTCATGCGCTCGCCGGCCATGCGCTCGCCGCAGGGCCGGGAGTGAATCCGCTGGGCGACGCCGCGCTTCAGCGCTCGAGCTGGTCGCCCGAGCGCTGCGCCTGCGTCGACCCCGGCGCCGCACGGGGAGACGACACGGAATGACCGCTGAGCGGATGCTGCGAGGCATCGCCGTGGCTGCGGCGATGGCGGCATCCGTGATCCTGGCCGCCACGCCGGCAGTCGCCGCCGACACGCGCGCGGCGTCGGTGCAGCAGACGACGACCGAGACTCCGCCGCAGACCCCGCCGCCCATCCCCGACGATCCGAACGACCCCGAGAGAGCGCTCGAGTACTGGCTCGACGGCGCGAAGATCCGGCAGGCGTGGAACGTCACGCGGGGCAAGGGGGTGAGGATCGCCATCATCGACACGGGCATCGGCAAGCCCCCGTCGTCTTCGACGGCGCTGTCGCCGATGGCACCGACGTCTCTGGCGTCGGGAGCCCGGACGGGCGCACGCCCGTCGGCGTGCGCGACCCCAACCACGGGTCATGGGTCGCGTCGCTCGCCGCGGGACGGGGGAATCCCGACGGGACGGGGATGATCGGCGTCGCCCCCGAGGCGCAGCTGCTGTCGGTCTCGCTCGGCTTCCCCGGCTCGGCCTCGACCGTGCCGTTCACCGAGCAGGTCGTCGACGCCATGAAGTGGGCCGTCGACAACGGCGCCGACGTCATCAACCTGTCGTTCACCACGAACACCCTCGACTGGGATGAGAGCTGGGACGAGGCGTTCCTGTATGCGTTCGAGCACGATGTCGTCGTGATCGTCGCGGCGGGCAACCGGGGCAGCGGCACATCGATGATCGGAGCGCCCGCGACCATACCAGGCGTCCTCACCGTCGGCGGCGTCGATCAGACCGGAGTCGCCAGCACCGGCGCGTCGACCCAGGGCATCACGATCGGCATCTCGGCCCCCAGCGAGTCGCTGCTTGGCATCTCGGCAGACGGCACGCTGCGCTCCTGGGACGGCACGAGCGGCGCCGCTCCGATCGTCGCAGGAGCCGCCGCCCTGGTGCGCGCGGCGCACCCCGACCTCGATGCCGCGAACGTCATCAACCGTCTCATCCGGACGGCCGTTCCTGTGCCGGACATGACCCGTACTCCCGATCCGCTCTACGGGTACGGGCTGCTCGATGCCGAGGCCGCTGTCACGGCGTCCCTCCCCGTGGTCGCAGGCAACCCGATGGGCGACCTGGAGGAGTGGATCCGGGTGTACCGGCGCGCCGATGCCCCCGAGCAGCCCAAGCCGGAGCCCAGCTCGACGCCGGTGGCGGTGCCGCCGCTGCCCGCGGTGGAGCAGCCCGCTGAACCGGGATCGCCCCTGCTGCCCACCCCGGAGTCGCTGAGGTACGGTACCCTGCCGCTGCTGGCCCTCACTGTGCCTGGTATCCTGATAGCGCTTGGCGTCACCGCAGCTGCCCGGCGCATCCGATTGGAGCGCGGTCGACGCACTCCCACACCCTGACGACGAGGAGTTGTCCCCCTGTGCCTCAGAACAGCACTGCACCCCGCATTCTGATTGTCGGTGGAGGCTACGCAGGTTTCTACACCGCATGGAAGCTCGAGAAGCACCTTCGCAAGGGTGAAGCCGAAGTGACGATGGTGGACCCGCTGCCGTACATGACGTACCAGCCGTTCCTGCCCGAGGTCGCAGCCGGATCGATCGAGCCGCGCCACGCGATCGTCACGCACCGCCGTCACCTCAAGACCACGAACGTGATCACCGCGAAGGTGACCGGCATCGACCACGCCAACAAGGTCGCGACGATCACTCCTCCGGTCGGCGAGCCGTACGAGTTCGAGTACGACCAGATCGTCGTCACCGCGGGTGCCGTGTCTCGCACGTTCCCGATCCCCGGCATCGCAGACAACGCCATCGGGATGAAGACCATCGAAGAGGCCGTCGCCGTGCGCGATCGTCTGCTCTCGAACTTCGACAAGGCCGCGTCGATCCCCGCGGGCCCCGAGCGCGACCGACTGCTGACCGTCGTGGTCGTGGGCGGCGGCTTCGCCGGCATCGAGGCGTTCGCCGAGCTGCGCTCCTTCGCCTCGTCGCTGATCTCGAAGTACCCGCAGCTGTCGTTCGACGACACGCACTTCCACCTCATCGAGGCGATGGGACGGATCATGCCCGAGGTCTCCCTCGAGACCAGCAAGTGGGTCATGAAGGACCTCGGCAAGCGCGGTGCGGCCATCCACCTCGATACCCAGGTCACCAGCGCCGTCGACGGCAACGTCGAGCTGTCGACCGGCGAGGTCATCCCCACCGACCTCATCGTCTGGACCGCCGGCGTGATGGCGAACCCGACCGTGGTCCGCGGCGGCGACCTGCCGACCGAGCCACGCGGCCGCATCACCGCGCAGGCCGACCTGCGCGTGGTCGACGCAGAGGGCCACCCGGTCGAGGGTGCGTGGGCGGCCGGTGACGTGGCGGCCGTTCCCGACAAGACCGGCGGACTGCCCGACGGAACCTGCGTGCCGAACGCACAGCACGCCGTTCGTCAGGCGAAGCTTCTCGCGAAGAACCTCGTCGCCGTTCTGCGCGGTGAGGGCACCAAGGACTACTTCCACAAGAACCTGGGCGCTGTGGCCGGTCTCGGACTCTACAACGGTGTCTTCCAGTCGGGCGGTATCGCCCTCAAGGGCTTCGTCGCCTGGGTCGCGCACCGCGGCTACCACGGCCTCGCGATGCCCACCTGGGAGCGCAAGTGGCGCGTGCTGTGGGGCTGGTGGCACAACCTGTGGCTCGGTCGCGACTTCGCCAACCTCGCCGCCGTGCAGCGCCCGCGTGCGGCGTTCGAGGAGTTCGCGGCGCGTCCGCGCCCCGCGGTGACCGAGGCGGCTGCGCCTGCCGCCCAGAAGGACGCGGCGAAGTCGGATGCGGGCAAGCCCGCCAAGTCGGATGCCGTGAAGCCGGCAGCGAAGTCCGACGCGGCGAAGCCCGCGGCGAAGAAGGCTCCGGCTGCCAAGAAGCCGGTGGCGAAGAAGGCTCCCGCGAAGAAGGCCGCCGCGACGGCCGAGAGCGTCGACGTCAGCGCCTGATCAGAAGCGATGAGAGGGGCTGTCCGAGCGCACGACTCGGACAGCCCCTCTTCGTACCCGGTCTCAGCCGTTGAACTCGTCGGGGTGAGGGCCCGTGCGGCCGTCGCGGTCGAGCGCGTCGACGGCGGCGAGCTCGTCGTTCGAGAGTTCGAAACCGAAGACGTCGATGTTCTCGGCGATCCGCGACGCCGTCACCGACTTGGGGATCACGATGCGTCCCTGCTGAAGGTGCCAGCGCAGCACGATCTGCGCGGGGGAGACGCCATAGCTGTGCGCGATGGCGAGCACCGCCGGATCGCGTAGCACGGCGCCCTGGGCGAGGGGGCTCCATGCCTCGGTCGCGATGCCGTGCGCCGCGTTCGCGGCAGCCACGGCGCGGTTCTGCAGCGCGGGGTGCAGCTCGACCTGGTTCACCGCCGGGAGGACGTCGGATGCGGCGATCAGTCGCTCGAGGTGCGCCGGCTCGAAGTTGGACACGCCGATGGCCCGCACACGACCCTCGGAGACCAGGCGCTCCAGCGCGCGCCAGGTGTCGAGGTACAGATCCTGAGCCGGCGCGGGCCAGTGTATGAGGTACATGTCCAGCTGCTCCAGCCGGAGCTTCGACAGGGACTCGTCGAACGCCCTGAGCGTGCTGTCGTACCCCTGATCGGAGTTCCATACCTTCGAGGTGATGAACAGCTCGTCGCGGCCGATGCCCGAGTCGGGGAGCGCACGACCGACGCCGGCCTCGTTGCCGTAGACCGCCGCGGTGTCGATGCTGCGGTAGCCCGCGCGCAGGGCCTCGGCGACGGCGGCCGTGGTCTCGTCGTCGGGCACTTGGAAGACGCCGAAGCCGAGCTGCGGCATGGTGACTCCGTTGTTCAGCGAGATGGAGGGGATGCTCATGCGGGTTCCTTTCGAGCGGTGGTCTCAGTGAGCCGAGACGAGCTCGGTCGAGGGGGCATCCGTGCGAGGCCGCGCGGTGAGCATGGCCACCGTCATCACGACCAGCGCGGCGGCGGTGATCGCCGCACCGATCCAGATGGGCGCGGTGTAGCCGAGGCCGGCGCTTATGCCGATGCCTCCTGCCCACGCGCCCAGCGCGTTGCCGACGTTGAAGGCGCCGATGTTGGCTCCGGATGCCAGGGTGGGGGCGTGGTCGGCGTACCGCATGATCCGGCTCTGCAGCCCGGGCACGGTTCCGAAGCCGAACCCGCCCATGAGGAACAGCGATGCGATCGTGGCGGCCTGGGATCCGGCGGTGAGTGCGAAGAACACCAGCACGGCGAGGAGCGCGCCGATGAACGAGAGCAGCGTGCGGTCGATCGAGCGGTCGGCGAGTCGTCCGCCCAGCCCGTTGCCGACGACGAGGCCGACGCCGAACAGCACGAGCAGCCACGGCACGGCTGACGAGGCGAACCCACTGACCTGGGTGAGCGTGTAGGCGATGTAGGTGAACGCGCCGAACATCCCGCCGTAGCCGAGCACCGTGACCAGCAGGGAGAGCCAGACCTGTCCCGAGCGGAATGCGCTCAGCTCGGCGCGAAGGCTGACCGTCCGCTGCGTCCCGCGGGTGGTGGGCACGAGCAGCGCGATGCCGGCGAAGGCGAGCACGCCGATCAGCGAGATGGCCCAGAACGTCGAGCGCCAGCCCAGCTGCTGCCCGAGGAACGTGCCGAACGGCACCCCGAGCACGTTGGCCGCGGTGAGACCCGTGAACATGATCGCCACGGCGCGGGCCTTCCTCTCCGGCCGGACGAGGTCTGCCGCGACCACGGACCCCACGCCGAAGAATGCGCCATGGTCGAGTGCGGCGATGATCCGGCCGATCATGGCCGTGGAGTAGTCGCCGGCGATCGCGGTGAGGACGTTGCCCGCGATGAACAGCACGACGAGCCCCATCAGCAGAGCCTTCCGAGGCAGGCGCAGGGTGGCGGCGGTGACGAGGAGCGCGCCGACGACCACCGCGAGGGCGTAGCCGGAGATCAGCCATCCGGCTGTGGCCTCGGTGACCCCGAAGTCGGCTGCCACCTCGGGAAGCAGGCCCATGATGACGAACTCGGTGAGGCCGATGCCGAATGCTCCGATGGCGAGCGCGATGAGCCCGAGTGGCATGAGGGTTCTCCTGTTACACTGAATTGATTGCAGACGCGGGATTTTGCGTTTGCACTAGACATAATTGCACACGCAACTAAACGGCGCAAGCAACTACTTTGAGGGAGTCGCTCATGGGCATCGCAGACGACGCCGTCGAGATCCGCGCGCAGGGCTGGCGAACCCTCGCCGCCCTTCACGGCATGATCGAGGTCGAGCTGGAACGCGCGCTCACCGCCGAGGCGGGGCTGTCGGTCGTGGAGTACACGGTTCTCGACGCGCTGAACCGCCAGGACGGCTGGCACATGCGCATGCAGCAGCTGGCGCGCGCGGCGGCGCTGAGCCCGAGCGCCACCACGCGGCTTGTGAACCGGCTCGAAGATCGCGCGCTGCTCACGCGCATCCTCTGCGCCGATGATCGCCGCGGCATCTACACCGAGCTCACCGCCGCCGGCCATGAGCTGCACGATCGCGCCAAGCCGGTGCACGATGCGACCCTCGAGCGCGTGCTCGCCGAGGCGGCCGACCAGCCCGAACTCGCGCCCATGGTGGAGGCCCTGCACCGCGAGCCCGCCGTCCGCTGAGGGAGTCCGTGCCCCCAGTCGGATTCGAACCGACACTGAAGCGTGTTTAAGACGCCTGCCTCTGCCGTTGGGCTATGGGGGCCCGCCGATTCAGCCTATCGACGCCCCGCAGGGGCCGCGTCGTATGGTGGGGGAGTGCTCGATCTCACCGCAGGCCTGCGTCCGGCATCCGACTCCGAGGCCGCCTGGCGTTCCCCCGAACGGTACTGGGCCTCGCTGACCGAGGCCACCGCCCATCTTCCGGCACCCGTCGCCGTGATCGACCGTGAAGCGCTGCGGCACAATGCGTTGGACCTGCTGGTGCGCGCAGGAGGCATCCCGATCCGGGTCGCGACGAAGTCCGTCCGCGTGCGTGCGGTGCTCGACGCTGTGCTCGAGATCCCCGGATACCAGGGCATCCTCGCATTCACCCTCGCCGAGGCGCTCTGGCTCGCAGAGAAGCACGACGACATCGTGCTCGGCTATCCGACCGTCGATCGCGCAGGGCTGAGCCGCCTGCTGGCGGACGAGCAGGCGGCATCGCGCATCACCCTGATGATCGACGACCTCTCGCACCTCGACCTGATCGACTCGGTCGCCGCTCCAGGAGCGCGCCCCGAGGTGCGCGTCGCGATCGACGTGGACGCCTCGCTGCGGTCGCCGTCGCTCGGCCATGTCGGTGTGCGCCGTTCGCCGCTGCACTCCGCCTCCGACGTGGCGGCCTTCGCCCGGCGGATCGTGCGGCGTCCGGGGTTCCGGCTGGTCGGCCTGCAGATGTACGAGGCGCAGATCGCCGGCCAGGGGGATGCCGCAGGAGCCGACGCACCGGTCATCCGGATGGTGCAGGCTCGCTCGCGCGACGAGCTGCGCCGACGGCGTGCGGAGATCGCCGAGGCGATGCTCGGCGTGACGCCGCTGGAGTTCCTCAACGGCGGAGGGACCGGATCGCTCGAGTTCACCGGCAGCGACGAGTCGCTCACCGAGGCGACAGCAGGCAGCGGCCTGCTCGCAGGGCACCTCTTCGACGGCTACCGCTCCTTCCGCCCCGCGCCCGCGGCAGCGTTCGCCTTCGACGTCGTGCGCAAGCCGACGGCCGATATCGCGACTGTGCTCGGCGGCGGATGGATCGCGTCCGGCCCCGCCACTGCTTCCCGCCAGCCGCGCCCCGTCTGGCCCTCGGGCCTGCACACCCTCGGTCGCGAGGCGGCGGGCGAGGTGCAGACGCCGCTGCAGGGCGCCGCCGCGCGCGATCTCCGTGTCGGCGACCGAGTCTGGTTCCGGCATGCGAAGAGCGGCGAACCCGCCGAGCGGATCGATCGGTACCATCTCGTCTCGGACGGCGCCGTGACAGGCGAGCTGCCCACCTACCGCGGAGAGGGAAAGGTGTTCCTATGACGCGACCAGGCGCGATCTGGCGGAACTGGGGTCGTACCGCGGCTGTGCGGCCGGTGCGCATGGAGCGACCCCGCTCACCCGAGGGCGTGCAGCGCGCCGTGAAGGCGGCTGCCGCCCAGGGGCTCACGGTGAAGGCCGTGGGCGCGGGGCACAGCTTCACCGGGATCGCCGCGGCACCCGGTGTGCTTCTCGAGCTCGACGACATGCAGGGGCTGGTGTCGGCCGACCCGCAGACCGGGCTGGTGACGCTGCTCGCGGGTACGCGCCTGCACCGCATCCCCGCACTGCTGAAGCCGTACGGACTGGCGATGCAGAATCTCGGCGACATCGACCGCCAGTCGATCAGCGGAGCCATCTCGACCGGCACTCACGGCACCGGCGCCCGCTTCGGCGGCATCGCCACCCAGGTGCGCGGTATGACGCTGATCACCGCCGCAGGCGAATTCCTGCGCATCGACGAGAACCGCAACAGCGAGCTGCTCGCAGGATCCGTCGTCGGACTGGGCGCGCTCGGCATCGTCGTCGAGGTCACGCTGCAGTGCGTGCCCGCATTCGTCCTGCAGGCCGTAGACGCGCCGGTGCCGCTCGACGAGACCCTCGACACCGCTCACGAGCGGGCGGCGGAGGCAGACCATTTCGAGTTCTACTGGCATCCGCACACCGACGTCGCCCTCACCAAGACCCAGACCCGGATGCCGGAGTCGACCCGCCGTCGACCCGTTCCGCCCGTGCAGCGCTGGCTCGACGAGAGCGTGCTGTCGAACGGTGTCTTCGGCGCGTTCTGCGCGGTGAGCAGGGCCGTGCCGGCCGTCATCCCGCCGTTCAACCGCCTGGCCGTGACGCTGACGGGCGATGCGGAGTACTCCGACCAGTCGCACCGGGTGCTCGTCCACCACCGCAACGTCCGCTTCCGTGAGATGGAGTACGCGCTGCCCGCCGAGAACCTGGTGCCGGCGTTCCAGCAGCTGCGCGCGCTCATCGACGATCGCGGCTGGCGCGTCGAATTCCCCGTCGAGGTCCGCTTCGCGGCGGCCGACGATCTGTGGCTGTCGACGGCGCACGGTCGGGACAGCGCGTACATCGCGGTGCACCGGTACTGGCGCGTGGACCCGCGGGAGTACTTCGACGCCGTCGAGCAGATCATGCTCGCCAACGGCGGCAGGCCGCACTGGGGCAAGCTGCACAGTCAGGGCGCCGAGCAGCTGCGCGAGCGATACCCGCGCTTCGACGACTTCCTCGCACTGCGCGACCGCCTCGACCCCGATCGGCTGTTCGGCAACCGCCATCTCGAACGCGTCCTGGGCGCCTGAGCGCGGCCTGTCGTCCAGCCGACGCGCAGTGATCCGCGCATAGGATGGATGTCGATTCAAGAGGGGGCTCCGCATGGAATGGCTGTGGCCGGTACTGATCGTCGTCGGAGTGCTTCTGCTCGTCGGCATCTATCTGTGGTCGACGTACAACTCGCTGGTGCAGCTGAACGTGCGCGTCGATGAGGCCTGGAGCGGTATCACCGTGCAGCTCAAGCGTCGAGCCGACCTCATCCCCAACCTCATCGAGACCGTGCGGGGCTACGCCGCGCACGAGAAGGAGGTCTTCGAGGGAGTCACCCGCGCTCGTGCAGAGACGCTCGCCGCGACCGGCCCTGCGGAGGCAGGTGTGGCCGAAGGTCATCTGCAGCAGGCACTGCGCAGTCTCTTCGCGGTCGCTGAGGCGTACCCGCAGCTGCAGGCCAGTCAGAGCTACCTGCAGCTGCAGCACTCCCTCGTGGACACCGAGGACAAGATCCAGGCCGCGCGCCGCTTCTACAACGGCGGGGTGCGCGAGCTGAACACCAAGATCAAGGTGTTCCCGAACAACCTCTTCGCTCGCGGCCTCGGCTTCACCGAGCGGGAGTTCTTCGAGGTCAGCGACGACGGGGCGATCTCCGAGCCCCCGCGCGTGCAGTTCTGACACGCAGACCGAACGCCCCGTCTATGGACGGGGCGTTCGTCATTCCCGCGGGTGCACGTGGCGCTCGACCGCGGTGTCGGCGCCGTGCAGAGCGTGCGCGAGGGCATCCGCCGCATCTCCCCATCCCGACACGCTGATCCGCTCGAGTCCCTGCCACAGCGCGGCGAGGACGAGCTCGTCGGCGATGCGCGCGGCGTCTTCCGCGGGGCGCGCATGCGCCTCCCACCACGCCGACTGCACCCGCAGCGTCGAAGACGCCCGATCCGCTTTCAGGTCGGCTCTGCCGACCACCCGGTCGCCCACGAGCATCGGCAGGGAGTAGTACCCGTACCGGCGCTTCTCGGCCGGGACGTAGATCTCGATCCGGTAGTCGAAGTCGAACACCCGCAGCGCCCGGTCACGGAACCACACCACCGGATCGAACGGCGTGAGCAGCGCGGCGCGGTCGATGCGGCGGGGCAGCACCGCGTCGCGATGGCGCCAGGCCGGGATCGGCCTCCCGCCGCGATCCCATCCGCGGACGACGACCGGCTCGAGCTCACCCGAGTCGACGAGATCCGAGACAGCCGCGCGCACCGCCGACTGATCCCTCAGACGGTAGTAGTCGTTGAGATCGGCGACCGTCGCGACGCCGTACGAGCGCGCGGCCCGCCTCACCAGCTCGCGCACGGCGTCTTCTCTGGGGATCACGTGGTCGCGCACCTCGGCCGGGATGATCTGCTCGGCGAGCCCGTAACGGCGCTCGAAGCCGACACGGCCCGCGATCGCGACCTCGCCGCAGCGCCAGAGGTGCTCCAGGGCGATCTTCGCCTCGTCCCAGTCCCACCACGAGCCCCGCTCGCGCGGAGCGTCGTCTCGCAGGTCGGCCGGACGAAGCGGTCCGCGGGTGCGAAGCTCGTCGCGCACCCAGTCGAGGGTGCGGCTGTGGGCATGCATCCAGCCGCCTGGGCGTGCCGCCCGCTCGCGCCAGTCCTGCATGCGGAATCCCCACACCGCCCAGTCGGCGACGGGCATGAAGGTCGCCTCGTGAGCGAGGTACTCGACGTAGTGCGTCGTGCGCGACACGAAGGTGCGATCGAGCACGGCCGGGTCGTAGGCGCCCAGCCGCGAGAACATCGGCATGTAGTGCGAACGCGCGAACACGTTGACCGAATCGATCTGCAGCACGCCCAGCTGCCCCATCGCCCGGTGGAGATGACGGGCCGCCGCCGCATCCGGTCGGCGTCGGGAGAAGCCCTGCGCCGCGAGGGTCATGCGACGCGCCTCGGCGGCGCTGAGGGTCTGGGAGGGGTGAACGGTCACCGCGCCAGAGTATCCGCAGCCGCCGACACGCGGCGCGGGGGCGATTCGGGCCGAACGTAGAATTGCACAATGAGCGACGACCCCAGACCGAGGTTCCGCAATCCGTTCCGCCACTACCCGCCGGTGATCGACCGGACGGTGACCTCCAAGGCGGACGAGTCGGTGCCCGCTCCTCTGCGCGTCACAGCCGCCTACTCCTGGCGGCTGCTGGTGATAGCCGGCCTGATCGCGCTGTTCATCTGGCTGGTGATGCTGCTCAAGCTCCTGGTCATCCCGCTGATGGTCGCGATCCTCATCACGGCGCTGCTGTGGCCGGCGTTCCAGCTCATGCTGCGCGCCCGGTTCCCCGATGGCTTGCGATCGCGATCACCGTGGTCGGCACCCTCAGCGTCGTGACCGGCCTTCTCTGGCTGGTCGTCTGGCAGATCCGCGCTCAGCTTCCCGACGTGCAGGCGAAGACGGCGGATGCCATCGGCCAGCTGCGCAACTTCCTGCTCGACGGTCCTCTGCACCTGACCGAGAAGCAGATCGACGGGTACATCCAGCAGGGCATCGGGCTGCTGAACGAACAGGCCGACCTGCTGCTCAACGGCGCGCTCGCCGTCACCGGGACGGCCGCCCACATCGTCACCGGGGCGCTGCTCGCGCTGTTCATCCTCATCTGCCTTCTCGCCGACGGCGGCGGCATCTGGAGATGGACGCTGAAGCTCTTCCCGCGCACCGCTCGCCCGGCGGCCGACGCGGCGGCCCGCAACGGCTGGGCGACCGTCGTCGACTACGCGCGGACGCAGATGTTCGTCGCCGGCATCGACGCGGTCGGGATCGGAGTCGGCGCGGCCCTGCTCGGCGTGCCGATGCCCATCCCTGTCGCGGTGCTGGTGTTCCTCGGCTCGTTCGTGCCGATCGTCGGCGCCGTCGTGACAGGAGCGCTCGCGGTGTTCCTCGCGCTGGTCTACAACGGCCCCGTGATCGGGCTGCTCATGCTCGCCGTCGTGCTGCTCGTACAGCAGCTCGAAGGGCACGTCCTGCAGCCGATCCTGATGGGCTCGGCGGTCAAGGTGCACCCCCTTGCCGTGGTGCTCGTCGTCGCCGGCGGCGCCATGATCGCCGGCATCCCCGGCGCACTCTTCGCGGTGCCTCTCGCCGCATTCGTCAACGTCGCGGCCGTGACCATCAGCTCGGGTGCATGGCGCACCGGGCAGGAGCCGGCCGCAGAGGATCTCATCTGGAGCACAGTGCCGCGTGAGCGGCAGAGGAGGAATCGATGACCGCAGTTCCCAGCCTGGCCGAGTTCACCGCCGCCGCGGAGAGCCTCGCCGGGGTGATCTCCCGAACGCCGACGGAGCTGTCCCGTGCCCTCGGCGAGATCCTCGGGTCTCGGGTGATGCTGAAGATGGAGAACCTGCAGCGCACCGGATCGTTCAAGGTGCGCGGCGCCACGTACCGGCTCTCCCGCCTGACCGAGCAGGAGCGCGCCAGGGGAGTGGTGGCCGCGTCGGCCGGCAACCACGCGCAGGGCGTCGCGCTCGCAGCGCAGATGCTCGGCATCCCCGCGACGATCTTCATGCCGCTCGGTGTGCCCGTGCCCAAGCTGCTGGCCACCCGCGGATACGGCGCCGAGGTCGTGCTCGAGGGCGAGACGGTCGCGACCTCGCTGCGGCTCGCCGCCGAGTTCTCCGAGCGGACGGGCGCGGTGCTCATCCACCCGTTCGATCACCGTGACATCGTGATCGGGCAGGGGACGCTCGGCCTCGAGGTCATCGAAGACGTCCCCGACGTCGACACGGTGATCATGGGCATCGGCGGTGGCGGGCTCATCGCCGGCGTCGCCGCCGCCGTCAAGGCTGCGGCCGCGGCGGCCGGACGCACGGTGCGCGTGATCGGCGTGCAGGCAGAGAATGCCGCAGCGGTCCCGCCGTCGCTCGAGGCAGGAAGCCCGGTCGAGATCCAGACGCATCCGACCATCGCCGACGGCATCCTCGTCGCACGACCCGGAGACGTGCCCTTCGAGATCATCCGCGAGCTCGTGGACGAGGTCGTCACGGTCACCGAGGACGACATCGCCCGCGCTCTGCTCGTGCTGCTCGAGCACGCCAAGGTCGTCGTCGAGCCCGCGGGCGCGGTGGGGGTGGCGGCGATCCTGGCCGGCAAGGTGCACGACACGGGTGTCACCGTGCCGATCCTGTCGGGAGGCAACATCGATCCCATGCTGCTGCAGCGGGTCGTCGCGCACGGGCTCGCGGCATCCGGCCGGTACGCGACGGTGCGCATCCCGCTCCCCGACCGACCTGGTCAGCTCGCCAAGGTGTCCGACCTGCTCGCGCAGGCCGGAGCGAATGTGATGGAGGTGCTGCACACGCGCCACGGGCACGGCCTCCAGATCAGCGACATGATCCTGCAGCTCTCGATCGAGACCCGCGGGCCAGAGCACACCGAGCTCGCTCTCGACACCCTGCGCGAAGCCGGCTTCGAGCCGGTCATCGTCCCCGACTGAGACGACGGATGCGAACGGCGGGATGCCCCAGGGCATCCCGCCGTTCGCGTGTGGGGACCAGCTGTGCAGATCAGCCGGTGTAGGTCTCGACGCCGGTGATCTCGACGCTGATCGAACGCCCGTTCGGGGCCTCGTAGCTGGACTTGTCGCCGACCTTCAGTCCGATGATCGCCTGGCCGAGGGGGCTCGCCTCGCTGTACACGTCGAGGTCGCCGCCGGCTGCGATCTCACGGCTGCCGAGCAGGAAGACCTCCTCGTCGCCCGCGACCAGAGCGGTGACGACGGTGCCTGGCTCGACGATGCCGCGGCTGGTGGGCGCCTCGCCGACCTTGGCGGTCTTCAGCAGCTGCTGGAGCGTGCGGATGCGCGCCTCCTGCTTGCCCTGTTCGTCCTTCGCGGCGTGATAGCCGCCGTTCTCCTTGAGGTCGCCCTCTTCGCGAGCCGCTTCGATGCGGGCTGCGATCTCGTCACGGCCGACGGTGGAGAGGTGCTCGAGCTCCTCGACGAGCCGGTCGTAGGCCTCCTGCGTGAGGAAAGGTACCTGAGCGTCTGTGGACACAGCGTGCTCCTTCGTGCGGGCCCCTTCAGGGGCTTGGGGGACATCGGGTCGCGTTGCGGCCCGAGGGATATGCGAAGACGCCCCGGCGTGGGCCGGGGCGTCGGTCATCTTTCGGATGATTCTAGGTGACCCAGCAGGTCTTCACCAAACCGGTGGTCGCCTCGGCGACGGTCGGGATGCTGACGGCGACGCCCTTGGTGTGATGCTCGCCGCCCGGGATCTCGACGATCTTCCACCCGACTACGCCGAACTCCTCATCCAGTGCCTCGACCGCGCAGGCGACGTCCGAACCCGGCGAGGCGGTGAACTGGAAGTGCAGCTCGACACTGTGCTCGTCGACCACGGTGAAGCCCAGGTCGTCGGCATCCACCGCGCTCATCTGCTTCGCCACGATCGTCCAGCCGAGCGCCACGATCGCTGCGACGACGATCGCTCCGAAGACGATCCAGGGGAGGCGACGGCTCGGGGTGCGACCGTATCGCTCATCGAGCTCGCGTGCGGTGGTCACGTCTCTCCCGGGTGTGGACGGCGGATAGGCTGGACTTCCAGGTTATTCGACCTGTGAGGAAAAGGCGGACCCATGATCCTGTTCGGTGAGAACACCCCGATGCCGACCCCGACGATGACGGTCGACCCGGACTCGGTGACTCCCGGATTCGCTGGCTTCGCGATGATCGTGCTGATCGTCGTCGCGGTCGTGCTGCTGATCTGGGACATGAACCGCCGCATCCGCCGCGTGCGCTACCGCGAAGAGGTCCGCCAGGAGCTGGATGCCGAAGAGGCGGCGCTGCGAGAGCAGGGCGAGGGCGACGAGAGCGGGCGCTGACACCCGTCCGACGGGGCGCGGACGCCGAACCGTTCCGCCGAACCGCTCAGACGCCTACGCGCTCGAACGCGTCGAGGCTGATGCCCTGACCGAGGATGGTCTTCGACCACTCCTTGGCGCTGTGCAGGCTGTGGTCGCGGTAGTTGCCGCACTCCACGGCCGAGACCCCGGGCACGTCGCTCCACTCTGCGCTCTCGGCGATGAACTCCAAGCCGCCGCGCACCGCCGCGACGACGTCGGTGACAGCCGGCTCACCCCAGAAGATGGCGTGGAATCCGGTGCGGCATCCGAACGGCGAGATGTCGATCAGGCCATCGATGCGGTCGCGGACGGCGCTCGCGAGGATGTGCTCGATGGTGTGCAGGCCCGCGGTGGGGATCTCGCCCTCGTTGGGCTGCACGAAGCGCACGTCGAAGTTCGAGATCGCGTCTCCCTTCGGGCCGTGCTCGACGCTGATGAGACGCACATACGGCGCCTTCACGGCGGTGTGGTCAAGGGTGAAGCTCTCGACTTCGGCCATTCTCGCTCCTCGGTTTCGACGGTCGATTCGAGCGTATCCCGGGGAGGGGCCGATGGCGCGGGAGTTACCTCGCGCGACGTCGCGGAGGTCAGCCGGCGACGCCGAGCGACGGCGCGAGGGGCTTGAGCGAGATGAGCAGGCACGCGGTCCAGTGGCAGAGGAAGGCGAGCACCGTGCAGACGTGGAAGATCTCGTGGAAGCCGAAGTGTCCTGGCCACGGGTTGGGCCTCTTCATGGCGTAGACGATGGCGCCGGCCGTGTAGAGCAGGCCGCCGACGCAGACCAGCACCATCATGGCCACGTTGGCGTGCACCAGGTCGACCATGTACATCACGGCGGCCCAGCCGAGGGCGAGGTAGAGGGCGACGTAGAGCCAGCGCGGAGCATTGATCCAGAAGACCCGGAACAGGATGCCGAGCACTGTGCCGCTCCACACCACGATCAGCAGCACGAGTCCCTTCTGAGGGGGCAGGGCCAGCACAGCGAGCGGGGTGTAAGTGCCGGCGATCAGCAGCAGGATGTTCGCGTGGTCGATGCGCTTGAGCACGACCTTGGTCTTCGGCCCCCAGTTGAACCGGTGATACAGCGCCGAGTTGCCGAAGAGCAGCAATGAGGTGGTCATGAAGACGGCTGCCGCGCTCTTCGCCGGCCCGCCCTGGGCGAGGACGATCAGCACGATGCCGGCCGCGATCGCGACGGGAAAGGTGCCGGCATGGATCCAGCCGCGCCAGGTGGGCTTGACCTCCACAGCGGCGTCGACTGCCGCCGCATCCATCAGGGGAAGCTGGGGGAGGTCTGCGTCGTCGGAGGCTGGGGTGCGCACTCGCTCACTCTACGTTCGCCCGCATGCCGTCAGCGGTACATGTCCCTGATGCTGCCGCGGCGCCATCGCCGGGGGCGGTAGCGTAGGCACGTGACTGCACGCGAGAGCTCGGGACGGGGACCCCTCTACTGGCTCTACGGGAACCGCCTTCGACGGCGCATCGACCCGGCGAAGGCTCCCCACCACGTCGCGATGATGATCGACGGCAATCGCCGCTGGGCCAGGCAGCTCGGCTTCGACAGCGCGGCCGCGGGGCACCGCGCCGGAGCTGCCAAGATGCGCGAGTTCCTCGGCTGGTGCGACGACCTCGGGATCGGCGTCGTCTCGCTCTACCTGCTCTCTGCCGACAACCTGCTCAAGCGCGACTCGAAGGAGATCGGCGATCTGATCGAGATCATCGCCGAGCTCGCCGACACCCTCGCCGAGCACGGCGAGTGGCGCGTGCAGCACGTCGGCCGCGCCGACATCCTGCCTCCGGAGCTCTCCCGGGTGCTCGCCGAGGCGCAGGAGCGCACCAGCGGTCACACCGGACTGCATGTCAACCTCGCGGTCGGCTACGGGGGCCGCAACGAGATCGTTGACGCAGTGCGCAGCATCATCGGCAAGCACGACGCATCGGGAGGAACCCTCGAGGACCTCGCCGAGCAGCTGACCCCCGAGATGATCGGCGAGCACCTGTACACCGGCGGTCAGCCCGACCCCGATCTCGTGATCCGCACCAGCGGCGAGCAGCGGCTGAGCGACTTCCTGCTGTGGCAGAGCGCGCACAGCGAGTTCTACTTCGTCGAGGCACTCGGCCCAGACCTGCGCGAGGTCGACTTCCTGCGGGCGATCCGCGACTTCGCCGACCGCGATCGCCGGTTCGGGCGATGAGCGACGAGCTGCCGGGGACGGGCACGGCGGAGCGGTACGTCGCATCGTGCGCCGGTGAGGTCGGGTATCTGAACTGGGCCGCCCTCGGCCCGCTCTCGCCGACCGTTCGCGCATCGATCGACGCGGCGGCCGAAGCGCTGGGCTCGTTCTCGCCGAGGCATCACGCGCGCGGTCAGTCTCGCAGCGGCGACGCGGTCGCGTCGCTCGCCCATCTGCTCGGCGCTCGAGCAGATGAGGTGGTGCTCAGCCCGAGCTCGACGGGTGCTCTGCAGCACGCGCTGTACGGCGTGACGGGCACGGTCATCGCGGCGACCGCGGATTTCCCGAGCATCACGCTTCCGCTTCAGCGGGCCGCGGACCTGTCGGCCGGGCGCCTTTCGCCGCGGTGGATCGATCCGCCGCGAGGGTGGGTGACTGCGGATGCCGTCGCCGACGCGCTCGATGATTCGGTGACCGCCGTGGCGGTGAGCCATGTCGACTACCGCACGGGGTACAGGGCCGACCTCGCGGCTCTGCGTGAGCTGATCGGACCCGAGAGGCTGCTGATCGTGGACGCCGTGCAGTCGTTCGGTGTCGTCGCGGAGGACTGGTCGGCTGCGGACGTCGTCGTCGGTCACGGCTACAAGTGGCTGCGTGCCGGCCGCGGCACGGGGTTCGCGAGGTTCTCTGACATCGCGCGGGGGCGCATCGCGCCTCTGCTGAGCGGGATCACCGGGACAGCGGCCGACGGCCCGTTCCGCGGCGAGGTCCCTCGTCCCGCCGACACGGCGCGGGCGTACACGACCAGCGTTCCCGACCACCTCGCGTCGGCACGGCTCGCGGCTGCGCTCGATGAGCTGCAGGGTGTCGGGGTCGCAGAGGTCGAGGAACGTGTGAGGCGCAACGCCGATCGCATCATCGACATGGCGGCGCGCCATGGCATCCGCGTCGAGACCCCGAACGAGCCGCAGCGTCGTGCGGGCATCGTCTCGCTGATCCCCGCCGAGGCCGAGAAGGCGGGTGGTGTGCTCGCCGACGCGGGGCTGGTCGTCACCGTCCGCGGAGGTGCCGTCCGTGTGGCGGCGCACGCGGGAACGAGCGCGGAGACGCTCGACATGCTGGACACTGCGCTCGCCGCATCCGGACGCTGATCGTTCATCGATTCTTAAGGCGACACTCCCTGCGTGTCGCCGCTCGCCCGAGGCGCGGCGGACGTACGTTCATGGCATCGGACACCGTGTCCGGTCGGGTCGGCCCCAAGGATCGCGACTCGTGGCCCTGGTCGACTCGCTGCAGAGCCGGGAGCACATCCCGGGTGGGAGTGGATCGTGACCACACGTTCAGCACAGCAGCAGTCCACGTCAGCAGCCGGAGCCGTGTCACACGATGACACGGCTCTTCGCACATATGTGCTCGACACCTCGGTGCTGCTGAGTGACCCGCAGGCCCTGTTCCGTTTTGCGGAGCACTCGATCGTCCTGCCCGTGGTGGTGATCAGCGAGCTCGAGGGCAAGCGGCACGATCCTGAGCTGGGCTACTTCGCGCGGCGCGCCCTGCGTCATCTCGACGAGCTGCGTGTCGAGCACGGCCGACTGGACTTCCCGATCGAGGTGGGTGACGGCGGCACGCTGCGTGTCGAGCTCGGCAACGCCGACATGTCGCTGCTGCCAGCGGGCATCCGGCTCAGCGACAACGACAGCCGCATCCTCGCCACCGCGGCGCAGCTCGCGCACGACGGGCAGGACGTCACGATCGTGTCGAAGGACCTGCCGATGCGGGTGAAGGCTGCGTCGCTCGGTCTCGCCGCCGAGGAGTACCTCGCCGAGCAGGCGGTCGACTCCGGATGGACGGGAATCGCGACCCTCGATCTGTCGGGCGATGAGATGAGCGACCTGTACGAGAGCGAGGTCGGTCTCAGCGACGAGGTGCGCGGCGTGCCGGTGAACACCGGGCTGATCATCCACTCGGAGCGCGGCTCGGCTCTCGGCAGGGTCGTGTCGGACGGCGAGTACCGGTTGGTGCGTGGTGACCGCGAGGTGTTCGGGATGCACGGTCGCTCGGCTGAGCAGCGGATCGCGATCGACTTGCTGCTCGACCCTGAGGTCGGCATCGTCTCGCTCGGCGGTCGAGCGGGAACGGGCAAGTCGGCACTGGCGCTGTGCGCGGGGCTCGAGGCGGTGCTCGAGCGACAGCAGCAGAAGAAGATCATCGTCTTCCGCCCGCTGTTCGCCGTCGGCGGTCAGGAGCTCGGCTACCTGCCCGGTGATCAGGGCGAGAAGATGAACCCGTGGGGTCAGGCGGTGTTCGACACCCTCGGCTCTGTCGTGTCGGGCAACGTGCTGGAAGAGGTCGTGGCCAGAGGGATGCTCGAGGTGCTGCCGCTGACGCACATCCGCGGCCGCTCGCTGCACGACGCGTTCGTCATCGTCGACGAGGCGCAGTCGCTGGAGCGCAATGTGCTGCTGACCGTGCTCAGCCGGATCGGTCAGAATTCGCGGGTCGTGCTGACCCATGACGTCGGTCAGCGAGACAACCTGCGCGTCGGTCGGTACGACGGCATCGCGAGCGTGATCGAGACCTTGAAGGGGCACGATCTCTTCGGCCACGTGACGCTGCAGCGCTCGGAGCGCTCGGCCATCGCCGCCCTGGTGACGGAGCTGCTGGAGGGCGGCGAGCTGAGCTGAGCTCCGGTGCGCTGAGCTGGGCCCCTCGTGCGTCTGCGGGCGACGCGGGTGACGCTTGGGGGCCGGCACGCCGGGTAGTGGACGTTCTGGGAGGATCCGTCCGCCGTCCGGAGTGCCGGCCCCGTTTCATAGCAGGTCGGCTGGGTGGGGCTGGGCGTTGATTGGGTGTCCGGGGCGGGATCAGCAGCCGGGGGCGGAGGGCTGTTCGATGCAGGTGCGGGCGACCAGGGCGGTGTGCGCCTCGAAGATGCGGATCTGCTGCGTGGGGCCGGGGATGTCGAGCTGCCCGTCGATGGGGAACCAGCCGACGCCGAGGTCGATCTCGGCGGTGTAGGCGATGGTGACGTTGGCGTCGTAGGTGCCCCGCTCGGAGTATGTATGGCTGGTGTCGGTCGGTGTGAACTGCGCCTGCGCGAGGCTCTCCCAGCTCGTGCCGGGGGAGGAGGTGGTCTCCGAAGCTCCGTCGCCGTAGTGGAACGTGTATGACACCGGAGTGAACCTCACCTCGATGGGGAACCCGAACAGCTCGCCCGACCGGACGTGCTGCGCAGCCTCGGTGACGAAGTTCGTCGGCAGACCGGCGACCCCCAGGTTGTCCGGCTCGCCGAGGATCGTGCCCTTCGCCGGGGAGAAACTCGCAAGGTCGGTGATGGTGATCGGAGGGAGTCCGGGGGACTCCGCACCGTCCTCGGGGTCAGCATCCTCGCCAGGGACGCTGTTCTGCCAGCAGCCGCGGTACGAATCCCAGTCCACCAGGCAGTTCTCGAACGGCGACGGTGGCGGCGGGGCGTACCCGATGGTGGCGCTTGAGTCGCGTCCGCCACCGCCATCGCGGGAAGGTCGATTCTTAGACTTGTCATGTCCGCGCGTGGATGCAGAGCCGGATACATCCACAACGCCGCCGTTGACGCTCGACGAGCAGCCCGTGGCGGCTATCCCACAGGGGTGCGGCGGCGGTGTCGCTCCTGGGACGAGCAGCGCGGCAACTACGAGCGCGGCTCCTATTGTCGACACGGCTTCTCGGCTCCTACGGTGCGCGAGACTTTCACGTCCCCCGCTTCCTGAGTGACGAAATCGACCAGGAGTGATTGAAGATCGGCACGATCAGGCGGGACCAAGGATTCTCCATCGAGACCCACAAGCTCGGTTTCCGAGACATCAACGCAAATGTGCATCGAGATCGTGCCGATGGAAAGATCCACATCGAGTGGCTCGACACTCGCTACGGAGGATTCACCCCTCATAGTCACGTTTTCGGCGCTGAGCTGGCTTAGCGATTCTCGAACAGCAGTGTTCGCGTCGGCTACGGTCAGTCTAAAGACGGGCTCGAACGTCGAAGCATCATCGAGGTCAACTTGATTCTGCGCGTGGATAAATGCCCGATAAGTCTCCTCGGCCGCTGCGAACGCTTCCTCGTCCGTGGCGAAGGCCGCGGTCTTCGTGGGCTCCGAAGTCGGTTCCGCCTCGGGAGAGCATGCCGACAGCATTCCGACCAGCAGGCCGGCGGCGGCGAGGGCCGAGACCGCACGCAGAAGAGTGGTCGTCATCGTCACGGCACCCACGCTAACGCGGATCGAGAATGCGCCGCTGACGTTATCCACAACCCGGGTCATGACCGCTGAGCCGTCCGCTGCAGCGCCGCCAGGATCGAACCCTGCACCGTGTCCCAGCCATGGATGAGCTGTGCATAGTCGAAACGCAGGGTCTCGTACCCGAGCGCAGATGCCGCAGCATCCCGGACCAGATCCTTGTGCCGCTTGACGGGAGCATCGTGGTTCTCTCTGCCATCGGCCTCGATGATCAGCCGCCCGTCGATGACGAAGTCGACACGTCCTACGCCGTCGATGACCACCTGGCAGTCCAGCCGGATGCCGATGATGTGAAGACGCAGACGGAGCAGCGATTCGAGTCCGCTGTCTGCGTCCGGCCGTGCGAGGTCGACAAGCCACCGGGCACCTCTGGGCAGTCCGGCGCGGACCTGATCCCGCTGGGCGCGCGACAGCAGTCGTTTGCGCCATGCCGACTCGAACGCGGCGAAGAACGCCTCATCGCCCTCGCACTGACGGAAGTGCAGGAGTGCCGCCACGAGTGGCGCAGTGCTCAGCGGTGGGCGGCCCTGCTGGTAGTGGCTCACGCACCGGCATCCGCGGTGAGGGCGCGCATGGCGACCCGGACCCATCCAGACGTGCACCGCATCCGAGTGGGAGAGGGTCCAGATTCCCGATCGGCGCAGCAGGCTGACACAGGTGAGGGCGCCCCCATGTGCCACTGCGCTATGCACCTCGGACGAGAGCGCATTGGAGCAGAACACTCCTGGGCGCACTCGCCGTATCTCGCCGCGGGCGACGCACGCGGCGAGGTGCCGTCGGTCGAAGCCGAGCGTCTGTAGATGAGAACCGCGCGCCACGCCGCCGAGACGGTGGATCGTGTCGGGAGCCGAGAGCATGGCATCCACTCTGACCGGTGTCCGCATCCCCGACGGCGCCTGCTCCCGGGTTTTGGGGACAACTCTCGACGCCGCGCGGTCTGTGGATAGTCGCCGATGCACAGAAATCCCCGCCCTGCACACGAATCGCGAGGATTTGTGTGCAGGGCGGGGAAAGAGGATTTGTGTGCAGGGCGGGGAAAAGTGTGCAGGGGCGTCACACGTGAGTCCGCCCCGTCACACGGGTCAGCCCGCGTGCGTCATCGACAGCAGGTCGAGCTTCGCGTCGAGCTCCTGCTCCGAGATCTCGCCGCGCTCGACGTAACCGAGGTCGATCACGGCGTCGCGCACGGTGATGCCCTTGGCGACGGAGTGCTTGGCGATCTTCGCCGCGGCCTCGTATCCGATGACCTTGTTCAGCGGGGTCACGATCGACGGGCTCATGCCCGCGAAGGCTGCGGCGCGCTCGACGTTGGCCTCGAGGCCGTCGATGGTCTTGTCCGCCAGGACGCGCACGGCGTTCGAGAGCAGGCGGATCGACTCGAGCAGCGCGGTGCCCATGACGGGGATCGCGACGTTGAGCTCGAACGAGCCCGACGCGCCGGCCCACGCCACTGTCGCGTCGTTGCCGATCACCCGCGCGCAGACCATGAGCACTGCCTCGGGCACGACCGGGTTCACCTTGCCCGGCATGATCGACGAGCCGGGCTGCAGGTCGGGGATGTGCAGCTCGCCCAGGCCCGTGTTGGGGCCGGAGCCCATCCAGCGCAGGTCGTTGTTGATCTTGGTCAGCGAGACGGCGATGGTGCGCAGCGCACCCGAGGTCTCGACGAGACCGTCGCGGTTCGCCTGAGCTTCGAAGTGGTCCTTCGCCTCGGTGATCGGCAGCTCCGTCTCGGCCGCCAGCAGCTCGATGACCTTCTGCGGGAAGCCGAGCGGCGTGTTGATGCCGGTGCCCACAGCGGTGCCGCCGAGGGGGACCTCGGCCACGCGGGGGAGGGCCGACTGCACGCGCTCGATGCCGAGGCGGATCTGGCGGGCGTAGCCGCCGAACTCCTGGCCGAGGGTGACGGGCGTCGCGTCCATGAGGTGCGTGCGGCCCGACTTCACGACGCCCTTCCACAGCTCGGCCTTCGCCTCGAGGGCGACGGCGAGGTGGTCGAGCGAGGGGATGAGCGTGTCGATGAGCGCCTGGGTGACCGCGATGTGCACCGACGTCGGGAAGACGTCGTTCGACGACTGCGACGCGTTGACGTGGTCGTTGGGGTGCACGGTCGAGCCGAGGATGCCGGATGCCAGGTTCGCCAGCACCTCGTTCATGTTCATGTTCGACGAGGTGCCTGATCCGGTCTGGTAGGTGTCGACGGGGAACTCGCCGTCGTGCTTGCCGGAGGCGACCTCGTCTGCCGCCTTCGCGATGGCGTCGGCGATCGCGCCGTCGAGGGTGCCCAGCTCCTTGTTCGCGAGGGCCGCGGCCTTCTTGATGCGGGCGAGCGCCGCGATCTGGGTCGACTCGAGGCCCTTGCCCGAGATCGGGAAGTTCTCGACCGCCCGCTGGGTCTGCGCGCTGTACAGCGCCTTGGCGGGCACCCGGACCTCACCCATGGTGTCGTGTTCGATGCGGTACTCGATGTCGGTCATGCCGATCCCTCCTCGGAAGCGGGGCTGTGCCCCTCGGTGTCGATGCCCACAGTGACGACGGGCACGGCGGTGCCCTCTGCGAGACGATAGTTGGCGCCGACGATGCCCAGGCGGCCTGCGGCGACGGCGTTGCTGATCAGCTCGGACGAGTGCAGCAGGTCTGCGACGGTGTTGCGCAGGTGCTCGCGCCCGACCAGCTCGGCATCGATGTCGGCGACCGTGCTGCCGCCCGTCTCGGCGAGCACCTTGCGCGCGGCGGGCACGATGGGGGCGATGAGCTTCCAGATGCCCGCCGGGAGGGGCGCCGCGTCGATGGCGGTGCCTTCGATGGCGGCGCGCACTGCGCCGCACGAGTCGTGTGCGAGCACGACGATCAGCGGAACGTTCAGGATGCCGACGGCGTACTCCAGGCTGGCGACGATGGACTCGCCGATGACCTGGCCCGCGTTGCGCACGACGAACAGGTCGCCGAGGCCCTTGTCGAAGATGATCTCGGCGGCGAGGCGCGAGTCCGAGCATCCGAACAGCGTCGCGATCGGCGCCTGGCCTTCGGTCAGCTCGTGGCGCTTCTCGACATCCTGATGAGGATGAGCGGGTGAGCCGGCGACGAAACGCCTGTTGCCGTCGAGCATCTCCTGCCAGGCCTCGGCGGGTGTGAGCGTTGCGGTCATTCGGCCTCCTCCAGGTCGTCGATCTGCGTGGAAAGGGTCTCTGCGAGCTCGGCGGTCGCCTCCGGCGACTGGGAGCCGTACAGCAGGACGTAGTCCGAACCGGCCTGGGTTCCGATCGCGTACGAGATGTTCGCGGTTCCGCGCTCGCGCAGGTCGAACTCGTCCCATTCCCGGCCGTCGATCGTCGTGGTGCCGTTGGGTGCCATGCCGTCGAGCACCTGGGGCGCCCAGCCGACATCGGTGCCGAACGCCTGTGCGACGCGGACGAACCCGCGCTCGTCGTCTGCGGCGGGGGCGAGGGTGATGGTCCACACGCGAGTGGCGCCACCCGCGAGAGCCGCGTCGTTGACCCGCCAGTAGTCGTCGGCCTCGACGACGAGAGCGGGGCGCTGCATCGTCGTCTCGACATCGGAGGCGATCGCGGCGACGTCGATCCCCGGTCGGTCGGGGACCTCGCCGCGCGGCACTCCGAGCACGACGACGGCGACGACGGCAACCGTGACGATCAGGGCCGCGATGAGGTTGCGGAAGGTCTGGCTCGACCGGTAGACCCGGCTGGCCTCGGCCTTGCGGTCGGCGGTCTCCTGAGGCGTCTCGGGGCGGCCGAGTCCGGCGACGACGCGGGGGCCGCGGCTCATTCGCCTGCTCCGGCGGATGCTGCGTCGCGGGCGGCGTCGAGCCGGCGCTTCGCGCCGAGCAGCCACTCCTCGCAGCGGGCGGCCAGCGCCTCGCCGCGCTCCCACAGAGCGAGGGAATGCTCCAGCGTCGGGGAGCCCTGCTCGAGCTCGGCGACGACGCGAACGAGTTCGTCGCGTGCGGCCTCGAACGACAGTTCTTCGACAGGGGAGTCGCTGGGGGCAGTCACGCCCTCCATCCTACCGGCGTGTCGGACGGCGCCGATCCGGTCAGCCCGCCTCGGCCGCCGGCCCCTGCGACACGGCGCGGACCGATCCGCGGTCGACCGTCACCGTCATCGGAGTTCCCGCCGGCGCATCGGCCGCGTCGCTGAGGATGCGCCCGTCGTCGAGGTGCGCGATCGCATAGCCTCGCGCCAGCGTGGCGGCAGGCGAGAGCGCGCGCAGCGAGGCGCGCAGCTCGGCCGTGGTCCGCTGCGCTCCGTCGAGCGCCCTGGTGAGGGTGTCGCGCCCCCGAGACACCAGCAGCCAGACCTCCTGCGCCCGGTCGTCGATGATCGGATCGGGCGAGCGCAGCACAGGGCGCGAGCGCAGCTGCTCGAGCTGGGTGATGTCGTGCGAGATGCGCTGCGTGAGCCTCGTCGTGGCCCTGGCGCGCAGCTGAGCGACGATCGCGCGCTGCTCTCCGACGTCCGGCACGACCCGCTTGGCGGCATCCGTCGGCGTCGAGGCGCGCAGATCCGCCACGTCGTCGAGAAGCGGGTGGTCGTTCTCGTGGCCGATGGCGCTGACGACGGGGGTGGATGCCGCTGCCACGGCGCGCACGAGCCGTTCGTCGCTGAAGCCGAGCAGGGTCTGCGGGTCGCCGCCACCGCGGGCGATGATGATCACGTCGACGTCGGGATCGGCATCCAGCCGCTTCAGCGCCGCGAGCACTTCGGGAACGCACCGGTCGCCCTGAACGGCGACGGGCTCGGTGCGGAAGTGCACCTGCGGCCAGCGCAGCTCTGCGTTGCGATGCACGTCCTTCTCGGCATCCGACCGCTCGCCGGTGATCAACCCGATGCAGTGCGGCAGGAAGGGGAGGGCCTTCTTGCGCGAGGAATCGAACAGGCCTTCCTGACGAAGCTGCACGCGCAGCTTCTCGAGCCTCTCGAGCTGGTCGCCGAGGCCGACGTGCTTCATCGCCGACACGATGAAGCTGAAGTCGCCGCCCTTGACGAAGTAGTCGGCCTTGACGGCGGCGACGACATGGTCGCCCACGGCGATATCGGCCGGGATCCGCGCACGCACGCTCGACCACACCCGGATCGAGATCTGGGCGTCGGAGCGGGTGTCCTTGAGCCTTGCGAAGACGTTGCCGCCGCGGAGATTCCACGCCGTGATCTCGCCTTCGACCCACACCGTGTTCCAGCGCGCGATGAAGTCGCGGATCGTGCCGTTGAGCCGCGCGACGGAGGTCGGCGCGGCCGGCGTCGAGTCGCGGGGCGCCACCGAGTCGGCGGGAGGCGGCTCGCCGGGGACGGCGGTGGCTTCGAAGACGGTCACCGGACCATTGTCCCGGATGCCGCTGACGCCGCGCTCGAGGCGCACCCGCTCCCGGCCCGCGAACAGGTGGCGCCGGTAGACTGAAGGGGTGAGTTCAACCGCTGTCTCGCTGCCCGTGCCGCACATTCCGACCCGCCGTCGCGCCGTCGAGCGCGCCCGCCTCGAGAACCGTCCGGTCGACGGCGAGAAGCGCGTGCTGCTGGCGGCGCCCCGAGGCTACTGCGCCGGCGTCGACCGCGCCGTCGTCGCGGTCGAGAAGGCGCTCGAGCGCTACGGAGCACCCGTGTACGTGCGCAAGCAGATCGTGCACAACATCCACGTCGTCACCGAGCTCGAGCAGAAGGGCGCGATCTTCGTCGAGGAGGTCGACGAGGTCCCGGAGGGCGCGCATGTCGTGTTCAGTGCGCACGGCGTCTCGCCTGCCGTCGTCAACGCGGCATCCGACCGGGGACTGCACGCCATCGACGCCACCTGCCCGCTGGTCACCAAGGTGCACCGCGAGGCGGTGCGCTTCGCCCGCGACGACTACGAGATCCTGCTGATCGGCCATGAGGGGCACGAAGAGGTCGAGGGCACGGCTGGCGAGGCGCCCGATCATGTCACGATCGTCAACTCGCCCGACGAAGCCGACACCGTGGTCGTGAAGGATCCGAGCAAGGTCGTCTGGCTCTCGCAGACCACGCTCTCGGTCGACGAGACGATGGAGACGGTCAACCGGCTGCGCACCCGCTTCCCCGAGCTGCACAACCCGCCGTCCGACGACATCTGCTACGCCACGCAGAACCGCCAGGTCGCGATCAAGAAGGTCGCGAAGGACGCCGATCTCGTGATCGTGGTCGGCTCGGCGAACTCCTCGAACAGCGTGCGGCTCGTCGAGGTCGCCCTCGAGTACGGAGCGAAGGCCGCGTATCGCGTCGACTACGCCGACGAGGTGAGGCAGGAGTGGCTCGACGGCGTGCGCACGGTCGGCGTGACAAGCGGCGCGTCTGTGCCGGAGGTGCTGGTGCGCGAGGTGCTCGAGGCGCTCGACGAGGCCGGGTACGCCGACGTTGAAGAGGTGCGCACGGCTGAGGAGGACCTCATGTTCTCGCTGCCGAAGGAGCTGCGCCAGGACACGTCCGGCAAGCGCGACGAGCGCGCCCTCGGCGGACGGACGTCGCGAGCATGAGCGCCGACAGGCCGCAGTACGGCGAATACGCCTCTCCTGAGGAGCAGCGCGCGCGGGCAGGGCTGCCCCCGCTGAACGCCGAGCCTGCGGCATCCGTCCCCCAGCTGACGCCGGCCGCACCTGTGTCGCCTGCTGTTGCTGCCGGGAGCACGGCTCCCGCGCGTCCGGTCGGACGCCTCATCACGTTCGTGCTGCTGGGCTTCGGCCTCGTGAACGTCCTCTCCTCGATCCCGCAGTTCGTGAACATGTCGTCGACTCTGAACGAGTCGATGCAGCTGCTCGGTCTCGAGGGTGAGTTCACGAACTTCGCGGCGGCGCGCACGTGGGGCGTGATCGCCGTCGTCGTGCTGCTGGCCGGCTACGCGACGACCGCCTGGCTGTCGTTCCGTCAGCTCAAGAGGAACAGGGCGGCGTGGTGGATCCCGCTGGTCGGCTTCGTCGTCACGATGTCGCTGGTGTCGGCGTGCATCTCGATCGTGATGTTCAGCGACCCCGCCTTCACCGCGGGACTGCTCTCTCCGCCCGCCGGGTAGCCTCGAAGGGTGTCAGAAGAGCAGATCGCGTTCCACGTCAGCTACGCCTCGGTCGAGTCAGCCGCGGGCGACGATCCGACGGCGATCGCGGTCGGCATCCTCCGGCAGGAGCGCGTGCTCGCGGCATCCCGCGGGTTCGACGGCGACGAGGCCGTCTTCCTCATCCCGGTCACCGAGAGCGGAGCCGTGGTCGCGCTCGACGCCGACGACCGGCTGCGCTTCGAGCTGACCGCCATCGCACTCCAGCGGCTGTTCGAGGACGCTGAGTTGACACTGCATCTCGGGATGCCCGACGACGCGCTCGAAGAGGTCGACCAGGAGCTCGACGAGGAGTTCGGGGCGGCGTTCGAGCAGCTCGACGACCCGGCCGCTGCGTCGGAGGACCTCGGCGGATTCGGCATGCCTGACGACGTCGGCGACGTCGCCGACGAGGACGACTTCACCATCGAGCCGGTGCGGGTGGCGGAGTTCTCGCGCCGTGGCCCGTGGGGCGCCCGCGTCACCGCACAGCTCTCAGGCGTCGACGTGGACTACCTGGAGGTGGGCACCTGGTCGCTGTACCGCTACGCCACCGATCAGCCGCACATGGCGGTCTCGGGCGGGCGGGCCGACGAGCCGATCATCGAGGTGAATCTGCCCCGGCATGGCGAGGCGTGGATCGAGGTCTCCACCGGCGGTCGCACCGGGATGTTCTGGCCGAACATCGAGCGGCTCACGCAGCCCGTGCTCGAGATCGACTCGATCCGCGTGCCGGAGAGCGCCGACGTCTACCGCCGCATGCTGCTCGAGGCCGACGGGACGAGCGAGGAGCTGCAGGGGCTCGGCATGGGCGATGCGATCGACCTCGACGCGGCACGGCGCGCGTGCGCTCCTGAGGCGCTCGACGGAACCGTCGGCGAGCTCGAGCGAATCCGCTCGTTCGTGGCCGCGTTCGGCGTCCCGGCCTCGCTCATCTCGGCCGGCATCGACGACGGGGCGGCCGGTCGGCGCTTCACCCCGCGCGGGTGGCCCCGCACGCTGGCCGATCTCACCGTCGGCGGCATCGCCGAGATGACGGCGCTGCCCCGTCGCGAGCGCCCGCTGCCCCGGATCGCGCGGTTCCTGCGCAAACGACCCGCGCTCGGCGCCGCGGTGAGCGTTGCCGAGCTGGCCGCAGGGATGGCGGCCAGCACGACGCGGTCGCCCCTCGCGCGGGGGGTCGGCGTGCTCTTGATCATCGACGCGGCGATCGACCTCGTGATCTGGGTCCGTCGGATCACGACACGCTGAGCCCCTTCCCGCGGACGGCAGCGAGCCCGGCCACGAAGACCGGGACCGGGCTCGCCGCGCCAGACGGTGATCAGCGGGCGTTGCCGTTGTTGAAGTGGCCGTGGCCCAGTGCCTTGCCGTTGCCGTTGTTCACGCCGGGTCCCTTCGCGTCTGTTCCGGGCTCGACGTGGTTCGTCTTGGTGTGCACGATGTCGTAGTAGGTGCTGGTGTCACCGGCATTCGGGAAGATGCGGTACGTGAAGACGTTCTTGGTGAGCTCGGTGATCGGGACGACGCGCTGGAACAGCACGTCGCCTGCAGCGTTCTTGGCGTTGATCCAGCGCTCGGAGCCGTCGGGGGTGACGGTCCAGTCGCCGCGCAGCTTCGGGCTGTCGTCGAGGTTGTACATCGTGTAGGTGCCGTCGGCGTCGAAGTACGCCCAGCCGACGAAGCTCGCCACGGCCGGGTCGTCGAGAGCGATGCGGTCGCCGTCCTGATCGACGGCGGCGGTGGTCTTCCACGGGGTCGACGCGAGCAGCTCCGACGGAGTGAGGCTGGTCTTCGAGAACGAGTGGGCGGATGCCGACGCCGGTGCCTCGGCGGCCATGGCCGACGTCGGGACGACGGCGGCGATGGCGAGGGCGATCGCCGAAGCGGTGAGCACGGAGCGACGGGAGAGGCTGGTCGTGATGTTCATGTCGACAACGCTACGAACGGGGCAAGGGGGTGCACATCATCCGATCGGCTACGGATGCCCGCCCCGACGGGTGAGCGCTCAGACGCCCTCCCAGACGGCTCGGGCCCCCGCATCCCCGGTGAGCACCGTCACGACGATCGTGCCGACGGCTGTGACCACCGCGAGAGCGGGCACGATCATCGCGGCGGCGCGCGTGAGGGGCGTCGGGCGCCGCGCCGGTGGCATCCGGTCGATCACCGCGACCGCGACGGACGCGATCAGCAGCGCGATCGTCCACGGGATGAGCATCAGTCCCAGCTCCTCGTGGCGTTCGATCGCCGGCGTCTCGCCGACGGTGTCGGCCAGCTCCTGGCCGGCCAGGACTGTGATCGGCACGAGCCCCGCGACCAGCAGAGCGGCGACGGGCGGTGCGTAGCCCAGCCGTCGGCGGGCCGAGGGCCACACGGCCGCGATCGCGACGGCCAGCGCCGTCAGCGGCGTGAGCACCACCACGGCGTGCACGAGCAGCGGATGAAGCGGCAGACCTGCGATGCGGAACGCGTCGGAGTCGGCGAAGATGTCCATACGAAGAGAACGGTGTGCGCACCGCTGCGGTTCACGGTGAACCGCAGGCCTCTCCGCCTCGTTTCCCTCGTGAGGAGGCGATCCGTGACACGACAGGACGATGAGCGGCTGACCGCGCTCTACGAGCTGCACGCAGGTCCGATCCGGCGCTACGTCGTGAGCATCACGGGCAGGGGAGGGGGAGCCGATGACGTCGTTCAGGAGACGCTCCTGCGTGCCTGGCGCACGCCCCGGATTCTCGAACAGGATCCGGCGACGTCGCGCGCGTGGATGATCACGGTCGCCAGGCATCTCGTGATCGACGAGGCCCGCAGCGCCCGCCAGCGCCACGAGAGCACGGTCGCCGAGCCGCCGGAACGGGTCGCAGACGATCAGACCGATCGTCTGTTCGACTCCCTGCTGATCCAGGACGCCCTGGCCACGCTGAGCGCCGAGCATCGAGACGTCGTCGTCGCGGCGTACTACCGGGGACGATCCGTCGCGGAGTCGGCGTCGGAGCTGGGCATCCCGGAGGGCACGGTCAAGTCGAGGATGCATTACGGACTGCGAGCCCTGCGCCTCGCACTGCAGGAGAGAGGGGTGACCCGGTGAACGCTGAGCACGAACGGTACGCGGCGTGGGACGCCGCCTACGTTCTGGGCGCGCTGTCGAACGCGGAGCGCGCGGAGTACGAGCGGCACCTGGCCGGGTGCCGACGCTGCAGGGACGCCGTGGCCGAGCTCGGGCCGACGGTCGCGCTGCTGTCGCGGCTCGGCGCCGACGACGCAGAGCGGGTGACGGATGCCGGAGACGACGGACCCGTTCGCGTGCTCGCCGCTGCGCGCGAGCGGCGTCGGCGACGGCGCAGCATCGGCGCGTGGACGGCAGCCGCAGCGGCTGCCGTCGTCGTGGCGACGGTCGTCTCGGTGTCGGCGCTGATGCCGCGACCGCCCCAGGCGATCGCGCTCGCGCCCGTCGACGGCGCACCCGTGACCGCGTCGGTGGCGGTCACCGCCGTGCCATGGGGGACGAAGCTCGACGTGGAGTGCGAGTACGACGGCACCGCCCGGTACGGCGTGCGGGGAGCCTACGCGCTCGCCGTGGTCGGCCCAGACGGCGAGACCACGATGCTCTCGAACTGGACGGTGACACCGGGCGCGACGGCTCGGCTGTCAGCGGGGACGGCACTGGCGAAGTCCGACATCAGGGCGATCGAGATCCGCGACGCCGACGGACGAGTGGTGGTGCGGCACGAATTCGGCTGAACCGGCGGGCCCTGCGTCTCGTGTCACGGGGGAGTCCGGGCGCCGCGTCCGGACGAACGGACGAAGGGATGTCATCATGCGCAAGGCACTCGCGATCGGGGGCATCGCCCTCGCATTGATGCTGGTCGGCTGCAGCAGTCCCGGCACCACGGGACCTGCGTCAGAGGGCCCTGACTCGGGATACGGCGCCCCGTCGAGCGAGGCCTCGGAGCCCGCGGCATCCGGAGCCGATGTCATGGTCGCTGAGACCTCGCTCGGCGAGGTTGTCGTCGACGGCGAGGGCATGACGCTGTACATGTTCGACAAGGACACCCAGGGCGGCGACACGAGCGCCTGCACCGGCGCCTGCCTGCAGAACTGGCCGCCGCTGATCGCCGCCGGCGATGAGCCGGAGGGCGATGGGGTCACGGGCGAGCTCGCCACGATCGAGACGGCAGACGGCGAGAAGCAGGTCACGCTGAATGGTTGGCCGCTGTACTACTTCGCCGGCGACAGCGCGGCCGGAGACGTCAAAGGCCAGGGCGTGCAGGACGTCTGGTGGGTGCTGAGCCCGGCCGGCGAGCGGATGGCGGACTGAGAAGAGAAGAGGGATGCCGTGGACCGCGGTCCATGGCATCCCTCTTCGTCGTCAGGGTCGGTCAGCTCTGGGACTGGCCGTAGGAGCCGAGCTGGCGGGTCGACTCGACGACACGAGCTGCCATCGCCGACTCGGCGATCTTTCCCCACGCGCGAGGGTCGTACTGCTTCTTGTTGCCGACCTCGCCGTCGACCTTCAGCACGCCGTCGTAGTTCTTGAACATGTAGTCGGCGATCGCACGCGTGTACGCGTACTGCGTGTCGGTGTCGATGTTCATCTTGATCACGCCGTTCGCGACGGCGAGGGCGATCTCCTCGTCGCTCGACCCCGAGCCGCCGTGGAAGACGAGGTCGAGCGGCTTCGGGCCGGTGCCGTACTTGGCGGCGACCTCGGCCTGGATCTCGCCGAGCAGCTCCGGACGCAGCTTCACGCCGCCCGGCTTGTACACGCCGTGCACGTTTCCGAAGGTGAGCGCGGCGATGTAGCGGCCCTGCTCGCCGAGGCCGAGCGCCTGGATCGCCTGGTCGACGTCGGCGAAGGTGGTGTACAGCGCCTCGTTCGATCCCTCGTGCGCGACGCCGTCCTCCTCGCCGCCGACGACCCCGATCTCGACCTCGAGGATCGCGTTGATGGCCTTGATGCGCGGCAGCAGCTCCTTGGCGATCTCGATGTTCTCATCGAGCGGCACGGCAGATCCGTCCCACATGTGCGACTGGAAGATCGGGTTGCGGCCCGCCTTCACCTCTTCCTCGGACGCTGCGATCAGCGGCTCGACGAAGCCCGCCAGGGCGTCCTTCGGGCAGTGGTCGGTGTGCAGCGCGACGGTCACGGGATAGTTCTTGGCTACCTCGGTCGCGTAGCGGGCGAAGGCGAGGGCGCCCGTGGCGCGGGCCTTCACCGTGTGCCCGGCGAAGTAGTCGGCACCGCCCGTGGTGACCTGGATGATCCCGTCGGAGCCGGCCTCGGTCAGGCCCTGCAGCACCGAGTTGATCGTCTGCGAGCTCGAGACGTTGAAGGCGGGGTACGCGAAGCCACCGGCCTTCGCGCGGTCGAGCATCTCTGCGTACTGTTCCGGAGTGGCGACGGGCATGAGTTCTCCTGCTTCTGTCGGTCGGGGTGCATGCTCACTTTAGCCCGGAGGGGAGCGGATTCCGCCGTCGTTACCCCGGCCCGAGGCCGTATCTTTATCACGCGGCAAGAACCGCTGTTTCTTCGTGCCCGAATCATGAAAACTCCCGATTTCCGTCGCGATTCGTCACTATGCTGACCGGCATGGTGAGCCTCACAGCCGATCTCAGTCCCCTCCGCCCAGACCGCAACCTCGCGATGGAACTCGTGCGCGCCACCGAGGCGGCCGCGATCCGCGCGGTGCCGTTCATCGGTCGCGGCGCCAAGGAGGAGGCCGATGGTGCGGCCGTCGACGCCATGCGCGCCTTCCTCGGCACCGTCGACTTTCAGGGCCGCGTCGTGATCGGCGAGGGCGAGAAGGACAACGCGCCGATGCTGTTCAACGGCGAGGTCGTCGGCACGGGACGCGGGCCCGAATGCGACATCGCCGTCGACCCGATCGACGGCACCACCCTCACCGCCGAGGGGCGTCAGAACGCGCTGTCGGTGCTCGCGGTGTCCGACCGCGGCACGATGCTCGACGCCTCAAGCGTGTTCTACATGGACAAGCTCGTCACCGGTCCTGCGGGCGTCGGCGTCGTCGACATCCGCAAGCCCATCGGCGAGAACATCCGCCGGCTGGCCAAGGCGCTCGGCAAGCCGGTCGACGAGGTCGTGGTGTCGGTGCTGAACCGTCCCCGTCACGAGAAGCTCATCGCCGAGATCCGCGAGGCCGGTGCCGGCACCCGCCTGATGAGCGACGGCGACGTCGCAGGCGGCATCAACGCGGCGCGTCACAACGCCCGCACCGACATGTGCGTCGGCATCGGCGGCAGCCCTGAGGGCATCGTCACCGCCTGCGCCATCAAGGCGCTCGGCGGGCACATCCAGGGCATGCTCTGGCCGCGCGACGACGATGAGCGCCAGCGCGGCATCGACGCCGGGCTCGAGATGGACAAGGTGTACGAGGCGGATGACCTGGTGAAGGGCGACAACACGATCTTCGTCGCCACGGGAGTCACCGACGGCCAGCTCGTGCGCGGAGTGCGCCGCGAGGGCAACTACCTGTACACCGAGAGCATCGTGCTTCGCGGTGCGTCCGGAACCCTCCGTCGCATCACGTCGGATCACCTCGTGTCGAAGTGGCTCTGACGCGGGCATCCTCCTGCATACCGCGATTCGCGGCGACCGCTGGCAGAATGGGCGGGTACCGGCGTGATCAGCGCGTCGGCATGGTCATGAAGAGGAGTGCTCGGGATGTCATCGAACGAGCCGTCTGAGAGTTCCAGCCGCGCGCAGCACGTCACCACCAAGACCGGCCGCATCGTGCGGGTCACGGAGGAGCAGATCATGGCCGCGCAGCAGGCGAAGGCGGCCGTGCAGCCCGGGTTCGATCCCGCTCGTCGTACGGACGTGCTGTTCCGCGTGCGCCGCGAGGAGGGTCACGAGCTCAGCTCCTGGTGGTTCATCGGTGCGTTCCTGGCGAGCTCGAGCGTGGTCATCGCACTGCTCTCCTGGGTTCCCGGCGGAGCCTGAGCCCACCTCATCGAAGCGGCCCGTCCTGGCATCGCGCGTCAGGCGACGGCCCGTGCGGCTTCGATGATCAGCGGCGCCGAACGGGCCACTCCGAGCGCCTCGCCGAGCTCGTCGATGTCGTGCACCGCGGCGCGACGCGCGGCATCGATCACGATCTGGGCGCAGGCGCGGGCGTCGGCCAGTGCGTCGTGGTGCGAGAACTCGCCGAACCCCGCCGCGGCTGCGGCCAGGGGGAGGCGGTACGAGTCGAGGCTGTAGGTCTTCCGAGCCACGGCGAGTGAGCAGAGCGAGCGATACGGCGGCGCGTCGAGGCCGGTGGCCTCGCAGGCTCGACGGAGCACGTTGAGGTCGAACCCGGCGTTGTGCGCGACGAGCACGTCGGCGCCGGCGAACCCGCAGAGCCGGTCGAGCTGCTGGGCCCAGGTGGCGGCCCCGATGACGTCCTGCGGACGGATGCCGTGGATGCGCACATTCCACTCGTTGAACTCGTCGTGGCCTGCGGGAGGCCGGATCAGCCAGCCGGTCTGCGCGACGACCTTCCCGTCGCGCACGCGCACGAGTCCGACGGAACAGGCGGAGGCGGGGCTGGAGTTCGCGGTCTCGAAGTCGATCGCGGTGAAATCCAGGGGCACGGATCCACCATCTCCCGGCAGCCGGATCACGCGCCGCAGACTCGCCGTAGGCTGGCGAACATGAGCGATTCACGAGCGACCTCCTTCGGTGCCGAGGCCGACAACTACGAGGCTGCCCGGCCCGACTATCCGTTCGAGGCGGTCGCGTGGATGCTCGATCGTCTTCCTTCCGGTGCGCGGCGTCTCGTCGACGTCGGCGCGGGCACAGGCAAGCTCACCCGGGTGGTCGCCGAGGCGAAGGATGCCGAGGTCGTCGCGGTCGATCCGGATGCGGCGATGCTCGCGAAGCTGCGCGAGGCCGTGCCGGGTGTGCCGACCTTCGTCGGCACGGCCGAGTCCCTTCCCCTTCCGGATGCCAGTGTCGACGCCGTCGTGCTCGGGCAGGCCTGGCACTGGGTCGATCCCGTCGCGGCGTCGGCTGAGATCGGACGGGCGGTGCGCCCCGGCGGAACGCTCGGGCTGATCTGGAACGCCCGCGACAACCGGGTCGACTGGGTGCGCCGGCTCACCGCGGTCATGAACGCGAGCGCCGCGGAGGAGATGCTCGACGCGGGCGGGCCAACGGTGGCATCCCCGTTCGGCGAGCTCGAGAGCGAGAGGTGGGAGTGGGTGCGCCCGATGACGCGCGAGCAGCTGCACCGCATGGCGGCATCCCGCAGCCACCTGATCACCGCGAGCGAGGGCGAGCGAGGCGAGATACGGCGGCAGATGGACGAGCTCTTCGACGAGCTGGGGCTGCACGGCGACGGCACCGTCGACGTGCCGTACGTCACCTCAGCGTTCCGGTCGCTGCGCGCCGGTTGACCGAGCCCGAGGCATCCGGAGGCGACCGGTCGCGCCGGTAGACTCGTCTCTCGTGGCTCTCACTATCGGAATCGTCGGGCTGCCGAACGTCGGCAAGTCCACCCTCTTCAACGCGCTGACCAAGAACGACGTGCTCGCGGCGAACTACCCGTTCGCGACGATCGAGCCGAACGTCGGCGTCGTCAACCTGCCCGATCCGCGTCTGCAGGTGCTGGCCGGCATCTTCGGCAGTGAGCGCATCCTGCCCGCCACGGTGTCGTTCGTAGACATCGCCGGCATCGTGCGCGGCGCGAGCGAGGGTGAGGGGCTGGGCAACCAGTTCCTGGCGAACATCCGCGAGGCGGATGCGATCGCTCAGGTCGTACGCGGCTTCGTGGACGACGACGTCGTGCACGTCGAGGGGACCGTCGACCCCAAGGGTGACATGGAGACCATCAACGCCGAGCTGATGCTCGCCGATCTGCAGACGATCGAGAAGGCTCTGCCGCGCTTCGAGAAGGAAGTGAAGCAGAAGAGGACTGATCCTGCGGTGCTCGAGGCGGCGAACGCCGCGAAGGATGCCCTCGAGCGCGGTCAGCTGCTCTCGACCGCCGGTCTCGACCTCGCGCCGATCAAGGAGCTCGGGCTGCTGACGGCGAAACCCTACATCTACGTGTTCAACGTCGACGAATCGGTGCTCACCGACGAGGCGAAGAAGGCCGAGCTCGAGGCTCTCGTCGCGCCGGCGCAGGCTGTGTTCCTCGACGCCAAGATCGAGTCCGAGCTGATCGGCCTCGACCCGGAAGACGCGCAGGAGCTGCTTGAGGCGACGGGTCAGAGCGAATCGGGTCTCGACCAGCTCGCGCGCATCGGCTTCGCCACCCTCGGCCTTCAGACCTACCTCACCGCCGGGCCCAAGGAATCGCGGGCATGGACGATCCCCCAGGGGGCGAAGGCGCCGCAGGCGGCTGGTGTGATCCACACCGACTTCGAGAAGGGCTTCATCAAGGCCGAGGTCATCTCGTTCGAGGACCTCGTCGAGACCGGGTCGGTCGCAGAGGCTCGTGCGAAGGGCAAGGCTCGCCTCGAGGGCAAGGACTACGTCATGCAAGATGGCGACGTGGTGGAGTTCCGCTTCAACAACTGAGCACTCTGGCGGCGCACCGACTCGCAGCGACTACATTGGTTTCGCAGTGATCGATTGCGAGCGGAACGCATGTACGAGGAACGTCACCCCGACTCGCGTGTGCTGGAGTGTGTGTGGCAGGCGCGGGCGTCGCGAGATGAGCGCTACCTCGTTCCGGCCGTCGAGTACTGGGATCTGTGGTTCGCCCGCGAGTCGGATGGTGAGGTGCTCGCCGGCCTGACAGGTCCGACCCTGGGGCACCGCTGGATCCGCTCTACGGTCGGCGAGCACAGCTGGGGCATCCAGCTGAAGGCTCACGCGGTCCTGCCAGGAGTGAGCAAGCTGCTCCTGCGCGGCGGCGAGCAGCGCCTCCTCGTCCGAGCGGGAAAGGTCACAATCGGGCAGCATGCAATACGATTCCCGGAGTTCGAGGACCTCGAGAGCTTCACTGATCGTCTTCTTGAGCTCGATGTGCTGCGCGATGACGAACAGGTCAGGCGGATGCTCACCGGCGAAGACGCGGGCTACTCGGAAAGACACCGTCAGCGCCGAGTCCGCGCCGCGACAGGGCTCACGCGCAAGCAGATAGAGCAGTTGTCGCGAGCGCGTGAAGCGTTTGCCCTGCTGTTGCAGGGCGTCCCGCCGACGGAGTGCGCTGCGCGCTGCGGTTTCGCCGACCAGGCTCACCTGACTCGTTCGCTGAGGGCCTTCCACGGCCAGACACCGGCCCAGGTGTTGTCCGGTCGATGATGGCGGAAATATTCAATACCGAGGCAGTCATCCGGTGGTGAACTGAGGGCATCGCATTCACGATCAGCAGAGGAGCAGACGATGCCCATTCCCGCCGCCCCCGAGGGCTACGCCACCGTCAACCCATTCATCATCACGACGGGCGCCGAGGATGTGACCCGGTTCGTCATCGAAGTCTTCGGCGGCGAGGAGCGTGCGGAGGCACGCACCGTCGATGACGACGGCCTTCTGCTTCAGGCCGAGGTGAGAGTGGGCACCACCACCATCATGCTCGCGGAGCGCAAGCCGAACTGGCCCTTCACTCCGAGCCTGCTTCAGGTCTATGTCGATGACCTCGACGCTGTGCTGGAGCGGGCTCTCGCGCGCGGGGGCCGCCTGGTCACCACACCCACCGACTTCTTCGGCACGCAGTTCGCTCGGGTGCAGGATTCGAGTGCAAACCTCTGGTGGATCTGGCAGCACGGCGATGCGGTCCGGGACGCCGATGACAGTGAGAGCGAGTGGACGGCAGAGGGCGGTGATCAGGGGTGGGGTGAGATCTCACCCGAGCTCGCCTACATCCATGACACGCTGCTCGAGGCGATGACCGCCCTGCGCGACCCGAAGGCCTGAGGGGCGCGTCGCAGGTGTCGCGGAGAAGTCGTCGCCGGGACGCCTTCCCTGCGGGAGGTTGGTCCGTGCGGCGACGTCGTGGAGTTCCGGTTCAACGTGTGATCCGAAGCCCGGTCGTTGAGCGAGCGGAGCGAGCCGAAACGCGCTCCCACCGCAGGATGGAGCCGATGAGTCCACTGATCCGCGTCGTGCCGCACTCGGAGCTCACGTTCGACGACGTGACGCGCGTTCGCAGGCTGTTCGATGGCGAGTACGCGCAGGACTTCGGCATGTGGCATCCGGAGCAGCCATACGGGTACGCGCCGCACGACGTGCACGTGATGGCGTGTGCTGGCGATGTCATCGTCGGGCACGTCGGCTGGGCTCGGCGGGAGATCACCGTAGGGGAGCGCATCGTGGTGGTCGCCGGCGTTGGCGGAGTGCTGGTCTCGGAAAGCGCACGTGGCGTGCGCCTCGGCGAGCGGCTGATGAGCCGAGCGGTGGAGTCGATGCGCCTTGCCGGTGGCATCGACTTCGGCTATCTCGGATGCCGTGAAGAGGTCGTGCCGTTCTACGAGTCCTGCGGTTGGACGCGTGTGTTCGCTGCTGAGCGTTCGATCGATCGGGCCGGACTGCCTGTGGCGGACCCACCGGGGCAGCCGCTCCTCGTCTTCCCGCTGAGTGCGTCGATGGAATGGCCGGACGGGGAGATCGATCTTCGCGGGCGAGCATGGTGACGTCACACCGACGTTGATGGAGTGTGGTGGATTTCCGCTTCATCGCGCTCCCGCGCACGCATCGGAGTCGTCTCAGCGCAGTTCCAGTCGAACGTTCCGGTGCGAGGCGAAGATCTCCTGGACGATCTCGAAGTAGGTCTTGCCCTCGCCGCGCAGCAGGGCATCCCGTTGATGCCGGATGCCCTGCGCATTGAAGATATCGGGTCGGGAGAGTTTGTCCTCCAGCCAGCGCCGCGTCGTCGCGAGCCCGAGGCTCTCGCGACTGTGCTCGTGATCTGCCCACACGAAGACCGCGCCATTCGTGTCGAACTGATAAAGCACGTCATCGAGCGCGTCCAGACTCGATCCCAGCGTCCAGTCCTCATCCGCCATCAGGAGAGCGTTGAGCTGTGCGTACAGGTCGTCGATCGTGTCGATGCGGTCTCCTTCGATGCGGAAGACCCGGGATGCGTCGTCGACCATCCGCTCTCCTCAGTAGACGCGACGGATCTGCTGCGGCCCGCCGCAGGCACAGGCTCATTCCACCATTCTGCCTGCAGGACACAGCGGGCGATCGCGGTGAGCCCATCGGGGATGGCTGAACTCGGCTCTCGGTGCGAGGATCGATGCATGCCCGAGTCTCCGGAGGTCCAGGCGCTCGTGGAGTTCATCGACGAGCGGATCATCGGCCGCGTCATCGCTGCGGTCGACATCGCCGAGTTCCGAGTCGTCAAGACGCGAGCCCGGCCGCCGGAGACGCTGATCGACGCGACTGTCAGCGGGGCACGTCGCTTCGGGAAGCACGTCGGCATCGAGACGAGCGCCGGCTGGCTGATGATCGGGTTCGGGCGCAACGGGTGGATACGGTGGCAGTCGGCGGGGGATGCCCACGCACAGGGGCCCGTTCCGGAGGTCGCTCGGATCGCACTCGATGATGGGGCGGTGGCGCAGATCATCGACCGGGGTGACTTCCTCGGCGTCACCATCTCGATCGTCGACTCGCCGCCCGACGTCCCGGGCATCGCCGCGCTCGGCCCCGATCCGCTCGCCCCACAGTTCACCCGCGACGACCTGGAGCGCGCTCTCGGCACCCGCCGCAAGCAGATCAAGGCCCTGCTGCAGGAGCAGGCATCGCTCGCGGGCATCGGCAACGCCTACTCCGACGAGATCCTCCATAGAGCGCGGCTGCCGCTCGCCGTGCATGCCGCGGCACTCGGCGCGGACGCCAGGGCGCGTCTCTTCGACGCCACGCTCGACGTCATGCGCGGAGCGGTCGAACAACGGCGTGGCCTTTCACCAGAGCACCTCAAGCAGGCGAAAGTGGATGCCATGGCCGTGCACGGTCGCGGAGGAGAGCCCTGTCCTGTGTGCGGCACCATCATCGTCGACCAGACGTTCGCCGGGGCGTCTGCGCAGTCGTGTCCGCGCTGCCAGTCCGAGGGCGTCGATGGCTGAGGGGGAGACGGAACGCATCGTGGCCTGGAGCGAGGAGCTGAAGGCGGTGCACGCGCGGCTGCGCCAGGCCCTGGCTCTCACGCGGCAGGCGCTCGCCGATGGCGAGCCGACGCGGGCGGCCAGCCGTGATCTGCTGCTGTTCTGCCACGGGTTCTGCGCCGCGCTCAGTGGGCATCATCTCGCCGAGGACCGTGAGCTCTTCCCGGCGATCGTGGCCGAGCATCCGCAGCTGGGTGAGACCCTGCGCAAGCTCGAACAGGATCATGCGATGATGTCGCACCTGATCGCCGGCCTGCAGACCGCGGTCGACTCTCACGCCGCGCCGGCGGACCTTGCACGGCACCTCGAGGGACTCGCCGCGATCATGGAGAGCCACTTCCGGTACGAGGAGCGTCAGCTGCTTCACGTGCTGGACACGCTCGAACTCGACGCCGATTCACGCCAGATGCTCGGGCCGCTATGAGCGCCCGCCCGTCGCCAGAGGGAGCGACTATGACCGAGAACGACCCGCGCACTCCGCACGTCCCTGAGCCCGACGAATCGAGTGTGCCGACGCTGGAAGACGACGAGACGATCGCTCCGCGCCCCGAGGAGGAGATCGCCGACGCACTGCGCGCCGAGCCCGACGTGTCGGACCACAGGGAGCACCGCCCCTGATCCGCGAGGACGATTGCGCATTCGGTGCAGCGGCGCGACCATGAGGCATGGGAACCCTGAGCTTCACTGCCACCGTCTCGCTGGACGGCTACGCCGCCGGACCCGATGGCGACTTCCAGTTCGGCGCGCCGAGCGAACAGGTGTTCCGGTTCCACGTCGAGCGCATGGCGGCCATCTCGACCGAGATCCTCGGGCGCCGCACCTATGAGCTCATGCACTACTGGGAGTCGGAACCCGCGGGCGAGGACTGGGGTGACGACGAGAGCGAGTTCGCCAGACGGTGGCAGGCGCTCGACATCATCGCGGCCTCATCGACGCTGACACCCGGGGACCTGACGCTGGAGAACCACAGGCTGGTATCCGACCTCACCGTAGACGAGATCGCGCGGACAGCGGACGCCGCACCCGGTGAGGTCGAGATCTTCGGTCCCACGACGGCGGCACCGGCGATCCGCGCCGGTCTCGTGCGCGACTTCCGCTTCTTCATCGTGCCTGTGATCCTCGGCGGTGGCCTGCGCGCTCTCCCCGAAGAGGTGACTCTCGACCTGCAGCTGGTCGCGAGTCGCGTCTTCGAGAACGGCTTCACCATGCTGCACTACACAGCCGGCGGATCGACGGCGCAGCGAAGCAGCGCCACGCGGGACAGATGATCAGGTGAGCTGCCGCGCACCCCAGCCCGAGGTGCAACGGTTCATCGGGTGCTGTATAGTCAGCGTATGCTGACCATCGCATCCCGACTGGAGGCCATGAACCGGCTGGGCCGCGCGATGGCCGACCCGACTCGCTCACGCATCCTCATCTCGCTCCTCGACGCGCCCGGCTATCCGGCCGCGCTGGCACGAGACCTCGGGCTGACGCGCTCCAACGTGTCGAACCACCTCGCCTGCCTTCGCGACTGCGGCATCGTCGTCGCCGAGCCCGAGGGGCGGCAGACACGCTACGAGATCAGCGATCCTCATCTCGCCGCAGGCCTCACGGCACTCGTCGAGACCACGCTCGCCGTCGACGAGAGCGCCACCTGCATCGACCCGACGTGTCCGATTCCCGGATGCTGCGACGACAAGACGGTGTCATGACGCTCGAACTGGTCGCCCCATCACGCAGAGACGTGCTGCGCCGACGGGTGCGCATCGTCGTCGCGATCACGATCGCCTGGAACCTCGTCGAGGCCGTCGTGGCGCTCATCGCAGGCGGCGTCGCGTCGTCGACGGCGTTGATCGGATTCGGACTCGACTCGATCGTCGAGGTGCTGTCGGCCGCGGCGGTCGCCTGGCAGTTCGCCGCGCCAGACCCCGAGCGCCGCGAGAAGGTGGCGCTGCGCGTCATCGCCGTGTCTTTCTTCGCGCTCGCCGCCTACGTCAGCGTCGATGCCGTGCTGTCTCTGGTGGGGCTGCGCGAGCCCGAGCATTCGCCGGTCGGCATCGTGCTCGCCGCGCTGAGCCTCGTCGTCATGCCGCTGCTCAGCTGGTTCGAGCGACGCACAGGTCGTGAACTGGGCTCGGCGTCGGCGGTCGCGGACTCGAAGCAGACTCTCATCTGCACCTACCTCTCGGCTGCGCTGCTCGCCGGTCTGCTGTTGAACAGCCTGCTCGGCTGGGCGTGGGCCGACTCGGTGGCGGCTCTGGTGATCGCGGTCGTCGCCGTGCGCGAAGGCCTTGAGGCATGGCGCGGCGAGAACTGCTGCGCGGCGCCCGTCTCGGTGCTGACCGGAGAGCGGGCGCCGCACGGCTGCGACGACGGATGCTGCGCCGCACCCGGGCGATGAGGACGGGCGTCGGCTCGGATGCGGTGCCAAGGCGCGCCCCGGTAATCTGGAAGACGGCCGCTTCGAGCCGACCGCAGAACGGAAGTGAGCACGCATCGTGACCCAGCCCAGCATCTTCGAGCCCGAAGGCCGCGCCGTCCCCTTCGTCGACGAGGGTGAAGGACCCGTCACGCTCGTGCTGGTCACGAATCGCAGTCTCGAGGCCGATGGCCTCGGGGTCATCTCGCACTACCTGGCCGAAGAAGCGGGATTCCGCGTCGTGCGCATCGGCTCCCGCGCTGCTGCCGAAGGCATCACCGCCGGTGACCGGGCAGCGGACGCGGCCGCAGTGATCGAGGACCTCGGCATCGCCGACACCTGGATCGGCGGACACGGGGCCGGCAGCACCATTGCACGCACCTTCGCCGTCGAGCATCCCGAGCGGGTCAACGGACTGCTGATGCTGGGCGTCGAAGACGAGCAGATCGACCTCGCCCCCGGCATCCCGGTGCTGATCATCCAGGCCGAGAAGGACGACGTCACTCCCGCCGCCAACGCCGAGGCACTGCGGGCGACCGCGCCCGAGCGCGCGACGATCACCCGCATCCCCGGGGCCGACCACTTCTTCGTCGCCACGCACCCGATCGAGACAGCCGTGGTGATCGAGGAGTACCTCGACTGGGACTGACGGGCGGTCAGCCCGTGCGCAGGCGCTTGCGCATGAACACCTGTTCTGTTCCGCCGTCCTGCGGCACGCGTTCGCTGATCTCGTAGCCGCAGCTCTCGTACAGACGGATGTTGGCTTCGCTCAGACTGCCCGTGAACAGCTCAGAGTGAGATGCGCCGCTGCCGCGTTCGGCCGCGTCGAGCAGGCCGCGGCCGATGCCCTCGCCCTGCATGTCGGGTGCGATCGCGATCCTGCCTACGAGCAGCAGCTCGCCGTCGATCCGCCCGCGCAGCGCCCCGACGAGCCTGCCGTCGAGGCGCGCCGTCCAGCCGTAGCAGTCGGCGAGCTCGGCCCGCACCGCGTCGAGGGTCTGCGTGAGAGGAGGCATGTCGACGCTGCCGTAGATCTGCGCCTCCGACACGAAGGCAGCCCGCTGCAGGGTCAGCACCTCGCCGGCATCGTCGGTCGAGATAGGGGCGTACTGCACGTCGGGGGATGCCATGCCCCAATCATCCCTCTTCGCGCAGGCGCGGCTCGACCCTGTGCTCCGGCCGAAGACCGGCCTTGTCGGCGTAGAACGCGCGGATGCGGTCCATGTCGGCCGGGATGTCGCCGGACAGCTCGAAGGTCGGTCCCAGACCGGTCGTCTGCGTGGTGCGGTCGACGTAGCCCAGGGTCACGGGCATCCCGGTCTCACGGGCGATGCGGTAGAAGCCCGACTTCCAGTGCGAATGCCCGCGTCGGGTGCCGTCCGGCGTGACCACGAGGCCGAAGACCTCGCCCTTGCGCACCATTCCGACGACGTCGTCGACCACGCGCCCCGGGTCGGCGCGGTCGACCGGGATGCCGCCCAGCGCGCGCATGACGGGTCGTCGCCAGCCGTCGAACAGGCTCTTCTTGCCCAGCCAGCGCACCTCGATGCCGAGGCGCCAGGCGATAGCGAGCATGAGCACGAAGTCCCAGTTGGAGGTGTGCGGGGCGCCGATCAGCACGGTCGGGCGCTGCGGCGCCGGCTCCGAGCGCAGGGTCCAGCGGCTGAACGTCCAGAACACACCCGCGATGACACGTCGAAGCATCCCTCAACGCTAAGGGAGCGACCATACTCAGCACGGCATGCAAATCAACCCCCTCGGCGGGCCTCGCGCCGCGGTGCTACGTTCGCGACGCGTCCACAGCGCGGGCGCAGAACGGATGAGGTGATACGCATGGCAGAGAAGCGAAGCAGCACGTCGACGAAGAAGAGCACAGGCGGCAAGAAGTCCGCCGCCGTGACCACGACACCGCGCCAGAACGCCGAGAGCGGATTCACCGCCTCAGCGGAGCTGACGAAGAACATGCAGGCGGTGCTGGTCGACCTGATCGAGCTCTCGCTTCAGGGCAAGCAGGCGCACTGGAACGTCGTCGGCCGGAACTTCCGCGATACGCACCGGCAGCTCGACGAGATCATCGAGGCGAGCCGAGAGTTCAGCGATGAGGTCGCGGAGCGGATGCGCGCCCTGCACGCCGTGCCCGACGGGCGCACCGCGACGGTCGCGAAGGCGACCACCCTGCCCGCCTTCCCGACGGGGGAGGTGTCGACCACCGACACGATCGACCTGATCACCGAACGACTGGATGCCACGGTGGCCACCATGCGCGACGTGCACGACCAGGTCGACGAAGAGGACCCCACGTCGGCCGACATCCTGCACGGCATCATCGAGAAGCTCGAGCAGTTCGCCTGGATGGTGAGCGCCGAGAACCGCACGCCCGCGAGGTGACGCGCCAGAACACAGAACGAGGGCCGTCACCCGGTGGGTGACGGCCCTCGTCGTGGGCGGTGCTCAGGCGGGCTGGGGCAGCAGGCTGAACGACACCGCGCCCTGCTCGTCGACCGAGGCGTCGAGCACCTTGTCGTCGAGGGCGTCGGCGGCGGCCTTCTCGAGGAACACGCGGATGTCCTCGTCGCCGATGATGGAGTCGCCCGGCTCGGGCGTGGGGGCGACCGTCACCGCGAAGCGCGGTTCGGCCTCGGTGCCCGACGAGTGGATGCGGAGTCCGGCATCCGGCGTCGTGCTCTGCTGGGCGACGATGGTCGCCGCGATCGTGTTTGCGTTCTCGGTCAGGGTGAGCATCAGCTCTCCTTCCGGTTGCGGACACCGCACCGTTCGGCGCGATGTCCGTGCCACGATTCCGCACCTGCCCCGGTGGTTCAAGCCGAGCGTGGTCACTCTGAGGGGTTTCACACCGGGCGCTTGCACGCCTCACAGACAGGGAGCCGGTCAGCGCTCACGGCGCAGCACAAGCGGCAGACCCAGCCACAGCAGCAGGATGACCACCAAGCCGATACCGCCTGCGACGAAGGCGAAGACATGGTCGAACGTGAAATCGATGATGAGCACGGTGACGCCGACCGTGAGCGCCGCGATGACCACCATGTCGGCCTTGACGATACGGTGCGCGACACGCACCAGCTCGGGCTTTCGCCCCTTGGCGAAGAGGATCCGGTGCATGCCCACCGGGGCCAGGGCGAGGATCGTGGCGGTGGCGGCGAGCAGCACCAGCACGATGTACAGGATCCTCTGCGGATCGCTCAGATCGCGGAACAGAGGCTGGAAGGCCACCGCCAGCAGGAATCCGGTGAGGATCTGCGTGCCCGTCTGCATGACGCGCAGCTCCTGCATCAGCTCCTCCCAGTTGCGGTCGGCGCGCTCCGTCGCGGTCTCGTCGCGTCCATCGTCCTGCGCGTCGGCATACGGGTCGTTCATGACATCGGACGCTACACGGCCGGGCGCGAACACGAAGAGGGGCTTGCGGGCGATGGGCGCGGTCGGTCTCGGCGCCCATCGCCTGGAGCGGGCGTACGATCGAGGGATGCCAGAGAACCAGGCCTTCGAGAACCAGGCCTCCGAGAACTCGCCGCGCACCTTCGCGGCTCCGCCGGGGCTCCGGCTGCTCGGCGCGGATGCCGCCGGGATGTGCGCGGACGGCTACTGCGTGCTCCCCGCCGCAGCGGCGGCGGAGGATTCGGAGCCCGAGGCCGAGGCATCCGACTCCGACCGAGACTGACCCGACTGCGCGTCCGCTCGCTCGGTGCAATGCCGGAGCGCTGAGGCGAGCTCCGGGGCGATCAGCGGGTCTTCGTCCAGCGGTACGGCCAGGGCGAGCAGCGACCGACTGAAGTGATTGCGGAGCCCGGCCGCGAGCGTGATGTCCACGATCTGCCGATCGCTGAAGCCGTGCTCGCGCAGATCCGCCGCATCGGCATCCGTCATCTCATGCGGTGATGTCGAGAGTCGTTCCGCGAAGCGGATGACCGCACGCTCGGAGTCGGTGAATGCGGAGTCCTCGTCCTCGGCGAAGACCCGAAGCCCCGCCTCATCGGCGACTCCTGCCTTCATCGACTTCCGCGCGTGCGCGATGAGACAGTGCGATGAGCCGATCGCGCGCGCGGCGCCCAGCGTGGCCGCCTCGTAGACCCGGATGCCGATCGAGGGCAGCACGGCCTTGACCAGCGCGACGAAGGCCTCGTGCGCCTCGGGGTTCACCGCCATCGCGGCGGTGTAGGAATGCACGAAGCCGTCGGCGGCGAGGTCCTCCCGGTACATCGCCGCGACGGCTCCGCTGGCGCCTTCGGGCGCGGGGGTGGTGATGATCATGAGGCGGACGGTACTCCGCCGCGAACCGCGGCGGAAGAGGGTCAGTGACCGCCGTGCGCTGGTGCGCCCTCGCCGTCGTCCTCGGGCTTGCGGATGAGCAAGGCGCCGACGATCGTCACGGTCGCGATGACCGCTCCGATCGTGACCGCCGTGCGGGTTCCGGCTGCGACGGCCTCAGGCACCCCGGTTCCCCCTCCGGAGTTGGCCACCGCCGTGAAGACGGCCATCATGACCGCGATGCCCGCCGCGCCCGCGACCTGCTGGATCGTGCCGATCACGGCACTGCCGTACGAGTAGAACTTGGGCTTCAGCGACGCGAGGGATGCCGTGAACAGCGGCGTGAACGACAGCGCGAGGCCGACGGAGAGCAGCGTCTGGGCGGCCAGCACGAGCCAGATCGAGCTGGAGACGGACAGCGTGGTGAACAGCCACAGCATGGACGCCGCGAGGATCGAACCGGGGATGAGCAGGATGCGCGTGCCGTGGCTGTCGTAGATGCGACCGATCACCGGGCCGAGCAGACCCATCGCCAGCGCGCCGGGCAGCACGACCAGTCCCGCGTCGAGCGCCTTCAGCTGCAGGGCGTCCTGCAGGAAGAGCGGGATCACGGTGATGCTGCCGAAGAACGCGAGCGACAGCAGGAACATCTGGATCATCGACAGGGAGAAGTCCTTCGACGCGAACACCCGCAGGTCGAGCAGTGCGTCGTCATCGCGCTGGAGGCGCACCTGGCGAACCAGGAACAGAGCGAGGCCGATGACGCCGACCGCGAGGGCGATCGCCATCGGAGCCCAGCTGGCTCCCTTGCCGAGGCTGCCGATCTGGCTCAGCCCGAATACCAGGCCGCCGAAGCCGAAGGCGGAGAGGACGACCGAGATCAGGTCGATCGGAGCGTGCATCGTCTCGCCGACGTTCGTCAGCCAGCGCCAGCCGATGAACATCGCGACCAGGGCGATCGGCAGCACGACGACGAAGATCGCCCGCCACCCGAAGTGATCGAGCAGGAAGCCCGACATGGTCGGCCCGATGGCAGGGGCGAGCGACATCACGATGCTGACACGGCCCATCATCCGTCCGCGCGACGACGCGGGAACGAGATTCATGATCGTCGTCATCAGGAGCGGCATCATGACGGCGGTGCCCGACGCCTGCACCACGCGTGCGACGAGCAGCACCTCGAAGCCGGGTGCGAGAGCGGCGATCAGGGTGCCTGCGGAGAACAGCGCGATCGCGCCGATGAACATCTGCCGCGTCGTGAAGCGGCGCAGCAGGAAGCCGGTGATCGGGATCACGACGGCCATGGTCAGCATGAAGGCGCTGGTCACCCACTGTGCGGCGATCGGCGTGATGCCGAGGTCGCTGATCAGGTGGGGGATGGCCATGCCCATCGTCGTCTCGTTGAGGATCGCGACGAAGGCGGCGGTGAGCAGCACCCAGATGACCGCCATGTCCTTGGGCGGGATGATGCCGGAAGCGGGAGGTGCGACGGGAGTCGACCCGGTGTGGACGGCAGACATGGGTCTCCTCGAGAGTGATGGTGAGAGCGGATGCACTCGGCAGAGCGCGAGCGCGGCCGGTCGGCGGACCGGGCAGAAAGATCAGCCGTCCATCCTAACCCCTGTCGTCGCGGCGGTATTCCCGCGTGCTGCGCGGACTAGCCTGAAGTCATGAGCATGGGTGGCGGCGCAGGCCGCGGCGGAGCGTTCCGCGGCGTCGACGAGGCGGCGCAGCGACGCCTCAATGCGGCGGCACCGAAGGTGTCGGGTCTCGGTCGTCGGGTGGTAGCGCTGTTCCGTCCCTACCGCGGGCGACTCGCACTCACCGCGCTGCTCGTCATCGTGGGCGCCGGCCTCGCCGTGATCCCGCCGCTGCTGGTGCAGCGCATCTTCGACGACGCGCTCTTCCCGCTCGACGGAGGCGGCCCGCACATCCCGCTGCTCGCGATGCTGGTGAGCATCACGATCGGACTGTTCCTGCTGTCGGCGGTGCTCGGGGTCGTGCAGACCTGGCTCACCTCCACCGTCGGCAACGAGGTGACGGGCGACCTTCGCGTGCGGCTGTTCGAGCACCTGCAGGCGATGGAGCTCGGCTTCTTCACCCGCACCAAGACCGGAGTCATACAGTCGCGGCTGCAGAACGATGTCGGCGGGGTGTCGGGCGTGCTGACGAACACCGTCACGAGCGTGCTCGGCAACACCGTCACGGTGATCGCCTCGCTGGTGGCGATGATCCTGATCGACTGGCGCCTGACCCTCATCGCCGTGATCCTGATGCCGATCCTCGTGCTCGTGCAGCGCCGCGTGGGGCAGGTCCGAGCGCGGATCGCAGGCGAGACCCAGGAGTCGCTGTCCGAGCTGACGAGCATCACGCAGGAGACGCTGAGCGTCTCGGGCATCCTGCTGTCGAAGTCGTTCAATCGCCAGCGAACCGAGTCGGTGCGGTACCAGAACGAGAACCGCAACCAGGTTCGGCTCCAGGTGCGGCGGGCGATGAGCGGCCAGGGGTTCTTCGCCGTCGTGCAGGTCATCATGGCCAGCGTGCCCGCGATCATCTACCTCGTCGCGGGCTTCTTCCTCACAGGGGATGCACCGGGGATCACCGCCGGGGCGATCGTCGCGTTCACCACGGTGCAGGCGCGCCTGCTCATGCCGCTGATGGGGCTGATGCGGGTGGCGCTCGACCTGCAGACCTCGGCCGCCCTGTTCGCGCGCATCTTCGAGTACCTCGACATGGTGCCCCAGATCCAGGACGCGCCCGGTGCCATGGACGTCGCCGATGCCCCCGGCCCGCGTGGACGGATCGAGTTCCGCGACGTCGTGTTCCGGTATCCGGATGCCTCCGCCGACGCCCGCCCGACACTGGACGGGGTGTCGTTCGTCGCCGAGCCCGGCACGCACGTCGCCTTCGTCGGCCCTTCCGGAGCGGGCAAGACCACCATCCTCTACTTGGCGCCCCGCCTCTACGAGGCGTCTGGCGGAACGGTCGAGTTCTCAGGCGCCGATGTGCAGTCGCTCACGCAGGAGTCGATCATCGATCAGATCGGCATCGTCTCGCAGGAGACGTACCTGTTCCACGCCACGATCCGCGAGAACCTGCGATACGCGAAACCGGATGCCACCGATGAGCAGCTCGAGCGCGCCTGCCGCGCGGCGAACATCCATCACGTGATCGCGTCGTTCGACAAGGGCTACGACACGGTGGTCGGAGAGCGCGGCTACCGTCTCTCCGGTGGTGAGAAGCAGCGCATCGCGATCGCGCGGGTGCTGCTGAAGGACCCGCCGGTGCTGCTGCTCGACGAGGCGACCTCGGCCCTCGACACGGTCTCGGAGCGGGTCGTCCAGGAGGCTCTGGACGCCGCGGCGCAGGGCCGCACCACGCTGTCGATCGCTCACCGGCTGTCGACCGTGATCGATGCCGACATGATCCACGTCGTCGAGGCCGGCCGCATCGTGGAGTCGGGCACACACGCCCAGCTGCTCGCCGGCGGCGGACTCTACGCGACGCTCGCGGCGCAGCAGATGGCGTCGACGCGGCTGCTCGAGGACGGGCAGCGCTGACCGGATCAGTGAACCGACATGCCGCCGTCGATGAAGAGGTGCTGCCCGGTGACGTAGCCCGATGAGGGCGAGGCGAGGAACACCGCGGCCCCGGCGAAGTCCTCCGGCACGCCGTTGCGCCCGATCATCGTGCGGGCGGCGAGCTCGGCGACCTTGTCCGGATCCTCTCGAAGCCGGGCGTTCAGCGGGGTGAGCACGAATCCGGGGACGAGCGCATTGCTCGTCACCCCTGTGCCGCCCCACGCCTCGGCCTCGGAGCGCACCAGTGATTCGACGGCGCCCTTCGAGACGCCGTAGACGCCGCTCGTGACGAACGCGCGGTGCGCCTGCTGCGAGCTGATGTGGATGAGCCGGCCGAACCCGCGCTCGACCATGCGCGGTGCGAAGCGCTGACCGAGCAGGAACGGCGCGACTGCGTTCACGGTCATGGTGGCATCCCAGTCGTCCTGGGTGATCTCGCCGAAGGGGGGCCTGATGTTGATCCCGGCGGAGTGCACGACGATGTCGGGCTCGCCGAACGGCTCGCAGGCGGAGCGGGCGACGGCGTCGATCCCGTCCCGCGTTCCCAGGTCGCCCACCACCCCGGCCGCTCGGCCGCCTGCGTCGATCAGCTCGCGTGCCGTCTGCTCGACGCGATCCCGTCCTCGTGCCACGATCACGACCGACGCGCCTGCGCCGGCCAGGGCCGTCGCGATCCCTCGGCCGATGCCGGATGATCCTCCGGTGACGAGAGCGGTTCGTCCAGAGAGCGAGAAGAGGGCGTCGAGGTACGCGTTCACCCTCTCACCGTATCGACGTCCGGGCGGATGAGCATGCGCGAAGAAGCCGTGCGCGTCTCACCAGGCCAGTGCTGCGGCGTGCGTGTGGTCGGGTGCGGCGCGAGCGTACTCGGGCAGTGCGCGCAGCGACGCCTCGAACGACTCGAGCGAGGCGCGGTAGGCGGGATCCGGATGCCCGGCTGCGATCGTCCGCAGCGACGGGAGGTCCATCGCGAGGATGAGCGCGATCCGAGCGCGGACGGCCTCGCTGTGCCCTGCGGCGGCGAGCACGTCGATGCCGCCGAGGAGGGCGGCGAGGTAGTCGTGAAGAACAGGCAGGTGCGCCTTGCCCTGCGTGATCGACGTGCCGTCGGCGCGCAGCCGCCAGTGCACGGCCACCTCGGGGATCACATCGAACGCACGCGCCTCGGTGTACATGCGCTGCGCGACCACCTGGTCCTCGTAGGCCACGTTCTCGGGGAAGCGCAGCCGCTCCCAGACGGACGCACGACTGAGCTTCGACCACGCGACGATGTTCCCCGACGCCTCGGGATGCTCGGCGAGGGTGACCCCGAGACGCCGCGGTGCGGTGGCGGCGGCGACCCATGGCTGCACCCGGCCAGGACGATACGCGCCGTCGACGAGCCGCGAGCGCACGTACGCGGCGGCGACGAAATCACTGCCCGACTCGTCGAGCGTGCGCAGCCACGTCTCGATCGCCCGCGGCGTGAGCTCATCATCGCCGTCGAGGAAGCCGACGAACGGGGTGTCGAGGCGATCGAGTGCGATGTTGCGCGCAGCGCCCAGGCCCCGCGCCTCGTCGTGGCTGAGCACCTCGAAACGCGCATCACCGGCGGCGGCGTCGGCGAACACCGCGCCCGTCTCGTCGCGGGACCCGTCGTCGATGAGCAGAGCGCGCCAGCGTGCATCGGTCTGCGCCTGCAGCGAGGCGACGGCGGCGGGGGCGAATGCGGCGACGTCGCGTCCTGGCACGATCATCGTCACGAGCGGGTTCACGAAGCCGAGTCTACGTCGCGGGCAGCGGCGCGAGACGCGGCGCACAGACCCCCGGAGCCCGTGCGCTTCGCGCGTGATCGTGCGCGTCGCGCGGACCGGATCCGGGCATCCGTCCGCGCGAAGCGCACATCTCCGCGGCGGCTGTGCGCCACGACGTGCGTGCTCGGGTCAACCGGTGCCCCTCATGGGGCCGCGACTGCCGCGACGGACGCGGCGACGAGCGCCGCGAGCCGCTGCGGTGACCCCGCCGGCATCGGCGTGCGGGGGAAGGTGAAGCGCACGGAGGTCTGCGCGAGCTCTGCCGGGATGCCGATGGCCAGCAGCACGGGCGACGGCTCGTCGCTGCCGGCGGCGCACGCGGAGCCGCTGGAGGAGACGACACCGCGACGTTCGAGTTCGAGCAGCACGGCCTCGCCGCTGGTTCCGGCGAACGTGAAGCCGGCGAGGCCGGGCAGCCGGCGAACGGGCGAGCCGGTCAGGGAGGCCTGCGGCACGGCATCCAGCACCGCGGCGACGAACTCCGCCGTCTGCGCGGCCACCGCGGTGGCGCTCTGCTCCCGTTCGGCCTCGCTGAGGTCGAGCGCGGCGGCCAGGCCGACGGCTCCGGCGACGTTCTCGGTGCCGCTGCGGCGTCCCCGCTCCTGCCCGCCGCCATGCAGCACCGGCTCCAGGGGAATCCGAGAGCGCACGCCCACCGCCCCGATGCCCTTCGGCGCGCCCAGCTTGTGGCCGGCGATCGAGACGGCGTCGGCGCCGAGTCCGCGCAGGTCGAGCCAACCAGCCGACTGCACGGCGTCGACGTGCACGGGCACCCGGTGCTCGTTCGCGATCGCGATCAGTCCGGCGGCGTCCTGCACGGTGCCGATCTCGTTGTTCGCGTGGCCGACGCTGATCAGCGCCGCATCCCCGGGCTCCAGCGCCCGGCGCAGCGCATCGGAGGTCACCGCGCCGTGCTCGTCGACCGGCAGCAGCGTCACCGGCACATCGTGCAGACGCCGCAGGTGGTCGGCCGATCGCAGGATCGACTCGTGCTCGATGAGCGTCGTGATCAGACCGCGTCGTGCCCGATCCTGCTGCAGTCCGCCGAGGACGATGCCCTTCACCGCGAGGTTGTTCGCCTCGGTGCCGCCCGAGGTGAAGACCACCTCGGCCGCTCGCATGCCGAGGGCGGCCGCCACGCGCCCGCGCGCCCACTCCAGCGCCCCGGCCGCCGCCTCGCCGACGGTATGACGGCTCGAAGGATTGCCGTACACGCCGCTGAGGTAGGGCTGCATCGCCTCGAGCACCTCGGGTCGCACGGGGGAGGTGGCGGCGTGGTCGAGGTACAGCACGTCAGCCGATCTGCAGATCGAGTCCGAGGTCGAGCGCCCGCGCCGAGTGCGTGAGCGCGCCCACCGAGATCACCTGCACGCCGGTCTCGGCGATTGCGCGCACGGTGTCGAGGCTCACCCCGCCCGAGGCCTCGACCGTTGCACGGCCCGCGATCAGCGCGACTCCCGCGCGCAGGTCGTCGAGAGAGAAGTTGTCGAGCAGCACGGTGTGCGCTCCTCCGTCGAGGACGGCCGGAATCTGGTCGAGGCGGTCGACCTCCACGACGACATGCGTCGTGTGCGGCAGACGGCTCAGGGCATCCCGCAGAGCGACGGCGAGGTCGTGTCCTCCCTGGCGCAGCACGGCGAGGTGGTTGTCCTTCGCCATCACGGCATCGGACAGCGACCGGCGGTGATTGACGCCACCGCCAGAGACGACCGCGTGCCGCTCGAGCTCGCGCAGGCCCGGCGTGGTCTTGCGGGTGTCTGCTATGCGCACCCCGGTGCCGGCGACGGCATCGACGTATGCCGCGGTGAGAGTCGCGATGCCGCTCATCCGCTGCGCGAAGTTGAGCGCCACGCGCTCGGCGGTGAGGATGCTGCGGGCGGCACCGCTGACCGAGGCGAGTGCGTCACCGGCGTCGAAGCGGTCTCCGTCGGCGACGTGCAGGTCGATCCGTGTCGCGGGGTCGGTGAGGGCGAACGCCGCCGTGAGCACCTCGCCGCCGCTGAAGACACCTGGTTCCCGGGCGATGAGGTCGGCGGTCGCGCGCGCCGATGCGGGCAGCAGCGTGGTGCTGGTCAGATCGCCCCACGGGGCGTCCTCCTCCAGGGCCGCCGCGACGGTGCGGTTCAGCGTGGCGGGAGTGATCATGCGGCTCCGATCAGGGCGGGGGAGAGCAGGAAGTGCGCGCCGAGCGAATCGGTGCGGGCGAGGGCGGCGGATGCCACAGCGCGTGCCACCGTGAGGAGGTTCGCATCCTCGTGGGATTCGGGTGTGCTGGCGGGAGGCGCGTTCCATGCGTGCAGCCGGGCGACGGCATCCCGCAGTCCCTCCTCGGTGCGGATCAGGCCCACCTGCTCCCACATGAGTCGCTGCAGCGCCGCGCGGGAGAAGGGCTCCACGTCTGTGCTCGCGCGGCCGGGGGCGTCTCCGCGCGCCGGATGATGCGGCGCGACGGGCCCGGCGGACGGCGACGCCGGACGTGTGAGAGATCCAGCAGCTCGCGCCGCGAAGACGGCCCCCTCGAGCAGCGAGTTCGATGCGAGGCGATTAGCGCCGTGCACGCCGGTGCGCGCGGTCTCGCCCACGGCCCAGAGGCCGGGGAGAGAGGTCCGCCCGTCGACATCGGTGACGACCCCGCCCATCAGGTAGTGCGCGGCGGGGGTCACAGGCACCGGCTGCCGCGACCAGTCGATCCCGCGGCGGCGCAGCTCCGCGTCGATGGTGGGGAAGTGCTCGGCGAGCATCGACGCACCGAGCGCCGTGGCATCGAGCACGACGGGAGCCGCCTGCTCCGCGGCGCGGCGCGCGACGGCCCTCGCAACCACATCGCGCGGCGCGAGGTCCGCATCCGGGTGCTCGTCGAGCATGAATCGGCGGCCCGCTGCGTCCCGCAGCACCGCGCCCGCGCCGCGAACCGCCTCGGAGACGAGGAAGGGCTCGTCGCCCGGGAGCACGGTCGGATGGAACTGCACGAACTCCAGATCCGCGACCGCCACGCCGGCGCGCAGCGCCAGGGCGATCCCGTCTCCGGTGGTTCCGGCGGGATTGGTCGTGTGCGTGTAGAGCTGCCCGGCGCCGCCGGTGGCGAGCACCACGGCGTCGGCGGGCATCTCCTCGCCGCAGCTGGTTCGGATGCCGCGCGCCCGCCCGCCCTGCACGACGAGGCCGGTGACGAGGGCTCCCTCGCGAACGTCGACCGACGACGCCCGCACCCGGGCGGTCAGGGCTGCCGAGATGGCGGCTCCCGTGGCGTCGCCTCCGGCGTGCGCGATGCGCGGGCGGCTGTGCGCGGCCTCGAGTCCGCGGGCGATCGCGCCGTCGGCCAGTCGGTCGAACGGCACGCCGGCGTCGATCAGCTCATCGATCGCCGCTTCGGCACCGTCGACCAGAGCGGTGATCGCGAACGCGTCGCCGTGGCCGTCGCCCGCCTGCAGCGTGTCGAGGGCGTGCAGAGCGGGGGAGTCGCCAGGCCCGTACACGCCGGCGATCCCGCCCTGTGCGTGTGCGGTGCAGCCGTCGCCCAGCGTGTGCTTGACGAGCAGCGTGACGTCATGGCCGAGTGCGTCCGCCCGCAGAGCCGCGGTGAGTCCGGCGATGCCGCCGCCCACGACGATCACGTTCATCGCGGCTTCGCCGCCAGCATCCGCTCGAGCGCGACCCTGGCGGGCTGCGCGACCTCGTCGGCGACGCGGATGCGGTTGCGCACCCGGCCGGCGACGAGATCCTCCAGCACCCAGGCGAGATATCCGGGGTGGATGCGGTACATGGTCGAGCACGGGCAGACGACCGGGTCGAGGCAGAAGATCTCGTGCTGAGGATGCTGGGCGGCGAGGCGTCTGACGAGGTTGATCTCGGTGCCGACCGCGAAGGTCGACGGTGTCGTCGCCGCCGCGATCGCTCGGCGGATGTGGTCGGTCGAGCCCGCCTCGTCGGCCGCGTCGACGACCTCCATCGGACACTCCGGATGCACGATCACCCGCACGCCGGGATGCTCGGCGCGCGCCTTCTCGATCTGCTCGACGGTGAAACGGCGGTGAACCGAGCAGAAGCCGTGCCAGAGGATGACCCTGCTCTCCTGCAGCTCGGTCTCGCTCGATCCGCCGAGCGGGCGGCGAGGGTTCCACATCGGCATCCTCTTCAGCGGCACACCCATCGCCTTGGCGGTGTTGCGGCCCAGGTGCTGATCCGGGAAGAAGAGCACGCGGCGGCCGCGCGCGAACGCCCACTCGAGCACCGTCGCCGCATTCGACGAGGTGCACACGATTCCGCCGTGCCGGCCGACGAAGCCCTTGATCGCGGCGGAGGAGTTCATGTAGGTGACCGGGATCACCGGCAGCAGTCCGTCTGCATCCGGCTGGTCGAGCGGGCCGAGCACGTCTGCCAGCTGCTCCCAGCAGTCCTCGACCTGGTCGATGTCGGCCATGTCGGCCATCGAGCACCCGGCGGCGAGGTTGGGCAGGATCACCGACTGGTCGGGGCCGGAGAGCAGGTCGGCGGTCTCGGCCATGAAGTGCACGCCGCAGAACACGATCGCCTCGGCATCCGGATGCTCGAGCGCGGCGTTCGCGAGCTGGAAGGAGTCGCCCACGTAATCGGCATGGCGCACGACCTCCTCGCGCTGATAGAAGTGCCCGAGCACCACGACGCGATCGCCGAGGGTCTGCTTGGCCGCGCGGATGCGGGCGTCGAGCTCGTCTTCGCCGGCCTCGCGGTACTCTGCAGGCAGCTCGCCCTGCCGAGGTGAGCCGACCGGGATGACATCGCCCATCGACGAGCCCGGGCCGTAGCCGGGCCGGGTGTCGAAGTCCCACGGGTCCGCGGCGAGGTCGGTGGTGCACGTCGCGTCGAGCGACGTGCCGGCGACGATCGCCTGGAGGGCATGGTCGACCGACGGATCGATGGTGCGGGGAATGGACATGAGCCGCCTTCTGGTCGCTATGACATTTACTGCCTGCGAACAGATTAGGTCTATCTGACCAGAAGTGCAATCGGGCGCGGCTGCCGCACACATGCAGGTCGGATGCACGGATGCCGGCGCGGGGGCGGCGTTTCCGCCGACATCCGTGTTTCAGACCTGCATCCGTGCGCGACGCGTGGCGGCGTCGGCCGCCCGTCGAAGGCGGGGACGTCGGTCAGGCGTGCGCGATGTAGCGGTACAGGCGCGCGGGGCGGTGCTTGCCTGTGCGGAACGACTCGGTCGGCACCAGCTCGTCGGACCCCTCGAGAAGGCGACGGAAGTTCGACGGGTCGAGCCGCTGACCGAGCACGGCCTCGTACACCTCGCGCAGCTCGGTGAGGGTGAACTCGTCGGGCAGCAGCCCCGCGGCGATGCGGCTGTAGCCGACCTTGTTGCGCAGCCGCCACAGTGCGTAGTCGGCGATGCGGTTGTGATCGAAGGCCAGAGGAGGCAGCGCGTCGACGTCGAACCACTCCACGTTCTCCGGCGCCCCCACGCGCGCTCGCTGGCGGTCGACGAGATCCGAGCGCAGCAGCGCCCAGTAGACGATCGATATCGTGCGCGACGGCGCCCGGTCGACCGCGCCGAACGTGTACAGCTGCTCGAGATAGCTCGGCTCGAGCGCCGTCGTCTCGGCGAGCGTGCGGGATGCCGCGGCATCCAGGTCCTCCGCGGCGTCCAGCCATCCGCCTGGCAGCGCCCACGACCCGCGATGCGGCTCGCGTGTGCGGCGCACGAGAGGGAGCATGAGGCGCTCGCCGTCGTCCGCAGTGCGCAGCGAGAAGATCACCGTCGAGACCGCGACGCCGATCGCGTCGCTTCCACTGGTCGTGCCACTCACATCGACGAGCCTAGACGGCGTCAGGAGATCCACGCGGCGACGGCCTGCCAGACGGCGAAGCCGGCGCCGATGATCACGGCCCACATCAGCAGCGCCAGTGGCACCGCGAACACGATGCCGCGAACGGCGTCCGGCGGACGGTGAGGGGGACCATCCGCCGGACAGGGGCATTCCATGGCGTCGGCCGATTCTGGGAGGGGCGCGATGTCCCGTCCCTCGCTCGTCGCGTGCACGGGCTCGTGGAGGGGATCCATCGAGCGCCCGACGCGCGACGACTCAGATTCGACGCACACTGATTGCCTTCCGTTCGGACGCGCGCACGGGAGGGCGCGGAGGAGCGGGGCCGCTCCTCGGCGCGGGCGCTGGGGTCGCCACGGCGCGTCGTCCGCCCTCTATTCTGTTCGGCGCTCCGGCGCCGGGGGAGAGCGGCAGGGGTGAAACCCGGTGTGAAATCGTGGACGCCTCGGTCCGGCATCCGCGTAGCGTAGTGGGTTACATCGCCACGACGGGCGATGTCCTGCGCCGACGGCGCCGAGTGAGCGGAGAAGCCGGTGACTGACGAACACGCGTCCGCACCGGGCGCAGCAGGCTCGGTCGCGCCCGATCTGCCTGCAGCCTTCCTCGACGCGATCGCCGAGGGCGATCCCCGCGCCGCCGAGGCCGCCGCACGCCTGGCGTGGTTCGAGCTCGCGGGGCGATGCGCGACCCCGACCGGTGAGGCTCTGCGCAGGCTGGACGACGCCTCGCTCGAGGAGAGCCCCCTGCTGAGCATGCTCGCCGGCCTCTGCGAGCTCGAGGCCGGCCGCGAATCCGAAGGCGCACTGCTCCGGATCGCGAGGGCCGTCGAGGCCGCGCAGGACGACCGTCGCGGGGTCATGGCGATCGACCGTGCACTCATCCTCTCGGCCGAGAGCGCACGACACCAGCGCCACGGCAGGTTGGACGAGGCGAACGACGTGGCGCGTGCGGCGCTCGCGCACGCCCGTGAGGCCACGACACGGCTCCGCTCGGTCCCGCTGTCGGACCTGTTCACCCAGATCGGTGTGGCGCTGCACTACACGGGCGAGGTCGATCTCGCCCTCGAGGCGTTCTCGGCCGGGCAGGCTGTCGCGCCGACGACGCCCGGTCCGGTGGATGCGACCGAGATCGCGGGGCTCGCCGCCGTGTTCGCCTACGAGGGGGACATCGCCCTCGCCGCACGCTACCTCGACCATGCGCGCGCAGCAGGGGCCGGCCGCGCGCTGACGCCGGCGGGGGCGGTCAACGACTGGGTGGCGGCGTCGATGATCGAGCTGGAGCGCTTCGACGGCGACGGGGTGCTCGCCAGGCTCGAGTCGATAGACACGGAGGTCCCCTTCGAGCAGCGTCTCGCCCTCGACATCGTGGCCGCCATGGCGCGCATGGTGTCCGGCGATCCGGCCACGGCGCTCGCCGGGCTCGAGGCTCAGATGAGATCGATCGAACTGCACAGCGGACGCAGTGTGCCCCCCAGCTCGGTCGCGTTCACCCGGTCGATGCTGCAGCTGAGCCTCGGCAACGTGCGCGTGGCATCGGCCATCGTCGAAAGCGACTTCGCGGTCGGGCCGACCCGCGAGGTGGCCAGAGCACGCATCGAGCTGGTCCGCGGGCATCCCGGATCCGCCTTCCGGAGGCTGGCCGAGCTGTCGACGGATCCTCTGCCGCTGCGCACAGCGGCAGAGGCATCCGCGATCGAGACGGCCGCCCTGCTGCGCCGGCGCGGCTCTACCCGCGCCGATGCCGCGATCGACTACCTCGGTGCACTCCTCCTTCGCACGGGGCTGAGGATGCCTCTGGCGTTCCTTCCCCACGCGGATTTCGATCGCGTGGTGGCGGGGCTGCACGCGGCCGGGCACGGCGCTCTCCTCGCCGGGCTGCCGGCGCGCTCGGTGCTTCCCGATCTGGTGTCGGCGGAGGCGCTGACCGCGCGGGAGCGGACCGTGCTCTCCGCCCTGATGGACAGCGGCTCGGCCGCCGACATCGCGCGGCAGCTGTACGTGTCGCCGAACACGGTGAAATCGCAGTTGCGCAGCATCTATCGCAAGCTCGGCGCGGCCAGCAGGCAGGAGGCGATCATGATCGCCGTGGAGCGCCAGCTGCTGTCGCCGAGCGACGAGGCGGATGCCGAGCAGGACCCGCACGACTGAGTCCGGCGAGCGTCCGGGAGTGACTCCGTGCACCGCCCGCATCCCGCTATGCTGGAGGCCTAATCGAACACTGGCCGCATGACCTGTGCGGGAGAGCCCGATGATCGCGGTCGGGCACCGAAGGAGCAAGCCTCCCCGCCAATCTCTCAGGTATCCCTACCGCCCCGGTCCGGCCGCTCTGAAAAGAGATGCGCACGCATCCGCCGACGGTGAAAGCCCTCGTGCACTGGCTCCTCGAGTCCGTGGCAGGGCGAAGCTCTCAGGCACGATGACAGAGGGGGAGTTCCAAGGATGCCGATGACGTCGTCCTGCCCGACTCCGACCGGGAGAACTCCGTGACAGAACCCCGCTACACCCCACTCCGCGACCGACACGAGGCGCTGGGCGCCTCCTTCACCGACTTCGGCGGCTGGCAGATGCCCGTCCGCTACACGTCCGACCTGGCCGAGCACCACGCGGTGCGCGAGGCCGCGGGCATCTTCGACATCTCGCACATGGCCGAGTTCATCGTCGACGGCGCCCGGGCAGCCGAATACCTCGACTACGCCCTGGCCGGTCGGCTGTCTGTCATGGCCGTCGGCAAGGCGAAGTACTCGCTCCTGCTCGCCGAGGACGGCGGCATCATCGACGACGTCATCGTCTACCGGATGGGGGAGCAGCGTTTCCTCATCATCTCCAATGCCGGCAATCGAGATGCCGTGCGCGAAGCCCTCACGGCTCGCACCGGATCGTTCGCGGCAGGAGCGCCGGTGCCCCCATCCGCCGACGGCTCGTTCGGGTTCATCGCCGGCTCGTCCGGCGACGTGGCGGTCGACGATGTCTCCGACGATTACGCCCTGATCGCGGTGCAGGGCCCGAAGGCGGCCGAGATCGTCGCCGCGATCGACGGCATCGACGAGGTCAGCGTCCCGTGGGACGAGCAGAAGTACTACGCCTGGGCGAGCGCCCGGTACCGTGGCAAGCCGCTGCTGCTGGCTCGCACCGGCTACACCGGCGAAGACGGCTTCGAGCTGCTGGTCGACGCCGCTGACGCGGCGGAGCTGTGGGACGCCGCGCTCGCCGCCGGAGCCGATCACGGCCTCGTGCCCGCCGGACTCGCGGCCCGCGACACCCTGCGCCTGGAGGCGGGGATGCCGCTGTACGGCAATGAGCTGAGCCTGGACACCGTCCCCGCGCAGGCCGGTCTCGGCCGCGTGGTCGTCGCCGACAAGGAGCGCTTCGTCGGCAAGGACGCCCTCGCAGGCGGCTCCACGGGAGCCGGAGCTCAGGCTGGTCGGACCCTGATCGGCCTGACCGCCGAGGGACGCCGCGCCGGCCGAGCCGGGTACGCCGTCGTGCTCGAGGACGGCACCGTCGTCGGCGAGATCACCAGCGGCGCCCTCAGCCCCACACTCGGCCACCCGATCGCGATGGCCTACGTCGACCCCTCGTCTGCCGAAGAGGGCACCGACCTGTTCCTCGACGTCCGGGGGACGAAGATCCCCGCCACCCGCACCGCCCTGCCTTTCTACCGGAGGAAGAAATGACCGATCTCAGCAACCTCAAGTACAGCGAAGAGCACGAGTGGGTCGCCCTGGAGGGCGCCACCGCGACGATCGGAATCACCGACTTCGCCGCCGATGCACTCGGCGACATCGTGTTCGTCGAACTGCCCGAGGTGGGCGCCGAGTTCACCCGCGGCGACGTGTTCGGCGAGGCCGAGTCGACCAAGTCGGTCTCTGAGCTGTACGCGCCGGTCACCGGCACCGTCGTCGAGATCAACGACGCGGTCGTCGACGACCCCGCGCTGCTGAACTCATCGCCCTTCGGCGACGCATGGCTGATCAAGGTCGAGGTCGCCGATGGCGCGCTTGACGGACTGCTCGACCGCGACGCCTACGTGGCGCACACGGAGGCGTGAGAGTGACCTCATTCGCAGATCGTCACATCGGCATCACCGCTGAGGCGCGCGAGCGGATGCTCGCCGCCCTCGGGATCTCCGCGGCCGCCGAGGCATCCGATGACCCGACGGCTGAGGCGCCCATCGAGGCGCTGATGCGCCAGGCCGTGCCCGCATCGATCTTCACCGGGCCCTCCGAGGAGACGGTCATCCCGTCTGCGGCCAGCGAGGCCGAGGCGCTCGCCGAGCTGCGCGCTCTGGCGAGCCGCAACACCGTCAACCGCGCGATGATCGGCCTCGGCTACTACGGCACGCTCACGCCGTCGGTCATCCAGCGCAACGTGCTCGAGAACCCGTCCTGGTACACGGCATACACGCCGTACCAGCCCGAGATCTCACAGGGACGCCTCGAGGCGCTGATCAACTTCCAGACGATGGTCTCCGACCTCACGGGGCTGTCGACCGCGAACGCGTCGATGCTCGACGAGTCGACGGCTGTCGCCGAGGGAATGCTGCTGGCTCGGCGTGCCTCGAAGTCGAAGTCGAACGTGTTCGTCGTCGACGCCGACGCCCTCCCGCAGACCAAGGCGCTGCTGCGCACTCGTGCGGATGCCGTCGGCATCGAGCTCGTCGAGCGCGACCTCGCCGGCAGCGAGCAGCTTCCTGACGAGCTCTTCGGCGTGCTCGTGCAGTACCCGGGCGCCTCCGGCCGCGTGTGGGACCCGAGCGCGGTCATCGACGCCGCGCACGTCGCGAACGGCATCGCGGTCGCCGCCGCCGACCTGCTCGCCCTCACGCTGCTGCGCTCGCCCGGCTCGCTCGGCGCCGACGTCGGCGTCGGCACGACGCAGCGCTTCGGAGTGCCGATGGCGTTCGGCGGTCCGCACGCCGGCTACATGGCCGTTCGCGCGGGTCTCGAGCGCCAGCTGCCCGGGCGCCTGGTCGGCGTCTCGGTCGACGCCGTGGGCTATCCCGCCTACCGTCTGTCGCTGCAGACCCGCGAGCAGCACATCCGCCGCGAGAAGGCGACCTCGAACATCTGCACCGCGCAGGTGCTGCTGGCGGTGATGGCCTCGATGTACGCGGTCTATCACGGTCCTGACGGCCTGCGGGCGATCGCGGCCGAGGTCGCGGGGAAGGCCGCGCTGCTGCGCGACTGGCTGGTCGAAGCGGATGCCGAGATCGTGCACGACTCGTTCTTCGACACCGTCAACGTCCGTGTCGCCGGAGGAGCGGATGCCCTGGTCGCCAGGGCCCACGCCGAGGGCATCCTGCTGCGTCCTGTCGACGCCGACACCGTCGGCATCTCGGTCGACGAGACCACCACCTTCACCGACCTGCACCGCGTCGCGGTGCTGTTCGGCGGCAAGGAGGAGCGGGTCTTCGGCTTCTTCGGAGCGGGCTCCACCGGCGCTCTGCCCGAGACGCTGCTCCGCGAGGACGAGTACCTCACGCACCCGGTCTTCCACGCACACCGCTCAGAGACCGCCATGATGCGCTACCTGAAGCAGCTCGCCGACCGCGACTATGCGCTCGATCGCGGCATGATCCCGCTCGGCTCGTGCACGATGAAGCTCAACGCGGCGACCGAGATGGCGGCGGTCACCTGGCCGGAGTTCGCTCAGCTGCACCCCTTCGCCCCTGTCGAAGACGTCGAGGGCTCTCTGGCCATGATCGACCAGCTCGAGGCGTGGCTCGCAGAGGTCACCGGCTACGACGCGGTCTCGCTGCAGCCGAACGCCGGTTCTCAGGGCGAGCTGGCGGGTCTGCTCGCGATCCGCGGGTACCACCTGGCCAATGGCGACACGCACCGCGATGTGTGCCTCATCCCGAGCTCAGCGCACGGCACGAACGCGGCATCGGCCGTGCTCGCGGGCATGAAGGTCGTCGTCGTCGCCACCGACGAGCTCGGCAACGTCGATCTCGATGACCTGCGCGCGAAGATCGCCCAGCACGCCGACGCCCTGTCGGCGCTGATGATCACCTACCCGTCGACGCACGGTGTGTACGAGCAGCAGGTGGTCGACATCACCTCGGCCGTGCACGAGGCGGGAGGCCAGGTCTACGTCGACGGCGCGAACCTCAACGCCCTGCTCGGCTACGCCCGCTTCGGCGACCTCGGCGGCGACGTGTCGCACCTGAACCTGCACAAGACCTTCGCCATCCCGCACGGCGGCGGCGGTCCCGGCATCGGCCCGGTGGCGGCCAAGGCACACCTCGCGCCGTACCTGCCTGGCCACCCGCAGGCGCAGAAGAGCGAGCACGCCGGCGGCTTCGTGTTCGACGGCGGTCCCGTCTCGGGTGCCCCGTACGGATCGGCGGGTGTCCTGCCGATCTCGTGGGCGTACGTGCGCATGATGGGCGCCGAGGGCCTGCGCGACGCCACGGCGGCGGCGGTGCTCTCTGCGAACTACATCGCGCAGCGCCTTCGCGATCACTACCCGGTGCTGTACACCGGGGAGAACGGTCGCGTCGCGCACGAGTGCATCCTCGACCTGCGTCCGCTGAAGGAGGCCACCGGCATCTCCGTCGACGACGTGGCCAAGCGCCTGATCGACTACGGCTTCCACGCCCCGACCATGTCGTTCCCCGTGGCGGGAACCCTGATGGTCGAGCCGACGGAATCCGAGGACCTCGCCGAGGTCGACCGCTTCATCGAGGCGATGATCCAGATCAAGGCCGAGGCGGATGCCGTCGCGGCAGGCACCTGGCCGACAGACGACAACCCTCTGGTGAACGCGCCGCACACCGCTGCGTCGCTCATCGCGGGGGAGTGGCAGCATGCATACTCCCGTGAGGTCGCGGCGTACCCGGTGCATGCGCTGATCGCGTCGAAGTACTGGCCGCCGGTGCGTCGCATCGACCAGGCGTACGGCGACCGCAACCTCGTGTGCGCCTGCCCGCCGATCGAGGCTTTCGCCTGACATCGGGTCACCGGTGATCACCCCCGTCGCGCCAGCGCCGGGGGTGATTCGGTTAAGGGTCCATAACAGTTGTCCGGGGGTGCTGGTGACATCGCCGAGGGGACCTAGGATCAGACCTGAGCGCGCTTGATGACGAGCGCGCGCTTGTCCCGGTCCACAGGAGGACACTGTGAAGCACAACAAGATCACACTCGCGGGCGTCGCGCTGCTCGCGGCGGGTGCCCTGGCACTCTCCGGCTGCGCAGGCGGCGGCGATACGCCAGATGCAGACAAGGGCTCCTCGAGCACCGATGCATCCGCGATCATCAAGGTCAACGGCTCTGAACCGCAGAACCCGCTGATCCCGACTAACACCAACGAGACCGGTGGCGGCAAGATCCTCGACGCGATCTTCGCCGGACTCATCGGCTACGAGGCCGATGGTGCGGTGTTCAACGAGGTGGCCGAGGAGATCACCGTCGATGACCCGCAGAACCTCACGGTCAAGCTCCGCAAGGGCCTGAAGTTCACCGACGGCGAAGAGGTCACCGCCGACAACTTCATCAAGGCGTGGAACTACGGCGCCCTGGCTTCGAACGAGCAGCTCTCCAGCTACTTCTTCGAGGACATCGAGGGCTTCAGCTACGACGAGGACTCCGAGCTGACCGGTCTGAAGCAGGTCGACGACCACACCTTCACGATCACGCTGAACAAGCCGGCCTCCGACTTCGCCCAGCGCCTCGGCTACTCGGCCTACTACCCGCTCCCGGACGTCGCGTTCGAGGACATGGAGGCCTTCGGCGAGAACCCGATCGGCAACGGCCCCTACATGCTCGACGGTGAGGGCGCGTGGAAGCACGACGTGGGCATCAACCTCGTCGCCAACCCCGACTACGACGGCCCGAGCAAGGCTGCCAACGGCGGTCTGGAGATCGTCTTCTACGCCACGCAGGACGCGGCGTACAACGACCTTCTCGCCAACGAGCTCGATGTCCTGGACGCCATCCCGGACTCGGCCTTCGGCAACTACGAGTCCGACCTGGGCGACCGCGCGGTCAACCAGCCCGCGGCCATCTTCCAGTCCTTCACCATCCCTGAGCGCCTCAAGCACTTCAGCGGCGAAGAGGGCAACCTGCGTCGCCAGGCGATCTCGATGGCGATCAACCGCCAGGAGATCACCGAGGTGATCTTCCAGGGCACCCGCACCCCGGCCAGCGACTTCACCTCGCCGGTCATCGATGGCTGGACCGACTCCCTCGAGGGCTCCGAGGTTCTCGAGTTCAACGAGGACAAGGCCAAGGAGCTGTGGGCCGAGGCCGACAAGATCCAGCCCTGGACCGGTTCGTTCCAGATCGCGTACAACGCAGACGGCGGCCACCAGGCCTGGGTCGACGCGACCGTGAACTCGATCAAGAACACGCTCGGCATCGACGCCTCGGGTGCACCGTACCCGACGTTCGCCGAGCTGCGCGGCAAGGTCACCGACCGCACCATCGAGACCGCGTTCCGCACCGGATGGCAGGCCGACTACCCCGGTCTGTACAACTTCCTCGGACCGCTCTACGCGACCAACGCGGGTTCGAACGACGGCGACTACTCCAGCGCTGAGTTCGACAAGCTGCTGTCGGACGGCATCTCGGAGACCGACCCGGAGGCAGCCAACAAGCTGTACCAGGAGGCTCAGTCGGTGCTGCTGAAGGACCTGCCCGTCGTGCCGCTGTGGTACTCGAACGTGGTCGGTGGCTACGGCGAGAACGTCGACAACGTGCAGTTCGGCTGGAACTCGGTTCCGCTCTTCTCCGACATCGAGAAGAAGACGGCGGAGTAACCCTTCGCGACGAGGCGGTGGTGCACCACACCACCGCCTCGTTCTCTTTGCCCTGAGGCGCGCGATCCGCGTCTCTCACCCGAAGGGAGGTCGAGGGTGGCCTTTTACATCCTCAGACGAATCCTGCAGGCGATCCCCGTCTTCTTCGGTGCGACCCTGCTGATCTATTTCATGGTGTTCGCCATGCCGGGCGACCCGATCGCCGCGCTGTTCGGCGACCGCCAGCCCAACCCCGCCCTGCTGGCGAGGCTCCGAGCCGAGTACCACCTCGACGAACCGTTCCTCGTGCAGTACGGGTACTACATCGCCGGCATCTTCCGGCTCGACTTCGGCACGAGCTTCTCGGGCCAGGCTGTCGCCGACATCCTCGCGAGGACCTTCCCGGTGACGCTGCGCCTCGCCGTGATGGCTGTCGCCATCGCGTTCGTGCTCGCCATCGTCATCGGCCTGTTCTCCGCCCTCGACAAGGGCGGCGTCTTCGACAACTCGATGCTCGTGCTGGCGCTGATCTTCATCGCTGTGCCGATCTTCGTGCTGTCGTTCCTGGCGCAATACTTCCTCGCCGTCCAGCTCGGCTGGTTCAGACCGACAGTGGGAGCGCGCAACGACTGGGGTGATCTCTGGCTTCCCGCATGGGTGCTCGGCTTCAGCGTCTACGCGACGAGCATGCGCCTCACCCGCGCCTCCACCATCGAGACGCTCGGCCAGGACTGGGTGCGCACCGCGTACAGCAAGGGCCTCTCGCGCGGCCGTGTCATTCCCGTGCACGTCCTGCGCAACTCGCTCATCCCGATGGTCACCGACCTCGGCACCGTGTTCGGCGTCCTGATGGTCGGCGCGACCGTGACCGAGGGCATCTTCAACGTCCCAGGCGTCGGCAACACCCTGTATCAGGCGATTATCCGAGGTGAGAACCCGACGGTCGTCTCGTTCGTGACCGTGTTCGTCGTCGTGTACGTGCTCATCAACCTGGTCGTGGATCTCATCTACGGCCTGCTCGACCCGAGGATCCGCTATGTCACGACCTGACCTCGACCGCGGCCACTACGTCGCCCCGGCGGACACCACGTCGGTGCCCGTCGATGTCGTGCACATCGACGCCAAGCCCAGCAACCTGTGGCTCGACGCGTGGCGCGACCTGCGTCGCCGCCCGCTGTTCTGGATCTCGGCCGCCTTCGTGCTGCTGGTCATCATCGTCGCCCTGGCCCCGGGACTGTTCACCCAGGTCGCGCCGGCCGACGGATGCCAGCTGGCGAAGAGCAACAGAGGGCCGGAGGACGGGCATCCACTCGGATTCACCCGTCAGGGCTGCGATGTGTACTCCCGGATCATCTGGGGAACCCGCACCTCGCTCATCGTCGGAGCGCTGGCGACGATCATCAGCACGGTCCTCGGCATCGTGATGGGCGCCCTGGCCGGCTTCTACGGCGGCTGGCTCGACTCCGTGCTCTCGCGGGTCGGCGACATCTTCTTCACGATCCCCTACATCATCGCGGGCATCGTCGTGATGTCGGTGCTGCCGGAGCGCAACGAGCTGGTGCTCGCCTTCGCCATCGGCGGCTTCGCGTGGGCGTCGACGGCCCGGATCATGCGCGCCGAAGTGCTGCGCGTGAAACAGGCCGACTTCGTGATGGGCGCCGAGTCCATCGGCATGTCGAAGTTCAAGATCCTGCTCGTGCACGTGCTGCCCAACGCGATGGCGCCCGTCATCGTCGTCGCCACGCTCGCCCTGGCCGGTGCGATCGTGGCCGAGGCGACCCTGTCGTTCCTGGGCGTCGGCCTCGGCAGCGGCACCATGTCGTGGGGCCTGGACATCAGCCAGGCGCAGACCAACATCCGCACCGCGCCGATGGCGCTGTTCTGGCCGTCGCTTGCCCTGACCCTCACCGTGCTGGCGTTCGTCACGCTCGGTGAGCTCATGCGCGACGCCGTCGACCCGAAGGCGAGGGCACAGCGATGACCGAACCACTGCTCAGAGTGCGCGACCTGCGCGTCGCGTTCCGCAGCGGCAAGAAGATCCGCGAGGTGCTGCACGGTGTGAGCTTCGACATGATGGCCGGCGAGACGCTGGCGATCGTGGGGGAGTCCGGATCGGGCAAGTCCACGACGGCGGCGGCCATCATCGGCCTGCTGCCGGGCACCGGTCACGTGACCGGCGGCAGCGTCACGCTCGACGGGCGCGAGCTCACCACCGCGAAGCGGGCGGAGCTGGAGCACATCCGCGGACGCGAGATCGGCTACGTCCCCCAGGACCCGATGTCGAACCTCAACCCGGTGTGGTCGATCGGCTTCCAGGTCAAGGAGGCCGTGCGCGCGAACGGGCTGGCACAGGGGCGCACCGAGGTGCACGATCGTGCCGTCGAGGTGCTGCAGCAGGCGGGTCTCAGCGACGCCGCACGCCGCATGCACCAGTTCCCGCACCAGTTCTCGGGCGGCATGCGTCAGCGTGCGCTGATCGGCATCGGCCTCGCGGCCGATCCGCAGCTGCTCATCGCCGACGAGCCGACCAGCGCGCTCGACGTGACCGTGCAGCGGGTGATCCTCGATCACCTCGCCCGCCTCACCAGCGAGCGCGGTACGTCGGTGCTGCTGATCACCCACGACCTGGGTCTCGCGGGCGACAGAGCCGACCGCATCATCGTGATGAACAAGGGCGAGATCGTCGAGGCGGGGCCGAGCGCCGAGATCCTCTCGCGTCCGCAGCACCCGTACACCCAGCGACTGGTGGCCGCGGCCCCGAGCCTCGCGTCGAAGCGGATCGGTTCCGCGACGACCCGCGAGGAGGAGCCGCAGAGCACGGCACCCGCAGTGGTCGAGGTGCGCGATCTGGTCAAGGAGTACTCGATCCGCACCGGTGGCCTGCGCAGCGAGAAGTTCCTCGCCGTGGACGGCGTCTCGTTCTCGATCCCTCGAGGTAAGACGCTCGCCCTGGTGGGGGAATCGGGCTCTGGGAAGTCCACCGTCGCCAAGATGCTGCTGCAGCTCGAGAAGCCCACCGGCGGTGAGATCCTCATCGATGGTGCGGCGACGAGCACGATGTCGCGCGCCGAGGTCTTCAAGCTGCGTCGGCGCATGCAGCCGGTCTTCCAGGATCCGTACGGATCGCTCGATCCGCTGCGCAGCATCGGCAACCTGATCAGCGAGCCGCTGCAGGTGCACGGCATCGGCACGCGCGACGAGCAGCACAAGCGGTCGCTCGAGCTGCTCGACCAGGTCGCGCTGCCGCGCGAGCTGGCCGAGCGGTACCCGAACGAGCTGTCCGGCGGTCAGCGTCAGCGCGTGGCGATCGCCCGTGCGCTGGCGCTCAAGCCCGACATCGTCGTGCTCGACGAGGCGGTCTCGGCGCTCGACGTGCTCGTGCAGGATCAGATCCTGCACCTGCTGTCGGACCTGCAGAACGATCTCGGCCTGACGTACCTGTTCATCACGCACGACCTCGCGGTGGTGCGTGTCGCGGCCGACCTCGTCTGCGTCATGGAGAAGGGCCGGATCGTCGAGCAGGGCTCGGTGGATGCCATCTTCAGCGACCCGCAGGAGGAGTACACCCGCCGTCTGCTCGACGCGATCCCCGGCGCCTCGCTGCCGCTGGGCGGCGTGGGTCTGTGACGCCCGAGCATTCCGCTGCACCTGCCAGCGCCGCCTCGCTCCGGAATCGGGGCGGGGTGGCGCTGCTGGTGATCTGCGCGGTGCTGTCGGCGGTGATGCTGGTCGATGCCGCCGTGCGCGCCGACATCGTGACCGCGTTGCTTCTGGCGCCGTGGCTGCTGCTCGGTCTGTGGGCCGTGTACGTATTCGGTGTCGCATCCCGCGTGCGTGCCGGACGCGACGGCCTGTTCGTGCAGAATCTGCTGCGCACGACGCTGGCGCCATGGGCCAGGGTGGAGCAGATTCGGATGCGCTGGCAGATCGAAGTCGAGCTCGACGACGGCTCGCGGCTGACCTGCTTCGGAGGCCCGGCGACTCGTCGCCCGCAGCGGCTTGGTCCCGGTCGCACGAAGGAGGACGCCAACGGCGACGCAGACGACGCGGTCGCGGCACTGCGCAGGGCGAAGGCCGGAGCCGCTCACGTGACGCCCGTCCCGCCGATCCGGCGCGGGTGGGACATCCCCGCCATCGTCGCCCTGCTGCTGATCCTGGCCTGGGCCGTGGTCGCCGTGATGGTGACGCGCGGCTGACGTCCGGAGCCGATTCACAGGGCGCGCTGGTTGGCTGGGGTCATGAAGTGTCCTGCAGACGGTTCCACCCTGGTCATGAGCGAGCGAAGCGGCATCGAGATCGACTACTGCCCGCAGTGCCGGGGTGTCTGGCTGGATCGCGGTGAGCTCGACAAGATCATCGACCGCAGCGTCGCGGCGCCTCAGCCCACTGCACCGGCCGCCCCTGATCGATTCGCACCGCCGGCGTACGAGCAGCCGCGTCACGACGACCGCGGCGGATACGACGATCGCCGGTACGACGGTGATCGCCGGTACGACGATCGCGGTCAGCGTCCGCACCGCCGCAAGCGCGAGAGCTGGCTCAGCGAGCTGTTCGACTGACCGTCAGCCCGGCAGACCGAAGAGCGAGGGCCAGGCGGCGGCCGCCCAGGGGTAGCCGACGAAGGCCACCGCGTCGATGGCGAAGTGCGCGACGAGGAACGGCAGCAGGCGCCCGGTGCGTGCGAACAGCCAGCCGAAGAGCAGGCCCATCGCGAGATTGCCCACGAAGGCGCCGGGCCCCTGGTAGAGGTGGTAGCTCGCGCGCAGCACGCTGGTCGAGATGATGATCGGCCACGCGCCCCAGCCCAGCTGCCGGAGGCGGGTGAAGAGGTAGCCGAGCACGACGAACTCCTCCTGGACGGACGCTCTCGCCGCCGAGAGCAGCAGGACCGGCACGGTCCACCAGTGCGCGTCAAGGCCGGCAGGGTCGACCGCGACGAACCATCCGAGAGCGCGCCCCGCGAGATACAGGGCGATGCCGGGGATGCCGATGGCCGCCACCAGGCCGATGCCCCAGGCGGCATCGCGCCCCGGCCGCGTGCCGTCCAGCCCCAGCATCCCGAGATGCGGCCGACGCGAGCTCCACAGCAGGAAGCACACGAGGAGCGCGGGCACGATGCCGAAGCCGATCGACAGAAGCTGATAGACGAGGTCGAAGACCTCCCGGTCGCTGCGCGACGGGTTCAGCGTCGCCGTCTGATCCGCCAGGGGAGTGGAGTCGGTGAGCCGGTAGGCGAGCTGCACGATCGCGTAGACGGCCGACTGGCCGAGGCCGAGCGCGAGCACGATCGCGATCTCCCACCACACACGAGTCCGGTTCACGCCTTCGATGCTATGGCCTGCTCCCAGGCGGCATCCGCGGCCATACGTTATCCTGGAACGTCGCTGACGCTCGCTCAGTACTAGCGGCACTCCATCTCACCCCAATCCGCTTAGGACTCCTTGAATGGCGCACGCCCTCCGCTCTGACCTCCGAAACGTCGCGATCGTCGCACACGTCGACCACGGCAAGACCACTCTCGTCGATGCCATGCTCCGTCAGACCGGCTCATTCGGCGAGCACGCCCATGTCGAAGAGCGCGCGATGGACTCGAACGACCTCGAGCGCGAGAAGGGCATCACGATCCTCGCCAAGAACACGGCGATCACCTACAACGGCGCGCACACCGATGTGCCGGTGACGATCAACGTCGTCGACACCCCCGGCCACGCCGACTTCGGCGGCGAGGTCGAGCGCGCCCTGTCGATGGTCGACGGCGTCGTGCTGCTCGTCGACTCCTCCGAGGGGCCGCTGCCGCAGACCCGATTCGTACTCCGCAAGGCTCTCGAGGCCAAGCTCCCCGTCATCCTGCTGGTCAACAAGACCGACCGAGGCGACGCCCGCATCGCCGAGGTCGAGGAGGAGGCGCACGACCTGCTGCTCGGTCTCGCAAGCGACCTGCAGGACGACGTGCCCGACCTCGACGTCGACGCGCTGCTCGACGTGCCCGTCGTCTACGCCTCCGGTCGTGCGGGAGCCGCGTCGCGCAACCGCCCGCGAACGGCGAGCTGCCCGACAACGACGACCTCGAGCCCCTGTTCCAGGCGATCCTCGAGCACGTGCCCGCCCCCTCGTACGACGACGAGGCACCGCTGCAGGCATGGGTCACCAACCTCGACTCCTCCGCCTTCCTCGGTCGCCTCGCGCTGCTGCGCATCTTCAACGGCACCCTGAAGAAGGGCCAGACCGTGGCCTGGGTGCGCCAGGACGGCACGACCCAGAACGCCCGTATCACCGAGCTCCTGATGACCAAGGCGCTGGAGCGCTACCCGGCCGAGTCCGCCGGGCCCGGTGACATCGCCGTGATCGCAGGCTTCTCCGACATCATGATCGGCGAGACCATCGCCGACCCCGAGGACGTGCGCCCGCTGCCGCAGATCTCGGTCGACGAGCCCTCGATCTCGATGACCATCGGCACGAACACCTCGCCGCTGGTCGGCAAGGTCAAGGGGCACAAGCTGACGGCCCGCATGGTGAAGGACCGCCTCGACCGCGAGCTCATCGGAAACGTGTCGATCCGCGTCAACGAGATCGGCCGCCCGGACGCATGGGAGGTGCAGGGCCGCGGTGAGCTGCAGCTCGCGATCCTCGTCGAGAACATGCGCCGCGAGGGCTTCGAGCTCACCGTCGGCAAGCCCCAGGTCGTCACGCGCAAGGTCGACGGCAAGGTGCACGAGCCCTACGAGCACCTCACCGTCGATGTCCCCGAGGAGCACCTCGGCGCCGTGACGCAGCTGATGGCGAACCGCCGCGGCCGCATGGACAACATGATCAACCACGGCACCGGCTGGATCCGCATGGAGTTCATCGTGCCCTCGCGCGGTCTGATCGGCTTCCGCACCGAGTTCCTCTCGATCACCCGCGGAACCGGCATCGCGAACGCGATCTCGCACGGATACGACGAGTGGGCCGGCTCCATCGTCGCGCGCCAGAACGGTTCGATCGTCGCCGACCGTGCCGGCGTGGTGACCCCGTTCGCGATGATCGCCCTGCAGGAGCGCATGTCGTTCTTCGTCAAGCCCACCGAAGAGGTCTACGAGGGCATGGTCATCGGCGAGAACTCGCGCGCCGACGACATGGACGTCAACATCACCAAGGAGAAGAAGCTCACCAACATGCGCTCCTCCACGGCTGACTCCTTCGAGTCGATGACGCCCCCGCGCATCCTCTCGCTGGAGGAGTCGCTCGAGTTCGCCCGCGAGGACGAGTGCGTCGAGGTGACACCCGAGGCCGTGCGCATCCGCAAGGTGATCCTCGATCAGACCACCCGCGGTCGCGAGGCGTCGCGCCTGAAGCGTCAGGATGCCAACGCCTGAGCCGCGTGAACGGAACGAAGACCCCGGCAGGAGCCGGGGTCTTCGTCGTCCCGTCTCCGGGTGAAAATAACGAACTCATAACATACTTTCCCGAGTGCGATCGCGTCTGATTCCCGGCAACCGATCACGTCGCGTCCAGGTCAGGGCCGGGTCGCGTCCAGGTCGAGGCGTCAGGCTGGTTGCTCGTGCCCGGGAAACGGCGCTCCCGATGAGCGCGCCCCGCGAGGGTCCGGGCCGTCGACCACCCGAAAGTCGAACCCACCCATGATCGATACCCTTCACACCCGTGCGTCCAAGCGCGTCGCGCACGTGGCATCCGCGCACTCGCGGATGCGCCGTCCCCTCATCGCCGTGGCCGTCGTCGCGGCGCTCGCCGCCACCACCGCCGCCGGCGCCGTCTTCGCCCCTGCCGCGCTCGGCGCCATCCCGTCGGAGCAGGCGCTCGAGCAGGCCGCGGATGCGACAGACGACGGAAAGATCGCCCTGGTCAACGCCGAGTCGCTGAACAACGTCGTCGCCGGCGTCGACTTCCCGATGCAGACCGCGCAGACCCAGGTCGACCTGAACGACCTCACCGCCGACGTGAAGAGCCTGAGTCGTGCCGCCGAGCTGTCGTCGGAGGAGGTCGCAGACCTGACCGCGGAGGTCGTGCTCGGCACCGTCATCGTGCAGTCGAAGACCGCCGATCTGCAGGATGCACTCACGGCGGCGAAGCAGGCCGAGGCTGAGCGCATCCGCATCGAGGCCGAGCGGATCGCCGCCGAGAAGGCCGCAGAGGAGAAGCGTCGCGCCGAGGCCGCTCTCGCAGCGGCGAACACCCCGGAGGGCGCCAAGGCCACCGCGCGTGCCATGGCTGCCGAACTCTACGGCTGGGGCGAGGGTCAGTTCTCGTGCCTCGTGAAGCTGTGGACGAAGGAATCGGGCTGGAACTACAAGGCCTACAACTCGAACGGCGGCGCCACGGGCATCCCGCAGGCTCTGCCGGGAAGCAAGATGGCCACGGCCGGCGCTGACTGGCGCACGAACGCGACCACGCAGATCGCGTGGGGCCTCGGCTACATCGATCGCGCGTACGGTTCGCCGTGCTCGGCGTGGGGTCACTCGCAGGCGGTCAACTGGTACTGACGTGATCCGCACCCGGTCGTGACCCGGAGGCGATCAGCGCAGCTCTGACACCAGCACCGCGCTGGTGCCCGGGCTGCGCGCCTCGAAGATGTGAGCCGCATCTCCCGCGTACGACAGGTAGTCGCCCGGATGCAGCAGCTCGGCGGCGTCTGCCGGGCCGACCATCGCCTCCCCGCTGATCAGGACGACATGCTCGGTCGTGCCCGATCGGTGAGGCAGCGATCGTCTCGGCGCGCCGGGTTCGGCCTGGATGAGGTAGATGTCGCGTCTCGTCGCCGGCGCAGCTGCCGACAGCAGCGTCGCCAGGTACGGAGCCGCTGCAGACGGCACTCCGGCGTGATCGCCCAACCGGATGAGCCGCGACGCGGGCGCCCGATCCTCGACGAGCGTCGCGAAGGGGATGCCGAGCGCGTCGCCGATCGCCCACAGCGTCTCCACGCTCGGATTGCCCGCCCCGCTCTCGAGCTGCGAGACGGTCGCCTTCGAGATGCCGGCGCGGCGCGCGAGCTCCGACACCGACAGGCCGGCACCCTCCCGCTCGCGGCGGAGGGATGCGGCGAGGCGTTCGCGCAGTTCCATGCGTTCAGTATTGCAAACGATCGTTCGACTTGACCAACAGTCGTTCGGTGTTCATGATGATGATCATGCGTTCATCAGAACGAACAACCGGTCAGGGTCACGCCACGCGCGAGGTATGGCGCGAAGGCCTGGGCGTGGCCATCGCGACCAGCGCGTACGGAGTCTCCTTCGGCGCGCTGTCGGTGGCATCCGGACTCGACGTCTGGCAGACCTGCGTGCTCAGCCTGCTGATGTTCACCGGCGGATCGCAGTTCGCCTTCATCGGAGTCTTCGGCGCGGGCGGGATCGCCGCCCTGCCGTCGGCGATCGCATCCGCCGCGCTGCTCGGTGTGCGCAACGTGGCCTACGGGATGCGGATGTCGTCGATCATCGGCGACGGATTCTGGCGACGCGCAGCGGCGGCCCAGGTGACGATCGACGAGTCGACCGCCGTCGCGATCGCCCAGGAGCATCCTCAGCTGCGGCGCCTCGGCTTCTGGCTGACCGGGCTCGGTGTCTTCATCGGCTGGAATCTCACCACCCTGGCCGGCGCGCTGCTGGGCGACGTGCTCGGCGATCCGAAGACCTGGGGACTCGATGCGGCCGCTGCTGCGGCGTTCCTCGCCCTGCTGTGGCCGCGGCTCAAGCAGCGGCAGGCGATCGCCGTCGGTGTCGCCGCGGCAGTGGTCGCGGCTGCGCTCACGCCGTTCCTGATGCCGGGCCTGCCCGTGCTGGTCGCGGCTCTGGTGGCGATCGTCGTCGGCTGGTTCAACTGGCTGGGGCGCGATGCAGGTCATGACGCGGGCGGGGAGGCACGGCGATGACGGTGTGGAGTGCGGTGCTGCTCGCCGCGTGCATCTGCGTGGGCCTCAAGGCAGCCGGATACCTCGTGCCGGCGCGGCTGCTGGAGGCGCCGCGGCCGGCGCGGATCTCGGACCTGCTGACCGTCGCGCTGCTGGGCGCGCTTGTCGCGGTGCAGACACTGGGTGCCGGCCAGGCGGTGATGGTGGATGCCAGGGTGCCGGCCGTGCTGGTCGCGGCGGGACTGCTGTGGATGCGGCAGTCGTTCCTCGTCGTCGTCTTCTCCGCCGCCGCGGTCGCCGCGCTCCTGCGGCTGGCGGGGCTCGCCTCGTGAGACGCGCGCAGCCGCCGGCGACCGGCGCGCACTAGGCTGAGCCGGTGCGCAGAATGCTCTCTCGCGGTCTCTCGTGGCTGGCTGCCGCCTTCGTCGGCGCCGTGTACGGGGTCGCCGCGACGATCGCGCACAGCTTCACGCTCGGCCCGATCCCCGTCGGCATGATCCTCGGCGCTGTCGCGTGCGCGGCGCTGCTCGTCGCGCTGCGGGCCCTCACCGGTGATCGGTGGGCCGCGCTCGCCGCGGGTGTGGGCATGATGGCGCTGCTGCTGGTGATCTCGCAACGAGGCCCCGGCGGCTCGATCGTCGTGCCGAACACGCCGCTCGGCAACATCTGGATGTACGTCGCCGCCGGCATCGTCATGCTGATCGTGGCCTGGCCCGACACCTCCCGGCTGCGGCAGCTGTCGGCGACGGCGGCCGGCCCTCGGGGCGACGGGGTCCGAGGGGTCGTAGACTGATCACGTGACGTACGTGATCGCCCTTCCCTGCGTCGATGTCAAGGACCGCGCCTGCATCGACGAGTGCCCCGTGGACTGCATCTACGAAGGTGAGCGGATGCTGTACATCCACCCCGACGAGTGCGTGGACTGCGGTGCCTGCGAGCCGGTGTGCCCCGTCGAGGCGATCTATTACGAAGACGACCTGCCCGAGGAGTGGGCCGACTACTACAAGGCCAACGTGGAGTTCTTCGACGAGATCGGCTCGCCGGGCGGCGCCTCCAAGGTCGGGGTCTACGACTTCGACCACCCGGTCGTCGTCGCGGCTCCTCCGCAGGGGGAGTGAGTGGGAGTCAAGGATCTCGCGGACTATCCGTGGGACGCGGTGGCGCCCTATCGCGAGCGGGCGGCCCAGCATCCCGACGGGATCGTCGATCTCTCGATCGGCTCGCCGGTCGATCCGACTCCCGAGGTGATCCGTCGCGCGCTGGCCGAGGCGACCGACGCCCACGCGTACCCGCAGACGGTGGGAACGAGCGACGTGCGGCGAGCCATCGTCGAGTGGTACGACCGCCGACGCGGGGTTGCTGACCTCACCGAGGCGAACGTGATGCCCACGATCGGCTCGAAGGAGCTCGTGGCGCTGCTGCCGCTGCTGCTCGGCCTCGGTCCCGGCGACGTCGTCGTGCACCCTCGCGTCGCCTACCCGACCTATGCGGTGGGCGCCGCAGTCGCCGGCGCCGCAGCCGTCGCCGCCGACGACCCCGAAGAGTGGCCCGAGGGCGCGAAGCTCATCTGGATCAACACGCCGGGCAATCCCGACGGACGCACGTGGGACGTCGAGAGCCTGCGCACGGCAGCAGCCCGGGCGCGGGAGATCGGCGCGGTCCTCGCCAGCGACGAGTGCTACGCCGAGCTGGGCTGGGACGGCCCCTGGCGCGATGAGACGATCCCGTCGGTGCTCGACCCCCGCGTCACAGGAGGCAGCCGTGCAGGTCTGCTCAGCGTGTACTCGCTCAGCAAGCAGTCGAACCTCGCGGGATACCGAGCCGCGTTCATCGCCGGCTGCTCGCGCCTGATCGCCGACATCCTGGCCGCACGAAAGCATCTCGGGCTCATGCCGCCCGCGCCGGTGCAGCATGCCATGGCGGTCGCACTGTGCGACGACGAGCACGTCGCCGCACAGAAGGAGCTCTACCGCCGCAGGCGCGAGGTGCTGCTGCCGGCGCTGATCGATGCCGGGTTCCGCATCGACGGCTCGGAGGCCGGTCTCTACCTGTGGGCCACTGAGGGGCGGGATGCCTGGGAGTCGATGGATCGACTGGCATCGCTCGGGATCCTGGCCGGACCGGGACACTTCTACGGACAGCACTCCGCCCAGCACGTGCGCCTCTCTCTGACGGCGCCGCTCGAGCGCGTGCAGCAGGCAGCCGATCGCCTGGCCGCCGCGAGCTGATTTTGTGCACAGCATGCTGTGATGGTGCTGATCTCTTGGCGGATGTCACAGTAGGCCGACAGCACGACTAGGCTGTAGGGGCGATGGGGTCCCACGCGACCCGGCGCTGCGTGCGTCTCACATCGCCTACGACGATACGAACGCAGCAGGAGGTAGGCGTGAGCGCAGCTCAGCCCGAGAAGGCCACTCTTTCGGTCGGCGACACCACAGCGGAATTCCCCGTGGTCCGCGGCACGAGCGGCATCGACAGCATCGACTTCTCCACGCTCACGCGTCAGACCGGGTACACGGGGCTCGACTACGGGTTCGTGAACACCGCGTCGACCAAGTCGGCTGTGACATTCATCGACGGCGATCAGGGCATCCTGCGCTACCGCGGATATCCGATCGAGCAGATCGCGAAGAACTGCAGCTACCTCGAGGTCGCGTGGCTGCTGATCTACGGGGAGCTGCCGACGGCGACGGAGCTGGCCGAGTTCGACGAGAAGATCCGCAGGCACACGCTGCTGCACGAAGATCTCAAGCACTTCTTCTCGGCGCTGCCGCACACCGCGCACCCGATGGCCGTGCTGTCGTCGGCGGTGGCGGCGCTGTCGACCTACTACGAGGGCCAGACCGACCCCAACAACCCCGAGCACGTCGAGCTGAACATGGTGCGCATGCTCGCGAAGCTGCCGGTGATCGCGGCGTACGCGCACAAGAAGAGCGTCGGCCAGGCCTTCCTCTACCCCGACAACTCGCTGAGCTTCGTCGACAACTTCCTCAAGCTCAACTTCGGCGTGCACAGCGAGCCGTACGAGGTCAACCCGGTGATGTCGAAGGCGCTCGAGCTGCTGCTGATCCTGCACGAGGACCACGAGCAGAACGCGTCGACCTCGACGGTCCGCCTCGTCGGCTCGACCGGCGCCAACCAGTTCGCGTCGATCTCCGCCGGCATCCAGGCCCTCTCCGGCCCGCTGCACGGCGGTGCCAACGAGGCCGTGCTGACGATGCTCGGGCAGATCCGCGACTCGGGTCAGAGCGTGCAGCGCTTCGTCGAGAGCGTCAAGAACAAGGAGGCGGGTGTGAAGCTGATGGGCTTCGGACACCGCGTCTACAAGAACTACGACCCGCGAGCCAAGCTCGTGAAGGAGGCCGCTGACGAGGTGCTCGCCGAGCTCGGCGTGACCGACCCGCTGCTCGACCTCGCCAAGGAGCTCGAGGAGATCGCGCTCGCCGACGACTACTTCCGCGAGCGTCGCCTGTACCCGAACGTCGACTTCTACACCGGTGTCATCTACAAGGCGATGGGCTTCCCCACACGCATGTTCACCGTGCTGTTCGCGATCGGTCGCCTGCCGGGCTGGCTGGCGCAGTGGCGCGAGCTGAACCTCGACCCGCAGACGAAGATCGGCCGCCCGCAGCAGCTGTACATCGGCTCGCCAGAGCGCTCGTACCCCGGGCGCTGAGCCGGGAGAGGCTCTCTGCCGCGAAGAGCCCTGACGTGAACGGCCCCGGCATCCTTCTCGGATGCCGGGGCCGTTCTGCGTCTGCGATCAGCGACGACCGGTCACCGTCCCTGCGGACGGCTGGCGCGACGCGAGCCGGCGCGCCCGCGGGCGGCACCCTGCTCGCCCTGACGCGAGTGAGCCGACGGGGCGCCGGTCTGCGTCGAGTAGCGGGTCTGGCTGCCCTGTGAGCGGGAGTGAGCGGCATCCGCCCGCCCGGCCTCGTGTCGCTGACCGCCGCTGCGGCGCTGACCGCCGTCGCCTCGATGGGCGCTGTCGGTGCGGCGGGCGGCATCGCCGCCGTTACCGCGGCCGCGGCGGCGACCGCCGTCGCGCGATGCGGGCTGCGAGGCATCCGCTGCGCCGCCCCTGGCCGCCGGCTTCGCCTTCGGCTTGTTCTGCTGCTGCGCCACCGGGACGGTCTTGATCTTCGGGGCGCGATCGCCGACGAGCTCGTCGACGATCGCCGGCGTGACGTCCTCGAGGCCCACGGTGATCTGGGCCTTGCGCAGGATGTCCTTCACGTCGCGGCGCTGCTCGGGCAGCATCAGCGTGACGACGGTTCCCGCGGCGCCGGCACGGGCGGTGCGGCCAGACCGGTGCAGGTACGCCTTGTGCTCGACGGGCGGGTCGACATGCACGACGAGCTCGACGTCATCGACGTGCACTCCGCGTGCGGCCACATCGGTGGCGACGAGCACGCGCACGCCGCCGTTCGCCGGGTCGGCGCCGAAGGCGGCGAGGTTGCGCTCGCGGGCGTTCTGACCGAGGTTGCCGTGCAGATCGACCGAGGGGATGCCGGCAGCGGTCAGCTGCTTGGCCAGCTTCTTGGCGTGGTGCTTGGTGCGCGTGAACAGGATGCGGCGTCCGGTGCCCGACGCGAGATCCTCGACGAGCTTCTTCTTGGCATCCGCGTCAGAGGCGACCAGCACGCGGTGCGTCATCTCGCCGACAGGCACGCTCGCCTCGTCGACCTCGTGGCTGACCGGGCTGCTGAGGAAGCGCTTGGCAAGCGCGTCGATGCCGCGGTCGAGCGTGGCGCTGAACAGCAGACGCTGCCCGCCTGCCGGGGTGGCGGCGAGGATACGGGTCACGCCGGGCAGGAAGCCGAGATCGGCCATGTGGTCGGCCTCGTCGAGCACGGCGATCTCCACCGCGCCGAGCGAGACGATCCCCTGCTTCATGAGGTCTTCGAGGCGGCCGGGGCAGGCCACGACGATGTCGACCCCGCCGCGGAGCGCCTGCTCCTGCGGACGCTGGCTGACGCCGCCGAACACGGTCGTGACGCGCATGCCGACGGCCTCGGCGAGCGGCTTGATGGTCGCGGCGATCTGCGTCGCCAGCTCGCGGGTCGGCGCGAGCACCAGTCCGCGGGGGCGGCCGGGCTGGCGACGGGTGCCTGATGCCGAGAGGCGGGCGACCAGGGGGAGTGCGAAGGCGATGGTCTTGCCGCTGCCGGTGCGGCCGCGTCCGAGCAGATCGCGTCCGGCGAGGGAGTCGGGAAGCGTGTCGCGCTGGATGGCGAACGGCTCGGTCTTGCCGTCGGCGGCGAGCACGTCGGCAAGCGCCGCGGGCACGCCGAGGTCGAGGAAGGAAAGCATAGGAGTATCTCCGGGAAAGGCGCAGCGGGGCTGCGGAATGGGCGACGGCGCTGGTTCACGCATCGGTTCGCCGCTCGAGGTGACCGCAGACCGGATGCCGGTGCGGAAGGGTATCGACGACGCAGACGTCTCGCTTCGCGAGGGGCGTCGGATCAACCCTAACAGCACGCGCGGGGGCGGTCCTGTGCGAACGCCCCACGACGCCGTGCGCCGGCGGGGCCCGATCAGGCGTGCAGGGCCTCGTTGAGCGTCACTCCGTGGCCGGCGCGCGCCTTCGCCTCGATGGCGCCGGTGAGGGAGTTGCGCCAGAACAGGATGCCAGGCCGGCCGGACAGCTCGGCCGCCTTCACCGAGGGCTTGCGGCCGTCGGCGTCCACCGGGCCGTCGCCGAGCACCACCTTCGAGCCGGCGGTCACGTACAGGCCCGCCTCGACCACGCTGTCGTCGCCGAGCGAGATGCCGATGCCCGCGTTGGCACCGAGCAGTGCACGCTCGCCGATCGACACGCGGTGGCTGCCGCCGCCGGAGAGCGTGCCCATGATCGAGGCGCCGGCGCCGATGTCGCTGTTCGCGCCGACCACGACACCCTGCGAGATGCGCCCCTCGACCATGGCAGGACCGAGCGTGCCTGCGTTGAAGTTCACGAATCCCTCGTGCATCACGGTCGTGCCGGGGGAGAGGTGGGCGCCGAGGCGCACGCGCGACGCGTCGGCGATGCGCACACCCTCCGGCTGCACATAGTCGGTGAGGCGGGGGAACTTGTCGAGCCCCTGCACCTGGATGCCGTGCCGCTGCAGCAGCGGACGCAGCCTGGCGGCATCGGCGGGATGCATCGGTCCGGCGTTCGTCCACGCGACGTTCGGCAGGTGGGCGAAGATGCCGTCGAGGTTGAGCTCGTTCGGGCGCACCACCAGGCGCGACAGGGCGTGCAGACGCAGATACGCGTCTGCAGTCGATGCGACCGGCGCGTCGAGGTCGATGCTGAGCTGCACGAACGCGATCGTCACACCGCGGCGCTCGTCCTCGTCGGCGAAGGCTCCCCACGTGGCGGCCGCGGCCGCGGCGTCGTCCGCCTCCTGGGTGCCGAGCCCGAGCTCGGGGTACCAGGCATCGAGGACGGTGCCGTCCGATGCGATCGTGCTCAGGCCGATGCCCCATACCGTACGTGCAGTGCTCATGCCTCTACCGTACGGGCCGCGACACCCGGCACGGGAAGATGTGACGACGTGGCTAGGCTGGGGGCATGGCGCTCGACCTGACCGCATCCTCACTCGACCTCACTCGCATCATCTGCGACATCCCCAGCGTCTCGGGCGGTGAGGCGCTGCTGGCCGACGAGATCGAGGCCGCGGTGCGCGCGTATCCGCACCTGCAGGTGGTGCGGCACGGCAACACGGTCGTCGCCCGCACGGATCTCGGCAGGGCCCAGCGCGTCGTGATCGCCGGTCACATCGACACGGTGCCGATCAATGCGAACGTGCCCACCCGCGACGTCGAGATAGACGGGGTGCCGCACCTGTGGGGCCGCGGCACCGTCGACATGAAGGCCGGCGTCGCCGTGCAGCTCAAGCTGGCCGCCGAGCTGACCGACCCCGTGGTCGACATCACGTGGATGTGGTACGACAACGAAGAGGTCGACGCCGCGCTGAACGGCCTGAACCTGCTCGCACAGGCGCGCCCCGATCTCTTCGCCGCCGACTTCGCCATCCTCGGCGAGCCCTCGGACGGACGCGTCGAGGGCGGCTGCAACGGCACGCTGCGCGCCGTCGTGCGCGTGCGCGGCGTGCGGGCTCACAGCGCACGCTCGTGGATCGGCGAGAATGCGATCCACGCCGCGGCCCCGATCCTCTCGCGTCTCGCCGAGTATCGTGCGAGAGAGGTCGAGGTCGAGGGTCTGGGCTACCGCGAGGGGCTGAACGCCGTGAGCATCCGGGGAGGCGTCGCGGGCAACGTGATTCCCGACCTGTGCGAGGTCGACGTGAACTACCGCTTCGCGCCGAACAAGAGCGTCGCGGACGCCGAGGCGCACGTGCGCTCGGTGTTCGCAGGATTCGAGGTCGACATCGTCGACGCCGCCGGTGGCGCGCGACCCGGTCTCGATGCGCCGATCGCGCAGCAGTTCCTCTCGGCGGTCGGAGGCGAGGCCCATGCGAAGTACGGCTGGACCGACGTCGCGCGATTCTCGGCCATGGGGGTTCCCGCCGTGAACTACGGTCCCGGTGACCCGCACCTCGCGCACCACGACGAGGAGCGTGTGCCCGTCTCGCAGATCGAGGACGTCGAACGCGGGCTGCGCGCGTGGCTCAGCGCGTCCTGATCCGAGGACTTCGCGGCTGGCAGCGGATGCCGGTCGCCGGCCGCATCGCGGTCATCTACCTGCTCTCGCGATTGGTGACGACAGGGTTCTTCGCCCTGGCCGCCGCCGGATCGAGTGCGAGCTCGCGTTTCGGCGCCCAGCCCGACCTGGGCGACTACGTGCTCGGCTGGGATGCGCAGTGGTACTGGACCGTCGCCGTCTTCGGCTACCCCGCTGTGCTCCCGGTGAACGAAGCGGGGCAGGTGATCGAGAACGCCTGGGCGTTCATGCCGGTGTACGCGTACCTCGCGCGGTTCGTCGGTCTTGGCGACTGGGGTGCGGGGGCGCTGATCGTGTCGCTCGTCGCCGGTTTCCTCGCGTGCCTCGCCCTGCATCGGCTGCTGAGGCCGCGGATAGGCGCCTCTGCGGCACTGTGGGCTGTCGCGTTCTTCGCAAGCGGCCCCTTGGCGGCGCTGTTCCAGGTGGGGTACGCCGAGAGCCTGTTCGTGCTGCTGCTGCTGGTCGCCATCGACTTGGCATCCAGGCATCGCTACGGCTGGCTGTGCCTGGTGATCCCGGCGATGGGGTTCACCAGACCCGGGGTGCTGGCCTTCGCGCTGTTCCTCGGGCTGCACGGCATCTCCCGGTGGGTGGCGAGGCACCGGGATCCGCTGCCCCCATCCCACGTCGTGCACATCGTCGCGCTCGGAGGGCTGGCGACCGCAGTCGGCTTCTCCTGGCAGGTGATCGCCGCGGTCGTCACCGGCGATCCGGGGGCCTACCTCGAGACCGAGCTGTCGTGGCGCCGCAACTGGCTGGCAGAGCCCGGTGCTCATTTCATCCCGTTCGAGGGATTCGTGCGCGGCGCCGAGTTCTGGGCGACGCAGTGGGGGATGCCGGCCTGGGCGGGCTGGGTGATCCTGGCGGCGCTGGTGGTAGCCACGGGCCTCGCCCTGCTGCGCGCGCGCCCCGTGCGCAGGCTCGGTGCGGACATCCGGCTATGGGGCGCCAGCTACGTGCTGTACCTGCTCGCGGTGTTCTTCCCTCAGTCGAGCACGTTCCGCCTGCTGCTCCCGCTCACCCCCTTCACCGGGGCGCTGGCCGTGCCGCGCTCACGGGTGTACCGGTGGGGGATGCTGCTCGTGTGCCTGCTGCTGCAGTGGCTGTGGATCCTTGCGATGTACGGCTCGGCGCAGACCTACTGGCAGGTGCCGTGACCTCCCGATGACGCGCGGACGCCGAACCTGGGAGCCTACCGATAAACTTGATCCATACCACCGAGGGAAAGGGTGCCACGATGGCAGCGATGAAGCCGAGGACCGGCGACGGACCGATGGAGGCCGTGAAGGAGGGGCGACTCATCATCGTGCGGGTTCCGCTCGAGGGCGGCGGCCGACTGGTCGTCTCCGTGAACGACGCAGAGGCGAAGGAGCTTCACGACGTGCTGGCAGCCGTCGTGAACGCCTGACCGGCTGAGAAGAGGGGCGGTGGATCTTCGGATCCACCGCCCCTCTTCTGCGTTCTCGGGCCCGCGCCCCGCCTATTCGGCGATGCGGGTCAGCTGCAGCAGCCCCTCGCCCACGGTCGACAGCGCGGCGAGCACCGCCTGGGACTCCTGGGTCTCCTGCACCAGCGATCGATAGGCCGTGGTCACCGCGTCGCGCTGGACGGGGTCGGCCACCTTGCCGCCGTGCAGCACGCGCGGCACGAGCACGAGCCCGCCGGTGCGCACGAGGCGCAGGCCGTGTTCGACGTACTCGATGACGTTCTCTGCGTCCGCGTCGATCAGGACGATGTCGTAGGCGCCCTCGTTCATACGAGGCAGCACGTCGGCAGCGCGACCCGTGATGAACCGGCCGCGTGCGGCGGGGATGCGCGCATCGGCGAACGCCTGGCGCGCGGCGGCGAGGTGCTCGGGCTCGTTGTCGATCGTGGTCAGCACAGCCTGGGGCGCGCCGCGAAGAAGCCACAGGCCCGAGACGCCGGCGCCGGTGCCGATCTCGACGATCGACCTGGCAGCGGTCGCCGCAGCGAGCACGGCGCACTGGGCTCCGACGGCGGGGCTGATCGGAGCGGCTCCGAGTTCCAGCGCGTGGGCGCGCGCTCGGGCGATCGCGGCGGGTTCCACGATGGTCTCGCGCGCGAATCGGGCGTTCGCGTCGTGCTCGCTCATGGGGTCTCTCCTTGCAGAAGGTCGTGATCACAAGCGTAAGCGGCCATGGCGGATCACAAGGGGAGGCGCGGCGGGTAGCCTGGGGGGATGGAACTGGGGTTGACCTTCGACAAGCTGCTGCTGATCGGTCTTGTCGCTGTCATCATCATCGGCCCTGAGCGACTGCCGAAGGCGGCTGAGACGTTCGCGAGGTTCGTGCGCCGTGCGGGGGAGTACCTGCGCGAGACGAAGAGCAAGATGCGCGACGAGCTCGGGCCCGAGATCGACGAGGTCGACTGGCGCAAGCTCGATCCTCGGCAGTACGACCCGCGGCGGATCATCCGCGATGCGCTGTTCGAGGAGCCGGAGTTCGATGCGGCGCCCGCTCCCGCGGCCACCGCTGTGGCCACCGATCCTGTCGCCCCGGCGCGGCCGCCCATGACCCGCACGCACTTCTCGCGGCAGACACCGCCGCCGTTCGACGCCGAAGCCACCTGAGTCGGCGCCGCGCGGTCGCGCCGCTCAGCGCAGGCGCAGCGGCAGAGCTCGGCCGGAGAGGCCCCGCCCGCGGTGAGCGATGCGCTCGGCCAGCCCGGTGATGGCGCGGGCCGCCGCATCGTCGGGTTCGCCGAGCACGACCGGCACGCCCTCGTCGCCGCCGCGGCGCAGTGCAGGGCTGAGCGGGATGGATGCCAGCAGCGGCACCTCATCGCCGTCGGCACTGAGCGCCTGGGCGACCTCGGCTCCTCCGCCCTCGCCGAACAGGTCGAGGAGGGTGCCGTCCGGAAGGGCGTATGCCGCCATGTTCTCGATCACGCCGATGACCCGCTGACCCGTCTGCCTGGCGACCAGCCCGCTGCGGATCGCCACGTCGGCCGCCGCCGGCTGCGGTGTGGTCACGACGAGCACTTCGGCGTGCGGAAGGATCTGGCCGATCGAGATCGCGATGTCTCCCGTCCCCGGGGGCATGTCGATCAGCAGCACGTCGAGGTCGCCGAAGAACACGTCGGTGAGGAACTGCTGCACGGTGCGGTGCAGCATAGGCCCGCGCCATGCGACAACCGCTTCCCCGTCACGCAGGAACATGCCGATCGACACGGTCTTCACATCGTGTGCGACGGGCGGCAGCATGAGGTCGTCGATGCGCGTCGGCTGGGTGCCGGGAGCGATCCCGAGCAGCCCGGGTATCGAGAAGCCGTGCACATCCGCATCCACCAGTCCGACCCGCAGACCCTGACGGGCGAGCGCGACGGCGAGGTTCGCGGTGACGGTCGACTTCCCGACGCCGCCCTTGCCGCTGGAGACGAGGATGACGCGGGTGAGGGAGTCGGCTCCGAACGGCATCTGTCGGGCGGGCCGCCCTTCGCGCAGCTTCTCGGTGAGCGCTCGGCGCTCGTCGGGGGTCATGACGCCCACCTCGACGGAGACCTCGCCGATGCCGGGGACGGATGCCGCGGCATCCCGCACATCCTGCTCGATGCGCTGGGCGGCGGGACAGCCGACGATCGTGAGCACGATCCCCACCTGCGCGAAGTCGCCCTCGACGGCGATGTCACGCACCATGTCGAGGTCGCCGATCGGGCGCCGCAGCTCGGGGTCGGTGACCGCCGAGACCGCCACACGCACCCGGTCAGCGAGCGTCATGGCTGTTCTCTGGCGCGCCCTCGTCGTCGCCCCGTTCGGCGAGCAGCGCCTTCAGCTCCTGGCGCAGCACGTCGCGGGTGACCTGCTGGTTCGAGCGCTCCTCGAGAGCCATGCGCAGAGCCACGATCTCCCTGGCGAGGTACTCGGTGTCGGCCAGGTTGCGCTCCGCGCGCTGGCGGTCCTGCTCGATCTGCACCCGGTCGCGGTCGTCCTGCCGGTTCTGCGCGAGCAGGATCAGGGGGGCGGCGTACGAGGCCTGCAGCGACAGCATGAGGGTGAGCGCGGTGAAGCCGAGTGCCGCGTCGTCGAAGCGCAGATGACGGGGCATCAGGGTGTTCCAGACGATCCACGCGAGGCAGAACAGCGTCAGGATGACGAGGAAGGCGGGCGTGCCCATGGCGCGGGCGACCCACTCGGTGAAGCGACCGAACCTGTCGCGTGACGGCGCCTGCGCGCGCGTGGCGCCGCGGGTGCCGGGGGTGTCCAGACGCGCCGTGCGCGAGGCGCGCGCCATCATCGTGCGCTCGCCGTCGGCTCGTCGGCGTCGTGCGTGCGCCAGTCGTCGGGCAGCAGGTAGTCGAGCACGTCGTCGACGCTGATGGCACCGACCAGGCGGTGCGCGCTGTCGATCACGGGCAGCGAGACGAGGTCGTAGCTGGCGAGCATGCGGGCCACCTCGGCGGCGGATGCGGTGACGGCGACCGGCTCCACGGAGTCGTCGAGGATCGCGCCGAGCCGCTCGTGCGGGGGATAGCGCAGCATCTTCTGGAAGTGCACGACGCCCAGCAGCCGTCCTGTCGGGGTCTCGAACGGCGGGAGGGTGACGAACACGGCCGCTGCCAGCGCCGGATGCAGCTCGTGGCGGCGGATCAGCGCGAGCGCCTCGGCGACCGTCGCATCCGCCGACAGGATGATCGGCTCGGGCGTCATCAGGCCGCCGGCGGTGTCGGCGCCGTAGCGCAGCAGCATCCTGACGTCCTCGGCCTCTTCCGGGTCCATGAGAGCGAGCAGGTGCTCGAGTCGCTCGGGGGGCAGCTGAGCGAGGAGGTCGGCCGCATCGTCGGGTTCCATCTCGTCGAGCACGTCGGCGGCGCGCTCGTCGCCGAGCCGATCGAGGATGCCCACCTGGTCGTCCTCGGGCATCTCCTCGAGCGCGTCGGCGAGACGCTCGTCGGGGAGCTCCTCTGCCACCTCGATGCGGCGCTCCTGTGGAAGGTCGAGCAGGGTGGTGGCGAGGTCGGCGGCGTGCATCTCGGAGTATGTGGCGACCAGCTGCTCGGCGGACTGCGACTCGCCGGGCTCGCGCAGCTCGGCGACCTCGTTCCACGCGGCGAACGCGGTCGGGCCCTTGGCGAACGGCGACGCGCTGGTCTTGGCCTTGCGGAGGAAGAGCTGGGTGATGCCCCACTCGCCGTGGCGGTCCTGCTCGATCGCGACGTCCTCGACGACCGCGGTTCCGCCGCCGTCGGTGAGGCTCACCCGCCGGCCGAGGAACTCGGCGACCACCCGGACCTCACCGGGCCGGGGCTGGAACCGGCGCACGTTGATGAGGCCTGTGCTGATGACCTGACCCGATCGGATGGAGGTGACGCGCCCGATCGAGAGGAAGACGTGGCGGCGACCGGGGATCTCGATCACCAGGCCGATAACGCGCGGTGAGGCCGTCTTGCGATAGACGATGACGACATCGCGGACCTTGCCGAGACGATCGCCCACGGGATCGAACACGGCGCAACCAGCCAGACGTGCGACGAAGACCCGTTGTGTGCTCACCGTTCCAGCGTAGTCCGCACGCCCCGTGTCGTCCTGGCGGGTGACGGCTCATCGCCGACGATGGGACAATGGCCGGATGAGCATGCTGAATCGACCGGGAAACGGGACCGACCTCGGTGAGGTGATCGCCTCGACGAAGGACTACGAGGCGGCCCAGAAGATCGTGTCGAAGCTGATCGCCGGTGAGGTGCCGGCCCGCGACATCGCCATCGTGGGCGAGGGCGTCCGCACGGTGGAGAGGGTCACCGGCAAGCTCGGCTACGCCGCCGCCGCGCGCTCGGGAGCCACGAACGGCGTGCTGATCGGCCTGCTGCTCTCGGCGATCATGCTCTTCGGCACGCCCGACGCCCCGATCTCGCTGTTCCTCGGCTTCCTGCTCATCGGCGTCGCACTCGGCATGATCATGAGCCTGGTCACGTATTCGATCGTGCGCCGCCGTCGTGACTTCGCGAGCATGATGCAGATGCTCGCCGACCACTACGAGGTGCGTGTGCAGCCCGCCTCTCTGGTGAAGGCTCGCGGCGTCGTCGGGCCCGAGCGCCCCCAGACGGTGCGCCCGCCCGTCGACCTCAGCGAGCCGCCCCGATACGGCGAGCGCGTTCCGCCGGCCGGACAGACCGGAGGTCCCGCGCCGCAGAGCCCGGCGTCGCAGCCGTCGGTGACTGAGCCCGCTCCGTCGTCGCCGACTCCGGCGTCGCCGACTCCGGCGTCGCCGACTCCGGTGCGGCCGGCTCCGGCTCCTGGCTCCGACGACGGGCCGGTGATCCCTCCGAAGCCGCCGCTCCCCGGTGCAAAGCCTTCGGCACCCCGAACTCCGTCCGACCCGACGACAGAGTCGGGGCCGGCATCCGACGCCGACGGCGACGAGCCGACCGAGTCGCGATGACCGCGACGAGCGCTCCGGCGACGGGTGCGTCGGCCTGGGCGCTGGGGCTGCTCGTGCTGCTGCCGATCCCCCTTCTGGGCCCGCTCGCCGCCGGCGGCGGGATGATCGCCGCCTACGGGTCGCTGTCACGGCAGGGGCCGCTGGCGAAGCGGAACGCCGCCGCGGCGCGCTCCTGGGGTCGGCTGTTCCTGTTCGTCTCGACGGCTCTGCTCGTGGTGCAGCTGGTGGTGGGGCTGGTGCGGATGACGCAGCCGAGCGCTCCGGCCACCGGCTTCTTCCCGCAGGGCATCCCGATCACGCTGTACGTCATCGTGTGCGTCGTGCATCTGGTGGTGGTCATCGTCGCACTGCGCACGGCGCGCCGTGGGGAGTTCGTTCGGGTACCGTTCGTGAGGAGTCTCTGATGGGCATCGTGGTGGAGCTGCCTGCCGGTGCGGTCACGGTGACGACGGCTTGGGCGGAGCCGGACGGACCCTCGCGCGGTGTCGTCGCGATCGCGCACGGTGCGGGCGCCGGCATGGATCACCCGTTCCTGATCGGTTTCGCCGATGCGCTGCGCGTCGAGGGCTTCACGACGATGCGGTTCAACTTCCCCTACGTGGAGGCCGGAAGGCGGATGCCAGGACCAGCGGCGCATGCGATGCTCACCTGGCGCGCCGTGGTGTCGTCCATACGCGAAGAGCGTCCCGACGCGTCGGTGTGGGCGTGCGGGAAATCGTACGGCGGACGGATGGCGTCGATGGCAGCGGCAGAGGGGCTGGAGGTCGACGGGCTCGTCTATCTCGGCTACCCGCTGCATCAGCCGGGCAAGCCCGAGAAGCCGCGCATCGAGCATCTGCCTGCCGTTCGTCCGCCACAGCTGTTCGTCGAGGGCACGAACGACCCGTTCGTGCAGCCGCTGTCGCAGCTCGAGGAAGCGATGGCCTCGTGTCAGGACGCCCGGATCGCCTGGATCGACGGGGGTGGTCACTCGTTCGAGGTGAAGGGCCGCAAGAGGCCGGCTGAGGTGGTCGGTGCGGGGCTTGCGCCGCTGGTCGCGGAGTTCATCGCGGATGTCGGCCGCGACTGACGGTGATGCGATGAGCGTCGGGCTCCATCACGTCGAGGTATGGCTTGCCGGCGATGCCGCCGCGGGCGGATGGCCATGGCTGCTCGAGCGTCTCGGCTTCGTGCGCGTGCAGAGCTGGGCGGATGGCGAGTCCTGGTCGGCGGGCGGAGCGTATCTCACGCTGACCCGATCGCCGACTCTGTCGGCGGATCGTCACGATCGGCGCCGCCCAGGGGTGAACCATCTGGCATTTCATGGTGGATCGCGGGGCGAGGTCGACGCACTGATGGAGGTGGCGCCGCAGCACGGATGGTCTCCGCTGTACGCGGATCGCTACCCGCATGCCGGCGGCGAGGCTCACTACGCCGGCTGGCTGGAGAATTCGGCGGGGTTCAAGGTCGAGGTCGTTGCGCGTGCGAACAGCGCAGCAGGGGGCGCGGCGGACGCCGTCGCTGATAGTGCCTCCGCAGGTTCGCGGATGCTCGATGAGACGTGGCTGTCGATGGCGGCAGCTGGGCTGTCGTCCGTCTCGTCGGATGCCCGAGAAGCGGCGCTCGACGCGCTGTGCGAGGCGGTCGCCTCGGGGCGGCTCGACGATCGTCTGGTCGCACTGATAGAGCGGCGGCTGCTCGCTCTCGAGGTCGGACTCGGCGAGGACACCGGTGATTCGGTCTTCGGGCGGTCGTTCTCGGCCCTGGTGCTGGGCGCGTGTGTCGCCCGTACGAATGTCCTGGGCCTGCGTGACGGCATCGATCGCTGGTGTGCGGCTTTCGTGCGCTGGTTCGTCGCCGAGCGAGACGTGCGAGGCTACGTCGAGGGGCGGGGCTGGGCGCATGCGATTGCGCATGGAGCGGATGCGTGGGGCGAATTCGCGCGATTCGGATGGCGCGACGCGGGGATACGGGAGCTGCTGCGTGACGCCGTGATCGAGCGTGCGATGGCGGCGACAGGTCCGTGGACAGCCGGTGAGGCCGACCGCATCGCTCTCGCGATCTCGTCCGTGCCGGGAGCTGCGGCCGGGATCGCGGAGCGGTTGAACTCGGCGGTCGCCGGCGCACAACGAGGCGCAGCCGACCCGTATGCGCAGACGTTCAACGCAGAGCAGCTGCTGCGTGCGCTGCTGCTGCAGGCGGAACCGGGATCGCCCGTGGATACGGCCATCAGGCGCGGCGTGCAGGAGCGGTACCCCCACCTTCAGGGCGGGAGCTGACGGCACTCGCCAGACGGGATGTCTGCTGACGGACGAGAGGCCGTGCTCGATGGTCGGGCTACGGGCTCGCAGACGTGCCGGGTGCTGCGCCGCGCGCGGACGGCCGATGCAGCGCCTCGACCAGCGAGTGCGCAACCGCGAGAATCACCTGCTGAGCGCCGCGGCCGGAGTACCCCTGCGTGCAGATCGCGAGCACGCGGAACTCGTCGCTGCCTGGCGTGCCGATGAATGCGACGTCATGCCTGATCTCGTCGTCCCATCCGCTCTTCGAGCCCCAGGCGAGGCCCGCGGGGAGCACTTCGGCGATGATCGGCACGCGCTGAGCGCGCAGCAGCCCCACCATGAGATCGCGAGAGGCCTGTGTGAGTGCCTCGCCGCTCGTCACGGCGAGCATGAGCTGTGCGAGGTCGAGCGCCGAGGCTGCATGCGTGAAGCCCGCGCGCTTCGCCGCGGCGTCGCAGATGAGGCGGGTGACGCGCACGCCCGGCACGCCGAGCCGCGCGCACGCCTCGCGCACGGCGTCGAGCCCGCGCACGCCGACCGGAGCCTCGCTGCCCCCGGAGGAGGCGCCGAGGGCCTCGATGATCAGATTGGTCGCCTCGTTCGATGAGACAGTGAGCATCCGCTCGAGGCACCAGCTGAGGCTGACCGGTGTGCCGTCGGCGGGCATCCCCGGGTCGAGCTCGTCGGGCTCGAGCTCGAAGTCGATGTGCGCCGCACCCGGAATCCTGCTGGCGAATCGTCGCGAGCTCGGCACCGCACGCTCAAGGCTCATCGTGCCGCCTTCGACCGCGAACAGGAGCGCCGCTGCCACTGCGAGCTTGATCGTGCTCGCCGCGTAGAACTCTCGCCGCTCGTCGTACGCGCCGCACGTCTCGCCGGCGCCGTTCAGCAACGCGTAGGAGACGTGCGGTTCGGTCATCCCTCGACTCTCAGCGTGCTGCGATCGCGGTGTCGTTGAGCAGAGCCGAAGCGAGCGCCTGAATCGCAGCCGCTCCCTGTTCGTAGGTGTACGCGCGCGTGCAGATACCGAGGCAGTACATCGTGCCGTTCAGTTCGACGAAGGCGAAGTCGTGGGCGATGCCGTCGATTCCGCCGCCCTTGCTCCCGGTGTCGACGACTCCGCCGGTCTTTGCCGCGATGTCGGTGGCGACCGCGCTGATCCTCGGGTTCTCGCGTCGCCGCAGCAGCTCCTTGGCGTACTCGGTCCACTCGGGGTCGAGCAGGTCTCCGCGAACGAGCGACGCCATGAGGCGGGCGAGTCCGAGGGCGGAGGCCCGGTTCGTGACCCCTGCCTCGAGGCCTGCGGCGTCTGAATACGGGCGATCCATGCCGGTGTCCGGCACCCCCGCGTCGAGGAAGACCTGAGCGACCTTCTCCGCGCCGAGTTCTTCGAACAGGATGTTGGTGGCGCAGTTCGCGCTCACCGTGACCATGCGCTCGATCACGCGGGCGCGTGTGACGATGTCGCCGGGCACGCCGAGACCCTCGTCGGTCTCCTCTGCCCGCATGACGAAGCGCCCCGCCTCGGGAAGGATGCTGGCGAATTCGTGGGTGACCTCCTTCTCCTCGTCCAGCCTCCACGCGCCGCTCTGCAGCTCGCGCAGCGCGGCGACCATGACGCCGACTTTGACGGTCGATGCCGAATAGTAGGGGCGTTCGGCGTCGTACTGACGAAGGATCGTGCCGTCACGATCGACCAGGGCGTACGAGACCATCGGGATTCCATCGGAGTAGGGGGTGACGAGGCCCCCGGTCTCCTCGTTCAGTCCGGTGTCGGGGAGTTCCGTCATGAGCGTGCCTTCCGTGAGTGGGTTCGTGTGGGAGGAGTCAGAGGTTGAGGAGGAAATCGCTGAGGATCCGCTGCCCGCCATTCACCGAGGCGACGGGAACGCGCTCGTCGATGCCGTGCAGCCCCGCGAGCCGACGGCCCTCGGGATCGGCGGTGAGCGGCACGAATCCGAAGCACTCGATGCCCAGCTTTCTGAACGACTTGGAATCAGTGCCGCCGCCCATGCAGTACGGTACGACGACGCCGTCGGGGTCATGCCGCAGCACGGCTTCGCGCATCGCTGCGAACCACGGTGATCCGGAGGAGAAGTCGGTCGGCTCGCCCGGGTCCGTGATCGTGAACGCGACGTCGGGGCCGATGAGCTCGGCAAGTGCGGCTCGCGTCGATTCGAAGGAGCCGGGAACGCATCGGACGTCGACTTCGGCCTCGGCGACGCCCGGAACGACGTTGACCTTGTAGCCCGCGCGCAGCACGGTGGTCGTCGACGAGCAGCGGCTGGTGACACGCGCCACCTCGCCGGCCTCGCCCATCCGGTCGATGGCTTCGGTCACCCCGGCCTCGCTGCCGAGATCGACCTGGTAGCCGAGCGCCGCGTTCGTGCTGGTGATGTACTCGCGAACCGTGTCGCCGAGCTCGAGCGGCCACTGGTGGGTGTTGATCCGGTTGGTCGCCGCGAGCAGCTTGGTGACGGCGCTGTCGGGGCAGGGGCGGGACCCGTGACCCGAGGTCCCCTCAGCGCGAAGGTGTGCGTGCAGCGTGCCGCGCTCGGCCACGGCGATGGGGTAGAGCATCACGGTGCCGCCGTCGGCAGCGGTCAGCGGGGTGGCGTGCCCGCCTGATTCGCCGATCGAGGCGCCGATCCCGGCGAACAGCTCAGGGTGCGTCTCGACCAGCCAGCCCGCGCCCCAGTCACCGCGAGCCTCTTCGTCTGCGACGAATGCGAAGACGATGTCGCGCTGCGGCGAGATGCCGAGGCTCGCCCACTCGAGCAGGGTCGCCACCATCATCGCGACCATGTCCTTCATGTCCACCGCTCCGCGCCCGTAGATGTATCCGTCGCTGATCCTGCCCTCGAAGGGAGGCACCGACCACTGCTCCGGCTCCGCCGGAACGACATCGAGATGGCCGTGCACCACCATGCCGGGAAGCGAGCGATCCGTGCCCGGCACGCGGATCACGGTGGAGGCCCGATGCGGTTCGCGCGCGTAGAGCTCGGGGGAGTACCCGGCGTCGCGAAGCAACCGGGCGATCTCCTCGGCGAGCGGTGTCTCGCCCGTGCTCTCTCCTGATCCGAAGTTCGACGTGTCGAACTGAATGAAATGGGCGCACAACTCCGCTGGCGTCATCGCCTGAGGCACTCGCGAACCGTCCTCTCTGAGGCTCGAACCGGTGAACACCGCTTCCGATGGGTGGGAGCAGCTCCTCTCAGAGCCTAGCTATATCCGTACCGTATGTCATCAGGTGTATGCCAGAGTTTTGATGTTTTTTCGCCTTGTGTGCCTTTCTTACGATTCGTAAACTTGCTTCATGAATGAGATGAGGGATCGCTCGACCGCGCTCGCACCGCTCGGCGAGGGCGCTCGTTGCGCGTTGATCAGCCCTTCCGGGCCACCCGTCCCTGGTGCGGTCGACGAGGGGGAGGCGCTGCTGCGATCCTGGGGGCTCGAGCCGGTGCTCGGCGCGCACGCGCTCGATCGCCACGAACGCGCCTCGGGTTACCTCGCGGGAAGCGATGCCGACCGGGCGGCCGACCTCAGTCGGGCCTGGACGGACCCGTCCATCGAGGGCATCTTCTGCCTGCGCGGGGGCTACGGGGCCATTCGCCTGCTCGATCACCTCGACACCGAGGCGCTCGCCGCAGCGACGCCGAAGCCGCTCTACGGCTCGTCCGATATCACCGCACTGCACGAGTTCTGGCAGCAGCGGCTCGGGGTCCCCACCTGGTTCACGCCGATGATCGCCACGAGAGACCTGCTCGACTCGCCCGGCAACGTCACCGCGCTGCACGCAGCGGTGATGGGGGAGCGGCGCTGGGAGCTGGCCAGTGACGATGAGACGGCGACCCTCGTGTCAGGAGAAGCGAGGGGCGAGGTGACCGGCGGCAATCTGAGTCTGCTCGCGATGAGCACCGGATCGCACCCCTCGGTCGTCGGCCGCGCCGAGGGGCGCATCGTGCTGCTCGAAGAGATCCACGAGTCACCGTATCGACTCGACGGCCTCATGCAGATCCTGCTCCGCTCGGGGTACTTCGACGGTGCCGTCGGCGTCGGTCTCGGCACGTGGGTGGATTGCGGCCCGCTCGACGAGATCCGCGCCCTCATGACCGAGCTGCTGACCCCGCTGGGAATCCCTGTCGTCTGGGGTCTGCGATTCGGTCATGGTCCCGACGTGTCCTCGTTCCCGATCGGGCGCGGAGTGACCGCGACGCTCACTGCGGACGAGCAGCCGGCGCTCGCGTTCGACTGAGTGCGGCTTTCACCCGTCGTTTCGCGGCGGCCTACGGGTCGAGCCGCACCGACTCGTCGAGATCGAGCAGCGCGTCTCCCAGCAGGTGCAAGCGCACCGTGAAGTCGTCGACCGCAGTGCGGGCAGGGTCTTCGGGCGGCATCCGATCGCCCATCGCGAAGACACCGAAGACGAGCTCTGCGCCGCCGACGGTGCGCACGACTCCCGCGAGCGAATGCACCGAACCGATATAGCCGGTCTTCGCGCGCAGCGCGTCGCCGATGATCGTGTTCTCGCCGACGAACCGTTTCACGTACATCGTGCCGTTCGGGCCGGTGCGGGTCAGCCGGTCGTCGAGCAGCCCGAGCGCTCCCTCGCGCAATCGTGCCCGCCGCAGCAGATCGACCACGGTGCGCGCCGGCACGCGGATCCCCGCGCTCATGCCCGAGCCGTCGAGCAGTTCGACGCCGTCGATCGGCACGCCGTACTCGGCGAGCACACCTCGCAACTTCTCGCCGACCTCATCGAAGCCCGGGCCCGAGCCGAGGGCGATCGCCGAGAGCTTCGCGAGCGCCTCGGCGAGCGCGTTGTCCGAGGTCTTCAGGCACTCGCGCACCAGCGCCTCGACAGGCCGCGATTCGACAGAGGCGAGCACCTCGGCTCCGACAGGAGCGGTGCCCCGCGCGAGCTCGGGGGATCCGCCGAGAAACGCCGCGAAGGCCTCGCCGGCCCTGCCGGTGGGATCGGCGCCCCGGGCGCCCTCGTCGGATGCGGGATCGTCGCGGTCGCCGTCGGTCTGCAGCGATGAGATCAGCGGAACGTCGCCGTTCGGGTCGCGATCCTCTTGTTCCCACTGATCATCCCGCCACTCGCCACCCGCGAACAGCGAGTCGTCGAGGACGATGCGCACAGGCGGAGTGCCGCCGAGCGCTTCGAGAGTGCGGCGGGCGAGCTCGTCGAGGCGCGGGGGATCGGTGTAGTAGGTGGCGCCGTCGCCGGGAACGCGACTGAGCGTGACATCGCCGCCCCCGACGAGCACGACCTCGCCCGGCACGGCTCCGCGCACGACCCGTGTGGCGATCCGATGGTCTGGTCCGAGCACGTGCAGTGCGGCGGCGCAGGTGATCGTCTTCATGACGCTCGCGGTCTCCGCGGGCAGATCCGCGGCCCGCTCCAGCAGGGGCCGACCGCTCTCCGCCTCGACCACCAGGATGCGGGCCGCTCCGAGGCGCGGATCCATGGCCTGCCTGCGCAGGTCGTCGAGCGCTCCGGTGCCCGTCGTGTCGTCGGCCCTGCGATCCTCGGTCATCGTCTCTGAGCTCATGCGCTGGCCCCTTTCGCTATCGGGTCACCAATGGTGGGCACGGCGTCGAGAAGCTGCCTGGTGTAGTCGTGCTGCGGTCGGAGCAGCACCTCTTCGGCCGCTCCGCTCTCGACGATCCGGCCGCGGTGCATCACCAGGACCCGGTCGGCGATGTTCCATGCCACGCCGAGGTCGTGCGTGATGACCAGGCAGCCGAGGGCGAGATCTCCCTTGAGGCGCAGCAGCAGCGCGAGGATCTCTCCGCGCACTGAGGCGTCGAGCGAGGCGACCGGCTCGTCGGCGATCAGGTACTCCGGCTCGAGCGCGAGCGCACCGGCGATGACGACGCGCTGCCGCTGACCGCCCGAGAGCTCGCTCGGCAGCTTCGAGAGGAATCGCTCCGGCGGGGTGAGTTCGGCAGCGATCAGGGCCTGGCGCACCCGCTCTCGCTCGTCGCCCTCGAGGCGCTGCACGCGAATGCCCTCGGCGATGATCTCGTAGACGGTGTGCTTCGGGTTCAGGGCCGACATCGGATCCTGCAGCACGAACTGCACCGCGCCTCGGTACGCCCGCAGCTCCCGGGTCTTGCGACCGAGCGGCTCGCCGCGGTAGCGCACGCTGCCGCCGGTAGGGGCCTGCAGCCCGAGCACCGTGCGCACGAGGGTGGTCTTGCCTGAGCCCGACTGCCCGACGAGCACCGTGATCTCGCCCGTCTTGCAGCTGAGGTCGACGCCATCGACGGCGCGCACATCGCCGATTCGCGTGTGGAACTGCACCTCGAGTCCGTCTGCGCTGAGGATCTCCTCGCCGACGTTCGTGGGCACCACGCGGATCGCCGCCGTCTCACCCGGCTCGCTCTGCTTGCGGCTGGTCGGGTTGAGCCGGCTCTTCGCGTCTCCGATCACCGGCACCGCGTCGGTGAGCGCCCGGGTGTGCGGGTGCTTCGGGTTGGTGAGAATCTCGCGCGACGGGCCGCTCTCGACGATCTCGCCGTGGTACATGACGGCGATCTCGTCGCAGGTCTTCGCGAGCACCGAAAGGTCGTGCGTGATCATGAGCAGCGAGAGGCCGCGCTCCTCGACAAGACGAGTCAGCAGATTCAGCACGCGCTCCTGCACGATGACGTCGAGCGCGGTGGTCGGCTCATCGGCGATGATCACCTCCGGGTCGCAGGCGAGCGCCATCGCGATCATGATGCGCTGCTTCTGCCCCCCGGAGAGCTCGTGCGGGTAGGCGTCGATCGAGTGCGAGGGCAGGTCGACCTGTTCGAGCAGGGCCTCGACCTCGGTGCGATACGCATCGCGGCCGGGCCTGCCGCCTTTCGGATCGTGGATGCGCATCGCCTCGGCGATCTGGCGGCCGACCCGCTGCACCGGGTTCAGCGAGTGCATCGCGCCCTGGAAGACGATCGATGCCTCCTTCCAGCGCACGGCCCGCACCTTGCCCCAGCTCAGCTCGTTGACCTTCTGATCGCCGAGCAGGATATCGCCGGTGACGGTGGCGCTGTCGGGGAGCAGGCGGAGCGCCGACATGATGAGCGTGGACTTGCCCGAGCCGGATTCGCCGGCGATGCCGAGGGTGCCACGTCGGGGGAGCGTCAAGCTCACGTGCTTGACGGCTTCGAAGTCGATCGGCGCTCCCGCCTCGTCGCGGGTGCGGTACGAGATCGAGACGTCGTCGAATTGCAGTGCGTGCATCAGCGGTCTCCCAGCGTCGGGTTCACTACGGTTTCGAGCGCGCGGCTCACCAGGGTGAAAGCGAGAACTACGAACAGGATGGCGAGGCCCGGGATCACGATGAGCCACCAGAAGCCGGCGACCGCGGCCCCGCTGCCCAGCGCCTGCTGCAGGATGGTGCCCCAGGAGATGCCGCCGCCGCTGATTCCGAGGAAGGCGAGGGTCGCCTCCGAGATGATGGCGATGCCGACCGCAAGCGAGGTGTTCGCGAGGACGAGCGGCATCACGCCCGGCAGGATGTGCCGCCAGGTGATGTGGCTCTGCGATGCTCCCAGCGCGCGAGCCCGTTCGACGTACCCTCGCGACTCGAGCGAGAGGGTCTGCGCGCGGATCATGCGAGCTGTGCCTGCCCAGGAGGTCACGCCGATCGCCACGATGATCGTGAAGCTGCTCGGCCCGAGGATCGCGCCGAGCACGATCGCGAGCACGAGGCCGGGAATGATGAGGAAGAAGTCGATGACGCGCATGACGATCGCCGCTCGCCATCCGCGCATGGTGCCGGCGAGCAGGCCCATCAGCGTGCCGATCACGGTCGACATGAGCGTGGCGGCCGCGCCGACGGTGAGCGAGGTGCGGGCTCCCCAGACCATGAGAGGCAACAGGGATCGGCCGAGATAGTCGGTGCCGAACGGGAACTCCGCCGACGGCGGCTGGAACGGTGCGCCTGTCGCCTTCGTCGGATCAAGTGTCGAAGCGTCGAAGAGCGTCGAGGCGAAGATGGCGAGCAGCACCACGACGATCATCACGATCAAGCCGACGACGCCGCCGGGCTGCTTGGCGAATGCCCGCCAGTTCGCGCGGGCGGCGTCGAGACGACGCCTCCTGGCGAGCTGACGTGCGCTGGAGGTTGCGACGACGGCGGTATCCACTGACACGTCTGCCCCTTTCACGCTGCGCGCACCCTCGGGTCGATGACCCGATAGAGGATGTCGGCGAAGAAGTTCATGATGATGACGATCGACGAGAAGACCACGAACGTGCCCTGGAGCACCGGGAAATCGGGCCCCTGGATCGCTCGATAGGTCAGGTACCCGAGGCCCGGCCACGAGAACACGGTCTCGACGGTGACGGCGCCGGCGATGAGGCCGGCGAGCTGCAGGAAGATCATCGTGACGGTCGGCAGCAACGCGTTCGGGAGCGCGTGGCGGCGACGCACCTGATCCTCGGGGAGGCCCTTCGCCCGCGCCGTGACCAGATAGTCCTGCCCGAGCTCCTCGAGCAGCGACGAGCGCATGATCAGCACGTACTGGGCGTACGACGCGATCGAGAGCGCGATCACCGGGAGCACGAGGTGGCGAGCCACGTCGAGCACGTAGGCGAAGCCTGTGTAGTTCGTGCCGACCGTGACCATTCCGCTGCTCGGGAAGATCCCGGTGCCCGAGAATGCGAGCAGCAGAAGCAGGCCGAACCAGAAGGTCGGCATCGACCAGAAGAAGAGGGAGAGCCAGGTGGCCGACTTGTCGAACCACTTGCCCCGTCTCCATGCGGCCTTCTGCCCGACCCAGATGCCGAGACTCACCGTGAGCACCATCGAGACCGACATGAGCAGAACCGTCGGGCCGATGAAGTTGCCCATGAGCTCGGTCACCGGGCGCTGGTAGACCAGCGAGGTGCCCAGGTCGCCGGTGAAGAGGCCGACGAGGTAGTCCCAGAACTGCACGAGGATCGGTCGGTCGAGTCCGAACTTCTCGTGGAGCTGGTTGATCTGGTCGACCGTGATCGCGCGACCCCTGGTCAGCAGCGCGACCGGGTCGCCCGGAAGCACACGGAACGCGAAGAATCCGAGCACCACCACCATGAGCAGGCTGACGGCGGAACCACCGGCTTTGACGAGGAGATACCTCCACGTGCTCCCGCTGTGTCGAACATCTGCGGCCTCATCGGCCCCGAGCTGTTCGGCTGTGGGCACCATGACACCCACCGCGGCGTTGCTCGGATTCTCGCGTTCCATGGCTGCTTCCTCTACTGCCGGTCGTCCGCGGTCTTCTTGCGGCGCGAGGCCATCACGATGAGTGCGATGATGATGAGCACCGCGACGACACCGGCGATGGTCCAGATCAGCCACGGCGAATCCGCGGCGCCCACGTCGCCCGACCCGCTGTCAGCACCCTTGATCGTCGCCTGCGCGACGGAGAACCGGTTGTACGGGCTGCCCATGACCTCGACCAGGTTGTCGAGTCGGTCGGAATTGTAGGCACCGAGCGAATCGTCGTAGTAGAGGATGTTCGTCGTGCCCCAGTCGTAGATGCGCTGCAGCGAATCCTCGATCAGCCCGGCACGGGTGTCACGGTCCAGCTCGGTGTGCTGAGCCTGGAACAGCTTGTCGTACTCGGGATCGCACACGCCGGCCTGCGAGGCGTTGTCTGCTCCGGGCGTGTCGGGAAGCGTGCTGCAGACGTTGATCGAGAGCTGGTAGTCAGGATCCTGGCCGACGCCCCAGCCGTTGATGTACATGTCGTAGTCGCCCTTGGTGATGAGCGGCGACATCACGTCCCAGTTGCTGCTGTTGGACTCGATCGTGATACCCAGGTCCTTCATCCACGAAACGATGAACTCGGCGGTCGCGTTGTTCTGCGTGTTCGTTCCGTTGAACATCAGCCGGAGGGTGATCGGGTTGCCGTCCTTGTCGAGGCGGTTGCCCTGCGCATCGGTCGTGTAGCCGGCGGCCTCGAGCGACTTGATGGCCTCATCGGTTCCCTGGGGACGCGCCTTGCCTTCGAGCTTGGTGAAGAAGCCACCCGGAGCCCCCGGAGGAATGATCGTCGGACCGGTGCTGCCGAGTCCGTTGAGCACACGATCGACCAGGGTCTCGCTGTCGATCGCTTGCGCGACAGCCTGGCGGAACGCCTGATCCTCGAGCACCTTATGCTGCGTGCCGAACGGCTCGCCGCTCACGGTGGTCCAGCCGGGGTTGATCTGCAGATCCCAGAAGTGCTTCGAGGTCACCTGGTAGGTCGTGAGTCCCGACACCGACTTGAGGGACTCGAACTGCGCGGAGCTCAGGCCGCCGAGCATGTCGATCTCGCCGTTGCGCAGCGCGAGCACCGACGCGTCTGTGTTCTTGAAGCCGATCAGGTCGAGCCCGTCCACTCCGGGCTTGCCCTTCCAGTAGTGCTCGTTCGCCTTCAGGGTGATCGAGGTGCCCTGATTGAAATCATCGATGATGAAGGGGCCGCTGCCCACGACGTCTTCGGTGTTCTGGTACTCGGCGGGGTTCTCGATGTCCTCCCAGATGTGCTTCGGCACGATCGGGAGGATGCCCGGGTGCAGCGGAGTCGGCGAGTTCGTCTCGAAGACGACGGTCTTCTCGTCTTCAGCCGTGACCTGCTTGATGTTGCCGACCGACTCGCCGTTGGCGACCTGCAGTGCCTTGTCGTTCATGATGGCTTCGTAGGTCCACACGACGTCATCGGCGACGACCGGCTCGCCGTCCGACCATTTCGCGGCGTCGCGGATGTGGTAGGTCCAGGTTGTGCCCTCGACGTCGAACTCGTCGGCAAGGATTCCCTCGTAATCACCGCTCGGACCGATGCCGGCGAGCGGCTCGTACTCGTAGTCGAGCACGACGATCGCCTCATTGAAGACGGCGGTGAAAGGGTTGAGTGTGTCGACCTGGTCCATGTTGGTGGCGAGTCGGATCACGCTCGGTTCGGCCTCTTGCGCGGCACCGGCCGCGGACAGGGAACCGACCGTGAATGCGAAAGCCGCACCCAGGCCGATAAGTGGTTTGATCAGTTTCATGCCGGATCTCCTTCAATTCGGGCACTTGCACTACGCGGAAGCGAGGGGAGGCGCACGGCTTTCGGCGCCGGAATCGGGTGCTCAGGAGATCGAAGCGAGCGGACGAGACGACAGAGGGGACCGCGCTGTGCTGTCGATGTCGCTCGTGTGTACTGCATCGTCACTCCGTCATGACCGTGCTGGCTCAAAAGATACAAATCGTATCCTCTGGGTGAATCTCTCCTGATAGTAGGGGGACCTGCCGAGGTTTGTATAGTTCGGCGGCGGCATTTATCTCAGTATTCTGCCTGATTTGCTGAGGCCGTGATCTCACGTGGCGCCCGCGGCCGGGGGTTTCGCGGGCGGGGCTGCACGACTAGACTTCGTGCGAAACGCAGACTTACGTTTCAAATCACAGGCAAAGGAGCCGAGGTTCATGGTGATACGCCCCTCCGAACAGCAACTCCGAGATCCGCGTTCGCTCTCGGTGCTCGTGAACAAGCTTCGGCCGCTCGACCCGATCGGCTGGGTGCCGGAGGATCTCGTCATGCCCGCCGGACTCGAGAACCCGAGCGGCCATCCGATCCGAGCCGCCGCGGCCGCCGCACTGCAGGTCATGGCGGCTGCAGCGGCGGAAGCCGGGGTGCCTTTTCGGCTCGTCAGCGGCTATCGCAGTCGGGAGCTGCAGCAGTCCCTCTTCGAGGGGTACTCAGCGAGCGACGGCGTCGCGGCGGCGGAGACCTACTCGGCGAGACCCGGCCACTCCGAGCACCAGACGGGACTCGCCGTCGACCTGGACGACGGGGCCGGGCACGCGTTCACGAGCGCCTTCGGCGACACCGCGGCCGGGTTGTGGCTGCGCAGGCATTGCGCGGAATTCGGCTTCATCCTCCGCTATGAGCAGGGGGAGCAGCCGGTTGTCGGATACATCTACGAGCCCTGGCACTTCCGGTATGTCGGCACCGAGATCTCGCTGGACATGCGCGAGTCGGGCATCATCAACTACGAGGAGTACGTGGGCGCCGAACCCGCTCCCGACTACGCGGCGGGCTAGGGGCCGGGCGCGTGCTCCGAGAGCACCGTCGTCAGCAGCTCGATCCGTTTGAAGAGCGACGGTGTGAGTATGTGCTCACTCGTCGCGTGCGCACCGGCGCCTCGCGGTCCGAAGCCGTCGAGTGTCGGGATCCCGAGCGAACCGAGCAGGTTCGTGTCGCCAGCACCGTTCGCCGGTCGTCCGCCGAGTGCCTGGCCGATGCCGGCCGCCAGCCGGGCGACCGATGCGAGCAGCTCGTGGTCACGCCGGCCGGCTCTCCAGGTCGGGCGATGGCTGAGCAGGTCGACGGCGATCTTCGCGCCGGCGCGGCGCGGGGCGAGCCCCCGAAGTCCCGCGAGCACTCGATCCTCGGCATCGGCGTCGGCGAAGCGGAGGCCGACCTCCGCCGCGGCTCGGTCCGGTACGACGTTGGTGCGGCCCCCGCCTTCCAGCGTGCCGACATTGCAGAGCACGGGAGACTCCGAGGGGCCGGTCGCGGTCAGGTCGCGCAGCAGCAGCAGCTGATCGACGAGCTCGTCGATCGCAGACACCCCGAGTTCGGGATCCAGCCCGGCATGCGCCGAACGCCCCTCCACCGCGATCCGCACCCGAGAGCTGCCCCTCCGTCCCACCTTCAGCGCACCGTCCGGGTGGGGCGACTCGAAGCCGATCGCCGCAGCCACGCCCTCGCAGACCTCGCGAAGCAGCGGCTGGGAGAGCGGAGAGCCGACCTCCTCGTCGCTCACAAGGACGACCCGCACCGCACGGTGCGGCCGTGCGCGCAGTGCGGCCAGTGCATGCAGCATCACGACGATCCCGCTCTTCATGTCGAAGACACCAGGGCCGCGGATCCGGTCGCCCTCCTCGATCCAGGGCACGCTCGTCTCGATCGTGCCCACGGGCCAGACGGTGTCGGTGTGCCCGACGAGCAGCAGCGGCGCTCCGTGACCAGGAACGTCGGCGACGAGATCTGTACCGGCTTCCGTCCGGTGCAGCACCACGGATGCGCCGACCTCCCTGAACCGGGCCTCGAGCAGTTCCGCGATCCTGGTGCTCGCCGCCGCGTCGAAGCTCGGCGTCTCGATCGCCACGAGTTCGCGCAGCAGCGCGATCGCCTCCCGGTCGCCCCCATCGGACGATGCAGAGTGAGTTGCCGCAGTGAAGCTCATGTTACGAAACGTATATCAGGCTTGAGAGTGTGGCAATCGCCCCATAATATCGATGCAACAACGTTGCGTACCGCATACATAGGAAACATATCATGATCGATACCTCGCCGATCGGGGCGGCTTTCGCGCCCCGTCCCGGGCCGTCCGATTCCGGCTCGGCAGCAGCGGCACCCGCCACTCTCGTGGGGCGAGAGCTCGAGCATTTCAGAGACTTCCAGGCTGCGAACGCGCTCTACTCACGGGTCTTCGGCTACGACGAACCGGGCTTCACCCTCAACCCGAACCTGCTCAGCTCGCTGCGCGACTACGGCGGCTCGGTGGTCGGGGTCTTCGAACCGGGTGACGAGCTCATCGGCTTCGCCTACGGGTTCGCGGGCCGCGACGCGAGCGGATCCGATTTCCACTACTCGCAGTCGGCGGTGGTCGACCCCGCGTATCAGGGGCGCGGCGTCGGCCGGGAACTCAAGCAGCTTCAGCGCAGGGTCGCGCTGCGATGGGGGCACCGCAGGATGCGATGGGCGTTCGACCCGATTCTCACGAGGAACGGGCACTTCAACTTCTCGACGCTCGGCGCGATCGGCATCACCTATCTGACCGACTACTACGATCGACCCTGCACCGATCGAATCGTCGTCGAATGGGAGCTGGCGGAGCCGGTGGACCCGTATCGCGAGCAGCGCCGCGCGGTCGCCCCCCGATTCGCCGGTGTGCGCTGGGCCGAGCCGGTCGAACAGGCCGACGGTGCCGTCTGGGTGCCCCTGCCGACCGGTGCCGAGCTCGCCGCATCGATCGACACGCTGCGAGGCGAGCTCGCCGATGCCCTGCAGGCGGTGCTCGCCGACGGCAGAGTGCTGGTCGACTGCCGCCGGATCGATCCCTCGACCGTCGCCTATCTCGCGGTGCCGCGCGTGATCTCCACCGCGGCGCCGGACGACGCAGCCCACTCGGAGGAACACGCATGAACACCGATTCGAACGACGAGCACGATCGCTCGCTTCCGTCTCCGCGCGACCGATTCGGTGAGCGCTTCCGCCCCAATCTCTCCGCCGAGGGGATTCAGGCGCGCGTCATCGAGAACGAGGTGCGATCGCTGACGCAGACGCTCGAGGAGCTGGCCGCGACCGGCGACGTGCCGCGGGCGGCGGCGCTCATTCTCGGCGCGCGCCGACGGTACATCGCAGGCGAGGGCAAAGCGGCGGCATATGCGCAGCTGCTCAACGCCGATCTCTCTGCGACCCTCTCCAACGTCTTTCTCGCCGACGGACGGGCGCTCTCGCCGCTGACCGTGCTCACCGACGTTCGCGCGAGCGACGTGCTGATCGCCTTCTCCATGCGTCGCTATCGCGAGGAGACCATCAGGCTGGGGCGTCTGTTCCATGAGGCAGGAGGGCAGCTCGTCGTGATCACCGACAGTGAGGACGCACCCCTCGCGGGCCGTGCGACCGTGCTGATCCGCGTGCACACCGCCTCGGCCTCGTACGCCGACTCGTCCACCGCGGTCGCCGCCGTGTGCCACCTGCTGAGCACCCTCACCACGGCGAGCTCGAAGGGCGCACGCCGACGCCTCTCGATGCGGGATCACTATGCCGCCGAGCTGGCCTTCTACGGACCGGACCGCGATCAGGAGGCACGCTCATGAGGATCGAACGCGTGCGGCTCTTCTTCGTGAGGCTGCCGCTTCTGCACCGCTTTGAGACCAGCTCGCACAGCAAGGACGGAATCGAGCACGTGGTCGTCGAGCTCACCGACCGTGACGGCACCGTCGGATGGGGCGAGATCGCCTCGCCGAGCGATCCCTTCTTCTGCTCCGAGACCGTCGACACGTCCTGGAACATGGCGGTGCGCCATCTCGTGCATCGCGTGCTCGCGCATGAGTGGGAGCATCCTGCGGATCTCGAGGCGAGCTGGGCGAAAGTGCGCGGGTACGAGTTCGCGAAGGCGGGGTTCGCCGGGGCGGCATGGGACCTCTTCTCCCGGACGCAGGGCATCTCGCTCGCGTCGGCGCTCGGAGGCACACGCAGCGAGGTGCGCTCGGGCGTCTCGCTCGGTATCGAGCCGTCGATCGACGCGCTGCTCGCACAGGTCGAGCGGCAGCTGGAAGCGGGCTACGGTCGGGTGAAGCTGAAGATCGCGCCGGGGTGGGACCTGGAGCCGGTCCGCGCGACACGAGCGGCGTTCCCGAAGATCGATCTGCACGTCGACGCGAACGCCGCGTACCTGCGTGGCGAGGAGTCGACGGCACTGTTCCGCTCCCTCGATGGGTTCGAGCTCACGATGATCGAGCAGCCGTTCGGCGCGCGTGACTTCATCGCCCACGCGGAGCTGCAGGAGCACCTGCAGACGCCGATCTGCCTCGACGAGTCCATCGTGTCGATCGAGGATCTCGAGACGATGCTGCGCATGCGCGCCGGTCGAATCCTGAACATCAAGGTGTCGAGGATGGGTGGCCTCACGCGGGCGAGGCAGGCGCACGATCTCGCCGAACAGTCCGGCGTGCCCGTCTGGTGCGGTGGGATGCACGAGTTCGGGATCGGCCGCGCGACGAACGTGGCGCTCTCGTCGCTGCCGAACTTCTCGCTGCCCTCCGACGTCTCGGGATCCGACAAGTACTACGCCCGCGACATCATCGACCCGCCGGTGCGAGCGATCGACGGGACGGTTGCCGTATCGACGTCGCCGGGACTCGGGCACCGTGTCGATGTCGACTGGATCGAACGCGAGGCGCTGCAGACCTTCGACTCGGCGCTCGCCGACCAGGCGGGTGCCGCGACCCGCGTGCCCGTGGCCGCGGGAGGCGTCGCGTGAGTGGGGCGGAGACGTCGAGCTACCCGGTGATCGACGGCCACAACGACCTGGCGTGGGCCTGCCGGGTGACGCGAGGATATGCGACGGCCGGTCTCGACACCGGTGCTCCGGAGCTGCACACCGATCTGCCGAGACTCGACGCCGGTGGTGTCGGCGGCCAGTTCTGGTCGGTCTGGGTCGACCCGGTGCTTGAGGGTGCGGATCAGGTGGTCGCCACACTCGAGCAGATCGACTTCGTGCACCGTCTGATCGACGCCTACCCGGATCGGTTGCGCTTCGCCCGCACCGCGGAAGAGACGAGGGCGGCCATCGCCGAGGGCAAGATCGCCTCGTTGATCGGGGTGGAGGGCGGTGCTCAGCTCGCCGGCTCGCTCGCGGTGCTCCGGCAGTATGCGCGGCTGGGCGCGAGGTATCTGACTCTGACGTGGTCGCGTACGACCGACTGGGCGGATTCTGCGACGGACGAGGCCGCGCACGACGGGCTCACCGGCTTCGGTCGGGAGGTCGTGCGCGAGATGAATCGCATCGGCGTACTGGTGGACCTGGCGCATGTGTCGCCGGCGACCATGCGCGACGCGCTCGACACGACGTCGCGCCCGGTGATCGTGAGCCATTCCTGCGCCAAGGAGCTCTGCCGCCACGACCGAAATGTTCCCGACGACGTGCTCGCCCGCATCGGGGCGGCCGGCGGGGTCGTGATGGTCGCGTTCGTGCCGTCGTTCCTCGACGAGGATCGCCGGAGATGGGTGCGGGAGGGCGAGGTCGGCGAAGCCCCCCACGTGGGAGTCGGCCGGGTGGCGGACCACGTCGAGCATGTGCGGCGAGTCGCCGGCGTGCACGCTGTCGGTCTTGGCGCCGACTATGACGGGACCGACGCGATGCCGATCGGGCTCGCCGATGTGTCCGGCTACCCGGCGCTGTTCGCCGAGCTGGCCGGTCGGGGATGGAGCGACGCGGAGCTTCGGGGGCTGGCATGCGACAACGTGCTGAGAGTGCTGGAGGCGTCTGACGCCGATCACCTGGCATTCCTCGCCGGGGAGGCCGGTGCGCCGAGCGCCACGGCGATCGCGCCCGCCGTGGATACAGAGACGCGGGAGACGACGTGAGCGCGGAACAGCACGAGGCTGTGGAGCAGGAGCGCACGCCCCGCGTGCTCGTGGTGGTCAACTCGCCGAATTCCGGGCCCCGACGGCTCGCCGACTGGCTCGTCGAGGCCCGCATCGAGGTCGAGCCGATCCTCGGCGCTGGCGGGCTGCCCGAGACGCTCGAGGGCTTCGACGGCCTGGTCCTGCTGGGCGGAGGGCTCATGCCCGACGACGACGAGCGGGCGCCCTGGCTGCCCGCGGAGCGCCGGCTGGCAGCCGAGGCGATCGATCGCGACCTGCCGACACTGGGGATCTGCCTGGGGGCGCAGCTGATCGCCCATGTCGCAGGGGGCGAGGTACGTGCGAAGTACGGACCGACCGAGCGCGGAGCGACGGTCATCCGCGCGAACGACCGCGGACGACAGGATGCGCTGCTCTCGGCCTGCGTCGACGGTGCACCGATGATCGAGAATCACGAGGACATGATCACCCGCCTGCCCCCGGAAGCCGAGCTGCTCGCGTCGAGCGACGAGGTGGAGAATCAGGCATTCGTGATCGGCACGCATGTGCGCGGCGTGCAGTTCCACCCTGAGGCCAGTGCGGCGGACCTCGCGAACTGGGACGATGCGGCTCTGCGCGGCGAGGGGCGCGAGCTCGCGCAGCTGCTCGCCACGGCAGAATCGCTGCACGAGCAGAACACCGCCGCGAGTCGTCGGCTGATTCTCGCCTTCGCCCACGAGGTTCGCGACCACGCATCCGCCGCGCGCCCGGCCATGCGGCCCGGGGCTTGACTCGAGGACGTGAATGAGCGTTCACAGCGTTCAGCGGCTGAAGCTGACGGTACGGCTTGTCAACGTCGTCGCGATCGTCGGCGTGGGCGCGGCGACCGTCTGGTTCGGGTTCGCCGCCGCCGATGCATCTGGTGCTCAGATGGCCGCGGCCAGCGCGACGTTCGCGGCATTCGCGAGCGGGTGGGCGGGCGCTTTCGCCGCTGTCACGTCAAAGCTGAGGTCGGGCGAGGCGACTCAGGCCTGAGTGAGTCCGCTCGCGTCTGGGCGCAAAGCGCCGGGAACCGCGACACGAACCTCGGCAGACACGCCCTGGGTCTCGTCGGCGCCCGGGCTGTTCATGAGGACGCCAATCGTTCGGCGAGCTGCACGGTCGCGGCCACGATGGGCGTGCGAAGTTCGGGCTGCGAGCCGTGGTCGCGGCTCGGATGCACTCGGTTGGTCAGCAGCACGAACGACCACTCGCCGTTCGGCACCGTGAAGAAGCCGGTGCCTGTGAACCCCGTGTGGCTGGCGGTGGGGCCAGGAGCCGCTGCGCACCACTTCTCGCCGATGCGCAGCCCGTAGCTCGGCCGATAGCCGGACTCGGCGGATGGGACGCCCGGTGCCGGCTCGGTGAGCCAGGCGTGCACCCGGGGCCGCAGGCCCTCGCCGGTGCGCAGTGCTTCCGCGAAGCGAAGCAGATCCGGGGCGGTGCCGAAGATTCCCGCGTTGCCACTCACGCCTCCGAGCGCGAAGGCCGTTTCGTCGTGTACCTCGCCTTGCACCATCCCGCGCCCCGGGTCGTACTCGGTCGCCGCGATGCGGGGCCATTCTCCGGGATCCGGGCGGTATCCGGTGTGCTGCAGGCCCAACGGGCGCAGCACGTGCTCGGTGACGAGCGCGTCGTGCGGCTTGCCACTGAGCTCGGTCGCGAGGAGACCGGCCCAGATGAAGCTGAGACAGGCGTACCGGTGCACGGCTCCCGGCCTGTCGATGGGACGGGCGGTGCGGCGAAAGCGCTCGGCGCCGGGGTCTGGCTCGTGATCATCCCACGAGGCCTGAAAACCGGCACTGTGGGTCAGCAGGTGCTCGAGCGTGAGGTCCCGCAGAGACCCCTCTCTGAACTCCGGCAGATAGTCCGAGAGGGGCACTGAGGGAGTGAGGCCGCGCACATCGAGCTCGGTGAGCAGCGCGGTGGCGACGAACGCCTTCGTCACCGAGGCCAGGTCGAACTTGGTCTCGGTGGTGACGGGGAATGCTGCTGTCGCAGTGGCGACCCCCGGAGCATCCCACATCCTGGTGGTGCCGAGAGCTCTCTGCGCGACGACTCTGCCACCGACACTCGCGAGCAGCACCGCGGCCGAACCGGCCCCGGGCGCGATCGCCTGCTCGAGCAGTTCGTCGAGTGCCCGTTCCGATCGGTCAGCAGACTCCGTCATCGCCACACTCGTGGAGTCTAGGCGACTGTGCGCCTCAACCGCTTATCTGAAGTGATCACTCGACCGGCGAAGAGCCCCACGTCGACCTCGCTCGAAGACCATGCGTCCGATCATGGTCACCCGATGGCGTCTTCGTCGTTCAGTACCCTCGACACGGTGCTGCGCCCCAGTTCGGCCATGGCCGGATTCGACTCCTCGTAGTACCAGGCAAGCCCCATCGCCTGCTGCAGCGCCCACGCGGCGCCGCGGCGCCATTCGTCATCCGACGCGCCGATCGCATTTCGCAGCGTCCGACGCGATCCCTGATCCAGCAGATGCCAGGCGCACACGAGATCCAGCGAACGATCCGCGGGACCGAACGATCCGCCGTCGAGGACCCCGGCCAGCCCGTCGCCCGTCACGAGCAGGTTCGCGGGTGTGAGATCACGGTGGCTCATGACGTGCTCGCCCGCCGTCGGCACCGCGCGCAGTGCATCCCACACGATCGCGACCCGGTCGACATCCAGCAGACCGACGCTCCGCGCGAGGCAGTGCGTCATCCACTCATCGTGGTCGCTGAGCACCCCTCCGCGGCCCCGCCCGTCGAAGACCCGCGCGCCTGTGGGGACAGCGCGCATCGCCAGGATCAGTTCGCCGAGCTCGGCCGCGAACCTCGTCGCCGACGCGACGCAGAAGGGATCGGCCACCTCCCCTGGAAGCCACGTCTGCAGCGACCATGCCGACGGATACCGCTCATCGCCCGCGCCCACCCCGACGGGCTCGGGAGCGGGGAAGGGGCTCGCCACCGCGAAAGCCGAAAGCGATCCGGCCTCCGTCTCCAGATCAGCGACGGAGACGGAAGCCAACGGGAACCGCGCCGTCAGGTGCGCGCCCACCCGGAAGATCGCATTCACCGTGCCCGCACCGGCCAGTGCCGCTACCGGCAGATCTCGCAGACGCGGGAACTCGCGGGCGATCAGCGCGCCCGCGAGTTCCTCGTCGACAGCCAGCTGGCCGTCATGCATCCGCGGTGTCATGGAACCTGTGCCATCCGAGGCGCTGCGTGTCGATTCGGTGCGTTTCGGCTCGGTGCGTTTCGGCTCGGTGCGTTTCGACTCGCTTCGCTCGCTCGACGACCGGGAGGGCTCGCTCGACGACCGGGAGGGCTCTGTCGACCACCAGCACCGGGATGATCAGCCCTTCAGCCGGGCTATCCAGGCCTCGACGTCCTCGGCGGTGCGCGGGATGTCGGCCGACAGGTTGACCGCGCCGTCCGCGGTCATCAGGATGTCGTCCTCGATGCGCACGCCGATGCCGCGCAGCTCTTCCGGAACCGTGAGGTCGTCGATCTGGAAGTACAGTCCCGGCTCGATCGTGAAGACCATGCCCTCTTCGAGCACGCCGTCGTAGTACATCTCGCGACGAGCCTGGGCGCAGTCGTGCACGTCGATGCCGAGGTGGTGCGAGGTGCCGTGCACCATGTAGCGGCGGTGCTGGCCGCCCTTGTCCGCGTCCAGGGCCTCTTCGGCCGTCACCGGCAGCAGGCCCCACTCGGCGGTGCGCTTCGCGATGACCTCCATCGCGGCCTCGTGCACGCTCCGGAACCTCACGCCGGGCTTCGCCGCCGCGAACGCGGCATCAGCGGCCTCGAGCACGACCTCGTAGACGCGGCGCTGCACCTCTGTGAAGGTGCCGTTCACCGGCAGGGTGCGCGTGATGTCTGCGGTGTACTGGCTGTCGACCTCGACGCCCGCGTCGATGAGGATCAGGTCGCCGGGCACCACGGCACCGTCGTTGCGGGTCCAGTGCAGGTAGCACGCGTGATGGCCCGAGGCGGCGATGGTGTCGTAGCCCTCCCAGTGCCCATCGCTGCGCGCGCGCTGGTGGAAGACACCCTCGACGATGCGCTCGCCGCGCGGGTGGGCGACGGCGCGGTCGAAGTCGCGGATGATGTCGTCGAATCCGGATGCCGTGACGGCGACCGCGTGCCGCATCTCGGCGATCTCGAACTCGTCCTTCACGAGGCGCAGCTCGGACACGAAGCGGGTGAGCTCCTCGTCGGCGTCGACGACGAGGTCGTCGTCTCCCGCGACGAAGGTGTCGACGTGCGCGGTGGCGACGTCGAGGTCGGCGGCGACCCCGGCGAGCGAGGGACGCGGTCCGATCCAGAACTCTCCGATCGTGGCATCCGAGTAGAACTCGCTCGTGTTGCGGTCGGCACGCTCGCGGAAGTACAGCGTGATCTCGTGCCCGTCATCGGTCGGCTCGAAGACGAGCAGCGAGTCGGGCTCGGACTCGTTCGCCCAGCCGGTCAGGTGCACGAACGCCGAGTGTGCGCGGAACGGATAGTCCGTGTCGTTGCTGCGCTGCTTGAACGATCCGGCGGGGATCACCAGACGCCTGCCGCGGAACGCCTCCGACACCTTCGCGCGGCGTGCGGCGGCGAAGGGGGCCTGCGCACGCGGTGCCGGCATGGACTCAGGGCGATCGGCCCAACCGGTGGAGATGGTGTCGAGGAACCCGCGGGGGAACGGCTGCTTGCGCGGGTTCTTCTCTTCGGCGACGGGCTCGGCGGGGGTTTCGACGGCGGCGTCGTTGTCTGCGCTGGTCATGCATCCATCCTCTCACCGCACGACCCGCACGGAAGGCCCGGCCGAGAGTCCCGGTTGTCGGTCCCCGCGCTTCTCGGCTATCGTGAGCGCGTGTCCTTCTCCTGTCGCTGTTGTCGCTGAGCGCTTCGCTCTCATCTTCGACGACCCCGACGGCACACCGCCTCCGCACAGTTCTCCGGCTGCGGGCGGTCTCATTCACAGGACCCTCTCATGCGCTACGCGACGCACATCGCCGACCTCGTCGGCGGCACACCCCTCGTCCGCCTGAACCGCGTCACCGACGGCATCGCCGCCACGGTGCTGGCGAAGGTGGAGTACCTCAACCCCGGCGGATCCGCCAAGGATCGCATCGCCCGCCGCATCATCGACGCCGCGGAGCGCGAGGGCCGGCTGCAACCCGGCGGCACGATCGTCGAGCCGACGAGCGGCAACACCGGCGTCGGCCTGGCGCTGGTCGCCCTGGAGCGCGGCTACAGGATGATCTTCGTCGTGCCCGACAAGTTCGCAGGCGAGAAGGTCGATGTGCTGAAGGCCTACGGCGCCGAGGTCGTGATGACTCCCACGAACGTGCCGCCCGAGCATCCCGACTCCTACTACAGCGTCTCCGACCGGCTCGCCCGCGAGATCCCCGGTGCGTTCAAGCCGAACCAGTTCGCCAACCAGAATGGCCCGCTCGGGCACTACGAGACGACCGGGCCCGAGATCTGGAACGACACCGACGGCCGCGTGACTCACTTCGTCGCAGGCATCGGCACCGGCGGAACGATCAGCGGAACCGGGCGTTTTCTCAAGGAGCAGGGCGATGTCGTGATCGTCGGCGCCGACCCCGAGGGGTCGATCTACTCCGGCGGCCCTGTGCACGGGTACGCCGTCGAGGGCGTCGGCGAGGACTTCATCCCCGACACCTTCGATCCGGCGGTCGTCGACCGGTACGAGAGGGTTCCCGATGCCGAGAGCTTCGCGATGACGCGCAGACTCGCCCGCGAGGAGGGCCTGCTGGTCGGCGGGTCGTCGGGCATGGCCGCGGTCGCCGCGCTGCGGACGGCCCGCGACCTGCCGCAGGATGCAGTCGTGGTGGTGCTGCTGCCCGATCATGGCCGCGGCTATCTCTCGAAGCTCTACGACGACACATGGCTCGCCGAGCACGGCTTCGCCGACCTCGTCACCCCGAGCACCCCCGCGGACCCCACCGTCAGGAGCATCCGATGACCCACTTCGCCCGCGCCTTCGCCAGCCTCGCCGTGCACGCCGGCCAGGAGTTCGACCCCACCACCGGTGCGGTGATCCCGCCCGTGCACTTCTCGACCACCTACGCGCAGGACGGCATCGGCGGCCTTCGTCAGGGCTACGAGTACGGGCGAAGCGGCAACCCCACCCGCACCGCCCTGCAGACGCAGCTGGCCGCGATCGAGGGCGGTGCGCACGCCTTCTCGTTCGCATCGGGCCTCGCCGCCGAAGACACCCTGCTGCGCGCGCTGCTCTCGCCGGGAGATGAGGTGCTGCTCGGCAGCGACGTGTACGGAGGCACGCATCGTCTTCTCGCGCGCGTGCTCGGCCCGTGGGGCGTGCGGCTGCGCGTCGTCGACATGAGCGATGCGGATGCCGTACGCACCGCCGTCGCGGAGCACGCGCCCCGGGTGCTGTGGGTCGAGACCCCGTCGAACCCGCTGCTGCGCATCACCGACATCGCAGGTCTCGCGGCGATCGGGCGCGAATCGGGCGCGATCGTCGTGGTCGACAACACGTTCGCGACCCCGGCGCTGCAGCGCCCCCTGCAGCTGGGCGCTGACGTGGTCGTGCACTCGACCACGAAGTACCTCGGTGGCCACTCCGATGTGGTGGGAGGCGCCGTTGTGCTGAATGACGACGGCCTCGCCGAGCGGATCGGATTCCTGCAGTACGCGGTCGGTGCGGTCTCGGGCCCCATGGACGCGTGGCTGACTACCAGAGGCATCAAGACGCTGGACGTGCGCATGCAGCGACACAGCGAGAACGCGACCGCGATCGCGGAATACCTGTCGGGGCACGAACGCGTCGCGCAGGTGCACTATCCGGGTCTCGCCACTCACCCGGGGCACGGGATCGCCGCGCGTCAGATGTCGGCGTTCGGCGGCATCGTCTCCCTCACTCTGGAGTCGGGGGAGGCGGCGAGGCGCTTCGCCGAGGCGACTCGGCTGTTCCAGCTCGCGGAGTCGCTGGGCGGGGTGGAATCCCTGGTCAACTATCCGGATGCCATGACGCACGCCTCCGTGCGCGGCACCGATGCCGCCGTCCCCGAGGAGGTCGTCCGCCTGTCGGTCGGCATCGAGGACTCGGCGGACCTGCTCGCCGACCTCGAGCAGGCACTGGGCGCCTGAGCTCGTCCGCGGCGGCGTGCCCCGTTCAGCCGCCGTCGCCCGCCCGTTCGAGCTGCGCGACGACCGCCCTGTGGTCGCTGCCGCCGGACTCCTCGAGCACGACGGACCCGGTCGCCTTCCACTCCGGGCTCGACATGATGTGGTCGATCGGTGCGCCGACCAGGCGCGGGAGGTCGGCCGGCCACGTGCCGACCATCCCGTTGCCGGTGCTCGCGGCGGCGTCGACGCAGCGCCCCATGTCGCCGCCGCCGCTGCCGAACGACGCCATGTGGTCGAGAGTCGCGTTGAAGTCGCCGGCGAGGATGAACTCGCCCTCGGGGCACTGATCGGCTACCCACTCCAGGTCCGACCTCCACTGCGACATGGCGTCCTCCCTGGGGGCCACGGCGTGCACGGCGACGATGGTGGGTCCGGAGCCGTCGATGGGCATGGCGACGGCGCTCGGCACGGATCCGGTGTTGCTCGACCCGTCACGCGACGAGTCGATCACCGAGTACTCGCCCAGGTCGACCGAGATGAGGATGGTGGTCTGCCACGCCTGCGGCCCATCGGGCACGTCAGGGCGGATGTTCACGTGATGCACCCACATGGGCCGGCCGGCGTCGCGCATCATGATCGCGATCTGCTCGCCGACCTGCTCCGAGGTCTCGGGCAGCGCGACCACATCCGCCTGCTGCTCGTCGATGACGTCGGCGATCGCCTCGGCCGACACCGCGGCACCCGCGGTGTTCCAGGTGAGCACGCGCACCGCGCCGTCGGTCTTCTCGGGAAGAGCGGCGGCGCCGTACCCTCGCATCGCCCCGATCAGCGCGATCGAGCCTGCCCCGATCAGCGAGATGATCAGGACGGAGGCCGCGACCCCGCGCAGCGGCCTGGCGAACAGCAGGACGGCCGAGAGCAGCGCGATGGCGAGGAAGGCGACTGCGAGCGCGGCTCGCGACGCGACGATCTGCGCGAGGGGGAACACCAGCTCGAGCCGGAAGAACTGCGGCCAGACCAGCACGGCCGTCGCGATGGCGAACAGCACGGTGAAGAGGATTCCGACGAGTCGTAGCATCGCCGGAAAGCCTAGGGGAGACGGCTGTGACGCCGCTGGCGGTACGCTCAGAGGATGACCACAGGCCACTCCGCCCGCTTCCAGGGCCCGAGCGACCTGCACCTTCACTCGAACCACTCCGACGGCACCGAGCCGCCCGCCGAGGTGATGCGTCAGGCCCATGCCCATGGCATCCGCACGGCCGCTCTCACCGATCACGACCGCACGACCGGCTGGCGCGAGGCGGGCGACGCCGCCGCGGCGCTCGGCATGACGTTCCTGCCTGGTATGGAGTTCTCGGCCAAGCACGAGTGGCGCAGCGTGCATGTGCTCGGCTACCTCTTCGACCCGGATGACCCCGATCTCATCGCCGAGACCGACCGCATCCGCAGCGACCGGGTCGGTCGCGCGGAGCGGATCGTGCGCAACATCGGCCGCGACTACGACCTGGGCTGGGACGACGTGCTCGCGCAGACGACGCCGGATGCCACCGTCGGGCGCCCCCACATCGCCGACGCCCTCATCGCGAGGGGGATCGTCCGCGACCGCACGGAGGCGTTCGACGGCATCCTGCATCCGCGCGAGGGGTACTACGAGCCGCACTACGCGCCCGACCCGCTGACCGCGGTGCGCCTGATCACCCGAGCCGGGGGAGTGGCCGTCATCGCGCACCCGGTGACGGCCGGCCGCGATCGGATGATGCCGCTGTCGTACATCGAGCGGCTGATCGCCGAAGGACTCGCGGGGTTCGAGGTCGACCACCGCGAGAACACGGCTGACGGCAGGCGACTGCTGCGTGACATCGCCGCCCGCCACGACCTCATCGTCACGGGTTCCAGCGACTATCACGGCAGCGGCAAGCCGAATAGGCCGGGGGAGAACACGACGGCTGACGAGATGGTCGCGCGGATCATCGAGCGCGCAACCGGCACGGCTCCGCGCGAGCCCTGATGCCGCCCGGCGTTCTGTCGGGCTTCTCCCTGCACTCGTTCGGACGCGGCCGATAACGTCCGGTCATGCGATGGGGGACACCGCTCGAGCAGCGGATCGATGACGCGGCCGACCGGATGCTGCGCGACGCGGCCGCGGGAGGCGTGCGCGCCGGTGTCATCGAGTTCGTTGTGTTCCTGCTGAAGCAGGCCTGGGCGTGCGCGTTCGGCGCGGCGCTCCTGCTGGTCATCGTGGCGGCGCGGCTCTTCCACCCCGATGACGCGCCTCTCGCCCGCAACGACCTGCTGACGCTCGCCGCCGTGCTGATCCAGGTGCTCATGCTCGCGCTGCGCCTCGAGACCCTGCGCGAACTGCGGGTGATCCTGCTCTTCCACCTCACCGGCACGGTCATGGAGCTGTTCAAGACCGATGTTGGCTCGTGGGCGTACGCCGCGGAGGGCATGCTGAGGATCGGCGGCGTCCCGCTGTTCAGCGGCTTCATGTACGCCGCCGTCGGCTCGTACATGGTTCGCGTGCACCGGCTGTTCGATCTGCGCTTCGAGAGATATCCGCGCCGCTGGATGACCGCGATCGTCGCCGCGGCGATCTACGTCAACTTCTTCGCGCACCATTTCTGGTGGGATGCGCGGTGGGTGCTGCTCGCTCTCGTCGTCCTGCTCTGGTGGCGCACGGTCATGCACGCCCGCATCCGCAGGATGGTGATCCGGCTGCCGCTGCTCGCGGTGTTCGCCGGGGTGGCGTTCTTCATCTGGCTGGCCGAGAACATCGGCACGTGGGCGGGGCATGGGCCTACCCGAGCCAGGTCGACGGATGGGAACTCGTCTCGATCAGCAAGCTCGGCTCGTGGTTCCTGCTGATGATCATCTCCGTCGTGCTGGTCACCTGGGTCTATCCGCCGCAGGCACCCGAGGAGCGCACGTCACGGGCATCCGGCGCCGGCGCATCCCGCCGTGACGCGGTCGAGGCCCCTCCCGCCGAGCAGGAGAGGCCTCGATGAGCTGACGCGGGTCAGGCGCCGCTGGGGGCCGCCCCGCCGCTGCGGCGGCGACGGCGGCGGCGCTGCGGCGCGGGCTTGCCGTCGCGGTGCTCGCTGGTCGCGTCGCCGTCGTGCGTGCCCGCCCCGTCGGCGTCGCGATCCGCCGCGGGGGCCGCGTCGGCGTGTCCGGATTCCTGCTGCTCGGCGCCCTCGGCGAAGGTCGAGCCGACCTTGTCGCCACCAGACCCGCGGCGACGGCGGCGACGGCGACGCGTGGTGCCCTCATCTGCGCCCTCGGCGGCGGCCTCAGCCGCCTTCTGCGGCTGGCGCTGACGTCGCTCCGACGCCGGCTTCTCAGCCTTCGGCGCCGTCACCAGGCGTCCCTTGGTGCCCTCGGGAATGTCCAGATCCGTGAACAGGTGCGGGCTCGACGAGTAGGTCTCGACGGGTTCGGGCTGCCCGAACTCGAGGGCGCGGTTGATGAGCGCCCACTTGTGCAGGTCCTCCCAGTCGACGAAGGTGACCGCGATGCCGGTCTTGCCCGCGCGGCCGGTGCGCCCGGCGCGGTGCAGGTAGGTCTTCTCCTCGTCGGGGATGGTGTGGTTGATCACGTGCGTGACGTCGTCGACGTCGATCCCGCGGGCGGCGACGTCGGTGGCGACCAGGACATCCCTCTTGCCGGCCTTGAACGCGGCCATCGAGCGCTCGCGCTGCTCCTGGCCCATGTCGCCGTGCACGCCGCCCACGTTGAAGCCGCGGTCACCCAGCTCGTCGACGAGCTTCTGCGCCGCGCGCTTGGTGCGCGTGAAGATGACGGTCTTGCCTCGCCCCTCGGCCTGCAGGATGCGCGCGATGATCTCGTCCTTGTCGAGCGAGTGCGCGCGGTAGACGATGTGCTTGATGTTCGCCTGCGTCAGTCCCTCGTCGGGGTCGTTGGCGCGGATGTGGATCGGGTTCGACATGAACCGGCGGGCCAGTGCGACGATCGGGCCCGGCATGGTCGCCGAGAACAGCTGCGTGTGACGCACGGCGGGAACCTTCGAGAAGATCTTCTCGATGTCGGCGAGGAAGCCCAGATCGAGCATCTTGTCGGCTTCGTCGAGCACGACCTCGGTCGCGTTCGACAGGTCGAGCAGACGCTGGTTGGCGAGGTCGATGAGGCGACCCGGTGTGCCGACCACGATCTGCGCGCCGGCCTTGAGCTGGTCGATCTGACCCTCGTAGGCCTTGCCGCCGTAGATCGCCACGACGCTCGTCGAGCGGTTCGAGGTGAGCAGGTCGATGTCTTCGTACACCTGCACGGCGAGCTCGCGCGTCGGCACCACGATGAGCGCCTTGACCCCGGGCTCGGGGTCCTGACCCAGGCGCTGCACCACGGGGATGCCGAAGCCGAAGGTCTTGCCGGTGCCGGTCTTGGCCTGGCCGATGATGTCCTGGCCGGGAAGGCCGAGGGGAATGGTCTGCTCCTGGATGGGGAAGGCATCGACGATGCCCTTCGCGGCCAGCGCGTCGATGATGTCCTGATCGATTCCCAGATCAGCGAATGAAGTCACAGTGTTCTCTTGCCTGTCCGGCGCGAGCGCGGCGTGTGCCACGCGGGGCGCCTCGTCTTGGATCCACGCCGTCTCAGTGAATGCCACAGGCGCGGGGCCCTGCTCCGATGGCAGGACGGGACAAGCCTACCGGAGGACAGCCTCCGGCCCAGTAGTCTGGGCGGGTGGTCAACTGGTTCTGGAAGCGCAAGCCGCAGCGGCGCACCCTGAAACTGCGCAGTCGCGGTGAGGCGGGGGACACCACCCGCGTCGACTTCGCAGAGCTCGCGCCAGAGCTGAACCGCTTCCTGGGTCAGGCCGCCTACCTGCAGCTCAGCTACTTCGAGACGCTCAGCCGCGGCATCAGGGGCACGCAGGAGCTCGCCCGCAAGGAGGCGCTGTCCCGCGCCGCGGGCGCCGCCCTCGACAAGCACCGCGCCATCGTGCAGGTAATCGCCGAGCGCGGCGACGACCCGACCCAGGTGATGCTGCCGTTCCGCGAGAACCTCGACGAGTTCCGGCGCAAGACCATCGGCGAGCGGCAGGAGGAGACGCTGCTGGCGGTGTACCTGACGGCCGGCATGCTCGACGACTTCTACCTCGCACTGGCGGGCAGCTACGGCGAGACGGGGGAGCGGGTGGCCGCGATCCTCCGCCAGGACGACCGCGGAGGCGAGATCGTCTCGATCATCCAGCAGACGATCGAGAGCGACGACGAGTGGCGCTCGCTGCTGTCGATGTGGGGGCGTCGCCTCGTCGGCGACACCCTTCTGGTCTGCCGTGACGCGCTGCGCCCGGATCGCCTGGTCGCAGACGACCAGCGGATCGAGCCGGTGTACACCGAGCTGATGGGCGCCCATGCGCGGCGGATGGATGCCATGGGGCTCGCGTCGTAGCATCCGGACCGCGCCGCGCGTCGATGCCGACGCGGGATGGCCCTCGGAACGCCCAGGACGCGAAGGGCCTCAGATTCCGAGCGACTGCTTCTCGGCTGCGTCCCGGCGGGTGCGCTGCGCCGTGAGTGCAGCGGTGGATGCCGCCGCCAGGCCCAGACCCGCGCCGATGCTCACCACCCAGAGCCACACGTCGCCCTCGCCGGCACCCATCCACTGCATGATCGTGTAGACGGCGGCCGTCGTGGCGGTCGCGACGGCAGGGGTCACCGCGACGCCGCGCAGCTCGCGCCGGGGCATGCCGAAGTGCAGGGCCACACCGAGCGAGCACGCCGCGATGAGGGCGAGCAGGATGTACATGTCAGGCCACGAAGCCGACGCGGCGCGACTCCTCGGTGCCCAGCTCGATGTAGGCGAGGTTGGCGGTCGGCACGATGTACGAGCTGCCCTTGGCGTCGGTGAGGCTGATGTGGCTGGCGTTCTGCTCGAGAGCCGAGGTCACCTGGGCGCGCACCTCGTCGGCGCTGCTGGACGTGTCGAAGCTCAGCTCACGACCGGTGTTGATGATGCCGATGCGGATTTCCACGCGATCTCCTCAGGTTGGGCGAACATCGGCAACTCTACCCGGTGGCGATCGGCCGGGTCCGGGGCGCGGCGCGGATTTCGCCGTGGGCGCACACGAGCCCCGCGCGCGCGTGTCGGTCGCCGGTTATAGCGTGGAGGGCATGTCACCGGATGCCGCCCAGCTCGCCGTCGTGCACGCCGATGCCACGGCATCCGGCGTCATCATCGGCGCACCGGGCACGGGCAAGACGACCACCCTGATCGAGCGCGTGGTGCATCTGCTCGCCACCGGGGTCTCCGCCGACGAGGTGCTCGTGCTCACCCCCAGCCGCCAGGCCGCCACGGCGCTGCGCGATCGCATCGGCGTGCTCATCGACCAGGCGACCCCAGGGCCGCTGGCTCGCTCGCTCGGATCGTTCGCCTTCCAGCTCGTGCGCGGTGTGATGGTGCACGAGGGGCACGAGCCGCCGGCTCTGCTGACCGGCGCCGATCAGGACCGCATCCTCGCCGACCTCCTGGCGGGCGATGCGGAAGACGGAGTGCGTCGCTGGCCGGACTCGCTGAGCCCTGCGGTGCGTGCGTCGAAGGGATTCCGCTCCGAGCTGCGTGCATTCCTCGCGGAATGCACCGAGCTCGGCATCCGGCCCGGCGAGCTCGCCGCGTCCGGACGGGAGGTCTGGCGGGCCGCCGACGACTTCCTCGGCGAGTACCGCGAGGTGATGGGCGGCATGCGCACCGCACACCGGGATGTGCCTGAGCTGCTCGCCGAGGCGACGTCGATCCTGCACACCGCGGAGCCGGCCGCACTCGGCCCGCTCGCCCGGCTGCGCGTCGTGCTGATCGACGATGCGCAGGAGCTCACGCGAGGCGGCGTGCGCCTGGTGCGCGCGCTGCGGTCGCGGGGCGTCGCGGTGCTCGCGTTCGGCGACCCGGACATCTCATCCGGCGCGTTCCGCGGGGCCAGCGCGCAACTGTTCGCCGAGCTCGCCCAGGTGCTGGCCGACGTGCACGTGCTCGATGGCGCACACCGCCAGAGCCCGGCGCTGACGGCGCTGACCCGCACCGTCACCCAGGCCATCGGCGTCGCGGGGCGCGTCGACCACCGTCGCGCTCCCGAGGAGACCGACGGCGAGGGCGTGCGCACGATGATCGCACCATCGCCCCACGAAGAGGTCGATCGCATCGCAGGGGTGCTGCGTGACTGGCACCTCAGCGATGGGATCCCGTGGAGCCGTCTGGCGGTCATCGCACACGACACGCGCCAGATCGTCATGCTCGAGGCCGAGCTCGCGGCGCGCGAGGTGCCCACCAGGGCGGCGGGAGTGCCCCGGCCGCTCGGCAGCGAGGGCATCGTGCGCGAGATCGTCGAGATCGTGCGGCTCGGGCTCATGCCGGCCGACGAGCGCCCGTCGGACCTGCTCGCCGAGGCGCTCACCTCGCCGTTCGGCGGTCTCGACGCTGTCGGACTCCGCCGACTCCGTGCCCGGCTGCGCCACGTCGAGCTCGAGCAGGGAGGATCGACGCCGGCCCGCGAGCTGCTGCGCGAGGCGATGCAGTTCCCGCACCTGTTCGATCGGGTCGACGCGCCCGAGGCCCGCGTCGCCCAGCGGTTCGCCGAGACGCTCCGCATGCTCCACGACGAGGGTGCGGCCGGCCGCACCGTGCACGAACTGCTCTGGACGGTGTGGGATCGGGCGCGCTCGATCGGCGGCGGGTCGCTGCAGGCCGGTTGGCGCGCGGCCGCCGACCAGCCAGGCGGAGCCGAGATCTCGCGGTCGCTCGACAGTCTGGTCGCGCTGTTCGACGCCGCGAAGCGGTTCGTCGAGCGCTCGCCTCAGGAGAGGCCGGCTCTCTTCATCCGCGACATCCTCGACAGCGAGGTGCCGGAGGACACCCTCTCGACGCCCGATCGACCAGGGCTGGTGACGCTGCTGACACCGGCCACCGCGCTCGGCACCGAGTTCGACGCGGTGGTCGTCGCGGGGGTGCAGGACGGCATCTGGCCGAACGTTCGCCTTCGTGGCGGGATGCTGGAGACGTGGCGCCTGGCCGAGGCGATCTCCGCGGCGCGGTCAGGCGAGCCGGAGACCGTTCCCGGTCTGCTCGACCGGCGCAGGGCGGCGCTTCACGACGAGCTGCGGCTGTTCGTGCGGGCGATCTCGCGCGCCAGCAGCAGGCTGGTCGTCTCGGCCGTCGATGACGACGATCTGACGCCGAGCCCGTTCTTCTCGTTCCTGCCTGCTCCGCCGCCGGCCGAGGAGGACGAACTGCGCTTCGCCCATCCGCTGACCCTGCGGGGGCTGGTGGCTCGCCACCGCCGCACTCTGACGACCTCGGCCGACCCGTCGGATCGTGCGTTCGCTGCGGGGCAGCTGCGGATCCTCGCCGACGAGGGCGTGCCGGGTGCGCACGTCGACGACTGGTACGGCGTGACCGAGACCACGACCACGGCGCCGCTCAGAGATCTGCAGCTCGCGCCGGTGCGCGTCTCGCCTTCGCGGCTCGAGGCTTTCGAGGAGTGCGGTCTGAACTGGGTCGTGTCGTCGCTCGGCGGCGACACCGTGATGCCTCCGTCCGCCGGCATCGGCACCATCGTGCACGAGGTGATGGAGAGGGTCCCCGATGGCGACCCGGACGCGATGCGGGCGATCATCGACGAGCACTGGCCCGAGCTCGACTTCGAGACGGCGTGGATCGGGCGCAAGGAGCGACGCCGCGCCGATCTGTATCTGGAACGACTGCGCGCCTATCTCGGCGAGGTGTCGCGCGACGGCGGCCGCGTGGTGGGGGCCGAGGCCGCGTTCCGCTTCGAGGTCGACCTCGAGCACGGGGAGGTCAGGCGAGCCGAAGACGAGAGCACCGACACCGACGGCATCCGGCCGCGTGCGCTGATCAGCGGGGTCATCGACCGGATCGAGGTGTATCCAGCGGGCGCCGGCGAGCACGCGGACGCCCGAGGGCAGAGATGGGAGCGCATGAGCGGTGATGACGGCGAACGGGTCGTGGTGGTCGATCTGAAGACCGGCAAGTACGAGCCCGACACCGAGACGAACGTGCGCGAGCACGCCCAGCTCGCCGCGTACCAGATCGCCGTGCAGGAGGGTCTTCTCGAGGGCGCACCTTCGACGGGTCTCGCCGGTGCGCGCCTGGTCATCGTCTCCAAGACTGTCGGCAGGGCCCCCTACCGCGTCGCCCACCAGCACACGCTCGGCGACGAGGCGCGCGCGGCGTTCCTGCGGCGCGTGACCGTCGCCGGCCGGGGGATGGCTGCCAGCAGCTTCACCGCGCAGGTCGAAGCGCACTGCGCCGACACCCAGGTGCGGGTCACTCCGTGTCACATCCACACCGTCCCGGCGGTGAGCTCGTGACGATGCTCGACTCCACCGCGGTCTCGGCCGCGACGATCTCCGCCGAGACCATCGCGCTCGCGCTTGGGCTCCCGGTCCCGACCCAGGCGCAGCAGCGCGTCATCGAGGCTCCGCCTACTCCCGCGCTGGTCGTCGCCGGGGCCGGCAGCGGCAAGACCGAGACGATGTCCGCGCGCGTGGTGTGGCTCGTGGCGAACGGGCGGGTGCGCCCAGACGAGGTGCTCGGCCTGACGTTCACGCGCAAGGCCGCGGGTGAGCTGGCCGAGCGCATCGGCATCCGGCTCGAGATGATCGACCAGTTCTCCCGCCGCGGCCTGCTGCCGCACCTCGCCGAGCTCGTCGCCGACGATGCGCTGCGACGCATCCACGTCGCCGCGCAGGGAGGCCAGCGCGATGCCGTTCGCGTGCAGGTGCTCGACGAGCTCGCCGAGCGCTTCGGCACCGGCTGGGATCCGCGCACGCCGCGCTCGGCTGAGGATCTGCTGATCCGGCCGAAGGTGTCGACGTACAACGCCTTCGCCGACAGCATTGTGCGCGAGCACGCCGCGCGCATCGGACGCGACCCCGAGGCCGCCATGCTCAGCCAGTCCGCGTCGTGGCTCATCGCGCGCGCCGTCGTGCTGCGGGCCGACATCCCCGAGCTCGAGGAGATCGACCGCTCGCTCGGCGGCGTCATCGACGCAGTGCAGAAGCTCGCGGCCGAGGTGCTCGATCACCGTGTCGACCTCGACGCGGTCGAGCGCATCGCCGCGGAGCAGGCCGACGCCTTCGAGCCGTACCGCACCAACCGCGATGTCGACACGGCAGCGATCAACCTGCGCAGCATTCCCGTGCTCACCCGTCTCGTGCGCGACTACATGGCCGAGAAGCAGCGACGTGGCGTGCTCGACTTCGCCGATCAGGTCGGCGGTGCCTTCGACATCGTCGAGAACGCCCCCGACGTGCGGGGCGATCTGCGTGAGCAGCATCGCGTCGTGCTGCTCGACGAGTACCAGGACACCTCGGTCATCCAGACCCGGTTCCTCGCCGCCCTGTTCCGAGACAGCGCGGTGATGGCCGTCGGCGACCCGCATCAGTCGATCTACGGCTGGCGTGGCGCGAGCGCCGACAACCTGTACGCATTCAGCCGTGCGTTCGCGCACGACGCGCCCGCCACCACGTACAGCCTGATGACGAGCTGGCGCAACGACACGCGCATCCTCGACGTCGCCAACCGCGTGCTCGAGCCGCTCGCGCGGCCAGGGCTCGACATGCCGGCGCTGGACCCCAGGCCCGGAGCAGGACAGGGTCGCGTGGAGGTGGTCTTCGCGCACACGGTCGATGACGAGGCCCAGCAGGTCGCCGAGTGGTTCGCGGTGCGCAGACGCGAGCATGACGAAGCGGGTTCGGATCGTGCGCACACCGGCGCCATCCTGTTCCGCTCCAAGCGGCACATGCAGACGTTCGCCGCCGCGCTCGCGCGGAACGGCATCCCGCACCGCATCCTCGGGCTGGGCGGTCTGCTCTCGACCCCGGAGGTGGTCGACGTCGTCTCGATGCTGCGGGTCATCCACGACCCGACGGCCGGATCCGCCCTCATCCGTCTGCTCGTGGGCCCCCGGTTCGCCATCGGCGTCGCCGACATGGCGGCGCTGTACGATCTCGCCGCAGCGCTCGCCGGACGCGACGCCGATCTCGCCCCCCTCGCCGATGAGGTGCAGCAGCGCCTGCGTTCATCTCGCGGCGCCGATGAGGCCGTGTCGATCGTCGATGCCGTCGACTTCCTGCGGACGGCTCCCGACGGCTACCGTCTGCTCTCGGCGATCAGCCCCGAGGGGCGCCGTCGACTGCGAGCAGCGGGGGAGATCCTCGAACGGCTGCGACGCTCGGCCGGCCTGCCCATCCCCGAGCTGATCCGCCTGATCGAGCTCGAGCTGCGCCTCGACATCGAGCTGGCCGCCAACGAGTCCCGAGGACCTGCACGGATCGCCTCCACTCAGCTGCGCGCCTTCGCCGACGAGGTGCGCGCGTTCCTCAGCGCCGACGACCGCGGCACGATCGGCAGTCTGCTCGCGTGGCTCGACAAGGCCGAGAGCACGGACGAGCTCATGCCCAGGCCCGAGCCGCCCGAGCCCGGCGTCGTTCAGCTGCTCACGATCCACGGCTCCAAGGGACTCGAGTGGGACGCTGTGGCCGTCGTGCGCCTCGTAGACGGCGAGCTGCCAGGACGTCCTCAGGACACCTCGGGCTGGTTCGGCTTCGGCGTGGTGCCGTTCGCACTGCGCGGCGACCGCGGTGCCCTGCCGGTGTTCCGCTGGGATCCGAAGGCCGAGATGGATGCCGCCGGCGACGTGCCCGCGAAGCGGCACAAGGCCGCACTCGACGCCCTCGCCGCCGGGGTGACGAAGGCGTTCCCGCATGGCGGTGCGCTGCGTCGCTTCAAGAACGAGTACCGCGACTACCAGCAGCAGGAGGAGCGCCGTCTCGCCTATGTGGCGTTCACCCGCGCCCGTCGGGACCTGCTGCTCTCGGGCGCGCACTGGGCCGGGCAGGTCAAGCCGCGTCAGGCGAGCCCGTACCTTCGCGACGCGATCGAGGTGCTCGGCCTCGACCCGATCGCCGACGTGGATCCCGACGAGAACCCGTACGAAGGCGCCGGCATGACCCGATCGTGGCCGATGGATGCCCTGGGCGACCGCCGCGCTCGCGTCACCGTCGCCGAGCACGAGGCTCGCGCCGCCCTCGCACTGCCAGATCCTCCCGAGCCGACGGCGCAGCTGCAGCGGCTGCTCGTCGAGCGCGCCGAACGGCAGCAGGGCGTCATCGGCGATGCCCCGACGCGCGTACCGGCATCGCGGTTCAAGGACTGGGTCACCGACTACCGCGGGACCCTGCGCGATCTTGGACGTCCGATGCCCGAGCGTCCCTATACCCAGACCCGCATCGGCACGCTGTTCCACGCCTGGGTCGAACATCGCTCAGGGCTCGTCGGAGCGGCATCGACAGTCGAGAGCGGGCTCTGGGAGCTCGACGAAGAGATGTCCGAGGCGGCGGACGCCTCGCACGCGGACAGCGACGACGAGCGCGCTCTCGCGGAGCTGCGTGCGGTGTTCGAGCGCAGCGAGTGGGCGCAGCTGCAGCCGATCGCGGTCGAGATCGAGATCGACTTCGCCTTCGGCTACGAGGCGCGCGGCGACGAAGTGCGCGGCGGCGGGGCGAGTGCTGACGACGGGCACATCGTCATCTGCAAGCTCGACGCGGTCTATCGACGGGAAGACCGCGGCGGGCGCATCGAGATCGTCGACTGGAAGACCGGCCGCGCCCCGCGAACGGCGGCCGAGCGCGACGAGCGGATGCTGCAGCTGGCCCTCTACCGGCTCGCCTACCACCGTCGGTTCGGCGTGCCGCTCGAGGACATCGATGTGGCGCTGTTCTACGTCGCCGACGATCTCGTCATCCGCGGCGACCGCGTCTACTCGGAGTCTGAGCTCGTCCAGCGCTGGAGGGCGGCGCGCGCAGCGCGCTGAGCCTCATCGGCGGAGTCCAGGTCGCTCGGCGCCGAGTCGTCCGCTCCGCGCTCCGGGCGGCTCCCGGATGGGGCATCGGCTTCGGTCTGAGATGCGCTGTCGTGCCCAGAGCCGCGCACGCCGCTGATCTCCGTGAGGTCCTGCGTCGGCTCGTCCCACGATCCGTGCGCCGGATCTGCCGCGTCATCGGCGTGATCTGCGCCGTCGTCTGCGGAGGTCGCCTCATCCGGCGATGCCTCGCCCGCGGAGGACCGGTCGTCAGAGACCTGATCCTCGTCGGCGTCGTCCGCGTCGCCCTGCCAGAGATCCTCCGGGCGGTACGCATCTGTCTGCATGGACGTGTCGATCTCGGTCGCGGCCGTGTCGGGCACGCGGTCCAGCACATCGAGCGCGGAGTCCACCCCTCCGGTGTAGGCCGTCATCACTCGCAGGTCGTCGCTGCGCAGACCGGCGCTGAGAGACTCGAGGAGCGCTGCCGCATCGTCGACGATGTCAGGTCGCCGCAGGTCGTCGCCGTGCACGAGCCAGCGAGCGAATTCGAGTTCGGCGTGCAGCCGCGCCCGAACCTGCAGGGCATCGTCGGCGGCACGCTGCGATGCGGCGACGTACGCGGCGAGAACGTCGGACGCCGCATCGGGGGCGCTCGAGAGCCAGCCGAGGTCTTCAGCAGGGTCGCCGACGGTGAGGCCGCGCCACCCCAGCACGGCGACCACCTGCGGGCCGTCCTGCGGGTCGTCCTCGAACAGGAACGAGAGCGCCTGAATGCCGCCGAGCGTCACCGCGCTCTCGAAGCGCCACAGGTCGTCGTCGGCCACAGCATCGCGCCACCGGGCGCTGAGCCGTGCCGGCACGCGACCGGTCGCCGATGCGCGATCGACGAGCTGCCCGGTCTCGGCGCGCACCGAGGCCGCGTCACGGACGCTCAGACCGGCCGAGCGCACCACCGACGGCGGCAAGGAGTGCACGGCGGCGATGGCCTCGCCGATCGACGGGGCGGCGCCTCGCCCGGCGGGGATGTGCCCGGCCTCGATCTGGAACCCGGGCATGAGGTCGGTCACGAGTGCCCTGGCCTCTCCGACACGCGTCTCACCCAACGCGGTGGGGGCGCGGAAGGTCAGCATCTCCCTGGCACCGGGGGTGAGCGCGCGCAGCGCGAGCGCCTCCTCCGCCAGCTCGATCGCCGCCGCGTCATCGGCGGCGACCCGGATGACCAGCTCGCTGCCGTCGGCGAGAGTCGCGACGGCCGAGTCGAACCTCCCGTCACCGTCCGAGGTCAGAGCGCGGGCGCCCGTGACCTCCGCCCCGGGCACAGCGGCCGTGACCGCCGCCACTAGAGTGAAAGGAGAGCGTGCCATGCTCCCCAGCGTAGGTCTGCCCCCGCGCAGTTGGCGTCCACGCCACGCCCGTGCCGCGGCATACGTCGCGCGCCGGGAGCCGGCACGAGAGCAGGAGGACGCATGAGCACCGGGTCCGACATCCTCGACCGGGCCGCTGAGCTGCGCACCGAGCCCGGCGTCGTCGAGCGGCTGCGCGCCGCCGCCGGCACGAGGGTCGTCGTCGTCCGCGATCGCCGGCTGCGGGTCGCCGACCGTGCGGTCGTTCGGGTCGACGCCGGAGAGGTCGGCGACGCCGACTGGGCTCTGCTGGGGCGGGATGCCGATGGCGCGGCGCTGCTGCTGGCATCCGTCGCGCCGGAGACCGGGAGCGTCGACGCCGCGCCGGAGGAGACCTGGCTGGGGCTGCGCGAGGTCGGCGGGCTGCTCGAGCCGTTCGAGGCCGAGATCTTCGTGACCGCGGTCGCGGTCGCCGCCTGGCTCGTCGACGTGCGTCACTGCAGCCGCTGCGGCAGCCGGCTCGAACTGCGCAGCGCGGGGTGGTCGCGGCACTGCGGCACCTGCAACTCCGAGCATTTCCCTCGTACCGACCCCGCCGTCATCGTGGCCGTGGAGAGCCCGGATGGAGAGCGACTGCTGCTCGGCGCGAACGCGGCCTGGCGCGGCACGATGTACTCGTGCTTCGCGGGGTTCGTGGAGGCGGGGGAGTCGATGGAGGCGACCGTGCACCGCGAGCTGGCCGAAGAGGCGGGGGTGCGTCTGAGCGAGCTCCGCTACGTCTCATCGCAGCCATGGCCGTATCCGCGATCGCTGATGGTCGGCTTCCGCGCCGTCGCCGTCGACGAGGACGTCGAGGCGGACGGCGAGGAGATCATCGACGTGCGCTGGCTCACGCGCGATGAGATCGGGCAGGCGCTCGCAGGCGACGGCCCCGTAGGACTCCCGAGTCGCTCGTCGATCGCACGGCGACTCATCGAGGACTGGTACGGCGAGGGCCGGCCGGAACGCCGCCGGCTGATCGAGCGGAGTGAGCGCGGCACTGAGCGGGCGCAGCAGGGCGAAGGATCGAAGTGAGCGCCCTGGATGCCCTCGACGAGCGTCAGCGGGAGGCCGCCTCGGTGCTGCGCGGCCCCGTCGCCGTGCTTGCCGGTGCCGGCACGGGCAAGACGCGCGTCATCACGCACCGCATCGCGCACGGCGTCGACACCGGGGCGTATTCGCCCCAGCGCGTGATGGCGGTCACCTTCACCGCCAAGGCCGCAGGCGAGCTGCGCGGGCGACTGCGCGCCCTGGGCGTCGGGGGCGTCGCGGCGCGCACCTTCCATGCCGCGGCTCTCAAGCAGCTCAACTTCTTCTGGCCGACCGTCGCGGGCGACTCGGCACCGTCGCTCATCGACAACAAGGTGCGGATGCTCGGGCAGGCGGCCGATGCGATGCGCCTGCGGCCGAGCACGGCCACCTTGCGCGACATCGCCGCCGAGATCGAATGGCGCAAGGTCTCGATGCTCTCGATCGAGCAGTACGCGGAGCTGGAGCGGCCGATCAGCGGCATCCGCCCCGAGCAGCTGATCGAGCTGCAGAGCGCATACGAGGCGCTGAAGGACGAGCGTCGTCAGCTCGACTTCGAGGACGTGCTGCTGGCCTGCGCCGGCATGCTCGAGGCCGAGAGCAGGGTCGCCGCGGCCGTGCACGAGCAGTACCGCCATTTCACGGTCGACGAGTTCCAGGACGTCTCGCCGCTGCAGAACCGCCTCCTCGAGCTGTGGCTCGGAGACCGTCGCGACATCTGCGTGGTCGGCGACGCCAGCCAGACGATCTACTCGTTCGCCGGTGCGCAGCAGCGATACCTGCTCGAGTTCGAGCGGCGATTCAGCGACGCGACCGTCGTGCGGCTCGAGACGAACTATCGCTCCAAAGCGCCGATCCTGACAGCGGCGAACGCGCTCATGCGCGGACGTCCCGGCGCTCTCGCGCTGGCTCCCGCTGAGGCACCGGTCGGCGACGACGAGCCCCCGACGGTCACCGCGTACGACAGCGAGACCGACGAGGCCGCAGGCATCGCGGACGCGATCGTCCGCCGAATCGCCTCGGGCGCCGCACCCTCCGACATCGCTGTGCTCTATCGTGCGCATGCGCAGTCCGCGGTGCTGCAGCAGGCGCTCGCCGCGCGGGGGATCGCGACGAGCGTGCTCGGCGGCACGCGCTTCTTCGACATGCCCGAGGTGCGCCAGGCCGTTCTCGCGCTGCGTGGCGCGGCGGTCGCCCCGACGGATGCCGGGTTCCTTCCCACGGTGCGCGACGTGCTGCGCGGTCTCGGCCTCACCGACGAGCCGCCGCAGGCGGGAGGCGCGCAGCGCGACGGGTGGGAGGCGCGACGAGCCATCCTGCGCCTCGCCGAGGAGGCGCCCACCGGGACGACGCTGCGTGTGTTCGCCGACGAGCTGATGGCGCGGGCCAAGGACCAGCACGAGCCGACGCTGCAGACGGTCACGCTCTCGACGCTGCACGCTGCGAAAGGCCTCGAATGGCCGCACGTGCTGCTCGCCGGATGGGCGGAGGGATCACTGCCCATCTCGTACGCGACGTCGTTCGAGAACATCGACGAGGAGCGCCGCCTTGCCTATGTCGGCATCACGCGCGCCGCGCGAACGCTTGCGGTGTCGTGGGCGCGCTCAGCCGGACGAGGGGAGCGGTCTGCGTCGCGCTTCCTCGCGGAGATCGGGACGACAGCTCGAGGCACCGGCATTCTGCGTGATGTCGCACCGAGCGCCAGGCGTGCCGCCCGTCAGGGCTGACCCGCACCATCAGTCCGGCCGCGGGCGTCGGTGTGCGCAGGATGCGCGCGGCGAGCGACGCCGCGCGCGCGATGCGGGCCGAGGTGACGGTGGCCTCGATGCCGACGAGCTGCGCGTGCAGGCGCGGCCAGGCCGCGTCACGATCTCGTTCATGCGCGTCCCGGCATGACAGGCACGGGGTGCGGCCTGGCACGACCAGCGGACCCGCGACCGTCGCATCATGTTCGAAGCCGATCGGCAGGTGCGGCACGTCGTCACGCAGGAACGGCGCGAGCTGCAGAGCGGCGACGGCCCCGCCGACCATCACCACGGCGACTGCCCCGGGGGAGCGCGGATCCGCCTCCTCCAGCCCTTCATCGAGGAGGGACTGGCGCAGCCGCTCCTGGCCGCGACCGTCGACGAGGTTGATGCCGTCGACCCAGAACGGGGGAGCGGGCAGCGCGTCGTCGACAAGCAGCGGACGCAGTGCCGTCAGCAGCCGCCGAGCCTCCTGGCGCGGCGCGCCGACGCCGTGCGCGACGACGTCGAAGGCGCTGAGGCGGATGCCCGAGCTCAGCCGACTCAGCAGCCGCTCGACCCACGGGCCGACGATCTCGAGGCGCACCACCCCCTCGAGCCCGAACTGCACCGTGCTCTCGTCACGCCACAGCAGGGGATAGCGCGGATCGAGACGCGTCACGGTCGTCGGCGTCATCGGGCTCATGACCCGATTGTGTCTCGCAGGGTCTCTGCTCAGTGCCGTCAGCGGCGATCTGTGGACGGATCCGCGATAATCGGCCGCTGTGCAGAACCAGTCCGTGCTCCGCTGCCGGCTCCGGTTCCAGGACGGGACCGGCGCTCAGACGGGGCGGTCGCCTTCCGGGCGGTCGCCCTCCGGACGGTCGCCCTCCGGACGGTCGCCTTCGTCGGGCGCGGTGTCGTCGCGGTCGCCGTGAGCGGGAGCATCGCCCTGGCCGAACACCTCTCCGTCCAGGAGGCGGGCCAGCGCCTCGTCGAACTCGTCGGCCTCCGGAGCCTCACCCCGCTGCAGCGCCTCCAGCCGCGCGATGAGCGCGGACGGGTCGTCGATGTCCGAGGCCAGCGGCATGAGGTCGGGGTAGTCCCACAGCGCGTCGCGCGCCGCGATCCCCACGGCATCCGTCACCGCACGCCACATCGCCGATGCCTCGCGCAGGCGACGCGGGCGCAGCTTGAGGCCGACCAGCGCGCCGAGGGCGTCCTCCGCGGGGCCGCCGACGGCACGTCGGCGTCGCGCCGCCTCGGCCAGCCGTCCGCCGTCCGGCAGGCGCGACGTGGCCTCCTCGGTGACCACGTCGACCCATCCGTCGATCGTCGCGATGAGGTTCTCGAGCCTGGCCAGCGCCTCGCGCTGGGTCTCGGTCTGAGCCGGGAGCAGGGCGCCGCCCTCGATCGCCGCACGCAGCTCCTCGGGGTCGGTGGGGTCGAGGCGGGATGCCAGTCCTTCGAGCGCCTCGATGTCGACGGTCACGCCGCGGGCGAAGTCGGTGATCTGCGACAGTACGTGCAGGTGCAGCCACTTCGCGTGGCGGTACAGCCGGGCGTAGGCGAGCTCGCGCACCGCGAGGTACAGCGTGATCTGGTCTTCGGGGATCTCGAGGCCCTCTCCGAAGTCGGCGATGTTCTGCGGGATGACCGCGGCGGTGCCGGCGGGGAGCACGGGGATGCCGACGTCTCCGCCGGAGACCACCTCGAGCGAGAGCCGGCCCAGCACCTGCCCGAACTGGGCGGCGAACAGCGAGCCGCCGAGTCCCCGCATCAGCTGACCGGCGCCCTGCACCATGCTCTGCATCTCAGGCGGGACCTGCGTCTCGAGCGCGTCGGTGAGGGCGTCCGCGATCGAGGTCGAGACCGGGTCGGCGATCTCCTTCCAGACCGGCAGGGTCTTCTCGACCCATTCGCCGCGGGTCATCGCCTGCGGCGCGCCGGCGAGCTCGGAGATCGTGGTGGCCTCACCCAGCCACAGGTCGGCCAGCCCGAAGGCGTCGGCGAGCGATGCGCGCGAGCCGTCGGCGATGCCGAGGCCGTCGCGATTGGCGATGTGCAGGGCCTGCTGTCTTGCGCTCTGCCACGGGTCGCCACCGAACATCCCCTGCAGCTGAGACATGAATCCCGACATCTGGGCGGGGTCGATCGGCATCCCGCCCATGCCCGAGAGTGCGTCGCGCAGCGCTTCGGGGTCGACCTGCCCACCAGACATCATGCGCCGGAGCATCTCCTCGAAGTCGGACGGATCCCGATCGTCATCTGTCATGCGAATAGCCCTCTCAGCATGCCCGTAGCGTGTGCGCTCTACGCTAGTCACACGATCCTGTGCTCGTACCCGATGCGCGCGGATCCCTGTACGCCGCTCGCGAACGCCCGGAGGTTCCGTGTCATCACGCCGCAGCAACGGCACGGTCATCGGCATCGTGGCCTTGAGCATCTCGCTGGTCGCGCTGGTCGCGCTCACCTTCGTGCCGACGCCGTACGTCATCCAGCGGCCGGGGCCCGTCTACGACACCCTCGGCACGGCGCGCAGCGCAGACGGCGAGGATGTTCCCCTCATCGAGGTCGACGGAGCGGAGACCTATCCCACAGCCGGCACTCTCGATCTCACCACGGTGCAGGTGATCGGCAATCGCGAGCGCACGCCCACCTGGTTCGAGCTCGCCATGGCGTGGACCGACCCGACGCGGGCCGTCGTGCCGATCGACACCGTCTTCCCGCAGGGAGTCACCTCCGATGAGCGCGACGAGCGCAACGCCGCGCTGATGGTCGACTCCCAGCACGAGGCCACGGCAGCCGCGCTCACCGAGCTCGGCTACGACGTCGGCGCGAGGGTGCGCGTGGTCGAGACGGTCGCCGACAGCCCGGCGCAGGGAGAGCTCGAGGCCGACGACATGGTGCTCGCGATCGACGGCACGACGGTCGACTCCGCCACCCGGCTGCGCGATGCGATCCAGAAGGCCGAGGGCGCAGAGGTCACTCTCACCATCGAGCGCGGCGGCCAGGAGAAGACCGTCTCGGTCACGCCCGAGAAGTCGATCGACGCCGCGGGAGACGAGGTCTGGCTGATCGGGATCGTCCTGACGACCGACTACGACTTCCCCGTCGACGTGCGCCTGCAGCTCGACAACGTCGGCGGACCCAGCGCCGGGATGATGTTCGCCCTCGGCATCATCGACACGCTGACCCCGGGAGAGCTCAACGGCGGCGAGGAGATCGCCGGCACCGGCACCATCGACGCCGCGGGCACCGTGGGGCCGATCGGCGGCATCCGGCAGAAGCTGTACGGCGCCCGCGACGCAGGCGCCACGGTCTTCCTCGCCCCGGAGAGCAACTGCGACGAGGTCGTCGGCCACGTGCCTGACGGGCTGAAGGTCTTCCGCACGGGCACGCTGGAGGAGTCGCTCGAGATCCTCGAGGTGGTGGCGGCGGGCGCAGACACCTCGGACCTGCCCGTATGCACCGCTGAGGGCTGATCCGCGTACGCCCAGCGCGTATCCAGGGCCGCGTCATAGCTCGCCTGCCTAGGATGGGACGGTGACCTCGACCTCAGCGCCGCAGCCGGCCACACCCAGCACCTCACGTCGGATCCTCGCGATCTCGGTGGCGATCATCGCCGCCCTCATCGCCGCGTTCTTCGTGTTCTCCTCCCTCTACACCGAGTTCCTCTGGTTCGACCAGCTCGACTTCGCCTCGGTGCTCACCACGCAGTGGATCGCCACCGCCACGATGTTCGCCATCGGGTTCCTCGGCATGGCACTGCCGATCTTCCTGTGCATCCAGCTGGCCTACCGCCTGCGGCCGGTGTACGTGCGGCTGAGCTCGCAGCTCGATCGCTACCAGGAGGTCATCGAGCCGCTGCGCCGCCTGGCGATGTGGGGGATGCCCGTGTTCTTCGGCGTGTTCGCCGGCTTCGCCGCGGCAGGCAACTGGAAGACCGCGTGGCTCTGGGCGAACGGGGTCACCACCGACACCCTCGACCCGCAGTTCGGGGTCGACACGGGCTTCTACCTGTTCGCGATGCCGTTCTACTCGGCCGTGCTGGCGTTCGCATCGGCGGTGCTGCTGCTCAGCCTCGTGATCACCGCTCTGGTGTCGTACCTGTACGGCTCGGTGCGCATCGGTCAGCGCGAGCTGCGCATCTCGAAGCCGGCACGCATCCAGCTCGCCGTGCTGGCCGGTCTTTACCTCGCGGTGCAGGCGGTCAGCCTCTGGCTCGATCGCTACCTCACCCTCGTGCAGCCCGAGGGTCGCATCACCGGTGCCGCGTACACCGGCGCCAACGCGACGATCCCCGGACTCGCGATCCTGTCGATCATCGCGGCCGTGGTGGCCGTGCTCTTCCTAGTGACCGCCGTCATCGGCCGCTGGCGCTTCCCGCTGGTCGCCACCGCGCTGTTCGTCGTGGCATCGCTGGTCGTCGGCATCGGCTACCCGTGGGTGGTCACCACGTTCCAGGTGAAGCCGAACGAGAACGCCTATCAGGCCGAGTACTACGACCGCAGCATCGAGAGCACCAAGGAGGCGTACGGCGTCGCCGACATGGAGGTCACCCCGTTCGCGGCGGAGACCGACACCGCGCCCGGGCAGCTCCGTGAGGACGCCCAGACCACGGCATCCGTCCGCATCATGGACCCGGCGATCATCAGTCCCACCGTTCGCCAGCTTCAGCAGTACCGCTCGTACTACCAGTTCGCGCCCGAGCTCGACGTCGACCGCTACGAGATCGACGGCCAGATGCAGGACACCGTCGTCTCGGTCCGCGACCTCGACATGACCAAGCTCGGCGGCGGCGACAGCTGGAACAACCGCGCGGCCGTGTACACCCACGGCTACGGCCTCGTCGCCCTGGCCGGAAACCAGCGCACCAGCGACGGCGAGCCCGTGTTCCTCGAGCAGGGCATCCCGTCCTCCGGCTTCCTCACCGAGAGCGAGAAGTTCCAGCCGCGCGTGTACTTCGGCGAGTCGTCGCCCGAGTACTCCATCGTCGGCGCCCCTGAGGGCACCGAGCCGGTCGAGATCGACTACCCGCGCGGGCAGGACGGCGCGAGCGACACCAAGACGACCTTCGAGGGCGACGGCGGCCCGCGCATCGGGAACACCTTCGTCAAGCTGCTGTACGCGATGAAGTTCCAGTCCGAGCAGATCCTGTTCTCGAACCTGGTCAACCCCGAGTCCCAGATCCTGTACGACCGCGACCCGATCACGCGCGTGAAGAAGGTCGCACCGTACCTGACCCTCGACAACGACCCGTACCCCAGCGTCGTCGACGGCCGGATCGTGTGGATCGTCGACGGCTTCACCACCAGCGCCACCTACCCGTACTCGAAGACGGTGAGCCTGCGTGACGCCATCGCCGACTCCCGCACGCCGGCATCGGCGGTGTCGTTCGACAACATCAACTACATCCGCAACTCGGTCAAGGCGACCGTCGATGCGTACGACGGCTCGGTGAAGCTGTACGCGTGGGACGACGAGGACCCGATCCTCAAGGCGTGGCAGAAGGTGTACCCGTCGACCGTCGAGCCGATCAGCGAGATGTCGGGCGACCTGATGAGCCACGTGCGCTACCCGACCGACCTCTTCAAGGTGCAGCGCGACGTGCTCGGGGTCTACCACATCGATGACGCGCGCTCCTTCGCCCAGGAGGACAACCGCTGGCAGACGCCGGACGACCCCCGCGCCAAGGATCGCCTGCAGCCGCCGTATTACCTGTCGATGAAGATGCCGGGTCAGGACGAGCCGCGCTTCTCGATGTTCTCGACCTTCATCCCAGCCGCCCAGCAGGGCGAGAGCCGCGAGGTGCTGATGGGCTACCTGGCCGTGGATTCGGATGCAGGCAACCAGAAGGGCGTGAAATCCGAGGGCTACGGCAAGCTGCGGCTGCTCGAGATCGACACGAACACCACGGTGCCAGGCCCCGGTCAGGTGCAGAACACCTTCGACTCCGACACGGAGATCGCCAACAAGCTGAACGTGCTGACGCTCGGCAAGTCCGACGTGAAGTACGGCAACCTGCTCACCCTGCCGGTCGGCGGTGGCCTGCTGTACGTGCAGCCGGTGTTCGTGCAGTCGTCCGAGGGCACGAAGCTTCCGAACCTCCGCAAGGTGCTCGTCGCCTTCGGTGATCGCGTCGCGTTCGAGGACACGCTGACCGTCGCCCTCGATGTGCTCTTCGGTGGTGACGCGGGTGCCTCGGGCGGCGACGGCGACGTCGAGCCCACCGACCCCGATCAGCCCGCCGACCCGGATGCCCCTGCCGACCCCGATGAGGGCGGCACGCCGCCCGTGGGCGAGGCGGCGACCGCACTGGAGGAGGCGCGCGCCGCGCTGACCGCCCGAGAGGCGGCGCTGAAGGCGGGTGACCTCGAGAAGTTCGCTGTCGAGGACAAGAAGCTCACCGCCGCGATCGAGAAGCTGCTCGCTCTCGAGGAGGACGCCGCGACCGAGTGACGCCGACGCAGAAGGAGGGCATCCCGCCGGGGTGCCCTCCTTCTGCATCCGCACCCTCTGGCGCCGGTCGGCTGCGGCACGCACAATGGGAGCATCGGATTCTCTTCGAGGAGGGCGATCGCGATGAGAGCAGTGGCAGGGTCGAGGATCGTGATCCACGGCGCGCACGTCGACAGCGCCGAGCGTCGCGGCGAGGTGCTGGAGACCCGGGGGCAGGACGGTGGGCCGCCGTACCTGGTGCGCTTCGACGACGGCACCGAATCCCTGATCTTCCCGGGCCCGGACTGCGAGCTCGAGCACGCGCGCTCAGCCGCCGACACGCCATGACACACCCGGCATCCGCGCTCGATTAGCCCTCCCTCCGAAGCCGTGTTAGGCTTTAAGACGTGCCGCGGGGTGGAGCAGTTCGGTAGCTCGCCGGGCTCATAACCCGGAGGTCGCAGGTTCAAATCCTGTCCCCGCAACAAAGAGAAGGCCCCTGACCAGGTATTCCTGGTCAGGGGCCTTCTGCATGCGGCGTCGTGTCTCAGCTGCCGCGCCGGCGCGCTGCCTCGACATCGCGCTTCTCATCCTCCGGCTGTCCGGCGACCGTCCTCGGTGGCGCGTTTCGCAACCGCGGTGCGAGCGGGCATCATGTTCACATGTCCGCCCCCGTCGTCGCCGTCTGCCAGTTCGCCCCCGTCGACTCGCCCGAGCAGAACCGCGCGCGTATCGCCGAGCTGGTCGCGCAGGCCGCCGCCCGCGGCGCCGGCGTCGTCGTGCTGCCGGAGTACTCGAATTACTTCGTGAACCCGATGGACGAGACCCTCGCCGCGAACGCGGAGGCTCTCGACGGCGAGTTCGCCACCGCGCTGCGCGCGCTCGCCGCCGAGCACGGCATCGTCGTGGTGGCCGGGATGGTCGAGACCGCCGATGCGGGTCGCGTGCACAACACGGTCGTCGCGGTCTCGGATGCCGGGGTGCAGGCGGTGTACCGCAAGCAGCACCTCTACGACGCGTTCGGGCAGCGCGAGTCGGACTGGATCGCCGCGGGGGAGCTCGGTTCGGCAGCCGTCTTCGATACGCTCGGGATGCGCTTCGGGATGATGACCTGCTACGACCTGCGATTCCCCGAGGTGGCGCGGACGCTGATGGACGCCGGCGCGGATGCCCTGATCGTTCCGGCCGAATGGGTGCGCGGCCCGCTCAAGGAGCACCATTGGAACACCCTGCTCACCTCGCGCGCCATCGAGAACACCGCCTATGTGATCGCCGCCGACCACCCGGCGCCGATCGGCGTGGGCTACTCCCAGGTCGTAGACCCCCTGGGCGTCGTCGTCGCAGGCGTCAGCGCGGGGGAGGGTGTGGCTGTGGCATCGCTCGATCCCGACCTCGTCGCCCGCACCCGCGAGACGAACCCGTCGCTGCGGCTGCGCCGCTACCGCGTCGTGCCGCGCTGAAGCGAACAAGGGAGCTCATCGACCGCAAGCGAGTGCGTCAGCGCAGCCCCGCCAGTCGCCTGGCCGCCTCCTCGATCACCTCGACCCGCTTGCACGCGGCGAAGCGCACCAGACCGGCGTACTGCCCCTGGTTCTCGGGTGTCACGAACGCGCTGATCGGAATCGCGGCGACGCCGACGCGCTCGGGCAGCGCACGACAGAAAGCCGCGGCGTCCTCGCCGCCCAGCGCCGTCGCATCCGCGACGGTGAAGTAGCCGCCCTGCGGGGCGAGCACCTCGAAGCCCGCAGCGCGCAGGGAGGCGCCGAGCAGCTCGTGCTTTCGCAGCATCGTCGCCGCCGCGTCGTCGAAGTAGGACTCGGGCAGGCGCAGACCGACCGCGATCGCCGGCTGGAACGCGGAGCCGTTCACGTACGTGAGGAACTGCTTGACCGTCAGCACCGCGGTGATCAGGGCGGCCGGACCGTGGATCCAGCCGATCTTCCACCCGGTCGTCGAGAACGTCTTGCCCGCCGACGAGATGGTGAGCGTCCGCTCGGCGGCGCCTGGCCGTGTCGCCATCGGCACGTGCGGGCTGTGGAACGACAGGTGCTCGTACACCTCGTCGGTGACGATGATCGCGTCGTGCACCGTCGCAAGACGGACGACTTCGGCCTGCACCTCGGCGGAGAACACCGTGCCGGTCGGGTTGTGCGGATCGTTGACGAGGATCACCCGGGTGCGGGCGTTCACCGCGGCGGCCAGCTGGTCGAGATCTGGCTGGAAGTCGGGCCGGCGCAGCGGCACCGTGCGCAGGCGCGCTCCTGCCAGTGCGACGACGGCAGCGTACGAGTCGTAGTACGGCTCGAAGACGACGACCTCGTCGTCCGGCCCGTCGATCAGCGCCAGCAGCGTCGCCGTCAGAGCCTCGGTCGCCCCCGCCGTCACCAGGATCTCGGTGTCCGGATCCACTTCGAGTCCGTAGAAGCGCCGCTGATGCTCGCCGATGGCGGCGAGCAGGTCCGGGATGCCGCGGCCGGGCGGGTACTGATTCGCGCCGTGCGCGATGGCATCCCTGGCAGCCTCCAGCACCTCTGCCGGACCGTCTTCGTCTGGGAAGCCCTGGCCGAGGTTCACCGAAGCGGTGCGCGCGGCCGCAGCCGACATCTCGGCGAAGATGGTCGGGGCGACGCTGCCGTCGGCGGAGAGCAGGCCGGCCCCTGCGGCTGTGCGGCGCCAGGCTCCTGGTATGACATCCATGCAGAACAGGCTAAGACCATAGATGAATTTCATCCGCGGCATACGAAACGCACAGACTCGGTTGTCACTCTGATAGGGCGTTGTGAAGGAGCAGAAGATGAACGACAACAGCACCCCCGACCAGCCCTCGAACTCCGAGGCACCGGCCCAGACCCCGCCGTCGGCCGCGCACGGGCAGCACGTCCCCACGCACTTCGGCTCCGATCAGACCGGATCCGGGCAGACGGGTTCAGGGCAGACGCCGTGGCAGCCCCCGGTTCCGCCGCAGCCTGCGATGCCGCAGTACGGGACCCCGCCCCGACCCGGCGCGACCTTCGGTCCGGCCGCGCAGTCCGCGCCGCCACAGCAGGGTCAGCCGCAGCCCGGTCAGCCGCAGGCCGGCCCGTCTCACCTGGGCGGGCCGCAGCCGCCGCAGTCGTCGGGCGAGCAGCCCACCCTCACGCTCGACCCCGCACTGGTCGCCGCTCCGGCGAGCAGCGGCACCCACTCCGTGACCGAGCCGAAGAAGGGCGGCGGCACGGTCAAGGTCGCCGGACTCATCCTCGCCGCGGCCCTCGTCGGCGGTGTCGCCGGATTCGGCGGAAGCGCGCTCGGCAACGCCGTGCTCGATCGCCCGGCTTCCCAGACCGCCACCGGCCCGCAGAGCGTCACCGTCAACAACCCCGGCTCGGTCAACGAGACGACCGCCATCGCCAGCGAGGTGCTGCCGTCGGTGGTCACCATCGAGGTCGCGGGATCCAGTGAATCGGGCAGCGGATCGGGTGTCATCCTCGACAAGGAGGGCCACGTCCTCACCAACACGCACGTCGTCACCCTCGGCGGCGCCGCAGCCGATCCCGCCATCCGCGTGACCACCTCCGACGGGCGCATCTTCGAGGCGAGCATCGTCGGCACCGATCCGGTCTACGACCTCGCCGTCATCAAGCTCGAGGGCGCGAAGGATCTCACCCCGATCGAATTCGCAGACTCGAGCAAGCTCAACGTCGGCGACACCGCCGTCGCGGTGGGCGCGCCCCTCGGCCTGTCGAACTCGGTGACCACCGGTATCGTCAGCGCCCTGAACCGCAGCATCGAGGTCGCGTCCTCCGCCCTGCCCGACAACTCCGAGCAGCAGCCAGACGGCGACGAGGGCGAGGGCGACAGCGGCAACCCGTTCCAGTTCGACATCCCCGGCATGGGCCAGCAGCAGGCCAAGCAATCGATCTCGATCGCGGTGATCCAGACCGATGCCGCGATCAACCCGGGCAACTCCGGTGGTGCGCTCGTCGACAGCAAGGGAAGCCTGATCGGCATCAACGTGGCGATCGCCACCGCAGGTGGATCGTCGGCGTCGAGCGAGGCCGGCTCCATCGGTCTGGGATTCGCGATCCCGTCGAACATCGCCCAGCGCGTCGCCGATGAGATCATCGCAGACGGCGCGGCCACGCACGGTCTGCTCGGTGCCACGGTGCGCGACGCGTCGAGCGTGCAGGGCGCCTCCATCGCCGGCGCGGTGATCGACACCCCGACGCCGGGCGGCGCGGCGGAAGAGGCCGGCCTGAAGCGCGGCGACATCGTGACGCAGTTCAACGGACTCCCGATCACCGGCGCGAGCGACCTCACCGCGCAGGTGCGCGCCGCGGCAGCCGGGAGCGACGCCACGCTCAGCTACGTGCGCTCCGGCAAGACCTACGAGGTCGAGGTGACGCTCGGCGAGCTGCAGCTCTGAGCGGCGCCCAGCCGGCTCCCCGGTCAGGACGCCACCCCGCGATAGGCTCGCGGGGTGGCGTCCTTCTCTTTCGGCACCGGAAACGCGGCGAAGCTCATCCGGATCCCGCTCTATGCCGCAGGACGCATAGCCGCGCTGCTCATCCCGCGCGGCGACGGCTGGGTGTTCGGCTGCGGGGCCGGTATCGGCGACGGCGCTCTCGCGCTGCATCGTGTCGCTGTGGAGTCCGGGCATCGCGCGCTGTGGCTCGCGCGCTCGCCACGGGAAGCCGCCGATGCCAGGGTTCTCGGCATCCGCACCGTGCCCCGTGACGGTCTCCGCGGATGGTGGGCGACGATCCGCGCCGGTGTGGTCGTCGTGACCCACGGTCTGGGGGATGTGAACCGCTACGGCAGCAGTGACGCCTTCGTCGTGCAGCTGTGGCACGGCATCCCGCTCAAGCGCATCGGGCTCGACTCGCCCGTCACCGCACAGGTGCCGGCCGGAGTGCCGGGAGCCGCGCTGCTCCGCCGTCTGCTCACGGTGCTGTACCGAAGCGCGGCCCAGCGCATCCGGGTGCTGCCGGCCGCCTCGCACCGCTCCCGCGGACGCCTGGAGTCGGCGTTCGGACTCGGCGACGATCGGGTCGTCGTCACGGGCGAGCCGCGCGTCGACGTGCTCTCGCAGGGCACGGATGAGCAGCGACGTGCGACCGCCGCGCAGCTGCTCACCCGCACAGGTCCTCTGCTCGCCGATCAGCGTGTTCTGCTGTACGCCCCGACGTGGCGCGACGGCGCGGCCGACCCTGCCGTGCCCACCGCGGCCCAGTGGGTCGGCATCGTTCGGCTGCTCGAGAAGCACGACGCCCTGCTCTTCATCCGCTCGCACCCGCTCGGTGAGGGGGCATACGCCCCGCCGTGGTCGAGCGGCCGTGTCCGGATGCTGAACTCCGACCTGCTCGCCGACGTGACGCCAGCGCTGCCCAGGGTCGATGTGCTCATCACCGACTACTCGTCTCTGGCGTACGACGTCGGACTCCTCGCGATGCCTGTCGTCTTCCTCGCGCCGGACGCCGAGGAGTACGCGCGCGAGCGCGGCTTCTACGGGCGTTACGAGGATGTCGCCGGTGACGACGTCGCCATCGACTGGGAGACGGCTCTCGAGCAGATCGGCGCGGTGCTCGCGGACGACGCCGTGAGGGCGGAGCGCGCCGAGCGCTCCGCGGGGCTCAGCGCCCACATGCACGCATACCGCGACGGGCAGAACGCCCGACGCGTGTACCAGGCCATCCGCGCGCGCGGCATCCCCGCGCCGAAGGGAGCACGATGACCACCGCTCGGATCGATGAGCAGGCCCAGACGCTGATCATCTCGGGGACGGGCGCCCGCCCCGCATCCGCCGCACTCGTCGGACCACGCGCCCGCGTCAGCGCCAGACTCACCGGCGGGGGCCGGTCGTGGAAGGCGACGCTGCCTCTGCTGACCTCGCGGTGGGGAGGTGCCGTGCTGCCGCTGCCCGCGGGCGGATACCGGCTCACGGTCGACGGCGTCGATCTCGACGGGGTCGAGATCGAACCGACCCTGCTGCCCGGCCTGCGCGTGGAGGTGCGCGGGGCGGATGCCATGATCGCCGCGCCCATCGCCCCGATCTACGAGACCGCCGAGGGGCAGCGCACTCTCGAACAGCGGTACGCGTCGCAGATCGGCGCGGGGGAGAACGCGGTGTTCTTCGAGAGCTTCTACGGTCAGACCGCCGGATGCAATCCCCGCGCGCTCGACCGCGCGCTCGCCGAGCGCGCTCCGTCTGTGACCAGGTATTGGAGCGTGGCCGACCTGTCGATCGAGGTGCCGGAGGGGGCGGTCGCCGTCGTCGAGGGCGGGCCGGAATGGTGGCGCGCCAGGGCGGAGTCGCGGATCCTCGTCGTCAACGACTGGCTGCGGAGGCGCTTCGTGCGCAAGCCCGGTCAGATCGTGCTGCAGACGTGGCACGGCACGCCGCTGAAGCGCCTCGCGCTGCACCGACCCGGGTTCGACCCGCGCCGCATGGCCGCCGTCGTCAAGGAGTCCCGCCGGTGGGACGTGCTGCTCGCCCAGAACCCGTACGCGGAGCGCATCCTGAAGAAGGCGTACGCGTTCTTCGGCAAGCCGATCTGGGTCGAGGGATACCCGCGCAACGACGTTCTCGTGACGGGCGACCCCGCTCCGATCCGCGAGGCGCTGGGCATCGGGGCCGACGAGAAGGTGATCCTGTACGCCCCCACCTGGCGCGACGACCGTGCGGAGATGGTCGACTTCGTCGACCCGCAGCTGCTCGCGGAGCAGACGGATGCGGTCGTGCTCGTGCGCGGCCACTCCCGCACCATCCGGCCGGGGCGCGATCACGCCGGTGCGCGGGTGATCGACGTCACCGGCTACCCGGAGACGGCACGACTGCTGCTCATCGCCGACGTGCTCGTCACCGACTACTCGTCGGTGATGTTCGACTTCAGCGTCACGGGCCGGCCGATGTTCTTCCTCGTCCCCGACCTCGAGCACTACCGCGGTCAGCTGCGCGGCTTCTACTTCGACCTCGCAGAGCGCGCGCCCGGGCCTCTCGTGCACAGCCAGGACGAGCTCGTCCGCGCGCTCGAGGACCCCGAGGCGACGGAGGCTTACCGCGAGCGGTACGCCGCCTGGCGGGCCCAGTTCAACCGTCGTGACGACGGGCAGGCTGCCGATCGCGTCGTGTCGCGCATCCTCGACCAGGGGTGGCTCACGGTCTGATCAGCAGGCGGCGCTCAGGGCAGTGGAGTGTTGCGCGATCCGAGCCTCGACGCGTCGACCGTGTCGCGGGCCCCGCGCAGCGCCCCGCCGATGAAGCCCAGACCCCACGAGAAGTGCATGGTGGGCAGCACGAGCATCGTCCACAGTCGCTGGCGCACGTCGCCACGGCTTGCCAGTCCCACGCCGATGACGAGCAGCGCGTACGCGATCAGCGGCAGGTAGATCGCCGACGCGATCAGAGCGGCGATGCCGCGCAGCAGACCGGCGATCTGAAGCGTGCCCACGAGGAGGGCGATGGCCGTCACCACGACAAGCGCCGGCGGGGCGAAGAAGCGCAGTCCGTTGCTGCGGCCGAATCGGCGCACCAGCTCGCCGCGCCACGCGCCGGTCGCACGGAACTGCCTGGCCAGCCGCGACCAGCTCTCCCTCGGCCAGTAGGTGACCGAGAGCGCAGGATCGAACCAGACCAGATGGCCGGCCTGGCGGATGCGCAGGTTCAGCTCCCAGTCCTCGCCGCGGCGGATCGTCTCATCGAAAAGGCCGACCTGTTCGATGACCTCCCTGCGCATCACACCGAGGTACGCCGACTCGGCCTCGCCCTCGTGCTCGCTGCCGTGGTACGCGCCGCCGCCGAGACCGACGGGGGAGTTGTACAGCCGCGCGACCGCCCGTTGGAACGGGGTGCGGCCGTCGGCGCGCATGATGCCGCCGACGTTGGCCGCCCCGGTGCGCTGCAGCGTCTCGAGTGCACGCCTGGCATAGCCGGGGGAGAGCTCGGAGTGCGCATCCACCCGGATGATGGTCGGATGGCTGCTCGCGCGGATCGCGGCATTCAGGCCGACCGGGATGTGCGCGGCGGGGTTCTCGACCAGCAGGATCCGGTCGTCGGACGCGGCGAGTCTCCTGGCGAGCTCGGTCGTGCCGTCGCTTGATGGGCCGAGGGCGAGCACCAGCTCCGTCGGGCCCTCGACGTCCTGCGCCAGCACCGAGCGCACCGCGTGCTCGAGATAGTCACGCTCATTCAGCACGGGCATCACGAACGAGACGCCGGCGGAGGTGATCCTGTCGTCATCGTGCACGTGTCGATCATGTCATGCGCCCCCGTCGGCCCGGTTCGGACGATTCGGAGGTTGGCCGGGTACCGTCCCCGGATGCACGCACTCCGAGACGCAAAGAAGGCCTACCGGCTCGTGCGGCGCGCGATGCGGATCCGCGCGGCACGGCAGAGCGTGCGGGAGCTGCTGGCCGGGACGCCGGCCCTGCCCGCCCATCATTTCCGCATCGCAGTGTACTTCGCCGACACCGACGTGAACATGTATCAGATCAGGCAGTGGTACCGCCCGCTGCGGCGCCTCGCCGACCGCTATCCGGTCGTGGTGCTCTCGCGCTCGCCGCTGGGAGCGGAGGCGCTGCTGCGCGACGGCGCCCTGCCCGTCGCCTTCGTACCCGAGATCAGCGAGCTGGAGGCGTTCCTCGCCGAGCAGGACATCCGGATCGTCCTCTATGTGAACCAGAACACCCGCAACTTCCAGATGTTCCGCTACGGCCGTCGCACCCACGTGTTCATCAACCACGGCGAGTCCGACAAGGTCTACATGATCAGCAACCAGTACAAGGCGTACGACCATGCCTTCATCGCCGGGGAGGCGGCGCGCGACCGGCTCGCGGAGGCGCTGTGGGAGTACGACGTCGATGCGCGCACGACGATGATCGGGCGTCCCCAGGCAGATCACTTCAGCGGCGAGCTGCCGTACACGCCCGATGAGCGCACGGTCGTGCTGTATGCGCCGACGTGGGAGGGCGACAGGGCGTCGATGGCCTACGGCTCCGTGCGCTCCCACGGCGTCTCCCTGGTCGAGGGGCTGGTGGCGACAGGCAGGCACCGGGTGATCTACCGGCCGCATCCGCGCACCGGTGTGATGGATGACGACTATCGAGCGGCGAGTGCGAGGATCGTGTCGACGCTGGCTGCCGCGAACGCGGCCGACCCCTCCGCTCACCATGTGCACGACGACGGTCCCGAGATCGGCTGGCAGCTGACAGCCGCGGACGTCGCGGTGCTGGATGTCTCGGCGATGGTCTACGACCGCCTCGCCACCGGGCGCCCGCTGCTGGTCGCGCGTCCCGTCAGCGAGGAGGCGGAGATCGACGAGAGCGGCTACCTGTCCGCCTGCGAATGGCTGACGGCCGAGCAGGCGCTCGAGCGTCCCGTCGAGGAGATCGATCGGGTGCTCGTCGACGCCGAGGCCGTGGAGAGGCTGAGTCGCTGGTCGGCTCGCTACTTCGGCGACACCGCGCCGGGCGCCGCCACCGCCCGATTCGAGGCCGCGATCGAGCGCCTCTGGGAGGAGGTCTCCCGGCGCCCCGACGCCTGAGGGGCCGGCGGTCAGGCCGGTATCCTGGAGGGATGGGTGTGGTCTCAGACGGGAAGAAGGCGTATCGGCTGCTGCGGAAGGCGCTCGCGTCGCGCTCGGCCGTGCAGCGGGTCCGCAGGCGGCTCGCCGCCCAGGGACCGCATCCCCACCACCACTACCGGATCGCGGTGTACTTCGCCGACGGCGCCGTCAACATGTATCAGATGCGCCAGTGGTACCGTCCGCTCGCGGAGCTCGCGAAGCGCTGGCCGGTCGTCGTGCTCTCACGCAGCGCGACGGGGGCGGAGAAGCTGATCGAGGAGGACGGACCGCCGGTGGCGTTCGTGCCGACGGTGCGCAACCTCGAGAAGTTCCTCGCCAAGCAGGACATCCGCATCGTCCTCTACGTGAATCAGAACACCCGCAACTTCCAGATGTTCCGGTACGGGCGTCGCTGGCACGTGTTCATCAACCACGGCGAGTCCGACAAGATGTACATGACCACGAATCAGTACAAGGCGTACGACTACGCGCTGATCGCAGGTCAGGCGGCGCGCGACCGGCTGAGCCGCACGCTGTGGGACTACGACCTCGACACGCGCACGATCGAGATCGGCCGTCCGCAGGCGGATCACTACTCCGGCACGCTTCCATACGCTCCCGACGAGCGCAGGGTGGTGCTGTACGCGCCGACCTGGGAGGGCGACCGCCCTTCGGCGCATTACGGCTCGATCGCCTCGCACGGAGAGACTCTCGTGGCGCGGCTGCTCGCGACGGGCCGGCACCGCGTCATCTACCGACCGCATCCGCGCAGCGGTGTCGTGAACGACGAATACGGCGCGGCGCACCGCCGGATCCTCGCGGCGATCGCCGAGGCGAACGCCGCCGACCCCGCGGCGCATCACGTGCACGACGACGGACCTGAACTCGGCTGGCAGCTGGCTGCGGCCGACGTCGCCGTGGTCGACATCTCGGCGATGGTCTACGACCGTCTCGCCGCGGGGAAACCCCTGCTGATCACCCGCCCGGCCGACGAGCGGGCTTCCATCGACACCACCGGGTATCTCTCCGCCTGCGAGTGGCTCACGGTCGACGGCGCGTCGAGCATCGTCGACGAGGTGGAGCGCGTCGCGGCCGACGAGGAGGCCGTCGCGCGCCTGCGCACCTGGGTGCGGCACTACTTCGGCGACACCGCACCCGGGGCCGCGACCGAGAAGTTCCACGGTGCGATCGAGCAGCTCATGCAGAAGTGGGACGAGTGGCACGCGCGCGACACCGGCGCCGACGACGAGGAAGACGATGACGACGTCGACGACGAGGACGACGGATGATGCATCTGCCGCGCACGGCGGCGCTGGCCGATCCGCTGATCGTGCTGGAGTCATGCGGATCGACCAACGCCGAGTTGCGCGCGCGCATCGTCGGAGGCGAGCATCTCGGGCACTTCGCCGTGCTGCTGACCGACTCGCAGACGGCGGGCAGGGGACGGCTGGACCGCACCTGGACGACACCGGCGGGCTCGGCGCTCGCCGTCTCCGTGCTGCTGCGCGATCTGCCTGTCCACGCCGACGCGCGGGGCTGGATCCCGCTGGCAGCCGGTGTGGCGATGACGGATGCCATCGCCGCGCAGCTGGCCGATCGCTCCGTCGGGCTCAAGTGGCCCAATGACGTGATGGTCGACGGGCGCAAGATCTGCGGGATCCTCGCCGAGGTCACGGCGCACGGCGTGATCGTCGGAAGCGGCGTGAACACCGCGATGGCCGAAACCGAGCTGCCCGTGCCGACCGCGACGTCGTTCGCCGCGCTCGGCGCGGACGCCGACATCGATCGGCTGCTCTCGGACTACCTGGCGGGTCTGCGTTCGCTGATCGGCGCTCTCGCGCGCGAGGGAGACGCATCGGCATCCGGCCTCCACGCCGCGGCCGAGCAGCGATGCCTCAGCATCGGTCGCGAGGTCGAGGTCAGCATGCCGCACGGCGAGACGCTGCGCGGCCGTGCCGTGGGCCTGCAGGGCGACGGGTGCCTGGTGGTGGTCGACGTCGACGGCGCCGAGCGCGCCGTGGCGTCCGGCGACGTCGTCCACGCCCGCCTCGCCTGAGCGGACTCGCGCGGCGGGGCTGCCGCGTCGCCGCGCGTCCACGGGCACAATGGAGGGGTGACTCAGCCCGTGACACTCGGCGGCCGGCCGAACATGCCGCCGCCGGGCGCGCCCGTCGAGGAGCTGCTCGTGGCGCGCTTCCGCAGCCACGCACGGCGGCTGTTCTGGTCGGCGCTGCTGCTCATCGCGACGGCGGGCGCGACGGCCTACTTCTACGACAACCTCCCGGCTCCGTTCGAGAACTGGATGCTGCTCGCCGCCTCCGGCATCGTCGTGCTGCTGCTCGTCGTGCTACCCTTCCTCTTCTGGATCTCGCGCACCTGCACGATCACCACGCGCCGGGTGATCGTTCGCGAGGGGCTCGGATCGCGGCACCGACGGGAGCTGTCGCACACGCGCGGATACTCGATCGGCGTGCGCCGCGGTCCGCTGCAGCGACTCTGGGGCGCCGGCACGATCACGCTCAGCAACGGGGTCGATGAGCCGATGCGCCTGCAGAACGTGCCGATGGTCAACCTCGTGCACGAGGTGCTCGCCGACCAGGTCGAGGTGAATCAGATCCTCGCGCATCGCGATGCGCAGACCTCTGGGCAGGCCCTCTGAGCCCTCGCCGTCTCCCGGACCCGGCGGAGTGCGGAAGAATGGATGCGACGAAAGGGGCGCTGCATGACGGTGCGCGTAGGTGTGATCGGCGGAGGACAGCTGGCTCGGATGATGATCGCCCCGGCGGTCGAGCTCGGCCTCGACATCCGGGTGCTCGCCGAGGACGAGGGCATGTCGGCCCAGCTCGCCGCGACTGCGGTGGGCGACTACCGCGACCTCGACACGGTGCGCGCATTCGCGAACGACGTCGACGTCATCACCTTCGATCACGAGCATGTGCCGCAGGAGGTGCTTCGCGCCCTCATCGCCGACGGCGCACAGGTGCATCCCGGGCCCGACGCGCTGCAGTACGCGCAGGACAAGCTGGTCATGCGCGCCCGCCTCACCGAGCTGGGCGTGCCACAGCCCGACTGGGCGCCGGTGCGCGACGCCGATGAGCTGCAGCGTTTCATCGACGAGCACGGCGGCGGTGCGGTCGTGAAGACGCCGCGCGGCGGTTACGACGGCAAGGGCGTGCGCGTGGTGCGGGCTGGCTCCGAAGCGGCTGATTGGTTCGACGCGGCCGGCGGCGACGCCCTGCTGGCGGAGGAGCTGGTCTCGTTCCGTCGTGAACTGGCGCAGCAGGTGGCCAGGCGCCCCAGCGGAGACATGGTCGCCTACCCCGTGGTCGAGACCGTGCAGCGCGACGGCGTGTGCGCCGAGGTCATCGCCCCTGCGCCCGCGACGACCGAGCGGCTGGTCGCCGTCGCCGAGGACATCGGCCGGCGCATCGCCGAGGGCATCGGCGTGACCGGGATGCTCGCGGTCGAACTCTTCGAGACCGACGACGAGCGCATCCTCGTGAACGAGCTCGCCATGCGTCCGCACAACAGCGGGCACTGGAGCCAGGACGGTGCCGTGACCGGGCAGTTCGAGCAGCATCTGCGCGCGGTCGCCGATCTTCCCCTCGGTGGCACCGAGCCGCGCCAGCCGTGGACCGTGATGATCAACATCCTCGGCGGCCCGGCCGATGGAACGCTCGCCGACCGCTTCGCGCCGGCCATGGCCGAGCATCCCGAGGCGAAGATCCACACGTACGGCAAGGCCCCTCGGCCTGGCCGGAAGGTCGGCCATGTGAACGTCTCGGGCGACGACCTCGACGATGTCGTCTACACCGCCCGCGCGGCGGCGGCACTGTTCCTCTGAGCCGACGCGGCGCGTGCCGCTGCGAACTTCTCACAGCGACACGCCGTAGCCTGTCATGGTGACTGAGCCACTGCACTCCTCGAGCTCGCCCCTGGTCGGCGTCGTGATGGGATCCGACTCCGACTGGCGCGTGATGAGCGACGCCTCCCAGGCGCTCACCGACTTCGGCATCGCGCACGAGGTCGAGGTGGTCTCGGCGCATCGCACGCCGGACAAGCTCATGCGCTACGGCCGCGAGGCCCGAGGCCGTGGCATCCGGGTCATCATCGCCGGAGCAGGGGGAGCGGCCCACCTGCCCGGCATGCTCGCCTCGGTCACGGCTCTGCCTGTCGTCGGCGTGCCGGTGCCTCTCGCGTACCTCGACGGCATGGACTCTCTGCTCTCGATCGTGCAGATGCCGGCCGGCATCCCCGTCGCCACCGTCTCGATCGGCGGCGCCCGCAACGCAGGCATCCTCGCGGCACGAATCCTCGGCACCTCGGACCCCGATCTCGCTGACCGGGTCGAGGCCTACGCCGCCGAGCTCGAGGACCAGGTCGAGCAGAAGAATCAGCGGCTGAAGGACTCCCTGTGACGCTGGCCGCCCCGCACGCCTCCGCGCGAGGCGGGCGGCCGCTCATCGAGACGCGCCCGCTGCGGCATCCCGACAGCGCCGACGAGGCGATGATGGGACGGCGGGGCTGGTGGCTCGTCGCGCTCAACGCGCTCATCCCCGGCTCCGCGCAGGTGCTTGCGGGCAACCGCCGTCTGGGGCGGTTCGGGCTCGGCGCCACGCTGCTGGCCTGGTTCCTGCTGATCATCGCCGCCGGTCTCGCGCTCTTCGGCCGGGACGTGCTGGTGTGGCTCGTCGTCGGCTCGCTGTCCTGGTTCGTGCTCACCCTGGTGCAGGTGCTGCTGATCGGCTATGCGATCCTCTGGATCGTGCTCACGGTCGACACCCTGCGCCTGGTGCGGCTGATCAAGGTGCCGGTGATCTCCCGCTGGGCGCTGCCCGTGGCATCCGTGCTGGTGCTCTCGCTCGCGGCATCCGGCGCGGTCTACGGTTCCACCGCTGCCGCCTCGAGCCGAGGGGCGCTCGGCAGCATCTTCGGCGGGGGAGGGCCCAGCCTGCCGCCCAGCGACGGCTACTACAACATCCTCCTGCTCGGCGCCGACAGCGGCGACGGGCGCGACTCCATGCGCTTCGACAGCATCTCCGTCGTGTCCGTGAACGCATCCACTGGCGCCGTGACGATCACCGGGATCCCGCGCGAGCTGCCGAACGCTCCGTTCAGCGAGGGCAGCCCGATGCGCGAGCTCTACCCTGACGGGTTCGAGGGCCACTCCAGTCGCACCTGCGGCTGGAACCCCTGGATGAACCACGTCCGCAACGCGGCCGAGGTCTGCCGGGACGACCAGGGCGCCGGCCTGTATCCGGATGCCGCGCAGCACGACTCCGCGCCCGGGATCGAGGCGACCAAGGACGCTGCCGAGGGGGTGCTCGGCATCGAGATCCCGTACTACGTCTTCGTCGACATGAACGCCTTCGCCGAGCTCATCGACGCCCTCGGCGGCGTCGACATCGAGGTAACCGAGCGCCTGCCCAAGGGCGGAGGGCCCGGCGACACGGACCGGCCGGCCTCGGAGTGGGCGACAGGCTGGATCGAGCCGGGCGAGCAGCACATGGACGGCGACACCGCGCAGTGGTATGCGCGCTCTCGCTACACGACGAGTGACTGGGACCGCATGAAGCGCCAGCGCCAGCTCCAGGTCGCGATCCTCGAGCAGTTCACTCCCGAGAACGTCGCGGGCCGGTTCAACGAGATCGCCGCTGCGGGCACCGCCCTCGTGGAGACGGACCTGCCGCAGGACAAGGTCCCCGAGTTCTTCGGACTCGTCATGAAGGCCAAGGAGCTGCCCGTCACCCAGATCGAGCTGACCCCCGAGTCCGGGGTCGATGAGCACGAGCCCGACTACGACCACATCCACGCGATGGTGCAGCAGGCGCTGCACCCGCCGACGAAGACGCCGACCCCGGACGGATCCTGACCGTTCCTCGCGTCTCCGGTTCCGCCTCAGGGGATTGCGGGGTAGCGAGGTTAGGCTGACCTCATGAATGTGCAGTTGCGGGTCGTGCTCGATCAGGTCGGCGGCGACGCAGACCAGACGCGTGCGGGATTCGCGCTCGCCGAGGGCCTGATCCGCACAGCGCCCCGCGGGTGCGTCGTCTCGGCGATCACGCCGAGCGGCACCGAGGTGACGACGCCGGGGCTGCACGAGATCCGCACGCTGCCCCTGGCGCGTCGCGAGCTGGCCGCGGCCTGGCAGATGGGCATCCCGGCGGGGGTCGGCGGGGGGCTGATCCACTCGCCGAGCCTGCTTGCGCCCCTCGTGCGCCACGATCGCGTGCACGACCACGATCAGACCACCGTGACGCTGTGGGACCTGTGCGCCTGGGAGAGCCCTGACGCGCTGTCGAAGTCGAGCGTCGTCTGGCAGCGATCGATGCTCAAGCGCGCGATCAAGCACGCGGACGCCATCGTCGTGCCCTCGCACGCCATGGCCGAGCGCCTCGGCGAGATCGTGCCGGTCGGCGACCGCATCCGGGTGATCGCGGGGGCGGCACCCATCGGATTCGGCGAGCCAGACGACGCGGCGGCGCTGCGCGCCGACCTGCAGCTCCCCGAGCGCTACGTGGTGCTCATCGGCGACGCGGCATCGCTCGCCGACGGATTCCGCGCCGCCGCCCACGCCGACATCGACGCCGTGGTGCTGGACGCCGAGGAGGGCGCCGAGCCGGCGCTCGCGGACCTGGCGGCGGCTGCCGGCCTTCCCGAGAGACGCGCGCACATCAGGGGCGCGCTCGACGACGCGACCCGCGCGGCGGCGCTGGCCGGCGCTGCGGCGGTCGTGGCCACCTCGATGGCGGCGTGCTGGCCATGGCGCCTCATCGAGGCGATGGAGCTGGGCGTGCCCATCGTCGCCGTCGACTCCGGCGTGCATCGCGACGTCGTCGCCGACGGGGGAGCGCTCGTGCCTCCCGGAGAGCTCTCCGATGCGCTCATCGACGCACTCGGGTCCGGCCGTGAGCGGCTGCGGGTGCTCGGCTCCGACCGGGCGAGGGCGTTCTCGTGGGCGAGCTCAGCGGAGCGGGTCTGGGCGCTGCACGCGGAGCTCTGAGAGGCTCTCGCCTCAGCGGACCGACGAGAGCACGATGCGCTCGGCGTCCACCTCTGCGCGGATGACCTCGAGTATGCGTGCGGCCGCACCCGGCTCTCCGAAGAACCGGGCGACGTTCTTCTCCTGACGAGCTGCGAGCGGGTCGGCGCCGCTCTCCTCGATCGACAGGACGGTCTGCCGTGCCTCCTGCACGGATTCGACCCGATGCACCCCGCGCGCGATCTCGCGCCCTATGTCGTTGAACGGGATGTGATCCGCGCGCTCGAGGAAGACGGTGGGCACGCTCAGCATCTGACCCTCGATCATCATGCTCGGGCCGTCTGTGACGAGGAAGTCGGCCGCTGCGAGCGCCTCGGCGTAATCCCCGTCCCACACTGCCGCATTGTCGAGCTCGGTCCACTCGTTCAGCCACTCGCGATACTCAGCGGGCGAGACCGGGCTTCCCTCTCGGGCGATGGTGTCGGGCAGCAGCGGGTGGTGCATGAAGACGAACTCGGTCTCTGGGGCATCTCGTGCCCACGCGAGCATGTCGCTGTGCGTCTGCGCGAACATGCCGAAGTCGTTCCATCCCGTGAGGATCGAATGATGCGCTGACCACAGCACCCGACGCCGGTGAGTGCCATCGGGCCTGCTCAGCGGCCAGTCGGGCTCGGTCTCGCGCACATAGTCCAGCTTCGGATGCCCGACCGCGCGGAACTGCAGTCCGGCGGTGAGGGCGTCCCGGCGGGCGATGGCGAGGGCCTCCTCATTGGCCAGGAACACGAGCCAGGCGGTGCGATGCATCGCCGTGTCCACGGCCGAGTTGATCGGCGGATCGCCGATCGGCACGTTCTCGGTCGTGTTCATCGTCTCGTAGGGGATCAGGATGACCCGGGTCCACGCGAGCGACTCGGCGCTGAACGCCTCGTCGATGTCGGCGTCCCATTGGCTCTGCCTGACGACGATGTCCGGATCCAGGGCGCGCAGCAGCTGCGCGGCATCGGACAGATGGCTCTTGTGCAGACGGATGTGGGTGACGCCCTCGGACTTGAGGAACCGGTGCGTCCTGCCCTCGCCCTTCGCAGGACCGACACCCGAGTAGTGGTGCGGGATGCTGACCACGACCGGCTCGAAATCAGGATGAGCGTGCGTGAGCCGCACGAGCTCGGCGATCGACCCCCAGGCTGCCGCGTTGTGCACGAGGAAGACCATGCGGATGCGTCCGCGTGTCGACGTGAGCCTGCGGGCCGTGTTCATCGCCACCCGGCGAGTCTCGTCCACTTCGCGGGATGTGGCTCGGGTGAGATCGGTCAGCGCCGTCAGGCCGTTCGTCAGCCCGTTCACTTCATGCGAGAGCGCTGCGAGCTCGCTCCGCAGCTCCGCGTTCTCGGATTCGATTCTCTGAACGGTGCCGTCCACGCGCCGCATCCATGAGACGACTCGACGGATGGCGCTGGGCATGCTGATACGCGGCATGTAATGCATTATGTCGTGATCGCCGGGTGACTCATGGCGTTCACGGCCTAGCGGCGCATCACTTCGACGGCCTCGCTGCTCGCGCCGTCGAAGAGCACATTCCCGTCGCGCAGCAGGATTCCGCGTTCGCACAGCTTCGACACCATGTCGAGGTCATGGCTGACGACGACGAGGGTCTTGCCCTGGGAGTGGAGCTCGCGGATGCGAGCCAGGCACTTCTGCTGGAACGGCTCGTCTCCGACCGAGAGGATCTCGTCGATCAGGAGGATGTCGACCTCGGTGTGGATCGCCACCGAGAACGCGAGTCGCAGGAACATGCCGGACGAGTAGTGCTTGACCTCGGTGTCGATGAACTTCTCGATCTCGCTGAACTCGACGATCTGGGCGTAGCGCTCCTCCGTCTCCTTCCGGGTCATCCCGAGGATCGCCGCGTTGAGGTAGATGTTCTCCCGTCCGGAGAGGTCGGGGTGGAACCCAGCGCCGACCTCGATCAGGCCGGCGACTCGCCCGCGGGTGAGCACGCTTCCCCGATCCGGGGTGAGCACTCCGGAGATCAGCTTGAGCATCGTCGACTTCCCGGACCCGTTGAAGCCGAGCAGCGCCACGGCCTCGCCCTCGCCGATCTCGAAGCTGACGCCGTCCAGCGCGTGGAAGTCCGTCGTCAGCGGCTTGCGCTTGAGCGCGGCGACGAAGGTCTCCTTGATCGAGTGGGTGTGCCGCAGCTTGAAGTCCTTGTGGACGTCGTCCACGACGATGCGGGGCAGCGGGGCCTCAGAGGTCCTGTGCAAAACGACCCTCCTGACGTCGGAACACGAACTGGCCGATGAAGAGGACGACGACTGCGGTGACCAGAGCCCAGCCGGCGTACATCCACATGTCGGGAAGCACGCGAGCATCGCCGGGGTTCAGCGGGAACCACAGACCGTAGTGGAACAGCTCGACGGCCGGCGTCAGGGGGTTCAGACGGTACAGCGTGAAGAGCCAGGAGGGCACCTGGGAGGCGACCATGTCCCAGTGGTACATGACGGGAGACGCCCATACGGCGCACATCACGATGATCTCCACGAAGCTCTGCGCATCGCGGAACGTCACGTTGATCGCGCCGAAGAGCATTCCGAGGCCGGTGGACAACAGGGAGATGATGACCAGCCCCAGCACGAGCGCCCCGAGCTGGGCAGCACCGGGCGTCCAGCCGAAGAACATCGAGATGACGATGACGACCAGGATCTGCGGAAGCGAGTTGACCAGGGCGACGAGCATGCTCGCGACCGGGAACATCTCCCTGGGGAGGTAGATCTTCTTGATCAGCGCGGCATTGTCGATGAGCGATCGCGTGCCGTTCGAGAACGCCTCGTTGAAGAACGTCACGATCGTGATGCCGGACAGGATGTAGATCGCGTAGAAATCGATGTTCTTGTTCAGCCCCATGAAGACGCCGAGCGCGATGTAGAACACGAGGAACTGCACCAGCGGCTTCACGTACGACCAGAGCCACCCGAACACGGATCCGCGGTACCGGATCTGCACCTCTTTGCGGACGATCAGGCCCAGCAGGTGGCGATGTCCGAAGACATCCCACAGACCGCGGCTTCGACCGGGTTCACGGAGAACGGCGGTGTCACCGGATTCAACGCGCATGAAGACCCCTCGGGCGTGGAACAGGCGCCCGTCTGGGCATGACCATCCTAGTTCGCAGCAAGGGGTCAGACCCGTTCTGCAGTCGGGTTGAAGCGGATCGCCGCGAACAGGCGGGACGTGATGCGACGACGGTGCCGCCAGGCGACGCGGCCGCGGTGCATCAGGATCTCGACGCGCGCGACGAACCTGAGGTACGACAGCAGGGACTCGTGGTGGAGGTGGTAGGACGCCTCGTTCCGGGCGCCGTACTCGAACTTCCAGAGATTGGACTCGTCGACCTTGGAGAAGTCCCCAGCCACGTTGTTCGGGGTGTCGTGATAGGCCTTGCTGTCAAGGATGCACACGCCCGGTCCGATGCCCACGCTGGCCATGCGGGCGTAGGCCGCGTCGTCGAACCAGATGAAGTACTCGCGCAGCGGCAGGCCGATGCGCTCGACGGTCTCGCGAGTGTAGAGGGCCGAGACGAACGAGCAGGTCTGGACGAGCACAGCGCGCTGACCGCGCACCCACAGCCGAGCCCATTTCCAGTCCGGGGCGGGGATGTTCATCTCCGCCAGCTCCTGGTGGTCGAAGTAGACCAGCGAGCAGGCGAAGGGGACGCCGCCCGGCATCGACTCCATCGCGAGGGCATGACCGTCGACGAGGTGCTCGAGCGCGTCCGCCTCCGGGTAGCAGTCGTCGTCCATCAGCCAGAACAGGTCGGCGCCCAGCTCATAGGCGCGCTTGACGCCGGTGGCGAACCCACCCGCTCCGCCGGTGTTCTCGCTGAGGGTCGTGAGGTCGAGCGACGGGTCGGTCTGCGCCGCCAGGAAGGCATCCGTTCCGTCGGTGGACGCGTTGTCGACGACGACGATCCACTCGGGCGGGGTCGTCTGGGCGCGGAGCTTGTCGAGGACGGTCTTCAGCTTGTCCAGCCGGTTGTAGGTGACGACGATTGCGGCGACGCGTTTGCTCACGCTGATGGGGCCTTTCGAAGGGGGACGGACATCGGTCCGGGGAAGGTCGGGTGTCAGGCGCGGCGGCGCAGGCGCAGCTTCGACAGCCCACGGCGGATGAAGCGGACGAGGGCGTGCTGCAGAGAGTGGTAGCGCACGGTCTCCTCGATGTACTTCGACAGATACAGCAGCGCGCCGACGCCGTTCTGATCGACATACTCCTGCAGCGCCCGCTCGCGCACCAGGCGATCGAACTGCATGTGATCGAGGGATTCGCCGAAGACGCTGTTCGACGCTGCGCCCTTCGCGTGCGGCCGCTGGTGCCAGAAGGCCAGGGGCTCGTCTCCGACGTAGGGGACGCGCCCGTGGCGGACGAGTCGGAGGTTGAACTCCCAGTCGCCGACGGCCTTGAGCGCCGGGTCGTACCATCCGATCTCGTCGTAGACGCTCCGGCGCACGACGAGGGCGATGGGCACCACGCGGTTGGTCTGGAGAAGGTCGTACATGGTGACCATCTCCGCCGGGGGCACGAACGGCACGCGGCTGAGCTCGGTGGTCGTGTCGCCCTCGAGGCGCTCGAAGATGATCTCCGTGCGAGCGGCCACGGCGACGGCATCGGGATCGGCATCCAGCGAGTCGACCATCGTGGCGAGGAACTGCGGGGCCCAGGTGTCGTCGTCATCGTGAATGACGACGAATTCACCCCGGGCGCGCTGTGCGCCGAGGTTGGCTGCGGCCTCCATGGAGCCCGTGCCGCCGTCGACGTGGATGACCTCGAGTCGACCGTCCAAGCGGGCTTCGCGCTCCGCGACGAGCGCGTCCACGGGCTGAACCTGGCCGCCGTCGTTGACGACGATGGCCTCCCAGTCGGTCATCGTCTGGCCGATGATGTCATCCAGCGCCCTTCGCAGCAGCGGGGCGCGATCCTTCGTTCTGATGACGATGGACACTCGCGGGCTGCGCTCAAGCATTCGAATACCTCAGTGGTCTTGGAGATACCCGCCGTCCGGGCACGATGTCCGATTATAGGCGTCGGTCCTCCGCAGACCCTGTGTGCCACCCGCGTCGGCTCGGCGGCAGACCGGCAGCGGACACCCGGCCTGACAGGCGCTCATGGCTGACCCGCCTAGACTGGGCACGCATTCTTCACGCCCCGTGGGCGCCACATCTCCCTCTTCGCTAAGGAAACCACGTGATCCCGCCTTCTGCCGTGCGACTCGGTCCGATCGTCGAACTACTCGCTCCCCGCAGCGAGATCGGATCGGCGCTCGGCGCACGCGGCGAGCGGAGTGCTCTGTGAGCTGGTTCTCCGCAGTCGTGCCCCTTCTCGTCGCGGTGGCACTCCTCGTCGTGCCCGGATACATCACCGCGCGCGTCCTGACGCTCCGCGGGCTGTGGGCCTGGGCGCTCGCGGCCCCGGCGTCGATGAGCGTCATCGTGCTGGCGTCGCTGTGGGCGAACGTGGTCGGCGTGCGCTGGTCCGTGCTGCCCGTGCTGATCACCGCCGTCGCGGTCGTCGTCATCGCCGTCGTCGTGCGGGTGCTGGCCAGACCTGCTCAGGCTCCGCGCTCGGCATCCCCAGTGCGCCGCGCCGAGCTGATCGCCCTCGGCTCAGCTGCGGTGCTCCTCGCAGCGCAGCTGGTGCTGATCATCGGCGATCCGCAGAACATCTCGCAGACGTTCGACAACGTCTTCCACCTGAACGCCGTCCGCTACATCATGGACACGGGCGCGGCGTCACCGCTCACCGTCGGAAGCATGACGAGCGATGGCGGGCTGTGGTTCTACCCGGACGGCTGGCACGCGCTGGTCGCGCTCGTCGTCGATGCGTCCGGGGCCTCCATCATGGTCGCATCGAACGCCGTGTTGATCGCCGTCGCCGTCGTGGCCTGGCCTGCGACCGTGCTGCTGCTGACTCGCGTGATCGCGGGAAGCCGGCCGGTGGCCCTGGTCACCGCCGGCGTCCTGAGTGCGATCCTTCCGACCTTCCCGATCCTGATGATCGACTACGGGGTGCTGTACCCCTACTTCCTGGCCCTGAGCCTTCTTCCCGCTGTGCTCGCGGTCACCGTGCAGCTGCTGCGCTTCGGGTCGGGCGACGCGGAGATGCCCGCCGCGATCCTCACCGTCGCGCTGCTGGGGTCGCTGCCGGGGCTCGTCATCTCTCACCCGGGCGCCTTCGTCGCCTGGATCGTCCTGGCGGTGATCGCCTGCGTCCTCTCCTTCATACGGCTGGTCTCCACGAAGCCATCCCGCTCGGTGCTGGTGAAGTACTCCGTGCTTCTCTTCGTCGTCCTCGCAGCCGCTGCCGCGGCCTGGAAGGTTCTCAAGCCGCCGGCTGACGCCCGAGGATGGGCGGTGGAGCAGTCTGTCGGGCAGGCCGTCGGCCAGGCGCTCACGCTGTCGCAGTCGTATGGGAACGTGGCGTGGGTCGCCGTCATCCTCCTCTGCATCGGGCTGGGCGTCCTGGTGCGCCGACGGACGCTGACCGCGCTCATGCCCGTGCTGTTCTATGCGGCCTTCGCGACCCTGTACATCGTCTCGAGCGCCATGGTGTGGCCCCAGCTGCGCGATCTTCTCACCGCGTCCTGGTACAACAACTCGCCGCGTCTCGCCGCGGTCCTGCCGATGCTGCTCATTCCGATCGCGGCGGTCGGCGGTGCCGCCCTCTTCGAGCACGCGCGCAGGCTGGCGACCCGCGAGTCGGTGACGCGCCGCGGCGCCATCGTGATCGCCATCGTGGGAGTAGTCGTGATCGGAGCGCAGGCCTACACGAATCAGCAGGCGGTCCGCTACGCCGCCGCGAACTACGCGTACGGCGACGAGGCTCGCCTCATCTCGCACGACGAGCGTGCCCTGCTCGATCGTCTTCCGAGCGAGGTGCCCGAGGACGCGGTGATCGTGGGCAGTGCCTGGAC